>CAWCEY010000012.1:0-564178 GCA_963794715.1 uncultured Solirubrobacterales bacterium | reverse complement strand
GTCTGCGCCTTGACCTCGGAGATGCGCGCATGGCGCTGCTGCTTCTCCGTGATGCTGTAGGCCTGAGAGAGGGCGGCCTGGGCATGCAGGGCAACCGCACTCTCCAGCTCCGCGTTTTCGGCCGCGGGCTGCCAGTTCCAGCGCGGCTTGCCGGCCTCGGCGACGAGCTCGCGGATGGCGCGGATGGCGGTCTGCATCTGCTGGTGACCGAAGACCACCGCTCCCAACATCACCTCCTCCGACAGGCCCTTGGCCTCGGACTCCACCATGAGGACGCCGTGCTCCGTGGCGGCGACGACCAGGTGCAGCTGCGATTCGGCGAGCTGTTTGGCGGTGGGATTGAGGAGGTACTGGCCGTCCTTCCAGCCGACCCGGGCGGCGCCGATCGGGCCGTTGAACGGAACGCCGGAGAGGGAGAGCGCCGCGGAGGCGCCGAGGAGCGAGGCGATGTCCGGATCGATCTCCGGGTCGACCGACAGCACCGTCGCGACGACCTGCACCTCGTTGTAGAAACCGTCGGGGAACAGCGGCCGGATCGGGCGATCAATGAGACGCGAAGTCAGCGTCTCCTTCTCGGTCGGACGGCCCTCACGCTTGAAGAAGCCGCCCGGGATGCGTCCCGCGGCATAGGTCTTCTCCACGTAGTTGACGGTGAGGGGGAAGAAATCGCGGCCCGCGGTGGGGGTGGTTCGGGCGCACGCGGTGACCAACACCACGGTATCGCCCATCGAGACCCGCACGGCACCTTCGGCCTGTCGGGCGACCTCGCCCGTCTCGATGGTGACTGTCTGGGGACCGTACTGAAATGACTTGCTGACAACGCTCAAGCTCGAGCCCTCGCAAAAAAGATGGGGTCCAAACACAAAGGCCGCGCGATGCGGCCTTGTGCTGGTGTTAGCGGCGAAGTCCCAGGCGCTCGACGAGCTCCTGGTACTTTGCGGGTTTCGTGGCCTTGAGATAGTCGAGGAGCTTGCGACGTTGGTTGACGAGCTTGACCAGGCCTCGGCGGGAGGAGTGATCGCGCTTGTGCGCCGTGAAGTGCTCGCCGAGCCCGTTGATGCGCTCCGAAAGGAGCGCCACCTGAACCTCGGGGGAGCCTGTATCGGCGGGATCGCGCCGGTACTGCGCCAGAATGCCGCCTTTTTTCTCGCTGGTAAGAGCCATTGCGCCTAAATCCTAAGTGACTGTCTTAAGTAGCCTTTTGGGAAGCGCGGAATTTTAACCGCTGTAATGCCTCTGCCACAAGCTCGCGGCCACTTATTTGGAGCTATACTGCCCCGGCCATGAATCGCGCATTGATCATCGGCATCCTCAGCGTAGGCGCCCTGGCGGCCTGCGCCACCACTCCGTCGCACCCCGCGGTCAAGACAGCCGCGGCCGTTCCGGCGGGCTGGTGCGCCAAAGCCGACGGCACGCCCATACGACCCGGCTCTCCTGGCTGCAACTCCATGACGAAGACATACTCCGGAGAGCAGCTGCAGCAAACCGGGTTCACCGACGTCGCCCACGCGCTGCAGATGCTCGATCCAGACGTGCAGGTCCGCGGTCACTAGACCGGGTCTGCAAAGAGTCGCCGCGGCCTGACCTTGCCCCGGCCGTCGGATTCGCCTAGCCCCAGAAAACGCTTGGCTGGGTCGTACAGCCTGACCCGCCCCGGAGGCGCGCTGCGCAGCAGGGCGACCTCCTGTCCGTGGCCGATGCGATCCGCCTGCCAGGCCTCGAGCGCGACCGCCGGCAGATGCTCGAGCGGCCGGTCCGCGGCAAGCAGCTCGAGGCCTCCCTGCTCGCAGGCGAGTGTCACCTCCTCGAGGGTCTGCATCCGCTCTTTCTCGAAGGGCTCGACCCAACTGCGCCGCAGTGCCGCGACGTGCCCGCAGCGTACCCAGCGCGCGCGCGATGTCCTCCGCCAGGGTGCGCACGTAAGTGCCCTTGGAGCAGAGCACCTCGAGCTCCACCGCCGTCTCCGTCTGCGACACCGGCGCCAGCTCGAAGATCTCGATCTCCCGCGGCGCGCGCTCCACGGTCACGCCCGGCGCGCGCCAGCCGGTAAAGCGGCTGGCCGTCGCGCTTCAGCGCCGAGTACATCGGCGGCACCTGCCGCCCGGGGCCATGAAATCCGCGCAATGCCGCCTGCAGCCCCTCCTGCCAGCGAGGCGGCACCGGCGCCTCCTCGATGACCGGTCCCTCGCGGTCCCCCGTCGCGGTCGCCACACCGAGTGCGATGGTGAACCGGTAGCGCTTGCGGCTGGAGAGGATCTCGCCCGCGATCTTGGTGGCCTCGCCGAGGCACAGCGGCAGCATGCCGGTCGCGAGCGGATCGAGGCTGCCCGCGTGCCCCGCCTTGCAGCCGCCGAGCAGCCGGCGAACGCGCTGCAGCGCGGCGTTGGATGACATCCCCACCGGCTTGTCGAGAAGCAGAATGCCGTTCAATGGTCTTTGCGATCGCCAGCCACGGCGCTATCGATGAGCCCGGTGAGGCGCGCGGCCTTCTCCGCGGTGTCATCGAACACGAAATCGAGCCGCGGCGCGTGGCGCAACCCCAGCCGCCGCCCGACCTCGCCGCGCAGGAACCCGGCGGCGCGGCTGAGGCCGCTCTGCACCTGCTCGTGCGGATGCGTCGAGGCGAACGGAGCGTAGAAGATCTTCGCCGACGCCCATGTCAGGCGGCGAGCCTGACGCCGGTGATGGTGACGTTGCCGACGCGCGGATCCTTGACCTCGCGCACGATCAGCTCCGCGAGCACGCGCTGCAGCTCCGACTCGATCTTGCGCAGCCGGCCACCGCCCGGCGAGCTCTTCTTCATTACTGCAACGTCCGTGCGACCTCGAGACGCGCGAAGCACTCGATCTGATCGTTGACGCGCACGTCCTGGTAGTTCTTGACGCCGATGCCGCATTCGGTCCCGGCGCGCACCTCGTTGACGTCGTCCTTGAAGCGGCGCAGCGACTCGAGCGCCCCTTCGAAGATGACCACGTTGTCGCGCAGCACGCGGATCGGATTGTTGCGCCTGACAAAACCCTCGGTCACGAGGCAGCCGGCGACGACGCCGAACTTGCTGGAGCGGAACACCTCGCGCACCTGCGCGGTGCCCACGATCTGCTCCTTGATCTCCGGCCGCAGCATGCCGGTCATCATCTGCTTCACGTCATCGATGGCTTCATAGATGATGCTGTAGTAGCGCACCTCGACACCGGTCTCCTTCATCGCATCGCGCGCGCCGGAGTCGGCGCGGACGTTGAAGCCGATGATGAGCGCCTTGGAGGCGGCCGCCAGCTGCACGTCCGACACGGTGATGCCGCCGAGGCCGCTCGCGACGAGCTTGACCTGTACTTCCTCGGTCGAGAGCTTGGTGAGCGCCTCGCGCAGCGCCTCGACGCTGCCTTGCACGTCGCCCTTGAGGAGCACGGCGACGACCCCCGCCTTTTCCTCGCCGAGCTGCGAGAACACGTCCTCGGCGCGCGTCGCCGTACGGGCGAGCTTCACGTCGCGGAACTTGCCCTGGCGGTAGAGCGCCACCTCGCGCGCCTTGCGCTCGCTCTCGAGCGCGAGGATCTCCTCGCCGGCATTCGGCGCACTGGAGAGCCCGAGCACCACCACCGGCATGGACGGAGAGGCCTCCTCCACCGGGCGGCCGTTCTCGTCGAAGAGCGCCCGCACGCGGCCGAACTCGGAGCCGGCGATGATGGGATCGCCGAGGCGCAGGGTGCCTCTCTTGACCAGCACGGTCGCCACCGCGCCGCGGCCCTTCTCGATGCTCGACTCGATCACCACGCCGGTGGCGAGCCCGTTGCGCGGCGCACGCAGCTCCAGCACTTCCGCCTGCAGCAGCACCGCCTCGAGCAGCTCGTCGATTCCCTGCCCGGTTCGGGCCGAGACGTTGACGAACATGTTCTGGCCGCCCCAATCCTCGGGAATGACCTCCTGCTTGGCGAGCTCGGTGCGCACCCGGTCCGGGTCCGCATCGCCCTTGTCGATCTTGTTGACGGCGACGACGATCGGGACGCCCGCGGCGCGGGCGTGTTGAATCGCCTCCACCGTCTGCGGCATCACGCCGTCATCCGCCGCGACCACCAGGATGACGATATCCGTCGCCTTGGCACCGCGCGCGCGCATCGCCGTGAAAGCGGCGTGGCCCGGGGTGTCGAGGAAAGTGATCACGCCCTGCGGCGTCTCGACGTGATAGGCGCCGATGTGCTGGGTGATGCCGCCCGCTTCGCCGGCCGCAACCTTGGTGCGCCGGATGTAATCGAGGAGCGAGGTCTTGCCGTGATCGACGTGGCCCATGACGGTCACGACCGGTGGCCGCGGCTCCGCCTCCACCGCCTCGGCGGCCACGCCCTGCAGGTCCTCCTCGATCTGGTTCTCCTTGAGGAGCTTCGCGGTGTGGCCGAGCTCCTCGACCACGAGCACCGCCGTGTCCTGATCGATCGGCTGGTTGATGGTCGCCATGACACCCATGTTCATGAGGACCTTGATGACCTCGGTCGCCTTGACCGCCATCCTCTGCGCCAGCTCCGCGACGGTCACCGTCTCGCCGATGCCGACCTCGTGCACGACGGGTGCAGTGGGCATCTCGAATCCGTGCCGTCCCTCGGTTCCGCTCGGCACGGCGCGTGACTTGACGCGCCGCTTCTTCTTGTAGCGCGAGCTGACATCCGTCGTGACATGCAACTCCTGTCTGCCGTAGCGCGTATGCCGATCATCCGCCGGGGGACGGTCCCGAGACGGCGCGGACGGGGCCGGTGCGCGCTCCCGCGCAGCCGGCGCGGGGGCCTGGGACGGCGCGGCGGCGCGCGGCGGCGGCGGCGGCTCCGCTGCTGCCGGCACGGCGGGCTCTGCCGCCACGCGGCGGTCCGGGTGGTGCGACTGACGCTCCTGCACCTGGCGCTCCTGCGCCTCGCGCTGCAACACCTGACGCTGCTGCTCCTCCCGCTCGCGCTCGCGGCGCTCCTCCTCCTCGCGCACGCGCTGCTCGGCGACACGGCGGGCCTCATCCTGCGCGCGGCGGCGGGCGGTTTCCTCCTCCTCGATGCGGCGGCGGTTCTCCGCCTCCAACCGCTCGCGCTCGCGACGCTCGGCGTCGGCACGCTCGCTCTCGCGACGGGCGACTTCCTCGGCCTCGCGCCGCTTCTGGTCGATCTCGTCCTGCTGGTGGCGCGCCTGCTCCTCGAGCACATCGCGCTTGATGTAGGTGCGCTTCTGGCGGACCTCGACGCTGACCGTGCGCGCGCGCCCCTGAGCGCTCGCGAGCTTCAGCTCGCTCTGGGTCTTGCGCTTGAGCGTGATGCGGCGAGGCGCGGCGTCGCGCTCGCTCTCCGCGCCACCGTGGCTGCGTCGAAGGTGCGTCAGCAGCTCGAGCTTCGCATCGTCGCTGATGCGGTCATCGGGCCCTTTGACCTTGATACCGGCCTGATCGAGCTGCACGAGCAGCCGATCCACCGGCACCTTCAGGACCTCGGCAAATTGGGAAACCGTCACTTCCGCCATACTTTTCGTACCCTCAGGCCTGACCCGCCTGGAACCAGTGGGCCCGGGCCGTCATGATGAGCTTGCCGGCCTCCTCGGCCGCCAGCCCCTCGATGTCCTTCAAATCATCCACCGACTGCTCCGCGAGATCCTCGCGGGTGCGCACGCCGCGCCGCGCGAGCGCGAGCGCGAGATCCGGGCTCATTCCCTCGAGCAGCAGCAGGTCATCGGCCGGCATCGACTGATCCAGCGTCTCCTCGCTCGCGATCGCCTGCGTGAGCAGCACGTCGCGGGCGCGATTGCGCAGCTCCTTGACGATGTCCTCGTCGAACTCCTCGATGGAGGCGAGCTCCGCCTGCGGCACGTAGGCGATCTCCTCGACGGTCGAGAACCCCTCCTGGGCGAGGATGGTGGCGACGTCCTCATCGACATCGAGCTGCTTCATGAACAGCTGCACCAGCGACTTGGCCTCGGACTCGCTCTTCGCCTCCGCGTCGGACTCCGTCATGACATTGAGCTCCCAGCCGGTGAGCTGGCTGGCGAGCCGGATGTTCTGGCCGCCGCGGCCGATGGCCTGGGAAAGCTTCTCCTCCGCGACCGCGATGTCCATGCTGTGGGAATCCTCATCCACCACGATCGACATGACTTCCGCCGGCGACATGGCGTTGATGACGAACTGCGCCGGATTCTCGTTGTGGGGAATGATGTCGACCCGCTCGCCGGCGATCTCGTTGGACACCGCCTGCACGCGCGAGCCGCGCATACCCACACAGGCGCCCACCGGATCGATGCGCGGGTCGTTGCTGCGCACCGCGATCTTGGCGCGCACGCCGGGGTCGCGGGCGGCGCCGAGGATCTGGATGAGGCCCTGGCCGACTTCCGGCACCTCGAGCTTGAAGAGCTCGATCAGGAACTCCGGCGCCGTGCGCGTCAGGAAAAGCTGCGGCCCGCGCAGCTCCGAGCGCACTTCCTTGAGGAAGGCCTTGATGCGGTCCTGCGGCTTCACCTGCTCGCGCGGAATCATGTCGGTCCGCGGCACGAAGCCCTCGGCGTTGGAGCCGAGGTCGACAAAGATGCCGTTGCGGTCGACGCGCTTGACGACACCGCTCACGAGCGTGCCGACGCGATCCTGGTAGGCGTCCACGACCTGCTGGCGCTCCGCCTCGCGCACTTTCTGCACGATGACCTGCTTGGCCTGCTGCGCGGCGATGCGGCCGAACGACACCGACTCCATCGGCTCCTCGACGAAGCCGCCGATCTCGACCTTCGGGTCGAGCTCGCGCGCATCATCGAGTGCGCAGCTCGCGCTCCGGCGCCTCGAGCTCCGTCGAGTCGTCGGCAAACACCTTCCAGCGGCGGAAAGTCTCGTAGTCCCCGCTCTTGCGGTCGATGGCGACACGCGCATCCCATTCCTCGCCGTATTTCTTGCGGGTAGCCGAGGCCAGAGCCGCCTCGAGCGCCTCGAAGATCACTTCCTTGTCGACGCCTTTCTCGTTGGAGACCGCATCGACCACCATCAGGATTTCCTTGTTCACTACTGTCACCTCTCGCCAGCTTTGCAGTGGCCGCCGCTGATTCGCGGGCTCATTTGTCAGCCTCGCCCGTCAGCCTGGCCTTACCAATCTCCCCAAAGGACATCGCGACGCGCTGTCCGTCGACCTCGAGCGCGATGCCGGCCTCGTCGGCCGAAAGCAGCGTGCCGGTGTAGCGGCGGCGCCCCCCATCGCGAGGCGTGGCCAACTCCACTGCCACCCGCGAGCCGACGAAGCGCGCGAAATGCTCCCGCGTGCGCAGCACCCGGTCGAATCCCGGCGACGAAACCTCGAGCGTATACGCGGTGGGTATCGGGTCCTCGACATCGAGCAGCGCGGCGACTTCACGGCTCACTCGCTCGCAGTCCGCGAGCCCCACTCCCTCGGGGCAATCGATGAAGAGTCGCACCACCGCGCTGCCGCGTCCGGCGGTTTGCTCGAGCTCCACGAGCTCATAGCCCAGCTGCCCGACGAGGGGCTCAATGAGGGCAAGGAGCCGCTCTCGCAAGGTTGCGGGCATGGTTGCCTGTATCGGCCATAAAAAATAAAGGGCCGTGAGGCCCATAAAAACAAAAAGCCCCTCGGGGGGCTTTTCTAGTCGTCCCCCACGACCGAGGCGCCGTGGGGCCGCGCATTGTACCCAAATGTTCCCAGCAGTGGAACCGTCCCATACTATTCCGCCATGAACGAGAGCCTGCACCTCTGGCGAAACGCCGGCATCGCCACCTGTGACGCTGCAATGACCCGCCATGAGCGGGGCGCTCTCCTCACACGCGGGCCGCGCATCGAGTGGGTCGGCGCCGAGCAGGACCTGCCGGCCGAGTATCGTCCCGACGAGTCGCACGACCTGCAGGGTGGCTGGGTCACTCCCGGGCTCATCGACTGTCATACGCATCTGGTGTTCGCGGGGACGCGGGCGGCGGAGTACGCCCAGCGGCTGCGCGGGCGCTCCTACCAGGAAATTGCACGGCAGGGCGGCGGAATTCTCTCCAGCATGCGCGCGGTGCGGGCCGCCTCGCCGCAGCAGCTCTTCGACGAAAGCCTGCCGCGGCTGCAAGCCTTGCTGGCCGAAGGGGTCACCACGGTCGAGATCAAGTCGGGGTACGGCCTCACGTTGGAAGATGAGGCCAAGATGCTGCGCGTCGCGAGATCGCTGGCGCAGGCCCTACCCGTAACGGTCAGCACGACGCTTCTCGCCGCCCATGCGCTGCCGCCGGAGTATGCGGGCCGGGCAGACGCCTACATCGACGACATCGCAGCAGTGTGGTTGCCCAAACTGCATGCCGAGGGATTGCTCGATGCTGTCGATATATTCTGCGAAAGCATCGGATTCAGTGTCGAACAGGCCGGGAAGCTCTTTGATGCCGCGGGCCGTCTCGGCGTTCCCGTGAAGATGCACGCCGAGCAACTCTCCAATCTGGGCGGCAGCCTGCTCGCGGCACGCCGCGGAGCCCTCTCCTGCGATCATCTGGAACATGCGACCGCCACGGAGGCGCAGGCTCTGGCCGCCGCCGGCACCGTGGCCGTGCTCCTGCCGGTGGCGTTCTTCTGCCTGGCCGAGGAGCGCAAGCCGCCGTTGGCGGCGTTGCGGGCGGCAGGCGCGAGCATCGCCATCGCCACGGACTGCAACCCGGGGTCGGCGCCTGGCTGCTCTCTTCTCCTCGCGATGAGCATGGCCACCCGATTGTTCGGTCTGACCTGCGAGGAAGCGCTGGCGGCAGTGACCCGGCACGCGGCGCGCGCGCTCGCCATGCAGCAGGAGCGCGGCACGCTTGCGCCAGGCAAGGCCGCCGACTTCGCCGTGTGGGCCGTCCGGGAGCCGGAGGAGCTCGGCTACTGGAGCGGCTTCAATCCCTGCCGCGCCGTGGTCAAAGACGGCCAGCGGGTCTCCTGATGAGCGCCCCGGCCCCGGGGGCGGCACGCATCGACCGCTGGCTCTTCGGCGTGCGCCTCTTCAAGTCCCGCTCCGTGGCGGCGGAGGCCGTGAACGGCGGCAAAGTGCACGTCAACGGCGCGCGGGTGCGGCCCTCCCACAGCGTGCGTCCGGGGGATAGGGTGACCTTCACACGGGACGTGATCGTCTTTGAATGCGTAGTAGTCTCGATACCGGAGAGGCGAGGACCGGCCAAGGAGGCCGTCGCCTGCTACACCGAGACGGACGCTAGCCGCGCCAGGCGTGAACAGCACGCACAGCGGATGCGCCTCGCTGCTGCGATGGCACCCCGTCCCGATGAGCGTCCAGATAAGCATCAGAGACGGGAACTGCGGCGCCTAAGGGGTCGATAGACGTCGCAAGCGGACAGGTTGCCCCCTTCCGTTTAGCCGATAATCGCCTCATGTAGAGGCTGGCTGCGCCGGCACGAGGTTTCCACCATATGTCCCTGAGCGTCTTCGACATCTTCAAGATCGGCATCGGGCCGTCGAGCTCGCACACGATGGGGCCGATGCGCGCGGCGCGGGAGTTCATCCTGAGCCTGGAGCGCGACGGGCTACTTGCCTCGATCCATCAGGTGACGGTACGCCTCTACGGCTCCCTTGCCCTGACAGGCCTCGGCCATGGAACCGATCGAGCGGTGCTCGTGGGTCTGGAGGGTGGGGATCCGGAGACGGTCGACCCCGACAGTATCGAGCCCACCCTGCAGCGCATCCGGGCCAGCCATCGCATCCGCCTCCTCGGCCGCCACGAGATCGACTTCAACGAGAAGGCGCAGCTCCTCCTGCTTCGCACGGAGCGCCTGCCGGGGCATCCGAACGGTATGCGATTCAATGCAGCTTCCGCGGACGGCAAGACCTTGCGTGATGAAGAGTGCTACTCCATTGGCGGCGGCTTCATCGTCCGCGAAGGAGAGGATCAGGCGCGTGAGGCAACGGAGCGCCCGCAGCCGCCCTACCCGTTCAACTCCGGCGCCGAGTTGCTCACGCTGTGCCGTGAGAACGGGCTCGAGCTCTTCGAGCTCGTGCTGGCCAACGAGCGCACCTGGGCGAGCGAGGCGCAGGTGCGCGCCGGAGTGTTGCGCCTCTGGGAAGTCATGCAAGCCTGTGTCGAGCGCGGCTTCCATCAGAGCGGCGTGCTGCCGGGTCCATTGAAGGTGCGCCGGCGCGCGCCGAAGCTCTACCGCGTTCTGTCGGAGAGCGGTCCGTCGAGGCCTCTCGATGCAATGGACTGGGTGAACGCCTTCGCTCTGGCCGTCAACGAGGAGAATGCCGCCGGCGGGCGCGTGGTCACGGCGCCGACCAACGGCGCGGCAGGCATCGTGCCGGCGGTGCTGCACTTCTATCGCCGCTTCGAGCCCGGGGCAAGCGACGAGGGTGTCATCCGCTTCCTCCTCGCCGCGGCCGCCATCGGCATGCTCTACAAGCGCAACGCCTCGATCTCGGGCGCTGAGATGGGATGTCAGGGTGAGGTCGGTGTCGCCTGCTCCATGGCCGCCGCCGGCCTGGTCGCGGCGCTGCAGGGCAGCACGGAGCAGACCGAGAACGCGGCCGAGATCGGCATGGAGCACAACCTCGGCCTGACCTGCGATCCGGTGGGCGGGCTGGTGCAGATCCCCTGCATCGAGCGCAACGCCATGGGCGCCGTGAAAGCGATCAATGCGGCGCGGCTCGCGATGCGCGGCGACGGCTCGCACAAAGTCTCGCTCGATCACGTCATCGCGACCATGCGCCAGACCGGCGCCGACATGTCGACGATCTACAAGGAGACCTCGCAGGGCGGCCTGGCCGTGAATGTCACTGAATGTTAGCGCTGGATCCGGGCTCCTGCCCGGCCCAGCGCGCCGCTGTGCCTCAGGAGGCGACCGAGCTCTCGGCGGTGTTGGTGTTCCTGCCGGCAAGCGCGACGCGATTGCGGCCACCGTCTTTCGCGTCGTAGAGCGCTTCGTCGGCGCGGTGGCGCAAGGATTCCAGGGTGTCGCCAGGCTCGGCGGTGGCGACGCCGATGGATAGCGTGACGGCGCCGGGGTACTGCATGCCGTCCGCGTGAGTGATGACGGTGCGGGTGGCGGTGGCGCGAATGTTCTCCGCCAGCGTGGCGGCCTCATCCAGGCATTTGCCGCACACGAGCAGCGCGAACTCGTCGCCCCCCAGGCGCGCGGCCATGTCCTCGGCGCCCTGGTGCTCGCGCAGGATGTCGGCGACCCGGGCCAGCACCTTGTCGCCGATGACATGCCCATGCGTGTCGTTGACGCGCTTGAAGTGATCGACGTCGACGGCAAGAAAAACGACACCGCTGAGCTCGAAGCCCTCCCGCGCCTCGACCGCGCGGCGCAGGCCGTGGAGGTTGTTCAGGCCGGTGAGCGGATCCCGTAACGGCTCCGTCTGGGCGCGCTCCAGCCGCTCCATGACGTGGTCGACCTCCTCACGCTGCTTGGCGAGCTGCTGATGCAGCAGGCCGAGCACGGTCTGCAGCATGGAGGCTTCCGCCAGCACTCTGCTCACCCTCTGCGCGAAGACGTCGCCGCCGCCCTCATGCCGGCGCGCTTCCTCGATGGCATCGTCCAGAGTGAGGGTGAACCGCTTGACCGTCCGCTCCGCGTGCGCAGCCTCCTTCTCCGAGTCCCCGAGGACCTCACGCAGCTGATTCTGCGCCAGCTCGAAAGCCTGCACGTCGCGCCCGGCGATGTGCAGGGCGTGCAGGCGGCAGATCTCGGTATCGGACAGCAGACTGTCGGCGGCAAGAAGCTTGTCGAGCTCCCGGGTGAGGCCCGGGTTGAGGTCGGCGGCGTGCTCGTACCACACCGCGTAGCTCACGGGATGGTAGCCGGCCTTGTGGGGTGACATCAGCTGCAGCGCCCGCCGCAGGATTGCGGCGCTTTCTTCCCTCGAGTGCTGGTAGCGCATTGTTATTCGTAACGCCTCTCACGGGGCTGCTTTCACATAATTATAACCATTCCCCGGTGGCGCTGGGCGAAAGAACCAACCCCCGGCGGCTCGCCGCGGACGTCTCCCCCCCGGGAAACCCATCCGCGACGCGCGCCCGGAACCCCCTCAGGCGGGCGGAGCGGACGCGAAACCGGTTTTCTGCTTTTCGGCGGCCTCGGCGGCGTGCTCTCTCTTGATACGTTCGTAGATCTCCTCGCGATGCACCGCGATGCTCTTCGGTGCATTGATGCCGACGCGCACCTGATTACCCTTGACCCCGAGAACGGTGATCGTCACGTCGTCCCCGATCATGACGGTCTCACCCACGCGCCTCGTAAGAATCAACATACTGGTTATCCTCTGTAGTTGGTGATGGTCCGATAGCCCCGTGCGAAACTGGCGGCTCAGCGATCGCCCACCCCGCCCGGCCGCGGCGCGACGGGCGCCGGCCGGTAGCCCAGGATGACCTCGTCCTGCTGGTGGGTGACGGTGACGGGAGCGATCCGGCTGAGCCGGTCGAGCGTGCTGTTGATGTTGCGGACGTTGAAGGCGCCACCCACCTGCTGCGTGGCGGCGCGCGGATCGGCGATCACGATACGCTCCGTGGTGTAGCGGCTGATGTCGCTGACGAAGTCCTTCAGCGGCTCACCCTGAGTCTCCATCATGCCCTGGCGCCAGCGGATGACCTTCGGCGCCACGATGCCATGCACGTCGGCGACGAGGCCCACCGGCGAATATTCGATCTGCTGGCCGGACGAGAGACGCCTGCTCCAGGAAGGTACGCCCTGACCGTAATCCAACGCCTCGACGGCCACGGAGCCGCTGATGACGCTGACCCGGACGTCGCCGTTTGCCATCTGATAGACGTCGAAGCGCGTGCCAAGCACCTGGACCTGACTGTGCGCAAGCATGATGCGGAAAGGCCGGCCGGGGTCGTGCACGACCTGGAAGTACGCCTCCCCACGAATGAGGCGCACCCGCCGATCGCTCGGGCTGCCCACCCATTCGAGCACCGTCTGCGTGTTCAGACCGACGATGCTGCCATCCGGCAGAACGATATCCCGAACCTGTCCGGTGGCGGTCTGATACGACTGCGGCAGATAGCCCTCGCTGCTCAGGACCGACCATCCGATCGCAACTGCCAGGAGCACCGTGGCAGTTACGGCGCCCGACGCCCGCACCGTCCCCGAGGCAAGCAACTGGCGCAGCCTCGGCGCCCGCGACTGGGCCGGCCGCACTTCACCAACGCTGCTCAGAACGTCCGCGCACGGACGACCCTTGAGCTCCGTCAGCACATCGAGCAAATAGCGTTGGGCGTGGAATTCCCGGGCGTTCACCGGGTCCGCGATCCAGGCCTCGAATGCCTGGCGTTGCACGATCGTGAGGCGGCGGCCGATGCGAGTGTGCCAACTGGCCGCCTGATGCCGGACCCGGCGCCGCCTGAAGAGATCCCACATCATTGCTCGGCCCTCCTGGGCCTCGTCCCCGCTCGCGCGGGGACCGACACGCGCCTAGCGCGCGTCCTCATGAATTGTTCCCGACAATTCATTCGACCTCCGCCAGGTCGATGCCGCGGGATGAGAGGCGGTCGCGACAGGTTTTGAGCGCCTTGGTCATGCGCTTGTCGACTCGCTTCTCCGAGATGCCGAGTGCGGCTGCAATCTCCTTGCGGGGTCTGCCTTGCACATGTGCCATGACGAAGACATTTCGAAGATTTGGACGCAACTCTTTGATAACGCTGGACAAATGATGTCCAATCTGATCCGCCATCGCCTGCCGGTCCGGGCCCATGCGGTGGTCGGGTACCTCCTCCATCCCGGCCGAGCCCGCGATCATGGCGTTCTCGAGCCGGCGGCGCCGCAGATGCATCAGCGCAAAATTGGTCGCCACCTTGAAGAGCATGGCGCGGGGAAACAGCACCTGCTCAGGGCGGTACGTCCGGTGCATCTGCTCGAAAGTGTCCTGCGCCACCTCGCGCGCGACCTCGGGCCTACCGAGCATCTGGGTGAGATAGGCCAGCAGTTGCGCCTCGTGCGTACGGCACAACCGCTCCACGAATTCGTCCGGCCGCCCCGATTGGGGGAAGCGCTTGACCTCACCCATGTCTCTTTTTTCCAATCCCTATCCTTACCCAGTGAAATGCGCCGTGGGGCGAGAGCCCCCCTTTTTGTGGATCATATCCTACAACCGGGCCGCCGACAGCTCAGGCGGCTGCGCGGCGGACACGCTCTCCCCAGCGCCGCAGCCACGCCTCGATCCCGGCATATTCCAATATCTCACCGGAGCCGGCGGCGATGCGGCTGGCTCTTCCCGAGAGCGCCTCCGCCAGGCGCGCGCGGTCGACGACCCCTTCCCTCACGAGAGCCCCATCCAACAGCAGCCCGCGCAGGAAGGGGCGGTTGTGCTCCAGGGTGAGGCGCAGGTGCTCCTCGATTCCTCCCTTGTTGCGGCGGTTGCGGATCTGCGGCGGCAGGTCATGGTAGAAGGCCCGGCGAGCCACCGCGCGATCCCAGCCGTCGTGAGTCAGCACATAGGTCGGAATGCGCAGGCAGAGCTCCATGAGCGGCTGTGAGAAGAGCGGCGAGATCCGCTCCGCATCGCCCTCGCGCCCGAGCGGGTCGTAGAAATCGAACGGCTGGCTGATCTGATGGGCGTGCCAGAGCTTGCCGCTCGGCGCGCCCCGCGGATAACGCAGCAGCGGATGCAGGAAAGTGGCGCTGCGCCGCGCCTCCTCGATCATCGCCGGCACGAGCAACGGCCGCATCCGTCCCGCCTCCTGCAGGATGCTCCAGCGGCGGTGCCCGAAGTAACCTGCGGCCGCCTGCCGCAGCACGCGCCAGAAGGAGATCTGATCCATCCGCGCCGAATCGAGCGCCACGCGCAGCACACCGGGCCGCGGCCCGCGGCGGTGCAGGTAATCCCCGGGCGCCCACTCGGCGCGATCCTGGTAGAAGAGCTGATCGCCGCCATACCCGATGACCACCGCCGTGGCGCCGCGCTCGGCGGCGAGCTCGGCGTCGAGCCGGCTGTGCTCGAGGAAATAGGGATAGTTGGTCGGCTCCGGCGCGCGGTGGATGGCGAGCAGCGGCTGCAGGCTGTAGGACGAGTCGCGGCTGCGCTCGATCAACTCCAGGCCCGCCTTGGCGGCGGCCGCGCGCGCGAACGCGCGCTCGTCGAGGTCGGCGCCGAGGGGATAATAATGAAAGCAGGTCACCTGCGGCCGCGACGGTGCGTCCATCAGGCACGCGAGCACGATCGAGGAGTCGAGACCGCCGGAAAGCGACAACAGCAGGTGCCCGTAACACGAGGCCCACGCATGGATGACGTCCCGCACGCACTGCCGCAGCGCCGCAACCGCCGCACCGAGGTCTTCGATGACCCCGGTGTTCGCGATCTGCAGCGGATCCCAGTAGAAGAAGCGCCTCGAGACACCGGCCCGCGTCTCGAGGCACTCTCCCGCCAGGACCTGGCTGACCTCGCGCAGGGCGGTTCCGTGGGAATGCTCCCGCAGGAAGCTGACGGCCGCGATCAGGTAGGGCCAGTTGACCTCGAGCGGCGTATCGAGCAGAGCGGCGATGTCGTCGATCCAGGAGAAGTAGATGTCGACTCCGCGGCAGCGCACGAGATAGCACGGCAGCCCGCCCGAAGGGTCGCGCACCACCCAGGTCGCCCGGGCCGGCGCATCGTGGAGGAATGCCACATAGCGTCCCCAAAAGCTCTCGATGAGATGACGGCCGTTGCTGTCGAGCATGGCGCGGCTGTCTTCCGGGCCGAGGTCCGTGGGCGCCGGGGTGGAAACTCCCTCCTGCGAGCGCGCGAAGAGATTCCCGAGCACGACGCCGCCGCTCTCGACGAGGACGTAGGCGGCGCTCGAGCCGGTGCCGCTCCCGGCGCAGCGCACCTCCGCACCGTTGCCGCGCAGGGCCACGCGCCACTCCTCGCCCGAGGCGCCGTGGCGCTGCAGCAGCGCCCGCGCCGCCTCCCGGGCCGCGGCATCCTGCTCGTTCCAGACGAAAGCGACGTAGCGGAACATGGCGCCTATACGACCAGGATGGGCGAGTACTGCCGCACCCGGTCCGGCGCGTCGTTGAGCACGAGCTCGCCATGCTGAACCCAACAGTGGGCGTCGAACGGCTCCGTCTTGACGCCAAACACCCACTGCGGATGGATGCCCTCGGCGCCGAGGAAATGCACCATCGTCAGGGAATCGAGCAGGCAGGCGGACCGCAGCGTATAAAAAAGTGGCCGCAGCCGTGTGAAGGCGCTCACGAGCGCGCCCAAGCGGACCGGATCCGCCTCCTGGGGGCCGCGCTCCGCCCGCCGTGCCTTGCGATCGCGTGCGCTCTCGACGATGGCCTGGATGGGACGCAGCTTGAGGGAGAGCTGCGCCCACAGGTAGCTGCGGCCGAAGCGCCAGAGCAGCGCCGCACCCGTTCGCGGATGGGTATCGAGCTCGAACTCGACCAGGCTCCGCGTTGCGCGGGCCGTGGACACGGGAACGGCCGGTTTGCCGAGATGCGGGTCGCTCACGAGCATCCCGTGAGCAAGCATTTGCGTGACCAGAGCATCCGTGCCGGCATCCGAGTGGTGAGGCGGATCCGGAGTCTGCATGGAGCCAACGGGCCAACCGCACACCCAGGCCGCCAGTCGGTGTGCGGGAACTACGGCGATGTACTTGTCGCGCTCGAGGTCCATGAGGACCACGTGTTGCCCGCTGACGCACGCATAGACGTGCGAAGCGAGAAGATACGGCTGCATCCGCTCTCCCCCCGGCCTTCCTGAGACGCCGAGCCGGCGCATTCTTGAAGTGATCTCCCGTAAATGTCAATCCCGGGTATCACCGTTGCTACTGCAGGCGCGTGACGATCGCATGTCCCGATTGTGGAACGCTGGAGGAGATCCCGCGGCTGTCGCGGCGTGATACCGCGGTCTGCGTAACCTGCCGGAGCGACCTCGAGAAGAACAACGGGCGCAGCGTCGGAGCCGCGCTCGCCTGCTCGCTCGCGACACTGCTGCTGCTGGTGCCGGCCAACGTGCTGCCGCTCCTGCGGGTGGATCTCTTCGGTATGCAGTCGCAGAACGTCACTGCCGTGGGGGTGGCGCTGCTCTGGCTACGGGGTTGGATCCTGCTCGCCGCGCTCAGCGCGCTCTTCGTCATCGTCCTGCCGTTCCTGCGCTTCGGCCTGCTGACGGCGGCGCTCGCGGCGCTCAGTCTCGATCGCCGGCCCTCCTGGCTCGGCCCCGCGTTCCGCTGGTCGATCTGGCTCGATCCCTGGGCCATGATAGATGTCTATCTTCTCGCCGGCTGTATCGGCTACTACCGCCTCATCAACATCGATCAGGCGCACCTCTTCATCGAGCCGGGCGGCGCCTGCTTCATCGCGGCCGCGTTCCTCACCATGCTGTCGCGGGCGACGCTCGATACGCGCACGGTCTGGCGGGCGATAGGCGGGGAGACGGAGGCCAAGGCGGTCGAGCCGATGTTGGGGTGCACCACGTGCGATCTCGTCCTGCCCCTCTCGGCCGAGGGCCAGCCCTGCCCGCGGTGCGGTGCGAGGCTGTGGGCGCGCAAGCCCGACGCGGCGGCCTGGACCGCCGCGCTCCTCGTCGCCGCGCTGACCCTGGTCGTTCCGGCCAACATCTACCCCATGAACATCTCGAACCACCTCGGCCAGGTGGTGCACTACACCATCATGACCGGTGTCAAGGATCTCTTCAAAGCGGGCCTGTATCCGCTCGGCGTGCTTGTCTTCTGCACCAGCATCCTGACTCCGGCGGTGAAGATCTTCGCGCTGGGCTGGTGCGTGCTGTCGGTCTGGCGCGGCTCGCGACGACACCTGGTCACCAAGACGAAGGTGCTGCGCGTCATCGCGGAAATGGGCCGATGGTCGAAGACCGATCCTTTCGCCATCATGTTCTTCGTGCCGCTCATCCATTTCGGCTCGCTCGGCTCCGAGGACGCCGGCTGGGGCGCGACCGCCTTCATGCTGATGAGCTTCTTCACCATGGCGGCCTCGGTGACTTTCGACCCGCGCCTGATGTGGGATGTCCATGAGCCCGCAGCCTGAGGATACGGCCGGCACCAGGCCACAAAGCCCCGGCCGGGTGCAGGCAAGCGTGCGCCACGGCTGGTGGCCGGGTTGGATCTGGGCGATACCTATCGCCGCGCTGATTGTGGTCATCTGGTTGGGCGGGCGCGCGCTCCTTGCCGGCGGCACCGGCATCACCATCCGCTTCAACGACATCCACGGGATGAAGCAGGAGAGCGCGGAGGTCGTGCTGCGTGGCACGCAGGTGGGCCACGTCACGGACATTGCGCTCAATGCCAACGGCACGGGGGTCATCGTGAAGGCATCGATCGACAAGGAAGCCGCCAGGTTCCTGACGACCGGGACACACTTCTGGCTGCGAGGAGCCAACCCTTCCCTGAGCGATCCATCGTCGCTCGGCGCGCTGCTTTCGGGACCGACCATCGTCATGGATCCAGGACCGGGCAAGCAGGCGACCGACTTCGTCGGGCTCGAGCGGGAGCCCATCGCCCCGTCGAACGCGCACGCAGTCCTCTACGAGGTCTCCCTCGGGAGCGAGGCAGGCTCGCTCGCGGGCGGCGATCGGGTGACGCTGCGCGGCTTCACGGTCGGTGAGGTGCGCGACGTCGACTTCGCCTACGACCCGGCGACGGGTGAACTGTCGACTCCGGCCACGCTCGCGATCTATCCTTCGCTCTTTCACATCAAAGGCGTGAGTACGAGCCCCAATGCGACCCAGCTGTCAGCCGAGATCGCGCTCCTCATCGGCAAGGGGCTGCGCGCGCGCCTCGCCCGCGATCCGCCGCTCGTCGGCAGCTACCAGGTGAGCCTCGAGATGGTTCCCGGCGCCAAGCAGCCGGCCGGACCGCCCACCATCGACGGCATGCCGCAGATTCCGGTCGTCGAAGGCGGCGGCATGGCCAGCATCGTCACACGCATCAACAAGGTGCCGATCGAGCGGATCTCGCGAAACCTGCTGAGCATCACCGCCCACGTGTCGGCATTGACGTCCTCGCCGAAGCTGAAGGACGCAGTCGTGCAGCTCGACGCGGCTCTGCGGCAGATTCACCGCATGACCGCCAAGGCCGGCCCGCAGGTCCCGGCGGTGGTCGCGAGCCTGCGCCGCGCGGCCGGCGACCTCGACGCCACCACGAAGTCAGCGAACCGGATGCTGAGCGGCACGGCCACTCAGAACGGCCTCGCCGCGACCGTCCAGGAGATCACCGAGGCCGCGCGCGCGGTCCGCTCGCTCGCCGATTACCTCGACCGGCACCCCGAGGCCCTGCTCCGGGGAAGAGGAGACCATCGATGAAGAACCGGCTGTTACCCGTGCTCGCGCTGCTGACACTCGGCGGCTGCGCCTCGAGCCCGCCGACGCGCTACTTCGCGCTCGATCCGGTCCCCCCGGGCGCCTCCCCCGCCGCGGACCCGGGGGACGCGACCGGCGCACCGGTGAAAGTCGATGCCGTGCACATTCCGCCGGCGCTCGATCGCGACTCGATCGTGCGCGGCGAGAGCGGCAACCAGCTCCAGATCTCTTCCCGGGACTGCTGGGCGGGGGACCTCGGTGAGATGATCCGCCGCGTGTTGACTCAGGATCTCGCCCAGCGCCTGCCGTCCCGGATGGTGATCGCGCCGCAGTCGCCCGCGCCGCCGAGCGCCCGCGGCCTCGTGGTCGACATCCTGACCTTCCAGCCGCAAGGGGGCGAAGTCGTGCTCGATGCCGACTGGACGCTGCTTCAGGGCACGCAATCCAACGTGGTGCTGCGGCGGTTGGTGCATCTCACGGCTTCCGCCGCGCCCTCGGCGCAGGGCGAGGCCGAAGCCATGAGCGCGCTCCTCGGCCAGCTGGCCGACGGTATCGCGGCGCAGATCGGCGGCGGTCGCTGAAGCGCCGGATCCGGGCTTCCTGCCCGGCCCCGCGCGACGGCAAGCAAAAGCGCGGTTTTTGCTCGCCGCCGCCACCACCTGCGGCGGCGGGGGCACATTCCCTGTGCCCGGTCTGACTCGGAGGATGTCGATGCATCGTTCCCGGTAGAATGCCGGGATGCCCCCGCTCCGTGAGCTGCGGGCCGCGATCGCGCGGCCTTCGCTGCAGATTGCGTTCATCGTCGCCTGCGCGCAGTTCATGCAGAATCTCGACGGCACCATCATCGTGACGGCGCTGCCCGCGATGGCGCAGAGCTTCGCGACCACCGCCAGCCGCATGAGCGAGGGCATCACCGCGTATGCGCTCGCGGCGGCGGTGTGCATTCCGGCAAGCGGCTGGCTCGCCGACCGTCTGGGCACCCGCAATCTCCTCTGCGCCGCGATCGGGCTCTTCACGCTCTCATCGATGACCTGCGGCATCGCGGGCAGCTTCGGCGCCTTCATCGCCTCGCGCCTGGTACAGGGCGGCTCTGCGGCGATGATGTCCCCCGTCGGCAGGATGATCGTGCTGCGCAACAGCGAGAAGCGCGAGCTGATGCAGACCCTCTCGACGCTCGTCTGGCCCAGCCTGATCGCGCCGGTGATCGGGCCGCCGCTCGGCGGGTTCATCACCACCGCCTCCTCCTGGCGGTGGATCTTCTACATCAACCTGCCGTTCGGCATTGCGGCCATCGCGCTGACCCTGGCGGTGATTCCCAACCACCGCAGCGAAGAGCACGGCTCTTTCGATATGCCAAGGGATCCTCCTCCTCGCGCTCGCGGTCGGCGCCCTCACCTACGGTTTCGACGTTGCGGGCGCGCCGCAGATCGACGTGCCGGCCGTGATTGCGCTGCTCGGCGTTGCCGTCGTCGCAGGATTCCTCGCCGTGCGGCACCTGGAGTCGGCGCGCCACCCGGCGGTGCGGCTCGATCCGCTGCACCGGCACGCATTCTTCGTCGCCTGCGTCTCGGGTGGCGGCATCTCGCGCGCCGCGATCAGCGCGACGCCGTTCCTCCTGCCGCTGATGCTTCAGGTCGGCTTCGGCCTGTCGCCGCTCGACTCGGGCCTGATCCTCCTCGTCTACATGCTGGCCAACTTCCTGATGAAGGCGGCGACCAACCCGATCGTCAGGCGCTTCGGCATGCGCAAGGTACTGCTGGTGAATGGCGCGATCACGGCGGCCGGCATCGCGGCCTGCGCGCTCATCTCCCCCGGCCTGCCGTTCTGGCTCACCGGCGCCATCCTCGCTGCCTCTCGGGCGGCAGCCGCTCGCTGCAGTTCTCGGCCATGACCTACATGAGCTTCGCCGAGATCAGCCCCGAGGAGCGCTCCTCGGCGAGCATCCTGTCATCGCTCGCGATGTATATCGCAAACGGCGTCGGTGTCGCCCTCGCGGCGCTCCTGCTCAACTTCAGCCGCCTGCTGCGCCACGCCGCGAGCCTGGCGCCGTTCGACTTCCGCCTGGCGCTGGTGCTGATCGGCGCCTTCGGTGCGCTCGCCGTCTTCTACTATGCGGGCCTCGCCCGAGGGCGCGGGCGCGGAGGTCAGTGGCCGCGTTGCACGCGGCGGGCCAGCCCGGTGCCTGATCTCTCCTCCGCGCGAGGCGGCCGACCCGCGGTAGAGCAGCCACACGATCACGGCGAAGGCCGCCACGCCCCGAGCCAGAAGGCGGCGGTGTCGAAGCGCGCGCCGACCAGGCCGAGCGGGTAGGGATTGCCCGAGAAGGCGACCAAGGCGGCGAAGACCACGCCGAGCAGGCCCTCGCCGACGATCAGCCCGGAGGCGAGCAGCACGCCGAGCTGCTTGGTCGCCTCGGCTCCTCGGGCCGCGCGCCGCGCGGCGGTCGAACGCCCAGCCGACGATCGCGCCGACCACGATCATCAGCGTGCTCTGCGGTCGGCAGGTAGATGCCGAGACCGACGGCGAGCGGCGGCAGGCACACCCCCTTGACGCTGACGTGCGGCGCAGCAGCCTCGTCGAACACGATGCAGCCCACGCCGATCAGGCCGCCGACGCCGGAGCACGCTCCAGTCGACGTTGTTCTGGATGACGCCCTGCGCCAGCGCCGAGATCAGCCCCGCCTGCGGCGCCGGCAGCGCGTGCGCCGGGTTGCCGCCCGGGCGCGCCGACGAAGCCATAGGCGTGATTGAGCAGATCGAGCACCGGCGGAATGACGAGCGCGCCGGCGATGACGCCGATGACCAGCGCCATCTGCTGCATGCCAGGGCGTCGCATCGACGAGCTGGCCGGTCTTCAGATCCTGCAGGTTGTTGTTGGCGATCGCGGCGACGGCGAACACCACCGAGGTGACGAACAGCGCGAACGCCACCAGCGCCTTGCCGCGCGGCAGGCCGGCAGCGGACCTTCACCGGGTAGACGAGGAGCAGCGCGCAGATGACCACCACCAGGATGCCGATGCCCGAGAGCGGGCTGTTCGATGAGCCGATGAGGCCGGCCATGTAGCCGCAGACGGCGGAGACGAAGAAGCTCATGATGGCGACGAAGATCACGCCGCCCACCGCCAGCTCCCAGGCCTTCGATCCCAGGCCGCTGATCACGCGAAGTGCCAGAGCAGCCCCACCACCGGCATGCAGGCACAGCAGCGACACCAGTGCCACCATGCCGATCGGGATGTCCTGCTCCGTGCGCGGCAGCGTATGCGCCTGACCTGCCTTGCGGACACGAGAGGCCGCCATTGCGCTGGCGAGTCCGGCGATGACCGGCTTGACCAGCGTGCCCAGCGTCCAGACCGCGGCAACGCCGATGGCGCCGGCGCCGACGATAGCGCACGTGGTGGCTCCACGCGGCTTGTGCGACATCCGCGACGTCGCCCGGCGGCTGGGTGCAGCGCCGTGAAGTGCGGAACGCCCCAGCCCCAGCGCGATGCACCGCGCCCACCAGCATGGCGATGCCGACCGCAGGCCCGACGAGATGGCCGATGGCGAACAGCGCGAACGACATCTGGAAGTCGAAGCCGCTCGCGGC
The DNA here is from genome assembly GCA_963794715.1 of uncultured Solirubrobacterales bacterium. Classification (GTDB taxonomy): domain Bacteria; phylum Actinomycetota; class Thermoleophilia; order Solirubrobacterales; family Solirubrobacteraceae; genus Palsa-744. Next base: position 541,397 of record CAWCEY010000012.1, on the reverse strand, counting down.
GCCGCTGGAGCCGACGCGAAAGTAGCGCGCCACGTCGCTGGCGAAGATGCGGGTCTGCACGATCACGTAGAAACACCGCGGATACGACCGACCCGACCAGCACGGCCTTCAGGCCCGCGCCGCTGGCCTCGACTTTCTCGATGTCCGCATCGCGCGTCGTCGCCGCAGCCGACCTTGAGCACTTCCGCGCACGCAACACCCTCCGGGTACGGCAGATCCGACGTGGTGACGAGCGCGCGCCGCAGCGGGATCGTGTACATGACGCCCAGGATGCCGCCGGCGGCGCAGATCGCGAACGACATCCAGAACGGAAAGCCGGTCCACCAGCCGACGATCACGAGGCCCGGCAGCACGAAGATGATGCTGGACAGAGTGCCGGCGGCCGAGGCCACCGTCTGCACGATGTTGTTCTCCTGCATCGTCGCGCCCCGCAGGCTGCGCAGGATCGCCATGGAGATGACGGCAGCGGGAATCGAGGTCGAGAAGGTGATGCCGGCCTTGAGGCCGAAGTAGACGTTGGCGGCCGTGAACATCAGGGTGATGAGCACCCCGATGACCATGCCGCGCAGGGTGAATTCGCCGTGCGTCGCGGCGCGGACGGATGCTGCCGTTTCCAAGATAGTTCTTCCTGGTGACCCCCAATGCGGCGCACCTTAACCGATTGCGCGCACGCGGGGAACAGGTCTCAGGGGCGCCTGGGCGGCAGGATCTCCCCGGCTGCGCTGAGTGCCGGATCGGCCGCGTCCTGCCGGCCGTAGGTGCGGAACTTCTCGACGACGCGGCGCATCTCCGCCGCATCCAGCCGCCCGACGTTGCCGAGCGCGAGCGCCGTGCAGTACTGCGCCGCCAGGCTCTCCACCTCGCCTGCGAGCTTCAACGCCGCGGCAAGATCGCACCCCAACGCGATGATGCCGTGATGGGCAAGCAGGCAGGCCTTGCGTCCATCGAGGGCCATCAGCGCGGCATCCGACAGTTCCTGTGTGCCGAACGTGTGATAGGGGGCGCAGCGGATATCCTCGCCGCCCGCGACCGCCACCATGTAGTGAAACGCGGGAATGCCGCTGCCCGTGCAGGCCAGCGCGGTCGCATGTCGCGAATGCGCATGCACGATGGCGCCGGCCTCCGGCCGGGCCGCCATGATGTCACGATGGAATCGCCATTCGCTCGAGGGACGGCGGCGGCCGAACCAGCGGCCATCGAGCGTGACGAGTGGAACGTCATCCGGCTCGAGCGTCTCGTACGCCAGGCCGGTCGGGCTGATGAAGAGACTCGAGGAGTCGCGGCGCACGCTGACATTGCCGGACGTGCCGTAGGTCAGATCCAGGCTGATCAGCGCCCGACAGCCGGTGATCACCCCGGCGCGAAGCTCGTGATCCGGCCGCGCGCCGCCGCCCGTCACGCCCTGGCCCGCCGCTCGGGATAAAGGCGCAACAGGCCCTCGTGGCTCGCTTCGCAGACGCCGCGCTCCGTAATGAGGCCGGTGACCAGCCGCGCGGGAGTCACGTCAAACGCCAGGTTGAGCGCCGCGCTGCCCTCCGCCACCACTCTTACGCTCTCGACTTCACCGGCCGCGTTGCGGCCGAAGACCTCGGTCACCTCTTGCGGCGAACGCTCCTCGATCTCGATATGCCGCCCGAGCTCGGTATTCCAGTCGATGGTGCTGGCGGGCAGCGCCACATAGAACGGCACGTCGTTGTCGTTTGCGGCCAGCGCCTTGAGGTAAGTTCCGACTTTGTTGCAGACGTCGCCGCAGGCAGTGGTGCGATCGGTGCCGACGATGACGCAGTCGACCTCACCGCGTTGCATCAGCAGGCCGCCGAGGTTGTCGACGATGACGGTGTGCGGGACGCCGTGGGCGCCGAGCTCATACGCGGTGAGAGCCGCGCCCTGGTTTCGGGGCCGCGTCTCATCCACCCAGACGTGCACGGCAATGCCCGCATCATGCGCCATGTAGATTGGCGCGAGTGCCGTACCCCAATCGACGCAAGCCAGCCACCCTGCGTTGCAGTGGGTCAGGATGTTGACACGACGCGTGGGCGATCTTGCGAGCTGTCGAATGATATCCAGCCCGTGAATGCCGATGGAGCGGCACTGCTCCACGTCATCCTCGCAGATGCTGCCGGCTTCCCGGAACGCAGCCTCGAAGCGCTGCAGCGGGGAGATCCCCGCGATGACGCCGCGCACACGCTCCAACGCCCACGCGAGGTTGACGGCTGTCGGACGCGTGGCCCGCAGGATTCTCGCGGCTTCTTCGATCCGGCGGTCGGAGACATCCGTTTTCAGCGCCAACGCAAGCCCGTATGCTGCAGTGGCACCGATGAGCGGTGCGCCACGCACCACCATGGTCTTGATGGCGTCGGCAGCGTCCTCGAGGGTCGTGAGATCCCGCGTGACGAGCTCGAAAGGCAGCCGCGACTGGTCGATGACCCGCACGGCCCCGGACTCGAGGGGCCAGATGGTGCGGTAGGGAGTGCCCGCGATTTTCATGAGGGTAAGGATAGTAATGCCCGGGGATGACAGATGTCATCCCACGCCGGTGACGGGCTGCACTGGCACGGCGGGCACGCGCGAGCGATCCTGTTGCTGCTCGCACCGGCCCGGTTTACTTTGCCGCGAGCAAAGCGAAGGCCCGATGATCGAAACCCGCTGTTATCCCGAGCATCCGCAGTCCGGCCCCGGCGCCGAGCCGCCGCCGCCGGCGGACTCGCGCCGGGGCTTGCTGCTGCCCACCAAGGGCAGATGGCGATATACCAACCTCATCTGGCTGCTCTACTCCGTTTCCTTCTTCGTCCAGCCGCTGCAGGCAGGGTCGCGACGCGACTGGCTCATCCTCGCCGGCGTGTATGCCTGCTTCCTGGCCATCTATCTGCCGCTGATTCTCTCCACCTCCAGCCGCAAGCGCTGCCTGCTGCTGCTCGCGCTGGCCATCCTCGGCGCCGCCTACTACCCCCTGAACCCCAGCGCCGGCGGCAGCCTGTTCATCTACGTCGCTGCCTTCGTGCCGTTCTCGGCCCCTTCGTTCGCAATTGCAGCCGGGACGGTCATCGCCGCAGCGCTCGTGTCGGCGACGGAAGGGGCGCTGCTCGGGCAGAGCCCCTGGGTCTGGGGCGGCCTGGCGTTCCTGGCGGGCTCGATCGGCGCCGGCAATCTCATCGCCTCGCTGCGCATGGCGGCCACTCAGCGCCTGCTGCGCGCGCAGGAGCAGATCGGGCATCTGGCGAAAGTCGCGGAGCGCGAGCGTATCGCCCGCGACCTGCACGATGTCCTCGGGCACACCCTGTCGGTGGTCGTGCTCAAATCCGAGCTCGCGGGCAAGCTCATCGGCACCGATGTCGAGCGTGCGCGGCGCGAGATCGGCGAAGTCGAGCAGATCGCGCGCAGTGCGCTCGGCGAGGTGCGCGAGGCCATCCGCGGCTATCGCACCGAAGGCATTGCCGCGGAGATCGCCCGCGCCCGCCGGGCGCTCGAGGCGGCGGGCGTGCAGCTGGAATGGCGGGCGCAGAGCATGCGCCTGGAGGGCGCGACGGAATCCGTGCTCTCGCTCGTGCTGCGCGAGGCCGTCACCAACATCCTGCGGCATGCCGGCGCGACCCGCTGCCAGCTGGAGCTGACGACCGACGGCCGCGGGACGCGCCTGTCGCTGCAGGACAACGGGCGCGGCGCCGCCGAATACAACGGCAACGGGCTGCGCGGGATGCGCGAGCGTGTCGAGGCCGTAGGCGGACGGCTGCAGATCGACTCCCGCCAGGGCACGCACCTGACGGTCGATATCCCCGCCGCGGCGGGTGCCTGAGATGAGCAGGATTCAGGTCGCGATTGCCGAAGACCAGGCCATGGTGTTGGGTGCCCTGGCGGCGCTTCTCGAGACCGAACCCGACATCGCGGTCTGCGCGCGCGCAACCAACGGCCGGGCCGCTCTCGCGGCGCTCGGCGCTCACCGGCCCGACGTGCTGGTCACCGACATCGAGATGCCGGAGATGACGGGCTTGACGTTGGCGGCGGAAGTGCGCGACCTCTATCCCGAGGTGCGGGTCATCATCCTGACGACCTTCGCCCGCCCGGGCTACCTGCGCCGCGCGCTCGATGCCGGCGCCAAAGGCTATCTGCTGAAAGACCGCCCCTCGGCGGAGCTAGCCGATGCGGTGCGGCGCGTGCACCGTGGCCAGCGGGTGATCGATCCGGAGCTCGCGAGCGAGGCCTGGAGCAGCGAGCCCGACCCGCTCACCGAGCGCGAGCGGCAGATTCTCTGGCGGGCGGGCGAAGGCCGCTCGAGCGCCGACATCGCGCTGGAGCTGCATCTCTCAGAAGGCACCGTGCGCAACTACCTCTCGGAGGCCATCAGCAAGCTCGGCGCCGCCAACCGCATCGAGGCCGCCCGCCTCGCCCGGGCGAAGGGATGGCTGTAGGTTGCTCAGCCGGGCGCGGCGGCGTGGAAATCCGCGGCGATCCGACCCCTGATTCTCGCGCGCAGCTCCTCGCTGACCTCGGTCTGTCCCAGAAGCTCGAGGAGCTGCGCCTTCGCGGTGATCCCCCGGCGCGCCAACTCGCGCGTGAAGACGAGGTCCTTCTGCCGAAACGCCGCATACTTGGCGATGGCGAGGTCATGAGGATCCAGGCACAGGCCGCGGACGCCTGCGGTGTCTCCCGGCGGCAGATCCACCAGGCGCGACCTCCAGCCCCCGGGCAGAGTCGCCGTGGCGGTATCGACCGCATCAGCGTAGTACCCGTAGGTCTCGTGAAACTGCGAGTCAACTCCTATCACGTTCAGCCACTCGGTACGGTCGATATGCGTGTCCGCCATCAGGTCCACCTCGAAAGAGGTGAGAATCTCGTCCGCGACGTCGGGATGTTTTCCGTGCAGGGCCTGACTGCCGATGATGATGAACAGCCGCTCGCCGGTGATACGGCCGGCCGCACGCAGCACGTGATCAACCTGCTGCTTTCTCATTCAGCCTCCTGACCTCCTCCTTCGGCAGCAGCCCGACGAAGGGTGCGGATTGCCGCATCCTCACGGCCTCCTCGTCTCGTCCCAACATGACCGCGAACAGCCGGCCATCATCGTCGTCCGAGGCGATATCGCGCCACTCTTCGTAGGCGCGGCCCCAGACGCCGCGCTGCTTCCAGCGGTGGAGATTGCCCAGAATCTGAGCGCGAATTTCGCGCGGCGTATGGCGCTGTATCACGGCCGCCGCTATCGCTCGGCGCAGCTCATCCAGCTCCTGATGGGAGAAGCCGCTTCGTACCCTCGGCTGCAAGCCTCGCTCGGTGAGCTCGAGCTCGTCGCCCTCACCTACGCCCCACGCCTCGAGTGTCGCCTTTGGCAACAGAACGCCGAGGGAATTACCCACACGCCGCACGCGCACTTTCATGTGCGGGATTATAACGCGTTATTACGTCCAGCACAAATTCCGTGCTGAGCGCACAGCTCTCACGCCGGGGGATTAACTGGAATTAATCATTTGTCCACGGCGCCCCAATGGGCACTCCACCACCATTGCGCGGATGGTCTCGGTTCGGACAGAGGCACGGCTGATTCGTGGGCGGCGGTGGCGGCAGGCCGCCGTCGTCGCCGTGGCGCTCGTCCTGGGCGGGTGCAGCCTCGGGCCCCGGTACCGTCGTCCCAGCATCCCGCCGCCCCCGGCGTGGAGCACCCCCACGGCTGCCTCGATGCCCCCGGGCTGGCCCTCGGCGGACTGGTGGAGCGGCTTCCATTCCGGGGAGCTCACACGCCTGATCGCCTCGGGGCAGACCGCAAACGATGACCTTGCCGCCGCAATCGCGAGAGTGCGCGAAGCGGATGACCAGGTGACCCTCAGCACCGCGCCCCTCCTGCCCTCGATCGACGGCGACGCCAGCGGCGCGCGTCAGCGGGCGATCAATATCAGCAGCCCGGGCGCCATCCTTTACAACGAGTTCGCCGCCGGGCTCGACGCCAGCTACGAGCTCGATTTCTGGGGCGAGAACCGCGCCATCCGTTCCGCCGCCCTCGCCTCCGCGGCCGCCAGCCAATATGACCGCGAGACCGTCGAGCTCACCGTCATGTCCGGCATCGCGGACACCTACTTCTCGGCGCTCGCGCTTCGCGATCGGCTGCGCATTGCCCGCGCGGATCTCGCGAGCGCCGAGGAGACCCTCCAGGGCCTCGAGACCGATGAGCAGGCCGGCATCACGACGGCGCTCGATGTCGCACAGCAGGACACGGTGGTCGCGACCGTCGCGGCGACTATCCCGCCGCTGAGAGAGCAGGAGCGTCAGCAGATCGACGCTCTCGCCATCCTTGTCGGGCAGACGCCGCAATCGTTCAATATCACCGCCTCGGGCCTCACGGGCATCGCCGCGCCAGGGGTGACCGCGGGAGTACCCTCGGAGCTGCTCGCCAGGCGCCCCGATGTCGCGAGCGCCGAAGAGCAGCTCATCGGCGCCAACGCCGACATTCGCGCTGCCAGAGCCGCGTTCTTCCCGACGATCGAGCTCACCGCATCCGGCGGCTACGAGAGCAGGGCGCTCTCGGACCTGCTCGAGCCGCAGAACCGCGTGTTCTCACTCTCCGCCGGCCTCACCCAACCGATCTTCCACGGCGGCGCGGTTCTCGGGCAGTACCGGATGAGCAAGGCCCGCTATGACGAGCTCCTCGCCGACTATCACAAGGCCGTGATCTCGGCATTTGGTAACGTGGAGGACTCGCTCGCGGCCGTGAGCGACACCGGCGATCAGTTGCAGCGCCAGCAGGTCGCCGCCGACAAGGCGCGCAGCGCGTACGAAATGTCGCAGTACCAGTTCCACGCCGGCACGGTGAACATCCTGACGGTGCTGAGCACCGAGACCGCCCTCTTCAGCGCCGAGGACGCGCTCGCGCAAGCCCAGCTGGCGCATCTGCAGGCGCTCGTCGGCCTGTTCAACGCGCTGGGCGGCGGCTGGACCCGTACGCAGAAGCACTGAGCAGAGGATCGAGATGCAGGATCTTTCGAGGCATTCGCCGTGACCATTCCAATGCGACTGAGCCGCACTCGGCTCGTGATGGGCGTGGCAGCCATCGCCGCCGTGACGCTCTTCGCCTGGCTGCTGAAGCCCGCGCATGCGAGCTCGCACCACGATGCCTCACCCGCCGCGGTCGCGATCAGCACCGCGCCGGTCCTGCCGCAGAACGTGCCGATCTATCTCGCGGGGCTCGGCACCGTGCAGGCGTTCTACACGGTCAAAGTGACCGCACAGGTGGATGGACAGCTCACCCAGGTGGCGTTCACCGAGGGTCAGCAGGTCAAGCGCGGCCAGCTGCTGGCGCAGATCGATCCGCGTCCCTATCAGGCCGCGCTGGATGGGGCGCGCGCCGCGCTCGCGAAAGACGCGGCGCAGCTCGCTGACGCCCACAAGGACCTCGCGCGCTACCTGTTCCTCGAGCCGAAGAAGCTCGCCAGTCAACAGCAGGTCGACACCCAGCGCGCTCTGGTCGCACAGCTCAAAGCCCAGACCGAGGCCGACCAGGCCGCGATCGAGAGCGCCGCGACCCAGCTCAGCTTCACCCGCATCACCTCGCCCATCAACGGGCGCACCGGCATCCGCCTGGTCGATCCGGGCAACATCGTGCACTCGACCGACACGACCGGCATCGTCGTGCTGACGCAGCTGCAGCCGATCACCGCGATCTTCACCCTGCCCGAGGACAACTTCGAGGCCGTTGCCGGCGCGATGGCGAAGGGGAAGGTCAGCGTCATCGCAACCTCCCAGCAGGGCGACGGCGACGCGCTCGATCAGGGGACCGTCAGTCTGATCGACAACCAGATCGACACGACGACCGGGACGATCCGCCTGAAGGCCGTCTTTCCCAACACGAAGCTCAAGCTCTGGCCCGGGCAGTTCGTCAACGTGCGCCTGCTCGAGCGCACGGACGAGAATGCCCTCACGGTGCCGGCGGCGGCGCTGCAGCGCGGACCTGACGGCATGTTCGTGTATGTCGTGCAACCCGATTCGACCGTGACCATGCAGCCGGTCGAGGTCGCCAACAACAGCGAGAGCTTCGCCATCGTCACCAAGGGCCTGAAGGCGGGCCAGGAGGTGGCGACCAGCAACCTCTTCCGGCTGGAGCCGGGCGCGCGCGTGCGCGTCGAGCATCGGGCGTCATGAGCATCTCGGCACCCTTCATCCGCAGGCCCGTCGCCACCTCCCTCCTGATGGCGGGGATTCTCCTCGTCGGGATCGTCGCCTTTCCGATGCTGCCGGTGGCACCGCTGCCGCAGGTCGATTTCCCGACCATTCAGGTGAGCGCCAGCCTGCCCGGCGCGAGCCCCGAGACCATGGCCTCCGCGGTCGCAACGCCGATCGAGTATCAGTTCATGGCCATCCCGGGGGTGACACAGCTCACCTCGCAGAGCGTGCTCGGGTCGACCTCGATCACCGTGCAGTTCGATCTCAACCGCAACATCGACGCCGCGGCGCAGGACGTTCAGGCCGCCATCGATGCGGCGGCCGGCCAGCTGCCGAAGGACCTGCCTAGCCCGCCCTCCTACCGCAAGACCAACCCGGCCGACTCGCCGATCATGATCTTCGCGGTTCACTCCGACACGCTGCCCATCACGACCGTGGACGATTACGCCGAGAACATCCTGGTCCAGCAGATGTCGCGGGTCGAGGGCGTGGGGCAGGTCTCGATCGGTGGCCAGCAGAAGCCGGCGATCCGCATCCAGGTGGACCCGGCCAAGATGGCCAACATGGGCATTCAGCTCACGGATGTCGAGAGCGTCATCCAGACGGCGACCGTGGATTCCGCCGAAGGGCTCCATCAATGGAACCCTGCACAGCTTTGCGATCTACGACAACGATCAGCTCGTCACCGCCAAGCCGTGGAACGACATCATCGTCGCCTACCGCAACGGAGCGCCGGTTCGCATCCGTGACATCGGCATCGCGGTCGCGGGGCCGAGAACACGCAGATGTCCGCTTACCAGAACGGCAAGCCGCGGCGTATCCTGATGCTCTCTTCAAGCAGCCGGGCGCAAACGTCATCGATACCGTCCGACGCGTGAAGGCGATATTGCCAAGCGCCATGGCGTCCATTCCGCCAGCGATCAAACTCGACCTCATCAACGACCGTACCGTTACCATCAACGCGTCCGTGCATGACGTCGAATATACGTTGATGCTGACGATCTCGCTGGTTGTGATGGTGATCTTCCTCTTCCTGCGCAACGCGTGGGCGACCATCATTCCGGGTGTGACGGTGCCGCTCGCGCTGCTCGGCACGTGCGCCATGATGTACGTGCTGGGGTACAGCCTCGACAACCTGTCACTGATGGGCCTGACGATCGCCGTCGGCTTCGTGGTTGACGATGCCATCGTCATGCTGGAGAACATCTACCGCCACATCGAGGCGGGGATGACACCGCTCGAGGCCTCCTTGAAAGGAGCCGGGGAGATCGGCTTCACGATCATGTCGATCAGCCTCTCACTGATCGCCGTGTTCATCCCCTTGCTGCTCATGGGCGGCATCGTCGGGCGCCTGTTCCGGGAGTTCGCCGTCACCGTCACGCTGACCATCGTGGTCTCCGCCTTCGTCGCGCTCACTCTGTCCCCGATGATGTGCTCGCTTTTCCTGCGCGATGAGCGCCACGTCCGCCATGGCCGGTTCTACGCGGCCTGCGAGCGTGTCTTCGACAAGTCGCTCTCGCTCTACGAGCGCGGCCTCGATTTCGTGCTGGGTCATCAGCCGGCGACGCTCGCGGTTTTCGTCGCCACCATAGCGCTCGCCGGGATCCTCTACGTCGTCGAGCCCAAAGGCTTCTTTCCCCAGGAGGACACGAGCCTGATCAAGGGTATCACCGACGCCTCCCAGGACATCTCCTTCGATCAGATGAACAAGAAGGTGCAACAGCTGATGGCAGTGGTCTCGAAGGACCCGGCCGTCGCCGCGTCGATGGTATTCGTCGGCGGCGGACACCCGCTCAACAACGGATTCGTCATGATCAGCCTCAAGCCGCGCGATCAGCGCAAGGCGGACGCCGACCAGGTCATCCGGCGGCTGCGCAAGGAGATCGCCAAGGTGCCGGGCGCGACGATCTACCTGCAGTCGGCCCAGGACGTGAACGTCGGTGGACGGACCTCGCGCACGCAGTATCAGTACACCCTGCAGGATGCGGATCTCGATGAGCTGAGCCAGTGGGCGCCGAAGATGCTGACGGCCATGCAGAAGCTCCCGCAGCTCTCCGACGTGGCCACTGACCAGCAGACCAACAGCACACAGTTGAAAGTCGACATCGATCGCGATCAGGCTTCCCGGTTCGGCATCCCGGTCTCGCTGATCGATGAGACGTTGTACGACGCGTTCGGCCAGAACGAGGTGACGCAGTACTTCACCCAGCTCAACGCCTATCACGTGATTCTGGAGGTCCCGCCGAAACTGCAGCAGGACCCGAATACCCTGCGCCTGCTCTACATCCGCTCACCGCTCACCGGGCAGATGGTGCCGCTCTCGACGCTGGTGAAATTCGACACCCAGCACGCGACCGTCCTCTCCATCAATCACCAGAACCAGTTCCCCTGCGTGACGCTGTCGTTCAATCTGGCTCCGGGCTACGCGCTCGGGCAAGCGGTCGACGCCATCCAGAAGACTGCCGACGGCCTGCACATGCCTGCGACCATCACTCCGACCTTTCAGGGCACGGCGCAGGCGTTCCAGGCCTCGCTGAAGAGCGAGCCATATCTGATCCTCGCCGCCATAGTGGTCGTGTACATTATCCTCGGCATGCTGTACGAGAGCTACATCCATCCGCTCACGATTCTCTCGACGCTGCCCTCGGCAGGCGTGGGGGCGCTGCTGATGCTGATGGCGTTCCACTTCGACCTCTCGATCATCGCGCTGGTCGGCATCATCCTCCTCATCGGCATCGTGAAGAAAAACGGCATCATGATGGTGGACTTCGCGATCCAGGCGGAGCGCGAGGAGCACCTGCCCCCCGTCGCCTCGATCCGCAAGGCGTGCGTCCTGCGCTTCCGGCCCATCATGATGACCACCATGTCGGCGCTGCTCGGCGCTCTGCCCCTGATGCTCGGTCACGGCACGGGCTCGGAGCTGCGCCAGCCGCTCGGCTACACCATGGTAGGCGGGCTCCTCCTCAGCCAGACGCTCACGCTCTTCACGACGCCGGTGATCTATCTCTATCTCGACCGGCTGAACACCCGGCTGACCCGCTGGTGGGGACGAGCGCACCACGAGGAGGCCGTCGACGATCCCGCGACATCCGGCGATCGAGTCGCAGTCATGAAGATCCTCGTCGTCGAGGACAACGAGCGGATGGCGCAGATTCGTCACCAAGGGGCTGACGGAGGCCGGCCATACCACCGACCATGCCGAGAACGGCCGCGACGGCCTGTTCCTCGCCGCGAGCGAGCGCGTATGACGTCATCATCATGGACCGCATGCTGCCGGGCAACATCGACGGGCTCGCCATCATCGATGCGCTGCGCAAGGCCGAGAATCACACGCCCGATCCTGATCCTGAGCGCCCTCGGCGACGTCGATGAGCGCATCAAGGGGCTGCGCGCGGGCGGCGACGACTATCTCACCAAGCCGTTCGCCTTCGGCGAGCTGCTCGCGCGCATCGACGCCCTGCTGCCGGCGCGCGCCGGCAGGACGGCGCGCAGACCACGCTGCGAGGTCGGCGACCTGCGCATCGACCTGCTCGCCCGCAAGGTGTACGCGCGGCGCGCGAGCCGATCCAACTGCAGCCGCGCGAGTTCAAGCTGCTCGAGTACCTCATGCGCCACGCCGGCCAGGTGGTGACCCGCACCATGCTGCTCGAGAACGTGTGGGACTATCACTTCGACCCGCAGACGAACGTGGTCGACGTGCACATCAGCAAGCTCAGGCAGAAGATCGAGGCGGAGTCCGAGCGGCAGCTGCTGCGGACGGTGCGCAACGCAGGGTATATGATCAGCGCCGAACCGCCGCCCGCCCCGGGCATCACACCAGCCACCGTCTGAGGCGCGACCCGGCGCCGATATTTCGCATATGGCCCGCGTCTTCCGCTCATCCGCCGCCACTCTCGCCACCGGCTACGTCCTCCTCGCCTTCGCCGCGCTGGTCCTCTTCGCCGCGCCGCTGCGCTATGCGTGGCAGGCGACCATCGAGGACTTTCGCGTCGAGCTCCTGCAGGAGGACTCGCAGCGCCTGACGCGCGTCTTCCAGTTCCGCGGTCCGGCGGGGCTCGCCGCCTTCGTCGACGAGCGCGTCAGGATGCAGATCCCGGGCGAGCGGATGCTCCTGTTCGTCGGTCCCGGGGGGCGGCCGCTCGCCGGCAACATCCCGGCGTGGCCGCGGAGCGTCCCCACCCGCGCCGGCAACTACACGCTGCCCGTCGACCTCGACGGGCGGAGGTCCAACGTCGCCATGGTGCTGACTGCGCTCCCGGGCGGCTACCGCCTGCTGGTCGGGCGCGACGTCGACCGCTTCGCGCCCATCGAGCGGCGTTTCTGGTACGGCCTCGCCGCCGCGGTGGCGGTGCTGACGGTGGCCGGGCTCATCGGCGCCCTGCTCATCCGCCAGGCGCTGCTCTCGCGCATCCAGGGAATCCAACAGACCGTCGCCGCCATCATGCGCGGCGATCTCAGCCATCGGCTCGACGTCCGCTCGCGCGGCGATGAGCTCGACACGCTCGCGCAGACGATCAACCGGCTGCTGGAGCAGATCGAGCAGCTCGTGCACGGCATCGCGAACGTCTCGAACTCCATCGCCCACGACCTGCGCACGCCGCTCGCGGAGCTGCGCTCGCGCCTGGAGGAGCTGTCCCTCACACGCCCGCCGGCCGAGCAGGCCTTCGCGGAGATCGATGCCGCGGTGGCGGATGTCGACGGGGTGATCCGCATCTTCAATGCCCTGCTGCGGCTCGCCGAGATCGACGCCGGGCTGCGCCGCTCCAACTTCGTGGCGACCGACATCAGCGAGCTCGTCGCCAAGGCGGTCGAATTCAATCTCCCGGCCGCGGAGCTCAAGGGGCACAGCCTCACCTTCCGCGATCCCGGCCCGGTGTGGGCGCGCTCCGATGCGGTGCTGCTCGCCCAGGCGGTCAACAATCTGATCGACAACTCGCTCAAGTTCGTCACCGCCGGCGGCCACATCGCGATCGAGATCGTGTACCCGAACGAGGAGTCGGTCGCGATCGTCGTGGCCGACGACGGCCCCGGCATTCCGGCGCCGGACCGCCCGAAGGCCGCCGAGCGCTTCTTCCGCGGCGATGCCAGCCGCGGCACCCCCGGGGTGGGGCTCGGCTTGAGTCTGGTGCAGGCCATCGCCAAGCTGCACGGCGGCTCGCTCGAGCTCGGCGACAACCATCCGGGCCTGCGGGCGAGCATGATCATCGAGCGCGGCGCGAGAGCGCCGGGCGCCGCCCCGGAGCATCGGATCGATGTCACCGGACGGCCGCGCGACGTGGAGCTCACTGCCTGAGAAGGCGCCAACACGGCGCCGCCGGCGCCGCGCGTACCAAGGAGTCGAGCAGTGCCTAGCTTCTTCATCGAGCGCCCGGTCTTCGCATGGGTCATCGCCATCCTGCTGTGCCTGTTCGGCGGCATCGCGCTGCGCTCCATGGGGGTCGACTCGTATCCGGACATCGCGCCGCCGCAGGTGACGGTCACCGCCAACTATCCGGGCGCGAGCGCCGCGACCATGGAATCGACGGTCACCCAGGTCATCGAGCAGCAGCTCACCGGCATCGACAACCTGCTGTATTTCAGCTCGACCTCGGGCTCCAACGGCCAGACGGTCATCACTCTCACCTTCGCCACCGGGACCAACCCCGACATCGCGGAGGTGCAGGTCCAGAACAAGGTCAACCTGGCGGAGCCGCTGCTGCCGTCCGAAGTCACGCGGCAGGGCATCACGGTCGCCAAGGCAAGCCCCGACATCCTGCTCTTCGTCGGCTTGTATCCGAGCAATCCGGCGGTCGACAGCGCGCGGCTCGATGACATCCTGGCCTCCCGGATCGAGCCCGAGATCGCGCGCATCAACGGCGTCGGCAGCACCCTCTTGATCGGCTCCGAGTACGCGGTCCGCATCTGGCTCGATCCCCACAAGCTTCAGGGCTATGGCCTGTCGACGACCCAGGTGCTGAACGCGGTGGAGGCGCAGAACGCGCAGTTCGCCACCGGCGCGATCGGCGCGGATCCGGCGGTCAAGGGCCAGGAGTTCACCGCCACGGTGTCGGGCGATGCGCTCTTCACCTCGCTGCGGCAGTTCCGCAACATCATCCTGCGCGCCAACGGCAACGGCAGCGTGGTGAGCTGGGGGACGTCGCCACCATCTCCTTCGGCGGCCAGAGCTACGGCCAGTCGGCACGGTACAACGGCAAGCCGGCCGGAGGCCTCGCCGTGTTCCTGCTCCCCGGGCACCAACGCGCTCGCCGTCGCGCAAGGCGGTGAAGGCGCAGATGGCCGAGCTGGCGCAAGCACCCTGCCGCAGGGCGTGAAGCTGGACCGTGCCGTACGACACCACACCCTTCATCACGGCCTCGATCCGCGAAGTCGCTGATGACCCTGGCGAGGCGATCGTCGCTCGTCTTCCTGGTGATGCTGATCTTCCTGCAGAACCTCCGCGCCACCATCATTCCGACGCTGGTGATTCCGGTCGCGCTGCTCGGCACCTTCATCGGGCTCGTCGGTGCTGCATTTCTCGGTCAACCAGCTCACGCTGTTCGGCATGGTGCTGGCCATCGGCATCGTCGTGGACGATGCGATCGTCGTGATCGAGAACGTCGAGCGCATCATGACCGAGGAGCATCTGGAGCCGCGCGCCGCGACGCGCAAGGCGATGCAGCAGATCACCGGGGCGATCATCGCGATCACGGTGGTGCTGACCGCCGTGTTCGTGCCCTCGGCGCTGCAGGCCGGCGCCACGGGCATCATCTATGCGCAGTTCGCGCTGACCATCGCCGTGTCGATGGGCTTTCCGCGTTCCTCGCGCTGTCATTCACGCCGGCGCTGTGCGCGGCGATGCTCAGGCCGGAGCACCACGAAGGCAGGAACCTGCTGTTCCGCTGGTTCGATCGGGCCTTCAACAGCACCGCGCACATGTACCAGGGCCACGTCGGCAGCGCCATCCGACACGCACCGCGTTGGATGACGGTCTTCGCGCTTGTGGCGGTCCTGTCCGGATTCCTCTACCTGCACATGCCGACCAGCTTCGTCCCTGACGAAGACCAGGGCTTCATGCTGGCGCTCGTCAACCTGCCGCCCGGCGCGACGCTGCAGCGCACCGATGAGGTGATGAGTCGAGTTGCGCGCCACGCTGCTGCACAGTCCGGTCGGCAAGGACATCGCCGGCATCTTCCAGCCGGAAGGCTTCAGCTTCGTCGGCAGCAGCGAAAACGTCGGCATGTCCTTCATCAAGCTGACCGACTGGAGCAAGCGCTCGCAGACCGCGATGCAGTTGATCCCGCAGGCCAACAGGGTGGCGGCCACGGTCTCCGGTGCGCAGATCTTTGCCGTCAACCTGCCGACGATCCGCGGCCTCAGCCGCTTCGGCGGCATCGATCTGTACCTGCTGGCGCGCGCCGGCCAGTCGCGTGAGGAGCTCGACGCCGCCGGCAACACCCTGGTCACCGACGCGGCCAAGAATCCGATGCTGTACCAGGTCCGCGAAAATGCCCTGCCCAGCGCCTCGCAGCTCGATATCTCGGTCAACCGCAAGCAGGCCGCGTCGATGGGCCTGTCGCTGAGCGACGTCTACGCCACCATCGACACCGAGCTCGCGCCCATGTACATCAACCAGATGTCCTACGGCGGCCGCATCAAGCAGGTCTACATCCAGGACGAGCCGCAGTACCGCATGGACACGGGCTCGCTCCAGCACCTGTACACGCCATCGGCCGATGCGCCGCTCAATTCCTCGGGCACGGCCTCCTCCGGGACCGGCTCGCCGGCGGCCCTGGACAACATGATCCCGCTGTCGAGCGTGATCGACACGAAATGGACCATCGGGCCCGCCGTGCTGCAGCGCTACAACGGCTATCCAGCGCGTCGAGATCGTGGGCAATCCGGGAGCCGGCTATACGACCGGCCAGGCGATGAGCACCGTGAGGAGCATGGTCGCCAAATCGCTGCCGCCCGGCTACGGGGCGGATTGGACCGGCCAGTCGTACCAGGAGCTGCTGTCCGGAAATTCGGCGCCGGAGCTGATGGGCCTGTCGATCTTCGTCGTGTTCCTGGGCCTGGCGGCGCTCTACGAAAGCTGGTCGATCCCGGTGGCGGTCCTGCTCGTGGTGCCGTTCGGTATGCTCGGCATGGTCACGTTCTGCAGGTTGGGCGGCATCCCGAACGACATCTACTTCAAGATCGGACTCGTCACGGTCATCGGCCTGGCCGCGAAGAACGCGATCCTGATCGTCGAATTCGCCATGACAGAGCCAGGCCGCGGCGCGTCCCTGTTCGACGCGGTCATCACCGCTGCCCAGCTGCGCCTGCGCCCGATCCTGATGACCTCCTTCGCCTTCATCCTCGGCGTGCTGCCGCTGGTCCTCTCGACCGGTGCCGGCGCCGTCTCGCGGCACGAGATCGGCACGGGCGTGATCGGCGGCATGGTGTTCGCCACCGTCTTCGGGCTGCTGCTGATCCCGGTGTTCTACGTGACCGTGCGCCGCGTGCTGGGTGACCTGTTGCACCACCCTGCGCCCGCGGCGCGGTCCGAATCTCCTCAGTAATGGAACTTGTAGTGTAGCTCCGCGTAGATCTGGAACGGATTGTTCCAGTGGAAGCCGCCGAAGGTGAGGCTGTTGTCGGTCAGCAGGTGCCGGTTGGTGACGTTCAGGCCCGTGAGCGACACCGACAGGTCCCGGCTGATGTTGCGGCCGAAGGTCAGGTCGAGGACCTCGTAGCTCGACAGGTGGCTCGGGGGCGCATAGCCGTTGGTCAGTCCCGAATTGGCCGACAGGTTGGCGCCGACGAAGAACCGTCCCGGCAGATTGGCGTTGTAGCCGAGATTGAGCGTATTGCGCTGATCGTGGTCGAGCCCGAGGTAATCGGCGCCGCAGGCCGTGCCGGGCACCACGAGTCCGCCGGTGATCGGGCCGAAGCACTCCGCGGTCTGGTTCGAGTACGCGAGGTGCACCTGTCCGTACCGCCACAAGGACGGTGAGCGCAGCGTGAGCTCGCGCGCCTTGATGAGAGCCCCCTGGTCCGTGATCGGCAGGAAGATGTCGGACTCGCCGAGCGGGTTGTGGTCGAAGAAGTTCCTCGACTGGGTGACGTTGTAGTCCGCCTCGACTGCCCAGCCCATCACCGGGATGGTCACGCCGAACTGGCGCTCCTTGTCACGCTCGCCGTGCAGCGGCAGGAATGCGGTGTCTTGTGTGGTCGCGTAGCCGACCAGGGGCCCCGAGAGCGTCTCGAGCGGCGGCGCCTGGTAGTACTTGCCCCAGAAGGCGCTCAGCACCCAGTTGAGGCGCGGCAGCAGGATGGTCGCGCCATATCGCGGATCGCTCTCATTCTCGGTGAAAGCGCCCTGGAAGTGTGACTGGCGCACGCCCGCCGACAGGTTGAGCCAATGCGTGACCGCGTAGGTGTCCTGCACCCAGCCGTCGATGAGACCACCGGTGGGGCTCTCCAGCTCCGAGAGTGTCGGCGAGCTGTTGTCGGTGAACGCCAGGTTGAAGTCGGCCTGATCCTGCTGGGCGAAGCCGAAGAGCCCGACATCCAGATGATTGCGGCTGCTGCTCAGCGTGTAGCTCTCCTCGGCGCCCTCGTACTGCGAGGTGTGGTGATAGGTGGTGATGTTCGGATAGTCGCCGGCGCCGCCGTCGTAATCCGCCCGGTCGAAGTGATACATGAGCGAGCTGGTGAGCACGCCGTTGTTCGTGAAGGTGTGTGACCAGGACAGCAGCGCGAAATTGTCCGCCTCGCCCTGTACGTCGCCGAACTGCCCGATGCACTGCGGGTCGTCCGCGAGTGGCGAGGTGCAGTCCGGTATCTGGTAATCGTCCTGACGAATCTGGCCGACGAAGCTCACCTCATCCTGCACGGTCGGCGTGTACTGGAGGTTGGTGAACGCACCGTATCCAAGCGACTGGTCGTGGATTATCTGGGAGTCGGGGGTCTGCAAGCCGAGATTGCTGCGATTACCCTCGAGGCTGGCGTAGTAAGCGAAATCGCTCGTGTGGCTCGCGGCGCTCAGGTAGTCGTCGGTCTGGCCGAAATTGCCCGCCGTGACGTCGAGATTCGCCTCGTCATTGCTGTTGAAGCCGGTCTTCGGGATCACGTTGAAGATGCCGTAGGTGCGGTCGCCCTCGTCGGCCCCGTAGCTGCCGCGCTCGGCGCCCAGGGTCTGGATATCCTCGGGATTGACCTCAGGGCCGAGGTTCTCCGCAATGTTGGTGTTCGGGATCTCGACTCCGTCCATCAGCCAGTTCGTCTGATGGCCGCCGCGAATGTGCAGCATGTCATGGGCTTCGTACGCCCCCGGAACGTAGTCGGTGATCATGGCGACACTGTTGACATTGGTCGCTCCCGGCGTGAGCTGGATGTCCTCCTCGCTCACCATCGTGATCGGGGTGACCGAGGCGACGGGCGGCTCCGAGGAAGCGCTCACGGTCACCTGCTTGAGTTGCGAGATCCGCTGCAGCTCGATGGTCGGTGCCGGAAAGTATCCCGACTCCACTGTGACCGGCTGGCTGGCGGCCCCGAAGCCGCTACGGCGCACGGTGATCAGATAGCTTCCGATCGCCACCGTCGGAAAGTCGAAGCGGCCGTGCGCATCGGTGTGCTCCGTGATGACGACGCCCGAGGCACCCGATCGCAGCGCGACCCGCGCTCCTGCGACCGGTTTGCCGTGGGCGTCCTGCACCTTGCCGCTGATGCTGCCGAAGGCCGCCGCCCACGCGTGCGCGGGCACGAGCAGGATGAGTGCGAAAAGCAACGCAGATAGAGTCACGCGCGCCGCAGGCGCGCGGCCGACAAAACTTGATTTCAAACGAGTGCTCCCGCGGGCCGCCTCGGCCCGCGCCGGATTTGGCTGCAGCCGCGAGCGGCGGCGGCGGAGATACCCTCCGGACCGTCGCGACGGCTGATCATCGAATCGAGGTCAGAGGGGAGCGGGAGGGCCGCGGGCCTGGGGAATGTGGACGAGGCGGATGCCGACGGGCGCCGGCAGTCGAGTGAGCACAACTCCCAGGCATGCGACGAGCAGCCCGAGAGCGACTACCAGCAGGGGCGGTGGCGCGGAGCTGAATCCGGTGGTGAGCGTGCAGTAGACGTCGCCGTCCGCGTCCCCATGCCCTTGCTGATGTTGCTGCGGTGTCGGTGGGAGGCCGTCGGGGCAAACCCTCACCGAGAGCGTGCCATCCGTCGCGGGCATGAAGCCGACCGGGACCAGCACGCGCAAGCCGACGGCGAGAAGGATCAGCAGCAGGAGCCGCGGCCGGGCTGTACGCCGCGAGGGTCCGCTGAGGAGCGGACCGCTGAAGGTCATCTGTCGCGCGCAGCCCATGATCTTCAGTACAGGAACGCTCTACCCTTAGCCCGGCACCGGACTACGACCAGAATACTACGCGCGAGTTCCGGAAGCCGCTAAAACGAGTAGCCCGCCGAGACCACCAGCGTCATCGGAAAGAACTGGATCTGCGAGGTGCGGAGGATCCCGGCCGTGTCCGCCGTCAGCTTGCTGTCGACGATCGCGGCGGAGTATGAGGCGTAAACGTGCCAGCGGTCGGTGATCGCGTAGCTCAACCCGACAGTCGCGGCCGGCCCGAGCGAGGCCGGCAGCGAGATCGAGGTCGGACCGCCGCTCGCCGCATCACCCGCAGCCGTCGACTGGCGAGCCAGGAACTTCGTGTAATTCACCCCGGCGCCGACATAGGGGCGGAGGCGGGAATTCGCATCGCCGAACTCGTACTCGAAGAGGGCCGTCGGCGAGAACCAGCGTGCCGTGGCGATGGTCTGACCGTCATAAGGCACTGAGCCGAGGGTGGGGGGGCCGCGGCCCACGGTCTTCGTGAGCGGCGGGTAGCCGAACGCGAGCTCGACCTTGAAGTGATTCGACAGGGAGCGCACATACGCGAGGTACAGCGTCTCCAGACTGTTGACTTTGAGGTTCAATCCCGACGGCACATACGGCCCGGAGATGTCGGTCGCCTGCGAATCAAAGTACACGAAATACATGCCAACGCGGACATCGTTCGGCCCGGCGTCAGCGGCGAATGCCCCGGATGCGCCCAGCGCGACGGCAGCCCCGAGCGCCAGAGTCACTATTTTCTTGTGCATGATCCTCTCTCGCCGCACTTAGGGAACCTGCGCAAAGAAGCCGCGCGCCGCCACCATGCAGAACGGGAACTCGGTGGTGTGATAGGACGCGACTGCGGATGCGCCCTCGGCAGCGACGAGCTGCGCCTCCGTCTGCTGCAACCCTACCTGCAGGGGAGCGAAGGGGCTGCCCGCCTGCGGCGTGCCGTTGAGATCGAGCACGGTCACCAGACCACCCTGCACGTATGGGGACCACAGCGCGGCCATGATCTGCGTGTTCTGGAAGTACACCGTCGGATCCGCATCGGCGCCGCAGAGCAGCATCGGCTCCTCCGGTGACCAGCCCGAGCGCATGTCGTTGGCGGCAAAATCCTTGCGCAACCCGATCGACGAGGTCGCGGCGAGCGCCACATCGCCCGAGGTCAGGGTACCGCCGGCCAACACCGTCATCTCGGCCTGGTCGGGGTTGATCACCGCATCGTCCACGTAAGCCACGCGATAGCTGTTGTTCACCAGATAGGGGTTGCCGAATCCCAGGTCGAACAGGGCCACCTGCTCGGCGCTGTACGGCGGACTGCCCGGTAGCGCGAGCAGCTCGTCGGCCGCGGTGTCCACGGGGGGAATGCCGGTCGCGGAAGTCGGTGTGGCGCTGTCGAAGAGCGCCGTCTCCGGCAGCGTGCCGTTCTGGAACAACGTGCCGATCGGAGTCGTGCTGGGCAGCAGCGTGCCGATGCCGGTCGCGTAGGTCGAGGAATACACGTCCGACGGCTGCGTATAGACGTTGCCGTAGACGTTCTGGTAGCTGGTGGTCGTCAGCGGCGCGAACTCCGTTGAGCCGATATCGACCTGACCGAAGAACAGCGCATCGGCGAACGCCTCCAAGGCATAAGGCCCGGAAGACGGCGCCGATGCAGTGACGCTTTCGCCGGCCGCCTGCATCGCCCTGACCGTCGCCATCGCGACGTAGCCGCCCTCGGAGTAGCCGGTGACATACAACTTGCCGCTGTCGCTGGTGGTCGGCGTGAAGGTGCTGAGCAGCGCCGCGCGGCCCGCCGTCAGCGCATCCATCATGTCGTTCGCATTCGCAGCCCCGTCGACGTAGGGGTGATAGCCGAGCGTCGAGATGTCATAGCCGAGGTAGTTGGGTGCCACCACGATGTAGCCCTGGGCGGCGAACACCGTGGCGACCGCGGCCGCCTCGGAGTTGGCCGAGTTCGCGGCATCACTGATGTCCGCGATGTTGTAGGCCGAATCGGTGGTCGTGCCGTGCGCGTACAGCACGATGGGCCGTGGACCGGTGCAGGGAGCCGAGGAGCCGGTGGGCACCATCAGCGCGCCGGAAGCCATCTGCGCCGAGCCGTTGGGCGCCACGGTCCAGTACTTGAAGTAATAGAAATCCACCCCGCAGGCCGGTGTGCCGGCGAGCTCGATGAGCTGCGGGCCGGAGCTGGTGGCGTCGAGCTGGGCGGTGAAGGCCGCGGCGTTGAGCGAGGCGACTCGAACCGCCGGGTTATCGACGAGGGTGCCGCGCTCGGTGTTGCTCGCGACCGCGCCGGTCGGAGTATTACTGCCACCGCAAGCAGCAAGGCCGAGGGCGCTCACGGCCACCGCGAGCACGCCAATCTTCCGCACCATACTCCCCTCCCCGAGGCCCTGCGGCTGCGGTCACCCCCCCGCAGTCTTGAGTCGCAGGTCCCTGTGTCGTGGCGCAAAGCATACACGTTATTGTGGCGGCTGGGGTGCGGCATCGCTCCCGCCCCCGTTGCGACGGCGCAACAGTTGCGGGCGCGACGAGTGTATACTGCGCGCCAGCCGCATCACTGGGGGGATCTCACATGCCCGGGACCTGCATGCACCGCGCCTCGGCCTTCGCCACGGGCGCGCTCCTCGCCGCGCTCGCCTGCTGCGCGGGCGCCGGCGCCGCACCTGCTGCAACAGCGCCCGGCGAGCGTGTCAATCCGTTCTTCACCCCAAGCCCGCTGCCGTTCCAGGCGCCCCCCTTCAATCTCATACGGGACGGCGATTACCAGCCCGCCATCGAAGAGGGCATGAGGCGGCGGCAGGCGCAGATCGAGCGCATCGCCGACAATCCGGCGCCGCCCACATTCGACAATACCATCGTCGCGATGGAGAGCAGCGGCAGTCTGCTGCAGCGGGTCATGAACGTGTTCAACGCGATCACCCAAGCCAACACCGACGACGCCCTGCAGAAAGTGGCGGCGGAGGAAGCGCCCCGCCTCGCCGCGAGCCAGGATGCGATCTACCTGAACTCCAAGCTGTTCGCGCGCGTGCGAGCCATCTACAGGCGCCGCGCGGGCCTCGCCGCCCTCCCCGAGGCGCGGCAACTGGTCACGGTCTACTATCGGCAGTTCGTGCTTGCCGGCGCGCAGCTCCCGGCGGCCGACAAGGCGAAGCTGCGCGCCATCAACGTGCAGCTCTCCACGCTGCAGACGACCTTCGAGCGCAAGCTGCTCGCCGCCAGCAAGGCGGGCGCGCTCATCACCGCTCGCCAGGCCGACCTCACCGGGCTCGCGCCGGGGGAGATCGCCGCGGCGGCGCAGGCGGCCGAAGCGCGCGGATTTCAGGGCCAGTGGCTCATTCCGCTGCAGAACACGACCCAGCAGCCGGACCTCGCATCGCTGCGAAACCGCAGTGTCCGCCGCCAGCTCTTCGATCTCTCCTGGAACCGCGCCGAGCGCGGTGACGCCAACGACACCCGCGACACCATCGCGACCATCGCCCGGCTGCGCGCGCAGAAGGCCGCGCTGCTCGGCTTTCCCAACTTCGCGGCCTATGCGCTCGACGATCAGATGGCGAAGAGTCCGCAGGCCGTCGAGCGCTTCCTCGGCCAGCTCGTGCCGCCGACGGTGCGGCAGGCGGACTCGGAGGCGAAGGCGCTGCAGGCCCTCATCCGCCGCGACGGCGAGCGCTTCACGCTGCAGCCCTGGGACTGGGAGTACTACTCCGAGCAGGAGCGGCGCGCGAAGTACGACGTGAGCGACAGCGAGGTGAAGCCCTACCTCGTGCTCGATAACGTGCTGCGGCGCGGGGTCTTCTACGCCGCCCACGAGCTCTACGGCATCACCTTCCGGGAGCGCACGGACCTGCCGGTGTATCAGCCGGACGTGCGGGTATTCGAGGTCTTCGACGCGGACGGCTCGCCGCGCGGACTCATCTACTTCGACTTTTTCAAGCGCGACAACAAGGATGGCGGCGCCTGGATGAACACCTTCGTCGGGCAATCGAAGCTCCTCGGCACGCTGCCCGTCGTCTACAACGTCGAGAACTTCACCAGGCCCGCTGCGGGACAGCCGGCGCTCCTCACCTTCGATGAGGTGACGACGATGTTCCACGAATTCGGGCACGGCCTGCACGAGCTCTTCGCCGACCAGGAGTATCCGACTCTCGCCGGCGTCAATGTCGCCAACGACTTCGTGGAGTTCCCGTCGCAATTCAACGAGCACTGGGCGCTGTATCCGCGGGTCCTCGAGCACTACGCGATCAACTACCGCACGGGCAAGCGCATGCCCGCGGCGCTGATCGCGCGGGTCAAGCGCGCCGCGGGCTTCAACCAGGGTTACGCCGTGGGTGAGTCGCTCGCGGCCGCGGAGCTCGACATGCAGTGGCACATGCTGCCGGCGGACGCGCCGCTGCAGGATCCCGATACTTTCGAGACCGCCGCGCTGCAGCGGGTGCACATGGACCTCGAGGACGTGCCACCGCGCTACCGCTCGAGCTACTTCCTGCACATCTGGGCGAACGGCTACGAGTCCGAGTACTACTCGTATCTGTGGACGCAGATGCTCTGCGACGACGTCTTCGACTGGTTCACGCGGCACGGCGGGCTCACGCGCGCCAACGGCCAGCGCTTCCGCGACCTGATCCTCTCGCGCGGACACACCGAGGGCTACGGCGAGATGTTTCGCGCCTTCTACGGCAAGGATCCGCAGATCGGCCCGATGCTGAAGTACCGCGGCTTGAACCCGACGAGGCGCTAGGCCGCAACCGCCTGCGGCGAACGTCCAGCCCCCCGGGTCATCGCCCAGTCGAGCAGCCGGCTGGCGAGTCCCCCGCCCAGGCTCGCTCCGGTGACATCGTCCAGGCGATACTCCTTGCCGTGCAGGATGGCTTCGGCGGCCTGGACGCCGCTGCGTACCGCGGGGCCAATCCCCTCCGCCATGTCGCGCGTCGCGAGTCCCGCGGCGTCGCCGACGATGAAGGCATTGCCGCGGCGAGTCACATCCACCCGGCCCCGCAGGTAGTAGCTGTAGCCGGCGGGGTCGTAACGGGCTCCCTTGGCGAGCCGGCCCCCGAGCATGCGGGTGAAGAGCTCCCAATGATCGTGAATCGAGCGGTTGCTGGCCTTGATGCGATCCGCCATGCCGCCGACGCCGACATTGAGCCAGCCGTTCTCCTTCGGCACGTACCAGGCATATCCCGGCAGGCCGTGATCGAAGAACCAGAGGTGGCAGTCGGGCTCGCGCCAGTCGTACTCGATCTCGTGCTCCAGGGTGACGGTCTGCAGCTCGCTCGATCGCGGGTTCAGGTCCCGGAAGAGCGTGCGGTACACCGGGCAGCGCGTGCCGGCCGCGCCGATGAGATGGCGGCAGCGGAACGTCTCGTCGATGATGTAGTCGCCGTCCTCCTCGCGGATGTTGCGCACGCTGTGCTCCAACACCGGCGCCCCGGAGCGCTCCAGGAGCCACGCATCGAACTCCACGCGGCGGATCGAGTGCTGCACGCAGCGCACGGGAAGGTGCAACCCCTTCACGTGGATGTGCATCCGGTCGAAGGTGAGGAAGCGGTGGGGGTAGGCCTCGATATCCAGGCTCAGGTCGCGCACCACCTCCGGGGTGATCCATCCCGCGCACAGCTTCAGCCGCGGGAAGCGCTCCTTGTCGAGCACCAGCACGTCGGCGCCGGCTTGCTTGAGCTTCCAGGCGGCGCTCGAGCCCGCCGGGCCGCCGCCGACGATCAGGACGTCACAGGTGCGCATCAGTGGCTCAGCGCGGATAGAGGTGCTCGCGGGTCATCGGCACGTCGTTGTTGTCCCGCGGCGCGAACACCACCTGGAAAAGCTGCAGCGCGCCGGTCGTGAATCCGGCGATCGAGCCCGCCAGGTACATCCGCCACATGCGCACGAATTTCTCGTCGAACATCTCGCGTACCTTGCCGCTCGCGGTCTCGAAGAGCGCCAGCCAGTCGCGCAGCGTCTGCGCGTAGTGCAGGCGCAGGTTCTCGACGTCGAGCACGGAGAAGTCATGAGGCTCGAAGATGCGCATCATCTCCGCGAGGGAGGGCGGATAGGCACCGGGAAAGATCCGCTTGACGATCCACGGCTGCAGCGGCGCCGGCCGGTTGCGGCCGATAGAATGAATGAGGCCGCGGCCCATCGTGCCGATGCTGCGCGCGATCACATCGCCGAGCACCGGATAGTTCTCGAGCCCGACGTGCTCGAGCATGCCGACGGAGACAAACGCGTCGTAGCGGCCCGAGATGTTGCGATAATCGTCCTCGACGTACTCGACCCGCGAGCTCAGACCCTCGCTCGCGGCACGCGCGCGCGCATAAGCCACCTGCTCGTGCGAGATGTTGAAAGCGCGCACCTTGACGCCGTAATGCCGCGCCATGTGCAGGGCGAGCGTGCCCCAGCCGCAGCCGGCCTCGACGACACTCTCACCCGCGCGCAGGCGAAGCTTGCGGCAGACGTGATCCATCTTCGCGACCTGTGCCTCATCGAGCCTCGCCGTCGGGGTCGGATAATAGGCGCAGGTATACGCCATGGTCTGGCCGAGCCAGAGCGAATAGAACTCGTTGCCGATGTCATAGTGG
Source organism: uncultured Solirubrobacterales bacterium (assembly GCA_963794715.1). GTDB lineage: Bacteria > Actinomycetota > Thermoleophilia > Solirubrobacterales > Solirubrobacteraceae > Palsa-744. The sequence continues at coordinate 515,351 of CAWCEY010000012.1, read as the reverse complement.
TGGTGGATGTTCTCGCGCGAGCCCGACAGCGTGTTGACGTGTGGGCGATGGAAGCTCTCCACCAGGCGCCGCAACGCCGACGGTTGCGGGCTGCTGCGGCCTGCGTGATAGACCGTCTCGAGGAGCTGCACCAGGTCGCCCTCGATCTCGAGCCGTCCCTCGCTGTAGGCATCCGGAAATCGCACCTGGACGTCGGCCAGGATGCCGAACAGGGTCGCGCGGCTCGCCACCCGGACGTGTGCCACGATCGCGACGCCTGCGGGCGCGATGTGCTCCCCGGTCCAGAGGATGAACTCGATGGGCGGGTTGCCGAGATACTCGAGCAGACGCGCGAGGAGCCGCCCTTCGACGGAGCGGGCCCCGGCCGACCGGGTGGGCCTGTGCCTGTCCTCGGCGTCGCGCGCTGCCGCTGGCGGCAGACCCGCCGGCCGCTCACCCCGTACTGCGCTATTCACGCTCTGGTTCCGGGCATTCACCGTTCATCTCCCCGTCTTCTGATGACCCTAATTTACCACGGCGGCGGCGGAGGCTCCTCTGCGACCCCGGAATCAGGGGGCTAGAGTCATCCGATAGCAGTCGATGAGCCGCTCGACGTGCGCCTCGACCCCGAATCCCTGTGCGCTCGAGGCTGCGCCTCGTGCGTAGGAAGATCGTCGAACGGGATCGTGCAGCGTCTCGGTCACTGCCTTTGCGAACGCCTCGCTATCGCCAGGGGGCACCAGGCGTCCGTTCAGCCCGTCGACCACCACCTCGGGCAGGCCGCCCACCGCAAAGGCGATGACCGGACGGCCTGCGGCCAGCGCCTCGATGGCGGCCAGCCCGAGACCTTCCGATTGCGATGGCATCAGCACCAGGTCGACGGCCGCAAGCAGCCGTGGAACGTCGCCGCGCTTGCCGAGAAACCGCACATGCCCGGAGAGATCGAGATGTCCCGCCAGCGCCTCGCATGCCGGGCGCTCCGGCCCGTCGCCGATCACCAGGAGCTGGGCTCGCGGGCAGCTGCGCAGGATGGCAGGCAGCATTGCCAGCAAGGCGCGGTGGCCTTTGACGGGATGCAGGCGGCCGATGACGGCGAGCACCGGCCGCCCCGGCTCGATATCGAGCTCGGCCCGTACGCGGCTGCGCGCCCCTGCTCCGGCGCGCCGCAGCGCCTCGAGGGGGATGCCATTGCGAGCGACGCACACGCGTTCCGGACGCACGTGATAGCGGCCCAACGCCAACGCACGCACGGCCTGGGAAACGCATACGGCAGCATCGGTGGGCTGGGCCAGCAGCCCCTGCAGCGCACCGAGCACGGCGCCGGGATCGTTGAGGTCGTGGACATGCAACAGGGTGCGCGCACCCGTGAGCCGCGCGGCGATGCGTGCGGCGAGGGTTCCCTTCACGCCGGTCGCATGCAACAGGCGCACGCCGTTGCGCCGGGCGAGCGCCGCGATGCGCCAGGCGACTGTTGGATCCCACTTGCCGGCATCGAGGAAAACAGGACGGATTCCGCGCGCCCGCAGCTCTGCGGCCGCGGCATGCGGGGCGCGCAGGAAGCACACCGTCAAATCGACGCCCGCGGCGGCGAGGAGCGGCAGCACGTGCAGCAGATACGTGGTGACGCCGTGGCGCACGCCCCCGGCGTAACCGAAGTGATCGGCCACGACCATGACGGGCGGCAGAGCTGTGGCTTGGGTCGGCGTACTGCGCATCGGGCGAGGGACAGCAAAGGCTATGCCCGCCTCACCGCAGGAAGAGCACGGCTCATCGACCTGACTGGGCTCCCCGCCCGGCCTTCCCCTATGATCCGCGGCGAATCTCGTGGGAGGCTAGGTCATGACAGGCGCCACCGGCTCACCCGGCTGCTACCGCTCGCGACTGCTCGCGGCCACGGGAGCCATGCTCCTGCTCGCGGCGCTCACCGCAGCCTCCGCCGCACCGACGCAGGGTCCCGAGGCCAAGCTCAAATGGCGAAGTGTCGGCCCCTACATCGGCGGCCGCGTGGTCGCGATCGCCGGGGTGCCCTCGCAGCGCGACCTCTTCTACATGGGCGGGGTGGACGGCGGCGTCTGGAAGAGCACCAATTACGGCATCAGCTGGACCAACATCACGGATCACGCCCTGCCCGGCTCGAGCGCCAGCATCGGGGCGATCGCGGTGGCGCCTTCCAACCCGAAGGTGATCTACGTCGGCACGGGCGAAAGCGACATCCGCGGCGATCTCGTCACGGGGGATGGAGTCTTCCGCTCCGACGATGCCGGCAAGCACTGGCGCGCGGTGGGCCTGACGGACACCCATACCATCAGCGCGATCGTGGTCGATCCGCACGACCCCGACGTGGTGTACGCCTCCTCCATGGGCCACGTCTTCATATCCAACCCGGAGCGGGGTGTATTCAAGTCGACCGACGGCGGCAGGACCTGGAGCAAGATCCTCTACGTCGACGACAAGACGGGTGCCATCGACCTCGTGATGGACCCGAGCAACCCGCAGGTTCTCTACGCGGCGATGTGGCAGGCGTACCGGACGCCGTGGACGCTCAATGACGGCGGTCCGGGTAGCGGGCTCTACAAGAGCAGCGACGGCGGCGCGCATTGGAGCGAGATCTCGCGCCATTCAGGCTTCGCGCAGGGGGTGCTGGGCCGCATCGGCGTCGCGGTCAGCGCCAGCAACCCGCAGGTGGTGTACGCGATCGCGCAGGCGAAGCACGGCGGTGTCTTCCGCTCCGATGACGGCGGCGGCAGCTGGCATCGCGTGAACTCCAACTGGAGCCTGCGCCAGCGCGCCTTCTACTACATGAGCATCTACTCCGACCCGACCAACCCCGATGTCGTCTACGTTCCCGAGGTCGATGCGCTCTGGGTGTCGCGCGACGGCGGCCGGAATTTCTCCAAGCTCCATACGCCGCACGGCGACAATCACATCGTGTGGATCAATCCGAACGACCCGAAGCTCCTGCTCGAAGGCAATGACGGCGGCGCCACGGTCTCCACCGACGGCGGCAAGAGCTGGAGCGGCGATCACAATCAGCCGACAGGCCAGTTCTATCACGTGGCGGTCGATGAGCAGTTCCCGTTCCACATCTATGGCGCGCAGCAGGACGAGGGCTCCTTCGAGGGGCCGAGCGCCACCTCGCACGGGATGATCCCGCTGGGTGACTGGAACGAGGTGGCCTACGGCGAGAGCACGTTCATCGCGCCGAAGCCCGGCAATCCCGATGTCACTTACGGCGCCGGCTACTTCAGCATCTTCCTCAGCTACAACCTGGCGACCGGGCAGTACCGTGACGTCAGCCCCTGGCCGGATTACCTGGAAGGCTCCTCCTCCGCGGAGCAGAAGTACCGCTTCGGGTGGACGCATCCGGTCTACTTCTCCCCGGCCGACCCGAAGGCGCTGCTGATTGCCTCGCAGGTCATTCTGCGGAGCGATGACTACGGCCGCACCTGGCGCGCGATCAGCCCGGACCTGACCCGGAACGACCCCGCGACCGAGGGGCCGAGCGGCGGCCCGATCGATCTCGACCAGACCTCCGCCGAGATCTTCCCGGACGTCTCGGCGCTCGCGGTCTCGCCGCTCGACAAGCAGGAGATCTGGGCCGGCTCGGCCGACGGCCTGGTGCACGTGACCCGCGATGGCGGCAGGACGTGGCAGGCGATCACCCCACCCGGTCTGCCGCAGTGGGCCGAGATCAGCTCCATCGAGCCCTCGCATCAGACGGCGGGTACCGCGTACCTCACGGCCTCGCGATACATGTGGGACGACTTCCACCCTTATGTGTACGAGACCACGGACTATGGCCGGCACTGGACCGCGATGACGACGGGGCTCCCGGACGATGAGTATGTCATGGCGATCCGTCAGGACCCGTCCGATCCACGGCTCATTTTCCTCGGCACCAAGAGCACGGTGTTCGTGACTCTCGACGGCGGCGCCCACTGGCAGCCGCTCTCGCTCAATCTGCCGCGCGTGCAGGTGCGCGATATCGCCATCAACCTGCGTCAGGGAGATGTCACGATCGCAACGCACGGCCGCTCGTTCTGGGTGTTGGACAATCTGGCCCTGCTGGAGCAGATGTCCTTGCAGCCGTCCGGGGGCGCCGATGACGTGCAGGTGTACGCGCCGCAGACAGCATGGCTGACCCACGCCTATGGCTCCAGCGAGACCGCGAAGTTCCAGCATGACGTGGGAAGCAACCCGCCCTTTGGCGCGACCGTGTTCTTCCACGTCCCCGACACTTACCACGGCAAGGTCCCGGTGAGCCTTACCTTCCTCGACAGCGACGGCCACGTGGTCCGCACGTTCGCGCTGCATCTGAAGTCGAAGCAGCCGAAGCTGACGGCGGCACAGCGTGACAATCTGACGCCGAGCCAACAGAAGCAGCAGGCGGATGAGAGGCTCACCGCCATTACGGCCGGCTCCAACAGCTTCCAATGGGACCTGCGCTACACGGAGGCCACGGAAGTCACCGGCTTCCAGCCGCCGATCGCCGCGGGTGGCCTCGACGACTCGGTGCAGGGGCCGACGGTCGTACCCGGCCGCTACTCCGTGGTACTGGAATACGACGGCCGCAAGTCACAGCGATCCTTCGAGGTGGCGCTCGACCCGCGCCTGCATCCCGCGCCTGATGCGCTGCAGCAGCGTCTGGCGCTCGAGATGCAGATCCACACGGCTCTCGACACACTGGACCGGACGCTCAACCAGGCGATCGCCATGCGCCAGAAGCTCGAGGCGGCAGTCGCCAATCACCGGATAACGCCCGACCAGGCGCACGATGCGCTCGCGGCGCTCGATCAGGCGATCGGCGGCTACGTGCAGCTCGACCTGCACTCGAGCGAAGGCTCGGTGATCCACGAGACGGAGCTGCGCAGCCACCTCGCCTATCTCGGCGCCAACATCGACCTTGCCTACGAGATGCCGAGCGCGGCGGAGCACGAGGTCTTCGAGGACCTCGACCAGCGGGCTCAGGCCGGTGAGCAGCAGCTCAAAGCCGCCATCGCGCAGGGACAGCAAGCGCTGTAGGGCCTCACTGCGGGTAGCCGCTCTCGTCCAGCACCTCAGCGACGCGGCGACGCTTGTCTGCCGTCGGGATCGTGAAGTTGAGAGCGTTCACATACCGGGTGACGAGATTGAAGACCGTCCCCACGGCGATCGCATCGGCCAATGATTGCTCACTGACGCCCCTGCCAAGCACCGCTCTCGCATCGCCCTCCGTCAACTCCCCGGGTCGCAGCGTCATGGTCTCCAAAAACGCCAACGTCGCCTTCAGCCCCGCGGATATCGGCGCGGCGTCATAATTCGAGAGTACCGCCTCCACCGACGCACTGCCCACATGCCTCGCCGCCACGACGCTGTGCACGTCCGTGCAATAGATGCAGGCGTTCCACTTCGCCACCAGCGCCGCCATCAGCTCCCGCTCGCCAATGGTCCAGGCGCTCGGCCCTCGCATGGCGGCTTGCGTCCATGCCCCCATGGAGGCGCCGAAATAGACCTGATGACCGAGATTGCCGCGGAACGCGCTGCCGCCCTTGCCTCGCTTCCCGGAAGCCCAGGAAATCATCCGCAGCAGGATACGGTCGTTCACGCGCCCGCTGAGATCAGCTTCTTTCAGAAGCATGGCTGTTCGCCCCGCCTGGTCAGAAAAGCACGTACTTCAGATTGACGTAGAAGTCGCGCCCTATGGGGTTCGTGAAGAGCGCATCGTAGCCCGCCGCAAAGTTATTTTGTGATGCATTGCTGAACGGCGGCTGCGTGTTGAGCACGTTTTGAACGCCGAACAGCACCGTCAGATCATGGATCGGCTTGTACGAGGCGTAGGCATCCCAGGTCGAATAACTGCCCACCGTCCGTTGCGGGCCGGTATTGTCCGCCCCGGTGCCGAACTCGTCGATGTAGCCCGAGTAGAAGCGGTCGCTCAGGCCGCCGCCCCACCGGTTTCCCGGGCTCGTCCAGTCGACCCGCAGCTCATGCTCCCACCGCAGCGCCGGCTGATACAGGTCCCCGCCCTGGTACCAGCCCACCAGATTGAGGACCGGACCGCCGGTGTACTGCTGCAGCAGGAACTGCGTGACCGCGGTCCCCTCCAGGTCCTCGCGGAACACGCCGATCGGGGTGTGCTGCATGTACGTGACGCTGAGATCGAGCCCGTCGGTGGTGATCTGTCCGGTGTTCTGGTCGGTCAGCGAGATATAGCCGCAGGTCGGCGCCGAGTAGGGATTGCAGAACTGCGACTCCTCGATCGTCGGAGTGAGCGTGCCGTCGCTGTTCGTCACGATGTCGCTCGCGAATCCATTCGGGTTGCTGTAGATGGCCTGGGCCGGAATCTGCCCGATGGTGTTCTTGAGCAGGATGCGGTAATAGTCGAGCGTGATACCCATGCTCTCGATGGGCGCGACGATGACGCCGAAATCGAAATTCTCCGATGTTTCCGGTGTCAGATTCCTGTTGCCGCCGAACAACCCCAGTCCCTGCGTATTGCAGGTTGCCTGACTCCATTCCGTGTTGTAGCTGCCCGGCGAGCAGTACGGGTTGCCACTTCCCATGTTGCCGCTGGTCGAGGCCGCCAGGAAATCCGGCGAGTACAGATTGAAGAGCGACGGCGCCCGGAAGCCCGTGGAAGCGGTGCCGCGGAAGGTCAGGAAACGGAATGGCTGAAAGCGCACCGCCACCTTGCCGTTGTTGGTCGTGCCGAAATCGCTGTACCGGTCCTCGCGATCCGATATGTCGACATCGAGGCTCTTCGACATGGGCACGTCCAGCTCGACGAACACCGCCTGTATGGTGCGGGCCCCTTCGATCGCGGCGTCCGAAAGGCCGGTGGCGGCGAATACCAGATTGTTATAGGGGGTGGTGGCGGCTTCGTAACTGTCGCCTTCCACGCTGAAGCCCAACGCCACGGTCGCCGGATCACCCGCATTGAACGCATCGCCCAGCTCGTGGCTGCCATGGGCATCGACGCTCCATCGCTTCATCTGGCCGGCCTGGTAGTCGCCGTTGATGTAGCTGCTGTTGATCAAAGCCTGGCCGGCCGCCGTCTGCGGACCGAAGGGATTGATCAGATTGCTGAGGATCGAGACGCCGGTATTCGGGTCGGTGGTGGGCGCCAATACCGCCTCATTGGGAATTCCTCCGGTCCACCCATCCGTGTTCTTGTTCACGCTGTAGTTGAGATTGAGCTGGTAGTCCCAGCCGGCGTTGACTCCGGAGAAGCTCACCAGGGCCCGCTGCTCGGTATTGATGTTGTCGCTGTAGCGGGAGTTGTCGGGGTCGGTCCAGACGGCATCGATGGGGTCGGTCAGGTCTATCGGCGCGGGACAGGCCGTGGCGTACGTCTCGCATGTCAGCCCTGCGCCCGACTTCGGATAGTAGCTCGGGTCGGCCTGCGGCGTCATTTCGAAGAAATAGAACATGGGACCGGAAAAGCCGGTGGTTTTGGATTGGGTGTAGAAGTACTGAACCGCCAGCGTATTGTTCGCCGGCAGCGCCTTGGTGAAGTCCACCATCCCGGACGCCTCGTCCGACTTCGGAACCAGATCCGTCGCGGCGGTATACCGGTACGAGCAGACGCCGTAATACGTGGTCAGGAAGTTGTTGCCCGGGCAGGCGGGAAAGTCGGGCTGCCAGTACTCGGTCATCCCTTGGGGGCCGGGATTGCTCTCTATGGTCCCCGGCCACGTTCCCGGATTGTTCGTGACGCCGATACCTCCGGCCGGATTGAACCCGTAGCTGGTGAACGACCGCTGGGTCGCTTTGAGCTCCTGCTGCCCGCTGTAGCTTCCCGTGACCATGATGTTATAGCCGTCGCTGGCCAGGTCGCCATGACCGAAGGAGAAATTGGCGTTGCCCGAGCCGCCGCCCGGATCCTGCGGGTGATCGAGACTGGCGTCGAATTCCGCCCCCTGGTAATCCTTCTTGGTGATGAAGTTGATCACGCCCGCGATGGCATCCGAGCCGTATAGCGCCGAGGCGCCTTCGCGCAGCACCTGCACGCTCTGGATCGCGGAGAAGGGGATGCCGCTCAGATCGACCGCATCGCCGCTCGGATTGTTGTTGAAGGCATTGCCGGCCAGCCGCTGGCCATCGAGCAGCACCAGCGTGCGGACACTGCCCAGGTCGCGCAGGTTGGCGTAGGTGCCGCCTCCGGAGAACGACCCTACGGATGAGGAGACGTTGATGGTCGGGTTGTTCGAGGTGAGCGTGTCCAGCGCCTGCTCCACGTTCACGATTCCCTGGTTCTGGAGAGTGGTCGCCGAAATCACCGTGATCGCCTCTGCGGTCTCGGCCTGCGGCCTGGCGATCAGGGTGCCCGTGACCACCACGGTTTGAAGCACCGGGGGCGGCAAGGGGCTGCTCGGCGGCGGCGCAGTCGTCTGCGCCAGCACGATGGGCGCCTTCGCGCCGGCCGCCTGGGTGGCCGCGCTCGCGACCGCTGTGCTCTTGGCGCCGGCGGCCCGCGCCGTGGTGCTGGCGGCCTGCTGCCCGAGCGCCGCGAGACTGCCCGCTCCGCAAGCGGCGAGTGCGGCGAGCGCCAGCGCGCGCTTGACGGAATATCCGACGGCATGATTGAGACCCGTGACATTACGCAATTGAGTTCCCCCTGGGTTGCGTGCCCGCCAGTCTGTTGCGCACTGGCAACACGCGTCCCCGCTTGATTTAGGTTACCAGTTGGTAAAGTGTGCCCGCGACAACCACGGGTGTCAAGCAAGGTGCCGCAGGGATGTTTTATGCCGGCGCGGCCGGGCGGAGCGTGCGGCTGCGGCGCAACGATCGGAGTCCGGCGCGCCCTACTCGGCGCCCGATTCCGGTGTGCCGTCGGACCAGAAAGGCACCAAAACGAAGAATATGGTGGTGTGATCGCCGGCGGCGCCCTTGATGGGGACGCCTTTGAGGTTGGCGCCCCAGCTCCCGGGCTGGTCGCGTCGCGGCAGGTAGAACATGACATGGGAATGCCACGGCCCGCCGCCGAGGTCGCCACGCCGGGACATCATGTAGCACATTGCGCCAGGCTTGGGCTCCTGCAACTGACCGGCGGCCCATGCCGCCTTCTCGCGCTCGGCCATCTCCTTCTGCGAGGCGCCCGCGATCGCCCATTGGGTTCGCAGCAGATAGATGGAGAGCTCGAACTGCGCCCCCGAAGCATTGAGACAGAATGGCGCGTGGAACTGCGGATTCCAAAAGACGCCGCTCCTGGAGTCGAAATCGTTGTCCCACAACCTGACGACCAGGCAAACGAAGCCGTTGGTCCCGTGTATCGCGGTGACATAGCCGTGTTGGTCCAGCACCATCACCGAGGCGCCTGCCGCGATCGCGGCGGGCGCCGCGCTGCGCGCCAGCGCGATCTCCTGGTCCTTGCTCGCCATGAGATAGGGCCCGATCGGGGCCATGGCCGCGGCGGCAAAGCCGCCGGCGCCGGGCGTCACCCAGGCCGTGGCGGCCGAGATCACCGCCAGCGAGGAGGCCAGACGCGCAAGAGCCCCGCGTCGAGCCCTGGAGAGTTTGCTTTTCATGGCGGCTGACTCTTCGCGGGATACTGCCGCAGGAGCTTCTCGAAGGCGCCGCCCCACCCGCCCTCGTGACTGTGGGCCGAGACCTCGGTGGTCAGAGCGGAGTGGATCAGCGTGACCTCGGTACCGGTGTCGATCGCGCGCAGGCGAAACTCCACCCTGGATACGTTGTCCACCATCACTTCATCGGGCTCCCCGCCGTGCGCCCAGCGCCAGCTCAGGACGACGCGCGTGGGCTTGACGATCTCGAGGAACTGGCCGCTGCACTCATGCTCGCGGCCATCGGCGGTGCGGAAGCGGACCCGGAAGCTTCCGTTCACCCGTGGATCCACCTTTGCCGAGATCGCCGGCTCATCGTGCGGTCCCCACCACGATGCGATGCCGTCCTCGGTCACGAGCGCATCGAAAACGATGGCGGGCCGAGCGGCGATGCGCCGCACCAGGACGGCCTCCGTCATCTGCTCTTGCCTTCGCTCTCCCGCTCCTTCGCCTCCGCGTAGCGAGCCAGGCGGTCGAGACTCGTCGTCCAGAAGACCCGATGGCGCTGCAGCCAATCCATCGCGGCCTTCATCGAGCCGGCCTCTATCTCCACCCAAACCGTCCGGCCGGCCTTGGAGCGGCGAATGAGACCGACGGCGGAAAGGATGTCGAGGTGCTTCAGCACCGCCGGCATCGTCATGGCAAAGGGTTCGGCCAGGGCGCTGACCGAAAGCCTCGGCTCCGCTTCCAGTCGCGCCAGGATGGAGCGGCGCGTCGGATCGCTGAGGGCGGAGAAGATGCGATCGAGGCGCTCTTCTTTATACGTTACCATTCAGTGAAGTATGTGACACCACCCTGTGGGGTGTCAAGGCGGCGCCGGTAACGCCAACGCCACCCTCCTCCGCTCGAGGCACGCTCAGGCGACCAGGGCCTCGGTCGCGGACCCGCCCACGCTCTGGTCCGGATACAAGAACCAGTCTACACACCCGAACACGCTGGACGGATCAACGGCCGGAAGGGTTTGCCGAACGCGGCCGGGAGCGGAGCCTTCCGGGTCGCCGGGGGCGGGTGTGATGGGGCGTCGGCTGTCCTCAGCCAGAAGGTCCCGCTGGCGCGTCTGCGGAAATGATGTCATCGGGAGTTCCCTCCGAGCTGCAGACTGCTGAGGATGGATATCGATGGTGACAACGGGATGATGATGCTCTCCGGCGACGGGCGAATACAAGTCCGAATCGACTGCAGCTGATTCCTTCGAGTCACTACCGGCAAGGCTCGAGCCAACCTTCAGCGTCGCCATTCGCCAACACTTCCTCGCTCCGGCTCACGCTCCGGAATGGTTCTTGCGGAGTCGCAGCTCGGGACATCCGCGGAGCGGCAGTCGAGCGCGATGAGAGTCAGCATTTTCGGCCTGGGATACGTGGGAGCGGTATCAGCGGCGTGCCTCGCCGACCGCGGACACATCGTGACGGGCGTCGATCCGAACACCGACAAGGTGGAGCTCATCAACTCCGGGCGCGCACCCGTCGTCGAAGCGGAGCTCGCGGAGCTGACGCGCAGCGCGGTGGCGGCGAAGCGCCTGCGCGCCACCACCGATGCGCTCGCCGCGGTGCTCGACTCGGAGATCACCTTCGTCTGCGTGCCGACGCCGAGCCAGACAAACGGCAATCTCGACTTCCGCTACATCGAGAGAGTCTGCACCGAGATCGGCGCGGCGCTGCGCGAGAAGCACGGCTTCCACGTGGTGGTCGTGCGCTCCACCGTTCTGCCGGGGACGATCAAGAGCCTCGCCATCCCGACATTGGAGCGCGCGAGCGGCCGGCGGGCCGGGGAGGACTTCGGCGTCTGCCACAACCCGGAGTTCCTGCGCGAGAGCACCGCAGTCGCGGATTTCCGCAATCCGCCGAAGACCGTGATCGGGGCGAGCGACCCGCGTTCCGCCGATATCGTGCAGGGCCTGTACGAGGGTCTGCCGGGACCGGTGATCCGCTGCGCGGTCGAGGTCAGCGAGATGGTGAAGTACGCCGATAACACCTGGCACGCGACCAAGATCACTTTCGCCAATGAGGTCGGCAAGATCTGCAAGACCCTCGGGCTCGACAGCCACGCGGTCATGGACATCTTCTGCCAGGACGCGAAGCTCAATCTCTCGCCGTACTACCTGAAGCCCGGTTTCGCCTTCGGCGGCTCCTGCCTGCCGAAGGACCTGCGCGCCATCACCTACCACGCGCGCAGTCACGACGTCTCGACGCCGCTCCTCAACTCCCTCATGTTCTCGAACGGCGAGCAGATCGAGCAAGGCATCGCCATGGTGCTCGCCGCGCGGCGCCGCAAGGTTGGAGTGCTCGGCTTCAGCTTCAAGGCGGGGACGGACGACCTGCGCGAGAGTCCGCTCGTCGAAGTGATCGAGCGCCTGATCGGCAAGGGCTTCGATCTGCGGCTCTACAACCGTAACGTCAACATTGCGAAGCTCACGGGCGCCAACCGTGAGTACATCATGAAGAGCATCCCGCACATCGAGCGGCTGATGGTGGCATCGGCCGAGCAGGTGCTCGAGCACGCGGATGTCATCGTCATCGGGAACCGCGGCGAGGAATTCGCCGCGCTGGCCGACAAACTGCGCCCCGATCAGCTCGTGATCGACTTCGTGCGCATCCGGCAGATCGAGGAGCACCATGCCAATTACGCCGGCATCTGCTGGTAAACGCGTTCTCATCGTCGTGCAGAACCTGCCCGTGCCTTTCGACAGGCGCGTGTGGCAGGAGGCGACGGCGCTCAAAGCGAGCGGCTATGAGGTGGCGGTGATCTGTCCCGCGGCGCGCGGGTACACGGCGCGCTACGAGTGCCTGCAGGGGATCCACATCTACCGGCATCCGCTGCCGTTCGAGGCGAAGGGAGCGTGGGGCTATGTACTGGAGTACGGCTCCTCCCTCTTCTGGGAGTTCGTGCTGTCGCTCAAGGTTCTGTGGCGCCACGGCTTCGATGTGATCCACGCCTGCAATCCGCCCGACAACATCTTCCTCATCGGCGGGCTCTACAAGGCGCTCGCCGGCAAGCGCTTCCTCTTCGACCACCACGACATCAACCCGGAGCTCTACGAGGCGAAGTTCGGGCGCCGCGGCCTGCTCTACCGGCTGGTGCGCCTCTCGGAGCGGCTGACCTTCATGGTGGCCGATGTCTCCATCGCCACCAACGAGAGCTATCGCCGCATCGCGGTCGAGCGCGATCACATGTCGCCGGACAAGGTATTCGTGGTGCGCTCGGGACCCAGCCTCGAGCGCATGAGGATCCTGCCGCCGGTGCCGCAGTGGAAGCGTGGGCGCAAGTACCTCGTGGGGTACGTCGGCGTCATGGGCGCGCAGGAGGGAATCCCCTACCTGCTCGAGGCCGCGCGGCACATCGTGCAGGACCTCGGCAGGGACGATGTGCAGTTCATGCTGGCGGGCGGCGGACCCTCGCTCGAGGGGATGCGGTGGCTGAGCTCGCAGCTCGGGCTCGACTCCCATGTCGAATTCCTGGGGCGGGTGCCGGATGAGACGCTGCTCGAGGTGCTCAACACCGCGGATGTGTGCGTCAACTGCGACGAAGTCAATGCGATGAACGACAAGTCCACCATGAACAAGATCATGGAGTACATGGCGCTCGGCAAGCCCATCGTGCAGTTCGAGCTCACCGAGGGCCGCTTCTCCGCCCGCGAGGCCTCGCTCTACGCGCGGCCGAACGACGCGATCGATTTCGCGGACAAGATCGTGACACTGCTCGATGACCCGGCGCGGCGGGAGCGGATGGGCCGGTTCGGCCGGGACCGCGTGGAGAGCCGGCTGGCATGGAAGTATGAGGAGCCGAAGCTTCTCGCGGCCTATGAGGCGCTGTTCGCGCCGCTTCCTGGTGCCTCAGAGCTCGCGATCAAACGTCCGGCGAGCGAAAGCGCCGGATCCGCAGCCGGGACTGAAAGCGGCTATCCCCGCGGATATGCCCGGCGAACACCGCGGTCGTCGCCGGAGCCTTGAGGTCGAAACCGCTCGATACCCAGCCTAACGGGCCCTGGCCACCGTTGCCCTGGCCCGGGCCCGGGCCCGGGTCGCGGCCGCGGACGAGAGTCACCGCCAGGGACCCGGGAGCCTCGAGCTCCACCCGCAGGCCGTCGCGCTCGGCGGTGACGAGCTGGTCCGTGCACGCGACCTGACACTCCGGCGCGAAATGCCAGAAGATCTCCACAGCGTGCGTGCCGGAGCAGAGCAGCTCGTCCTCGACCACGAGTGTCGCGCCCGTCGTGTCATAGCGCCAGCTCCGCCGGTGCTGCACCGGATCGGTGAGGCGCCGATAGCCGTCGTGATGCGCGACCAGGACCTGCAGGCCCGGCGAGCACATGAACTCCTCGACCGTCGCCTCGGCGTGCTGCAGCCAGAGAAAGGGACCGGCGAAGAGCGACTGGTCCTCGCCGTCCAACCTCACGGTGTTGTGCGCGGAGGTGCCGCGGAAGTATCTGCGCCAGGCGCGCTCCGTGTGATACGCGAAGGTGCCGGAGTCGACCAGGAACGGCCGTCCGCCGACGCTCAGCGTGAATGCGAGCGCATCGGCATGCCCGTGCGCGGCGATCGAGAGATATCCGAGCGCGCCCGCGTCGGCGACGATCCTGACCTCGCCCGCGGTCTCGAGCTCATCTCCCAGGATGTAGTAACCGGCGCGCGGAAACGAGCGGCGCACCGGCAGCAGCGCCTGCGAGCCATCGACGGCCTCGAAGCGCGCCGCGGCGTCATCGCCGAGGAGCCAGCGCGTCTTGTCGTCGAATTCGCCGGCCTTGAGGCGAAACTCCGCCCGCCCGAAGAGCACGGCGCCGCTCGCGAGCAGCGAGCGGTAGACGTCATTGCCTTGCGGCACCAGACGGGTCAACACGCCCTGGTCGGCATCGCCGATGGCGGGCACCCCGCCGCTGACATCCATGATGCTCGCCAGGAAATCGAGCATGGACTCGAGCGCGCGCCAGTACTGCTCGTCGAAGCCGCAGCCGTTGGCGCGGGCGAAGAGCCCCGCGATGAGCAGCATGTCGGCCACCGCGTGGTGGTACCAGACCGCCTGCTCCTTATCGACACCGTCCTCGAAGGTCTGCAGCAGCGCCTCGCGTGTCAGCTCCGCGCGGGCCCGATCCCGCCAGCGCGCGCTCTCGCGCCAGAACGGCCAGTTCAGGGACGCGATGAAGAGGCCCGTCGCCTCGCCGAGAAGGTGATTGTTGGCGGAGGAATGGCGCGAGAAGTGCCGCGAGATGAAGTGGCAGTGGCGGTAGATGCTCTCGAGCCAGCGGCGGCGAAAGTTCCGCCCCTCCTCGCCCTCGAAGAGCGGCGCCTCATCCGCGCCCAGGAGCTGCCAGGCGAAGGCCCAGTTGACCAGCCGGATGGCCTGCTCGAGGCTCGCGCACCAGTTGGCGCCGCGCGGATAGGGGCAGGCCTCGAGCCACGAATCGACGACAACCCTGGCGCCGCGCGCGTAGCGCTCCTCGCCGGTCAGGTGCCATGCCTGGGAGAGCGTTACCAACTCCAGGTGGCGGTTGATCTCCCAGAGATACTTGATGTCGCCGACCCGTGCCGCATCGCGGTAGTCGAGCCCCAGCCCGAACTCGAGCGGCGCCTCGATGCCGGTCTTGGGATCGACGTTCCAGCGCGGCGGGAAGCCGAGGCGCGCATCCTGGAGGGCGAACACATCGAAGCGGCCATCGAGAATGCGGTCGGCCGCGCGGGTGTAGCGCGGGGTGTCGAAACCGCGCGGCAGCGCCGGGACCCAGGGCCGGCCGCTGCGGCCGGTTGGCTTCGAGGGACGCGCCAGGCCGATGCCGGCGCGCTCCGCGTCACCCTGTACCTTGCGCCGCAGCCTGAACCCGAATTCGCGCGCGCTCATGGCGCGCAGCCGGCTCAGCGTCCACTGCAGACGCCCTTGCTCGGGACTGGAGGGGGCCTGGCCGATGTCATCTCGCGTCGCAGCCACCGCGAGAAAACGGTCCGGTGCCGGGTCAGGTTCCGCCGCCGGAGCGGCCGGGTGGCTTGCCGAAGAAGGCCTGGGCGGCGGCCGCGAACTCCGGCATGCGCAGGCGCGCCGCGAATTCCCGCAGCTCCTCCTGCATCAGCGCGCTGACCTGGCCGCCCTGGGCGGAGCGCATCAGCCGCTTGGTGGCGCGGACGGCTCCGGGAGGCTGGCGGGCGGCGGCGGCGGCGAGAGCCCGCGCCTCGTCCATCAGTGCCTCATCTGCCGCCACGCGGTTGACCAAGCCCCAGTCCTTGGCCGTCTCGGCATCGATGGGCTCACCGAGGAAGAACATTTCCGCCGCGCGGTGATGACCGATGAGCTGCGGCAGCAACAGGGTGCTCGCCGCCTCGGGCACAACGCCGAGTTGCACGAAAGGCGTGATGAGCCGGGTGCTGCGCGCGGCGGCAATCACGAGATCGCAATGAAGGAGCAGCGTCACCCCGATACCCACCGTGGGGCCGTGAACGGCGGCGATGAGCACCTTGCTGGCGCCGCTCAGCGCGCACAGGAACCGCCAGATCACGTGATCGCTGCCGATGACTTCGGGTGCGTTCAAGAAGTCCTTGAGATCATTGCCCCCGGTGAAACAAGCACCTTCGCCACTCAAGAGAATTACGCGGATCTCGCCGTCGCCCTCGGCCTCCGAGAAGGCATCAATGAGCGCCTCATACATATTAGAGGTGAGTGCATTGCGCTTCTCGGGGCGATTGAGGCGGATCTCGCAGACGTGATCTCGGCGAGTCACCAGCACCTGCTCGGAGGAGCTCATGGAAGAACCTTGGCTTGCCGCCAACATGCAATAGTCATATTATATGACCTCGAACTGCCGTATCACCGGCGCATGATAGCGGGGTCCGCAGCCCCATGAATTCACAAACGCAATATCGTCCCCTTCGCGCGGCGGCGCCGCGGCCCATGCCCCGGCTCAGCCGCCTGGCGGAAGAGCGTGCGAAATCCAGCCACGATCAGATCGCGGCCATCCTCGGCACGGAACTGCTGAAGGGTGTCCATGCCCCCGGCGCCAACATGCCGGCGGAGCCGGAGCTGATCGCGCGCTTCCAGGTATCGCGTACGGTGATGCGCGAGGTGATGAAGACACTCGCGGCCAAAGGCTTCGTGATCTCGAAGACGCGGGTCGGCACACGGGTGCGCGACCCGGTGTACTGGAACTACTTCGATGCCGATGTGCTCGCCTGGCGCGTGCGGCTCGGGCTCGATGACGAGTTCATGAAGAGCCTGACCGAGGTTCGCCGCTCGCTCGAGCCCGCCGCGGCGGCCCTTGCGGCGCGGCGCCGCTCCCCCTCTGACATCGCGCGGCTGCGCGAATGCGTGCGGCAGATGGGGCGCACCGATCACACGCGCCAGAGCTTCGCCGAGGCGGATCTCGATTTTCATCTCGCCATCGGCAGCGCCTCGGGCAACCCGCTGATGCGCTCCATGGCCAGCGTGATCGAAACGGCGCTGGTCGCCTCCTTCGCGCACAGCTCCCCGGTCGATGATCCGGCGGACCACGAGGCGACGGTCAATGGCCACGCGGCCATCGTGGATGCCATCGAGTCCGGCCAGGAGCGGGCGGCGGCCGAGGCCATTCTGAAAGTGATCGACATTGGGGTGAACCGGATCGACGTCACCCGCAAGAAGCAACGAGGACAAAAGAAGTGAGCCCTTCCCACGGGCGCCGCCTGCGCTCGCGCGCCTGGTTCGACAACCCGGCCAATCCCGACATGACGGCGCTCTATCTCGAGCGCTACTTGAACTATCGGCATGACGCTCGAAGAGCTGCAATCGGGCAAGCCCATCATCGGCATCGCGCAGACCGGCTCGGACCTCTCACCCTGCAACCGCCATCATCTCGTGCTCGCGGAGCGTGTCGCGCGCCGGCATCCGCGAGGCCGGCGGCATCGCCGATCGAATTCCCGGTGCATCCCATCCAGGAGACGGGCAAGCGCCCGACGGCGAGCCTCGACCGCAACCTCGCCTACCTGGCGCTGGTCGAGGTGCTCTACGGCTATCCGCTCGATGGCGTGGTGCTCACCATCGGCTGCGACAAAACGACGCCGGCCTGCCTGATGGCGGCCGCCACGGTCAACATCCCCGCCATCGCCCTCTCGGTGGGGCCGATGCTGAACGGGTGGCATCGACGGCGAGCGCACCGGCTCGGGCACCATCGTGTGGAAGGCGCGCCAGATGCTGGCGGCGCGGCGAGATCGACTATCGCCGGCTTCATCGAGCTGGTCGCCTCCTCGGCGCCTTCCACCGGGCTATTGCAACACCATGGGCACGGCGACGACCATGAACACGCTGACCGAAGCGCTCGGCATGCAGCTGCCGGGTTCGGGCGCCATCCCCGCGCCCTATCGCGAGCGCGGCCAGATCGCCTATCTCACCGGACAGCGCATCGTGCGAGATGGTGCAGGAGGACCTGCGGCCCTCGGCCATCATGACACGGGATGCCTTTCTCAACGCCATCGTGGTCAATTCCGCGATCGGCGGCTCCACCAACGCGCCGATCCATCTGGCGGCCATAGCGCGGCATATGGGCGTGGAGCTGACGCTGGAGGATTGGCAGAAGTATCGGCCACGAGGTGCCGCTGCTCGTCAACCTGCAGCCCGCGGGCGAGTATCTGGGCGAGGATTTTCACCACGCCGGGCGGCGTGCCCGCCGTCGTCAACGAGCTGATGAAGCAGGGCCTCATCCGCGAGAGCGCGCTGACCGTCAACGGCCGCACGCTCGGCGACAACTGCCGCGGGCGCGAGATCGTCGACACGAGCCGTCATCCGCCCGTTCGCCACGCCGCTGAAGCCCAATGCGGGCTTCCTCGTGCTGAAGGGCAATCTCTTCGATTCCGCGATCATGAAGACGAGCGTGATCTCGCGAGGAGTTCCGCGCAGCGCTATCTCAGCAACCCCGTCGGATCCGGATGCCTTCGAAGGGCCGGTGGTGGTATTCGACGGGCCGGAGGACTACCACTCCCGCATCGACGACCCCGCGCTCGAGATCGACGGTCACACGCTGCTCTGCATGCGCGGCGCCGGGCCCATCGGGTATCCCGGGGCGGCGGAAGTCGTCAACATGCGGCCGCCGGCCTACCTCATCAAACAGGGCATCACCGCCCTCCCCTGCATCGGCGATGGCAGGCAATCGGGCACCTCGGGCTCGCCATCCATCCTCAACGCCTCGCCGGAAGCAGCGGCGGGAGGCGGGCTCGCCTCCTCGAGACGGGAGACCGGGTACGGGTGGACCTGCGCAAGCGCGAGGTCAACATGCTGGTGCCGGCAGCGGAGCTGGCGGCGCGGCGCAAGGCGCTGGAGGCCGCGAACGGCTATCCATATCCCCCCTCGCAGACGCCGTGGCAGGAGATCCAGCGCGGCATGGTGGACCAACTGGCCGACGGCATGGTGCTGAAGCCGGCGGTGAAGTATCAGAGGATCGACGAGAACTTCGGGGTACCGCGGGACAGCCACTAGCCTCACGGTCGCGGCGGGTCATAGAGGCCGGCGCGGATCGCGAACACGAGGAGCTCCGTGGTGTTGCGCAAGCCGAGCTTCTTCACGAGCTTCCTGCGGTAGCTCTTGACCGTTGTCTCCTCGATTCCGAGAATAGCCCCGGTCTGCTTGTTCAGCTTCTGGCCCAGGAAGTAGTCGAGCACCTGCCTCTCGCGGACGGTCAGGCGGGAAAGCCGCTGCACGAGCTCCGGATCGGGGATGATCTCCGCCCTGCCCTGCAAATGCGCGTGTCCGCGCATGACCGCGGCCAGCAACTCGGCCTGGCGCACGGGCTTTTCCAGAAATGCAAAAAATCCGGCCTCCATCGCTTCGGTGAGGTTCGGACGAGTGGCATGGCCGGTTAGCATGATGATCGGCCAGCGGCAGCTTGCAGCGACCAACCGCCGCCGCAGCTCTAGGCCGGTCATGCCGGGCATGGACATGTCGACCACTATGCAACCGGGAGGAAGAGCCGGGAGGGCCGCGAGAAGAGACTCGCCCGAAGGGAAAGCCTGTGCCGGGTGACCGGCTTCGGTGAGCAGCTGCGCGACGAGGTCCCGCTGGTCCCGGTCGTCATCCACAACATAAACCCTGTCGGGCGGGGCGCTCATCCGAGCTTCACTCCAGGCGAACTTCGGTCCGCATGCCTCGTAGCGACATAACCAACGGCAACTGTGGTTGGCTGTCAGTTGGCGAGTCTACGCCCACCATTGGCAGCCAGCCATCCCGGGGTCAATACCGTCTTTGGACGGTTTGACAAAGAGGAGAGCTTGTGCGCTAAGCTCGGCTGGCGTCGCGACTGGAATGGTCATAGGGAGCGGGAGGCATGCGACGGTATAAGAGCGAGATGGCCGTGCGCTTCGAGGAATTCGATGGTCGAAGACATCGATCGGCCCGGTAGCGCGTTGGCCCCGAAACTGGCGCACGGTTGTCGACCTCATCCTGGTTTCGAGCTTTCCCAGCGCCGTCGGCCTCGGCCCCGAGCTGCTCTATGTCTATAACGACCCTTTCATAGCGCTCGGCGGCCGTGCACGCCACCCCGACGCACTGGGACGTCCCGTCAGGGTGGTCTGGCGCGAGATCTGGAAGCCGGTGCTGGAGCGCCGATTCAGCGAGACCCTGTCCACCGGCCGGCCGACGGGTGAGGCCGACCTCCTGATGCCGCTCTGGCGTAGCAACTACCTCGAGGAAACCTACCTCACCTTCTCGTTCGCCGCGCTGCCGGACGATCAGGGCAACCCGAGCGGCATTTTCTGTACGGCCACCGAGAACACGGGACGCGTCATCACGGGCCGCCAGCTCGATTGCGTGCAGCGCCTGGCGAGCCATTGCGCCTGCGCGGAATCGCCCGCCGCCGCCTGTCGCCTTGCCGCAGAGGCACTCGAAGGGCAGCGGCGAGACGTTCCCTTCGCGATCTTCTATCTGATCGATGGCACGGGCTCACGCATCGAGAGCGTCGCGACCACGGGGCTGACAGCCCTCCCCGAGGGGGTCCCCGGGCCGGGGAGCCTCGATCGGTTGGCCAATCCCTGGCAGCTCGCCACAGCGGTATCGAGCCACACACCCCTCTTAATCGATCGCGTGACCGACCTCGTTGGTCCGGCACTCGCCCACCCTGAAGTCGTGCCGCAGCAGGCATTGGTCACTCCGTTCGCCGACGGCGGCCCTGACACGTCCAAGTGCGTGCTGGTCACCGGCCTCAATCCCATGCGTCCCGCGGATGAATCACGCAAGTTCTTCCAGCTCCTCGCCACTCAGGTCGAAACCGCCATCTCCAGCGCGCGCATGCGGGAAAACGCCGAGCGCCGGGCGCGCGAGCTGGCCGCCCTCGATCGGGCCAAGACCGTCTTCTTCAGCAACATAAGCCATGAGCTGCGCACGCCGCTCACGCTGATGCTGGGGCCGCTCCGTCAGGTGCTCGATTGCGCTCGACTGGCCCCAAGCGACCGCGAGCTCCTCCAGACAGCGCGCCACGCCGGTACTAGACTGCTGAAGCTCGTCAATTCGCTCCTCGAGTTCTCGCGCATCGAGGGCGGCCGGATCGAGGCACGCTATGCGCCTACCGATCTTGGGCGTATCACTACGGACATCGCGTCGATGTTCCGATCTGCGTTCGAGCGTGCCGACCT
The DNA here is from genome assembly GCA_963794715.1 of uncultured Solirubrobacterales bacterium. Taxonomy (GTDB): domain Bacteria; phylum Actinomycetota; class Thermoleophilia; order Solirubrobacterales; family Solirubrobacteraceae; genus Palsa-744. The sequence continues at coordinate 494,260 of CAWCEY010000012.1, read as the reverse complement.
GAGCTTCGAGATCGAATGCGCTAACCTCCCTGAACCGGCGTATGTAGACCGGGACATGTGGGAAAAAATCGTTCTCAACCTCCTCTCCAATGCGTTGAAGTTCACTCTCTCGGGACAGGTGAGCATCCGGATACAGCCACTCGAGGATACCTTCGTACTCGAGGTAGCGGACACGGGGGTCGGGATTTCTGCGGAAGACCTGCCGCGCATTTTCGACCGGTTCGCGGCCATCGAGGCGCCTCGCGCGCGCGCGGTGGAGCGAACAGGCATCGGGCTATCCCTGGTGAAGGAGCTCGTGAAGCTGCACGGTGGAGCCATAGAGGCCAAGAGCAGTCTTGGCGTCGGTACCACGATCACCGTTCGCATCCCGCGCGGGCGCGGTCATCTGCCGCAGGACCGCTTCGCCATCGAAGGGGCGCCGGCCCAAGCCGAAAACGCTACGCAAGCCTATCTCGAGGAGGCGCTCGGTTGGCTCGATGTCGAAGCCGCTCCAACGCCGGCGCCGGCGGCCGAGGATGCGTCCCTGGAGCGGATCCTGGTGGTCGACGACAATGCCGAAATGCGGGGCTATCTGCTCCGCCTGCTTCAGAACCGCTGGCAGGTTCAGACAGCATCCGACGGCGCGGCCGCGCTCGCACAGATTCGCGAAGCGCCACCCGACCTCATCATTGCCGACATCATGATGCCGAAGGTGGATGGGCTGGAGTTGCTGCGCAGGGTGCGCGCGGAGGCCGCGACGGCGCGGCTCCCAGTGCTCCTCTTATCCGCGCGCGCGGGCGAGGAGACCTCGGTCGCGGGGCTGCGCGCAGGTGCGGACGACTATCTGGTCAAGCCGTTCTCACGCCATGAGCTGCTGGCGAGGGTCGAGTCACGTCTCGCGACCGCTCGGCAGCGCAGCCAGACGGAGCACGCGATCAAGGCACGGGAGGAATTCTTCGCGACGCTGGCACACGAGTTGCGCGGTCCCGCCCAATGTTTCTTCACCTGGATAGACAGGCTGCGGAACGAAAGGCGGCGAGCAAGCGACTCAGCAGCGCTGGACGTGCTCGAGACCGCGGCACATACAATCCGCCGCCTGGCCGAGGACCTGATCGATGTTGCCCGAGGGACTTCCGGGCATATGCAGGTCGATCGCCAACCTTACGCAACGCTGCTGCCTCTCATTGACGGAGTCGTCGAAACCTACGGGCCCGTAGCCTCTAAGAAGGACATCACCCTCGAAAGCAAGCTCGACGACGATTGCGGGCCCGTCGAAGTAGACGCCGATCGTATCCAGCAGATATTATCCAACCTGCTCTCAAACGCGATTCGGTTTACTCCAACCGGTGGCCGGATCGAGGTCCAGTGCGCGCGCGGTGCCGACGGTGTCGAGCTCCTGGTGCGCGACTCCGGCAAGGGAATCCCGGCTGATGCGCTACCCCACGTGTTCGAGCGTTACTGGCAGGGGACACCCTCCCTCGGTGCGGACGGAGGCCTCGGGCTGGGCCTGGCCATCTGCAAGCAGCTCGTCGAGCTGCATGAGGGGCGTATCGAAGCGAGGAGCGAGGGCCAGGACCGGGGAGCGACTTTTGTCGTGTGGCTGCCGTTGTCGAAATCCGCTGATGATCGGCCGAGGCGCCGCAAGAACCCGCTGCACACGCGGATACAAGATGCTGCATTCACGGCCGCCCGCCAGGTAATGGCCACGCCTGCGGTCGGATCGACCGAGCCACCGGCTTCAGACAATGGCGACCAGTGACCTATTTTCGCCCTCGGTCATTGGCAAGCGCGTTCGCCAACCCGACCCAGGGCTCTAGCCGGTTCCAGAACGTCACCAACTCATACACCTCGAGCTTCTCTAGATCCGGATTCCGCAAGGAACCAACCACTCGGTAAACCCACCGCGCCGTCTCCGGGCTCGCCGAGGCCGCCTCACCGTACCAGGTGCGCAGGTCCTTGTCCGTAGGCGCGGGCCGTCTCAGCGCATCCAGAAGGCACGCCAAGGCAAGCGCCTGATGAAACTCGCGAGGCAGACCCAGGAGCTTCCCCTCGCTGTGCAGTGGGATCTGCAGCTCCTCGGCCCTTGGTCGAAGATATCCAACGAATTCCTCACGATTCATAAGGATTGCCCCCTCAAACCTCGGGTGTTACTCCAAGGCTCCAATGGACCGAAAAGCAACATCTAATCCTATCTGTAGTAACGGTCAAGACGTCTAAAGATGCGCCCCCGGCCGCCAATCCGTTACTAAACTATGGCAGTCCGACTTTGACGGCAGTCCAAGGGTCCGGCGCGGCGAGCGCCGAAGGAATACGGACTATGAATCAATTCGATGTCGTTCAAGGATTTCTGGAGTGCGGCGAGAACGGCTCGCCGTCGCCTGACCGATTGGCAGCAGAGTTTCTAAGGGCGGCGCAGGCCCTGGGATTTCGCCATTTCGCATGCTGCTCGCACGTCGACCCATTTCACCCCCCACCGGCAGCGGTGATGCTGCACAACTACCCTGGGGACTGGGTTCGGACGTACAGTGAGGGCAAACTGTACGAAACCGACCCCGTACTAAAGCGCGCAGAATCCAGTCCTCTGCCGTTCTTCTGGGACATTGCTTTTCAATCCGCCCCGCTCACCAAATCGCAGAAGACTATGATGGCTGATGCGGGCGATTATGGCATCGCGCATGGATACACGGTTCCCCTCCGCTTGTCTTGGCTGCCGGGGTCCTTGCGAGCCTCATGTACGGTAATCCCGGAGCACAATCTCGTCGACCCGGGAAATTACCTTGCTGTCGAAGTCGCCGCCACCTATCTGCATTTCTGCACCTCCCGTGCTTACGCCCCGTGGCTCGCCCCGACCCACGTACAGTTGACCCTTCGTGAACGCGAGTGCCTAGCGCTGGTCGCGCAAGGCAAAGGCGATTGGACCATCGGACGCGTCCTGGGCTTGGGAGAGTCCACGGTCCACTACCACATCGAACAACTGAAGCGACGGCTGCGCGTGGCTACCCGTTCACAGGCAGTCGTCCAGGCACTCCTTAACGGGCAGATTTCGTTCGGGGATGTGGCCCGAAGAGCGGAAGGCCCGCCTACGCGTCCGAATAATTCCCCCGCTCCGACCTCCACTGATTGCGAGCGTCTGTCCAACGCGCGGAGACGGGCGCCTTCCTAGGCGAAGTCAGTTCCGCTGAGCGCCAAAGATCAGTCGGCTCGCTTCCTCTATTTAGCTAGTTGGCTGAATCTCGCTTTTCGGGCAAGTTTCATCCATGGATTCGGAGCGGCCTGGAACCCCATGATCTTCGTCGTTGATGCCGCACACCGCCAGCATTTCGCGGCGGACCTTGCGGAGATGCATCGCCAGCGTAAGGCTGTGTTCGTCGACCGCGCCGGCTGGGAAATTCCGGTGGCAGCAGATCAAGAGATCGACCAGTATGACCTACGGAAAGACACCCTTTATCTGCTGGCCAAGCATGAGCGCACCGGTACAGTACGGGCGTCGGCCCGGCTGCTCACGACGACAGGACCGCACCTCATTTGCGACCTCCTCGGTGCCGCCGATCGGGCGACGATACCCCGCGGATCCACAGTATGGGAGGTCTCACGGTTCTGCACGGCACCGGGTATACACGCCAGGGATCGACGCCACGGACTCCTCTGGGAAATGGTCTGCGGCGTCTTGGAAACCGGGCTCTTCTACGGTATCGATGAGGTGATTTTCGCCGCCAGTCGCGCCCTGCTCCCCCTAGCGCTCAATTGCGGCTGGGAGGCACGAACGCTAACTCGAGGCTTGAGCGACCAGAACGATGACGTCACGCTGGTAGCAGCAGCGATCACGGCGGCGGGCCTGCGCCGGGTACGCCAGGCACACAGCATCGCAATCCCGGTCACTCAATTCCACGCCATCGCTAGCCGAAGCCTCCATCCTAGGTTGAGGCCGGCTCCCAACTGAAGCGCAGGGCCTCCGGCGTGGAAAACGGAACGCGTCACCGACCGTGCGCAATTGTCTAGGGTTTCATTGACCTATGTCAGAGCGCGGACTCACACACCACCTCTCCCGCCGTGAACGCCAGTGCTTGAGCCTGGCCGCCCAGGGCAAGGATGACTGGGCAATTGGAAAACTGCTGGGGTTGAGTCCAAAGACGGTTCACTCCTACATGAAGCGACTCATGCAGCGACTCGGAATGAGAACGCGTGTACAAGCAATCGTATGGGCGTTGGAGACGGGGCAGATTTCATTTCGCGACGTGCAGCCCGCAAAGGAACTGCGGGTTTCATCGCATTGAGGCGGGCATGGTTCCAGACGACACCGGGATATACGGCCAGCACCGGAGCGCTTTTGTAGACCGTTCCGGCCAGACTATCCGCACCGGCACCACGCAAATCCGTGCAGTGGCCCCGTGGTTCGATATCACTAACTCCTTCCAGAGGTATTGGATCCGCACACATAGCTGGAGGAGTCCTCAGCATTCCGCGGAATATCCCCCAGAGCTGTTTCAAACGCCTGCGGAGCAATGCAGATCAAGTCAATACCCCTGATCGGGGGTATTTCCCCAATCTCCCAATTCAATCATGCTCCGATTCGCCACGACGGAGCAAGGCGCCAACCCGTCACCGGCAGGCATACCTCATCAACTCCATTCAGGAGACGACCATGATTCAGTATCTCGGGACAGCCTCTGTCGAAACCAAGGGCCCCCTGAACCCCCCGGAGCAGGGCTTTCAGCTCGGGGATCAGGTCTAAGGGCAGCAAGGTTTGTAGATGTTCCGGTGGCGCGGGCGACAGCCCGCGCCACCCTTGAATCAGACGAGACAAGGCAGCTCGTCCCATGGCCACAAGCTATCTCCTCTCTCCTTCCGTCCATTGGTGTACGGTCAATGACCGCTGCATTATTCTCGATCTCGCCAATGACAGATACTTGCGGGCTTCGGCTGCCGACTTTGAAGCATTACTACCTTTCGTGGAGCCGAACTGCCGCTTCCCTCGAGAAATCCCACCCCACCTATCTCCTGCAGCCGAAGAACTCCAAGCTGCCGGCGTGTTAGTCCGAATACCGCATGCTCCCAGCCGGGGCCACTGCGAATCCCTTACGCGACCCCGCAAGATGGTGTCAAGAGATGAGCACCCGGTCGCCCATGGCAAAGCTCTCAGCGTTTTGCCGCACTTTGTCGCAGCCTGCATAACCGCTGACATTTGGCTACGTCGCACATCCTTGAGCCGGATATCCGCCCGAGTTTCCCAAAGGAAACACAGACTGCCCGCATCCAACTCCACCGTTAACATAGATACAGCAATCCGCCTGGTGGAACTGTACAATTTCCTGCGCCCGTTCTACCCGCGCAACTACGTGTGTCTCTTTGATTGCCTTGCGCTCATTGAATTCCTCGCCAAGTGGCGCATTTTCCCCGATTGGGTATTTGGCGTTACAGTCGATCCGTTCCAAGCGCACTGCTGGGTTCAACACGGCGACGTCGTGCTGTGTGACACCCTCAGCTTCAGCGCTCGCTGGTACTCTCCGATAATGGTCATCTGATCTCCCAGCCGGCGACATGTACAACTTCATTGCAGTCGTCTCCGGATCCACACACACGGCCGCCTTGCCAGCGGCCACCGCCCTGCGCGACTCCCTCCGCCAGCAACCCCAAAAGTGGCGGCCGATCATCAATTCAGACACGCTGGCGGTCTATTCGCAAACTTCCTTCGATCCAGCAATGCGCACATATCTGTTGCCCGAAAACAATGGCGTAGTATTGGGCCGCCTCTTTCGCAATGGCTGCGCAGCACAGCCGATCGACCCGGCCGAGATCTGTCCCACAACAACGTTGCGCAGCGGAGGAGCGCGCCTGCTCGCGCAATATTGGGGATCCTATGTCGCGATTCTTCGCTCGCACGAGGATCAGACTGTCTTGGTATGCCGGGATTGCTCCGGCAAGATGCCATGTTATTACCTCGAGATCTCCGGTCTGTACGTATTCTTTTCCGACATTCGTGACCTGGAAGCGATGGGGCTCCAATTTACGATAAATTCCCGCTATCTCGCTGCGTTCATATTACATCACCCCCTGCATGTCAGGGAGACAGGCCTGCGACAAGTCTCCGAACTATTGGCCGGAGACTGTGTCGCGCTTACGCCCAAGGGCGTAAGCCACAGTGGTCTGTGGAATCCACTGGAATTGGTAGACGCACCACCGGTTGATAACTACAGCCACGCAAAATCAGAGATGATCGCAATAACGGAACAAGTAATTCAGTGTTGGGCCTCGATATACGACGGAATTCTCCTAAGTCTTTCTGGGGGTCTTGATTCAGCGATCGTGCTCGGCTGCCTGAAGCGCATGGGTGCCGCAGACCGAGTAGTCTGTGTGAATGAATACATGGAGAACACCCGTGATGATGAGCGGCAGTACGCCAGGTCTGCCGCGAAAATGGCGAATGTTCGTTTGATAGAACTCGCGCGAAACTGCGACGCGGCGCTTTTCGTGGAGAAACTGCGCAATGCCCCGGCAGACCCGAATCCGTATGTTACGACGGGGTTTAGGTTACTATCCGCAGACGGGTTTCAGGCCATCGCCGCGCAATTCGGCTGTAATTCTGTGTGGACCGGACAGGGTGGCGATCACGTGTTTCTCCAGATTCGCGATACGCATCCAGCCGCTGATTATCTTATGAAGCACTGGTTCCCCTCTCGGCTGCCGGCGGTGCTTTACGAGACAGCACGTCTATCAGGACACTCGGTCTGGTCTACCCTCCGGCACGCGATACAGTGCAGGTGGCGTAATGGTTACGACACTCCAGTCCCCTTCAAGTTCTCAGGGGAAAACCTTGTCAACCAGTCTGCTCTCTGCGACGTACCACCGGGCTACGCGACGCCCCAATGGCATGTTACCAACTCTCGAGTTCCGCCAGGTAAACTGACTCAGATTGACATATTTTCAGATCTTCTCAATCGGCACAAGCCGCTCATTGACCACCTTCCGTATGAGTGCCACCCTCTTATCAGTCAGCCGCTCCTGGAGCTTTCCCTCCGCATCCCAACCTATCATCTGGTGAGAGGTGGACGACAACGGGCCATGGCTCGCGACGCGTTTGCGGACCGCGTGCCAGCCTGCATTCTGCGCAGGGAAGATAAAGGCGGTATACTCGATCAGAGCAGGGTTCTATTGCGCGGATGCGCCGACCTGCTTCGCGATCTGTTGCTGGACGGAGCGCTGGTGTCTCTCGGGATAGTGAACCGCCAGACGCTTGAACGTCTTATTGTGAGCGAGGAAACCTATAAGCCGGCCGAAATATTCAGTTTGGCCGGTTGCATCGCGGCGGAGATGTGGGCAACACACTGGATAAACCAAACCGCAACCCGCGTATCGGCAGGATATGACGGCCCCAACCTTGCCCGCGGCACGATATGAGCGTGACGGTGACGCTCGCCGGCTGACGATCGGCGGAGCCGGCCAGTCAGGCCGATAGCCCGCGTGCTAATTCGCCTTCCAGCGACTCGCCATCTCCTCCCACCGTTTGTATTCGCCGGGGTCGGCAGGATGACTGTCGCGCTTGCCGAGCAGCCAGAAATTGAACCAATCCAAGTTGCGTTGCATCGCCATGGCGATATCACGTGGTCCGTAAAAGACGTGCGTGTCATTCGGGTACACGACCATTTCCGTAGGAATCCGGGCATGCAACAGCAACTCGTATAACTCCAGACCTTTTGGCGCGGTGTAGCCGTCGTATTCCTGCAGCACTGGCCCCGCAAAGTCCGCCGCCCGGGCTGATGGCGAATACTTCAGGTAGTTTGGGTAGGCCTTTTGATCAAAAGGTGAGCCGCCGAACAAATTGTCATAGGAGCGACGGTCCATCTCTCCGCCATCCCAATATCCACCGGCGTCCCTCCACGTGTTGTTGGCCGTACTTTCCACGCTGAACATACGGCAATGACTCATGATGTAGTTCGCGGTCTCAGAGCCTCGGCTGTAACCAGCAATGCCAATCTCGCGAGGGTCAACCTGTCCACTCGCGACCAGCGACTCCGCGGCACCCGCCAGGCTGGCCATGGCGTTAATGTCGTTGGTAAACCACAGAGCAGCGGGCGACGACCTTGAGGCCCCCTTCAGATACGGGAGCGGTGCTTGGTGTTCGCCCACAGTTGGTTCGTTTACCGAAAGCACGAAATACCCCGATTCTGGCAACACCTGGACGGGAAATGCCCATTGAAAACCTGGGTCTGCGAAGAAGTTCTGAGCGCCGCGGCCGTGTGTCACGAGAATCGCAGGATACTTTCGGCCCGACACATAGCCTCTTGGAAATGTGACATACCCCGTATTATCGTAGCCGAAGTGATTGCGCCAGCGCCGTGCAACCGTGTGCAGCGGAACGATCTCGTGATACTGCACGTTTGGTTGCGCCAGTACCTCTATCCTCCCGGTCTGTGGAGAGATTGAGACCAACTCCGGCGGCTTGACCAAGCTCTCTCTATTGCAGATTCCCCAGTCGAGCGTCGTGTTAAAGCTGCACTCGTTTAATGCCTCACGGAGGTTCTCTATTTTGCGCGTTGCCGGAGCCGAAGGGACGAATATGAGTCCATCGGCAGGACCACCCCCGACACGGGAAACCGCGAAGATCCACTTCCGATGATTGGGCTCCGCCCACATTCCGCCATTGAACAAGCCGCTCGGGGCGAGGGTGATATGCAAGTAATTCGTTAAGCGCACATTCTGCAAGACCCGACCTGCTGATGTGACCTCGTAGATTCCATACCCGTGCTCTGCCCGCTTTGCGATGATGAATCCATCAGGAACCGGCATACTTTCGAATGCGCCGTAACTCCCCCCAGGCGCTTCCACCCGTCGCGTAACTCCAGTGCGGATATCGTATCGCCACAAGTCGAACGTCAGAACGCCATGCGGAGTCGAAGTAATCAGGTACTGGAGCACAAATGGATCGACCCAAACCGTGCTGTTCCCAATGCTGTCTCGGAAGGTCATTTCGGTCCACATGCCGCTGGAGGACACTGCGACCAGGTGATCGGCACCGCTGTGAACGTCGACGGCATGAAGCTCCGTGCCCGCATATTCGATAGCACGCCGCAGATCCGAAGGCTGCGCGCCGTCCATATCTGTGTCGTCGTATACAATTCCGTGCCTCAGCCGCTCCTGCGCCTCAGCGGAGCGCAGGCGAACGCGCGAGTACCAATAATGCGCCCCATCCGGCGCCCATTGGTACGAGAGCACACCCTCGAGCGTCGGCTTGCTGAGGCTGCTGCTGACAAGCCCCTCGTGGCCGCCTACGAGCGTGAGCGGTCTGATGACCAGGAGCGGCTTCACGCGTCCAGCTTCCGAGACCTCGTATAGCTGGACCCCCTGCCCGAAGTCCGCCCGTACCGTCCAGTCGCTGCTGCCCGGTCTCCACTCCAAATTGGCCATGAACGTCGCGTGAGCCAGCGCTTTGGGCGCACAACCCGGCGAGACCTCGAAGAGTGTGTAATGGTCGCGGTCATCCGCCAGAGACGGCGCCTTAACGATGAACGCTGCTACTCGCGAAGAGCTCACTACCGCCGTGCCCACGATCCGCTTTATTTGGACGATATCGGCGATTGTCCAGTGTCTTGCGGATGACGCGCCGGAAGCGCCTGCACGTACCATCCAGGCCGCCCCCGCTGCCCCGAGCAGAAGCACCACTGCCTTACGAACACCCGGTTTCACGACGCACCCCGCCTCGAATTGATCATCCGCACTCGCATGAAATCCTGCCTGACGTCGCTAGTAGCGAAGATTGACCTCCAGCGATATAACCCGCCCCAATACGTTCGCATTCGCGCCATCAAAATCCGCCTCAGGGACTCCATCGCCCGCGGGCGCGGCCACGTACGGGGGGCGCCTGTTCGCCGCATTGATAACCGACAGCGATATCGAAGTGCCTTTGAAGAATTCCGCCGCATCGGGAATGCTGTACCGAAGATTCAGATCCACAGTGGTCCACGACGCCACGGGCACCGTCGGCGGGACTCTGTTGTCTTGATACGAATTCACATAATTGAGGAACGCCGCCAAGAGCCACTCGTCGTTGGTAAACGCAACCTTTGCCCTCGCCTTGAAGTCAACCGGGTTATATGGCGTATCCAACAGAGCCAAGACCGGAGTTTCCGCCGTAACCTGCCTTTGAAAGTTCAATATGTACGTTCCATCAACTCCAACCGCTAGCGCGCCGTAACGCAGTCCGTGTGTATAGATCGTGTGGAGGTCTAGTCCATCAGTCTGAAACCTCGACAAATTGAGATAATTGTCATTAACAATGGCTGCTATGGAGCTCAGAGTCGCGCCACCCGGCACCAGGTCTTCGTATGTTGGCTGATTCGTCAGATAAGCGACCTCCGCCAACGCCGGATTGCGCTGCACGATGGAAGGCCCCAATTCGCTCTCGAGTTCCAGGGCATTGCCGACGTCAAAACCCGCATCACTTATGGTTGTGATTAGCCGCTGGAAGTCTATGTGGTAGTACGTGACGCTCCCGCGAAATCCTTCCCTAGAATCCTCGCCAAAATCCGCGCCGAGCGTAACCACGTCGGCGGTCTCCGGTTTCAAGTTTGGATTCCCACCTTCTGACACCAGAATGTTCGATAGGCCTCCCGTGACAGGGTCAGCCGCCTGCTGAGTCCAGGTTACCTCTGGAATGGAATTGAGTTCAGCGAGATCTGGCGCCACATACGACGTCCCGAATGTAGTCCTAAGTTTCAGCAGGCTCAGCGGGCGCCACGTGATGCCAACGTTTGGATTCGTGGTGGTGCCGAACTCGCTGTAGCGATCTATGCGCACCGCCATGTCGGCGCTCAAGAGAGCGCCGGAGCGAGACGCGGACGGGCCGTCAAGCAGCGGTATATTGAACTCCGCAAATGCCGACAGAATATTTCTACTCGGCTGGAACTCTGGAGCTGACAGCGCCGTCAAATCGTAAGCTTCGCGTCTATCCTCGCCACCTATTGCAAAGCGTAACGGGCCATTTGGGAGCTCCAAAAGCGATCCCGTAAGTGTTCCATCCAGGGAAAGTATCGAGTAAGAGGCGTTGTACGCCGCGGACGGACTTAAGTTCATGAAAGATGGGGACAGGCCGAAGGAGGCATCGTATTGCGTGCGGCTGTCGGAGTAAGCAACGGAAAGATCGATCGCGTCATTTGGTGTTAGCGTTATGTCAGATCCTAGTATTCCTTGAGCCAGAGAGGTGTGGTCCGGGCCAATGATATTGGCAAACAGCGGGGCTTGCTGTGTCCCATAAACCTCAAATGCGTCGGTTTCCCTGTGCGCATACAGGCCCGTTGCATAAATGTTAATGTCGTCACCAGCGCTCTGTTGTATCGATGCAAATGCGCTTTGCCTGACTTGCTCGTTCATGAGCGTGAATTGAGTTGGTCCCATATCGTCGGGATACAGGTAACCCCTATCTTGCGCGTTCAATGGAGTGAAGTCGTAGAATTCGTATGCGAGGACCGCAGACCCGGAACTCCAGGACTGACCGCCAATCTGGCCGATCTGTAGTTCTCTGCTTCCACTCTGCGCAACATCGCCGTAACGTACCTGGGTTTCCAACCCACTAAAATAGCGTTTCGTGATCAGGTTGACGACGCCACCTACCGCGTCAGCCCCGTACGTGGCTGACGCGCCCGCCGGTTCTACCTCGATCCGATCGATGGCATTAAGTGGGATGAGCGAAGTATCTACGAAGTTGGCATCTACGTTTCCTGCAGCGATGCGATGCCCGTCAAGCAAGACCAATGTTGCATCGTTTCCAAGACCCCGAAGGTTGAAGCCTGTTCCGGCCGAGGCATTGTCTGCAGAAGCGCCACCGTTTATTGACCCGATCGTGTTTACTGACGCGCCGCCACCGAAGTCGAAGCTCTGCGCCTGCATGAAATCCTGCAGCGTCGACGCGCCCGAATCGCTGATATCATCCTGGGTGAACACGGTGAGGGGTGAAGCGAGATTCTTTACTCCAGGTATCAAGGTTCCGGTGACCACGACTTCCTGAAGTGGTGAAAGCTGAGGGCCCTGCGACCGTGTTCTTGTTCTTGGCTGGGTCACTGTGGAGGCGGGGTCAGTGCCCTTATCTGCTTGCACACCTTTTTCGTCGCGCGTTGTCGCATTTGGCGCCCCAGAGGTCGGGTCAGGCAAATTCCGAGGTAATATTTCAATAATCTGTTTGTGTGCGACAAATCTCAATCCCGTTCCGCTGAGTAGCTTACTAAGCGCTTCGCGACCGGTGTAGTTGCCAGTGATCTCCGCTGTTTGTAGGCGGCGCATCGCGGAGTCCACCGGGACACTAACCTGCAGGTGCGCCTGGATGCCGAACTCGACGAGGGCGCTCTGAAGCGTTTGAGCCTGAATGTGGAAGAGGACGACTTTGTCCAGGTTGTCCGCGAGTGCGACCGCCGATCCGCCTACCAGCATGGCAAGGACAACGAATGGTGTGGCCGCGGGATGCGCGCGCGAAGTTTGGCGTCGCGCTCGCATGCGAGTGCCCTTGAGGGCATCGCGTATGAGACTCATAGAGTATTTCCCCAATCATTCTCGTCTGTCATGCGACGCCGACTCGGCGCCTCCCCGCGTAGGGACAATCCGGCGTAATCCCGGCGAGTACCCAAGCCCTAGCGATTGGTACTGCCCTCGGCTGTTCCAGCCGTGTTCCCGTTATGATTCAGTAAGAAAACGATCCCGTGGCACGAAGACGACCATTGGTGTACGAATAATCGCGGACGTGTTGCCCGCGCACTACCGATCAAGGGAGAGAAGCAGGTAGGAGCTTACGGCTGCTTGCCGCGCGACGATTCGCGCGCCGCGGGAATGGAGGTGGTCATTTCAATCCGGACGAGGGCTTTCTGCTCTTCTATGGTTACTGGGAAAATCACTTCCAGGCTTTGTATCCAGTCGTCGATGTCGTTTTCAAGGACAATCCCAGTGAAGTGAAGTGCACCGGCCGAGGAACTCACGACGATGTGGCGGGTGGAGTATCTGTCCACGGTCTCTACCACGTAGCGCAAGGGCTGATCGTCAAAGGTCAGGCGGCCGTGCGTCCACGCAGTCGCGGCTCGGGTATCCGCAGTTCTTATGTGACTCAGCGCCCCGTTGTCGCGGAAAGCGAGCTCTTCACCGCGGCTTACGCGTATTGGGACCAAGACCGACCCGGCGGGCGCGCCATGATCGAGGCTGGGCGAGATCGACAGGGGTGGCCGTGCGGAGACCTCGACCTGCCCCTCGGTTACTGTGACGACGACGCGGTCAGAGTCGCGTGTCACCAAGAAGGCGGTCCCCACGGCTGTGATCGTGCCGTCACCAGCAGCGACGACAAACGGCCAGTGCGAATTGTGGGCGACAGTGAACCAAGCTTGCCCTTCGATGAGGTTTACCGACCGGCGCAGCGGCGAGAATGTGACGAGGAGCCTGGTCTTGCCTCCTAGGGTGATGGTAGAACCGTCTCGCAGGTGGACGGCCTTTAGCCCTCCAACCCCGGTCTGATAAGCGATTGGGCTGCTGGAACCGCCGTGAATCCCAAGCTGCAGCGGCAATAGAACCGATAGCGCTACGATCGCGGCCGCGACCGCTGCGCGACCCCATACCCAGCGCCGTCGTCCGGCGAAATAACCTCGTCGTTCCGCCTCCTGTGGCCGGTGAGTGCTGAGCCACTCCGCTATTGGCACGGAGAGGTCATAGCAGTCTTCCTCCAGCTCCGCTCTCTTTGGCTTGCGCGGCACGTGATACAGATCGCGGTCGGCCAGCAGACGGCTCACTCTGCCAAAGATTCGACGATTCTCAGCGTCCAGGTACCAGTCCTGCCACTGGCGGCCCACTTCGCCGGCAAGCTCCTGTTCGTCAGCCGCGCGCAGGGTGGTGTACCAGGAGAGCGCTGCGTCCCATCGGCCTAAGGAGGACGTGCTATTTTTTTCGTTCACCGCTCGCACTATTCTCATCAGCGGCCTCCAATCGTGAATGGAGATATTCGAGCGCCCGCGCAACGTACTTTTGCGCCACTCGCTTGCAAATCCCCATTTCGCGACCGACCTCGTCGAACGTAAGTCCATTCAGCACGTGGAGGATGAAAGCCTCGAGGCACCTTGGCGGCAGATTCCCTATCGCCCGCTCCACGATCGCCAGGCGCTCCCGCGCTTCGACCGTCGATTCAGCCGAAACCTCTCGTGTCTCCGCTTGCGGCAGAGCGCGCGTGTAGCGCTCGTGCAGCACGCGCTGCCGCCTGCGGTCGATCGCCAGATTCACCGCAACCCGCCAAAGATACGCGGCCAGGAAGCTGACGGTACCGTGGCGATCCAGTGCCAGCATCTTCGCGAAGGCTTCCTGCACGATCTCCTTTGCGTCCTCCACAGAGCCGGTTCGCGCCGACAGAAAGCGCACCAACGCCGCGCGGTGGCTCCGTGAGATTTCCGCAAGCGCCTCTGAACAGCCAGGCTTCAGCGCCGAGGCTTCCGCAAAGTCGCCTGGCGATCCAGGCAGTTCGGGCGCCGAGTCGTGACGCCTTGGTCGGCCGTTGTTCAGGCCCACGACCACACTGCCCCGAGCTCGCATTTAGACGGATGAGAGGCTGAAAAGCGACGCCGGGGATCGCCAGAATCTAACTTCACTTCGACTCTCGCCTGAGACTTGAGATTCGCATCGACCAATCAAGTGCAACAGATTGTCGTGTCAGCATCACAAATCGGATTGCGACTGTATATATCTGACTGAATATTTTTATGCGTCGCCCTACGTGTGCCAAACAGACCCCTGACGCACGCGCATCCTACGCGCTCCATGCGGTCGGACGCTACGTTCCTTATGAAGGTAGCTCAAACGTCGGCGCCCGAGAGAGACTCGAGCGCGCACGTTGAAGATGCGGGGACAAACCGTACGTTAAAATCCCACACGGCCGCGGCGCGTTCTGTTCATAGGGGTTCCCGACGTCCGTCATAGTCATGATCGGCCACATCGCGTTGCACTTCATGCAACGGGCATCTCCCTTCCTTCTTCCCACCTGCACGACTAAAGTGCCGCGCACCCCCGGGGCCCAACTGGTGAGGTCGCATTGCGCCCTGTAACACTGTTGTATTTGAAAGTCGTGCAGCTGCCGGCAAGAAATGCATGAGTCACTCCGCAACCACCCTCGCGAGGCCTCGAGGCGTGACGACTGCTGGGCAGCGTGACGATGACGCAGCTTTCGGCGCGCTATGCGCGGCTCATCAGGATCTGTCGCATGCGCGGTTGCTCGCTGGAGGACGCCAAGGAGTTGGTTCAAGAGGCGTATCTGCGACTATATCGAGTACCAGCGGGCGACGAAGGTGAGGAATGCCCACTCGCTGCTGCGGCGCATCGTCATCAATCTTTCGATAAACTTTTACCATCGCACGCTCTCCAGTGCCCTTTCATTCACGAGCGTCTACCAGCTCGACAGGAGTGAGATACCGATAGATCCTGCTCCGGGCCCAGAGCGCACGCTAGCCGCCGCGCAAGAACTCGACACAGTGGTCGAACGGCTGAGCGCCGTCAGCGAACGCGTGTGCAGTATCTTCGTTGCACAGCGTATGGGGTACAGCTACGAAGAAGTGGGGATTGTATTCGGCATCATGCCGCGCACAGTCGAAAGGCACGTGGCATCCGCCACAGCAACTCTGAGAGAGATTATGCCTGCGGCCTTTTCGAAGAGCCCCAAGCCAACTGATTAGGAGCGGTTTGCCGTCCCGATGTGCTCCTCAAACCACGCCACCATCCGCGCCGCGTAGTCCACCAGCGCGGGCCACTTGCGCACCCCATGCCCTTCCTGCGGGTACGTGACCAGCACCGACTTCACCCCATTCTCGAGCAGCGCGTTGTGAAACTGCACCGCCTCTTCCGGCGGCGTGCAACGGTCGAGGGCACCGCAGGTAGACAGCGTCGGGGTCTTCGTCTTGTAAGCATGGAAGACGGGACTGCGCTCGAAGTACTTGCCGCCGGGATTGACGTATTTGTCCTTGAGGAAGAGCGCCACGAAGTACCCGATGTTGGAGATGAGGTGCTCCGTGACCTGGTTGGTGACGGGCGAGACGGCCACCGCCGCCTTGAAGCGCGGGTCCTGAGTGATGAGCCACGCCGTCATGTAGCCGCCGTAGCTCCCGCCCGTGACCCCGAGGCGTGCGGGATCGGCGATGCCGTGCTCGCTCAGGTGGTCAAGTCCCGACAGGTAATCGTAAGTGTCCGCTCCCCCCATGTCCCCGAGGACGGGCCGCACGAACGCCTGCCCGCGCCCGGTGCTGCCCCGCGGGTTGGGCAGGAAAATGGCATAGCCGCGCTGCAGCAGCATCAGTGACCCGATGCTCCGGCGGCCGATGTAGAACGGCCGGTAATGCCATACCGGGCCCCCATGCACATTCAGGATCACGGGATGGGGCCCGCGGCCCGCGGGCCGCAGCAGCAGGCCCTGGATCTCGAGGCCGTCCAGCGCCTGCCACTTCACCGTCTCGACGCTGGCGAGCGCGGACAGCGCCGCCTCCGCGCCAGGATCGAAGGACCTGACCGTTTGGTACTTGCCGTGGCGGATGACGGCAATCTCGGGCGCGCGCTTGAAGCCCTCGCCCACCAGCGCGCAGTCGCCGGGCTCGCCGAAGCCGGCGATCACGGTGTAGAAGCCGCCGGTCGTGATCTGCTCGCTCTGCCAGACCTCCTTCAGCTCGCCCCCATGGACATCGTAGAGCGCGACCACGGTCTCGAAGCCGCGGTGGCCGGCGAGCAGCAGATGCCGCTCGGACCGCCACTCCGTATGCGTGACGTCGATCCCGCGGGTGTCGATCTCGCGGATTTCGCCGCTCTTCGTGTCGATCAGCCTCAGATCCCCGGCCACGATCCAGCGGTCGCTGCAGAGGGCCTCCACCACGGCGATATGGCGGCCTGACGGCGAGGCGCTCGGCCAGCCGAGCTGATCCTGCGGGGTGTAGACGTCGCGGCTGGCGCCGCCCTCCGTCTTGATGATGCGCAGGCGGGCGGTGTACCAGAGGCTCTCGCTGGAGCCGGGTGAGACGACGGCTGTGATCGCCTCGTTCCCGCACCAGGCTGCCTCCCAGATGTTGCTGTCCGCCGGGCTCACCTGGCTGACGCGGCTCTCCTCCAGGTCATAGACCCACGCCCGCCGCCAACGGTAGCTCTCATCGCCCGTGTCGACGGTTGGCAACCACGCAGGAAGGTCCTGCGCCGCCGTCTTGCTGGTCGCGGATCCCTGTGCGCCCGCGAGGTCGGCCCCATACCCGGCCACGCCGAGCAGGATCCGGCGGCCATCGGGCGACCAGTGCAGGTATTCCACCCAGCCCTCGACCGCCGGGCCGGCCCGGCACTCCCCGCTTTCGGCGTCGAGCAGGTAGAGCTGGAAATCACCCGCCTTGCGGCGATCGGAAAGGAAGGCGATCTGCCTGCCGTCGGGCGAGAGCTTGGGCGCCCGGTCGGTGTTGGGGCCAAAGGTCAGGACCCGGGTGTCGCCGTTCGTCAGGTCCGTCAGGCAGATGCGGCAGGCCGATTCGTTCCCGGAGTCGATCAGCGTGCCGGTGAACACCGCCCGGCGGCCGTGCGCGGAGATCTCCGTTGCATCGGCGATGAGCCCGCTGCCGGGCCGGCGGAAGGTGCGGTACAGGGCTTCCGTCTCCCGATAGAGTGCCGTCTCTCGAACGTCTCTTTGCATGAGCTATCCCTCATCCCCGAAGCCCGAGAGGATGATCCCATCAACCCCCCGCCGTCTAGTGGCCTCGGGAGGGGCGCACCTCATCCCGCGCGGTCGAACCGCGCCAGCGCGTAAGCGGCGGGGTTGAGTCGGGTCGGCGGGCATCCTGTCAACAGGTCAGACAGGAGCTGCCCGGACCCGACCGCCATGGTCCAGCCCAGGTGCCCGTGGCCGGTGTTGATCCAGAGATTGCCGATCGGCGTCGGTCCGATGATGGGCACGCCGTCCACCGACATCGGGCGCAGCCCGCACCACGGCTTCGCCCTGGCGGGGTCGAGGGCCCAGGCTGGCAGCACGTGCTTCACCAGCCTGACGAGGTTCCCGATGCGCGCCTCGGGCAGCGACAGGTCGTAGCCGGTGAACTCCGCCGTTCCGGCCACCCGGATGAGGTTCTCGAGCGGCACCACCACCGCGTGGAAATCATCGTCGCTGACGGGGACGCGAAACGGCGTATCGGGAGATGGGCGCTCGAAGGTGAGCGAGTAGCCCTTCGCGGGCCGGACGGGAACGGCGATACCCAAGGGCTCCAGCAGCAGCGGACTGTAGCTGCCCGCGGCCACGACATAACTGTCGGCGGTGAACTCCTCGTCGCCGCTGCGCACCGCCGTGATCTTCCCCTGGCGGCTCTCGATGGCGGTGACGGGAGTGCGAAAGCGGAAATCGACGCCGGCGCGGCGGGCATGATCCGCCAGACCCACACAGAACTCGTAGGCGTTGCCGATCTCATCGTGCGGGTAATGAATGCCGCCCGCGAGCTGCCCGCCGATGGGCGCGAGCGCCGGCTCCATCGCCACGACCTCGCCGCCCGTGAGACGCCGATAAGTCAGACCCTCGGCCTTCAGCATCTCCACCCACTCCATCGCCCGCTCGAACGGCGCGGAGTCCCGAAACACACGCAGCGTTCCGGGCGAAGCGAAGCCATACCGAAGCTCGAGTTCCTGACGCAGCCGCCCCAGCACCTGCAGCGAGTGCAACGCTAGCTTCAGGTTCTTGATCGTGTTGCGGCGATAACTCTCCGGGCTGGAGTTGCGTAGGAATCTGACGCCCCAGCCCGCGAGGTGCGGCAGCGTCTTCAGGTGCAGCTTGAGCGGCGAGTCGGAGCGGCCGATGGATCCGAGCAGCACACGCCAGCTCCCCGGAGCGTTCCACGGCTCCGGCATGCTGGGTGTCAGGAGCGAGCCGTTGGCGAAGCTCGTCTCCAGCCCCGGGCCGTCCTGACGGTCGAGCACCGTCACCTCCCAACCGCGGCGCGAGAGAAAGTAAGCGGACGTAATGCCGATGAGACCGCTGCCGATAATGAGCGCTTTCACGAGAGATCGGGCTTCAGCTGTACGAGTGCACAGCCTACCCGTCCGCTACAGACGGTGCCAGTAAGCGTTCCCAACGCAAGGCACTTGCCCGACCTTGGCGGCGATCAGCGAGAGATGCCGCTCCGTGAGGCCAGTGACGTCGATTCGGATGTACAACGTCCCCGTCGTCCCGAGCTCCGCTACTACACGGCGGGGCACGACGTTGAGGGTCTGGAAGCAGGTCAGGACGCGAGCGAGCGCGCCCGGATCAGCGTCAGCGTTGACGCGCAGACACAGCGCCTGCGTCGCCGTCTCTTCCTCTTCCGATATTGCTTCTTGTAGACTCATGGCAACAAGTCCTCATCGCATTCTCACTTCGATCGAGCGCACGGCAGCCCCGGCTTTCAGCGAAAGCCGGGCACGTAATCGACCCGATCTGGTGGATGAGGGAAGCCATACCTCACCAGTATGGCGCAAAATTGCCTGAACGCGCAATCAAATCGCCTTGACCACTGACCCGACCTAGACCCACCCGCCGTCCACGATGTAGTGCTGATTGGTGACGGCGCTCGCCTCGTCGGAGGCGAGAAAGACGATGACTTTCGCGACCTCGGCGGGCTCGAGCTTGCGCTTCAGGCACTGGCGGGCGACGATCTCCGCCTCCCCTTCCGGCGTCACCCATTTCTCGAGCTGGCGCTTGGTCATGATCCAGCCGGGGGCCACGGCGTTGACGCGTATCCCGTAGGCGCCAAAGTCGCGAGCGAGGGAACGCGTCAGACCCAACACGGCAGACTTCGACGCCGTGTAGCCCACCATCCCGCCCTGGCCGATGATCCACGAGATCGATCCCAGGTTGATGATCGAGCCCTTGCCCAATGACTTCATGTCAGGGATCACGGCCTGTGCGCAGAAGAACTGGTGTTTGAGGTTGACCGCGATGCGGCTGTCCCATACCTCCTCCGTCACCTCCTCGGTGGCGTGACGCTCATCGTGCGCGGCGTTGTTCACCAGCACCTGGATGGGTCCCAGGAGTTTGCGGATCGCCGCCACCGAGCGCTGCAGCGCCGGGATGTCGGTGAGGTCGCAGGGCTCGAAGTGCACCGGCGTGCCCGCGGCCTCCAGCTCCCGCGACAGCGCGCGCGAGGGCTCCACCGCGATGTCGATGAAGGCGACCTTCGCCTGCTGCGCCGCGAACCGGCGCACGATCGCCTCGCCGATCCCCGAGCCGCCGCCCGTGACCAGCACGACCTGGCCCTTCAAGTCAGGATAGATCGCCGCCATCTGCCGTCACTCTCCCGCAATCAGTTGCGTTGGAACGATATCGACTTCCAGCGGCCGCAGCCCCGGCGCCGGCGCCTCGAAGCTGAAGAGGTCGCCCGCCAGAGGCTGCGCAGCGCGCTGCTCCGGCGTCATCCCAGCCCATGCCGTGGTGACATAGGCCGTGCGCAGATCCGGTCCGCCGAACGCTATCTTGGTGACGTTGGCGCACGGCAGGCGCACGGTCGCGAGCAGCTTACCTTCCGGGGAGTAGCGGCGCACCGCCCCCCCGCCCCACAAGGCGATCCAGACGCAGCCCTGCGCGTCGACCGTGCTGCCGTCAGGATAGCCCGCATCCTCCTCGATCCGCGCGAATACGCGCTTGCGTGCCAGCGTGTGCGGGTCCGGCCTGTCGAAGGCGTACACGGTCCGAAGAGAAGTATCGGTATGGTAGAACACACGCCCGTCGGGGCTGAACGCCGGGCCATTTGTGATGACGTAGCCCTGATCGAGGCACACGCACCGCCCGCCCGCATCCAGGCGGTAAAGGGCACCGCTCGGCTCTGTCTGGGGATCATGCATGGAGCCGAACCACAGCTCCCCTTCCGGGCTCACGCACCCGTCATTCAGGCGGTTGGCGGGCAGGTGCGGCTCGACCTGCGCCAGAAGCACGAACTGCGAGGTCTGCGGATCGAATCGATGCAGGCCGGTCTTCAGGCCGGCGACGAGGCCGCCGCCGCGCATCGGCGCGAGAAAGCCCGGCTGCTCCGGCGCCGCCCAGTGGCGGTGCTCACGCCTGCCCGGATGCCAGCGGTGCGCGCGCCGCGCCTTGATGTCGACGAACCAGAGCGCCGCTTCGCGCTCGACCCAGACCGGGCCTTCGCCGAGCTCGGCACCCACCTGGCAGACGTGCTTCGCATCCATGATGAGGATTCTAGCCGCAGCCGCTGCGCTCGAGGGCGTGAAGCATGCCTGCAGCCGATTCAATTGTCTGAGTTCACCACACTGAGGGTGACGCGCGCATCGAGGCGCTCTCCGGGCCCGAGCAGCTTCTGGCCGGTGATCGCCGGCGGCGCCGAGCGGTTGATGGCGTTCGGCATGTGGCTCACGGGCTCGACGCAGAAGAAGTCCCGGCCCGGGGGACTGTAGATGTGGAGCCAGCGCAGCGCCCGGCTCGCCGTGAGCGCGAGGCGCAGCCGCTCCTCGGGCAGCAGGATCTCCGCCACGCCCGGCCAGCCGGTGTGGCAGTGATCGACCAGCTCCGGGCGCGCCACCTCATCGCCGCGGCCCCACTGCGCGAAACGCGTCCCGTGAGCGAGCCGCACCGGCAGGCACTCCTCGTCCGTGAGCCACACGCCCTCGACGCGCGCCTTGAGCTGCGCGCCCTGCCCCTTGTGGAAGTAAGGGTGCCAGCCGAGGCCCGCGGGCATCGGGGTCGAGTCGCGGTTCACCACCGAGAGCGCGAGGTCGAGGCTGTCCGCGCGCAGGGTCAGGGTCTGAGTGGCGCTGTAGTGCCAGGGCCAGGTGTCCGCAGGGTGATCGAACGAGAGCACGGCGCTGTCATGGGTCGCCGCATCCACGCGCCACGGCTTCCTCCACCCGTGGCCGTGGAGGGGATGCGCCTGGTCCGGCGCGTTGCGCTCGATCCTGACCTCGCGGCCGCCCACCCGGAAGCGCCCGTCGGCGATCCGGTTGGCAAACGGCACCAGCACGAATGCCGCCGTCTCGAACGGATCGCTCGCCCCGGCCGGCGTCGGCCGCAGCACCTCGCGCCCCTGATAGCGCAGCGTGGCGACCGCGGCACCGAGATCGGGAAGCAGCTCGAGCGCGAGGTCGCCATCCGCAAGTGACAGCACCGAGTCGCCTTTCCTACTCCGCGGCCCGCGGTGACCCGAGCCCGCCGGTCTGCGGATCGTGCCGGTGCCAGAGCTCCTGGATGGACTCGAGCGGGCGGCCCTTGGTCTCGGGCACGAAGCGCATGACGAACAGCGCCGCGAGCAGCGCGCAGACGCCATACACCCAGTAGGCGAAGCCGTGGTTGAAATGAGCGTTCAGCGCGCTGCTGCCGTCCATGATCGGGAAAGTCGTCGAGACGATGAAATTCATGATCCACTGCGCCGCGACCGCGATGGACATCGCGCTGCCGCGGATGGAGTTGGGGAAGATCTCCGACAGCATCACCCACACCACCGGTCCCCAGGAGAACGAGAACCCCAGTATGTAGACCACCACCGCCGCGAGCGCCAGGTAGGAGGATCCCGCCGAGCCGCCGGCCTGGCCGACCGTCGCCGCGACCAGATGCCGATCGAAGAGGACGCCGAGCAGGATCATGGCCACCGCCATGATCAGCGCTCCCGCCACCAGCAGCGGCTTGCGTCCGATCCTGTCCACCGTGAAGGTGGCGATCAGCGTGAAGACCGTCATGGTGACGCCGCTGTAGATCGCCGAGTCCCACAGCGCCTGGTTGGTCGAGGCGCCCATGTTCTCGAACATGTGCGGCGCGTAATAGAGCACCGCGTTGATGCCGACGACCTGTTGGAAGATCGAGAGCAGGATGCCGACGATCAGCACCAGAGAGCCGAAGCTGAGGAGCGGCCGCGTGTGCTCGATCAGGGTGGACTTGATCTGCTGCAGCGTCGACTCGGCCTCGCCGTCGCCCACCAGGCGCTTGAGGAGAGTCAGGGCCTCGGCGTCGCGATCCTTCAGCACCAGGAAGCGCGGCGTCTCCGGCACGAGCAGCATGAAGATGATGAGCAGCGCCGCCGGAATCGCCGCCGAGGCGAGCATGTGCCGCCACGCCGTCGTCATCAGGTAATCGCGGCTGTGGCCCGCCTGGATCGCCCAGTTGACGAAATAGACGAGCGTGATGCCGACGACGATCGCGATCTGCTGGAACGTCACCAGCATGCCGCGCGAGGCGGGCGGCGCCACCTCGGCGATGTACATGGGCGCCAACATGGAGGCCATGCCGATGGCCATTCCCGCGAGCAGCCGATAGCCGAGGAAGGCCGGCAGAGCGTGGTAGCCGGTGCCGCCGAAGACGCTCCAGAGAAACTCCGGGTAGGCGGCGCCGAGGGACGAGAGGAAGAAGAGCACGCCGGCGATGATGAGTCCGCCCTTGCGGCCGATCCGCGTCGAGATGGGGCCCGCGAGGCCGGCGCCGATGACGCAGCCGAGCAGCGCCATGGAGATCGCGAACCCGGAGAGCAGGTTCGCATGGGTCTCGCTGAGATGCCACGGCAGCACGAAGTTGTGGGTGATCGCGTCCGTCACTCCGGAGATCACCGCCGTGTCGTAGCCGAATAGCAGGCCGCCCAACGTTGCCGCGACCGTGAGCGCCGCCACGAGTCCCGGATTGCCTTTGCTGCTCATCTTCACACCCCCCTCAATCTATTGGCCCAAAGTCGCCTGCGGCGCTTTGGGCAGCCAGCCCAATGACGCATTTCGTCCCGCGGCCCGAGGGCGGCCTCGGGCCGCTCGATTACTTGCTGTTCACGAGACCCATTCTCGCATTCAAAAGGCCGCGGCTGGCAAGGTTATGATTGTTAACGTTAACATGCGCCCCGGGTCCGCCGCTGTCAAGGGCGTGGCGGCGCCGCCGGCCGCGGTGCGGCCGCCGACTGGCGCGCGATGAGCGCGTGTGGGATCAGCCGGTGCAACCGGTCGGCGCCGCGCCGGCTGCCGCGCACCGCCGTCACCAACATATCGACGGCCTCGGCCGCCATGCGCGCGATCGGCTGTTGAATGGTGGTGAGCTCCGGCCAGATGGTCGAGGCGATGAGCGTGTCATCGAAGCCGACGACGGTGAGGTCGCGCGGCACATCGAGGCCGCGCCGATGCGCCTCGGCGATGACGGCGGCAGCCATGTCGTCGTTGCTCGCGAAAATCGCGGTCGGCGCCGGATCGGCGGTGAGGAGCTTGCGCGCCGCATCGAGCCCCGAGCGGAAGCTGAAGAACCCCTGCTCCATCCGCGGTGGCGGCCGCGGGCCGCGCCGCGCGCCCGCCTCCTCCAGCGCCGCGGTGAATCCGAGCCAGCGCTCCTCGCTCGCGCTCTGGTTGGGATGTCCCTTGATGAAGGCGAGGCGCTCGTGACCCAGGCCGATGAGATACCGTGTCATCTCGAGTGCCGCCGAGTAGTCATCGATGCGCACGCACATGGTGTCGGCCACCGGTCGGCCGGACGCGACCGTCACGACGGGCAGGCGCGCTGCGCCCAGCTCCGCGCCGACGACCGGCGACTCGCAAAGCGGCGGCGGCAGCACGACGCCGACGACGCCCCCGGAAAGAAGCCGCCGCACCGCCCGGCGCGAGGCGACCGGAGTCGGCTCGCATTTCTCGAGGACGAGCTGCACGCCATGCCGGGCCGCCGCCTCCAGCGCGCCCACCAGGAACTCGCTCAGGTACGCCGAGCTCGGGTTGCCGTAGAGCAGGCCCAGCCGCTCGCCCCGCTCGCTCGCGAGATTGCGCGCCGCGAGGTTCGGCGAGTAGCCCAGCTCCCGGACCGCGCGTTGCACGGCGTGACGCGTCGTGTTGCTGACGTATGCGTTGCCGTTGACGACGCGAGAGACGGTCATGGGCGACACGCCGGCGAGACGCGCGACATCCTTGATGGTCACGCCAGGGCGAAGCTTGCGCCGGGCCCTGCGGGCCGGCTGGCTCATCGGATCTGGAATGCCCGGTACGAGTGCGGCGGCAGCTGCACCACGAAGCTCGTCTCGCCCTCTTCCCCGGGGGCCGGCCCGGGGACGGCCTCGGGCGCCGGCAGCACGCTCTGCCCGGAAGCGAGATCGACCAGCGTGGCGGCCGCGGCTGCGCCCTTGACGAAGACACGCACGGTGGCCGGGCCTGCGCGGTACGACTCCACGACGAAGGTATGGTTGTCGTAGGCGAAGAGGCTCACCAGCGCCGGGGCGTCGATGCGCAACGGAAACCGCGCGGTGAGCCATCCCCGCAGGTCATCGAGCACCGGCTGCGGCAGCTCGAGCAGCTGCCCCATGTTGGCCGGCACATCGAGCACGTAGAGCTCCCCGGGCCCGTATTGCGTCGCGAGCAGGACGGGCACGGCGTTGGCCGATGCCTCGCCGCGGATGAGGGGCCAGCTGTCGTTGGTGTAGAAATGGATCTGCGGGAAGATCACCGTCGGGTTGCTGCGCCCCGGCACATCGAGGTCACCGCCGCCATGAGGCCCGAAGGTGCCGTAGTAATGGCGTGCCGCGATGGGCAGCCCGCTGTAGGTGATCTCGGCTACGTTCTCCATGCCCTTGTGCTGCAGCGCCTGCAGCAGGCCGGAAGTGATGATGACATCGCCGCCCGCCTCCAGGTTGCCCTCGATCTCCTTCACCAGGTTGGGATCGAACGCGGCATTCTTCGTGAGGAGGATGACCGGCGCGCCCTTGGGGAAGCGCGGCGTCAGGTCCAGGGGGAAGCCGATGTTGCCGAGATAGTTCTGCAGGAAGTCCTCATCCGATGAGGACTGGTAGGGCTTGTAGCTCTCGATGCCGATCGGCGAGCCCAGCTTGCCGATGACGCCATCGACCTGGGTGAGCGAGTAGCCGGCCACGCTCGCCCAGCCCGGCACCGCCTCGCTCCCCGCGGGAGCATGGAAGGCCTGCTCCATGGCGTCCCAGTCGAAGCTGGTGTGATCACCCGCCCACGGCCGCTCGCCGGCGATGGCCGGGGCGGGAGAAGCGAGCTGCGTCCAGCTGAAGAGCGTGATCTCGGGCGCCTTGGAGAACATCGTGTCCCAGAGCTGCTCCGCATAGCGGTCGGCGTAGCGCGTCTCGAACGTGTCCACCCAGCCGCCGCGGTCGCCGCCGTGCGGCCGGATGTTGTCGTAGTACCGGTAGATGAGATAGCTCTCGTACTGCTGCAGCAGCTGGTAGGTCGCGACCGGATCGCGTGTCTCGGTGCCGGTGTAGATGTAGTCGAACATCTGCGCCTCGCGGTCGAGATCGAAGCCGAGGCCCTGGAAGTGCTCGTACCAGTTCGGGTACTTGATGATCACCTTGACGCGCGGGTTGGCGCTGCGGGCGGTCCCGAGGATGACGTGCTGCGCCACCCAGCGCATCTTCTTCAGCCGGTACTGCGTCCAGGAGAGGGAGCCCTTGGCGCGGATGTCGGCGTCGCTGCGCGTGTTGTAGAAGGTGAAATCGTCGAGAATCACCAGGTCGAAGTGGCTCGCCGCCATCCGCACCGCGCGCTCGGCGGTGGCAACGTCCTTCGGGTTCTCATAATCGAAGGACAGGAACGGGCCGCCCTGATCCTGCGCCGTCAGCGTGAGGCCGCCGTCGACGGTGATGCCGTGCGCCCTGAAGAAGCGCGCGATGCGATCGAGCGAGGCCGGGTCGGCGAATACTCCGCTGCGATAGTCCTCGAGATACACCCTGTTGAAGTGGACTTGGCTCCAGACCCGGTCGAACTGCTGTTGCAGCACCTTCGGGTCGGCGAGCTGGCGGGTGGAGGCCACCGGGATGTAGATCGCGACGCTGAAATTGCGGTAAGGATGCTGCGCGGGCGCGGCGCGCGCCACGGTGGCCCCGAGCGCGACGGCCGTGGCGGCGACGGCGAGCAGGCGAAGCGCAAACGATCTATTCTTCAGCATGTCCCCCCCCAAGGATCATCGAGGATCATCCAGGCTCTTCCAGACTCATCGCGCCGTGGCTCGGTGACCATTGAGCGCGAGCTTCTGATAGCGCTATCATACGACACTGCGGCAGAGCGTTCGAGCCGTTTTTTGATGACGAATCCGATCTCGCGAACGGGCCTCCTGGAGGCGAACCGGCGAACGCCGGCCGCGCGGCGGCTGCCGTGGGCCATCGCGATTGCCTGCCTGCTCAGCGCGCACTTCGCGCGCGCCGACACGCTGCCCGGCAGTCCCGCCGCTCCACCCGCGGAGGACGGCTACCAGCTCTGGCTGCGTTACGTTCCGGTCGCGGGCGAATGGCTCGCGCGCTACCGCTCCCACGCGACCGAGCTCATTGGCCCGCACGCCTCTCCAACCCTGCGCGCCGCGCACGCGGAGCTGCTGCGGGGCCTGACCGGCCTCCTGGGCGCGCAGCCCGAGGCGGCGAGTGAGGTCACGCGCGACGGCGCGATCGTTTTCGGCACCCCGCGCTCCTCCGCTCTCGTGAAGCGCCTGTCGCCCGAGCTGCGGCAGGCCGGCGACGAAGGCTATCTCATCCGCACGGTCAAGATTGACGGTCACGCAGCAACCGTCATCGCCGCCAATACCGACGTCGGCGTGCTCTATGGCGCGTTCGGATTCCTGCGGCTGCTGCAAACGCGCGCGCCCGTCGGTCACCTCGACATCGCCAGCCGCCCAGAGTTCAGCCGCCGTGTGCTCGATCACTGGGACAACCTGAACGGCTCGGTGGAGCGCGGCTACGCGGGCGACTCTCTCTGGAAGTGGCAGAGCCTGCCGGAGTATCTCTCGCCGCGCTACACCGATTACGCGCGCGCCTGCGCCTCGATCGGAATCAACGGCGCGGTACTCAACAACGTCAACGCCACGCCCTTCATCCTGACACCGCTCTACCTGCACAAGGTCGCCGCGCTCGCGGGCGTGCTGCGCCCCTACGGCATCAGGGTGTACCTCTCGGTGCCGTTCAGCGCGCCGGTGACACTCGGCAAGCTCGAGTCCGCCGATCCGCTCGATCAGCGGGTGCAGGCCTGGTGGTCCGCCAAGGTCGCGCAGATCTATCGCGACATCCCCGACTTCGGCGGCTTCCTGATGAAGGCCAACTCCGAGGGCCAGCCCGGACCGGAGGACTACGGGCGCACGCAGGCGCAAGGCGCCAACCTGCTGGCGCGGGCGCTCGGCCCGCACGGCGGCATCGTCATGTGGCGCGCCTTCGTCTACACGACGGGCGGTCATTCGGAGGATCGCGCCAAGCAGGCGTACGACACCTTCAAGCCGCTCGACGGCAGGTTCGCGGACAACGTGCTGGTGCAGGTGAAGAACGGCCCGATCGACTTTCAGCCGCGCGAGCCCTTCCATCCCCTCTTCGGCGCGATGCCGCACACCCATCTGATGCTGGAGCTGCAGATCACCAAGGAGTACCTCGGCCAGCGGACGAGCATCGTCTACCTGGGTCCGCTCTTCGAGGAGGTGCTGCGCGCTGATACCTGGGCCCGGGGCGCGGGCTCGACGGTTGCACGCGTCACCGACGGCTCGCTCTACGGCGAGCGGCTGACCGCGATCGCCGGCGTCGCCAACACCGGCTCCGACCGCAACTGGTCGGGATCCATCTTCAACCAGGCCAACTGGTACGCCTTCGGCCGCCTCGCCTGGAATCCCGACCTCTCGGCGCGACGGATCGCCGCGGAGTGGGTCGGGATGACCTTCACCAGCGACCCCCGCTTCCTCGCGCCGGTGGTTGCGATGATGCTGCGATCGCGCGAGGCCGCGGTCGACTACATGACACCGCTCGGGCTCGCGGGCCAGATGGCTGCCGACACCCACTACGGCCCGGGGCCCTGGGTCGCGCCGGCCAAGGGCACGCCACCGGACTGGAGCAGCACTTACTACAGCAGCCCGGGCCCATCCGGAATCGGCTTCGATCGCACGGCGAGCGGGAGCGATGCCGTCACGCAGTACTCCCCGCACGTCGCCGCGCAATGGAGCAATCTCGCGACCTGCCCTGACGTCCTCCTCCTCTGGTTCCATCACCTCCCGTGGGACTACCGCATGCGCTCCGGCCGCACGCTGTGGGATTCCCTGGTGCTGCACTACGACCGCGGCGTCGCGGCGGTCAAACAGGCGCGCGCCACCTGGAGTACGTTGAGGCCGTACGTCGATCCGGAACGCTATGAGCTGACGGCGGACTTCCTCACCATCGAGGAGAGGGACGCCGAGTGGTGGCGCGACGCCAGCATCGCCTACTTCCAGTCGATCTCGCACCGGCCGCTGCCCGCGGGCGCGGCTGCGCCGCCCGACACCCTGGCGCACTATGAGAGCTTCTGTGTTCCCTACGTGGAAGGCTCACCGGCAACGACGCCGGGCTGCCCGCCTGCCGATTTGACAGTGCCCCGATGAGCTCTCGCGACCCCGTCACCAGTCCCACATGGAGCCGTCCTGCAGACGCGCGATCGGCAGCTGTTTCGGGCTGTAGGGATGACGCGCCGCGAGCGTCTCGTCGATGGTCGACGCCGTGCCCCGGGGTCTCGCCGCGAATGCAGCCGTCCGTCCGAAAGACGTAAGTCGTGCGGGAAGACCTCGTCCGTCTGCTCGGAGTGTGGCGCATGTATTCCTGGATGCCGAAGTTCGGGTACCCAGTGTCGAAGTGCAGCGCCGCGCCCATCCTCACCGGCGACAGGTCCGTCGCACCGTGGAAGCCGGTGCGCACCTGATGCAGCGCGGCCAGTCCGCAATGCGGCGCACGTGGGTGATGCCGCCGGCGTGCACGACCGTCGTGCGGATGAAGTCGATCAGCTGCTCCTTCGATCAGCTGCTTGCAGTCCCAGATGGTGTTGAACACTTCCCCGACCGCGAGCGGCGTGACCGTGTGGCGGCGGATCAGTCGAAGCCGTCCTGGTTCTCCGCCGGCGTCGCATCCTCCAGCCAGAAGAGCCTGTACGGCTCGAGGTCGCGCGCCAGCCGCGCCGCCTCGATCGGGCATCAGGCGGTGATGCACGTCGTGCAGCAGCTCGATCTTGCCGCCTGGTCGCGCACGCAGCCGCTCGAAGAGCTTCGGCACGATCTCCAGATAGCCTCGGCGTCGACCATTCCGTCTCGAGCGGCAGCTCGCCCTCCGCGGGCTCGTACACATCTTTCAGTCGCGATACGCCGTAGGCTTCTTGAGCACCGGGAACGCCGCACTGAGCGCGCACCGCCGCGATAGCCCATGCGACGACGTATCGCGCCACCTCCGTCGCGCGGCCTCCTCGATGTCGCGGCCGTTGGCATGGCCGTACACCAGCACGCCATCGCGGCGAGCGCCCGCCCAGCAGGCGATAGAGCGGCAGGCCGGCCATCTTGCCTGGATGTCCCACAGCGCCATGTCGACGGCGGCGATGGCGCGTCATGGTCACCGGGCCCCCGCCGCCAATAGGCGCCCCGATAGAGGAACTGCCAGGTATCCTCGATCCGTCCGGCGTCGCGCCCGATGAGGTTGGGCACCACGTGATGCTCGAGATAAGCCGCTACCGCCAGCTCCCGGCCGTTGAGCGTCGCATCGCCGATCCCGAAGACGCCCGAGCGCGTCTCGATCTTGAGCGTGACGAAGTTGCGTCCCGGACAGGTGACGATGACACGCGCGGCGATGATCTCCCGCTCACGCGAGGAGCTGTGCGCATTGGACTGAGGACTCGGCATGAAAGATGACTCCAATCGGGAATCGGCGGCTGCGTTGCACCCCGACCGCCTCTTTCCCGCGGACCCCGGCACGCGCGCCGTCGCACGCAGACTCTACAACAGCGTGCACGCTCTGCCCATCATCAGCCCGCACGGCCATACCGACCCGCGCTGGTTCGCCGACAACGCGCCGTTCAGCGATCCGGTATCGCTCCTGCTGACGCCGGATCACTACATCACGCGCATGCTCTACAGCCAGGGGCTCACCCTCGAGGAGCTCGGCTTGTCGCCAGGGGCCGCCGTCAGCGATGCCGAGCGGCGCGCCATCTGGCGGAAATTCGCCGGGCACTACTCTCTCTTTCGCGGCACGCCCTCGCGGCTGTGGCTCGATTGGGTGCTGAGCGCGGTCTTCGGCGCCGAGGCGCCGCTCACTGCGGCCAATGCCGACCGCAGCTACGACCGCATCGCCGAGCGGCTGGCTCGAGACGCTTTCCGCCCGCGCGCCCTCTTCGAGCGCTTCGGCATCGAAGTGCTCGCCACCACCGAATCGCCCCTCGATGACCTGGCCCATCACGCCGCGATCCGCGCCAGCGGCTGGAAGGGCCGTGTCATCACCGCCTACCGCCCCGATCCGGTGGTCGACCCCGAATCCCCGGGCTTCGCCGCCGGTCTCATCCGCCTGGGCGAGCTCACCGGCGAGGACGCCGGCTCCTGGCGCGGCTATCTCGCCGCGCATCGCAAGCGCCGCGCCTTCTTCGCGCAAATGGGCGCCACCTCCACCGACCACGGCCACCCCACGGCCAGCGACGGCGGACCTGAGCGGCCGCGCGGCGGAATCGCTCTTCGACCGCATCGTCCGCGCCGCGCTGGCCGGCGCGGTCTCGAGCGCTGACGCGGAAGCTCTTCCGCGCCCAGATGCTCACCGAGATGGCGCGCATGAGCCTGGATGACGGCCTGGTGATGCAGATCCATCCCGGCTCATGGCGCAACCACAACGCCTCACTCTTCGAGCGCTTCGGTCGCGACATGGGCGCCGACATCCCGGTGCAGACCGACTACGTGAGCGCGCTGCGCCCTCTGCTCAACCGCTTCGGCAACGAGCGCTCCCTGACCCTCATCGTGTTCACGCTCGATGAGTCCGCCTACAGCCGCGAGCTCGCGCCCCTCGCCGGCCACTACCCCGCCCTCAAGCTCGGCCCCGCCTGGTGGTTCCACGACAGCCCCGAGGGCCTGATGCGCTTTCGCGAGCAGACCACCGAGACCGCCGGCTTCTACAACACCGTCGGCTTCAACGACGACACCCGCGCCTTCCTCTCGATCCCCGCCCGCCACGATGTCGCCCGCCGCATCGACTGCTCCTTCCTCGCCCGCCTGGTGTCCGAGCACCGCCTGCCCGAGGACGAAGCCGCCGCGGTCGCGCGCGATCTGGCCTACAACCTGCCGAAGAAAGCCTATAAGCTCTGAGCCATGATATCGCTATCATCGAGACCTCAGCGGCGCGCGCTCGCGCTCGCCCCGGCCCTGGTCCTGGCCCTCCCCCTGGCGCTCGCCGGCTTTGCCGCCGGCGCCGCCGACAAACCGCTCTACAAGGATCCGCACGCAACGGTCGCGGCGCGGGTCAATGACCTCCTCGCCCGCATGACCCTGCAGGAGAAGATCGCGCAGATCTCCTGCATCTGGCAGCGCAAGGGCGAGGTCGAGGATGCCAACGGCAACTTCGATCCCGTCAAGGCGAGCCGCGTGTTTCCCTATGGCATCGGCCAGGTTGCCAGGCCCAGCGACCGCGTGCCCCTGGAGGCCAACGACCCGCTGCAGAGCGTCTTTCGTGACGTCCCGCAGACGGTCGCCTTCGTCAACGCGGTGCAGCACTACTCGGTGGATGACACTCGCCTCGGCATCCCGACTCTCTTTCACGGCGAAGGCCTGCACGGCTTCATGGCGCGGGATGCGACCAGCTTCCCCCAGGCCATCGCGCTCGCCAGCTCCTGGGACCCCGCGCTCATCACGCGCGTCTATACGGTGGTCGCGCGTGAGGCGCGAGCACGGGGCGTGCAGCTCCTCCTGACCCCTGTCATCAACCTGGGGCGCGACCCGCGCTGGGGACGCATCGAGGAAACGTTCGGCGAGGATCCTTACATCGCCGGCCGGATGGGAGTTGCGGAGGTGCGCGGCCTGCAGGGTGACACGCTGCCTCTCGGCCCCGATCGCGTCTTCGCAACGTTGAAGCACATGGCGGCTTACGGTGTCCCGCAAGCCGGTACGAACGTGGGTCCGGCAGAGCTCTCCCAACGGACGCTGCTGCAGATGTATCTGCCGCAATTCCATGTGGCGATCCAACAGGCCAACGCCCAGGTAGTGATGGCCTCCTACAATGAGATCGGCGGCATTCCGTCCCACGCCAACCGCTGGATGCTGACCGACGTGCTGCGCAACCAGTGGGGATTCCAGGGTGTCGTGGTAGCCGACTACGAGGGCATCGAGCAGCTCATGTCGCTGCATCACGTGGCCGGTAATCTCACGGATGCGGGGGCGCGCGCGCTGCGTGCCGGCGTGGACGACGACATGCCGGATGGGGAGGCGTTCGCCGATCTGCCTCAGGCGCTGGCCGAAGGGAAAGTCACACAGGCCGAGATCGACACGGCCGTGCGGCGGGTGCTGCGGCTCAAGTTCCTGGGAGGCCTCTTCGAGCATCCGTACGCCGACGCGCACTACGCTGAGAAGATCACGAACGACGCCGAGGCTCGCGCGGTTGCCGTGAAGGCGGCGCAGGAGAGCATCGTTCTCCTCAAGAACGACGGCACCTTGCCGCTCGACAGCCACCGCATCAGGACGCTCGCCGTGATCGGGCCCAACGCTGGGGTCGCGCGGCTCGGCGGCTACTCGGAAGTGCCGGCTCACACCGTCAGTATCCTGCAGGGCATCCGCAATCTCGTGGGCCGCGGCGTGCACGTAGTCTACGCGCCGGGAGTCAAGCTCGTTCAGAGCGGGGATCAATACACCGATCAGGTCGTGCTGCCGTCGGCGGCGGCGAACCGCGCGCTCATCCGGCAGGCGGTGGCCGTCGCCAGGACGGCCGATGAGATCGTGCTCGCCATCGGCACCCGCGACGCGCTCTGTCGCGAGGGCTGGGCGGACAATCACCTGGGCGACCGGGACAGCCTGCAGCTCATCGATCAGCAGCAACAGCTCGCCGACGCGATGTTCGCGCTCGGCAAGCCGGTCGTCGTGGTGCTCATCAACGGCTGCCCGCTCGCGGTGGATGAGATCGCCCACAAGGCCAATGCGCTCATCGAGGGCTGGTACCTCGGTCAGGAAGGCGGCACCGCCATGGCGGATGTCCTCTTCGGCAAGACCGATCCGGGAGGCAAGCTCACCGTCACCATTCCGCGCTCGGTCGGCTTCGTGCCCTACAACTACGACGAGAAGCCGAGCGCCCATCGCGGCTATCAGTTCGCCGACAACTCGCCCCTCTTCCCCTTCGGCTACGGCCTTTCCTACACCACTTTCGACGTCGGGTCCCCAGTGCTTTCGGCCGCCAGCATTCCTTCAGACGGCACGATGACCGTCACCGTGAGCGTCCGCAACACCGGCAAGGTCGCGGGCGATGAGGTCGTGCAGCTCTACCTGCACGAGCTCGTCACCTCCGTGACGGAGCCAACCGAGGTGCTGCGGGGATTCAAACGGGTGTCGTTGGCGCCGGGCGCCTCGACTCAGGTGCGGTTCGAGCTCAGCCGCGATGACTTTGCGATCTGGGACGAGAACATGCGCTACGGGGTCGAGCCCGGTACGTTCCAGGTCATGGCGGGCCCGGACTCGGTTGATCTCAAGACCGCGACCTTCGAGGTCAGTCGCTGACCCGACACACGTACTCCTCCGGCACTGCAGGCGGCCGCGTCAACCTCGCGAGCCGGGGGCGGTTTCGCCCTCGAGTCGCTCGATCGCCTTCAAACATCCTGCATCGAGCCGATCGATGTCGGCCACCGCGCGTTCGATGGCATTCAGATCGATTTCGTCGTAGCTGTGCCGCAGATGGTTCCCGAAACCCCGGATCGCGCTCCAAGGCAAGTCGGGCTCATGCAGTTCGGCCAACGCACCCAACTTCGCGGCAGCTTCTGATATCTCGAGAAAGCACATTCTAATGGCATCGTACGGCATGCCTTGCTCGGCGAGCACTCGTTCTAACCCGCCACCGCGAGCCAGATAATCCCTTATCTTCTCGACATTGCGCCGTATGTCTCGGTAACGGTTTGCGGGCCTGGAGCTCGTCACGCTCAGAACGCTGAAATGGCTTCGCGGCTCAGGACTTCTCTGAGCTCTCGTCGCCGGGCAGGTAGTATGACGATATCGACGTTGCGGGAAAGCGCGCCGGCAAGTCTTCGCTTCAAGCGATCGACATATACCACAAACTGAAAGCCAGTCGGTGCTGCGCCGGGCGCCAGATCAAGTGCCAGATCGACATCCGAGACAACGGTGTCTTCACCGCGCGCCACGGAACCAAACACGGAAACGTGGCGGACCCCCTCCGCCCGCAGTTCAGGCTCAAGGGCTCTCAGTGTCCGCAGGACCTGGCTCCTATTCGCTTCGCAGGGAACGCCCATAATCAAAATTGTATCACCTGCAGTGGTCCATCACAGCGAAGTACCTCTAATATCATGATCTTACGCGCTCTTCCGTCTGTGGCATGCCAACCCGTCTGCCGTAGGATTGCGCCACCGCCCACGCGGCCGCGCTGAGCGCGGTCGAGATGCAGAGATTCACCCAGTCCTCGCGACTCGCGGGCGTGGCGATCACGGCGCTCAGCCAGCAGATGACGGTAAACAGGCTTTCCATGATCGCCTCCAGGGTTGCCGCCAGCCGCGGCACAACGCCGAATGCGATGGCCAGCCCGGCGGCGATGTGGCCCGCCCCGCCGAGAGCGGTCAGCGGCACCCGCCAGGGCATCCAGGCCGGTATGAGCGTGGCGGCACCCTGCAGATAGACGAAATGCGACAGGCCGATCGGGATCAGTGCGAGTCCGAACAGAATGCGTGCGATCCGCACGCTGCCATCGGCCCGTGCCGCGACCGCGCAGTAGATGAGCCAGCCGCCACCGACCAGCGAGGCGTCCTCGCCGACTCCCAGCCAGTTTCCTTCCACCAGCGGGTGTGCCAGCGCGCGCGGCAACTGCAGCGCCACCACCCAGAGCGCGACGAACGCGGTCAATATCAGCGCCGAGCGCCTGGCGGTGGCCGGCAGCAGCAGACCGGCTCCGGCCACCAGCAGCACCGCGGCGGAAATGCACGCCAGGGTCTCCCGCCAGGGTATGCCGGGCGGCACCGGCTGCTGATGCAGGAGAAAATCGCGCGCCGCCAGGCTGATGGCGCCGATGGCCGCGAAGCCCGCGCCAAAGAAGAGTTGCCCGACCCCGATCCTGCGCCAATACACAGCACCCCCCGGACTCACTGAGCCGCGCCATCGTAGGTGAATGGCGCCGAATGTATTGGGCCATTAATGCCGGCGGCTGGACCATTATTGGCCGGCAGCCGCCGCCTTCAGAGCGCGCAGGATGGTCCCGAGCTGCTCCACCCCGCGCCGTATCGCCGGAACGTCTGTGTCAGCGGAGCCGAGCACTAGGCCAGGCGGCATCGTCCGCTCGACGGTGAGCCGCGACAGCGGCACCGCCACGATCCCCTGCTCCACCGCCAGGCGGCTGGCCTCGAGCTCCGGGATGCCCTCGGCCAGCCAGCCCACGGTCTGCAATCCGGCCGTGACCGGCGCCAGGCGCAGCACGTCCGCCAGCTCCCGCTGCGCGAGCCTGACGAGCGCGTCGTGCCTCGAGGTGTAGAGGTCGCGCATGCGGCGCATGTGCTGCTCCATGTGGCCCGCCGCGATGAATTCCGCGAGCACCGCCTGATCCAACACCGCGGGGAAGCGCTGCAGCACCGAGCGCGCGGCATCGACGGCGCCGAGCAGCGCCGGTGGAACGACGAGGAAGCCGAGCCGCAGCGATGGGAACAGCATCTTGCTGAAGCTGTTGGAATAGAGCACGCACCCGGTGCGGTCGAGGCTGCGCAGGGCGGCGAGCGGCCGCCCGCTGAATCCCAGTTGACTGTCGTAGTCGTCCTCGAAGATCCACGCGCCCGCCGCGCGCGACCACTCGAGAAGCGCCAGGCGCCGCGGCAGCGACAGCGTCGCGCCCAGCGGGAAATGACATCCCGGAGTGACGCAGGCGAGCTTCGCGAGCCGCGCGCGGCGGCGGCCGGCCTCGCAGTCGATGCCCGCCTCGTCAACCGGCACGCCGGCCACCTCGGCACCCACCGCCCGCAGCAGCGCGGGGATGGCGGTGTAGCAGGGATCCTCCACCCAGACACGGTCGCCCGGATCCAACACCAGGCGCGCGATGAGATCGAGTGAGGCCTGCGTGCCGGAGGTGATGACGACCTCATCGGCCGTGCAGCGCACGCCCCTCGTGAGTCCAACGTATTGCGCGATGGCCGCGCGCAACGGCGGGAACCCGAGCGCCTCACCGTGAGTGAGGAGACTCGGAACGCCGGTGCGCAGACAACGCGCGGCGATCCGGCTCCATGTCTTGATGGGAAACGCCTCGAGTGCCGGCATGTCCAGGCGGAAGGTGTGCGTTCTGCCGGACATCCGCAGCGGAAACGGATTGCTCAGCAGCAGCCGCCCGCGCCCGGAGAGTGATGGCGTCGCGGCAGGCGCTCGCGAGCGCGCCCGAGCCACGGTAGCCGCCGATGGTGATAGCGCTGTCACATTCCGTACGAAGGAGCCGCTGCCGACACTTCCTTCTATGTACCCCTCGGCGATCAGGTGCTCGAACGCCGCGACCACCGTGCCGCGCGCCACCCGATACTGTCGGGAAATGCCGCGCGTGGAAGGCAATCGTGCGCCGGGGGCGAGCCTGCCTTCCACGATGGCGAGCCGGATCTCATCGTACAGCCAGCGCAGCAGGGTGGCGCCGGCCGCGCGCGGTCGGAGCGTGAGAGTCACGGACGCTGCTGTCTTCGACACGGCATTCCCAATGGCGGCGCGACGACGAGTGGCCCACCCGGCACGCGGGCTCGCGCCCGCTGCGCAGGTCCATATACGCATCGGCGCCAGCGTAGCACAATTGACACCTGCGATCTGATACCGCTACCATCCCGCCGGCACCTCTCTGGATTGGAGCGCCGCGCTGTATCTCGGCATCGACATCGGTACCTCGAGCGTCAAGGCAGTGCTCCTGACGGAGCAAGGCACGGTCTGCGCCTCGGCCTCGGCCCCACTCGAGGTCAGCCGGCCGGCGCCGGGGCTCTCGGAGCAGTCGCCCGAAGACTGGTGGCAGGCGACGGTGCGCGCGGTGAGCGCGCTCCCGGCCGCCGCCCGCACGGGGGTCCGCGCCGTCGGCCTGTCGGGTCAGATGCACGGCGCGACGCTGCTCGATGCGCACGACCGTCCCCTGCGGCCCGCCATCCTCTGGAATGACGGCCGCTCCGCCGAGGAGTGCCTCGAGCTCGAGCGCCGGGAGCCCTCCTCTCGCGCCATCACCGGCAACATCATGATGCCGGGGTTCACCGCGCCGAAGCTCCTCTGGGTCGCGCGTCACGAGCCTGACATCTTCCGCCGCACCGCCTGCGTCCTGCTGCCGAAGGACTACGTGCGACTGCGCCTGACCGGCGAGAAGGTCGGTGACATGTCCGATGCGTCAGGCACCGGCTGGCTCGACGTCGGCCGCCGCGAATGGTCCGATGCGATGCTCGCGGCAACCGATCTCAACCGCGCACACATGCCGCAGCTCGTCGAAGGCTCCAGTCCCTCGGGGGCTCTCACCGCGGAGGCGGCCGCCGCTCTCGGGATCGCTCGCCGGGTCGTCGTCGCAGGCGGTGGTGGCGACAACGCCGCGAGCGCCGTCGGACTCGGTGTGGTGCGGCCCGGGCAGGCCTTCCTGTCACTCGGGACCTCGGGCGTGCTTTTCGTCGTGACAGACCGCTTCCGTCCCAATCCGGAGCGCGCCGCGCACGCCTTCTGCCACTGCCTGCCTGGCCGTTGGCACCAGATGTCAGTCATGCTCAGCGCCGCCAGCACGCTGGACTGGGTCGCTCAGATTGTTGGCGGCAGCGCCACTCTGCCGCAGCTCGTTGCCGCGGCCGAAGCTCACGGCTTGAGCCGCCACTCGGTGCTCTTCCTGCCATACCTCACCGGAGAGCGCACACCTCACAACGACCCCGGCGCCAGAGGGGTGTTCTTCGGCCTGCGCCCGGACACGACTGCGGCGGAGCTCACCGGCGCGGTGCTCGAGGGCGTTGCGTTTGCGTTCGCCGACGGCCTCGATGTGCTCACGGAAAAGAGCGACCAGCCAACCCAGCAGGTAGAGGACATCAGCGTGACCGGCGGTGGTGCGCGGCTGCCGTACTGGGGCCGATTGATCGCGGCGGCGCTGCGCCGGCCGCTCACCTACCGGGCCGGCGGCGAAGTCGGGGCAGCCCTGGGGGCGGCGCGTCTGGCGCGTCTGGCTGCGGGCCCGGGCGACGGCGACGGCAGCGAGGAGGAAGTCTGCACGGCGCCGCCCGTGGAGCGCGTGGTCCAACCTGACACCGCGCTCGCGGCGCTCCTCGCCGGCCGCCGCCGCACGTTCCAGCGTCTCTATCGGGATCTCAAGAATACATTCGTGGAGTTCTCCTCATGACTTTGTTTTCCAGCATCGAGCCGGTCCGCTACGAGGGTCCGGAAACGGCGAACGAGTTCGCCTACCGGGTCTACGACAAGGACCGCAAGATCCTCGGCAAGCGCATGGAGGACTGGCTGCGGTGCGCGGTCTGCTACTGGCACTCGTTCAACTGGCCGGGCCAGGACATCTTCGGCGGCGGCACCCTGCCCCGACCCTGGCTCGCCCCGAAGATCAGCCAGGAGATGGCGGACGAGAAGCTCGAAGCCGCCTTCGACTTCTTCAAGCGGCTCGGCATTCCCTACTTCACGTTCCACGACGTCGATGCGATGGCGACCGCCGCGACACCCAGGGAGCACGACCGCAACCTCAAGGCCATCGTGGAGAGGATGCAACAACGGATGGCAGCGACCGGCATGAAGCTGCTCTGGGGCACGGCCAACCTCTTCAGCCATCCGCGCTACGCCGGCGGCGCCGCCACCAGCCCCGATCCCGAGGTCTTCGCCTGGGCCGCCACGCAGGTGCGCGCCTGCCTGGAGGCGACCCACCGCCTGGGAGGCGAGAACTACGTGCTCTGGGGCGGCCGCGAGGGATATGACTCCCTGCTCAACACCGACCTGAAGCGCGAGCTCGATCACTACGGCCGCTTCCTCTCCATGGTGGTCGAGCACAAGCACCGCATCGGCTTCAAGGGCGCGATCCTGATCGAGCCCAAGCCGTTCGAGCCCACCAAGCACCAGTACGACCGCGACGTCGCCGCAGTGTTCGCCTTCCTGCAGAAGTACGGCCTGACGAACGAGGTGCGCGTCAACATCGAGGTCAACCACGCGACGCTCGCCGGCCTCGACTTCGAGCACGAAGTGACCGCGGCGCGGGCCTACGGCATCTTCGGCTCGATCGACATCAACCGCGGCGATCCGCGCAACGGCTGGGACACCGACCAGTTTCCCAACAATGCGCAGGAGCTGGTGCCGGCGTTCATCCAACTCATCGAGGACAAGGGCTTCGGCCGCCGCCGCACGCCAGCGCCGCAACGAGGTGTTGGGCAAGATGGCCCAGCTGCACTACATCACCCCGGCGCAGGCGGCCGCCGCTAAGCGGGCGCCGCTGGAGGTTCGTCACGGCGACTTCTACTCGCAGCGCAAAGAAGAATTCTTCTTCGAATACGTCCGCCAGCAGCTGATCGACCGTTACGGACGCAAGACCGTGGAACGGGGCGGGCTGCGGGTGCACACCACGCTCAACCTGCACACGCAGGAACTGGCGCACAGGGCGATCGCCGAGGTGCTGGACCTCCCCGAAGACCCGGCGTCGGCGATCGTCACGATCGATCCCCACAACGGCTACATCGAAACGATGGCAGAGTCAGAGAGCTATGAGCAGTCGCAGTTCAACCTCGCCTCCGAAGGCCACCGCCAGCCGGGGTCCACCTTCAAGGCGATCGATCTCGCCGACGCGCTCTCGCATGGGATCGACCCCAACACCACCACCTACCTCTCCCACACCTTGCCCGCGGGCTGGCTGCCCGGGTATCCCACCTATGAAGTGAAGACCTTCGAGGGCACCTCGCTGAACAAGTCGCTCAACCTGGTGCAGGCCACGCTCGCCTCCGACAACACCGTCTACGCACAGCTTGCCGCCGATCTGGGCGAGGAATCGATCACCGAAACGGCGTACAAGATGGGCGTCAAAACCCATCTGCTCGGCAATCCCGCGCAGGCGCTGGGCGGCCTCGAACAGGGCGTCACACCTTTGGAGATGGCGGACGTGTACGCGACGCTCGCCGACGGCGGCTGGCGCAACACGCCGATCGCGATCACCAAGGTGGTGTTCCCCGACGGCCGCGTGGACTCCAGCTGGGGCAGGCCCCACCGCGTGAAGGTGCTCTCCAACGGAGTCACATCAGAGGAGACGACGATCCTCCACGAGAACGTCCTTGGCGGCACCGCGACCCGCTCGGCGATCGACTGCCCCACCGCGGCCAAGACCGGCACCACCACCGAACTGGTGGACGCCTGGCTGGATGGTTATACGCCCGAATACGCGAGCGTGGTGTGGATGGGCTACCCCAACCGGCGGGTCCCGATGACCGACGTTCACGGCGAAGCCCAGCAGGGCGGGGCGCTGCCCGCGGTGATCTGGCACGACTACATGGCGGCGGTGACCGAAGGCCAGTCCTGCGTGGAATTTCCCCAGCCGACCGAACCGCTGGTGTACAAACCGTTCTTCGGCAAATACGCCACCATGGGCCAGTCCGCCGTGCCCAGCACCAACCCGGAAGTGAGCCCCGGGGCCGGCGGCGGCAGCGCTCATACCCCGCCCGGCAAATCCCGTCACGGCAGGGAAACCACCCCACCCAGCGGGCCTCCCAAAGCGCCAGTCCCGGGCGCCGAACCGCGGGCGGGCGGTGGGGCTCCCACGGAAAAAACACCAGCCGAACCCGCCGCTCCGAACAAAGGCCGGGCCTAACCGGGCGCCGGCACCCCGGGAGCCGGGGGGCCGGGCGCCGGCGGCGGCTCCGGGGGAGCCACCAGCGGCGGCACCGCGCCGCCGTGAGGATTGCCGACGGCACCGCGTCGTGTCACCGTGACGGTCTCCACCACCATAAGCCGCACCCGCGCCGCCGTGATCACCGCCTGCTGCTAGGTTGTGCGCACTCGTGGCAAAGGAAGACAAGGTCGAATTCGAGGGCGAGGTGATCGAGGCGCTGCCGAACGCGATGTTCCGCGTGAAGCTCGACAACGATCACGTGGTGCTCGGTCACGTCGCCGGCAAGATGCGCCGCTTCAGGATCCGCATCCTCCCCGGAGATCGAGTCCGCTGCGAGCTCTCCCCCTACGATCTCGATCGCGCGCGAATCGTCTACAGGCATCGCTGAGCGCGCTCTGATCGACGCGATTGCGGCGGTGTTGTCGACCGACCCCGGCGGCGAGGGTCGGGTGCTGCGCGGAATCGGCGACGACGCCGCCGTGGTGCGCGCCCGCGCGGTGTGCGTGACCTCGGTGGACGCGATGGTGGAGGGGGTCCATTTCCGCCTGGAGGGTGGCGCAGGCGCCGCTGGCCGATCGGAGATCCCGTTGATGTCCGATCGGCCGCCTTGCCGGGCCCCTGCAGCCGGAAGCGGAGGGCTGGATAACGCCCGCGCAGGTGGGGTCAAGGGCGCTGGCCGCGGCGCTGTCGGACCTCGCCGCGATGGGCGCCGAGGCGGGAGAGGCATACCTAGTGCTCGGCCTGCCGCCAGGTTTTGGCGAGGAGCGGGCGCTGGAGCTGGTGGGCGGCGCCCATGCGCTCGCGC
Organism: uncultured Solirubrobacterales bacterium; assembly: GCA_963794715.1. GTDB lineage: Bacteria > Actinomycetota > Thermoleophilia > Solirubrobacterales > Solirubrobacteraceae > Palsa-744. Next base: position 451,813 of record CAWCEY010000012.1, on the reverse strand, counting down.
GCGGGCACGGGGTCACGATCGCCGGCGGCGACGTGGTGGCGGCGCCCGCGCTCACGGTGTCGGTGACGGCTGTCGGCTGGGCCGACTCCGAGCTGGATCTGGTGGGCCGCGACGGAGCCCGCGTCGGCGATCTCGTCGGGGTGACCGGTCGCCTCGGCGGAGCCGGCGCGGGGCTGGCTGTGTTGGAGCGGCTGGCAGTGCTGGAGCGGCCGACCATCCTGGAGGGGCAGGCCAGCGCCACGGCCGCCACCGGGGCAACACCGGCGCGACCGCGCGACCCGGTGTCACCCAGGGTCACCGCGGCGGCGCTGGCACGGCTGCGCAACCCCGTGCCACGCCTGGCCGAGGGCCGCGCGCTGGCTGGCGCGGGGGCGCACGCCATGATCGACATCTCCGACGGCCTGGCGAGCGACGCCGGCCACATCGCCCGTGCGAGCGGCGTGCGCGTGGAGATCAACCTCGACCTGCTCCCTCTGGAGGAGGGGCTTGCGGAGATCGCGGCCGAGCTGGGGGTATCCGCGTGGCAGCTTGCCGCGGGTGCCGGCGAGGACTACGAGCTGTGCGTCTGCGTCGATCCCGCCGAGCGCAAGCGAACCGAATCGGCGCTAGCCGAGGCGGGGGGCGTGGGTGTCACGTGGATCGGACGCGTGGCACAGGCCGTGGGTGGGGCGCCTGCCAGAGTGGTGCTGCTCGACGCGGAAGGGCGTGCCCAGCGCTTGGAGGGGTTCGAGCACCACTGGTGAGCCGACCGCGATCTACGCGCGTCACCCGAAGGCCGATCCGGCCCGTCTGGCCGAGATACATAGGACTACTCGAACATATCGGCGGTCAAGATATATCCAAGACGTCCGATATTCGTGCCATGCGCACGTCACTGCTGCCGCTGGACTCGGCGCTAGGGCCCCGTGAGCGCCGCGTATTGGGCGCCGCCACAGCGATCCTGATCGCCCTTGTGGTCGCGACCGGCGCCCACGCCGTATTCGGCATCGGTGGCAACGCCGTCGAAGAACCGATCCGCGACTGGCTGACCTCCGCCGTCTACATCCTCGTTGGGGTGATCGTGTGTTGGCGTGCCGTGCGCACCATCGAGTCGCGGAAATCGTGGATGATCTTCGCGTTCGGCATCTCGATCTACGGGCTGGGCAACGTGCTGTGGGCGGCGTGGATCGAACACCTCCCCAACCCACCGATCCCATCGATTTGCGACGGGATGTGGCTGACGCTGTACCCGTGCTGCTACATCGGGATTGTGGGACTCGCACGCCTGCGCGAGCGGCGCGTGCCGGCGCGGATGTGGCTGGACGGCATTATCGCCGGGCTCGGGATCGCGGCCATCGGAGCGGCGATTGTGGTGCGCCCGGTGCTGGCCTCGGTGTCGGGGGGCACCGCGGCCGTGATCACCGAGATGGCCTACCCACTCTGCGACCTGCTGCTGGCGGCGCTGGTGGTGGGGGTGCTCGCGCTGCGGGGGTGGCGGCTGGACCGGATGTGGGGAATGCTGGGCGCCGGCTTCCTGGCGCTGGCGGCGGCTGACTGCCTGTACGCGCTGCAGGTGGCACACGGTGCGTCGGCGCCCAGCGCGCTGACCAACACGACCTACGACATCGGCGTGATGCTGTTGGCGCTGGCCGCGTGGCAGCCCAGAGCGACGATCGAGACCGACACCGTTCCGAGCAGCGCGGTGCTCGCGATCCCGGCCGCCTTCACGGTGAGCGCGCTCGGCCTGCTGATCTACGACCACTTCAGCCGCTTGGACCCGATCGCGTTGACGCTCGCGATGCTGACGATGCTGATGGCGTTTGCGCGCATCGCGCTCACGTTCCGCGATGTGCGCGCGCTCGCCGAAACGCGGCGCCAGGCGCTCACGGACGACCTCACCTCGATGCCCAACCGCCGCCACTTCCTGCGGCGCGTGCGCGACGGAATCGTCGCCAGCCGAGCGACCGGCGCCAGCGTGGCGCTGCTGCTCGTCGACCTCGACCACTTCAAGGAGCTCAACGACACGCTCGGCCACGACGCCGGGGACCAGTTGCTGTGCCAGGTGGGCGAGCGGCTGCGCACGGTGCTGCGCGCCACCGACACCGCAGCCCGCTTGGGGGGCGACGAGTTTGGCGTGCTGCTCGCCGAACCATGCGATGGCGCCACCGCGGCACTGGTGGCTGAGAAGATCCTCAAGACGATCGCGCAGCCTTTCCCGATCAGGGAAGTGGGTCTGCGGGTGACGGCGAGCATCGGGATTGCCCTGTTCCCCGAGAATGCCGAGAACGACGAGCAGCTGATGCAGCACGCCGACGTCGCCATGTACGAGGCCAAGGCCGCGCAATCCGGGTATGCCTGCTATGCGCGCGAGCGCGACAAACACTCGCTGGAGCGCCTCACGCTCGCTGGCGAACTCTCCCACGCGCTCGAAAACGGGGAGATCGAAGCCTACTTCCAGCCCAAGGCGAACGCGGGCAGCCGCAGAATCGTCGGCGTGGAGGCGCTGGTGCGCTGGCAACATCCCACGCGGGGGCTGATCTCACCGGCGGAGTTCGTGACGGTCGCCGAGCAGGCCGGCCTGGGGCGGGCACTGACGCGCAGGATGCTCGACCTGGCGCTCAAACAGGCCCGGATTTGGCGCGATGAAGGCTTCGATCTCCACGTCGCCGTGAACACGACGGTGGCCGACCTGCAGGACACGCAGTTCCCAGCGGAGGTGGCCCAGACACTCACCGAACACGGGCTCCCCCCGAGGTGCTGGTGCTGGAGGTGACCGAGAACATGGTGCTGGCCGACCCCGTGCGCGTCGGTGACGTCCTCGCGCAGCTCGGCGAGCTCGGTCTCGGCCTCTCACTCGATGACTTCGGCACCGGCTTCTCCTCGCTCACCCACCTGAAGTCGCTGCCCGTGGGGGAGGTCAAGATCGACCGCTCGTTCGTTGGGCGCATGACCACCGACCCGGTCGACGCGGCGATCGTTCAGGCGACGATCCAGCTGGCGCACTCAATCGGCATCCGCGTGGTGGCCGAGGGGATCGAGGATCAGGCGACGTGGAGCTCGCTGGTGGCCAACAAGTGCGAGCTGGTGCAGGGCTATGCGCTCTCACGGCCGCTGCCAGCGATCGATCTCGACACGCTCCTGCGCGCCCAGCCGCTGCCCGAGAGCGGACCGGAAGAGAGCGACGCGGCGGATGGACAGAACCAACTCGACGGCACGGACGGACAGAACCAACTCGACGGCACGGACGGGCAGGACCAGCTCGACGGCACGGATGGGCAGGACCAGCTCGACGGCGCGGACGGGCAGGACCAGCTCGTGACGCTCGATGCGGAACAGAACGGCGACAACGGTGGGCGCGGCGGACGCGGCGAGCAGGCCCACAACGGCAACGGTCGGCCCGCAAACAGGGGTCGATCGGGGGCACTGCGCGACCTGACGGCGCTGACGCGCTCGCACCCGATGATGGATGCGGTGATCGAGGAGATCGACGGGCGCATGATCCGTGTGGGATCGCAGTGGTTGGCGGACTTCGCCTCCTGCAACTACCTGGGCTTCGACCTCGACCGCGAGATCATCGAAGCGGTGCCGGCCTACCTGGAGGCGTGGGGCACGCACCCGAGCTGGTCGCGGCTGCTGGGCAGCCCCGTGCTGTACGAGCAGATCGAGGAGCGCCTCACGGCGCTGCTGGGCAGCGCCGACTCGTTGGTGCTGCCGACGATCACCCACATCCACCTCTCGACGATCCCCGCGCTCGCGGGGTCGGGCACGATCCTGCTCGACTCGCGCGCCCACAAGACGATCTATGACGGCGCCCAGATGGCGCGCGCGCACGGCGCCACCGTGAAGCGTTTCCGCTTCGAAGATCCCCAGCACCTCGACGAGCTGCTGCGCGGCGCGCGCGGGGCGCCACGGTTGGTGTGCATGGACGGGGTCAACAGCATGACCGGCAACCCACCTGACGTGCGCGCCTTCGCGGAGGTGGCGCGCGAGCACGGCGCGCTGTTGTACGTGGACGACGCCCACGGGTTCGGCGTGATCGGCGAGCGCGGTCCCGGCGAGCTCTGCCCATATGGGATGCGCGGCAACAGCATCGTCCGCCACCACGACGAGAGTTACGAGGGTCTGATCATGGTGGGGGGCTTTTCCAAGGCTTACTCCTCGCTGCTGGCGTTCATCGCCTGCCCCACCGAGGTGAAGGATCTGCTGAAGGTCGCGGCGGCCCCGTATCTCTACTCGGGGCCCTCCCCGGTGGCCTCGCTGGCGACGACGCTTGCCGGCTTCGAGGTCAATGAGCGCCGTGGGGAGGAGCTCCGCGCGAGCGTGTGGAGACATACCGCCCGCGTGCTGGAGTGCCTGGCACGGCTGGAAGTGCACACCCCCAATCACTCGGGGCTGCCGATTGTCGAGATCCCGCTGCGCGACCACCAGCGCATCGGGGAGGTGGGTCAGCTGCTGTTCGACCGCGGGGTGTACGTCACGCTCGCGGCCTACCCGCTGGTGCCGCGCGAGGAGGTGGGCTTTCGCGTGCAACTGACGGCGGCCAACACCGACGCCGAGGTGGACACGTTGATAGCGGCGCTGGAGGAGCTCGCCGGACTGGGCGAGCTACAGCCTGTGGGCCAGGACGGCGTCCCATCGACCGGGCAGGCGAGCGCGCCGCTACGCGAGTCGGTGGCATGAGAATCTGAGCAAGCATGATCGCCCGCTACCGCGCTCTGTTCTCCGCGCCCGGGGTGGGCAGGCTGCTGGTCAGCTCGGTGGTCGGGCGGCTGCCCTCGGGCATGTTCTCGCTGGCGATCCTGCTGTTCGTCCATGGGAGAACCGATTCGTTCCTGGCGGCCGGCCTCGCGGTGGGAGCCTTCTCGCTGGCGGGCGCGCTGGTCGGCCCGCTGTTGGGGGCGCTTGTCGATCGGCACGGGCAGACGCGGGTGTTGTTGAGCGCCGCGCTCGCCCAAGCGGGCCTGCTGGTGGCGCTGGTGCTCGTCACCCAAGCTCACGCGCCGGTGGCGGCGATCGTCGCGCTGGCGGCGTTGGCGGGCGGTGCACTGCCCCCGATCGGAGGCTGTGTGCGCGCACTGTGGTCGGAAATTGCCCACGGCGAGGCGCTTGAGACAGCCTACGCCCTGGATGCGACCACCCAGGAGACGATCTGGACCCTCGGCCCCCTGCTGGTGGGCCTGACGGCGGGGTTTATCTCCCCCGCCGCGGCCGTGCTCCTGTGCGCCACGTTGACGGTCGCTGGGGCCGTCTACTTCGCGACCTCCAGCCTCTCCCGTGGCTGGCGCGCGGATCGACGAGAGCGCACGCGGGGGAGCGCTCTGGGCGCCAGCCCCAACCTGCGCATGCTGCTTTACACGGTCGTGCTCGCGGGGGTGGTGATCGGAGCGGTCGAGGTGGGTCTGCCCGCACTGGCCGTGCGGCAGGGGGCGCGCTGGTCCTCGGGCCCATTGCTCGCCCTGTTCAGCCTTGGCAGCATGATCGGAGGCCTGATCTACTCCGCCAGGAGCTGGTCACTGGAGATCGGCCGTCGCTACAGCGCGATCCTGATGGCGATGGGGGTCGCCGTGGCACCGCTGATCGCGGTGCACGCGCTCGCCCCCGTATTCGCCCTCAGCGTGCTTGCCGGGCTCTGCCTGGCGCCGATGATTTCCTGCCAATTCTCGCTCGTTGGCGCGCTCGCGCCGGCGGGCACCGTCACCGAGGCGTTTACCTGGCATCGCGCCGCCACCGTGGCCGGCATGGCTGGGGGGTCCGCGTTGGGGGGGTCGCTGATCGACGCCCGCGGCCCCGGCGGCGCATTTGCGCTGGGATGCATCGGCGTTGTGGCCGCGGCGGCGCTGGCCGTGCTCGGACGCCGGAGGATCACCCCCGCCGCGGCAGACGACCCGACCCCATCAGGGGTGCAGGAGCTGGCGCTGCCTGAAGGGCCGGTGCCGTTTAAGCTCGCGGCCGAGGCGGTGGCGCTGGCCGTCGAAGCGCTGTCGCTGGCGGCAGGGGACTCGCCCGCTCACACGGCCGAGCGGCCCGCGCGGGTCATGCTTGCAGCCGAGGCAGTGGCGCTCGCGGCGGACGCGGTGGCGCAGACCGCCGCGTGAGACGGCGAGGCGCCAGCGCCGCCCCCACCGGGGTGGCGCGGGTGAGCCGTGCGTACACCAGCAGTCGTTCGGCGGCGCTGAACAGCGGCGTGCAGGCGGACAGCACGAGGCGGCTGTAGCCCGCTCGGCGGATCGCCGCGCCCACATCGGATGGCGGCACGCTGCGGTGCCCGATCACGGTGTAGAGGAGGTGCGCGTAGGGCATGTCCAGGAGGATCCGATCGCCGCGGCGCAGCTCGTCGATGTGGCGGAAGGGCTCCAAGAAGGTGGTGCGGTGGCCGGCGATCGCCGTGGTTGCCCCCAGGCCGGGAAAGCGCGTGCCCGGGTAGACGCTCTGCGTGTAGATCCCCGGCCCCTTCTCCAGTTCTCCGGTGCCGGTGCCGTACACCAACACGAAATTGGCGCCGATGCGCGGGATATGAATGCTGCCCACCGCGCTGCCGAGCGGCGCGTGACGCGCGAGCTCGCCCGCCAGGAAGGCGATGCGCCGGCGCTCGTCCACGAGCTGTCGCAGGCGTGCGTTCTCCGCCGCGGTGGGCTGGGCGTGTTCGAGCGTGCGCAGCGTGCCCCGCAGGTGGTCTTGCTGCAATTTCGCATACAACGCCGAGAACGGCTCCTGCCACACCAGCGTGACGCCCACGTCGAGCAGCGCCAGCGCGCCCAAGACGATCAGCATGCTCGAAAGCACGCGCAGCGCGCGGCGCCCGCGGCCAGGCCCCTGGCCGCCGCGACGCATCCCGCGCGCGGGCGGTTTGGTGGTGAAGAGGATCTCGGACACGATGCCAGCCGTTGCTTTGGTGACGCGAGGTTGTCTACCGTCGTAGTGCGGACTCCGTCCCGACCGAAGCTGGGAGACACGCGCCTGCGGCGCGAATCCCCATTTCGGCCAGCGACCCCGGCCCAGCATAGGACAGCGGCCCGCGGCCGATCGCGGATCGGCCGGCAATCAGCTCGCGATCGCCCCACGCCGGTGGCCCGCCGAAGTCGTCCTCGCCGACGTCACTCGGGGCGAGCACAACCAGCAGCGCCGCGACGAAGCAGCCACCGGCGATGCTCCACAGCACCGCACCGGCGAACCCGACGCGCCCGCCGGCCAGCAGCAGCAGGGCGGTGTGCGCCACGCCACCCGGCCCCAAATCGAGCTGGCTGGCGTAGAAGGCCATCAGCAGCGCCAGCGGCAGCACGCCGAGCGCCACCAGCACAAGCGCCCGGAGACGATCACCCCTGCCCCCGCGGGCGCCCGAACCCCACGCTCCCAGCAACAGCCACAGGTTCAAGGCGGGCGCGAGCAGCAGCGCGGTGAGCGGGTCGAACACCCACACGACCACCGTGAGGCCGCCGAGCACGAAAAGCATCCCGAGCGCCGCGGCGTCCCCGCGCGGACGCAGGGGGAGCGCGAGCCGGCGCATCAGCGCCGGCCACGCAAGCCAGGCGAGCACCAGCACCAATGCGCTTGCCAGCACCGCCTCGATGGCGTGGCTGTCGAACGGGAGCGCCGCCGTGGAGACCGGCGGTCGCGGCGCGGGGATCGCCCCGAGCGCCCCCAACAGCATCGCAAACGCCGCGCAGATCAAAAACGGGAGCGCGCACGCCAGCGTCCACACCACCCAGCGCCCGAGCGAGCTATCGGAGGCGCCGGCGGGACCCGGTCCCGCGGACCGCCTCACGCCCGCATGGGTCCGCCCGCGCCGCCGACGCAGACGCGCGAAGCCGTCGCCGAGCGCCGCCAGCGCGGGGAGCAGCAGCGCCGCCACCAGCAGGCGCAGCGCCCACGCGGGAATTGCCTTGTGCTGGATGGGCAGGCCCGTTTCGAGGTTCCCATTGGCGGCGCCGCCACCGACTTCGGGGCCGCCGTCCAGGGCGTATACGGCGGCGAGCGCTGCCCGCCCGAGCGCTTCCAGTCGAGCCGCGCTGACCGGTTCGCCGGCAGCGGGAGTCTGTTCGCCGCCGGCCCCCACCAGCACCGCTGGCAGCCCGCGGGACCCGAGTGGAGCCTGCTCGCCGCCCGCCAGCGGGAAGACCAGGTGCGCAAACTGGGCGAGCATCGACGGGGCGCCGGTGCTCATACCGGTCTGCTGGGCGATGGCCGCCGCAACCGTGCTCTGCAGCAGCGCCGGTGCCGACCCGGCGGAGGCCGAGAATGAAGCGAGCGCCGGCCCCGTGGCGCGTGTGCCAGCGAGATCCCCGAGTACCAGCGCGGCGTCGAAGCGGCCGCCCAGCAGTTGGCCGGCGTGCGCCGCGAAGTCGGCGGCTCCTCCGTCCCCGCCCGAGCCGCCGCTGGTGGAGACCAGCACGATCGCGCGTTGAGTCTCTCCGGCGGCCAGCACTCGTGCCAGTTCGAGCAGCGCCGCGGTCCCGGACAGCTCCGCCTCCGCACCCCTGCCGGCGGCGTCGCGGTGGGCGAGGATCACGATCGGCGCCTGCCCCGTGGTGCCCGGCCGCTGCGCGACCACGGTGGTGAGCGTGCGCTCCCCGTCGATCGTTTGCGCGCGCACGCCGCGCACGCTCACCGTGAAGCCGCCCTTGGCGGCGCTCCCCAGTCCCCGCAATATCTGCGCCACGTGGGCGGCCAGCCGCTGATCGCCGGCGCCGCCCGGACGGCGATCCGGGAACCGCCTGGCGAGCGCTTGGAGCGAGGCGAAGGCCCGCGCGCCTTCAAACGCGTCGGGAGCGAGGTTGGAGCCCAGCGGAGCGGTGCGCGCGGTGAGCGAGAAGCCCGCGATCACCAGCGCGAACAGCAGCGGCACGAAGGCCGCTCGATAGATGCGTCCGTTGAGCACGCCGCAGAGAAGGTATCGTGCGCGCGTGCTCCAGCCCGTCGCCGTAGGAACGAAGACGCTCGCCGATTACACCCACATCTGTGGGCGCGACCTGATCGACGAGATCCGCGAGCTGGCGGAGCCGCTGAAGGGCAGCCGCGTGGCGCACGTCTCCGCGACCGCTTTCGGCGGGGGGTCTCGGAGATCCTGTACACGTTGGTGCCGCTGATGCGCGACGTGGGGCTGGAGTGCGAATGGCAGGTGATCTACGGACGCGAGGAATTCTTCAACGCGACCAAGCTGATGCACAACGCCCTGCAGGGCGCCCCGGAGGACCTCAGCGAGGAGCAGTGGGAGACCTGGAGGCGCTACAACGAGATGAACGCGCGCGAGTTGTCGGGCGGGTGGGACGTGTGCCTGGTGCACGACCCCCAGCCGGCGGCGCTGCAGCGGCTGGCGTCCGCCAAGGCGAAGGGCTGGGTGTGGCGCTGCCACATCGACCTGTCCACGCCCAATCCGGAGACGATCACGCGGCTGATGCCCTACATCGAAGATTATCCCCAGTCGCTGTTCCACATGCGGGAGTATGTGCCGCCGGGAATGAACGGCCACGTCAATGTGGTGCCGCCCGCGATCGACCCGCTGACCCCCAAGAACATGGGTCTCTCTCCAGAAGACGCCGCGTATGTGTGCGGACAGTTCGGGATCGATGTGGACCGACCGCTGATGTGCCAGGTGTCGCGCTTTGATCCGTGGAAGGACCCGCTGGGGGTGATCGATGCGTACCGCATGGTGAAGGAGCGGATGCCCGCTGTGCAGCTGGCGCTGGTGGGGTCGATGGCGAGCGATGACCCCGAGGGCTGGGACTTCTTCAACGCGACGATCGCCCACGCCGACGGCGACCCCGACATACACATCCTCAACAACTTCAACAACGTCGGTGCGATCGAGGTCAACGCCTTCCAGTCCCATTCCGATGTGCTGATCCAGAAGTCCACGCGGGAGGGCTTCGGGCTGACCGTTTCGGAGGCGATCTGGAAGGCGCGCCCCTTCATCGGGGGCAACGTCGGCGGGATCCCGCTGCAGGTGGAGGACGGCGTCACCGGCTTTCTCGTTTCCAGCACCGAGCAGTGCGCCGAGCGGGCGCAGGAGATCCTCGAGGACCCCGCGCTGGGCAAGTCGCTGGGCAAACGCGGCAAGGAGCACGTGCGCGCCAACTTCCTCACGCCGCGCTACTTGCGCGATTATCTGAAGATCTTCAACGAGCTGCGACAGTCATGAGCCGGCGCGCTTGCGCAAAACCCGCCACCTGGAGTCCTCATCGCCGGGATCGGTATCCGGAGGGATACAAGCGATGACCGAGTCGCCGGCACAGCGAGCCCCGCTGGTGCTGGTGAGCAACCGGGGGCCCGTGACCTTCCAGGCGGGCGGCGAGGTGCAGCGCGGCTCGGGCGGGCTGGTGACGGCGCTGACCGGGCTGGCGTCGCACCGCGAGGCGGTGTGGATCGCCTCGGCGATGAGCGAGCAGGATCTGGAGGTCTCGCGCGGCCACGGCGGCCGCGCGTTCCCCGTGCGCTCGCCGGCGGGCGAAGCGTTCCAGGTGCGCCTTGTGGCGAGCGATCCCGAGGCGTATGACCGCTTCTACAACGTGTTCGCCAACCCGATGCTGTGGTTCATCCAGCACTACCTGTGGGATCTGTCCAACGCGCCGGACATCCGCCGCCACGAGATCGAGGCGTTTGAGTTCGGCTACAACGTCGTCAACGAGGATCTCGCGCGCGCCGTGGTGGAGGAGCTGGAGGGAACCGAGGAGCCGGTGGTGATGGTGCACGACTACCACCTCTACACGCTCCCCGACCTGGTGCGCAGAGCGCGCCCAGACGTGTTTCTGCACCATTTCATCCACATCCCCTGGACGCAGTCCGATGCGTGGCGGGTGCTGCCCTCGCGCATCCGCGAGGAGATCTTCGCGGGCCTGTTGGCGAACGACATCATCGGCTTCCATACCCGCTCCTACCGGCGCAACTTCCTGCAGTGCTGCCAGGACCTGATGGATCTGGAGGTGGACCACGAGCAGGGGATGGTGCGCTACGGCGAGCGCGAGGTGTGGGTGAGGGCCTACCCGTTGCCGATCGACCACCACGCGACCAAACGGATCGCCGCGGGCGCCCGCGTGCAGGCACTCGAGCGCGAGCTGCTGGCGCGCCGGCGGGACTTCCTGATTCTGCGGGTGGACCGCGCCGATCTGTCCAAGAACGTGCTGAGGGGCTTCTCGGCGTTCGACCTGTTCCTCGAGCAGCACCCCGAGTTCTCCGAGCGCGTGACGTTCGTCGCGCAGCTGATGCCCTCGCGTACGGACGTGCCCCAGTACGCCGAGTACCTGGAGCGGATCGAGGCGCTGGTGGCCGTTGTCAACCACCGTCACGGCACGCCCGACTGGATGCCGATCCAGCTGAAGCTGCGCGACGACCTGGAGGAGGCGATGGCGGCGTACAAGCACTACGACGTGCTGCTGGTCAACGCGATGTTCGACGGCATGAACCTGGTCGCCAAGGAGGGTCCGTTGGTCAACGAGCGCGAGGGGGTGTCGATCCTCTCCGAGAACACCGGCGCGCACGAGGAGCTGGGGGAGTACGCGCTGTCGGTCAACCCGTTCGACATCCAGGAGCTGGCGGACTCGATCTTCGCGGCGCTCACGATGCCGGGCGCCGAGCGCCGCCGCCGCGCGCGAGGGCTGGCGCAGATCGTCACCTCGCGCGACCCCGGCGACTGGATCGACGAGCAGCTGGCGGACATCCGCGCGAAGGGGCTGGCGAGGTAAAGAGGAGGGGGAGGGGAGGCCGCGTCGCATGCGACGCGGCCCCGGCCGGCGCATGCGCCGGCCGGCGGGGCAGTGCATGCACTGCCCCGAGGAACGGCCGCATGCGGCCGTTCCAGGCAGGGCCGCATGCGGCCCTGCCTGAGCCCGCGCATGCGCGGGCTCGCACATGCGAAGTCTTTTTGGCCCCCAACCACTTCATTTTGTAAAGGGTTGGGGCCCCAATTCTTTGACATCGAGTCCCCCGGTGGGCCGCTTGATCGCCCCTGTTATCATCCGCGCCCGTTCGCATGACGCTGCCCGCACCCACATACGATCTCGTGCTGCTGCTCGACGCCGAGGCGCAGGAGCCGGCGCGCGCGAAGATCCTGGCGGATGCCCGCGAGGCGATCGCGGCGCAGGGAGAGCTGCTGCGCGACGACGAGTGGGGGGATCGCGCGCTGACCTACCCGATCGCCCACAAAGCGACGGCCAAGTACCACCTGCTGCAGTTCCACGCCGGCACCCCGGAGCTGCTGCGCGGCCTCGACCGGACGTTGCGGATCGCCGACGAGGTGGTGCGCTTCCGGATCGTCAAGCTGAAGCCGGGCACCCCGGAGGCCCCCGACATGAGCGCCCCGGGCGCGAGCGCGGCCGTCATCGCCGCACCCACACCCACCCCCGAGCCCCTCGCCGCGGCCGAGCCCGTCTGAGGGCCTGTTGGCGGCACCGAAGCCGCCATGCTCGCCCGCATTCGCGCGTCGTAATACACTCGGAGAGTGAACAGGTTGGAGACGAGCAATCAATCGGTAAGAGGGTGGCGCAGGCGGCCACAGGCCGCCGAGCCGAGCCCCTCTTCTTCGATCGCTCGTTCGGACGTACTGAGAGCGTCCCCGCCGATGTTCGAGTCGCGCCTCCTGGACTTCTTCTCGCGCGTGCACCCCGCGGTGCCGGTGCTGGTGTTCGTGCCGGTGATCGTCTTGATGGCGGCGTGGGGCCTCGCGCAGGTGAGCGTGGCGGCGATGATCGGCCTCGCGGTGGGGGGCTACGCGCTGTGGACGCTGTTTGAGTACTGGCTGCACCGGCTGGTGTTCCACTTCGAGCCCGAGCAGGGCGTGGGGGCGCGTCTGCACTGGATCATCCATGGCATCCACCACGAGCACCCCAACGACCCGATGCGCCTGGTGATGCCGCCGGCGGTGAGCTTGCCGCTGGCGGCGATCGTATTCGGCGCGCTGTACCTGATCTTCGGCGAGCGCTACGCCCCCGGGCTGGCGGTGGGCTTCTTCACGGGATATGTGGTGTACGACATGCTGCACTACTACCTGCACCACTTCGCCCCCAGGGGTCGCGTCGGGCGGATGCTGCGCGAGCGCCACATGCGCCACCACTTCCAGGACGACACGCGCGGCTTCGGGATCAGCGCGCCCTACTGGGACGAGGTGTTCCGCACCTCCCCGCGCAGCCGCCGGGACGGCGCTGGGCGCTAGTCGCTCCGGCCAGGGCGACCCGAGAGAAGCTGAAAACCACGCAACGAGCGGGATCCCGCCGGCACCGGGCGCAAGTGCCGCCCGCGAGCGGGTCTAGACTCGGGGACTTCATCTGGAGATAGGACGACAGGCCCCGCCATTCGAGGGGCGTGAGACAGCCGAAAGGAAGATCAGCCGTGGCCGCAACGAACATCAACCGGGTCGTGATGACCGGCAACCTGACCAAAGACCCCGAGCTGCGCTCGCTGCCCAGCGGCACGTCCGTGTGCGAGCTGCGGATCGCATGCAACACCCGCCGCAAGGACCAGGCCAGCGGGGAGTGGGCGGACAAGCCCAACTACTTCAACGTGAAGGTGTGGGGGGCGCAGGGCGAGAATGCCGCCCGTTTCCTCTCCAAGGGCCGCCCGGTGGCGATCGACGGGCGCCTGGACTGGCGCGAGTGGGAGGCGCAGGACGGGACAAAGCGCCAGGCAATCGATATCATTGCCGACTCGGTGCAGTTCCTGGGTTCGCGCGATGACTCCTCCGGAGGGGGCTTCGCGGGAAATGGGGGCCCACCCGCCCAGGCCTCTCATGGTGGCGATGTCCCCGTCAACGAAGGGGACTTCCAGGCCGCTCCAGTGGGGGCGGCGGCCGCCGAGGATGACATTCCGTTCTAAGCACAAAAAAAGACCAGCGAGAGGTAGATACCAGTGGCAAAGGCACGGGGCCGCAGCAAGCCGGCCCGCAGACGAGAGAAGCGAGGCGGGCCCGGCAGCGGCCGGCGCAAGCCGTGCCAGCACTGCCGCGACAAGATCGAGCAGGTCGACTACAAGGACGTGGCGACCCTGCGTCGCTTCGTCTCCGAGAAGGGCAAGATCCGCTCGCGGCGGATCACGGGCGCCTGCCGCCGCCATCAGGCGCAGGTGGCGCGCGCGGTCAAGCGCGCGCGTGAGCTGGCGCTGCTGCCCTACGTGAACGAGGGCGGGCGCGACGACAGCCCGCGCCGCGAGCGCGGCGACCGCGACCGGGGCCGGTAGGCGCGATGCCGGAGGCGATCCTCCTCAAGGACGTCGAGACGCTCGGCGAGCAGGGCAAGGTGGTGGAGGTGTCCAAGGGGTACCTGCGCAACTTCCTGATTCCCCGGAAGCTGGCCCAGCCGGCCACGCGCGGCGCGGTCGAGGCCGTCCGCCGCCGCCAGGAAGCCGAAGAGCGGGCTGAGCGGGAATTCGTCGAGCGGGCGCAGACCAACGCCAGCCTGCTGAACAAGACCGTCCTGACGATCCCTCAGCAGGCGGGCGCCGATGGGCGCCTGTTCGGGTCGGTCTCCGCCCAGGACATCGCCGACGCGATCCGCGAGGCGAGAGGCCTCAAACTGGACCGGCACAACGTGCATCTGCCGGAGCCGATCAAGAACGTCGGCACCTACATGGTCGTGGTTGACGTCGTCGACGATGTGACGGCAACCGTGAAGACCATGGTAGTGCCCAAGAAGTAAGCGGCTCACACGGCCGTCCGCCGCGCCTGCGAGCATCCTTTGGTGCAGGAGTTTTCCCCGGAGATAGCGGGTTGTCCTCTGCGGCGCGGCACAGCGCCGGGCTAGAGTCGCTTTGGCTATGAGCGCTGTCGCCACCACCAACGGCACGGGCACCTCCACGGTGGCCGTCGCGCCGCCACACAATCTCGAGGCCGAGCAATCGGTGCTCGGCGCGATCCTGCTCTCCGACCACTCGATGTATGCCCTGGTGATCGAGGAGGGCCTGCGTCCGGAGGACTTCTACCGCGATCGCCACCGTTGGATCTACGAGGCGATGCTGGCGCTCTACGAGGAAAGCGAGCCCGTCGATGTGCTGACGGTCATCGAGCGCCTGAAGCAGACTGGCAAGCTGGAGGAGGTCGGGGGGATCGCCGCGGTTGACGAGCTCACCGGCGTGGTGCCGGCCGCCGGCCACGCTCGTCGCTACGCGCAGATCGTGCGCGAGAACGCCCTACTGCGCCGACTGCTGGCGAGCACGTATGAGATCCAGGCGAGCGTGCTCGGCCGCGGGGCCCCACCGCGGGAGCTGGTGGAGCAGGCCGAGAAGGCGATGCTGGAGGTCGCGCGCGACGATCGCAAGCAGGATTTCCGCGCGATCGAGGACGTGCTGCACGAGGAGCTCGACAAGCTGCACAGGCTCTCGATCGAGGGCACCTCGTTGACCGGCACCCCCTCCGGGTTCAAAGACCTTGATGAGATCACCGGGGGCTTCCAGCGGGGCAACCTGATCATCATCGCCGCGCGCCCAGCGATGGGCAAGAGCGCGCTGGTGTGCAACATCGCGGAGAACGCCGCGGTCGAGCACAAACGGCCGGTGGCGCTGTTCTCGCTGGAGATGGCGGAGGCCGAGCTGGCTCAGCGCTTCGTCGCCTCGCAGGCGCGGATCAAGGGCGAGGAGCTGCGCAAGGGACGCGTCTCCGAGCAGCGCTGGCCGAAGATCCTCACGGCCAGTCAGCGCCTGGCGGCAGCCCCGCTGTGGGTGGATGACTCAAGCGACGTGGGCCTGCTGGAGATCCGCGCCAAGGCGCGGCGCCTGCACTCCCAGTGCGAGGGGGGGTTGGGGCTGATCATCATCGACTACCTGCAGCTGATGCGCACCGACAGCCGCTACGACAGCCGCGTCACCGCGGTTGGCGAGCTGAGCCGCGGCTTGAAGATCCTGGCGCGCGAGCTGGGAGTGCCGGTGATCGCGCTCTCGCAGCTCTCCCGCGCGGTGGAGACGCGCCCGGACAAGAAACCGCAGCTCTCGGACCTGCGCGAGAGCGGCAACCTCGAGCAGGACTCCGACCTCGTGATGTTCATTTACCGCGACGAGTACTACGACGAAGATTCCGAGCGCCCGGGGGAGGCGGACCTGCTGATCGCCAAGCATCGCAACGGCGCCGTGGGGAAAGTCACGCTGACCTTCCACAAGGAGTATCCGAAGTTCATGAACTATGCGGGCGAGCGTTACGCGCAGTAACCGCGTAAGCTGACCGCGAGAGCCATCATCCAATCTGGGAGGAAGGCAATGATCATCGCCTCAAGTAGCTATCCGTTCCTCGAAGTTTTCTGGACGATGCTGATCTTCTTCGCGTTCGTGATCTGGATCTGGATCCTGATCGGCGTGTTCGCCGATCTCTTCCGTCGCCACGACACATCGGGATTCGCGAAGGTGCTGTGGATCATCTTCATCGTCGTGCTGCCCTACTTCGGGGTATTCGTCTACCTGATCGCCGAGCACCGCGGCATGGCCGAACGCGCCGTCAAACAGCAGCAGGCCGCGCAGGAGGAATTCGACAAGTACGTTCAGTCGGCGGCCTCCAAGGGCGATCCGACCGAGCAGATCGCCAAGGGCAAGCAGCTGCTCGACAGCGGCGCAATCACGCAGGCCGAGTTCGACGCGCTCAAGCAGAAGGCGCTGGGGTAGGCCGCACAGCCGTAGATCGTCACGGAGGGGCCGGTCCACATGGATCGGCCCCTCGTCTTCCAGGGCCATCCCGGCGTGCCCCTACACTGCACACGGCATGCCTGGCATAGTCATAGTCGGCGCCCAGTGGGGCGATGAGGGCAAGGGCAAGATCGTCGATCTGCTGGCCGAGCACGGCGACGCGGTGGTGCGCTTTCAGGGCGGCAACAACGCCGGGCACACGATCGTGCGCGACGGCGAGGAGTGGAAGCTGCACCTGATCCCCTCCGGCATCCTCTACCCCGGTAAGCGCTGCGTGATCGGCAACGGGGTAGTGATCGACCCGAAGGTGCTGATCGAGGAGCTCGATGCGCTGCGCGCGCGGCGCATCGACGTCAGCGGCCTGAGGATCTCCGCCAACGCGCACCTGATCATGCCTTACCACCTGCTGCTGGACTCCGCCGGCGAGGCCAAGCTGGGACGCCTGCAGATCGGCACCACCCGCCGGGGGATCGGCCCCTGCTACGCCGACAAGGCGGCACGCCTGGGAATCCGCGTGCAGGACCTGCTCGACGAGAAGATCCTCAAGAAGAAGATCGTGGCGGCGATGGAGCCCAAGCGGTTGTCGCTGCGCCCGTTCGAGAAGGACCCGACGCTTGACCTGCGCACGATGACCGAGGAGTACCTCACTTACGGGCATCGCCTGGAGCAGCACATCGCCGACACGGCGAAGCTGATGTGGGAGCTCCTGGACAGCGGGCGGCGCGTGATCTTCGAGGGCGCGCAGGCGACGATGCTCGACATCGACCACGGCACCTACCCGTTCGTCACCTCCTCCAACCCGGTCGCGGGCGCGGCCTGCATCGGCGCGGGAGTTGGACCGAAAGACATCGATGAGATCTGGGGGATCGCCAAGGCGTACGCCACGCGCGTGGGCGCCGGGCCGTTTCCCACCGAGCTGGACGACGAGATGGGCGACCATCTGCGCACGCGCGGAGGGGAGTTCGGCACCACCACCGGCCGTCCCCGGCGCACCGGCTGGCTGGACCTGGTGGCGCTGCGCTACGCCGCCCGCCTGAACTCGCTCTCGGCGCTGGCGATCACCAAGCTCGACGTGCTCTCGGGCCTCGATCGGATCAAGGTGTGCACGAGCTACCGTGGCGCCGAGGGGGCCGAGTTCGATAGCTTCCCCTACCACCAGACGGTGCTGCACCACACCACGGCTGCATACACCGAGCTGAGCGGCTGGAGCGAGGATATCGGGCAGTGCACCACCTTCTCGGAGCTGCCCACGGCGGCCCAGGAGTATCTGCGCTTCATCGGCGAGCATGCCGGGGCGCCGGTGACGCTGATCGGCGTGGGCCCCGGCCGCGATCAGGTCGTGTGGACGGAGGCCGGCCGCCAGACGCTGGCGGCCCGTAACGGAAACTCACCCGATTAGTCTTCGCCCTCCACCACGCCCACCAGCACGTCCACGACCCGCGGGTCGAACTGGGAGCCAGCACAGCGCTTGAGCTCGACGATCGCATCTTGGAGACTCATCGCCTTGCGGTAGGAACGGGTGGTGGTCATCGCGTTGAAGGCGTCGCAGGCGGAGACGATACGGGCCTCCAACTGGATCGCCTGCGCGCGCAACCCATCGGGGTAGCCCGCACCATCCCAGCGCTCGTGCGAGGAGCGCACGATCTCGCCAACCTCGCGCATGAAGCCCCCGACCCGCTCGAGCATCCGCTGGCCCTCGATCGTGTGGGTCTTGATGATCTCCCACTCGTCGGGGTCGAGCTTACCGGGCTTGTTGACGATCTCCTTGGGTACCGCGATCTTGCCGACGTCGTGCAGGAGAGCGCCGAACTCCACGTTGCGAGCGCGGTGCGCGTCGAGCCCCAGCGCCGACGCCACCTCGAGCGCGAGGCGCACCACGCCGCGGCAGTGCTCACCGGTGTAGGCGTCGTCGGCCTCAACCACATCGCCCAGCACCAGCGCGGTGCCACGATAGGCGTCGCCCAGCTCGATCAGCTGCTCCAGGCGGGCGCGGCGTTCTCTGGAGAAGATCCGCAAGATCGCAAACAGCGGCGCGATCAGCAGCACCGCCCAGGGCAGCCGCGACCCAGCGATCGCGACCAGCAACCCGAGCGGAGCGAGCGCCGCGTCGATCAGGTAGACCTCGCCTACCTCCCCGAGCAGCTCGCCGACGCCGATGCCGTCGCAGAGGTGCTCGCGCACCGCGTTGGCGGCGAAGTCGCAGGCGAACTGCGCGACAAGCGCGAGCGCCAGGATGGCAACCGAGCGAAGATCGGTGAGTGCAGCGGGAGCGGCGTGGTGCGCGAGCGCCAGCACGAGCGCCGGCCCGACCGAGAACCAGCTGTTGGCGGGCACCGTCAGCAGCCGGCTCGGTGGAACGCGCCCGCGCAGCACCGCCGGCGTCATTCCGAGCACCAGCGACAGCGCCACCAACAGCGGCACGAAGGCGAGAGGTGCAGCGAACAGCAGCGGCACGAACACGACCTGCGTGGGGACCGTGAAGCCGGAACCGACGTCGATCCTGATGCGTCCGGCCACGGCTAGGCCGACAACGTAGAGAGCGGCCACCGATACGGAGTGATGCGATCCCCACGCGACTCCACCCCACGCCGACGCACCCGACGCCCGCCCACCGCCGACCGCCGCCAGGATGAGCGCGGCACACGCGAAACCACCACCGACGATCAGTTCGCCACGCCGCTCGGCCACGCCCATCCGCTGGCCCTGGCGTAGGAACGACGTCCGCGCGCGTTCGGACTCGATGATGGCGTACGCCGACACGGATCTATACCCCTGCGTGCCTATATCGCCCGGCGGCCCGCCCGCCTTGAGCGAGTCTCGGCACGACGCCGTAAGCGCCCGCGCTTGATTCCAGCAAACAGAATGCCCACCGTTGACCCAGTGTGGATCCTAATTATTGGAGCGACTCCGGCGCCGCTGTTCAAACATGCGTCCAAGCCCCTTCCCGTATGGCGGTCCGTGCTTCATGCTGGCCGCCAGCTTCAAAGCGCTCATATTGCACACACACTGAAAAAGGCAAACCCGTCGCGAGACGGGGACGCAAAGCAAGAGGTCTCCAAGATCGGAGATGGCTCGGCCGCCGGTAGACCACGGAGGCCATTGTGTTGTCGTTTTTGACTCTTTTTACTCGCCGCCCACTACCAGCTTTGGGGACCGCGGCCCTTTCCATGGGTGCCCTCATCCTTTCGCTGGTGTCGGCGGCACCGGCGCAGGCGGCGCTACTGAGCGCTGGCGCCTGCAACGAAGCGGCACTCAGCCAACCGTTTGCTCAGTGGGGGGATACAAACTCCTACGAGCTGGTGCCACAGGGCAACTTCGAGGGCTCGCTGTCGCAATGGGCCCTCAGCGGCGGCGCTTCGCGGGTGCCTGGAAGCGAGCCCTACGGAGTCACCGGCGAAGTCGGTCACGACTCGCTCGCGCTGCCCGCGGGAGCCACGGCGCAGTCGCCGTACACCTGCGTTAACGCAAGCTACCCCTCCTTCCGGTTCTTCGCGCGCAACGGCGGCCTGCTTTCGACGGTGCTGGTGCAGGTTGTTTACAAAACCGCGCTCGGCCCAGTCGCCCTGCCGCTGGGGGCGGTGGCGCTGAGCGGCAGCTGGCAGCCGACGCTGCCGATGCTAACCGGCTCGGTGGTGGGCGGGCTGCTCTCCGGCGGCACCGCGCAGGTGGCACTGCGCTTCACGGCGCTCACCGGTGAATCGCGGATCGACGACATTTTCATCGATCCCCGCATGCGCTAAATCTGGACCAGCTGGGGGGTTGGGCGGAGGTACCGCCCGACGAAGCAGGGGCGCGACCGGTCGGGGGGCCGGTCGCGCCCCCTGATCTCGATACGGGGCGGTTTCACGTCCTCGATCTCAACGCGGGGCGGCTGTCCGCCTCGATCTCAATGCGGCAGCGGCGCGCCCGCCACGCCGAGCAGCGCGCCGACGGCGCCGGCGCCCAGCAGTGTCGCCACGGTGCCCCGGCGCGCCATCAGCAGCATGGCGGCCGCACCCGCCAGCACCCCCGCCTGCCACGGCTGCGAGAGCGCCAGAGCCAGGGGGATCGCCGAGCCGAGAATGGCGCCGATCGCCGCCGGGCCGGCGCCCCCCAGGAAGCTCTGCGCGGAGGCGCTGGAGCGCAGGCGATCGAAGTGGCGAGCGCCTCCCAGCACGAACAGGAAGGAGGGCGCAAACGCGATCGCCGCGGCCAGCAAGCCCCCGCCCACACCCGCAGCCGCGTAGCCAACCACCGCCACCGTCTGCACCAGCGGCCCCGGCGTGACCTGCCCTAGCGCCACCGCATTCAGGAACTGGTCGGCAGTCATCCAGTGGTAGTGCGCCACCGCGTCGTGCTGCATCAGCGGGACGATCACGAAGCCGCCCCCGAAGGAGAGCGCTCCGACCTTCAGCGCGACCCATGCCAGAGCCGCCAGGCCTCCCATCGCGGGCGCCACCGCGACCAGTGCCGGGGGTAGCAGGAAGGAGTGCGCGCGCGACGCGGCGCGCATCCTCCTGCATCCGATCTCCATCCCACCGCACGCGATCAGCGCCACCACCAGCCAGGGGCCGACCGTGGCCGCCGCTGTGGCACCCACGAGCAGATACGCCCAGAACCGCGCTCCGCCACCGCCGCCCGACCGGCGGCGGCTGGCCGTAAGCAGGAGGCCGCCGGTGCGTACCGCCACCGCCGCCACCGCGGCGCCGGCGCCCGCGCCCGCGCCGCGCACCCACGTTGGCGGCGAGCCGGCGAGGAACAGCGCCCCCAGCCCCAGGATTACCAGCAGGCCCGGCACGATGAAGGCGAGTCCCCCCACCAGCGCTCCGGCCGGCCCGCGCACGCGCCAGGCGCAGAAGATCGCCAGCTGGGTGGAGGCCGGCCCCGGGAGCAGGTTGCAGGCGGCGATCGCGTCTTCGAACTCCTCTGCTCGCAGCCATCCCCGGCGCTGGACGCATAGCTCCCGCAGCAGCCCGATGTGGGCCGGGGGCCCTCCGAAGCCGATGCACCCCAGGCGGCCCCACTCGTGCAATACCACGCCCAGCGATGGGGCTCGCTGGCCGCATCGCGCCGTCGGATGGTTGGGTTCGGGCGCATCGAGCCCGTGCCTCTGCACGCGCGAAGATTACGGGGTGGGGCACACACCAGATCCGGATCCGCCGGTGCCCGCGCCTGGCAGGCGCGGCTTCAGGGATCGGCGTGACGCCGGTCGGCGCCTGGCGGCGCTGCTGGAGCAGTCTCGCCGCGAGCATCCGGTGGTGGTTGGCATTCCCCGCGGCGGGGTGCCGGTCGCCGCCGAGGTGGCGCGCTCGCTGGGCGCACCGCTGGACGTGGCGGTCGTGCGCAAGCTCGGCGCGCCGGGGAATCCCGAGTACGCGATTGGGGCGCTGGCGGAGGGAGGCGTGCGGGTGCTCAGCGAGGATGCGGTGCGCGCGCTCGGTCTCACCGATAGCCAGCGCGATACGTTGATAGCGCGGGTCGAGGGCGAGCTTGAGGAGCGCCTGCGCCGCTACCGCGGCTCGCGCGCGCCGATCGAGCTTACTGGCCGCACGGTGATCCTCGTCGATGACGGCCTGGCCACCGGCCGCTCGGCGCGGGCGGCGATGCGCTCGCTGCGCAAGCGGGGGGCCGCGCGGGTGATCCTCGCGGTGCCGGTGGCGGCACGTCAGTCCGCGCACTCACTCAGCGAGGAGGCCGACGAGGTGGTGTGCGCGGAGCTGCCCACCGATCTCTGGGCGGTCGGCTACTGGTATCGGGACTTCAGCCCCACCACCGACGCCGAGGTCACGGCGCTGCTCGCCGCGGGCTTCCCCCGAGCGACATGAGGGTTTATACGGAGGTTGTCGAATATGGGCTTGATTAGCGTTCGCACTCGTTGGATGTCTGTCATTTGGAGGCGAGCAGAGGAGAGGTACCACGGATGAGCGTGATGGCAGCAGTCTTCAACCTCAACCACCCGGCGCACACGGTGGACTGGCACTTCATCCACCTGTCGGTCGCAAATGTGGTGGTGATCGGCTTGATGCTGATCGTGTTTGCGCTGGCGATCCTGCTGCCGTTCCCCGGCGCCGGCGCGCGAGACGCCGCTCGTCGGGGCGGAGGCGCATCATGAGCGCCACCTCCACCACCCCTCCGACGATCCCGTCGAAATCCTGGACTGTCAAAGTCCGCGAAAAAGGCGTCGAGGCACTGCCACCCGAGAGGCTTCTGCCCGACGGTCAGCCCACCTATGTGGCCTCCTGGATCTACGTCTTCGGGGTGGCCAGCATCGCCTCGCTGATGGTGATCATCGGCTCTGGTTGCATCCTCGCACTGAAGGGGCCGGCGTGGTGGCATGAGACAGGGGTGGGGCACTTCTTCAACAGCATTCACATGTGGAGCGTGGAGCTGTTCTTCTTCGTGATGGTGGTGCACCTGTGGGGCAAGTACTGGATGGCGGCCTGGCGCGGCGGGCGGGGGCGGGTGTGGGTCACGGGCGCAATCACTTTCCTCGTGGCGGTGCCCGCGGCGCTCACCGGCTATGTGTCCCAGCAGAACTTCGATGCGCAGTGGATCTCCACACAGGCCAAGGACGGTCTCAACTCGGTGGGGGTCGGCGCCTTCTTCAACGTGACCAATTTCGGCCAGATGTACAGCTACCACATCCTGCTGCTGCCGATCGCGGTGGTGGCGCTCGTGAGCGTGCACGTCCTGCTGGTGCGCCGCAACGGGGTTGTGCCGCCGTTCGAGCTCGATCAGAAGCTGGCGGGCGCGCAAGCCGTCAGTCCCGGTGCCGACGGTTTGCCGCGGTCATCCTCGACCGGAGAACAGTCGTGAGCTTCCTGCGCCCCAAAGACGACACCCGACCCTGGAAAGGCGCCTACCAGCCCTACGACCTGATCAAAGAGCTGTGTATCGCCGTCGGCGTCATCGGGCTGTTGGCGGTGCTGCTGACCGTGTTGTTCTCCTCGCCGGACGATAAGTCCAGCACGATCGGGCAGTGGTCGCACACACTGCCGGCCAACTTCCTCGCCACCGCCGCCACCGAGCTCGACGGCACCAGCGGGACGGCGACGTACGGCCCGCCTTACAACCACAACGGCGAAGGCCAGCACGCGGCGTTCCTGTACCCGCAGAAATGGCTGGGCGTCAGCCATCCGATCAACGCGGCAGACGACTTCGTGATCAAACCGCTGGAAACCGTACCCGACGATCCGACACTGCACAGCGCGCTCGCCGAATATAAGGCCGCGCCCGAAACGCAGAAAAAGGAATGGTCGGAAGCCTACGCCAAGCCGCTTGAAGAATATTCGGTGGCGATGGAAGAAAACAAGACGCCGCCCAGCACGGTGTCGGTGGACGCCAGCACGGGCACGGTGACGGTCAAGGCCAGCGGCGCCGGGCCGGTGGGGACGATGATGGCCGGCCTGTTGAGCCTCGCGCAGAGCGGAGGCCTCGAAGGGGGTTTGGTGACCAGCAGCCAGTTCTTCCAGACCGACTACACCAAGCCGCTCCTGTTCATGGCCGACGGCGGGCTGCTGGAAGAACGCGCCGAGCGCCTGCACCTGCTCGGCGAGCAGTGGGGCATGATGAACGAGACGGGCAGCTTCCCCGGCCAGCCATGGCTGTGGCTGTACGCCCTCTGGTACCAGGTCGAACCATTCAAGGAATCTGAAAATGCGGACATTCTCGTGATGCTCATGATGGGAGTACTCAGTCTGGCGTTTGTCTGCATCCCCTTCATCCCCGGCGTCCGTTCGATCCCCCGGGTAATCCCGATCCACAGGCTGATCTGGCGCGAGCATTACAGCCGCGAGTAGTCTACAGCTGGTCGGAGCGATACCGCGAGTTCTGGCCCGGCGGCTCGACGCGCTGAGCGATCTTCTCGGCGAGCAGCCATGGGGACTGGGTATTGACCGGCAAGCTCGAAGCGCATGCCGAGCCGCTCACCCAAAAAGGAGGCAATCCAATGACTGAGCCGCTACACACCGTCCGGTTTCCGGGCGAGAGCGACGAGTATCGGCGCGCGCGAGACGAGCTGCTGCAGGCCGAGATCGACCTGCGCCGGCACACCGAGGCGGTGGCAGCCAAGCGGCGCACCCTACCCCTGGGAGGGGCCGTGCCGGAGGACTACAGCTTTGAGGAGATCGCCGAGGGCAGCGGCGAGGTGAGGTTCTCCGAGCTCCTGCGGGCGGGCAGGGATACGCTGGTCGTTTACAGCTTCATGTTCCCGCGCTGGCCGGGCGACACCCGGCCGGGGCCGGCTGGCGAGACGGGCAGGCTGCCCCTTGCAGAGACCCCGTGTGCGTCCTGCGCGTCGATTCTCGACTCGCTCGACGGCGCCGCCCCCCACCTCGAGCAGCAGCTCAACCTTGTTGTGGTGGCGAAGTCGGATCCGCAGCGCATCCGCACCTTCGCAAACGAGCGCGGGTGGCGCAACCTGCGCCTCCTTTCCTCTCAAGGCAACACCTACAACCGCGACTACCAAGCCGAAAACTCCGAAGGCGACCAGATCCCGATTCTGAACGTGTTTGTACGCGACGGCGGGCAGCTGCGTCACACGTGGGCCACCGAGCTGATGTTCGCGCCACGCGACGAAGGCGAGGACGCTCGACACGTCGACTCCATCTGGCCGCTCTGGAGCGTGCTGGACGCGACCCCGCAGGGGCGCGGAACGGAGCGGGCCTTTCCCCAGTTGCGGTATGACTGAGAGCATGGAGGGGCAACCTCCAGCCACACATTCGGCGACGGCTTTCGGGCGCCTCGGCGGGCAAACTGCGCTCGCCGGCGCATTGTTGACGCTGGCCGCCGCGGCATGGGTTGCGACCGATCTGAGGATGACCGGCATGGACGCTGGACCTGGAACAGATCCCGGTGCGCTCGGCTTCTTCCTCAGCACTTGGGTGGTGATGATGGCGGCGATGATGCTCCCAGCCGTCGCGCCGATGGTACTGGCGTATCGCGCCGTGCAACATGACCGACGGCCTCACGGCACAAGCGCGAACCTCCGCGATACAGCGCTCCTGCTCGGTGGCTACCTCGCCATCTGGGCCGCGGCAGGGCTCCTTGGCTATGCGCTGCTGGAGGCTGGTCGCTCACTCGATGGCGGCCTCTTTGCGTGGCATCGAGCCGGACGCTTTACCGCCGCCGGCGTGCTGGCGGCAGCCGCCCTTTATCAGCTCACCCCTTCCAAGCACGCTTGTCTGAGCAGATGCCGAAGCCGGCGCGCGTTCCTCCTTGAAGGCTGGCGCGACGGTCGCGACGGGGCGCTGCGCATTGGAATGGAACACGGCGCGTGGTGCCTGGGCTGCTGCTGGGCGTTGATGGCGGCACTGTTCGCGCTGGGGGCCATGAGCGTCGGGTGGATGGCGCTGATCTCGGTACTGGTCGCGGCCGAGAGGCTGCTGCCGTGGCGCGCCCTGGCCACCACCGGCGTGGCGTCGCTACTGGCCGCGGTCGCGATCGGCGTGGCCGCCGCGCCCGCACGAGTACCCATGCTGACAATCCCGCACGGCGCGGCGGCGATGCAAGCGATGGGCGTCTCGCCAACCCGTCACACCCAGTTGTCCCCGCCAACGCGGACAGAGCCCCGCATGGGCTCCATGTCGCGCTAGGCGCGGAGGACAGCGGTTGGCCGGGCCGACGCCCGCTGGCAGCGCGCGTCGGTCGGAGATCCCTCATCCCTTGAAGGTCGAGGCGCCGTGGTCGCCGAAGGGCTGGTCGCGCTCGCGCACCGCAGCGCGGAAGCCCTCCTGCGCAGCGTGCCGCTGAAAGGCGTAGCCCTCGGCGGTGTGGCGAGCGATCCCGTCGAACACGGTGCCAAGGACCTGCGTGGCGTGCAGACCCTGGGCGAAAAGGGTTTGGTTGACGAGCAGCTTCATCATCCGCAGCTGGTTCACGGGCAGCTGGGCGATCCGCCCGAGGAGCACCTCGGTGCGCTCCTCCAGTTGCCCCGGGGCGAAAGCCTCGATCGCCAGCCCCCACTCCAGTGCCTCCGTGCCCGAGAGGCTGTCGCCCGTGAACAGCAGCCGCTTGGCGCGCTGCGCGCCCACGCGGTGAGCCCACAGGGCGGTCGTGGGGCAGCCCCACACACGCGCCGGGGGATAGCCGAGCTTGGCGTCGGAGGCCACGACCAATAGGTCGGAGCACAGCGCCATGTCGGTGCCGCCGGCGACGCAGAAGCCGTGCACCCGGCAGACGACCGGCTTGCCGCAGTGCAGCAGCGACATGAAGGCGCGCACGCAGCGGCTCATCATCGCGTAGTCCACCATTGGATCCCAGACGCTGGCGGGGTCGTGGTTGGCGGCCATCACGGCCGGGTCCAGCGGCGAGCCCGGCGCCGGCCCGGGGCTGTCCGCTCCCAGCGCGCCCTGGCCCTCGGCGCTCTCCACCAGGTCGTAGCCGCCGCAGAAGCCCCGCCCGGCCCCGGCCAGCAGCAGCACGTGCACGGACGAGTCGAGGTCGGCCTGCTCGACGCACCGCTCGAGCTCCTGGAGCAACGCCCAAGTGATGCCGTTGCCGCGCTCGGGCCGGTCCAGCGTGATGCGAGCGACGCGGTCGCGGACCTCGTATTTCACACAGCGCAGCGTGGTGGACACGAGGCGCTACTCCCCGGCGGGGGGCAACTCGCCGTCGTAGTAGTCGACCGAGTCGCGCATACGGAAGATCGCTCGCAGTCCTCCGCCGTCCGGCAACCGCTCGCAGGCGTCGAGTGTGCCCGAGTCGGGCCGAATCACGATGTCAGGCTCGCCGCTGGTACTCAACGCAAGGAACCGCACGGTGTGGTGGGTGCGGTTGACGATCTGATGCCCACCAGCCTCGCCGCGCCGGAACGGCACGACCTCGCCCTCCTGCAACTCCCGCCATCCCTCGGGCGTGCGCAGGCTCGGCTGGCCGTCGAGCACAACCACGAGCTCCTCCTCGGCGAGGTGGTAGTGGTATGGGTAGGCAGCTTCGCCTGGCGGCAGCTCCCAAAGGCTCAGCCCCAGTCGCTCGCTGCCCGCTTGGCGGCTGACGCGGGCGCGCCGGCACCGAAAGCCGGGGTGATCGCGCGGCTCGTCGAAGACGGGGTCATTGAGGTTGGGCACGCCTGGGAGCGTACAGTCTTCCGCCGCGCGCCCCCGAGCAAAGCTGGCCGCCGAGAAACATCAATAGCGGGAGCGACGGGGGTCGAGTCCGGGCTTTGCCCCCAGGCGGTGGGGAGATTGAGGTTTGGCGAGCGCTGCCGTGGGAGGAGCGGCTGTAGGTGGCTTGCGCGCACCCTTGCCGTTGCCAGTTCGTCAAGCGCTGTAGCGTTGGGTCGCCCAGCATAGTGTCGTGAGCGTTCGATAGACCTGTGGGCATGCCCGACGCGATCGCCGAACTGCTCGTGACCGAGGCCGCGATCGACAAGCTCGGAGCGCGCGGCATCACGACCCACGACGCACGTCAGGTCCCTCGCAACGATCATGTCCTCGTCCGCAACCCGCGCGGGGCATCCCCTGGCAAACGCCGACTACTGGTCGGCCGCACCGACGGGGGCCGAGCCGTGACGCTGGTCATCGAACAAACCCTCGACCCGACGACCTGGCTGATCATCACGGGCTGGGACTCCTCGCCGCGCGAGCGTAAACTGCTAGAGAGATGAGCATGGACCGCGATCCTTGGACCGACCCTGACCCCCAGCCCGGTGATTTCGACGCCGACCTCACCGCGATTGACCCGCGCTACGTCGAGGCCGACGTCGGCAACCCCGACGCCAAGCTGACAATCGTCGTTGGCGTCGAGGACGAGGACGCCGAGCGGCTGCAGCGACTCGCCGCACGCCGCCACCAGCGGCCCGCCGAAGTAGTTGCAGACCTACTTCGCAGCGCCTGACCACGGCCTACAAAGGACAGGCGCGCCGGATCAGGTTTGCCCCAGATAGGGCGTAGATCGAGGTGTGGGCGGCGGCGATGTTGAAGCAGACGCCTCGGGGCTCCACGGCAAGCGCCTCGCGGTCAGATGGCTCATACACGCCCGTGCCTGCGCCGACGTTCACGACTGACCGGGCATCTCGAGGGAACGTTCCAGCCATCAGACCGAGGCGCAGTATGCTTACAGCCATGATGGGTCTGCGATGGTGCCTGCGGACCTGCTGCGGGAATTCGTAGCCCACGTCTCCGGGGGATCGTCGCTTGAACACGTCAGGCCAACTCCGCTACCGCCCGAAGCCGCTGCATGAAGAACCAATCCCGTCAGCGGCTGCGCTGGTGCGCTCCGGTAGCCGCCAGCGCCTGGTTCTCTACCTAGGCGCCGGCTTGAGCGTCCCGTGGCCCGCCTGTGGTCCGTGCGGCAATGAACTCGCCGACAAGCTGCGCCCGATCGTTGCCGAATTGCTCGGCGTGACGGAGGCCGACTTGGAGGAGCTCGACCTTGAGTCCCTCGCGGCACGGTTTGAGCGCGGGGCACCCGAGCGCCTTGGCGCGCTCAAGGACCGCGCAGCACAGGCGTGGCACTTCAAGGACATGGAGCCCACCTACGGCCATGAAATCGTCGCGCTCCTTCTCCGGGAGGGGCTGGTGCGTGCCGTGTCGGCGAATTGGGATTGCGGCGTCGAGAATGGCGGTATTCGCGTGGAAGTTCCCGTTCAGGGCGCCTCGCGCGAAATCGACGTACTCGATCCCGCCGATGGATCCCTATACCTGTACAAGCTTCACGGTTGCGCGCGCCGCCCTGAAACCCTTGTTCTAACGCGCGACGAGGTCGACACGCCACGCCGCTGGGCACGCGCGAAGGTTGAGGATGCGCTTGCTGGAGGAGAGGTCGTGTTCATCGGCCTTGGGACAGTCGGCACCTACGTCGGCGAGCCGGTGCGGGAATTGACAGATCTGTGGGTCCGCGAGACAGCGACGGTTCATGTCGTCGATCCGAAAGGTTTGTCGCCGGACTGGGAATCCGTGCTGCAAGAGCGCGAGAACGCTGCCGCGCTAGTCATGGGTGCCGATGAGTTCCTCGACGACCTCCTCCGCGCAGTCGTCCGCGAGGCGCTCGCCCTGGCGGGCGACCGGGCTCGCGATCTGCACGATCACGAAAAACAGAACTGGTCGAAGGCCACCGTGGACGGGCACGCGACGCTGCGCGATGCGCTGGCCAGCACGCCTGCCGATGCCGTCCTGCGCTGGTGGCGTGGCGGCGTGGCGGGAACGCTCAACGGTCGCCCCTTCTTACTCGCCGAGGCGGGCCGGAACGTTCTCATGTGCATCGCCCAACTGGTGGCCTTCGATGGCGGCGAGGTCTTGGCCACAGGGGCCGACGGCAACCTTACGATCCGTACTGAGCACCGTTACTTCGAGAACGCCTGTTGCCCAGAGCAACATTGGAGGACGGTCGCGAATACCGCGCTAACGCGGATCGACGACCGCCGTCGCAGCGGCCGGTACGCGCCTGGAACTCCGATCACCGTGGTGATCCAGGGTGCCGTCGGCAAGTTCCCCGACTATTCCGCACCCACCGACATCGGGGCCAGCAGCAAACAAGACGGCGATATCAGCGACGGCGGAGATGACGGAATCCAACTGTTCTGCGCGGACGACGCACTGAATGGACGGCTAGCCGCATGATCCGGTCGGCAGACGCGCTGGAGCATTGTCGGGCTCTCCTTGACGCAGGCGGGTACGACATCGACTTTTGCAACGAGGGGGCGCTTGGCGAAGTGCTGCTCGCTGAGACAGACTACGCACTCGTTATGGCCATTGTTGTGCGAGATGACGACCTCCAGCGCTTCGTCGAGGATGCGCAGGCAACCCTCACGCACCACGCCGCCGTACATCCCTCGCCGCGCCGGTGGGACCTGTACCTGGTCCTCGTCGTTTCGGGCGACGGCCAACGCTACGACGAAGTGCGCGACGCCTTCGAGTCCGACACCCGCTATGCCCGCAAGCTCGTGGTCACCGGCGACCGCGATGCCACCGAGCGCGTGCTGCGGCTGCTGCTGCCGTTGCGCCCGGTGCCCGAGATGGAACTCACCGACCCGCTCAGTACCGTGAGGACCAAGCTCATCGACGCTGGCCTGGACGCCGCACTCGCCGACGCCGCCGTCTCGTCCTTCGCGCAGACGGCTGAGGTGCATATTCCATGACTGTCCGCCTCAAGCGTATGGAGATCGGGAGATTCCGCGGCTTCGCCGAGTCTCAGCAGATCGACCTGGACGCCGACGTCATAGTCGTCCGGGGCGACAACGGCACCGGCAAGACCTCAATGGTCGATGCGCTGCTGTGGCTGTTCTGCGGCGAGCTGGAATACCTTGTCGAGCGGGTCCGCGGCCTACGGCGCAAAGAGGACGCCGTGACCAGCCGTTTCAACCCTAACGGCGCAACCGTCACGCTCGCGCTGGACGTGGACGGCGTCGAGCACGTCTTCATCCGCACCGGCACGGAGCGAACTACCCATCTCAAAGCGCTGAAGCTCGACGAGTCCATCGAGGACGCTGCCGCCGAGAGCCGGCTTGCGGAAATCTTCGGCATTGGCTCGGCCAGCGAGCTTCACCAGGCCGTGCGGACCTGGGGAATGCTTCGCCAGGATGCCATCCGCAGCACGCTCGAAGCCGCCGGCGGCGAACTGCACGAGCGGGTTTCTGCCCTCATCGGGCTTGAGAAGGTCACGGCGTTCGCGAGGGCAACGAGCCGTGCCTCCGAAGGACTGATCCGTGAACGCACCGCAACACGCACGGCATGCAGCCAGGCCAGAGGACGTCACGCCGAAGCGCTCCGTCGCTGTACTGAGGCACGCCAGGCCGCCGGCTCATCGGCAGAAACGGCTGCGCTGCTCGCAGATGGCGTGCGCGCGATGCAGGCGCAGCTGCCCACAACGGTTGACCTCATCTTCGACGACCCGGTTGATGTCGAAACCGTCACTCAGCTCGGTGCCGCAGTCGGCCGGGTTGTGGAGGCGATGGAGGCCGTCCAGCGCGCCCGCCAGACATTGGTTGAGCATCCGAAAGACCCAGCGCAGATGGCACAAAACGCAGGAGCGGCCGCTGCGGCTGCCGAGCAGGCGGTGAGAGAGTCGGTCGAGCGGGCACCGGTCCTCGTGCAGCTGGCCTCTTCAGCTATTGGCCTACTCAGCGACCGCTGCCCGGTCTGTGAGCAGCAAATCGACCAGGCTTCCGTCCGCTCACATCTCCAAGAGGTGCTCGACCGGTCGCAAGCGCTGGCAGCCGGCGCCCAGGAATCCCAGGATGCGCTGGTCCGCGCCCAGGCTGACCTCGCTCGTATTCGAGGCGTGCTGGCGGACCGCCGCGCCACTGTCGAGAAGCTCGACGCCTTGCAGGCCAAGCTAAGCGGCGTGCTCGCCGACGTCAACGATCGCCTTCACATCGACGTCGTCGTGCTCGACGGGTCCACCTTCGATGCGGCGGTTGAGGCGCTCTCCGGTGCAGTTGTTCGGTTGGAGGAACTCGTCGAGACAGCGAACCAGGCATCCGGTGCACATGTGGCGCGTTTGGCAGGCGAAGCCGACGCTGCCGGCACCGACCTCGCTGTCGTCGAGAAGCAGCTCGCTTCTCTTGAGGAACGCTGCGGTCGGGCACAGAAACTTGTGCATGCTGCAAGCGACGCCGCCAGGGACATTTTGGGCAACGCCTTGGACGAGCTGGGGCCGACCTTCGCCGAGGTCTTCGAGCGCCTCGCTCCTAATCCGGCGTTTACCGAGCTGGTGGCCAAGCAGGATGTGATGCGCAACCGCAACCAGATCATCCCGGTCGTCCGCGACCGCCAGCGGGACATCGAGGCCAACCCGCTGCTGGTCTTCAGCGAGGGCCAGGTCAACGTGGTCGCACTCTCCTACTTCCTCGGCATGGCGCTTAACGCGCGTGACGCAGCACTGCCGTTCCTTGTGCTCGACGACCCTTTGCAGGCGCTGGACGTGGTCGCAATCCTCAGCTTCGGAGACCTGTGCCGGCAGATTCGTGAGCATCGCCAGCTGATCGTTACGACGCACGACCGTCGCTTCGCTGATGTCCTGGTTCGCAAGCTCTCTCCGCGCGACACCGGCCACACGCTCCTCGTGCACGAATTTCGGGGCTGGACGCGCGACGGCCCCGTGATAGAGACATCGCGACCGACTCCCGAGACCGTTATTCGCCTGCTGCAGCAGAGGGCGTCGTGAGGCGACTCTGCGATATCGCCGATACGTTGGAGCCGCGTCAAGCCGCAGCCACGACGACACTACATCGATTACCCTCGAAGGACTCCAAGGCGTTGCGGCGGGCGTGCTTCCCGATGAGCTGCGGCTCTTTGCCGGTGGGAGCGATGTACAATCGCCAGCTCAATCCCAAGTGCATGGGAGAAGGCGCAGGAGTGTGGGGAAGGTGGGATTGTGCTCGCCGCTCTCGAGGCGCGCGATGCCAGGCTGTGTCATGTGCAGACGCTTTGCGAGCGCGGCCTGGCTGAGGCCGCGCTCGGCGCGGTAGGAGATCACCTTCACCGCGACCGCTCGGGCGAGGGCGGTGCGCTCCCATTCGCGGCGGTACTTGGGGTCAGCGTCGAGGTGCTCGGCGAGCACCTGATCACGGGTGGGTAGGTCGGATAGCTTCATCGTGGCTCCTCGATCCCACCCGTCTATACCAAACCTTGTGATAGGCGACATCGCACTGGCGCGGGATCCCCAGCAAAGGGCCGGCCACCGCGCCGCTCAGACCGCGCTCAGCGGCGTCTTGGCACGGGTTCTGGCTGGCCGAGCAGGTGGGCGACGGACTCCCCGGCGGCGAGGCGCTGCGCGGCCTCCCCGAGCTGCTCGGTCTCGATCTGGCCGTTGGCCCAGCGATCGAGAATCTCGGTGACGGTTGCGCCCGGCTCCAAGCCCTCGGCGCGCACCGACCCGATGGCGTCTGCGGCTATGTGTGCCCGCGAGTCCATAAGTGTCTCCTCCCAGGATACCGCGGCTCCTTGAGTCGGCTGCCGGCTCCTCCCGACGGGGCCGTCTCAGTTTGCGGGCAGTCAGCGCCGCGATCGGCCCTCTGCTTCGACGGCGGCTGCCAGCTCGGCCAGCGTGACGCCGAGCGCGTCGGCGATGGCGCGTACCGTTGCCCAGCCGGGGTTCGATTGGGCGAGCTCGATCTTCGCGAGCGTCGTGTAGGACACGCCGGCCTGGTGCGCGACGGCCTCCTGCGAGAATTCGCGCTCGGTGCGGAGGCGTCGCAGGACGGCGGCGAGCGCAGTGTCGATCGGGGGCACGGGCGGCCAGCTTATGGGCCGTCCAGTCTACAGGCAATTGTCTTGACATACCAGCGTGCACGCTATAGCCTTCTCGCATCATAACCAGATGCGGGGCGCGCTGCTGGTGGCAGCCGCCCCGCGTGGCACCGGAAGCGCGAACTCCCGGCGCAGGCGCAGCGTATCGGTTGCACCTGCTCGCCAAGAGCAGACCTCCCGGGGCCTCCAAACACAGGAGGAACCGAAGATGACCCCCACCCCCAATCAGTACCCAGACGGCGAGCCCGCCACAGAGCGCATCATCGTGTTGCAGCTCCTCCGCAACGACCGCTCTGAGTGGTGGCCCCGCGCGGAAATGCTGCGCAAACTGCGCGACATCGACCCCGACGCGGTGCGAGGGTCCTTAGCGCACCTGGAGCGCCTCGGGCTGCTCGACCGCAACGGCGCACGCTTCAAGGCGTCCGACGGGCTGCGGTACATCGACGACACCCTCAACCTCATCGCCATCTGAGGGGGCGAGCGATGACCGAATACGAACAGGAGTTGATCGCGCTCGGGCAGGCTGTCCGCCGCCACCGCCACGCCAAGGGCCTCACGATCGAAGCGCTCGCCCGCAAGGCCGGGATGTCCGCGGGGCACCTTGGCCGGATCGAGCGAGGGCACGGCAACCTACGGTGGGACACGTTGCGCGCCTTGGCGTCCGCTCTCGACATCCCTCGCTCCGTGCTCCTGCGCCCGGATCTGAGCGTGGAGGCGATGCTCGCCCGCCACGGGGAGCGAAGGCTGACCCCCAAGGAGCTCGAGGAGCACTTCGGGCACCTTCCCAACGACGGGGAGGGCTGAGCGTTGACCGCCTACACCGCCGAGCGCGCCCGGGTCCTGAGCGTGTTCGGAGGGCAACTGCGCGGTCTGCGCGAGCAGCGGAGTCTCGCGCAGGAAAGACTCGCGGAAGTCGCCAACGTCCACCGCAACGAGATCGGTGTGTTGGAGCGTGGGCAGTGCGAGCCAGGCGTACTCACGCTGCTGATCGTCGCCAATGCCCTGGAGGTCCCGCCGCACATCCTGCTCGACGGGCTGCCCGTACCGCGGGAGCGCAGGCCCCGGAGATGTTGACCCCCGCCGAGTTCCATGAGCATTTCGGGGGTCTTCCCGCCGACGGGGAGGGGTGATACGTGAGTCCGAGCAGCGTGGAGCCGGCCCACGCCGGGCGCCTCACCCAACTCGTTGGTCCCAGCAGGCCGCAGCTTGGTTTAAGAGATATGCACCGAATCCCCCATCATCCGCTCGCAACATTGTCCATTGCAATCGAACGAGCCCTTGACTTCCTCGACTGCTGGAGCTACACCATCCTGCCCCCCGTGACGCCCCGCCCCTTAACCGCCGCCCACGCCGCGCCTTGTGCGCCGATGTTCGCGTTGTCACGGCTTGCCGTTCGCTCGTTTCCGAACGGCAACGGCAGACACGGCGTTTGTGGCTTATCCGTGCGGAATCGTGGGTACTCGGGCGCGCCCGACTCTCTCTACCCCAATTCATTGGAGGTCTCTATGACATCACCCCCATGCTCACCGCCACCGCGCTGCGGGGGGTTGCGCTCATGAGTGCTCGTGCTTCTGGCGACCGTCGTCGTGTCGTGCGGCCTCGTCGTTTCGATCCGAACTGCGCCGCGTTGGCGGACATCGATCATCGCCTGCTCGGCGTCATGTGCACTCACCGGGTGGTGCGCCAGGATCAGCTCGCGCGGCTGTTCCCCGATGTGCCCGAGCGCACGCTGCGCTACCGCACCCGCCGGCTGCACGACCTCGGGCTCGCTGGGCGCAGCCGCCCCTACCGGGAGAGCGGGTCGGCGCCGAACCACCACTGGCCGACACGCCGCGCTGACTGCCTGGTGCGCGGGGAGCCGCTGCCGCGCGGCGGTGAGCGCCAGACCCCGAACCCGGTATTCCTCGCGCATACGACGGCGCTGACCGAGCTGTACGTCACGCTCGCCACCCGCGCCCCGTCGGTGGGCCTGGAGCTTGCGATCTACCGCCGGGAGGGCGAAGCACGCGAGACGTTCAAGGACGGCTCGCAGGAGCGCACCGTCGCCCCTGACGCGATGGTGGTCCTCGTCGATGGGGAGGGCCGAAAGCTGGGCGCATTCGTGGAGATCGACCTCGGCACGATGTCGCACGCGCGACTGCGGTTCAAGGCCAGCCTGTACGCCGCCTACGCCAGATCGGACGCCTGGCGCGAGCGCCACCTGTTCCTGCCCGCGCTGCTGTTCTTGACCACCACACAGCCGCGGGCCGCACGGTTCCTCGCCGCGTTGGAGCGCGCGCTGCGGGAGCCCGCACGGCGCTATGAGTCACGTTCGCGTGCGCCACTCATCGCCGCGGCGGGCGCGCTCGCACACACACCCGGACGGCTGCTAGATGAGACGTGCCTGGCCGACCTCGACGGCCACGATGGGCAACGCCTGCTCGAGGTGCTGCACGGGGCGCGTGCGCCGTATGAGCGGGCGCTCGCCCACCGCCGCGAACGCGAGGAAGCCGAGGAGCAGCAGCAGCGACGTCTGCGCGAGGGCCCCGAGGCGATGCGAATGCACCTGTGCCGTCACAGGCACTCGCTCGGCTCCTACTTCGAGGCCCTCGGGCCGGTTGGTGTGCAGGCCGTCGGGCTGATGCTCGACTCGACTTCCCCGCCGCTCCCGGACGAGCGTGAAGCGCTCAGGGCAATCGCGCGCGACCTCAACCTTGGGGATGCCCTGCTCGACCCGGGGTTGAGCGCGATCCCGGCGCCGGGTGCCGGCGTTGAGGGCGAGCTGGCGCTGCTGATCGACTCCTACCGCTCCGCGCAGCAGAAGCGGCTACGTGCGCTCGCCGAGCGGTACGGGGAGGGGCCACGACTGCGCGAGGCGCGCGAGCGCCTGGGATCCGGGGAGCTGGTCGACCACCGCACGCTCAGCAGCCTGCGCCTGGATGCCGAGCGGGACGCCGCGGGACGCGAGGAGCAGCGCGAGCGGCGGTTGGCATACCTGGAGTGGCGCGAGCACGCCGCGCGGCGACTCGCGCGTCAGGCCGGGCCGCTCGGTCGGCTCACCCACCGCAGAGAGGACTTCTACCCGCAGATCAACCGGCAGTCGCTCGGGGTCTGCCGCCGCTGCCAGGAGATCGTCTACCCGGCCGACCGCGCAAGCGGCCACGGCGACCGGAAACCGGCCTGCCACTACTGCCACGCCACCTACCAGGTCGAGGCGTACCGCGAGGACGCCCCGACCGGCACGGAAAGAGAGGTGCTCCTATGAATCCCAGCGAGCCCGACGATCAGCGAGCCGCGTGCCGCACGGCCGGGCGACGGCGAGCTGCCAACCAGCGCCAGAGCGCCGGTCGTGGACGCCAGCCGCGGGACGTATGCCCGCAGCGCCAGCGTCTGCCCGACCCCGACCACGAGGCGTTCGTCGAGTGGTTCGTCGCCTACTGGCGCCGCCGCGGCGCGCAGCTATTCACCGACCACCCCGCAGGAGAGGAGACGCTGAATGTCTGAGCAGGCCGAGCAGACCAGGCGCGCGGTCGCGTACATCCGAGAGTCAACGGAGGAGCAGGGCCGCGGCTACTCACCCGACGGGCAGCGCCAGGCGATCGCGCGCTACGCCGCCGACCACAGGATGCGGCTGGTCGAGGAGTATCTCGACTTCGAGACCGGACGCCTCGCGGACAAGCGGCCGGGGTTTCAGCGGCTGATCGAGGACGCGATGGAGCACCGCTTCGAGGTCGTGCTCGTCTTCCACACCTCCCGGTTCGCGCGCAACACGGTCGAGGCCAAGCGCTACAAGAAGCTCCTGCGCTCAGAGCTCGGGATCGACGTGATCTCCGTCACCCAGCCGCTCGGCGCAGACGCAGACGACCCAGCCGCGTTCCTCTCGGAGTCCGTGCACGAGATCTTCGACGAGTACTACTCCGTCTCGCTCTCCTTCTGGACGAAGATGGGGCTGCGCGAGAAGGCCCGCAAAGGGCTGCTCACCGGCTCGCTCCCCTGGGGGTACATCAAGGGCGTGGACGAGATCGCCACCCCCGACCCCGAGAAGGCCCCGTACGTCCGCCGACTGTTCGAGATGTACGCGACTGGGCTTCACTCCGACCGCACCCTCACCGCCTGGCTTAACGTCAACGAGCAGCGCACCACCCGCGGTCGCGCGTTCGGGATCGACACCGTCAGGGAGATGCTCTGCAACGCCGCCTACGCCGGGTACGTCTCCGGGCGAAGGGACACCACCAAGGCGATCAAGGGCCTGCACGAGCCGATCGTGGACGAGGCCCTGTTCGACCGGGTGCAGCAGATGCGCCGCCAGCGCGCCCGCAACCTGAAGCCCGGGCGGCCCTCCCAGCGCTACCTCCTGCGCGGCCTCGCACGCTGCCGGCGCTGCCACGCCAAGATGCAGGGCACCACCGGAGGCCGCGAGCAGACGGCCCGCTACTACTGCGCAACGCGGCGCGCCGACCGCTCCTGCGACCAGCCGATCGCGCACGCCGAGCAGATCGAGGCCCAGCTCGCGCAGTACATCACCGGGTTCGCACCGACCCCCGCGATCCGAGAGGACATCCTGCGCCGCCTCGCCAACGCCGCCGCCCCCGAGACCAGCGAAACCGCCAAACGCCGCGCCGCGCTGGAGGAGCGCCTGACCCGGATGCGCGACCTCTACGAACTCGGGGACCTACAGCGCCCCGAGTACATCGCCCGCCGCGACGCCATCCACACCGAGCTCTCAACACTCGCTCCCCAGCCGATCCCCGACCTCGACCACGCCCAGCAGGTGCTCGAAGACTTCACCGTCTTCTGGGAAAAAGAGACAGAGCCCGCCGCCAAGCGACAGTTCCTCAGCCTCATCTTCGAGGGCGTCTGGCTCGACGCCGACCGGGTTGTCGCCGTCCAGCCCAAGCCAACGTTCATCCCCTTCTTCAAGGAACGGCGCCCAAAACCCGCTGCCTGCGCGGGGGTAAAGTACGGGAGCGACGGGGGTCAAACCCTCGTCCGGCACCGCATCGAGATCCGGCGCCGGCAGCGATAGCACCGGGCCATCACAGAGCGGCCGCGGGCTTGTCGGTAGGCCTGATCCCTACCTTTTGGTAGTATTGCAGCCTACTCGTGCGCAACCCGTTCGCCCATCGCTTCCACGCCAACGCCTCCGAGCTGATCGACCGCGAAGAGGAGCTGTCGCTGCTTGCGCGCAGGATGGCCGAAGGCGGCCGCGTGCGCCTCGCCGCGCCGCGCGGCTACGGTAAGACCACGCTCGCAGAGGCCGCGCTCGCGCAGGCGCGCACGGAGGGGGCGCTGGCGGTGCGAGTCGACCTGTACGGGGTGACGAGCCGGATGACGTTGTGCAGCCGAATCGAGGAGGCGTTCGAGCGCGAGCTGAGCGGGGCGAGCGGCACATGGGCCAAGACGAGGGCCAAGCTCGCGCGCCGCGGCGGCGGGATGCAGCTCCCCGCCGGGCTGGGTGGCGCGCTGGCCGATCTTCGATCGGTCGGACCAGAGGACACCGAGCGGCGCCTGCTCGACGCGCTCGACCTTCCCGGCCAGCTCGCCGCCACGGGGCCGGTGGCCGTCTGCTACGACGAGTTCCAGGAGGTGCTGCGCGCCGGCGGCGCCGAGCGCGACCGCCGCGGCCGACCCCGCCCCGGCGGCCTGGACGCAGTGATCCGCAGCGTCACCCAGCGCCACGGCAGCAACGTCGGCTACCTGTTCTGCGGCTCGCTGCCCAGCCTGCTCGGCGAGCTGTTCGAGCACCCCGATAGCCCCTTCTACCGCCAGGCCGACCCGATGACCCTCGCCCCCCTACCACGCGCGGCGCTCGGCAGCTACATCGAGACACGCTTCGCCGCGAGCGACCGGGATGTCGGGGAGGCGCTGGGGCCGCTGCTCGACCTCGCGCGCGGGCACCCCCGCGCCGCGATGATCCTCGCGCACGCACTGTGGGAGGAGCTGCCGGAGAACCACACCGCTGACGCGGCCACCTGGGAGCGGACGCTCGCGCGCCTGCCCCAATATGTGACCGAGGAGGAGATGCGCGCCCGCTGGGACGCGCTCACCCCGACCCAGCAGAAGGTCGCCGAGGTCGTGGCCCGCCGCGCGGGCTCACCGTTCTCCGTCGCGGTCCTCGCCCGCTACGGCGAGACCAAGGACGCGGTGCAGGGAGCCGTCGAGACACTGGAGCGCGAAGCCGTGCTGTTACGCGAGCACGGCCGGCCGTTCCGCGGCGCGCTCACAGACCCCCTGTTCGAGCTCTGGATCGCCGCAGGACGACACTGGCCACACGAGTAGGACGAGAGGACGCGCCGCTACCGTTTGTCGTCCGCACCAGCGGTCTCGCCGGCTTCCGTCGTCGCACTTGCTATGCAGTGCAATGCGGTAGCGACGGGTGGCGTGGTGATTGGAGTGGCACCCGTGCGCAGAGCGGTCAAGTCGCGGCGGGCCTCGGTACGAACCGCTGAATCGCCTCGTATGCGTGGTCCTGGATCTCAGGGTCGCGGAAGTCGGGAAGGATCTCGGCCTGGTCGATGACCGGTCCGGTGATCGTCTTGGCGGCGCTTGCGTAGAAGACGCCGCTCTGCCGTGACGCGTCTGTGACGGCTTTGACGAATCGCTCGGCCCCAACGTCCAGCTTGTGCCCGATGCGAAGGGCAGGCGCGACGTATGGGAGCAGGATCCGGCTGGCGATGATCCGCACGGGCGCGGGCTGGTCGCGCAGCACGTCGGTTCCCGCGGTGTTTCCCGGCGACATCGTGATGAACCTGAGCTCGGGGTGCATGCGGGCCATCGCGCCCATCCACAGCGCCCCGAGGTACTTGATCTGGCTGTAGGAGAGCATCACGTCGAACTTGCCGCCTTGGAAGAACGAGCCGTCGATCACCGACGCGAACTCCTGTGAGCTTTGATCGGTGAACGTTGGTCGGGCGATCCGCAGCTTCGGGATTCCGCGCGCCCCCTCGCTGCCTGCGAGGACCGCGACATCGGTGAGCAGCCCGGCCGCCAGCAGATTCTCGAGCAGAACCACGTGACCGAGCATGTTCTGGGCGAATATCTCAGTCACCCCGTCTTGCGTCAACGATGCGGGCGTGGGGCCGCCGATGCCGCCGGCGATCATTGCGAGCGCGTTCAACGGAGCGGCGATCGCGGCCACCGCAGCACCTACCGACGCAAGGTCTTCCAGGTCGATGATCACTACCTCGAAGATCTTGTGCCCGGTGACCTTCTCCAGGTCCTGCTTTGCCCGCTCCGCCTTCTCCGGGTTGCGGCAGCCGAGATAGATCCGCTCGAAATCCTCGCGCAGCGCCAGCTGCCTCGCCATCTCCTTACCGAGGCCGGTATTGGCGCCAGTGATAAGGATTGTCTTTCCTGCGGTGGTTTGCATTTGAGTGCTTGGCTCCTTTGGTACATGCATGGTCATTGGTGATCCGGCGCATGGCTGTTCAGACTCTTGCGCCTCGTCGAGGTCGCGTCGTGGGTGTTTGGCGGACCCTCAGCGGTCCGCGGCCAGCCACCGCGGCGGGCGGCCGGCCACGGTTCTCTCGCTTCGTGTCCGAACGTTGCCGGGAGTGGTGACCAGGATCATCTCCTCCCCTCTCAGATCGCGAGGCGGCCGCCGTCGACGGGGATGATCGCCCCGTTGATGTAGCCGGCAGCCGGGGTCGCGAGGAATGTGATGACGTCGGACAGCTCGTGCACTTCAGCGACCCGGCCGAGCGGAATCTGCTTGGCAAACTCCTTGGCCATCTCCAACCTCGGCTCCAATGCCGGGGTCAACGTCGGACCGGGAGCGACCGCGTTGACGCGGACGTTCTGCGGCCCGAATTCGGCGGCCCACGCCTTGGTGAGCAGCTCGATCGCGGCGCGCGAGGCGCCGTAGGCAGCCATGCCTGGCTGGCCGTAGCTCGCGACCATCGTTGAGACGTTGATGATCGATCCGCCGCCGCGGGCGGCGATCTTCGGGGCGAGCGCGGCGACGAGGAAGAACGGCGCCTTGACGTTGATCTGGAACAGCCCGTCGAACGCCGCCTCGTCAGTGTCAGCCGTCGGTGCGAGGGCGGCAAAGCCGGCAAGGTTGACCAAAACATCGATCTCGCCCGCCGCGTCGGCAACGCGCGCAACCTCGGACATCTCCGAGAAATCAGCGGCGATGAACTGCGCATCGTGCCCACCCGCCCGGATCTTCTCCACGGTGCTCGCGCCGCGGGTCTCATCGCGGCCGGTGATGATCACCGACGCGCCCTTCTCGGCCATCGCCAGTGCGGTGGCGGAACCCATCCC
The DNA here is from genome assembly GCA_963794715.1 of uncultured Solirubrobacterales bacterium. Classification (GTDB taxonomy): domain Bacteria; phylum Actinomycetota; class Thermoleophilia; order Solirubrobacterales; family Solirubrobacteraceae; genus Palsa-744. The sequence continues at coordinate 409,835 of CAWCEY010000012.1, read as the reverse complement.
GGATGTGCCGCCGGTGACAAGGGCGGTCTTGCCTTGAAGTGCCATGTATCGCGTTCTCCCTTTGAGTGGTTGTCGCGACCCATAATGGATCGGGTGTTCCACTCTAACACAGAATGGATAGGGCAATCCATTCCGTTGGTAGAATCTGCGGCATGACCACGACTAGCCCCTCGCCTCGCCCGTTGACGCGCAAGGGCCAGGAGACCCGTCAGCGCATAGTCGACGCGGCTGCTGGCCTGATCTTCCGGCAGGGCGTCGCCCACACGACGATCGAGGACGTACGCGCGACGGCGGACGTCTCAAGCTCGCAGCTCTACCACTACTTCGACGACAAGCCGGCCCTGGTCCGGGCAGTCGTTGACCACCAGGCCGACACGATGGCCGGCGGGCAGGAGAACTTCGATTTCAGCACGCTGGAGGGCCTGCGAGCCTGGCGCGACTTCCTGGTCGCGTCCCAGCGCGAGCACGACTGCAGCGGCGGCTGCCCAATCGGCTCTCTCGGAGGCCAGCTAGCCGAGACCGATCCCGAAGGGAGAGCCCACGTCGCCGAGGGCTTCAAACGCTGGGAAGCCACTATCCAGAGCGGTCTACGAGAGATGCAAGCACGAGGCGAGCTCACGCCCGACACCGACCCCGACACCCTCGCCCTCGCGCTGCTAGCCGCCCTGCAGGGCGGCCTGCTCCTCACTCAGGTCAAACGCGACACCAAGCCGCTGGAGGCCGCGCTTGACGCAATGATCGAGCTGGTCGCCCGACTCAGCGGCGGCAGCTGGTAGCGGCCTCGCGCGACGCGCGTCCTCACCACCAGGTCGGAGGTCGTGGACTCATCGGGCATCCTGCATTTTCCCCGACCGCTGCTTTCGGCTCCCAGCTGGTCGCGGGTCATTGCGGGGTCAAACCCTCGTCCGGCACCGCATCGAGATCCGCCGCCGGCAGCGGTGACGGCCGGGCATCAGCCCGTAGGGGCGAGCCCCAGACGGTCGGCCAGCTCCCTCGGCGTGAGCACCTGAAGCTCGCCCGATGCCACGTCCAGCAGGTGCCGGTCGCCGGACACGACCGCATCGCCCCATGCGCCTTGCGCGAGCGCGACCGGGTAGTCGTCGTCAACGTCGGCGGTCCTCACAGGCCCGGGCGCGCGTCCTCGACCATCGTCGCTCGATCGCGGAGGGCCGCGATGTACGCCGCCGCGCGGCCCTCCGCGGCGTGCGCGGCGAACTTCTCGCGGCCCAGCACATCGGTCAACTCGGCGATCAGCGCCGGGGACACGAGCAGCTCGAGGTTCCCGTCGAGGATCGCATCCACGAGCAGTGCCGGCGCGGCTTTCTTCGGGGAGATGAACGCGGAAACCAGGACGCCCGGGTCGATGACGACTCGCCTCACGCGGCGCTGCGACGCTCGCGGCGCATCGCGTGCAGCTCCTCGTTGGCGATCCGCATGGCGTCCTCTTCGGAGAGCCCGCCCATCGCCTGGGAGGCGTCGAGCGCTCGGCGTCCCAGGTAGGAGCGCAGCGCGCGCTCTACGACCTCGGCGTCGGCCGCCTCAGCGGAGGGCTTCATCGCGCTGCGGGCATCCTCCAGCAGGGCAGCATCGACATCGACCGTCCTGATCGCTCGGGTTGCCATACCCCCAGGCTACCAGCGAGCCCCGCCCCGGGCGACAGCCGCAGGGGCGCAGCTCGCCTCTTGTGATCCGGTTGCCGGTTCTGCGCTGCCGCTACGCCCGGGACTCGCAGAGCCGTTAGTGCTGACGGCTGGCCCCGCCGCCGCTTGTCGTCCAATCCGACACTCTGCGGAGGTCGCTTGAGATGCCCGCTTTGCTCACGTGGGTGTGGCGCAAACCGGGGTCTGTCCGAGGCGTTTAAGACGATGCTGGGTATGCCCCAGAACTTTCTTGAGTGTGATCGTGAGCAGGTGTTCTTGTTTCCGCCGGACCCGCGGGATTGGCTGCCGGAGGGTCATTTGGCGTGGTTCGTGCTGGCGTCGGTTCAGGAGATGGACCTGGACCCGTTCTATGGCTCCTACCGCGAGGATGGCTGGGGTCGGGCGGCGTTCGAGCCGTCGATGATGGTCTCGCTGTTGCTCTACGCGTATGCGCGGGGTGAGCGCTCATCGCGTGGGATCGAGCGCAAGTGCGTTGAGGATGTTGCCTACCGGGTGATCGCCGCTCAGCAGAAGCCTGATCACGCGACGATCGCGAGGTTCCGTGCCCGCCACGAGGACGCGCTGGCTGAGCTGTTTAGCAGTGTGCTCGGGTTGTGCAGGCGGGCAGGCCTCGTGAAGGTCGGGGTGATCGCGATCGACGGCACGAAGATGCACGCGAATGCCTCGCATCACTCAAACCTCGACTACGAGCAGCTCGCACGGGAGATCCTCAAGGAGGCCGGGGACCTCGACGCGGCCGAGGACGGGCTCTACGGGGATGCTCGTGGGGATGAGCTGCCCGAGCATCTTCGGACAAGCGAGGGGCGTCGTGCCGCCCTGGCGGAGGCCAAGAAACAGCTTGAGCGCGAGCGCGAGGAGAGCGGGCGCGCGGCCGGCGAGGCCGAGGCTTCCGGGGTGAAGATCGAGCTCGAGGCCGAGGTCATTGTCCCGCGGGTTCAGGGCCGCGACGGGTGGCTGCTCGAGGCTCGCCGTCAGCTCGATGAGCACCGCCGGCGTGAGGCCATGCCGATCCCACGCTCGCGTGCCGGGCGACTGTTGGAGGCCGAGCGACGGTTGCAGCAGAACCTCGCGGTTGAGCGCGAAGCGAACGAGGCATATGAGCACTACCGGGCGCATGGGCGCGACACGCAAGGCCGACGACTCAGTCGCCCACCAAAGCCATATGAGCCGCCCGAGACCCCGGCGGGAAAGATCAACACGACTGATCTTGATTCACGGAACGTGAAGACCCCGCGCAGTTACACGCAGGGCTACAACACGCAAGCCGCGGTGAACGAGCATCAGATCGTGCTCGCCGCGGAGGTGACCGCCAGCTCCCCGGACTTCGGTCACCTACAGCCGATGGTCGAAGCCACCAAGCAAGAGCTGGAAAAGGTGGGTATCACCGAGACGCCCGGGGTCGCGGTAGCTGACAGCGGCTATTGGAACGAGGAGCAGATCGATAACGTCGTGAGCGACGGCATCGAGGTGCTGATCCCACCCGATGCGGGCAAGCGCGACACACCGCGCCGCGGCTGGGATGGCGGCCGCTACGCCTTCATGCGCACCGTGCTCGCCGGTGACTATGGCGGCGGGCTTTACCGAAAGCGCAAGGCGATAGTCGAGCCCGTGTTCGCTCAAACCAAGCACAACCGGCGCATAAACCAGTTCCACAGGCGAGGCAGATCCGCCGCACGCTCCGAATGGCGCCTAATTACCGCCACCCACAACCTGATGAAGCTCCACAAGCACCACCTAGCCGCCCAGGCCGCCTGAAACGGCACCAGGGCAGCACCGACACCCGACCAGGCCCGCAGAACCCGACCCCCACAGACACCACCGCCGGCGTTCGCCCACCGCCCACGACAACTTTACGCGACACCCACGACGATAAGCGGTCATGGGATCCGCCGTGACCACCACCGGCTGGTCGTGGGTCATAGCGGACTCGAACCCGCGGCCTCCGGCGTGACAGGCCGGAGTAAGGGTGCTGAAACCAGTGTTTTCAGGGGTTTACGATCGCTCAAAGTGGGCTTATAAAGGGTGATTCTGGCCCGTGCGGTACTGAAAGCGGTACTCGCGGAGGCGTGGTACTCGCGTGGTACTCTCCATAGATCGTGCGAAAAGATGGTGGCTCAACTCACACCTATCCGACCGGCGCGCTGGTCGTGGTCGAGCGCGGCGACGGGCCTGTGTACGAGGCCAAGTGGCGTCATGGCCGCCGGCAGGTCAAGCGGCGCGTCGGGCCGGCGTGGCTGGAACGCGGCGCGGGCGGCAAAGGCTGGCGCCCGCGCCGCGGGCGGATGCCGGAGGGGTTTCTGGACGAGAAGCGCGCGACCGTGCGCATGGCCGAGCTGATCGCCGAGCACGAGGAGCAGGAGCGAGCGATCGAGGCGGGCGAGCGCGAGCGCCGGGAGCAGGGGGTCACGTTCCGGGAGCTCGCCGCGGAGTGGCTCGATCACCTGGAGCGTGAGCGCGGCGCGAAGCCCTCGACGCTGAGCGACTACCGCTATATGCTCGCCGAGCCGGGGACGCCGCACCAGCGCGGGAAGGGCAAGAGTACCGGTCCCGTGATGGCGGCGTTCGGCGACCTGCCCGCCGCAAAGATCACCACCCGGCAGGTGTCGGCGTTCCTGCGCCAGCTCGACGACAGTGGGGTCTCGCCCCGCACGGTCAACAAGCACCGGCAGCTGCTCTCTGCGATCTTCAACTACGGGCGCCGCGAGGACACTCACGGCCTGCCCGCCAACCCTGTGGAAGCGACGACCAAGCGCCGCGAGCCCCCGCCCGCGGTGCTCGACTTCTACGAGCCCGAGGAGATCGAGGCCCTCGCCCAGGCCGCCGCCGATGGCAAGCACCGTGGCCCGCAGCCAGCGAACCTCGAGCCCGACGAGATCGCGTGGCGGGCACGCGAGGATGCCCAGGACGCTGAGCTGTTCCGCCTTGCGTCCTACACCGGCCTGCGCCTCGGCGAGCTGCTCGCGCTGCGCTGGGAGGACATCGACCTCGACACCCGGCGGATGATCGTCCAACGCGCCGTCTCCGCCGGGGTGGAGGGGCCGACCAAGAGCTGGCAGGCGCGGTTCATCCCGCTCGCCGATCCCGCCGCAGAAGCCCTCACACGGCTACAGGCGCACGGCGACTACACCTCACGCGAGGACTACATCTTCTGCTCGCGCCTCGGCCGGCGCCTCGACCCCTCCGCGGTGCGCAAGCGCTTCAAGCGTGCCCGCGATGCCGCCGGCCTGCGACCCCTGCGCTTCCACGCCCTGCGCCACGCCGCCGGCAGCCTCGTCGCCCGACATGCGGACGCGCGCTTCGTCCAGGATTTCCTCGGCCACTCTCGGATCACGACCACCGAGCGCTACATGCACGCCAAGGCGCGACCCGAGGACGTCGAGCGGGTCAACCTGGCGTTCGCTCTGCGGGCTTCTACAGATGCGCCATCCGTTGGGCCGATATAATGTCCAACCATATCGCCAAATATATGGCCAACATGCAGGCAAATAGTTGCCAAATGTGCGGGTAGCTGTCGAATAGAAGGACAGACCCGCAAACCGACCAGCAGCAGAGGAAACCATGCCGCAGCTCCGCTCCGCACCACAGGACGCGCATAGGAAAGCGGTCGAGTCAACGATCCAGGACGTGGTCGGATACATGCAGGAGGTTCTCGGCCAGAAGCTGGTCGCTTACATCGCCGGGGTGTCCGACCCCCGAACCGTGGGTCGCTGGGCGGCTGGCGAGCGTGCACCGCGGGCAGAGCACGAGCAGCGTCTGCGCTGCGCCTACCAGACCTTCCAGCTGCTGCTCGCCGAGGAGTCCCCCCACACCGTGCGCGCATGGTTCCTCGGCCTGAACCCGCAGCTCGATGACCAGTCACCCGCGCAGAGCATCCGCGACGGAGCGTTCCGCGACGTGCTCGTAGCCGCCAAGGCGTTCCTCGCCGGGGGATGAGTGGCACCGAGCCCGAAGGTGGTCGCGCCTCCCAAGAGCGGCCTTTGGAGAGTCGGCCGCTCACCTGACCCGCTCCGTTTCTCCGACCCGCTCGACCCCGGCCTACTCGAAAGCCGCACCACCGGGAACCGCTTCGACAGCCCCACCGGGGACTATCGCGTCTGCTACTTCGCCACGACGCTCGACGGATGCTACGGAGAGACCCTCTCCCGCTTCCGACCCGACCCCGGCCTCAGCGCGATTGCCGACGAAGAAGAATTCATGGCGCTCGGGGAGGTCCCCGCCGACTGGCGCCACCGGCGCCTCGCCGTGCGCGTCACCCCGACACCGAGCGACGCAATCCCAGCCATTGGGTTTCTCGACGTCGAGGCGGCCGAAACCCGCGCCGTGCTCCGTGGCGAGCTCGGCGAGCTGCTCGCATTCCACGGCTACAGCGACCTCGACGTCCCCACCGTCCGCGGCGGCGACCGCCGCATCACGCGCTGGATCGGACGCTGGGCCTACGAGCAACGGGACGTAGATGACCGCATGAAATTCGCGGGCATCCGGTATCTGTCCCGACTCTCCTCGGAGTGGGAGTGCTGGGCGCTCTTCGAGAACGTCGCGCTCGATGAGCAGGAGCGACGCCCCATCCCACGCGACGACGAGGCGTTGCTACGCATCACCGACCTCTACGGCCTGACGGTGTTCTGAGCGGCGACTGTCTAGAATCGACGCGGGCACCCTGGCCCAGGCAGGCAGTAGCGGCCTCCGTCCCCGAGCAAGTTCACCGGCACGATGGGAACCGGACGACCCTCAATCGTCGTCGTCCTCGTCGGCGCTGTCGCGCTCATACTCATAGCTGTCTACCCAGTCCGGAACCTCGTCAAGGACCAGTGCACCGCCTCGGCGCTCTCGGGCGAGACGCGCCTGGCGGCAGCCAATGCGCGCTCCTCAGACGTGTATACGCCAACAACGGTCTGGTCCTGCGTGCCGACGTCGAAGATCGCAACCCAGACATCCACGGTTGCCATCTTGCCAGAACCGCGGCCGAGCGTCTCGCGCCAAATGGGGTCAGGCGCCCGTGCACGGAGAGCTCCGCGCGGCGCCTCGCACTGTCGCCTCGACCTCATCGCGAAGGAAGATCCAGCGTCGCCCCAGCTTGTGACCCGGCAGCACCCCGCGACGAGCGTATTCGAGCACGGTCGAGACCGGCAAGCCCAACAGGGCGGCGACCTCGCGTCCGCCGAGGACATCCTCGCGCGTGAGCCGAGGGCGGGCTGAACTCGATGCGTGGATAGCGCTCATCGGTTCGCTGTCGAGCCTTGCCTTCCCGCAGTCGAATCGATCCGCGTTGGGCGCATCAGGCGCTCACCCTGAAGTCTGCTTGGACTGCACATGTCTATTGACGCCCGAAACGTGACCGCTACCCCCCATCGACTTTTGACGACCAAGTTCACCTGGTGGCTTACGGGACGAAGGGTGCTCGTGCGCTGCCCTCTCTAGGACAAAACACGCTGAGCGCTCGAGCCGCCATTTCATGGGGTGTGCGAAACCCCCTCAATCGTTGACAAAACCCCCTTTTGCACAGACAAAACCCCCTCTCACGAGGGCCGATCGCGTGCGAAACAAAACGCCCGTCCCCGCCTCGTGCGGCTCGCTCTGCAAAACCCAACATCCCTGCTAATCGACACCTTTGTGGTCGGCACGCGAACGCCTGCAAAACCCGATTTTCGCGGTGACGAGAATGTAATCCATCACTCACAAGAGAAGGGGACGTACCCGAGAGCGGCGCGGCATGGAGCGTGCCTCGCACGCTGGCGAGGCACGGCAGGCATCCCCGGTCGCGCCTCGCCCCGGCTATCCTGCGCCCGTTTCGTGATCGAGCCTTCCCTGCTGCCGGCTCTCCCTCATCCCCGGGCGCCAATGCCGGCCTTGCCGAATCGTAGGCTTTGGGAGATGAATGGCGCCCATGTCCACGACCCCCAGCATCGCCACGGCAGGTGCGTGCACAGCCACGCGCACCGCGGCCCGCACCGACACCTGACCGCGCTCAAGCTCTCCGAGCCGGCAGCACCAGAGCAGCCTCATGCCGACCCTGACCAGCGCCACCACCACGCTACGAGCATGGCGATGGCCACGGGCACACGCACGGCCTGTCCACGACAGCATCAAGCGCTCGCACGAGGGCATCCGAGCGGTACTGCGCTCCCTCGCAGTGCTCGGTCTGGCCGGCGTCGCTCAGACGATCGTTTTCGTGGCGAGCGGAAGCATCGCTCTGCTCGCTGATTTGATCCACAACTTCGGCGACGCACTGACCGCCGTCCCGCTCGGCATCGCCTTCGCGCTGCGCTCCGCGCTCGCCGAGCAACGCGCCGGTCTCGCCGTCGTCGCCGCGATCTTCATCAGCGCGTGCGTCGCCGGCATCGAGGCCGTGTCGAGGCTCGTCCACCCGAGCGCACCAACGCACCTGCCGGCGCTCGCATTCGCCGGCGGGGAGCCTCACCCCACAGGCCCCTTGCCCCGCACCGCCGTCTCGACCTCATCGCGGAGGAAGATCCAGCGACGGCCCAGCTTGTGACCCGGCAGCAACCCCCGCCGTGCGTATTCGAGCACGGTCGAGACCGGCAAGTCCAACAGGGCGGCGACCTCGCGTCCGCCGAGGACGTCCTCGCGCGTGAGCGGAGGGCAGGCTGAGAGCGGTGCTTGGATAGCGCTCACCGCGTCGCTGTGAAGCCTTGCTCGATAAGGGATGGTCGCGAGGCGGGAAGCAGCCAACCAATCTCCGAACGACCGGTCGCCGTATTGCCGAGCCAGTCCTGACATTGCTCTGGCTCGTTGGCACTGATGAAGACCGGGGCGTAGGGCCCGTCGCTGGTGAGCTGCTCGAGGGTCACGAAATGCAGCGGGATCGCTTCGAGGCCTCGGGTCGCAGGATCGGAGCGCCAGAGGGCGATGAGGTGCCTGATGCGGCGTCGCGCGGCGGCGGGCTCTTGGCCGGCGAGGACGACGAGGATCTGGGGGAACGTGCGGTAATGCGAGCGCCAGATGAGCTCCGCGGGCTCTCCCCCGGACACGCGGCGGGCACCCGGCAGTTATGTAGGAGCTTGTACTTGCCGAGCTTCTCTGCCAGCCGCTCAGCGGACGTGGTGGCGAGGTTCAGATCGAGGAACCGCTGGTGCAAGACCGAATCGCCGTCTAGCACTTCCAGATAGCTGAGCAGCGCGTCGGCGATCAACCACTGCTGCTCGCGGCCCTGCCGGGGCGTAGTCAAGGGGTGTGCGATCTCGTGGCGCCAGGAGAAGGCGTCGCATTCATCGCCGCGTGCCCGTGCTGCCTTGACGAACGCGATCCCGGCTTCGTTGAGCGCATGGGTATGCGCTCGCAGCACGCTGTTTGTCTGCCAGGGCGAGTTGTGGTCGCATTGGGATTCCAGGCGGCTCTTGCTGCGTAGGAGCAGTCGCCCTTCCGATGTCGCGAACCACAACGCGGTGCCATGCGCCGCGCGTGCGCGATCGACCAGGCCCGCCTTCTGCAGTTCGGCGAGGACGCGCTGGGTGTAGCGCAGCGACACATCGGGCAGGTGAAGCACCTGCACCTGGCGCGCGGTCAGCAGCCTGTGCTGGCCGAGGCCCTGAAGCACGAGCGCGGCGACGGACGGCAAGAACCGAATGCCATGTTCGGCGCTCACGCAGCACCTCCAATCTGCTGGTGCCCACCTCGACCGGATGCGGCTTGTGTAGGGCCACAGGAGACCACTGTCGAGCAGCGGCGTCGGCGTGCCCTCTCATCTCCCAGGCAGATCACTGCAGGACGTTGCGCGCCCTTGACGGCCGGCGATCTGATGCTGCTGAACGAGCCCGTGTGACGCGACCCGCGGGAGGCAGTGATGGCAATGGTCGTGTGGGCGGACAGGAGCCGGGGTGCCCGCAGGACCCTCACCGCATCGAGCGGCATCGGGAGAGCGTGCGAGCACACGAGCAACGAGCGGTCATCGGCGATGACTCCCGTGCAGTATCCCTTGATCGTCTGCTTTGCAGTCACGTAGATACGTCGTGGCGAGAGGGCGATTCCCCCCTGCCCAATTCACGCACACGACAGACATGGGCAATCGCGTCGAACGGCCAGAGCACGGCGAAGAGCGACACCTGCGGGGTCGGCAGACTGTCCGGGAGGAACGGCCAGGAAGATCACCGACCAGCCATAAGGCTCGCATACACCTTATCAGTCACCGTATGCTACCCCGCCGCTAATCGAGCAAATCCCGCACAACCAAGCCATGTCTCGTCAAAAACCGAGGCTCGAGCAAGGGTGATTCGCGGCGGACTAGCGCAAATCGCGTCGTACCCCGCCGCTAATACTGAAACCTCACTATCCAAGCCACAAACGACAGATCTGCCGATCTGATTAGCGGCGGAGTAAAGGCGATTCGCGGCGGGGAAACCGGCATCAGCGGCAAGCAACCAATTTGTCTGTCCAACTTACTCGGTAGCCGACCAAAGTCGCTCCCTATGCCGCACCAATACAGAGGATCGCCGCCACCCCGCAACGCGGAACTCCGAACCCAGCGCGAACTCAGCTGCCACCCACTCAGAGCGACCTCATGGCGTCTGAACGACACGGGCGTACTGCTGTAGGCCGTCCCCGGCGCCGTGCCGACGCCGGCCTTCGCAGCCCTCCTGGGCAGCGCCGCCGCTGGTCGAGAGCTACTCGCCGGCGCAGAGCGAGCGGTCCCATCCGTCGCGAATGGAGCGGACCATACGATCGAAGGCATCATCGTTGCCGTAGTAGAAGACGGCCGAGGAGGCGTCGTCACTGCGGCCGGAGGCCAGTACGAACAAGCCGGCTAGTCGGTCGTGGAAACGCTCTGGCGGCAGCTTTGTGGCCAGCACCGAGTGCCAAAGATCGAACATGTCCGGGTCCCGCGTGATGATTTGAGCACGACTTTCGTCGTAAAGATCGGTTCCGGGCAAGGGAGTGAGCACCGAAAAGCTCGGCAAGTCGACTCCCAGTTCGGTTATGGTCCGCTCGAGGCGATCGAACCCGTCTTCGTCCCATGACGGATCGACGATGAAGTTCGCCCTGACCTTTACCCCGTACCGATGGAATAGCTCGATCGCGTCCTGGGTCTGCTGGGCACTCGTACCCTTCTGGTAGCCGACCAGCTCGCTATCCGTCATGGACTCAGCTCCAACGAGCACTGAGTCTAGGCCAATCGCGGCCCAGCGTTCCATGATGTCCTGCCGGCGCAGGGCGGTGTCGGTACGCACATACATGTGGTAGCGCTTGCGCACGCCAGCATCCTCGATCGCATCGGCGAGGGCGAGCATACGCCTCGGCTGAATGAACGCCTCATCGTCGACAACGTAGACGTTCTCACCTTCAATCGCCTGCAGCTCCTCAAGGATGCGATCGGACTCCTTTACCAGGTAGCGCCTTTCCGTTATGCGCCACAACGAACAGAAGTTGCAGTGGTACGGACAGCCAGTGCTGAAGCGGATCAACGACACCGGCTTGTAGATGGAGTGAAAATACGAATCCCGGTGGCGGGCCGTGGTCATGCGGTCCGGCATGGGGAGATCTTGCAACGTGCCCGGTGCTGGTATCCCACCCCGACCGATGCTGTCTCTTGCCTCGTACGCCGCCAGCCCCGCCACATCAGGCGGCTCGACATGGCGCTCGATCGCCTCCAGCAGGGAGCGGAACACCGGGCCTCCTTCGCCAGCCACCACCCAGTCGGCGTCGAAGCCATCCATCCACTCGCTCAAGACGGTCGGATGATGTCCCCCGAGGACAATCACCGTTGAGGGCCATAGCGAACGTGCGAGTCGGCTGGCCCGTCGCGACGGCCGGATGCTAGCCGTGAACGGGATTGCGATACCCACGACATCGGGCGGCTCCTGACCCGCTGCCCACTCTTGGAGTGGCGGATCGAGTCGTTCGTCGAGGATTTCAACGTCGTGGTGATCGCGCAAAGCGCCTGCGAGATACTCCAACCCCAGTGGCTCACAGCAGCTCATGTCGTCGTTGAGCGATGCGCGCTCATTGCGCGGCCAGATCAACAGAACTCGCATTGCGAGCCTCCTCTTGGATCGCGGGACCAGCGGCCAACTTCCGCCACAGTGGAAGTCATCGGCTCGGATTGCTGCCGCGCTATTCGCGCGTCAATAGACACCCTCTACCTTGCCCAGGGTTGTGAACTCAGGACTATACGGGTCCCCGATCCACGGCCACGGATAATCCGCTGCGGCGGTGCCGTAGGGAGCTATACATACCGCTCGATCGCGCTCGACAAAACCGGGGATCAGCTGATCATCAGTAAATCGCCATACCCTTACTTGTCCCTCGGTGCCAAACCTAACTTCGTTGCCATCCTCGTTGATGACTTCAAGCATCACGTGAGGGCTGCTAGGGATATAGATAACCCGGTATCCGTCATCTGGCTCGAAGGGCTTTTGGTAGCTGATCGCCGTGGTCGAAGTCCCATACATACCAACTATCGGGACACCTGGGAAAAGGGACTCATGTAGCAGCTCGTTACTCTCGGGCGTCATCGTCGTGCCGGCATGCACGACGCCGCGCAACATTCCCCGCAACCTAGCGAGATCGGTCTGCGATGGCAGCATCTCCAAAAGTCGCGAGGTGCAGAAGAGAACACTAATACGTTGTGATCCAAGAACCGCAGCGACTTGGTCCCATATGTGCCGGACGTAACGATCGTGGGCATGCTGCATCCCCTCCTCGCCAAAGATCTTCACAATCCGGGGGTCGAGGTCGATCGTGAAGCACGACCCGCCACGGTACTCCGCGATCGACACCACCAGCCTGCCCGTGGTGTGAGGTCCCCCCGGGCCAACGTAGAGCCAGTTCTCCTCGCGAGGAATACCGTGGAGGTCGAGCATCTGGTCACTGAATGAGAGCGTGTCATCCCAGTAGCGTCCGGTCCATGTGCCGTGCTTGGGTAGGCCGGTCGTGCCGCCCGTCTCCGAGACCCACAATCGGTCGCGCACAAGACGGACGGACTCGGGCACGAAATCTTCCACCGGCCGCCGCCTCGTTGCCTCCTCGTAACTGGCTTGATCGGCCTCGTCGCGCAGTCCGACGAGGCGACGTGCGCTCTCCAATCCTGTAACCGCTTCGTAAGCGTTGGTGCCAAGCACCCGATCACGCTCCAACCAATAGGGGGCTCCCGTTTCGGGGTGGAAGTGCGCATGGATGCAGCGGACGACATCGTCATCCGTGACCGGCCGAAGCAGCCTGGTACTTATCATGCCGGCGGCGAGTCCACGTGGTCGATGCCAACCAACAATCGCTTCTTTTGGAACAAGAAATCAGATAGGTAACCCTCTTGAGGGTCGGTGGGCTCATAGCCTCGGTCGAAGTGCTCGCCTGCGAAGACCTTGCTTATGGTTGGCTCGGCAGCGAGGTCTTCCAGCAGCTCTGTGTCGGAGCCATTCGCATCAAGCACAGAGACAATAAGGGAGTTCCGCACGGCATCCAGCACCTCGCCTCGAGCGACTGGCGCCACCGCAACGAACGGGAAGGGGAGCTCCGTTCCAAAGAGAGACGACTCAGCTTGGGTCAAGAGGACTGTGGGACGCAAGAACGTCTGTCCGGCGCGCTTGACCAGAAGAGGTCCACCCCCGACCTGCTCGGTGACGTCCACGGCCTGGGCCGCGATTTCCCGCTTGATGGCTGCCGCGACCGTCTCGGCGCTGTCAGTGTCCGGCCAGGCCGGCACCCGGGCAGCGCGATCATCGAGATCGAGCGGCGGAATATCTGCGAAACCGCGAGCAAGCTCCCGCGCCGCCGCTGCGGCGTCGTGCCGGTCGCCGATAACCGCGAGAGAGCTGAGATTCGTGCACAACCGACCGCTGCCTTCGAACGCCAGTCGGGTAAGCCGCTGCCAGGATTCCGGTCCTGCACCGCCGGGTAGCAGTATAGCCTTGCTGCGACCGAAGTGGTACGTCTTCACACGATCAGTAGCCACACCGGTGGGGACGTCCTCGCCGGGCCATACAAGCTGGTCGGCTCCTCGCCACACAGTAGGAGCCGATCCGTGGCAGACAGACAAGGCATCAGCAGGCAGGCCAGCGTCGTACAAAGCAGCCGCAATCAAGCATGACACGACCGGGTCGCCGTCGCTGGTTAGGACCACGACAGGTCGGCGAGCACCGAGAACCTGCAACCACTCGACCGCCATTGTCGGGGAGTTTCCGGGGACGCGAACGGCGCACATCCGGCCCGCTGGACGCCAGGACCAATTCGCACCGGAAACGCCGTCGCGGAAGGCCGTGAGCCGGCCTCCCGGAGCCTGTGCGGCGAGGATCTCGGGCAAGCGCCGCAAGTGGCCGATCACCCCGAGGACACCCCGCTCGATCCGCCGTGGCGGCAGACCACCGCACGCAGATGCTGTGGCGAAAGCCGAGGCGAGGGTGTCCTCGTTGACCCATCGCTCCATCTCATCGGCAGCTGACTCGAAGATCCTCCACCACTCTCCGTCGGCGAACTGCCACAGTATCGGTGAAGCCTCGCGAGCCCGTTCGAGCATCTGCTGCTGAACAAGCTCACTCGCTACGGCGACCCGAACGGGGTGCTCATCCAGGGTTCTCAAAGGACGGCTTCGCGACGCCAGGCAACGCCCAGCGAGTACCGCCGGCACAACAACTGTGCCGTCGCTATCGCGGCGCACGACATCGCTTGGCTTAATATCGACTCGACTGGGGGTGGTTTGCGTATTCATCCTCTTCTTGGCCTTGTAGATACTGGATTGCATTTAGCCTGCATGTGTCCCCGCAAGCTCCTCGTTGCATTGCCGCCCCGCGGCGATACTTCAACAGGCAGCACCGAGACCCATGCTGTCTGGCCGGGTCGTGCACACACTGCATAGCGCACATTCCGGGACGACAGAGCGATCGCCGAAGCACCGACCGTCCCGTAACGCCCGGCTGGCACGTCTTGGTCATCAACTACTCCCGCAGACGCGACCGCTCGCCAAGGCGACGAGTCGACAGGAGCTTCCCGAGGGACTCGAGCGAGAGCAGTACTTACACCCTCGCTACGCTCGTGTTCGGCCGCGTCTAGACCAGCCGGGGTAAGGACGTGGTCTCCCGGCTCGACCCGGCGGTGCGTTAGCTTTACGCCGTCCCAGCTCAGCAACTCCACGGTTGGATCGACGATCCGTTGCGAGTCGACCGTCTCAGCGAGACCGGCGGTGAAGCGTGCTGCATCGCGAGTGGGGCCGGTATCGGCGACCGCCATCAGGAGGTGAAACCCGGGCAGATCACGTACAGTCGAGGACGTGATGTCTTCGCCCGCGGCAGCCAGCAGCGGCAGCGTCCCTCGAGTCCGCACCGGCCACTCCATTCGAGTGTCGGGCGCGTGTGGAGGAGCGTTCACGAGAACCGCGACTGCCCGCCGTCTCCGGTGAACGGCCAACGGTGTTCCTCCAGCCTGCAGATCAAGCGGGCCGAGGAGCGCAGGATCACGCTCAGGCCAGTGAGCCGCTGGAGACACTGTCTCTCTCGAGTAAAGCTCGTCCCGCACGGCCACCAAGCGGATCTGCCATGCCCCGGCCGTGGCGATGCGCACGGCTACCGTGCACATGAAGAAGATCCCCCCCGCCTCATCGTCAGGACGCTATGCGCGAGAGCGTTGAGTCGCTCCGTCGGCAGGCTCACGAGGCGCTGATCAATGCAGCGCTGCGGCGCACCGCCGGAGCCCTGCTCAGCTGGCAGCGCGCGCCGTAGAGCTTGATCCTGAGTCGCATCCATCAGTCAGGAACCGTAGCGGTCATGAATGCCTTCTCGCAAGCTACGCCGTCCCAGAAGCCTCCAGGGCTCGCCCGACGAACTCAGCGATGGTCGCCGAGCCTGTCGCTCCGTAGATACCTCCCTGGACGTCTCCTACGACCTCGCCGAGCTCTCGGCACGCATCGGCGCGGGCGCGCAACCTACCCCTGCCAGGCGTCGCTCAGGCCGAGAAGGCGATATCGTCGCCGCCGCCAACCACGGAACGCCACCGACGTCACGCCGTCCGGGACATCCTCTGAGTGCAACATAAGGAGCGAGACATGAGCATCCAAACCGTAGGCGACCATTGGATCCCCCAGGGGTTCGAGAGCTTTGTCGTCAAAGCTGGCAGCAACGGCAACGCCGTCGGCTTTGTGTGTGTTGCGTCGCGGCACACCTGCCGAGCCCACGCTCTCTTCACCCAGAGCCGTTTTGCGGGACCATGCGTCATCCTGAGCCGAGAGACGGCAGCAGCCGGCGACGCGCAGGCCGTTGTCACAGTTGTGAAGGTCTCCAATGTCGCCACTGGGGAAGAGGGCCTTGCCAACGCGCGAGAGGTTGTCAGCAGCGTAGCGGCCCAGCTCGATATACCTCCGCAGAACATACTCGTGGCTGCGACGGGAACCACAGGCCGTCGGTGGCCGATGAATGACGTGCGACAGCACCTCGGCGAGGTTGGGAGCCGTATGGGTCCAGCCGATTTCGAGGCGGTGGCCGAAGGCATCATGACAACCGACCTCGTTCCCAAGATGGCATCAGCACGAGTTGGAGATGCCGCGATCGTCGGAGTAGCCAAGGGCGTCGGCATGGTTGAGCCTAATATGGCTACCGTACTCGTGTACTTCTTCACGGACGCAGATGTGCCGATCGAAGATCTCAAGACGGTCTTTCGTCGTGCGGTAGACCGGACATTCAACTGCCTGAGCGTCGATACTGACACGTCAACAAGTGACACCGCGATTATCTTCGCGAATGGGTTGGCGGGACCCGTCGATAGTACCGAGTTTGGACGAGCGATTGACGAAGTTGCTGAAAAGCTCGTCAAAATGCTGGCCCGGGATGGCGAGGGGGCAACTAAGCTGATCGAAGTCACGGTTCATGGTGGCCGGGATTACGAGCAAGCCAAGCGTGTCGCAAAGAGTGTTGTGAACTCGCCGGTCGTAAAGACGGCAATACACGGTGAAGACCCGAACTGGGGCCGCATTACGGTCGCGATCGGCAAGTGCGAAGCCGATACTGATATTGAGCCTGAGCACACGACAATTGTGGTCAACGGCCTCGAGGTGTTCCCGGCGGATGTCGAAGACCGACTTCCCGAGCTTGCCGAGCTACTGGGGGGAGAAGAGATCAAGATCGAGATCGACCTGGGGATTGGAGCCGCGTCGGCAACGGTCTGGGGATGTGATTTGAGCCGCGACTACGTGAAGATTAACGCCGAGTATTCGACCTAGCCGGCTCGCGCAGGCCATGCGCAGTGTCCCTACAGGCACCGACCATGCTTCTCACCCACCAGACAGAACCCAGCCGCGCGTAGCTCAAACCTGTCTAGAGTCCCTGTTCCTGTGTGACCGATGTCAACGCGGTGACCGTAGAAGCCTCAGTCTCGGTCACCGTGGAAGTCTCGGTTTCCCTCCGCACGATCAGGACCGTAAGGATGCCAGCAACGGCTGAAATCGCGGCACAAACTAGGAAAAGCTCGTTAATAGCCGATATGAATGCGTCGTTCGCCGCATATCGGATTGCCCCTTGTAGCAACGGAGGAAATGCTGCCACAACGGGGCGGATCACCCCCGCGCTGACCGCTTCCGCTGCTCTGTCCGGCAGCTCGGGAGCCAAAACGTGCAGCTTCATTTCGACCCTATGTTGAAATATCGAACCAAGCACAGCGACGCCCGTCGCGAGACCGATCAAGCGAGACCCGCTGTTGAGAGCAGAGGCCATCCCCGCCCTTGTGACGCCGCCGGCCCTGAGAGCCATCCCGGCCACAGTGGTATTCACTAGTCCGGTCCCAGCGCCCGCCAAGACAAACCCGAGGGGGAGAGCAGTCCACGTCGACCGCACCGTTAGCCCATGCACGATGAGGAACGCAGTACCACAAAGACCAAAGCCAACTCCAACGATCAAGCGCGACGACATGCTTCGGCTGAGCCAGAGCGTGCCAAACGATGCCACAAACGCACCAAGCGTCACGGGAAGCAGGCGTAGGCCGGCCGCCAGCGGAGCATATTGCAGAATGTCTTGGAGATACAACGACAGAAACAAAAGAGACGAGAACACAGTGAGTCCGATTGCAAAGGCCGCCAGAGACGCTCCCGCCATCTCCGGTGTGCGAAATAGCTTCAGGTCGAGGATCGGCTGTGCAGCGCTCCGCTCTATGATCACAAATGCTGCTAGCAAAGCCGTAGCCGCTCCAAGGAGAGCCATAATGGTTGCGCTTCCCCATCCCTCCGAATTTCCGCGTAGGAGAGCGAAGACGAGCGCACCGAGACCCATAGGCAGGACTAGCGCGCCTGGCCAGTCGAATGAACCGCGCCGCTTCGGATGAGATCCTCCGATCGACATAAACGCGAAAATCACCAGCACAATACAAATCGGGAGGTTGACGAAAAAGATCCAGTGCCAACCGAGGTATTCGACGATGATGCCGCCCACGAGCGGTCCAAGAGCAATGGCAGTGCCACTGACCGTGCTCCATACGGCCAGGGAAAGCTGTCGCTCGCGACCCTCGAACGTAACTCCAAGCAATGCCACCGCGCTCGCGAGCATTGCGGCAGCGCCGAGCCCCTGCACCGCCCGGGCAGCGTTGAGGACGACCGGTTGATGGGCGAGACCGCACATGAGCGATGCGATAGCGAAGACGCTAACCCCAAAGAGGAAGACTCGTCGGTGACCGACGCGATCAGCCACCGAGCCGGCAACGAGAATCAACGCCGCCATGCTGACCGCATATGCATCCACGATCCATCGGAGATCGGTAAAGCTCCCGCCAATATCACGCTGAATGGCTGGAAGGGCCAGGTTGACGACCGAGAAGTCCAAAAGAATCAGGAAGGTGGCAACAGAGGCGGCAGCCAACGTCCACCATCGCCTGCGGCTAGTTCGACTACTGTGGGTAACTTCAGAAACCGTTGGAGTTGCCAGTCTGCTCACGTTTGTGCCTCCCCTCTCAGCTACGGCGTTGTGTCGGAATAGCAGGTCGAGGTGGCTGCGCAGCAACCTCGTTTTCAAGCGCCCGCTCGTAGACTATTTGTTCCGCGATCTGCTCGAAGCCGGGTTCGACGGAATCACACTTGTCCCCTGTCTCCATTATATCTTCAGCAACACGTACGACTTCACGCATCACGGCCTGACCCGCAATCGGGTTGCTCGAGAGTTCGTGCTCGACGTAGGGCAGCTCGATCAGCTGTCTCGGCCCGCAGTCACCGATCGCGAACGCGCGCTCGACGTCGGCTATTTCCACCCAGTCGTCGGCGGAGCCGCAGAAGTTGGCGACTGGCTGACTGATCCTTCGCAGCTCGGCGATCGTCGACTCGAGGCTGATCCAGTCGCCGGCGGTCCAGTCGTGCATCCATGTCTCGCCACAAACCCGCTTTCGCTCGAACTCCGCATAGGGCGGGATCTGATCGTCAGGCATCGCGACCCAGTCTTCGCCGAAGACTTTGCTGATCGTCTTGCGAGAGTCGACGACCCCGACGATTCCGATCAACCCGGCGGCTCGCGTGTCCTCCGCCAAAAGTCTGATGGCGGTGCGATTTGCGAGGCTCGCAGCGACGATGAGGGGTTGGCGCTCCTCGCGCTCCTCGATCGCCCGCATTGTCGCCTGCAGCGATTCATACATCGTCGTCATCGTGAAGTCGTAGATCTCGCCGTCGCTCAGGCCGACGTGGTCGAGGTAGTCGCAGCGGTAGACCTTGAAGCCGGCACTCGCAAGGTAGAGCGCCACGGGTGCCATGTGTCGCATCCGCCGCGCGAAGCCTGGTGCTACGAGCACAACAGGTGCTTCGGCCTCGCGCGTGCCGGTGCGCCACACGGCAACGCGGCGCTCTGCGCCGGCGCGGCCCTCGAGCTGATCGACTTCGTGCGGTGGGGGAGCGCTCATCGCGAGACAGCCCACGCGTGGTCCATCTTCAGCGCGCAGCCCCAGCTCTCAGCGCGCTCCAGGCGGCGCTCGATTTCAAGCGTCCGCCCAGCAAAGCCACAGTCGCACGGGCCCTTGCGCACCCTCCCCACGTCGTCGGCAAGGATGAAGCACGGATAGCTCGAGGCGGAGGGATCCAGATACGAGAGGAGTCCTTGCTCGCCGTAGGGAAGCGGCTCCAGTGTCCTCGGTGATCGCGCCGTGATGTGCAGCCACGGTGGCACGTGCTTTCGCTGATGCTCGCACTCGAGCAACACCGTGTTCAGCTCCACCTGGTTGAACGCATCGCGCACCCGGCGCGTATCGGCGAGGCCGAAGGCGCGAGCCATCAGTTCATTGAACTCCTCGCGGGCGACTTGCGTACCGGCCCGCTTCCAGCCGCCGGCAGTCACAATCGCAAGATGTGGGATTGAGAGGTCCCCGCGGGCGAGGGCGGACTCCGCGACCGCCATTATCAGGGCTGGAGGGCCGGCCAACACCGGGAGGGCCGCGGCCTCAGACAGGGCCTCGAGCGCAGCGAGAGTCTCGTGGGGATCGAAGATGCCCGCCGCCACCGCGTGGCGCGTTGGGTAGTCGACCCCGATGAGGCTCATTACGTAGGCGAACCAGAGATCACCGGCCTCAGCCTGGTCGGGTCCCAGGTTGAGCACGTGCACCTCGTCCTCATACCAGTCACCGACAAGAAGCTCGAGGCCGCGCCGCGTGCTGCCGAGCAAGCGCTCGATGGTGAAGCGGTCACGGTGCACGACGCTGATCGTCCCCTGCGTTCCGCTGCTGGTGCAGCGCTTGGCGGTCTGCTCGGTGGGGATGCTGAGGATCGCGGAGCGCTTGAAGGCACTCGTTGGAACTTGGGGCACGTAGTCGAGCGCCTCGGGTGACTCGAGCGCGTCGACTTCGAAGCCGAGCCGCTCAGCGAACCCCGCATACGCCGGACAATGCTCCAGATGGTAGGTGACGCTTTCGCGGACTAGCTCGAGCCTCAGCGTCTCATCGTCCTGCACGGTTTCTCTTCGGCCGTGCTCGGTGAAGATCAGTCGATCGAGCTCAGATAGCGGCGAGAGGACTTCGTGTTGGGAGAGGCTCGCGGTCATCGTCACAGCACTAGGTCTTTCAGGTTCCCGGCCTTCAAGAGCTCCGTCTGGTTGACGGCCACGACCATGCCCTTGCCGTAAACGGCGGCGGGTGCCTCAACCGCCACCATCCGAACGAGCGCCTGCAGCGGGTTCACCGCGTCGTGCGTAGCGCCGATCCGAAACAGATTGCTCAGGCCAGGCTCGACGAGCCGCGAGGCACCGCGTCGCGCGAGCGCGTCGCGGTGTTGGGAGAGCATCGACCACGGCGCAACGGAGACAGTCTGCACGTCACGCCCGATGTACGGATATGCCTCCTTGAGCGAGTCGACCGGATGCACGTAGAGGACGCGGCCGAGGGGATGTTCGCCGCCGTCCTGGGGGCGGCGTTGTACGACAAGCGTCCAGTGTTCACCGCTCTCGAGCACGGCGCTGTGAAAGATTTCCTCTAGGCGTGCGAGCTGAACGCGGGCGAGTTCATCGTCGCTCTGGCTCGCTGGCCCCATTAGCCAGCAGTGTTCGTCTAGTGAGTCTTGCAGCGCAGCTAGGAACTGCTCAGTGTCGCCTTCTACGAAGACGCGCTGCGTGGAGAAGCAGGCGCGTTGGTCATAGAGCACCACGTCGTGGGCGATCCCTCGCGCGGCCGCCCGCATGTCCGCTGCCCGTCCGACGAGCGCAAGGCTTCGCTTCGGGCCAAACAACAAGACGGAGGTCTCGTCGCCCGCATGGCGGCGCGCCCAGTGAATCGCTTCTTGACCGCCCCATGCGCAAACCGAGTCTGCGTGTGAGACGAGCTGTGCGGCTGCTTGGTCGCTCTGGCGCCAGTAAACAGCGCTGGTAGCGCGCGATACCGGGTGCTCTGGATCGACGTCTAGGAAGCTAAGGGCCAACGTGACAGGCGTGATGGGATCGCCCGACGCCGCCTTCGCCACGCACAGATTCTTAGTAACCAAGGCGCGCACGATCGAGATCACGCCCGAAAGCGGCACATTTCCTGGCAGTATGTGTACCGACAGTCCGCGTGGGTACGCACGCACCCAAGCCTCCTCGCGCGCCACCCAGTCGTCGAGAACAAAGCGGCTCCCGAGCTCAGCCGCCACAACGTCATACATGCGGGCGTGTGCGCTAAGAAGTATGCCGATCCGATCGGCCTCGGCGTTCGCGGCCTTCTCCGAATACCCGAGGAGATCCCGGAGTTGTCCCACATAGAGACGCCGCCGTGTGTATTCGTCGCTCTTCCAGTTCTTTCCGACTCGGTTGAGAAACGATAGAATCTCCTGAAGAGGTACATCCACCAGTAGTTCCCGGTCGCTTGATTCGACCTGCGCCAGAGCGTCTTCACCGAACTCCGGGAACACGCAATGCGCGCCGCTTGGTGCCTGCACGACGACCCCTCCGTCTCGCGCCGATTCAACCCGGCGGCCCCCGATCACGAATGGGATCGCCCGGATACTCGTATCTGGGTTCGCAGCGGCCAATGTGGTTTCCGTCACTGTGTACACTCCGTTAATCAGAGTCGGGGTGCTGTAATTTCCACTTGTGCCCGAACTTGTGGAACGACTTCCTCCGTGAACCTCCGCATCGACTGGAGTATCCGCTCTCGGTCGCCCGCGCCCTCGAATCCGACGATGAAGTGTCGTATCCCCGTCGTCTCCACAAGCTCGACGATCCGATCGACGCAGTGTTCGGGTGTCCCAACTAGGTTCAGGTCAAGTAGTCGCTCAAGCGCGGCGCGTTCGCCAGCATCTGGATCACCGCTTCCGGCAAGGATCTGGTCCTCCCATCGGCGGAGGACCAGCTCGTAGTTGCCGAGCTTTCGCAGTTCCTCGAACTTCAAGAGCGCCTCTTGTCCCACCTTACGCCACCAGCCGATGTTGTCGCGTATCTGGTCCTTGGCCTCCTCCTGCGTATCGGCCACGCATGCGATGGCCGAGAGCACGTGCTCGGCCTTAGAAGGGTCATGCCCGTGGGACCTCGCGACCTCGTTGTACAGCTCGACCTGTGACCGGAGCGCCTCGCGCTCAAGCCACCACGAGAGCAGCATCGGGTAGCCCTGCGACGCCACCCATTCGGTGCTGCTTGGCGATTCGCATACGACGTAGATAGGTGGATGAGGCTTCACACGCGGCGTCGGGTAAAGCGGAACGGCCGCGAAGTCGATCAGCTCGCTATGGGCCTCGACGACGTCCGCCGTCCACGCGCGCTTTATGATGTCGAGCCATTCGCGCATGATTAGATGAGATTTAGATGGATCGACGCCAAATGCGTCAAAATCCTTCTGGAATAGGCCTCGACCTACACCGAAGTCAAAGCGCCCGTTGCTCAACTGGTCCACCATTGCCACCTGCTCTGCAATCTGTAGCGGGTGATACAGCGGGAGCACACACACGGCGGTCCCAACACGCAGCGTGGTGGTCTTGCCGAGGATGTAGGCGGCGAGGGTGACCGGATGAGCACAAAGACCAAAGCGCGTGAAATGGTGCTCAAGCACCCAGGCGCCGTGATAGCCGAGCCTCTCAGCCTCAACCGCGTAGTGGGTCGTGTTGTCGAAGACTTCCTCTTGTGTCCACTTCGGATAGTGCGCTGTCGTTACGAACACGTCAAACTTCATCTGTCATCCCTTTCGTTACGACGCGGCCGGCTCCCAATCGAGCCTTCGCCACGACCAATACAGAAGCGGACACGGCCATCGCAGTCAGACATCCTCGGCAAGGTTGACCGCGGGTTCCGCGCCCTTCGGAGCCCTGACGAGTCGCCCGGGGCTCCAGAGTTCATCAAGAAGTTCAGGGACCGAGCGTGAAGCCAGGTCCGCAAAGACTTCGGTATAGACAAGAGCCTTCTCGCGCGCGCCGCCGAAGTGGGCAGATAGTCCCGACTCAACCCCCGTCCCGTGGTGAAAAGCAACCTTCTTGCGCCAGGCCACCGACGCAGGGACGTGAAGCTCCATCGCAGAGCGGAGGTGCTGCTTCTCGCGTGGCCCGTACTTACAGCTCGGGTCGATGGCCAGCGATGCCTCGACCACAAACCTGTGCCAGTAGGGATGGCGGAGTCGATATCCGCAGGCCCCGGCTGTCAGGCCACTGAACGCCGAGCTGAACTGTGTCCTCCGCAGTGTCGTCAGCAGAGATCGAATCGTGTCAACTGCGGAGCTTTGGCGGTCAAGCAGACCCGCGTTCAAGATATCGCTGCCCCATCCCGTGAGAACCGTGGTCTCCTCGATCTGGCCGCTTCTGAGAGCGGCGACCACGTTGAGGATGCCGTCGACCACATCTGGGTCGGCGTGACCGAGTTGCCGGATGCTTGGACGGACAGCACCCAACAGTTCGTCCAGAGTTAGATCAATGCGCCGATGGGTGATCCCACAATGCGATGCGAGCTCGGCGGCCTCGTCGTGCTCATCGCCCCATGCGGTGCCAATGCTGTAAGCGATAGGCGCAAGACCAAGCTCGTGGGCGGTCCAGGCCAGTGCTGCTGAATCGACCCCACCCGATAGGAGCACAGCTGGAGGCGCATCGTCTGGTGAGGTCACGGCAGCGACACTTGCCTTTAGTGCATCCAGCAGTTGCGTTCCAGCGGCACGAGAGTCGCAGATGGTGGGGTGCCACCCGGACTCGATCGGGTCGTTCGCCAACGGTTCGGTGTAGACACATGGACAGTGCTCGCTGAAGGGCGGAATTCGCCGCACGTCGCTGAAGGCGGTTCGTCCGTCGCGGGCGACGGTCGTCACCTCGTCGTACCCAAACCGTTGAACGGCACCACCAAGCGCGGCGGCGACCACGAATACATTGCTGCCAAGCATCCAGCTCCGCCCAGAGACCGCGGAGTAGATACTGGACGGGTTCATTACGGAGGTGAAGAGCCGACCGTCGTCGGTGTCCAGACGGGTGACCGGCCAGTCACCCGGAAAACTGTCGTCGATTTCGAGCCACGGCCCCGCGGCTAGAGACGGACAGTACAGGTAACCACGCTCGGTAGTGACGGCTGCCTGATGGGTGGCCAATTCTGGAAGCTCCTGACTAGAGAATAGGAACCAGTTCCCCGAACTCACTATCCCTCTGGACGGCAGCGCGTTCAACTCCCCTCCTCATCGGAACCGAGTATCGCGCGCATTCGCACCTGAGCCTCTCCGGCGGAGAAGGCTCGGCGATGCGATATCTTGCCTTGCCGTCGCACTTCCTCCAAGCCCCTGATAATCGGCTCATTCATTCTCGGCCGGGTGCCGCGCACAGCCGCTCGTGTGTAGCCTGCGATCTGTTGCGCATTTTTCACCGCTTCGTCGAGCAGATCGTCCGTAGCCACGACGCGGTGTAGGAGCCCGTCGTTGAGCGCCCGCTCCGAGGACCAGTCCTCGCATGTGAACAGCATGGCCTGCATGACCGCACGACCCACAACGCGTTCCAACAGGAAGGCACCAAAGTTGCACGCAATTCCGAGTCGAAACTCAGGCATAACCAGCTTAGCGCGGGAGCTGCCTACACGGTAATCACAGCAAAGGGCAACTTGAAGCCCAAGCCCAATAGCGTAGCCGTCTATCGCGGCAACAACCGGACACTCAACCCCTGCGACCGCCACATAGAGATCAGTTATCTTATCGATCCAGCCGTCGATCTCGGGCCCTCCAGTGAATTTTGACGGCTCGCTGAGATCCCCGCCGGCCGCAAATGACCGCCCAGGCCCGCCGTAGAGCACGATACAGCCGACATCCGGATCGGCGTCGAGTTGTCTAAGTAGCTTAGTCAACTCGGCCATTCGTCCCATGCTAAAAGGGTTATGCCGGTGACCAACCGCGAACTCCACCACAACTACGTCCCCATCACGAAGTGACGTTTCAAGTGAGGGAGTCACGACGGGACGTGACCCAATGTTTTCACTGGCCAAGATACGCTCCTTTCAGTATCAATTGTCCTTGCCACCAGTCACACTCCGGCATCGTCACTTCCTTCGACGCCCGTGCCTTGATCGTACCGCCTTACACGGTACGGCGCTTGTGGCCGAGGCTGTCGATCCGTCAAGGAACGTGAATGTGGCAGCAAAAGGATACCCGCCCGGGGGGCACATTTTTGGAATAACCATGCCCGACGGATGAAATGGGATACGCTCGCCCTTCGAGGTCTTATAGTAAGTAACCCCTTTTGGACCCAGAGTAGATCTCATCCGCACCACGGCCGCGTCAGGCGCCCCAGGAAGCGTAGGTGTAAGTGGTATCAGGGCATGTAGTACAGCGCCATACGGTCCGGTGGCGTCTAGCAATTCCCCGTGAAATATAATTTCGGCGGCGACCGGCGTCACGCCGTATGCTAGGAACAAGACGGTGGTATGTTCTTCGATGGCCGGGGCCATCAGGATTGCCAGCTTCACGGACTCATGAAGAATTTCGGGTCCGAATGGAACCTCAACAAGAGCTTCTCCCAGTCCCATGTAGGAGTTAGATGGACAGCCAGATACACCTTGTAGTTCGAGGACGGTCGCCGTGCAGATGCGTTCCCCAAGGTCGGTTGTGCCGAGACCCATACCTGCCGGGAGCTGGAACTCAACTTCCGTAAGAGGGGGAGGAACTACGCCAGCCTGAGTCTGAATGGTGAAGCCCACTGAAACGGTCGTGCTCGAACCTGGCTTGTCCGGCGAGAAACCGACCTTTAATTTGACCGCCGGGGCAGCGTCCACAGGACTAGCCAATGCTATCCACA
The DNA here is from genome assembly GCA_963794715.1 of uncultured Solirubrobacterales bacterium. Taxonomy (GTDB): domain Bacteria; phylum Actinomycetota; class Thermoleophilia; order Solirubrobacterales; family Solirubrobacteraceae; genus Palsa-744. The sequence continues at coordinate 383,576 of CAWCEY010000012.1, read as the reverse complement.
GCACACCAGCTAGGATGCCGAGCCGTGTTGCTATCGTCGCAGTCCTCATCAAGGAACTAAATGGAAATAGTCCCGGCGACTTCGCAACTCAGTGCGTAAGTGCCACGATGAAGTGTCCCAGCGATGCTGAGTCGACTGCCGGCTGAGTGACGATAGTGACCGCTTCCGCGTGTAACAAGAAGCGTCCCGTGGAAATAGGCCGTCTGTCCAGAGACATAGAAAGCTGTAGTTCCACTTCCGGCTAGATAATTCCCACAGTAAAACGTGATGTACGATTTCGTGTAGGCCAACTTGATGTTGATCTTCACTGGGCAACTTTGCGTCCCACGAGCCGCGCCCTGCTCTGCCAGTTCTGTGGCACCGTGATGACCTATCAGCTGGGCGCTCACCGACTCGTGCACCGACTCCGTGTGGCTAGAGGCTTTGGAGGTCGGATTCGCAAGGTAGTGCTCCGACTTGGCTTGTGCGAGTGCGCCGCTCATTACTACAGCAGCGAGCAGCAACGCCAGCGTAAGCAACCCTGGCCAGCGTCTGTGCATTCTTCTCCTTCTCGGTGACGATTGATGTAGATATCTAGTCACTGGGCTCGCCAGCCTCCCTGGTTCTCACAAAATTGACTCGGGCTCGTGAGTAGTCGACGCCTTGACTACAGGCCGCGAAAGCGAAGGCATTGCATGGCCACACTTCGGGCACACGAGCTCGGCCCCGCCGACATCGCCTGCCTCGGAGCTTTCGTTGGCCAGCCCCTTTGGGCCCTGTCGCATGTGTCGAATCTCGATCCGTAGGTCGGCCACGGAGAGTTTCAGGGCAGTAGCTTGGTCAAGCCACGCCTCTTGCTCTGCCGGTTCCAGACCCGCGACAGCCGCATGGTGGCCCCAGGTCAAATTGTCACGACGTCGTGACAAATCGAACTGGGACGCGAGGGAGGCCATATTTCGCAGGCTTCCGGTGTCATAGCCGGTGATCTTGGACGCCTCGACGTACTTCTCACCCCACTGGCCGCTGCCATAGTGAAGCCAGTCTCCGATCCACCATTGGCTCCCGCGGCCGATAGCCCCAAGCTGGCGCCCGGCTGCTACCCACGCCGCATAGTCCATACCTACCGTGGGCGCCCATGCGACCTTTGAGAGCTGTGGTGCTCGCCGCACCACGGCATCACCAGAGGATGCGGACGGGGGGATGGCAGTGCGTGGCTGGGTGGCTGATGGACACATCGGCGGATGCCTGCAAGTACCGGCCCAAAGATGGGCAGGCATGGTGAAGGCTATTGAGGGTATGGAGTTTTTTACCAGCCGATATTGGCTTGCGCAAGGCCCGCAGCGTCCGGTCTGACCGGCCACGTTGAACGCTTGAAGACTGCTAGACAACGATCAGACGCAAGAACAAGCTCATCATCCAGACATCATCTATCAATCACTACTTCCATCTCGAGTTCGCCGAGACGAAGGGCGACATCAAGCTCCGCCATGCACTCGTGAAGCAGGCTGCCGATCAGCTTCTCAGCAGCACCGATTCGGTCTTTAACCGCCCGCCGGCCGACCTTCAACGCTAGGCCCGTGGATGTGGCATTGCAGTCCAGATCGATGTACGTGCGCAACGTGAGACGCAGCTTTGCGCCCCCGTCACTCTGGCTGCGGAGTGGCATCAGATAGTGTTGTCTTAGCGAGCGTGCCAGCGTGTCGTTCTCTAGAGCCGCCGCAAGCAGACGATTATCGGCATATCGGGCAATCCCCCGCGACCTTCGGAGCGCGATCGCCAGGGCTGCGCGAGCTTGGTCGTGTGTTAGGCGCCACCCATCAAGCCCGAGACCTGGTTCGCCGATCCCGATCGGTGATTGCGACCGCCTGACCGATGCTCGCTCGATATCCTTCTCCCTGGGCTTCTCCTGGCCACCGACCCACGCCCACAGAGCTCCATCGATCAGCACGGGCAAAACTCTGCGCCCAAAGTGCGCCTTGAGCCCGTCGAGCATTTCACCAGCACCAACACCCGTTGCGATCAGCGCGACGTGCCACGACGAATGGATGTCGTAGTCCAACTCAGCCAGATCACTAGGGTCGGCGGTGCCTGTGAGGATGCTCTGTACGACTTCAGCGCAGCGCTGCTCCGGAGAGCGTGAAAGCCGCTCACGCTCCTGGTCGTACTCGTGTTCTATCGCGGCCGTGAGGCGCTCCAGCAGCGTCTCCTGCGTCCTCCGTATCTGATGCAGCGCAGAGCCGTGATTCGAGAGGCCGCACACCTCGGCCTCTCTCATCACGAACTCCCCCAGCTCGCCGTGGCCAACGACATAGCGTCGCAGCACCGTGCCAAGGCTGACGCCACTCCGCGCCGCCAGACGAGCTTGAGCTGCAGGCTGCAGCCGGGATCGGCCCCGCCCATCCGGGTCCACGCTCGATGCTCTCGAGCCCATAGCGGACGACTTCGCTGATCGTCTCCCGCATACTCGCCTGGTATGCGCGGTCTTCGCCAATGACCGAGCCGGGCACGGCGCTCAGGACGCGGGCATAGATCGCTTGCTCAATCTCCGAACCCCGCGGTCGCAGTCGCGCGGCTATCCCGATGCCAATCTGCTCCACCCGCCCTGCGCCATTGCGTGCGTCTTCATCGTTCACCAGCTGGCCACCATGAGCCTTTGTCGATCGAGCGCTGAGCCCCGAGGGGCTATAGCGAGCTCGCGCTCCCGGCTGTCATGAGTTTCCAGGGCGCCGTATCGAGCGCCAGCTTGGCCGATGCCGACGTCTGCGAGCGACCCCTAATTCGGGGGGGGGGGGGGGGGTGAAGGGGATCAAGCTCGACTCCTGGAGTAGCGCAGAAGCAAGACCCGACGCCGCTTGCAGTTCGCTGATCGTCCGCCGCCCGACGCCGCCGTATCTGCGCCCGCCGCTGCATCTCTGTGACCACGGCGCCGCCCACATGCCCTGTCCAATCATAGTGACGGCGTACGGTACTGGATGGCTGAACTAGCCATCCATGCGAACTGGAGCTGCTCGATCCCACATCCATCCGGGGCCTTGAGCGTGGCATCTCTAATCCCACTTGGGATGTCGCCGACCGCGTCGCACGAGCCCTCGGGCTGGCCCTACACGAACTCGCTCGCAGGGCGGACGAACTCGAGACCGCCGATCGACGCCCCACGAACCAGCCCTTGCTTGACCGCGATTGAGGCGCCGCCACCGGCCCCGTAAGCGGCTTCCCCGCAACCGTCGGTCTCGCGCATAAGCAGGCTCCATCTGTCCCAATTGTATCTAGCACAAATGGGACAGGTCGCAAAGGATCGTCGGGATCATGCCCGACCCGCTCACCACCTTCGCGGCCAACCTCCGGCGCATCAGGACGGAACGCGGCCTAAGCCAAGAACGCCTTGCACACGCCGCCGATCTCAACATGACCCACGTCGCGAAGATCGAGCGCACCGAGCGCGAGCCAGGCGTCCGCACAATCTCTAAGCTCGCCGTAGCCCTAAACGTCTCCGCAGCCGACCTGTTCGACGGTATCGACGGGCGCCCACGTCCAGGCAAGCAATAACTACGAAGGCCCGACCTCCGGCCTGCAAACCGGGGCCAGCCCGATTCCCCGCAAAAAGCGGGCGAGCGTGGTACTCGCCCGTGGTACTCGCGCCCAAATCCGAGTACCAACCGAGTACCAAACCCCAAAGAAAAAGCCCCAACTACCAGGGCTTTTTCTCGACGGGAGCGACGGGGGTCAAACCCTCGTTCGGCACCGCATCGAGATCCGGCGCCGGCAGCGATAGCGCCGGGCAGCGTAGAGGGCCGCGGGCATATTGGTAGGCTTGATCCCTACTTTGTGGTAGTATTGCAGCCTACTCGTGCGCAACCCGTTCACCCATCGCTTCCACGCCAACGCCTCCGAGCTGATCGACCGCGAAAAGGAGCTGTCGCTGCTGGCACGCAGGATGGCCGAAGGCGGCCGCGTGCGCCTCGCCGCGCCGCGCGGCTACGGCAAGACCACGCTCGCAGAGGCCGTGCTCGCGCAGGCGCGCGCGGAGGGGGCGCTGGCGGTGCGGGTCGACCTGTACGGGGTGACGGGCCGGATGACGTTGTGCAGCCGGATCGAGGAGGCGTTCGAGCGCGAGCTGAGCGGGGCGAGCGGCACGTGGGCCAAGACGAGGGCCAAGCTCGCGCGCCGCGGCGGCGGGATGCAGCTCCCCGCCGGGCTGGGTGGAGCGCAACTCGGACCAGAGGACGCCGAGCGGCGCCTGCTCGACGCGCTCGACCTCCCCGGCCAGCTCGCCGCCGCGGGGCCGGTGGTCGTCTGCTACGACGAGTTCCAGGAGGTGCTGCGCGCCGGCGGCGCCGAGCGCGACCGACGCGGCCGACCCCGCCCCGGGGGCCTGGACGCGGTGATCCGCAGCGTCACCCAGCGCCACGGCAGCAGCGTCGGCTACCTGTTCTGCGGCTCGCTGCCGACCCTGCTCGGCGAGCTCTTCGAGCACCCCGACAGCCCCTTCTACCGCCAGGCCGACCCGGTGACACTCGCCCCCCTGCCACGCGCGGCGCTCGGCAGCTACATCGAGACACGCTTCGCAGCGAGCGACCGGGACGTCGGGGAGGCGCTGGGGCCGCTACTCGACCTCGCGCGCGGGCACCCCCGCGCCGCGATGATCCTCGCGCACGCCCTGTGGGAAGAGCTGCCAGAGCACCACACCGCCGACGCGGCCACCTGGGAGCGCGCGCTCGCACGCCTGCCCGAATATGTGACCGAGGAGGAGATGCACGCCCGCTGGGACGCCCTCACCCCAACCCAGCAGAAGGTCGCCGAGGTCATCGCGCGCCGCGAGGGCTCACCGTTCTCCGTCACGGTCCTCGCCCGCTACGGCGAGACCAAGGACGCCGTGCAGGGCGCCGTCGAGACGCTGGAGCGCGAAGCCGTGCTGCTACGCGAGCACGGCCGGCCATTCCGCGGCGCGCTCGTAGACCCCCTGTTCGAGAACTGGATCGCCGCGGGACGACACTGGCCACACGAGTAGGACGAGAGGGACGCGCCGCTACCGTTTGTCGTCCGGAGCAGACACCTGTGAAGGGCCAATCGAGACGCATGTTCGCGCTCAGAAGTAGAGGTCGGCGCGTTGGCGAGGTGAGCGACTCCTCGTTGGCAGAGCATAAGCGTGAGTGGGCCTCTGATGTACCTACTTGGGCTGTCAGGCGAGAAACGCGTGTGCCGTCGAGTAATAGCTAAGATGATTGGGCGATAGAAGGTCTATATAGCGCATTGCCACCGCCCCGTTGGGGTCCACCACGGAGACTCTGCATTTCTTGTTTCGTAGATACGCGCGCGTAAGTAGGTTTGCGCTCTCGAAGTCAAGAGCTGGGCATGAGTATCCGAACACGACGATGTGGTCTGCGTTTACGAGACGTTGTTCTGCCAGACTCCAAACGGGCCTGAGCGCGGTCGGGAGGACCGCCGACTTGTGGTTGACTGGTGGAACGATCACCGGCAAAGCGTAGGTTGTACGCTTGCCGCTCATTTTCATCTCCACATTGATCCTGCGTCGGCGGGTGACAAATAGCCTCCGCGAGGATCCAACATGGCTGTTCGACTGGGGTTGGAGGAGTTGTGTTTCGAGAACCAGTTAAGCGATCCGTGTAGCTTGAGCACACGGACAATGCCCGTATCTTCAGTCGAGGTGGCAAATGCGTTCCGAGTGCGTGTACCCGTCGAGCGAAGAACGCCCGGCACCATCGAGTACATATTAGGAAAGGAAAAAAGACGCGAGGCAAGCGAGTTCCATCGCTGGGTCGCAGCCAAACGCTCTAGGATCTTCTCTGCCTGTATGTCCTGATTGAACGTCAGGATCGTAATGTCCGCTGGCTCTGCGCCAGCGACCAGCAGGCTGCTCACGATACGGTACAAAAAGCTCTTATGAGTCGCGTGGAGATCGTTGGTGGTCTGAGCGAGACGTCCGTTAAATAGCTTGATGAGCGCGCGAAAGGCATTCAGGGCGTCTCTTGCAACCAAATCACTGAAGAGGTCTGGATATAGGCGGCTCATCACCCCCTCAAGCGAATCGTGCTGAGGCACGAATATGTCAATCCCATATGTGCCCCGCACATATTCGCGCACCTGGTGCGCAAACCACGGGGTCATCGAAGCACGGGCGGACACGCGGAAGAAGCCATGATCGAGTGGCGGCCTGGACTTCTCGGGTCGAGTCGCGACGTCGGCGACACTTGCCCCTGCCCCAAGCAAAAGGACTGTCTTTTCCATTGTGGGATGGTCGCCGTTGGCTCGGACGGACAGGCCGTATAGCGCTATCCGACACTGCGGGCACCCGGACCGACAGCGCGTACTGCCGCGGCCAGCGGCGTATTCTGCGGGGCCGCTGCCGCTGCCTCAGTCGAGCCCACGTGGGACCTGTCTTCGGCCTCGGCGTTCGGACGAGCTCAACCGCCAGGCAGATCACGAAGGTGCGGGGAGTGCGCAAAAGTCCATTGACATGACTCTCTGCACATAGGCGAGTCTTTTGCGTGTCGTAGCAACCACCTACGAATCGATCCTCATCGCGGGAGCAACCATGATCGGTTTGGCGTCGCGGTAGGGAGACGGCTTGACGTCGCCGGGGGGTTGCGCTATCCTGCTTCGACGCGCTCCCGAAAGCGCCCCGTTTGCGGCTTGCGGCCCATGTCCGCATCGCATTAGTCGGGGAAGCGGCTCAGCCGTCGGACTGACGCTATGACCCTTTCAGGGCGGGCATGGGACGCCATCACGAAAGGAGCCGTACGTGTCAGCCCAACGAAACCGTAAGCAGCAGCGCCTCGCTCGCGAGCTTGCTGAGAGCGAGGACATCCCCTACCAAGCGGCGCTTAACCAGATCAGAGAAACAGCGGAGCCGCAGAGCCCTTCACCTGTAGCCAGCGTTCCCCACACCACGCTTTTCGACCAGATCGAGCGGACCAACACAAGCCCGGCCGGATATAACGAGGACTCGTTCTCGTTTCTCAACCGCGTTGCGGGCCAGTATTGGCAGCGCGTACGGACGGCACTTGACGACTGGTATGCAGTGTTTCCAGACACGTCGGCCGACCTCTGGAAGCGGTTTCGCAAGGCCGATCCGAAACAGCACTACGCCGCTTGGTGGGAGCTGTATCTGCACCACCTCTTTACGAATCTGGGCTGTCGCGTCACGCCACACGCAGAGTTGCCAGGAGGCCGTAGCCGCCCGGACCTGCTGGTAGAGCGGGGCAGCCACTTCTTCTATGTCGAGGCAGTGGCCGTGTTCTCTGGGATCGTGTCCGGCGAGTCGCACACTGCTCTTGAGCCGCAGATCCTCGACATTATCAACACAATCGATGCGTCGAACTACTTTGTGAGTGTCAGATTCGCCCGGAGCAGCACAGCGATGCCTAAGGCAGCAGACATCACCGGGCCAATCGAGCAATGGATGGCCGAGCACGACCCAGACGACATCCTCAAGCTGCAGGCATTGGATTTCCCGACGACGTCGATTGCCGCAGGCGACTGGGTCCTGGAGCTGAGACTGATACCTCGTTCACCCGAGTTTCGCGGCAAGCCAGACAACCGACTCGTAGGCACCCACGGCGCCACGGCCGGCTTCACCAATGACCGTCAGCAGATCTACCGTGCCCTAGAGCGCAAGAAGAAGCAGCACAAGGCACCAGACGGCCCGACAGTGATTGCGCTGATGCCCATCAACGGCTTCGTCGGCGACAACGAGTTCACCGATGCGCTCTTCGGTAGCCAATCCGTTCGCATGGAGATAGCCACCGGCGCGACGACCGTCACACGCAATCCCGACGGTTTCTGGGTGGGTCAGCGAGGTCCGGTCAGCAAAAGGGTCTCAGCAGTCCTCTCAGGCGTATCCGTGCTGCCGACCAACTGCGCCACGACGCCGCTGCGACTCTGGCACCACTTCGCGCCTGATCGTAAGCTGACCATCGACTTGCCGTTTGCTACCGCACGGCTCGTAGATGACCAGCTTGTCCTGGCGGATGCAGCCCGAGAGCCCCACGACATGCTCGGGCTCACACCCGACTGGCCAGGGCCCGATCCGCGGTTTCCTCGATGAAGCCACCGCAGGTCCTTACGTCGCTGGCAGGCGGTCCGCTGGCTCACGTCGGCGCTAGCCCGGCAGTGCTCGCACCACTCCCCTTGTGGGCAAGAGCGGACGCTCGTAGGTGTCCGGCGACACCGGCCCAACGGACGAGGCGTCTGCGCTTGGCTGACGTCTGCCCCGGACGGTGGGTGTCGCGCAAACTGGGTGTCTGTCCGGGGGGTTGAGGACCATTCTGGGGTATGCCCCAGAACTTTCTTGAGTGTGATCGTGAGCAGGTGTTCTTGTTTCCGCCGGACCCGCGGGATTGGCTGCCGGAGGGTCATTTGGCGTGGTTCGTGCTGGCGTCGGTTCAGGAGATGGACCTGGACGCGTTCTATGGCTCTTACCGCGAGGATGGCTGGGGTCGGGCGGCGTTCGAGCCGTCGATGATGGTCTCGCTGTTGCTCTACGCGTATGCGCGGGGTGAGCGCTCATCGCGTGGGATCGAGCGCAAGTGCGTTGAGGATGTTGCCTACCGGGTGATCGCTGCTCAGCAGAAGCCCGATCACGCGACGATCGCGAGGTTCCGTGCCCGCCACGAGGACGCGCTGGCCGAGCTGTTTAGCAGTGTGCTTGGGTTGTGCAGGCGGGCAGGCCTCGTCAAGGTCGGGGTGATCGCGATTGACGGCACGAAGATGCACGCCAACGCCTCGCATCACTCAAACCTCGACTACGAGCAGCTTGCACGGGAGATCCTCAAGGAGGCCGGGTACCTCGACGCAGCCGAGGACGAGCTCTACGGGGATGCTCGTGGGGATGAGCTGCCCGAGCATCTTCGGACAAGCGAGGGGCGTCGTGCCGCCCTGGCGGAGGCGAAGAAACAGCTTGAGCGCGAGCGCGAGGAGAACGGGCGCGCGGCCGGCGAGGCCGAGGCTTCCGGGGTGAAGATCGAGCTCGAGGCCGAGGTCATCGTTCCCCGGGTTCAGGGCCGCGACGGGTGGCTGCTCGAGGCTCGCCGTCAGCTCGATGAGCACCGCCGGCGTGAGGCCATGCCGATCGGACGCTCGCGTGCCGGGCGGCTGTTGGAGGCCGAGCGACGGTTGCAGCAGAACCTCGCGGTTGAGCGCGAAGCGAACGAGGCATATGAACACTACCGGGCGCATGGGCGCGACACGCAAGGCCGACGACTCAGTCGCCCACCAAAGCCATATGAGCCGCCAGAGACCCCGGCAGGGAAGATCAACACGACTGATCTTGATTCACGGAACGTGAAGACCCCGCGCAGTTACACGCAGGGCTATAACACGCAAGCCGCGGTGAACGAGCATCAGATCGTGCTCGCCGCGGAGGTGACCGCCAGCTCCCCGGACTTCGGTCACCTACAGCCGATGGTCGAAGCCACCAAGCAGGAGATGGAAAAGGTGGGTGTCACCGAGACGCCCGGGGTTGCGGTTGCTGACAGCGGCTATTGGAACGAGGAGCAGATCGATAACGTCGTGAGCGACGGCATCCAGGTGCTGATCCCACCCGATGCGGGCAAGCGCGACACACCGCGCCGCGGCTGGGGTGGCGGCCGCTACGCCTTCATGCGCACCGTGCTCGCCGGTGACTATGGCGGCGGGCTTTACCGAAAACGCAAGGCGATGGTCGAGCCCGTGTTCGCTCAAACCAAGCACAACCGGCGCATCAACCAGTTCCACAGGCGAGGCAGATCCGCCGCACGCTCCGAATGGCGCCTCATTACCGCCACCCACAACCTGATGAAGCTCCACAAGCACCACCTGGCCGCCCAGGCCGCCTGAAACGGCGCCAGGGCAGCACCGACACCCGACCAGGCCCGCAGAACCCGACCCCGACAGACACCACCGCTGGCGTTCACCCATCGCCCACGACAACTTTGCGCGACACCCACGACGAGAAGCGGTCGCCGGGAGCCGCTGCGCTCGCCGGCTGGTCGCGGGTCATTGCGGGGTCCAACCCCCGTCCGGCACCGCATCGAGATCAGGCGTCGGCAGCGATGACGCCAGCGCCAACCGGCGGGCGGGAGCCCCAAGCGGTCGGCTAGTTCGCGCGGCGTGAGCACCGGCAACTCGCTCGGTGCGGCGGAACTCGAACCCGGCTCATCCGGCTGACGCCGCGGCCGAACCGCCGCCCGATCGGGTCTTCTTCGCGCAGGAAGCCCGAGCTCGGGACGGCGTCTTCTTCGCGGAGGAAGCCCGAGCTCGGGACGGCGGGCTGAGCAAGTGGTACGGCGCACGCACCCAAAGAGGACGTGCGCCGAGCGTGGTCAGCCATCAGGTGATATATGCTGCGGCCATTCGCGTACATTGAAACGTGGCGACATTCGCGCCAGTAAGGAAGGACTTTGGGAATGATCAGACCATCCGAGCCGAGAGGACTTCTCGCGTGTGTGGCTGCTGCCCGCGTCTAGGGCTAGCTCGTCGGGACGGCCGTTAAGCTGTGGTCTTGTCGCCTCGAACCTTGGGGCTGACGTACCACCCTGCTCGCCGCGCCATTAGAGTCGAGCGATCCGTGTCGCGCAAGCACGCCTCATGAGCAACGGTAGCCTCGACCATACACCGTTCGGCGCTCCGGACGCGGCGAACGATGTGCCACCACTTCCGTTCGAGTTGCCCGGCCTCTCAGCCTATGCTGGACTTGCGGGAGGTGGCGGCGATGTTCTAGCACGGGTGATCGTAGGGCGGATCGGCGCAGGAAAGACGCGCTACATGATCGAGCTGCGTAAACACCTAGCTGACGAGAACGCCTGCGAGTTGACCGAGATTGAGTTTGACCTCCCAAATCTAACGGTCGTCACCCGGCTCGCCGAGGAACTCGAGGCATATCCAGTAGAGCGCGCGGAGATCTGGCGGGCATTGTGGGAGCGCGCAATCGTTGAGTCGGCGCGCGCTTGGCTCTCCGCCGGAAGCCGACCGGCGTCTCACCTAATCTACCGAGAGTTCGGCCGCGTCCTTGACGCTCACCCCACTCTCGCAGAGCTGCGAGCGTATCTTGCGAATCCAGAGTGGGAGCAGACCTATAGAGATTTCACCGATGCTCTCGCAACGCGTGAAAGACCGCTCTGCTACTTCCTTGACGGTGCCGACGAAGAGACTGCCCATGCTCCTCTGTATTGGCTGTGGTGTCAAAAGGGACTCGTCACCCAGGTGCTGCGCAATTCGCGTAATCCAGAACTGGCTAGCAAGCTGCGCGTTCATGTCGCGATCCGGGACCAAACGTGGACACAGCTTCAGCAGACAATACCAGCGGCCCGGCTTGAACAGCATCCAAGCGTGCGTGTCCTGCGGTGGGATGCCCACCTGATCGCCGACTTCTTCGCCGAGAAGATTAGGCGACTGCCGTCCGACTATCTACTAGGTTCACCGCTCGTTAACTCTGGCGCGTCAGCGACTGTCGCGGCCTGGCTGGGGACGGAAAATGTCGAAAACTCAGTCAGGCACACAAGCGAGAGAATCACGCCTTACATACTCCGTCATACGCGGCTAATTCCTCGTGATATCGTTATGGTCGGTAATCTGTTGGCACAGGAGATCTACCGGGCTCGACGCAAAGGGGATTCGCGGCTCGATGACGATGTGATTCAACGAGCAGTAGCCGAAGCCGCTAGGCTCTCGGGCGCAGAGGAGCTCCAGTGGTGCGGGCTAGAGATCGTCTCTAAACGACTAGCTCACACATCTTCCGTCCAGGAGCGCCGACAGATTGCACCAGATGAGGACGCGGCGGCTCAAGCCACCGAGGATCTGAAGCAGCTTCTCCGCGATTGCGGTCAAGATATAATTGCATACGCTCGCTTTGCTGAGTTCGAACAGCAGGCACAAGACCACTTCCGATCCGACATAGCCTTCGGCTCGCTGTTGTGGCGACATGGTCTCCTCGGCTGGGGAGTCGATACCGACGGGCCATTCGCCTTTTCACTTGGCGCAAACCATTTACATGCCGAGCATCCCCCGACAGGAAGTTTCGTCGCAATGCACCCGATTCTCATTGATGCGTTGACTGTGGCGCCAGCGGGGCCGTCTCCGATTTTGCCGTTCGACAAAAACGAGCTACGATGAGCCCGGCAGCTGTTGATATCGAGGGGACGGGGCCGTTCGGTGTCCCCGACGGGCATCGTGCCTCGCTAACACCGTCGGAGTTCGTTGACATCGACCCCGCCGTAGCACAGGCTGGCCTCATTAGCGAGCCGTCTGATCGGGCTGCACGGGTCATCGTTGGAAAGAAGGGTGCTGGAAAGACCGTGTATCTGCGGAGGTTTCAGATTTCGACGGCCGAAGAGGAGTCTGTCTACGCGCCCCGTGTGGATCCTTCCACTCCGACAACTGCCCATGTCGTTCAATTCTGCCAGTGGTACCGTGGACAGGATCTGACAGAGCGGTGGAGCAATGTATGGCGCAACGCGATATTCCGCTCGGTCTGCTCCCATTTGCTTTACGCACCTCAGCTTTCACCGTACGGCAGCGGGCTTGTGCGAAAAGGGTTGCGTCGTGTGACACGAGAGCTGATGCCCGAAGTAGAAACGCCACGTGGCGTTCACAACCAGTTAGACGAGCTAATTGGCAGTCATGCGAGCGGTCGGCACCTCGAAACGGCGATGAGTTCAGGACGATGGGGTGACCTAGAGTATTACTTGGGGGAGACGATCCAAGATGCTCCGCCGATCTTTTTGTACCTCGACGCGATAGACGAGGAGTATGCGGCAGCACCAAACTATTGGCTACGGTGCCAAAAGGGGCTTTTTTACCAAGTCATGCGGCTGCTACGAGACCCGGTCTTTGGCGGCCGGCTCCACATAGTTGTCTCCGTCCGGGACAACGTGTTCGCATCGATTCTACGAAGTGAGCACGCAACTCGCTACCGCACCGACCCCCACATCCGCATACTTGCGTGGGATCGGCCTGCGATCGGCTACTTGCTGAGCGTGAAGCTGGCGCGACTAGCCGACACCGAAGTCATATCGGACGATCGGCACCGAGATGTGGCGAGCTGGCTTGGAGCGGACGTCATGCGTAACCAAGAGCGAGGAGTTGACGAGGCTATGGAGGATTACTTGCTGAGGCACACGCGACTACTGCCGCGTGACGTAGTTCTTATGGGCAATGCGCTTACGCAGCAAGTAGTTAAGGCGAAAGAAGCGGGCGTCAGGCGGATTCATGAGCAAGATATTCGTGACACTGTTGCGCGCGTAGCGTCTTGGTGTGGCAACGAGCAGTTGGCGGTTTGTGCCAACCAGGTGCTTGGCGACATGATTCCCAGAGGCGCTGTGCGGGGGGAAGGTGTTGACACGTTCCTCGCGAGCGATGCCTATCGACGAGAGTTGAAGGAGCAGATTGGCGAGATGCTCAGGTCGCTGGGTACGGACCAGATCGATGGATCAACGGTGCGGGCGCTCGGAGAGCTAGCGTGTGAGACCCTCGGCGACGAGATCGATCTCCCGACTGTCTTGTGGCAGAACGGGCTTCTTGGATACGGCGACGGGCGCCTACCTTTCGATGAGTGGATTTTTCATGGGGTGGAGGACGTTGATCAGTTTCACATCCCGCTCGACAGAGAGCGCTACGCTCTGCACCCAGTAGTACTCGACGCACTCGGGTTCAGGGGCGACGGACTCGGGTCCGCCCCGGTACGGCCCTGGCGACGGGGGGCGTGATGGCAGAAACAAGCATCCACGCTTGCCAGAGTTGGGACGATCTGAAGCGCAGCTTATATCCCACTCTTTTTGGAGGAGGGAGTTACGTGCCAGGCCGGTATCTGTTTCGAGGGGTCGGTGACGAGGCATGGGAGCTAGTCAGCGGTTTCGACCGGTACGCACCCGCCTCGCCCCTGAGTAGCCGCACCGCGATGGCGAACCAGCTACTCGACCTGTTCATAGAGGAGTGTGAAAGTGATCATGCCATTCAGAGCTGCCCGAATGATCAAAAGGAGCGTATCGCAATGGCTCAACACTACGGGCTGCCAACACGTGCGCTGGATTGGAGCGATAGTCCGTACATCGCAGCGTACTTTGCGTTTGCCGACGCAACGACGCCGAGCACCAGCGCGAACGTCGCAGTGTGGGCACTCGATGTCGAGCATCCAGTCTGGAATGGCTCGATGGGCGCGAGGATCGTCAGGCCCCGGGGTGGGCACAGCGAGCGTATCCTTCGACAAAAAGCGTACCTGACCTATCTTGATGGGCCCTACCAGTCGCTTGAGGAGTTTGTAAGAGCCTGCCCGGAACCCGGTCATGCTTTGACAAAGTTCACGGTGCCACGTCGAGACGTGCAGGCAGCGCTTTTGGATCTGTCGGCGATGGGTATTACGGGTACCCGGCTATTTCCGGATCCCACCGGTGCAGCGCGCGCTGCCAAGGCCAGTTTTCAGGCCACGAATCCGTGAGATCGCGTTCTCGGGTGAGATTTGCGCATCGACACGCGACGTTCCGTTTACGATGACGCCTGGGCGGTGGGCGACGAACGCATCAATAGTCTGACATCGAGTGAAGCATGACAGTTTCTCCAAAATCCCTTGTGCAGTTACTCGCGATTGGCGCAGTGCCTGACCATGAGCTGAGAGCCGTCATCGGCTTCTATTTTCCCGCTGCGCAGCACTCCGAAGGTAACGTCATCGACTACATGCGCGACGAAACCGTCGCGCTGCGCCTCACGCATGGTCGCACTGGAATTGTCGGCGCCGAGGTCGGGCCCGCGTGGCAGCTAGACGACGCCCGCGAACTCAGAGAGCTAATCAAAGTCTCCCTTCGTCAGTCGGCTGGGCGGACGATTGCCATAACAGTGGGCTTTAGCGTGGTGCCGGTCGAGGGGGCATGGCGATACCATGATCTGTGGCAGATTAGCCCAGCGCCGTCAGAGGCACCTCGGCCAGAGCACATCATCGGCCAACACCCATTCCTCCTCGAGGTTGCCTACGAGGCGTCAAGTCACAACATTGTGAGCAGTCTTCGGCGCGATGCTCTGACCCGCGAAGTAGGCCTATTGCTTGGCGGCCTAACGGGTTTGGTCCGTGCTGGCGGTAGTCATTCTACGACGTTCGCGTGGGTCTACGAGCCTGTCGCAGGAGAGGGTGAACTCATAAGTACCTTCCGCCAGGTCGGTTATTCTTTCCCCGGGTATAGAGCGAGCCGAGACGACTTCTCCAACAGCCACGACGCTCTCCGGTTGATCGATCATCACGAGTTCTATGAGAGGCACGGCATCAGCGCGGAACAGGTCTTGGATCTACCCGAGTCGCTGCCGACTCTACTCGATGCCTACTACAGCCTTACAGCGGAATTGAAGGATCGCTGGCTGCGATGGGCCTATTGGCTGAGCCATTCGGGAGATGTCCGTCAAATGTCACAATCTGCTGCGTTGCTTGCGACCGTGCAAGCGATTGAGGCTCTCTGTCCAGGAGAACCAAGGCGCGAGCAGTTTCGTGCCTTCCTCGACGAGTTCGTCGCCGATCCCGCTGCGTCGCCGAGCGAACGCACCGCTCTGTACAATCTCCGCTCAAGCTTGGCCCACGGCGGCAAGTTGATGCGCGGCGATTTTGAGCAAACATTCGCCTTCTTCTATCCAGCGAGTATCAACGAGATGCTGACGCTTCAGCAGGCGCACCGACTTGCGCGCGCAGGTGGCATTAGCTGGCTGTCAAGCCAGACCGGAGGCGCGCGATGGACGGAGATGCGTGAGCTGGACCGGGTTACCCGGACCATGCAAGACGAGGGATCATGATCGTCGTCATCGACACCAACCAGTTCCACGGCGATCCACGCATGGCGCTGCGCAACTTCCGGGTGCTGCTCGCCCAGCACGAACACGGCAGCCTTGAACTCGCTGTGCCTGAGGTCGTCCTGCAGGAGCTGCCGAAGATGTATCGCCGCGAGTACGAGGCAGCGCTCACCGACCTCAACGGCGGTCTGAAGAAGCTGGGCAAGCTCGGATACGACACGAGCACCGAACCACAGCCACCCAGTTGCGCCGAGGCCCAGAAGCGCTACGCCGCGTGGCTGCGCGCCCACCTCGCCGAGTGCCACGTGAGAACCCCGGCGCTGCCTGCCACCGACCTTGCCCGACTCGTAGAGCACTCGGTCGCCGAGCGCCGCCCCTGGCAGGCCAACAGCAAGGGGTTCCGCGACGCGCTGATCTGGCATACCGTCCTCGAGCTTGCGGCCGAAGACAACGTGATCCTGATCACCAACAATTCCAAGGACTTCGCCGAGAGCGAGCAGGCCAAGGATGTGCTTCACCCCGACCTCGGAAGCGACGTTGCGGCACTCGGCCACGGCGAGCAGCGGGTGAGGCTCATACCCTCGCTCTTGCTCTACATCGAGCACCACGTCACCCCGGCCGAGCGGCAATTGCTAGAGGTCCGCCAACGGCTTAAGTCTGACCGACAGTGGCGGGCCGAGCTTTGGGGCCAGGCCAGCGACTCGCTTTGGCGCCTCCAGCTCGACACATGGGATGAGGTCAGCGTGGTCCGATGCGACGCTGCGGAGATCGATAACGTGAGCGTCGCGGAAGTCGCAATCGAGGACCTGCAGATAGCCAATGCCTATGAGGCCGACACCGACGGATTCATCTCGCTAGAGCTCGAGGTCCGCGCAGTCCTTCAATTCACCTTCACGACCGACACTGGCGGGATGGAGTGGCTCGCCAAAGAGAACGCCGATGTGCAGTTCGACATCCATGAGGAGACCTTCTCGCAGGGCAGCACACTCGCCCGCTACGTCACCGTCACCTACGCTGTGGACTACTCCCCGGACACGGGGGAGCTTGGCGAGCTTGAGAAGCTCAGAGCTATTGAGGACCCCGCTCGGATGTAGCCACCTCACTTTCGGCGATCGACTTGACGGCCGGCTTCCTCCATGTGCCTGCCGATCCACACACGCCGGTGCCGTTAGGCGTCGGCGGTTGCGATAGGCGCCAACCCCGTCGCGGGAGGTGCCGAGTCCCATTGACACACCCAGTTCTGGGTCGGTGTCGGAGACCAGTTGAATTGCCGGAGGCCAAGGTTGCGGGTGCAACTCGCGACTGCCAGATCTCCCCCGGACCTCGTTGAGCACCACTTCGCGATGCTGTCGTCGTCCATCCACGGAGCCGATAGCTCTGCCTCTAACAGGATGATCGGAAACTGCGGGACGATCATGCTCCCTCGGGCACGCGGGGAGGTTTCGCAAGCGACCCGCAGGAGCTCGACCTCGCTGGCGTCGAGGCTGGGGCGCAGGGTTGCAAAGAGTGGCCAGCAGTCGATGTCCTGAGACGCGAACCACTCCTGCACGGCTCGCATGTTGTTTAGGTCGGCCTCTTCTACGCGACATCGGTGCTTGACCTCGCCGATGATGACTTGCGGCTGTCCGCGGAAATCTCCGAACAGGAGAAGGTCCATCTCGCACGACGTATCACCGGGTCGTCGTCTTACGGTCGGGTCAGTCGCCGTCAACTTTGCGCCGAAGATGTGACACATTGCGTTTCCGGCGTGATTCCAGGCCCGGAGAGCGGCTCGTGTGGCGAGCAGGGCGATCGCCTCCAGGAGGCGGTCCTCGTCAATGTCCGGCGGGGTGCGATACATCCAAGTAGCCTGTGATCCTTTGTGGGCCAGAGCAAAGCCGAGGGGATAACGAGCCGAGCACATTGGGCAGGTTACTTCGGTTTCAAGCTCCTCGGGACGCATCGCAGCCGGAATCGTGCATTCCGGGCATCGGACGTACAGGTATGGTCGTAGCAGCTTCCGACGAAGCAGCCGCAACGATACGCCCCTGGCATACACGTCCGGCTCTTGGGCAAGTAGGAAGTCGCCAGGCCAGCTTCCCTTGTGCTTGCGGGTTATGTCGTCTAGCTGGTTGCGAGTCTTTCCGCGAGGTGAGCGGATCACGGCGGCCAAGAGCTCTCTCGTCGCTGGCTCCATCGGTGCCGACGTGTCCGGGCCTCCGAGGATCGTTCCAAGTCTGGTGGCAAATACGCCATTGTCACTCTGCTCGACGGACCATCGTGATCCCCGAAACAGAGTTGCTACGGCGTCATGGGCTGGCACAAGCTCAAGCTGACAGTCGGTGGCTGCCGTGCTGACAGCGGTTACGCGGCCTTCGCTCACTGGCCTATGCATCGGTGCCGAAAGTGGCGTCCTGCCGAGTAGCTCCGACAGCACGCGAAGATTCGGCAGAGTGGCCCAACGTGTCGCAGTGGGGTCGCTCTCGCCAGAGAGAGAGACTTGTGCCGCTACCAACATTTCAGCGGTAGAGGCGGCTCGTTGTGAGATTTCGAGGGGGAGCGTAGGTAGTGGGATTCTCGGATACCAGTCGTTGGGGGTGGTTTCTATCGAGAAGGTACGTGAGAATCGGGTCTGGATCGGATGGGCTCCGCTCCAGCCTATGAGTTGGATCTCATGCTCGACAAATGGGTCCACGGTCGCACCGCGCAATAGATCTACAAGCTCATCGGGCGCTGCTGCATCGGTGGGGCGCAAGAGCACGGCGACGCGCGGTGGGAGCGGACTGCCATCGCCGCGTCGCCAGCGGTTTAGCGTACCGTCGGCGCGCATGTCCTCAAGCCAAGCCACGGCCGCCTCGCTCATCCTTTGGCTATGGCCTATCGGCCACGGGAACACTCGTCCGCCATACGCACGTGCATTCCAGAAGCGCAGAAGGTCAACAGGGTCCGACGGGTTGAGGACGACAAAGCCGTCAAACGTGGACTCGCCAGTGTAACTGATGCGCGCCGCAGTGAATTGCACGGGCGTGATGCCTTCAATGGGCGAAATGTGACCCTCTGGATCTATTTCCACCTCGCTTGCCCGATCCGCGAACTGCGCCTCTATCGTGCGGTCCAAATCTGAGGACCCGTATGTCCCGAACCAGACAGCGAACAGCAAGGCCAACGGATCGCTAGGCGTCCAACGATGGTAATCCAGTTGGTGATCGTGGCCGATCGAGCCGAGGAGCGTGTTCGCAGCAAGCAGGCGAGATGGCCCGTATTCGTTCGGCTCATCGTAGGGACCAAAGGGCGAGCGATTGACCCATTGATATCCCGGCATTGCGGTTATCTCTCGAACGGCAGGATCGTCGTTGGCGGCATAGATCGCATCGACGCTCAGCGCATCAGCGCGGCGCAGCGCGCCGTCACGATCAGCGGGATCGAGAAACGGTGTGTAGATCCCTCCCCAAGATGAGGTCGCGCATTGAACGGCACGCGCGAGCTCGTCGCCGTCAGCCGCCACAAGCAGACCCAGACGCACCGGGCGGACCATCACCCAGCCGCTGAGACTCCCGTTGGTCATGCTGGAAGCATGACGGGCCGAGCGGTGCCTTGTGCGCCGGCCGAGTCCGATGGCCGAGGTCCGTGGTCTCTGGCCTCTCGCGTGAGCAGCACATCAAGCCATCCGCGCCGGATTGGCCTTGAGATCGGGCGCGGGTTCTGCTCTGATCGCCGGCTCAAGCCAACAAACCAGCGGCCGGGCGAGTGTTCGAGCACCCGCCCGGCCCGTGGACAACCGAAGATGCAGCCTTCGGATGCCCGGCCGACACCGTAGCTCTCCGGCTGCGGGCCGGTCCAGTCATGGCACCCGCGGGCGGCTCTTCGGCCGACCGGAAGGGAGCGACCATGACAACGATCGCCATACCCGAGGGCCTTTTGCCGCCGCTGCGCGACGGGCTCTTCTTCGACCTGTACGTCCAGGTCGAGGAGGCCAGCGCACTGATCGACCCCAGCAAACGGGGGGACATCGGCAACGAGGTCAGAGCCTGCCTTGCGCGCGCGAGCCGCACGCGGGCGCTGCTGGATGTCGTGGGCTGGGTCGAGCCCGTCGAGGTGCCCACCGCGGTCGAGGTTGACGCGCGCAAGCACCGCGAGGCGCTGCTGCGGACCCTGCTGGCGCGCATCGAATCCGAGCACGGCATCGAGGAAGACCCGGAAGC
This sequence comes from uncultured Solirubrobacterales bacterium, assembly GCA_963794715.1. Classification (GTDB taxonomy): domain Bacteria; phylum Actinomycetota; class Thermoleophilia; order Solirubrobacterales; family Solirubrobacteraceae; genus Palsa-744. The sequence continues at coordinate 363,657 of CAWCEY010000012.1, read as the reverse complement.
CAGCGACGAGGCTCGTGCGGCCGCGACGGCGCGTATCGGGCAGCTCACCGACCTCATCGTTGGTGTGGAGGAGACCGGCTCGTGAGTGCCCCCGATCCGTGGAGCGAACCGGCGCGGTTCTACAGGTACGCCGCGCGGCGCCAGGCGCGGGGGCTGGCGACGCTGCCGCCGCCGCACCGGGTTCCGGAGGAGCGGCATGTCGAGATGCTGCGCTTGCGACTTGTGGAGGGTCTGACGCTGCGTGAGGTCGGCGAGCGGACCGGTGTCACCGATGGGCGCGTGCAGCAGCTCCTGCGGGACTACTTCGGGCTGCGCGTGCGTAAGCCGGAGGGCGTGACGCCCGCTGGTGAGAGCGGGGTCAGGGTTCCACCGGGGTTCGTGGAGGTGTTGCGCGAAATCGTGGAATGCGGGTATGGCGCGGGGATCGTGACGGCGCTGCGGGGATGGCAGGACCTCGAGTGCCAGATCGCGATCTGGTCTGGTGATGCCAAGCAGAATCACGTGGCGCGGCGGAATATCCGGCGGATTAAGGCGTTCATGTTGAGCGCGGGCGTGGACGATCGCAGCGTGGTCTCTGTCGAGTTCCCTGCCGAGGCGGTGGCGCTCGTGCGCTTCGGTTTGCTCGGGGAGCTGGGCGAGGCGGCGTGGGAGATCGGCGAGGCGGTCGGCCGGGCAGGCTACGACCAAGCGGCCGAGTGGTATGCCGAGCCGCTGAAGCGCCAGGACGCTGTGCGCGCGTTGCTCGACGCGATCGGGTGGGAGAACGTCGAGGAGCAGCGGCCGGTGACGGTCTACCTCGACGTTCACCGTGACGCGCTGCTGCGCGCGCTCCGTATCAGCCTCGACCAGCAGCTGATGTGCGCCGGGGACTCCGATGCGCCGGTTGAGCAGCGGGCGATGGCCGAGGCGAGCCGGGCGCTGCTGGAAAAGCTGATCGCGGCGATAGGCGACCAGGCGGGACGGCGGGCAAAGCGGTGACCGACGAGGACATCGCCGGTCGGCTTGAGCGGGCCGCCGACTGCGGGCTCGTTTGCGCTCCGCGTTGACCCTGGGGCGCCGAGCCCGGCCGAGAATGTGCGCCGCGTCGCCGCGCGGCGCCAGCGTCCCGTGTGCCCCGAGTTTTTCCGCCGCGGGCTCTGCTCTGCTCCGCCGTACAAGCCAAAACTGATGCGGCCGGACGGGCTGCTTGAGACACCCCGCCCGGCCTTTAGCACCGAAGAACTCACCTTCGATGCCACGCCCACCGTAGCTCCCTGCGGATAGGGCGGTCGTGCTCGCTGGCGGTCTCTCGGTGCTCGAAAGGAGGCCAGGGTGAGCGCAGGACCCGTCCGCACATCGGGGGGAGCCGCGGCCGTGAAGGCGCCCGTGCTGCTGCTCTACGGCGAGGAGTACTCGAACCTCGCGCTGGCCGACGAGCTGACGCTCGACGGGTACGAAGTGCGCCGCGCCAGCGACCACGCGACGCTGCGCGCCGCGTGCGACACCCGCGAGATCGACGTGCTCATCCTCGGCCAGACTGCACGCCGCGGGTGCGGCCTGGAGGTGTTGCGCCAGTTGCGCGCCGGAGCGCTTGCCCCGCAGGCCGAGCCTGGGCTGCGCGCGCTCTGGATGAGCCCAAACGGGAAGCTGCGGGACGTGCTGCGCGGCTTCGAGGCCGGCGCCGATGACGTGATCCGCACGCCGTACGCCTACCCCGAGTTCCGCGCCCGCGTGCAGGCGCTCACCCGCCGGGACCACAACTGCGCCCCCGGCGTGATCGAGTTCGGGGAGCTGCGTATCGACACTGCCGCGCACGAGGTCACGGTCGGTGCCACCCGTGTCGGTCTGCGCCCGTTGGAGTACGAGCTGCTCGTGCATCTCGCGCGCGACCCCACCCGCGTGCATACCAAGAACGAGCTGCTCGGGCAGGTGTGGGGTATCCACACGGCCGTGATGACGCGGACGCTGGACTCCCACGCTTCACGGTTGCGATGCGCGCTCGCCCGAGCCGGCGCCGAGGGGTGGGTGCGCGTCACTCGCGGATTCGGCTACCGCCTCGCGCCCGACTCCCTCACTCTGCACACCCCGACCAACACAGGAGGTTCACTTGCCCATGCCCAGTAACCGTAGTTCAACCGACTCGGAGGCGCACGTCCTCCTCGACCAGGCTGTCCTTCAGCTCATGCTCGACCTCGACCGGCAGCGGCCGTGGTCTGAAAGTGAGATCGCCAGGATGATCAGCGCACCCGGCGATATCCCCGCCGGCCTCGCGCGGCTCCATGCGGCCGGCATCATCCACCGCTGGAGCGACCTGGCGACTGCCACGCACGGGTCCGTCTACTTCCACGAGATCACGCAGTTGTTCGACTCCACCGCCGAGGGCGAGCACCACGACGACAGCGCCGTGCTCAACAGCCTGATCGCGCGAGCCAACGACGGCGAGGGCCCGCTGTCCGAGCGGGAGATCGGGAGGGCGTTCGACGCAGGAAAGCGCAAGTTGAAGGCCCGAATCACGGACGCGCTGGACCGCCTTGACGGTGCCGGGCTCATCGAGCGCCGCGACGGACGGTCTATCGCCTCCGAGGTCGCTATGTACCTCGATCGCATCCTTACGCTTTGACGCGCGTGGCCCGCCAGGCTATGCGTCCTCACACGGTCGCGCAGCGTCGCCGGCTGTACCTGCTCGCACGTTCGGTAATTGAGCGTCACTACGGCAAGCCCTTGACGCTGGGGGTGGTCGCCAAGGCGCTATCGAGTTCTCCTCGCCAGCTACAGCGCGCCTATTCCCAGTTCGGCGACAGCACCTTCCATGATGATCTCGTTGCTAGACGGATGGTCGCCGCCGCCGAGTTGCTATCCCAGCCCGCGATCCCGGTGCGCGATGTGGCGCGGCTGGTCGGTTATCGTCAGCCGCGTCACTTTGCCCGGACGTTCCGGCGCCGCTACGGGGTTTCGCCGTCGGCCTTTCGAGGCCAGAGGCGTTGACGATGATGGCTGTTGGTGGCGCTTATGGCTTGGTCCGCCCGAGTCATTGAGCGGCTGCAGGTGGCGCATATCGGGTTGCGGAACCCCGTTTGGGGGGCTATTCTGACTCCCTGAATGTGATGGACTGGACAGACGTGATTCGGTGCGCGCGGAAGGTTGCCAGCCATGCAGGTATCTGGTGTCTCTGATTATTGTCTGCAAGTGGCTCGCCGCGGGACTCCGCTGTGGGGGTGCGGAGACGGTCGGTGCGCAATTCGTTGGTCCGCGGGGGGGTCCAGGGTGGTTTAACGGGTGATGGGTGCTATCGGCTCGGTTCCGGGTTCGGTGCCTGTGGTGGTTGGTCGCAGGCGAGTGGCTCGTGCGCCGTGGCGGCGGGGCGCGTGGACGCCGCAGGAGGCGGCGGTTGTGTTGCAGGGTCGTCGCGGGGAGCTTGTGCGGGAGCTCGCGCGGCGTTGGGATGCTGTGGGGGTGCCGGCGGGGGTGCGGGAGGAGATCGTGGACGAGGCGATCTGCGCGGTCGTGATGATGCGCCGGCCGCTGGTGAGCGAGCGGCATCTGCTTGGGGCGTTCTGGGTGATGGTCCGGGTGCTGCTGGCGCGCTACCGCCAGGGCCGTCGGGATCTTCGTCTGGGGTCGCGGCGGCGTGTCCCTCTCGATGAGGTCAAGCTCGCGGCGGAGGGCTTGGCGGCGGAGGAGGTCGTGGAGCTGGCGGACAGTGCGTGGCGCGCGGCGGATCTGATGGCGCAGCTCTCTGAGATCGAGGCGCGGGTGGTGCTCGTGAAGGCGACCCGCGGTGTCGGAGCGAAGGCGGCGGCGCGGGAGCTGGGGTTGCCAGCCAAGGATGCGCGGGCGGCGGCGCGTAGCGCCCAGGGGAAGGTTGAGATGGTCGCGGCGATCGCGGCGGCGGGCCGGATGTGCGAGTACCGTGAGGGGGCGGTGGTGGCGCACGCGCGGGGGGAGGCGCTCGGCGAGCAGGCGCGTGTCGCGCGGGCGCATCTGCGGGCGTGCGGGTCGTGCCGGGTGGAGTACCGGCGGCTGCGGCGTGAGATGCGCGGCCGGGACTGGCAGCGCAGCGCGGCGGCGGTGTTCCTGCCCATGCCGGCTGGCGGTGGTGGGCATGGGGGGTGGCTGGAGCGCGTTGTGGGGTGGCTCTCGGCGCGGCATATCGCGCCGCGCGGGGTCGGTGAGCGGACTGCTGAGGCCGCGGGTGCGGCGGGTGGTGTGGGTGTCGTGAAGGCGACGGCGGCGGGCACGGCGATCATCGCGGCGACGGCGACGGTCGCGGGGGGTCTGCACGCGCTCGTGATCCCGGCGGCGCACCACTCGCACCGGCGTCCTCACCCCCATGTCGCGGTAGTGAGCGCGGTCGCCGCTGCGCCGGCTCCGGTAGCTGTTTCGCAGCCCGTGACGCCACCGCCAACACTGGCGCCGACTGCGGGTGCCGCGTCGGCGCGGCCGTCGGCGCAGGTGTTGGCGGCGCGGCGCCGGGCGCAGGCCGAGGCGAGGGCGTCGAAGGCTGAACGGGAGTTCGGGCCCGAAGGCGAAGCGTCGGCGAGCAGCGGCGGGTCCGGGCCGTCCTCTGAAGCGCAGGCGGCAGCGCCGGTCGCGCACGCGGCGTCGGTGTCCCCCTCGCCTGTTGAATCCTCGGCTGGTTCGCCGGCTGGTTCTTCTGCGTCTGAATCTTCTGGTCCGCGTCAGTCCGCGGGGGAGAGCCAGGCAGAACGGGAGTTCGGGCCGCAGTAGACGCCCTTTGCGACGGGCTGACCTCGGCGCTTCGCGCGGCGCTGCGGCTCCGTGCGTGTTGGCTGGCTGGTGGCGTCGTGAAATTGAGTGGTCCGCGAGAGCCCCAGCCTGGTTAAACTCATATGCGAGAGAGTTTCATGGCGGCGCTCCCGCCGGATGATCTGGATGAGCAGCCGACGTTGGAGCTGGAGCGTAGCCGGCCGGCGCCAGACCGGCGGGTGGTGCGTCTTGAGCGGCGGGCGCCGCGCGGTCGGCGGACAGCGGCGTGTCTTGTGGGGTGCGTGGCGGCAGGCACGCTGGCTGTCGCTCTGCTGCGACGCTCGGCGGGTGAGAGCGGGCCGCATCCGAGGGTGAAGGCTGGCGGCCATGTCGTGAGTACCGGCAGGTGTGTGGTGGACTGCGGTGTGAGAGCTTCTGGGCCTCGTAGGGTCGCTTCGCGGCTGCATGGGGCGTCCACACATTGCCGGTCGGCGAGCGTGAGCTTGCGTTCTCCGGCGTGCGCGGGGCGGCATCGCCGCTATGCAACTCGGACGCGGCTTGGTCCGCACGCGGCGCCGACTGTGGTCGTTGTCGCGCGCCCGCCGGCGGAAGTCGAACGGCCCGCGGTGACGGTCCTGTCGCCACCTGTGCAGCACACGGAAGAGTCGCCGCCTGCGCCGGTGCGTAGGGAGCCCGGTGTGGGTGAACGGGCGGCCAGTGAGTTTGGTTTTGAAGGCCACGGCCGGTGAGCTCGCGGTGATGGCGACTGTGCCCTCGGAGGGGATGCTTGAGCTTGTCGCGTGTCGCCTGCGGGCTCTTGGTGATCCGGTGAGGCTGCGTATTCTCACTCTTCTGCAGGTGCGGGAAGCTACGGTCAGCGAGCTTGCGGATGAGCTTTCAACGAGCGCGCCCGCCGTGTGTAAACATCTCGCGCGGTTGCACCAGACCGGGATCGTCGCCCGCCGCAGGGACGGTGTCTGCGTGCGGTACGCCGTAGCTGACTACACGGCCCTCCGTCTGGTCGAGCAGGCCGGCGCGGGCGTCGCCGCGTACGCCGAGGAACTGGCCGAAACGGCAGGCCTGACCCTCGCGGCCGCACAACAATAGGTAGGCGTTGCAGCTCCTTCCCCTGTAGCCGCAGGGGAGTCTGCCGCGGGAAGCAATTAACCGTTTGGTTAATTGGTCAATTGCTCAAAAGGTTGTTGTGTTCTGTCCGCTGGGGAGGTAGAAGTGATGTATGACTTTCACCGGCAGGACAATTACCTCGCAGAACGGCCCCTCTCTCACGCCGGGGGGCCGGGAGGGCGCGGCGCGTGTTGTGCGGTTCGTGGCGCGAGTGGTGCTCTGGGGCTGTCTTTTGATTCTTCTGCTCCGCGGCGTGGGCGCGGTTCTGAGCACCGAGCCGAACCACGCCCCGTCCCGCACGCAGACTGTGACGGTGGCGGGACCGTCGGCTAATGCTCCGGCGACGGGAAAAGGTAGGTGAGTGTGGTGTCGGCAAGGCGCTGGCTGTTGGTTGTGTTGTGGCTCGTGGTGGCGGCGTTGTGTTTGTTCCCGGCGGACGCTTTGGCTGCGGGTAACGATGTGGGTAAGAATGTCTCTGGACTGTTGAAGCAGTACGCGGGCGAGTTGTACGGCGGGATCGTGGCGATTTTCAGCCTGGTGTTTTTGGTGAATCGTCGTTACACCGAGCTCGCGGTGTTCTTGTTCGCGGCGATCGTCGTGGCGTGGATGGTGTTCGTGCCCGACCAGATCGCCAAAGCCGCCGAAGCCATCGGCCACCAGGTCTTCGGGTGAATTGGGGGTGATGGTGAGTGAGTGACACGCCGGCACCGATCCGCTCCTATCAGCGCATCTTCAAGCCGGAGCGGCGTATCTACCAGATCGATGGGCGGCGCCTGCCGGTCCCCGGCGGGGTCCCGCTGGTGTGGCTCGCGTGGGCGGCGGGCGCGCTGCTCGTGGTGCTCGCCCTCGGGTCGCGGTCGCTGACGCTCACGCTCGGGGTCGCGTTCGCTGCGGCGCTCACGGGCGCGGGTTATGGCGGCTGGTTCATGGCGGCTGTCGCTGGTGGGTTCGCGTTCACCGTTGCGTATGCGGCGGGTGTGGTGGTGGGTGCGCTTGACTGGCCGCTGCGGCTGGTGGTACTCCCGGCGCTCGTGGCAACGATGGCGGGGCAGATCGCGCCGGATGGTCGCCCCGCGCACCGCTACCTGCTCTCGTGGGTGGCGCTGCGTCTCGCGCCTGCGCGCCGTTCGCTTGAGCAGAGCGTCCCGGGTGAGGGGGCGGTGCAGGTGTGGGCGCCGGAGGTGTGGGTCGCGCTGGATGAGCACGCGCCGGTGTTGCGCCGTGGGAGGGTGCGTGGTCCCGCGCGGCTTGAGTTCAACAAGCCGGTCGTCGTCTACCGCCGCCGCGGACGACACGTCGCGCGCGCGGCGGCGGGGCACCGTCTGCGGCGTGGCGAGGTGCTGGCCGAGATTGTCGAGGTCGGCGCAGGGCAGGTCGTGGAGGTACGGCCGTGAGTCGCTTCCCGTTGCGCTACGCGCACCAAAACGTGCTGTTCGGGGCAGGCGGGGAGCCCGCGGGCCTTTACCGGCTGGGGATGAGCGCCTACCCGTTCCTGCCGGTGAGCAGCAGGTGGGCGCTTCAGCGTCGCCTTGAACGCCTGGCGCACACCGTCGCGGCGGACTTCAGCGTGTGGCGAGTCAACCGCGCCTACCCGGCCGGCAGCTACGTCGAGCGCACCACGGGGCTGCTCGATGAGCGCCACCAGCCCGCGGGGGTCTGGCGGGCGTTTCTTGAGGGCCACCGCGAGCGGCTTGTTGACCTGGACTCGCATGTGCCGGAGGTCTACCTCGCGGTTTCGCTCTCACAGAGCGCCCCGGCGGGGTTCGGCGCGGGCCTGGTGCGCGGCGTGGACCGCGCGCGGCGGCGCGTGGAGGAGCTGGCCGGGATCGGCACGGCCTCACCCATCTCACACGGTGAGCTTGAGGGGCTGTTGGCGAGCGAGCAGCGCATCTACGAGCGGCTGTCCGGGGTGCTCGGCATCCGACGCGCGAGCACCCGCGAGCTTCAGTGGCTCTTGCGGCGAGCCTCCACGCGGGGTGTGGCGGAGCCCTCGCTCGATGAGCACTGGCAGCCCGACGCGCTGCTCCTCGGGGTGGGCGAGGACGGGCGGGGCGGTGTGTTTGAGCCGCTTGGGGTGGACCTTGAGCGGTGCGCGAATGCCGCGATCACGGAGCGCGAGCGAACGCTGGTCGTGGATGGTGAGCAGGGCCGTTCTCACCAGGCGATGCTCGCGCTGGGGTCGCTCGCGGAAACCCCTGAGTTCCCGGGTGCCGGCGCGGAGCTTTTGTTCGCTCCGTTGGAGGCGGTGTCGTTTCCGGCTGACGCGGTGTTGCACGCGAGATGGCTTGGCAACCGTGATGCGCTGGGGCAGGTTCGTAAGCGGATCGCGGATGTGGAGAATGCCTACAGCGAGCAGTTGCAGGGCTCCGCGTACGGGCCGGGTCTGCTGGCCGGTGAGGACCGGGTGCTCGCAAGGGAGTATGAGGCGCGGCTTCAGAGCGGCGGGCGGCCCCCGATGCTCTACGCCTGGGTCGCACTCGCCGTCGGCGCCTCCAGCGAGCAGGAGCTTGAGCGAAAGGTCGATGCGCTGCGCGAGAGCTACGGCGATATCGCGCTTCACCGTCCCGCCGGGTTGCAACGCCAGCTCTTCTTCGACCTGCTCCCCAGGACTGACAGCGGTGTCACCCGCGACTACGTGCAGCAGGTGACTGTTGAGCAGTTCGGCGCCCTGGTCCCGACGGCCACGCATACGGTGGGAGCCCGGCGCGGTGTCTATCTCGGTTTCACCCCGCGGGGTGTGCGCCGGCCGGTGCGCTACGACGCGACCGCGCCCTCGCGGGAGTCGCGTGCGTCCGCGGTGGCACTCGCCGGGACGCTGGGGAGCGGCAAGACGGTCACAGCGCAGGGGATCGCCTACGCCGCTGAGCGCCGCGGATCACTCATTGTCGATTTTGACCCCAAGCCCGACCATGGCTGGGAGAAGCTGCCCGAGCTCGATGGGCGCCTTGACGTATTGGAGCTTTCGGGGGCGCCGGGGCAGCAGGGCAAGCTCGACCCGCTGCGGATCGGCTTGGAGGAGTTGCGCGAGGAACTGGCCTGCTCGTATCTGCTTGAGCTGCTGCGTGACCCGCCGCCGTCGTGGGAGAACGCGATCGGCCGCGCCGTGAAGGACGCCGTGCGTCACGGTGAGCGCAGCACACTCTCGGTGGTCCGGGCGCTGTGTGCGAGTGAGAGCGAGCCCGCGCGGGAGGCTGGCGAGGCGCTTGAGGTGATCTGCGACTTCGGCCTCGCGCGTCTCGGTTTCGCGGAGACGGGCGCCGGCGGGGATGTTGTGCGGGCGGCTGGGTCGGTGACGACGATTCGTACGCCGGGTTTGTCGTTGCCCGACCCGGGTGCGAGCCGGGAGACGTATACCCGTGCGGAGCGTGTCTCGGTCGCCACCTTGACGCTGGTCGCGGCGTATGTGTTGCGGCTGGTTTCCCAGGATCGCACACGTCACAAGGTTGTGCTGCTGGATGAGGCGAAGGCGTTTTTGATCTCTCGTCAGGGTCAGGCGATCGTGCAGCGGCTTGTGCGGATGGGTCGCGCGTTCAACACGACGCTTTTGCTCGCCACACAGCTCGTCTCGGATTTTGAGGAGCTGGCGGACCTGATCGGGACGTGGTTCATCGGCGGTCAGGAGTCAGACGCCGAGGCGCGCCGCGCCCTGGAGCTGATCGGCCTCGACCCGGGTGACCAGGAGCTTGTGCGGCTGCTGCGGGAGTACCGCGCCGGGCGGTGCCTGATGCGTGACCTCGACGGCCGCGTCGGCGAAGTGCAGGTCGACCTCGACGCCCGTCTGCTTGCCGCACTGTCAACCACCCCGGGGCAGCCCGAGCGCGGCCCTCGGCCCGAGAGGAGCCCTGCATGAAAACGATCCACGGTGTTCTCTCTCGGGCTCTGCGCTGTCGGCGGGTGGTCCTCCTCGCGTCGGCGCTCGCGCTCGCGGTGCTCTTGGTGCTGTTCTCGCGGTCGGTGGCGCACGGGGATGTGTACAGCAACATCGGCCCCGCGCCACAGATCCCGCCCGGCGGGCTGGTCGGCCGCTACCCGCTCGCCAACTACCAGCTCGACGAGTACATAGGCGGAATCAGCGTCGGGTTGGGAGGTGTGGACGTCTCCGGTGTCGTGCCGCTGATCGCGTATTCCATCGCGCAGATCATCTGGCTGGTGACAGCGTTCATGGCGAACGCGGTGATCACGCTCTTCGGGTTCGCGTTCAACTTGGACCTGGTCAACGGGAACGGCGCTCCGGGCTCCGGGGCGCTCACCCCGGTCTCCCAGGCGATCCACAACCTTTACACCAGCACGTTCGGCACCCCGTGGCTGATCGCCGTGATCACGTTGACGGGGTGCTGGGCGATGTGGAAGGCGCTCGTGCAGCGCCGTTACACCGAGACCGCCGGGGCGCTCGCCGTCTCGCTGTTGTACTGCGTGCTGGCGATCGGGATAGTCACCCAGCCCCAGCGCACGATCGCTCCCGCGAGCCGGCTCTCGAACGAGATCTCCACGGCGCTGCTGTCGCTCACAAGCCACGGGGCGCTCTCCGACGAACAGCAGGCCAAGAGCCAGGCCGGCGATCAGCTCTTCTCGCTGCTGGTCCTCGACCCCTGGACCGTCCTTGAGTTCGGCGGGATCGAGCACTGCACGAGGACGAGCGGGGGGAAGACTCGGTCGGTCGCGGTGCGTCCCCTGAGCGCCGACGCGACCCGGGACGCGCAGCTCGCCGCGCAGCTCGCGAACGGCACCGAAGTTCACGCCGAAGGCAAGACGTGCATCAACGACCGTAACAAGTACGCCCCCCACTTCCTCGCCTACCCCTACCAGTCGCCGGGCCGCAACTCCGAGCATGAAGCGCTCGAACACGGCGACGGTGAAGACCTCCCGTCCTCCGACCCCGCGAAGGCGAGCGGCAGCTACCCGCTCGGCGCGGCGGATGAGCCGGCAGCGGAAGCGATGGGCAAGAGCGGCCAGTACGAGCGGCTGTTGCTCTCGATCGTGATCCTCGCCGGAGAGCTCGGCGCATGGTGCCTGCTCGGCGCGCTCGCGCTCGGGGTGATCCTCGCGCAGATCCTGCTGCTCTTGATGCTCTCCTTCGCGCCGGTCGCGTTGATCGTCGGGATCTTCCCGGGCCGCGGCCATGCCTTTTTCAGCGCGTGGCTGTCCAAGCTCGCGGGGTACCTCGCGCGGAAGGTCGTCTACAGCCTGATCCTCGCGGTCATCCTGGTCGTCTGCCAGGCCCTCGCCGAAGCGACGTCGAACCTCGGGTGGCTGATGGCGTTCGCGCTGCAGGCCGCGTTCCTGTGGGCCGTCTTCCTGCAGCGCAACAAGCTCGCGGGAGACCTTCTCGCCGTCGCCGCCGGCGGCACCGCCGCACGGGAGGGATTGACGGGGTTGCAGTCCCTCTACTACGCCAGTCGCCTTGCGGGCATGGCAAAACGACACGCGAAACCTTCCCCTCCCGCGCCTCCGCCACCCCCACCGCCCGCTCCGCCGTCCCAGCCGGTGAATATCGCTTTCGTCGTGGGCGGCACATCGGCGCAATCGCCGACGCGGGCCCCGAATGCCTACGAGCCGTCAATTGACAGCACCGCGGAGCTGATCGATGACGCACCGCTGCTTACCGAACCCGGGTCGTCCCCTGACGAGCCCCCGGCCGAGGAGGACACATGATGAGCCGGCGTATCGAAAACACCGATCCGCTTGCCCTCCTCGGGGAACTGCCCGACGAGTGGGCGCAGACCTGTATCACCAGCCCGCCGTCCACCCAGGCGCTCGAGGTCACGCTCGCGATCTTTGCCGAGGTGCATCGTGTTCTGCGTGAGGACGGCACGCTGTGGCTTCTGCACCGTCCCGGCGAGCGACTGCCGGACGCTCTACAGGACCAGGGCTGGATTCGCCAGCGTCCCCCGGCATGGGCGAGGCCGCTCATGCTCGGCCACGATGCGCCGCGGGTCTCGCTGCTGAGCAAGGGGCGCCGCTACTTCTACAACGCGGTCGCCGGGCTACAGAGGCGCTCCTGCCCGAGCACGACCTGTCAGGCCCAGTGCGTCGAGCGCTGCGCCGTTGCGCATGAACACGATCCGCAGCTACTCATGCGGTGCGTCTTGGCGGGCTCCTCGCCGGTGGCGTGCGGAGTGTGCGGTGCGCCTTACCGGCGCCCCCGGCCCGGCGAGGGCGCCACCGGGATACGGCGTCCTACCTGCCCGCATAACAACCCCGAAGGGCGCTGCCTGGTACTCGACCCCTTCTACCGTCTGGGTGCCGCGACTGCCGAGGCCGCCTACCGCACCGGCCGCAGCTTCCTGGGGATCACCGGCCACACCGGGACGGGTGAGGGCCGATGATCCGGTGGTTCACCCGGCTGCGTGACCGGCCGATCGCCAACGGTGAGCGGCACGCGGCGATGGCCGCCGTCGTCTTGCTGCTCACAGCGACGGCTCTGCTGCTCGCTCTCACCCGTCCCGGCGGGCAGCCGCCACACGGCAACGAGCGTGCGGCACAGGGCCCCCTCGGGCGCAGGGCGGCGGTCCATCCGCGACTGTCCCGGGACGGCGCGGCGCCTCTCACGCCCGTGGCCGCGCGGGCCGCGCGGCTGTTCCTCTACGGATACCTGCGCTACCTCTACGGGGACACTCCGGCGAGCCCGATCGAGGACGCCACCGCCGGGCTCGTTCATTCACTAAAGGAGAATCCGCCGCGCGTGCGGCCCGGCGCGCAGGCGGACCACGCGCGGCTGCTTTCCCTTCACGGCACCCCGGCACCCCCGGGGCAGCTCGGAGTGATCGCCGTGGTCAACACCGGCGGTCTGGTCGACTACCCGGTGGGGCTGCTCCTCTCACCCCACGGCGCGCGGCTGCTCGTCAGCGGACTGGAGGGCGAGTGATGCCCAAGCAGCTCTACGGCCGAAGGATGCTGTGGGTGTGGCTGCTGGGCGGCCTCGGCGGGAGCAGCCTTGTGCTCCTCGTCATCGTCGGTGTCGCGGTCGCGGTGCTCGGCGCGAGCTTCACAGCCTGCGAGCCGGGCAGCGCCTCAGCCGTCGCGGCGGAACCTGCGCCCTCCGCGTATGCGCTGCAGAGCATCCCGCCCGCGCGGCTGCGGCTGTATGAGCAGGCCGGCGAGCGGTTCGATATCGACTGGAGTTTCCTTGCGTCGATCGGCGCGCAGGAGTGCGGCAACGGCGACTGCGCCGGGGTCAACTCCGCGGGGTGCGCCGGGCCGATGCAGATCGCCTACGTCCGCCGAAGCCCATGCAGCCCCGGCGCCGGGCCGACACTCTGGGAACGCTACGCCGTCAACGCCGACCCCGGCCAGCCGCTATCGATCAACGACCCGGCGGACGCGATCAACACCGCCGCACGGATCCTCCGCGAAGACATGGGCGCCCCGCCCGCCGGCGGCACCTACAACGAATATCGCCAGGCGGCGTGTAACTACTACGGGGCGTGCGCGACCGTGGGTGTCAGCTACGCCGAAGAGGTCATGGCGCGCGCCGTGCAGTACGGGTTCAACGGCGCCGGTTCGCCCGGCGCCACCAGTCCACCGCTCGCACAACCCGTCGCCAGCGGTTGCAACGCGAGCGTGCCCGCGCCCGCAGGCGCGAGCCCCTCGGCGATCGTGCGAGTCGCCGAAAGCCAGGTCGGCCAGGGCGAACACCCACCCGGCTCCAAGTGCACGATCTACGGGCCATGCGAGGAGTGGTGCTCCCTGTTCGCCGCCTGGGTATGGCAGCACGCCGGGGTGCCACTGCCCGAGCCGACCGCGCTCTACGGGTACTCCGGGTCGCTCTACACCTGGGCACACGAACACGGCGGGAAGGCGCTACCAGCGACCGCGCGGCCGTCACCCGGCGACGCGGTCTTCTACGGGCAGGGCCCGGGCGCGAGCGCGCACGTCGGGATCGTCGTACAGGTTCTTCCCACGGGTGAAATCGTCACCGTCGAGGGCAACTACAACGGGCGCGTAACCCGCGTCGGGCCCTTCAAACCATCCGCGCCGGTCGGCGAGGCCGCCCCCATCTACGGGTACGCGCAGCCACCCGCGCCGCGCGGCGAAGGAGCCAGCACATGAGCGGTGGCAACACATGGAAGGTGTTCGCGCTGTGGTTCGCGCGACGGTTCGCACTGTGGTTCGCACTGCGGTTCGCGGCCCACCCGACCCCGACGCGCCGTTTGTGGCTTGCGGATGCCGGTTTCGGCGGGCTGGCGTTTTTTGACATCTCTATCCGCACGGGTAACTCACTGTGACTCGCCGCTCTGCACAGGACGCTACCCCGCTGCTCGTTGTCGTGGGTCTCGTGTTGTTCGCGCTCGCGGGGAGTCATCGCGTGAGTGGTGGGGTCGCCCAGGCCGCCGCGGCGCTCGTGTTGGTGGTGATCGCGGTGGCGTCGGCGGTGGCGGTGCTGTTCACGGTTCGTGTCGTCGTGACTCGTCGTGCGCTTGCCCGGCGCGTGCGGCTTGTCGTGCTTGCGCCCGACTCGTTCGCGCCGAGCATGGATGGTGTGTTGCGGTGCGCCGCGCAGCTCTCGCGTGTGCGGCGGCTCGTCGGCGGCTGGTTTGACCGGCGCGCGAGCGCGGTGCGCGTGCTGCTCGACACCGACGGCGAGGGCCGGATGCGCTACTCGCTGATCGTGCCGGGCCGGTCGCTGCCGGCGGTTCGCTCGGCGCTCGGCAACTACGACCGGGTACAGGCCCGCACCCTGGACACCGAACCCGAGGACGGGGATGGAGAGGGTGAGGGTGGGTGTGTGGTGCGAGCGGAGCTGCGTTTGGCGCGGCCGAGCAGCGAGCCGCTTGCGCACCTGGCGCTCGACCCCGACCCGCTCCAGAGCTTCGCCCGCGTCCTCGCCGGCACCGACGGCGGGCGTGCGGAGGTCGCGGTCGATCTTCTGCCGTGCCCCGTGGGCGCGCGGCGGCGGCTGCGACGCCGGCTGCTGCGCGAGGCGCGCCGGGGTGAGAGCTCCGGCGGGGCGGCGGGTGGCTTGCTCGAGGTGCTGGTTGGCGGTGGCCGGGGGGCGGGTCGCCGGCCTGTGGCGGATGTTGTTGAGCAGCGGGTGTTGCGTGAGCAGCTGGCCGCGAAGGTGTTGCAGGCCGAGCCGCTGTTCGCGCTGCAGGTGCTCGTGTGCTGCCGCGCCCCGGTGAAGGCGCTCGCGGTGGAGCGGATGCAGGCGTTGTTGGGGTGCTTCGATGCGTGGGCGGCGGCGAACTCGCTGCGGGTGGTCGGCGTGCGTGTCGCCGGCCTGGCGTTCCTGGGGTCCGATCTCCCCGGCCGGCGGGCGTGGTTTGACCGGCGGATGAGCAGCGGCCTGTTCGCGCCGGCGCGGCGTGGGCTCGTCGGCGCGAGGGAGGTCGCGGGGCTGCTCAAGCCGCCGAGCGCGCACTGCCTGGCGCCGGAGGTGCTGCGGCTCGGCCCGGCGGTTCACCCCGCCCCGGCGGGGCTGCCCGAGTACACCGGCCAGCCCGATGTTGTGCCGCTCGGCCGCGTGACGGGGGAGAGCGGGGAGCGGCTGGTGGCGCTGCCGTTGGCGGACACGTTCTTCACCTACACCGCGGGGCGCTCGCGGTGGGGGAAGACCGAGCTTGCGATCGCACAGTTCCTGCACCTCGTCCGCGCCGGGCACGGCGGCATGTTCCTCGACCCCCACGAGGACGCGATCCAGCGAATCAAGAGCTGCCTCACCGACCAGGGCATGGCCGAGCGGGTGGTCGAGCTCGATCTCGTCGGCGCGCGCTCGCGGGACGGGCAGCCGGGGTGGAACCTCCTCGCAGCAAGGGGTCTGGGTGAGGATGCGCGGGAGCGGCGGGTTGAGGCGATCGTTGACTCCTTCGCGTCCGCGCTGCGGTGGGGGGAGCGCAACAACCGCGCGCTGACGCTCACCACCCAGGCCGCCGCGGCGCTGATCGAGCTCTCCACGCATCTACCCGACGGGCTGCAGCCGACGCTCTTTCAGATCCCGACGCTGCTGGGGAACCCCGAGTGGCGCGAGCGGGTTCTGCCGCTGCTCTCACCCGCGCGCCGCCAGTTCTTCAGCGAGCGGTTCCCCCGCATGGCCGAAGAGGCGATCACTCCCGTCACCAACCTCATCGACCGGCTGCGTTCAAGCACCCAGCTCGCCGCGCTTCTCGGTGCGCAGAGCACCAGCTACGACATCGCCCAGGCGATGAAGACCGGGCGGATCGTGCTCGCGTGCCCCGGCGCCGGCGGAGCCAGGGACAAGCTGATCGCCAACCTCCTCGTGTTCGACCTGCTGCACGCCGCGAAGGGCCGCGCCACCATGCCACCCGAGCGTCGCCGCGCGTTCTACGTCTTCCTCGATGAGGTCCAGACCTACGACGGCGCTGCGTCGGGGAACCTCGCCGCGCTACTGGAGCAGACCGCCAAGTACGGCATCCGCGCGTTCCTGCTCAACCAGAACCCCGAGCGGCTCACCCGCGAGACGCTGAACGCGCTCACGACCAACCGCTCGCACCTCATCACGACCGCGCTGAACGAGCGCGCCGCCTCGCTCATCGCACGCGAGTGGAACAACGACCCGCCCGCCAGCGCGATCACCAGCCTCCCCCGCTGGACATTCCTCGCACAGGCAACACACCACGGCCACCCCACCCGCCCCTTCCTCTTCCACAACCTCGCCATCACCGACCTCTACACCGACGCGCACCACCCCGAGCAGGTCGCCGCGATCCAGCCGCTCATCGACAAGGCATCGGGGCGCACGGACGCGGCCGAGACGATCACGGCGCTCGACACCCTCGACCAGCGCATCCACGACCACCTCGCCAGCCACGGCGACCCATCCCCCACTCCGGGGCATGGGGAGGCGGGGCGCTCCACGATGCCGCGGCTACCCGACCCCGAGGACCACCAGCCGTGAGCGGATACCCAACAGAGAGCGATCTGCGCGCGCTGCCCGCGGTCGCGGTGGACATCCTCCAGAGCCTCTACCAGCACCGGCTGATGACCGCCCGCCAGGTACACGCGCTGCACATGCCCACCACGACGCTGCGCTGGACTCAGCGCATCCTCGCCAGGTTGCGCGAGCGCAGGCTCGCCGACTGCGCGCACGGCCCACACCGCCTCGCGATGTGGTTCATCACCGCTCATGGCGCCGACACGACACAGACAGCCGGCACGCTCGCCGAGCCCAGACGACGCCTCACCTCACCCGCCCAGGCGTCCGGGCCGCTGCGCGCGCACACCCTCGCCGTCAACGACACCGGGATCGCGTTCGTCAAAGCCGCCCGCGAACGCGACGGAGACAACTGCGACCCCCTCTCCTGGCGGCACGAGATCGCACACCCACTTACCACCGCACGCCGCGCGCGGAAGCTCATCGCCGACGCGCTGCTCACCTACCTCCAGGCCGCCCCCGACCAGTCGCTGACACTCCACCAGCGGTTCATCGAGCTCGACCGCGGCACGATCCCACCCGAGCAGCTCGCCGCCAAGCTCGCCAGCTACTCCCAGCTCCGCCACCACACACCCACACCCTCCGCGCACACCACCGCCGGGGGGCCGTCGTGGCGCGCCTACTACCGCACCTTCCCGGCGGTGCTCGTGGTCCTCGCCGACCAGACACCCACCCATGCGCGGCGGCGCATCCAGAGGGCGATTGCGCTCTACCGCACCGACCCGACCCAGGGCCGCTACGGCACCGTCCCCATCTCCTTTGTGACGCTCGCACAGCTCACAACCCGAGGCCCGGTCGCACCCATCTTCATCTCCGCCGAGTACCCCGAAACCTACGTGGACTGGCTCGGCCAAACCAACACGGGAGGGTAAGGAATGGCGAGCAGACCACCAAAACCCAGACGGGCCACCGGCGCCCGCGCTGCGCGGGCGAGCTGCGCGCGGCGCGCCCGGTCATCACCCCCGGTTCGGCGCCGCCGCGCCGCACGGTGGCGGATCAGCCACGCCGATTGCCTGAAAGCGCTGCCCAGGCTGGCGGCTGACAGCATCGACGCGATCGTCACCGACCCGCCCTACGGCCTGGAGTTCATGGGCAGGCACTGGGACCGCCTCGGTGACGTGGGCCAGGCGTCGCACGCCGGTTTCACTGGCGAGCCCGGTTTCGAGCGGTTCGCGACCTACTCGGCGTCGGCGAACCTCAGGTGCCAGCGCTGCAAACGTTGGCGGTGGGCGAAACCGGGCCACCGCTGCGACTGCGGCCCGGACGCGGTCTGGCCGAACGTGCGCGCCCTGGAAGGGCGACGGATGCAGGAGTGGCACCAGGCGTGGGCGCACGAGGCGCTGCGCGTCCTGAAGCCCGGCGGCCACCTCCTCGCGTTCGGCGGAACCCGCACCTTCCACCGGCTCACCTGCGCACTGGAGAACGCGGGCTTCGAGATCCGCGACTGCATGTGCTGGCTCTACGGGCAGGGGTTCCCCAAGTCGCTGAACGTCACCGCGGCGATCCACAAAACCCAGAGCGAACCCCGCCGCGGCGGCGGCGGCGAGTGGCAGGGCTGGGGCACCGCGCTCAAGCCCGCGTGGGAGCCGATCGTCCTCGCGCGCAAGCCGCTCGGCGGGACAGTCGCACAGAACGTCGACAAGCACGGCACCGGCGCGCTGAACATCGACGGATGCCGAATCACACCCCCACCCGCCGCAGACGCGCACGGGAGCGAAACCGAGAGCCGGCGTCCTGGCGAGCGTTCACGACGCGCCGCTGGCGCGTCGGGTCGCTGGCCCGCGAACGTCATCCTCTCCCACACCCCCGACTGCCGGCACACGGGGAATACCCGCACACGCTCAAGCTGCCACCATCCCGCAGCCCGCGGCACTGGCGGCCTCAGCACAACAGGCCACAAAGGCCAAAGAGGTCTCCCGGAGCGCTCCAGCACCAGCGAGCTCATCGGCCGCTGGGAGTGCCCGCCGGACTGCGCGGTACGGATGCTCGATGAGCAGAGCGGCGGCGTCTCGCGCTTCTTCTACTGCCCGAAGGCGAGCAGCCGGGAGCGAAACGCCGGTCTTGACACACACGAGCGGACAACCACCGGCGACGGCCGCAAGACGCCCGTCGACAACCCCTACCAACGCGGGAAGACCCCGCGGCAAAACATCCACCCCACCGTCAAGCCGATCGCGCTGATGCGCCACCTCGTGCGCCTCATCACCCCACCGGGAGGCATCGTCCTCGACCCCTTCACCGGCAGCGGCAGCACCGGCATCGCCGCGGTCATCGAGGGCGCGCGCTTCGTCGGCATCGAGCGCGAGGCCGAGTACATCCCGATCGCGCGAGCCCGAATCAAACACTGGACCCGATCCACCCCTCAAACACACACGATGAGCGACAACGCCATCGGGAGGTGAACATGCCACACCCCACGTCCACACCCTCACGCCGGCGTGCACCCGACCCAGGCTGCCCCGCGCCGCGCGCCCACCGGTCGCCCGACGCCCCGGCGGGCAGGGTCGCGCGCAGGGCCTCCGCCGGCCACCGGGCGCCCGCGCCCTATCGCACCGCCGATCTGCCGCTCGCGATCTGGCCGTGTGCGCAGACCACGAGCCAGTGGCAGCGACACGGCCGCTACCACCCCGAGTCAAACCGTCACCCAGGGAAGATGCTCCCCGCGCTCGCGCGCCGCGCGATCGAAACCTACAGCGACCCCGGCGACCTCGTGCTCGACCCGATGTGCGGGATCGGCACGACGCTCGTCGAGGCCATCGACCTCCACCGCCCAGCCCTCGGCGTCGAGCTTGAGCCCCGGTGGGCGAAGCTCGCGCGCGCCAACATCCACCACGCCCACCACCACGGCGCTCGCCAGCCGGCGCGCGTCATCGAAGGCGACGCGCAGAACCTCACCCGGCTGCTCGCCGGCCACACCCGAGGGGCTGGTGGGGGCGTCGACCTGATCCTCACCTCCCCGCCGTACGCCTGCCAGGTCGCGGATGTCGCCAAAGACAACCTCAAGAGCGGACTCGGCCCGATCCGCCGGGATGACACCACCAACTACAGCCCCGACCGGGCCAACCTCGGGCACGCGCGGGGTGGCGCTTACCTCGCCGCGATGACCGGCGTCTACAGCGCCTGTGCGGCCGTGCTGAAGCCCGGCGGGTACCTCGTACTCGTCACCAAGGACATGCGCTCGGCCGGGGCGTTGCGCAACCTCAGCGGCGAGACGGTCGCGCTCGGCGAAGCGACCGGGCTGCTCTACTGGCAGCGCATCATCGCGCTGCTCGCCACCGTCCGCGACGCCGAGATCGTGATGCGGCCCTCCTTCTGGCAGATGCTCCAGGTGCGCAAGGCGCGCGCCCGCGGCGACCGGACGCACGTCGTCGCGCACGAGGACGTGCTCGTCTTCCGCAAGCCCGCGGCGGCGCCGTGCGCTGCGGCGCGGAGGCCCCGGCGATGACCGCGCCACGGCCGGCCGCGTCCAGGACGTCGCGCACCGTGCGCCGGGCCTGCGAGAAGGCGCCACGGCCGGCTTCGCCTGCCAGGACCTTGAGATCACGGCCGGGCTCTGCTCTGATCGAGCGCTCCCACGACCCCCAAGCAGGAGGACCCCGCCATGACCGCCCAGGCACCCCCGATCCCAAGCTCGTCGCGTTCGCGCGCTGGTTCGCCGACTGGTGGCTGCGGCGCGGATGCGACCTCACCGACCCCGGACGGAGGCGGTAGCAGGCAGCGCGCCGCCGCGTACGTCCGCGAGTCAACCGAGGAGCAGGGACAGGGCTTCTCACCCGACGCGCAGCGCCAGGCGATCCACCAACTTCGCGCGCGAGAACGACCTCGAGCTGATCGGCGAATACTGCGACTTCCACTCCGGGTGGCGCAAGTCCGAGGCACGCCCCGAGTTCCAGCGCCTGATGGCCGACGCCGCCGAAGGCAAGCTCGACGTGGTGCTCGTCTACCACACCTCACGGTTCGCGCGCAACCAGGTCGAGGCGCGCCGCTACAAGCAGCTACTGCGCGAGCGGCTCAGCATCCGCGTCGTCTCCGTCACCCAGCCGATGGGCGAAGACCCCACCGACCCCTCAGCGTTCCTCGCCGAGTCGATCCACGAGATGTTCGATGAGTATTACTCCGTGTCGCTCTCCTTCTGGACGCGCAGCGGGCTCCGTGAGAAGGCGCGGCAGGGGCATCTCGTCGGCTCGCTCCCCTGGGGTTACGTCCGCGACCCCGACACCAAGCTCGCCACCCCCAACCCCGAGCGCGCGCCGCTCGTGCTCCAGCTCTTCGAGCGCTACTCCACGGGCCAGGAGTCAGACCGCACGCTCGCCGCGTGGCTGAACGCCGCCGGCGCGCGCACCGCCCGCGACCGTCCGTTCGGGAAGGACACCGTAAGGGAGATGCTCTGCAACGCCGCGTACGCCGGGTACGTCACCGCGCTGCGCAGCAACGACCGCTCGATCCGCGGGCTGCACGAGCCGATCGTCCCCGAGGAGCTGTTCGACCGCGTGCAGGAAGTCCGCGCGTGGCGCACCACCGTCGTCAAACCCGGGCCGCCCTCCGAGGAGTACCTGCTGCGCAAGCTGCTGCGCTGCGAGCGCTGCGGCGCGCGGATGCACGGCACCTCGGGCTCGAAACCGCGCGTGCGGCGCTACATGTGCTCCACTCGCCGCTACGGGCACTCCTGCGGCGAGCCGATCACCCGAGCCCTCAACCTCGAGGCCCAGCTCGTTGACTGGATACGCGCCTTCCAGCCCGACGGGGAACTCCTCGACCTCCTGCTCGAAACGCTGCGCGCCAAGGCCGACACGCACACCGAGCAGCCGGCCGAGCGCCGCAGCGAGCTGCTCGGCCAGCTACAGCGCCTGCGCGACCTCTACGTGCTCGGCGACCTCACCAAACCTCAGTACGTCATGCACCGCCAGGCGATCGAGGAAGAACTCCAGCGCCTCGGCCCGCCCGCCGAGCCCGCCATCGACCGCGCCCGCGCGCTCCTCGGCGACTTCCAGAGCTTCTGGGACCTGGAGACCGAACCCGCCGAGCGGCGCAAGCTCCTGCTCTCCCTGTTCGAGCAGGTGTGGGCGCACGAAGGGCAGATCGTCGCCGTGCAGCCGCACGACGCCTTCCTGCCCTACTTCGATGCAGCCGATAAAACACTACAACACCGATGCGAAAACATCGGTGCCGAAGGCGGGAGCGACGGGACTCGAACCCGCGGCCTCCGGCGTGACAGGCCGGCGCTCTAACCAACTGAGCTACGCCCCCGCGGAGAGGGACACGGGAGGGACTGCCCTCCGCGACTCTACGCGCTAGACACAGTATGCCAAGCCGCGCGCGGAGGACGCCCCTTGCCGCCCCACGCATCCTTAACCTGCGGTTTGACCTTGTGGGCGTGAGGGATCTTGCCCCGTGGGAATCCGGGTTGAGCCAACACGCGCAGCGCATCCCACCAAACTGGCCAAACAGCCAAGAATCGGGTAGGCTGCGCTAACTGTGACGCTCCTCGGACCACCGCCCCCGAAGCCGTTCAACCCGTTTGCGGTGATGGTGGACGACGTGCGCAAAGAACGGGCCAGCACGGTGCCTTACCCGCCGGGAGACACCCGCTTCAGCATGGCGCGCACGCGGCGCTTCGCGCACGATCCGCTGCCGCTGCTGCTGGAGTGCTACGACAGGTATGGGCCCGTGTTCACGATCAAAGTGCTGCACGGCAACGTGGTGTTCATGTTGGGACCGGCGGCCAACCACTACATGACGGTGTCGCACGCCTCCAACTTCATCTGGCGCCAGTCGCACTTCCGCGACCTGATCGGCCTGCTTGGCGACGGGCTGCTGACGATCGACGGCGACTTCCACCGCCGCTCCCGCCAGATCATGCTGCCGGCCTTCCACCGCGAGCGCATTGCGGCATCGATCGACGTGATGTGCCAGGAGACCGAGCGCGCACTGGAGGAGCTGGCGCCGGGAGGCGAAGTGGATCTGTACAGCTGGACGCGGCGGCTGGCGATGCGGGTGGCGATGCGAGCGCTGTTTGGGCTGGACCCCGACGGGGAGCCGGCGAGGGGCACCGACGCGGCGGGGCTGTTTGAGCGCGCGCTGTCGTTCTACGCCACCGAATACACCTCCCGCTTCCTGCGCGGCCCGCTGACGCCATACGCCCGCCTGCAGCGCGCGGCCAAAGAACTCAACAGGGTTATTTACGCCGAGATCAACCGCCGTCGCGCAAGCGGGGAGCGGGGCGCGGACGTGTTGAGTCTGCTGCTGGACGCGCACGACGAGGACGGCAGCGCGCTCAGCGACCGCCAGGTGCGCGACGAGGTGATGACGCTGCTGTTCGCCGGCCACGACACCACCACCTCAACGGTGTCGTTTATGTTCTACGAGCTGGCCCGCCACCCCGAGATCGCGCGGCGTCTGGTGGCCGAGCAGCGCGATTGCCTGCACGGCCAGCGCCCGACGGCAACACAGCTGATGGGGGGCGAGCTGCCGCAACTGGAGATGGTGTTGGAGGAGACGCTGCGGATGTATCCACCGGCGTGGATCGGCCCGCGCCGCTCGGTGCAGCCGTTTGAGTTCGAAGGCGTCAAAGTCCCTGGCAGTGCGTACGTGAATTACTGCTCATGGGCCTCCCACCGCCTCCCCGATGTGTGGCCCTGCCCGGAGCGCTTCGACCCCGAGCGCTTTGCCCCGGGGGCCCGCGAGGCGATCGCGAAGGGCGCGTACATACCTTTCGGCGGCGGCTCGCGAACGTGTATCGGGATGCGCTTCGGGCAGCTGGAGGTGCGCACGATCGCCACGCTGATCCTCAGTCGCTTCGAACTGGAGTTGCCGCAGAGCTTCGCGCTTAGCATCCGCCAGATGCCGACGATCAGCCCGCGCGAGGGATTGCCGATGACGGTGCGCGAGCGCGCCTCGATTCTGGCACCCGCGTAGATCGCTCCCTCAGCGCAATCGCGCTGCCACACTCACCTGATAGGCCGGGTCGGCGGTCCCCGCGGAGGGCACGTCGGACACCGCGATCGACCGCACGTCAATGTGTGGCACCGAAAGCAGCGTAACTTTGACGAGGCCGGCAAACAGGGAGCCCTGCGGCTGGGCAACCAGCTTGCCTTCGACCGCGCTGAGCCGCACGTTGAGCGCGGTGGTCACCCCGAAGAGGTTGCCCTTCACGCGCATCGTCGCACCGCCGGATTCGCTGGCCAGCAGTTCGAAGCCGGTGCTGCCCGGCAGCATGGCGCGCAGGCCGGCTTCGCTGAGGAGGCCGCCGATGTGGATGTGATCGCCGCGCTTGCGCAGGTCGACGTCGTCCAAGGCGAGCGGCCCCAGATGCACGCTGGTGGCGCGCACGTCCAGCTGTTGCACACCACGCGCCCGCCCAATCAACTGATTGGCCTCAGCCGGACTCATGCTGATGGCGCCAGCGCTCAGGCTCGCCGACTGGGCGTGTCCCCACAGCAGCTCGATCGCGGGAAACGCGCTGACGGAGACGCTGCGCACCACGCCGTAGCGCGCCAGTTCGCTGCGCACCCGTTGCGCGGCCAGTTTGGGGAGCAGCAGCTGCGCTAGACCTAGCAGCACCACCACCCCACCAACGGCCCCCAGCGCGATCCGAGCAGACCTGCGGGTACCCCAGCGCATTGGTGCATTCTGGCAGGGAAACATTTATTTGGACTAAGCGCCACCTATTTGGATTAAGGGCTCTGGGCGATGGCCCGCCACAACACGGCCCCTCGCCCGCAGCGGGCGCAAAGTACCCCCAGGCCAGTGGTGCGGGCCAAAGGGTCCCACCACCGGCATGACCGAGAGCGCTAGCCTTGTGATGCCGGTAACCCCGAGCCCGGGGCGCGTAGCTCAGCTGGCCAGAGCACCTCGTTTACACCGAGGGGGTCGCCCGTTCGAGTCGGGCCGCGCCCATTGCGGAGGTTTCGCCTCCAGATGAGCCCGGGGCTGGGCTCACGCGGTGGGTGGCTTGGCGCGCACCGCGGGGAGGATTGTGCCCACCAAGCCGCGGGCAGTTGCCGCCCAGAAGTTAACCTGATCGAAGTAGTCGCGCCACAGCACGATCTGGCCGTCGTTGACGTCGAACCGCCCGCACACCCAGAACTGGATGCGCAGCCGGCCGAACTTCATGACGTCGGTGCGCTCGGTCAGCACCGCGGAGCCGTTCGCCGAGATCGCGTGCACGTACACCTCAAACCCGGCCCCCGCCAGCCCGAGCGTGGCTCGCAGGAGCCGCCGCACACGCTCGCGACCATGCACGGTGGGCAGTCCGACGTTGACGTACTCCACGTCCACCGCCAGCAGCTCTGCCGCTCCGTCGATGTCCTCGGTGCGGAGCAGTCCCAAAAACCGCTCGACCACCTGCGTCGGCGCCGAGTGGCTGTCGTGTGGGCTGGTCTCCTGGCCCCCCTCGACCCCGTTTAGCACGTCCGCCATGCCACAACTATACGGCTGTCGCTCGCTCACAGCAGCCGCCCGGCGCACGCGGCCCTACTAGGATCTCCTCCCGATGAGCGAGTCTCCCGTGCGTATCGCCGTGGTGGGTGCCGGCCCCGCCGGCTTCTATGCCGCCGGACATCTGTTGAAGGACTCGGGGGGACAGATCGAGGTGGACATGCTCGAGCGACTGCCCACGCCCTGGGGGCTGGTGCGCTCCGGCGTGGCGCCCGACCATCCGAAGATCAAGTCGGTTACGCGCGTCTATGAGAAGACCGCCGCCCACCCCCGCTTTCGCTACTTCGGCAACGTCCAGCTCGGCGTGCACGTGTCGCGCGAGGAGCTGCTCTCGCACTACCACGCGATCGTCTACGCCACCGGCTCGCCGGCAGACCGACCTTTGGGGATTCCCGGCGAGGAGCTGCCGGGGAGCTGGGCGGCCACCGACTTCGTGGGCTGGTACAACGGCCACCCCGACCACCCCCACCTCCAGTTCGACCTCACCCGCGAGCGGGCGGTGGTGATCGGCAACGGCAACGTCGCGCTTGACGTGGCGCGGATGCTGGTGCTCTCCCACGAGGAGCTCGCGCGCACCGACGTCGCCGATCATGCCCTGCACGCGCTGCGCCACAGCGCCGTGCGCGAGGTGGTGGTGCTGGGGCGCCGCGGCCCCGCGCAGGCCGCTTTCACCAACCCCGAGCTGCTCGAGCTGGGGGAGCTGGCCGGCGCCGACGTGGTGGTCGATCCCGCCGAGTTGGAGCGCGCGCTGGCGGTGCCCGACCCCGCGATCGACAGGATCTCCGAGGGCAACGTGCGGATTCTGCGCCAGTTCGCCGAGCGTCCGCCGCGCGGAGAGCCACGGCGGGTGGTGCTGCGCTTTCTGCTCTCCCCCGTCGAGCTGCTACCCGACGAGCAGGGGCATGTGGGGGCTGTGCGGATGGTGCGCAATCAGCTGGTGGCGACGCCCGACGGAGGGTTGCGCGCGCAGGCCATTGAGGAGTACGAGACGATCCCCGCCGGCCTCGTGTTCCGCGCGATCGGCTACCGCGGCGTGGCGCTGCCCGGGGTGCCCTTCGACGAGCGCTCCGGCGTGATCCGTAACGAGCGCGGGCGCGTGCTCGGCTCGGAGGGGCCGCTGGCGGGCGAGTACGCCGTCGGCTGGATCAAGCGGGGCCCAACGGGGGTGATCGGCACCAACAAGAAGGACGCACAGGAGACCGTCGACGCGATCCTCGAAGACATCTCTTCGCGGCTGCTGCCCGCTCCCCCGGCGCCCAACCCCGAGGAGCTGTTGGAGACGCTGGGCGCGCGCCAGCCCGAGCTCGTCACCTATGCCGGCTGGTCGGAGATCGACCGCCACGAGCGCTCGTTGGGCGAGCCGGCGGGGCGCCCACGCGTGAAGCTCACCCGCATCGAGGAGATGCTGCGGGTAGCCGCCGCACAGCAGCCCGAGAGCTGAAACGCGCCGTCCACTGGGCGCCCACCACCATCCTTTTGGAATTCCCCCTGACAGGGCGGATTCGCAGAAGTAAAATAGACATCTGTTCGAATAAATTGAGGTAGGGTGGAAAACGGGGGTATACAGATCGAAAATCCTGCTGCGGCTCGAGCTTTGGACGAGCGCCAGGAGATTCCAACAAGGGAGCGATCTGCATGTTTTCGAAACCCCATCGGGAGGCCCATCGGCGCCTGCGCGCGGCCCACGGACCCATCGGGAGCGACACCCCCATCCGCCGCCGCGGCCTCGCGGCGGTGTCGGCCACGCTGGTCGTGGCGCTAGCCGCACTGCCGACCGCCTCCGCGCTCGCCAGCGCCGGCCCATCGCTCCCCGGCGGGGGCGCGGGCACAGCGAAACGTCCCGGCCTGTCGGTGCGCCAGCTGATCGCGCCGGGCCAGCTGCTGAACGCGGGAGAACTGCAGACACTGCTCGCCGGGCTGCCCCTCAACGACATCTCCGCAGCGCAGCTCGCCCACTACCTGGCGGCGCTCGAAGGCATCAGCGTGCTCGCCGAACTGAAACTGGGGCTGCTCAGCCACCAAGAACTGGGTGTGGCGGGCCTTGAAGAAAGCCTGCGCACAGCCATCGAACAGCTCGGACCGAGCGCCAAGCTCGGCGAACTCGCCAAAGTCGAAGACTTCCTTCCCGCGCTGGAAACAGCGCTCGAAGGCAAGCTCGGCGGCCTGCTCTCGGTGCTGCTCGGCGTATTGGGCGCCGAAACGGAACTCCACAACGCGCTCGGCTCGCTCAACCTCGAACAGCTGGTTGGCACGCTGCTGAAGTCCACCACACCTCACGAACAACTGGCCGGCGAACTCTCCAGCATCGCCGGCGGCCTCTTCGGGGAGCTGAGCGCCGAAAACAAGCTCGAAGGACTGCTCGGCGGCTCGCAGCTCACCAGCGGCTTCACGGCCAAGACAGTCAAGGAAGTCTCCGAAGAACTCGACACAACACCAAAAGCAGTCAGCGAAGAACTCGGTCAAACCGCCGCGCAACTGCCCGAAAGCGCCACCATGCTGACGGCCCCCCTCACCGGCGGCAAACTTGCGGGTGTGGCACCCGCGGTCAAAGGGCTCGTCACCGGCCTGCTCTCCAACCTCGGCGAAGCCGCCGGGGGCGAAGAAGGGGGCGGCGGCAAAGAAGAAAGCAATAAAGAAGGCGCGGGCGAAGGCGGCGAAGGCAGCGGCAAAGGTTCAGGCGAAGGCGCGGGCTCCGGCGAAGGGAAAGGCTCGGGCTCGGGCGAAGGCGGCAAAGGCAGCGGCCCGGGCGAAGGCAAAGGCGGCTCCAGCGAAGGCACGGGCTCCGGCGGCAGCGGCGGGCAGGGCGGCGCTAGCTCCGGCGGCACCAGCGGCTCCACAACTGTGTTGCTCACCCTTCCCGGCGCCTCCTCCTCCGCGACGGGCGCCACCGCGGCCGAGCACAAGCAAGGCAAGGTCTCCATCCTCAGCCACAGGGTGCACGGCCATCGCGCCACGATCACGCTACGCGTGCCCTCCGCCGGTACCGCCACACTCACCGGCAGGGGGGTACGCCCCGCCGGTGAGCAGGCCGCGCGAGCCGAGCGCCTTACGCTGCGGGTCGCCCTCTTGCCCGCCGCCTCCGCGACCTTGCGCCACCACCGCCGGTTGGTCGTCAAGCTCCATGCGTCCTTCCGTCCAAGCGGCGCCGGCTCCAGCTCCTCCGCGACGGTGACCGTGGTCTTTCGGTAGGCCCCGCTCTCCCATATCCTCCACCCGGCCGACCGCAGACCGGTCGGGTGGAGCGCTGGCCGCGTGCTCCAGCATCTGCCACACTGTGGCGCTGCGCGCCGTTAGCTCATCGGGCAGAGCGCCGGACTTTTAATCCGGTGGGGCGGGTTCGAGTCCCGCACGGCGCACTCCCCATCCACCGGCCCGGTGGACTGAAGCCCCGAGATGCGTCATGCTTGCGGGTGGGATGGGTGAGCTGCTGGCGTTGCAGGGGGTGAGCAAGAGCTACCGGCGCGGGGATAGACGCGTGCGGGTGCTGGTCGATGTTTCGCTCGAGCTGGAGCCTCGCGAGATCGGAGCGGTGGTTGGGGCGCGCAACGAGGGCAAGACCACGCTGCTGAAGATCGCCGCCGGTATCGAGCCGCCAGACATCGGCGAGGTGCGCATGGGCACGCACGATCTGCCACTACTCGGGCACGAGGAGCGTGCGCGGCTGTTAGGAAGCGAGATCGCGTGGGTTCACCGCGAGGGGCCCGGGGTTGGGCTTGAGGTTCTCGACTACCTTGGACTGCCCCTGGCGATGGGTCGCGGGCGCGGCCGGCGCGAGGCACGAGACAGGGCGCGCGGTGCGCTCGAGCGCGTCGGCGCCGCGCGCTGCGCGCGGCAGCGCTGGGAGGAGCTGTCGGACTGGGAGCGAGTTCTGGTGGGGCTGGCGCGCGGAATCGTTTGCGAACCGCGACTGCTGGTACTCGACGGCATCGCCGACGGTCTCGGCATGCGCCGCGTGCGTGAGACCGTCGAGCTGCTGCTGGCACTGGTCGAGGAGTTGGGTTGTGGGGTGCTGATGAGCTGCGCCGATCTGGAGGCCGCGCTGGTCGCCGACCGCGTGTGGGGGCTGGAGCGCGGGCGGCTCGGTCTGCTTTCCGCGCATGAGGTCACCGAAGCCGAGATCATCGAGTTCCCGCGACCCGCCCGGGCCGATGGGTAGCGATCCGCCAGTTTGCCCAAAATGTCTCCAACCATCCGCCGGCTCTTCAAAAAATGTCTCCGGTTCCCGGCCTACCCACCCCGTATGCCCCGTGCTCAAGCCATTTGTTGACCATGACGACAATTGTCGGCGCAGTGTGGTAAGTTGGAACGATTCAGGAGGACGTCCCTCCGTTCGAATTTCAAATACGATCCATAGCAATGGCTCCCCCCCGTAAAGGCGATCTGACAGCCAGCATGGCGATCCTGGGCCTCGTGGTCCAGAAGACCGACACCGTCAACAGCCTGGGTGCGAGGTTGGTCGAGCGATTCCCGCACGCGCAGTGGTCGCGCTCGGTCGCCCACAACAGCCTGCCCAACCTTGAAAAGCAGGGCTTGGTGCGCCTGGTCGAGCATGGCGCCGAGCGCGCGCTCGACCGCTATGAGGCGACCGACGCCGGCGTCGAGGAGTTCCGCGACTGGCTGCGCGCATCCTCCGCGGCCCCGCTCGCGTTGCGCGACGCGGTGCACGCCAAACTCAAGCTGGCCGAGGAAGACGACGTGCCCGATCTGATCTCCGCGATCCGCGAGGAGGAGGAGGCGTGCGCGCGGGAGTTCGCGTCAGCGAGCTCCCGCCTGAACGTCGAGTGGCACCTCAAACGCCTCGGCTCCGCGGACGGCGCCGGCCCCACGCCGGGCACCTCCGATCTGAGGGTAAGGGTGCGGCGCGCCCTGATGACCGATGAAGCGATGCTGTGGGGGATGCGAGCCAGGCGCCTGCGCCGCCTGCGCCGAGAGTTGGAAGACACGGTGGATGATGGCGGGGAGCTGAACAGCGGCGATGGCTGAGCTGCTGGCGCTGCGGGAAGCCTGCAAGGGTTATGCGCGCGGCGAGCACAGATCTCAGGTGCTGCTCGATGTCTCGCTCGAACTGCGCGCCGGAGAGATTGCGGCAGTGGTGGGCGGTCGCAGGGAGGGCAAGACGACGCTGCTGAAGGTCGCCGCCGGCATCGAGTCCCTGGACGCTGGGGAGGTGTGGCTGGGGGACGTGGCACTCACCAGCCTCTCCGACGGCGAACGCGCGAGGCTGCTGGGGGCGCAGATTGCCTGGGTGCACCGTGAGGGCACGGGCGTGAAGTTCAGGGTGCTCGACTACGTCGGGCTGCCGCTGGCGATTGGCCGCGGCAGCGGCCAGCGACAGGGGCGTGAGTGGGCGATGGAGGCGCTGGAGCGCGTGGGCGCCGCGGGTTGCGCTGGGCAGCGCTGGGAGGAGCTCTCCAACTGGGAGCGACTGCTGGTGGGGCTCGCCCGGGGCATCGCCAGCTCGCCGAAGCTACTGGTGGTGGACGATCTGATGGATGGTTTCGGGATCGGCCGCACGCGCGAGGCCGGCGAGCTGCTGCTGGCGCTGGTGCGAGAGCTGGGGTGCGGGGTGCTGATGAGCTGCAGCGATCTCGAGGCCGCACTGGTTGCCAGCCGCGTGTGGTCGCTGGAACGCGGACGGCTCACCCTGCTCGCCGAACAGGATGGCGAGCTGGCAGAGGTGATCGACTTCCCCGGCAGCGCCCGCCAGAGCCACGGCTCGCGCCGCCTTGGCGGCTAGTGTGCCGGCCGGTGCTTGAGCTCCGCGATCTCATCAAGCACTATCGCGTGGGTGACGGCGAGCCGATCCGCGCCGTCGACGGCGTGTCGATGAGCGTCGCGGCAGGCGAGTTCGTGGCGCTGTACGGGCCCAGTGGCTCGGGCAAGACGACGCTGCTGGAGCTGATCGCGGGGCTGTGCCCACCTGACAGTGGCAGCGTGCTGGTGGATGGCCGCGACGTGCACGCGATGTCACACCGCGAGAGCGACGAGTACCGGCTGCGCCAGCTGGGAATCATCGGCCAGCCGCACAACCTGATCCCCGGCGCGCGAGCGATCGAGAACGCCTCGCTGAAGCTGTGGCTGACCAACAAGCGCCAGGCGCGTCACACGATCGAACCGCTGCTCGACCGACTGGGGCTGGGCGAACGGATGCTGCACCGTACCGAGCAGCTCTCGATGGGCGAGCGCCAGCGCGTGCTGATCGCGATGGCGCTGGCGACCGACCCCAAGCTGGTGCTCGCCGACGAGCCCACCGGGACGCTCGACACGCAGCGCACCCGCGAAGTGCTGGCGCTGCTGCGCGAGCTCTGCCAGGAGCGGGGTGTGGCGATCGTGCTCGCCACCCACGACCCGCAGGCGGCCGCCTTCGCCGACCAGGTGCGTGAACTGCGTGACGGACGTATGGAGGAGTACCGGCCCGAGCACGTGCTGGTTGCCACCTCCTCGCTACCAGAGATCCAGTGACCATGGCGCGAATGAGTCTCCTGGACATCATCTGGCTTTACCGGGCGCGGCTGCGCGCGCGGGCGGTGCTGGTACAGGAGTGCTTCGCGATCATCGGGATCGCGGTGGGCGTAGCGCTGCTGTTCGCCTCGCAGGTGGCCAGCACCAGCCTCACCCGCTCGGTGTCGCAGCTCAACAGTCAATTGGTGGGCACCACACAGTTCCAGGTCGACGCCAGGGGCCCTGGCGGATTCAACGAACGGTTGCTGGGAGAGGTGCGTCGGGTGCCGGGCGTGAAGACCGCGTTGCCGGTACTGGAGCAGCAGGCAAACATAATCGGGCCTGGAGGGGTGCAGCGTTCGGTCGATCTGATCGGCACCGATCCACGCTTCGCCCACTTCGCCGGCGCCCTGTTGCGGCGCTTCTCCGCGGCACAGCTCGCGGCGCAGCGGGCGATCGCGCTGCCGGCGCCCCTCGCTGAAGAAATCGGGGGGGGTCCACTGGAGACGATCAAGATCCAGATCGGCGCGAAGGTTGTACAGACGCTGCTGGGCGCCACGCTTGGGGCAGCGGACATTGGCGGGCTGGTGCACAGCCCGGTTGCACTCGCCCCGGTCGGCTACGCCCAGACGCTCACGGATATGCGGGGTCGCATTACCCGCGTCTTTGTGCAGGCCCGCTCTGGCCATGAACTGGCGGTGCGGGCCGGCCTCGAAGAGGCTGGTCGCCACCGCGCCGGTCAACGTCGAGCCCAGCGACTTTGACGCAACGCTGTTTGGGGTGGCGGTGTATCCCGAGAGCCAGAGCGAGCTGTTGTTCTCAGCGATCAGCGCGCTGGTGGGTTTCATGTTCGCGCTCAACGCGATGCTGGTGACGGTGCCCTCGCGGCGCAAGCTGATCGCGGACATCCGGCCGCAGGGCGCCACCCGCTTCATGACCGTTCAGATCCTGCTGTTCGACGCCGCCGTGCTGGGCGTGCTGGCGTGCGTCCTCGGCCTTGCACTCGGCGACCTGCTGTCGATCGCCGTCTTCCACGCGATCCCCGGCTATCTCTCATTTGCGTTCCCGGTCGGGACCGGGCGAATTGTGACCTGGAAAAGCGTAGCGCTGGCTGTCGGAGCCGGCCTGACAGCCGCGATCGCGGGTGTGCTCTGGCCCCTGCGCGACATTCTCGCGCAGCCGCTGGAGGGGGAGCGCTCCTCGACGCATCGCCGTCGGTGGTGGTTCCGGACGCGGCTCGCTGTTGGGCTTCTGTGCCTTGCGTGCACGATCCCGATTCTCCTCTTTCGTCCCCAGAGCGGACTGGTGGGCCTGGCGACGCTCGCCGTGGCGATGGGCTGCCTGTTGCCGCTGCTGTTTGACGGGCTGGTCGCGCTGTTCGAGCGCACCCAGCGCCTGCTCGATGGCGCGGCAACCGTGCTGGCAGTGACCGAGCTTCAGACACGCGAGACCCGTGTACGCTCCCTGGCGATCGCGGCCACGGCGGCGGTGGCGATCTTTGGCACAGTCGAGTTCCAGGGTACGCAGGCCAACCTCCAGCGCGGCCTGGATTCCTCCGCACGTCAGCTGGACGCAAGCGCCGCCGTGTGGGTCACTCCCAAGGGTGAATCCAACGCGTTTGCCACGACTTCATTCAAGGGACACAGTGCGCCGGCGCTCGCTCGTCTGCCGGGCGTCGCCGCGGTTGGAATCTACCGTGGCGGCTTCCTGGACTGGGGCGACCGGCGTTTGTGGGTAATCGCGCCGCCCGGCAGCGTAACTCAGCCGGTGCCCCCCAGCCAGCTTGTGCATGGCCATCTCGCCACCGCGAGCGAAAGGATCCGCCATGGCGGTTGGGCGGTACTCTCGCAAGCGCTTGCCTCTGAACAGCACCTGCGCATCGGTCAAGCGTTCACGCTTCCGGCGCCGCGGCCCACACGCCTGAGGGTCGCCGCGTTGATCACAAACCTCGGTTGGCCGCCGGGCGCCATCATCCTCAACTCCGCCGATTACGCCCGTGCCTGGGGAAGTGGCGACCCAAGCGCATACGCGATCCAGACGCGGCCCGATGCCTCCGCGGCGTCGGTCCGTCAACTCGTTCAGCGCAGCTTGGGAAGGGAAACGGGATTCACAGTAGAAACCGCGGCCGAACGCGCGCAGCGTCACTACGCCCTCGCGAGCCAGGGACTTTCCCGGCTTACACAGATCAGGCTGCTGGTTCTGATCGCCGCCGTACTGGCCGTGGCTGGCGCGATGGGCGCAATGATCTGGCAGCGTCGCGATCTCGTGGCGTTCATCAAGTGCCAGGGTTATCGCAGAGGGGTGCTGTGGCGATGGCTGCTGTGTGAAAGCGCGGTGTTGCTAATCGCCGGATGCTCGATTGGAGCTGCCTTTGGTCTCTGCGCGCAGCTGCTGGGAAGTCACTTCTTGGCGAGCGTAACCGGTTTCCCGGTCGCTTTTGATGTCGAAGCTTTCGCCGCGCTATCGAGTTTTGCGCTACTCACGACCGTCACCGTCGCAGTGGTTGCCCTGCCAGGATATCTCGTCGTGCGTGTGCCTCCAAGGACAGCCAGCCCGGCGTTCTGAGAAGTGCGCGAGCAGGGCCCGTGGGCGTGACGAGAACCCGGCGCCACTGTCGTTCGGGCAATCGCGGGCTCTCGCCGCGGCCGCCGGGCGCGAGCTTGTGTGGGGATTGGCAGCAGTGGCGCGCGAGGTGCGCCACTGGCGGGCTCGCGCGAGCGAGATCCCAGATCAGCCGCTTCGCAACGATGCTCTGAGTGCACTCGCCCGCAAGCGTGGGCACACCGACGGCGCTGCACTGCTGTGGACGATTCCAAGCGTCCGCAATCCCAACCTGCTGCGCCTGCTGGTCGCATACGAGATTATCTGGGACTTCCTCGATGGTGTGAACGAGCGTGGCGCCGCGGCGGGCCAGCTGAACGGGCGCCAACTTCACCTGGCACTCCTCGACGCACTCGATCTGACCCGGCCAGTCACCGACTATTACCGATACCACCAGTGGGGCGACGATGGTGGCTATTTGCGGATTCTGGTCGAGGCATGTCGCCAACACTGCCGCGGGTTGCCCTCATATTGGGCGATTCGCCCGCTGCTCGTACGTGAGGCGACCCGGGCGCAGGTGCTGGCCATCAATCACGACCTCGATCCCGCGCTGCGCGACATGGACCTGAGGAAATGGGCAACCGAGACGTTCCCCGCCAGCACCGATGCAAACTGGTTTGAGTTGACTGGCGCGGCCAGCGCCTCGCTCACCGTTCACGCCCTGCTGGCGCTCGGAGCCGAACCGGCCCGCAGCGACGGACACCGTTTTGCCCACACGTGCGGAGCCTATTTTCCCTGGATCTCAACAGCTACCACGATGCTCGACAGTTACGTGGACCAGGCCGAGGACGGGGCCAATGGCGATCACAGCTATGTATCTCACTACCCCACGCCCCAGGTTGCCGCGGCTCGCATCCACGAGCTGGTTGAACGCTCTCTGATAGAGGCGCGCGCGCTGCGCGACGGTGAGCGGCATGTGGTGATCGTGGCGTGCATGGTCGCGATGTACCTGTCCAAGGACAGCGCGCACACCGAGGCGCTGAACGCAACGACCGGGAGTCTCGTTCGTGCCGGTGGCTCGCTCACGCGCCTGCTGCTTCCCATCTTACGGCTGTGGCGCATCGCCAACGCCCAGCAACGTCACTAGATCGACGACAAGGAGACACATGTTGCTCACCGACCCAGATCCGCTCCTCGCCCGCATCGGGAGGAGGCTTCCGCCGACGATGCCAATCCCCTCGATACTCCAGACGTTGGCGTGCCGGCAGCGGTTCTTTACTTTTCTCGAACGCTGCCGCGCGCACTATGGCAACCGCTTCACGGTCTATCCGATGGACATGCCACCGCTCGTATTTCTATGCGATCCCGACGACATCCACGAGCTGATTGCCGCGCCGCCGGAGGCGCTGCATTCGGGGGCGGGGGGAGCCTTGCTCGCGCCGCTGATCGGTAGGAGCTCCTTCATGCTGTGCGAGGAGGAGGCGCATAAATGTGGACGCAGCGCGATCATGCCGACGTTTCACCGTAAAGTGGCGGAAGGCCGCGCGGGGATGGTTGCGGAAACGGTCGAGCGCGAGGTGGCGTCGTGGCCGCTGGGAGAGCCATTCGCGTTGCATCCACGTGTGCGTGCGTTGACGTTGAGGCTGATACTACGGGCTGTCCTAGCCGAGGAGGATCGCACCCTGGAGGAAATGCACGAGCGACTGCTGAGATCGCTGG
Organism: uncultured Solirubrobacterales bacterium; assembly: GCA_963794715.1. Lineage (GTDB taxonomy): Bacteria > Actinomycetota > Thermoleophilia > Solirubrobacterales > Solirubrobacteraceae > Palsa-744. The sequence continues at coordinate 327,821 of CAWCEY010000012.1, read as the reverse complement.
CGGTGGTCGGGAGTCCTGTTCTGCAGGTGCCGCAGTTGCGGCGCCTCCCGGGTTGGCACGGCGGGTGGAAGCGGTTCGTCGAGCACAGAGCCGACGCCGACGAGCTGATTTTCGCGGTCATCCGCCGGCGGCGAGCGGAAGCTGAGCATGGCGACCTGCTGGACGGGCTGCTGGGGGCGCACAATCCCGACGGCTCGGCGATGACCGACCAGCAGCTGCGCGACAACCTGATGTCGGTGATTCTCGCCGGGCACGAGACGACGACCGCGGAGCTGGCGTGGGCGTTTCAGCTGCTGGCCCACAACCAGCATGTGCAGAGCCGTCTGCGGGAGGAGATCGATGCTGGGATGGAGGATCCGTACATGGCCGCAACGATCGACGAGACGCTCCGGCACAGACCGGCATTTCCGTTCCTGATCCCCCGCGCGGTCGCCGCGCCGACCGCGATCGGAGGGAGGAGTTATCGGCCGCCGGCGCGCCTGCTGGGGTGCACCTACCTCGTGCACCACGATCCGGCGCTGTACCCGGAGCCGCAGGCGTTCCGTCCCGAGCGCTTTCTGAGCGGAGCCCGCCAAGTACCCACATGGCTGCCGTGGGGCGCGGGGGCCAAGAGCTGCGTGGGTCGTCATGTCGCCCTGATGGAGATGCAGGCCGTGCTGCGAGAGGTACTCTCCACGCGGGTGGTACTACCCGCGAGCGCCGGCATCGAGCGCGAGCGGTGGCGCAGCGCCGTGCTCGTACCCCACGCGGGATCCCGCGTGCTCCTGCAGCCGCACCGCACACCCACAATCCGTTCCAATCGGAACAGATCCGTTCCAATTGGAACGGATTTCTAGCGATTCCACCAAGAAGAAGGCATGATCTAGAACGATGACTTATTGGAACATGAGAGCCTATTCCGACGGAGGCAAGATGCGCCCCACAGCAAGCAGAGCGAAGACGAGCAAGCCCACGCAGGCGCCGCGGGTGCGCCGGGAGCGAGTGGCCGAGGCCGGCGCTGGCGCCGCGACGGGCGCCGAGTCCTCCAGAACCTCAGGGAAGGGACGCTGAGAATGCCCAGAATCGGAGTGAACCCGCCCGTGGCCGCCGACGAATGGGCCCCCGCGATCCCGACGCTGCAGGAGCCTCGCTTCTCGCAGTCGCTGGAGCGGGGACTCGCGATCCTCGGCTGCTTCACGCCCACGCGGCCGGTACTCGGCATCGCCGATCTGGCCGACGAGCTGGGGATGAGCCGCTCGACGACCCACCGCTACGTGATCACGCTGACGCGGCTGGGGTACCTGGAACAGGGGGTCAAACGCAAGTATCACCTGACGTTGCGCGTCACCGACCTGGGCATCTCGGCGATGAACGGCATGAGCCTCTACGAGCATGCGCACCCCTACCTGGAGGAGCTGCGCCGAAGGACCGGCTTCACCGTCTCCCTCGGCGTGGTTGACGGCTTGGATCTGCTGTTGGTGGACTGGCTGCGCGGTGGGCGCCGTGGCCAGGGCCTGATCGACCTGGGCCTCGCGCCCGGCTCGCGCCTGCCGCTGTATGCCACGGCGGCGGGCAAGCTGCTGCTTGCCAACCTCCCCGACCAGGATCAGCGCGAGCGGATCGCCGAACTACAGCTGGCCAAGCAGGCTGCCAACACGATCAAAAGCAAGACCGCGTTGCGCCAGGAGCTGGGTCGCGTCCGCGACGAGAGCCTCGCCGTCGCCGAGGACGAGCTGGCTGAGGGGCTGTATGAGATCTCCGCGCCGGTGCGCTCCAGCGGGAGCGACGTGGTGGCCGCCGCCTCGATGACGGCGCACAGCTCGATGATCGCGGTGGAGGAACTCGTGGATGCGCTCGGCCCCCACCTGATTTCCACCGCCGACCGCATCTCGGCCCGGATTGGATATCGCCGGGAGGACGAGCGGGTGGGCGCCTAGACCCAGAGGGGTGGCAGCGGGCGGAGAAGGTGGCCGCGAGCGGCCGTAGACCGCCGAGCCGAGCCCCTCATCTGTCAATCAGCTGTCGGGGTCGGTCTCGAGCAGCCCGCGCCCGATCGCGTAGCTGACCAGTTCGGCGCGGCTGACGAGACCGAGCTTGCCGGTGATGTGCGCGCGGTGGCTCTCCACCGTGCGGGGCGAGAGGTGCAGCTGGTGGGCGATTTCGACGCTGGTGAAGCCGAGCGCGATCAGCCGCAGGACCTCGACCTCGCGCTGGCTGAGCCGGTCCTCGGACTGCGCCATACGCAGCACATCCAGGCGCGCGGCGATCGACGGGCTGACGTAGACGTTGCCAAACGCGGCAGCGCGGATCGCCGGCGGGAGCTCGCTGTCGGCGTGGTGCTTGGCGACCAGCGCGGCCGCACCGGCGGCGAGCGCCTGCTGAGCAAACACCGGGCTCTCCTCCAGCGTGAGCAGCACGATCTGCGTGTCGGGCGCGTGCATGCGCAGCCGCCCGATCGTGTGGATGCTGGAGCCGCCGGGCAGGTCGAGGTCGAGCACCAGCACGTGCGGCTGGGCGGTGCGAGCCTGCTCGATGACCATCGTGAGGTCGCTGACCTCGGCGATCACTTCGACGTCCTGCTCGCCTTCGAGCAGCAGCCGCAGCGCGCGCCGTACGGCGGCGTGGTCGTCGGCGATCAGCACGGAGATCGGAGCGGCGCCCGTGCCGACCGGCTTGGTGGGCTGCGGAACTGGAGCAATATGTGGGTAGGCGGCCATGTACTTAGTTAAGTTAGGCTCCGCGAGAGCTTCCGGCCACCGTGAAAAGACGCCGAACGGCTGCGGAAAAGCACCGATCAGGAGGCAAGGACGATGTTTGAGAACGTGATCGTGGGAGTCGATGGGCGCCCGACGGGCCGGGACGCGATTGAGCTGGCGCGCCGCCTGGTGGGACCGGCGGGGAAGCTGACGCTGGCCAACGTGCACAGCGGTGAGCTGCGCCCCACGCGCGCCGTCACACCGGGGCTGCCAGCCGAGGAGCGGGCGGCCTCGCACGCGCTGCTGGAGCGCGAGCGCTCGGAGGCCGACCTTGACGCCGGCGTGGAGCTGGTGAGCTTCGTGGCGTTGGCGCCGGGCCGCGGATTGCACGACCTGGCCGAGGAACGGGGCGCCGATCTGCTGGTGGTGGGCTCCTGTGGCCGCGGCGTGCTGGGGAGGGCGATGCTGGGCGACGACACCCGCGCGGCGCTGAATGGCGCCCCGTGCGCGGTGGCGATCGCCGCCCGCGGCTATGCCGAGCACCCGCTGCCGCTGGCGAGTATCGGCGTCGGCTACGACGGATCGCCCGAGAGCGAGGCGGCGCTGGCGGCGGCGCGCGCGGTGGCCGCTCAACACCGCGCCAAGCTGATTGCGCTGGAGGTGGTGTCGATCCCGGCCTACTCCTTCACCGGCCTCGCTCCGCCGGCGCTGGGCGAGACGATCGACGCGATGATCGCCGACGCGCGCGAGCAGCTGCGGACGCTGGAGGGCGTGGAGGGGCGCGCGGTGTACGGGCTGCCGGGCGAGGAACTGGCGGCGTTTGGCGGCGAGGTTAACCTGCTGGTGGTGGGCTCGCGCAACTACGGCCCGCTGCGGCGCCTGGTGGTGGGCAGCACCTCCGACTATCTGGAGCGCCACGCGCGCTGCTCGCTGCTGGTGCTGCCTAGGGGAGCGGGCACGCGAACGGCGGCAGGGGATCGCTGACCCTTGGGCTAAGAACAGCGTTCACACGCTCTGGCTAAGGGACGCTGACCTTGGCGACGGAGCCGGAGGTGTAGGTGACGGAGTTGCCGAGGAAGTCGGGCACCACGTACTCGTACATGTAGCAGTAGCCGCTCGCCACGCTGGTGTCGGCGCCGCCCACCAGCGTGACCGCCGTGGGGTAGGTACCGGGAAACGTGCGGCATTTGTTGCCGGTTTGCGTGGTTTCGTCGCGCTTGAGGACGGCGGCGGGGGCGTTGACGCCGGATTGGGTGTCGCTGCCGGTGGCGAGCGTGACCGGCACCGAGAGGGTGCTGAGGGTACCGTTGGTGTAGGAGATGGAGCCACCGGAGGGCGCCGTGGTGTCGCTGGTGAACGTCAGCGGATAGGAAGTCGTGAGTCCCGCGCCGTTGAGGCCGCTGAGCGCGTAGCCGGCAGGTTTGGAGGGGTTGGCGCTCCAGGTAAAGGCGCCCGAGGCGAAGGGGCCGCCCGTCGGGGTGGAGACGGTTTCCACGAGGTGCGTCCACCCGGTGCTGGCAAGCGCCGGAAACGTGGTGGAGACCGCCCCCGAGATCGGGTCGGAGAGCACATCGAGGAGCTTGAAGGAGCCGGAGGCGTTGCCTTTGTAGTAGATCGTGGAGCCGGAGAGGTAGGCGCCGGTGGCGGCGGAGAGGGAGAGCGAATGCGTGGGTCCGGTGGTGTCGATCACAAGTTTTTCGCTGCGCGCGCTCTCTTTGCCCTGCCAGTTGGTGGCGAACACGGGGGTGATGGTGTACTGCCACTGCCCTTCGGGCACGCCCGCTTCGGTGCAGGTGGTGGCGGCGATCGTGCCGGCGCAGCCGGCGAGCGCGCTCTGCACGGTTTCGCCGCCAAAGGCGTAGCGCTTGACGAGGTAGCCGCTGACAGCGACCCCGCTGGAGAGCGTGGAGGCGCTCCAGCTGACGGTCACGGCTTTGCTGACGGCCGAGACGGTCGGCTTGGCGCCCGGCCCGACGGTGGCCGCCACCGCGGCGCCGGGGCCAGTGGCGGAGAGCGTCCAGTAGGCGTAGGCGGCGCCGGCGGGCACACACGCAAACGCACAGGCCACCAGCAGCACCGCCGCCAAACGGACGCCCGGGCGCCTGCCTTCGCCCGGGTGCCCGCCGGCTCCCGCTCCCCGGATCCCGAGTGCAGGCCCGCGCTTGGAACGCGTGTCCCGTCGCATTGCGTCCTTGCGCATCATGAGCCGGCCTTTAGGAAGATTGAGAAGCTGGCGCCCTGGCAGGTGCTCAAGGCGAAGGTGGCCATGCTGAGGGCGCCGGAGAGATCGATCGACAGCGACCCTTCGACCGAGCCGACCTTTCCCGGCACGGTCCAGCCGGCGCCGCCGTTGGTGGCGGTGGTGAAGGAGAGCGAGGAGAGTGCGCAACCCGAGTGGGCGGCGTCGACGGAGAACCCGCTGCTGCCCTGGGAGGTGTCGAGCATAAGCGTGGGGATGTGCACGGAAGCTGGGTTGGGGTTGGAGACCGTCAGCGCGACGTCGGCGCTGGCGCCGGGGTAGAGCTGCGCGCTGGGAGTGCCGGCGCTCAGCGTGAGCGCAGGGGCGCTGGAGACCGGGCCGGAGGCGCTGCCGGCGCCGATCACGGCCCAGTAGGCGACGGCCGCGGTGGCGCAGAGGCCGAACACGGCGAGCACACCGAGCAGTGTCAAACTCGGCATCACTCTGGTGGCTCGCCGGCGGCTCATCATTCCTTCTCTCAGGTGCTCGAGAGGGTGAGGGTCAGGGTCGCTCCCTCGCAGGCGTTCTGCGAGACGGCGGTGTTGGCGTACGAGAGCGTGCCGGTGGTGGGCAGCGAATGGTTGGACGCGTTGCCGGGGATCGATTCGTTCTCGGTGACGTCGGGCATCGTGAAGTCGGCGGTTACGCAGGCCGAGTGGCCGGCGTCGACAGCGACGCTCACGAGGTGGATGGTTTGGACCTTGATTGGGGCGCTGCCGGAGTTGCTGGCCGTCAGCGTGACCGGCTCGCTGCCGCCGGGAACCAGCCCGTTGGCGATCGTGCCGGAGAGCGTGATTGTGCCGGGACTGCCGGCCGTGCCGGTGGCGGTGCCGGAGCCCGAGACGCTCCAATAGGCGATCGCCCCGCCGACCGCGCCAAGCACGGCGACGGCGCTGAGACCGGTCAACAGGCGCTTCTTCGTAATTCTGAACATCGTGTGCCTCCTTGCGTTGAGTGGTGGTGCAAGGAAGATCGACCCTCCAGGTGGGAGCAAGGTGGGCGGAAGGTGTGAAAGGCGTATGAGGGGTGGGATCGTCCGCGCGGGCGTGTGGCCTATCCCATCCGCCCAGGGGCGGGCATCCCTGCCCGCCACCGGCGCGGTAGAGTGAGCCACAATGGAAGATCAGACGCCTGTAGACCCGATCGAGTCTCTGGAGGAGCGCCGCCGCGAGGAGCGCCGCGCAATCGAAGAGGCCGGCGGGGGAGAGTCCGAGGGCTTTGAGCTGGCCGAGCGCGAACTGATCGAGCACGCCTCCCACGGCGACCAGCACACCCCCGCGCGCATCATGCGCGACGCCGCCGACGAGGAGCCGTTGAGCGAGGTGTCGGGCGAGGCCGACGAGGAGAGCAAAGCCGACTGAGCTGTCAGCCCACGGCGGCGCCCAGCTCGAATTGAACTCCGGTCAGCGCTTCGGAGACCTCCCACAGCCGCGCTGCCACCGCCTCGTCACGCGCGGCGCGGTTGGGCGAGACCGGATGCGGGTGGCCGCGAAACTCGCCCAGCCCGTCGGGTCCGACGTAGAGCCCGCCCTCCAGGCCGGGCACGGTGGCGGCATACAGCGAGGGCAGCGCCCCCTGCTCGGCGCTCTGCGCGAGGAACACGTTGGTGAGCGCCATCACCAGGCGGTCGGCGGTGGGCACGGCGGCCGACTGCAGGTTGGTGGCCGCATAGCCGGGGTGCGCCGCCAGGCTTTTGACGCTCGATCCGGCGGCCCGCAGGCGCCGATCGAGCTCCAGCGCGAACATCAGGTCGGCGAGCTTGGACTGCCCGTAGGCGCGCCAGCGAGAGTAGCGGCGCTCGGACTGCAGGTCATCGAAGTCGATACGCCCCATCTTGTGGGCATTGCTTGACAGGGTCACCACGCGCGCGTCGGCGCGCCCCTCCAGCGCGCCGAGCAGCCGCCCGGTGAGCGCGAAGTGGCCGAGCAGGTTGGTGCCGAGCTGCAGCTCGAAGCCATCGGCAGTGACGCGCCGCGGCGGCGCCATCACGCCGGCGTTGTTGAGCAGCAGGTCAAACCCGTCGTGGGCGGAGCGGAACCGCTCCGCAAACGCCTGCACCGAGGCGAGGCTGGATAGGTCCAGCGAGGCAAGCTCCACCTGAGCGTCGGGGGCCACGCGCGCAATCTCCGCCAGCGCGGCGGCGCCCTTCTCGGCGTTGCGGCAGGCGAGCACAACCCGCGCCCCGTGGCGTGCCAGCTCGCGCGCGCACACCAGCCCGAGGCCGCTGTTGGCCCCAGTGACGATCGCGGTGCGACCGCTCTGGTCGGGGATCTGCTCGGTGGTCCACTTGGCGCTCATGACGCTCCCTTCGGCTGTCGATCCACCTCGCTCTCCCGGCGGATGTGTTGGCACGGCGACGATATCGAGTGCTTGTTGACCCTGCCCGCGCCAGATGCAACACTCTGGGTATGGCCGCTGCGCCAACGAGTATCACCGGTGGGTTCCTCGATGCAATCGTCGCCAGGGATTACCCACGCGCCCGCGGCCTTCTACACCCCGACATCGACTTCCGGGCGATGACGCCCAATCGAGTCTGGGAGGCGGACGGTCCCGCCGGTGTCGAAGGGGTCCTTCGCGCCTGGTTTGAACATCCCGAAAGAGATGTGGAGCGTGTCGATCCCACCGAGCCGACATCCGTCGAGGACACCCTGCGAGTTGGCTGGCGTGTGCATGGCAGTGACGCCAACGGCCCGTTTGTCTACGAGCAGCAGGCGTACGTGCGCGAGGAGGGCGGGCAGGTCGTGTGGCTGCGCATCATGTGCAGCGGTCCACGGCCCGCGGGCCGCTGATCCCCCAAATAGGCGGATGCAGTCGGGTCTAACGGGCTACGGCGTCAAGTCGGTGACTACTCGCGCGCGGCGTTATGTTCATGGTTCCGACGTCCGACGGAGACCTGACCGTGCCCTCTCGACGGAGACCTGACCGTGCCCTCTGCCACCTATGAGCTGGTCAAGGGCGATGTGCATCGTCACGGCACCCTGCGTCACTCCCACCCCCATACCGGGCCACACGAGCACCACTCCCACCACGACCATGAGCACCCGCACGACGCTCACGGAGAGCACGAACACGAGCACGGTCATTCTCACGGCAGGTGGATGAGAGCATCAAGCGCTCCCGCGAGGGCGTTCGGGCGGTTGTGCTCGCGCTCACCATCCTCGGGGTAACGGCCGCGGCCCAGGCGGCGGTGTTCGCGCTCAGTGGCAGCCTCGCGCTGCTGGCTGACCTGATCCATAACGGCGGGGACGCGCTGACAGCGATCCCTCTTGGCGTCGCGTTCGCGCTGCGCTCCCCGCGTGCCGAGCGCCTAGCTGGTTTGGCGGTCGTGGCGACCATCTTCATCTCGGCGTGCGTCGCCGGGTATGAGTCGATCATGCGCCTGATCCACCCATCCACGCCCGGCCACCTGCTCGCCCTCGCGCTCGCCGGAGTCGTCGGGTTCGCCGGCAACTGGCTCGCGGGGCTGGTACGCAGCCGCGCCGGACGCCGGCTGTACAGTCCCGCGCTGATCGCAGACGGCGATCATGCCCGCGTCGACGCATATGTGTCCCTGGCGGTCATTGCGAGTGCCCTCGCCATCGCCGCGGGCACCCCGATCCTCGATCCCCTAATCGGCCTCGGGATGACCGTCGTGATCCTGCGCATCACCCGCGCGAGCTGGCGCACGGTACGTGGACCCAAACACCACCACTAGCACGCAGAACACGCAGACATCAATCGCCGCACCGTGGGTCGAGCGGGCATGGGCATCAAGCCCCGCAGGGCTATAGGCGCGCGAGTACGAGTCCAGTAGACCTCGTTCAGGCGTGTACCACGACGCCGCGGGTGACCGTCACCGCCGCGCCGTGTTGTGGTGTGAGGGTGATCTTCACCGTGAGCGTCAGGCGCCGGCGGCGGCGCAGCGCGGCCTTACCCTTCTCGTTCAGGGGCAGCGCGAATGTGAGCTTGCCCGCATGCAGCGAGGAGCGCACGAGCTTGCCGGCAGGAGCAGCGGTGCCTTTGGCTAGCAGCTCGATCTGGAGCCGTCCTTCAGAACCTGCCGAGGAGACGAGGAGAGACCCATGCACCACTCCGCCGTGCTGAGTAGACGTGAGCTTGACCGACCCAAACAGCAGGCCGGGAGCGGCTTCGGCTATTGGTTGGCCAGACGGCGAGCTCAAGATTGTCGCGGTGGCGGGATTGCCACCGGTCGGGGTCGGCGTTGGTGAAGGTTCTTTCGCGGGAGGTTCTTTGGTTGGTTCTTCGGCCGGAGGAGACGCCGTTTTGAAGCTGCGGTCCAGACCTTCTCCAGCAGGGCTCTGCTTGTTTTTCGCGACAAGCCGGAAGTGGTATTCCGCGCCCGGGGTCAAGCCTTTGAGCGTGGCGGAGACACCCTGGCTGCTACCGCCGCTCGCTTGGAGAGTCGCCGCTTCGGTCTTCTGACCGTAGTGCGTGTCTGTGCCATATTCGAAGAAGTATTCGGTCGCTTCGCCTCCGGGGTTGACCGTGCCCTTGAGCGTGGCTGCGGTTTCTTTAAGTCCTTCGGCGGCGAGCGTTGTAGCGGTCGGCGCAGTTACCGCATGGGTTGTGAACATCTTTTGCGTCGCGCCCGACACAGACGCTTTCCCGACTCCGTAGGTCGCCACCAGCTGGAAGTTGTAGGTCATGCCTGGCTCCAGGCCGGTCACCTGTGCCGACACGGGATGGCCCGTGAAGTCGGCCGCGCTCAACGTGGCTGCAGGGGTTGACTGTTTACCGCCGGTCACGCCCGGGCCTTCATATTCGAAGTGGTATTCGACGGTGTTTCCTTTGGGATCGATGCTGCCGTTGAGCATCGCTTCCGTCTGGGTTTCGCCGCTCGCGGAAGTCGTTGCGTCCGTGGGCGTCCCTGCAACTACGATTTCGTATTTGGTGTAGTTGTTGACCCCGTCGTTGAAGAGTGTCGAGCTTTCGAAGTGGTACGTCCCAGGTGTTTCGAAGGTGCACGTACCTTCCCAACCGGTCGTGGCGCTCGCAGGGATGCCGGAGCACATTGTTGGCGCAGTACCCAACCATGAGACTGTCGCGGCGTGCGTGTTATCAACGAACTTGATTTTGCCGTCAAGGGCGATCGTAACCTGGCTCTCGGGCACCGCTTTCGGCGTCGAGCCAGATGCTGCCCAGCACGCCCACGTGTCCACTTCGCAGTTGTCGTTGACTTCGAGCTTCACTTCCGCGGCGTTGGCCAGCGCCGGGGATACGGTGGCCGCCGCTCCCAGCAGAACGACCAAGGCAAAGAGCAACGTCGTGCGCGATCTCACGGTCTCAACCTCCCGCGTGCAGGATCACGGATCTGGTGATGGTCAGCGCTTCGCCGCCGGCCGGTGTGAGCGTGATCTTCACCTTCAACGCCAGGCGATGGTGGCGTTTGAGCGCCTGCCTTGCCTTGGCGTCGAGCTTGACGGAGAAGGGCCGTCGACCGGCGCTGACCGAAGCGCTCACGAACTGCCCGACCACCTGCGTCGCGTGCCCGGCCTTCGCCAAGGACGCGGTGGTGGCGAGGAGATCAACCTCGAGGCGACCTCCTTCACCGGCCTTCGAGATCTGGAGCGAGCCCTTGACAGACCCTCCGCGCTGGCTTTTCGCGACCCTCACGGCTCGCGCTTCCGAGCCGGCGAGAGGGGATTCGAGCGAGGCAGGCGACGTGGTCGTCGTCGGTGTTGTCGTGGTGCCGGTTATGCCGGTCGTACCGGTCGTGGTGGTGGTCGAGCCTTCGACCACCACTTCGTATTTGGTGTAGTTATCGACTCCGTCATTGAAGAGGGTCGAGCTTTCGAAGTTGTAGGTGCCCGGTGCTGCGAACGTGCACTTTCCTTCCCAGCCGCTCTTGGGGGACGTTGGCGCGACGGGCACTGCCGATTCGCACGTCGGTGCGGTGCCGGTCCAGGCGATGTTCGCGGCCGTCTTGCTGTCGGCGAAGGTGACCGAGCCGCCGCTGGCGATCGTGACCTTCGAGGCCGGCTGGCTAGATCCCGGTGTCGCCCAGCACGGCCAATCAGGCTCGACGCAGTTTTCGTTGACTTCGAGTTTCGCTTCGGATGGGTTGGCAGCGAGCGCGGGCAGCACGGCCACCGCCGCCCCAAGCAGCGCAGCCAGGGCGAAAAGCAAGAGCGTGCGCGACCTCATCGTGAACCCACCTTTCTCGTGCTGGATGTCCATATGGCGATCTCTGGGCGCCGTGCGTGGTGGCATGGCGGCATCCCGGCCGTCATTCCTAAAGACTCCCGCGCGCCGAGATCCTTCCCACTCCATTGCGCTGCGCTTCGCTGTCCGCGGCACCCACCGAGCCCGACTCTCCGTCGCCACGCTGCTGCGACTGGCAAGCTGGAACGATCACGACGCTACTGCCTCCTGAGCGCGCTCAACCGCCGGTCTGATCACGGCGAGAGGGCCACAGCCGCGCTGGCGTGTGCGGGAAGGTTCGCGGCGTGGCGGTGTCTATAGGTAGAGCGTGACAGTCCTGCGCCCGACCCCCACATTCGGAGGAACCATGAAGCGAACCTATATTTTCTTGGCCGTCGCCTTGGCAAGCGCGGCGAGCGCCGTGACGGTTGCGAGCGCACAGAGCAACCTTACGGCCGCGCGCTTGAGCAGCGCTGCCACGGTGCAGCTACGCCATACGAGTCTCGGCAGCATCCTCGTCAGCAGCTCGGGCCGCACGCTGTACGAGTTCACGAGGGATCACGGCAATAAGAACAGTTGCGCGACGATCAGCGGGTGCTCAGCAGTATGGCCGTCGCTGAAAGCAAGCGGTCACCCGACGGCCGGCTCGGGCGTCAAGGCTTCGCTTCTGTCCACGACCAGCGGCCATCAGATCACCTATGCCGGTCACCCGCTCTACACCTACAGTGGTGATGGCGGTCCAGGGAAGACCTCCTACGTCGGCGTGAAGGCGTTCGGCGGTATGTGGTATGCGATCAACGCCTCTGGCGGCACGGTCAAGTAACCCTGGCACAGGGGCCCCGGCGCCGGTGTGCTCAGGCGCCGGGCAGCGCCCGCCGCGGGTACTCCCCGGCGCCGTCTTGTTTTCACAGTGAGCTTCGGTTGGCGATCTAGCTTCCGAGCGCGAGCGCGAGGTGCACAACGGTGGAGATCGCGTATCCGAGGCCAAGCAGGTGGCGGAACCAGTTGACGCCGTGTATTAGCTCCTCGTAGGCCCATATGCCAAATGCGAGGAAGGAGATCGCGGTAAGATAGGCGTGGCCTGGGTCGTGTGTGCGAGCAGCCGCGGCGCCGGCGAGGAACGCGATGATGAGTGGCGCGTTGGGGAACTGCACGATCGGGAAGTTCCTGGGCCATCCGAGCTGGGTTAGACGCTTGAACCCCCGCCGCAGCCCGCGCGGGCTCAAACGCTGCAGGTGTCGGCGCGTGTCACGTCTAGCTGCCGTTCGGGGAAGGTGCAATCTCACCGCGGCCTGCTTGTTGGATGTCTGCAGGCAGCGGCGCGTCGACGGCGCGGGCGAGGCCGGTCAGGCCGATGCGCCAGCGGATGATCGCGGCGCGCTGAGCTGCCTGCGTGTTGGGCAGATCGGTGAGTTCGTCGTCGGCGAGGCCGGCAACAAGCGCGCTCAGGTAAGCATCCTCGAACACGTAGGTGCTGGCGTAGGGGGCGTTCAGAGCACGCAGTTCGGCGGTTGGCGGATCGACTGCCGCGATATCGACCGCGTAGGCGGCGAACCGCCGCTTTAGCCGACCCATGCGCCGGGCGGCCTCGCTGGGCGTGATACGTCGGTCGTGGAACGCCTCAAGGATCGGGTCGGCCCCGCCCAGGAGCTTATTGACCGCGAGCCTGATCGGCTCGACCTCACCCATATAACGCTCGATTGCTGCCCGCCCAGCACGTGGCGTGCTGGCTGGCGACCCGGTTTGGCTCGCGCATCCGGCAAGCGCGACCGCGCACAGGCAGCTCACGACCAGCGCGCGTGGGGGGCTCCTCACACCCACGCGCGCCACCCCGCGCGCCTGCGGGACGGATTAGTAGCCGTAGCCGCCGCTCGAGGATCCTTCTGAGGAGCCGCCCGTGCTCGGCGCTCCGGTTGCCGGCGCGCTGCTCGTGCTCGCCGCGGGAGCACTGCTGGAGCCGGTCCTAACAGCGCTCCATGTGCCTACGTCTTTGATGCCCTGGCCCTTGGTTTCACCGGGCTGCTGGTCCCCCGTGAACGTGTAGAGCGGCGTCCCCTTGTAGGTGACCTGCACGGTCCCTTCGGGACGCTTCACCGTGCCCAGCGAGACGCCTTCGCCACTGGGAGCGCCGCTGGACGATGCGATCAGCGGGTGCCAGACACCGACACAGGCGGAGCTGGTGCAGATGAACTTGCCGTTGACCTCACCGCTGAGGTGATACAGCGTCATCCCCTGGCTGTCGACCAGGATCGTGCCCAGCGAGTTGGAGGCCGTCTTCACGACGGGGGTGGATGAGCTGGTGCTTGTCTGCGCCGCCGGCTGTGTGCTGGCGGCCGAGCTGGTCGTGTTGCTGGATGAGCTGCTGCCGCACGCAGCGAGCAGGAGGGACGCGGCGAGTGCCGGTATGGACAGCTTCAGTAGATGGCGCATGTGTTCGCTCCTCTGGATAAGTCGGGGGCACGCCTGTCGCGTGATTCTCCTGTACTTAGGAAGACTCCGCGCAGGCGTGTTCCCTTCCGGCGGGACGGTCTCAGTGCGTCGTGATGACCTTCCCGGACGGCGCGATGACGTACCACAGGCCGCCGTTGGCTTCGAGTGCCTGTCCGTTGTCCTGACCGGCCGCGGAGTCGGCCGCGTAGGTGTAAAGCGGCCAGCCGGCGTAGGTGGTGACACTGCCGCCTTCGGGGTCGGGGTCGCTGCCCAGCAGCGATGCCTTCAGCTGGGCTCCGGTGGCGGTTTCACCGCTTGCGAGCTTCAACGGTGGCCACACCGCGGCGCACGATGAGACGCACGTGACCTTTGAGTGCTGGTCGGGCGCGAAGGTGTAGAGCGTGTGGCCTTCGGCATTCACGAGCACCGCGCCGACGGTTGGCAGGGTGCGAACGGAGACGCTGATCGACTTCGCCGCAGGAGAAGCGGTCGTGGTCCCCGCGCTCGTCGTCGGGCTCGATGGCGTCGGCGTGGCCGGCTGGCCTTCGTGCAGCAGGTTCAGCGTGTTTTCGCCGTCGTCAACGAAGTAGATGCCCTTGCCTTCAGGCGCGAGCACTAGGCCGAAGAGCGACCCGGCTCCGGTCTTCTTGTCGGCAGTCTGCACAGCTACCTGCTGGCCGGCCGGTGTAGTTTCGACCATGTTGCCGTCACCACCGTTGCTCGTGATGATGTTCCCGTTCGGCGCGAGCACCATCCCTAGCGGTTCCTTGAGGTGGCCGCCTTCTGTGAGGACGGTGCCGCCTTTCGCGGCCGGGGTGGTGCGCGTCATTGCTTCGGAGATCGCGAGGATCTTGCTGTCTTCGGTCGAGGCCACATACAACGTCCCGTTGGAGGCAAGTGCGAGCCCGGTTGGGCCGAGCACGAGGGCTTCCGCTGAATCGATCCAGGGGATGCCGTTGGCGATCACCGTTTCGTTCAGCACCTTCGGCATCTGGTTTTCGCCGGATTCCAGTTCGATTCGCAGCACGGTCGAGTTGTCGATCGTTTTCTTGCCCTTCGCGGCACCGCCATTGAGCGCGTTGCTGACGAACAGGCTGGTCTTGGAGCCTTCGCTCTTAGCGGTCGAGTCCCACGGACCCTGGATGTTCTTGCTGGCGATCGTCTCGACCGCCTTACCTTCGCTGTCGAGCACGATCAGGCAGCCGTACTTCGCGGTCGCCGTCTTGCCATTGGTGGTTGGCAGGCTGCCCACTACGACGTACCCGCCCGGAAGGATGTTCAGCGCGGTTGTCAGTCCGACGCCGCCTGGGCATGGGCCGGGGAGCGTCTTGGCATTCACAGTTGCGAACAGCGAGGTCTTCCCGGCGGGACTGATCTGCACGATCGTCTTGCCGGTGCCCTGACCGTTCTCCTTGGCGCTTTCTGCGGCGTTGAAGTTGCTGATGAGCAGTTGGCCCGCCTGGAGCTTGCCCACACTGGTGGGCACCGTCACGATCCCGTAGGGGTTGATGTCGCCGTTGGCAGGGACCGTCGAGGCGACCTTGCTGACGCTGGTGAACTTGGCCAGGAACGGGCCGGAGGTCGATGTCGATTCAGCAGGCGTGCTGGCGCTCGCTGCGGAGTTGGTGCTGGACGAGCTGCTGGTGCTGCTGGAGCTGCCACAGCCGGCGACAGCTAGCGCAACACCAACTAGAGCAAGGATCGACGTTCTAGGCACTGGGGTGTCTCCTGTGGTTCGGGGTATAGGACGTGACGGCTTTCTGACCAAGCCCCCGCCCCCGACGATCCTTCGTCGGCTCCACGGCAGCGATCAACGCACGGCCCGCTTTCGCGCGCTTCCTGTATGACTCCGCCATCGCGGGATTCCTTCCCGGCGAGGTTCGACCTTTCCCACACCAGCGTGGCCTTCTGCTCTGAGCGCCCTCGGAACCGCTCGCACTTGCGTGCCACAACGGGATCGAGCAACAGCCGTCGGCCTTGGCGCTGGTGGGACTCCCCGCCGGTATTACACCCGTACGATGTCGATGGCTTGTGTGAAGTCGGAGAAGTCGGCGTCTTGGGTCCAGACCTCGGCGTCGTTGGCGAGTGCGGTGGCGGCGATCCAGGTGTCGTGGATGCGCGGCTTGCGTCGGTCTAGGAGAACGTTCGCGGCCAGTTGTGCGTAGGCGGAGGCGGTGCGCTCGTCGATCGGCAGCGCTGCGCTGAGCGAGCGGACCTCGGTCAGGGTTCGCAGCCGCTGCCCGCGGGTCTGCGCATCGCGAGCGACGAGTACCCCGATTTCGAGCTCGGCGATTGAGACGACCGAGATGGCGACGTCCTCGGGGAGGGGCCGTTCGAGTGGGCGGCCTTGCTCGCGTGCAATCAGCACGGAGGTGTCGAGGATCGCGCGGCTCACCGGGGCTCGATGGTCTGCTCGCGCAGCGGCGCAAGATCGTCGAGCAGTCCGCTGTCGGCCGGTGTGTCGCGCAGGATGCGTTCCATGGCTGCACCGGACACCCAGGCGGTCCGCTCAACGGGGCCAAGTTGCGCAACTGGCCGTCGGCTGACGGTCACGCGCAGCCGCTCGCCGGCCTCGACGCGGCGTAGAACTTCCGCCGTGTGGTTGCGTAGATCGCGAGCGGAGACCTCAGACACGCACATATTGTAGCGCTAGTGCTACGGGGGTGGGGAGGCAGGCCCAACCCGCGCCTTCTCGTTCGGGTCTGCTCTGTCCGCTGGATCGGTATCGTGATCGCAGATTGCCTCGTTTGAATTCGGGTTCGTTGCATACCCGGTTCAAGGGGCGGCTGTTGAACGATGCGCGTGAGCTGCGTGCGGGGATCGAGGCGGGCCGGGTTTTGCGCGATGAGCGGGTACCCCAAAATGGCCTTTCACCGCTTGATTTTGGTCGGTCGGTTATTGGACAGAACTGGCGAGTTCTTGGCTGGCGCCGCAGAGCGCCCCGGCTGGGCATAGCTCGGCGGCCACCTTGCGGAGGGGATTACGGATTCCGGCGAGCGCAATCAGACCTCCGCTGGGCGGCAAGGACTGCTGCGATCGTGTCCGCCACGCGGAACGCATGCACGGACGCGTCCTCGAAGGTCGCTCGTAGGAGGATCCGCTCGCCGGGAGGCACTCCAATTAGGCTGGGCGAGCCGAGAGGCTGTCGCTTGGCGTGGCTGATCGCCGAGCGGCCAGCGGGACCGAGCGCGGACTGTCGTAGCGTCGCGTCGACCCGACCAGCAAACGCAAGAGAGACGACGGCTCCCAGCACAGCGACCGCGAAAAGCTGCGCGACTCTAGAGAGCGTCGTATTCACCCCCGCGGCGTGGCGACCCGTGCGGTCGAGATTCGCGCACCTGCCTCGGCGGTCTGGCCCTGGCTGGCGCAGATGGGACCCAGGCCGCGTGGTGGCGTCTACACCTATGACTGGATCGAGAACCTGCTCGGCCTGGATTTCCACAGCGTCGACCGCGTCCTGCCCGACTTCCAGCGTCCCGAGGTCGGGGAGACGATCGGCTTCGGCGCGAATCGGATGCGCATGGAGCGGGTCGAGCCCGAGCGCGTGCTTGCCCTGCGCTCGGAGGACGGGAACTGGGTCTGGACGTTCGTGCTCGACGAGACGAACGGCAGTACCCGCCTCATCAGCCGCAACCGCTTCCAGCTCCACACGCTCCGGGCACGGCTCGGCATGCTTGCGATCGAGCCGGGCTCCCTCGTGATGGAGCGCAAGATGCTGCTCGGCATCAAGGAGCGAGCCGAACGACTCGACGCGGCACGAAAAGCCGAAACAGCCCTGTGACCAACTACGCAAACCGCCCAGCTCGTGACGCGACGACGACCCCCGCTTGCCATCCAGGCGCACGCCCCCGCGCAGGCAGCCGCGCCTGCGCTCCGTCGAGACCGGCCGATGCGATCAGCCACGCGATGATCGAGTTGGAGTTCCACATTTCGCCCGCGTGCACCTCGTCTCGCCCCCACACGAGCGTCGGAACCAACGGAACGAGATCAAGCAGCCGCTGCGCGAGGACGGAATCGTCGGTTAGACGAAGTGGACCTCCGACGGCTTCGCCGAGATCTGCGATCAGACCGTCACGCCACCGCCGGATCTCATAGCGGAAGATACGCAGCCGCGCCGCCCAGCGGCTGCCGACGGCGCCCTCAGCGACCACACCTCGGCGATCGCCGCGACGATCTGGGACCGGGGTCTGCTCGACCACAAACCGGCCGCTTGGCACGTGCACCTCGAGAGCGGAGTGGTAGAGGTCATACCGGCCTCGATGGTGGATAGCCGCCTGGCAGGCCTCGTAGACGCGACCGTTCAGCCTCACGAAGCTGCCGCCTGCGCCAAGCGGCAGCCAGTACAGGTCGACGCCATAGCCCATCCCCGAGTCATATCGGGTTTCGGCCACCGCCCAGCCAACATCGCCGTCGATTGTGCCGAGCGAACGTCTGCGTGGGCTTGCGACACGTTCGCATCCAGTGGGTGTTGCACAAGAATTCTGAAGGGTCCTTGTAGGTGGTCTTCGATCACTTCATGGGGCCGCTGGCCGTGCGGCAAACCACGTACTGGGTCGAGGGCGCATGGCGGATGCGCTCAGGGTCGCCTGACAGGAGGATCTCTTGATGGGTCGGCCTCCGGTTACGCGCACAGGTTGACTGGTCTGAGCGGTCTGAGCGAGGGGGAGGCGGCGCGGCGTTTGACCCTGCGCCCACGGTCGCCTAGGCGTGGCACGAGCCGGTCCTATGCGAGCATCGTGCGGGCGAACGTGCTGACGGTCTTCAATGCGATCTTGGGCGCGTTTGGCGTGGTGACGCTCCTTTTCGGGGACTGGCGCGACGCGCTGTTCCTCGGGGTGATCGTCGCGAACTCGGGTATCGGGATCACACAGGAGGTCCGCGCGAAGCGCTCGCTCGATCGGCTCGCGCTGCTCGTGGCGCCTCACGGTGAGGTGCTGCGCGACGGTGTCGCGAGAAAGGTCCCTGTCGGGGCGCTTGTCCCTGGGGACCTCGTGCTGCTCTCCCCGGGCGAGCAGATCGTCGCCGATGGGCACGTGCTGGTCGCGAACGAGCTGCTTGTGGATGAGTCGATCCTCAGCGGCGAGTCCGAGCCGGCGCGGCGGGAGGTCGGCGAGGAGGTGCGCTCGGGGGCTTTCGTGGTTGAGGGTACAGGCGTGTGCGAGGTGACGGCTGTCGGTGCGGAGAGCTTCGCGGAGCGTCTGACGGGCCAGGCGCGCTCCTTCCGTCACCCCCGTTCGCCTTTGGAGCGCGCGATCAACCGGCTGCTGTATGCGCTGGTCGCGCTCGTCGTCGGGCTCGGGGCGCTGCTCGGATACTCCCTCTATCACCGTCACGTGCCCTTGCACACCGCCGTCGCGACCTCCGCGGCGGGGGTCGTGAGCCTGATTCCGGAGGGGCTCGTGGTACTCGTGAGTCTCACCTATGCGGTCGCGGCGGTGCGGATGTCGCGTCGGGGGATCCTCGCGCAGCAGCTCAATGCGATCGAGTCGCTCGCGTCGGTGGACACTCTCTGTGTGGATAAGACCGGGACGCTCACGCAGGCGACGCTGCGGGTCGTCGAGACCCTGCCCGCAACGGATGTCACCGCGGAGAGCTTGCGGGCGGCGCTCGGGGAGCTCGCGGCGGGCGCCTCGGCACGCAACCTCACCCTGCAGGCGATCGCCGAGGCATTTCCCGCGGAGCCCCGTGCACCGCTCGGAGAGGTCCCGTTCTCGAGCCGGCGGCGCTGGAGCGCAGTTGCGCTACAGGGAGAGGTTCTGTATCTCGGGGCGCCGGGGCGCCTGCCGCTCGGAGAGCTCGTGGCGAGCGCGCAGGAGCGTCAGCGCGAGGGGCGCCGTGTGCTTGCCCTCGCCCGTGGACGGGAGCCGCTGCCATTGGAGGCGGGCGAGCTGCCGCCGGCAGACCTGGAGCCGTTGGGTCTGGTCGTTCTCGCCGAGGAGCTCCGTCCGGGCGTGCGGGAGACGATCGCGTTCCTGCGCCGCGAGGGGGTCGAGGTGAAGGTGCTCTCGGGCGACGCGCCGCAGACCGTCGCGGCGATCGCGCGCGACGTCGGGATCGCTGTTGCGGGCGTGAGCGACGGCGAGGCGGTTCCCGACGATCCCGTCGAGCTGCGTCGCTTCGCCCTGGAGGCGACGGTCGTGGGGCGGATCTCCCCAGAGGGCAAGCGGGCGTTTGTGCGGGCGCTCGGCGAGGCGGGCCGCTATGTGGCGATGGTCGGCGATGGCGTCAACGACGTGCCGGCGCTGAAGAGCTCGCGGCTGGCGATCGCGCAGGGTGCGGGCACGCAGATGGCGCGCAGCGTCGCGGACCTCGTGCTCGTCAGCGGCGACTTCGACGCTGTGCCGGTCCTCGTGGCGGAGGGCCGCCAGGCGCTGCGCAACCTGCAGCGTGTGACCAAGCTCTACCTCACGAAGTCGGCGTTCGCCGCGTTCCTGATCCTCACAATCGGCGTGAGCTCCGAGGCGTATCCGCTGCTTCCGCGCCATCTGACGCTCGCGGCGAGCCTCACGATCGGGATCCCGACGTTCTTCCTCGCGCTCGCGCCGAGCAGCGGGCGCTGGCGCCCGGAGCATTTCGTGCGTCGTGCCGCACGCTTTGCGGTGCCGGCCGGCGTGGTGCTCGGCACCGGGGTTGTCGCGGGGTACCTGTTCGCTCTGCACGACCTCGACCTCTCCCTCACGCAGGCGCGCACTGTGGCCGTCACGACGCTGATCGCGGGGGGCCTTTACCTCGTGCTGGCCCTGGAGGCCGAAGGCTCCACGCGGCGCTCGACCCTTGTCGGCGTGATGTGCGCGGCGCTCGGCGGCGCGTACGTCGCCGTGCTGCTGATCGCCTCGACGCGGCGCTTCTTCGAGCTCGCCACACCCGACGCCGCCATGATCGCGACGGCGCTGCTCGCCGGCTTGGTGTCCATCGGCGCGCTGATCGTGTGCGGATTCACCGTGCGCGCGGGATCCACGACTCCCACCGAGGCCGCGACGTGACACCCTCGGGCTCACGCCGTGGCACAGGGGTCTTCGGCTCTCACCAAAGCGCCGAGGTGAGGCTCTTGGCCCAGGCGGCCTTGCGCGGGCTCATCGCCCATCGCTCGCGCGTCCTCGCGGCGATCGCCCTGCTCGCGCTCGTCGCCGGCGGACTGCTACACCTGTCGGGGAATGGCGATGCCGGCAACACGGTCTGGCGGGCGGCCGTTGCGCTGCTCGCGGCCGAGCTCGCCGTCGAGGTCGCCCGTACGATCGTGGTCGATCGTCACATGGGCGTTGACACGATCGCGCTCGTCGCGATGCTCGGGTCTTTGGCGCTCGGCGAAGAGCTGGCGGGGCTGATCGTTGGCATCATGTTCACGGGCGGCTCGACACTCGAGGACATCGCCTCCACGCGCGCGCGGCGGGAGCTGACCGCGCTGTTGCAGCGCGCGCCGAAGGTCGCACAGCGCCAGCGCGACGGTCACCTGGAAGAGGTTCCCGTCGAGGAGATCCTGGCGGGGGATGTCGTCGTGGTCCGCACAGGGGAGGTCATCCCGGTCGACGGGACGGTACTCAGCAGCGAGGCCGTCGTCGATACCAGCACATTGAGCGGCGAGCCGCTGCCGGTTACGGTCGCGCAGGGTATGACGGTGTTGAGCGGGGCCGCGAACGCGGGCGGGCCGTTCGAGGTGCGGGCCGAGCGGCCGGCCGCCGAGAGCGCCTACGCGGCGCTCGTGCGCCTGGTCGAGCAGGCGCAGGCGCAGAGGGCTCCGTTCGTGCGGATGGCCGACCGCTACGCGGGCTTCTTCCTGCCCGCGACCCTCCTGCTCGCCGGGGTCGCGTGGGCGGCGAGCGGCGACTCGGTGCGGGCGCTGGCGGTCGTGGTGGTCGCGACGCCCTGCCCGTTGATCCTCGCGGCGCCGATCGCGCTCGTCTGCGGCGTCTCGCGAGCCGCCCGCGCAGGCGTGATCGTGAAGGGCGCCGGCGCGATCGAGACGCTCGGCGAGGCCCGCACAGTGATGTTCGACAAGACCGGCACGCTCACGGTCGGCACGCCAGAGGTGCGGGAGATCGTGACCCGCGAGCGTCACGGGATCGTGGCCCCCGACCCCGGCAAGAAGCTCATGGCCGGCGAGCGACCGGACGCGGAAGAGCTGCTGCGCCTCGCCGCCTCGGTCGACCGAATGTCCGCCCATGTGCTCGGCGACGCGCTCGTGCACGCCGCCGCGGAGGCGGGGCTCGCGCTTGACATGCCCGCGCGTGTGCGAGAGGAGCCGGGGCAGGGCATAGAGGGCGAGGTCGACGGCCACCGTGTCGCGGTTGGCAGCCGGGCGTTCCTGTGCGCCGCCGGAGTACCCGCCCAAGAGGTCGCCTCGGCCACCGCGATGAGCGGATACGGCTCGGGTGAGGCACACGTACTCGTCGGCCTCGACGGTCATCTCGGCGGCGTGATCGTGATGACGGACGAGCTGCGCGCAGACGCCGAGCACATCGTCGAGCGGCTGCGCGGCGAGGGCGTCCGCCACGTCGCGATGGTCTCGGGAGACCGCCGTTCTGTCGCGGAGCGCATCGGTCGCGAACTCGGCGTGGACCGCGTCTACGCCGAGTGCTCGCCGCAGGAGAAGCTCGAAGATCGTGCGCCGCCTGCGCGCGGATCCCATGCTGTGTCCGGTCGTGATGGTCGGCGATGGCGTGAACGACGCGCCTGCGCTGGCGCTCGCGGATCTCGGCATCGCGATGGGTGTCGCCGGCGCGACCGTCTCCTCGGAGACAGCCGACGCGGTCATCACCGTGGACCGCGTGGACCGCGTCGCCGACGCCTTGCACATCGGCCGCCGCTCGCTGCATATCGCGCGCCAGAGCGTGCTCGCCGGCATGGGCCTCAGTCTCGCCGCGATGGGCGCCGCGGCGCTCGGCTACCTGCCGCCGGTCGCCGGCGCGCTGCTGCAGGAGGCCATCGACCTCGCCGTGATCCTCAACGCCCTGCGTGCGCTCCGTGGCTGAGCTGCCGGCCCTATCGTGGGAGGAGCGATGACCGTGAGCGCAGGCGATGCCGGACAAGTCTTGCTCGTGGAGGACGAGGCGTCGATCGCCGACCCCTTTGCTCAGGCGCTCGCGCGCAACGGGTTTCAGCCGACGATCGCGCGCACCGCGAGCGACGCTCTGCGACTGGCCCGCGCGGCTCGTAGCGATAGTGCTCGTTCTCGGTCTCGTCGTGGGGGCGGTGATCGCGGGTCAGATCGCGCGGCCGCCCCGCTACTCTATCTACCAGTAGGTAGGGGCCTCCAATCCAGATTGCGAGAATTCCAGGATGGCCGTGAAAGCGCAGAACAAGGCTGCCGCGTTAACACGAGACTGCAGAAGGGGGACACCCGGTCGCGCATCCTCGACATCGCCGAGCGGCTCGTTCAGGTCCGCGGCTTCAATGGCTTCAGCTACGCGGACGTCGCGGCTGAGCTGAGGGTCACCAAGGCCAGCCTCCACTACCACTTCCCCGGCAAGGCGGAGCTCGGGGAGGCACTCGTCGTGCGTTACGGCGAGCGCTTCGTCGTTGCGCTGGCTGCGATCGACACTCATATCGCCGACCCGCTCGCCAAGCTCGACGCCTACGCCAGCTTGTATGCCGAAATGCTTCGCGAGCAACGGATGTGCCTCTGCGGCATGCTCGCCGCCGAGTGCGAGACGCTCGCGGCGCCGATCCGAGATGCCGTAATCATTTTCCTGGACGACAACGAGGTCTTGCTCGAGCGCGTGCTCGAGCAAGGCCGCAAAGATGGAAGCTTGCACTTTCAGCGGCTCGGCCCGGGAGACGGCTAGGAGCATCGTGAGCGGCCTTGAGGGCGCCATGCGCGATGGTGGGCGGGATGGCGCACTCCGGACGGGTGATCTTCGCCGCCGCCGCAGTGATGGTCGCCGTGTTCTTCACATTCGCGCTCTCCGGGCCGCTGCCGCCCAAGGAGATGGGCATCATCCTCGGCATCGCCGTGCTACTCGACGCGGCACTCGTCAGGCTGCTCCTGCTCCCAGTCCTGCTGCGGCTCATGGGCGCCCGCGCCTGGTACCTGCCCAAGTGGACGCGCCGCGCACTCCCCGACGTGCGGTTCGGGCACTCGTGAGCCACTGAGAAACGGTGCAGTGGGACCCCGCAAGGCCCTCGCCGGGGTCAGGCGGGGCGTTGCTCCTCGGTGGCTTCGCCTGCGTCGGGCAGTGGCCGTCTGGCGATCGCGGCGGCTTCAGATTGCTAGCGTCGCGTCGGTCACGGCGACCCGCGGCTCGGGACGCGCTCGCCGTTTGCGATGGCGCGCGGCGCGCCAGCTAGCATCTCAAGCGAACCAGCCTGAGTAACCCGGAGGAGCCGCATGAACGAGGATCAGCAGATGCCCGAATGGAACGTGGCCGAGTGGCACGGCAAGACGATCGTCGATGTTGACGGCGAGAAAATCGGCAAGCTCGAGGACGTCTACGTCGATGTCGAGACCGATGTGCCGCAGTTCGCGACCGTCAAGGAAGGGTTCATCGGCAGGCACTTGACGTTTGTGCCACTGGGTGGGATCAAGGTCGGCCCCGATGAGCTGCAGGTTGCCGTGTATCGCTCCCAGGTCGAGGCCGCGCCCAACATCGAGCTGCGCGGCGACGAGCTCTCACAGGCCGACGAGTCGGCGCTCTATCACCACTACGAGCTCAACTACACACCGCCGGACACCGAGAGTGGACGCCGACTGGCTCGTCGCTGAGTAGCTTACAGTCCGTAAGCCCGGGCTCTTGGCCCCAGGGGAGTTCGTGCGATCTGCGGCGCCTTCGGAGTGCGCGGGAGCAGCCGCGATGCGCACTACGATACGCACGGCGCGGCGATCGCCCATGGTGGCCCGGCGCACGTCGCGGTCATCGCGGCCCCCGAGCTCGTCTGCCCACCTACCGAGAGAACCCACCAGCGATGTCGATCCCCGACTCGATCACCGCCTTCATCGACGCCCAGGCCGCCGGCGCCCCCACGGCCTACAACGATCTGCGCGTGGTCGTCTTCAACGGCACGACCAAGCGCTCGCCCGAGCCGAGCCACACCGACGGTCTGCTCGCGATCCCGCAGCGGATCTTCGCCGTGCTGGGCGTCCGCTGCGATGAGGTGCGCACCGTCGATCGCGCGATCCCCCCGGGGCTGTGGCCCGACATGCGAGAGCACGGCTACGAGCACGACGAGTTCCCCGACATCTACCGGTCTCTGGTGGAGCCCGCCGACATCATCGTGATCGCCGGCCCGATCTGGCTGGGCGATCAGAGCTCCCAGACGCGCACGATCATCGAGCGCCTCTACGCCTACTCCAGCGAAGCCAACGACCGCGGCCAGTGGGCCTACTACGGCAAGGTCGGAGGCGTGCTAACGACCGGCAACGAGGACGGCGGCAAGCACGTCAGCGCACAGGTCCTGTACGCGCTGCAGCACATCGGCCTCACGATCCCGCCGCAGTCCGACACCTACTGGGTCGGCGAGGCGGGCCCAGGCCCGTCCTACCTCGACGAGGTGGGCGGCGGACAGCACAACGCCTGGACGACGCGCAACACTGTGTTCATGACCTGGAACATGCTGCACCTCGCGCGCATGCTCAAGGACGCGGGCGGCGTCCCCGCGTACGGTAACTCCACGCACGACTGGAACCTCGAGGACAGCGAGCACCCCAACCCCGAGTACCGCTGAGGACCGGGCGCGGTGGGTCCATTCCACGCCCTTGGAGCGACCGGTCGTGCCAGATGTGTAGATCAGCGCCGCGGGGTCGCCCGGAGCATCCAGAGGGTCAGCCGTTGAGCGCCTCCTGCGATCCGCACCGTGGGCATTCTGCCAGACGGCTTTTTGCACTGGCGGGCACACAGCCGAGCAGCCGCGTGCCGCAGCGGGCGCGGCATGCTCGCCGACCCACCCGTTGCGGGAGCGCTCCAACATCGCTCGCGGCTTCCCAGCCGGCGGCCTGCTCGCTGCGCGAAGGACGGTCGCAGCCCTTCATTCAGTGAGGGCCTTCTCTAGCCGACTCTAAAAACTCTAAAGCTCTCTAAAAGAATAGGGTATGCTGGCCGGATGCGCAACCCATTCCACGCGAGCTTCGGTGTCAGCCCACCGCTGCTGGTCGGCCGCGACGAGCTGCTCGAGGACTTCGTAGAGGCACTTGAGGATGGCCCGGGGTCGGCGGGTCGCGCGACTCTCTACACCGGGGCTCGCGGTGCGGGCAAGACGGTGATGCTCAACGCGGTCGAGGACCGCGCACGCGAGCGCGGCTGGCTGATCGTCAGCGAGACCGCGACCCCTGGCTTCGTATCCCGCATGACCCAGCAGCACCTCCCGCGGCTGCTGCGCGAACTCGACCCCAAGGGGGTACAGCGCCGCATGAGCAGCGTGAGCGCTCCGCTGAATATCGGCTCGCTTACCTGGAGCACGATCGAGGCGCACGTCGTCCGAGCAGGTCTGCGTAACCAGCTGGAGATGCTCACCGATCTGCTGGCCGAGAACCGCAGCGGCGTGCTGATCACACTTGACGAGATCCACCACAACCAGATCGAAGAGCTGCGCGAGCTCGCCACCGTCGTGCAGCACGCATTCCGTGAGAATCGCGAGCTGGCGTTTGCGGGCGCTGGCCTGGCCGCGAGCGTCAGCGACGTCGTCAACGACGATGTTCTCACGTTCCTGCGCCGTGCTGAACGGCACACCCTGAGCTCGGTCGCACGCGCCGACGTTGAACGCGCCTTCCGCGAACCGATCAACGCCGCCGGCCGCAGTATTGGCGACCAGGCGCTGCAGATCATGGTCGACGGAGCCCGCGGCTACCCGTTCATGCTGCAGCTCGTCGGCGCCCAAACTTGGCGGCTGAACCCAGACTCAGCTGAGATCACGGTCGATGATGCCACTCGCGGCGTCGCCCGAGCCCGCCGGCGACTCGGCGCGCTCGTCCACCAGCCGGCGCTGAGCGCCGCGTCAGACATCGACAAGTCGTTTCTGCTGGCGATGGCTCAGGATGACGGCCCGTCCAAGATGGCCGATATCCAGCAGCGCCTCGATGTCGACGTGAACTACGCCAGCCAGTACCGGCTGCGGCTCATCGCAGCCGAGCTGATCCATCCCACCCGCCGCGGTTACGTCGACTTCGCGTTGCCCTACCTACGTGAGTACCTCCGCCAACACTCGGCCATCGACGCATGATCGGAGCTGCGAAACAGCTTGATCACTCTGGCCCCTCGCAACAACACGGTGAGAGCGCGCAGCCAGGCCTATCACCTAGCGAAGTGGAGCGCCACAGGGGGAAGGTCCCACCGCAGGAAGTCGCCGAGGTATGCGGCTGTAGCAAGTTTATCGAGATCGCGTAAACCCCGTACAACTCGGTACAAGTAACGGCTTCGCCCCATAGACCAGCAGCTGCCATGCTTCACAACCTACTCGTGACAGGCGTGTGCGTGTGATCTCGCCCAGTTCCGCGCCGATGATTTGCTCGACCCGCTCGAAGATATCGTTCTCGCCGCTGTGGCCTGCGGCGGCGGCGCGCAGCCGCAGGCGCCCGCATCGCAAGTGAGTCTCAAGCGCCGAACGTGTGACCTTCTGAATGGCCAGACCCAGACTCGAACTGGGGACACCACGATTTTCAGTGGTGGGGCAACCAGCCCTGACCAGCTCGGATGAGCGTAGCAAAAAGTGTATGCGTTCAGTTGTGGGTCTTGGTGGGGCGGGCGCTGGTCGACTGGTAGGAGGGCTCAGACCAGTGTTGGGAGTGGGTCGCCGCGGGCGTAGGCGGTGAGCAGCTCGCGCATATAGGCGAACATCGAGCGGGTTTGGAGGCGGCAGGTGACGGAGGCGGACAGCGCCCGCTCGATGAATCGCTCGCCGTCCTCGGATTGGGTGCCGTGCGAGAGCTTGCGGTAGATGACCGGCCCGCGGAGCGCTCTCTCGGCTGCGTTGTTCGTCGGCTCGACGCTATTGACGATCACGAACGTCCAGAGCGCCGGCCAGATCTTCAGCAGGTTCTTGGCGAAGCGGCGATGAAAGCGCGTGTAGGTGCTCTTGCGTGCGGCGCGTTTGAGCAGCTCCCGAAGTTCGGCCTGGACCGGAGCTATCTCGCTCGCGAGGCGTTGGCGATCTGAGTGCTCGCCAAAGGCGTGCCAGGTCTCGAACAGTCGCTTGGTCAGCTCGCTGCCGGCCTCTCCGAACTGTTTCTGCTCGGCCAGGGCTCCTCCCGCGTGGAAGGCGAAGTCTCGCTTGAGATGCTCCCAGCAGGCTTGGCGTGAGGCGGGGTCGATCAGCTCATACGCCCACCAGCGATCCGAGCCCACGATCCCCTTGAAGTCCGCACCGAGCAGCTCCTTGAGGCGATCGCGATGACGATCCTCTGCGATCCGGAAGATGGCCGCCTCGGGCGTGGTCGCGGTCCACATCGTGCGGCCCTGATGCGCGGTGAACCAGCCGGTCTCATCGACGTTGAGGACCGGGGATGCCAGCACATTCTCGACCAATAGCTCGTGCGGACCCCGCAACGCTGTGGCCGCACGCTGACAGATCGCATCGACCGCCCCGACCGACAACGCGAGTCCGAACAGGTCCCGCGCAAGCTCGGACATGTCGCGACGCGAAACCCGGTTACGCGCAGTCATCGTCACGACCGCGGCCTGCAAGTCGGTGCCGAACGGCGAGTCACCTACCCCGTCGGGCAGTCGCGCCACGGTCTTCTTGCCACACCCTGGGCAGCGCAGATGGTGAGTACGGTGCTCCAAGCAGAGCACCACGATCGGCGGCAGCTCAGCTACCTGATGGCGCCCGAACCGCCTGCCAGGCTGATGCTCCTGCTCGCTGAACACACGTCCGCATCCGCCGCACGCCTCCGGGTAGTGATCAACGATCTCATCCACCTGGTCCTCCGGTAGCAGCTTGCGACCGGAGCCCTTGTGCCCGGACTGGGCGCCCACCTTTCGCTTCTCGCCCTCCCGCTTGCTCCACAGCTTCGCCTTCGCCCGCGCCTCCGCGCGACGCTCCGCCCGCGTCTTCGGCGGATCCTGCGACGGTGGGCTCGACGAGTTACGCGAATCGCCGCGCGCCTGCTCCTCAAGCCGAGCGACCCGTTGCTCCAGACGCTCACAACGCGCCGCGAACTGCTCGCGCTCGCCCGCCAGCTCAACGATCGCATCGACGCACCGCTCCCGCCCCGCACCATAGATCGCCTCCGCCTCCGAGCGGTCCATACCCACAAGATTCGCTGCACCACCAGCCAATCCTCGCTACAGGACGACCCACAACTGAACGCTTACCAAAAAGTGGCCGTTTGCGGGCAGTTTTGGGATGTTGTCAGCAATCGCTGCCGGCCGTGCGGTCCACCGAGATACCCGCGGATACGTGCGGATTCCGGTGGGTTTGTGCCGCGATGCGGGGGTCGGCGGCACAAACCCCGAAGTCGGGTCTAGCTCGATCCCGCACGAAGTCAAGTCTTTCTCGAAAGAAACCTCTGATTGCTCCGCTGGAAGGTCGCGGTGACGGGCGGCTACGCGACGGCACTAGGTGACCGGGCGGTGATTGTCTCCTCGAAAGTGAAGCCGGCTTCGAGGGCGCGGCGCACGGGGCAGGTCTCGGCAACGCGCTGGAGCCTGCGCCGCTGGTCCGGCGTGAGGTCGCTGGGGAGGTGCACCTCGATTGAAAAGCGCCGTGGAGAGCTGTCAGGATCGTAGTCCACGTCGACGCCGGTCTCGCCGATGTCCCAGCTGCGGTTCTGCGCGTACATGGCGATCATCGTCGCGATGCACGAGGCGAGTGTCGCGGCGAGCAGCTCGTGTGGCGCGGGCCCCGCGTCGGTGCCGCCGAGATGCTCGGGCTCGTCGGTGACGATCGTGTGGCGGCCGTTGACGTCCACTTCGTGCTTGAGGCTGTTGCTCGTCCGGCGGGCTTTCGCGGTCATGGCCATCAGAGCATCACCCGTCCGCGCTTACGGGTCGTCAGGAACATGCGCTCGAAGGCGATCTTCGCCCAGTGGGCCTGCGGGCCGACCATCACGTGGGCGTGGGAGCTGTCGCCAAGGACGTGGTCGGCCTTGAAAATGATGCCGTTGTTGCCCGCGTCGAGTATGCAGATCGCGGCGAGATCGGAGAGGGGCATCGACTTGTGGGCGCTGCCGTTGATGTCGGCGGTTATGTTGTGCGCGGCCGTGCGCGCCATCACCTCGCTCATCTGGCCGGTCTTCGGCACTCCTGCCGGGACCGGTGTGGGTGCCGGCGGTGCGATCGCGATGTCGACGCCCGCCGCGTAGACATCGGGGTGCTCGGCGTGGCGGAAGTCGTCGTCGACCGGGATGAAGCCCATCGGGTTGGACAGCCCCTCGGTTTCACGCACGGCGTCGACGCCGGTGAACGGCGGCACGATCATCGAGTAGGCGAAGGGGAGTACCCGCCCGCCGTCGAGTTCCATCTCGCCGTCGCGGACCTCCTTGATCACGTTGTTGGGGATCCCCTCGATGCCGAGCTTCGTAAGGAACGCGTCGACTCGCTTGCTCGAGTCGCCGAGGCCGAGGTGTCCGAGGAATGGCTCGGCCGAGATGAAGGTGACGGGCGCGACGTCGGTGAGGCCGGCCTTGTCGATCTGGTGCTTGACGTTGAAGAGGAACTCATAGGAGGCGCCGAAGCAGGAGCCTCCCTGGGCGGTGCCGATGATGACGGGCCCCGGGTCGGCGAGGAAGCGCTTCCATGCCTCGCCGGCGAGCAGGGCGTGCTCGAGGTTGCATACCGACTGCGTGAAGCCGTCGTTGGGGCCGAGGCCGGGGATCTTCTCAAACGCCAGGCGGGGCCCGGTGGCGAGCATCAGCTTGTCGTAGGGGATGTCCTGGCCGTCGTCGGTGTGGACGATCCGGTTCTCTAGGTCGAAGCCGGTCGCGGCGGTGTTGCGGAACTCGATGCCCTTGCGCTCGTAGACCGGCGCCAGCGGGAACGTGATGTCCTCAGGCCGGCGCTTTCCGAAGGGCAGCCATACGAGCGATGGGATGAACGTGAAGTCCGCGCGCCTGTCGAGGACCACGATCCGGTGGTGCTCGTCGAGGTGTTTGCGCAACTCGAGCGCCGCGGTCAGCCCGGCGAAGCTGGATCCGACGACGACCACCTGCTGTGGACTATCGACCATGTCGTTCCTCCTCTGGGGAGTCGTGACTCGATCGTCGCTCAGATCGCGTTGAGCGCCATCGGACGCAACTGCCCGACCCGATCCGTAGCTGGCACTCATACAACGACAGTAGCATACAACGATGCAGTTGTGCTAGGGTGGGCGACATGAGCACGACCACTGACATTCCGCACCCGCTACCGGCGCCGCTTGTCGAGCTGATCGCCGAGCGCTTTCGCGTCCTGTCCGAGCCGATGCGTATCCGTCTCCTGGACGCGCTGCGCGAGGCTCCGGCCACCGTCCAGGAGCTTCAGCGGGCGACCGGCGCATCACAGCAGAGCGTTTCCAAGCATCTCGGCCTGCTGCTTCGCAGCGGGTTGGTGAGCCGCAGCAAGGAGGGCAACTTCTCGCTCTACGCGATCGCCGATGAGGGCGTGTTCGACCTGTGCGAGCAGGTCTGCGGCGGTCTCCGCCGCCAGCTGGACGAGCTCGACGCGGTGCTGCCGTCAGGAACCGCCCGATGAACGCCGTCGCCGCCTCTCGCACGGGCGTGGTCCCCGAGCCGCCGCCGAGCGAGCCCCCGAGCGCGACCGGGCACGTCACCCGAGTGGGGCCGATCGGGCGCCTCGGGCGCTACACCGCGACGCATTTCCGCACGGTCCTCATCGGGTGGGCGGTGGTGGCTGTCGTGCTCGGCTTCTTCGCACCGAAAGTAGAGACGGCTCTGTCCGGCGCGGGCTGGGAAGCGAGCGGCTCGCAGTCGGTGCAGGCCCGCAAGCTGGTCGAAAAGGACTTCGCGGGCCTCGGCAGCTACGGGCTCATGACCGTCGCGTACTCCCCGACTGAAACCGTCGGCTCGCCGGCATTCAGGTCGGCAATCATGCGCGTCGAGGAGACGCTGCGCGCAAACAGCGCCGTCCGGACGGTAGTTGCGCCCGTGCCCGGGCTGTCGATCTCCCGCGACGGCCACACAGCCATTGTGCAGGCCGGAGCCGCCAAGAACCCCAACGAAATGGTCGCCGCGGCCGACAAACTGAAGGGAACCCTGCACGGGCTCTCCACGAGCACAGTCGTAGTGAACCTCACGGGCGCTGCAGGGATGTGGTCGGACT
Organism: uncultured Solirubrobacterales bacterium; assembly: GCA_963794715.1. Lineage (GTDB taxonomy): Bacteria > Actinomycetota > Thermoleophilia > Solirubrobacterales > Solirubrobacteraceae > Palsa-744. The sequence goes on along the minus strand of CAWCEY010000012.1, from coordinate 296,154 downwards.
TCAATGCCGCCAACCGCTCGGCGATGCTCAAATCCGAGGTCATCTCCTGGCCAGTGACGCTCGGCATCATGCTGTTCGCCTTCGGGTCGCTTGTGGCCGCGGGCCTTCCGCTCATGCTGACGATGGTCGGCCTGCTCTCCGCGGCCGGAATGCTCTACCTCGGAACCAAGATCACCCCGATCTCGATCTGGGCAATGAACTTCGCGCTGATGTTCGCGCTCGCGCTCGGCATCGACTACGCCCTGTTCATAGTGATGCGCTTCCGCGGCGCGCTCTTCGGCTCGGAGATGGACGCGGAGGAAGCAACCGCAGTCACGATGGACACCGCCGGCAAGGCCGTCCTGTTCAGCGGCGTAACCGTCCTCATCTCCCTCACCGCGGTGATGCTCGTGCCGAGCCCCGCCTTCCGGAGCATGAGCCTCGGGATCATGCTCGCCGTCATCTTCGTGCTCGCCGCGACGCTCACACTGCTGCCGGCGGTACTCGCGAAGCTCGGCCCGAAAGTCGACAACCTCGCGCTGCCGTGGGCACACAACGGCGAGCACCGCTCTCCCCGTTTCGCGGCGTGGGGCGAACGACTGTGGAGCCATCCGTGGCGATACGGGATCCCCGCGCTGATGGTGCTGCTCGCGCTCGCCTACCCGGTGACACAGCTGAAGACCTCGATGCCGTCGATCAAGGTCGTGCCGCCCAGCGACTCCTCACGCATCGGCTACAACCAGGTTCAAGCTGCTACGGGGCCTGGGGCCACAGGGCCGCTGCAGCTCATTACACCCGCGACTGACGCCACGAAGGTCACCGCGATCGCAAAGGCAGACCCTGGCATCGCCCAGGTCATACCGGCCCAGCCCGGGAGCAACGGCCTCGTGCTCGTCACGGCGATCCCACGTCAGGACCCCTCAAACCCCGCCGTCGGCACAACGATCAACCGCCTCCGAGACGATGTGCCGGCCGGCACAGTGCTCGGCGGCGCGGCCGCCGAAAACCACGACCTGCAAAAGCTGCTCTCCGCAAAGACATCACTCGTCATCGGGGTGGTGCTGGTCCTCGGCTTCCTGCTGCTGCTGTTCGCGCTACAGGCGCCACTTCTCGCCGCAGCCGGGGTGCTCACCAACCTGCTCGCCACCGGAGCGGCGTTCGGGGTCTCCAAGTGGATCTTCCAGGACGGCGACCTGCACTCGCTGCTCGGCTTCCAGCCCCAGGGCTTCCTAGACGCCTGGGGGCCCGTGTTCTTCTTCGCGATGATCTTCGCGATCTCGATGGACTACACGATGTTCCTGCTCTCCTCCGCCAAGGAGCACTGGGACCACAGCAAAAGCGCGAAGGACGCGATGGTCAACGGGATGGCGCACTCCGGACGCGTGATCTTCGCCGCCGCCGCGGTGATGGTCGCCGTGTTCTTCACATTCGCCTTGTCGGGGCCGCTGCCGCCCAAGGAGATGGGCATCATCCTCGGAGTAGCGGTGCTCCTCGACGCGGCGCTCGTGAGACTGCTGCTGCTCCCCGTCCTGCTCCGGCTCATGGGCGCCCGCGCCTGGTACCTGCCCAAGTGGATGCGCCGCGTCCTCCCTGACGTGCGGTTCGGACACTCGTGAGCCAATGAGCCACCGAGAAATCATGCGGTGGGACGCGGGCAAGGCCCACGTACTCGACGCGCCCGGCGCCTGGTGCCTGCGCAACCCGCTCGAACTCCGCACGCACCTCAGCAACGCTGAGGGGACTGTCTAGCCGTGGCCGCCACGCGCCACATTGAGCGACTTGCACGACGTGAGGACACCTGCATGGTCCCTCGACCTGTGCCGAACCAGCCGGGGATCCTGACCGTCGATGCGACCTGGGGCACAATCGCACCGATGAAGCTCGCCCCCGGCGTGTCGACCGTGGGTGAGCTCGAGGTGATCGACCACATCGCCGCCGGCCTGCCGCTCGTCGACACGCGGCTAGCGCACTTCTACCTGGAGGGCAGCCTCCCGACCGCACGCAGCATTCCCCACGAGCAGATCGAGCAGTCGATCAACTCACTAGACCCGAGCCTGACCACGATCTTCTTCTGCAACGGCCCCCAATGCGCCGCAACACCCGCCGTGATCCGCACGCTCCTCACAAACGACTATCCGCCCGAGTCTATCCTCTACTACCGTGGGGGCATCCACGATTGGATGACGCTGGGACTCCCAATTCAGATACCGGCGGTATGAATGGCCACCGTCTCGGACGCGAGCAGGCCCGCGGTCGCGACGCCGGCTTGCGGCCTCGCGGCTACGCAGTATTCCGCAGCAACTGAGCGGCGTGGCCCTCTTGAGGCATCGGGCGGCACCGGCGAGGATGGCTGAGGCGATGACACACAGGATTCTCATCCTCGGCGGGGGAACCGGAGGAACGCTGCTCGCCAACCGGCTCGCGCGACGCTTGGGCGATGAGGCGCAGATCACGGTCATCGACCGCGACGACAGCCACGTCTACCAACCCGGGCTTCTGTTCGTCCCATTCGGGCTCGCGGAGCCGGAGGAGATCGTGCGGCCTCGCCACGCCCAGCTTCGCGGGGGCATCGACTTCCGCCTGGCCGAGGTCGAGAACGTCGATCTCGCGGAGAACACCGTCCATCTCGTTGACGACCCGGATGTGCAATACGACGTCCTGGTGATCGCCACCGGCGCGACGCTTGCGCCGCAGGAGACCGAAGGGTTGGAGGGACCCGAGTGGGGCCGCTCGATCCACACCTTCTATTCGCTTCAGGGCGCAACCGACCTGCGGCGCACCCTGGATAGCTTTGACAGGGGCCGTCTCGTGGTGAACGTGATCGACATGCCGATCAAGTGCCCGGTGGCACCTCTGGAGTTCTGCTTCCTCGCCGACTGGCAACTACGCGAGCGCGGCCTGCGCGACGACGTGGAGCTCACGTTCGTCACGCCACTCGACGGAGCCTTCACGAAGCCGGTCGCCTCCGCGCACTTGGGCTCGCTGTTGGCCGAGCGCGGCATCCATGTCGAGCCCGAATTCGCGACGGGCCGCGTCGATGCCGCTGCACGGCGGCTGTACAGCTGGGACGAGCGCGAGATCGAGTACGACCTGCTGGTCACGATCCCCGTGCACGGCGGCCCCGAGTACATCGCGCGCTCGGAGGGCTTGGGCGAAGCGCTCGGGTTCGTGCCGGCCGACCGCCACACGCTCCAGGCAAAGGCCGCCCCGAACATCTTCGCGATCGGCGACGCCGCAGACGTGCCAACCTCGAAGGCCGGCTCGGTCACCCACTTCGAGGGCGAGACGGTGGCGGAGAACATCCAGCGATTCCTCGCGGGCGACGAGCTGACCGGGTACTACGACGGTCACGCAAACTGCTTCATCGAGACGGGTTTTCACAAGGCGCTGCTGATCGACTTCGACTACGAGACCGAGCCGCTGCCCGGCCGCTACCCCCAGCCGCACCTCGGCCCACTTCCATTGCTGGCCGAGTCGCGACTGAACCATCTGGCCAAGCTCGTGTTCCAGCCGCTCTACTGGCACGTGCTGCTGCCGGGGCACGACATACCCGGCGTAGGCTCCTCATTTCACTCCGGCGCCGCACTGCCGGCGCCCCAGACACCGGGAGGTACTTCATGACAACGGTTACGCTCGCCGGCTCGCCCGTCGAGGTCGACGCCGAGGGATTCCTGCTCGACGCGCAGCAGTGGAACGCACACATCGCCGAGGAGATAGCTCACGACAACGGCATCGAGCAACTCACCGACCGCCACTGGCAGGTCATCAACTTCATGCGCAAGACCTACCTGGAGACCGGCTCGGCGCCCTCAATCCGCAGCCTCGGCAAGACCTCTGGAGTGGCGATCAAGGAGCTGTATCAGCTGTTTCCCAAAGGCCCCGCCAAGCTCGCCGCGAAGATCGGCGGCATCCCCAAGCCCCGTGGCTGCATCTAGGCCCCCAAAAAAGCTTCCCAAACCCCAAAAACCTCTCCCAAAAATCGAGGAGCACATGAGCGACACCACCATCGAGAAGGTCTCCATCATCATCTCCAAGGGCTCGCTCGAGGGGATCTACCCGGGGCTGATCATGGCCAACGGAGCCCGCATGGAGGGCATCGAGGCCAACCTCTTCTTCACCTTCTTCGGCCTGGACGCGATCAACAAGGCCAAGCATGAGCACGTCAAGGTCGCCACGGTCGGCAACCCCGGCCTGCACCTGGCCACCTGGGCGGGCGGCTTTCCAGGCATCTCGGCCCTCGTCACCCACCAGCTCGCCGGGGAGATGGAGAAGCTCGACATCCCGCCGATCCCCGAGTTCGTCGAGATGATCGCCGACTCCGGCGGCGGGCTCTACGCCTGCAAGGCCTCGGTCGACCTGTTCAAACTCAGCAGCAAGGACTTCATTCCCCAGGTCAAGGACACCATCACCGTCGGGGAGTTCTACGGCCTAGCCGGCGGCGGACAGATCATCTTCACCTGAGCAGCGTCGCATCGTCGGGCCTGCAGGTTCTCCGGGGGCCTGGCTCCGGTTTGCCCGTCAGACTGCGCGGAGATGACGTCTCGTTCTGCTCAGCCCAATGTGCCTGGCCGCCGGCTGTGCGCCGACCTGCGCTTCGAGGCGTGTCTTCAAGGGCTCCTTGGTTCACCGGCGCCCCAGCCCGGTGGGCGCCCTGGTCCGTCCGTGCTAGGGAGCATCTTCAAGACGTGCCTCGCGTCAACTCAGGGTCTATGCAAGCCCGCACCCTCGCCGACGGGACACGCGTCTTCCGGCTGCGCTTCAACGCAGACGGCCGGCGGCAGATCCTGAGCCTGCACGAGCGGCAAGGTTGTGACTGCGGCTGCGGCGGTGGCTGGGATGCACCAGAGGCCCGGCGCGAGCTCGCCGACATGCTCGCGAAGGTCAGGCTGGGGATCTGGCGGCGCCCCACAGGGGCGATGCGCGCGAGGCGAGCGGGATCCGGCACGAGCTTCGACAGCTACGCCAGGCACTGGCTCCAGGCAAAGACCGAAGGTGCGTTTGGAGAGATCCGGGCGGGCACCGCGGCTAGCTACCGCTGCTACCTCGAGCGCCACCTGCTGCCGACGTTCGAAGACTGCCTGATCGAGGAGATCGACCGCGCGCGGTGCCTGCGCTTGAAGGCTACGCTGATCGCCAACGCCCGCGAGCTGCGTGAGGCGATCGCGGCCGGACGCGACTTGCGCGATGAGCGCGGGTGCCGTCGCAAGCCGCTCGGGCCGGCGTCGATCCGCAGCGTGCTGGACAGATACTGGCGGCGATCCTCGATGAGGCTGTCGAGGACGAACTGCTCGAGAGTAACCCCGCGCGAGGTAAGAGGATGCGCGTGCGGGTGCCAAAGCCCAGCCGGACGTTCCTTGAGATGGACGAGTTCGCGGCGCTGCTGCAAGCAGCCGGCGCACAGGACGAGCCCGCGCGCGAGGCCGCGCCTCACCCGAGGCTGGGCGCGAGAACTTTGCAGGTAGAGCGTTTGGTGAACAAGGGGGTATCGACCGCGTCAGATCGCGGGGCGCCTCGGCATGGCGCCCGGGACGGTGAGCTTCCACTTGCACCGCCTCGGCGTGAGGGTGGGTCACGGCTACTGCGGTCGGCGCGTGATGGTCGAGATCCTCGGGCGCTCGGGCGTGCGCGTCGGCGAGCTGTGCGACCTGCGGATCGGTCAGTTGCGCCTGCACGGCAGCGACGGCGGGCGCTTTCAGATCCTCGACTCGAAGACCGAGACCGGGATTCGCGAGGTGCAGATGACCCCGGACCTCGCCGCGGCGGTGAGCGATCACATCGCTCGACTGCGCCGCATTGGTGCGCCGACCGGTCCGAAGGCCTTCCTGGTCCCGAACGCGCGAGGCGGGCGCAACGATCGTGGCCGGATCTCAGCGGTGCTGGCGAAGGCCAGCGCGCAAGCCAGCGAGCGGCAGCTCGCGAGGGACCTGCCGCCGCTACCCAACACTACGCCGCACACGCTGCGGCGCACCTACATCTCGATCGCGCTGCTCGCGAACAGCTTCGACGTGAAGTGGGTGATGGCGCAGGTCGGCCACGCAGATTCGCGCATGACGATGGACGTCTACGCACAGCTCGAGCAGCGTGTGAAGCGCGAGCACGGCGAGAGCTTCGATCGGCTCGTGCGCCAGGCCAACGAGATCCACGGCGAGCAGCCGCTCGCTCAGGCGGCGTGAATGGCCCTTCGCGGCTTTGCGGTACCCGGATCGTCCACTTGCGGTGCAGAAGCACGGGCGCCTCTGCGGGCAAAAGGGACCGAAAAGGTACCGGGACTGCGAAATCGTGGTGTTCGGCGTACGATTCTGTGCGCGCGTCGGGCGCGCGTAAACCCAGTGTTCATGCGGGTTTTGGAGGCAATGGCGAGACCCGGACTCGAACCGGGGACACCACGATTTTCAGTGGCGGGGCGACCAGCCTGGCTCGTCATGCGGAGGCTAGCAAAAAGGCCCGGGTTTGCTGGCGTTTCGCGCTGTCCCCGGTGATAGCGATGGGCTGCGCGGCGGGTCGAGATACCGGCGGATACCCGAAGATGCCGAGGGGTTTGGGCCGACGAGCGGGGTCCGTCGGCCCAAACGAAAACGAGGCGCGACGGGCGGATGGCGAGAGGCGGACTCGAGCCGTCGGCACCACGGTTTGCGGTCGCTCGATACCCGTAGTTTCCGGCGGTTCAGGACGTGGCCGGCTCGCCGCGTCCTAACACCTCGTTTCACGAAACGCCCATGCGCAGGCTCCTGCTTGGGCCAGAGAAGCAACGTTCCGCCCGGCGCGAACCCGGAGTGCTCCTTTCCGTTGCGGGAGTAAGCCGCTGATCGGAGTCGACGCCCGCTTTGCCGCGAGAGGAAGCGTGCTAATTGCTTAGTTGTGATGGGCGTGCGTACCGACGCTCTGATTCGGCCTTGCTACAACTCGACCGATCTTTGCAGCCAGCATTCGCGCCGACCGATTGTCGGCGCTCGAGAGCCGCAGGGTCTTGCCGCCTGAAGCCAGCGGGCGTGCGATGACCGATCCGAGTGTCCCGGTGCCGATGACCGCGGTCGTCATGACTCCCCGGCGCCGGCAGCACTGGACGACCACTGCGGGGGCGTCCAGTCCCCGGCGGGGTCCGTGGTCTGCCCGACCTCGATCAGATGACCGTCGGGATCGCGGATGTAGCAACGGATCTCGTACTGGTGCTGCTTCGGCGGCGTCAGGAATTGCGCACCCCGAGCGCTCCATTCGGCATACACAGCCTCGATGTCCTTGACCCGGATATTGAGAAAGCTGCTGACCCGGTCGGAGTCGCTCGGCGTCTCCAGAGCGACCGCGGGCTTGTCGTCGGTCGGGCTTCCGCCCCGATTGATGACGATCCAGCTGTTGGCGAGCGCGACGTTGGTCGGTTCTCCGGAGCGTTCCAACGTGCCGCCGAGCACGTCGGTATAAAAGCGCCGAGAACGCTCAACGTCGTCCGAGACGATGAAGCGGGTCACCACAATTCCCTGGTGGGCGGTCCTGCTTCGGCCATCTGCCACCTCCACTTGTCGGGCACTCATACCCCCTTACGGGCGGGTTTGCAGCCGATATTGTGACGAAGTTCAGCCGAATTCGATTGGAGGCCCATTATGCGCGGCGACATCGAGGTCGGGGCACGCTTTCCCGACTATGAACTGCCCGATCAGGACGGCGTAGTGCGCCGTCTGTCGGACCTGCAGGGCTCGAACCCGATGGTGCTTCACCTCTCGCGCGGCGGGTTTGACCCGAAGGAGCACCGTTTCCTTCACTATCTGGTCGACGCAGAGCTCGACTTCCGCGTCGGCTACACGCGCGTGGTGCTGATCTCGACGGACAACCAGCTCGAGATCAATGAGTTCCGCGACAGCGTCGGTGCGCAGTTCCCGTTTCTCTCTGACCCGCAGCGAACGGTGCAGAAGGATCTCGACATCGTCGAGTACACGGACCCCGTCCACGACCCGATGGTCCCGCACACGTTCGTGCTCGCCCCAGGGCTTGAGATCTCCGCGCTCTACAACGGCTACTGGTACTGGGGGCGCCCGACGGTGCAAGAGCTGCACCGTGACTTGCGCGAGGTCATGCGCAACCTGCGCCCCGACTTCGATCTGGGCGCACCGGGGCTGCGCGAGGCCTGGGATCGCGGCGAGCGCGAGCAGTTCCTGGTGAGTCCAGTCGAAGGAGAAGCGATTCGCTACACCGAGGGGACTGAGGTGGGAGTGAAGCGATGAGCGATGCTCAGCGTTGTCAAGCCCATCCGGGCGAAGGGCCCGTCCGAAGAAGTGCCTCCGGCCAGGACCTCGAAGCGATCAGGCCCCAGCGGTCAATGACCGGGCCTCTGCAGGGCTGACCACGAGGTCGTGAAGGTCGCCGCCCACCTCGAGTCGACCCGACTGTTCGATCCCGCCGGCCTTTACCGGCTCGAAGCCGGCTGCTCGCACCAACCGCCCGACTTCCTCGCCGGCACGGTCGTCGTCGGTCACGTAGAAGAGGACCGCCAGCTCCGGTGATCCCTTGCTGGAGGACTCAAGGACGTCGGCCGACAGGGTTCCGAACGCCATCGCCAGGCGCGCCCCCGCCGGCAACCACCCGGCCAGAACCTCGCCAGAGGCCTGCCCTTTCGGCAGCAGACGTGAGACATTACCCTGTGCGTCGATGCCGAGCGGGTTGCTCGGAACAACCACGAGCTTGTCGGTCAGCAGGTCGGCGATCTCGTCTACGACGCCTTTCAGCGCGGTGAACCGCAGCGCGAGGACGACGGCGTCGGCGCCCTGCAACGCGTCGCGGTTCTCGTCGGCGACGACTGCGGCTGGACCGATCTCTGCGGCCAGCGTTCGTGCCGACCGATCGTCGGCGCTTCGAGAGTCGCAGGGTCTCGCCGCCCGAGGCCAACAGACGGGCGATGACCGATCCAAGTGTCCCGGTGCCGATGACCGCGGTCGTCATGACTCCTCGGCGCCGGCAGCACTCGACGACCACTGCGGGGGCGTCCAGTCCCCGGCGGGGTCCGTGGTCTGCCCGACCTCGATCAGATGACCGTCGGGATCGCGGATGTAGCAGCGGATCTCGTACTGGTGCTGCTTGGGCGGCGTCAGGAATTGAGCGCCACGGGCGCTCCATTCGGCGTACACGGCCTCGATGTCCTTGACCCGAATATTGAGGAAGCTGCTGACCCGGTCGAGATCGCGCGGCGTCTGGAGGGTCACCGCGGGCTTGTCGTCGGTCGGGCCACCGCCGACATTGATGATGATCCAGCTGTTGGCCAGCGCGACATAGGTCAGCCCTCCGGGGCCGGAGTAGGCCAACCTGCCGCCGAGCACATCGGTGTAGAAGCGCCGAGAACGCTCGACATCATCGGAGACGATGAAATGAGCCAAGACGATCTCCTCATTGATGTTGCTCATGCTGACCTCCGTTGTAGGAATTGACTCCACAGTCGCGCCATACGGTCAGTGCCCTCATACGGTCAGTGTCCCGCACTCTGGCCGCCGTCGATGTGCAGGATCTCGCCGGTCACGAACGGCGCCGACTCGAGATACAGGATCCCACCGACCACGTCCTCGATCTCGCCGACTCGGCCGATGGGGTGCAGTGCACCCATCCCCGCATAGGAGCTGTCGTCGTGCGTTTTGATCACACCCAGAGAAACGGCATTTACCCGCAGGCCGTGTGAGGCGTACTCGATCGCGAGCGATCCGGTGACCGCAGCCAACCCCCCCTTGGTGAGGCTTTGCAGTGCGGCCGGCGTTTTGCTTTCCGCGTACTCGGCCAGCGTCGTCGAGACATTGACGATGTGCCCGGCGCCACGATCGAGCATCTGTTTGACTGCGCGCGTCGTGATGTGGAAGAAGCCCGCGAGGTTGACGGCGATCAGGGCGTTGAAGTCCTCGAGGGTGTACTCCGTAAAAGGCTTGCCGATGTAGATCCCGGCGTTGTTGATGAGGGTGTCTATGCGGCCGAAGTGCTCGACCGCCACCTCCACGATGCGCTGCGCCGTGTCGGGCTCGGCGATGTCGCCTGCAATGGTGACGATGCTCGGGTCATCGGACGGTCCGATCGCTAGAGCGCTCGCGATCACCGCATATCCGAGCTTGCGGTATGCGCTCACGAGACCTGCGCCGATCCCCTGCGAGGCGCCAGTGATGATCGCGACCTTCTCCTCGTGCTTAGGCGGCGGGATCACTCGACGATGCAGGTCTCGTAGATCACGCCCGCGGCTGGCGAGCACCGACACTGACCGCTCATGGTCATGCTTCTCATGTTGGCACCTGCAGGTCGGTTTCGGTTTCTGGCGTCGATCCAGGTTCGTGCATGTGCCTGGCGACGCGGCCGCCGAGCGGGTTCGATAGCGAGCGCCCCGGACTCGCCACGCACCGCCCGGGAGAGCCTTGACATCTGCTGGGATGAGGTGGAGAGTATGCGCGACCCGAAGGATCGTGGAGGCGATATGAGAGCGATATCGAGGTGAGCAGCCAAAGCGCGGGCGCCCCGCCGGTGAAGGCCGGGGAGTTCAAGCTCGAGGTCGTGGTGGTGCCGGTCTCGGATCTCGATCTGGCAAAGGCTTTCTATGAAGGCCTGGGTTGGAGACTCGACGCGGATGTGACTGCGGATGGGGGCTTGCACCTGGTCCAGTTCACGCCGCCGGGCTCCGGGTGCTCCATTCAATTTGGCACGAGCGTCACATCCGCCGAGCCCGATTCGGCCGAGAGCGTCTACTTGAGCGTCTCAGATATCGAGGCGGCGCGTGAGGATCTGCTGGCACGTGGCGTGGAGGTGAGCGAGGTGTTCCACGAGCGCGCGCTGGGCGCTCGGTTCCACGACCCTGGTCGTTTGCCCGGGCCGGCGCCCGACCACAGCACCTACGGGTCGTTCGTGACGTTCAGCGATCCGGACGGCAACGGCTGGCTGTTCCAGGAGATCACCACGCGTCTGCCAGGTCGCTGAGAGGGGTCACATGAGCAGCGACTATGACGTGATCGTGCTCGGTGGCGGCTCACCTGGCGAGCACTGTGCGGGCGCGCTGGCGGAGGGGGGACTGCGGGTGGCGGTCGTGGAGCGCGAGCTCGTGGGAGGGGAGTGCTCCTACTGGGCCTGCATTCCCTCGAAGACGCTGCTGCGGCCGGGCGAGGCGGTCCATGGGGCGCGCGAGGCCGCCGCGACCGCGGAGGTTGATGTCAAGGCAGCGCTTGCCTGGCGTGACTTCATGGTCTCCGACCACTCCGACGCCGGCCAGGAGCGCTTCCTTGCCGATCACGGCATCGTGCTGCTGCGCGGCAGCGGGCGGCTCGCGGGCCCTGGGGTCGTGGAGGTCGACGGCGTGCGCCACACCGCGGAGCACGTGGTTCTCGCTAACGGCGCCGATCCGGTCGTGCCGCCCGTGCCTGGCTTGCGCGAGCTCGACGGCGTTTGGAGCAACCGCGAGGTGACCTCCATGAAGGCTGTTCCCCGCCGTCTATTGATCCTCGGTGGTGGTCCGGTCGGCGTGGAGATGGCGCAGGCCGTGCGTCGGCTCGGCGGCGAGGTGGCGGTGATCGACATGGCCGAGCACGTGCTCGGGCGGGAGCCCGCGCCGCTGGGTGATGCGCTCGGCGAGGTTCTGCGCGGTGAGGGCATCGAGCTCGTCCTGTCCGCGAACGCGAGCGCGGCACGACGCAAGGGCGAGGACTACGTCGTCGAGATCGACGACGGACGCGAGCTGCGCGGCGAGAAGCTGCTCGTCGCCACCGGCCGGCGCGCGCGGGTGCTCGGGCTGGGCCTGGAGACCATCGGCGTCGAGGCCGACCCACATGGAGTTCCAGTAGACGCGCACCTGCGTGCGGCGGCGAACGTGTGGGCGATCGGCGACGTAAACGGGCAGTGGCCGCTTACCCACGTTGGCAAGTACGAGGGCGAGGTGGTCGCCGCGAACATCCTCGGCGAGCCCCGAAAGGCCAACTACGAGGCCGTTCCCCGGGTTGTCTACACCGACCCGCAAGCCGCGGCGGTGGGCGCCTCCGCCGGCCGCTTCAGCGCCACGGTCTCGCTGTCGGAGGTGGCGAAGACCGCGACCTATACGCGCGCCTACGCCGAGGGCAACGGCTTCCTGACGTTGCTCAGCGACGGCGAGCGGCTGACGGGCGCCTACGCGCTCGGCCCCGAGGCGGGCGAGTGGCTGCAGCAGGCCACGCTCGCGATCCGCGCCCACATCCCACTCGACGTCCTCACCGACACGATCCAGCCGTTCCCGACGTTCTCAGAGATCTACGTCGGCGCACTGAAGACGCTCCGCGACGAGATCGCGGCAGCGCCCAAGGCGGCCGGCGCGGGAGCAACGACGGCGAGCTGATCCACGGCCGCGTTGGACTGAGCGCCGCTGCACGAGGCGAAGCCTTGACCCGGGTGGAGGCTACAAGCGCGAGACGAGCTCGGCCACGATCTCAGCAGCGGGCTGTGTCTGCTTGGCGAGCGCGACGCTCTGTCCGGCCCACAGTGACAGTGCCTCGATCTCGCCGGTTGTCCCAACGAGCGGGGGCGCGGGGGAATATCGAAGGATGGCTTCGCCCGAAGCGAAGTGCGCTATCACCCCTTCTCGCGGTCGACCACCCAGCGCCGGGCGGCCCGCCTGCTCCCACATCTCGGCGGTTGAGTTGTGGATGGCGCGATGGGGGGAGTCCGGCCATCCCACGTCATACAGGTCGGGATACCACTCTGCATCGGTCTCGGTCGCGGCGATCAGGCGACGCCGATACTCCTCGTGGATCGGCATCTCGTCGGCAAACAGAAACCGCGTGCCCAGCAATGCGGCCTGCGCGCCGAGGGCAAGCACGGCCGCGACTCCGCGGGCGTCGCCAATCCCACCGGCCGCGATGACCGGTACCGGCGCCACCGCATCGACCACCGCCGGCACCAGCGGCAGCGTTGCCACGCCACCCCAGACGTGCCCGCCGGCCTCCCAGCCCTGCGCGACGATGACGTCCACTCCACATCCGGCTGCGCGCCGCGCTTCCTCGGCGCTCCCGACCGTGTGCATAACAAGCCCGCCGATGTCATGCACTGGGTCGACATAACCTTCGGGATCGCCCGCGAAGAGCAACACGATCCGCAGACCAGCGGAAAGTGCCTGATCGAGTCGGTGGTGCTGATCGGGGCGGCTAAGAACGAAATTGCCGGCAAAGGGCCGGTCGGTGAGCGCCGCCGTTTCGCGAACCAGGTCTCCGGCGTCATCGGCCCATGCCAGCGCCACGCTGCCGAGAGCGCCGACATTAGAAACCGCGGCGGGCAGGCGTGGATCCGCAGATATCGGCGCCTGGACGATCGGGTGGTCGATCCCCAGCAACTCGCACACCGGCGTGTGGGTACTCATTGGGATGGCCCCCTCTCTGGGCGCCCGCGGCGCCGGTCGACTAGGCTCAATATGCGCCCGAAAGGTTCCGCTGGCGCCCAGGTTACCGCTGGTACACGCCCATGCCGCGGACCAGTGGTCTGGACCTGCGGCCCACCGGGCGTGAGCGGGCGGAACGGCAGCCATCGTTCTCGCCATTCCTCGACCATGGACAGGAGCAGATCATGCGCAGCGACATTGTCCCAGGCGGCAAGTTTCCCGACTACGAGTTGCCCGATCACACCAAAACCGCGAGCCGGCTCAGCGAGCTGCAAGGCGACGATCCCCTGATCCTGACGCTCGCGCGCGGGAACTACTGCCCAAAGGAGCACCAACAACACCTCGAGCTCGCCGCCAACTACCCCAAGATCGCAGTCGCCTACGCGCACGTGGCCACCATTACGACCGACGCCGACCACGAGCTCAAAGAGTTCAGGGCGTCTCTGGGTGCTGAGTGGACGTTCCTGTCGGACCCCGGACGGATCGTACAGAAGGACCTCGAAATCCAGGAGTACACGGACCCCGAGCATGACCCGATGATCCCCCACACCCTCGTCCTGGGGCCCGGGCTGATCATCCACAGCGTCTACAACGGCTACTGGTTCTGGGGACGTCCCTCCTTCGTGGATCTCTGGCACGACCTCCGCGCCGTGACCCGCGAGATCCGCCCAGACTGGGATCTGAGCACGGCTGGGCTGCACGAGGCGTGGGACGCGGGCGACTACTCGCCGTTTCACGGATGGAACAAGCGCTCCCCTCAGTCGGCGCCGTCGTCTTACAATTCCTGACACTGCGTTTGCGACTAGACAGCGCGGGTGTGCACGTCTTGCGCGAACTTGATTAGCTGCGACCTGTGCTTGGTCTGCCGCCTGGCATCACCGCGTGCCTGTTCGATCTCGATGGTGTGTTGACGCAGACTGCCAGGGTGCACGCGGCCGCGTGGAAGCAGATGTTTGACGAGTATCTGCGCGGCCACGCCGAGCGGACGGGCGATGAGTTCGTCCCGTTCGACGCGGTCCGCGACTACGACGAATACGTCGACGGCGAGCCTCGCTACGACGGCGTGCGCTCGCTGCTGGCCTCGCGCGGAATACGGCTGCCGGAGGGTGACCGCGATGACCCGCCGGGCGCCGAGACGATATACGGCCTTGGCAATCGCAAGAACGAGATCGTGCTGGCACTGATCCGCGAGCAGGGCGTGCAGCCCTACGACGGCTCTGTTCGCTACGCGAAGGCTGTCCGCGAGGCGGGGCTGCGCCGCGCGGTCGTCTCATCAAGCGAGAACTGCCGTGACGTTCTCCTCGCGGCCGGCATCACGGACCTGTTTGAGGAGGTCATCGACGGGGTAATCGCCGCGCGCGAGCATCTGAGCGGCAAGCCCGCTCCCGACACGTATCTCGCGGGCGCGCGCGCATTGGCTGTGCAGTCCGCTCAGGCGGCTGTCTTCGAGGATGCGCTGGCGGGTGTCCAAGCCGGGCGCGCGGGCCACTTCGGCTACGTGGTGGGCGTCGACCGGGTCGGGCAGGCGCAGGCGCTGCGGACCCACGGCGCCGACGTCGTCGTGGGCGACCTGGCCGAGCTGCTGGAGACGCCGTGATCAACCACCCCGCGTTCGTGGTCGAGCCGTGGTCTGTGCACGAAACCGAGCTTCAACTGGACCGGCTCGCGCAGACGGAGTCGATCTTCGCATTGGGCAACGGACACATCGGCCTGCGCGGGAACCTCGACGAGGGCGAGCCGGCCGGCTTGCCGGGCACCTATCTGGCCGGCTTTTACGAGGCGCGGCCGCTGCCCTACGCAGAGGCGGGCTACGGCTTCCCGGAGGCCGGTGAGACGGTCATCAACGTGACCAACGGCAAGCTCATCCGCCTGCTTGTGGAAGACGAGCCGCTCGATATCCGCTACGGCGAGCTGCGCAGCCACGAACGCGTGCTCGATCTTCGCGCCGGCGTGCTGCGACGCGAGCTCGAGTGGGTGTCGCCGACGGGCCGTGCGATCCGGATCTCCTCGACGCGTCTGGTCTCACTCGCGCAACGGGCGGTCGCGGCGATCCGCTACGAGGTGCAGACACTCGACGGCGCCACGCCGGTCGTCGTCCAATCCGAGCTCGTCGCCAACGAGAAGCTGCCGGTCACCGAGAGCGATCCCCGTGCCGCCACCGCACTCGCTTCGCCACTGCACTCGGTGTACTTCGGCGACCGAGATACGCGCGTGCTGCTGGAGCACTCGACCCATGCAAGCGGGCTGACGATGGCCGCCGCCATGGATCACATCATCGACGGGCCGCCACACGTCCAGGCCAGCGCGGAGAGCTTCGAGGACATCGGCCGCCTGCTCGTGAGCGCGGACCTCGCGCCAGGCAAGCCGCTTCACCTGGTGAAGTTCCTCGCATACGGGTGGTCTGCCGAGCGCTCCCCGCCGGCGATCCTAGACCAGGTCGCGGGGGCTCTGGCCGAGGCGCGACACCGCGGCTGGGACGGCCTGCTCACCGAACAACGGGAACACCTGGATGACTTCTGGGAGCGCGCGGACGTCGAAATCGACGGCGACGCCGAACTGCAGCAGGCGGCTCGCTTCAGCCTCTTCCACGCGCTCCAGGCGGGCGCGAGGGCCGAGCGGCGAGCGATCGCCGCCAAGGGCCTGACCGGACCGGGATACGACGGGCACGCGTTCTGGGATACCGAGACGTTTGTTCTACCGCTGCTGACCTATACGGTTCCGCCCGCCGCGCGCGATGCCTTGCGCTGGCGGCGGTCCACCCTCGAGCTCGCGCGAGAGCGCGCCGGCGCGCTCGGGTTGAAGGGCGCCGCGTTCGCGTGGCGCACGATCCGTGGGCAGGAGTGCTCGGGCTACTGGCCTGCGGGCACGGCAGCGTTTCACGTCAACGCGGACATCGCCGATGCCGTTCTGCGCTATCAGGCGGCCAGCGGCGATGAGGAGTTCGCGGGCGCCGAGGGCATCGAGCTGCTCGTCGAAACGGCCCGGCTGTGGCGCTCATTGGGTCATCACGACGATGCCGGGCGCTTTCGGATCGACGGGGTGACCGGTCCCGATGAGTACAGCGCGATCGCCGACAACAATGTGTACACGAACCTGATGGCCGAGCGGAACCTGCGTGCGGCCTTCGATGCGACCCAACGCCACCCGCGACGGGCCGCCGAGCTGGGCGTCGACGAGGAGGAGGCGGCAAGCTGGCGCGACGCCGCCCAGGCGATGCTGATCGCATTCGACGAGCAGCGGGGAGTCCACGCGCAGGCCCAGTCCTACACAGAACACGAGGTCTGGGACTTCGCCGCGACAAGCGCCGCGCAGTATCCGCTGTTCCTGCACTTCCCGTACTTCGACCTCTATCGCAAGCAGGTCGTCAAGCAGGCCGATCTCGTGCTAGCGCTGCACCTGCGCGGCGATGCCTTCAGCGACGAGCAGAAGGCGCGCGACTTCGCCTACTACGAGCAGCTGACCGTGCGCGACTCCTCGCTGTCGGCATGCACCCAGGCAGTCATCGCCGCCGAGATCGGCCATCTCGAGCTCGCCTACGACTACTTCAGCGAGGCCGCGCTCATCGATCTCGACGACATCCAGCACAACGCGCGCGACGGCCTGCACATAGCATCGCTGGCCGGGACGTGGATCGGCGCCGTCGCGGGCTTCGGCGGGATGCGCGATCACGACGGGATCCTGAGCTTCACCCCGCGCCTACCCCAGGCGCTGACCCGGCTGGCGTTCCGCCTCTGCGTACGCGGCCACAGTCTGCTGGTCGAGGTCGGTCACGAGCAGGCGACCTACTCACTGCTGCGAGGCTCAAAGCTTCAGATCGTCCATCATGGCGAGCAGGCGACGATCCACACGAAACGACCCGTGACGCGGCCGATCCCAGCCGCACCCGCCGTTGAGAAGGTCAGCCAGCCCGCCGGACGCGCGCCGCGACGGCGCGGACAACCATCGCGAAGCGGGGCTTAGTGCAGCGGCTCGGCGCCACCGCACTGCTCGGTCGTTTGTAGGCGCCATGCCCGGGCCAACCGCAGATCCCCCGGTGACCCACAAGCGGGAGTTCTGGGTGCTCTGCGTCGAGGGTCAGGCGACTTCTGCGTGGTCGCGTGGGAGAGCGTTTGGATGGTGGTTGGGTTGGGGTGTGCGGGGTTGGAGTGTGATCCGTCCGCCGCGTGCGGGTACGATGAATACGTTGCGGTGGGCGACTCGCTCTGCACGTTGGTGGGTAGATTGCAGGCGGGCGTGGCGGAGGATTGTCCTGAGTACGATTCGCGCCTCGGTGAGGGAGAACGCGGCGCCGATGCATCGTCTGGGTCCGCCGCCGAAGGGGATCCAGGTGTAGGTGCCGGCGCGGGTGTCCAGGAAACGCTCGGGGCGGAAGGTGAGCGGGTCGCGGTAGAGCTCGGGGCGGCGATGTACGAGCGTTATGTAGGGGACCACCATCGTGCCACTCGGGATCGTGAGCCCGGGTAGCTCGAACGGCTCGGTTGCGAGTCGTGCGGTGAGCGGGAAGGCTGGGCGCAATCGCATCGCCTCCTTGATCACCGCGTCGAGGTACTCGTCGTCTCCGTCGAGCGCGGCGGCTTGCAGACGTGTGAGCGCGTCGGGGTAGCGGCTGACCCGCTCGAGGATCCACGTCAGGGTGGAAGCGGTGGTGTCGTGTCCTCCGAGCAGCAGGGTGCGCATCGCGTCGCAGATCTCCTCGTCGCTCATCAGGCGGTCTTGGCTATCGGGTGTGCGCAGGAACATCCCGAGGACGTCCTGGCCGTCGAGTTGATCGCTGTTGCGGCGGTGGGCGACCTCTTCGAGCACGATCGCGTCGACTGCGTCGATCGCGCGGCGGACTCGTGGGAACGGTCTGTCCCATCCGTTCTCGCGGCTGGTTGCGATGATCGTTTGCAGGAAGAACCGCCGTGAGTGGCCCTCGGCAAGCAGCGCGAGTGTCGCCGAGCGCAACCGTCCAACGCGCGTGGGGTCGGTGACCCCGAACACGGTGGCCATGATCACCTCGAGGCTGATCGCTTCCATGTGCGGCTGGGAGGGAGTGGGGTGCCCGTAGGGCCAGCGTGCGAGAACCTCTTCGGTCTTGCGCTGCATCGTCTCGTGGTAGCCGCTCAACGCGTCCCCATGGAACGGGGGGAGCTGCGTGCGCCGCCTGCGCATGTGCTCGTCGCCGTCGATGTTCGTGAGCCCCGTCGGGCCGAGGAAGAGATGGTGCGCAGAGGCCTTCGCCAGCGCCGCTCCGAGTGCAAGCACGCCGGTGTCGGCTGTGAAGACACGCTTGATGTCCTCGGGATCGGTCAGGCACAGCCACGGTCCCGTCGCGGGCATCGGCACGAGGAAACGGTCGCCGAGCCGCTGGCAGTGGCGCGCGAACTGCTCCGGGGCCAGCCAGTACTGGGCGGCATTGACGACTGCGGGGCGTCGCAGTCGGGGCAGGTGGGTAAGCGTTTGGTCCATGAGACACATCCCTCTAGTTACTATGTGCGGAATAGAGTAACATAGTATCCAATGGTGCCAATAGCCGAACTCCTCGAGATGGCTCCCGTCGTGGGAGAGGACGCGCTCTTTGACCGCGTCGCCGCGGCGGCGCTCGACGAGTTCGCCGAGCACGGCATCCGCCGCACCTCGATGGAAGACGTCGCCCGCCGCGCCGGCGTCTCACGAATGACAGTCTTCCGCCGGTTCGCGAGCAAGCAACGCCTCATCGAGATCGTCATCGCACGCGAGGTCCACCGCGGAATGCAAGAGCTCGACCTCCTATGGGAAGACGCGCAAACGCTCGAGGACCGGCTCGTCGCGGGATTCGAGTTCGCCGGGCGCTACGTCCGCGGCCACCCACTATTCGACCGGCTCCTGCGCAGCGAACCCGAGATCCTGCTACCGCCGCTCACCCTCGACGGCGGACCCGTGCTCGAGCTCTACCGATCACTCATCGCGCAGCGACTCCAAGCCGAAGTCAACGCGGGCCGCGCCGCGACATCAGACATAGACGGCGTCGCCCAAGTCATCGCACGCCTCGCGATCTCACTACTACTCACCCGCGACGGAACCATCACACTCTAGGACCCAAACTCCGTCCGACGCCTAGTCAACCTCACACTACTCCCCATGCTCCAACCACAGCCGGCCTAGCAGCCGATCCCCTGACTCACCGCGCGGACGCCACCAGGCGGAGCGCGCCCTCTCGCTTTGCGTGTGATCCGCGCGCCTCAAGGGGCGCCCAGCTCACACCTGCTCGGGACAAATCTCAAGCGCGAACGGGAGGACATAAGCGCCTCCGCTTCACCCGGCGCAAGCGAGCGTGTAGGGATCGGCTTTGCTTCGCCGCCGCAGTATTTGCCGTGGGCCAGAGAGCCTGCCGGCTCGTGCCCAGGCGATGGCGAGAGGCCGACTCGAACCGCCGACACCTCGATTTTCAGTCTAGCTCTCCTGAGTGTGAAAACCCGTATGCGTTCAGTTGTGGGTCTTGGTGGGGCGGGCGCTGGTCGACTGGTAGGAGGGCTCAGACCAGTGTTGGGAGTGGGTCGCCGCGGGCGTAGGCGGTGAGCAGCTCGCGCATATAGGCGAACATCGAGCGGGTTTGGAGGCGGCAGGTGACGGAGGCGGACAGCGCCCGCTCGATGAATCGCTCGCCGTCCTCGGATTGGGTGCCGTGCGAGAGCTTGCGGTAGATGACCGGCCCGCGGAGCGCTCTCTCGGCTGCGTTGTTCGTCGGCTCGACGCTATTGACGATCACGAACGTCCAGAGCGCCGGCCAGATCTTCAGCAGGTTCTTGGCGAAGCGGCGATGAAAGCGCGTGTAGGTGCTCTTGCGTGCGGCGCGTTTGAGCAGCTCCCGAAGTTCGGCCTGGACCGGAGCTATCTCGCTCGCGAGGCGTTGGCGATCTGAGTGCTCGCCAAAGGCGTGCCAGGTCTCGAACAGTCGCTTGGTCAGCTCGCTGCCGGCCTCTCCGAACTGTTTCTGCTCGGCCAGGGCTCCTCCCGCGTGGAAGGCGAAGTCTCGCTTGAGATGCTCCCAGCAGGCTTGGCGTGAGGCGGGGTCGATCAGCTCATACGCCCACCAGCGATCCGAGCCCACGATCCCCTTGAAGTCCGCACCGAGCAGCTCCTTGAGGCGATCGCGATGACGATCCTCTGCGATCCGGAAGATGGCCGCCTCGGGCGTGGTCGCGGTCCACATCGTGCGGCCCTGATGCGCGGTGAACCAGCCGGTCTCATCGACGTTGAGGACCGGGGATGCCAGCACATTCTCGACCAATAGCTCGTGCGGACCCCGCAACGCTGTGGCCGCACGCTGACAGATCGCATCGACCGCCCCGACCGACAACGCGAGTCCGAACAGGTCCCGCGCAAGCTCGGACATGTCGCGACGCGAAACCCGGTTACGCGCAGTCATCGTCACGACCGCGGCCTGCAAGTCGGTGCCGAACGGCGAGTCACCTACCCCGTCGGGCAGTCGCGCCACGGTCTTCTTGCCACACCCTGGGCAGCGCAGATGGTGAGTACGGTGCTCCAAGCAGAGCACCACGATCGGCGGCAGCTCAGCTACCTGATGGCGCCCGAACCGCCTGCCAGGCTGATGCTCCTGCTCGCTGAACACACGTCCGCATCCGCCGCACGCCTCCGGGTAGTGATCAACGATCTCATCCACCTGGTCCTCCGGTAGCAGCTTGCGACCGGAGCCCTTGTGCCCGGACTGGGCGCCCACCTTTCGCTTCTCGCCCTCCCGCTTGCTCCACAGCTTCGCCTTCGCCCGCGCCTCCGCGCGACGCTCCGCCCGCGTCTTCGGCGGATCCTGCGACGGTGGGCTCGACGAGTTACGCGAATCGCCGCGCGCCTGCTCCTCAAGCCGAGCGACCCGTTGCTCCAGACGCTCACAACGCGCCGCGAACCGCTCGCGCTCGCCCGCCAGCTCAACGATCGCATCGACGCACCGCTCCCGCCCCGCACCATAGATCGCCTCCGCCTCCGAGCGGTCCATACCCACAAGATTCGCTGCACCACCAGCCAATCCTCGCTACAGGACTACCCACAACTGAACGCTTACGAAAACCCGCCGATTTGCAGGCGATTCGCCAGAGGGAGCGCTCCAGACCTACCGTTGGTTTCCTGGGGATTCCTGGGGATTTGGGCCGGGAGGCCGTCATCCCCGGCCCAAACCTGATCGGCCCCGATCCGCGGATGGCGAGAGGCGGACTCGAACCGCCGACACCTCGATTTTCAGGGGTGGGGCCGACCAACCCGACCCGCCCTGCGGAGGCTAGCGAAAAGGCCCGCGTTTGCTGGCATTTTGGGCTGTCTTTGGTGGTGGCCGAGGCCCGCGCCATCCGCTGAGATACCGGCGGATACCCGTGGATACCGGGAGGTTTGGGCCTACGGGCGGTGTCCGTCGGCCCAAACCCAAACCGAGGCCAAGCCCGGCAGGATGGCTATGCGGCGTGTCTGCGACGGGCCGGACGGCGATTGTAGGCGTGGATGATCTCGATCGCGTTCTCGAGCGCCGACAGGGGGCCGTGGTCGTGCCAGCGCCGGCGGATCCGTACAAGCGCTGATTCCTGGAAGGTCGGCGAGCCACCGCTGCCTGAGAGTGGCCACTCACCGTACGCCGCAACCCCCTCGGAGACGGTGACGAGGACTCCCCACGGGATGTGGCCGTGACTCGCGGGCTCAAGAAACTGGCCGATGTAGTCGCGGGCCGCGCGGATCGCGGCGTCGATGCCGCGCGCGTGGATCGGGCCCTGGTCGGTGTTGACGGTGATGCTGAGGCCGTCGGCCTCGACGTTGGCGTGAGCCTCGAAGCCCGCCTTCTGGGCTGCGAGAGAGAACAACTGGGTCATCGGGAAATCCCCTTTGCGTTTAGCTGACATTGGGGCCCGGAGCCAGAGGACGGGCGGTGGTGAGCCGCCCAGCACCAGGCTCGTTCCAGGATCTCACCGCGACCGGACACACTCCACGGGCGTGGACGGGGCTTCCGGGGCACCACCCCCGGAAGCCAGCGCCACGGTCAGCTACGCGCATGGCTTTGTATCCGACCGGCCGGCGGCAGACCCTCAGCGGGAGCGGCCCGCGAGCACAAACGCTTGACGAACCTCGGCGGCGAGCCGCTCGACGAGCTCGGGGGCGCCGAGCTCCTCCCGCCTCGCGGTGAGCGGCGGGTCGGGCGCTACGACGACAGGCGGCGAGCCGAACATGCTGCCCATGCTGAGCGAGCTGCCGGTGAACTCCGAGTCGCTGTAAACCTTCATCGATGCGTCCGGAACAGCGACAGTGGCTGCCAGCTCGCGGACGTCATCGCGACGGTCGATCCTTCCCCAGGCGTCGTGCGCGAAGGCGCAGCCCTGCTCGATGACGCGGCGAACTTTTGGAGCCTCAATCACGGAGGAGCCGAAGACGCCCGTACCTGACACAGCACCCTCGGCGAGGATCGCCCCGTCCTTCGCGACCAGGAAATGCAGCCGCTCGAAGCCCCGGGCGCTGACGGCCTCGAACTCAACGCCATCGGCCGTCAGACGGTGCGTCATGGCCATGTCGTGACCTACGAGGCCGCTCATCCGGATGCTCATGCCGAGGTCGTCGACGAGGCCAGCCTCGCCGAGCATGACGGCGTCGATCAGCACCCGGCCCGCCACGGGAGCGAAGACGACGCGCACCTTGGAGCCACTATGGCTCTGGCCGGCGCGACCGGATCCCACGGCAAGGGTGCGGGCGCGCTCGAGGGCCACCGTCTGATGCTCGCTGCTCGCGCCACGCTGGCGCCAGGCGTTGAGCGCGCTGACAACCGCGAAGCCGACATCGGCCGCGTCAGTGAACTCCGGGGCGAAGCGCCCGTCGCTCCAGGTGCCCCGGACCCTTGCCACGAACGCGTCCTGCTCTGGTGAGCGCTCGACGTTCTGGACAAGCGCAACCACGGGGATACTTCTAGTCACAGCCTCGTTGAACTCGTCCTCCGTCGCGCTGACACCGCGCTCGGTGCGCTCACCGTACTCGGCACCGAGCAGGAGCACGACGATGTCGCAGCGACCGAGCTCGTCGAGCAGGGCACGGCGGGAGTCCTCGCGGCTCGCCGCGGCGGTCTCGAACATCACGGGCCGCATCTGCAACGACTCGACGCCGGCCCGTGCCGCGGTACGGACAGCCGCCATGTCACCTCGGGCCAACGAGCTTATGAACACCGTCTCCACGGGAGTCAGCCTAGTGTCCCGCTGGTTTAATCGGTTGGCAGTTAGGGTATGTGGTGGTCATGCCTATTCCTACTGCTGTTTTGATCGAGTTGACCGACGATGAGCGGTCGGTGTTGGAGAGCTGGACGCGTCGGCACACGAGCGCTCAGGCGCTGGCGCTGAGAGCACGGATCGTGCTGATGGCCTCGGAGGGGTTGTGGTCTAACGGCGAGATTTCGGAGGCGTTGGACGTTTCGCGTCCGACGGTAACGAAGTGGCGTAACCGGTTCGCGGCGCGGCGTCTTGAGGGGTTGGTGGATGAGCCCAGGCCAGGCCGGCCGCGGACGATCACCGATGAGCAGGTCGAGGCGGTGGTGATCAAGACCTTGGAGAGCGCGCCGAGGGACGCGACGCATTGGTCGACTCGGTCGATGGCCAGGGAGATGGGGATGACCGCGGATGCTGTTATGCGGATCTGGCACGCGTTCGGGCTTCAGCCGCACCGCTAGGAGACCTGGAAGCTCTCCAAGGATCCGCTGTTCATCGAGAAGGTCCACGACATCTACGGCCTGTACCTGAACCCGCCCGAGCGGGCCGTCGTGATGTGCATAGATGAGAAGAGCCAGATTCAAGCGCTGGACCGCACCGCGCCGATCCTGCCGATGCTGCCAGGCACCCCCGAGCGCGCGACCCATGACTATGAGCGTCACGGCACCTCCAGCCTGTACGCAGCGCTGAACCTGCAAAGCGGGCAGGTGATCGGCTCGCTGCACCAACGCCATCGCGCGGTCGAGTTCTTGAAGTTCCTCAAGACGATCGATGAGAACGTACCCGCCCACCTGTCCGTGCACCTCGTGCTCGATAACGCCTCCAGCCACAAGACACCACAAGTCCGACGCTGGCTCGCTCAGCACCCGCGGTTTCACCTGCACTTCACCCCGACCTCGAGCTCGTGGATCAACCTCGTCGAGCGGTGGTTCGGCGAGCCCACCACCAAGCTCCTGCGTCGCGGTGCGCACCGCTCCGTCCGTGCACTGAACACCGACATCCGCCAATGGATCGACACCTGGAACGAGAACCCACGCCCATACGTATGGACCAAGACCGCCGAGCAGATCCTCGACTCGATCAGCCGATACTGCCCACGAATCAACCAGACAGGACACTAGCGGAGGAGCGTGATGTGGTTGAGCCGCATGTTGGCGAAGATATGAGCCGGGCTGGTTTTGACGGAGGCTTTGATCCAGCCCGGCTCACATGGCTACTCCTACGGAAGGACGGATGCAGCTCCGGCGTTGGCACGACGCTCAGTATTCCTCTATATTCTGATGATCGTGCCAAACTCTATCGTGGACATAGACGATGTAGCGCGAGCCGTCGGAGCGACGGCTACCGAGCACGGCGGCGCCGTGACAGTCGCGCAACTCCGCGACAAGCTCGGGCTGTCCGAGCGCACCCTGCAGCGAGCCCTCGGCCGCCTGGTCGCCACCGGCGAGATCTTTCGTCTGAGCCGCGACCGATACGCCGACCGAGCATCCGGCGCCTCGCCCAGCAGCGCACCGGCGAGTGACATCGTGCGCGTGATCAAGCACCTGGAAGCCGACGCACACCTCTCGGGCTACGACGTGCTCGCCGGCTTCACCCACCAGTTTGTCTTCGACTACCCGCACCTCGTCTGCTGCCACCCATCACACGCCGACGGTCTCGGCGCAGCGCTGGCGAAGAAGAAGTTCATCGTCCTGCCCGCCGGGCCCAGCGCGGCGATCGACGCCCCCCTGCAGAAGAGGGTGCTGCTGCGCCGCCAGCCTGCGATCCACTCTCGTGCGCTCGTACAGGGCGCGATCGCGACGCCCGAGAAGGCATGGGTTGACCTGCTGCGCGAGACACGCCGCAGCGCAGCGCCATTTGACTACGGCGAGCTCGGACGGCTGCTGCGTGCGATGAGCGAGCAGACGCTTAACCTCCGTGCTCTCCGCTCCTACGCCGCCAGGCTCGGCTACCAGGATTGGCTCGCTGCCGCCATCGACCAGCGCCCGCCCGATGGACCAGCGCAAAGCCGCCTCGCGGCAGGCTACGTCGCGTGAGCATTCCCACAGAACATCTCTCGCTGTTCAAGGCCGACTGGATCGGCGACCCCGACCGCCTGAAGACGCTCGCACGCCGCTACAAGTACAACGACCTCTTCACCGCCGAGCTGGCCGCGTGGTGCGCAGAGGTGCATGAGCACCTCCACGACCTGGAGGACACCGTCGGCGTCGAACTGCTGCTCATGGGCGGCGACGCGGCGTCCTTGCGCTTCGACGCGATACAGCAACGCGGCTCTCGCGACAATGACTACCTTACGGCAGCGAGCCATGCCGATATCGGGCGGCTCATGGACGCCTTCGCCGAGCGCTTCAAGGCACTCCACCCTCTGTTCAAGCCCAAGGTCTATGAGCCCGAAAACCCGACGGACGAGCTGAACATGATCACCTACGTCGTCCCTGTCGCCCTGCTGCTGGACCACGGCAAAGCAACGAACAACACGGTCAAGATCGAGTTTCACTTCGAGCCTGACCTGCCGCCGGCTGAGACGGTCAGCGGGAATGTCGGCCCCACCCAGCGCCAGATCCGTGCGCGTCTGGCCGAGCTGCCCTACCAATTCGTGCTGAAGCTGATGACCCTGGCCGCCTCGCCGGTGGGGATCGATGAAGAACGCCGAGGCGATGCGATACCCCGGCAGCTATACGACCTCGACATCCTGCTCGCGAGCTTCACCGAGCCGAGCCGGTGGGAAGCGATGGTCGCCTACTGCTCTGCACGCTACGCCCGCGAATGCGAGACCTGGACGATCGACATCGCCGCGGGAGAGCCCAACGCAAGGATTCGCCATCGTCTGCAGCACTGGGCCTCGTGCAGCGATAGCTCATCCGGACCCTGGAGGACGATCCGCGCGGTACAGCAGTCGCAACTGCGCCAGCAGGTTCACCGCGAGCCGTGGGGCTGGCGTGCCCGCTGTCTGCGGCTAGCGCTCGCCGTCGAGTGCATCGACGTCGAGGATGGCTGGGTCATTTGGCAGCAGGCCCTCGCCACAGCCGCGCTCGTACCGGCTAGCAAAGCCAAGCGGTTCAAGAACACTCTCGCGGAGCTGGCGAATGTGGACGCACGATTGCTGCCGCTCGAGCTGCACGACTTCGTGTGGGAGGTGCTCAGCAACGGAACGACGCCGCTTGCCGAGCGAGTCGCCAACGCATACACAACGCTCAGCTCCGCCTGATCCGTATCGATCCCAGACCGGGTTATAAGGGGTTTAGCGGGGTTTATCGAGATCGCGTAAACTCCGTAAAACTCGGTCAAACGCCCAGGAAATCGAACTGATGACATCACGATTCCAACTGATGTTGTCTTTGATTCGAGGCTCGCCCATAAGTTCGGTTCTCCATGTCGATACCGCATAGATAAGCCATTTGCCGCCCAGACACGCCCCTCGTAAGGCTTCTCAAGACGGCCGATTGGGCCCGGAACAGGGCCTATTGTCAAGGGTTTGTGCCGAGGTTTGTGCCGCGACGACCAAACGTGGGCGGCCGAGATAGCGATCACTATCTCAAAAACATGCCCATTTGCAGCGTTTTCCAGATGGCCAGACCCAGACTCGAACTGGGGACACCACGATTTTCAGTCGTGTGCTCTACCAACTGAGCTATCTGGCCCGGGCGCTTGATGCTAGCTGACGCCGAACTCCGCCACCAGGGCGGCGTAGGTGCGGCGCAGGCCGTCGGCGAGCGGGATCTCCGCGCGCCAGCCGAGCTCCCGCTCGGCGCGAGAGACATCGAGGCGGCTGTGCTGCAGCTCGCCCGGGCGCAGATCCGCCAGCTCCGGCGTCAGCTCGCGCCCGGCCGCGGCGCACAGCTCCCTCCAGACGGTGCTCACATCGGTCTCCACGCCGGTGGCGACGTTGAACGTGCCGCGACGTCCGGAGGCGGCGAGCAGTGCGCGCACGACGTCCTCGACATAGACGTAGTCCCGGGTGGGACGGCCGTGGCCGTAGAGGGTCGGCGCCTGGCCGACGTGCAGCCGGTGGCTGAAGATCGCCACCACGCCGGCCTCGCCGTGGGGGGACTGGCGCGGGCCGTAGACGTTGCCCAGGCGGCACACCGCATGGGGCACCCCCGAGGAGAGCGACCAGGTATTGACGTACGCCTCCCCAGCCCACTTCGAGGCGCCGTAGGGGGAGAGCGGAGCGGGGATGCGCTCCTCGGAGGTGGGCATCGGCGCCTCGTCCCCGTACAGCGCGCCGCCGGTGGATGTGAACACCACCGGCACCCCCATCCGCCCGGCGATGTCCACCACGTTCAGGGTGCCCTGCACGTTGACCTCGCAGTCGCGGCCGGGGTCGGCGACGGAGGCCACCACGGAGGCCTGTGCGGCCAGGTGGAAGATCGCGCGCGGAGCCTCCCGCTCGACGGTGGCGTGCAGCGCCGCGCGGTCGGTGATGTCCAGCGTGTGCAGCCGCGCCCCCTCCGCGACGTTTTGCGCGCTCCCCGAGGAGAGGTCGTCGACCACGCTCACCTCGTAGCCGTCCGCCAGCAGGGCGTCCACGAGGTGGGAGCCGATGAAGCCGGCTCCGCCGGTCACGAGCGCGCGGTTGGACACCCGCGGAAATCTATCTGGAAGAAGAGGCGCCCGGGTGCGCCACCTCTGGACCCGCGATCAGGCGCCCGGCCATGCCACCCTTTAGGTGGCGGGGGCCGGCTCTTGCGGCGAGCTCGCGTGCTCCAGCAGCCGCTCGACGACTTCGATCGCCTCGTCGATCTGCTCGAGTGCCCGCGGATCCTCGTGGCGACCGAGGACGTAGCGGCGCAGCGTCGCCAGCACCCGTCGCGCGATCACGATCGCGGCGTGCTCGCGCGCGGCGTCGATCTCGCCGTGCTCCCTGAGCTTTGCCATACGGCGCAACGCCGGCAGGATCACCTCCTCCGGCAGCGAGGTGGCCGCCACGCCGTCATCGATTGCCTGCGCGATCGCGCCCTCCGCGGTCTCCGCGTCGCCGCGCTCCAGCGCGGCGAGATAGTCCTCCAGCACGACCTCCAGCAGCGCCTGCGGGTCGGAGCGCAGCTGCTCGCGGGCGTCGGGGCCGGAGCTGGAGAGCACCTCCAGGAAGGTGTCGAGCAGCACCGGGTCGAAGTGGCGCCCACGCTGCTCGCGCAGCAGCTCGACCGCCTGCTCCAGCGTGTAGGCGGAGCGGTACACGCGGTCGCTGGTGAGCGCGTCGAACACGTCGGCGATCGCCACGATCCGCCCCTCGATCGGGATCGCCTCACCGGCGAGGCCGCGCGGGTAGCCGCTGCCGTCCCACTTCTCGTGGTGGCTGAGCGCGATCGTGGCGGCCATGTCGAGGATCGACGAGGAGGAGCCGCGCAGCAGCCGGTGGCCCTCCTCCGCGTGGGTCTCCACGATCGCGCGCTCCTCGACGGTGAGCGGACCGGGCTTCAGCAGGATCGCGTCGGGGATCGCCACCTTGCCGACGTCGTGCAGCGGGGCGGCGTAGCCGAGCCGCTCACAGAGCTCGCCGTCGAGGCCGGCCTGCTCGGCCAGCAGCGTCGAGAAGCGCCCAATTCGCTCGATGTGCGCGCCGGTGTCCTCGTCGCGGAACTCGACCGCCATCGAGAGGCGCCGCACGGTCTCCGACTGCGCGATCTCCAGCTCCGTGAGCGCCCGGTGCAGCTCGCCCGAGCGGTCGTCGATCTCCTGTTTGAGCGCGGCGCGGCCGCTGGCGCCGGCACGCCAGCCGAGCAGGCCGGCGCAGAGGAGCGCCACGGCGAGGTAGACGGCTGTGAGCGCCGCTTCTTCGGCAAGTATCGCCCCGAGCGCGGTGAGCGCCAGCAACGCCGCCGGGGGCGTCCACAGCAGCAGCGCGCGGAGGCGCGCACGGATCGAACCTTCGGTAGCCGTTCGCTTCCCCACACGATCGAGATTACTCCACGTCGCGGGCGTTCCCATAGGTTTTGGCTCTCTCGCGCACACGCTCGGCGTGCGCGGCGAGCACCCTGAAGTGTGGCGCGGGTGCGATAGGCGAATTTTCGATGGCACGGCCCCGATAGAGTTGCCGCGTGAGGCACAGGCTCCACTCCGCGGCTCCTCTGGCGCTCGCGCTGGCAGTAGCGGCTTTGGCCGGCTGCGGAGGCTCCACCTCCACGGGCAATGGCGTGGCCTCGAAATCGCCGACCGAGATCCTCGCGGCGGCGCGGACCGCCGCGGATGGCGCGAGCGCGGTGCACGTCTCAGGCTCGACGGTGACGGGCGGCACCCCGATCGCGCTCGACCTCAGCCTGGTGGCGGGCAAGGGCGGCATGGGCCGGATCGCGCAGAACGGGCTGAGCTTCGAGCTGATTGAGCTCGAAGGGACGATCTACATCAAAGGCAGCCCGGCTTTCTACAAGCATTTCGCGGGCGCGGCGGCCGCGCAGCTGCTGCGGGGGAAGTGGCTGAAGGCGCCGGCCACCAACACGAGCTTTGGGGGTGTCTCCTCGCTGATCGAACTGCACAAGCTGCTCGACGCGGCGCTGGTGAGCGGCGACAGGGCGTTGGTGAACACCGGCACCAGCACCGTGAAAGGGCAGACGGTGGTCGGGGTGAAGGACAGGGCGCGGGGCGAAACCATCTATGTCGCCACAACCGGCAAGCCCTACCCGGTGGCGGCCACCAAGCGCGGGGCCGGCGGCGGCACGATCGCCTTCGCCGAATGGGACAGGCCGGTCACGCTGAGCGCCCCGGCCAACGCGGTGGACATCGGACAGCTCCAGCAAGGCCACTGAACCGCCATCCACCCCACGCCACCGCTTCACAAAGTGAAGGGTTGGGGTCTGAAAATTACATCTAAACAGCAAGCGGTCCGATTCACCCGCTCACCGCCGCCTCCGCAAACGCGGACGACATGGGACACCAGCCGGCCTACAGCGCCACCGCCACATACTTCGTCTCCAGGTACTCGTCGACCCCCTCGAAGCCGCCCTCGCGACCGAAGCCCGACTGCTTGACGCCGCCAAAGGGCGCGGCGGGGTTGGAGACGATGCCCTGGTTGAGCCCCACCATGCCGGTTTCCAGGCGCTCGGCGACGCGTAGCGCACGCGATAGGTCGCGGGTGTAGAGGTAGGCGACGAGACCGTAAGGGGTGCGGTTGGCGGCGAGCAGCGCCTCATCCTCGGTGGAGAACGCGGCGACGGGCGCGACCGGACCGAAGATCTCCTCGGCCAGCACGCGCGCGTCGGCGGGCACTCCCGCGAGCACGGTGGGAGCATAGAAGTAGCCGGGGTGGGCGGGCCCCGATAACGCGTGCCCACCGGTGAGCACGCGGGCGCCGCGCTCGACGGCATCGCCGACCAGCTCGCCGACGATCGCGCGCTGGCGGTCGTCGATCAGTGGACCGACGTCGGTGCCAGGCTCGGTGCCGCGGCCCACGCGCAGTGCACCCATCCGCTCGGCCAGCCTCCGGGAGAACTCCTCGGCGAGCGACTCGTGCACGTGGAAGCGGTTGGCCGCCGTGCAGGCCTCGCCGACGTTGCGCATCTTCGCGGTGAACGCGCCCTCCACGGCGGCGTCGAGATCGGCATCCTCGAACACCAGGAATGGGGCGTTGCCGCCGAGCTCCATCGAGACGCGCAGGATCTGCTCGGCGGACTGCTCGATCAGCGTGCGTCCCACCTCGGTGGAGCCGGTGAAGGAAAGCTTGCGGGTGCGCGGGTCGCGCAGCAGCGGCTCGATCACGGCGCCGGAGCGCCGGGCGGTGATCGTGTTGAGGACACCCCCGGGCAGCCCCGCTTGCTCGAGAATCCGCGTCAAGGCGAGCATCGAGAGCGGCGTTTGCTGGGCGGGCTTGACGACGATCGTGCAGCCGGCGGCGATCGCCGGGGCGAGCTTGCGCGCACCCATCGCCATCGGGAAGTTCCAGGGCGTGACGAACACGCAGGGGCCGACCGGTTGGCGCATCGTGAGGATCCGCCCCGAGCCGGTGGTGTTGACCATGTAGCGGCCGTGTATGCGCACGGCCTCCTCGGAGAACCAGCGCAGGAAGTCGGCGGCATAGGCGATCTCCGCGCGCGATTCGCCCAGCGCCTTGCCCATCTCGAGCGTCATCAACAGCGCCAGCTCCTCGGCGCGCGCGGTGAGCGCCTCGTACGCCCGCCGCAGAATCTCCCCCCGCTCGCGCGGCGCCCAGGCGGCCCACTCAACCTGATGCGCGGCGGCCGCGGAGAGCGCATCCAGCGCGTCCTGAGGCTGGGCGTCGGCGACCTCCACCAGCGTCTCCCCAGTGGAGGGATCCTCGACGGGCAGCGTCCCCGCGCCGGTGGCGGGTCGCCAGCGCCCGTCGATGTACAGCTCGGTGGGGACCCTCTCCAGCGCCGTCCGCTCGCTGAGCTCAGCTGCCATCGGCGGGGCCCTCCCGGTGAAGGCATTTTTTTGGATTGGGGGATGGGTGGCGCGACTCATGACCGGCGCGTCGTCGGCCGATCAATGAGTAGTCGTTCCCGACCGCGCGCGTGTGAACGGCCACGATCATGCGCTCAAGCTACCACCCCCCCTCACCCTCCAAACCCCTGCTGGGGGTGCTGCTGAGCTTGTTGGCGCTCGCGGCGAGCGTCCCTGGCGCGGTGGCGAGCGGGCCTGGGAGCCGGGTCGCGGTGGCGAGCGGGCCTGGGAGCCGGGTCGCGGCGGCGAGCGGGCCGGGGAACCGGACGCTGGTGATCAAAGGCGCCGGCTACGGACACGGGGTGGGGATGAGTCAGGAGGGAGCGCTGGGGTATGCCGAGCACGGGTACAGCTATCGGGCGATCCTCGCCCACTACTACACCGGCACCTCCCTGGGCATGGTCTCCCGGCGCACGAAGGTGACGGTGCTACTCGGCAGGAAGGTGCGGGCGATCCCGCTGGAAACCTACGTGCAGGGCGTGGTGGGGGCGGAGATGTCGGCGAACTGGCCGCTGGCGGCGCTGGAGGCACAGGCGGTGGCGAGCCGCACCTACGCGCTCACCGACCACGCGGGGGGATCGCGCTTCGACGTGTACGCCGACACCCGCTCGCAGGTGTTCCTCGGCGCGAAGGCGCACACGGCCGAGACCAACGCGGCGGTGGCGGCGACCGCGGGGCAGATCGTGACGTACGCCGGGCGACCCGCGATCACCTACTTCTTCGCCAGCTCGGGGGGAATGACCGAGAGCGTCCAGAACGCCTTTCTCGGAGCCACTCCCGAGCCGTGGCTGCGCGGCGTGCCAGACCCCTACGACCAGGGCCCGGGTCACAGCTGGAGCGTGAGCATGAGCTTCGCCGCCGCCGCCGCGCGCCTGCGCGGCCTGGTGAAGGGCGCCTTCCGGGGCATCGAGGTGCTGCGACGGGGATACTCGCCCCGGATCCTCTCGGCGTACGTGCTGGGCTCGACCGGCCGCACGCTCGCGAGCGGCCCCGAACTGGAGGAACGCCTGGGGTTGGACGACAGCTGGGCGTACTTCAGCGTGCGTACCGCCTCCGGCACCCAGCCCGAGCCCGACCTCAGCCGCTACACCACGCCCGCTGGGGTTGCCCCGGAAGCCCCAGCCACACCCGAAACCGCCCCCCCAGGCGAACCGACGTCGCCGGGCAGCGGCTCCCCGGCCGGAGCTTCGCCGCCGACGCAGCCGGCCGGGCCCGAAGGCGGCACAACCGCCGGCAGCGCCCCGAGCTCGGGTGAAGGCGGCGGCACGACGCCGCCATAGGCAGCTGGCGGGCAGGTTCCGGAGCGGGATCGGCGCGCGCGCCGCCATGCACTTTCTCACCACGACGATGCCTGTACGCGAGAGCGCCTACGCTCTCACCCACCATGTCCGACCCGCTGCTGATCGCCGACGTGCCGTGGCTGCTGTACCGCGCGTTCTTCGCGCTGCCGAAGTCGATCGTGGACGGGGAGGGCAGGCCGGTAAATGCGCTACTGGGGACGGTCAACGCGCTGCTGTCGGCGACCGAAGCACGTCCGCCGCGCGCGGTTGCGGCGTGCCTTGGAGCCGAGCAGGCCGCCTACCGCGTGGAGCTGTACCCCGGCTACCACGCCCACCGCGACCCGATGCCCCCGGAGCTCGCCTGGCAGTGGGACCTGGCGCCGCGGCTGCTGGCAGGCCTCGGCTGGAAGGTGGAGGGGAGCGACGAGCTGGAGGCCGACGACGTGATGTTCTCCTTCGCGCGCGGCGAGGCTGAGGCGGGGGGACGCGCGCTGCTACTCACAGGGGACCGCGACCTGTTCCAGGCGGTGAACGAGCACGTGGCGATCCTCGAGCTGCGCAAAGACGGCAAGCCGCGGGAGATCGGCCCACAGCAGGTGCGCGAGCGCTACGGCGTCGACCCCGAACAGGTGCCCGACTTCATCGCGCTGCGCGGCGACCCCTCCGACGGCCTGCCCGGCGCCCCGGGGATCGGCGCCAAGACGGCCGCCGAGCTGCTGCGCCGCCACGGCTCGCTGGAGAGCGCGCTGGGTTCCGTGCGGAGCTCCCCCACATCCGAGCGCCCACGGATCGTGGCCGCGCTGACTGACAACGCCGAGCAGCTGGAGGACTTCAAGCGGATCGCGACGCTGGTGGAGATCGACGTGCGACGCCCACCAAATCGCCCCACGGACATCGCGTCAGGAGCAGCCGTGGCGCGGGAGCTGGGCATGAACCGCCTGGCGACGCGGCTGGAAGGGATGACTACGGCGTGAACTTGACTGTGATCACGTCCCCGTCGCCCATCAGGTAGTCGCGCCCCTCCAGACGCAGCGTGCCGCGTTCGCGCGCGCCCGCGTAGCCGCCCGCGTCGACCAACTCCCGCCAGCCGATCACTTCGGCGCGCACGAAGCCCTTCTGGATGTCCGTGTGGATCTCACCCGCGGCGTGCCATGCGGTGAGACCATGGTGCAGGTGCCACGACTGCGCGATCGTGGCCTCGCCCGCGGTAAAGAACGAGATCAGATCGAGCAGCGCAAACGCCTCGCGCACCACGCGCTGCACGGGTGGGTGGGAATCCGATCTACTGACGCCGAGCTCCTCGCGCATCGCCGCCGCGTCCTCGTCGTCGAGCTCCGCCAGCTCCGACTCGATCCGCGAGGACACCGCAACCGCCCGCGCGCCCTGCGCGGAGGCGTGCTCCGCCACCGCCGCGGGCACCTCCTCGGAGCCCTCGTCTACGTTCGCCACGAACAGCACCGGCTTGCTCGTCAACGAGCCCAGGTCGCGCGCCGCATTGGGCGCCTCCTCGGGCACCGGCACGGTGCGCGCCGGACGGCCGGTCTGCAGGGTGGCGATCACCTCCCGCAGCCACGCCTCCTCCGCGACGGCGACACGATCGCCCCCGCGCGCCTGTTTGCCCACTTTCTCCACGCGGCGTTCGGCGGCCTCCAGGTCCGCCATCACCAGCTCCGTCTCGATCATCTCAATGTCGGCCAGCGGGTCCACGCGGCCCTCCGGGTGGACCACGTTCTCGTCGTTGTGCGCGCGCACAACGTGCACGATCGCGTGCGTCTCGCGGATGTTCGCCAGAAAGCGGTTGCCCAGACCCTCCCCCTGGTGCGCGCCCGCAACCAGGCCCGCGATGTCGTGGAAGTCGACTGTGTCCCACACGATCTCCGACGCGCCCACCGTCCTGGCCACCTCCTCCATGCGCTCGTCGCGCACCGGCACCACCGCCACGTTGGGCTCGATCGTCGTGAACGGGTAGTTGGCCGCCTCCGCGCCGGCTTTCGTCAGGGCATTGAACAGCGAGGACTTGCCAGCGTTGGGCATGCCAACGATGCCGATGCGCGTGCTCATCGCGCCACCGCGGCGGTGCTCGTGCCGAGCAGCGCGCCCGCGAAGATGTCGGATGGGTAGTGGACCCCCAGGTACAGGCGGGACGCGGCGAGCAGGACCGCCAGCGTATAGAGCGGCGGGGAGGGCAGCCCAACGCGCGTATACGCGCGGGCTCCGGCGAACGAAGTGGAGGCGTGGGCGCTGGGGAAGCTCAGCTGGGTGGGCGTGCTGGTCAGCGCCGGGAGCCCGGGCAGCTCGGGGCGGGGCCGGCGGACGAGGAGCTTGACGGCGGTGTTCAGCACGAAGGTCCCCGCCACCACGCCGCTCGCGCGCGCCCAGCGGGCACGCCGCGAGGAGTCGAGCAGCCACCCGGCGGCGCCGATCGCCAGCCACACCGCCCCATGCTGGCCGATCCGCGAGAAGCGCTCCACCCCGCGCTCGGCGCCAGGTGTATGCCCGCGGGTGCGCGCCCACCGCAGGATGCGCTCATCGACACCGCGCATGGCAACGACTCGGCTAGGCGCCGAAGCCGACGCGCGAATCGTCTCCCTCGACGCGCACGTAGACGACCTGCGCAAGGTCGAGGCGCGCCGGCCCGTCCTCGGTCTCCAGCTCGTGCCAGCCACTTGAGCCGAGCGCCTTGTGCAGCGCCTTCAGCTGCTCGTCGCTGACGCGCAGCGCGAGCACCTGGCCGCCTTGGAAGCCGACGCTGACACGACGGGAAGCGGCCATCAGCGCGCCACCTGCGCCGCGGTGGAATCGACCGTGTGCGTGGCGCCGTGGTGGGCCGGCTCGACGAGCTCGACCAGCACCCGCCCGGTGGACTTCGGCTCCAGGAAGGCCACGCGCGCGCCGCCGATCCCCACACGGGGGGTCTTGTCGATCAGCTCGAGGCCGGTCTGCGCCAGCTCTCGAAGCGCGGCGTCGATGTCGGAGACCTGGTAGGCGACGTGGTGCAGGCCGGGGCCGCGCTTGGCGAGAAACTTGCCCACGGGGGTGTCGGGTCCGAGCGGGGCCAGCAGCTCGACGTGGTTCTCGCCAAGGTCGAGTAGCACCGCCTCGACGCCCTGCTCCTCGACGACCTCACGGTGGGAGATCTCCATTTGAAAGCCTCCGCTCCACAGCCCCAGGGCGGGCTCCAGCTCGGCGACGGCGATCCCGATGTGGTCGATGCGGTCAAGCACTCGGGGGAGTCTATCTGCGTTGCCCGGCAATGCGGGGGCGGGCGAGACGATCTCCCGCGCCAGGCCACCGGAGAATGTCATCCGATCAGCACCCCAACCCTTCACAAAATGAAGTGGTGGGGACCCGAAAGATCACACCTGTGTTTGCCCGCCGACCGGCCGCTCCAGCGCGGTGGCCGCGACCACCCGCAGTCCGACGCCGGGGGCGCGCTCCAGGCGCGGCGTGCCCGCCATGACGCGGTCGATCGCCTCGCGGTCGAGCACCTCGTGCTCCAGCAGCTCGCGTGCGAGCTCGTCCAGCTGGCGGCGGTGGCTGAGGATCATTTTCAGCGCCGCGCGGCGGCCCTCCTCGATCAGGTCCTGGCGCTCCTCGTCGCGGATCCGCAGCGTCGTCTCGGAGAGGCGCACATCGCCTTCGGGGGAGCGCCCCACGGGGGCGTTGCCCATCGCGTAGTCGTGCACCATCGAGTGGGCGATGTCGGCCACGCGTTTGAGGTCATCGGAGGCGCCTGTCGTGACCTGGCCGAAGACGATCTGCTCGGCCACGCGCCCGCCGAGCAGCACGGTCACGTAGTCGAGCAGCTCCTCGCGGGTCTTCAGATAACGGTCCTCGGCGGGCAGGTTGAGCGTGTAGCCGAGCGCGCGCCCGCGCGGCACGATCGAGATGCGGTGCACGCGGTCCACCGAGGGCAGCAGCTCGCCGCACAGCGCGTGGCCGGCCTCGTGGTAGGCCACCACGCGCTTCTCGTGGGCGTTCAGCACGCGGTGGGACTGCACGCCGGCGATCACCCGCTCCAGGGCGCCGTCGAAGTCGGCGTCGGTCAGGCTCTTGGCGCCGCGGCGGGCGGCGAAGATCGCGGCCTCGTTGCAGATGTTCGCCAGGTCGGCACCGGTGAGACCGCTGGTCTGCTGGGCGACCATCGCGAGGTCCACGTCGTGCAGCGGCTTGTTGCGGGTGTGCACGGCGAGGATCCCTTCGCGGCCCTTGACGTCGGGGGGAGCGACGAACACCTGGCGGTCGAAGCGCCCAGGGCGCAGCAGCGCGGGGTCGAGCTTCTCCAGCAGATTGGAGGCGGCGATCACGACCAGGCGGCCGCTGGTGGCGAAGCCGTCCATCTCGACCAGCAGCTGGTTGAGCGTCTGGTCCTTCTCGCCGGAAATGTCCATCCCGCGCCGGCCGCCGACGGCGTCGAGCTCGTCGATGAAGATGATCGCGGGCTCGTGCTTGCGCGCGATCGCGAACAGCCGGCGGATGCGCGCGGCGCCGAGGCCGGCGAACATCTCCACGAAAGCGGCGGCCGACTGCGCGAAGAACTGCGCGCCCGACTCGTGCGCGACGGCCTTAGCGAGCAGCGTCTTGCCGGTGCCGGGAGGGCCGTGCAGCAGGATCCCCTTGGGGACGGTGGCGCCCAGCTCGCGGAACTGCTCGGGGTCGCGCAGGAACTCCACGATCTCCTGCAGCTCGGCCTTGGCCTCTTTGACGCCGGCGATGTCGTCCCACCCCACCGACTGGTCGGAGGAGGGCTTGATCTGCTGCGGCTTGACCCGCGGCATCACCTTCAACATCCGCCACATCATGAAAATGAGCGCGGAGAAGAACAGGATCATGAAGACGCTGGACCACTGGTAGGCCCAGTTCTGCAGTTCGCCCACAAATGCGGAGAGCGACGCCTCGATCATCCCCGCACCATCGCCCGGGCCGCCACTCGCGGCTCCAGTTCACTTATCGAATTGAACGTCACACCTGCACCATCCTTGGCTCGATCGAGTCAATGTTACCCAGCGCCAGCCTTCTTCAGGCTTGGGCTGGTCCCAACAAGGAACGTGCGAGGTCCGCAAAGAATTCCGCGGCGAAGGCCACGTCGCGCACGTCGATGCGCTCGTCGGCGGCGTGGATCAGGGGCATGCTCTCAAGTAGCGACTGATGGCGCTGGGGGAAGAAGCCGTAGGCAACACACTCCGGGAACGCGGCACGGAAGTGCCGGGAGTCGGTGAAGCCGGGGAGAATCAGCGGCACCACCTCGGCGCCGGGGTCGCGCTCAGAGACCCATCCGCGGATCTCCTCCATCAGCGGGGAGGCCATTGGGGAGCGGTTGCCGACGACTCGCTCGGTGAACTCGACGCGGAAACCGTCTGGGCGGGTGGGTTCCAATACTTCCTCGATCCCGCGCAGCACCTCCGCCTCGCCGAGACCGGGGGGCACACGGCAGTCAACTTTCAACTCCGCGCGGCTGGGGATCACGTTGATCTTCTCCGACGCGCTGATGCGGGTGGGGGCGAAGGTGACGCCGAGCATCGGCTCGAACATGCGCGCCAGACGGGGGTCGGCGGCCAGCAGGTTGGCGACCGCCCCCGCGGGGTCCTCGGGGTCCTCGCCGATCCCGCGCAGGAAGGCGGCCGGCTCGGGGGTGAGCGTGTAGGCGGGCTGGCGCTCGGCGAGGCGCTGCAACAGCGGGCCCATCTTCACCAGCGCGTTGTCGGCGATCTTCGGCATCGAGGCGTGCCCGGCGACCCCGTCGGTGGCGAGCGTGAAGCGGAACACGCCCTTCTCCGCGCAGCACACCCCGTAGCGGCGCCTGTCGCGGTACTCGAACACCGCGCCGCCACCCTCGTTGACGAGCAGATCGCAGCGCACCTTCTCGGGGTGCGTCTTGGTCAGCCATTCCGCCCCCAGCGACCCGCCGGTCTCCTCGTCGACGACCGCGACGATCAGCAGCTCCCCACGTGCGGGGCGCCAGCCCGAGCGCGCCAGCGAGACCGCGGCGGCGACCTCGGCGGCGACCTGCGACTTCATGTCGAGTGCCCCCCTGCCCCACACGCAGCCGTCGAGCAGCGCACCCGACCAGGGGTCGTGCTGCCACTCGGCGGGATTGGCCAGCACCGTGTCGACGTGGCCCAGATAGCAGAGCGTGGGGCCGGTATGGGCGGAATCTGCATCCGGGTGGGCGGGATCTCCCGTCAAACGTGCCACGAGGTTGGGGCGCTCGGGAACGGCGCCCAGCAGCTCGCACTCAAAGCCGGCGTCCGTGAGCAGTGCGTGCAGGTGCCGCTGCGCCGGCAGCTCGTTGCCGGGCGGGTTGACGGTGTCGAAGGCGATCAGCGCTCGCAGCAGCTCGACCGCCTCGGAGGCAAGCGCGGACAGAGTGGCGGGCGCGGACCGCTCAGCGGCCTCGGGTGTGTCGGGCTCCGCGCTCACCCCTGAATCGTACGCCCCCTGGGCGCCCCGATCACCGCGAGATCCGATCCTGTTCCCGCCGCGCGCCGGGCACAGAGGCCAGCAGCTCGCGGGTATAAGGGTGCGTGGGCGAGCTGTAGAGCTTCTCGTTGGACGCCAGCTCGACGATCTTGCCGGCGCGCATCACCGCCACGCGGTCGGCCATCTGGCGCACCACCGCCAGGTCGTGGGAGATCAGCAGCAGCGTCAGGCCCAGCTCCCGCCGCAGCTCGCGCAGCAGCTCCAGGATCTGGGCCTGGATCGTGACGTCGAGCGCCGACACCGGCTCATCGGCGATCAGCAGCTTTGGGGACAGCGCGAGCGCACGCGCGATGCCGATTCGCTGGCGCTGGCCGCCGGAGAATTCATGGGGGTAGCGGTTGTGGTGCTCTGGTTGCAGGCCCACCCTCTCCAGCAGCTCGCACACGGCGCGCCGGCGCCGCGCCTTCTCAGGGTGCAACCCGTGGATCGCGAATGGCTCGCCGACGATCGAGCCGGCCGTCCTGCGGGGATTCAGCGAGGAGTAGGGATCCTGGAAGACGATCTGCATTTCGCGGCGCGCGGCCTTCAATGCCGGGCCTCGCAGGTGGGCGATGTCGTGGCCTTCGAAGCGGATCTCTCCGCCGGTGGGCTCCAGCAGGCGCATGATCAGGCGCGCGGTGGTGCTCTTGCCGCAGCCGGTCTCTCCCACCAGCCCGAGTGCCTCGCCGCGCCGCAGCTCGAAGCTGATCCCGGCGACCGCCTCGACGGCGTCGATCTGGCGCTGAAACACCACCCCGCGGGTGATCGGGAAGCGCTTGGCGAGGTCGCGCACCTGCAGCAGCGGCGGGGCCGCCACCACTGCCCCCTCCTCCTCCCCCTTCCCCTTCGCCCCCGCGCTCCGCTCGCGCCTGTCGTGGTTCTCCCCTGGCCGGTTATCGTCGCGGCGCTCAAGCGTCGGGGCCGCGCGCAGCAGCGCCTGCGTGTAGGGATGCTCAGGCGCTGCCAGCACCGCCTCGGCCGTGCCCCGCTCGACGATCCGGCCGGCCTGCATCACCACGAGCTCGTCGGCCATTTCGGCCACCACCCCGAGGTCGTGCGTGACCAGCACGAGCGCCATCCCGAGCTCCTGGCGCAGGCGCCGCAGCAGCGCGAGGATCTGCGCCTGCGCGGTCACGTCGAGCGCGGTGGTGGGCTCGTCGGCGATCAACAGCTTCGGCTCGTTGGCCAGCGCCATCGCGATCATCGCGCGCTGGCGCATCCCCCCGGAGAGCTCGTGCGGGTAGGCATCCACGGGGATTGGACCCCCGCCCGCCCCGGGCAGGCCAACGAGCTCCAGCAGCGCGATGGCCTGCTCGCGCGCGGCGCGCCCTGCCACCTCGCGGTGGGCGCGGATCGCCTCGACGATCTGTGCCCCTATGCGGTGGAGGGGGTGAAGCGAGGAGAGCGGATCCTGGAAGACCATCGCCATTTCGTTGCCGCGCAGCTCGCGCATCCGCCGCTCCGACAGCCTCAGCAGATCGACGCCCTCCAACAGGATCCGCCCGGAGATGCGCGCCCCCTGGGCGCGGGTCAGTCCCATCGTGCTCAGCGCGCAGGCGCTCTTGCCCGAGCCCGACTCGCCCACGATCCCGAGTGTGCCCCCCTGTTCGAGCTCGAAGGAGACGCCGTTCACGGCGTGCACCGCCCCGCCTTCGGTGGGAAACTCCACGTGCAGGTCCTCAACTCTCAGCAGCGGTTCACCGGGGGCACTCATGAGACCACCACGCCTTTCGCAATGTGAGGCGGCCGGCTCACTTGAAGCGCACGCGCGGGTCGAGATACGCGTAGGAGATGTCGACGAAAATGTTGGCCACCACGATGAACAGCGCCGCCAGCAGCACCGTGCCCTGGATGATCGGGAAGTCGGCGTGGGTGAGCGCGTCGTAGTTCAGCCGCCCCACGCCGGGGATGTCGAACACGACTTCGACCAGTAGCGCGCCGCCCAGCAGCGCGCCGAGGTCGAGACCCAGCACGGTGACGATCGGGGTGATCGCGGCGCGCACCCCGTGGTGCAGGATCACGCGCCGCTCGGAGAGGCCCTTGGCGCGCGCGGTGCGGATGTAGTCCTGGTCGAGCACCTCCAGCAGGTTGGCGCGCAGCAGCCGCGCATACACCGCGGCGAAGGTGGCCGCCAGCACCAGCCAGGGGAGGATCAGCGAGGCGAACCACTGCCCCGGGTCGCTGCTGAAGCCGACGTAGCTGCCGGCACCGGGGAAGACCTTGAACTTGCCGATGTCGGCGCTGAACAGGAACAGCGCGATCAGCCCCAGCCAGTATTCCGGCGCGGAGATGAACAGGAGCGCGGTGCCCATCGCCGTGCGGTCCAGCCACGTGCGCCGGCGCACTGCGGAGACGATCCCGACCGCGATGCCGCTCGCCAGCCAGATCACCACCGCGCCGGCTGCGAGCGACACCGTGGCGGGCAGCCGTTCGGCGATCAGGCTCTTGACGGAGGCCTCGCTGTAGTAGCTGTAGCCAAGGTTGAAGTGCCCCAGCACGCCCCTCATGTAGTCGTAGAACTGCGTGGGCAGCGGCCGGTCCAACCCCAGGTTGCGGGTGATCTCGGCGATCACCTTCGGCGTCGGCGCGCGCCCAGCGCGCAGCGACGCCGGGTTGGCGCTGGGGAAGAGGTAGAAGAACAGGAACGTCAGCGCCGCCACGATGAACAGCAGCGCGACGCCCCACAGAACGCGGCGGACGATGTAACGGGTCATGGCAGGCACCTGGAGTTCACCCCGGCGGCGCCAGCGCCGGCCGGGGTGAACTCCGCACATTTCACTTCAGCGAGGTGAAGTCGTAGTCCCATGCGCCGGTGTCCCACAGCTGGTTGACGCCGGCCACGCTCTTACCCTGGATCTGTGCCTGAATCGAGTAGATCTCGGGCGCGGCGGCCGCGTAGCGCACCAGCATTTCGTCGATCTTCGCCCACGCTTCGGCGCGCGCCGGTTCGCCGACGGTCAGCGTCGCCTTTTCCATCGCGGCGTTGATCTGCGGGTCGTTGATCTGGCTCCAGTTGGCGTTGCCGCTCGCCGCGATCGCGGGGCCGTAGAACGGCACGTACAGCACCGTCTGCGGGTCGGCGAAGTCGCGCACCCAGCCGCCGTTGGGGCAGACGTCGATCTCCTGTGAGGGCACGGTGCAGTACTTGGAGTACATCACCGACTGGTCCACCAGCGTGAGGTGGGTTTTGAAACCGAGATTCTGCAGCGCCTGGTTGGTGACCTGCGCCATCGCTTCCTGCGGTTCGCCGGTGGAGCCCACCACCTGCAGGGTCTTGCCCCCGGTGTATTTGCCACTGGGGTAGCCGGCCAGCTTCATGTACTTTTCGGCCACCGCCATGTCGCCTTCGGGGTGTTCGTTGTAGTCCACCTTCGGTCCCGCGGCGCCGCCCGCCTGTTCATACCCATTCACGCCCGGGTACAGGAAGTGCGTCATCGGCGACGCCACCAGCGGGCCGCCGCGCGCCTTCACCAGCGCGTCGCGGTCGAGTCCCGCCCACACGGCCTTGCGCAGGTCGATGTTGGCGAACGGTCCGTGCGCGGTGTTCAGCGAAGCGTAATAGGTTCCCGAGCCCGGCGTGAAGGTGATCTGCTGCGGGTGGTGTTCGTAGGCTTCCTTGACGATCGACGGCGCCGGCACGTCGTTCTGCACCACGTCTTCGCCCTGCAGGACCTGCTTGCCGATCACCGTCGGTTCGCCGCCGATGTTGATGTTGATCTGATTCAGATACGCCGGGCGGAAGTCGGTGTGGGGATTCCACCTGGGGTTGCGCACCAGCGTCGCCGACTTGCCGGGCTGGTAGCCGATGCCGAGGAATTTACCGGCGCTGTCGGACTTCAGCATGTAGGGCCCGGTCGCCACGAGGTATTCGCTGCCGTACGTCGTCGGTTTGTGGGCGTCCAGCGGCTTGGCGAATTCCGGCGGCACCGGCGCGGAGAGCGGCAGCACGAGCGCGCCGACCAGCAGCGAGGCGGTGGGCTTGGTGAGGTGAAAAACGATCGTGTGCTGGCTGGGCGTTTCGATCCCGGAGATCGGTCCGCCGTTGGCCTTTTCCGCGCCCACGATGTCCCCAAAGTAGGGTTCGAAATAGGCGTTTGCGACGTTCGGGTTGGCGCCGCGCTCGATCGCGTAGGCCACGTCGCCGGAGTTCACTTCGCGGTTGACCGGCGGGCTGAAGTAGATGTGCGGCTTGATCTGAATCGTCACCGTCTTGCCGCCGTCGGTGATCGCCGGCTGGCCCGCGGCGACGTCCGGTTCGAGCTTGGAGGCGTTGTTGGGGAGGTAGGAGTAGAGCGAGCGCTGCGTCGCCGAGGTGATCGTGTAATCCTCGACCGCATACGCTTGGCCGGGATCGAAGTGTTCGAAATCCTCGTGGTCATAGACCGTGAGCGTCCCGCCGCGCTGCTTGCCGTACAGCTGCTGGCCC
Source organism: uncultured Solirubrobacterales bacterium (assembly GCA_963794715.1). Lineage (GTDB taxonomy): Bacteria > Actinomycetota > Thermoleophilia > Solirubrobacterales > Solirubrobacteraceae > Palsa-744. The sequence continues at coordinate 252,069 of CAWCEY010000012.1, read as the reverse complement.
ACAGGCGACTCGCCCGACTTCAGCGGGATGCTGCTCGTGGCGGGCGACCCGGTGTTGCTCGCACCACAGGCGCCGAGCACAACCGCGAGCACGCCCGCGATCAGCGCCAGCGCCGTGGCCTTTCCTAGAGGAAGAGGGGCCCAACCGAAGCCGGGAGACACGCGCCTGCGGCGCTGGCCGATTTGGGGATGCGAGCGGAGCGAGTGTCCCCCCAATCGGTCCCCGTTTCGGCCAGCCGGCCTTCGGCCGACTGCGCCACCCTCTCGTCTGTGACGGTTGTTGAACATGGTTGTAGGTCTCCTCCTCTGGTGATTACTTGACGGGACGGCCGATTCGCGGGTTGAGTGCATCCTGCAGGCCATCGCCGAGCAGGTTGAAGGCGAGCACGGTGAGCAGCAGCGCCAGCCCGGGAAACAGCATGTACCACCACGCGGTGTTGAAGATCGGAGTGGCGTCGGCCAGCATCTGCCCCCAGCTGGCGGCCGGCGCGCGCACGCCGACGCCGAGGAACGAGAGCGCGGCCTCCAGCAGGATGTTGGCGGGGATCAGCAGGCTGGCGTAGACGATCAGCGGCGCCGTGAGGTTGGGGAGGATCTCGCGAAACACAATGCGCCCGTTGGATGCCCCCAGCGAGCGGGCGGCGTCGACGAACTCCCGCTCGCGCAGCGACAGCACCTGGCCGCGCACGATCCGCATGATGTAGGTCCAGTTGAACAGCGCCACAATCGCGACGATCGTGGAGACGCCGGGCTGGACCGCGCCTTTGAAGCAGCCGCGCACGCCACACGCCGCCCCCAGGCCGAGGCCCACAAGCAGCACCGGGAAGCACAGCACCACGTCGGTGAGGCGCGAAAGCAGCGTGTCGGTCAGCCCGCGGTAGAAGCCGGCCAGCAGGCCGATGGCGGTGCCGATCACGGTGGCAAGCGCGGTGCCGATCAGCCCCACCTCCAGCGACGTTCGCGCGCCATACACGACCCGCGCGAGCACGTCGCGACCGAGCTGGTCAACCCCGAAGGGGTGCGCCAGACTGGGGCCCGTGGGGCTGCCAAACGCGTCAAGCGCGTTTGGGTTCTGCACATACGGGCCGGGCACGCCGGCCAGGTGCACGACCAGCGGCGCGGCGAGCGCCACCAGCAGCAGCAGCGCGATGAAGCCGAGCGCGGCCAGCGCGACGCGGTCGCGGCGCAGACGCCCCCAGAACAGCCGCCAGGGAGAGCGTGCCGCCCACGTCGCGGCCGCGCCCGAATCCCGGCCATCCGGCGGACTCCACCCGTGGCGTCCCACGCGCGCGGGCTCCAGCACGAGGATGTCGGCGGCGCCCGTGGTCATACCACAGCAAGCCAAACGCTGGAAAGTGTGTTTCTAATGTAGATCACCAGCCATAGGAGTTCGACACCATCCACCGGGCAACCTCCCGGGAGGCTTCCAAATATGGACACCCTTTTCGAGCCAATCGAGCCGAACGAGCCCAACAACGACCGCGATCGCCCTTTGTTGTCGGCAGACAGCCCGTCCTCGCGCAGGAATGCAAGGAACGATCCGAACGGGGACGTGGCGCGTACGCAAGAAGCGCGCCCGCTGGCGGCGCGCATGCGCCCACTGCACCTGGAGGAGTTCGTCGGGCAGACCCACCTGCTGGGGGAGGGCTCGGGTCTGCGCACCGCAATCGAGCAGGGCCACCCCCACTCAATGGTGCTCTACGGGCCCCCCGGCTCGGGCAAGACGACGCTCGCGCGGATGGTCGCCGAGCGCTCGAGCGCGGTCTTCGAAGAGCTGAGCGCGGTGCAGGCGGGCCGCGCGGAGGTCCGCGCGGTGTTGGAGCGCGCCGCCCACCGCCGCGCCACCCGCGCCGCCGGCACGGTGTTCTTCCTGGACGAGATCCACCGCTTCAACAAGGCCCAGCAGGACACGCTGCTGCCGGCGGTGGAGGAGGGAGTGGTGACGCTGATCGGCGCCACCACCGAGAACCCGGCGTTCGAGGTCAACGGGGCGCTGCTCTCACGGATGCGGGTGTACGCGCTGCGAGCGCTCTCCGCGGAGGAGATCGGCACGGTGTTGCGCCGCGCATTGGCCTCGGGGCAGCTGCTGGCGATGGTTGCGGACGAGCACGGACCTGGGGAGGAGGGGACGCACGCGGGCCGATCGGCCGCGGGTCGCACGAGTACCGCGATCGCGGTGGCGCCGGCGACGCTCGACTTCCTCGCCGCCCGCGCGGAAGGAGACGCGCGCACCGCGCTGAACGCGCTGGAGCTCGCCGTCGCCACGGCGGCCGAGCTGGGGGAGAGCACCGTGGAGATCGGGCGCGCCGAGGACGCACTGCAGCAGCGGGCGGTGCTGTACGACCGCAAGGGCGACCGCCACTACGACTACATCTCCGCCTGGATCAAGGCCACGCGCGGCTCGGACCCCGACGCCTCGCTGTACTACCTGGCGGTGATGCTGGAGGGCGGCGAGGATCCGCGCTTCATCGTGCGGCGCATGGTGATCCTCGCCTCCGAGGACATCGGCAACGCCGACCCCGCCGCACTCGGCGTCGCCGTCGCCGCGGCGCAGGCAGTCGAGCACGTGGGCATGCCCGAGGCCAAATTTGCGCTCGCGCAGGCCGCCATCTACCTCTCTTTGGCGCCGAAGTCCAACCTGGCCGGGCGCGCGCTGGGGGCAGCGCAGCGCCACGTGCGCGAGCAGGGCGCCGCGCCGGTGCCCGGCTGGCTGAGATCCGGTCCCCGGCCGGGACAGGGTGAGAGCCCACCCGGGACGGTTGGGCTCTCATACGACTACCCGCACGATCGCCCGGGCCACGTCTCCCCGCAGGAGCTGCTCCCCGAGGAGGTGGCGGGCGCCCGCTTCTACGAACCCGACGAGGCGGAGGCGGCGCTGGCGCAGCGGTTGGCTCAGGTGCGCCGGGAAAGAGGGCGATAATCAACCAGGCATGGGCACCGCCGCCTCGACCCCAGCCGCGACCGCGACGCCGCCGCCGCTGCGCGCACGCAACCCGGCGACCGGGGCGATTCTCGGCAGCGTGCCGGCCACCGCGCCCGAGCAGGTGGAGGGAGTGGTGGCCGCCGCGCGCAAGGTGCAGCCGCTGTGGGCGCTGCTGCGAGTGGAGGACCGCGCCCGCTACATGCGCCGCGTAGCGCAGGCGATCATCGACGAGTTCGACGAGCTGGCGCGGCTGATCGGGCGCGAGCAGGGCCGCCCCCGCGCGGAGGTCGCGAGCACCGAGCTGCTGGCGGCGATCGACGCGCTGATCTGGATCGCCGAGGACGGCGCGCGCGTGCTCGGATCCAGACGCGTGGGGATCCACCGCTCGATGGCGCTCTCGATGCGCGCGCGGGTGGCGTACGAGCCGTTCGGCGTGGTGGGGGTGATCGGCGCCGGCAGCGCGCCGTTCGCGCAGCCGCTCGCGCAGATCGCCGGCGCGCTGCTGGCGGGCAACGGCGTCGTGTTCAAGCCGGCGCGGCGCGCCTGTTTGACGGGCGAGCGGATCATGGGGGTGCTGGCGCGCGCCACGCTGCCGGAGGGCCTCGTGCGGGTGGTGCACGGCGGCACGCAGGTGGGGGTGGCACTCGCGCGGGCACCGCTCGACAAGGTGCTGTTCACCGGCTCGCCCACCGTGGGGCGCGCGGTGGCGCGGGCGTGCGTCTCCCAGGAGAAGGAGGTGACGGTCGAGCTGGGCGGCAAGGACGCGATGCTGGTGCTCGCCGACGCACACATCGCACGGGCCGCCAGCGGTGCGCTGTGGGCCGGCTGCGCCGGGGCGGGCCAGGCGCGCGGCTCGGTCGAGCGCATCTACGTCGAGCGGGAGGTGTCCGAGCGGCTGCTCACCCATCTGGTGAACGGCGCGCGGGCGATGCGCGTCGGCGACCCCGAGCGCGCCGGTGTCCAGATGGGGCCGCTCGCGTCCGCCCGGCGCCTTCAGCACGTGAGCGAACTGGTGGACGAGGCGGTCGCGCAGGGCGCGCGGCTGCACTGCGGCGGTCCTCTGCGCTCCCCGCCCGAAGGGTGCGCCCCGGAGGCGGCGTTCTACGGGCCGGCGGTGCTGAGCGGGGTGACACACGAGATGCGGCTGATGCGCCAGCCGCTGGACGGACCGGTGCTGGCGGTGATGGCGGTCGATTCGACCGACCGCGCGGTGGAGCTGGCCAACGATTGCGAGTACGCGCTGGGCGCCTCGATCTGGACGGCCGACCGCCCCCGCGGGCTGCGGATCGCGCGCGAGCTGCGCACGGGGATGGTGTGGCTCAACGACCATCTCCCAGCGCCGGCGATCACGCGCGGGCCATGGGGCGCCGCGGCCGGCGGCGGCCTCGGGCGCACGCTCGGCGAGACCGGCCTGCGCGGCTGCGCGCAGGAGAAGCTGATCGCGTACAGCCCCTCCGGCGCGCGCGGGCTGTGGTGGCCGCCGCACGACGCCCTGCACGAGCGCGCCGCGCGCGCCGTCGCCCAGCTGCGCTCCGCGCGCGACGCCGATCGCGAGCGCGCCTGGCGCCAGGGGCTGAGGCCGCTCGTGCGGGTGGGGATGCGATCCCTGCGGCGATAACCTCTTGGCATGCCCGCCCAGGCCTACGCAGGCAAGGAGTGCGTCTGCCAGCTGCGCAGGGGGATCTGCGACCAGTCGTGCGTGCGGGGGATGCTCGACACCCCCTTCTACATCGCCTGCCTGAAACTGAGCGGCCGCCGCTGCGTGGTTGTGGGCGGGGGGGAGATCGGCCTGGAGAAGGTCGAGGGGCTGCTCGCCTGCGCCGGGGAGGTGACGCTGATCGCGCCGCGCGCCCTGCCGGCGCTGCGGGAGTACGCGCGCGAGGGCTCGATCCGCTGGGAGCAGCGCGAGTACGCCGGGGCCGGCGATCTGGAGGGCGTGTTCATGGCGATCGCCGCCACCGACTCCACCGATGTGAACATCCGTGTGTGGGAGGACGCCGAGCGCCGGGCGATGCTGGTCAACGTCGTCGACGTGCCACCGCTGTGCAACTTCATCCTCCCGGCGATCGTGCGCACCGGGCCGCTGGCGATCGCGATCTCCACCGCCGGCGCCTCACCCGCCCTGGCCAAGCGCATGAAGCGCGAGATCGCCGCCCTATTCGGCGAGGAGTACGCGCGCCTGGCGGTGCTGCTCAACGAGGTGCGCGGCTGGGCCAAGGACACGCTGCCCACCTACGCCGAGCGGCGCGACTTCTTCGAGGGGATCGTGAACGGCAACCCCGACCCGATCGCGCTGCTGCGCGCGGGCGAGGAGGCGGCCGTACGAGAACTGATCGAGCGGGCGCGGCGCGCGTGCGCGCTCCAGGTTGCGGGCGCCTGAAGACAGAGTGGCCACGCTCGAACTGCCTGAAGACAGAGTGGCCGCGCTCGAACTGGAGGGCCTGACGCGCCGCTACGGCGAACGCGAGGCGCTGGCCGGGGTCTCGCTGTCGCTGCGGGCCGGCCAGACGCTTGTGGTGCTCGGACCCAACGGCGCCGGCAAGACTACGCTGCTGCGGGTGCTCGCCACGCTGCTGCGCCCCCACGCGGGGGAGGTGCGTGTGCTGGGAAGCCCACTGCCCGGCGCGTCGTGGGCGGTGCGTGGGCGAATCGGGCTGTTGAGCCACGAGCCGCTGCTCTACCGCGAGCTCTCCTCGCGCGAGAATCTGCGTTTCCACGCCCGCCTGCACGGCGTCGGCTTCGCGCGTGTAGAGGAGCTGCTGGGAGCCGTAGGCATGGCTGCCCGCGCCGGGGAGCCGGTGCGAACGCTCTCGCGGGGGATGGCACAGCGGGTGGCGATCGCCCGCGCGGTGCTGCACGAGCCCGAGCTGCTGCTGCTGGACGAGCCGCGAGCCAATCTGGACCCCGCGGGGGCGGAGCTCGTGGCGCCGCTGATCGGGCCTGCCTCGGGCCGCACCCGGGTGGTGTGCAGTCACAACCCGGAGGCCGACCTCGATGGGGCGGACCTCGTGCTGGGTCTGCGCGGCGGACGCCCCGCCCTGCTGGCCGATCCGGCGACACTCAACGGCACAGCGATCAAGGATCTGTACGCGTGAAGACCGTGGCGGCGCTGCTGCGCAAGGAGCTGCTGGTGGAGCTGCGCACGCTGGAGTCGGTGCCGGGGATGTCGCTGTTCGCGGTGACGGTATTCGTGATCTTCCATTTCGCGCTGAACAAGACCGGCGTCAACGGCGATGAGGCCTCGGGGATCCTGTGGGTGACGCTGCTGCTGGCGGCGATGTTGGGGATCAACCGGCTGTTCGTCGCCGACGCCGAGGAGGGCGGCTTCGACGGCTTCCTGCTGGCGCCCTGCGACCGCTCCACGCTGCTGGTGGCGAAGGCGCTCGCGCTGCTTGCCTACCTGGTGGTGCTGGAGCTGGTGGCGGTGCCCGCGTTCGCGCTGCTGCTGCTCGAACCCTCGCTGGGCCCGGCGCTGCCGGAGCTGCCCGGCGTGCTGCTGCTGGGCGACGTGGGGATCGCGGTGATCGGCACGTTGGTGGCCGCGATCGCCGTACGCACCCGCGCGCGCGACCTGCTCGGGCCGCTGCTGGCGCTGCCGCTGCTGGTGCCGGTGGTGATCGGCGGGGCGCGCGCCACCGCGCCGCTACTGGCGCTCGCACACCAAATGGAGCCATCGCTGCGCTGGCCGTTGATGCTCGCGCTCTATGATCTGGTGTTCGGGCTGATCGCCTACGCCGTCTTCGACTTTCTTCTGGAGGATTGAGCCCATAATCTCCCCTCACTCTGTGTACGGAAAGGGCCTGCGCACGCTCAGCATCGCCACCGTCGCCGCGATGGCGCTCGCGCTCGGGCTGGTGTTCTTCTACGCGCCGCTGGAAGCCGAACAGGGCTTTTTGCAGAAGATCTTCTACGTGCACGTCCCCCTCGCGATCGTCGCCCTGTGTGGCTTTGTGCTCGGTGGCATGCTGGCCATTCAGCACCTGCGCACGCGCGACTCGCGCTGGGACATGCGCTCCTATGTGGTGATCCACATGAGCCTGATCTTCGCCGTGGGTACTTTGATCACCGGCTCGATCTGGGCGAAGGGCTCGTGGGGGCACTGGTGGGTGTGGAGTGAGCCCACGCTGGTGTCGTTTTTGATCGTGTTTCTGCTGTACGCCACCTACCAGCCGCTGCGCTTCGCGATCGAAGACCCCGAGCGCCAGGCGCGCTACGCCTCGGTGTTTGCGATCACCGCCGGCGCATTCGTGCCGCTGAACTTCATCGCCGTGCGGCTCTCAACCGCCTACCTGCACCCGCGCGTGCTCGGCAGCACCTCCAACCTGCCCGGTTCGATGGCGCTCACGTTCATGGTCTCGCTGGTGGCGATCGCGCTGCTGTTCGCCACGCTCTGCAAGTACGAGCTCACCGCCAAGCATGCGCGGGGACAGCTGCGCGCGCTGCGCCGGCGGCTTACTGAGGAGACTCCCGCCCGTGCCCGCAGCGCGGCCCCCAGCCTGTCGGAGGCATCCTGATGCCGCTTGGCGAGCTACCCGCGCTGCCGCTGCACACAGCGGGAAAGTATGTCGCCGCCGCCTACATCGTGCTGTTCGCGCTGGTGCTGATCTACGTGGCGATCATGGCGATCCGCCTCAGCCGCATCGAGCGCCAGTTGGGGGAGCTGCTGGAGCTCGCCGAACGCACTCCGTCCGCCGCCGCGCCGCGCGACACAGAATCCGACCCGATCGAGCTGGAGTCCACACCCGCATGAGTGAGCTGCTGGCGCTCGGTATCTCGCACAAGACCGCGCCGGTGGCGCTGCGCGAGCGCCTGGCGTTTACCGAGCCGGGCGCGGTGAAGCTCGCGCAGCGGCTGATCGCCACCGCCGAGGTGCGCGAGGCGGTGGTGCTGTGCACGTGCAACCGCACCGAGCTCTACCTCGTCGTCGGCGACCCCGTGCGCGCTGAGGTGGACGCGCTGGGGATGCTCGCCCGCCACGCCTCGATCCGCCCCACCGAGCTCGCCCAGGAGATCTACACGCCACGCAACTGCGACGCCGCCCGCCACCTCTACCGGGTGACCGCGGGCCTCGAATCGATGATCGTCGGCGAGGCCGAGATCCAGGGACAGGTCAAGCGCGCCTTCGAGGCGGCGCTGCAGGCCGGCTGCACCGGGCCGCTCAGCAACCGCCTGTGGAGCGCGGCGCTCACCGCGGGCAAGCGGGTGCGCTCGGAGACGGAGATCGGCTCCAGCCACGTGAGCGTCCCCTCGGCGGCGGTGGGCCTCGCGGTCGAGTTGCTCGGCGACCTGCGTGCCCGCCACGTGGTGATCCTCGGCGCCGGCGAAACCAGCGAGCTCACCGCGCAGGCGCTCGCCGACAGGGGTGCCGGCACGATCTTCGTCGCCAACCGACATGCCGACCGCGCGCGCAGCCTCGCGCAGCGCTTCGGCGGCTCGGTGGTCGGCCTCGACGGGCTGCCCGAGCAGCTGGCGGCGGCTGACATTGTCGTCTCCTCCACCTCCTCCCCCCACCCAATCGTCGGCCGCGACGAGCTCGCGCAGGTGCTCGCCCAGCGCGAGGGGCGGCCACTGCTGTTGATCGACATCGCCGTGCCGCGCGACATCGACCCGCGCTGCGGGGAGCTCGACGGGGTGACGCTGTACGACATCGACGACCTCCAGCAGGTGGTGGCGCGCAACCTCGACACCCGCGTGAACGAGGTGCCACGGGCGGAGCAGATCATCGAGGAGGAGATCCGCCGCTTCGCCGGCTGGCTGGGCCAGCTGGAGGCGCTGCCGACCGTCAGCGCGCTGCGCGAGCACGGCGACGCGATCGTCGCGCAGGTGCTGGCCGAGAACGACGGCCGCTGGGAGTCGGCCTCGCCGCGGGACCTCGTGCGCGTCGAGGCGCTGGCGCGCTCGATCGCCAACCGCATCCTGCACGAGCCCACGATCCGCCTGCGCAGCCTCTCGGAGACGCGCTCGCACGCCTCGCTGCAGCTGGTGCGCGAGCTGTTTGCGCTGCAGGAGGAGGAGACCCCAGCCGAACAGGCACCCCCCGCGGGGCTGGCAAAGGTCCACGACCTGCGCAGCCGTCGCGAGCACTGATGCGGATCGGCACCAGGGGCAGCGCGCTGGCGCTCGCACAGGCCGACCTCGTCTTGCGACTGCTCGGCGGTGGCGAGCTCGTCACGATCACCACTGCCGGCGACCGCGGTGGGAGCGGTGAAGACAAGTCGCGGTGGACCAAGGAGATCGAGGATGCGCTCACCGCCGGAGAGATCGACCTGGCGGTGCACTCTGCCAAGGACGTCCCCGGCGAGCTGGCTGACGGCCTCGCGCTGGTTGGCGCACCCGCGCGCGCGCCCGCCGAGGATGCGCTGTGCGTGGCGGGACGCTCCGCCGTCTCCCGCGAAGACCCGGGCGCTTTCGAGGCCGGCCTCGAGCAGCTGGCCCCGGGCGCGCGCGTGGGTACCGGCAGCGTGCGTCGCGCCGCGCAGCTGCGGGCCGCGCGCGAGGATCTGGAGGTGGTGGCGGTGCGCGGCAACGTCGACACGCGCCTGCGCAAGCTCGGCGAGGGTGGCTTCGACGCGCTCGTTCTCGCCCGCGCCGGCCTGGTGCGCCTGGGCCGCGAGGCCGAGATCGCCGCGGTGCTCGACCCCGTGCGCTTCGTCCCCTCCCCCGGCCAAGGCACGCTCGCGCTGGAGGGCCGCGCCGATGACGAGGCCACGCGGGCGGCGGTGCAGGCGATCACCGACGCCAACACGCTGGCCTGCCTGCAGGCCGAGCGCGCGGTCGCACACGCGCTCGATGCCAGCTGCAACACGCCGCTCGGCGCGCACGCCTACGACTACGGCTGCGGCTGCCTGCACCTGCGCGCCTGGGTTGGCCTCCCCGACGGCTCCGCCTGGGTGAGCGACGAGCTGCTGGGGGGCTTCTACGACCCCGAGGCGCTGGGCCGCCGCGTGGCGGAGCGGCTCCTCAGCGCCGGCGCCGGGGAGCTGCTGCGGGGAGCGGAGGAATCGGCGGTTACGATCGGTGGACACCCGTGAGCGGCAAACGCCACGACGCAGTAGGCGGGCGACGGCTGGCTTCTGTCGTTCACCAGCGCGCTGTTGAAGACCGCTTCGTCTTCTGGGCGGGGATGCACCCCGCTGGGATCTGGCGCACCGTACATGTAGTAGTCGACAAGTTCCACACGCCTCGACACGCTCGCCAGTCGTAGGAAGTCTTCCGCCGAGAGACGCTGCGATTCGGGATCGCCTTTGAGCGGTGTGGGCCTGAAGCCATTATCCAGCTCCACACCCTGCTCGCTCAGCCAGATTCTGGGCTTGCCCAGGCGCGTGCTTGTCAGCTTCGCAAACTCTCTGGCGTCACGGTTTTTGTATTTTGCCGGTTCATTGGATGATCCGGGAACGAGATCACGGTAGTCGTGCAGACCCCACACTCGCGGTTTGAGATGGTGCTTCACCATGAATTTCTTGTAACGCGAGACGTATGGCCCGAATTCGGCAAATTCGCCGGCGACCATCGTGCAATTGCAGCGAAGCTTGACCATCACCGAGTGGGCGATCCGCCACAGCTCTCCCGCTTGCGCCGCGCGCAGTGAGGTCTTGCCTCCATCCGGCTCATTCCAGGCTCCCCACAGCCTCACCGCCGGCAGGCCCGCGGCGGCTTTCATGTGGTCTTTGATGAGCGCCCGGACGGCTTCGCGGTAGCGTTTGCGGGGCGGCGCCCGACAGGCCGTCCTGTCCAGACAGCCCTTCGACCACAGCGTGATGTAGGGCTGTAGATGCTCTCCCGCGGCGTTCACTTCCTGGACTTTCCGAAGCCATACGGTCAACGCTTCGCTCTGCGTGTACTCAAGCTTTTTTTCAGCCTTTTCTCTGGCTTCCCGTTTTTCCGTCGATGCGAGGACGGCTTCATAGGGGAGCACCAGTCGCGCGACGCGGATATGCAACGGCCCTTCGAGCAGCCGCCGATCAAACGATGGGCCGAAAGCCGCCGCCCGCTGGTCGGACAGTCCGTAACGGAGGTCCTGGGGGCGAGCCGCGCTGGCTTGGTTGCTTGCCGCGGCAACCGTCACGGCCGCCACAACCGGGAAGGGCGTGGTGGGCACCGGCGACACGTTCATCGTGATCGTGCTCCCAACCACACTCAGCGATGCGGGCACGCGGCCGCCACGGGCGTCGGTGGCCGTGGGCGCTTCGACCACCATCAGCGCCGCCCCACCCGCCTGCTGTTCGGCCGCCGCCACGGAGTTCGTAGCCGCGGTGTACTGAGCCTGAGTTTCCTCGGGCCAGAGCTCGCCCGGGGGGGTCGCCTGAGCCGACGCGGTCGAGGCCAGCGCCGCCAAAGCGTCGCCCAGCGGGCCTTCCCAGGGCGGGCCGGGCGGGCCCGCGAGGACCGCGACGCCGCCATCGGGTAGTTGCCACAGGTGCTGGTCGGGACCCGTGCCGACTTCCCAGGAGAAGGAGGTGGGGGCCGCGGATGAGCGCATCTGCACGATCGTCGTGGCCCCGAGCGCGTCGGGGCGGACGATCGCGTCGGTCGCCGGCCAGATGCCCGCGAACAGCGCCGCGGCGCCGTTGACCACGGTCGCCGTGCTCGCGTCGGGGGAAGTGTCCAGCGGCCTCAGGCTCAGTTCGCCGTCCCGAGTGTTGACCGCGAATTCCCCCGCGGTTTCCTTGGAGATCGTGGAGCTTGTCAGGACGCCAATGGAGGCGAGTTCTTCGCCGCCAGTGACCAAACCGCTGGCCCGTGCTGGCCCGGGGCCGGTCAACAATGCCAGCCCGAGCATCAACGTCCCGATCGGGACGTTGACCACCGTCCGTCGCCATCCGCCCATGCCGTCACACCTTTCAGTCGGCCGATCATGCGCCTCGCTGGGCGTGGGAGGCAACGCCAGTAAGACTGTACTAGCGTGGCGCTCGTGCAAGCGTACCTCGACGGCGAAACCGATGACGGTGGTGGAGGCATATCCCGGATAGGCCCCAGGTGAACGGGCGCGTCTTCCTCGTCGGCGCCGGCCCCGGTGACCCCGGCCTGTTGACGGCGCGCGCACTGGAGCTGATCGCGCGGGCCGACACGATCCTCTACGACCGCCTGATCCCCTCCGGGGCGCTGGAGGGGGCCCGCGCGGACGCCGAACTGCTGTTTGTCGGCAAGGAGGGCGGGGGGGAGTCGGTGCCGCAGGAGCAGACCGAGGCGCTGATGGTGGAGCGCGCCCGCGCGGGCAGGATCGTCGTGCGGCTGAAGGGCGGCGACCCGTTCGTGTTCGGCCGCGGCGGCGAGGAGGCGCTCACGCTGCGCGCGGAGGGCATCCCGTTCGAGGTCGTGCCGGGGATCACCGCTGGTGTGGCCGCCACCGCCTACGCGGGCATCCCCGTCACGCACCGCGGGTTGGCGAGCGCGGTGGCGCTGGTAACCGGGCACGAGGACCCCGACAAGGAGGAGGCGGCGATCGACTGGCCGGCGCTCGCGGCCTTCCCGGGGACGCTGGTGTTCTACATGGGCGTGCGGCAGCTGGCGCGTATCGCCGCCTCGCTGATCGATGCGGGACGGCCCGCCGGCGAGCCGGCGGCGGTCGTCGAACGGGGCACGCTTCCCGACCAGCGCACGGTCACCGGCACCCTCGCCACGATCGCCGGGCGGGCGCAAACGGAGGGCATTCGGGCGCCCTCGATCACCGTGGTGGGCAAGGTGGCTGGGCTGGCGGCTCAACTCGAATGGCGCGCGCCGCTGCCACTGGGAGGGCGCACCGTGGCCGTCACTCGCGCCCGCGCTCAAGCCAGCGGTCTGGCCAGGCGGCTGCGAGAGCTCGGGGCCCGGGTTGTGGAGACCCCGGTGATCCGCATCCAACCGCTGGCGGATGGCGCCTGCACGCCACTGGACCTCTCCCCGTACGACCTGATCTGCCTCACCAGCCCCAACGGCGTGGCCCAGCTGTTCGAGCGCCTGGCCCACTCCGGCCGTCACCCGGCCGACGCGCGGGCGCTGGCCGGCGCGCGGGTCGCGGCGATCGGCCCCGGCACCGCACGAGCGCTGGCCGAGCACGGCATCACCGCGGACATCCTCCCCGAGCGCTACGTGGCTGAGTCGCTGGTGGAGGCGCTCGCCGAGCTGCCGGTCCGCCGCGCGCTGATCGCCCGCGCGCGCGAGGCCCGCGACGTGCTCCCCGACGCCCTGCGGGCCCGGGGCGCCGAGGTGAACGTGCTGGAGCTGTACGAAACCGTCGCCGAGCCGCTCGCCCCGCCGGCGCTCGCCGCGGCGCGGGCGGCCGACTACATCACCTTCACGTCGTCCTCAACCGTGCGCTTCTTCCTGGAGGCCGCCGGTGGCAGCGCGGATCTGTCGCCGGCCACGCGCACCGTCTCGATCGGCCCCGTCACCAGCGCGACGCTGCGCGAGCATGGCCTGCGGCCCGATGTGGAGGCCGCGGATCACGACATCGAGGGCCTGGTGGCGGCGCTGCTGGCGGACGCCGCCTCGCGCGATGCGTGAGGGCACGCCGGTCGGCCATCCCCGCCTGCACCTGCGCAGCACCGACTCGACCAACGAGCGGGCCCGCGCACTCGCGCTGGCGGGGGCCCCGCACGGCACGCTGGTAACGGCCGCCGAGCAGACCGCGGGGCGCGGACGGCAGGGCCGCCGCTGGAGCGCGCCGGCCGGCAGCGCGCTCCTGATGTCGCTGATCCTGCGTTGGCCGAAACGGGGATGCTCGCCAGAGGCGAGTGCCACCCGGCTTCGGTCGCCCCCACTGCTGCCGCTGATCGCCGCCGTGGCGGTGTGCGACGTGGTGGGCGACGAAGCCCGTGTCAAGTGGCCCAACGACATCGTGCTCGCGCGCGGCGGGAGACTCGCCAAGCTCGCGGGGATCCTGATCGAGGGCCGCCCCCAGGAAGGCTGGGCCGTGCTGGGTATCGGCCTCAACGTCGCGGTGCGGGTGCAGGAACTGCCGGTCGAGCTGCGTGACAGCGCCGCCAGCTTGGGGCTGGCGAGCGAGGAGATCGAGCCGCTGCTGGCGCGGCTGCTCGCGGCGCTCCAACAGCGTCTCCGGGAGCCGTCGGCCGAGGTCCTCGATGCCTGGCGTGCGCGCGACGCACTGCGCGGACGGGAGATCTCGTGGGCTGGGGGGCACGGGCGTGCCGATGGCGTCGACGGCGACGGGCGCCTGGTCGTTGAGCTGGCCGACGGCGGGCACACAACGCTCGACGCCGGCGAGGTTCATCTCGCGTTGGGGGGATAGGTCAGTTCGCCGTATATTGAGATGCTCACGGGGCCATAGCTCAGCTGGGAGAGCGCCTGCTTTGCAAGCAGTCCAGCGGATCGGGTGTATCGCCTGATTCTTCAGCGTTTATAAGGGATTACGGGCTCGGGCCGTGGCGCGGATGCGGCGGGATTGGGCGCGATCCGCCGGGGTTTGGGCAGCGGATTCGGGCTGCTGCCCAAACGATTCCCTGGCCGACCCCGTGGCTGGGGCCAGCTCCGCCCGCGTGCGCTGCTCCTGCTGTCCGGCGTTGGCAGCGCTGGCGGGAATCCCTATCCGAGCTCGACGCCGTGGCGGCGGAGCCAGACGTGGGTACCCTCGATCAACCCTGGGAGCGCTTCGCGTAGGCGCTCGATGGCATCGCGGACCTCCTCGGCATCAACATCCGGGGAGGCGTGCTCAAGGCGACCCTCAAGGACATAGACCCCGTTCAGGAGGGCCGCTTGATCTTCGGTCAGGCCGCCGTCGGCGACGAGGGCCTCGAAGACCTGCTCGGCGTGAGGGCGCCGGTGTGGGAGCAGGCCGATCAGGCGCGATCCGGCGCCACCCTTGAGAATCTCGACATAGGCGTTGAGCACAGCGGAGTGATCGCCGGTCACGACCATCGTGCGGTTGGCGTCGTGGGGCTCGGCAGATTGAAAGGCATTCCTCCACTCGGCCGGGTCGAGCCGGCCGCCGAAGTTCTCCTCGATCGCGAGGTCGAGCGCTTTGTGATGCTTACTGATGGTCTGAAAGAAGCGAGCCAGCCGGGCCTGCTCGGCCGCGAGCGCGTTGCGGCTAAAGCTTCGCTGGCGGGTCTTCGCTCACCCGGTCAGCTCCTTGATCGCACGGGCCGCACCGGCCATCTGGCGGCTATGGTCACGGCGAGCGCGGTCGCGGATGGCGGAGCGATGCTCGCATAGCTGCTCCCACTGTCCGTCGCGATCGATCAGGACGCGCCCCTCGTCGAGAACCCGGTCGAGCAGTAGGGGCGCCTGTGCCTCCACGCGCGCCAGGTGCGCGATATCCACCCGGCGACCGCTGACGCGCTTCAGGCGGACGGCAAGCTCGAACCCCGCCGAGAGGCGATCATCGGCGAGCGAGACCAGCAGATCGAGATCCGAGTCTGCGTCCTCATCGCCTCGCGCCAGCGAGCCGTAGAGCACAGCAAGACGAATGTCGCGCTCGGGTAGTAGCGCGCCGCGAAGCTCGGAGAGCAGCGGCCAGTGGGCGCGAAGGTAGTCGCGCTCGCCGGGTGCCAACTGCAAATCGCGCGATCCATCTCGGCTGGCGCGGAGAGTGCCCTGAGAGGCAGCGCGGCGCAATGTGCGCCCCTCGACAGCCAGATCGGCCGCCAGCTCCTGGATTGCGCCCATAGCGAAGAGGCTACTACGGCCGGGGCGGTGCTCGGTGCCATTTCCGGTCCCTCGCCATACGCTAAGGCGGCAGCTTGCAGACCGGGGCTGGTCACCCCAACGGATCGCGGAAGGTCTCTCAATGGCGCCTATCGTGTGCCGATGACCGTCTTTGGCCCAGCTTGGGATCAGCTCACGCTCCACGACCGGAAGCGCTCCTCAAGGACGCACCATCGGAGCCGCTGGAGTGGGAGGGCAAGGCCGACTTCAACGCTGGTTCGGTTCGCAAGCAGATGTGTGGCTTCGCCAACTCCCACGGCGGCGGCTATCTGGTCCTCGGCGTGGAGCGCGAACCTGACGATTCTTGGGCGCTCAATGGGGCGACGTTCCCGAACGGCGACCCGCCCAGCGATGTGACGGACGTGATCGTCAATGGCGGTGTCGTGCCGTACCCAGACGGCCTGCGGGTACGCGAGTTTAAGACGACTAGCGGGAAGCCCGTCGTGGTGATCCACATACCGCCGACTGCGACGCCGCCGTGCATGACCGGAGGCAGCGTGTTCGAGCGCGTATCTGGGAAAACGATCCCCGTGACCGACCCGACGCGGCTGGCTTCGCTGTTCGATCGGGGAGACACAGCTCGGCAGGCTGGGGTGAACAGCGCCGAGCGGATATCCCGCCGGGTGCTACTCGACGCGAGCACGGATGCCACAAACGTACAGTTCGCGCTAGGTCTAGCGGTGCCGGGAGGTCCACTCGATCTCACCCCACGCCTGTTTACATCGGACTTCCACGCAACAGCTCTAACACGCCTCTCCGAGGTGCTCATCGATGAACCGATGAATTACCCACGCGAACCGCGGATCATCCCGTCGATGACTCAGTTCGAGTGCGTCTATGGGGTCGAGGCGAGCGATAGGCGCCTTGGTTACGACTGGCTCGCTTACGTGTCCCGCGAAGGAGCCGTAGGTGTTCACTGGACGATGGCGACCCAGCAGATCACGGTCACCTCCCTTGTCGGCGGCGGCAGCCCACTGGATCGAGCGTGGCAGTTTGCACACCAGATACTCGATGACCTCGGGCTACATGCACCGCGTTACCTGCACCTGATCGTAGGCGCCCCGTTTCCGCCGTCCGGGCTACCGCACGTAGCTCGGGGCGGGGTGCTCGAACCAACCGAGTACGCGCTTGCGAGCCGCGGAGGCGCGGGTCTGCCGCGGCCAACGCCGCGCGTTGCTCGCCACGCTCACGTTCGCCGGCCTGCGGATCGGCGAGGCGCTATCCCCGCGCTGGCGCGACGTGGACTTGGCACGCAGCATGATCACCGTCCGCGCCGCCAAGACCGACGCCGGAGTGCGGGTCGTGAACATCCTGCCGGTCCTACGCGATGAGCTGGGCACCTACCGTGCGCGGCTCGACGCGCTGCCTGACGCGCTCGTGTTCGGGACTGCCATCGGCACCCGACAGACCATGACCAACGTGCGGACACGAGTGCTCGCCAGAGCCGTAGAGAAGGCCAACCAGCAGCTCGCCAAAGATGGTTTCGAGCCGCTGCCTGGGGGCCTGACGCCCCACTCGCTGCGCCGGACGTTCGCCTCGCTGCTGTTCGCCATCGGCGAGACGCCTCCGTACGTGATGGCGCAGATGGGGCACGCCACGCCGAACCTCACGCTGGCGATCTACGCTCGTTGTATGGACCGCCGAGACGGCGAGCCGGGGCGTTTCAAGGCCCTCATGCATGGGTCGGAAATGGGTTTCCGCCAGCAGCGGTTGCGACGCGACGCACTCGAACTTGACCGCGGCGTGTGAAGCCTTGGCTGCTAGCTGCGAATCTTCTCGCAGCCGGGCCATCAAGTTGCAATAGTCCACGAGACGATGCCGTTTCCTTCACCGCCTCCCGTTCAGATGTATGGAGGGCATGGCCAGTACGCCTACCACTACACGACGAGCGGGGCCTCTCTGCCAATGTCGTGTGAGACGCTCATGATCAAGGAATTACTGACCCTTGAGGGCGAGAACGGAGCACGACACGATGTTGGAGATGGAGCACGATGGAGCCGACGGCCCTGGAGTGGAGGGGGCCGTAGGTGACCGCAACGGAGGGGCCGTCGGGCGCGCCGCGCCCGGGGGGGTCCCCGACCCGGAGCTGGTCGAGCAGGCTCGGCGGCGGCGGTTCACGGCTGAGTACAAGTTGGCGGTCCTGCGTGAGGCCGACGCGTGCACGCAGCCCGGGCGAGCTCGGGGCGCTGTTGCGCCGCGAGGGCTTGTATTCCTCGCATCTGACGACGTGG
Organism: uncultured Solirubrobacterales bacterium; assembly: GCA_963794715.1. GTDB lineage: Bacteria > Actinomycetota > Thermoleophilia > Solirubrobacterales > Solirubrobacteraceae > Palsa-744. The sequence goes on along the minus strand of CAWCEY010000012.1, from coordinate 234,274 downwards.
CGTAAGCAGCGCGAGGAGGGGTCGATCAAGGCGCTCGTCGGCCGCGGGGGCGTAAGCCCGGTGATCCGCGTGACGCTCAGATCGCGGCGCTGCAGCGGCGTGCGCGAGCGCGCGGAGGCGGAGCTCGCGAAGGCGCGCAAGGTGATCGAGGTGCAGGGAAACGTCTCTGCGCTCTTGGGGGAGCTGCTCGAGCCCAGGGGCGCGACCGAGCCGGGGAGCACCGAGCGATGATCGAGCAGGCCGTGCAGGAACTCACCCCGATCGTCGGGACCCGTCCGGCGTGCCGCGCGCTCGGCGCGGCACCGGCGACGATCTACCGCCGGCGGCGTCCATCCCGAGCCCAGGCCGACGCGGGCGCGGCCGTCACCGGCCAGGGCGCTATCAGAGCGCCGAGCGCCAGGCGGTGCTCGCCGAGCTCCACTGCGAGCGGTTCGTTGACTGCTCCCCCGCGCAGGTCTGGGCGACGCTGCTGGACGAGGGCCGTTACCTGGCTTCGGAGCGGACGATGTACCGGCTGCTCGCCGCTCAACATGGCGGGGTGCGGGAGCGACGCGACCAGCTCACCCACCCGGCCTACGCCAAGCCGGAGCTGCTCGCCGAGCGCCCGAACGAGCTGTGGACGCTGGGACATCTCGAAGCTGAAAGGGCCCGGCGAAGTGGACGTACTTCTACCTCTACGTGATCCTCGACGTGTTCAGCCGCTACGTCGTCGGCTGGACCGTCCAGCACCGCGAGGGCGCCCAGCTCGCCAAGGCGCTGATCGCCCAGGCCGCCGAGCAGCAGCAGATCGCCGCAAGGGCAGCTGACCGTGCACGCCGACCGCGGCAGCTCGATGACCAGCAAGCCGGTCGCGTTCCTCCTCGCCGACCTCGGCGTAACCCAGCTCACACAACCGGCCCTACACCTCGACCGACAACCCCTACTCCGAGGCGCACTTCAAGACGCTGAAGTACCGGCCCGAGTTCCCCGGCCGCTTCGAGAACATCCAGCACGCACGCGCGTTCTGCCGCACGTTCTTCGACTGGTACAACCACCAGCACCGCCACTCCGGGATCGGCCTAATGACCCCAGCCGCCGTCCACCACGGCCGCGCCCAAGAACTCCACAACCAGCGCCAGCGCGTCCTCGCCGCCGCCTACACCGCGACACCCGAGCGATTCGTCCACCGCCCGCCCCAACCACCAGCACTGCCGACCGCCGCCTGGATCAACAAACCCACGACAGAGAAAGCCACTCACTAAATTCGACGACCAAGTGTCTCATTCGACTTGACAGGCTCCGGGGGCCGCATTCGAGCACATCCTACCGAGCAGAGAACTGCGTTTTAGCTCGCTCGCTCGACTACGTGATCCGGTCGAGAACAAAGACTGGGTCCAAGCACTGTGGACCTCGGCGGCCTGGCCAACGAAGGACGTAGAACGCCTCCAAAATCTTGCGAGGCAGGTACTTGACGAAACGAAGGTGTTGAGCTTCACCCTAGACGCTCCGCAGGGTGAGTCCCCGGTGCACGCTAGAGGATATGCGCGACCGCGCATGTGGGAGCAATATGCCGAGAACCACGCAGGAGCCTGCCTAGTTTTTGACCGCGAACTACTCGCGGAGACGCTCACGTCGGCTCTCGCGGGCTTCGAGGACACAATCGCCCAGGAGATCTCATACAGCGATGTACCACTTCCCGAACACGGAGCTGCTCATACACTTGTCGCCGCAACCCTTGCGGAGGCGGGTGAAGGCGACATCGAGCAAGGCATGAGAATGCACCTGCGCGATCACGCTCCTGAGCTTTTCTTCCGCAAGCTCAAAGACTGGACAACCGAGCACGAGTGCCGCTACCTGATTCTCGGTGATCACTCGCCGGGCAGGAGCATCTCTTATGGAGATGCGCTTCGAGCGGTGATCGTGGGCGAGCGGTTTCCGCCGTGGCAGATTCTAGGGGCAGCAAACGTTTGCTCAGCCGCCGACGCAGAGCTGCGCCAGATCCAATGGGGCGCATCCCCTCCCAGCGTGTTCGACCCTACCATGCCCGATCCTTGACTCGGTGCCTGGGAGGGCAAGGTCGTGTGTCGTCACCGGCTGGGGGGCATCGTGGTGACCAGTCCCGAGCCCCACGCTACGGTCTACTCCCTTGCAGACGGACCGCGTGATGGCGAGCCCGACTCGAAAGGCGCTGGCAAAGGACCAGGCTTGGACCGCGTTTGGGCAGCGAATGGGCAGCAGCGGCGATCCAAGCGTCTCCAAGGTCGCCATCTCGATCGGCGGCGAGGTCCGAAAACCGGCTCTACGACGGTATATTGAGAGCCCCAGGGGCCATAGCTCAGCTGGGAGAGCGCCTGCTTTGCAAGCAGGAGGTCGCCGGTTCGATCCCGGCTGGCTCCACTTGAGAACTGCCTGCTAATCGGCAGGTTTTCGTATGCGTTCAGTTGTGGGTCTTGGTGGGGCGGGCGCTGGTCGACTGGTAGGAGGGCTCAGACCAGTGTTGGGAGTGGGTCGCCGCGGGCGTAGGCGGTGAGCAGCTCGCGCATATAGGCGAACATCGAGCGGGTTTGGAGGCGGCAGGTGACGGAGGCGGACAGCGCCCGCTCGATGAATCGCTCGCCGTCCTCGGATTGGGTGCCGTGCGAGAGCTTGCGGTAGATGACCGGCCCGCGGAGCGCTCTCTCGGCTGCGTTGTTCGTCGGCTCGACGCTATTGACGATCACGAACGTCCAGAGCGCCGGCCAGATCTTCAGCAGGTTCTTGGCGAAGCGGCGATGAAAGCGCGTGTAGGTGCTCTTGCGTGCGGCGCGTTTGAGCAGCTCCCGAAGTTCGGCCTGGACCGGAGCTATCTCGCTCGCGAGGCGTTGGCGATCTGAGTGCTCGCCAAAGGCGTGCCAGGTCTCGAACAGTCGCTTGGTCAGCTCGCTGCCGGCCTCTCCGAACTGTTTCTGCTCGGCCAGGGCTCCTCCCGCGTGGAAGGCGAAGTCTCGCTTGAGATGCTCCCAGCAGGCTTGGCGTGAGGCGGGGTCGATCAGCTCATACGCCCACCAGCGATCCGAGCCCACGATCCCCTTGAAGTCCGCACCGAGCAGCTCCTTGAGGCGATCGCGATGACGATCCTCTGCGATCCGGAAGATGGCCGCCTCGGGCGTGGTCGCGGTCCACATCGTGCGGCCCTGATGCGCGGTGAACCAGCCGGTCTCATCGACGTTGAGGACCGGGGATGCCAGCACATTCTCGACCAATAGCTCGTGCGGACCCCGCAACGCTGTGGCCGCACGCTGACAGATCGCATCGACCGCCCCGACCGACAACGCGAGTCCGAACAGGTCCCGCGCAAGCTCGGACATGTCGCGACGCGAAACCCGGTTACGCGCAGTCATCGTCACGACCGCGGCCTGCAAGTCGGTGCCGAACGGCGAGTCACCTACCCCGTCGGGCAGTCGCGCCACGGTCTTCTTGCCACACCCTGGGCAGCGCAGATGGTGAGTACGGTGCTCCAAGCAGAGCACCACGATCGGCGGCAGCTCAGCTACCTGATGGCGCCCGAACCGCCTGCCAGGCTGATGCTCCTGCTCGCTGAACACACGTCCGCATCCGCCGCACGCCTCCGGGTAGTGATCAACGATCTCATCCACCTGGTCCTCCGGTAGCAGCTTGCGACCGGAGCCCTTGTGCCCGGACTGGGCGCCCACCTTTCGCTTCTCGCCCTCCCGCTTGCTCCACAGCTTCGCCTTCGCCCGCGCCTCCGCGCGACGCTCCGCCCGCGTCTTCGGCGGATCCTGCGACGGTGGGCTCGACGAGTTACGCGAATCGCCGCGCGCCTGCTCCTCAAGCCGAGCGACCCGTTGCTCCAGACGCTCACAACGCGCCGCGAACCGCTCGCGCTCGCCCGCCAGCTCAACGATCGCATCGACGCACCGCTCCCGCCCCGCACCATAGATCGCCTCCGCCTCCGAGCGGTCCATACCCACAAGATTCGCTGCACCACCAGCCAATCCTCGCTACAGGACTACCCACAACTGAACGCTTACAGGTTTTGAGACTGGCGCCAGCGACGGGCTACGGCAGAGATCAAGCAAAGGTCAAGCAGGCGCTTTAGGAGCAGCGGCCGGCTGGCTTTCCGGCGACGCTACCGTTGGATCGCTGGGGCTAGGCTCGGGCTTTTCCGCTGGGCTGCTGGCCGCCGTAGATGGCATCGACCATCCGGCCCCGCGATTCCCCGAGCGCGATCTCCAAGCCCAGCATTCGGGTATCGCTCATCACACGTACTTGTATTCCCTCGGGCGACCCAACCGCCCGGTAGACCCGGTACGAGGCCACCGTACCGTCACGCACGCAGAAGGCTTTCTCGAAGCGTTTGGTGATCAGTCGCGCGAGGTTGTCGAGATCCATGCCGTCGGTCGTTTCGCCTCGGACGGCGATGTCGAGCGCCACCCAGCTATGCAGCGGCGCGCGCGCCATGAGGAAGTGTCGGCGATGCCGCTCGACCCGCCGCTCAACCTCGCTCTCCCACGCGGAGCTAGTGCCCTTGCCCATCCCGCGTAGAGGAAGCATCAGCCGGGAGCCACTGACGCCGCGCAAAGCCGAGTGCAGGTTGTGCGCGGGAAGAAGCTGGAACGCCCGACGCATGTCGTCGGAGAGCGGTCCGGGCCGGTCGATATCGGCGAACGTCCCCGACGTCAGCCGCTCCTCCTCATGCAAGGCGATCAGGTCGTCGGTGGCTTGAGCGCCGGGTCCATCGGACATGGCGCTGCGCTTTGTTTTGAGCTTCAGCAGCTTTGTCTCGTCCCGGATGCCCCAATTGTTTCGGAACGGCGACCGGGCGTGGCCACGGAAGATCAAGCGGCGGAAGGTGCGGTCGTACAGTCGCGTATATGCCTCCAGCGGTTTGATCTCGATGTACACCTGGCCCTTCCGGCCACCGCCTTCGGGCTCGTAACCGTCCATCATCGGGTGGTCGAGGCCACGGCGGTGCACCACGAGGTGCTCAATCTGGCGATCGTTGTCGTACGCAATCCCCTCAAGCGCGTCGATGTAGGCCTTGACCACGCCCGGCATCAGCGGCTGCTGCCCACCTTCTGGAACTTGGATCTCAAGCTGGACGGAAACCGGCGTCGGTGCGGCGAGCATACGGCGTCCGAGTTCTGCCGACTGGCGGCGCGCTTCATCCTTGAACACCTCCTCCCTGTACGCGAATTGCGCTCCCTGCTTCCGGTTCCTCGGCTTGCGCAGCAGCTCCTGTGGCTCGACGAGCACGATGATCTCCGACGCGAGCAGGTCAAGCTCGTGTTCTATTGCCTGAGGGCTGTTAGAGGGGGTCGGTGGGAGAAGCTTGCGCACGTTCCCATGATGCCAACCGGCAAGTCATGGGCTACGATGGCGGACAAGGGACATCCACGCGGTGTCCGAACCCTGACCACGAGGAAGGGAACATATGGCCGTATGGCTTAAGACATTCCGTGAGGGCAACGCGCTCTCTCCCCGCAAATCACCTACCGATCTCCCCGAGGTCGGCGGTCGGCGGATCTTTTTCGAGCCTCTGAGTTTCAACTCGGATGGTTCGCCGAAGATAACTCGTCATGGCGAGCCGATGGGCAAGCCAAGCTACGAGGTTGGCGATCTCATAGGGGGCTACTGGAACGGTTCATATGAGGTAAGCGAGGTATGGGAGGTCATCGGCGAACCTAACGTATCCGAACTGGACGGCTGGGCTTGGGAGACGTCAGTTGAACTCCGAGCACTGCGCAAGCCGGGAGTACCGCTCGGCGACTTGGCGATTCGACCGAAGACTCTAGCCCGTCGAGTTCGGCTCCGACTTCGGCCGGATCAGGAGGCGCTGGTGGAAAGCATCTTTGAACTCTAAAGAGATTGCCAGGCCGACCTCCAGTGCATCTATTTGTGCGCGGTGGCCCTTGGCGTAGCGAGCGTATGGTGGTGCGCATGAGCCAGCATCGGGCGCAGGGCTTGATTGAACTCCGAGGTGATCTGTGCTGCACGTGCGTGGACAGCCCGCCAGAACACGAACTCCGCGACGTGAGGGAACGCAACGAACGCCACCGCAACGACAACCGCAACCAGGCGTGGGCGTATCAGCCGAGCGAGCGAGAGCCAATCGAACAGATCCATCGTGTCCAGCGTACGACCCGAGTAGGCGGAGCCTAGGCAACGCAGCCGATCCCACCATGCTCAATCACGGCCTTGTGACCGGTCGCCAGCAAAAGAGCCAGAGGCTCCGTCCACGCTTACCGGCATGGGAGCGCCGAGTGTTTGGGCTTGCCGTATAAGCGCTGTCGCCCACCCGCCGAGAACGTGATCGTCGAGCGGCGCGACCGTCGGTAGTACGCGCCACAGTTCGGCGAACAGCGTCACGGCTATTGACCCCGTTTCCGCGACACGCAAATCATCGAGAGCGACGACATCCGCTACGTCGCCAGTAGCGTCAGACGGAAAGAGACCGCCCATGAGCGCCGCAGGCGCGGCGTGCACCTGCTCAGACCACAACACAAATAGCTGCTCGTATTGAGCATGTCGGAGAGCGTTGCGCGAACCCCGTGTCAACGCCTTGACGTTCTTGCCACACCAGCTCCTTGACCAGACGACGCGCCCTTTCGCATCCACTTTTCGGAACTCGGGGAACCCATGCTCAAGAAGGCCGTCGAGCGTGGCAGCACGACCCTGATCGACAGGGCGACCGGTCGCCCGCTCATAGTCAAGCATCACGCGCTGGCTGCGCACTATCTGCAGCAACCCAAACTTCGCAAAGCGGAACACTGTCTCCTCACGATCAGGTTGCGCGGCGATGTGTTCTACGTTGACCAACAGCTCAAAAAGCTGGCGGACCGGACCAGCTGCCGACTCCCAATGTGCGTTCTCCAGTAGTAGCCGTGCCGACTTGACGGCGTTTACTCCACGGACCAGCACTTCCGCGTCGAATCTGACCAGCTCGCTCCCTTCCGCTGGCGTCTGTGCGATCGCTCTGTCGCCAGCCGACGTGACCGCCTTCATCGTCGTGAACAGATCTTTCAGACGTGTTCGTGGACCTGGTAGCCGCTGTGGCTCGCCGGGCCGCTGACGACCCTGCTTGATGCGGCGCTTGTCCTTCTTCGCGGCCATCGGAGCTAGCGTAGTGGCCAAGAACGAAGCCAGGCGACACCGCCCTTGGCCGTGTCCTGTTCGGCCCCAAAGCTTCCGCCGGTAGGTCTGCTCTGATCGCGAGCAAGTCCAAAAACCGATGTGGCCGGGCAGGTGTTGACGCACCCGCCCGGCCTGTAGCACCGAAGCACCTACCTTCGATGCCACGCCTCCCACCGTAGAGCTGTCTGCGGATGATCCGGTGTGCTCGGTGGTGCACGTGTTCGGTGCTCGAAAGGAGGCCGAATGAGCGCAGTATCTGTCGAGCCCGTCACAACGCGGGCCGGCGTTCCCGAGTACCCCGTTCAGCACTCGCTCGACGTTCTGGGTGGGTGCTTGACCATGAGCCGGGCTGTGCTGCTCTTGTATGGCGAGGAGCATGTGAACCTGGCGCTGGCCGACGAGTTGGCGCTCGATGGCTATGAGGTTCGCCGCGCCAGCGATCCTGCAAAGCTGCGCGCCGCGTGCGAGGTCTGCGAGGTCGACCTCGTGATCTTCGGTCGCGCAGCGCGCCGAGGCGCGGGCCTCGACGTGCTGCGCCAGCTACGCGCGGGTGCGTTCGCGCCCGAGGTCAAGCCAAGTCTACGCACGCTCTGGATGAGCCCAAACGGCGAGCTGGGTGACGTGCTGCGTGGATTCGAGGCTGGAGCAGACGACGTGCTGCGCGCTCCCTTTGCCTACACCGAGCTTCGCGCCCGCGTGCAGGTGCTCGTGCGCCGTGAACCAGCCGACATTCCTGGTGTGATCGAGTACCAGGAGCTTCGGATCGACACGGCAGCGCATGAGGTCACGGTCGGGGTGATGCGTGTTGGCTTGCGCCGTCTGGAGTACGCGCTGCTTGTGCATCTTGCGCGGGAGCCCGAGCGCGTCCACACCAAGGACGAGCTGCTGCGAGAAGTGTGGGGCTTTCGCTCCGCTGGCACGACGAGGACTCTGGACTCGCACGCCTGCCGGCTGCGACAAGCACTTGCTCGCGCAGGCGCAGAGGATTGGGTGCCTGCGACTCGTGGGGTCGGCTATCGCCTCGCTCCGAACTCCCACGGCCGGCTGCTGGCGGTATAGCCCGATGCCGGTGCGTTACATGACCGTAACGGCCTCGTGTCGGAGTCGTTCACCGCGCGCATGGAGCCCGAAAAGCACTGTAGAGGTAGACACGTCCCTAACGACTATGGGCCCGGCGCGAGGCGGCAACCCCGCCCGGGACCGTGACACAGGAGGTAACGACTCCCATGCACGATCAACGTAGCTCAGTTGAATCCGAGGCGCACGCCTATCTCGACCAGGCCGTGCTCCAGATCATGCTCGACAACGAGCGGCAGCGACCCATCTCAGAAGCCGAGGTCGCGCGCATCGTCAGTACCCCCGGCCACGTCCCGGCGAGCCTCAAACGCCTGCGCGTAGCGGGCCTCATCCACCGCTGGAACGACCTGGCGACCGCGACGCACGCGGCCGTCTACTACCACGAAATTACGCAGCACACAGACCCCGATTCTCGGCACGAGCACGTTTGGGACAGCGCGGTCCTCGAAAGCCTGATCGTGCGCGGCAACGACGGGCAGGGACCGCTCACCGTCGAGCAGCTTTGGCACGCCTTCGGCACGAAGAAGAAGCACAAGAACTCCATCATCGACGCGCTGGACCGTCTGGAAGCCGCTGGATTGATCGAACGCCGTGCCGGCCGGTCGATCGCCTCAGAGGTCGCCCAAACCCTCGACCGCGTTTTGTCGCTCTGACGAGGGGGATCAGATCATGCATATAACCGAGCTTGACCTGAGTGCCGCCGCTCGCCTGTGCTTGGAGGCGGCCGACATCTACGAGGTTGACCGGCTCCTTGAGCATGGGACGGGACGGCTGATCCAGCGCCCCGAGTTCAGCAAGGGCGCGGAGCTATACGAAATCGTCCGCGAGCTACACCGTCGCGGTCTGACGTTCGCACGGCCCGGAGGGCACATACAAGGGGAGCGTGAGCTTGAAATGTTCCGACTACGGGCGGTCGTGGGGCTCTCCCTCGATGAGATCGCCGAACGGTTCAACCTCAGTCGCGGGCGTGTCCACCAGCTCCTTCGCCTGCACTTCCGGCTGGATGCAGTGCCACCCGCGACGCGAGCGCACCGGCCGCAAGCGACTTGCCACCGTCCGCACACGCTCAAGGACCGTCACCGGCTATATCTCTTGGCGCGCGTGGCAATAAAGCGCTACTACCGCAGACCGATCACTGTCGAGGACGTAGCGAAGGCGCTGGCGAGTTCCCCCAGGCAGCTCCAGCGCGTCTATTCGCAGTTCAGTGACAGCACCTTCCACGAAGACCTCACGGCCCGACGGATGGACGACGCAGTCGAGCTGCTGTCACGGCCCGCGATCCCCGTGCAAGACGTGTCGCGCCGGGTCGGATACTGCCAGCCCTCGCACTTCGCCCGCGCGTTTCGACGCCGCTACGGCGTATCACCATCCGACTTTCGGGCCAAGTCGTGCCGCGCAACGCATCACAACGGCGTCGGTGCTCAGCTACTCCTGACTGAGCGACTACAAGAGGAGTACGACTCGTGCGTGGGCCGCGTGTATACCGACACGGAGGACGCTTGCTTTGCCCGAGTAGCGGCACCGGCCGGTTAGCTTGAGTCCAGTTCGTCGAGTGGGGTATAACGTAGTCGTGCTAGCAGCCGTCACAGACGACCCCACCTACTGCGAGCTGGCCGAGCAGGCCCTGCGCAGTGCTTGCGATGTCGTGCATATCGAGCTGGCGGGCGTGGAGTTCGGCGAGCGGGATCGCCAGGCCGCCTACTCGTGGTTGTGTTTCGTCGTGGACCCGGAGTCGGACGACCACGCCGCGCGGAACACGATGAGCACGGCGAGTGACCATTTTGCTCTCATCGACCCGAACGGGATTCTGCGCGAGGCGGGCTCGCGGCTCGTCGCGTGCGTGTACAAGGTTGAGGTGGCTGGCGAGGCGTCGCTCACTGTGCGCGGCGACGACGGCCTGCCGCGCTTGATCTCGCCCTGGGCGGAAAATCTGGCTGTGGCACGGGTGGGCTTCACCTACCGCCCGGCGTAGATTTCGCCGTAGGCAGACCTGAGTCCCAACCGTAGGCGGCAAGTCGAAATGCCGGCCGATGCATATGTGGCACTGTCATCCTGCCCAGAACAACGCCTCGCTCGCGGGAACGCCCGACCTGAGCTGTGAGAAGCAGCGCAGGCAGCTTTGCTGTTCGTCAAGGAAACCATCAATAACGTCCTTATCATCAAGTAGCAACTGCACGGCTGACCCCAGTGCCATGTAGGCCAGCGTGGTGGAGAACCCCGCGACTTCATCTATATTGCCTGTAACAGGGGGACCACCATGCATGAGTGCATTGCGAGTGCGACGAAGTCGAGCGTTGCGCTTGTCAAACGCTTCTCCTAGCTCATCCAACCATTTCTTAGCGGCAGATTGGTCGGCGATACGCTGTTTAAGTTCAGAAAGTCGCACCCGCGCCTCGGACTCGTCGGGGGCGATATCGACGAGCTCATCAATACGCTCAAGCACCGTCTTCAGATTGATCGCCGGCAGATGGACCGCGACACTGTAAGGGGGCCGGCGGGTGTCTGTCTCGATGACTGACGTTAGGGAATGTTTGCCTCGCATGTCTGAGTTGAGCTGCCGGTAGCTTGCCTGGACCGAGCGGCGAACCTGTTGATAGATCCAGGCCGGGCGTATGAATTCGGTGACGAAGCGTGCCGGTCGTGCTATTCCTGCCCAGCCGCAGACTTGCTCGACGACTCGATCACATAGGACAAGTCGCGCTGGATTGTCGTTTGCGACCGCCTGCCGTAGCCACACGAGAAGCCGGCCGGCAATCTGTAGCTCGGCTGTGCGCAGCGGTAGGTGCCGTCCCAGTGCGTCGGCGTGCCGCTCGAGTTCTACGGCCGTCTCATCGACTGCAAGCTGGTCTCTGGCCTTGTCGAGGTTGACCATTGACGCACTGGTGCTCGACACGTGCTCGACGATGTAGTGGCTGTCGCTAAGCATCCAGATGTCGTGGTTATCTGCGGCCAGTGCCCCGAACGCGACGATGAACTCCGCTGTTTCGCGTGCCGTTGCGAGCAACCGGGTCGGCGGCATCGCATCGAGCTCTATACGCAGAAAAACGCGCGGGTCGCCGTAGACCTCATGTTTGGCAAGTACTGCCGTCTCTGGATCACTAGCGTCGAGCCACAGCGCCAGTGAGCCGGTCGGGTCTTTGCCGAGTTCGTCAGGTATCCGGTCATCGTTTGGCGCCTGGTGAATCGTCGGCCTGAGAAAGTCGTGGGCATACAGGGTCACGGCTGGACCGAGGGGAAGAATCCACGGGTGGTGGAGGCGCGCTTGTAGATACTCAAGCCATACGACTCCCCCAGCGGAGCGCGCTGGTTCGCCGAGCAGCTTCTCAGAAAGTTGCAGACGATCCGCCGCGCTGATCCCGGCGCGCGCCATAGCGACATCGGCGAGCGCCTCACCACGGAGCGCGGCTATCTCCCATGCGCTATCGGAAAGGACGCCATCGACTCGCTTGAGGAACTCAACGCCATCGTGCCCGTGCAGGTCGGCGAGATCGCGAAGTGCACCGACTCCGTCTTCTGCTCGCGGAGGGTCGCTGGACGCCCAGGCCCCAATCCGCCGAAAGCTCGAGACCAAAAGCTCCGGGCGCAGGGCCACGGTGCGAGTCGCTGTGCTGATGCGTCGCAGCCGGCGGCGCAATGCGTCGTCTGGTGCCGCATCTGCGCCGTCGAAGTGACTGCGGAGCGTACGCAAGTCCTGCACATACCCTGCCAGCTGTTCTTGCAGGGGAGGATCGGCCAAAGACTTAACCATCTGGAGTCCCTCCCGGACATCGTCGAGAAGAGTCTTCCAGTGTTGCGGCCGAGCGTGACGCCACTGACGATCGTCGGCCAGCCATGCATCCAGCTCATCGAGCGTAGGACCGAGCCGGAGCGCTGACGGTCGCTGCCCATGTCGGCTACGTCGCAGGACGCCACGAAGCGTGTCGACGCTGTGCTGCTCGTTGTCGTTGTCGGGGCTATTCATACGCTGAATGGCTGTCTGAACTTCCGGCTCGTGCAGAGGACAGAGCGCGTTCCGCATGAGCCAGCGCTGAAGCGCTGGCTGCTAACCGGGCCTGACGTTTACCAGCCTGCCGTCTTCTAGTCGCACAAGAGCTGACTGTGGTCCGAGTACTTGCTCGACTCGGCCACAGAGCCCCGTCCCTGGGTCGATGACGTGGGCTCCTATGAACACTGGTGTTGTGCCGCCGCTGATCCCTCGCCATGCATCCTCGGCGGCTTGTGCGTTTGGTGTCGCATCTGGCCCAGCGGATGCGTTCATCCCTGCGCGCATAGCAGCCGAAATCTTCTCTGCTACCGCCTCGATCCCATCGCGCGTGGTTGCTGCAAATCGGTCGGCCAGAGGTGGCGAGCGCTGTGCGATGTAGTGGTGATCGACTTCGTGCCAGACCGGGAGGATGATCTTTGCTCGGGAATCCACCTCTCGGGCGACTAGTCCAGCAAGCTCGCGCTGGGGCCACTCCTTCTCAAAGAACGAGGGGCTGAGCACGACGGCACCGAAACGACTCTGTGCAAGCGCTGCATCGATGTGGCGGCTCAGACTGTCGCCGACGGTCAGCGCGAGTTCATCGAGCCAGACGGTCCACCCTCGCTGCGTGATCGCGTCGGAGAGCGGTCGAGCGACCGCCCCTTTGTCCTCGCCAGCGTGGCAGATGAACAAGTCGAAAGCCATGATCGAGTCGAGCGTGTGTGGCGGTGCGCTCAACGCGCGGCTCTCCGAGCGATACAAGGCCGCGTCCGCGCGACCAGTGGCGGTGACCCGCCAGTCATGCATCATCTGAATCCATTTGCCCGTCCCACACTGGCGGCTCGTGCACACCCCGTTGACCATCCCGTGGGCGATCAGTCCTTCGCCTAGCAACTGCTGCATCCGCTGAGCTATCCAGTCGATCGAGTCCTCGCACACGATGCCCTCATCGACGCACGCCCGGAAGATGTCGTAGCTCCGCGAAAGCTCGATGCGTCGTTCGGCGTCATGTTCGAGACGATCCATGACATCGAGAACCTCTGAGGTTGTTGGCATCCGTCCCGAGGACATCAGCATCAGATCGTAGTCGTCGCCGAACATCGGCCGACGGACGGCTTGCGTCCCTATAGCCTGAGTCCTGTCTGCTCGAAAAGTCCTGAGCACAGGGGACGTGATCGAGTATGCGTTGGAACAACCGTCGCTCCGGATCGGGGCCGTCGTCGTCGACGGCTTCTCTGCCCCTGGACGAAAGTTCTTGTCGCGCGGGCGAGCCAGCCTGCATTACAGGGGTGATGGCGACTCCTGACTCCGCAGCGATCCCCCGCCCCGCCGGCCTGCCGCTGGTGCGGCGCAACCATGCGCGCTGGCTGGTGCGCGCTCCCGGCCAGCGCGGCGCGCTGTCCCCCGAGGAGGCCGCGCACGCCTTGAAGGCCAAGCGCGCGGAGCTTCGCAGGAGCCTTGACTGGCGCCGGGACGTGGCCGGGCTGCCCGAGCATGTCCGTGATGAGCTGGTGGATGAGGCGATCGGCGTGGTGGTCATGTCGAGCAAGCCGATCCGTGATGAGCAGCATCTACAGGGCGCGTTCTGGTCTTCGATCGGCTACCTGCTCATGGAGCACCGCTCCGGCCGCCGAGACTTGCACGTCGGCTCGCGCCGCCGGATGGAGTTCGAGCCCGTCGCCGAAGTGCTCCCCAGCGACGATGACGAGCCGTTCGATCTCGTGGCCGCCCGTGAGCGGATCGCCACGGCCGCCGACCTTATGGCGCAGCTCGACCCGTTCGAGCAGCGGGTGATGGCGGTGATGGCCGCGCACGGCCTCGGCATCAAGCGCGCGGCGAAGGCTATGGGCGAGCCGATCAAGACCGTGCTCGCCGCCCAGCGCAGCGCGCAGCGAAAGCTCGACCAGGTAGCGGCGATCACGGCCGCCGGCCGGATGTGCGACTACCGCCAGCCGGCGATCCACGCGCACGCGCAGGGGACCGCCCAGGCCGAGCAGGAGACGGCCGCAAGAGCGCACCTCGCGGCGTGCGCGAGCTGCCGGACTTCCTATACGACTCTCGTGCGGGAGATGCGTGGCCGCGAGTACCAGCGCGCAGCGAGCGCGGCTTTCCTGCCCCCGCCGATCCTCGCTGTTGGAGTGCATGGCCGCTGGATTGAGCGGCTGACCTCACTGCTCACAAGCGGTCGCGCTCCGAGCGGGACCGCGACAGCGGAGCGCACCGCCGGGGTGCTCGGCGGCGGCGGGCTGGTCAAGGCCGCAGCCGTCACGAGCGCGATTGTGGTCGCTGGTGCCGGCGTCGGCGCCAGGGTCGTGCACTCGCTCGAATCGACCGCGCCGAGCCAGCACCACCACAAAGTCACCGCCCACCGAGCATCGAGCACGCCCGCCGCGAGCATCAGCCTACCCGCGTTTGCCGGCGGGCTGACCACCAAGGCAGGGGCGGCTTCGCATCCTGCTACCCCAGCGCCCGCCAAGCACGCCAGCCATCCGGCGCCACCGCCGAGCCACGCTGACGGGTATCTCGCGCTCGGCGGCAGCGCCGCCGAAAACAGCTCGGCTCCGCGAGCTTCGGCCGCGTCCGTCGCGACCACTTCATCTTCACCCGAACCGACTCGGGAAAGCTCGCCACCGCCGACAAGGACAGGCGGCGGGACGAACCTCAACTACCTCGGCCAGTAGCACGAGCAAGACCACTGGAAAGGAATCCAAGACGATGACCACCCGACTGCCTCACCAACTCTGTACCGCTAGCCGTCGTCGTGTTGCTACGGCGTCGCTCTTGGCGGGTGTGCTGCTCGTGCTGGGCTGGACTCTGCTCGCTTCCGTCTCCGCGAACGCCGCCGTGTGGGAGGACGTCACCTGCTCGCTAAACGGGCACGTCGCTTCGACCGAAGGGTGGAGCTCGCGAGTCCTCGGGACGCCGTCTCGGGGAGCCTCGGCGTCGAACATGTGCCCGACGCCGGGAGGCGCGCTCACCGCTAGCGATCAGAGCGACGGCGGGCAGCAGGCCGGCGGCAGCGGCGCCGAATGGGACTACACGCCGCCGAAAGGAGAGCTGATCGCTGGCGGTACGGTCACGATCGCCGCCGTATCCGGCGCCTCGGGCCTCGCGTGGCTGACGATGCCCGGAGCCCTCGAAGGCGAAGACATCTCCTGCTTCTTCTCGGCGGTGTGCTCGCGGGGCGAAGTGGCGATCAGCAAACACGACACCACCGCGCTCTACGCAGGTGCGACCTGCGTCGCCGAAGGCATCGAATCCGGTTGCCGCCAGACCGGCGGACTCGACGCCGAACTGTCGATCTCGAGCGCCAAGATCCTGCTCACCGACAACTCGCGGCCCACCGCCACCGAAATCACGGGAAGCATCCTCAACGGAGCGGCGAGCGGCACCGCCAGCCTCACCTTCGTCACCGAAGACACGGAAGGCCCAGGCGTCTATTCGGTCGTCGTGAAGGTCGACGGCGATCCGGTCTACGACGGCACGCCAGACGCCAATGGCGGCAAGTGCGTGGCGGTCGGGACCGCCTCGGAAGGCTCACGTCAGTTTGAGGCGGCACAACCCTGTCCGCAGTCCGTCCCCGTCTCAGTACAGGTGCCGACGAGCAGCTTTGGCAATGGGCAGCACACGCTCACGATCGAAGCCGAAGACGCGGGCGGCGTGACCGCCGTCGTCTACAGCGCCCACATCACGATCGAAAACCCGCAGCCCGCTAGCGAACCTGCTGCCTCGACGTCGCCGCCCGAACGGGGTCCGTGCAACGGGACTCCCTGTGACGAAGCCGCGAAGCTCATCGCCGCAGGCCAGCCGGCGGCGTTCACCCGCGCGCTCGGGCACTCAGCAGCAGCTCTTACTGGCCGCCTCATAAGCCCAACAGGAGCGCCGATCAAGGACGCGCAGGTCAAGCTCCTACAGCAGACCGTGGGCTCGCCGGCCGTGACGCAGATAGCCAGCGCGACAACCGGCGCTAACGGCTCGTGGTCGCTCAAGGCTCCGGCTGGCGCGTCGCGGCTGCTGCAAGTCGTGTTCTACTCGCACACGCTGGACACCATTCCTGCATCGGTCCTCGACTTCCACGAGAACGTGCAAGGCGCAGTTTCTATGCACGCGCCTCACAGAGCCTGGATAGGCCACGCGCTCGTGTTCTCCGGCCAGCTCCACGGTGGGTACGTGCCGGGTGGCGGCGAGTCGGTCCAGATGGAGATCTTCTACGGCGGCCGGTGGCGCACGATCGAAGTGCTACCGACCAACAGCAAGGGTCAATGGTCCTACAAGTACGTGTTCACACTCGGCGTCGGCGCCTCATACCTCTTCAGGGCTGTGACGGTCCCGAATGGCGCATACCCGTTTATGAGTAGTCACAGCAAGCCGGTGCGTGTGACTGTCCAGCGCTGAGCACTACTCGCACACGAAGCCGAGGATCATCGTTGCGCCCGCTATTCGGCGGGCGTAACTGTTAACACGGCTGCGCAAGATCGGCTGTCTCTTTGGGCGTCCTGCTCGCATTAACAGTTATGGACGGCTTTCCTGACAGCGAGCTATTTGACGACGATGCTCCGCGGACATCGGCGCCTCAAGGCGACGAGAGAACGGACCCGCTCACTGTGTCGCCCGACAGCCAATCGCCGCGACCACACGGCGAAGGCGCGCTGCGTCGCGTCGCGTATGTGGTCGCGGCGCTGGCAACGCTTGTGGCGGTCGTGCTCGCTCTCAGTGCAGCCCATCCGTCATCCGAGAGTCATCCGTCTCACAAAGGGGTGCGTAGGCACCCCCGACATGCACGGCCGAGGAAGGCAGGTGCGCGAGTCCGAGCTCGCGTTCACCACCGCACACCGGGGGCGACGGCGCCTTTGGGCCCGTCTCGGGTGATCGTTGAGCCGCCCAGTAGCGGGGCTGAGCGTCCCACTCATGATGAAAGCGTCGGTAGCGGGCGTCCCAGTTCGCTACCTGCTGTCGGTAAAACGGAACAGTTCGCATATCTCGGTCGATAGGGGATGGCGGGAATGGGTCCATCGTGGTCTGAGTCTGTGGTCGAGCTTGTGACCAGTCGCATGTCGCTTCTGGCTGACCCGACACGTGTGCATCTCCTACTGCTGCTTCGCCAGCAGGAGGGGACCGTGCAGCACCTGTCCGACAGCGTTGCGAGCACGCCGCAGAACATCTCTCGGCATCTCGGCATCTTGCACAGGGCTGGCATCGTCGCGCGCCGACGTGAGGGCACGTTCGTCTTCTACTCGCTGGCGGACTACGCCACGTGTTGTTTGCTGGATCAGGTGTTGGAGTGCATCAGCGGTCAGATTGAGGAGCTGGCGGACGTTGTAAAGCTCGCCGCATAGCCCTCTACAGCAGTCTCTTTTGCCCGGTGCTCATCGCGATGTGATGTGCAGCGGGCTTTTTTGTGGGGCATATGAAAGTACTTGCTTTCATATTTGATGTAAGCAATTGCTTACACATGATGCGCGCTTGTGGTGTTTTGCGAGGGGGCGATCTACCGTCGCCCTATGACTGTTATTCGTAGGACGCCAACTGAGAGTCAGACGCCGCAAAGTGTGAATCGTCTGGCTCGTTTCGTGGGTCGCTTGCTGCTGTGGGGGTGTGTGCTGTTGCTGCTTGTGCGCGGCATCGCCTCCTACTTCGGTGGTGACGACCCGCGTGTGGTGACAACAACGCGCGGGGTTGGTGTGACTGTCACGCAGCCCGCTAGCACCGTGCCGTCTAACACGGAAGGGAAGTGATCGGCATGTCACGGAAGCGGCCCGTAGGGATCGTGTGGCTGGTGGTGTGGGTGCTGGTGTTGTTCCCGGCGGATGCGTTTGCGTCGGGTAACAACGTCGGCCAGAACGTCGCGAACCTGTTGAAGGGTTACGCGACTGACTTGTACGGCGGGATCGTCGCCGTGATCAGTCTCGTGTTTCTCCTAAACCGCCGTTACACCGAGCTTGCGGTGTTCTTGTTCGCGGCGATCGTGGTCGCGTGGATGGTGTTCGCGCCGTCTGAGATCGCGACGGCGGCTGAAGGCATTGGCAAGCAGATATTCGGCTGAGGGCTTGCGGCGATGAGTGACACCTCACACCCGATCCGCTCCTACCAGCGGATCTTCCGGCCCGACCGGCGTATCTACCAGATCGACGGGCGACGGCTGCCCGTCCCCGGTGGTGTGCCGCTTGAGTCGCTTGGCTGGGCGTTCGGCGCGCTCGTGCTGATCCTCGTCCTGGCCCAGCGCTCGATCTTGTTCGCGCTGGTACTCGGCGGGATCGGCGCTCTGCTCGGCGCAAGCTCACACGGCGCCAAGGGAGCCGTCCTTGCGGGAGCCGTGGGTTTCCTCGGCGCCCTGCTCGCCGGGGTGGTGTTGGGGTGGCTCGCCTGGCCGCTTCGGCTGGTCGTCGCACCGGGGATGGTCGCGGTGCTGGCCGGCCAGGCATCACCTGACGGACGCCCCGCTCATCGCTATCTGACCTCGTGGCTGTCGGTGCGGTTGCGCCCGGCACGTCGCTCGCTTGAGCGGCCGATCCCGGTCGAGGGCGTGGTGCACGTTTGGGCGCCGCAGGTGTGGGTCGCCCCGGATGAGCGCTCCCCGGTGCTTCACCACGGCCGCGTGCAAGGCCCGGCACGACTGGTGTTCGGCCGCCCGGTCATAGCGATTCCCGCTCGCGGGCGGCTCGTGGTGCGCCCTGCTGAGGGGCACCGGATGCGTGCGGGTGAGCGCCGCGCGGAAGTGATCGAGCTCGCCGACGGCCAGGTCGTGGAGGTGCGGCCGTGAGCTTCCCGTTGCGATACGCGCACGGCAACGTGCTGATCGGCCGTGGCGGTGAGGCCGCTGGCCTTTACCGGCTCGGGATGACCTCATACCCGTATCTACCTACGGGTGAGAAGTGGGCGCTACAGAGCCGCCTGCAACGGCTCGCGCACACGATCGCGGCCGACTTCAGCTTGTGGCGCGTCACCCGCGCCTACCCCGCCGACCGCTACGTCCAGCACACCGCCGGCCTGCTCGATGACCGCCACCAAGACGCGCAGGCATGGCAGGCGTTCCTTGAGGGTCATAGGGAGCGGCTGCGCCAGCTCGGCTCGCACATCCCCGAGTGCTATTTGGCGGTGTCGCTCGCCGCCGGCACACGTGTCGGTGTCGGCACCGGGCTCGTGCGCGGAGTGGATCGTGTGCGCCGCCGTGTGGAGGAGCTGGCCGGTATCGGTGCCGAGTCGCCGATCTCAGCCGGGGAACTCTCGGAACTCGCTACGCGCGAGCAGCGCATCTTCGAGCGGCTGAACGGCGTGATCCACGCCCGCCGCGCCAGCACCCAGGAGCTTCAATGGCTGTTGCGCCGCTCGGCGTGTCGTGGCCTGGGGGAGCCGGAGCTTGACCGGCACTGGCAGCCGGACGCGCTGATCGTCCAGGCACAGGACGGTGTTGGGTTTCAGCCGCTCGGGCACGACCTCGCCAGGTGCGCGAACGCCGCGATCACCGAGCAGCAACAGACCCTTATGGTGGATGGTGAGCAGGGACGTTGCTTTCAGGCGTTGCTCGCGCTCGGCGCGCTCGCTGACTCACCCGAGTTCCCCGGCTCCACAGCGGAGGTTCTGTTCGCTCCATTGGAGGCTGTCGGCTTTCCGGTGGACGCGGTTGTGCACGCGCGCTGGCTTGGTAACAGGCAGGCGCTCGCGCAGGTGCGTAAGCGGATCGCTGATGTCGAGCACGCCTACCACGAGCAGGTACAGGGAGCGGCGCATGGCCCGAGTCTGCTCGCCGGGGAGGACCGAGTGCTGGCGCGGGAGTACGAGGCGCAGCTGCAGGCCGGCGGGCACCCGCCGATGTTGTACGCCTCGATCGGCCTCGCGGTCGGCGCATCGAGTGAAGAGGAGCTTGAGCGCAGGGTTGCCGCGCTGAAAGAGCAGTACGGCGACATCGCTCTGCACCGGCCGGTTGGTCTTCAGCGGGAGATGTTCTTTGAGCATCTGCCAAGGGCTGACGGGTGGCTGTAATGCGCGACTACACGCAGCAGCTCACGGTCGAGCAGTTCGGTGGCATGGTCGCCACTGCCACAAGGACGGTCGGCTCCGGTCGCGGCCCGTACCTCGGCTACACACCGAAGGGTGCGCCGTTGCCGGTGCGGTTCGACCCGACGCAGGCACCGAGGGAGTCCCGCGCCTCGGCGGTCCTCTTGATCGGCACGTTGGGGTCGGGCAAGACGGTTGCGGCGCAGACGATCGAGTACGCGGCCGAGCGTAGGGGGTCGTTGGTGGTGGACTTCGACCCGAAGCCCGACCACGGGCTGCACAAGCTCGCTGAGCTTGACGGCCGTGTCGAGGTGCTTGAGCTGTCCGGCGATCCGGCGCAGCAGGGCAAGCTCGACCCGCTCGCGATCGGGCTGCCCGACCTGCGCGAGGAACTGGCCTGCTCCTACCTGTTGGAGCTGCTGCCCGGCAGCGCCGGCCAGTGGGAGAACGCCGTATCGCTCGCGGTGAAGGACACCGTGCGCGAGGGATCGCGCAGCCTGTCGCGCGTCGTCGAGCTGCTGCTCGCTAGCGACCGTCCCGGCGCGCGGGACGCGGGGGAGGCGTTGGAGGTGATCCGCGACTTCGGCCTCGCACGCCTGGGATTCGGTGGCGGTGAGAGCACGGAGGCCCAGGCGGTCAAGCCGGTCACGACGATCCGTATGCCAGGCCTCTCGCTCCCCGAACCATCGGCCGCGAGAGACACCTACACACGCGCGGAGCGCGTCTCCGTCGCGACGCTTTCACTTGTCGCGGCGTATGCGTTGCAGTTGATCTCGGGGGACCGCTCGCGGCACAAGGTCGTCGGCCTTGACGAG
Source organism: uncultured Solirubrobacterales bacterium (assembly GCA_963794715.1). Taxonomy (GTDB): domain Bacteria; phylum Actinomycetota; class Thermoleophilia; order Solirubrobacterales; family Solirubrobacteraceae; genus Palsa-744. Next base: position 213,310 of record CAWCEY010000012.1, on the reverse strand, counting down.
ATCTGGTTCCTCTTGGCGTCCCCGCAGGGCCGGCAGGTAATCAACCGGCTCGTCCGTTTGGGGCGGGCGTTCAACGCGACGCTGCTGTTGGGGACTCACCGGATTGGTGATCTCGGGGACCTCTCGGACCTGATCGGTGTCGTGTTCGTCTTCGGCCAGGACTCCGACGACGCCGCCCGCGCAGCGCTGCGGTTCATCGGCCTTGACCCGACTCGCGACCTCATCGCGCTCGTGCGGGAACTGCGGGCGGGTCGCTGCCTGATGCGCGACCTGGGCGGACGGGTCGGCGAAGTGCAGGTCGACCTCGTCTACCCGCACCTCCTCCAAGCGTTCCAGACCACCCCCGACCAGCCCAGGAGCGCGACATGAAAACCATCATCCGCAAGGCGCTCCGCTCGGTCACGCGCCGACGAGTCGCACTCACACTGCTAGTGGCAGCGATCGCGTTGTTGCTGATCGCCGCCCCCGCCTTTGCCGGCGACGTGTACAGCAATATCGGGCCGGCTCCGCAGGTGACGGGCGGCGGGATTTTCGGTCGCTACCCGATTGCGAACTATCAGCTCGACCAGTATTTCTCGGCGATCAGCGTCGGGTTGACTAGCGGGGTGGACGCCTCGGGTGTCGCGCCGATGATCGCGTCGTTCTTCGCGCAGATCCTGTGGCTGTTCACGTCTTGGGTCGCTTACGGGGTGATCACCCTGTTCGGGTTCGCGTTCAACCTGGACTTGGTCAACGGGAACGGCAGCCCCGGCTCCGGTGCGCTGACCCCGGTATCGGAAGCGATCCACAACCTGTACGCCAACACGTTCGGAGCGCCGTGGCTCGTCGCGGTGATCGTGCTCGCGGGGTGCTGGGCGATGTGGAAGGCGCTGGTGCAGCGCCGCTACACCGAGACAGCCGGAGCGCTCGCCGTCTCCCTTCTGTACTGCGTGCTTGCGATCGGGATTGTCACGCAGCCCGAACGGACCATCGCCCCGGCGAGCAAGCTCTCGAACCAGATCTCCACGGCGCTGCTGTCACTGACAAACGACGGCAGTCTCTCTAACGAACAGCAGGCCAAGAGCCAGGCAAGCGACCAGCTCTTTGAACTGCTCGTGCTGAACCCGTGGACCACCCTTGAGTTCGGCGGGATCGAGCACTGCACCACCACAAGCGGCGGCAAGACCCATTCAGTAGCGGTGCGTCCATTGAGTGCGGACCCGGCTGAGGACAGCCGGCTCGCCACGCAACTCGAAAGCGGCGTGGAAGTCCACGCGGAAGGCAAGACGTGCATCAACAACCGCAACAAGTACGCACCGCACTTCCTCGCCTACCCGCTCCAATCGCCAGGCCGTAACTCCGAGCACGAAGCGCTCGAACACGGCACCGACGAAGACCTCCCAAGCTCCGACCCCGCAAAGACGAACGGCAGCTACCCGCTCGGCAAGGCCGACGAGGCCGCCGCCGAACCGATGGGCAAGGGCGGCCAATACCAACGGCTGCTGCTGGCGATCGTCATTCTCGCCGGGGAGATCGGCGCGTTCCTGCTGCTGGGTGCACTCGCGTTCGGGGTGATCCTCGCCCAAATCCTGCTGTTGACGTTGCTGTGCTTGGCGCCGGTCGCGCTGCTGCTCGCGGTGTTCCCCGGACGCGGCCACGACTTCTTTCGCTCATGGCTGGGCAAGCTCGCCGGCTACCTCGCACGGAAGGTCATCTACAGCCTGATCCTCGTAATCGTCCTCGCAGTCTGCAAAGCGCTGGACGACGCCACCTCGAACCTCGGCTGGCTGCTCGCGTTCGTGCTGCAAGCCGCGTTCCTGTGGACCGTCTTCACGCAGCGCAACCGACTCACCAAAGACCTGCTCGCCGCGACCGCCGGCCCCGGCGCAGCAGAAGACGGCGGCGACAAGCTCCAAACCCTCTACTACGCCACCCGCCTCACCCAAATGGCGAGACAGCGACGCCGGAGGCGGCGGCGTCGCAAGCCCGAGACGCAACGAATCGAACTGCTGCTCGGCGACATGGATGGCTCCGCGCCATCGACTTCTGACCCCGACCCCGGTCCAGCAGAGACCTCAGAGGAGGAGCCCGCATGAGCTCTCGCATCGAAACAACCAACTCCCCTGCCGGGCTGCTGCGCGAGCTGCCGACCGGATGGGCGCAAACGATCGTCACAAGCCCCAGCCGAGGCGATCTCGCTCGGGCGCCCGCCGCGCTGTTCACCGAGCTGCATCGCGTGCTGCGCGAGGACGGCACCCTCTGGCTGCTCTGCGCTGACAAGTACCTCCCCGATGCGCTCACGCAGCGCGGGTGGATGACGCGCCGGGTGGATTGGGCGACACCGCTGCGTGTCGATCCGGCAGGGCGCGCTCGCCTTCACTTGTTCGTCAAGCAGCCCCGCTACCACTACAACACTCGGGCGGCCGAACTGTTCCTCGCGCCACGCACGCAGGCAGCTTTCGCGTGCGCGACAGGCCGGCGGCACGGCTGCGCTTGGAGCCCCGAGCACCGTCGCGAGCTGATCAGGCTGTGCATCCTCGCCGGCTCCTCGAGGACAGCATGCCGGGTGTGCGGCGCCCCTTACACCCGCACCGCACGCGGGGGCAGACGCGCGTCGTGCCGGCACGACCGTCCTGACGGCTGCTGCCTCGTTCTCGATCCCTTCTACCACCACGGCGCGGGTGCCCGCGAGATCGCCGAGCGCTGCGGCCGGATGTTCCTCGGAATCACGACGGGTGAGTGGCGATGACCGGCTGGTTTACGGCGCTGCGCGACCGGCCGATCGCCGAGCAAGAGCGACGCACTGCGCTCGTGGCGACTGCCGCCGTGCTCATCGCAGCGGCCTTGCTGTTCGTGCTCACACGCCCTATCGCACCCGCCGCCACGGCAGGTGCGGCGAGCACCAACACGACCGCGACTGCCGATCCGCCTCAGCCCACACCGGAAACGTCTCCGGGCGCCGCCCTCTCTGCCGAAGCGGTAACTGTCAGTCGAGCGTTCCTCGCTGGTTACCTCGCCTACACCTACGGGAGCGCCCCGGCCAGCCGGATCACCGACGCCGCACGGTCGCTAATCGCCTCACTTGAGGCACACCCGCCGCGTGTGTCGCCCGCTATGCGGGGGAGCCGTCCGCACGTCCTCGACCTGCACGTCACGCCCGCGTCCTCCGGTCAGCTTGCGGTTCGCGCCGTCGTGAACGCTGGCGGGCTCATCGACTACACGCTCGGACTGACCCTAGCCCCGCAAGGCGGCCGGCTGCTCGTAACCGGAGTGGAGCTGGACTGATGGACGAGCAGCACGACCGCACCGTACTGTGGCTCTGGCTCGCTGGAGGCCTTGGCGTGACCGGCCTCGTGGTCGTCGCGATCTTCGGCCTCGCCGTAGCCGTGCTCGGCGCGAGCTTCACCGGCTGCCAGAAGGGCAGCGCGCTCGCCGGCACCGTCTCCGGCCCTACACCCACCGCCTACGCGCTGCAGAACATCCCACCCGAACGGCTGCGCCTATACGAGCAAGCCGGCACGCGGTTTGACATCGACTGGTCATTCCTCGCGTCGATCGGGGCGCAGGAGTGCGGCAACGGCGAGTGCGCCGGCACCAACAGCTCGGGGTGCGCCGGGCCTATGCAGATTGCCTACGTCCGGGGGAGCGCGTGCAGCCCCGGCGATGGCCCGACGTTGTGGGAACGCTACGCCGTCAACGCCGACCCCGGCCACCCGCTGTCGATCAATGATCCGGCGGACGCGATTGACACCGCCGCACGAATCCTGCGCGAAGACATGGGCGGCCCGCCGACCGGCGGCAGCTACGCCGAATACCGGCAGGCGGCTTGCCGCTACTACGGCGCGTGCGAAGACAGCACCGTCGCCTACGCCGACGAGGTGATGGCCCGCGCCGTGCAATACGGGTTCACCGGGACCGGAGCGCCCGCCGCGAGCAGCCCACCACTCGCGCAGCCCATCTCGACCGGCGGCTGCGAAGCAAGTGTGTACCTGCCCGAAGCCGCCAGCTCGTCGGCGATCGTCAAAGTCGCTGAAAGCCAGATCGGCCAGGGCGAAAACCCGCCCGGCTCTAACTGCACGATCTACGGGCCTTGCGAGGAGTGGTGCTCGCTGTTTGCCTCGTGGGTGTGGCAGCACGCCGGGGTGCCGCTGCCCGGTCGGACTGCCGCCTACGGCTACTCGGGCTCGCTGTATACCTGGGCTAAGGAACACGGCGGCAGAGTGCTAACGCCGAGCGCGACACCGGCGCCGGGCGACGCGATCTTCTACGGCACCGGGCCGAGCGATAGCGCGCACGTCGGGATCGTCGCGCAAGTGCTCCCGAACGGTGAGATCGTCACCGTCGAGGGGAACTACGCCGGGCACGTAACACGCGTCGGCCCATTCCAACCCGCTCATCCGGTCGGCGAGGCCGCGCCCGTATACGGGTACGCGCAGCCGCCCAGCCCGTCGAGTGTGCGGCCGGGAGGGCGAGCGTAATGACGGGTCGTTCTGCGGACACCCTGCGGTACGCGCTGCGATCCACCCTGCGATCCACCCTACGCGGCGACTGGACCGCCGGTTTCTGGCTTGCTGGTGCGGGATTGCGCGGCTCCGCGTTTTTCGAGATCTCTATCTGTGCCGGTAACTCCCTGTGACTCGCCGCCCTCAACAGGACGCTCGGCCGCTGCTGGCTGTTGTCGGGGTGCTGGTGCTGCTGGCGCTGTTGCGTAGCCGTGAGCTGCTGTCCGCATGGCTCGCCTCACACGCCGACGTGCTCACGTTGTATCTGGCGGTGCCGGCGATCGCGGTGCTGCTAGCGGCGCTCACGTGTCGTGTCGTCGTGACTCGTCGTGCGCTTTCCCGGCGTGTGCGGCTCGTCGTGCTTGCCCCCGACTCGTTCGCGCCGACGCTCGATGGTGTGCTTCGCTGCGCCGCGCAGCTATCCCGCGTTCGGCGTCTCGTCGGCGGCTGGCTGGACCCCCGCGCGAGCGCCGTGCGCGTTTTGCTCGACGCGAGCGACGGTGTGATGCGCTACTCGCTGGTGGTGCCCGAGCGCGCCCTGCCGGCAATCCGCTCAGCGCTCAGCAACTACGACCGGGTGCAGATCCGGCGCGCTGACCCCGAGCCGCCACTGAGGCAGGAGGGGTGTGTGCTGCGGGCCGAGCTGCGGCTGGCTCGGCCAAGCAGCGAGCCGCTTGCGCACCTTGCGCTTGATCCTGATCCGCTTCAGAGCTTCGCCAGGGCGCTAGCCGCGATGCACCCCGAGCGGGAGCGGGGCCAGGTCGCCGTCGATCTTCTGCCATGCACCGCCGGGGCACGGCGACGGCTGCGACGAACGCTGCTCAGACAAGCCCGCCGCACGAACACGATCGCTCCCTACACGACCGGCGGTGTGCTCGACGTCCTCACGGGCGGTGGCCGCCAGGCTGGCCGTCAACCCGCCGCAGATGTTGTCGGGCAGCGCGCGGAGCGCGAGCAGATCGCCGCGAAGGTGTTGCAGAACGAGCCCCTGTTTCACCTACAGGTGCTCGTGCGCTGCCAAGCCCCGGTGAAGGGCATCGCTGCCGAACGACTGCAAGCCATTCTCGGATGCTTCGACGCCTGGGCCGCCGCCAACTCATTCCGGGTCGTCGGCGTGCGGCTACTCGGCCTCGCGTTCCTTGGCGCAGATTTGCCGGGCCGTCGCTCGTGGTTTGACCGGCGGATCGACACCGGGCTATTCCGCCCCGCACGCCAAGGCATCGTCGGCGCCCGCGAGGTCGCCGGGTTCCTCAAGCCGCCCACCGTCAACTGCGCGGCACCGGACGTTCTGCGTCTCGGCGCGGCTGTCTACCCGCCCCCGCGCAACCTGCCCGAGTACACCGGACAAAAGGATGTACTCCCGCTCGGCCGCGTCAGCAGCGAGAAGCGACAGCGGATCGTCGGGCTGCGCTTGGCTGACACGTTCTTTACCTACACCGCCGGCAGGAGCAGGTGGGGGAAGACCGAGCTAGCGATCACACAGTTCTTGAGCCTCGTGCGCGCCGGGCACGGCGGCATGTTCCTCGACCCCCACGAGGACGCAATCCGGCGGATCAAGAGCTGCCTCACCGAGCCTGAGCTAGCCGGCCGGATCGTCGAGCTTGATCTTGTCGGTGCCCGCTCCCGCGAGGGGCAGCCGGGTTGGAACCTACTCGCCGCGCGAGGGCTGTCCGACGACGCGCGGGAGCGGCGCGTGGAGGCGATCGTTGACTCGTTCGCCTCAGCCTTGCAGTGGGGTGAGCGAAACAACCGGGCGCTCACGCTCACAACGCAGGCGACGGCCGCGCTGATCGAGCTATCGACCGTCCTACCCGACGAGCTAGCGCCGACGATCTTTCAGATACCGACTCTGCTCGGGAACCCGGAGTGGCTGCAGGTGATCCTGCCGTTCCTGTCGGTGCCGCGCCGCCAGTTCTTCTCAGAGCGGTTCCCGAGGATGGCCGAGGAGGCGATCACCCCTGTCACGAACCTGATCGACCGGTTGCGCTCATCGACGCAGCTCGCTGCGCTGCTCGGCTCCCAGCAATCCACCTACGACATCGCGGAGGCGATGAACCGGGGGCGGATCGTGCTCGCGTGCCCCGGTGCCGGCGGCGCCCGCGACAGGCTCGTGGCGAACCTGCTCGTGTTCGACCTGCTGCACGCCGCGAAGGGACGCGCGCACATACCGCCGGCCAAGCGCCGCGAGTTCTACGTCTTCCTCGATGAGGTCCAAACCTACGACGGTGCATCGTCGGGGAACCTCGCCGCGCTGTTGGAGCAGACCGCGAAGTACGGGGTCCGCGCGACGCTGCTCAATCAGAACCCGGAGCGACTGACCAGCGCGACGCTGAACGCGCTGACCACGAACCGCTCGCACCTAATCGCGACCGCGCTCAACGCTCACGCCGCCGCATTGATCTCCCGTGAGTGGGCATCAGACCCGCCAGCCGGCGCGATCACCGGGCTACCGCGCTGGACGTTCATCGCACAAGCCACGCATCACGGCGGACTGACCCGGCCGTTCCTGTTCGAGAACCTGGCCGTCACAGACCTGTTCGCCGACGCCTACCGGCCCGAGCACGTCCCCCAGATCCAGCCCACGATCGACCAAGCATCCGGCCGCGTCAATGCGGCCGAGACGATCCGGGCACTCGACACGCTCGATGAGCGGATCCGCGCGCACCTCACCAGCAAGACCGGCGGCACCAAAGCCGCTCAGGTCACGGCACCGGAGCGCTCGGCGATGCCAACGCTCCCCGACCCCGAGGACATGGAATGAGCCAGGTAACCGTCAAGCGCGGGGCGCTGCCAGCGGTCGCTGTCGAGATGCTCGAGAGCCTGCACCAACACCGGCTGCTCACCGCTCGACAAGTACACGCACTACACACACCCGACACGCTGCTGCGCTGGACGCAACGAGTTCTCGTCAGGCTCGGTGAGCGCGGGCTCGTCGAGCGAGCGACTGGGCCTCATGGTGTCGGGCTCTGGTTTCTGACCAGCCAGGGCGCTGACATCCTCAGCGCGACCGGCGCGCTCGCAGAGCCCCGACGCCACCTCATCTCGTCGGCCGAGGCGGCAGGGCCGCTGCGCAGGCACACCCTCGCGGTCAACGACACCGGCATCGCGTTCGTCAACGCCGCACGCGAACGCGCGAGCGACGACTGCGGCCCGCTCTCCTGGCGGCACGAGATCGCCCACCCGATCACACCCGCGCGTGGCCGACGTCCGGCACAGCTCGTGATCGCCGACGCGCTTCTCTCCTACCTGCAAGGAACATCGGACGAGTCGCTGATCCTGCACCCGCGATTCATCGAGCTCGACCGAGGAACAATCCCGGTCGAGCAGCTCGCCGCCAAGCTCGCACGCTACGCCCAGCTACGCCACTACACCCCCAGGCCGACACCCCAAGACGCCCCTGACGGGCCGCTATGGCGCGCGTACTACCGGGTATTCCCGGCGGTCCTGATCGTTCTGGCCGACCAGACGACCAAGGCGTCGCGCCGACGCATCCAACGTGTGATCGCGCTGCACCGCTCCGACCCTGACCGCGACCGCTTCGGGACGGTCCCGGTGTCCTTCGTGACCCTCGCGGACCTCACCTCAAACGGCCCGTTCGCGCCCATCTTCATCTCCGCTGAGCAGCCCGAGACCTATCAGGACTGGCTCGGCACCAACCCAAAGCACAAACCGAAAGGTGAACACGATGCACCCGCATGAAGCGACAAGCGCAGTACGCAACCGAACCCGACGCACACGAGATCAAGCCTGTCCCGCGAGCAGCACCCCACGACGACCACGGACACGAACCCGCGCGCCCTATCGCACCGCTGATCTGCCGCTCGCGATATGGCCGTGCGCACAGACGACGAGCCAGTGGCAGCGCCACGGCCGCTACCTCCCCGAGTCAAACCGGCACCCCGGCAAGATGCTCCCAACGCTCGCACGTCGCGCGATCGAGGCATACAGTGACCCCGGCGACCTCGTCCTCGACCCGATGTGCGGGATCGGCACGACACTCGTGGAGTCGATCCACGCCGGCCGCCGAGCAGTCGGGACCGAGCTAGAGACCAGATGGGCGACACTCGCTCGCGCGAACATAGAACACGCCCAGGATCAGGGTGCGCGCTCGTCCGCGCACGTCATCGAAGGCGACGCCCGTCAACTACCCCGACTCCTCGCCACCCACGTACCCACGGCATACGGTCGCGTCGATCTGATCCTCACCTCGCCGCCTTATGCCTGCGAGGTCGCGGACGTATCCACCGCGAATCTCGTCAGCGGCGTCGGGCCGATTCGCCGCGAGGACACCAGCAACTACAGCGCGGACAAGACCAACCTCGGACACGCTCGCGGACGCGCCTACCTCGCCGCTATGGCAGAGGTGTACGAAGCGTGCGCGGCCGTGCTGAAGCCGGGCGGGTTCCTCGTGCTCGTTACCAAGGACATGCGCTCCGGCGGAGCGCTGCACAACCTGAGCGGCGACACGATCACGCTCTGCGAGAACCTCGGGCTGAACTACTGGCAGCGCATCATCGGCATGCTCGCCACAATCCGCGACAGCGAGATCGTGATGCGCCCGTCGTTCTGGCAAACGCTGCACGCCCGCCGGATGCGCGCACGAGGCGAACGCGCCCACGTCGTAGCGCACGAGGACGTGCTCGTCTTCCGCAAGCCCACGGGCCCAGCATGAGCCTTCAACGCACGGAAGGCCTGTTGAAAACGGCCCCAGCATGCCACATTGGGCAGGCCAAGAAAGCCCGCCGGCCCTGCAATCAGGCCACCCGGCCGCGCCCTGCTGACAGACCCTTGAGATCACCGCCCGGGTCTGGTCTGATCGAGCACGATGACGCACGACCGATCGAGATCCCCGGCGCCTTCCTCGACGCCCTGGCGTGCAGCCTCGCTGTACGCCTTGTCGAGCAGCTCGCCGAGCAGCTCGCGACCCCGGATGGGGGTTCGCCGTGGATGACCTTCGAGGAGGCCGTCGAGTACACGAGAGTGCCCGCAGGCACGTTCCGCAAGCTGAGCGCAGACGGCACGTTCACCGCGCACGGCGGCAAGCGGAAGATCTACCACCGCCAAGAGTTGGACGCGGCGCTGCTCGGCCTCACCGAACGCACACGCCGCTGAGACAGGCGAGCTGATGGCGCGCAGTGAGCGGATACGCATAGAGCGCGGCCTCTACCGAAGCGACAAGACCTACATCGCTTGCGCAACCTCGCCAGGCGCACGCAAGGCGAAGTGGAAGACGATCGGCGAGGTCGGCCTCATGGAGGCCCGCCGGGTACGCGACGCCTGGGCCGTGGAAGTCCGCTCCGGCGGCGTCCCGGAAACAGGCGGCAAAGAGAAGGTCGAGGACGTTGCGCTTGCATGGCTGCAATACATCGAAGGCCTTGTCGAGATCGGCGAGCTACGACCGCGAACCCTTGAGGCCTACAAAATCGGCGTGATGCTGCACCTCATCCCCGACTACGGACATCGACGCATCCGGTCCATAACGACCGACGACCTTGTCGAGTGGCACCGCAAGCAGCGAAAGCTCAAAGCATCGACATGGACAATCCGCGCACGCTGGATGGCTGTAAGAGGCGTCTTCGGCTACGCAGCACGCCACAACATCATCCCCGCCAGTCCAGCCGACAAGCTGCTGCCCCGCGAGCGCCCAGGCGCCGGAGAACCCCGCCAACGGTTCCTCTCCCGCGATGAGATGGACAGGCTGCTCGAACACGCAGGGCCAGCCCTCGCGATCATCGCAACAGCACTATTCACAGGCATGAGAGTCATGGAAGTCCTCGCACTCCAATGGGGCGACATCGACTTCACCGAGGGAGTAATCCATGTGCGGTTCCAGCTCAGCCGTCAGGGCAAGCGAGTCCCCCTCAAGACGAAGGCAGCAAAACGCGACATCGTGCTGATGGACACCCTCGGCAAGCTCCTGCGCCGACGACGCCTCGCCGAAGAGTTCTCCACAGACACCGATTTCGTCTTCCAGAGTTCGGTGCCGCGCCGGCCAATGACCTACAGGGGCGCCCTGCTCGACCTGTTCCACGACGCGCGCAAACACGCGAACCTGGAAGACGTGACATTCCACTGCCTGCGACACACCTTCGCCTCTATCCTGATCGCCCAAGGCCGCGACGTGCAATTCGTCTCCCGCCAACTCGGGCACACAAAGACCTCAACGACCTGGGACACCTATGTCCACTTGTTTGAAGCTCACCGGCACGCCCACGACGCACGCGAGCAGCTAGAGGCAGAGTACGGCGAGATGCTGGGCGCAGCTGATGTATGAACTGATGCCCGGCTCGGGAAGCGGAAATTTCACACCGAATTGACGGCTCAGACACTAGTGGTCTCCCCAAGGAAGCTGTGCGATACGCGGCGGGATGTGCCACTGGTCTGGCGCCCATCGGATCAGGTCCTCCAGTTGACGGGTGATCCCTTGAAGCCAGGCGACTCCACTATTGCTCGTCGTAACAGCCGACGTCGGGGCGATCCGAACCAGATGACCCCCAGTTTCTTGAGCCTTGAGGCCTCCGACGATTACAGGGGCGCCGGTTCGGCGTGCCAGGATGAGCGGGGCGGCCGACAGGACAGCACGGCGTCCGAAGAACTCAACCTCAGCACCTCCGGTTTGGGGATGTCGATCGAGCATCAAACTCACGATCCGCCCGCGCGCTAGATCACCAACAAGATCGGCGATCCTCGTGACCTCCTCGCGGCGCACTAGGACCGCGCAGGTACGTCGTATGCGGTTAAACGCCGCTTCGCGCAAACGTGGGCAGGGGCCACCCACGACCGCAACGACCTCACGGCCGGATACCTGTGAAATCCACGAGCCGCCTAGGTCGAAGTCGCTGAGATGCACTGAGGTGAGTACGATCCCCCGGCCCGTCGCGAGGGCGCTTGTAAGGTGCTCCATGCCGACCGCCTCGATGCCGCGCATCAGGTCCGCGCGCCGTCGGTTACTGCAGAGCGTCACGGCTCGCGTCGAGTAGCGCCAGCGATGACGGGCGCTCCCTACAATCAACCGGGCCAGCTCATCCTCAGTGCTCGCGAGTCCACCGTAACTGTAGGCGGTCCGAGCTGTCACGAATCGGCTGGTCGGCAGATGGCTCAGCAACTGCGTCCAGCCCGACGGAACCAAGCGACGCGGACCAGCAACAATGTCTCGCCTCACAACCGCGCTGGGCAACTGCTGGCGATTCTCAACCGTCTCAGTAGGCAAGACTGACCTCCGCCTCCTCCGTCCGGCTTTCGTCAGCCCGCCCTCCGCGGCGGCGACAAAGTGCCGCGCGGTAAACCCCCAGAACACGGCTTGTAACAAGGTCGACCTCGTGCCGTACCGCTATCTGCTGTTGGCGCCCGCGCACCTGCGCACGGAGGTTGGGATCTGCTAGGAAGCGCAACACCATACGCGCGAGCTCGTCGGCGTCGTCCGGTGCGCTAAGCGCAGACGGTGTTTCGCGGAGCACCTCGGCGTAGGCGGTATTACGCGCGGCCAAGACTACGCCTGCGCCCGCTGCGATTGCCTCGAGCAATACGATTCCGAAGCTCTCGCCGTACCGGGATGGAAAGCACGCGATGTCGGCGCTGCCCAGCAACGCGGCCTTTTCACCCTCGCTGATGGTGCCAGCAAACCGAATAGCGGCGCTGAGACCAGCCTGCCGAACTGACCGTTCCAGACGAGGACGCAAGTACCCATCGCCGGCCACAGTCAGTGTGGCTCTGGGGTGGATCGCAGCAACTGCGGGCATCACCGAGAGCAGGGTCTCGATCCCCTTACGCGGGACGAGATTACCTATAAAGGCCAGGCGTGGACCGTTAGCCGGTCGCCGGTAGACGCTCGCCGCCATCGATCGCAGCGCATGACCGTCAACCATGTTTGGCACTATCTCGGTCTCGGAGAGGCCGAACCAGCGATGGGCGAAACGAGATGCGATATCGCTTACGCACATCATTCGATCGAAGCGTCTCAATGACTCCCGCGTGACAGCAGAAAGGAGGCGGGCTCCGGCCTTTGGCAGAACGCGCTCGGAGTTGACATGGAAGGTGCCAACGACGGCAACTGAAGGGCTCACACGGCGAATCACGCGCCCGGCCATCAACGGCGAATACGGAACCTGGACATGGACGACGTCAAACGCGTAGCCAGCGAGGATCTTAGCGATGTCCCGGCTCCGACTGGCGACCGGGATTGTCCCCGAACTTCCGTTGAAGCGCACCCTCACATTGCGGGCGAGACTCCAGACCTCGGCGTCTCCAAGGCGATCGATTGACGATTCACCCACGAGGTAAACGACGCGATGTCCGCGTCGTGTCAGTCCCCGTCCGAGCATCGTCAGGTACTGCGGGATACCTCCGTGCCGATCAAGCGAGTCGTCGTAAAGCAACGCGACCGATAGCGACTGCGAAGGTTGGATGGGCGGTGTCACGTATTTGGTGGATGGGTAGGCTCGCCCATCTTCAGCGGGCAGTACTTATTTACGCGCGAGCATGCGGCAGAGCACCCAGTGAAATTGGTGCGTGCGCGCAAGAGGCGGTTGATGTCGCTGATCTCAAGGGTCCGGTCGTGCGAGCGCTCCTCGGGACCGATCGGCACGCCGTCCTTGAGTTCGCGTAGCTGGATGCCCTCGACAGCGACATCGACGACGTAATAGATCGGCCTATTCTCCACCCCTGCTCCGTACTCCTCGGCCAGGATGACGGCATCGCCGACACGCAACGGAGGGTTTTGGCTCAACGCCGCTACAGGTGTCACGCGGTTAAGGACATATGCAACGAGAATTGCGGCGGCTGCGGCCAGCACAGAGGTGATGGGCTGCGGAACCTTTGGAAGGACGCCCGCTAGCACAATTCCAATCAGCCCGATTACCGCGACACGGACGGTCGTGTAGGCGATCATCCGATGTAGGAGCCAGTTGCTGGTGAGCGAGCGCCACTCTTCGCTCGTGGAGGTAGTGCAAGGCCGAGGTCCGTATCGTGGCCCACGGCGCAGCGGAGTCGTGTAGCTCCAGTCCATAAGCCCTGACAGGCAGATCGCCGAGGTGGCGACGACCGCGGTCAAAAGGCCTGCTCGGACCACCCAGAGTTTGCCGCCATGCGGCGTACCCAGGCCATCCGCCGTCATGACGGCGAGTAGGATCATGGGCAGCGCAGCGCATGCCACAAGCGCAGCGATCACGCGGCGACGATCAGATGCACGGCGCCCTGTCCAATCTGTGGAGTTCCGGCTCCAGTTGAAGGCCAGGACCACCAAACCTGCAGCGAGCACGACTAGGCCGAAAGCGACTGCGACTATGTGCAGGCCGCGCGAGGAGAGGGCGGCCAGCAGCCCGCCGGTGAGTAGCGCCCAGATGATCACCGAGACGGTGTTGTCGAATGGGGGGCGCGCCGACGGTTGCTTGTCCATGCCCGCACGCTACAAATCGGCCTGGACAGTGCCGCTACGTCAAAGCCTAGCCATCCCCGCCGAGATGAGGGAGCGGAGGCAACCGGGCATCCGGCATATCCTCTTGTCCATATCGTGGAGGAGCCAGAGGCATTCGAGCGCGCCATCGCCCACTACCTCCAGGCGGGGCTGCATGAGAAGCGGGGGATGTCGGCGGACGCGTACCGCGCTCGCTGCCAAGAGCTGTGGGACGCGTGTCAAATCGACGAGCGCTGCCCCTATCGACTTCTCATTGACGAGCTGATGCCGACAGACGACGCAGTTGCCGCCGGCGGCTACGACTATGACGACGAACGGATCAAGGAGGTTCTCGACTCAGAGCGTGCGGTAGGGTCCGAGCTGCCAGATCTGCGGTGCGTCGCGGCCGGGTTGTTCGACGCAGGCGGTCGGGCGGCCCCATCAGAGCGAGACGATGATCAGAATACTCTCGCCCCGCGCCCATGGATGCTCGGCTTCTTCGATGTACTTGGCTTTCGAAGCTGGCTTGATCACGTCGGGCTCGATGCGGTCCTTCGCGCTTATCGACAGCTAATCGACGAGGCCGTCACGAAGCCCAGCCTGCGATGCGCAGGGATACGCGAAATCGCACCTGGCGAAGGTGTGCCAGTGCTGTTTGCCCTTCCGACTCATAGCGCTCACTTCAGCGACACGATCGTTGTTTGGGCTCCGCTTGATCCGTTGTTCGTCGGCCCATTTCTACAGCGGTGTGCAGATATCATCTGCGAGGCTCTGTCGATGGGCATTGCGCTCAGAGGCGCGGTGTCCATCGGTAGTGCCGTCATGGATCAGACGACGGGCACTTACCTTGGTGACCCGATTGTCGAGGCCGCCGAACACGAGCACGCGCAGGACTGGCTCGGCGCGTGCATGTGTCCATCGACGAGCTGGCCCGAGTACCAGCGCCAGCTCCTATTCGACACGTCCAACGTGATCCTCTACGACGCTCCCCTGAAGAGCTCAGCAGACAAATGTGAGTCCCATGTCGCACTCGACTGGCCGCGGCGGTGGCGAGAGACACAGAAGCTGGACGTCGACGCAGCGATCGATGCACTCGACACCGACGAGCGGTTTGGCCGCTACTACGAGAACGCGCGCCTGTTTGCCGACCACTCAACTCAAAACGAGGACTGGTTCGAGAGGCATCTGGAGCGCGAACGCAAAGCACGCGACTACCAGCTTGGCGGAGCCCCGCCGGAAAGTCAGTGAGTCGGCAGACAACCGGTCCACCGACCCCGCGATGCTGCTCTCCCACGGCGCCTACAAACGTGGCGCCGCTCAAGCCTAGGCGGCATCTGTGGTGACGGCATGGGAACCCGGCGCAAGACCAGAGGATTGGCGTAGGGCCTAGGGCTGTCTAGCCAGCGTCTTGCCCACCGCTCATGATCTCGATGATGCGGATCCGCATCATCGAGGCCGGCGACTTCAACTACCACGACGAAACGCGACTATCCATCAGCGTGGTGGCGGGCATTGTGATCCCCGACCAGAGCTGGGATGCCGTTGAGCAGTTTGTGAGGGCCCGTCAATCTGACTGGGACATGACCGAGCTGAAGGCCGGAGAGATGGACGACGCGCAGTTGATGGAGGTGGCCGAGCTCGTCATCGCCGAGAATCTCACGGTCGCGGCTTCAGCTACTGATTCGCACATCTTCACCGCCGACTCGCAGGCACTGTGGCGCGAGCGACAGCTCGCGGTGGTCACAGCCGCGGCTGCTCGCTCGCGTCGGGCGGTCGAGGACAAGCAGGTTGCGGAACGAGTCGCCCGGGTGCAGCGTCGCACACGCACAGAACGCCATATAAAGCAGCCAAACTACCTTCAGTACGGCATCCTGATGCCTTGGCTCGTTTCACATCTCCTCTCGACGTCCCTGCTCGTTTACCGAACAATGGCGCCAGAGAACGACAGTTGGCTCATGGACATCGTCATCGATGAGCGGCCAGGAGCCGATCCCGGCAAGGCCGGGGACCTCCTGCGCGACAGTGTCGAGGCAATCTTTGCCAGCGACGATCGAACCGCGCTACGCATGCCGAGTGAGTGGCCATCAAACCACCCTTTCAAGATCAAGAACACTGACCCCGAGGTAGACACAATCAGCGTTCGTCAAGTGCTTGCGGGCGGGATCAATCCTGGGGTCTCTCACGATGATGCAGGGCTGCAGCTTCGCCGACTACGTCGCTCACCTGGTCTTTGCGCTTCTGCGAGATCCGAACGATCAAGGCGCACAGCGCGCATGGAGGGCACTGGTGCGAGCGCCACGGGTAATGCCTATGCAGGACGGCCGGCTGATCAGGGTTATGGCGTGGCCCGGGGAACACATGACTGAGGCGGACAAGCTCCGCTACGAGCGACTTGTCCCAGCGCGCACCTAAGCGAACCCAATCAAGTCACCCACTTCGGGATTATTCTGAAGCTCACCGGCACGCTCACGACACACGGGAGTAGCTTGAGGCAGAGTACGGCGAGATGTTCGGGGCAGAGACACATGAATCAGCGCTTGGCGCGGCGGGGGAAGCCTCTCGCCCGGGTAGAGTGCTGTAAGGGTAGATTTCTATGGCGTCCACATCGGTGCTACTGACCCGTCGTGAGGCCGCTGAGATCGGCCGTCTCCCGCTGAACGCGATCGACAAGGCGATCGAGCAGGGCGTGGTGAAGCCCAGGCGCAAGCAAGGCAAGCCGCTGCTCCCCGCGCACGAAGTCGCGCTGCTCGTGCTGCTGCGCCAGATCGATGTCGCGCTCCCGACCAAGGCGAAGCAGCACCTGCGCAAGTGGCTGGCAGGAGCGCAGCCGCAAGCCGTCGGCTCTGAGCTGGCGCTATCCGAGGCGCTGCGCGTGACGATGACCGAGGACGTCGCACAGGCGATCGAGCGTGCCAAATCCTACACCCGCCTGCGCGACCGCTACGTGGAGCGCAAGCGGGCCGTGATGGGAGGCGAGCCAGTCATCACGGGAACCCGCGTGCCCGTACGAACGATCGCGAGCCTGATTGAGATGGGCGAGACACACGAGGCTCTACGCGAGGACTACCCGCACGTCCCGGAGGAGGCGTACCCCGTCGCGGTGCTGTGGACGCACGCCAACCCGCGTCGCGGCCGTCCCGTACGTCCCTGGGACGCGGCAGCGAGCCGTCCCGTGCCCAAGCGTCGCGCCGCTCGTGGCGCGTGAAGGCAGACGGATACCTTTGAAGTAGGCCTTAGCGGGCTGATGGCGCGTCAGAAGACGACATCTACTCGGAGGCCGACTTGCTAACGGCCGCAAGACTCTCGCTACCGAGTCGCCATATCGCATGCTCCCGCATGAGTGTGTCCATGCGCCGTCGGCAGACTGACCCCCGCTACCTCTACGCTTCAAGTATGGCCACCTCGGAGATGCTTCAGGAGCTGATTCGTGCCCACGTGTCCGGGGACGCCGACCGGTTTCGGCAGATTGCGCTGCAAGTTGCCGCCCGCGAGGCCCGAGTCGGCCATCGCGTCGTAGCGGGAAAGATCCGGGATCTCGTTGAGCTTGAGGAGCCCGTCCTTCCGCCCACGCCAATTGTTCGTGCTCCACGCGATCTGCGGAATATCCTTGCCGTCAGCTATCCCGAGGTTGCGCTTGACCGGGTCGTCCTTGAAGGAGAGGCGGCCGTCGTGATCGACCGGTTGCTCGCCGAGCATCATGGGCGCGCGCGACTAGCCGAGTGGGGTCTGCAGCCGCGTCGCCGCCTGCTGTTTCATGGCCCGCCGGGCACGGGAAAGACGATGACTGCCAGCGCGGTCGCTGCGGAGCTATCGCTGCCGCTCTTTAGGGTACGCGTAGAGACGCTCTTCTCGCGCTATATGGGCGAGACAGCGGCGCTGCTGACTGACGTCTTCGACCAAGCCACCGCGCAACGCGGTGTGTATTTGTTTGATGAGTTCGATGCGATCGCCAAGCAGCGCGGCGATACGCAGGACGTTGGAGAGGCAAGGCGGATCGTCAGCACCTTTCTGCAGCTGCTGGACACGGACGAGAGCGAATCGCTAATCATCGCTG
Organism: uncultured Solirubrobacterales bacterium; assembly: GCA_963794715.1. Taxonomy (GTDB): domain Bacteria; phylum Actinomycetota; class Thermoleophilia; order Solirubrobacterales; family Solirubrobacteraceae; genus Palsa-744. Next base: position 195,384 of record CAWCEY010000012.1, on the reverse strand, counting down.
CGACGAATACGCGCGAGGTTCTCGACCAAGCGCTGCTGCGCCGCTTTGACGATGTCGCCTTGTTCGACCTTCCCGGCGAGGAGGCACGAGAGCACCTACTTGGCCTTTTGACCGCGAGCCACGGGCTGACCCAGCCGAGCCGTCGCGTCCTCGCACGCGAAGCGGAGGGCCTGTCGCACGCCGAGATTACCCGAGCGGTAACAGACGCCGTAAAGGCGGTTGTTCTCAGTGGTCGTCGTCGTCTGCGCAAGGCCGACGTTTCTCTAACGCTCGCCGAGATGGTGGAACGCAGGACGCGTAGCTGAGCCTGTGCCCGATCATTTGCCGCATTTGCCCCTCCCAGGGCCGCAGCGGATCCCGTACCGCTATCCGGGTACGCCACGCGATGAGCGTCCGCTACCTGAACGGAACCCGGGCGTTCACTCTGCGCGCCTCCTGGCCGATGTGGCAAGCATCACCCGCGCAATCGAGGAGCTGGGTGCGGTCGAGCGTCCACGGGAGGCCGAGGGCCATCTGGTCAAGGCGCGGATCGTGCCTGACACACCAGCCAACGTCGGCGGGTTGGGTGCCGCGCGGTCTGAGGCTGTGGTGGTCGCGCGAACGGACGACGGCGCGATCATCCACATCCGTAAGGACGATCTCGGGCCACTTGCCCGCAAGATTCGGGACTACGGAGACCCAAACAAGCTGACCAGGACCGGCGCGCGGAAGAACACACCCTTGGTCGCACCGCTGGAGGAGCTGCGCCTAGCAACGCTGCACGACCTCAGTTCTGGCTGGCTGTCGGAGGACAGCCTTGAGGAGGGCACTACCTACTGGGTCGAGCTCTGGGTCGCAGGTGGCCGCCTGGCCTCGGGTGAACGACGTCGCCAGACGCAGCAGGAGATCGAGTGGCTACTGGAGACCTATGAGCCCGAGGCCAGTGTGCGACTGAGCGCCTTCTTGGCTGCAGAGCACGACATCTACCTTTTGCCTCTGCATGCAGAGGCTCTACGTCAACTCCCGAACATCATCCCCGAGATCTACCGCGTTGTACCCCCCCAACGAGTGCAAGTGCCCTGGCTCGTTCAGAATCAGCAGGATCTCCAGTTGCCCAACTGTGCGGCGCCCCGCGATCGAGAGACTGTCGTCGTCCTGCTTGACACGGGTATAGCCGAGCGACATCCTCTGCTGGCCCCGGCCGTTCATGCCGCTGGTCGCTCGGTAGTTGTTGGTAACCCGAGCGCAGAGGATACGCATGGTCACGGTACGAGAATGGCGGGCCTGATTGCGCATCGAGATCTGGCTGCGGCCATCGCGGCGGGCGGCCCGATAACCGCGCGTTCGCGGATTCAGGGTATTCGCGTAATGGAAGGAGGGATTACACATGCCGACCTGGAGTTCTGGCCAGACCGCACGCGCGAGGCGATTGAAGTCGCAGAGCAGGTGCGCGCGAGCCGGCGCATTTTTAACATGCCGCTAGGCGCCGTGCCAGACGTACCCGGCGATCACACGACCTGGGGCATGGCCGTGGACACACTTGCCCACAACGAGGGCAAAGGGAGACTTATCTGTGTCCCGTCCGGAAACCTTTTGCCCTCGCAGGGTCAGCCACCTGCGTATCCGGCCGAGAACCTTGCCGCCGGTATGACGAGCCCGGGCGAAGCTATCAACGCGATTACGGTCGGCGCGATGACGGACCTCGTCGTCACCTCCCCGGAACGTGCGCCCGTTGCCGCAGAGGGCCAGCTCTCGCCATACTCTCGGTGCAACGTCGGCGGAAGCCGACCGCTAAAGCCCGACATCGTCATGGAGGGCGGCAACTGGGCTACAGACGGTCTTGGCGCCTACCACGAGACGTCGCTCGGGGTGCTTACCACTGACAGGGGTCACGCCGTTGGGCCTCCGTTGACCGTTACGAACGCGACGAGCGCTGCGTGCTCACAGGCCAGCGGCGTACTGTCTGAGATCTGGCAGGCTAACCCTGGGCGCCGGCCCGAGACTGTCCGAGGCCTATTGGTACACGCAGCGCGGTGGACGGACGCGATGCGTCTGCAGTTTGCGGATGCGCAAGACCTGCGCCGAGCCTTCGGCTACGGAACGCCACGGTTCGAACACGCAAGCTACTCAAGTTCCCAGCGGGCAACGCTCATCCTGGAGTCAGAGTTGCACCCGGAGCGTCCGCTCGATAACGGCCGTGAGCTGCACTTTGTGGAGCTTCCTTTGCCCGATCCGGCGTTGGGAGCGCTCGGCAACGCGATGATCGAGATTTCCGTCACTCTCTCTTTCTTTGCCGAGCCAAACGAGAACAACCTGCGGCGCTATCAGGGCGCTGGCCTACGCTGGGGACTACAGAGGCCGATGGAGACTCAAGCACATTTCCGCGAGCGCATAAACAAGCTTGAGCGCTCGGAGAACTACCCCGGTGCTGTCGAGGATCTTCCTTGGGATGTCGGATATCAAGCCCGCAGTCGCGGAACGGTGCAGTCCGACCGAGCACAGGTCACCGCGGAGGAGCTGAGAGGTAGTCGGGCTGTGGCCGTATGGCCTGTAGGCGGGTGGTGGCGGGGTAGGCAAGACCGAGAAGATGCGGCGGTTGCCTACTCGCTGATTGTTACGTTGGACGCTGGCGAGGCCGATGTTGATGTTTATACGTCCATCCTCAATGAACTAAGGATCGAGCCGCCCGTCGAGGTGACGATAGAGACGTAACGGCCCTCCGCTGATGATCAAGCAGAGATCAAGCAAATGCGGAAAACAGCCGCCACCAGTGATCGCCAACGAACACGCAAACCCTTGTTTTATAGGCATATGCGCCCTGCCGAAACCACCGACCAAGCCCCAGACCGCCTTTGCAAGCAGGAGGTCGCCGGTTCGATCCCGGCTGGCTCCATTGATCGAAGTGCCTGCACGGCCCGGTTCCGAGCCGGGGATCGGTGGGTATCGCCGATGACCGGAGGTGCTCTGAGGCAGCGACGACTCGCGCTCGTCAGTCGTAAGGTGACAATTATCCAGCCCGGTGGTGGCTCGAATATGGCTTCGGCCGCAGACGACCCGAGACATGATCAGGGCCGTGAGGCGAGGTCCCGGCCGCAAAACCGGCAGACGATCGCCGCCGCCTTGATCGTCTCCGCGCACCACGGACAAATCTTCTCCTGGGGCGCTAGCGGCGTGTAGATGTTGCCGACGTCATCCTCATCCGGTGGCGTCTGCATCAGGGTGTTTGCTTCGTTCACGCCCTGGATAAAGCCGGCCGGTGTCGGCCCATGCTTGGCGCGGAGCACGCACCGCACCGTCGCGAGCATGTTGAGCACGTCCTCATCGGCTGCCATCGTCAGCGTCAACTCGGCGTGCATCGGATCCCTGCCGGCAGCCAACAGTTCGCCGGCCTTCTCTCTCGCGCGCGTGCATGCCTGCTCAAACGTGCCGTACAGGTGCGTGAACCGCTGCTCCGCATCCTCCGCGTAGGTTGTGAAATTGCGGATCGCGATCGGCGTTCCAGGTAGACCGTCATTTCTGTGCTCCTCGATCTTCGCGCGGAATCCGACCGCCTGGTTGGCCGGCTCGAGGCAAGCCCGCGCGGCCCCGAGTACTTCGGAGCACGCTGCGACATAGCCCTGCGCCGCGTCTGCGAGTACTTCCCCTCGGCTGGGCCCCTGTGCGCGGATGCGATCGACGAACCACTGAACGTCGGCGTCGAGCGTCGCTCGGGCGCCCAGCATTGGTGGGGCGTTCACAAACGCCTCGGCGACCTGGATGTAGACGCTTCGCTCGTCCGAGCCACGGTGCCATTCTCGCGGAGTTTCGTTCGGATCGCTATCAGTCGCGCGTATGATCGTGACGAAGTTGGTCGGCTCACCCGACGTGTCCTCATCCATTGAGCGTCGGTGGATGAGGAAGATGTCGTTCCGGTTTCCGTCCGTTTGGTGGACAGTCTCCAACAATCGCTCCTCGTCGTGACCGAGCGGGGCGATTGTCGGCTCGCAGTCCTCGTCGGTTGGTGTAGCTCCCATCTCCATCAAAACACGCTCCTAGATTGTCGCGACTACTCGCCGCGCGCTGCCGAAAATGCCATCCCGATGCCTACGAACAGCTCCCCCACTGGCAGCTGTGGCCCGAAGGGGGCCGACCCATCTTCTCCGCCTCCTTGCACCACGCGCACTTCGGCTTACCTGCCTTGACACATGCACAAGCCATCAGAACCTCCAGTAGTCGTAGATCCGGTCATCCTAATTCTTCCGCATGAGCAGACGCAAGTGTCAGACGTCTTGCCCCTTGACGCGGTACTGAGGTGGATTGGCGGCTCTAGCCAGCGACATCTGTCCATCGACGAACAGCGCAAATCGGTTCGCGTTGACTCCGGCTAGCTCCATAGGCCACGATTTGCAGCGGATTCGGCGTGCGCATCGTGACGGTGGTCGACTGTTCTCTGGGGTCGTCGCGACGCAGGCTCGTACAATCCTTCGTATGGCCACGCGAACGATCCACCTGCCTGAGAGTTCCTACGCACTGCTGTCTGCCGAGGCGCAGCGGCGCGGCCTGGACCCTGACGCACTGGCGACGAGCTGGTCGCGCCGACCTTGCTGCACACGGTGAGCAGGACCTTGAGACGACGCTCAAGGGCCTTGCGGACTTCCGTGCGAGGCTGCCCGAGATCGACGGGATCGTGCTTGCACGCGACGCTCGTGCGCAGATCGAACGACGCGGCGACAGTTGAGCGTCGTCCTCGACGCCAATGCGCTTGTCGTGCTCGCGCTCGACCGGTGGCGCGCTCTCGCCATCGAGAAGCTGCTGCGCGCCTGGAAGGCCGAGGGGGAGGAACTGCACGCCCCGGTGCTGTTGCGCTACGAGGTAGCGAGCGCCTTAGCGCAGGCGCTTTCCGCCGGGCAGCTTGAGCCGGAGGCGGTGGCCGATGCCACGCAGCGCATCGACTCGGTGCCGATTGTCCTACATCAGCCCAAAACACGCCTGCGGTCGTGGCGATGGCGCAGCGTCTTGAGCGCCGCAGCGCCTACGACGCGGCGTATGTCGTGCTCGCCGAAGAACTCGACACGCAGCTATGGACGCTCGACGGACGGCTCGCTCGAAACGCCGTCTCGCGCGGACTGCCGGTGCAGCTCATCCAGACAGACTGACGGCCGCATCGTCAAGTGACATCCGCCTGCCCAGCAACCGCGCCCACCGGTTCGACTTGAGGTCGGCTGGCTCCACTTCACCGGAGATTCTGGTTCTTGTGTGAACCCACCCGAGCGATCCTGGGTTCGATGTCGACGTTGCGCGGCGGATCGACGAGCTTGCCTGGGGTCAGTAGCAATGGGAGACGAGCCCCCATTTGGTGGCAAGGTGCTCATCACTCCCGGGGGCGCTTGCGGCTTATCGAGCGACGTCGCGTCGTCGACCCCACGCTCAGGGAGTCTGCTCCTCGCCGGCGAGGAGCTCCATCAGCAGTCCATCGTGCCAGCCGCCACCGTCGAGGTCGCGCTCGTAGCGTCGCATGACCCCCACGGCTCTGAAGCCGACCTTCTCATACGTCCGGATGGCCGCCGCGTTCGAGGCGGCCGGGTCGATCGTGACGCGGTGATGGCCGCCCGCGTCGATCAGATAGCGCACGAGGAGCCCCACCGCCAAGGTGCCCACGCCCCGTCCGTGGCGCGCGGGATCGACGAACAGGTCGATGCTCGCATGACGGTAGGCCGGCTCCAGCTCCTCGGTGAACTGGATCAAGCCCGCCACCGCGCCCTCAACCTCGATTGTGAGGCGCTCGCAGCCGGGCTCGTCGGTCCATGGGAAGCCCTCCGCGGGATGGCCCCACCAGCGCACCACCTCCGGGGCGCGGTGGATTTGCAGCAGCCGCGCCTCGTCGCCTGCCAGGAGCGGGCGCAGGAGCACGCCCGGCTGCCCCCGCCGTGGCCGCCTGAAGGCGCAGGCGCTCCGGTGGACGAAGGCGCGGCGGGCGGTTCCCCTCGGGGGAGTGTGCATCGATCATGTGACCTATGCAATCAGCAATCCCGACGATGCAGCGCCGCACGTACGAGCTCCCGCGCGCTTCGCAGCTCCCGCGCGGTGAAAAAACGCGTCGCGATCAGCAGCGCGGGGACAAGCGCAAACCACAGCACGCGCGACACGAGGGCGCCGAGGCCGCTGGTGGGGAGCAGCAGCTCGCCCGAGACCGCCACCGCCGCAAAGATCGCCACGAGCAGCGCGAGGCGGGGCCAGTCGAAAGCCACGTGAAACAGCGACCGCGTGAGCGTATAGAGCACCGTGAGCATCGCCAGGTAGGCGCCGCACAGCGCGAGGCCCGCTCCCGCGATACCGAGGTTGGCGCCACCGGCGGGCACCAGCCACAGCAGCAGCGCCACGTTCACCGCCAGGCCGGCCGCTGCCGCGGGGAAGTTGCGCGTCGTGTTGCCCGCGCGACCCGCCAGCACCATCAGCACGGGGTACAGACCGTACAGCGCCCAGCCCAGCGCCAGCCAGGGAAGCGCTTTGTAGGCGCCGTAGTAGTCGGAATAGGCCAACAGGCGCACGATCCAGCGGCCCACCAGGGCGACGGCACACACTACCGAGCCGGTTGCCAGCACGTAGTAGGTGGTGACCAGCGAGTACAGGCGTGAGGCTTCGCGGTCGTTGCGGATCGAGTACGCCAACGGCGGCCATGCATACTGAAAGCCGCGCACGAACAAAAACACCACCGTCGCCAACTGCAGCGCGATCGAGTAGAGGCCGGCGGCGCTCTCAGAGTAGACGCGGAACAGGTAGAAGCGGTCCACCACCTGCAGCGCATACACGCTTGCGTCGGCCGGTACCGTGGGAGCGCCGAAGCGGAGCATCGCGCCGATGTCGTAGAAACGGAGGCGCAGTGAGAAGCGCCGGGCTCGCGCCAGCACGATCCAGAGGGCCAGCACCACCACGGCCGAGGCGCCGAAGTTGCCGAGCAGCAGGCCGCGAGCCTGCTGGTTGAGGAACACCACCAACACCACCGTGAACGTGACTGTCATCGCCACGTTGGCCATCGACGCATACAGGTAGGCGCGCGCGCGTTCGTCCACGCGCAGCTGGGCGTACGCCATTTCGAGGTTGGTGAAGGCCCACACGCCGAGGATCGCGCAGTCCATCAATTCGGCGTCGCGGAAGCCCAGCAGCAGCTGGCAGAGATCGGCCGAGAAGGCCAGCGCCGCCAACGCCGCCGCGGTGCTGATCCACGCCACCGCCGCGGTCACCGTGCGCGCGATCCGCGCACGGCGCTCCTGGTCTGAGTCCGTGAAGTAGAAGCGCACAAATGCCTCCCCCAGGCCGATCCGCAGCAGGATGCTCGCCATCACGATCGCCACCAGCAGCGACTGGTAGGCGCCGTACTCCTTCGGATGCACGTGGCGGGTGTACAGCGGCAGCAGGATCACCGCGAGACCCTTGGCGACGATGTCGGCCGCCTGGTAGGCCGCGCCGGTCGTGACCAGACGCTTCAGGTAGTCGCGCACGCCCTCAGCTTCTCAGCACCGCCGGCTCGACGCGCGGCGCGCGGCGCCGCGGCTCGCCGCCACCTGGTGCACAGGCCAACGCCACGCCGATTCCCAGCAGCACCCACGTCGCCGGATCCTCCAGGAAGTCGGCGTAGGTGAAGGTGTGCAGCACCAGCGCCGCGAAGCAGGCCGCCAGAGCGATCCTTGGTGGCGAGCGGCCGGCGCCGCGGAACAGCACCGCGAAGCCGGACACGAGCAGCGCCACATACAGCGCCAGGCCGAGGACTCCCTGCTCGGCGGCGACCGTGATCGGGATGGTGTGCGAGGCGGAGGTGGCGCTGGCGCTGGTGACGTGTTCGTGGGCGCGGTACTCGCGCGCGAAGGAGCCCGGCCCGAAGCCCTGCAGGGGGCGGTCGGCGAACAGGCGCAGCCCCCCTTCGATCAGCTTCGTGCGCCCGCTGGTGGCGTTGCTGGCCGAGCCCCCTTTGCCGTTGAGACCGAGGTGCAGACTCGGCGGCGCCAGCGCCACCACGATAAGCGCGATCGCCGCCAGCGCGCCGGTCACGTAGATCGTGCCGCGTACGTCCCAGCGGTAGGCGCCCAGCACCGCCAGCCCGAGCAGCAGCGCGGCGATGCTGGACTGCGAGAAGCTCGTCACCAGACCCGCCAGCAGCCACAGCAGCAGCGCCCCGCCCAGCAGCACCTCGCGGCGGCGCACGCTCCACAGCACCCCCGCCGTCACCCCGATCATCACCAACGCCAGGAAGCGCCCGTAGATGTTGGGGTCGAAGAACAGGGAGTTGACCCGGAAGTAGTTGCCGTACTGGTTGGCCGCCACCACCTTGGGGTTCAGAAACAGCTGCTTGCGGTCGTACTCGATGAAGCCGATTCCGGCAAACACAACCGCCAGCGCCCCCGCGACGGCCAGGCACCGCAGCAGCAGTTCGCGCGTCCATTGCACCTCGCGCAGCAGCGCAAATAGCAGCGCGAACGGCACGTAGAAGAACACCATGTTCTCCAGCGCCTTGGAGAAGTCGGCGGAGTAGGCGGCCTGCAGTGCGTACAGCGCCACCGCCGCCATCAGCAGCCATTCGAGCAAAACTGGGGCAGTCCGTGAGGGGACCTCAAAATCGCTGCGCAAACGCGGCGCCAGATACGCCAGCGCACCGGCGCCGACCACTAGGTAAAGCGGGATCAGGAGATTGGAGGTACTGCCGCCGGTCGCGATCGGCAGGCGGAACGGCAGTGCGAAGATCGCCAGCAGCGGAAATGTGCGGGGACGCCTGTGGATGACGGCAGCCAGCACGGCCACCACCACCAGGCCCAGAGCCACCGCGGCGGCGGCCTTCGCGGGCTGGTTGCGCAGATGGGTTAGCTGTGAGGTGTGCCAGATGTCGGCCAGCAGCAGCACCGGGGTGAGCCCGAGGGCGCCCAGCATCGCGAGCGCCCGCCGGCGCTCGGAGATCCGGGGCGGGCGCCCGAGCAAAACCACCGCGACGAGCAGTGCGACCGCTATCACACCGAGCTTTTCGAGCGTCACGGGCGGCCTTCCAGTTTGAAGGCGTCGGGGGCGTTCACCGTACGGTCCAGGCCGTTCAGCTTCACCCGCAGACGATATTCACCTGCGGGCGCCAGTCCCCCGTTCTGCGTGGGGCCCCGCTGGCCGTTCCAGCAGAGCGAGAGCTGTTTGTACCTTTCCGCGGACAGGTCGCGCACGATCGTGGCGACGTAGCGTTCGGAGGAATCGACGATCTCGGCCGTCACCGCTTCGGCATGGGTGGGCTTGAAGGAGAGGTACTCGATCCGTTCGCTGGCATTCACCTGTGTCCTCGGCACCTTCCCGCGACAGCTCGCCGCCGGAACACTCCTCGGATAGAAAGCTTTGTCGGCCTTAAAGCTCTGCACAACGGTCGGCGTGTGCTTGAGCCGCTGCGTCAACGCAAACGCCACGAAACAGGCAGCCACCAGCACCGCGAACAACACGCGCGCCAGCCTCTGCGCCTCGCTGGCCTCACCACGCGCACGCGCCCCCGCGGAGCGGGGGCTGGAGGCCGGCGCGCCCTCCCGCCCGCCCGCCGAACCTACCCCACTCAATCCTTCCCATCCAGTGCGAAGCGCTCCACCGTGTCCGAGCGCAACCCCAGCCTCAGCGTCTCCAGCGAGAGCACGTCGTTCGGGGCGATGTTGCCGAGGTTGCATTCGCTGCCGAAGAAGTCCAGCAGCCACACCTGCTGCTCCTTGCGGGGCGCCTCGAAGATCAGCCGCTCGCTGTTCACCGCGTGGGCGATCTCGTCGATCAGGCCGCTGCGCACCTCGCCGTCGGCGCGGTAGATCCCGGCCGTGCCCGACTCGCGCGCCTCGGCGATCACCTTCCACGCGCCCGCCTCCAGGTCGCGTTCGATCTGCTCCACCCACACGTACGGGGCCATGATGAAGTCGGCGTCCTTGCTGCCGACCTCCGCCAGCACGGTGAAGCCGGCCGCCACCAGCGTGCGTATCAGCCGCGTCTTCGCCTCGGGCTCCAGCGCGATCGTGCCGTCGGACACCTCGACGTGGCGCAGCCCCAGCTCACCCAGCCACGCGATCAGCCCCTCGACGCGGCCCTGCTTGATCGCCAGCTCGGTGAGCGTGCCGCCGAGCACCACGGGGATGTTGTGCGCGGCGTAGCGCTCCAGCTTCGGCTTGAGGTTGGCGCTGACCAGTGCCGTGCCCCAGCCCAGCTTGACGATGTCCACATACTCGCCGGCGACCTCCAGCATCCCCTCGACCTCGGCGCCCGACAGGCCCCGGTCGAGCACGTGTGTGAGTCCTCGCTCGCGCGGCTTGGTGGTGCGAGCGGGGAGCTTCAGGAAGCTAGCCTGCATTCGCGGGGGCTTCGCTGCCCTGGGCCGCGCCGGCGCCCGCTTCCGCTTCGCCCGGCGCCGCTTCGGTGGCGGCGCCCACCAGCGAGGCCTTGTCGGCGCCCGCGATCACCACCACGCTCGCGCCGTTCACCGCCGAGGCGATCGCGCCTTCCATCGGCGTCACTTCGCCGATGCCCAGCGTCTGCGCCACGTGCCGCGCTTCGGTGTGATGACCGCTCGCGTACTGCACCACCGATGTCGAGAGGGCGCTGGGGGGATTCGCGCTCGAAGCCTCCGCCTGCGTGTAGCCGCTCTGGCGCAGGTTGGACGCCAGCTTGTGCGCCAGCCCGGTCGCTTCGGTGGCGTTCAGCACCATCACCCGCGTGTCCGCCGGGCTCGCCACAGCCGCGGCGTGACCGTGGTGGACACCACGCGCGCCCGAGCCGGCCGCGGCGCTCGTACCCGGGCTGTGCGTCCCGCCGCCCCCGGAGAGCAGGATCGCGACCAGCACCAACGCCCCCACCAACACCCCGCCCACGATCAGCGCCACCGTTTTGCGCGACGAGCGCTCCTCTTCGACCAAAAACCGGGGGGGCGCTCCCCCCGGCGTCCGGATCGCCCCGGCTGGGGTGCCGCGCGGGCGGGTCGATCTCGGGGCGACTGGGGCGGGCGGGCGCGGAGGCAGGGGTTTGGAGCCCGCTCCACCCGGGGAGGGCACAACTCCGGCCCTGGCGGGAGCCGGAGGAACGGGCGCGCGGGAAGCGGCGGAACGGGCTGGATCCACGACACGGGACGCGACCGCGGTGGATGCGGCGGCTGCCACCGTCGCGGGGGCAACCCCGCTCGACGCAGCGACCGCTACGGCCGGCTCAGCTTCGAGCGGCTCCTGCTCCCCAACCGCGGGTGCCTGTGGGGCGAGAGCCGGCTCGGGCACCGTGGGAGGCACAGGCGGCTCTATTCCGGCCACGACCGGTTGCGCGGTGGGCCGCTCGGCCGACGCCCCGTCCCCCTTTGGCCCAACCGACTCCGACTCCGCCTCGGCGGCCGCCGTCTGCGGCCCGGCGGTCTCCTCCTCGGCCGTCGATGTTGGCGGCGCCTGCTGAGCCTCTTCGGGACTTGAGCCATCCACCGGCTGCTGCTCCCCCACCGGTTTCTCCAGCGGCGCGGAATCGGCACCCGCTTGCGCGGCGCCAGCCACGGTCTGCGCGGTGGGCACGAACGCCGGCTGCCCGGGGACCGGCGCCGGGAGGGGCGCGACGGTGGGCGCGGGCGTGGCCGGCAAGGTGGGCGCGGGCTGTCCGGGGGCCGCTGTGGCAGGCTGTCCGGAGGCCACAGGAACAGGCTGCCCGGGGGGCGCCGTGGTGGGCTGGCCGGCGGCGGTGAGCGCCGTCGCGGGCTGGCCGGCAAGCGGGCGCGCGATCATCGGCGTGGCACGGGGGACCGGCTGTGCAGGGCGCTGGGCGCGCACCGCCGCCTCGGCGGCCACGCGCTGCTCCAGCTCCGCTGCGCGCTCAGGGGCGCGGCCGGCCCATTCGCGCAGGCGCTTGAGCTCGCGCGCCTGCGAGAACACCAACAGCGAGAGGATCGCGATACCAACCAGCGCCGCGAAGGCAGCAAGAGCGCCAACCTCGAGCAGTTTGTTGGAGAGCGACAGCGCCAGCGGCAGTGCAGTCATACGTCGCCAGAGTGTATGAGGGGCACAGGCGACGGGATCGCGGTTGCCGGCACGGGCGTGGTGGGCGCCCCGGCGCAATCGGCGGACAGGACTGAGGCGGGCGATATTGGGGCGGGCGGAGCGCCCATTCTCACCCGCGAGGTCAGGTCGGCGACCTTCGCGGCGAGCCCGGCGGCATCGCCTTCCAGCACGAGCAGGTTGATCTCCGCGAACACCTCCTCCACGATCTCCGGCGCGAGCGGCTCGCGCTCGGCGCGCATGATCTTCTCGGTGACGGTGGGCCGCGGCTGCTCGTACCCGTTGAACAGCTCCTCGTGCAGCTTCTCCCCCGGCCGGCGCCCGACCTCCTCGATCGCGATGTCGCGGTCGGGATCGAGGCCGGAGAGCTCGATCATCGCCCGCGCCAGCTCGATGATGCGCACCGGCTCGCCCATGTCGAGCACCAGCACCTCCGCGGTGCGGGAGGATTGGATGCCAACGCGCCCGTCGAAGCCGTGCTGGAGGCCGAGCGAGCCGGCGCGAATAATCAGCTGCACGGCCTCGGGGATCGTCATGAAGTAGCGCGTCATGCGCCTGTCGGTGATCGTCACCGGCCCTCCACGCGCGATCTGGCGGCGGAAGATCGGTACCACGCTGCCGGAGGAGCCGAGCACATTGCCGAAGCGCACCGCGCGGTAGACGGTGCCCGCCCAGCGCGCGGCGGCCCCCTCCAGCGCGAGCTCGGCGAGCGCCTTGGAGGCCCCCATCACGGTGGCGGGTGCGACCGCCTTGTCGGTGGACACCAGCACGAAGCGCTCCACCGCGTGCTCGCCGCTGACGTGCGCCATCACACGCGTGGCGATCGCGTTGTTGCGCACCGCCTCCACCGGGTTGGTCTCCATCAGCCCCACGTGCTTGTAGGCGGCGGCGTGGAACACCACGGTGGGGCGGTGCTCCGCGAGCACCTCGCGCATCCGCTCCTCCTCCTTGCAGTCCCCCAGTACCGCCGCGACCGCCGCGGGCGACACGTGGCGCTCGTCCAGCAGCTCTCGCTGGATCGCGAACAGGTTGTCCTCGGCGTGGTCGAGCAGCACCAGGCGCCGGGGACCCACGTGCGCGATCTGGCGGCACAGCTCCGCGCCGATCGAGCCGCCGGCGCCGCTCACCAGCACGACCGCCTCGCGCGCCAGATAGGCGCCCACGCGGTCGAGCTCCATCACCACCGGCTCGCGCCCGAGCACGTCCTCGACGCGCACCTCGCGCACCTGACGCGCGATCGTGTTGAGCGCCTGCCCGCCGCGCGGGGGATGAGCGGGGTCGCCATCCTTGAGCAGCTCGAACACCGTCGGCAGCGTGCGCACCGGGATCGAGCGGGCGCGACACTCGCGCACCACGCGCGCCCGTGTGGAGCCGGGCGCGGAGGGGATCGCGATAATCACTTCCTCGGGCTCGGCCTCCTCCAGGATGCGCGGCAGGTCGGTGTCGGTGTCGCCCCTCACCTTCACCCCGTCGATCCGCATGCCCCGCTTGCGCGGGTCGTCGTCGAGAAAGCCCACGGGCGCCAGCCCCAGCTCGCGGTTGCGCGCGATCTCGCGCAACACCAGCCGTCCGCCTTCGCCGGCGCCGACGATCAGCACGCCGCGCTCGCCCTCGCGCACGCCGCGGAAGGCGCCCTGTAGGCGGCGTTCTCGCAGCGCGCGCGCCAGCACCCGCAGCCCGACCAGCTCGCTCAACGCGAGCAGGAAGAACAGCACGATCACCCCGAGCGGCAGGTCCACCGTGCTCACTCCGGCGGGGCGACCGCCGTGGTAGGGGCCGTAGGGGATCTGCACCGGCCGCGCCACCGCCACCCCGACGACCGCCAGCAGCACGATCGCCACAACCCCCCGCAGGATCGCCTCGTAGTCACGCTGGCCGGCGTAGCTCCAGCTGCGCAGGTAGACGCGAGCGAGCACCAGCACCACCACGCCGCCGAGCGCCACCCACCAGATCGTGCGTTCCAGCAGCAGCGCGTAGCGGTGGGTCAGCCCCTCGTCGAAGCGCAGCTGGAAGGCGAGGTAGTACGCGAGCGCGACCAGCACCCCGTCCACGGCGATCTGGGGCAGCATGTGCCGGTGGAAGGGGGTGGGGGCCCACCCACCCGCCGAGCGGAGACGTCGGCGCATTGCAGCAAATTGTAGGTGGGGAGGGGGGAGGGCGGGTGGCGCTTATCTAAAGAGCGTCAGCTCCGAGATTTCAGCCGTTTCGCCGCCGGGGGGAAGGTGGGTGATCCACAGCAGGTAGTAGCGCATCCGCCGACCGTGGGTGTCCAGGCGAATGGTGCTCTGTTCTTTGCCGATCGCCCGCGGCGTGGCGAGCTGCACCCAGCCCCGTTGGGCGAGACTCTGGGGAGCGCCGTAGGGGAGGCTGGAGTTGAATGTGTTGGCGGCGTACACCGCGGCCGTCAACCCGGGCGTGGGCGTCTGCACCTCGATCGCGCGGGCGCGCAGGCCGGGGGCCGCGTCGACGTAGACGCCGGTCCCCGGCTTGTGCCCGAGCGTGTCTTCGCGGTAGTGCTCGGTGCTCCACGCGGTGTTGGGGTCGCCATCGACCACGTTGGCCACCTGAGTGGGGTGTTCGGGTTCGTTGCCATAGGGGTTGTAGTCGTGCGCGGAGGTCTGTTCCAGCGGCACCGGCGTGAGGCCCGGTTGGGCGTCCACATCGGGGGCGACGCCGCGGTGGGCGTTGCCGGCGACCAGCGCCAGCGTGAGCGCCACCAATCCGCCGAGCAGCGCGAGCGATGCCAGCCAGCGGACGGGGTGGCGCATCCGCCACGGCAACCGGCGGCGCGCGGGAGCGGGCAGCGTGCGCAGCACGCTGGTCACCTCCCCGGTCGTCTGCCCCGCGCGCGCGGCCTCGATCGCGAGCACCTCCTCGAGGTCGGCGAGCAGCGCCGGGATGTCGGGGTAGCGGCGGGCGAGATCCTTGGCGGTGGCGTGTTCCACAACCGCGGCAGTCGCGGCCGACACCTCCGGGCGCAGGTACTGCACGTCGGGGATCTCCTCGCGCACGTGGCGCATCGCCACTGCCACTGGAGTGGGGCCGGTGAAGGGGATCGCGCCGGTGAGCATCTCGTACAGCACAACCCCGAGCGAGTAGATGTCCGACTGGCCGGTCACCTGGTGGCCGAGCGCCTGCTCGGGGGAGACGTAGTCGGTGGTGCCCAGCACCCGCCCATCGAGCGTCAACCCCTCCTCGGTGAGCGTGCGGGCGATCCCGAAATCGGTGATCTTGGCGGTGCCCTCCTCGGTGAGCAGCACGTTTTGGGGCTTCACGTCGCGGTGCACGATCTGGTGCTCGTGCGCCGCCCCCAGCGCCCGTGCGATCTCGATCGCGTAGGCGATCGACTCGGTGATGTCAAGCGGCCCACGGCGGCGGATGAGCGCCTTCAGCGTCTCCCCGTCCACGTACTCGAAGACGATGTAGGGAGTTGCCCCGCCATCCGCTTGCGGCTCCTCACCGGCGTCGATCACGGTGACGATGTGGGCGTGGCTGAGCTGCGCCACCGCGCGCGCCTCGCGGCGAAAGCGCTCCAGCTGGTCGGAGTCGGAGGCGATCTCGCGGTGCATCAGCTTGATTGCCACCGGCCGTTCCAGCACGGCGTCGAAGGCGCGGTAGACGGTGGACATCCCGCCCTTGCCGATCTCCTCATCGAGGCGGTAGCGCCCACCGAGCGCGGTACCGAGCAGGGTTTGCGACATGGCTCTAATTACAGCGCGATCAGCGCAATGCCTGCCAGCGCCGCGGCAACGCCGATCGCCTGCAAGCGCGACAACCGCTCGCCGAGCAGGCCCATGCCGAGCGCGACGGTGACGATCGGAAAGAGCGAGCCCAGCACCGACACCAGCGAGAGCTGGCCGTGGGCGGCGGCCGTCGTGTACATGATCGTGCCCACCACCAGCAGCACGCCCGGGATCGCAAACAGCGCGCTCCTGGGGACGAATCTGATCGCCCGCAGCTCCCGCCCGGCCCACAGCGCCAGCAGCGCCAGCAGCGCCAGGCGCGCATCGAGCAGCGCCCACGCGCGCCCGTGCAACGAGGCCTTCGGCAGCGCCGTCAGGAAGACGCCGAAGGCAACCGCCGAGCCCGCCGCCCACAGCGCCGCCGCGCGCGGGTCGGGGTAGTGCGCGGTGCTGTGATGAGCAGAGCCGCGACGCGCGACGAGCACAGCACCTCCCATCGCCAGCACCAGCCCGACCGCCTGCGCCGGCCTCAGCGAATCGCCGCTGGCGAGTCCCCACACGACGGGGATCACAACCCCAGACGCCCCGATCGGCGCCACCACCGACAGCGGCCCCAGCTCGGCCGCCTTGTAGAAGCCGATCAGCCCACCCGCGTTGCCGGCGCCCGCCAGCAGCGCCAACCCAACATCGGAGGAGGGCAGTGCCCGACCTCCATCGAGCGCCACATACAGCAGGCAGGCCCCGAGCGCCGCCATCTGGGAGAGCACCAGAACCGTCACGAGCTGGTGGCGGCGCACCAGCTGCGGGCCGAGGAAGTTGGACACGCCGTAGCAGAGCGAGGCGCCGAGGGCGAGGGTGACCGCGAGCATCGGCCGCAGTCTGGCAGTCGCGGGACGCTCGCCGGGGAGTCCGTCAGGTTTCGACCGTGACCAGCGTGCCGATCGGCGTGTAGGGCCAGATCTCCGCGGAGGCCGCGAGCGGGAGCTCGACGCAGCCGAGGCTCTGGGGGGTGCCAAACGAGGAGCGATCGAAGTTGTGGAGCGCGTCGCCGCCGTTGAAGTAGCTGACCCATTTGATCCCGGGATCGCTGTAGTGGGAGCCGTCGGGGTTGGTACCGCTCATCGTCGTTTCCGGCAGGTGCTCGAACACCGGGAACGTCCCGAGTTCGGTTTCCGCTCCGGAGATACCGGTGTTGGCGGGCGAGGTGATGACTGTCCGGCCGTTGTGCCAGAGCGTCATGGTCTCCGGTGTTTCGCGGTGCACGTACACGTAGCTGTAGCCGCTGCTCAAACGCTTGCCGGCGATCGCATCGCTCAGCAGCAGGCGCCACACCGCCGGTCCCGCGACCCCATCGGCAGTGAGATTGTTTTCGTTCTCGAGCTTCATCACCGCGCCCTTGGTGATCACGCTCGCTTCGGTGGGGCTCCACATCGCCTGCAACTGGTGGGGCGTGTTCGGATAACGCCAGGTGAAGCTGCCGCTGGGAGGTTCGACGGCCGCCCGCGCCTCGGCGCTCGGCGTACGGGGTACATCGCCCGCCCGCCCGCCCGCGGACCGCCATGCGACCGGCAGGTAGCCCGCTTGCGCAAGGAGCTGGTGCAGGCGCAGGGTGGAGCCGGGTGGCACGGTCCATTCGACCTGGCTGGTGGTGCGCAGCCCGCTCCCGCCGGTGGCGGCGGCAACCGCATGCGGGAGCTGGACCTGCAGCTGGGAGTCGAGCGCCGCCCCCATTCCCGAGGGGGTGAACACGAGCGTGTGGCTGTTGGTTTCGCGCCAGCGCCCGGGCGTGCTCGGCGAGAGCCGTGGGCGAGTCGAGCCCAGCACTTCGCTCACCGGCTTGGAGAACGTCAGGTGCAGGGGCGTGGCGGGAGAGATGCGCGCGCCTGCCGCGGGGAAGCTGACCATCACCGGAGCTCGGGACGGAGGGAACCAGCTCACCTGCGCGGGGGCCCCAGCCGCTCCCATGGGCGCGGCGCGGCGGCGATCTCAATCGCGCCGGTCGCGCCCTGGCGCCCGAGCGAGACCGAGCGCTGGGCACCGCTCAGCCGGTGGTGGGTCAAGCCATCCGCGCCGCTCCCGTAGGACACCGCGGAGACCGGCTGATCGAAGCTCACGCGCACCCCCGAACCGGAGGGCACGGTCATCCACGGCTGGGTTACCCGCGCCACGGGCGCGCGCAGCGTCAGCTGCTCTTTGCGCACGCTTCCCAACGCCCAGCCAAGCCAGCCCGGCCGGCGCACTTCCACGTCCACCGTCACCTGCTCGCCAGGGGTCAGCCGCCGCAAAGGAGTCAACCGCCCGCCGTCCACCCTGAGCGGCACCCTCAGCCCGTCCGGCCCGTATGCCCGGACGCGCTGGATCGTCCCGCCCAACGGCTGCACCGTCACACGTGCCAGCGCGGCCGGATCGCCCTTCAAAGTCACGCCCGACAGGGCCAGTACCGCCACGGCCAGCAGCACGACGATCAGGACGACCGTCATCCCCGCGCCGAGTAGGGCGCGTTTCAGACGATGTTCAGGCGGCGCCGGGTCGCGGTGAGCCGTGGCTATCGCCATCCCTGGATCGTACGACGGTTCGGTATGGATCGCCGATTGGCCTCACGATCTTGCCACCGCGACCAACGCCAGCCCCGCGCGGTAGAGCGCAAACGGCCATAGCGCCCGGCCCCGCCCACCCGGCCGGATCAAAGGCGCGCAGGCGAGCGTTGATACGAACGCCGCCGCCGCGCCCACGGCGAGCGCGGGCACAGCACCCGGCAGCGCGCCGCGCTGGGCCAGGCGCGAGGCCTTCAGCGCGGCGGCACCCGCGATCACGGGGAGGCCCACCCGCCAGGAGAGAGCCTGGGCGTCCTCGCGGGCGAAGCCGCGGGCGCGTGCGGCGGTGAGCGTGGCGCCGTTGCGCGAGACGCCCGGTAGCAGCGCAAGCGCCTGGGCGAGGCCAAGCGCGAGGCCGTCGCCGGGGCCCGCGTCGGCGAGCTTACGGGTACCGGCGCCGCCGTCGGCAACGGTCATCGCGGCGGCGCCCAGCGCGAGTCCGGCGGCGAGCGCACGCGGGCCGCTCGGGCGACGCTCCAGCCGGCGCTCAAGCAGATAGCCGGCCAGCGCGGGTGGAGCAAGGGCCAGCGCCTCCGTCGCCAGGGCGCGGCCATTGAGCCCCAGCTCCCCGCGCAGCGCGAACGTCAGCGCCGCGGCGGTACCCGCGTGCAGCGCGACCTCCAGCGAGTTGCGCAGCTCCGCCTCCTGGCGCGCGTGCGGCCAGCCCGCCAGGCGCGGGAGCAGCGCGATGTGCGCCGAGGAGGAGACGGGCAGCACCTCGGTGGGGCCCTGTACGAGGCCCAGCAGCAGTGCGTGATGCAGCGGTAGCTTCCCCGCCCGTGCCGCCGAGGGGGATCCCTCAGCCAACGTCCACGGGCGTCGACTCCGGGGGCGAGGCGCGATCGGGCTCCTCCGCGATGGCTTGGACGGTCGTCAGCTGGCCTGCGCGGCGGCGGCGGAAGACCCAGTAGCCGATGCCCACCACGAGGAGCGCGACGATCGCGTAGTCGATGTACTCGAAGCCCTTGCGCACGCTCGTCCAGTCGCCGCCGAGCGCGTGGCCGGCGAGCGCGAGCGCGAGCACCCAGGGGATCGAGCCGATCACCGTGAGCACCGAGAAGCGCAGCGGCGGCATCTTTGCTATCCCCGCGGGCAGTGAGACGAAGGCGCGCACCAAAGGGATCATGCGGCCGAAGAGGACGGTCATTTCGCCATAGCGCGAGAACCAGCGGTCCGCGCGCTCGATCTGCGCCGGGCCCATGTGCACCAGGTGGCCGTGGCGTTCCATCAACTCCAGGCGACCGCCGCGACCGATGCCGTAGGCAACCCACGAGCCAACGAGGGTGCCCAGCAGGCCGGCGAGCACGATGCCGGTCATCGTCAGGTGATGGTGGGCCCCCGAGCTGCCGGGATCGGCGACGGCGAAGCCGGCGAACAGCATTACCACCTCTGAAGGGACCGGGATCAAGGCCGACCCAAGCGCCATCAGCAGAAACACGGCCGGCAGCCCCCCGTCGCGGACGAGGTGCCAGGTGGCGGTGACGACTGATTCGGTGACCGAGGCGAGGACGAGCATGATGCGCGTCAACGATACCCGCATACGCGGGAGCGATCCGCCCGGGCACACGCGGGCACGATGAGGATCGTCTCATGGGATCGGTGCGCCGCGGCGGGCGCCGGCCCGACATCGCGCGGCGATACGGTCTGCCGATGCGTGTCTGGATCGACCTCACCAACAGCCCCCACGTGCTGGTTATGCGGCCCGTGATCGAGGCGCTGGAGCGCGACGGCCACGAGGTGCGGGTGACCGCGCGCGACTTCGCCCAAACCCTGGGGCTGCTGCGCCGCTTCGGGATTCCCCACACCGCGATCGGCCGCCACCGCGGCGAGCGGTTGGCCGCGAAGGCCGGCGGCTTGGCGCTGCGCTCGGGGGCGCTGGTGCGCTGGGCGCGTGCGCAGGCGCGGGGAGCGCGAGCCCAGCCCACCTCCCCCCCCTCCCCCTCCGGGCACTTCTTCGATATCGCGCTGGGCCACGGCTCCAACGACGTGAGCGTCGCCGCCGCTCTGCTGCGGATCCCCAGCGCCACGACATTTGACTACGAGTGGGCGACCGTGCAGCACCAGATCAACTGCCGCCTCGCGCGGGCGGTGGTGGTGCCCGAGGCGATCCCACCCGCGCGACTGGACCGTTACGGCGCGCGCGGCAAGGTGCACGCGTACGAGGGATTGAAGGAGGAGTACTACCTCGCCGACTTCGAGCCCGACCCCGAGATCCTCGCCCAGCTCGGGCTGGACCCCGGGCGGCCGATCGTCGTGGTGCGCACTCCCCCGGAGGTCTCGCTCTACCACCGCTTCGAGAACGACCTCTTTGCGCGGGTGTTGGAGCGCCTGCGCGACGCGGCGCAAGGGGAGGAGGAGGGGGGGGCGCAGTCGGTTGTGCTGCCCCGCACCCCGGCTCAGCGCGCCGAGCTTGCCGGAGTACCCGGCTTCATCGTCCCTGAGCGGGCGATCGACGCACAGTCGCTGATCGCTTTCTCCGACCTCGTGATCTCCGCCGGCGGCACGATGAACCGCGAGGCGGTGGCGCTCGGAGTGCCGGTGTACACCACTTTCGAGGGACGCCTCGGGGCGGTGGACGAGCGGCTGATCGGGGAGGGCCGTTTGCGCAAACTGCGCGACCCCGCGCAAATCGATCTCAAGAAGCGACCCGCCGCCGTCGCGCCCGCGCGTATCCGGCGCAACCCGAGAGTGCTGCTCGATCTGCTGCTCTCGCCGCTGGGTTGATGCTTCTCTTTTTGCGCCCCAACCAAAAGAGAATGAGACTCAGTCTCGGTTGGTTGGGGGCTGGATTTTTGTTGTTGCACCCCACACTTGGAGCCCCAGCCCCACCTGCTCCAGCCATGCGGCCTCAGTACTGGTAGCCGCGCCTGGCCTCCCAGCGCTCGATCCCCAGCCGGCAGAGGCGGTCTACGAGCTCGGTATAGGACGTTCCCGAGGCCTCGATCAGCTTGGCGTACACGCTCGTCGGGGTGAAGCCGGGCATCGTGTTGAGCTCGTTCACCAGCACCCGCTCGCCCTCAACGAAGAAGTCCGCGCGCGCGAGACCCTCGCAGCCAGCGTATGCGAACACCCGCAGCGCCAACTCCTGCACCCGCATGCGCGCCGCGGCGGAGATGCGGGCGGGTATCAACAGCTCCATCCCACCGGCTTCGTACTTGGCGGCGTGGTCATACCACTCGCCCGCAAACGCGATCTCCCCCGGCTCGGAGGCCAGCGCCGGCGGGCCATCCTCGCCGGGTGGCGATTCGAGCACGGCGCACTCGATCTCAACCCCTCCCGCCATCGCCTCGACGATCGCCAGGGGATCGTGCACAAACGCCTGATCCAGGGCTGGGTCCAGCAGGCGCGCGTCGGAGACCTTGACGATCCCCACCGAGGAGCCCATGTGGGCGGGCTTGACGAACACCGGCAGCCCCAGGCCGGCGAGCTCGCCGAGCACCTCCGCGGGTGCGCGGCGCCAGTGCTCGGCACGCACCCCGGCGTACCGCACCTGGGGAATCCCCGCGGCGGACATCAGCTCTTTGAAGATCACCTTGTCCATGCAGATCGCCGACGCCGCCACGCCGGATCCGACGTAGGCGACGTCGAGGGACTCCAGCACCCCCTGCACGGCGCCGTCCTCGCCGAAGGGCCCGTGCAGGGCCGGGAACACCACATCCGCGTCGAGCAGGCCCTCCCCCGGGCGGAGGCTGAGCCGCTCCTCGCCGTGACGCCACGCGCCGTCGCGCTCGATCTCCACCCAGCGAACCTCGTGCCCGGCGCTCTGCAACCCCTCCCGCACGGCGCGGGCGGAGGCCAGCGAGACATCGTGCTCGGAGGAGCGCCCGCCCGCGAGTAGCGCCACGGTGAGGGTCCGCCTCGAAATGGGTGGCGCGAGCGGGGTGGTGCGGGCCCTCGGGGTCATGGGATGGCAGGCGCGGCGGCGGGCGGGGTCTGGGAGGTGGTGGTTGTGGTGCTGGGCGTCGTCGTGGTTGTGGTGGTGCTAGGCGTGGTCGGCTGGCCGAGCACGCCCACGGTCAGCTTGATCGTGGCTCCCTGCTTGGCGTTGGCGCCACCCGCGGGCGTCTGCTTAAGCACCAGCCCGACTTCGGCTTCGTTGGTGACCGCGCGGGTGGTGGACTTCACCGCAAAGCCCGCTCCGATCAGTTCGCCTTCGGCGCGTTCCTGCTTTTTGCCGACCACACGCGGCACCGCGACTTCCTGTGAGGCCTTCGCCACCACGAGGCTCACCGCTTCGCCGCCGCGCACCGAGCCGCCCGCGGAGGGCGACTGCGAGAGCACGGTTCCGACCACTTCGCCAGGTTCTTCGCGCTTGGTGACGGTGCCCGCGCGCAGCCCCGCGGCCCGCAGCGAGGCGCGCGCTTCGGCTTCGCTCTGCCCCACCACTTCCGGGACTTCCACCTGTTGTGGGCCACTGGAGACGAGCACCGTCACCGGGCTGCCCTGCGACAGCGACACGCCCTGCGAGGGTTCGGTGGAGATCACCTTGCCGCTCGCCACCGACGTGCTGGAGCGGTTCTGTACGTTCGGCTTGAACCCCGCCTGCTGGAGCTTGTGCACGGCCTGGGCGCTGGTGAGACCTCTCACATCGGGCACCCCCACGCTGGCGGGGCCGGTGGAGACGACGACACTCACGTGCGCGCCCCGCTGCACAACGCTGCCCGCCGCGGGGCTCACGGAGATCACCGCACCCGTTGCGACGGTGAGACTGGGCGCCTGCGAGGGGACCGGCACCAGGTCGGCCGCTTTGAGCTCGGTAGCCGCAAGCGCCGCCGAGCGGCCGACGACGTTCGGCACGGTCACCTGGCGTTTGGTCCCCGGCAGCAGCAGCGCGAGCGCTACCCCGGTGGCGAGGAGCGCCAGCAGCACGGCGCCCGCGATCCACCACCGGCGCCGGCGGCGCCGCCGCGCCTCCTCGGGGTCCTCGTCCGCGTGGGTGTCGGCGACGGGCGCCAGCAACAGCGCGGTGGCGGTCGCGGGCGCCACCGGCCCGTTGCTGGCCAAAAGGGGGAGCGCCGCAGGCGCGTGTCTCCCGGCTTCGGCAGGCGCAACCGGCGGATGCTCACCCGCACCTGGCAGGCCGCGGCGCACGTGCTGGAGCGCCGCGATGAACTCGTCGGCGGCGGCGAAGCGCTCCGCGGGATCCTTGGCGAGCGCGCGCAGCACGACCGCGTCGAGCTCCGGTGGGATCGCCGCTCGTGCGGGGGCGGACGCGGGCGTGCCGGTCGCGGTGGCGTCGGGCGGGTGGCTGGACGCGGCGCCGGGCGGGCCGGCGGGCGCATGGCTCACAACCGCGCTGGGCGCCTGCGGCACGGCGGAG
Source organism: uncultured Solirubrobacterales bacterium (assembly GCA_963794715.1). Lineage (GTDB taxonomy): Bacteria > Actinomycetota > Thermoleophilia > Solirubrobacterales > Solirubrobacteraceae > Palsa-744. The sequence goes on along the minus strand of CAWCEY010000012.1, from coordinate 171,812 downwards.
ACCTGCTTGAGCGCGATCGTCACCGCCGTCTCGCCGTCGAAGGGCACGGTGCCGGTGAGCAGCTCGTAGAGGACGATCCCCACCGCGTAGATGTCGGAGGCGGCGCTCACCGCGTGGCCCTGGGCCTGCTCGGGGGAGAGGTACTGGGCGGTGCCCATGATCGAGCCGGTGAGCGTCATGTCCGAGGCGCCGGCGCGGGCGATTCCGAAGTCGGTGACCTTCGCGCGGCCCTCCTCGTCGAGGATCACGTTGTGGGGCTTCAGGTCGCGGTGGATCACCCCGCGACGGTGCGCAAAGCGCGCGGCCTGCAGGATCTGGATGACGATGTCGATCGCCGCCGCGGGGTCGAGCGGCCCCTGCTCGCGCACCACCGCCTTCAGCGAGCGGCCGGGGAGGTACTCCATCGCGATGTAGTAGGTGCCGTCCCACTCCCCACGGTCGAAGATCGCCACCACGTTCGGGTGCGATAGTCCGGCGGCGCTGGAGGCCTCGCGGCGGAAGCGCTCCACGAACTCCTGGTCTTCGGCGAAGCGGTGGTGGAGCAGCTTGACCGCCACGTGGCGCCCCAGCAGCTGGTCGCGGGCGAGGTACACGTCGGCCATCCCGCCGGTGCCGATCCGCGAGAGCACCTCGTAGCGCCCGTCGATCACGGTGCCCGATTCGATCATCGCCGGACCGCCCGGGTCGTCGATCGAGCCGCCCGCGGGCGGGCGGCGAGGCGCGCGCCTGCGCCCTCAGTCATGGAGCAGCACTTCCATCACGCGCCGTGCGATCGGCAGCGCGTACGTGGCGCCGTACCCGGGCACGCCCTTGACCGTCACGGCGATCGCCACGCGGGGGGCGCCGGCGGGAGCGAAGGCGATGAACCAGACGTTGTTGAGTGCGGTGCCGATCTCCGTTTCGGCGGTGCCTGTCTTGCCGGCCACCTGCACGCCGGGAATCCGCGCGTTTTCACCGGTGCCTTCGTTGACGACGGCTTCCATCATCGAGGTGACGGCGGTGGCGGTGGAGGGCTTCATCACCACCGACTGCACGCGGGGGGAGATGCGCTGCACGATGCGCCCTTCGGGGTCCACGATCCGCTCGGTCAGGTGGGGAGCCATCAGTCGCCCGTGGTTGGCGACGGCGGCGGCGACCTGCGCCATCTGCAGCGCAGTCACCCGCAGTTTGTCCTGGCCGATGCCCATGCGCCCGACGTCCACCAGCGGGCTGGTCGGCGAGAGCAGGCGTTCGCCCCCGTGTTCGTCGTCGTACTCGCCGCTGGCCGACATTTCTTCAGCGGGGTAGTCCAGTTGCGGCTTGGCGTCAAACCCGAAGCGGCGCATGTAACGGGCGAGCGTCGGCTTGCCCACCTGTTCGGCGACCTGCGCCCACACCGTATTGACCGATTTGGCGAGCGCCTGCGTGAGCGTGAGTTGGCCGAAGTTGTCGTTCTGGTCGTTGCTCAGCGGCACCCCCGACACGGTGATTGCGTTGCGGCCACTGAGCGTGGACGATGGTGTGAAGCGTCCGGTGTCGATCGCGGCGGTGGCCGTAACGACCTTGAAGGTGGACCCCGGCGCATACCCATACTGCACGGCGCGATTGACCAGCGAAAATTCACTGTTGGCTTTGAGCTTCGCAGCGGACGCCGCAGTGTGCAACGCGTTGGGGTTGTAGCTGGGGGTGGAGGCCATCACCCGCACGGCCCCGGTGGCGGGGACGAGCGCCACCACGGCGCCCTGGTGGGCGCCGAGCGCCACCAGCGCGGCCCGCTGGGCGGCGGGATCGAGCGTGGTGATCACTTCATCGCCCTTTTCCGGGCGGCCCTGAAACTGGTCGAGGATCGACTGCAGGCCGCTCTGGTTCTGTCCGCTGAGGGGGGCGTTGCGGTAGCGCTCAAGCCCGGTGCGCCTGAACGTCAGGGGGTAGGAGTAGCCGATCGCCTGAGCAAACTCTTCCCCTGAGGGGTAGAGGCGTTCGTAGGTGCCTTTGCGGGTGCGCACGCTGCGCGCCAGCACGGTGCCGTCACGCGCGAGGATCGCCCCGCGCTTGATGCGTTCCTGCTCCAGCAGGGCGCGTTTGTTGAGCGCGTTGTCGCGCAGTGACGAGGCCTCGAAGACGGTCCAGCGCGAGGTGAAGGCGACGAGCAGCGCGAACAGCACCAACACCAGCATGTAGAGACGCAGGATCGGGCGGTTCATTCGCTCAGCTGTTCCAGTTCGATCGAGTGCACGAGCGAGCCGGCTTCTTTTTCAGAGAGCCACTTGTGGTCGAGCAGCGCGCCGCGCCGCGTGGGGCTCAGGGTGGAGGCGCCGACCCCGGAAACGTAATAGCTGCTGTAGAGATCGACCCCGCCAGGGAGCTTGTAGGGGAGACCTCGGTACATCGTCACCAGGCCGCGGGCGTTGGTGCCGATGAAGAACACCGACTGGGCGGCCACATACCCGCCGCCCGCGAGCAGCCCCAGCACCGCGAATACAACCAGCGCGCCCAGCACACCGCGCCGCCGGCGACGGCGCTGAGAGCCTGTGGGCATAGAGTCGGGAGGGCGCGGTTGGCGGCGAGCCACGATCGGCGTCCCCGACACCGCGGCGGGGGCGCGAGGAGCCTCCCGGCGCGCGGTGGCCGTCGCCCCGGAGCCCTCACCGACACGTGTCACAGGCGCCAGTTCGGAGGCGGGCGGGGGCGCGGCCCCGAGCGTGGGCATGCTGATGACCGTGGCGTCCCGATCCAGCTCGGCGACACCCGAGGGGTGAGAGCTCGCACCCACCTCCTCCAAGCGCAGCAGGATGACGGTGATGTTGTCGCGCCCGCCGGCACGGTTGGCTTCGGCGATCAGCGCCTCGCCGATGTCGCGCAGCGGGGCGGCGGCGCGCAGGCGCAGAACCTCGGCAAGCCGCGCCTCCGCGACCATCGAGGTGAGGCCGTCACTGCACAACAGGTAGATGTCCGCGGCACGCGCACGGAACGAGCGGGTATCCACCTCGACGGTCTCCTCGGGCCCGAGCGCGCGTGTGATGATCGAGCGCTGGGGATGATCCTCGGCTTCCTCGGGAGTGAGGCGGCCCTCGCGGATCAACTCGTCCACGAGCGAGTGATCGTCGGTGAGGCGCAGCAGCTCCCCGTCGCGCAGGCAGTATGCGCGACTGTCCCCGACGTGGGCGATCGCCACCTCCTGCTCGCCGACATAGACGGCTGTGAGGGTGGTGCCCATCCCCGCCTGCTCGGGGTTTTCGCGCGAGAGCTGGTGGATGCGCGCGTTGGCGGCCAGCGCGTGCGCGGCCAACCCCTCCTCGGGGGGCGCGCCGTCGGGCAGGCCGGCGTGGAAGGAGTCCACCGCGATCTTCGAGGCCACCTCGCCCGCCTGCGCACCGCCCATCCCATCGGCAACCACAAACAGCGGCGAGCGCGCCAGCAGGGAGTCCTCGTTGGCACGTCGCTGCAGGCCGGTGTCGGTACCTGCGTACTGCTCTGCCACACGCAGCATCACTTGCGACCCCCCACATGAGTCCCCGTGGTCATCAGTCGACCTCAAACACGAATTCGCTCTCGCCGATCCGCACATGATCGCCGGGATGCAGCGGACGGGGGGTGTCCAACAGCTCCTCGTTGAGGTAAGTGCCGTTGGTCGAGCGCAGATCCTCGAGCACGAGCGTGCCCGCCTGCTCGTAGATGCGCGCATGGCGCGAGGAGGCGAAGGGATCCTCCAGTCGTATCTCCGCGTGCTCGCCCCGGCCGAGCACCAGATCGCCGTCGAGGTCGTAGATCATCCCCGGATCGTGACCGCTGGCGCGGGCGACAACCAGACGCGGGGTGCGCTGCGCGATGTCCGAGCGCCCGCCGAGCGTGGAGGCGGACTGCAGGCCGGTGGCGTCCGGAGCCGGCGCATACCCCGATCCCGCGCCGCCCGCGACGCCAAAGCCAGCGGGTGAGTGGGTGCCGTGGCGGCCCCGTAGATCTCGCAGGGCGCTGCGCGCAACCCACAGCAGGAACAGGTAGAGCACGGCGAGGAAGCCAAACTTGAGCGCAACCGACACCGGCTGGAGCGTATTCATCGCTGCTCGAACACGATCTCGGTGGAGCCGAGCTCGATGCGATCGCCGACCTGTAGCGGCCGGGAGCCGCGCAGCCGCTCGCCGTTGAGGAGCACGCCGTTGGTCGAGCGCAGATCCTCGATCGTCCAACCCTGAGCGGTGGGGCGAATGTGAGCATGACGGCGGGAGATCCCGGCATCGTCGAGCACCACGTCGCAATCGCGGCTGCGGCCGATCACCGCGCCTTCCGGGGCAACCACCAGGCGCCGTCCGCCGACCAGCAGCAGGGGGCGGGGCTGGCGGTTGGGGCGAATCTCCTCCAGCGGCTCGCGCAGGCGGGCCGAGGAGCTGTAGATCATCGTCTGCCCATGCTCGTCGGCGCGGCGAGCGGAGACCGCGGGCGCGGGCGGCGCGGGCCAGTCCTGGCGGGCGGGCTGCTCCCACGCCCCGCCACGGTCGGCGGGGTCCTCCAGGTTGGCCTCGTCGGGGCCGTCGGGGCGCACCAGACGCGCCTGGATGCCGAACTCGCCGAGCGACAGGGAGTCGTCGGTTTGAAAGGCGATCAGCGGGTGGGAGGCGAGCGTAAGATTCTCACTGCGGGCGTGCTCGAGCAGGTAGGCGCAGAGCTCGTCGATCAGCTCATCCTCGACCCCCTCGTAGCGGGCGCGGTCGCGAGGGGAGAGCCAGACGGCGTACTCGTTGGGCGCGTATACGCGTGAGACGGAGGTGGTGCGATGCTCGTCCATCTCGCGGGCAAGCTTGCGGGCCAGTTCCATGGGGCGCACCTCGGAGCGGAAGAGGCGCCCGAAGGCGCCCTCCACGAGGGAGGCAAGCGTGGTCTCGATGCTCTTGAGGGGGTTCATCGATATGCCTGATCGCTGGGGTACAGCCGACGGCGTCCAACCCCGCCGTCCCACCGTCCCCCACTTTTAAGGCTCCTCACGCAATGATCGTCCGTACCGGTCCGCGCAGCGCGCGGGCGGCGATCGCGAGCAGTGCCCCGAGCGCGGCACCAAGGATGACCTCGCGCGGGGATTGAGCCGCGGCGTGGGTCAGAGATATGCGACGGTCGAGCGCATCGATGCCCGCCCACCCGGCCACGAGCGCCACGGCCCACGCGATCGCCGCGAGCGCGTCCAGCATCGCCGAGCGGCCGCGCACCAACCAGGGGAGAACCACGGCGGCCAGCGCCCACAGCGATGCCCCCAGCAGTAGCGTCACGCTCAACAGGTGGGCAAGCGCGTGGGCGGCATTTGCCGCCGATCCACCCGGGGGCAGCTTGGCCAGACGCAGCCACCAGTAGCCAAGCGCCCCCAGCAGGGCGCGGGAGCGCCAGCTGGGGAGCTGTCCGGCGAGCGCTGGAAAGGCGCTCGCGAGGCCGATGAGGCCGAGCACCGGCGCAACCGCGGCGGCGAGCCAATGTGGTCCCGGCCGGCGCACCAGCAGGACCAACGGCAGCACCGCACATGGCACACTAAGCGCAACACTGGGGCGAGCGGCGGCGGCCTGCCAGACGCACACCGCCAGCGCCGCGGCGATCCAAGCCAATCGCGCGGCCGTGAGCCAGCCCGTCGTGTCGGGGTGCTCCTCGGGGGAGGGCTCCAGCAAGGCATGCGCCTGCGCCAACGGTCGTCGCCGGGGTGAGTACCGGGGACCGTGGCGCAGACCTTGCGCGAGGTCCTCACGCAGCTCGGGCAGCGTCCCGCGCAGCCCGGGGTCGGCCTGCAGCCCTCGATCGAGCGCGCGTGTCAGCTCGCGCGGCAGATCGCGGCGGTGGCGCTCCAGCTCCGGGAGCCGCTCACCGATGCGTCTGGCGGTGGCGGCGGGGGTGGGGCCGCGCACGGGGTTGACCCCGCTGAGGGCCTCATAGAGCACGAGCGCGAGCGAGTAGAGATCGGCGGCCTCGGTGACTTCGCCGCCGTCGATCTGCTCGGGGGCCATGTAGGCGAGCGTGCCGAGCACGTCCCCGGTGCGGGTGAGAGCCTCTTCGCCGGCCAGCAGCGCACCGCCGAAGTCGGTCAGCTTCGCCACTGGGGCGGCGCCCTGGAACGCAACCCGCTCCCGGTCGGAGGGATCGGCGGGGGCGGGCACCAGGACGTTGTGGGGCTTGATGTCGCGGTGGATCACACCGCGCCCATGCGCGTGCAGGAGCGCGTCGGCGAGCGCGATCCCGATTTCGAGGACCTCCTCGTCGCTGAGCGCGTCGGCGGCGATCAGCTGGGCGAGGGTTTTGCCGTGGACCAACTCGGAGATCAGGTAGAAGGTGTCCTGCACCGCGCAGGCCTCATATAGGGCGACGATCGCGGGGTGTGCAAGACGGGCGCTGGCGAGCGCCTCGCGCGTGGCGCGCTCACGGTCTTCGCCGGCGGGGAGGGGGATCGTCTTGACGGCCACCTCGCGGTCGAGCAGCTGGTCGTGAGCACGCCACACAACCCCGAAGCCGCCGGCGCCGAGGCGCTCGAGCAGCCGGTAGCGACCCAGCACCGGAGCGTCCCGCCCAGCCAGCGGCCGCCCGTCGGGCAGGCGCGGCTCGGGGCGGTTTACCGGCGCGCGGACGGGCGCGATCAGTGTGTCGTGAGAGTCCACCGACTTCTGCGTTCGCCGGTGGGAGGGCCCCACCTGCCGTGAGCAGGCAGGAGAAGTGAGAGTGAGCGAGAAGTTGCAGATGGCACCAATCCGAAGATGAGCGGCCGAGCGGGCGGTCATACTGGTGCCTTTCTCAACGCGAGAGCCTCTGCAAGGAGCCCAAGGAGCCAGTCAGCTTGTCGTTCTTCGACGATGACGAGGGAGGAGCGCCGCGGCCGGCCGCCGCGGGCACAGGCAGGCGTCCGCGGCCGCGCCGCCCGCAGCGCCCGGGCGGGCATCCAATCCCGCATGTGGACCGCCACACGATGATGGTGCGGCGGCGCATCGCCGCGGGTGTCGGGGTGGTGGCGCTGATCGTGATCGTGCTGTTGATCAACGGCTGCCTGAAAAGCGGCAAGGAAGAATCGCTGAAGAAGTACAACCGCGAAGCGGGACAGCTGGTGGGCGAATCCGACCAGCAGGTGGGGCAACCCCTGTTCGCCGGGCTGGCGGGAGCTTCCAGCGAACCGCCGTTGAACGTGGAGCAGAAAGTCAACGAACTGCGCGCAGTGGCGCAGGGACAGGCCGAACAGGCCAAGCGGCTGAGCGTTCCGGGCGAACTGGACGCAGCACAACGCAACCTCACACTGGTGCTCAATCTGCGCGAGGAAGCGCTGGGCAAGATCGCGCCGCTGGTACGCCAGGCGCTGGGCGGGCAGAGCAAGCAGGCGAGCACGCTGATCGCCGGCGCGATGGAGATGTTTTTGGCCTCCGATGTGATCTACTCCCAGCGGGTTGCACCGCTGATCCAGCAGGAACTGGCCGCCGATGGCATCAACGGAGTGAGCACGGCAAGCACCCAGTTCCTGCCGAATCTCGGATGGCTGGAACCGAGCACCGTGGAAGAGCGCCTCACCGGCAAGACGTCGGCCGCCGCCCGCAGCGGCCAGGTCGCGCCGGGCACGCACGGCTCGGCGCTGAAGGCAGTGAGCGTCGGCGGCATCGAACTCCAGCCGGAATCGACCGGCACCGTCAACCACCTCAGCGGCGGGTCCACGCCGACCTTCAAGGTGATGGTCGAAGACTCCGGGAGCAACTCGGAGACCGACGTGAAGGTCGAAATCACGGTCACGGCCGGGGGCAGGCAGTACAAAGACAGCCGCACGATCGCCAAAACCGAACCGGGTGTCACCGCCACCGCGAGCATCCCCGTGGAAGGGGTGCCGGCCGGCGCGGCGGCGCGCGTGGTCGTCTACGTGCAGCCGGTGCCGGGGGAGACCAACCTGGAAAACAACAAGGGCTCCTACCTGGCGGAATTCCACCAGTAGTGCCGCGCCGGCCGCACCCGCGAGGAGCGGCGTCGGTGAGGCGCGTTATGAGAGATCCTGGCGCTGGCGCGATAGCTTGTCCGGATGGCCGCCACCAGCCTGACCGATACCCAGGGGATCATCGCCATCGCCGCCGCCGCGATCGCCGTGGTGGCGCTGTTGGGTTGCGTGTCGCTGACGCTCAGCGTGCGCCGGCTGCGCGCGGCCCAGAGAGTGGTAATCGGGGAGGGTGAGCGCGACGTGGTGGCCCACGCGGCGCAGCTGCAGCAGGGGTTTGAGGATCTACGCGAGTACGTCGGAGAGGTGGCCGAGCACCTGGAGGGGCGGCTGGGCGGCGTGGAGGCCAGTCTGCGCGGAGCGATCTCCCATCGAGCCCTGGTGCGCTACGACGCCTACAACGAGCTCTCCGGACGCCAGTCGGTGTCGATCGCACTGCTCGACGGCACGCGCTCGGGGGTGGTGCTCACCTGCATCCACCACCGCGACCAGGCACGCGTTTACCTCAAGCAGGTGCATGAGGGCGCCGGCGAACTGGAGTTCTCACCGGAGGAGGCGGAGGCCGTGCGGCTGGCACTCTCCCCGGCGGGCGTAGTGACCGGCGAGCCGCGGCTTTCGGCCCAGTAGGAGCCAGCTCGATGAACTCGGTTGCAGATGCGCGGCGGCCTCGTGTCGGCTACTTGGGGCCAGCGGGAACCTTCACCGAGGAAGCGCTGCGCCGTAGCGCACAGCCAGACTCGGTGGAGCCGGTGGCGCTGGCGAGCATCTACGAGACGATCTTGGCGGTGCGCCGGGAGGAAGTACGGTGGGCGGTGGTGCCGATCGAGAACTCGCTGGACGGTTCGGTGACGGTGACGCTCGACCTGCTGGCCGAAACGGGGATGCGCGCCGAAGGCGCGTGTCCCCCGGCTTCGGCCGAAACGGGGACCGATAAGGGAGACACTCGCTCCGCTCGCATCCCCGAATCGGCCAGCGCCGAAGGCGCGTGTCCCCCGGCTTCGGCTGACGAGCACGGGGATCTAGAGATCGTCGGCGAGGCGCTGCTGGCCGTGCGGCACTCGCTGATCGCCGCCACGCCGGTGGCGCTCAGCGAGATCGACACCGTCATCTCCCATCCACAGGTGCCCGGACAGTGCACCCGCCTGCTGCGGGGGGAGCTCGCGCACGCGCGGGTGCTGCCCGCGAGCTCCACGGCGGAGGCGGTGCGGCTGGTGGTGGGCGAGCACCGACGGGGCAGCGCGGCGCTCGGCACCAGCTTGGCGGCTGAGATCTACGGGGGGACGGTGTTGCGCGAAGGGGTGCAGGACCGCGACGACAACGTCACCCGCTTCGTGTGGCTGGCGCGGCACGCGCCCAACACGGAGGGCGCCACCGAGGTGTCCCCGCCGCTGCTGCGCCCGCGCGCGGACGGCGGACGCGAGGACCCACCCCCCCAGTGGAAGACATCGGTGGTGTTCTGGGGCTCGGGCGCGGACAGCCACGGCTGGCTGGTGCGCTGCCTGGACGTTTTCGCACAACGCGCGATCAACCTGACCAAGATCGAGTCGCGCCCGCGGCGAGCCCGCCTGGGCCACTACATGTTTTTCGTCGATCTTCAAGGCAGCGCGCGGGAGCCCACGGTGGCTGAGGCGTTGCGGGGGCTGCGCGCGGTGTGCGAGCAGGTGCGGGTGCTGGGCTCATACCCGGCCGGCGAAGACCCGTCCCGCTGAGGACAGGTCTGGACACCGCTGAGGAGCGGGCACAATCGACCACATTCGTCGCTACACTGCGCGCACGGATGGATACCACCATTCCACCAGACCCAGTTCGGTCCGTGCCGCCACCCGAGCACCGGCGGCGCGGGCCTGATAGTGGTCGGGTGCTCGTTTTGAACGCGACTTTCGAGCCGATCAACGTCTGCTCGGTGCGTCGGGCGGTGGTGCTGTTGCTGAAGGAGAAGGCCGAGCTGGTGGAGCGCGGCAGGTGGGAGCTGCACTCCGAGAAAACCACGCTCGCGCGGCCGGCGGTGATCCGTCTTGTGACCTACGTGCGGGTGCCGCGCGACGCCCACCAGCGCAAGATCACACGGCGCGCGGTGTTTGCCCGCGACGGATGGACCTGCCAGTACTGCGGTTCGCGCGCAAACCTCACCGTGGATCATGTGATCCCCCGTTCCAAGGGGGGGCCGTCGAGCTGGGAGAACATCGTGGCGTCGTGCGCGCCGTGCAACCGCCGCAAGGGCGACCGCCTGCCGCGGCAGGCGGGGATGCAGCCCCGTCACGTGCCGAGGGTGCCACGCGCGGAGGTGTTCATCCACGTTGCCAGCCCGTCGATCCCGGCGGCGTGGCGGCAGTATCTGCCGCAAGCCCAGGCCGCCTGACCGCTCGCGCCCCAGGCTCAGACGTCCGCGGCGTCCGGCGGCTGCCGGTGGATCCACATCTGGATAGGCCCTGACAACGCGCCCGAGAAAGACGAGGGGCGCCGCAACCCCCGCGACGCCCCTCGCACAACTGGCTTGACTGGAAAGACCGAGACTGCCTGCGCTGCCGGAGGGACCAGGGCCGGCGGCGGTCTCGGGGTGTCCCGGGTTGGATTCCGCTACGCGGTCCAGCCTGCCGACCTAGCGGCCGGTCACCTCCAGGGTCCCGCAAGAACTGTCACTCAACGTACGGACCACCTCCTTTCTCTGGTCTCGCCAGAGTAGCGGACGGAGGTGACGTCACGCAAGGGGAACCTACGAGTTCTCGTCGTTTTTAGAGGCCCTTGCCGTTCTCGCCGGGATCGCCGGTGAGGTCCTCCGGGGCGATATCGAGCTGCTCGCTCTGCTCGACGTCGCCGTTCTCGCCTTCGCCGTCGTCGACCACCAGCGCGACGGCGCTGACGACATCGTCGTTCTTGAGGTTCATCAGGCGCACGCCTTGGGAGGCGCGGCCGTAACGGCTGATGCCCTTCACCGAGGTCCGCTGCACCATGCCGCCGATCGAGATGAAGATCAACTCCTCGTGCTCGCGCACGACCAGCGCACCGGCGAGCGCGCCCTTGCGATCGGTGAGCGCGATCGTCTTGACGCCCATCGCGCCGCGGCCCTTGCGGGGATAGTCAGCGATCGGCGTGCGCTTGCCGTAGCCGTTCTCGGTGACCACCAGCAGCTCCTGATCGTCGCGGGCGACGTCCATCGCGAGCACGTAGTTGCCCTGCTTTGAGACGTTCATGCCGCGCACGCCCGAGGTGTCGCGGCCCATCGGGCGCACCTGGGACTCCTGGAAGCGGGTGGCTTGGCCGGAGCGGGAGACGATCAGGATGTCGTCCTCGCCGCTGGTGCGGCGCACCGCGACCAGCTCGTCGTCGTCGCGGATCTTGATCGCGATGATGCCGTCGGCGTTGATCGGGGTGTTGTAGGCCTTGAACTCGGTCTTCTTGACGATCCCCTGGCGGGTGGCGAACACGAGGTAGGCGCCCTCGCTGTAGTCGCGGGTGGCGAGCACCGACTGCACGCGCTCGCCCTCGCGCAGCGGCAGCACGTTGACCAGCGCACGGCCCTTGGCGGTGCGGGAGGCCTCGGGTAGTTCGTAGACCTTTGAGCGGTACACCTTGCCGCGGTTGGAGAAGAACAGCAGGTAGTCGTGCGAGGAGCAGACGAACAGGTGCTCGATGAAGTCGCCGTCCTTCATGTCCATCCCGGTGACGCCGCGCCCGCCGCGGTGCTGCTGGCGGTAGGTGGCAAGCGGCAGCGACTTGATGTAGCCGGTGCGGGTGATCGTGATCACCATCTGCTGGTCGGCGATCAGGTCCTCGATGTCGATCTCGTCCTCGGAGTGGGTGATCTCGCTGCGGCGCTCGTCGCCGAAGCGCTCGCGAATCTCCGCGAGCTCCTCCTTGATCACTGCCAGCACGCGGCCCTCGTCGCCGAGAATCGCGCGCAGCTCTGCTATCCGCTCGGTGACGTCGGCGTGCTCCTGTTTGATCGAGTCGGCCTCCAGCGCCGTGAGCTGGGAGAGGCGCAGGTCGAGGATCGCGCTGGCCTGGATGTGGCTAAGCTCGAAGCGCTCCACCAATTGCTCGCGTGCGGCGTCGCGGTCGCGGGCGGCGCGGATCAGCGCGATGATCGCGTCGAGATTGTCGAGTGCGATCAACAGGCCGAGCAGGATGTGGGCGCGGGCCTCCTTCTCGGAGAGCTCGTGCTTGGTGCGGCGTACGATCACTTCGCGCTGGTGGGCGACGTAGTTGTGGATCACCGCACGTAGGTTGAGCGTGCGCGGGACGTTGTCGACGAGCGCGACCATGTTGACCCCGAAGGTGGACTGCATCGGGGTGTGCTTGTAGAGCTTGTTGAGCACCACCTTGGGGATCGCGTCGCGCTTGAGCTCGATCACCAGACGCATCCCGCGCTTGTCGGACTCGTCGCGCAGGTCGGAGATCTCGGGGATCCGTTTGTCGCGGACGAGATCGGCGATCTTCTCGATCAGGTTGCCGGGGCCGCCCTTCTTGACCATGAACGGCAACTCGGTGACGACGATCGCCTCCTTGCCCTGCTTGAGCGGCTCGACGTGGGCGCGCGCCTGCACGCGCACCCGCCCGCGGCCGGTCTCATACGCGTCTTTGATGCCGGCGCGGCCGAGGATGATGCCGCCGGTGGGGAAGTCGGGTCCCTTGATGTGGCGCATCAGGACCTCGACCTCGATGTCGGGGTCGTCGATGTAGGCGACCGTGGCGTCAATCACCTCACGCAGGTTGTGCGGCGGGATATTGGTGGCCATCCCGACCGCGATCCCCGAGGAGCCGTTGACGAGCAGGTTGGGAAAGCGCGAGGGAAGCACCAGCGGTTCGCGCTTGGAGCCGTCGTAGTTGGGCACGAAGTCGACGGTGTCCATGTCGAGATCGCGCAGCATCTCAGTGGCGATGCGCGCCAGGCGGGCCTCGGTGTAGCGCATCGCGGCGGCGGGGTCATCGTCAACCGAGCCGAAGTTGCCCTGGCCGTCGACCAGTTCGTTGCGCATCGAGAACTCCTGCGCCATGCGCACGAGCGTGTCGTAGATGGCGGAGTCGCCGTGCGGGTGGTACTTGCCCATCACCTCGCCGACGATCAGCGCGCACTTGGAGTAGGAGCGGTTGGGGCTGAGCCCCAGCTCGTTCATCGCGTACAGCACGCGGCGGTGCACGGGCTTCAGGCCGTCCCGCACGTCGGGCAGCGCGCGCCCGACGATCACCGACATCGCGTAGTCGAGGTAAGCGGTGCGCATCTCCTCCTCGAGCGCGCGCGGTTCGATGTTGCCGCCGGTCAGCGTGTCAGGCGTCGCCATCCCTCACCTCCCTACACATCAAGATTGACAACAGCGCGTGCGTTGTCCTCGATAAACGCGCGGCGCGGCTCGACCTGGTCGCCCATCAGCATCGAGAAGATCCGGTCGGCGGAGGCGGCGTCCTCGAGCGTGACCTGCGCCAGCGTGCGTGTTTGGGGCGCCATCGTGGTTTCGCCGAGCTGCTCGGCGTTCATCTCGCCCAGCCCCTTGAAGCGCTGTAGTTTGACCCCCTTCTGGGCGACGCTCAGAACGGCCTGGCGCAACGCCTCGAAGGAGGCGGCGCTTTCGTGGGCGTCGCCGAGGCGCACCTCGAAGGCGGGCGTGCCGGCGAGCTCGATCAGCTGCTGGTGCACGGCCGCCAGCTGGCGGTACTCCTGGGAGTCGAACAGCGTCCGCTTGATGCGGTGGGTGCGCGCGAAGCCGGTGCGGGTCTCCACCGCCTTGACCCGCAGCTCCAGCGGGTCAACCTCGAGCAGCTCGGTGGCGTGCGTCTCGCCCTCCAGACCCTCGCGCGAAAGCAGCTCGATCGCCTGCTCGGCGTTGGTGACCCGCTCGCCCAGCAGCGTGGACTCCTCCATGAACTGCACCATGTCGTGGCCGTGGGCGGCGCGCAGCGAGGAGGCCCACCCTTCGTACTGCTTGAGCAGGCGGGTAAAGCGCTGCCAGCGATTGTCGGTCAGCTTGAACTGGGCACCGTGGCGGTCGGCGATCTGGAGCTTCTCCCACTTGTCGGTGAGCAGAATCTCCTCCAACTCGGCCTCCTTCTCGATGTAGCGCTCGCGCGAGCCCTGCTTGAGCTTGTACAGCGGCGGCTTGGCGATGTAGACGTAGCCAGCCTTGATCAGCTCTTCCATCTCGCGGAACAGCAGCGTCAGCACGAGCGTGCGGATGTGGGCGCCGTCGACGTCGGCGTCAGTCATCAGCACGACCTTGTGGTAGCGCGCGTTCTCGATGTTGAACTCGTCGCGCACCCCCGTGCCGATCGCCGTTATCAGCGCCTGTATCTCGGTGTTCTGCAGGACCTTGTCGATGCGGGACTTCTCGACGTTGAGAATCTTTCCGCGCAGCGGCAGAACCGCCTGAGTGTTGCGGTCGCGGCCCTGCTTGGCGGAGCCCCCGGCGGAGTCGCCCTCGACCACGAACAGCTCGGCCAGCGAGGGATCCTTGACCGAGCAGTCGGCGAGCTTGCCGGGCAGCGTGGAGTTCTCCAGGGCCGACTTGCGCCGCGTCAGGTCGCGCGCCTTGCGGGCCGCCTCACGGGCGCGTTGGGCCTGCACGGACTTCATGATTACCGCGCGCGCCTCGCTCGGGTTCTCCTCCAGAAACTCGCCAAGACCACTGTTGACGATCGACTCGACGAAGCCCGCGATGCCGGGGTTGCCGAGCTTGGTCTTGGTCTGCCCCTCGAACTGGGGGTCGCGCAGCTTGACGGAGATGACCGCGGTCAGCCCCTCACGGACGTCCTCGCCCGACAAATTGTCCTCTTTCTCCTTGAGCAGCGCGTGGTCGCGGGCGTACTTGTTGAGCGTGCGCGTGAGCGCGGAGCGGAAGCCCGACATGTGGCTGCCGCCCTCGCTGGTGTTGATGTTGTTGGCGAATGAGTGGATGGACTCCTGGTAGGAGGAGTTCCACTGCATCGCGACCTCGACCGCGCCCTCGTCGCTCTCGCCGGCGAAGAACACCACCTTGCGGTGGACGGTCTCCTTGTTCTCGTTGAGGTAGGCGACGAAGTCCTCGATCCCCCCCTCGTAGCGAAACTCGGCCGCGTGGCCCTCGGCGCGCTCGTCGACGATCGAGATGTGCAGGCCGCGGGTCAGGAAGGCCGTCTCGCGCAGGCGCTCTTCGAGCGTGCGGAAGTCGAACTCGAGACTCTCGAAGATGTCGGCGTCGGGCAGGAAGGTGACGGTGGTGCCGGTGGGCGCGCCCGCCGGGAGCTTCTCACCTCGCTGGAGCTCGCCCTGGGGGGCTCCGCGGGAGTATTCCTGGCTCCACACATGCTCGTCGCGGCGGATCTCCACCGTGAGGCGCTCGGAGAGCGCGTTGACGACCGACACGCCGACGCCGTGCAGGCCGCCGGAGACCTTGTAGCCACCCCCGTCTCCAAACTTTCCACCGGAGTGCAGCACGGTGAGCACCACCTCGACCGCGGGACGGCCCTCTTTCTCGTGCATCGCGACGGGGATGCCGCGGCCGTTGTCCACCACGGTGACCGAGTTGTCGGGGTGGATCCTGACGGAGACCTCGGTGCAGAAACCGGCCAGCGCCTCGTCCACAGAGTTGTCCACAACCTCGTAGACGAGGTGGTGGAGGCCCATGACGCCGGTGGAGCCGATGTACATGCCGGGCCGCTTGCGGACGGCCTCCAGGCCCTCAAGCACGGTGATGTCCTGCGCGTCGTAGCTCGCGTCGGCGCGCATGGTCGGATCGTTCCTAGCGCCCGAGTCAGCTCCCACAGGCGCGTCATCTGTGTTCTCTACGGCCAATTGGCCTCCACTCGATCTCCAGAAGACGTGAGAAAGCCCCGGAATCCGAGCTCGACAGACCGCGGACCGGGGCCGTGCATTGTCGATCGAACGATAGCACAAAGGGTCCCTCGACCAGTGGCCCCAACAGCCTCAAATGCCACTGAATAGCAGGGAAAACCGCTCATGCTCCTCAACCCACGCGGCAGCGTAGCTTGTGCAACAGCTCCTCGCCCAGGCCGGCGTTTAGGCGGCCGAGCAATTCGCAGGACATCAGCTCCAGCTCCGCCGACCAGACCGCCGCCTCGCAGCGCACGGTCAGCACCCCATCACGCTCTGCGACGGGGCTGGCGGCAGCGGCGATCGCGCCCCCGACGGCGCTCGGCCAGACGGCCTGCGCGCGGGCGAGCGTGCTCGCGGGGGAAACCGCCGCCGTGAAGCTCTCCAGCGCCAGCGAGAGTGGGCGTGGGGCCTGCCTGCCCAGACTCACGCGGCCCGCGCCTCCTGGAGGATCGTGCCGGGCGCAATCCGCAGGCGGGCGATGGGAGCGCCATCCGGGCTCAACCCCGCCGAGGCCGCCCGTTGCACTTCGCCGCGCCCAGCGCTCGCACCGGGGACGTGCGCGAGGTCGGTCGTCGCGATCACGCTCTGGCCACCACTGGCGAGTTCATGTGCAAGCAGCTCCCGCCGCCGCGCGTCGAGCTCGCTCATCACGTCATCCAGCAGCAGCAGCGGGGTGCGCCCGCGGCGATCGGCGAGCACGGCGCGCTCAGCCAGCAGCAACGCCAGCAGCGCGAGGCGCAGCTCGCCCTGCGAGCCGTAGCTGCGCAGCTCGCGCCCGTCACGGGCGAAAACGAGCTCGTCACGGTGCGGACCGTGAGCGCCATAGCCACGCTTGAGCTCCCCGGGTAGGCGCTCGCGCAGCTCGGCGACGAACTCCTCGATGTCGGTGGCGCGCGAGCGCGGGCGGTAGCGCATGACGGCCTCGCCGCTCAAACCAAGCTGGCTGGCTCGCGCGGCGAACGGCTCGCGCAGAAGCTCCACCACGCGTTCGCGGTCTTCGCGCAGGGCGATCGCGTGACGCGCCAGCTCGGTATCCCATGTGGGCAGGGTCGAGCGCGAGGTTCGTCCAGCGCGAATGCCAGCCAGCAGCGCATTGCGCTGCGCGAGTGCGCGGGCGTAGGCGCGGCGGGTTGCCGTCCGCGGCGGCCACAGTGCGGCGACCAAACGATCGAGGTGGGCGCGGCGGGGAGCGGGAGAGCCCTTGAGCAGCTCTAGGCGGTCGGGGACAAATACGCCGAGCAGCGGCCGCGTCTCGACGTCGAGCAAGCGCTCCACGGCCGCCCCATCGCAGGACATGCGCTTGACCGAGCGCTCATCGCCCTCACCGACGCCATAGCCAACCGTCAGCTCGTGGTGCTCGGAGCCATCGTGGATGGTGACCGAGACGCGCGTGGCGTGCTGGCCGAAGCGCACCAGCTCGCGCTCGTTGCGCGTGCGTAGGGGATGTCCGGTGCAGCCGAAGTAGAGCGCCTCCAGCAGGTTGGACTTGCCGGCGCCGTTGGGCCCATGCAGGATGGTGAGGCCCTCCCCCAGGTGCGCCTCGGCGCGGGCGTATGTCCGGAAATCACGCAGTGAGATGCTTACAACACGCACGCGGGACGCGTTCCGGTCACGTGTTCAGGCGGATGGGCATCACGAGGTAGACGAAGTCGCCTGCCTCGGGAGACTCGATCAGCCCCGGGCGCAGTGGGCTGATCAACTTCATCACGAGCTCCTCGGTGTCGATGCTCTCCACCCCGTCGCGTAGGAACTCCGGGTTGAAGCCAATCTCGAAGGGCTCCCCGTGGAAGGGGACGGGGATCGTCTCGCTTGCCTCGCCCACGTCTGGTGTTTGTGCCGAAACCGTCAGCTCGCCCTCGCTGAAGGCGAGGCGCAGCGGAGCGTTCTTCTGCGCCAGCAGGCTGATCCGGCGCACGACACCGGTCATCTCGGGGGTCGAGAGCGTCAGCTCGTGGTCGGCAGACTCGGGGATCAGCTGGCGGTAGTTGGGGAACTGGCCGTCGATCAGCCGCGAGGAGAGGATCGCTCCGCCCAGCTCGAAGATCACCTGGTTCTGCCCCACGCCAAGGGTCAGCTCCTCCGACTGGTACTGCTGGGCGACGCGGGTCAGCTCCTGTAGCGCCCGAGCTGGCACGTTCGCCTCAAGGTTGCCCTGCAGTGGAGCATCGAGCGTGGTGCGCTTGACGCTCAAGCGATAGGAGTCGGTTGCCACCATACGTAGCTCTCGGTCGGATGCCGAGATTAGAATGCCGGTGAGCACCGGCCTTGTCTCATCGTGCGACGCCGAGCGGGCCACGCGCTCGACGGTCTGTACGAAGGCCTCCGTCGGGAGGGTCATCCGTGACTCCTCTGCGGTATTCGGCAGTACCGGGAAGTCTTCCGCTCGTAGAGTTCGCAGATGAAAGGTGGCGCCTGCGCACAGCAGCTCGACATCTTGCTCGGAGGGCCGCAGCTCGAGGCTGACATCTGCGGCTGGCAGAGCTCGTACCACGTCGAGCAGTAGGCGCGCAGGCAGCAGGACTTGCCCCGAACGAGCAACCTCGGCCTGTAGCGGCACTCGTAGGCCGACCTCCGTGTCGGTGGCCAGCAGCTCCGCGCCGGAGTCGCCGGCCAGAATCATGACCCCCGACAACGCTTGGACCGCGCTGCGAGTGGAGGCCACTCGCGTGACCGTCTGTAGTTGAGTGAGGAGTTCTGTGGTGGGAAGAGAGAGCTTCATTCGGCAGTGACTGTGGATGAAGTTGTAGTAGAGCCTGTGGAGATGTGGATTGTGAGGGTAGTCCTAAGGTGCGCTGCGTGGGGCGGTGGACTATTGCCGGGTAGTGTCGCAAGCCGGCCGGTCATGAGCCTGCGCTTTGCAGCGCGCTACGCAGATCATCCACAGCCCGTCGCGAAGCTGTGTCGGTGAGGATTCGTTGCTCGGTGCGACGTACTGCGTGTATGACGGTTGTGTGGTCTCGTCGCCCGAAGTGCCTTCCGATCGCCGGCAGCGACTCGTCGGTGAGCTCTCGCGCCAGATACATGGCGACCTGTCGAGGCCAGGCCACCCGCGTTGCGCGCGACGGTGACAGGAGCTCTTGAGGGGAGATGTCGAAATGCCGGCAGGCCGCCGCTTGAATCTCCGCGAGAGTTCGGGGCTGAGGGCTGGTATGGGGGTAGAGGCCATCGAGCACCTCGCTGGCCAGCTCGCAGGTGAGAGGCCGGCCGGTGAGCGAGCTGAAGGCGACCACGCGGATGAGTGCCCCCTCCAACGCACGCACGTTGAGGGCGATACGCCGGGCGATAACCTTGAGGGTGCCGGGGCCAAGGTCTTCGATTCCGTCTTGGTGGACGCGCTTGCGGAGTATCGCAAGGCGGGTGTTTACGTCCGGTGGGTGGATGTCGGCGACGAGGCCGGCCTGAAAACGCTCGCGCAGGCGATCTTCGAGGGCCTGCAGATCCCTGGGCGGCCGGTCTGATGTGAGTACCAGCTGGGCGCCTGCTTCGTAGAGGGTGTTGAAGGTGTGGAAGAACTCCTCCTCGGTGCGGGTCTTGCGCTCGAGGAACTGAACGTCGTCGATGAGCAATACGTCGACGTCGCGGAAGCGGCTCTTAAAGAGGCCCATACCGCCGCTGGTGAGGGCAAGCTGGAACTCGTTGGTGAATCCCTCGCCGGTGCAGGTGCGGACACTCAGGCCGGGGTTGCAGCTCTGCAGCAGGCTGGCGATGGAGCGCAGAAGGTGGGTCTTGCCCACCCCAGGCGACCCGCAGATGAAAAGCGGGTTGTAGGCCTGTCCGGGTAGCTCGGCGACCGTCAGCGCGGCGGCGTGGGCAAGGCGATTGGAGTCGCCGATGACGAAGTGCTCGAAGCTGAACCGGGGGTTGCCGACGGGATCTGGGCCCGGGAAAGTGGCGTTGGCTGGCTCGCTCTCGATGCTGGTGGGCCGGTCGAGCGCGCCCCCCCGGCGGCGGCGAGGGGTTGGGAGGTGCGGCGCCGAGCGCCGATTTGAGTGGGTGGAAGGCTCGCAGTGGATGACATCGACGGTTATCTCGGGTCCGAGAACCGCCGCCGCGCAGGTTTGCAGTAGACGCCCGAAGCGTTCGCGGACCCATACGCAGGAGCGCGCGGGAGCCTCGACGGTGAGGGTTCCGTGGGCGACCTCCCGCGCTCGCAGCGGCGCCAGCCAGACGCGATAGGTGGAGTCGTCGACCGCAGCCTCGAGTCTGCTCTGCACCCGCGACCAGATCTGCTCCAATTCGGTGCTCACGGCAGCGTCGATCCGCTCCTTCGGGAGTGTTTGGGGGCCTCTCTGTGGGGGGTCCGGGGACCCGGCCGGCTGAATATACCCGACGCTCACGCGTGGCCGACGGAATCGTGCGCGCGACGACGCAAATGGCGGGAAAAATCTACGGGAGGGGGATTCGCGGAGGTGGCGTTCGTCTTTTTCGGTGGAGTGGCCCTATACTGGCGAGCTGCGCAGCCTGCTCGACGGGTCATTCGGCGAGCGTGGGCGCGCAACCCAAAGGCGAACGATGAAGCGTACCTACCAGCCCAAGAAGCGAAAGCGAGCCCGCGCGCACGGGTTTCGCGCGCGTATGCTCACCCGCGGCGGCCGGCTTATCCTTAAGCGCCGGCGTGACAAGGGCCGCAAGCGCCTGTCGGCGTGACGGGATGGCGCCGCGAGTGCCACGTCGCGCCGCTCACCGGGGACGTCTTTCTCACAGCGCGGAGTTTGAGCGGGTATATCGCCACGGCCGCTCCTCGGCAAATCGCCATCTGGTGCTTTACAGCTTCCCCAACTCCTCGGCCGAGCGGCCGCGGCTGGGGCTGTCGGTCTCGCGCAAGGTGGGCGGTGCCGTCGAGCGCAACCGCGTGAAGCGGCTTCTACGCGAAGCGTTTCGAGGTGTCGAGGACGAGTTGAGCCCCGGCCACGATGTGGTCGTGGTGGCACGTCCGCCGGTAAGCGAGCTGGCCGAGCGAGAGGGTTTGGCGGGTGTCGATGCGTCGCTCGGGGAGTTGCTCACCCGAGCCGGCATGCGCGCGGACGGGCAGGTTTCTGAGGAGGGGCGGTGAGGGACGCCGACCCCCGGCCGGTACGGTTCCTTGGGGGTGCCTCACGCATTGCCAGGATCGTCGTTAGCGCTCCGATCGTCGCCTACCAGCGGGTCATCTCGCCCGCGCTTCCACGGCGCTGCAGGTACGAGCCGACATGCTCTCGCTATGCCGTGCAGGCACTCGCCGAGTACGGCATACTTAGGGGCTTGGTGCTCGCCGTGTGGCGCCTGCTCAGGTGCAACCCGTGGAGTCGCGGCGGGTACGACCCGGTGGGGGAGCAGCGCCTGTTCGGGGCTTCCTCGGCGGCCCGGGCTCGCCGCTGAGCCGCGAGCTGGGTAAACGCGGCGGGAGACCCCTATCGAAATGCAAATGCCGATTCTCGCGAACATCATCGAGGAAGCGTTCTCGCCGCTGATCAGCCTGTTTGAAGCGGTGCTGGTGTTCATTCACGACCACGCCGGCATCAGTTGGGGTCTTGCGATCGTGGGGCTGACCGTGATCGTGCGCGCGGTGATGATGCCGGCAACGTTCAGTCAGTTCCGCTCGATGCGCAAGATGCAGCTCGTGGCACCGGAGCTGAAGGCGCTGAAAGAGAAGTACAAGGACGATAAACAGCGCCAGCAGGAGGAGATGATGAAGCTCTACCGGGAGAAGGGGATCAATCCCTTCGCCTCCTGTCTGCCGCTGGTGCTGCAGCTGCCGGTATTCATCTCGCTCTTCTACATGCTGCGCACGGATCTCAAGAAGCACATCTGTGGGCAGGCCCTGGTGTCGCACTACAACGCGATGCACAGCGCGGCGATCACGAGCGTCGCGCACCTGCCTGCCAAATACATCGAAAAGACCAGCTGTCAGAGCGTGGACCCGGGCTCGGCGAAGTTCCTGTTCGTGCCCGACATCACGGCGAAGGCGACGGGCATCGTGTTGATCGTGTTGATCGCGCTCTACCTGTCCTCGCAGGTGGTCTCGACGCTGCTGATGAGCGCGAGCGCCGAACCCAGCCAGCGTTGGCTGATGCTGGGTCTGCCACTGATCTTCGTGGTGATCCTCTTCAGGTACCCGGCGGGGCTGCTGATCTACTGGATCACCACCAACGTGTGGACGATCGTCCAGGGTTACGTGGTACGACGGCGCATCGGCCCGCCGCCGGCGCCGCTCGGCAAGGGGGTGCCCCCGCCGAGAGCCGGCGGCTCGCCAAACGGGAAGGCCGGTGGTGACGGGGGTGCGAAGGGCGGATCGGGCGCTCCGACGGGCGAGCCGGCGCTTGCGGGGATCGGCGTCGGCGCTGCTCCTCCGCCCCCTCCGCGCAAGAAGAAGAAACGCTCGGGCCGGCGCCGATGAGCGGGCAGCTGGAGACGGAGCCCGATGGGCACGAGGAGCCGGCCGAGCTCTTGGCGGAGGTGCTCGAGGAGGTGGTGGATGGCCTTGGCCTGGATTGCGAGGTGAGCGTGGAGGAGCTGGACGGCGAGCTGCGGGGCTGTATCGACGGGGATGATGTCGGCTTGCTAATCGGCCGCCGGGGCCAGACGATCGACGCGGTGCAGCATCTGGCGCAACGGATCCTCTTTCACGGCGGCGGATCGAAGGTCAGGGTGGTGGTGGATGCCGACGGCTACCGCGATCGACGGGCGCACACGTTGCGCCAGGACGCTGACGAGGCAGCGGAGGAAGTGCTGCGCGTGGGGGAGCCGGTGGAGCTTTCCCCGATGCCGGCGTCGGAGCGGCGTGTGGTGCACGAACACCTGCGCGAGCGCGGGGATGTGCGGACCCACAGCGAGGGCGAGGAGCCCGAGCGGTACCTGGTGGTTTCGCCTCTGGCGGAGTAGTGCTTTGGAGCCGGAAGGGTGCCTTGCAAACGGCCCCCAACCTGCTCGGGCGTTCGTCAGTGAGTCGTTTCACGTGAAATCTGAGGGGCTCCGCCCGTCTGTAAGGGCAAGGCTGGGGAGTCTGTGCGCTCGTTATCGTCTGAGTGAGCATCAGCGGGCTCAGCTGGAGGCGATCCTGCTGGCGCTGACGGGGGGCGAGCGCTCACCGACGGCGGTGCGCGATCCGGAGTTGGCGGTTGACGTGCATCTCGGGGACTCGCTTGTCGCACTCGAACTGGACTCGCTCTCCGCGCCGGGGAGAATCGCGGACCTTGGCGCGGGCGCGGGCTTTCCGGGGTTGGCGCTGGCGGTGGCGCTACCCGACGCCGAGGTTCGGCTGGTGGAGTCGCAGACCCGCAAGTGCACGTTCATGGAGGGCGTAATCGGCCGGTCTTGTATTGCAAACGCAAACGTGGTTTGCGCCCGCGCCGAGGAGTGGGAAGAGGGGGTGGGAGCTAACGACGTTGTGCTCGCCCGCGCTCTGGCATCGCCGTCGGTCGTCGTAGAGTACGCCGCCCCACTCCTGCGCATCGGGGGGACCCTGGTCGACTGGCGCGGACGCAGGGAGTCCGAGGCTGAGCGCCTGGGACTCGACGCGGCCCGCCAGCTGGGCCTGGATCTCGTTGAGGTCCGCCACGTCCAGCCATTCGAGGGCGCCCGCGACCATCATCTCCACGTCTATCGGAAGGGCCGGGAGACGCCGGGTGGATTCCCGCGGCGGCCGGGGATGGCCCGCAAGCGGCCATTGACCGGGCGACAGTCTGAGGGTGATCGGCGCTAGCGTGCGCGGAACGATGGGAACTGTGTACGCGATCGCCAACCAGAAGGGTGGGGTGGGCAAGACGACCACGGCGGTGAACGTCGGGGCCTGTATTGCCGAGGCCGGTTACAGCACGCTGCTGGTGGATGTGGATCCGCAGGCGAACGCGACGGTGGGGCTGGGCTTTCCGCGCACGCAGGCGCCCGGGCTGTATGAGGTTCTGACGGGCTCGCGCGTGGCTGGGGATGCGATCGTGCAGACGTCGATCGCCGGCCTGAGCCTGTTGCCGGCCGGCGCCGGACTTGCCGGGGCCAACGTCGAGCTGCCGCGTCTTGAGGGGTTTGAGGGCCACCTGCGCGAAGGTCTTGAGCCGATCAGGGGAGATTTTCAGTACATCCTGCTGGACTGCCCGCCCTCGCTCGGTCCGCTTACGGTGAGCGCGCTGGTGGCCGCGGACAGGGTGATCGTGCCGGTGCAGACCGAGTATTTCGCGCTGGAGGGTTTGGCGGGGCTGCTGGAGACGCTGGAGCTGGTGCGCCGCGAGCTCAACCCGGGGCTGACGGTGGCGGGGATGCTGCTGACGATGCACGACAGCCGCACCCGCCTGGGGCGCGACGTGGAGCGGGAGGTGCGCGAGCACTTCCGCGAGCTGGTGTTTCAGACGGTGATTCCGCGCAACGTTCGCGTGGGGGAGGCGCCGAGCTACGGCCTGCCGGTGACTCATCA
The DNA here is from genome assembly GCA_963794715.1 of uncultured Solirubrobacterales bacterium. GTDB lineage: Bacteria > Actinomycetota > Thermoleophilia > Solirubrobacterales > Solirubrobacteraceae > Palsa-744. The sequence continues at coordinate 147,716 of CAWCEY010000012.1, read as the reverse complement.
CGACCCGCACAGCACGGGCGCGGAGGCGTATTTCGAGCTGGCGAAGGAGGTCGCGGCGCGTGGCTAGTGGGGATTGGCGTGACGGAGCGGCGCGTGGCTAGACCAAAGCCGGGGATGGGCAGGGGCCTGGAGGCGATCCTGTCGGTGTCATCGCCCGGCGCGGCGCAGGAGGAGCTGCGCGAGGTGCCGGTGGAGTCGATCTCGCCCAACCCCAACCAGCCGCGCCGGCGCTTCGACGAGGAGGCGCTGAGCGCGCTGGCGGAGTCGCTGGGGGAGCGCGGGGTGCTGCAGCCGGTGCTGGTTCGCCCCAAGCCGGAGGGCACCTACGAGCTGATCGCCGGGGAGCGCCGCTGGCGGGCGTCGAGGATCGCCGGCCTGAAGACGATCCCGGCGCTGGTGCGCCCCCACGACGATGCCGCCTCGCTGGAGCTGGCGCTGATCGAGAACATGGCGCGCGAGGACCTCAACCCGGTCGAGGAGGCGCGCGCCTGTGCCGCGCTGGTGGAGGAGCTCGGCCTCACGCGTGAGCAGGTGGGCCGCCGCGTGGGTCGCGGCAGGGTCGCCGTCTCCAACCTCATGCGGCTGCTCGACCTGCCCGACGAGGCGCTGGAGCTGCTGGAGGGTGGGTCGCTCAGCGAGGGCCACGGCCGCGCGCTGCTGCTCGCCAAGGACCACACCGCCCGCCGCCAGCTGGCGCGTGCCGCGGCCGCGGAGGGGTGGTCGGTGCGAACGATGGAGGATCGCGCGCGGCGCAGCAACGGGGAGCCGCGGAGCGACTCCGGCGAGGCTCGCCGGCCGCGGGCGACCCGCGGAGTGCACCCCGACCAGGTGGCCGCCGCGGCCGAGATCGAGGCGACATGGGGAGAGGCGCTGGGCGCCGAGGTGCGAGTGCGACCGCGGGCGGACGGGAGCTACGGGGTCGAGCTTTCGTTCGGCTCCTCAGAGGAAGCGCTGGCGTTGGCCGAGCGGCTTGGCGCTCGCGTCGGGGCGTGATCGATCGCCGGTCCTACAGTTCGCGGGCGCCGCTAGAATCCTTCGCTCGCGGGCGATTAGCTCAGTCGGTTAGAGCGCTTCTCTGATAAGGAAGAGGTCCCTGGTTCGAATCCAGGATCGCCCATCGCTGAATCCCTTGTAATGGAGCGGAGTTGCAGCGTTGGAGCTAAGGTCCCGGTGGCACCGTGGGGGCTCTATGGAAGCGTTATGGAAGCCTTTGGTGTCTTGGCTGTCGTTGGCCGGTCGCGTCTCATTTCCCGGGTGAATTTGTTCGGGGTAGCTCCGCTTGAGGGGGATGTTATGCGGCGATCACCTCCTCGGTGTTCGTCGTGGCTGGTGGGGGGACTGCGGTGTCGCGGGGTTGGCGGCGTAGCCGCTCGATCTCGGCGACGGTTTTGGGGTTCATCTTCACGCCGCGCCAGCCGCGGCTGGAGAGCTCCAGCACCGCCCAGATCAGCGAGAGGGCGGATGTCTCGCCGGGGAATCGGCCGATCACCTTGGTGCGCCGTCGGACCTCCACGAACGTCCTCTCCAGGAGATTCGTTGTCCTGATCCGCTTGCGGTGAGCGGACGGGAATTGCAGGTGGGTGACGAGCGCTGACAGGTCCGTTTCGATGACGGCCATCGCTGAGGGGTAAGCCGTCTTGTAGTCGGCGATGATGCTCTGCGGCTCGCGGCTGGCCTCGCCCGGGGAGCGGGCGTCGTCGAATGCTTTCCACCAGCGCGCCTTGACCTCCTCATGGTGGCGCTGGGGGAGCTTTCCGGTGACGTTCCGAAGCGCGTGGACGGTGCAGCGCTGCTCCAACGCCGTGGGCCAGAGCTCCCGCGTTGCCTTCCAGATCCCGGGTGCCCCGTCGGCGATCACGAGCGCCGGCGCCCGTAGGCCGCGGGCGATCATGTCCCGGCCGAACGCGAGCCAGCTGTCGTAGCTCTCACGGCTCCCCAGAGCCAGTCCGAGGAGGACCTTGCGGCCCTCCAACGTGACGCCCCAGCACACCAGGACGCCCTCCGCCGGCGTGTCGTCCGGGTGCAGCTTCAGGTAGATCGCATCTAAGAAGCAGTAGACGATGTCGTGCTGCTCAAGACGCCGCCGGCACCACTGGCGGTATCGCTCCCGGGTGTCCTCACAGATCCGGGAAACCGTCGCCTTCGACGCGATCGGCTCCTCGAAGACTTCCTCCAAAGCAGCCTCCACATCACGGGTCGATAGTCCCCGCAAGAAGCCGCTGATCACCAACGACTCCAGCGCGTGCGTTCGCGTGACGCCCTTGCCGAGGACCCGGCTCTCAAACCCCAGCTTGCTCGCGTTGCGAACCCGCGGACGCTCCAGATTCATCGAGCCGCTCGTCGTCTTCACCGTCCTCGGTTCGTGGCCATTGCGGTAACTGACCGCCTCGACAGCACGCTCATACCGCCGTCGGCCGAGGAACTCCGTGACCTCGTCCTCCAACGCCTGCTGCAAGATCAGCCGCGCTCCCAGCCGCCCGACCACCTCGATCGGATCATCCTCGCCAGCCACACCGGCCAACACCTCATCCAGTTCGCAGCGAAACCTCTCGCTCGGGGCTACCTTCTCCATGCGGGCGTACCTCCATCGCTTGGTCTTCTCAGGACAAAGCGGAGGCTACGCCCGCAACATCAAACCCCCCGGCTCATGAGACGCGACCCGTTGGCCCTCACCGGACGCTTTGCCGCCGTAGCCCCAACCCATGATCCAGACGCCACCGACGAGGCCAAGAGGCCACCGACGCCCGCTCCGTAGATTCCTATGCCCGGGGTCGCCCTTTTCGGCGACTTGGCGCTCGGTCCAGTCACGACCACGATCACGTTCTTGGTCGCAAAACGGTTGCCGGTGCCGTCATAGAGGGCGACGCCTATAGCGATGACTGCCACGAGGAGAACGGCCGCATCTCTCGATGTGATGTGGTGGAGCTCGGCAAAGAGCTGTTCGGTGCGCGCCTGTGCACCGGCACGGTCGAGGCGATCCTGCAGCGCGCCGCGCGGGCGCTTGAGGATCCCTATGGGGATCTGGCAGAGCGCGTGCGCTCAAGCGCGAGCCTGAACATGGACGAGACCGGCTGGCGCACCGCGGGGGAGCGGCGCGCCTCGCCCCCGACCGGCACGAGGATCGCGCCAAGAGCCTGCTTACCGATACCAGGGCAGCGCCGCTCGCTATTCGCCTACACGAGCGAACTGCTCGCCACCCACGCCCGCGGCGATCCCGTCCCACTGCTCGCCTGACCCTCGACAGAGCCAGGGGACTGAACGGTTACCGAAACCGGCATCTATGCGGGGACTTTGCCTCGATCCCTTGCTATAGCGTGAAGGGTCAGCCATACTTCACTCATCGACTAAGTGGCCCGGCGGTGCGTCAACACCCCGGGCCGTGGCCACTCGACACTGGAGGTCGAACAGCATGAGCAAGAGTAACCCTGCGCCGCGCCGTGAGCGCGTGGAGCGCAACATCTACCGTCGACCCACGGGTGTCTTCGAGATCGGCTTCAAGGACGGGGCCGGTGTGCAGCGCTGGCGCACAGTCGAGGGGGGAATTACCGCCGCTCGGGTCCTGCGTGACGAGCTGCTGGCCCGACGTGGCCGCGGCGAGCGCGTGGCGCCCAACCCCCGCCTGCGCTTCGGTGATGCGTCGGAAAAGTGGCTCGACGGCCCGGTGCGCGATCTGCGCACGACCACTCAGGCCGGCTACCGCAACGCCGTGGAGCGCCACCTGCGCCCGCGGTTTTCGACGCGGCGCATGGACACGCTCATCCCGGATGATCTCGCCGTGCTCGTGCGCGACCTACGCGCGGAGAGATTGTCCGAGGCGTCGATCGTGGTGGTGCTCGGCGTCACGGGGCGCATCTACCGCTACGCCGCCCGGCGTCTCGGGTGGTCGGGCACCAACCCCGTTGCGCTCATGCTGCCATCGGAGCGGCCGAAGCCCTCGCGCGCTCAGCGCCGCCGCATCTTCGAGGGGCGGGAGTTGGAGCAGACCATCGCCGCCGCCCGCGAGCCGCACCGGACCATGTTGACCGTGTCGGCGCTGACCGGCGGGCGTATCTCCGAGTTGTGCGGGTTGACCTGGGCGGACGTGCGTCTCGATGACCTCGCGGACGCTGAGATCGAGTTTGGCTGGCAGGTCGATCGCAAGGGCAACCGCACCCCGACCAAGACCGACGGCTCGGCGCGGACTGTGCCGATCCCGCGGGCGCTCGCGGTGATCCTCGCCCGCCATAAGCTCGCCAGCCAGATCAGCGAGCCGGACGGCTACGTGTTCGCCACGCGCACCGGGCGCCCGCTCTCTCAGCGCAACGTTGGCCGCGCGCTCCGCACCGCTCAGCGCGCCGCCGTTGACGAGGACGGACGGCCCACGTTCCCGGCCCTGCACGAGCGCGACGCCGCCGGCAAGCCGGCCAAGGTGCCGCGCGGCTCGATTCCCTCGATGCACTCCTTCCGGCATACGGTGGCGAGTCGAGCACTTCTCGCGGGTGAGAGCGTTGATGAGATCGCCTTCCTGCTCGGGCACCGCGACGCCAACGTTACCCGGGCCGTTTACGTGCGCGAGCTGGCAGACACGCGGCGCCGCGCTATGCGCCGTACCAGGATGGCGGCAGAGTTCGAGGACGCCCTTCAAGCGGGAGCTGAGCAAGGTTCGCTCGATTCCTTGCCACGACCCTTGATAGGGAAGTCCGCGAGCGTCGTGGCCGCCAAGGCTCAGCCGTACCCCTTTGCTCGTCTACCAATTTAGGGAGCGTGTTTGCGTCTACGTTTAGCTTCACGCCGTGCCTGTACCAGTGGTAACGCAAGCGCAAGCGCAGTGAGGAAGCCGAGAAACGACAGCCCAGCCAGCGACCACCTAAGCGCGGCCTGTTCCGACACCACCACGAGGAGAGTGGCGGCCACGAGTGACCAAGTGCCACTCAATACGGCTAGTCGGCGTAGTCCGGCTACGAATGCGCTCGTGAGCACGTGCTCGGATGGTCTGAGCAAGTAGGCCAGGAGCGCGGGAGCTATGAGCAGGATCGCTACCGCAGCACTCTCATTTTTCATAGCCAGGGAGGGCTCGGCGGCGAATGCTCCGATCACCGCTGCGATCAGGGCTGCACCAAGGGAGGCACTGGGTAGGAATCCATCGACATCGGCTCTTACGGCTACGCGTACACGTCCCGTGAGGCCATGACGCTCTCCCGAGATGTAAAACTTAGCTCGCCTATCCCCAACGTCTGTGTACGCTTCAAAAGCGTCGTAGGGGCGCTTTACCATGTGCCCCGGCGATGCGACGTGCTGGATTCTCGCCGGGTCAATCTCTTGCATCGGTCCTGGTTCGTCCGAACCGGCCTGTGAGGCGTCATACAGCACAAGTTCAGAGTCAACGGCTCGCAGCGGCGATGGGATGGTTATGTTCAGGTGGTAGCTGCCACTGCTCCCGACGTGCGGAGTTTCAAACTCGAAAAGGACTGAAGCGAGGCCGAATGAGGCAAGCTCAAAGCGACGCAAACGGCTATTCCAAGGCACATCGTAGGCGAACTTGACGACCTCGCGGTCGTCGGGCTCTCCCTCGGTGCGGAGCCAAAGGATGGTGTTTTGGCATAGGAGTTGCGCGAGCCCCACGAATGCCTGGTCGGATCGGAGCGCGTGTACTCCCCCCGAAACCGTGCCGGCGGGCCTGTCGCTGATCGATGGGCAGACTCTTGAGAAGGCTTCATATGCCTCTTTGCCTCTCGCCAGCGCGATCTGGGCAACCTGTCGCTGCTCTTCGTCAGAGAGGCCCACGCTGGCCGTCGCGCCTTGTGCCATTGTGACGAGGACCGCTGCATCAAGCAGCTGGTTCTGCCGGCCGGTGAGGAAGGGCACTGGCCTTCCGTCCTCGCCCCGTAGGTCTAGGCGATGGAGTGGCGGCCACTTTGTGAGGATCGAGAGCGGCACATAGTACCGTGCCGCCCTGTTACGTGGAGTGGTCTCGTCGATGGACTTGAGGCCGGGTGGGATCGAGAAATCGATGCTCACTTGCCGCCGGTAAATTGGTACATCCGGAACCGGAAACGTAAGGGACTCAACTCGCCGGTGAATCCAGTTCTCCTGCTCCCGCAGGGCGCCGGCCGCCGATCGACCCACATCTACAAGTTGGGGGAGAAGGCGCATTGCGCACTTTCTAGCGCCTCCATCGGCTAGAACATCCTAGCCCGCTAACTTTGCGCAAGGATCGTACTATGGCTCTGGCTGCTCGCGCTGCTCCACGATGGCAGAGGCCATCTCATCTGCGTCCAGGCGATCTTCCTTTGGGAGCGAGAACGTTGCCTCGGCAGACGGCACGTGGAAATGAGCCTTTCGTGAGAAGAGGGCGCCTTGCGGCCGCTGCCGATTGGTTTCCTGTGGGCTCATGGTCTTCGTGGTTGCTGGCCGATCAGGGGGCACTTCGTCCGCCCTCGATACAGCGTCCGTCCGGCGACCGATGCACGATAGCGCGGATCGAGCCTTGATTGCCGCTTGGTCTCGCTTCTTCGGGGCTTTTCGTCATCATTCCTTCCTCAACTTGTAAACTCTGCAAGTTGTATCCTTAGCGCCGGATGGAAAAAATCTTCGCGGCACTTGGGCACTCCACGAGGCTTTGGATCGTCGTGTACTTGGCGGCTAACGGGCCGATGCGCCAGGTCGATCTCCTCAAAGCACTCGGGCAGTCGAGCGTGACGGCGGGGGAGATGAGCGCCGGGTCCCTGACCCACCTGATGCGACCACTGTTCGACGCTGGATTGGTGGCGCGAGATCGTCCAAGAGGTCCGCTTCGCTTGGTTCATGACGAGCAGACACGACGACTGCTGGCGACTGCCTCTGCGCTAGCAGTGGCAGCCACGTCGGAGTCGAGCACCGAGGCGCAACGTCGCCACGCTGCGCTCATGCGCGCGATCTCATCGGCTGTCGAGAGTAGAGCAGAGCCGGGCTAGGCCAGCCCATAGTTCGTGGCGAGTCCCGATTTGTTTGGGAGGTCGCCAAGGCTCAGCCGAGAGGCCCGCGAATACGGCCCTCTCATGGAAGCGTGATGGAAGCCTCAGCCGCCCGGATCAGGTCCGCAGCGAGGGCCGCAACGTCTATCGGCCGGGCCAAACCCGGACACGACCCACGCAGACCCGCCCCCGCGCGCTCCTGATAAGGAAGAGGTCCCTGGTTCGAATCCAGGATCGCCCACTACGAGAATCCCTTGGCTTGGAGCCAAATCTCAACTCTCCCCGCCGGGCACGCCCAGCCCGCGTTCTGGCTCAAATGACCCCATGGGCCCATTCATGGGCCTAAAACTCTCCCTCGGAACCACGGGTTACCTGGCGCGTGAGCGGGCACTCGGCGGGCTCGTCGGCGAAGCGGTGGCAGGCCGTGATCCTCGCGCTTGGCGTTGGCGCGCTCGACCGTGCGGCCGAGGATGCGGGCGCGTCGGCGACGAGGAAGGGCCATATATCCCAAATTAGCAAAACAAACAATAAAATACAAAGGACCAGGACGCGGCCGTGGACACCACGGGGAAGCAGCCCGCAACTCGCAACCCCTCACCTCATGTTCCGCCCGGGGTGCGTGACCGTCCCAGGCGACTGGTATGTCTACGCGATGAGCCCCGGTAAACAGAGACGAAGGCGCGATCCCTCTCCACGCACCGCGCAGCCTCGCGGGGGCGGGCGAGTCGCCGATCCTGGGCCGCCATACGAAGTGCTGTGGCATCCAGCGGCCGAGGCCGAGCGTGCGGCAATCCCGGACGCGAGCGAGCGTACTGCGATTCAGCACGCACGAGAGAAGCTTGAGGCGGTCGGCCCGCAGCTCGGCGCTCCGCATACCAGCGCGATCAAGGGCGAGGATGGGGCGGGGCTGCGCGAGCTGCGCCCCCGTGCCGGACGCAGCCGGTGGCGACCCATCTACCGGCGAGTGCAACCCGGGACCTTCGTAATTCTCGCCGTGGCTCCCGAGGCACAGATCGACAAACGTGGCTTCGATGAGATGGTCCGCAACGCCCAGCGACGCTTCGAGGAGCTGGAGACCTGACCCCGGCCTGCACGCGATAACAACCTTGCTATCATCCTGTGGAGGGACCGAAAGGAATGACGTGAAGCTGAGCGACATGAAGACGAGCGAGCAGGTGCTGGCCGAGGAGCTGCGCGACCCGGACTTCCGGCGCGAGTGGGACCGAACCACGGTCGCCCGGGCGGTCGCGCTGAAGGTGCTCGCCTACCGCACCGAGCACGGTCTCTCCCAGCGAGGATTGGCGCAGAAGCTCGGCATGACCCAGCCGCAGCTGGCGCGCCTTGAGGCCGGCGAACACAACCCAACCATCGACACCCTCGCGCGCCTGGCGCAGACGCTGGACATCGAGTTCGCGATCGACGTCCATCCGCGCCAACGAGTGCCCAAGCTGCTCAGCGGACGCGCCCAGGGTAAGAACGCCATCGCCTCCTACGAGACCGATACCGCAGCGATCCTGCTAGCCGCGGGCTGACATCGATCCTGCGGCGTCCGACGGTTCGACGGAACGGCAAGTTACGGTCGATCGTCCGCCGCTCCCCAACCAGGCTGGCGCCTGGTTGGGGGCCCCGAGCGCGGCGGAGCGCAGTCCCCCGGCCCCCGCCCGCGGGGTAGCGTGGCACACCCTGTCAACCCACAAGGGGTGTGACAGGGTGTGCAGCGGGAGCCGGGCCGGGGGCCGGCCGACTGCTCGATCGACGGAGGGAGTCCTGTGGCTGTTCGCGTGCCCGCTCGGCACCCACAGTTGCACCAAAGGGTGCTCATTTTGCTATTTTGCTCTCGGGACGCTCTCGATTCAGGAAGATCGCGCTCAGTCAGTACCGCTACTACGAGCAGCAGGTAGCCCATGGCCAGGACGACTACTACACCGGCCGCGGCGAGGCCCCCGGCGAATGAGTCGGCGCCGGCGCGCAGGCCCTCGGCCTACAGAGCCTGGTGGGCGCCGGGCAGTTCGGTGCGTTTGATCGCGGGCCACTCACTTGCCGGCCATGACCGAGGACAACGGTGATTCCGCAAGGGCGAGGCTTCGGCCACCTCCCGCGTGCGGCCAATCAGTTGGATCGCGGTGCTTGAGGCGGCGAAGAGGCCGGCGGCGATGCCAAACGGTTCCGATGGTCCCACCTTGTGAGATATCATGCGCCGGAACGTCGATTAGCGTGCGGTGACGTAGTCGGTCGCCAGAGTGCGAGCCAAACAGTGATTGAGGGGGAGGCAACTTGGGCGCCGGCCAAGCGAAGTCGGACACCGCGCGCGCCGCGGAGTATGCATTTCACCCGACCCAGGTTTTGAGCCGACGTGAGCATCTGCACTCACAAGCCTAACCAGGTCCAGGATTTGCAAAATACCGACACCAGCATCGATGGTCGATGGCTCTACGCCCGTTGCCCAATCAGGGTCTTCGCAGTCCGCGGAGAAGTCGCAAAGACCGTAGATGAGGCGCAGCGAACACGGATCAGGAGGGATACGCGGCACGTGGGCTCTTGAGTGGGGGTGCTCTTGTGCGTGTCCGCTCCGATCACTGCCCGCCGCTGCCCGCCCACTTCTCCAGGTTGAAGATCGTTTTGGGCAGCTTGGGAATCGAGTTGGGCGCAAGCGGGCCGCCGGACTTGGGAGCCGACGGCGGAGTGCTCGGCCGGCGGTCTGCCGCCAACTGCGGTAGCTTCGAGGCTATGACGACATCCGAGATCGTTGAGCGCGCCGGCCGCCTCCTGGCCGATGCGGCGCCTCCAGAGTCGAGGGTGATCCTCTTCGGGTCGCATGGTCGTGGCGATGCAAAGGCCGACAGTGATTTCGACTTTCTCGTCACCGAGCCATCTGTCGCCAGTAAGGCGAAGGAGATGGTGCGCCTGCGGGGAGCGCTTGACCCGCTCAGGGTCGCCGCAGACGTTGTGGTCGTCCCCCGCGCCTATGTGGAGGAATGGGGCGACGTACCAGGCACGATGCTCCACGATGCGCTGACGGAGGGACGTGTCCTCGCCGAAACATGACCTCCACGACCTCGCCGCCCGGTTCGCGCGCAAGGCCCGCAGCGACGAGATCGCGCTTGACAAGCTTGCCGACGATCCCGACGTGCCGGACGACCTCATTGGCTTCCATAGTCAGCAGGCGCTGGAGAAGCTGCTGAAGGCGGCGCTTGCCCACGCAGGGGTCGTCCCGCCTCGGATACACGACCTTGGAGAGCTGATGGCGCGACTCGCACCGGAATCCCCGGGCAGACTGATCTTCTCCCGGCTGATCGTCAAACGGCCATCCGCAGGGGCATCGGGTAGCCTCCGGCCGCAGTGAGCTACCAGGGGGACGCGAAGAAGCTGCGCCGCGATTTGGAGCGTCAGGGGTGGCGTGTCGAGAAGGGCAAGGAGTACTGGCTGCTCTTCCCGCCGGATGGCTCGACCGCTCCCGCACGGATGCCCGGGACCCCCTCCTCACAGCGAACTTGGAGCAACCTCCTTGCCGATCTCAAGCGGAAGGGGTATAAGCAGTGAGTATGGAATACCGCATCTTCGTCCAGATCCCCGGCGTCCCGCTTGCCGAGGAGGCTTCGTGGGAGCGCCTGATCGGCTGGCTTGAGCACAACCACGGAGATCTCGGCCCCGTGATCTCGTGGGACGACAGCACGACAGCACGCATCACGGTCGCCACCGACGCCGAGGACGCCGCCGCTGCGGCCGAGGTCGCCTCGGGTGCTGTCTCTCGTGCCCTGCACGCGACCGATCTCGGCGCGCTGTACCCGCGCGCCATCGAGGTCGACCCAGCAGACACCAAGGAAGCAGTCGCCGCATAGCGTTTGGGCAGCAGCCCGGTTCCGCTGCCCAAATCCCGCTGAATCGACCCGAATCCCCGCCTATCCGATCCACGACGCGCTGGCAGAGGGACATGTCCTCGCAGAAACCTGACCTGGGCGACCTCGCCGCCCGGTTCGCGCGCGTATACACCACCTCGGCAAGCAAGCTGCCCTGGACACTAACCTGAGTCTCGATGACCTACAGCGCACTGGAGGCGAGGGAGCACCTACTCGAACAGATCGCGGACGCGGGCGCGCGGCTGGAGGTGGCGCTGGCCTACCTTGGCGAGGCGCACGAGCAGCTCGACGAGCATGCCGCCGAGGGACTCGAAGAGGCGCTGTTCCGACCAGTTCAGAAGGCATATGCCCTCGCAAAACGCAACTCCGGGGAGTTTGCCGAGCGCCATGGGCTGCCACTGCCCGCGCTTGGGACCGAGCCTTCGCGGGTCCTGCCTGGCACCCCCAAGAGCGCGATCGATCACGCGCTGGAGGCGGTCGGCGAGGCTGATGGCATCCTCTCCGCGCTGCAGGATTCGATGCTCCCGGTCGAGGTGGGCGATCCGCAGTTGCGATCGGGCCTCGCACAGGTACGCCGGCTGCTCGGAGATCTCCGCGGGCAGGCCCGTCAGATCGTGCGCACGCTGGGGCGCTGATGACTCCGGCGAGACTCCGCGGCTTTCCCACGGGTGCTCAGCACAGCGCCAACGGCCGCACCCACGAGCCGGTGGCGCCGCTGATCTTCAGCGGTAGGCAGGCGAACGCGAACTCGTATACCCGGTCGCGCGCGAGCTCCTCCAGGTAGACCATCTCCAGGATGAACACGCCGCGCTCGATCAGGGCGGCGAGGTGGACCGGGTGGGGGCTGTCGGGGTCGGGCGAGGGCAGGCACTCCAGTGACTCGGTGTCCCCCGCCAATGCCACCACGCCAGCGTCCATCAGCATCGTGGCCGCCTGCAGGTTGATCCCGGCGTCGGCGTACTCGGCCAGTCGCTCGCGGTCGGGCCAGGCGGAGAGGTAGCCCGTGCGTATCAACGCTACGTCGCCCGGGCGGATCTCGCTGCCCTGTGCGTCAAGCGTCCGTTCGAGCTCCGCCGGCCCGATCTCGGTGCTCGCCGGCAGGGCGTCCACCCCCAGCGCGCCGGCGACGTCGAGCAGGACGCCGCGGGTGAAGATCGGCGGTATGGCCGCCGCGTCGTGGGTGAGCGGGCCGAAGTCGCCGAGGTGCTCCTCCGGCGTGCTGCCCCCGAACCAGTGGTCGTCAGCGCCGCAGGTGGCGTGGCAGAGCGCGTCGATGTGTGTGCCGGTGTGGGCGCTGCCGGAGAGCAGCTCGCTGTGGATGCCGAAGTTCACCGTGTTTGTGCCCAGCCAATCCCAGTCCTTCTGCACCCGCACCCCGCGCGGGGTGCGGTAGGTGAGCACCTGGAACGGGGCGTGGCCGTCCCACTGGGGCATGCTCGGCCAGCGGCCGCAGTCAAGGTCGTAGGTGCGCCCGCTGCGAATCAGCTGCGCGGCTGCCACCACGCTGTCGGCGCCCAGGTTCTCCAGCGGGATCGTGGGCTGCCCGGCGCGTGAGCTATGGCTGGGCTGTGGGGATGACGGGCCGTTCATGTGACCTCCGCGGTTGGGGGTGTTGTGAGAAGCGCTTCCGGCGCCGCCTCGGCGAGCGCGGCGAGAAACCGCTCCACCTGCTCGTCGGAGGTGGCCGTGCAGGTGGCGAAGCGGCAGTCGGGCGACACGAGCACGCCGCGCTCCAGCAGCGCGCGGTAGATGTCGGTGCGCGGCTCCCGTGGCCGCGCGGCGGCCTCGCGCGCCGAGTTGGGGGGCTCGTGCGCGATGTGCAGCCGCCCGATGCCTCCGTAGTGGGTGGCGGTGAGCGCCAACCCCTGCTCGCGGCCGATCCGCTGGGCGCCCTCGGCCAGCCGCCGACCTTGGGCGTTCATCCGCGCGATCGCGCCCTCGTCGAGCGCGTCCAGCACCGCGAGGCCGGCGGACATCGCGACGGGGTGGCCGTTGAAGGTGCCGGCGTGGCGCACGATGCTGCCGCCGCGCGGGTCGAACATCGCCATCACATCGGCGCGTCCGCCGAGCGCGCCAATCGGAAAGCCGCCGCCCAGCGCCTTGCCGAGGCAGATCAGATCGGGGCGCAGCCCGTGGTGCTCGGCGCCCGCGCCGCGGTAGCCGGTGCGCCAGCTGGCCACCTCGTCGAGGATCAGCAGCACCCCATGCGCGGCGCACCACTCGGCGATGCCTCCCAGGAACTCCGGCCGCGCCGGGATCACGCCCGAGGAGTTGAGGAACACCTCGATCAGTACCCCCGCCAGCTGCTCGGCCTGCGCTTCTAGCACCGCCAGCGCCCCCACGAGGTCGTTGTAGGGGAACACGCTCACACCCGCCACCACCTCGGGCGCCATCCCCCGCGTCTCCCCGATCGCCTCCCCCGGGGTCTCGCCGAAACGGGTGATACCGACGTCCACAAGGTCGTGGCCACCGTGATAGCCGCCCTCGGCCTTGGCGATCCTGGGCCGCCCGCTGAAGGCGCGCGCGGCGCGCACCGCCTGCAGTGTGGCCTCCGATCCGGAGTTGGTGAAACGCACCAGCTCCACACCGCTGAAGCGCTCGCGCATCCGCTCAGCCAGCTGTACCTCCGCCGCGACCGACAGGCCGAAGGGGCCGCCGGCGTCGATCCCGCGGTGAATCGCCGCGGTCACCGTGGGGTGGCAGTGACCCAGTGCCGAGGCGGAGTAGTTCAACAGGAAATCGTCGACCTCGGCGCCGTCGATCAGCTCGACCCGCGCGCCGCTCCCGCGCACGGCGTACAGCGGGAACGGTTCCACGTGCACCTGCGTGCGTGTGTTGCCGCCTGGCAGCGACGCGAGCGCACGATCGTACAGCGCTCGAGCCCGCGGCCAGCTGCGCGCATACCGTTGCTCGAGCCGCTTCACGCCGCCGTTTCGAGATCCTCGACGACGACTTCCCGGTGGGGGCCGGCCTGGCCGGCTTTGACCTTGGGGCGCACCCACACGAGGAACCACACCGCTCCCACCGCGATCATCGACAGCGTGGTGACACCGATTTTGAAGTTGATCTTCGGCAGCGTCAACGTGCCGACGAGGAAGATCTGCCACACCACCGACACCCATGCGATCGGCCGGCCCCAACGGCCGAGTGAGAATTTGCCGAACTGCTTGGGCAGCGTGCCGCGGTAGGACATGTACAGGTAGACCCCCGCGATCAGCCCGTACACGAGGTTGAAGCCGACCGAGGCGGTGCCAAGGATGTATTCGAGCACTTTCGCCGAGATCAAGGCGGGCACGGTGAACATCGCGATCCCAAATACGGCGGTGCCGATCAGGGCCGTGTAGGGGGTCTTGAAGCGGACGTGCACTTTGCCGAAGAAGGTGCCGAACGGCGCCATGTTGTCGCGTCCGAGGCTGAACAGCAGGCGTGCCGCGCCGGCCTGGATCAAGAGCACGACCGAGACGAACGAGATCAGGAACAGGATGTCCACGAGCTCCCTGCCGGTGGTGCCCCACTGGTACTGGATGATCGAGAGCACCGGATGTTCTTCGCCGAGCGTCTTGGGGATGCCGGGGCTGGCGTAGGAGAAGCCGACCAGCAGGATCAGGCCGCTGACGGCCACCGCGATCACCGAGGCGATGATTGTGCGCTGCGTGACCGTGGTCGCGTTACGGGTCTCCTCGGCGAGATCCGCGGGCAGCTCCCAGCCGGCGAACGTGTAGGCGCCGAGCAGGAAGGCCAGCAGGAACGCGCCGATGTAGGCGCCGTGCGCTTCGGGCTGTTGGTGGAAGAGGAACGAGGCTGGGTGCGGGTGCTCGACGATTGCGTACACCAGCAGCGCGATCGCCACGCCGACACCGCCGATGATCTCGGTGACGACCGCGGCGTTGTTGAAGGTGGTGGCGATGCGGATGCCCGCGATGTTGATCCCCATGACGATCAACGTCAGCGCGGCCGCGCCGAGGATCGTCGCGTGCGTTGTGGTTTCGATACCGAACTCGGAGAGAAAGTAAGGCGTAACGCCGTATGCGGTCCCAGCTGCTCCCACGCCGAAGCCGATCAGCCCGCAGACCGCCACGAACCAGCCGAAGTTGGGATTGGTGAGACGGCTGGCCCACTGGTAGGCGTAGCCCGCGAGCGGGATCCGTCCCGCGAGGTCGGCGAAGATCGCCGCGATCAGCAGGCAGCCGAACGCGGAGATGACCCACGTCCACAAACCGCCGGTGCCGGACTGCGTCAGCACGAACGGCAGCGTCAGCAGCACCCCGGTCGTGATCGATACCCCTGAGAACGACGCTGCAAACGACGAGAACCACCCCATCTCGCGGTCGAGCTGCTGCTTGTAGCCGAAGTGCTCGACGATCTCGTCCTGCTGCTTCCCGGAGGCGTACGGCCCTCCGGCGCTGGATGACCCCACGCTGTATGCCTCTGTGCTCATCCCTTCCTCCCGTCGGTCGCAGTGCTCATCCCTACCCACTCTCCTGTGTCGCGATGCGTTGACCCGACAGCGACGCGCGTCCCGGCAGCAGCTCCATCGCCTCCGCCAGCCCGCGCGCCTCCCCAAAGACGATCCACTCGGCGGCCAGCTGCCCCACGATCGGCGAGACCTGGATCCCGTAGCCGCCGACGCCGCAGGCGGCGATCACCGTTGGGTCCGCCGGGCAGGGCCCAACCTGCGGGTGCCCGTCGGGGCTCACCGGATACAGCCCCGCCCAGCCGCTGCCGAGGCGAATGTCCGCCAACGATGGCAGACGGTACGGGAGCAGCTCGGCAAGCTGCTCCAGGTAGGACTGCTCCACGCCCTCAAACCACCTGTCGGGGTCGACCACCGGATGGACCGCCTCCTCGCTGTGCAGACCGCCCAGGAGCATGTCGAAGGTCTCGTGGCGGAAGTACAGGCCCGCGCGCCCTTCGGCGGGGGCGTAGTCCATCACCTCGGGCATCATGTAGTCGAGCCTGCGCGGCAGATGCATGCTCACCGCCTCGTGGCGCTGGGGCAGGATCGGCGTGTCCACGCCCAGCTGCCCACCGACCTCCTGCGCCCACGCGCCGGCGGCGTTGACCACGTACTCGCAGGTGAGCTCGCCGCCGGAGGTGCGCAGGCGGTGGCGTCCGTCGGCGAGCAGCTCGTGGCCGGTCAGCCTGGTGTGCTGCAGCAGCCGCGCGCCCTTCGCGGCGGCCAGCTCGGCGAGCAGCCCGCAGTACAGGTGGCCGTCGACGAAGCCGTCGCTGGGGCCGTGCAGGCCGGCGCTGATGTCATCGCAGCGGACGTCGGGAAAGCGCGCGGCGATCCCCTCGGGGTCGAGCACCACCGCGTCCTCGATTCCCAGCTCGCGCTGCACCGCGACGCTGCGCTCGAAGCGCGCGGCGTCCTCGTCGGTGTGGCCGATGCGCAGGTAGCCGTTGCGGGTGAAGCGCAACCCATGGTCGCGCTCGAGCTGCTCGAAGGCGCGCTTGCTGGGCACGCGCAGGGCGATGTCGAAGGGGTCGACGTACTGAGTCTCGACGACCCCCACCGAGCGCCCCGAGGAACCGCCGGCGAGGTGCGTGCGCTCGAGCACGACCACCTCCTCCACGCCCAGATCGGTGAGCGCGCGGGCGGTGCTGAGGCCGACGGCCCCGGCTCCCACGATGGCTACGGAGATCTTCTTGTTCATTCGCCACGCCACGGCTTTCGCCGCGACGGCTCAACCACCGACGACGGTCAGGCTCTGCTCTCGCATGTACTGCTGAAGGTAGTGGATCCCGCCAGCGCCGCGTCCCGTACTGCCGGAACCCTCCCAACCTCCGAATGGTTGTATACCAGGCCACGCCCCCGTGGTGGCGCCAGCCTCGCGGTTGACGTAGATAACCCCCGCCTTGATCTCCCGCTCGAAGCGTTCGATCTCCGCCGGATCCTCCGCGTAGAGGCCGGCCGTCAGCCCAAATACCAGCCCGTTGGCCAGTTCGAGCGCCTCGCCGAGCGAGCCGACCGGATGGATCGCCACGAACGGCGTGAACAGCTCCTCGCGCAGTAGCCGCGAGTCGGCCGGTATCTCCGCGACGGTGGGCTCGGCGTAGTTGCCGTACCGCAGCTCCCCCGCCACGAGGGCGCTGCCCCCGTGCACCGCCCAGCCGGCCTCGCGGCACTCGCGCGCCGCATCGAGCAGCCGTTGCACGGAGTCCGGGGAGATCACCGGCCCGACCTTCGTCACCGGGTCGAGGGGGCTGCCGAGCACCACCTCGCCGCGGCGCTCGGCAAGCAGCGCGGCGAATTGGTCGTGCACCTCGCGCGCGACCAGCACGCGCGAGCAGCCCGAGCAGCGCTGCCCGCTGAAGCCGAAGGCCGAACGCGCCACGCCGAGCGCCGCCTTGCCCAGGTCGGCGGAGGCGGTGACGATCGCCGGGTTCTTGCCGCCCATCTCGCAGATCGCCGGGCGCGGATACTCGCGCGAAAAGCCGTGGAAGACGCGCATCCCGGTGGCGTGCGAGCCGGTGAAGGTGAGCCCGTCGAGGCCGCGGTGGCTGTACAGCGCCTCCCCCAGTCGCCCGTCGGGAATGCTCAGCAGCTGCAGCGCGCCCGGGGGGAGGCCCGCTTGGCGAAACAGCTCATACACCGCCAGGCCGCTCAGGTAGCCATACGGCGAGGGCTTGGCGACCACCGTGTTGCCGGCGATCAGCGCCGCCGCGACCGGGCCCAAGAGCAGCGCCATCGGGAAGTTGAAGGGCCCGATCACAGCCCACACTCCGTAGGGCCGCATGACGCTCCAGTTGCGCTCGGCGCCGGGCGGACTCATCTCGGTGACAAAGCCGCCGTGGGCGCTCATCTGCTGGCAGTAGTAGTCGATCAACACCACGCACTCGTCCACCTCCCCCAGGGCCTCCAGCAGCGGCTTGCCGATCTCGTACGCGAGGATCGCCGCGAGCTCGTGACGGCGCTCGGCGATCGCGCCCGACACGCCACCGACGATCCGCACCCGCTCGCGCCAATCGATGGCCGCCCACTCCGCGGAGAAGCGCCGCGCGCAAGCGACCGCTCGATCGAGGTCCTCGATCGAGGCGGCGGCGAAGTGCCCCACCAGCACGCGACGATCCCCCGGCGAGTGCTCCTGCACCCACTCCTCGCCGGTATGCGCGACGCCGTCGATGTGGAAGGGATGCCGCTCGCCCAAGCGTGCGCCAACCAGTTCCAGGGCCGAGTGAAACGCGCGCGCGTCCTGCTCGCCGGCGGCGAAGGTCTCGTAGGTGACCTTGGGCGGCGCTGCCATGCCTATACCTTAAAGCTCTAAATGACCGAACCCGTGATGATCACCGCCGCGGTCACAGGCAGCATCGCCACCGGCAGGCAATCCCCCCACCTTCCGCTCACCGCCGATCAGATCGTGGAGGCGGCGGTGGAGAGCTGGCGGGCGGGCGCGGCGATCATCCACCTGCACGCCCGCGACGAGTCGGGCACGCCGGTGCAGGACGTGGCGATCTATCGAACGCTGATTGAGCGCATTCGGGAGCGGGGGTGCGAGGCGATCGTCAATCTCAGCACCGGCAGCGCCGGCGGGCGCGCCGGGATCGAGGAACGCCTCGCCTGCATCGAGCTGGCCCCGGAGATGGCGACGCTGGACTGCGGCTCGGTCAACCTCGCCGACGACTGGGTGTTCGGCAATCCCTATGCCACCTTCCTGAAGCCGGCGGCCGCGCGCATGCGCGAGCTGGAGATCGCCGTCGAGATCGAGACGTTCGACAGCGGCATGATTCGCAACGGGCTGCGGCTGATCGGCGAAGGGCTGATCCGCGGGCCGGGCTTCTGGCAGTTGTGCCTCGGCGTCCCCGGCGGCGCGGCGCCCGATCTGCAGACGATCGGCTACCTGCTCAGCCGTCTGCCGGAGGGCGCCCTGTGGAGCATGCTGGGGATCGGGCGCCACCAGCTGGAGGTCAACGTGCTGAGTCTGCTGTACGGCGGGCACGTGCGCACGGGTATGGAGGACAACGTGTACTACCGCCGCGGCGAGCTGGCCCGCACCAATGCGCAGCTGGTCGAACGGGTGGTGCGCTTGGCGGAGGAGTTTGGGCGGCCGGTGGCCACGCCCGCGGAGGCCAGGGGGCTGCTGGGGGTGCGTGGGCATGACGCCTGAGGTGCCGCGCGCGGGCATGGCCGCCAACCGATACTCTGGCGGCCTCCGATCCGTGGAACCATGACATCGACTCCCGAACCAGTGATCCTCGCCGCCGTGCGCACCCCCGTGGGGCGCTATGGGGGGGCGCTGGCGCAGGTGCGCCCCGACGACCTCGCGGCGATCGCGCTGCGCGCCGCGGTGGAGCGCGTGCCGAGCCTCGACCCCGGCGCGATCGAGGAGGTGTATCTCGGCTGCGCCAACCAGGCGGGCGAGGACAACCGCAACGTCGCGCGGATGGCGCTGCTGCTGGCCGGGTTGCCGCAGGAGATCCCCGGCATCACCGTCAACCGGCTGTGCGCCTCGGGGCTCTCCGCGATTGTGTGCGCCTGCCAGGCGATCCGCGCGGGCGAGATCGAGCTGGCGCTGGCGGGGGGCGTGGAATCGATGACCCGCGCCCCGCTGGTGATGGGCAAGGACGAGAAGGCGTGGGCGCGCGGCGCGCGTACCGTGTACGACACGACGATCGGCTGGCGCTTTCCCAACCCCGCGATGGCGGCGCTGTTTCCCCTGGAGGGCATGGGCGAGACGGGCGAGAACGTCGCCGAGCGGTGGGGCGTCTCGCGCGAGGACCAGGACGCGTTTGCGCTGGAGAGCCAGCGCCGCTGGGCGGCCGCCGACGCCGAGGGGCGCTTCGCCGAGGAGCTGGTGGCGGTGGGGGAGTGCGAGCGCGACGAGCACCCCCGCCCGAACTCCACCCCCGAGGCGCTGGCGAAGCTCCGCGCCGTATTCCGCGAGGGCGGCAGCGTCACCGCGGGCAACTCCAGCGGCGTCAACGACGGCGCCGCCGCCCTGGTGATCGCCAGCGCCGCGATGGCGGAGCGCCTCGGCGCCGAGCCGCTTTTGCGCTTCGTCGGCTCGGCCTCCGCGGGGGTGGATCCGCGGGTCATGGGCATCGGCCCGATCCCCGCGGTGCGCAAGCTGCTTCAGCGCACCGGCACCGCCGTGGAGCAGATCGACCTGGTGGAGCTCAACGAGGCGTTCGCCTCGCAGAGCCTCGCGGTGATCCGCGAGCTGGGACTGGACCCCGCGCGCGTCAACGTCAACGGCGGCGCTATCGCGATCGGGCACCCGCTCGGCATGAGCGGCGCGCGCCTGGTGGTCGGCCTCGCCCACGAGCTGCGCCGCCGCGACGCCCACCTCGGCCTCGCCACGCTGTGCGTCGGCGTGGGGCAGGGGCAGGCGGCGCTGTTCTCGCGTTGAGCGGGGTCGCCGCAAGGCCGCAAGCGTGTCCTCGCGCCGAGTGGGCCGCCGCCGGGCCGCGAGCGTGCCCTCACCCCGGGAGTTGACGCAACCGTCCAGCAACGCTAATGCGAGCCGGAGGCGATGCCGATGTAGCTCGGGTGACGCTCCGTCTTCGCTCTCGCCCGATGCCCGTGATCGCACGCCGGCTGGCGCTGCTGCTGGCGGCCTTGTGCGTGCTGCTTGTCGGTCCCGAAGTGGCGCCCGCGGGCGCCGTGGTCGTAAAAGCGGCCGAATTTGAAGTCGGCATGCAGCCACGCAGCACGCTTCTGTTTCCCGGGGAAACCGCAAAAGCCGGAGTACCCCTGTACCCGAAAGACCCGGCGTACCCTGAAACCTTCGCCAACTCCAGCGGCGCGCCGGTGCTTGCCTCTAGCCGCGTCTACGCGATCTACTGGGACCCGACCGACAGCTATCACGGCGATTGGCAGAACTCGATCGACGCCTTCCTGCAGGCGATGGGCGCCGGCAGCGGCTCGTTCGGGAGCGTGTTTACGGTTGACTCTCAGTACACCGACGCCGCTAACCAGCACGCCTCCTACCGCTCCACCTTCATGGGTGCGCTAACCGACACAGAAAAATACCCGGTGGCCACGTGCGCGGACCCGCAAAAACGAGAAGGTACGACCCGCCCCGGCCATGAACCTGACCAGATCGCATGTCTCACCGACAGACAGATCCGCGACCAGCTCGAAGCGTTCATCGGCCAGCACTCCCTGCCGAAGGGGATGGGCACGATCTTCTACGTGTTGACGCCTCCCGGGGTGACGGTCTGCCTCAACGAAGCAGGCGGCCTCGGCGGCCGCTGCTCGGATTACGACGAAAAATCGCTGGCAAGCTATGAAGGCAGCATCTGCAGTTACCACTCGGACATCAACCCCGACAAAACAGTAAGCGGCGACGCGAGCACCGTCATCTATGCGGTGATTCCGTGGACTGCCGGCGACTTCGGGGATGGGCACATGGGCGAAGCCCTACCGCCTGCCTTCCCCTGTCAGGACGGCGGGATCAACCCGATCAGCAAACCGGCGATCGAGCAGCCCGAGGAAGCGAAGAAACTGAGCGAAAAGGAAGAAGAAGAATTCCTAGCCGCGAAACCTGAAGAAAAAGCGCAGAAAGAAAGAGAACGGCTGCTCGAAGGCCCCCACGCCGAGGAGCCCAACCAGCTGCTCAACGAAATCGGACCGGATGGCTCCCACGACCACGGCCTGTCCGACCTGATCATCAACCAGATCGCGGTGGAGCAGCAGAACACGGTCACCGACCCGCTACTCGACGGGTGGCAGGACACGGTGGGCAACGAGGCCACCGACGAGTGCCGCAATTTCTTTGCCAGCGGAGGCGTGGGCGGCAGCGTGTCGGCCAACGAATTCACCGACGCGGGAACACTGTTCAACCAGAAGCTGGGTAGCAAGAACTATTACCTCAACAATGCCTTCAACCTCGCCGCCCTGAAGCTGCCCTACCCCGGGGTACCCTGCCTCGGAGGGGACAATCTGATACCCCAGTTCACCGCGCCCAACCCGGTCAACGCCGAAGAAATCGTGGGCTTCAACGGGATGGAGTCTGAGATCGCGCTCGACGCAGGCACGGCATACAACGAAAAAGGCGAAGCCAAGCCCACGTATGCCACCTACACGTGGAACTTCGGCGACGGCACGCCGACCGTCTCCGGGTACGCGCCAGGCCAGGCCCCTGGTAACCCTCCGGCGTCACTGTGCGAAGAACCGTGGCTGCCCCCGTGCGCCGGCAGCACGTTCCACGCATACAAGTACGGGGGCATCTATGAAGTGACCCTGACCGTCACGGACGTGGGCGGCAACACGGCCACCACCGCCCAGAAGATCACCGTGGTGGGCCCACCCCCACCGGGTTCGGGTCCGGGTTCAGGCCCTGGCACGGGCCTGCCCCCAGGCATCATCACGCCCGCCGGCCCGGGCGGACCTGGTGGCTCCGCGCTGCCCCGCCCGGTGGCCACCGCGTCGGCGACGTCGAGCTCGCTCAAGCAGGTGGCGCGCAACGGCCTGCTGGTGCACTACACGGTCAACGAGCAGGTGGCGGGTCGCTTTGAAGTACTGCTGGAAGACGCCGCCGCCCACCACCTCGGCATCTCCGGTCCGGCGGCGATCAATCTGCCGGCCGGCTCGCCCAAGGCGCTGGTGATCGGCCACGCGCTGCTGGTGACCACCAAGGGCGGCAAGAGCTCGGTGAGGATTAAGTTCTCAAAGAGCGTCGCCAAGCACCTGCGCCGCGCGCACCGGGTAAAGCTCACGCTGCGCCTCACCGCGCGCAACGCCTCCGCGCAGAACCCGCTGTTCACCACGGTGATGAGCACCGTGGAACTGCATCACTGAGCCTCTGGCGTGCACCGCTGAGCCTCCGGCGCGTGGCGGCTACAGTTCCGGCGGGTGGCGCGCGACGAACCCCGCGTTGGAGCGGATTTCCGGCTGCCAGCGCGAGGCGTAGGGGCCGGAGCGGCCAACCGTGTCGAAGCGCATCCAGCGCCCGCCGACGTTCACGTACATGTAGACGTGACCGGCGTTGGCGTAGATCGTGATCCACTTCCCCGGCCCCGGTTCGCCCCAGCTCTCCAGCGACCCCGAGGTCTCCGGTGCGCTCAGCAGGCCGCCCGCGGCCAGCGCATAGGAGACCGAGCCGGAGCAGTCGTAGGAGTTGCTGACAAACGACGCGTGACCGCCCCCGTAAACGTAGGGGAAGTCGGTGATGGCGTTGGCGCCGGCGATCACTCGTTGCACGACTTCGGGGATGCCGGCGGGGATCGGGATCGTGCCGTTGCCGCCGACGGAGTCGCCGCCGGGCACGGTCGCAACGGTGGCGTGAGCCTGCGCGCGCGCGGCGCTTTCGATCGCGTGCATGTGGGCGAGCTCGGCGCGCACTTCGGCGTTGGATTGCGCGCCGGGCGCCACAAATTCTTCGGCCACTTTGGCGGGGGTGGCGGCGGCGGAGTGGTGCACCGACCCCGACACCGGGAAGCTCTTGGCTTCTTCGGGGTCGCGCACCTCGGCGACCGGCTTGCTGGAGGCGAGCTCGACCTTGGGCGGCGTGGTGGCAGCGCTCGCAGCGCCCGCGACCTTCGCTGCCGCCGTGTGGGAGTGCGCCGCGGGGTGGTGGGAGGGGGAGGAGGAGGGGATGGCGAGCGCCACCACCGCTCCCGCCACGGCGGCGATCGCCATCGCGCCCGCCACGCGACGGCGCGAGAAGCCCAGCCGCGGCGGCGCTGGCGGCGCGATGTCTGTCCCCTCCTGGACGCTCACCCATGCAAGGCTAGCGTGCCCCTCCCGGGCCGGTGTCGCTACGCTGGGCGGATGCAAGATGAGGTCACGGCCGTGGAGATGCCGCGCGGGGGCATCGCCGCCGCCGGCGAGGTCAGACCGCACGTGCGTTTGCTGCATGGGATGCGCAAGCCCGCCAACTGGCTGCAGCTGGTGCGCTTCGGGATCGTCGGGGGCAGTCGGGTTCGTCGTCAACATCGCCGTGTACGCGCTGTGCGTACACGCGCTGGGGGTCGACTACCAGCTGTCCAGCGTGCTGGCGTGGCTGGTGGCGGTGCTCAACAACTTCGTGCTCAACCGCCACTGGACCTTCGACGCGGCAGCGGGCAGCGCGCGCTTGCAGGGGATGCGCTTCTTTCTGGTCAGCCTCGTGGCGGAGGGCTTCAGCCTGGGCCTGCTGACGATCTTCGTGGAGGGCGCGGGGATCGAGAAGGTGGCCGCGCAGGCGCTGGCGGTGGCGGCGGTCGATGCCGCTGAACTTCCTCGGCAACAAGCTCTGGAGCTTTCGCGCGCGGGCGTGAGCGAGCGCCGATCGACCGGCGGCGCGGGGCCGCGAGATCCAGTCGATCTGGCCGCCGAGCGCCGTTCGCAGCCCCAGCGGGTACCTATACTCTGAATTCCCCCCACCGCGGAGGAATGGTCCGTGCAGGAGATGGTCATCTACGGCGTCAGCTTCGACATGGTCGGCAAGCAGCCGATCGTGCTGCTGAAGACCGCCGACGGCAACAAGTTCCTGCCGATCTGGATCGGCCACCCCGAGGCGGCCTCGATCCTGATGAAGCTGCAGGGCGCCAGCACGCCGCGGCCGATGACGCACGACCTGCTGTGCGACATGCTCGGCGAGCTCGAGGTGCGCTGCACGCAGGTCGCCGTGACCGAGCTGCGCGAGAACACGTTCTTCGCCTCGATCACGCTCTCGCGTGAACGGCCGCGAGCTCGAGATCGACTCCCGCCCCAGCGACGCGATCGCGCTGGCGGTGCGCGGCGGCGCGCCGATCTTCGCGGCCGAGGAGGTGATCGCCGAGTCGGCGATCGAGTTCGAGCACGACGTCGAGGAGTCCGAGGACGTGGTCGAGAAGTTCAAGGAGTTCCTCGACCAGGTCTCGCCCGAGGACTTCGCCGCCGGCGACTCCTGAAGCTAGCCGCGTGAAGGCGCTCGCCAGGATCCGGCTCGACGAGCGCGTCCAGGTCGATCCCCGCGGCGTCCGCGGCCTGCGGCAGCAGGCTGGTCTCGGTCAGGCCGGGCACGACGTTGCCTCCAGCACCGCCAGCTCGCCGGTCTCCTGCCCGAGCATCAGATCCACCCGCGCGAACCCGTGGCAGCCGAGCAGCCGGTACACCTCGACGGCGAGCTCCTGGGCGCGCGCGGTGGTCGCGGCGGGCAGCTCGGCGGGGCACACGAAGGTGGTCATGCCGATCTCGTAGCGCGACTCGTAGTCGTAGAACTCCTCGCTCGCGGGGAACCGCCTCGACCACCGGCAGCGCGACCGGCGCCCTCGAGCCCTGCGGGGACTCCGCCGTCGAGCACCGACACCGCCAGGTCGCGGCCCTTGACGTAGCGCTCGAGCAGCACCTTGCGGTCGTAGGAGAAGCGCCCCGACGATCGCCGCCGGCAGCTCGTCGCTGCTGCGCGCGAACTTCACGCCGAGCGCGGAGCCCTGGGAGGCGGGCTTGACGACCAGTCGGGAAGCCGAGCCGCGCCTCGATCGACGGAGCGCCGCCGCGGCTCCGAGCTCCTTGACCGCACTCTCCCCGAAGGCATGGAAGTCGGGGGTCGGGATGCCAGCCTCGCGCATCAGGTGCTTGGCCAGCGCCTTGTCGGTGCAGCGCATGCAGGCCGCCGGCCCGGAGCCGGTGTAGGGGACGCCGATCGCCTCCAGCAGCCCCTGCACCGTCCCGTCCTCGCCGTCGCGGCCGTGCAGCGCGATGAACGGCCGCGTCGGGGCCGGCGCTCCAGCACCTCGCTCGACCAGCTCGGGCCCGACGTCGATCGGCGACCACCTCGTGCCCGAGCCGCGTCAGCGCGTCCTGCACCCGCGCTCCCGAGCGCAGCGACACCGTGCGCTCCAGCGAGCGCCCGCCCTTCAGGACGCACCGGCGACCGCTCATCGTCGCCGCGTGCGGCGTGCCTCGGGTCGCCCGGCGGGGAGCTCGACCACGTCGGCCAGCTGCTCGGCTCGCACGCCGGCGTCTCCTGCTTGACCGGCTGCTGGCGGGTGGCCGGCGGCGCCGGCAGCCGGTGAGCGTGCCGGAGCAGCCCGAGCTGCTCGCGCATGATCCCGCCGATCCGCCGCACCCCCTCGCGGATGTCCTCCTCGGGGAGCCCGGCGAAGTTCAGCCGCATCGAGGAGGCGCCGCGGCGCCCGTCCATGTACGCGGCGCGGCCCGGGCACGAACGCCACGTTCTCGCTCTGCGGCGAGCGCCAGCAGGTCGGTGGTGTCGATGTGCTCGGCGAGCGTCGCCCAGATGAACAGGCCGCCCTGCGGGCGTGGTCCAGCGCGGCGCTGCTCGCCGAAGTGCTCCTCCAGCGCCTCGAGCATCACGTCGCGGCGGCGGCGGTAGAGCTCGCGCAGCTGCTCGACGTACTCGCCCCAGCGGGCCGCCCGCCCGTCGCGCTCGCGAAAGTAGGCCGCCACGAACATCTGCGTGACCGGCGAGGAGCACAGGTCGGCGCCCTGTTTGCCGAGGTTGAGCTTCTCCAGCACCGGGCCGCGGCGCGACCGCCCAGCCGAGGCGCAGGCCCGGGCGAGAGGATCTTCGAGAACGTTCCGAGGTAGATCACGAGGTCGACGTGCCCCGCCGCGCCCGAGTCGGCTCGGCGTCCAGCGAGTACGAGCGTCGGCAGCGGCTCGCCCTCGTAGCGCAGCAGCCCGTAGGGGTTGTCCTCGAGCACCAGCAGCTCGCGCTCGCGGGCCACCTCGACCAGCCGCCGCCGGCGCGCCAGCGACATCGTCACGCCGCCCGGGTTCTGGAAGTTGGGGATCGTGTAGATGAACTTCGGCCGCCGGCCCTCTGCTGCAGGCGGTCGAGGGTCGCTCGAGCTCGTCGATCGGCATCCCGTCGCTCGTCCATCTCGATCTGCACCACGTCGGCCTGGTAGGCGCTGAACGTCGGCACCGCGCCCGGGTAGGTGGGGGCCTCGGCGACGATCACGTCGCCGGGGTCGATCAGCGTCTTGCAGACGAGGTCGATCACCTGCTGGCCGCCGGTCGTGACGATCACCTCGTCGGGGTCGACCGCCGTGCCCTCGGCGGCCATCACCTCGACGATGCACTCGACCGTGCACCGCCATGCCTTCGGTCGGCCCGTACTGCAGCGCGCGCGCCGTCGACTCGGCGGCCACGTGCGCCATCAGCTTCGCGAACAGCTCCGGCGGGAAGGTCGAGGTGTCGGGCAGCCCGCCGGCGAGCGAGATCACCTCGGGGCGCTCGGTGAGCGCCATCATCTCGCGCATCGCCGAGGAGCTCATCCCGCGCGTGCGCGCCGCGAACAGCCGCCTCGTAGCGCGCCAGCTCGTGCGCGGTCGCGGGCGCGGCTCCGTCGGCCGCTGCGGTGCTCGATCCTGCTATCGTCATGGCGCCTTCGACCGTAGCGCATCGCGCATACGCGCGTCTCGCAGCAGCTGGCACTGCACCGATGAACGGCCTCTTCTTCTACATCGGTCTCGGCGCTTGGCCTCGGCGCGCGCCGGCGGGCTGCGCCCGTTCCTGCCGGCTGCTGCTCGCCGGTGCGCTCGCGTCCGCCGGCGCGCTCGGGGTCAGCTTCGCGCCGGGCGCCTTCCACTTCCTTGAAGACGACTGGTGGCTGCTGGCCGTGTGCGTCGCGCTGGTGCTCGCCTACGCGCCGCAGCTGCTGCTGGGCCTGGCGCCGATCGCTCGATCCGAGCGACCGCTCGCGCGCGGCCCGACCCGCTCGCGGCGGCGCTCGCCGGCATCGGCGATCGGCACGGGCGCGGCCGCTGTTCGCCGGGACGCTCGCCGCGCACGGCGACCGCCTGGTGGCCGGGGCTGCTCGGCGGCCTCGCCGCGGTGGCGCTCGCCCAGCGCGCCGCTGGCCCGGTGATCGTCCGCGCGCGCGGGACGCCTCGCCGACCGCGCCGCGCGCGAGGCGCTGACGATCTACCTCGACGCCGCCTCGCTGGTGGTGGCGGCGCTGGTGGCGCTGCTGCACCCGCTCGGCTACGTGCGCGCTCGCGCTGCTGCGGGTGGCTGCTGCTGCGCCGACCGGCGTCGCGCCGGGCGCAAGTACGCCGGCCTGCGCATCCTCGGCCGGTGAGCGTTGCTGAGTGAGGATGGCCGCGCGAAGCTCGTCCTCTGCGTGATCGACGCGATGGCGCCCGCGATGCTCGAGCGGGCGGTCGCCGCCGGGCGTCGCGCCGACGCTCGGCGAGCTGATGCGCGGCGGGCACTACGTGCCCGACTGCGTCGCCGCGTTTCCCTCGGTGACGCCGGTGTGCGCCGCCTCGATCATCGACCGGCGCCGGGCAGGACGCGCCATCTGATCCCGGCGATGAACTGGTACCACCGCGAGGAGGCACCGCTACGTCGAGTACGGCTCCAGCTTCCGCGCCGTCGCAGCGCTTCGGGATCGCGCGGCAGCTGACCGACACGGTCTACAACATGAACCGCGCCCACCTCTGCGCCCGACCGCTGACCGTGTTCGAGGCGCTCGACGATGCCGACGTGCGCACCGCCGGCACGACCTACCTGATCTACCGCGGTCGCCACCGCCACGAGCCCCAGCGCGACTCGGCGCTGACGCGCATCGCCTCCGCCACGCTGATGCGCCACCCGGTGATGGGCCCGCGCGAGCTGTTCTACGCCGACATCTTCGCCTCGCGCCGCACCGGCTGCCGCTCGGCCCTGGGGATGCCCGGCGTGCGCGACCGCCACTCCGGCTGCGTGGCCGCCTACCTGGTCGAGCACGACCTGTTCGACTTCCTGCTGCTCTCGCTGCCCGACAACGACTGGCACTCGCACAAGCATGGCCCCGACGCGCAGCTGCAGCTCGCTCGCCCAGGCCGACCTGCAGCTCGCGCGGTGATGGACGCCGCGGGCGGCGTGGAGCGCTTCCTGGAGACGCACGCGATGATCGTGATGGCCGACCACTCGCAGGCCCCGGTGCGAGCCACGATCGCGCTGCAGGACGAGCTCGCCGAGCTCGGCGTGCTGGGCCCGGCGCGCTCGTCCGCGGCGGCAGCTCCGAGAGCGAGCCGCAGATCGCCGTCTGCCCGTCCCAGCGGGCGGCGATGGTGTACGCGCTCGCCGAGCACCGAGCTGCGAGCGCTGCGCGCCGTCGTGGTCGCGCCGGGCGCTGGCGCTCGACGGGGTGGATCTGGTGATGTGGCTCGAGCGCGACGCGCCACGACGCGCCCGCGCGAGGGCGTCATCGCAGCGACCATCGACGGCGAGCTGCGCTTCCGCCCCGACGGGGAGGTGCGCGACCCGCGCGGCGGCCGCTGGAGCGTGGAGGGCGAGCTGGAGGTGCTCGGCGCGGAGGTTCGACGACGGCGTGGCTGCAGACGCCCGAGCTACCCCGATGCGCTCGCTCGCGTGTGGTCGGCGCTGAGCTGCCCGACCTCGGGCGATGTGCTGCTCTCGGCGGAGCCCGGATACGAGTTCCTCGACTGGGGCCGCCAGGCGCACATCGGCGGCGGCAGCCACGGCTCGCTGCGCGGCGACGACTCGCTCGGCGCGCTGATCCTCACTGGCGTCGACATCCCAAGGCGAGACGCCTTCGCAGTGGTCGATTCGTGATGTCACGCCGCTGGTGCTCGGGCACTTCGGGCTGGACTGAAAGAGGAGGGGCCCGGCTCGCCGGCCAGCGGCCGGCTGCGCCATCCTCCCAGGCATCGAGTTGAACCTTTGGCTTTGTGCGGTGGGTACCCTCGGTCTGTGCGCCGCTACCTCGGTGTGAGCCTCCTGGTGGGCGCCTGCCTGTTGCAGGCTGCGCCCCCGGCAACCGCAGCGCCTCGGAGCCCCATCGCGACGAGGCAGCTGACCGCGGGGCTGAGCACACACAGGGGCGCCATCTCCACGACCAACGCCACCAACGCCACCAACGCGACCAACGCGACCAATTCGGAAACACCGGTGCCGGTCGCGCCCTCGATCGTACCGCCGGCCGGCCGGCGGCTGTCCCCCGACGACGTCCTTGAAATCGCCGGCCGGCTGCCGAAGATGCGAAGCCGTGCGAGCCCGCTACCGCGGCTCCTACGGCGGGGCCTACCTGAAAGGCCCCGGCCGCTGGCAGGTCAGCTACTTCTCCCGCGCCGGCAAGGAAGATCGGCCAGGTGATCGTCTCCGACGCCAGTGGCCGGGTACTGGAACAGTGGACCGGTTTTCAGGTCGCGTGGACGATGGCGCGGGGCTACCCCGGCGCGTTTGGGCGACACGTCAACGCGCTCTACATCTGGCTGCCGTTGTGCGCGCTGTTCCTGCTGCCGTTCATCGACTGGCGCCGGCCGTTCTCGCTGCGCCACCTCGACCTGCTGATGCTGCTCTCCTTCTCGGTGTCGCTGGCGTTCTTCAACCACGGCGAGATCTACAAATCCGTGCCCCTCGCCTATCCGCCGCTGATCTACCTGTTGGTGCGGATGCTGCTGTTGCTGCGATCCGGCGCCGGGTGGGCGGGGGCGGGTCGGCGCGAATCGCATCACCTGAAGCTGCTGATACCCGCACCCTGGCTGGCCGTCGGGGTGCTGTTCCTGCTGGGCTTTCGCATCGGTCTGAACGTCACCGACGGCAACGTGATCGACGTGGGCTACGCGGGGGTGATCGGTGCGCAGCGGATCGCCCACGGCAGGCCGCTGTACGGGCGCTATCCCGCCAACAACGAACACGGCGACACCTACGGGCCGGTCAACTACGAGGCGTACGTGCCCTTCGAGCAGATCTTTGGGTGGAGCGGCCTGTGGGACGACCTCCCCGCCGCCCATGCCGCCGCGATCGTCTTCGACCTGCTCGCGGTCGGGCTGATCTTCCTGCTTGGCCTGCGCATCCGCGGCCCGACATTGGGGGTCGCGCTGGCCTACGCGTGGGTCTCCTACCCCTTCACGCTGTTTGCGCTGGAGAGCAACTCCAACGACACGCTCGTGGCGGTGCTGCTGCTGGCGGTGCTGCTCGTCGCCTCCTCGCCGCCCGCGCGCGGGGTGTTCGCCGCGCTGGCTGGCCTCACCAAGCTCGCCCCGCTGGCGCTCGCGCCGCTGCTGGCCACGCACGGGTTGCGGGAGTTGCCCATGCACAGGCGCCCGCGCGCGCTGGCGCTGTTCGTGCTCGCCTTCGCGCTCACCGCGGCGCTGGTGGCAATCCCGGCGCTCACACACGACTCGCTGCAAGAGATCTACGAGCGCACGATTGTCTACCAGTCCAATCGCGGCGCGCCCTTCTCGGTGTGGGGGTTGTACGGCGGCCTAAAGGCGTGGCAGACGGTTGCCCAGGTCGCGGCCGTGGCGCTGGCGCTGGGGTTGGCTGTGCTGCCCCGCCCACGCGGTACACCGGCCCTCGCCGCCGCCTGTGCCGCGATCCTGATCGCGCTGCAGCTGGGGCTGGAATACTGGTTTTACCTCTACATCCCGTGGTTCTTCCCGCTGGTCATGCTGGCGCTGCTGGGGGGCGCGGCATCAGCACCTGCTCGATCGAGTCCGCCCGCAACGGCCTGGAGCAGCGGATCAGCACTCCATTCAGCCACGGATCCTCCGCGGAGGTCTCGAAGCGCACCGGCATCTGCGTGATCATCGCCTCCAGCGCCAGCTCGCGCTTGACGCCGATCACGCCCCCGCGGGGACCGGTCATGCCGACGTCGGTGATGTAGGCGGTGCCGCCCGGCAGCACCCGCGCGTCGGCGGTGGGGACGTGCGTGTGGGTGCCAACCACCGCGGTCACTTGCCCGTCGAGGTGCCAGCCGAGCGCGACCTTCTCGCTGGTTGCCTCCGCGTGCATGTCCACCAGGATGTGCTCCACCTCGCCCAACTCCCGTAGCGCTCCGTCGATCTCGGCGAACGCCGAGCGCCCCGGCGCGCAGGTAGAGGCTGCCGCTGAGGTTGATCACGCCGAGTCGCATCCCGCCGGCGCTCGTGACCACGCACACGCCGCGCCCCGGCTGGCCGCGAAGGTAGTTGGCGGGGCGCACGATCCGCGGCTCGGTGTCGAGATAGGCGTAGATCTCGCGGTGGTGGTAGGCGTGGTTGCCGAGCGTGATCGCGTCGACGCCCTCGGCCAGCAGCTGCTTGGCTGTCTTTGGGGTGATACCCAAGCCGCCAGCCACGTTCTCGCCGTTGACAACCACGAACGTGGGGTTGTAGCGCTCGCGCAGCAGCGGCAGGCAGTCGAGCAGGGTGTGCCGGCCGAGGCTGCCGACGAGATCGCCGACGAACAGAATCGTCGCCGCGCCGCCCGGGCGCTGCCCGACCGGTCCTCCCGACTCGCCACCCTCCACGGGAGTCGTCGCCGCGCCCTCAGCCATACTTCGCCCATGACGGGAGTCCTGTGACGCCGCGCGTGGTGGTGCCGCGCTGGGTGCAGCTGGTGCTGCTGCCGCTCGCGCTGCTCGCGCTGTGGGCGCTGGCGCGCGCCGCGGGGAAAGTGCTGGTGGTGTTTGTCGTGGCGGCTCTCATCGCGCTGATTCTCAATCCGGCTGTCGCCTTCCTCCAGCGCTCGCGCCTGCCCCGCGGACTGGCGGTGCTCGCCGTGTACCTTGCATTCTTCCTCACGTTGACCGGGATCGGCTTTCTGCTGGCCAACCCGATCTTCCACCAGGTGCAGTCGTTCACCCACAATCTGCCCAAGCTGGTCAACGAAGCGAACGAAACGCTCGCCAACGTCCAGAGCTGGCTGAACCGGCACGGCATCCACGCCAAATTCAAAAACCAGGGCAAAACGGCGCTGCAGACAATCCAGGAGAAACTCGCCAAAAGCGCCGGCTCGATCGCCTCTTTCGGCGGCGGGCTGTTGACCGAAGTGGCGAGCGCGATCTTCGACCTGGTGCTGATCTTCGTGCTCTCCGTCTACATGCTGCTCTACGGCGAACGCATCGGGCGGCTGGTGCGCCGCGCGATGCCCGACGGCGACGGCACGCCCGCCGACGACTACCCGACGCTGGCCCAGCACGCCGTCTCCCGCTACGTGGGCGGGCAACTGCTGTTCAGCTTTGTGATGGGTGCCTCAGCTGGCCTGGCGCTGTACATCTTCGGCGTGCTCGGCATCTTTCCTGACGGGCAGAAATACGCGGTGGCGTTCGCGATGTTCTATGGCGTGATGGAGCTGATCCCCTACATCGGCCCGATCCTGGGGGCGCTGCCGCCGGTGCTGGTGGCACTGCTCAGCGACCCGATCTCCGCGATCTGGGTGGCGCTGCTGTTCGTCGGCTTGCAGCAGCTCGAGGGTCACGTGGTCGCGCCCCAGATCTTTGGGCACACACTGCGGATCAACCCGCTGCTGGTGATCTTCGCGCTGTTGCTCGGCTTGCAGCTGTACGGCGTGGTGGGCGCGCTGGTGGCGCTGCCGATCCTCGCGGTGTTGCGCGAGACTTCCGTCTATCTCAGCCGCCACCTGACGTTCGAGCCCTGGGAGCGCTCGCCGGGTAGGCTCTTGTGAACCACGCCGGGGAGGGGTGAGTGAACGCGGGCGATGAGCCCCTGGCCACCGGAGCGCCACTGCTGAGCGTACGCGACGTCACCAAGCGCTACGGCGAGCGCGCGGCGTTGCGCGGCGTCAGCTTCCAAGCGCGCGCGGGGGAGATGGTGGCGGTGATCGGCCCCAACGGCGCCGGCAAGACCACGCTGTTGTCGATCCTCGCGGGCGTTCAGCGCCAGAGCGCCGGCGAGGTGAGCCTGCCGCCGAGTCGCGTCGGCTGGGTGCCGCAGCAATCGGCGGTGTATTCGCGACTGACCGTGGCCGAGAACTTCGAGCTGTTCGCCCGTTTGGAGCGGGTTGCCGATCCCCGCGCCAGCGTGCGCACAATGCTGGAGCAGACGGGTCTGCGGGAGCGCGCCGACGAGCGATTGGCGCGCCTCTCGGGCGGCAACCGCCAGCGGGTCAACGTGGCGATCGGCCTGCTGGCGGACCCCCGGGTGATCGTCCTGGACGAGCCCTCCTCCTCGCTTGATCCACGCCAGCGCGAGCGCCTGTGGCACTTCATCTGTGCGCTCTCGGGGCGGGGCCGGTGCGTGGTGTTCTCCACCCACAACGTCGCCGAGGCCGAGCGCTATGCACAGCGGGTGGTGGTGCTGGCCGACGGCGAGCTGCTGTTCGACGGCCCCCCTGCTGAGCTGGCGCGGGGACAGGTGCCCGCGCACCCTGTGCAGGCGAGCTCGGACCGCCCAAATCCAGTCCACCCCGATTTTGAAAGCGCGTTCGTGGAGTTTCTACGCGAACAGGGCCATTGATGGGGCGAGGTAAACGATGAGGTGGATGCTCAAGAAGGACCTCTTGATCCTCGTGCGCTCGCGCGTGATGGTCGCGGTGCTGGTGCTCTACCCGGTGGCGGTGGCGTTGCTGATCGGCCTCGCGATTTCGCGGGCGCCGTCGAAGCCGAAGGTCGCGATCGCCAACCTCTCCCCGCCCGGCGCGACGGTCGAACTGGGCGGCACGCGGCTGAACGTGGGCCACTACTACAGCCAGCTCCTCGGCCAGGTGCAGCCGCTGCCGGTGGCCACCCGCGCGCAGGCCGTCGCGGCGGTGCAGAGCGGGCGCGCGCTGGCGGGGGTGGTGATCCCCGCCAACATCGCCGCCCACCTCTCCTCCGTGATCAGCCAGGCGCACATCGAAGTCATCTACAACGGGGACGCGTTGGAGCAGAGCTTCGTGCACTCGACGATCGAAGCGGCGCTCTCCCAGGCCAACCTTGAGCTCTCCAACCAGATCAGGCAGGTGGCGGCGCGGTTCATCGGGGCGCTGGTGCGCGGTGGCAACCTCGGCGTGGCGGGCGCGCCGCAGAACCTGCCGGGGCTAAACCGCATTCCCCATGTGCTGCGCGGCGTGATCGCCCGGCTGCCCCACGACGCCAATCGCGCCCAGCTGGAACGGCTGGCCGAGTTCTCCGAATTCGCCGCCCAGAACCTCGGTGTCGCTCGCGACGTGCTGGGCACGGTCAGCCAGCCGATCCAGGTGCAGACCACGCTCCTGCACGGCCGGCGCACGCCGCTGGACACATACGCGGTGGTGGTGGCGGTGAGCATTTC
Source organism: uncultured Solirubrobacterales bacterium (assembly GCA_963794715.1). GTDB lineage: Bacteria > Actinomycetota > Thermoleophilia > Solirubrobacterales > Solirubrobacteraceae > Palsa-744. Next base: position 113,065 of record CAWCEY010000012.1, on the reverse strand, counting down.
GCTGATGTTCATCTGCGTGCTGCTCGCCGCCGGCGGAATCGCGCTGGAGCGCGAAGAGCACACGCTCGCGCGGCTCACCCGCGGCCTGGTTTCGCGTGAGCTGCTGATCGCCCAGAAGCTGCTGTTGGCGGCGGGCTGCGCGCTGGTGGTGGCGTTTGCGATGCTCGCCGGGATCGGCGCCTTCGTGGGCCTCGAATGGGGTCGCGTGGCCCAATGGCTGGCGGCGCTGGCGTTCTCCGCGCTGGCGTTCGCCGCGCTGGGGGTGGCGATCGGCGCGCTGGCGCGCGAGGTGCGCGCGGCCTCGCTGCTGGCCTTCCTGCTCTCCCTGCCGCTTGCCTTCCTCGCGCTGGTCCCCGCTGGGGCGGTGGCGATGGGGCTGTACGACGTGATCCGCGCGATCTCGTTCGTGTTCCCCTACAAGGCCGCGCTGCAGGCGCTGGACGCGGCGGTCAACCGCTCCTCGCCAGGCCTTGCGATCTCGCTCGCGCACCTGCTGGGGCTGACGGCGCTGTTTGCGGCGCTGGCGCGCCTCGGGCTGCGGCGCGTGGAGTGAGGCAGGCGGAAAGCCCGCTTGCCGCCGGCCAGCGTGACGAGCGGTCATCCCGCGCGGGGTATCCTCGACGGGTATGGCTTTCCCGCAGACGCGTATGCGCCGGCTGCGCGCCTCCTCGGCGCTGCGCGGCATGGTGCGCGAGACAGACCTGCGAGCCGGCCAATTGGTGCTGCCGCTGTTTGTGGAGGAGCGCCCCACCGGTGCCACCGGGGGTCTCGAGTCGGGGGCCGGCGGGGAGTCGCCGCCGGCGCTGCCGGGGCTCGCACGGCTATCGATCTCAGCCGCGGTGCAGGAGGCGCGCGCCGCGGCCGAGCTTGGCATCGCGGCTGTGCTGCTGTTCGGGATCCCCGCCGAGAAGGATGCGCGGGGCTCCTCGGCGCGGGATGAGGATGGGGTTGTGCAGTTGTGCGTGCGAGCGCTCAAGCGGGAGCTGCCAAAGCTGTTGGTGATAACCGACGTATGCCTCTGCGAGTACACCGATCATGGTCACTGCGGAGTGCTTGACGAGGACGCGAGTGTGGATAACGACGCCTCGGTGGAGCTGCTGGCGCGCACCGCCGTCAGCCACGCGCGCGCCGGCGCCGACATCGTGGCGCCGTCGGACATGATGGATGGCCGCGTGGGCGCGATCCGCGCGGAGCTGGACGGCGAGGGCTTTGCCGACACCCCGATCCTCGCGTACGCGGCGAAGTTCGCTTCGGCCTTCTACGGCCCCTTCCGCGATGCCGCCGGCTCGGTGCCCGCCTTCGGCGACCGCCGCGGCTACCAGCTGGACCCCGCCAACGGCCGCGAGGCGCTGCGCGAGACACTGCTCGACGTGCAGGAGGGCGCGGACATGGTGATGGTCAAGCCGGCGCTGGCCTACGGTGATCTGATCTCCGCGGTGCGGCGCGAGACGCGGCTGCCGGTCGTGGCGTACAACGTCAGCGGGGAGTATGCGATGGTCAAGGCGGCCGCGGCGGCGGGGTACATCGACGAGCGCGCCACAGTGCTCGAGATCCTCACCTCGCTGCGCCGCGCGGGCGCGGACGTCATCATCACCTACCACGCGAAGGACGCGGCGCGATGGCTGAACGAATAGAGACCAAGATTGCGATGGCACACCCCGCCGCATCCGACGCCCCCAGCCCCCCGGCGGCCAGCTTCTCGCGACCCCCGGCCGCCGGGTCCTCGCGGATCGATCGCGCGAGTGCCGCCACGCCAAAGACACGCAGCCGCTCCGAGGGCGCGGCGGTGGCGCTGGATGAGCTCGACCGCAGGCTGCTCAACCTGATGCAGGGCAGCTTTCCGCTGGAGCCCCAACCGTACGCGGCGGTGGCGCGGGCGGCGGAGATCGCCGAGGAGCGGGTGTTGGAGCGCGTACGGCGGCTGCTGGAGGAGCGGATCATCCGCCAGGTCACACCAATCTACGACACGCGCGCGCTGGGCTACTCCTCGATGCTGGTGGCGGCGAAGGTTGACCCAGAGCACCCGTGGCGGGCGGCGAAGATCGTCAATTCCCATCCCGGGGTCTCGCACAACTACTTGCGCAACCACGACTTCAACATGTGGTTCACGCTCGCCACCGAGCCCGATTCCCCGCTCGGCCTGGAGGGCACGCTGGAGGTGCTGCAGCGGCTCACCGGCGCGGAGTCGATCCGCCAGCTGCCGACGCTGAAGCTGTTCAAGATCAGGATGGATTTGGAGATGGAGGGAGACACCAAGACGCTCGCCAGCGAGGGGACGCCGCAAGATGAGGTGGTGCTGGAGTCGGTCGCCTACGATGAGCGCGACATCGCCGTGATTCGTGCCACCCAGGGCGACATGCCGGTGATCGGCGAGCCCTATGCGCCCGCCGCGCAGCGGCTGGGAATGGACGTCGAGACGCTGCTGGAGCATATGCGGGGCATGCGCGATCGCGGGCTGCTGCGCCGTGTGGCGGCGATCCTCTACCACCGCCGCGCCGGTTTCTCGGCGAACGGGATGGGAGTATGGAAGGTCCCGCAGGAGCGGATCATGGAGCTCGGTCCGCGGATGGCCGCCTTCCGTGGCATCTCCCACTGCTACCAGCGCCCCATCTACGAGGATTGGCCCTACTCGGTGTTCACGATGGCGCACGGCCGCTCCAAGGAGGAGTGCGACGCGATCCTCACCGCGATCGCCGAGCAGACCGGGATCCAGGAGCGCGCCACGCTGTACTCATCGACGGAGTTCAAGAAGATCCGCCTGCTCTACTTCACCGACGATTACAAGCGGTGGGAAGCGCAGCACACCTGACTCAAGATGGCTGGCGTGAATAGTTGACTTGGGGCCCGTGACCCTCTCGCTCACCGACACCCGCTCCGCGGAGCTCCAGCGCCGCGCGCTGCGGGTGCTCCCCGGCGGCGTCAACTCGCCCGTGCGCGCGATGCAGGCGATCGGGCGCGCCCCGATCTTCATCGCCCGTGGGTCGGGCGCCGAGCTGGTGGACGTGGACGGCAACCGTTACGTCGACTACGTCTGCTCCTGGGGCCCTCTGATCCACGGTCACGCCCACCCCGCGGTCCTGGAAGCGGTGGGCGCGGCGGCTCAGCGGGGGACGAGCTTCGGCGCGCCGACCGTCGGGGAGGTCGAGCTGGCGGAGGAGGTGGCGCGACGGATGCCGGGCGTGGACATGCTGCGCATGACATCCTCGGGCACCGAGGCGACGATGACCGCGCTGCGACTCGCGCGCGCCGCGACCGGCCGCGAGCGGATCGTGAAGTTCGCGGGGGCCTACCACGGGCACGTGGATGGGCTGCTGGCGCAGGCCGGCTCGGGTCTGGCCACGCAGGGGATCCCCACGAGCCCCGGGGTACCCGCGGCCGCGGCGGCCGCCACGGTGATCGTGCCGTGGAACGACCCCGAGGCGTTGGTTGAGGCGGTGCGCCGGCACGAGCCGGCGGCGATCCTGGCGGAGCCGATCCCCGCCAACATGGGACTCGTGCCCCCCCGTGCCGGCTTCTTGGAGCTGCTGCGCGAGCAGGCCGACGTGAGCGGGGCGCTGCTGGTGCTCGACGAGGTGATCAGCGGCTTCCGTGTGGCGCGCGGCGGCGCGCGGGAGCTGATCGGCGCGCACGGGGACCTGACGATCATGGGCAAGGTGATCGGCGGCGGCCTGCCGGCGGCCGCCGTGGGCGGTCGCGCGGAGCTGATGGAACTGCTGGCCCCCGCGGGCGAGGTCTACCAGGCAGGCACCCTGTCGGGCAACCCGCTGGCGGTGGCGGCCGGCATCGCCACGCTCCAGCTGCTCGACGAGTCGGCCTACGCGCGCCTGGCGGCGATCACCGAGCAGCTCGCGGTGGGTCTGCGCGAGGCGGCCAGCGAGCATGCGCCGCGGCGTCCAATCCAGATTGTGAGCCTCCCCGGCCTGTTGACGGTGTTCTTCAGCGAGCGCCCGGTGAACGATCTGGAGGGGGCACGGGCGTGTGATCTGCAGGCGCACGCCGCCTGGTGTCGGGGGCTGCTGGCTCGCGGGGTCTATCCCCCGCCTTCGCAGTTTGAGGCGTGGTTTCCCTCGCTGGCTCACACCGCCGAGCACCTCGAGCGCACGCTGGCCGCGGCTGGCGCGGCGTTTGGAGAGCTACCGTGAAAACCGTGCCGGTGCTCACCCGCCTGGAGGCGCTGCTGCGCGAGCAGGGGGGCCTGATGGCGAATCTGCTCCCGCGGGGAGGTGTGCCGGTGGGGACGCACAACGGCACAGGCCCCGCGCAGATCGCGGCCTCGGGCCCACGCACGCAGGCGCATCGTGAGGAGTATGAGCTGCTGGTGGAAGCGATCTATGAGGGTTATCTGCTGCACTACGGATCCCCGCGCGTCGTGCGCCCGCCGGAGGCCGACCTCGGGCTGCTGGCTGGCGATCAGCTATACGCACTTGGCCTTGCGCGTCTGGTGGCGCTCGGCGATCTGGCCGCGGTGCAGGAGCTGGCGGACGTGATCACGCTCACCGCGCTCGCCCAGGGCGAGGACCGTGAGGATCTTGCTCTCGCGGTGTGGGCGGCGGGAGCCCGCGCGGTGGGTTGGGGTTCAAGTGACTCCCACCGTCACGCCAAGGCGCTGGTGCACGCGCGGAACCCCGACGCGCTCGAGGCGATGCGCACCGCCGCCGAGCCGTGCAAGCCGCGGCCCCGCTGACCGGCGGCCAGGCAATCCCGCGCGGCCAGGCAATCCCGCACTATTTGTGACGATAAACACCATCACTGCGCGACCAGCGCCGGCCCACAGGCGGTATTCTTAGGCGCCCTTGGCCAGCAAGCACGACAAGCACGCCTCCAAGTACACCGCCGACCGCCAGATACCGGGCGCGTTCGAGGGCGAGACGGTCACGCGGCGGCGCTTCATGACCGGCTCAGCCCACGGCGCGGGAGCGATCGCGGCGCTCTCCTTCACGCTGCCCGCGCTGGGTTTCGCGATCGGACCGATCTTCAAGAGCAAGCCCCACAACTGGGAAACGGTGGGTCCGACGGAGATGTTCCCGGACAACGACTACATCCCCACCGTGATCACGCTCACCCCGGGCATCGGCGAGGCCGGCAAGGGGCTGGTGTATGTACGCCAGCGCAACCCCGCCATCGACACCGACCCCTACGACAAGCACATCCCCTACATCGCGATCACCTCGCGCTGCGCCCACCTCGGCTGCCCGGTGCGCTGGGTGCCCGCCGCGGAGCGCTTCATCTGCCCCTGCCATGGCGGCGTCTATGACCTGCTCGGCCGCCGCGTGGGCGGGCCGCCGCCGCGCCCGCTGGACCGCTTCTACACGCGCGTGGTGGATGGCATGGTTCAGATCGGGGCGCGCTTCAGCGTCAACAGCGAGCTGCGTCGCTTCTCGCCCCGCGACCCCGGCGAGCCAATCGACGGCCTCGGGCAGTACGCCTACCCGTCCCGCCCCTCGATCCGCCGTTAGACCATGGCCAAACTTCCCGCTCCCCCGATCCCCGGCCCGCTGAAGGCGCCGCCGCCGCGGCCGCACGAGAGCAACGGCGACGTCCGTCCGGTCGATCATGCCGCCAATGCCGGCACCGCTGTCGTGGATTGGGTCGATGAGCGCACCTCGCTGAGCGGGGCAGCGCGCTGGATGATGTTCCGCAAGGTGCCCAAGGGCACCAACTGGTTTTACACACTGGGCTCGGCGACGATGTTCGCCTTCCTCAACCAGGCGGTGACGGGTGTGTTCCTCGCGATGTACTACCGCCCCGACGCCTCGGGCGGAGCGTATGAATCGATCCGCTACGTCACCAATGAGGTGTTCCTCGGGCAGTTTGTGCGCGGGATGCACAAGTGGGGCTCAACCGTGATGGTGGTGCTTGTCTTCCTGCATATGGGCCGCACCTTCTTCTTCGGCGCCTACAAGTACCCCCGCGAGCTCAACTGGGTGATCGGCGTGGTGCTGCTGATCCTGACGATGGTGATGTCTTTCACCGGGTACCTGCTGCCGTTCGACCAGCGCGCCTTCTGGGCGACGCAGGTGGGCGTCAATATCAACGGCACCGGGCCCCTGTTGGGCCCCTATCTGAGCGATTTCCTGCGTGGGGGCTCGGAAATCGGGGCGACCACGCTGTCGCGCTTCTACGCGATCCACATGCTGCTGGTGCCCGGGTTGATCGCGGCGCTGATCGGTGCCCATCTCTATCTGGTGGCCAAGCTCGGCACGACCGCGCCGCCATGGTCGAAAGCTGAGAAAGGCCCCGAGCTGCGCGAGGCCGAAGCGTGAGGCGGCCATGAACCAGCGCGAGAAGGAGGAGTACCTCCGCGAGTATGCGCTCCTGAAGTCCAAAGGCAAACCGTTCTTCCCCTACGCGGTCGCCAAGGACTCGATCATGGCGTGCGTGGTGATGGCGTGCATCATCACGATGTCGCTGGTGCTTGGCGCGGAGCTGGGCTCCAAGGTCAACCCCACCACCAGCACCTATGTGCCGCGCCCGGAGTGGTACTTCTTCTTCCTGTTCGAGGTGCTGCGCGTGATCAAGCCGCCCAGCCTGGTCGGCCTGGCGACCATCGGGGTCCCCACGTTGGCGATGATCCTGCTGTTCCTGCTGCCCTTCTACGACCGCCGGCCCGAGCGCCGGCCCGAGCGCCGGCCGATCGCCATGATCACGGCCCTATTCGTGATTGGTGCAATGTTCTACCTCACCTGGGAGGGTGCCAGCACCGGCTCGCCGTTCTCCGTGGAAATCGCCACGCCGGCGGCGGTGCGTCATGCCGGCGGCCAGGAGCTCGCGCGGTTCGAAGACGGCAGGAACGTGATCGCCTCCAGCGGCTGCCTGGCGTGCCACAAGCTCGGCGACAACGGCAACAACGGGCCGGGCCCCGAATTGACGCATATCGGCTCGCGGATCCCGCGCCAGGGGATCGCGCGTACGCTGGTCAATCCCGACGCAGCCGATGCCCTCCTTCCGGCACCTGCCGCCGAAGCAGTTCGAAGCGGCCGTCGAATTCCTCTCGCAGTTGAAGTAGCGTTGGGACATGGCTCAGGGCTCTCAGGCTCAGCAGGGCGCTGGCGCCGGAGCACTGGAGGCCGAGCAGGTGCGGGCGATGTTCGACCGCATCGCGTGGGTGTACGACGCGCTCAACAGCGTGATGACCGCTGGTCTGCACCACCGTTGGCGCGCGCGGGCGGTGGATCTCGCCCGCGTCGGCCCGGGCAGCCGCGTGCTGGATCTCGCCACCGGCACTGGGGACCTGGCGCTGGAGCTCGCACGGCGGGTGGCGCCGGGTGGTGAGGTGGTTGGCAGCGACTTCTCCGAGGTGATGCTGGCGCGCGCGCGGGCCAAGTGGGAGCGCGAGCGCCACTCGCACCCCGGCTCGACGGCGTGGTCGGTGCGCTTCGAGTGGGGCGACGCGCTGGCGCTGCCCTACGGGAACGACTCCTTCGACGCGGCCACGGTGGGCTTCGGGGCGCGCAACTTCTCCGATTTGGGCCGCGGTCTGCGCGAAATGGCGCGTGTGGTGCGTCCCGGCGGCAGGGTCGTCGTGTTGGAGATGACCTCGCCCACGCGACCGCCGCTGTCGAGCTTCTTCGCGCTCTGGTTTGACCGCGTGGTGCCGCTGTTGGGACGGCTGGCGGGGGACTCCGACGCCTACTCCTACCTGCCCAACTCGGTTAAGCGCTTTCCGGCGCCTGCGATACTTGCGGCCGAGATGGAGCGGGCGGGGCTCGGCGAGATCGGCTATCTGCTGACAGCGGGGGGCATCATTGCGATCCATTCCGCCACCGTGGCGCCGGATAGACCATGATGAGTACAGTGAGCAGCAGTCCAGCGCAGGCACAGGCGGCGGAGGACGAAGAGGCCGTCGCGGAGATCATGCGCCGCGGCGGGATGGTGCTGCGTGAGCGGATGGTGCGCACCGAGGAGCACCTTGAGCGGGTGGCCGCCGAGGCGGGCGCGCCGCTGGCGGAGCACGCCACCGCCACAGTGCTTGCGGGCGGCAAGCGCCTGCGGCCGCTGCTGGTTGTGCTGGCCGCCACCGCCGTGGGCCCGCCAGGCGCCGACGAGCGGCTGGCCACCGAGGAGGATGAGCGACGCCTCGTGCGAGCGGCCGTGGCGGTCGAGTTGGTGCACTCCGCCACGCTGGTCCACGACGACGTGATCGACGGCGCCCAGCTGCGGCGCGGGCACCCCTCGGTGGTCGCGCGAGCCGGCAGGCGCGTGGCGATCGCGACCGGCGATCTGCTGTTCTCGCGGGCCTTTGCGGAGCTTGCGCACAATCGATCTCTGGCGCAGCTGCACGCCCTCTCGGATGCCAGCTCGGCGCTAGCCGAGGGCGAGCTGCTGCAGCGCGAGGACGCCTACGCCACGCTGGTCGCGGTGGAGCGCTACCTGCGCCGCTGCGAGCTGAAGACCGCCGCGCTGTTCGAGGCGGCGTGCCGTCTGGGGGCGTTGGTGGCGTGTGGGGGCGCAGATCGGAGCTCGCCCGCCCCGGCTGGGGCGCTCGCGGATGGGTTGGGAGCGTTTGCGCGACGCATCGGCTTGGCCTTCCAGCTGCTCGACGACGTGCTCGACGTCTCCGGCCCGGTGGAGCGCACCGGCAAGCCGCGCGGAACCGACCTGCTCGACGGCACCGTCACGCTGCCGTTGATCCTCGCGCGCGAGCGCGACAAGCGTTTGGCGGAATGCGACCTGGCCTCGCTGGGTGGCCCCGAGCAGGCGGGCGAGTTGTGCGATCGGATCGCGGCGACCGGAGCGCTACAGGAGGCTCGTGAGCGGGCGCTGGCGCTGGTCGCCGAGGCGAAGATGATGCTGCCCGCGATCCTCCCCAACGGTCGCGCGGCGCTGCTGGACCTGGTGGCCGACGCGGTGGTCGAGCGCTACCGCTGACCTATCAGAAGTCGCAGGGCTGAATCAGGTCGGCGTCGAGCGCGCGGATGAAGAGGTCGATCTCCTCGGCCATGTTGGCGTGCGTGACGCGCTGCAGATCGCTCAGCAGCGACCCGGAGGCGCGGTCGAGCTCGTCGTCGAGCGCTTCCACCGCGGTCTGGTCGAAGACGCCCTCGCGCGTGGCCTCGCACTCGGGGCAGCGCAGCAGGATACGCCACTGCCGCTCGCCGGCTTCGGCCCAGTCCATCGGGTGGACGAGCTCTCCGCCGCAGTAGAAGCAGACGTGGAGCGGCTCCGCGGCCGGGTCTGCCTGCCGTTGGTGGGCGGGATGGGCCGGCCCCAAGCTCGGCGGCGCGGGGTTGTCGAGGTAGACGACCTCGATCTGCTTGCCGCTGGGCAGCTGCACGTGGTGGCGGGTCTGGTGGTGGCTCTTGTCAGTGGGCATTTCGTTCCTCGCACTGAGTCATCGACTGCCCCCTGGGCGGTCTTTAGCGGGTAGGCACGAATACCGAGGTTTGCCCACCTCCAAGCGCGTATAAACCGTCATCAGCTGCCGCCCGATATATGTTGAGAGGCAGATATGGCCACCGCGATCCGCACGATCGGCCACGAAGACCGCCTCAGCCTTGTCGAGCACCTCGAAGAGCTGCGCACGCGGCTGATCGTCAGTGGCGTGGTGCTGGCGGTCGTGTTCGGCGTCTGCCTGTGGCAGAACCATGCGCTGCTGCACCTGGTCAACCGCCCGCTGGAACAGGAGAAGCAGGGGCAGGTTGAAAGAGGGGAGGGGCCCGTCGGGCAGACGGCGCTGACGCAGCAGGCCGTGCTCAAAGTGGCCGACGAAGTGCAGGGTCTTGTGCGGATCCTCGCCGCGCCCGACAGCCACCTGCCGGCCGCCGTGCGTGCGCAGTTGACGGCCGAGTTGGCCGGCCTGCGCGCGGCCACCGCGAAGATCCCGCCGGTCCCGCAGAGCGAAAAGCTGACGACGCTGGGGATCGGCGAGCCGTTCACGACAACGCTCACGGTGGTCTTCTTCTTCGCGTTGATCATCTCGCTGCCGGTGATCCTGTTCGAGCTCTACGGCTTCGTGCTGCCGGCCCTGCAGCCGAGTGAGAGACGCGCCGTGCGGCCGCTGCTGGCGGCGGTCCCGTTCCTGTTCGCCGCCGGGGTGGCGTTTGGCTACTTCGTCGTGCTGCCGGCGGCGCTGCGCTTCCTCGTGAACTTCAACAGCAGCGAGTTCAACATCCTCGTGCAGGCCAGCCCCTACTACCAGTTCGCCGCGACCGTATTGCTGGCGATGGGGCTGGTTTTCCAGGTCCCGGTCGTCATTTTGGGCGCCACCCGGGCGGGGATCGTGACGCCCACGCAGCTACGCAAAGGTCGCCGCTACGCGATCGTGGCGTGCGCGGCGATCGCGGCTTTCCTGCCGGGCGACGCGATCACGCTGATCCTCGAGACGGTCCCCCTCTACATTCTCTACGAGGCGAGTATCCTGATGGCAGCGTTTGTTGCCCGACGCGACGCGGCGCGAAGTGCAGCGCAGGCGGCGGCGGAGAGCCCGCGGCAGGATCCACCGGCCTCGCCGGGAGGCCGCGCCACCGAGGGCGACCCGGCCGGCCCCGAGGGGGGCGGGTCACCGGGGGCAGCGAGCGCGAGAACCGACGACAACGACACCGACCCAAGCGTAAACGCCATAATCGACCATATGGACAGGGAGCTAACCGACTGATGCTGTTCGACCTGCGAGCCCGTGGCCGGCGCAAAACCGTGCAGGTGGTCTATCTGGGCCTCGCCCTGATCTTCCTGCTGGGCTTCGTGGGCTTTGGCGTCGGCGTGGGCGGCGGGGGCGGCGGGATCTTCAACGCCCTCACCGAAAACGGCGGCTCCAACAGCGCCAACTTCGCCGCCAAGGTCGAAGCGGCGCAGAAGCGTACCCAGCAGCATCCGAGCGACCCGGCGGCGTGGAAGGCGCTGGTCGAAGCGCAGTTCCATCAGGCCAGCGAACCCGCCAACATCGCCGTAGCCGGGGAAACCGAAACCTACACCGCGCAGGGTAAGGCGCTGCTCGCCAAGCTGGCCAAGTCGTGGGGGACCTACCTGAAGCTCGAAACCGGCCATCCGGACACCGAACTGGCGGCCCGGATCTCCGGCATCTTCGGCGAACGGGGACTCAATCAGCCGGCGTCGGAAATGCAGGCGCTGCAGGTGGCGGTCAAAGGCAACCCCAGTGTGCGCCTGTACTCGGCGCTGGCGGTGTCCGCCTACAAAGCCGGCAACCTCAAGGTGGGCGACGTGGCCTCGCGCAAGACCGTCAGCCTGGCGCCGGCCGCGGAACGCAAGCGCGTGAAAACCTACTTGGCTGAAATCCGCAAGAACCCACTCAGTCGCACGCCGGCCACGATCGGCAAAGGCGCGAACGGCACCCTGGTGGCGACGCAGGCCGGCAAAACCTACACCGTCAAGTCAAACGGCAAAGGCGGCTATGTCGGCGTCGCCCCGACCACCGGCGCGCCGGCGACTCCGACGGCGACCAGCGGCGCCGCGGGGAAGGCTGGCAGCACCTCCTCGGCGCCGGCCGCGACGGGCACGTCCAGTACTCCCGGGACCACCTCCACCGCCAAGAAGAAATAGGCGCCGTCCGGGGCCGAGTCGCGGCGCTGATCCAATCGCGAGATGGCCGCCGCCCCCGAGGACCCGCCCCGCTACGCCGCCCGTCTGCTGGTGGCCTGCCCCGACCGACCGGGAATCGTGGCGGCGGTCTCCGGCTTCCTGTATGAGCTGGGCGCCAACATCGTCTCCTCCCACCAGTACTCCACCGACCCGACCGGGGGCCGGTTTTTCCTGCGCACCGAGTTTTTCCTCGAGGATCTGCTCGACTCCACCGAGGTGCGACAGCGCCTGCGAGAGCGCTTTGGCGCGGAGGTGGCGGCGCGCTTTCAGATGGAGTGGGAGCTGCGTTTCTGGGGCCAGCGCCGGCGCATGGCGATCCTCGTCTCCCGCCGCGACCACTGCCTGGTGGACCTGTTGTGGCGTTGGCGCCGCGGCGAGCTGGACGCGGAGGTGGTGGCGGTGATCTCCAACCATCCAGACCTGGAGGGGCAGGCGCGCGGAGCGGGGGTGCCCTTCCACCACGTGCCGGTCGAGCGCGGCGCCAAGGCGCGCGCGGAGGAGCGTCTGCTGGAGCTGCTGGCGGGCAGCGTCGACCTCGTGGTGCTGGCCCGCTACATGCAGATCCTCAGCGGCGACTTCCTGGAGCGCCTGGGCGCGCCGGTGATCAACATCCACCACTCCTTCCTGCCCGCCTTCCCGGGCGCCGAGCCATACCGCCGCGCGCGCGAGCACGGCGTCAAGCTGATTGGTGCCACCGCCCACTACGTCGTCGAGGAGCTCGACGCCGGGCCGATCATCGAACAGGGCGTGGAGCGCGTCGATCACCGCCAGAGCATCGCCGACCTGGAACGCGTGGGCCGCGACATCGAGCGGATGGTGCTGGCCCGTGCCGTGGCGCTGCACCTGGACGATCGCGTGATCGCCGACGGCGGACGCACGGTGGTGTTCTGAGGGCGTCCCCAGCCAGAAGCCGCGCGGCGGATGACCTGGGCTAAAATGCGATCTCCTCATGGACGCCCTGAGCAATGGGCCTCCTCGCGGGCCGTTAGCTCAACCGGCAGAGCAGGGGCCTCTTAAGCCCAAGGTTGCAGGTTCGATTCCTGCACGGCCCATTGTTAAGCGCCTGCTGACTGGCGGGCTTTGGGGTTTGCGCGCAGTACGGCCACTGTTCATTGAGGGCTTGAGTGGCTAGGGCAATCACGCTATTCTAGCCCTGATGGTGGTTGCGACGATTACCGAAGCAAAGAACGGGCTCAGTGCGCTGATCGATCAGGTGCGGACCGGCGAGTCAGTGCTGATCGTGGACCGCGGTACGCCGGTCGCCCGGTTGGAGTCGGCGATTAGTGCTTCTCCTGACGCGGAGGGAAGGATCGCGCGGCTGGAACGTGCCGGAGCGGTTCGGGCGGCTCGCAAGCCACCTGTGACGGAGTTGCTGAGTACCAGCCCGCCGAACCGGCGGAGTGGGGCAAGCGCTGTTGCCGCACTGATCGAGGAGAGGCGCGAAGGCCGTTGAGGTTCTGGGACAGCTCAGCGATCGTGCCGCTGATTGTCGCCGAGGCCAGCACGGAGGGGTTGCTGGCGAGCGCCGCGCAGGACCCGGTTATGTGCGTATGGTGGGCAACTGAAGTGGAGTGCGCGTCGGCCCTGTCCAGGCTGGAGCGGGAAGAAGCCTTGACAGACGGTGCGATCACGGCCGCGCTTGAGCGCCTGAACCATCTCGCTGAGAGCTGGAACGAGGTGCAGCCGACCGCGGCCCTGCGAGGCACCGCACGCCGGCTCCTTCGAGTACACCCGCTTCGCGGCGCCGACTCGCTGCAGCTTGCCGCCGCCGTCATCGCCTCGGAGGGACTGCCTGCCTCGCTGAACATCGTGACCCTCGACGAGCGGCTTGCCAGCGCCGCGCGACGTGAGGGCTTCATCGTGCAAGCCGTCGATCCCCGAGAGTCCCCTGCGTCGATGAGTCCCCTGCGTAGTCCTACGGCGTGACGATCGCAAACGTAGGGTCGGGCTCGTCCAGTAGGCCGAGCAGCTCCCCGAGCTTGGCGGCGTCGCCCTCCACGCGCAGGCGGCCCGCTCCGAGCAGCTCCGCCACCGGGGTGATGCCCGCGAACAACTCGTTCAAAGCCGCGCGCTCCACCACCACGGTGGCATCCGCCCGTGGATCCTGTCGGTCGTTTGAGTGAATCAGCACGCCGTTGCTGAGCCTCAGCAGATGGCGCTCGCCGGTGTCGGTGAATACCCAGTTGAAGCTCAACTGAAGCTCACCCGCGCGGGGGCCGTCGACCCGGATCGCCAGCACATCGAACAGCTGCTCGGTCGAGAGCAGCGTGACCATCTCCCTGGAGGGCGTGTGGACGCCCTCGCGGACGCCCTCGCGCAGCTCGGTGGCGCCCATCAGGAAGAAGTTGCGCCACGGCGCGCTCTCGGCGCCATAAGCCAGCTGCTCCAGGGCTTGCGCCTCCAGCTCGCGGGCAGGGGCGTTGGACGGATCGGCGAACACCGCGTGAGACATCAGCTCAGCCACCCAGCGGTAGTCGCCCTCCGCAAACGCGCGGCGGCCCTCCAGCAGCACCGCCTCGGCGCCGCCCATCGCGCGCACGTAGCGCGTGGCGGCCTGCTCGGGTGGGTGCGACCAGAGGTGGGCGGGGTTGCCGTCGAACCAGCCCATGTAGCGCTGGTAGATCCCCTTCACGTTGTGGCTGACCGTGCCGTAATACTCGCGGCAGTGCCACTCCCGCGCGAGCCCCGCCGGCAGCTCCAGTAACTCGGCGATCTCGCTGCCGGTGTATCCCTTGTTGAGCAGACGCAGCGTCTGGTCGTGCAGGTAGCCGTACAGGTCGCGCTGCTTGGCCAGCATCTCGACGATCCGCTCTCGTCCCCAGCGTGGCCACTGGTGCCCGGCCAACAGAGCATCGGCGCGCTCGCCGAAGAGATCGATCGCCTCGTTCAGGTAGCGCGACCAGATGCGCGCGTCACGCACCAGCGCGCCGCGCGGGGTGATGATGTTGTGGAGGTTGTGGGTGGCGTTCTCGGCGATGCACAGTGCGCGGTGGTGGGGGAACAAGAAGTTCATCTCCGCCGGCGCCTCGCTGCCGGGAGTCATCTGGAAGATCATCGCGATTCCGTCGACCGTCTCCTCCTGGCCGGTGTCGGTGATCTCGTGCGTGGGGGGCACGATCCCGATGGTGCCGGTGGAGACGGTCATGCCCAATCCGGTGCCGATGTGCCCGTGCGGGCCACGCTGCAGCGCGGTGCCGAACATGTAATCCGCGCGCCGCGCCATTGCCGTGCCGGCGTACACGTTCTCGCTGATCGCATGCTCCAGAAAGCCCTCCGGCGCCAGCACCGGAATACGTCCGGCGGCGACGTCGTCGGCGTCGACCACGCCCAGCGCTCCGCCGAAATGGTCGACGTGGCTGTGGGTATACAGCAGGCCCGTCACCGGCCGCTCGCCACGGTGCCTGCGATACAGCGCCAACGCCGCCGCCGCGGTCTCGGCGCAGATCAATGGGTCGATCACCAGTACCCCCTCTTGCCCCTCCACGATCGTCATGTTGGAGAGGTCCAGGCCGCGCACCTGGTAGATCCCCGGTACGACCTCGAATAGGCCGTGAATCGCATTCAGCTGCGACTGGCGCCAGAGGCTCGGGTTGACGGTATCGGGGCACTCTCCCTCAAGGAATGCGTAGGACTCCATATCCCATACCACGCGCCCGCCTGTGCTCCTTACGAGCGCGGGGGACAGCGCCGCGACGAAGCCCCGCCGCGCGTCGTCGAAGTCGACGCGATCGTCGATCGGCAGCTGTAGCCGCACGGCACGGTTGGAGTCGATGATGTGTTCACTCGCGTCAGCCTGCCCGATTGCCACGCTGTCCCCCATCTCTCTCCCTCCTCCTTACCCGAAGGCATGCATGGGTAAGGCTACGACCTTACGTAACTAGAGTAAGGCTACGGTGCCGAACTAACGCGGGTCAAGGCTTTGCCCGCAATGTTTCCAATCGGAGCCGCGATCAGTTCCGGCAGGTTGCTCCCAGCACGGCAGAGGTGCAACGCCCGCGGCGCTACGTGAGTGCCTCGGCGGCGGCCTCGCGACCAATGAACGGTGCCAGCGCGATGTAGCTGACGTGGTCGGCGAGCTCCGGCAGCCTGCGCGTGTGGCCTCTCAAAATGTAGTCGTGGAGTAGCTCGAACACCCCTCCGACGATCGCCTCACCCACGATTGGAGTGGAGGATTGGGAGGGGGCGCCCTCGCCGAGGTCCATATCGAGCAGCTCGGCGTAGGCCGCGTTGGCCTCCGCCACCCGCCCGGCGACGTGGGGGTAGGCGATCATGATGTCCACACACGACAGGCGCGCCAGCGCCGGCTCCGACGCCAGGAACTCCAGCAGTGCCAGCGCCCCCGCGCGCACGCCCCCGATCCAGTCTCGCTGGTGGGCGAGCGCTCGGTTGACCGCGGCTTTCGCCCGCGTGTGGCCCACCTCGAAGGTGGCGAGGAACGCTTCCTCCTTGTTCTCGAAGTGGCTGTAGAACGTTTGCAGCGATACTGCCGCCGCCGCGGCGATGTCCTCCAGGCTCAGCGCCTGGTACCCATCCTTCGCCGTGAGCCTGGCGATCGCGTCAAAGATCCGCTCACGCTGGTTGAACTCCACGAAGCCGCGGGGGAGGTTGTGCTCGCCGCGCGGCAGCCCCCGCACGCCCCAGGGCGCCGGGGGTGAGAGCGTGCCCGGTGCGCGGCCCCCCTCGCGCCAGCGCGGCTTGTGCGGGCGGGGCCGGCGAGGGATCGAGGCCGGGGTGGGGTAGTAGCAGCCGATCCATTCCATCAGCTCGGGGACGATGCGCGCGAGCTCGGCCTTCAGCGACTTGTTGGAGCGATCTTCGCGCACGCGCGTGTAGATGATCTTGCGCAGCGCCCCGACGACCGCGCGGGCCACCGGATCGGGAACTGTCCCCGCTCCCGGAGCGCGCTCAAAGCCGGCGCTGATGAAGCGTTCCAGGCGGGCTGCTCCGTCCGCCCAGCGCTGTACCCCGCTGGCGCCGGAGGCGCCCATCTCCACGCAGATCAGGCGCGCCGCGTCGGGTCGTTCGGCGATCGCATCGAACAGTGCACGGATGATTCCCTCCAGCTGCGCCAGCCACTCAACATCGGGGCCGACGAGTCCAAGCAGCCGCCGGACCTCGGTCTCGACGACCGTGTCGTAGGTCGCCAGCAGGCAGTCCTCCTTGTTCTCGAAATGCTCGTAGAAGGTTCGCCGCGAGATGCCCGCGCGGGCGACGAGGTCGGAGATCGTGGTGGCGAGCACACCCCGCTCGTTCACGGCCTGCACCATCGCTTCCACCAAGCGCTCGCGCTGGTGTGCGGCGACTCGCTCGCGCGGGAGCGCCTGTGGACCGCGCGGTAGCCCCTTCTGGATGGCGGTGCTTCTGCGTCGGGGCCCTGTCTGGGCGCCATCGGCACCCCTACGGCTGTTCGTGCCCCCGCGGTCATTCAGGCGCTTCGATCGGGACTTGTTTGGGCTCTCGCGGTCGCCGGCCCCCTTCACCTGGGCCCGATCCACTCTCCGGCCACCGCCCCCGCTCTTCCTCGGTCCCTCAGCCACACGTCCCACCTTAGTGGACGGGGGCACGCGTGCCAATGGGTGTGACCACTAGGTAGACATCGCGCGTTATGCTCGTCAGCCGTTGACAGGATGCGTAAAACATGATTTATATGTATATGGTAGAAAGGGTTCAGGGACGCTCCTGGGAGCGGTGTTCGGGGATTGGCTGAGGGTGGGAAATGCAGGCAAAGAAAGGGAAATCAAGGGATATCCTTGCATCGGATGGATCCGGCGGGGCAGGCACAGGACCTTTGCGGGGCAATGCTACCTCCCTCATTTCTGACCCCCTCTTCTGTAGGCCTCGTACTATTAGCTGGTACATTTTGGACCAAATTGAAGGTCGATTTCGGCCGGGCAGGCCAATTGCGAGGGGTAGGGAGGCTGGAATGTCATGAAAGTGTTCGTGTGTGAGGAGCGGAGGATGCTCCGGGCGCTACACGCCCGGTGGCCGTACCGGCGCTCGCACTGTCGTCACGATCTGCACTGGTTGGTGAGCGTGCATCCGCATACAAGCTGCGCTCGCGGCCGGTCGCATTCGATCGCGGCGCTGCCACCGAGACGCCGGCGCCCGAGCGGTCGCTAGCCCGAGGACGCGAGCGCCCGCTAGGATCGGGCGCAATGGCGGTGAAGCATGAGCCGGTTGGCGGGCGGGTGAATGGCCCGGAGATCGCCGACGGCGGGGGGGAGCCCGAGGCGCGGCGTCTCGCGATCGACACGATCCGCGCTCTGGCGATGGACGCGGTGCAACAGGCGGGCGCCGGGCACCCGGGCACGGCGATGGCGCTGGCGCCGCTCGGGTACGCGCTGTTCAAGGGAGCGTTGCGTGTCAACCCCCGCAACCCACAGTGGCAGGACCGCGACCGCTTCGTGCTGAGCGCCGGGCACGCGTGCGTGCTGCTGTACGCGCTGCTGCACCTCAGCGGCTACGAGCTCTCGCTGGAGGATCTCAAGCAGTTTCGCCAATGGGGCTCGCGTACGCCCGGGCACCCCGAGCGCGGGCACACGCCGGGGGTGGAGGTCACCACGGGGCCGCTCGGGCAGGGCTTCGCCAACGCGGTGGGGATGGCGATGTCGGAGCGCTTCCTCGCCGAGCGCTACAACCGCCCCGGCGAAGCGGTGGTGGACCACCACACCTATGCGATCTGCTCCGACGGCGACATGATGGAGGGCGTCAGCCAGGAGGCCGCCTCGATCGCCGGGCACTTCGGGCTGGGCAGGCTGACGGTGTGCTACGACGACAACCGCATCACGATCGATGGGAGTACCTCGATCTCCTTCGACGGCGAGAACCACATCGCGCGTCTGGCTGCCGACGGGTGGCACGTGCAGCGGGTTGGCGACTCCGAGAACGTCGATGCTCTCGCCGCCGCGCTTGCCGGCGCACGCGCGGAAACCGAGCGCCCGTCATTCATCGCGGTGCGTTCGCACATCGCCCACCCCGCCCCCCACGCCGTGGACACCGCCGCCGCACACGGCGCGCCGCTGGGAGAGGACGAGGTGCGCGCGACGAAGCTCGCGATGAGCTTCGACCCCGAGCGCCATTTTTGGGTGGATGAGCGGGTGTACCGGCACATGAGCCTCACGGACGCCGGTGCGCGGGCCGAGCGCGCGTGGCAGGCGCGGATGGACTCCTGGCGCGCGGCGCACCCGGCACTGGCCGAGGACTGGGAGCGCGCCTGGGATGGCCGTCTGGCGGATGGCTGGCGCGAGGCGCTGCCGAGCTTCGCGCCCGGCGAAAAGCTGGCGACGCGCGTGGCGGGTCAGAAGACGATGGCGGCCTTCTCCGCCCACGCTCCCACGATGCTCGGGGGGGCGGCCGATCTGGTGGAGTCGACCAAGACGGTGTTTCCCGGCGCCGGTCAATTCTCCAGGGTGCACACCGGACGCAACGTGCCGTTTGGGATCCGCGAGCACGCGATGGGGGCAATCGTCAACGGCGCGGCGGCGCACGGGGGAATCGTCAAGCCGTACGGCTCGACGTTCCTGATCTTCTCCGACTACATGCGGGCATCGGTGCGCCTCTCCGCCCTGATGGCGTTGCCGGTGGTGTGGGTGTGGACGCACGATTCGGTGGGACTGGGCGAGGACGGCCCCACCCATCAGCCGGTCGAGCACTACGCGGCGCTGCGGGCGATCCCGCATCTGTGGGTGATTCGCCCCGCCGACGCCAACGAGACCGCGCAGGCATGGCGGGTGGCGCTGGAGCGCGAGGACGGCCCGGTAGCACTGCTGCTCTCTCGGCAGGGAATCCCAGTGCTGGATCGCGAGGACGGGCAGCTCGCCCCGGCCAGCGAGCTGGAGCGCGGAGGATATGTGTTGTGGGATTCCTCACCCAGCCCGGAGGTGATCCTCATTTCCACCGGCGCCGAGGTGCCGCTCACGCTGGAGGCCGCCCGCGTGCTGGAGTCCCGGGGAACCGCGGCGCGGGTGGTGTCGATGCCGTGCATGGAGCTGTTCGAAGCCCAGTCCGAGGAGTACCGCGCGAGCGTGCTCCCGCCGGCGCTCACCGCCCGCCTGGCGGTCGAGCCGGGGGCGAGCATGAGCTGGTGGAAGTGGGTGGGCATGGGGGGAGACGTGCTCGGCATCGACCGCTTCGGCGCCTCCGCGCCCGGCCCGCGCGTGCTGGCGGAGTTGGGCTTCACGGCCGATAACATCGCTGAGCGAGCCCGTGTCCTGCTGAAGGAGGCCTGATGGCAAACACCACCTCTCCCCTACACCGCCTCTCCGCGTTGGGGCAGAGCGTGTGGGTTGATTTCCTCTCGCGCGAGTCGATCCGAGGCGGGCACCTGCAGGAGTTGCTCGACGCCGACGCCGTAGTGGGGGCGACATCCAACCCGACGATCTTCCAGAAGGCGATGAGCGCGGGAGACGCATACGACGAGCAGCTGCGCGAGCTGGCCGAGGAGGGTTTGGACGCGCGCGCCAGCTTCTGGCGGCTGGCCGAGCGCGACATCAGGGATGCGTGCGATCTCTTCCGCCCCATCTGGGATGGGGGGTCGGGACGCGACGGGTATGTGTCGCTGGAGGTGGCGCCCGATCTTGCCTACGACACGCTGGCCACCTTCAACGAGGCCATCAGCCTGCACGAGACGGTGGATCGGCCCAACCTGATGGTGAAGATCCCAGCGACCAAGCCGGGACTGGCGGCGATCGAGGACGTGATCGCGCAGGGCCACTCGATCAACGTGACGCTGATCTTCTCGCTGCGCCGCTACGCGGAGGTGGCGGAGTCCTACATGCGCGGCCTGGAGCGTCTGATCGCGGCGGGCGGGGATCCGCGCAAGGTCGCGTCGGTGGCGAGCTTTTTCGTCTCGCGGATCGACACGGAGGCCGACCGGCGCCTGGGAGAGTTGCGCTCGGCGAAGCGCGACGGGGCCCTCGACCAGCTCAAGGGCCGCCTGGCGGTGGCCAACGCAAAGCTTGCCTACCAGCACTACCGCTCGGTCTTCCGCGGCCCGCGCTGGGAGTTCCTCGCAGACAAGGGCGCCACCCCGCAGCGGGTGCTGTGGGCGTCGACCTCGACCAAGAACCCCGACTACCCCGACACGCTGTACGTGGAGGAGCTGGTTGGCCCCGACACGGTGAACACGATGCCCGAGGAGACGATCCGCGCCTACCAGGATCACGGCCTTCCACGGGCCCGCCTGCAGGCGGAGGTCGGGGAGGCGCGCAAACTGCTCGACGAGCTGGCACGCGCCGGCGTGGACTACGACGATCTCACCGACACGCTGGAGCGCGAGGGTGTGCAGAAGTTTGCGGACTCCTTCGAGGAGCTGATCGAGGCGCTGGCGCAGAAGCAGGCGGCGCTGGCCCTCGCCTGAGGCCTCCCCGACCGGGACCCAACCTAGCGGGAAGGACCTGAAGGGAGAAGGTGGGCTCCGCGCGAGGGGTGCACCTCGCGCGCGTCTGCCGGTGGGTGGGCACCTGGGGGAAGGAGCCCCAGCACATGCCCACCGAAGCCGCCGCCAACCAGGCGCGCACCGAGCGCCCCGGCCTCCTTCAGCGCGCCCACGGCTGTCTCGACAGCCGGGGTCGAGCACTCGTAGAGGTCGCGCAGGCTGGCGTGGGAGGCGTCGATCAGGCAGCCCACCCGCTCGAATGCTCGGCTGCGCAGGGCGGCGACCGTTTCGAGCACGCGAGCGTTTTCGTCGAGCACGTGCCTCACACGGCGGGCGAGCACCGGCGGCAGCTGCTCAAGGGAGTCCTCCCGCGCGTCCCGCAGCGACTCGACCCCAAGCAGCTCGCATGCCCGTGCACACTCGGCGCGCCGCTCGTTGTAGCCGGATGCCGCCAATGCGCGGGAGTCGCCGGAGTCGAGCGTCACCAGCCGCCAGCCATCGGCGAGCACGAGCGGCACCCGCTGGATGCTGAGATCGGCGAAGTCGATGCGCAGCGCCGTATCGGCCTCGCCATAGAGCGAGGCGAGCTGATCCAGGAGGCCGGTGTGGGCGCCCAGCCACTGGTTCTCCACGCGCGAGCACAGCCGCGCCAGCTCGCGGCGGTCGAGCTCGGCGCCGGCAAGGCTGAGCAGGGCCAAACACAGCGAGACCTCCAGCGCCGCCGAGGAGGAGAGCCCCGCCCCTCGCGGCACACTGCCTGTGATTTCGAGCTCCGCTCCGGAGATCGGCATCCCCCCGCGCCCCAGCTCGGCGAAGATCCCGCGCACGAACGCGCGCCAGCCCTCACAGTGCTCGGGGTTGGGAAGCGTGAACTCGTCGCGCTCGCCCAGGTCGAGCGCTCGCGCCAAGACGCGCTGTCCAGCGAGCGCCCGTGCCCGTACCGTGACGCCCTCGGCGACCGCGAACGGCAGGGCGAGACCACGGTTGTAGTCGGTGTGCTCGCCGATCAGGTTGACGCGGCCCGGGGCGAACGCGCGTGCCTCAGGGGGTGGCACGGTCGATCGCCTCGCGCAGGACCACCGCGGACTCCTCGGGGAGC
Organism: uncultured Solirubrobacterales bacterium; assembly: GCA_963794715.1. Lineage (GTDB taxonomy): Bacteria > Actinomycetota > Thermoleophilia > Solirubrobacterales > Solirubrobacteraceae > Palsa-744. The sequence goes on along the minus strand of CAWCEY010000012.1, from coordinate 91,055 downwards.
GTGTCGGCGATGAACACCCCCCCGCCCTGCTCGGAGCCGGCGAGGTACTTCAGCTTGTCCGCCGTGCGCAACGGGGGGTAGAACTCGACGTGCAGATGCCCCTCCAGCCCGGCCCTGGGCCTAGTTGGCGCTTGGTGGACGGCCATCACGTACGGAAATGGCCGCTCGAATAGCGCGTCGTAACCGCGGGTGAGCGCCTGCAGCGCGGCGGCGAGCGCGTCGAGCTCCGCGGAGTTGCAATGCACCAGCGTGGGCCGGTGCGCGCGCAGCACCACGTGCGCTTCGTAGGACCAGCGCGCGGCGTGAGGGACGTGGACCACCACGTGCTCGTTCTGGTGCACGATCCGGCGTCCATCATCGAGCTCTCGCTGTAGCAGCGCGCACGGGGCGCAGCCCCCCAAACGTGCGTCGGCGGCGCGCTCGGCGGCGGGCACGGGGGGCACGAAGGGATAGGCGTAGATCTGCCCGTGGGGGTGATGCAGCGTCACCCCGACCTCCACGCCTCGATTCTCGAAGATCAGCACGTACTCCACGTCCTCTCGTGCTCCCAGCTCCTCATAGCGCGCCCGCCACACCCACATCAGCGCCCGCGCGCGCTCTGGCGGGAGCGTCGCGAAAGAGTCGTGGTGGCGATCGGTGTAGACGACCACCTCCGCCGCTCCTCGTGGGGACTCAAAGGCGGGGAAGCGGTTCTCGAAGACCGCGATCTCAAATGCCGGGAAGGGGATCTCGGTGGGCGGCGCTCCCGGGCGCGTGGGACAGAGTGGGCAGTGCTCCTCGCTGGGCAGAAAGGTGCGCTCCTGGCGGTGGATTGCATAGTCCACCCACTCGCCGCGCAGCTCCTCGAAGCGCAGCTCACCCATCCTCGCCCGCCCACCTGTAGAGGATCAGCTGCCGCCCGTCCGCTTTGCGATGTCGCTCGACAGCCAACGCGCCCTCCCGGCGCGTCTCACCCGAATCGATCGGCGTGGCGCTCTCCACCGGCGGATCGCCAGCCGATCCAGCCCTCTGGACTGTGTGTCCCCGATCGGTGGGGTCGGGCATCATGCTCAAGGTACACCTTGGCAGGCGCGTTGCCCGAGCTCGCCACGCGCGCGGACATTTCAAATTCGATGGAGCTCGGAGCGAGGAGCCGGTGAGGCTCCGTTTAGGTTGCGCCGCTACCGTCAGGTTCTTGTACGAGGGGATCCACACACCCACTCCGCCCTCCGAACGCAGGGCGTGGCTGGTGGCACTGGCGCTCTGCCTGCTTGGCGCCGGTGCGCTCGCGGCGATCCTGGACGGCGCGCTCGGCACGTCCTCGAGCGTGACAGCCTCCGATCCTCCGGCAGTGCTCCTCGACGCCGCCACGCCCACCGCCGCGGGCGCCGCCGATGCGGCGCTACGGTCGGGGCGCGGCACGGCGGCAGGGCCGTACGCCGACGCGCACGGGAGATCCACCGGCAGCTCCTCGCAAGCGGTGGCGCCCGTGAAGGCCGTCGTCGCGCGCCCCCCCGGTCGGCGAGGAGACGCGGGGGCGAGCACGCCGGGACCCGAAGCGCACATCGCATCCGCGTGGGAGGCCGGGTTCTATCCGATCTACGCGGAGGCGCAGCGCGTGTTTGGCGTCAACTGGCTGCTGCTGGCCTCGATCCACATGCAGGAGTCGGCCTTCTCCACCGCCCCCTCCACCTATCGTGGCCTGAACTTCGCCGGCTGCTGTGGGGGCCCGATGCAGTTCAACGTCACCAACGGTCCGGTGAGCACATGGGATCTGGTGAGGAGCGCCTACCGCTTCGGTGTGCGCCCCGCGACGTACGACCATCGCACCGCCCGCCATCCGTCGATCTACGACGACTACGACGCGATCATGGCGGCGACATGGCTGCTGTACTCCGACGGCGCCGGCCGCGCGCTCGACGACTCGGCGTGGTGGGCGGCGTACGACTACTACGGCCACGACGCCTACGGCGTGGAATACGCCGACCAGGTGCTGGCTCGCGCGATCGGCTGGTCCCAGCACGGCTTCTGCATCAACTGTGGCGCGCGCCCGGCGCTCGTGCAGGCGGTCTACGACGCCTACGGTGCTTCGGTGATGGCTACGTATACCACCGCCACGGTCGCTCGCGTGCGGCACTCCCAGAGCGTGCTTCGCCAGAGATAGGAACTTGAACTCGGCGCCTCAACCCGGCGGGCCAACCCCACGGTCGGGAGTGGCGGTGGCGGACGGCGGTGGGGTGGCTCCCAGGAGAAGTTCGACGCACCGCGACTCCCATAGATTGACGGTGTCGTCCAGCCCTCGCATGTCGGTCTCCTCTATACGCCGGACACCGCTTTTCTGTACGGCGCCCATCTGAACCCGACCGCCGATGCCCTCCGCCGCGGTAGCAATCACGTCTCGAAGCACCTTGAGCGCCACGACCTTGGCATGGTCGAGCTCGAGCGCGCCCAGATCGACATAGCGCAGCGCCCCCATCGCAAAGCTCGCGTTCTCGACTCCGATTTTGGCTCCGGCGAAGGCCCAGCTGTCCACCCATTCGGTTGCTCCCCCGCTGAACAGGCGGAGCGCGAGCGGCTTGTTCTCCGCGCGCGACCACCACGCGAGGAAAAGTTCGATGACGTCGCTGCGCTCCTTGATGCTCTCGTCCCTACGAAGGTCGGCGAGGATCGCTTTGAGCCGGGCTTCGATATCGAGGCGGTCGGCGCTGGGTGAAATCCGTGGGCGAGCGAGGCGCAGGGCGAAGCCCTGGGCGACGTTCTGTGGACCGGCCCAGGCGAGCAGAAAGCCTCGGCATGGCACGTAAACCTTCTGTGTGTGGCGCGCAAGACGCCGACCCGGCTCCCCTCGCGTCTCCTGGCTGTCGGAGCCGAGGATCAGTCCGTCGCGGTGGCGGAAAGCTGCGATGAGGGTCATCTCACGTCGATGTTTCGGAATGTGAAGCGGGCTTCATGAGCACTGCATCATCGCGATTTTGATCCGCTGGTTGCGACGAATGGCCGACTCCCCGGTCAGGCGGACCTGCGGAAAACCGAGTTGACCGCGAACTCGGGATACTCGGCGTAGACCCGATCGAGCAGCTCGCTAAAGCCGGCATTCGAGACGTCCTGCTTGATCTTGAATAGCTCGCGCGCGGCGTCGAGCAGCTTCTCGTCTTCAGCCTGCTTCAGGATCCGTTTTCCTTCGCGAAACGTGACTCGGCCGGGCCTGTATCGCGACCAATGCTTCCCGGGTACGGGAACGCGCTCGAGTAGCTTCTCGTCCACGAGGCGATCAAGATCGTCGTAGATTCCGGCGCTCATCGGGCCATAGGCGTAAGGCTTGAACGCATACTTCGACCGCGCGGGCACGCGGGCACGCTGGGAAAACAGGAACAGACCCTTCTGGAAGCGGATTGGGTCGAGTCCGTCTGGTGCACCCTTGTACGCGGCGAACAGCAATAGCCAGTCACGCCGCTTCATTGCTCGACCTTTGCCGCCGAAGCGCCGCCACAGATCCCGGATTGCAGCCGCCCAGGCACCAGCCGAGCTTGGCTCTTGTATCGGACGGAAACCCAGGTCCATGCGAACCCATGTTTGCAGTTACGCCGGTCGTCGATGTTGCGCATCGTCTGCGCTACGATCGGCAAAGGCTCGTCAATCGGCATGCACCGGACGGTATCGCAGTCGGGTTCGCAGCGATGCTTGCCTTCGGCGACAAACCGCTCACGTCCGCCGCACGCGGCGGACCCTGGGCGGCTCGCTCACCCCTGCGCGATCAACTCACCCGCCACCCGATCGGTGGCGAGCGCCGTGCCTCCCAGCAGACGCCGGGAGAGCTGGGCGCGGCGGAAGTACAGCGGGGCGTCGTGCTCCCAGGTGGCGCCGATGCCGCCGTGCACCGAGATCATCGTGCGGGCGGCGTGATCGAGCGCGCGGCCGGCGACCGAGCGCGCCGCGTTGGCCGCCAGGGGGAACTCGGCGGGCGCTCCGTGGCGTGACCAGCCGGCGTAGTAGAGCAGCGAGCGGCCGTTCTCCAGTTGGCGCAGCACCTCGGTGAGCGAGTGCTTGACCGCCTGGTAGGAGCCGATCGCGCGGCCGAAGGTGAATCGCTCCTTGGCGTAGGCCACGGAGACGTCGAGCGCGCTCTCCACCGCGCCGAGCGACTCGGCGGCGATCAGTGCCTGCGCGAGGTGCCACGCCTCGGCGAGCGAGCCCTCGGGGGCGTCGAGGATCGTGGCGGGGGCATCCCGCAGCGTGACGTGCCCCAGCGTGCGGGTGGCGTCGTAGCGGCGCACCGCCTCCACGGAGACGCCGGCCGCCGAGGACTCCACCGCAAAGCCGACCACACTGCTGGACGATTCGGGGATGCGAGCATGGCGAGTGTCTCCCGAATCGTCAAGCGATGCGACGCCCACCAGCACGTCCGCCCCGGGCGCGTCGGGGGCGAACGCAATCCGCCCGCTCACGCGGGCCTCTCCCTCGCCGGCGAGCACGGCGCTGGGGAGGGGGGCACGCTCCATCCCGCTCGCGGGGTCGACGCTCCACCGCTCGGAGATGTCATCCGGAGGGCGCGCCGCCAGGTAGGCCGCTCGCCGCTCGCCGCTGGCCAGCTCCTCCAGCAGCGGCGTCTTGGCGAGCTCGCCCGCCCCGTCGTTGAGGATCGCCGTGGCGGGCAGATGACCGAGCAGCGGGACCGCGGCGAGCGCGCGCCCGCACTCGCCGAGCACGAGCATCGCGTCGAACACGTCCAAACCGGCGCCGCCGTGGGCCTCGTCGATCAGCAGACCCGGCCAGCCGGCATCCTTGGCGGTCGGCCACAAATCTGAGAGCCCACCCACCCCGCCGCTGTCGAGCGCCTCGCGCGCCTCCTGGAGTGTCTTGAAGCGGGAGAGAGCCCCGCGGGCCGCCTCGCGAAGGAGCACCTGCTCGTCTGAGAGTGCCAGATTCATGCCTGTGCCGCCTCCTTCGCGCGCAGCTCCGAGAACGGGATGCCCTTGTCAAGCCGTGGCTCGGTGGGAAGGCCAAGCACGCGCTCGCCGATCGTGTTGCGCAGGATCTCCTCGGTGCCGCCGGCGGACTTCAGGCCGGGCAGGAAGGAGATCATGTACGCCCACTCGCTGTCCTCTGCCAGGGCATCGGGGCCGAGCACGTCGGCGATCAGGTCCCCTGACTTGATTGCGCCGTTGACGATCGTCACCTTCGCCAGGCCTGCCTCGGGGCCGGGAATCTGGCCCTGCTGCAGCGCGGTGAGCGTGCGATAACCGGTAAAGCGCACCGCCATCAGTTCGCTTGTCACCTCGCCCAGCTGGCGGCGCACCTCGGGGTCACGTCGCGCGTGTGGGTCGGCGGCGATCGCGCGGGCGAAGCGGGCGGAGTTGTAGCCGAGGCCCTCGCCGCCCAGCCCGATCGTGACGCGCTCGAACATCAGCGTGGTGAGCGCGGTGCCCCAGCCGTTGCCCACGCCCCCCACGACGGCGTCGGCGTCGATCGCGACGTCGTCGAAGAACACCTCGTTGAACTCCGCCTCGCCGGAGATCTGGCGCAGGCCGCGCACCGTCACGCCCGGGGCGTCCATCGGCACGATGAACATCGTCATGCCCTTGTGCTTGGGCACGTCGGCGTCGGTGCGTGCAAGCAATAGTCCGTAGGCGGCGAACTGGGCGTTGGTGGTCCACACCTTCTGACCGGTCAGGCGCCAGCTGCCGTCGTCCTGCTGGCGCGCGCGGGTCTGCACCGCCGCCAGGTCGCTGCCGGCAGCTGGCTCGGAGAACAGCTGGCACCACACCTCGTCGCCGTGCAGCATCGGGCCGAGATAGCGGGCCTTCTGCTCCTCGGCGCCGTGTGCGATGATCGTCGGGCCGAGCATCCCCACGCCAATCGCGTCGAGGATGCCCGGAACTCCCGCGCGGGCGAGCTCCTGGTTGCAGATCACCTGGTCGATCGGGCCGAGACCCTGGCCGCCGTACTCCTTCGGCCACGTCACTCCCGCCAAGCCGCCCTCCGCCAGCTTGCCCTGCCAGGCGCGGCGCGCGGCGATGATCTCCTCCTCGTCCTTCAGCGCCCCCTCGCCCGCCAATATCGGGGCTTCGGGCTTGTGCTGTTCCAGCCATGCGCGCACCTGCGCACGATGGGCTGCCTGCTCTGGTGTGTCGTCGAGATCCACTGCCGCGCCTCCTTGGTTGACTGACCAGTCAATCGCCCCTTACACGGTACTACCTTCGGTCGAGGAGGGCGCCGAAGATCCCCACCCCCATCAGCACCACGATGAACACCGACACCGCCGTACCCAACGAGATGCCTTTCTGTTCCACGATCGTGTGGAGCGTGAGATAGGCGAGACCGACGACGAACAGCATCGCCACCAGCAGGATCAGCACGCGGGTCACGGTCGGGAGCAGGTGTCCGGAGCGGGAGCGATCCGAGCAGACTATCCGCGCGCGGCTCCCACCAACCCCGGCTCCGCGGTCGCCAGCGGGCCGACACCGTCGCGCGCCTGCGCCACATGCTGGTCGGCGTGGTAGGAGGAGCGCACCAGTGGGCCGGCGGCGACGTGCTCGAAGCCGAGCTCGTACGCGGCGCGCTCCAGCGCCGCGAACTCGTCGGGGTGCCAGTAACGCACGACGGGGAGATGCCGGGCGGAGGGGCGCAGGTACTGCCCGACGGTGAGCACCTGCACGCCCTGCTCGCGCAACGCGGCGAAGGCGTCAACGAGCTCCTCGTGGGTCTCGCCGAGGCCCACCATCAGCCCCGACTTGGTGGTGACATCCGACCCACCCAGCTGCTTGGCGAGCGACAGCACGCGGCAGGAGCGCGCGAAGGAGGAGCCGCGCCGCGCCAGCGGGTAGAGCCGGGGGACCACCTCGACGTTGTGGTTGAACACGTCGGGTCGCTCGGCGATCACCTTGGCGAGCGGCATCTCCTGACCTTGAAAGTCGGGGGTCAGTACCTCGATCATGCAGGCGGGCGCCTGACGGCGCACCTGGCGGATGACCCCGACGAACGCGGAGGCGCCCTTGTCGGGCAGGTCGTCGCGGTCCACCGAGGTGACCACCGCGTGGCGCAGCCCCATGCGCGCGATCGAGCGCGCCACTCGCGCCGGCTCCAGCGGGTCGTTCCAGGTGGGGCGCCCGGTCTTGACGTTGCAGAACCCGCAGCGCCGCGTGCAGGTGTCGCCGAGGATCATGAACGTGGCGGTGCCCCGCTCCCAGCACTCCCCGACGTTGGGGCAGGCCGCCTCCTGGCAGACGGTGTGCAGGCCCTCTTCGCGGATCAGCTGCGTGAGCGCGCGGTAGCGCGCGCCGCCTGGCGCGGGCACCTTCAGCCAGGGTGGCTTGCGCTCGCGCAGGGGGCGTACATCGGGGCCCAGCACCTCCAGCACGTCCATTCCTCCAGGGTTGGCGCGCGAGCGGGTGACGCTCATGCTGCTGTGAGTTCCTCGAACTGTGCGCCATCGACGCCGAGCTCCCGCACCGCCACCGGTCGCTGGCAGCGGCCGTACACCTGGCAGAAGCTCGCCGCCATGCGCGCGCGAAAGCGCTCCATCGAGGCCCCACCAAGCTCGGCTGCGATCGAAGTCATCTCGACGCCCGGCAGCCCGCAGGCGACCACCCAGCTGAAGGGCTCGAGGTCCGTTGCGACGTTGACCGCAAACCCGTGCGTGGAGACACCGCGAGAGACGTGTACCCCGAGTGAGGCGATCTTGCGATCACCCACCCACACGCCGGTGTAGTCGGGGCCGTCGTGCGGGCGGGCGTGTGCGGCGATGCCTTCCTCGGCGAGCGCCGTGACGATCGCTTCCTCGATCGTGCGCAGGTGGGCGACGACGTCGGTGACGGCCATTATCGGGTAGCCGACGAGCTGCCCAGGGCCGTGGTAGGTGACGCGTCCGCCGCGATCGGTTGGCACCACCTCAATGCCCCGCGCGCGGTAGAAGGCTTCGCCGAGCGTCAGCTCGTCCGGCTGGGAGCGGCGCCCACGCGTGTAGACGGGCGCGTGTTCGAGCAGCAGGAGTGTGTCGGGCATATCTCCCGCCTGGCGGCGCGTGGCGATCTCCCGCTGTATGGCCAGCGCCTCGCGGTAGGGGATCAGGCCGAGTTGGCAGACCCATAGCTCGGGTGCGTATCGACCAGTGCCGGTCATCTCATTCAGCCTAGCGACGGCATCACAGCGCCAGTGCGGCCGGCTCCTCCAGCAACTCTCTGACGCGGGCAAGGAAGCGGGCGGCGTCGGCGCCGTAGAGGATGCGGTGGTCGCAGGCGAGCATGACTGCCATCGTGTGGCGAGCGACCACCTCGCCATCACGCACCACCGCGCGGGGGGCCAGCGAGCCGACTGAAAGGATCCCGGCCTGCGGAGGGTTGACGATCGCGGTGAAGTTGCGCACCCCATACATCCCGAGGTTGGAAACCGTGAAGGTTCCCCCGCCCAGCTCGGGGGGAGTGATCGTGCCGGCGCGCACGCGCTCGGCGAGGGCACGGGTCTCGCGGGCAATCTCTCCGAGGGACTTCAGAGCGGCATCGAAGACGGTGGGCACGATCAGCGCTCCGCCCAGCGGATCGTCGGAATCGGCCGCCACGGCCACTCCGACGTTGACGCGCGAGTGCAGCTGCAGTTTGCCGTCGCGGTAGCTGCCGTTGGCGCGGGGGTGCTCGTGCAGAGCCAGTGCGCATGCCTTGACGACCATGTCGTTGTAGGTGGGTGCCTCCTCGGGAGAAAGACGCTTGAGTTCGGAGCGCAGCGCCACGCACCGCTCCATGTCGATCTCCATCTGCAGGGAGAAGTCGGGGATCGTCGCCTTCGACTCGGCCATCCGCCGCGCGATCGTCTGCTGCGTGCGCGTCAGCTCAACGATTGTGGTCTCGCCCTTGGCCGTCGCCACGCGCTCCAGGAGCGCGGCCGGCTCGACGGCCGGGGCTGGCGCACCTGTCGCCTCGACGTCGGCCTTGACGATCCGTCCGCCGGGACCGGTGCCCGCAATGTTGCGCAGATCCACGCCGCTCTGGTCGGCGATCCTTCTGGCGAGTGGGGATGCCTTCACGCGGCCTTCACTTTGATGTACAGGAGCGTCTGTCGGTGGGGGCGCCTCGACCGCGCTGGTGGTCTCCCCGACATGCGCGATCGTCGCACCGACGGCGAGCGTGTCGCCCTCATGAGCCACGATCTGGAGGAGGCCGTCCTGGTCTGACTCGTACACCATCGCCGCCTTGTCGGTCTCGATCTCAACCAGCTCCTCGCCGCGCCGGACATGCTCGCCGTCGCGCTTGAGCCAGCGCAGCACGGTGCCCTCCTCCATCGTGTCGGACAGGCGGGGCATCACGATCTCGCTCATCGGCGCCTCACCGTGCACCGGCCTGCCCCGTGGCTGGCGCTCCCGTGCCTCGGGCAGCGCCCTCGCTATTCGCGACGAACGCCCCGTCGTCCTGTGCAGGCACCTGCCCCAGCACCTCCAGCGCGGCGTGCACCACCTGCGGCTCGTGTGGGAAGGCGATCTCCTCCAGCGGCTTGGAGTAGGGCATCGGCACATCCGCGCCGGTGACGCGGCGCACGGGAGCGTCGAGGTCGTCGAAGGCCTGCTCGGCGATCAGCGCGCTGAGGTTGGCGCCGACTCCTCCGTGCGGCCAGCCCTCCTCGACGACCACGCAGCGATTGGTTTTGGCGATGGAACGCAGGACGGTGTCGAGGTCGAGCGGGCGCAGCGTGCGGGGGTCGATCACCTCGGCCTGCACGCCGTGCTCGTCGGCAAGCGTCTGCGCGGCGCGCTCCGCGGTGAGCGCCATCCGCGAGATGCCCACGATCGTCACGTCCGCTCCCTCGCGCCGCACGGCGGCCTGGCCGAAGCCCTGCACGTGGTCCTCTCCCTCGGGTACCTCCCCGCGCTGGCCGTAAAGCGACTCGTGCTCGATGAAGATCACGGGGTTCTCGTCGCGAATCGCCGTCTTCAGCAGGCCCTTGGCGTCGGCGGGGGTGGAGGGGACCGCGACGAGCAGTCCGGGCACGTGCATGAAGAACGCCTCCAGGCAGTGCGAGTGGGTGGGACCCAGCTGATGACCCGCGCCCTGGGGCATGCGCACCACGAGCGGCACGCGGGCCTGCCCGCCGAACATGTAGTGGATGTGGGCGGCGTGGTTGACGATCTGGTCGAAGGCGAGCAGTGCGAAGTTGATCGTCATCAGCTCCACCACGGGGCGCAGGCCGACCATCGCGGCGCCGACGCCCATGCCGACGATCGTGTTCTCGGAGATCGGGGTGTCGCGCACGCGGCGCTCGCCAAACTCCTCCAGGAGGCCGTCGGTGACCTTGAAGGCGCCGCCGAACACGCCGATGTCCTCGCCCATCAGGATCACGCGCTCGTCGCGTCGCAGCTCCTCGCGCAACGCGGCGTTCAGCGCCTCGCGGTAGCGGATCCTCGCCATCAGGCGTCCTCCCCCGTCCTGCAGAGCGCTTGTGATCTGCTGCGGGATCTCATCCACGCCGGCCTGATCGCTGGCCTGCGTGGGAGCGCCGTCGCCGTCAGGGGGCTCGGAGGTCCGCACCGAGTACCACCCCTGCACCTGGTCGCCCAGCATGTACACGTCGTCGTACAGCGACTCCGGGGCGGGGAAGGGAGATGCCTCGGCGTACGCGACGGCCTCGTCCACCTGCGCGAGTGCCTGCGCGTCGATCCCCGAGCGCGCTTGCGCATCGAGGATCCCTTCGCGCTCCAGTAGGTCGCCAAACACGGGGATCGGGTCGCGTTCGCGCCAGCGGGCGACCTCCTCCTTGGATCGATACTCCTCCGGGTCGGCCATTGAGTGGCCGCGGAAGCGATAGGTAACGGCCTCCACGAGCACCGGGCGGCGCTCCTCGCGCACCTGGCGCACAGCCTCGGAAATCGTCGCGTAAGTGTTCAGCACGTCCATCCCGTCACACCGCATCCCCGGCACACCGAGGCTCTCGCCCTTGCGCCGCAGGTCGGTGACGGCGGAGTGGCGCCCCAGCGCGGTGCCCATCCCGAACTGGTTGTTGGTGACCATGAACACCACCGGCAGGCGCCACAGTGCGGCGAGGTTGAGCGTCTCGCCGAAGGTGCCCTGGTTGGAGGCGCCATCGCCGAACGTGCACAGCGTGACATCGTCCTCGCCGCGGTAGTCGCTCGCCAGCGCGATCCCCGCCGCGATCGGCAGATTGCCCCCGACGATCCCATAGCCGCCCATGAAGCGCCGCTGCAGATCGAACATGTGCATCGAGCCGCCGCGCCCGCCGGAGCAGCCGTCCACGCGCCCGAACAGCTCCGCCATCACATTTCCGGGCGGCGTGCCGCGCACCAGCGCGTGGCCGTGCGAGCGGTAGGTTGAGATCAGGTAGTCGCCCGCGCGCAGCGCCCGCGCACCGCCGACGATCGTGGCCTCCTCGCCGATCGAGAGGTGCAGGAAGCCGCCGACTTTGGCGCGCGCGTACATCTCGCCGGCGCGCTCCTCGAAGCGACGAATCAGCGTCATCGTCGCCAGCCACTCGCGCGCCGTCTGGGGGTCGGGCAGGGCCGTGCTCATCAGTGCTCCACGGTAGCCCAGCGTGGCGAGCTTCTCCTCAAGCGGCCGTGCCGGGCGGGTCCGGCGCTCATCGATGCTCCATCGTGGCCCAACGGGCGACGAACTCCTCGTCCTGGAGTTGTGCCAGGTCGGTGCGCAGCGCCCGCGCGCGGCGCGCGGCCTGCTGCGGGGGGCAATCCCAGAACAGCACCACCTCGCCGCTGTCGATCTCCACCACCTCGATGTGGTCGACCCGTGCGGGGTCGGCCAGCACGGCGGGCATCCACCCGCCGCGCCGGACGATCAGCCGGTAGGCGCGGTTGGCCCTCATTGCGCAAGCGCCCGATCGAGGGCGTCTCTGCCGAGGAGGACACGCTTGTCGATACACAGTGCCGGTACGCCGCTCACCCCACGTTCGGCGGCCTCGGTCGTGGTGGCGCTCAGCCGTTCGCCGACCGACGTCAGCTCGGCTCCCTTGAGAACCGCGGTGGGATGCATCTCACAGGCCGCGGCGGCGATCAGCACGTTGTCCACCTCCGCGAGACTGCGGCCTCCCGCGAACGCCTGACGAAAAGCGGCTTGGGCGAAGGGGACCACGCGGCCGATGGACTTTGCGTAGGTGGCCACCAGCATCGCCAGCTCGCTGTCCGACGGGAAGTCGGCCGGCCAACGCAGTGGTTGCAGACCAAGGTCGAGCGCGCACTGCTCGATTTCACTCTCATCGAGGGGTTCCCCGCCCGACAGCTTGCGAGCGAGTACCGGTTGCCACTCCACGGGGGTGGGTGGGTCCGAGAAAACGTGCAGCACCCGCTCTGCGACGAGGTATGCGAGCGGGCTGGATAGATCGAAGTAGAAAGCCGAGTCGATGGGCAGAGCCTAGCCACGCCCTGCCTCGCGGGTGGCTCAGCCGTGGATCAGCCAGCCGTCGGTGGCGCGCCCGGCCTCCATCACGGCCTCCGAGAGGGTGGGGTGGCCGTGGATGATGCGCGCCACCTCGGGGAAGCCGCCCTCCAGCGCGCGCACGTTGACGAGCTCCTGGATCAGCTCGGTGGCGCGGCTGCCGACGATGTGCCCGCCGAGCAGCTCCCCGTACTTGGCGTCGCCAACCAGCTTGACCATGCCGGCGCGGTCGCCGTAGACGATGCCGCCACCGACGGCGCCGTAGGGAACCTTGCCGACCACCACGTCGTGGCCCTGCTCGCGCGCCTGCTGCTCGGTGAGGCCGAACGAGCCGACGTTGGGCGTGCAGAAGGTGGCGCGGGGGATGTCGATGTAGGCGAGCGGGTGGGTGGAGAGCCCGGCGGAGTCCTCCACCGCGATGATGCCCTCGTCGGATGCCTTGTGCGCGAGCGCGGGGCCGGGGACGAGATCGCCGATCGCGTAGACCCCCGGCACGGTGGTGCGCAGCGCGCCGTCCACCTTCACCAGCCCGCGCTCGTCGAGCGCGACGCCGGCGGCGTCGAGGCCGAGCGCGTCCACGTCGGGTCCGCGCCCGGCTGCGATCACGAGGTAATCGGCTTCAGCCGACTCCGCCGCGCTGGAGTCGCTGCCCGAGCTTTCGCCCCCGCTGCCTGGAGGGCTGCTCCCCGCGGACCCGCTGGTGTAAGCGAAGCTCACGCCGGTCTCGTCGGCGCGCACGCCTTCGATCGGCGTGGCCGTCAGCACCTTGATGCCCTGGCGCTTGAGACCGCGCTCCACCAGGCGGGAGCTGTCGGCGTCCTCGGTCGGAAGCACGCGGTCGAGCACCTCAAACAGCAGCACCTCGCTGCCCAGCCGCGCGAAGCCGGAGGCGATCTCTGCCCCCGAGGCCCCGGCGCCCACGACCGCCAGGCGCTGGGGCAGCTCCGGCAGCGCCCACGCCTGCTCGGTACCGATCACGCGCCCGCCCAGCTGCACGCCCGGGATCGAGCGTCCCACCGAGCCGGTGGCGAGGATCACGGTGGCGGCCTCGAGCTCCTGCTCGCCGACGCGCACTTTGATCGCGCCGCCGGCCGCCCCCTGCCCGCCGGCCGCATCGGGCCCACCGCCCGCCGCGGGCGCCAGGGTGGCCTCGCCGGCGATCACCTCGATCCCGTTTTTCTTGAACAGCCCACCCACACCGCCGGTGAGCGTGCCCACGACCTGCTCGCGTCGGGCCTGCACGGCGGCGTAGTCGACCTCCACGCCCGCCACGCGCAGCCCGAAGTCACCGGCCTCGCGGATCTCGCTGAGCAGGTCGGCCGAGCGCAGAACGGCCTTGGCGGGAATGCACGCGTAGTTGAGGCAGCGTCCCCCGACCTTGTCCTTCTCGATCACCACCGTCTTCTTGCCGAGCTGCGCGGCGCGGATCGCGGCGACGTAGCCGCCGGGTCCGGAGCCGATCACGATGCAGTCGTAAGAGGTGCCCGCCACGGTGGCGCGAGCCTATCGCAGCCGCCCGCCGGCCCCGCCGCTCCCTTGGTGCGAGGCCTCCTCGCCGGTGGAGTCCGGCGCCGGCCCCACCTGCTCGCCGTCCTCGCGCGCCGCGCGTTCACCGGCCTGCATGCGGCCCATCACGCGCACCAGCTTCCAGAACAGCCAGCCGCCGAGCCCGATGCTGAGCAGGCAGGCGGCGGCGGCGGGGATCGTGGTGGCGATCACCAGCGCCAGCGAGGTCACGAGGATTTGGAAGGCCAGCAGCGCCTCGAAGCCGAGCACCGCCCAGTAGCGCCGCCGGTACATCCCCACGGCCAGCGCGGCCAGCACCAGCGTGAGGAAGATGCCGCCCGGCACCGAGCCGCCATGGCGGCGCAGGTCGTGGACGCTGAGCGCGCCCACCAGGACGCCGATCGCGAGCAGCGCGGCCACGGAGACGGCGACCAGCAGCGCCGCGGGCCGCTCACCCGCGGCCAGGGGCCTCAGCGCGGCTCGGGCTACCTCCTCGCGCCGTTGGGCCCGGCGCGGTTGCTGGCTGTCGGCGGGTTCCAAGGTTCTCGTGCCCGCATGGTAGGGCTCGCGTGGGCGGGGCCGCGTCATGGTCCGCGGCCCCGCCCGACCCGGCAAGCGATAGGCTAGAAAGCGGCCCATTCCGCTTTGGATTCGAGTTTCACCGTCTCGGTGCTTTCAAATGTGGCGGCTTTGCCGCCCAGCGTCAATTTGCTGCCAGTCGGCGTGCACGCGATTTCGTGGGTCACGGCGGGCAGTTCGCCCCCCGGCAGTTTGCACGTCTGGGTTCCCGCGACTTTGTATTTGCCTTTGAAGGCGCACACTTCGATCGTAATTTCGACGAAGGTTTCGCCGGCGGCGGGTTTGAATTCGTCTTCGGACACTAGCGAGCCGACTAGGAGATCGGCGACTTCCGCTTTGATGTTCGGCACTTTGCAGGTCGCCATTCCTTCTATTTCGCAGCCTTCGAGGGTGAGCGTGCCTTTCGATTTAGCTTCTTTTTCGACGGTGCCCGTCAGTTTGTCTGCTTTGCAGACGATCACGATTTTGGTGCCCAGCACTTCGGCCTTGAGCTTCGCGGTTGTGCTGGTCCCTTCGACTTTGGCGGGCAGCGTTCCTTCTTTGAGGAAGAATTCATGTTTTTCATGTGGAGCGTACCCACTGAATTCTTCTTTGGAGGAGAGTTCGGCGCTTTGTTCGCCTTGGAAGCTGGCGGCGGCTCCATTCAACGTCAGTACGACCGTCTTGCTGCTTTTTTGTTCCGCGGATTGCCAAATGTGTTCGATCGGTTTCACCGGGAATATAAACTTGCTCTCCTGTACGCCTTCCTTTTCGGGTTCTATGTTGGCGACAAAGTCACCTTCGAGTTTGTAAGTGCCTTTGTACACGCATGATCCACCCAGGATCGCGACTTCGGCGATGAGTTCTCCTTCGGTGGGCGTAAACTCTATGACGATCCGGTTGCGTCCTTCTGCTTCCGTTCCTTCCAGCCAAAGTCTCCCTGCGAGGGTGCGGGATTTGATTGTTTCCACCGTGCATTCGGACTGCAGTTTGCCTTCTTTGGCGTATAGGCTGCATTCGGCGAGTTCGAGCGTACCGCTCGTTTTACCATCGTGTTTGCCTTCGGAGCCGATGAACAGCGATTTTTCAAATACCTCTTTTTTACATCGAATTTCAATCGCTTCGCTGTGGAGAGTGCCGTGCAGGATCATTTCTGTACCCGCGATGTTTTTGATTGTCGCTGACTTGGTTTCATTTGCTTCGAGTCTATGTCCACCGACGTCCCAGAACGGCGCTTCGATGGAGTTGGCGCACGCGGGAGCGGCCACCGCGCAGCTGGCGAGCAGCGCGGCGAATAGGACAAACAGCGACCTTGCTTTAGGTGTCACGATGATCGTCTCCTTCTTGTCCCGGCGTAGCGGGACGATCGTGGCAGCACTTGACACTAGGCCCGAAGCGAGCAGAGGCCAGGGTGCCGCCCGGGGTGGATTGCTCCGCTCAGGCCGTCGGCCTAAAGTTCGGAGTTGTTCGGATGACGCTACCGGGCGGGCGCCGGAATGCAATCGCGGCCGTCGGCGCTGTTGAGCGCGGCCCGCAGCTCCGCCGCCGCGCGCTCGGGGTCGGCGGCGGCGGCGATTGCCCGCACGACCGCCACGCGACTGGCGCCGGCGGCGAGCACGGCGGCCACGTTGCCCGCATGAATGCTGCCGATCGCGAAGAATGGCAGCGGCGCGCCAGCGGCTGCGTGGCGCACCAACTCCAGTCCCACCGCCGGGCGGTTGGGCTTGGTGGGCGTGCTGTGCACGGGGCCAACACCGATGTAGTCGACGTCCACGAGCCTGTTTCCGACGAGCTGCGCGGGCGTGTGCGTGGAGAGCCCGATCAGCATGTCGGCGCCGACCAGCTCGCGAACCCGTGCCACGGGCATGTCGTCCTGGCCGACGTGCACTCCGTCGGCGCCGGCGGCGACGGCGACGTGCGGCCGGTCGTTGACGATGAACAGCGCTCCCAGCTGCTCGCAGAGAGAGCGCGCGTCGCGGGCGATGGCGGTCAGCCGATCGTCGGGCAGCCGCTTCTCGCGCAACTGCACGATGTCCACGCCGCCGGCGATCGCCGCTCGCAGGACGCCGGCCAGCTCGCGGCCGCCCGGTTGGGAGTCACACACCAGGTACAGGCGTGCCGCGGCGAGGCGGGCACGTCGCTGGTCCAAGCGGGGATTCCGGCCGCGGGCCGGTGTCTCCCGGCTGCGGCCGCCGATCTTTACGTCAGTCACGGATCAAGTCTTGCACGCCGCTCGCAACCCGCCCGGTCGCCGCGGGGCTAGCATCAAACCCATGTCCAGCCCCGCCCAAACGGTGGATGTGGCCGTCGTCGGCGGCGGCATTGTCGGTCTCGCGGTGGCATGGCGTGCGCGCCAGCGCGGGCTGTCGGTTGTGGTGTGCGAGCGGGGCGCGATCGGCGCCGACGGCGCTTCGCGCGTGGCCGCAGGGATGCTGGCGCCGGTATCCGAGGTCGAGTTTGGGGAGGCGGGCCGGCGCGTGCTCGAGCTGGGTCTGCGCTCGGCGCGGATGTGGCAGGACTTCGCGGATGAGCTGCGGGAGGCCGCGGGCCTCGATGTGGGGCTGCGCCAGAGCGGCACGCTGGTTGTGGCGCGCGACGAGGACGAGGCCCGGGAGCTTGAGCGTCAGCTGGCGCTGCGCGAATCCCTTGGTCTGCGTGCCACCCGGCTGCGGGCCAGCGCCGCGCGCGAACTGGAGCCGGCGCTGGCACCGACCGTGCGGTTGGCGTTGGAGGCGCCCGATGACCACAGCGTCGATCCGCGGCTTGTGCTGGTGGCGCTGCGGCGCGCGTGCGAGCTTGCGGGGGTGCGGTTGCGCGAGCATGCGCCTGTAACGAGGGTCGAGGTGGAGGGGTCGAGCGGGGAGCGGCCTGGCGCGGGGGAGGAGGCTGGCGATCGGAACAATGGCTTCGTCGCGGGCGAGGAGGCTGGCGATCGGAACAATGGCTTCGTCGCGGGCGATCGGCTGGAGGGGACTGTCACCGGGGTCGCCCTGGCGGGCGGGGAGCGTGTGAGCGCCAGGCAGGTCGTGCTCGCGGCCGGCGCGTGGAGCGGCGAGATCGCGGGACTGCCGGCGCACGCGCGGGTGCGGGTGCGCCCCGTCAAGGGGCAGATCCTGCGGCTGCGCGACCCCGCCGGCCCGGGGCTGCTGGAGCGTGTGGTGCGCTTCGAGGGCGGCTACCTGGTGCCGCGCGGCGACGGACGCTACGTGCTGGGCGCCACCGTCGAGGAGCGCGGCTTCGAGGCGTCCCCGACGGCGGGCGGCGTCTACGAGCTGCTGCGCGCCGCCCGCGAGCTGGTGCCTGGTGTGCTTGAGCTGCAGATCGAGGAGCTGTCGGTCGGCTTCCGGCCCGCCACCCCAGACAACGCCCCGGCGATCGGCCCCGGCACGGTGGCGGGGCTGGTGTGGGCCACGGGGCACCACCGCAACGGCATCCTGCTCGCGCCGCTCACCGCCGAGCTTGTGAGCGAGGCATTGGTGGGGGTGTTGGCGTGATTTGCCTGAATGGACAGGATTCCGACCTGCCGGCAGGCGAGACCGTGGCGAGCGCGCTGCAGCGGCTCGGGCTGTCCGTCCACGCGCGGGGCGTGGCTGTGGCGGTCGATGGCGAGGTCGTTCCGCGCGCCGCCTGGGAGACCTTCGCGCTGGCCGCGGATGCCCGCGTGGAGGTGCTGACCGCGATGCAGGGAGGATGATCTGCCGATGGCGCTCCCCACCGCTCCCACCTTGACCGACGAGGATCCGCTCACGATCGCCGGATGCACCATGCGCTCCCGCCTGCTGCTGGGCACCGGCGGGTTTCCCTCGCTTGAGCTGATGGCCGAGGCGATCCGGGCGAGCGGCAGCGAGCTGGTGACGGTGGCGTTGCGGCGCTTGGAATCCGCCCGCCCGGGCGGGGTGGGCGGGACTCAATCCCACGGCTCGCTGATCGACGTGCTGAGCGACACCGGCGTGCGGCTGCTGCCCAACACCGCCGGCTGCCACACCGCCCGCGACGCGGTGCTCACCGCCAAGCTGGCGCGCGAGGCGTTTGCCACCGACTGGATCAAGCTGGAGGTGATCGGCGACGAGGACACCCTCCTGCCGGACGCGCCCGAGCTGCTGCGCGCCGCCGAGGAGCTGGTGGATGAGGGCTTCACGGTGCTCCCCTACACGACCGACGACCCGGTTCTCGCCCGGCGCCTGCAGGACGTCGGCTGCGCCGCGGTGATGCCACTGGGCGCCCCGATCGGCAGCGGCATGGGTATCCGCAACCCCTACAACCTCGCCCTCCTGCGCCAGGCGGTGCGCGTTCCGGTGGTGCTGGACGCCGGCATCGGCACCGCCTCCGACGCCGCCCTGGCGATGGAGCTGGGCTGCGACGCGGTGATGGCGGCCTCCGCGATCTCCCGCGCCGAGGACCCGGCGCGCATGGCGCGCGCGATGCGCCACGCGGTAAAGGCCGGGCGCCTCGCCGCCACCGCCGGGCGCATCCCTCGTCGCCTCTACGCCACCGCCTCCACGCCCGAGGAGGGCCTCGCGGAATTCCCCACCTGACCCCGTGGCCGGTGTGAGGAAGTGGAGACGTCATTCAATGCACCCATACCACTTCACAAAATGAAGGGTTGGGGTCCCAAAAGTAAACACAAAGCCCCAGCACCTCCATCTCCGGCGCCCCGCGGGCGCCCCTTCGACGCAACCGGAACGACTACCCGACCGCTTCGATCGTCCCATTCATGGTCGTCGGGTAGTGGGTGCACTCGTAGTGGATGACGCCTGGCTTGGTGAGCTTCAGTTCGAAGCTGGCCCCTTCGCCGAAGTCCTTGGAGGCGAACTTGTATGGGCCGCCCTCGCTGGTGACGTTGCACTTTTCGGGGTCTTCGTTGGTCCACTTGATCGTGCTGCCGACCTTGGCTCGCACCGTGTCGGGGTCGATCGCGATGTTGCGGTAGGCGATCTGCACCACCCCGCTCTTCACCGGTTCGGAGGAGGAGGGCGAGGCGTATTTCGGGGTGGTGACCGCTTTCAGACCGCCGCTGGCGGCGGTCTTGGCAGAGGTTTTGGCGGGGGCGCTCGCTGTGGTGATCGAGTCGGAGCCACTCGGGCTGGACCCGCCGGAGCCGCAGCCCGCGGCCAGGGCAAGCGCGGCGCACGCCGCCGCCAGGGACAGCCCCTTTCGCGCCCCTCCTATACCCCGCCTCCACTGCATCGGCCAAGCCTAGCCTAGACTGGCGCTCCCATGGCATCTCAGGAATCCTCCCCAAGCGGCGCGGCCGCGCTCCAGGGCGCAGCGACGCTCCCGGTCGCCCGGCCGTCGGCCCCGCGCCACTTCCTCACCGGAGCGGAGCTGAGCGCCGGTGAGCTCGAGCGGCTGCTGGAGCGCGCGGGCGCGTTGAAGGCCGCTCCACTGTGCTCGCGCGCGCTGGCGGGGCGCAGCGTGGCGCTGATCTTTGAGAAGCCCTCGACGCGCACCAGGGTGTCGTTCGAGGTGGGCATCCACGAGCTGGGCGGCCACGCCGTGGTGCTGCGCGGCGATGAGTTGCAGCTCGCGCGAGGAGAGTCGCCGCGCGACACGGCGCTGGTGCTCTCCCGGCACGTCGCCGCGGTGGGGCTGCGTACCGGCGCTGACGAGGTGCTCCAGGAGCTGGCTGCCCACAGCACGGTGCCGATCCTCAACATGCTCAGCGCCCGCCACCACCCCTGCCAGGTGCTCGCCGACCTGCTCACGCTGCGCGAGTCCTACGGCGCATTGGAGGGGCTGCGGCTGGCGTACGTGGGCGACGGCAACAACGTCGCCCGCTCGCTCGCGCTGCTGGGCACGCTGGCCGGGATGCACGTCGCCGTGGCCTCGCCCGCCGGCTACACGCTGGAGGGCGACCTCGACCTGCCGGCCGGCGCCGGTGGGCGATTGACGCTGCACTCCGATCCCCACGAGGCGGTGGAGGGGGCGTGCGCGGTGTACACGGATGTGTGGGTGAGCATGGGCGATGAGGCCACTGCACGCGAGCGGCGCGAAGCGCTGGCGGAGTACCGCGTCGATGACGAACTGCTGGACGCTGCCGCGCCGGGCGCGTTCGCGATGCACGACCTGCCCGCGCACCCCGGCGAGGAGATCACGCCCGAGGTGATGTACGGCACGCGCCAGCGCATCTGGGAGCAGGCCGAGAACCGCCGCCACGCGCAGAAGGCGCTGCTGGAGCTGTTGACCGACCAGGATGGAGCCGGAACGGATGCGGCGGGCGGCGCATCCACATGAGTGAGCGCCCGGAGCGCGGCCAGGAGCTGGAGCTGACCGTCGACTCGCTCGCGTACGGGGGCGAGGGCGTGGCGCGTCTGGGCGAGCACGGCTACGTGGTGTTTGTCGCCGGCGCCGTCCCCGGTGACCGTGTGCGCGCGGTGGTGTACAAGCGCAAGCGCAACTACGCCCACGCGCGAACGCTTGAGATCCTGCAGGCCGGCCCCGAGCGGATCGCCCCACGCGCCGAGCACCCCGGCGTGCCGTGGCAGGTGCTCCCCTATGAGCGCCAACTGGAGATCAAGCAATCCCAAGTCCAAGACGCCCTGCGGCGGCTGGGCGGCTTCGAGGGCTTCACGGTGGAGCCGATCGTGCCGGCGCTCGAACAGTGGCGCTACCGCAACAAGCTGGAGTACTCCTTCGGCCACGACCTGCACACCGGCGAGCTCGTGTGCGGCTTCCACGCGCCCGCCGGCTGGAACATGGTGCTGGCGATCGACGACTGCCTGCTGGCCTCCGAGGCGGGCAACCTCGCCCGCCGCGTGGCGATGGGTTGGTGCCGCGAGCAGGGGTTGCGCGCATGGAGCCGCGGCGGGGTGGAGGGGGGCGGCCTGAACGGACACTCTCGCCCCGCCCCCCCACGGGAGGGGCGGACCGGCCCCGGCCCCGACGGGCGCGCGCTGCTGCGCAACCTCGTTGTGCGCGAGGGCCGGCACACCGGCGGGTTGCAGGTGCGGATCGTCACCACCGAGGGCGAGCTCGACGCACCCGCGCTGGCCGCGGCGCTCGCCGCCGAGCTCCGAGAGCGGCTGTCGGGCGTGTTGTGGACGCGCTCGCGCCAGCTCGCCGAGACGACCGCCGGCGGGGAGACTGAGCTGGTGTGGGGCGAGTCGGAGCTGCCGGAGCGCGTGGGGGAGCTGGAGCTGCGCATCTCCCCCGAGGCGTTCTTCCAAACCAACACGGAGATGGCGGAGGTGCTGTATGGGATGGCCGCCGAGTACGCCGCGTTGGAGGGGTGGGAGCGCGTGTACGACCTCTACTGCGGGATCGGCACGATCGCGCTGACGCTGGCGCCCCGTGCCGGCGAGGTGTGGGGGATCGAGCTGATCGAGCAGGCCGTCGCCGACGCGATCGCCGCCGCACGGCGTAACGAGATCGCAAACGCCCACTTCTTCGCCGGCGACGCGCGCCTGGCGCTGCCCGAGCTGCTGGCCCGTGCGGGGCGCCCGGACGTGCTCGTGGTCGACCCGCCCCGCGCCGGGCTTTCCCAGAAAGTGGTGCGCCGGATCATCGAGGCGGGGCCGCGGCGGATCGTGTACATCTCCTGCAACCCCACCACGCTCGCTCCCAACGCCGCGCAGCTGGTGGAGGCCGGGTGGGCGCTGCGCAAGGTGCGCCCGGTGGACATGTTCCCGCAGACCCATCACGTCGAGTGTGTGGCCCTGTTGGAGCGCCAAGGTGGCGCCGCCACGGCCGATGCCTCCTCGCACACGGACGAGTCTCCGGGGGCGAGCTCAAAGACGGACGGCGGGTAGGCTTCCTCACCGATGCGCGCCGCCACCATCCGCGAGCAGGAGATCGTGATCGAGGAGCACCCCGACCCGGTGCCGGGAGCGGGCGAGGTGCTGGTGCGCGTGCGCGCGGCGGGGCTCAACGGCGCCGACATGATGCAGCGCCGCGGTCTCTACCCGGCACCGCCGGGCTCGCCGCAAGACATCCCGGGGATGGAGCTGGCGGGCGAGGTGATTGCCCTCGGCCCGGGCGCGGAGCGCTTCGCGCTGGGCGATCGCGTGATGGCGATCGTCGGAGGTGGTGCGCAGGCCGAGCTGGCGGTGGTCCACGAGCGTCAGCTGATGCCGGTGCCCGACGCCCTGGACTGGCCCGCCGCCGGGGGGCTGCCGGAGGTGTTCACGACCGCCCACGACGCGCTTTTCGCGCAGGCCGATCTGCGCCCCGGCGAGCGCCTGCTTGTGCACGGCGGCGCCGGGGGGGTCGCCACCGCGGCGATCCAGCTGGCCCGCGCGAGCGGCGCCAGTGTGACCGCGACGGTGCGCCGCGAGGAGTCACGCCCCGAGGTGGCGGCGCTCGGCGCCGAGGCGATCGCGCCAGAAGGCTTCGCCGAGCATGGGCCGTTCGATGTGATCCTCGAGCTGGTGGGCGCCCCCAACATGGCCGACAACCTAAACGCGCTGGCCACCGGGGGGCGGATCGCGGTGATCGGCGTGAGCGCCGGCGTCAAGTGCGAGCTGAACCTGCTCGCGCTGATGGGCAAGCGCGCGCGCATCCACGGCTCCACGCTGCGCGCGCGGGCGCTGGAGGAGAAAGCGCTCGCCGCCCGTCGCCTGGAGCGCGAAGTGCTGCCGCTGTTCGCCTCGGGCGCCCTCACCGTGCCGATCGCCGCGACCTTCCCGCTCGATGAAGCGTCAGCGGCTTACGAGCGCTTCGCGGCCGGGGGCAAGCTGGGCAAGATCATCCTCGACATCTCATAGACCAGGCCGCATGCGGCCTGGTCCGGGGCAGCGCATGCGCTGCCCCGCCAGCGGGCGCATGCGCCCGCTGGAACAGCTCATAGGTCTCAAGCATGCGCGCGGCAGGAACGATCAATAAGGCGGCTGTGCCGCCCACCACTCGCCGAGCGCCCGGAACGCCTCCCAGAACGCGCGCTTGGCCTCCTGGCCGTCGAGCGACTCGTCGATGTTGGGCACGTACAGCGCGTCGATCGAAGGGGTCAGCTGCTGGATTTCGCCCAGCCGCGCCGCCAGCGGGCGCGCCAGCGGGACTTCGAGGTCGTTGAGCGCCGCCAGCGCCTCCGCGCCCATCGCCACCACAATCTTCGGCTGCACGATCGCGATCTCCTCCACCACGCGCGCCACGCACTCCGGCTCGGCCAGCGAGGAGTCGCCCAGGGGGCACTTCACGCACAGCGTGCCGTACACCGCCAGCGGGTCGATCGAGAGGCGCTTGAGCGACTTCATCAGCGCGCTCCCCGAGCGACCGTAGAAGGCGACGCCCTCCTCGACCTCCGAGGGCAGCGGGGCGTGCTTGAGCAGCATCACGTCGGCCTGCGGGTGGCCTGAGCCGAGCACCGGCATCAGGTTGCCGCGCGGGCAGTGCGGGCAGGCCTGTAGATCGCGCGTGAGCGTGTTGAGCTCGCGGATCGCTCGCTCCAGATACTTCTCGCGGATCTCATCCTCGGTGGCCGGCATCGACGCCGTTGGTTTTGACGGCGCGCCGGCTTGTCCTTGGCGCTGCATCCCGTCTTGCGGAGTCGATGGGCTTCGCCGAGCCGCTTTCCCGGCGGTCATGGCCGGGGGTTTCCGCCGGTGGCGCGCCGCACGCGGCGGGCCTTCCGGGCCCTGCGGGCGGAGGCCGGTGTGGCGCGGGTCTCCAGGAACTTCAGCGCCTGCACATACAACAGGCTGGTCGGGCGCGTCACGATCTCGGCGTCGCGCAGCGACTGCAGGAACTCCCGCGGGCCCTCGAAGTCGCGCATCCTCACCCGCACCGAGCCGAGACCCCGGGCGACGTGGGAGTCCGAGCCGGCGCCCGCCGGGATGCGGTACTTGGCGGCAAACCGCGCGGCCTCCTCGTTGAACGCGCCGATCGCCACGCGCGGGTTGAACACCTCGATCGCATCCACCTCGTGTAGCACCGGCAGCAGGTGCTCGTAGTCGGGCACCGCGTGCATGCGGTCGAACGGGTGCGGCACATACACCACCCCGCCCTGACGCTTGATCTCGGCCACCGTCTCCGCCAGCGTCAGGCCGCGCGGGATGCGCTCCTCGATGAACAGCCCGATCACCTCGCCTTCATCCGCGGTCTTCACCTCCTCGCCCACAATCACCTTGACGGGCGGGTTGGGACCGGATCTGTGCGCCTGCGCACGGGCCTCCAGCGCCCCCGACACCTCGTTGTGGTCGGTCACCGCGATCGCCCCCAGCCCCTGCTCGCGGGCGGTCGCCAGCAGCACCTCCACCGGGGTGGCGCAGTCGTGGGAGTGGTCGGTGTGCATGTGCAGATCCACGTCGATCAACGGTCTCCCCGCCAGCTCTCGGCTCAGCGTGGGGTCGCCTCGCGGGTCGCGGCGGCGCGCGGCCAGGTCTTGGTAGAGCCGCTCCAGCTCGTCCGTCACCACGCCCCACGTGCGCTCAGAGGACCCACCCGGCGCCACCAGTTGGTAGTCAGCCGGGAAGTGGTGCTCCATCAGCCGTGCCGTTTCCGGAAAGCTCGCCGTGCGCGCGTCCAGCCGGCCGAAGAACGTCGTCACGAAGCGGCGCCCCAGCAGCGTTGAGAGCAGCCGCTCGCTCGGCGCGTGGAAGGAGCCCACGTTCAGCGCGCGCGAGTGACGCAGCGCCGCGTTGGCGGTGCTCGGCGCGAACGGCTCGTGCAGGTGAACCACGTCCAGCTCCACCGTGCTCAGCAGCTCCTCGATCGTGCGCGCCACGTCGATCGGCAGCGCCCGTGTGGGCTTGCTCGAACCGGTGGGCACATCGAGCACCTCTCCCACCGCGATCACCCGCGGCTCGCCGGCGTCGCTGCCCTCCAGCAGGCTCTGCGGCCGCTCGCGCGCTGCCCTCAGCGCCCGCCGCGACGCGCGCACCCGCTCCTGCGAGCGCGAGGGGGCGAGGATCAGCACACGGTGCCCGCGTCGCGAAAGCTCCCCCGCCACGCCGTGCACGTATGCGTTGACCTCGTTCTCCTGCGCCTCCCACGGGTACGGGGTGACGTGGGCGATCGCGAACGTCGAGGCCATCGCCCTTCAGGTTAGTTGAGCTGTCCGCGACCGACCCGACGCCCGCTTGCGGGTGGGCGGATCGGCTACTTCGCGGCGCGGGCGGTCTTCGCGACTTTCGCGGCTTTGCGCCCCTGCGCCGGTGAGCCCGGCCTGCCGGCGTACTTGGCGATGAACCGCTCCGTCTCCACACGCGCCTCGTCGTCGGGGCGCTGGCGGTGGGGCGACTTCATCAGGTACGACGACGGCCCATCCAGCTGCCCAGCCACGCCGTGGTTGAGCGCCAGCTTGCAGCAGCGCACCGCGTCGATCACGATGCCCGCCGAGTTGGGGGAGTCCCACACCTCCAGCTTCAGCTCGGCGTTCAGCGGCACGTCGCCAAACGCCTGGCCCTCCAGGCGGATGTGCGCCCACTTGCGGTCGGTCAGCCACGGCACGTAGTCGGAGGGCCCCACGTGCACGTCGTTTGCGGGCAGCGCGTCCTCCATGATCGAGGTGACCGCGTTGGTCTTGGAGATCTTCTTGGACTCCAGCCGCTCGCGCTCCAGCATGTTGTAGAAGTCCATGTTGCCGCCCACGTTCAGCTGCGAGGTGTGCACGATCCGCACCCCCCGATCCCCAAACAGGCGCGCCAGCGCCCGGTGCACGATTGTGGCGCCCACCTGCGACTTGATGTCATCGCCCACGATCGGCAATCCCGCCTGCTTGAAGCGCCGGTCCCAGTAGTCCTCGCGGGCGATAAACACGGGAATGCAGTTGACAAACGCGCAGCCCGCCTCCAGCACCTGCTCGACATACCACTTGGTCGCCTGCTCGCTGCCCACCGGCAGATAGGAGACCACCACGTCGGTGTGGGTCTCCCTGAGGATCTTCACGATGTCCGCGGTCTCGCCGGGGGCCTTGACGATCTTCTCTTTGAGGTACTTGCCGAGGCCGTCGTGGGTCATCCCGCGGTGCACCGGCACGCCGAGTTTTTTGGGGACGCCGCGGCCCCCCGTGGCGAACTTGATCGTGTTGTTCTGCCCCGCCCAGATCGCCGTCCCGAGGTCCTTGCCGACCTTCGCGCGGTCGATGTCGAAGGCGGCGGTGAACTCAATGTCGCGCACGTGGTAGCCGCCGAGATCCACGTGCATCAGACCGGGCACGCGCTGGGAGGGGTCGGCGTCCGCGTAGTAGTGCACGCCCTGCACAAACGAGCAGGCGCAGTTGCCCACGCCGATGATCGCCACCCTCACCTTGTCGGTCTGGTAGCGCGCCCTGCCGTTGGTGGCCGCCCCGTTGTCGGTAGTTGAAGTCATCCCCGGAGACTACTCTGCAAGGCCCGCTCGGTAACACGCTGCGCGCGGGCCGCGTTGCAAACCCGGCGTCGGACCGCGGCGCTGCGCCAGCTCACGCCGGCGGGCGAGAGAGCTCGCGGCGCACATGCCAGATGCGCTGAAACACCGTCACCACGCTGAGCGCCGCCAGCACATACACCGCGGCCTGCAACAGCTCGAAGTGCCCGAGCGAGGCGCCCTTGGCGAAGATCAGCCCGATCGAGAGGATCACCACTCGCACCGGGCGCGTGGCGATGCCGACCTTGCACTCCACGCCCAGCGCCTCCGCGCGGGCGCGGGTGTAGGAGACCATCAGCGATGCCAGCACCGCCACCACCACGGCGGCGGCGGCCACGCGGTTGCCCTGCAGCGCGAAATAGCCGGCCACAGCCGTCAGCACGATCCCCTCCTCGATGCGGTCGAGCGTGGAGTCCAGAAACGCCCCGAACGGGGTGCCCTTGCCGGACATGCGCGAGTAGCGGCCGTCGAGCGTGTCCATCACCGAACCCACCACGAACGCGATCCCGCCGAGGAAGAACAGGCTCTCCCACACCAGCACGGCGGCCACCACGTTCAGCGCCAGGCCGGTCAGCGAGATCGCGTTGGGGGTCAGACGCGACTCGATCAGGCGGTTGCGCACCAGCTCGCGGCGCTGCCCGCCGGCGCGAAAAACGCGCCCGGTGCGCGCGGGACGGTCTCGGCGGCGGCCTCGTCGCCCGGCGCCGATCGGCGCTCGGCTGGAGCTGCGCCGCCCGCCCGGTCTCGTTGGGGGGGCGTGTCGGGGCGGCATTCCTTAGGTGCTTGCCCCCTCCAGCCGCGCTGGGGAGAAGCGCCACGCGGCGGGGCGCGCACGCGCCAGCCACAGCGCGCCGTAGGCGGAGATGGCGGCGGTCAGCGCGCCCAGCAGGGCGTCGAGGATGAAGTGGTTGGCGGTGGCGATGATCACGAAAGTCATCAGCAGCGGGTACAGCAGCCACAGGATACGCAGCGCCCGCCAGCGCACCAGGCGCGCCAGCGGCCAGCCGATCAGCAGCGCGAACGCGACGTGCATCGACGGCACCGCCGCGTACAGGTTGGTGAGCGCGGTAGTGGTGGTGCCGCCGCCGCCGTGCGCCGTCTCGATACGCACCCCGGTGAGGTCTGCCACCGGGTCGAAGAAGCCCCACTCCGGCATGAACCGCGGGGGTGCCGTCGGGAACACCGCGTAAGCGACCAACGCGATCGCCATCGAGATCATCAGCATGTTGCGCACGAAGTAGAACGAGCGGTTGTGGCGCAGATAGAGGTACACCAGCGCCCCCACCGTCACGCTGGTCTGGGCGTTGACATACAGCCAGCTCGACACGTCCATCAGCAGGTGGCTGCTCGCCGCCCACGTCTGGATCGAGGGCTCGACGAAGACGTGCAGCGTTTCCTCGACGTGGATCAGCTCGCGCGCGTGTTGGAAGGCGGCGGTGGCCCTTCCCTCGACCATCCCCCTCACCACACGGTATGCCAGATAGGCCGTCCCGAACAGCGCCAGCTGGCGAAGCACGTCGAGCCAGCCGTTGGGCAGGGCGCGTGACTGCATGACGCGGAGCCGAGCGACCATCGAGGTAGCCTAATCGATGCTCAGGCGCAGCGTGGACTGTTGGCGAAGATGCTCGTAAGAGCGGGTCGTTGGCCACGATGTGAAGATGCTTGTAAGAGCGGGTCGTCGTCCACCGATGCCGCACTGCTCGATGTCAGGTGCAGCGCGGGCCGTGGTCGAAGATGCGCGTGAATGAGAATCCGATTCCCACACGGATCGTGCCGGCGGCGTGCGCTTCGACCACCGTCCAGCCGCCCGGCGCGCCGCGCACGCACCCCCGCCCCCGCTGGAGCGCCCAGTAGGGGGTGTAGCGCACGCGCACCTCATAGCTGCTGGGTCGCGGCGCGGAGAGTGTGAAGGAGTCCGCGCCGACCGACTCCAGCCGCGCGGGCGCCGCCGCCAGCGCGGGTGCTCCCGCGACCGCGAACAGGCGCCAGCGAGGCGAGCGCCACACTTCGCGCAGGTATGGCAGCCCGCGCGCGATCAGTCGCCCCTCCGCCGCGCCTGAGAAGTCCAGGCGCACATCGGGGAGCGCCACGTAGGAGATCGCGTTTTCGTACAACCATGCGCGGTAGGCCGCGGCGCTGAGCGTGGGCGCGTAGAAAAGCGCGGCGTAGCGCGTGTCCAGCTGGCGCTCCCACCCGCGCGCCAGCAGGATCGAGCCGTGCGCGGGGAGGTACACCGACTCCCAGTGCGCGCCCGTCTGCGGCACCTCTACGCGCAGCGGCAACCCATGCGCACGGCGCTGCAGCTCCCCAAGCAACGGGACGTAGTAGGAGGCGTTGACCGACGGATCCCCGGTCAGCGCGGAGACGTCGTTCAGCGGGGTCTCCAGCTGCCAGTACAGCAGCACCGGCGCCAGTGCTAGCAGCGCTACGCGGTGGTGCTCCCAGAGCGCGCCCGCCACCAGCGGTGCCGCGAACAGCTCACCCAGGCGCGCGGCGTTGCTGCCCACTGGTGTGTGCAGCGCGAAGGAGCCGATTAGCGCCAGCACATACAGCCACGCCCCCCAGGCGAGCATCCGCGCCGCGCTCGGCCGCACGTCATCGCCCAGGCGTGCAAGCAGCAGCGCGATCAGCGCCACGCCGGCCACGCCTGGCCAGAACACCGACGGCGCAAACGGCTCATATCCGCCTTCGGGAAAGGCGAGTGCGAACAGCACGATCGGCGCCAGCGCCGCCGTCGCGATCGCGATCCCGCGCCGCATCTGCCCCGTCAGTGCCCATGCGACGCCGGCCAGCGCGAGGAAGGCGCCGGCGACCGGGCTGGCGAGGCTGGTGAGCAGCGCGAGCACCAGCGCGGCTGAGAAGCGTCCCACCGAAGCCCGCGTTTCGCCCAGCAGCGCCACAACCGCCAGCAGCCCCAACGCAAGTCCAAGACTGAAGGCCACGCGCCCGGAGAGCATCGTCACCGATACGCCGAGCGCAAACGATATGGCCGCCACACGTGCTCCTCCGATGCTGAAGATGCGCTGTGCAATCAAGCCAAACAGGCCGGCCGCGGCGATCGTGCAGAGCCCCAGCAGCAGACGCTCGCCCACCAGCGCTCCCAGGGCGGGGGCAAACACCGAGTAGCCGGGGAGGTAGTGCCCGCCATACCAGCCGTTGTCCCACAGGGTCAAGCCGGCGTGGGCAAAGACTTCGCCGCGGTAGGTGGCCGCCGCCAGGTCGCCGCTGGGCGGCCGCGCGATCAGGTAGGCGACCGTCAGCGGGATCGCGGTCGCCAGCGCGAGCGCCCACGGCCTCAGCAGCCGCGCTTTCACGAGCTCCCGAGGAAGCCAACCACCCGCTCGATCGCGTCGGGCCGGTCAAGCCACCACCAGTGGCCGGCGTCGGGCAGCTCCAGCAGCTCCGCGGAAGGCAGCGCGCGCGCGTACTCGGCGGCGAAGCGGGCGGGGATGTAGGGGTCCCGCAGGCCCCACACCACCAGCGCGGGGGCCTGCAGACGGTGAAGCTCGGCGCCCGCCCGTGCGAGCACCTCGGACGGGGAGGTGCGATAGAGGCGCAGGATCGCGCGCTGGGTGCCGTGGTCGAAATGGTCGAGCACCGAGTCCATCCAGGTATCGGGGAGCGGGGTGGCGTTGGCATCGAGGGTGGAGCGGCGCAGCACGAAGCGCGTGGTGGCGCCCATCGCGATCTCCCCCAGCAGCGGCGTGCGCCACAGGCGTGCCGTGCGGTGCCAGCGATAGCCCGGGAGGAAGGGTATGGCGTTCATCACCACCAACCGCTCGACTCGCTCAGGGTGGCGCTGGGCGAAGGCCAACCCCACCACGCCCCAGTCGTGCACGACCAGCTGCACGCGCTCGATCTCCAGGTGGTCGAGGTACCGCTCGAGGAAACGCGCATACCCCTCGATCGTGTAGTCGAAGTGCCCGGGCTTGCCGGAGCGCCCGAAGCCGGGGAGGTCGGGTGCGAGCCCCCCGCTGCGCTTCAGAAACTCCAGCCAGTCATCCGAGTTGGTTGGCACGCCGTGCAGATACAGCGCCGGCGCCTCCTCGCCGGGGGAGGGCGCGCTGCGCCAGAAGATCGGCAGCTCGCCGAGCTGGGCGGTGTGCTCGCTGACAGCTGGCACCGGGCCGAGCATATACCGGCCCCGACCGACGCGGGCCGCATGCCAGACCCGAGCCCTGTGCCCTACCGTTGCGCCGTGCCCGCCGTCTGGACCCCACCGACCCGCCGCCGCGTGCGCGCGGTGCGGGACCGTCTACGCGCGGTGTACGGGATCCCGCGCATGGCTCCGCACGGCGACGCGCTGGCGGAGCTGGTGCTGACGGTGCTCTCGCAGAGCACCAACGACCGCAACCGCGATGTGGCCTACCTGCGACTGCGCACCCGGCTGGGGACGTGGGAGTCGGTGCGCGACGCGCCGCTGGAGGAGGTCGAGGAGGCGATTCGCCCGGGTGGGATCTCGAAGGTCAAGTCCAGGCGTATCCAGAGCATCCTGCGCGCGATCTCAAATGCCGGCAGGCCGGGCGAGCTATCGCTGCAGTGGCTCGCGCAGGTTCCGCTGGCCCAGGCACGCAACCACCTGACCGGCCTCCCCGGCGTCGGTCGCAAGACCGCGGCGTGCGTGCTGCTGTTCGCGTATGGCCTGCGCGATGTCCCCGTGGACACGCACGTCTCGCGCGTCGGTATGCGCCTGGGTTTGTTGCGCGCGGGTGCCCCGTTTGAGGAACTTCACGACCAGATGCTCGCACTCACGCCTCCCGGCGAGGAGCTGGAGTTGCACGTCAACCTCCTGCGCCACGGCCGCCGTACCTGTCACGCGCGCGCTCCCGCATGCGGCGAATGCGCGCTGGCTCGTATGTGCCCCAGCCGCTCGGCCTTCGTGTAACGGCCCCACCGCGCTTGCCTTGGGCGGTCGAACTCCCCGACGTCGGTCGGGCTCAGAGCGGCCAGCGCGGCCGGCGCGCTCGCGCGAACTCCTGTGTGTGCGAGGACTCGTGCGCTCTGGAATGGGCCTGCGTGTGTGAGCCGGTTGTAGCCGCGGTTCCAAGCGCCTGCGCGGGCGCCTGCCACGGCGGGATCGACGCTGGGGCGGGGATGGCACGGGGATCGCTCGGGTGCGCGGAACGGGGCGTCAGCGTCGAAATCGCGCGTGGCCCGGGCGAATACCAGACCAGCGTCCGTAGAAAGCCCGTGCTTATGATTGAGAACATCCGAACTTCGAAGTATGATCGTTGTTCAGACATGCTTGGCCCCAGCAGGGGGTCCAGATCACTCGGGACTAAGGACAGGGGTCCACCGTACAAATGCCAAGAACAAGCTCACATACTGACAGACTCAACGCCGACGGGGA
Organism: uncultured Solirubrobacterales bacterium; assembly: GCA_963794715.1. Classification (GTDB taxonomy): domain Bacteria; phylum Actinomycetota; class Thermoleophilia; order Solirubrobacterales; family Solirubrobacteraceae; genus Palsa-744. The sequence continues at coordinate 58,997 of CAWCEY010000012.1, read as the reverse complement.
ATGGGTGCCCGCAATTCCCAGTTTGCGCGAACCGCGCTACTCGCAGTCGCTGGAGCGCGGGCTTGCGATTCTGGGCTGCTTCACACCCGAGCGGCCGGTGCTCGGAATCGCCGATATCGCCGATGAATTGGGGATGAGCCGCAGCACCACCCACCGCTACGTGATCACACTGGTCGCGCTCGGGTATCTCGAGCAGGGAGCCTCACGCAAGTACCGGTTGGGGCTGCGCGTCACCGATCTGGGGATGTCCGCGCTCAACTCCACGGGACTGCGCGAGCATTCGCGTCCGTACCTGGAGGAACTGCGCCAGCGCACCTCCTACACCGTCAACCTCGCCGTGCTCGACGGTCCGGAGATCCTCTACGTCGATCGTGCCCGCAGCTTCCGCCGCGGCCAGAGCAAGATCGACCTGGGGCTCTCGCTGGGCTCGCGGCTGCCCGCCTACTGCACCTCGATGGGCAAGCTGCTGCTGGCCTACCTACCCGACCACGAGCAGCGTGGGCTGATCGGCGAGATGAAGCTGGCCAAGCGCGGCCCCAACACGATCACCAGCAAGAAGGGCCTGCGTTCGGAGCTGGAGCACGTGCGCGAGGAGAGCTTCGCCGTCAACGACGAGGAGCTGGTGCCCGGCCTGCACTCGATCTCAGCGCCGGTGCGCTCGGAGTCGCGTGAGGTGGTTGCCGCGGTCAACATGGCGGCGCACAGCTCGATGATCTCCCTCGAAGAGCTCGTCGAGCACCTAGGCCCGCACCTCGTCTCAACCGCAGACCGCATCTCGGCGCGCCTCGGATACCGGCGCGACGACGAGAAAGAGTGACCGGGCGGCCGCGCGGCTAGCTCAGCGCGCGGCCGTACTGGTTTTCGTAGTACGTTCGGTACTCGCCGGAGCGGATCGGCTCCCACCACCACGCATTTTCGCGGTACCAGGCAACCGTCTGTTCGAGCCCTTCGGCGAAGCGTACCCGCGGCTCCCAGCCCAGCGCGCGCACCTTGTTGGAGGAGAGCGAGTAGCGGCGGTCGTGGCCGGGGCGATCGGTGACGTGCTCGATCAACGACTCCTCCGCTCCGGTCAGCTCGAGGATGCGCCGCACCACATCGATGTTGGCGAGCTCGTCGGGGCCGCCCGCGTTGTAGACCTCGCCCGCGGCGCCCCGCTCCAGGACGCAGCCGATCGCCCGCGCGAAGTCGCTGGCGTGGATCCAGTTGCGCACCTGTTTGCCGTCCCCATACACCGGCAGCGGATCTCCATGTAGCGCGTTGAGGATCATCAGCGGGATCAGCTTCTCCGGGTACTGGTGGGAGCCGTAGTTGTTGGACCCTCGGCAGATGCTCGCCTGCAGGCCGTAGGTGTGGAAGTAGCTCTGCACCAGCAGATCCGCCCCTGTCTTGGTGGCCGAGTACGGCGAGGAGGGCCGCAGGGGCGAGGCCTCGGTGAAGGTGCCCACCTCAATCGACCCGTACACCTCGTCGGTGGAGACCTGCAGGTAGCGCAGGCCCCGCTCCCGCGCCGCCTCCAGCAGCACGTAGGTGCCGAGCGCGTGCGTCCTCACGAACGCGTCGGGCTCGGCGATCGAGCGGTCCACGTGCGTCTCTGCGGCGAAGTTCACGATCGCCTCCGCTCGCCCACCACCGCCGGCTTCCTCGAGCGCCTCGGCGACCGCCCGCGGGTCCTCGACGGCGCCCCGTAGGAAGCGGAAGCCGGCCTCCTCGGCGAGGTCCCTGAGGTTCTCCTCCCTGCCGGCGTAGGTGAGCTTGTCGAGCACCGTCACCTCGTCGCCGTGCTCGCGCACGCGTACCCGCGCAAAATGCGAGCCGATGAACCCCGCGCCCCCGCACACCAAAAGTCTCATGCGCGCATCATCCCAGAGCGCTCCCCACCACGGGCCAACCGCTGCTTGTATCGGCCGTCCGCGTCATACCCGCGTAACCCCGGCTCGCGCCGCGAGGTACCCCGCGAGGCCGTCGCGCCAGTCGGGCATCGGCAGCAGGTCGGTGCGCTCACTCGCCAGCACCGACCATTCCGGGCGCCGCGCGGGGCGCGGCATCGCCTCGGTCGTGACCGCCTCCACGCGGCAGCGGCGCTCGGCCTGGCGGAAGATCTCTTGGGCGAAGCCGTTCCAGGAGACGGCTCCACCTCCCGCCACATGCACGAGGCCGCTCACTTCGCGCTCCAGCAGCCCCAGCAGCGCGGGTGCCAGATGGCCCGTCCAGGTGGGGGAACCGATCTGATCGGTGACGACCCGCACCGCATCGCGCTCGTCGGCGAGGCGCAGCATCGTATCGGCGAAGTTGCGCCCATCCACCCCGAACAGCCATGCGGTGCGTACCACCGTGTGGCGCGGCGAGGCCGACAGCACCTCGCGCTCGCCCGCCAGCTTGCTCGCCCCATACGCGGAGATCGGGCCGGTCGGGTCGGACTCCACGTAGGGACGCGGACTGCCGGCGCCATTGCGCGGGGCGGCGCCGTCGAACACGTAGTCGGTGGAGACGTGCACCAGCGGGATGCCCTGCGCCGCCGCGGCGCGCGCGAGGTTGCCGGCGCCCCCCGCGTTGACCGCGAAGGCCGCCTCGCGGCTGCTCTCGGCCCCGTCCACATCGGTCCAGGCGCTGCAGTTGAGGAGCGCATCCGCCGCCGCTCGCCCCACCGTCTCAAATACAGCCTGCTCGTCGGTCACGTCCAGGTCGGCGTGGGTCAGCTCCACCAACTCGTGTCCCGCGCGCTCGCCGGCGCGCCGCACGTCGCGCCCCAGCATGCCGGCGCAGCCGGCCACCAGGATCCTCACAGGATCGAGATGTCGGAGTTGTCACCCACCATGAAGCGGTAGGCGCGCGGCTGGCGGGTGCCGCGGCGAACCGTCACGTTGCGGCCCAGCAGCGAGGACTCCATGCGGCCATCCAGGTCGCACACCGAGGAGCCCGCCAGCAGGATCGAGTGCTCCACCTCCGAGCTGGCGATCACGCAGCCCTCGCCGATCGCCGTGTATGGGCCGATGTAGCAGTCGAGCAACTGCGCGCCCGCGCCGATCACGGCCGGGCCACGCACCCGCGTGCGCTCCAAGCGCGCGCCGCGCTCCACCACCACGCGTCCCTCCACCTGCGAGTCGATCAGCTCGCCCTGCACCTCGCGTACGACGTTGTCGAGGATCAGGCGATTGGCCTCCAGCATGTCCTCCAAGCGGCCGGTGTCCTTCCACCAGCCTCGCACGATGTGGGGCTCCACGCGCAGCCCGGCATCAACCAGGTACTGGATCGCATCGGTGATCTCGAGCTCGCCCCGTGCGGACGGGGCGATCGCCCGTGCCGCCTCGTGGATTTGCGAGGTGAACATGTACACCCCCACCAGCGCCAGATCGGTCGCCGGTTGCGTGGGCTTCTCCACCAGTGCCACCACCCTGCCGGTCGCCTCTCCCGGTTGCGCGGGCGCCAACTCAGCCACGCCGTAGTTCTCGGGATCCGCAACCGGGGTCAGCAGGATCAGCGCGTCCGGCTGATCCTCCTTGAAGGCCGCCACGAGATCGGAGATCCCTCCTGCAGCAGGTTGTCCCCGAGGTACATCACAAACGGGCTGCCCGCCAGAAACTCCTCCGCGGTGAGCACCGCGTGCGCGAGGCCGGCGGGCTCGTCCTGCACCACGTAGGTGATCCGCACCCCGAAGCGCGAACCGTCGCCCGCCGCCGCTTCGATCTCGAGGCCGGTCTCGGGGGCGATGATGATGCCCACCTCCTCGATCCCCGCCTGCGCCATCGCCTCGATCCCGTAAAACAGCACGGGCTTGTTGGCCACCGGCACCAGCTGCTTGGCGCTGGTGTGGGTGATCGGCTGCAGACGCGTGCCCTTGCCTCCCGAGAGGATGAGTCCCTTCAGTGGCTGCATCATCCGCGGAGGTTAGTTCGACCCGATCCGAATCGAAGGGGAGGGGGATCGGCGTCCGCCCTCCCGGGCCTGCCCTCCCCCCGATCAGTGATGAGTCCCTTCAGTGGCTGCATCTCGGTCTCGCTCAACTCAGTAGACCCCATCTAGCTTGCGGTGATCCCATGTTGCCCGGCCGAGCTCGATGAACTGCAGCGCCACGCGTTTGGCGGCCTGCCGGTCGACAACCGCCCCCACCTCCTGTGGTAGCTCCGCCGGCGTCGGCTCTCCGCGAGGGACCGCGTAGCGGGCGAAGATTTCATGCCCCAGCGCTTTGACGATCTCGAGGTCGCGGTGGATTGCCACCTCGCATTCGAGCATCACCCCGCGCAGCTCGTGGTAGAGCTCGCCCGCCTCCACCTGCAGCGTGGCGCGCGGATCGCGCTCCAGATTGCGCACCTTCTGGGAGGCGGCGTATGTCCACGACCACAGCTGTGGTCCCGGCCGTCCACCGGTGCGCTCCCGCGGCACGTACCACAGCGGCATCAGGTGCGGCCACCCGCGCGGCCCGACCGTCGCACACACCACGGTGCGCTCCTCTCCCAGGAACGCGCCGACCTCATCCGCCTCCATCCTGATCTGCTCCCGCCGGCTCATCCTCAACGGTGCAGCCTAGAGGGTGGCGCAGCCGGCCGTCAGGCCGCTTTCATCTGGTTGGGCGTGTGGGTGGCGCCTTCTATACGATCGGCCGCGTGCAACGGACCCTGATAGCCGATCTCTCGGGCAAGGTGGGCGAGACCGTACGCCTGCGCGGGTGGGTCAACGCGGTGCGCGATCAGAAGCGCATGCAGTTTCTGATCCTGCGCGACGAAACCGGGCTGGCGCAGGTGGTGATCGAGAAGCCCGATCCGCCGAGCGAGCTCAACGTCCGCATCTCCGAGCTGGCTCACGAGTCCGCGGTGACGCTGACCGGCGAGGTAGTAGCCGACGAGCGTGTGCGCCTTGGGGGTGTCGAGATCCGCCTTCAGGGTCTCGATGTCGAGGCTGCCGCCGAGCCCGAATTGCCGATCACGCCGGAGTCGGCGCTCGACAAGCGGATCGACTGGCGCTACCTCGACCTGCGCCGGCCCGACCGGCGGCTGATCTTCGAGGTGCAGAGCACCGTTGAGCACGCGATGCGCGAGCACTGGCGGGCGGAGGGCTTCTTCGAGCTGCACACGCCGAAGTTCATGGGCTCGGCGAGCGAGTCGGGCGCGGAGCTGTTCAAGGTCGAGTACTTCGAGCGCACCGCCTACCTGGCGCAGTCGCCGCAGTTCTACAAGCAGATGGCGATGGCGGCGGGCTTTGGGAAGGTCTTCGAGATCGGCCCGGTGTTCCGCGCCAACCCATCGTTTACCTCGCGCCACGACACGGAGTTCACGAGCGTGGACGTCGAGATCTCCTGGATCGACTCGCACGAGGATGTGATGGCCTTCGAGGAGGCGTGGCTGGCGCACGTCTTCGGGGTTGTCGCGGCCGAGCACGGGGACGCAATCCGCGAGACTTTTGGCGTGGATGTCGCGGTACCGAGTCTGCCGTTCCCGCGCGTCACGATCGAGGAGGCCAAGGCGCTGCTGCGCGAGCACGGCCACGAGCACGTGCCGGGTCCCGACGACGACCTCGATCCCCCGAGCGAGCGCGCGCTGTGCGCGATCGTCGCCGAGCAGCGGGGCCACGAGTTCGTGTTCGTCACCGACTACCCGACGGCGGTGCGGCCCTTCTACCACATGCGCTACCCCGAGCGGCCGGGATTGACCAAGAGCTTCGACCTGCTCTGGCGCGGGATCGAGATCACGACCGGCGCCCAGCGTGAGCACCGCCTGCCCGTGCTGCTCGAGCAGGCCCGCGACAAGCGCGTGGAGACCGATCCGATCCAGTACTACCTCGACTTCTTCCGCTACGGTGCGCCGCCCCACGGCGGCTTTGGCTTCGGTCTCACACGCCTCTTGATGCAGATGCTGGGGCAGGAGAACGTGCGCGAGGTCACCTTCCTCTACCGTGGCCCCAACCGGCTGGAGCCGTAGCGCAATGGCGAGAGTCCGATGAAGCGCTCAATTCTTGGCCCTCTGATCGCCGCCCTGCTCACGCTTGGTCTCGGGGCCTGCGGAAGTACCGTGAGCACGAGCAACTTCAAGGGCGAAGCGCATGCGGTGGCGCAGCGTATCTCCGACCTGCAGTCGGATGTCTCGGCGGTGAACGAGCAGAAGATCTGCGCACAGGATTTCTCGCGCGCCGCTCGCGCGCGACTGGGCACGGCGGGCAATACCTGCAAGCAGGCGCTCAAACGTCAGCTCGGGTCGATTGACGACTACGAACTGAGCGTCGAGAAGATCGCTGTGAGTGGCGCCACCGCCACGGCACGCGTGCGAAGCATCTGGTCGGGCAAGCTCCGCAACGGCACGTTGAAGCTCGTCAAGGAAGGTGGCAGCTGGCGGGTTGAAGGAGTCGGGTAGGCGCCGTTACTGTTGCCGTATGGGCCGCGGTCGCTTTGTGTGCCGGGAAGGGCGACCGCGGCCCGTGACCCTCCTCAGGCCGCGATCAGCTGCTCCTGCAACCCGATGAGCTGTTCCTGTCCCCCAAGGCACAGAGCGCAGGCCCGCACGTCGTGCAACTCCACGTCCACCGGCGCGTGGTTGGAGGGGCGAAAGCCCCTGCGGTAGGTGTGATTGACCTCGCAGTCCCCGATGTATTGGGCGAGGCCCTCGCTGGCCAGCACCAGGTCGATGCGCAATCCATAGTCACGGCCGTAGTGGCCCTCGCGCTGCTCCCAGCAGGTGTAGCCGTGCTCATCGGGGTGTAGCGTGCGGTAGACGTCCACCAGTTCCCCCTCGTCGAGGATCGCGCGCAGGTCGGCGCGCTCGGCCTCGCCGGTCTGGTAGGAGTCGGCGAACCACGCCGGCTCGTAGACGTCGTCGTCGGTGGGTGCGACGTTGAAGTCGCCGGCGATCAGCAGCGGATGAGAGTGCTCGTCGCAGGCCTGGCGGGCAACCGCCTCCAGGAAGGCGAGCTTACCCGCGTCGCTGTGCTCCCCGGCGCTCGCACCCGCCGGCACATACACCGAGACGATCGTGATCCCCTCGGTGGTGAGCTCGATCCAGTGGCCCTCCGCGATGTCGCGTTGGTGGTCGAGCTCGACGCTGCGATCGGTGATCCGATGATCCTCGCGCACGAGGATCGCCACCCCTCCCCCCTGCTGGGAGCCGGGGCTGTGACGGGACTGGTAGCCCATCTCCCGCAACCGCTCGCTCGGGAAGTGCCACTCCGAGCAACGGGTCTCCTGCAGGCACACCACGTCCGGCCGCTCGCTGGTGAGCAGCTCCGTCAAGCGCGGCCACCGTGCTCGGATCCCGTTTACGTTCCAACTGACCACCCGCATGTTCTCTGTCGCTGTCATCGTCATCTCCGCTCCCTCCCGGCTCTACGAATAAACGCTGACTTACAAAACTCTGCCTTACACAACATAAGGTAGGAGAGACGCGTGGAAACGTCTAGGTACCGGGAGGCCGAACTGGCGAGAGGCGGTTAGACGTTTCGGCACATCGCCATACTCTGCGCTCAGTGACTACCGTAGACGAGCTTGCTTCTGGGGGAATGACCCGCCAAGGACGATCCCCGCCGGCCGGCGGATGGTGGTGGTGCGTGCTTGGTATCGATCCCTGCCCCACCAAGCGCGGGGATCGTGGATTGGGCGTCGCGCAGCCATGCCGTCCGCAGCGGTGGCTACCTTCAATCGCATGCTTATCAACGAGCTGGCAGACGGCATGGAGCTCGACCAGGTGCTGCTGGTGCGCCAGCGCGAGCGCCGTCCTCGCCGCGACGGCGGGGACTACCTGCGCCTGCTGCTGGGCGACCGCACCGGGGCGGTGCCGACGATGGTGTGGGAGGGTTTGGAGCAGGTCGAGGCCGTGGCCCACGCCGGGGAGCCGGTGCACGTGCGCGGGCGCTACTCGGTGCACCCCCGCTTCGGGCCGCAGATCAATCTGCGCGGCCTGGACACCGCCGTTCCCGGTAGCTTCTCGCCGGGCGATCTGCTCGCCGGGCCGTTGCGCGAGGCGGGACAGATGGAGCGCGACCTGCGCGAGCTGATCCTCACGATCCAGGATCCGCACCTGCGCCGACTGCTGGAGCGGGTGCTGGGCGAGCGCTCACAGATGTGGCCCGGCTACCGGATGGCGCCGGCCGCGAAGTACTACCACCAGGCCTACCCCCACGGGCTGCTGGAGCACTGCCTCGGCGTGGCGCAGGCGGTGAGCGCCACCTCGGCGACCTTCCCCGGGATCGACCGCGACGTGGCGGTCACCGGGGCGCTGCTGCACGACATCGGCAAGCTCGAGGCTTATACGGAGGGCGGGCGGGATTGCGCCATTGACCTCACCGACGTCGGCCGCCTGCACGGGGAGATAGCGCTCGGCTACTACCGTATCCGCCGTGAGATCGAGGAGATCGAGGGCTTCCCCGAGCAGCTCGCGTGGGCGGTGCTGCACATCATCCTCTCCCACCACGGCTCCCTGGAGCACGGCAGCCCGGTCGTGCCGTGCACGCGGGAGGCGACGCTGGTGCACATGATCGACAACCTCGGCGGGCGGCTGGGCAGCTTCGATCGCCTGGAGCAAGAGCTGGCCCCCGGCCGTCACTGGTCGGAGTTCGATCGCGCGCTCACGGCGGCCGCTTACTTCCCAGCCCGCCGGGAGCTCGAGCAGGAGGCGCTCGAGGCCGCGTAGCGGCGTTCCGCTCGCGGTCCACGGATTTGGCCGCAATTGTCGGCCCTAAACTCCGCAAATAGCGCAGGGCCCGTCCGGGCCACGAGCACAGTCTCGCCACCGGGTTCTATCTTTGACGGAGGATGGCGAAGGACACCGAGAAGCTGATCCGCCAGCTCTCGCTGATCTCCTACCTGATGGCCGAGCGTCGCCCGGTCACGGCTCTTGAGATCCGGCGCGACGTGGAGGGGTACAGCGCGATGAACGAGGACGCGTTCGCGCGGCGCTTCTACGCGGACCGCGCCGAGCTCGAATCGCTGGGGATCCAGCTCACCGTCGATCGGCCCGCCGACGCGGCGGCCGAGCAGGAGAGCTACTCGCTGCGCTCCGAGAGCTTTCATCTGCCGGCGATCGAGTTCACCGACGAGGAGCTGGCGGCCCTGCAGACCGCGCTGCACCTGCTCGACGGAGAGTTCGCCTACGCCGAGCCGCTGCGTCTGGCGCTGCAGCAGATCACGTGGGGGCGCCCCAGCCCGTTGCGGGCGCCCGAGCAGCAGCGCTCGGTGGCGCTTGGCATCACCGCGTCCGCCGGCGGCCACGAGTTTTCGGCGCGCCTGGCGAAGGTCGAGACGGCGATCTTCCGTCAGAAGACGATCACCTTCGACTACTACTCGATGGAGCGCGACGAGCTGAGCGCCAGGCGCGTGGATCCCTTCCACCTGCTGTTTCAGGGCGGGGAGTTCTACCTCCTGGGCCACGCCCACGAGCGCAAGGCGATCCGCGTCTTCCGCCTCTCACGCATCCGCGGCAAAGTGGCATATGCGACCAAGGCCGAGCACGACTTCAGGCGACCCGCCGACTTCGACCCCCGCGCCTACGCCAACCGCGCGGAGTGGCAGCTGGGCGAGCAGCGGGGAATCGCCGAGATCCTGTTGTCCGAGCGGATCGCGTGGCAGATCGAACGCCACTTCGGTCGCTATGGAGAGATCCGCGCGGTGGACGGCGAGGAGTCGGGGGACCGCGCCTTCCTCACCTCCTACGCGGCGCCGCGGATGCTTGTCTCGTGGGTGCTGGGGCTGGGGGAGCACGCCCGCCTGGTGGCTCCCCCCGAGCTGGCCGAGGAGCTGGCGGGGCGACTCGAGCTGCTGGAGCAACGGCACGCAGAGAGCCCGCTCCTGGACTATCTACCGACCAGCCCCGGCGAGGGGGTTTCCAGCGGCGCTCCCCGCGCGGCGGCGCAGGCACGGCCCACCAAGAGCCGCCGGCGGCGCGGCGGATCGCCAACCGATCCAGACGCATCCACCGAGGAGCCGCGCCGGGTGGAGGCAGCGATCCGCCCGGAGCGCTTCGCGCGCCTGGTGACGCTCGCCGGCATCCTGATCCACGCGGGCCGCGAGGGAAGGCGGGAGTCGCTTGCCGACCTGCGGGAGCGGCTGCAGCTGAGCGAGGAGGAGCTGCGCGAGGACATCGACGTGCTGAACGTGGTCAACTTCGGCGGGGGCTCATACGTGCTGTATGCGGAAATCCTCGAAACGGAGGAGGGCGAGGTCGTGGAGGTGGACCCCGAGCCCTACAGCGACAACTTCGACCGCCCGGCGCGACTGCTGCCGGTGGAGGCGAAGGCGCTGATCGCGGCGATCGACCTGATCGGCGAGCACATCCCCGAGGGCTCGCTCACCTCGGCGCGGGAGAAGATCGTCTCCGCGCTCGGGAGGGACCCGATGGAACAGGGTCTGCAGGTGGCGCACGGCCGTAGCGATGACTCCGATGTGTCCAGGCAGATCTCGCGCGCGATCATCGAGCACCGGCTGATCGAGCTCGACTATTACAAGGAGAACGAGGACGAGTTCTCCCAGCGGCGAGTGGAGCCCTACGCGTTGATCAACGGGCGCGAGGGCTGGTATGTGGCCTCGTTTGACCCCGCGCGCGAAGACGTGCGCCACTTCCGCCTGGATCGCATCAGGCGCGCGGAGGTCAGCGAGGAGCGCTTCGAGCCGCGCGCGGAGGTAGACCCGGCGGCGGAAGTGGAGGGCTGGATGCGCACGGGTGAGGTTGAGGCCTCCCGCATCGCGCGGTTGTGGATCTCCCCCGAGCGAGCGCGCTGGGCGCGCGAGAGCCGCCGCGTGGTGGAAGAGTACCCCGACGGCTCGGTCGTGGTGGAGCTGAGCTTCGCCGGCGTGCGCTGGCTGGTGCGGGAGGTTCTCAAGGAAGCCGGCGACGCCGCCGTGATCGAGCCCGAGGACGCCCGCGAGGCTGTGCTCGACGCCCTCGCGCGCCTGCGGGCGGTGCCCGTGGGCGTGGCGTGAGGTAGTGGATCGACGTACAGTGTGGGACTTCCGATGATTCCTTTCCGCGCCGCCATCGAAGCCCTGGATATGGAGCGAGTGGTGGGGCTGCTGGCCGAGGACGTGGTGTTCCGCAGCCCGATCGTGTTCAAGCCCTACCAGGGGCGTGAGCAGGTGGCGGTTCTGCTGCAGGCGGTCGCCCGCGTGTTCGAGGACTTTCGCTACACCCGCGAGATCGGCGCCCCCGACGCGCGCGACCACGCGCTCGTCTTCGAGGCGCGCGTCGGCAGCCGCCAGATCGAGGGGTGCGACTTCCTGCACACCAACGAGGATGGCCTGATCGACGAGTTCTTTGTGATGGTGCGCCCGCTCTCGGCGGCACTCGCCCTGGCTGAGGCGATGCAGGCGCAGCTCGCTGCCTGAAGAGGGGGACTTTCCCCCAAATGCGGACCCGGATACAACCTAGAACCCGGCCAGCTTCCTTGAAGATCTCATGGAGCCAGTCAGGCGGCGTAGCGGCATGTGACGAAAGAACTCGGCGCGCGGTGGAAGCTAGGCGGCGGGCTTGAGTGCCTGCGCGAGGTCGTCGAGGCTGGCGTGGCCAGCGGGTAGCGTGATGGTTAGCTGTCCGTCGCGGTCCAGCAGCCAGCAGACGTTGGTGAGGGTCATGCCGACGATGCGCCCGTTGGTGTCGTATTCGACGTTGTGGCCCTCGGGTGTCGATAGCGCACGCGCTGGTGGCCCTTGGTGGTGGGCCACGCTGAGATACAAGACGTCTCCGCGCTCGTCGTAGTGGTGGTGCTCGAAGGTGGTGCCTGCGATTGTGACGCTCATGAGGGTCCGTCAGCGGGGATCGTCGTCCTGGACCAAGACGGTCACGACCCAGCCGGGCTCGTCGTTGAAGTCTACGACAACTCGCAGCCAGCGCCCAGGATCGAGCGCATTCTGGCGGTAGAAGCGCTCGCGGCCCGGTCGCGGATCGTCTTCCCGATAATCGGGCCGCGCAACCGTCTCGAGGATCGCCTGGACGTGGTCGAGCAGCCAGCCGCGGCGGCCTTGCGCGAGGCGCAGGTGCGAGCCGGCGTCGAAAACGACCCGCCGACCGTCCGGGTCAACAGCGTTCTGCTCGTGACTCTCCACGGCTGCCACGATACGGCCGCGGGTGGACGGCGGATGCGCGGCGGGGATGCGCCTACGAGGGCAACCATTCTCGTGTCACCTTGGTTCCAACGGTGCCCAAGTGCCTCCGGAAAATGCGTCCGACGGGACTCGAACCCGTATCTGCGGCTCCAAAGGCCGCTGCTCTTAGGCGCGGATTTCTCTGGCGCTTCAGAGTGTCGCGGCCGCAAAAAACACGGCGCGGAGCCGCCGGCTTGGCAGAGAAGGCCGCCGGTTGGAGTGGCTCCCACGACATCCTCCCCAACCGGATACTAGCTTTGCCATTGACCCGTTGAGCTACGGACGCGCGTATTGAATGGCGAGCCTCACCCGCCGCTGTGCATTGCCTCCTTTGCTTGCGGCGCGGGCGCCCGCTCCTGCTGTGGTTCGCCGGCGCCGGCCGCGCTCGCCCTGCCCGGCGCCGGCCACGGCGCCTCGCTCACCAGCGAGCTGTTGCCTGCCAGCGACCACAACTCCTCCGCGATGTGCGGGGTGAGCGGCGCGAGTATCTGCACCAGCAGCAGCAGCGCCGCGACGATCGCCTCGCGATCGGCCGGTTCAAGCTCGCCGCCGCGCCGCTCCAGCGCCCGCTGCTCGAAGTCCTGGATGCGCGTGAGCAGCAGCATCGCGTTGTGGGCCGCACGCTGCATCTCCAGGCGTTCGAGGTTCTCGGTGGCCTTCTCGCACGCCACGCGACACCAGTTGGCCAGGCGCCGGCGCAGCTTGTCGGAGGCATCGATGCGCGCGAACCGGGAGGCGCCGTTCTCGCTGGCGGCGCCGGGCGCATTGGCCGGCGGCTCTGATGCGGGGCCCCACTCTCGCAGGCGCCCCTCGGCGTAGCCGTAGAGCTTCTTGAGGAAGATCTGGCAGAAGCGCACCGGCTGGTCGTTCCAGTTGAAGATCCGCCCGGGCGATGCGGCGTGGAGCACCGCCAGGCGCACGGTGTCGGCGCCCACGTTGGCCACGAGCTCGTTGGGGTCGACCACGTTGCCGAGGTGCTTGCTCATCTTGCGGCCCTCGAAGCGGATCATCTGGTGCATCAGCGCTTTCTTGAACGGCTCGTGGTCGGGCAGCTCGGGCAGCTGGTCGAGGTCCTGCAGAACCTTGCCGATCAGGCGCTGGTCGAACATGTAGCCGCCGGCGTCGGCGCCCCACACGATCTGCTCCGCCGGCAGCCAGCGCGCGTATTCGGGGTGGCTGAACATCGCGGTGGAGCGCCCCTCGGGTGGCACGCAGATCGGCATCCACATCCACATTCCGTCGACATGGCAGTCGATCGTGTCTGTCTCTCGCTCGGCCGGGCCCGAGCAGCGGGGGCAGGTGCTCGCGTGAAAGTCTGGTCTGCTCGCCAGCGGGTTGCCGCCCTCGCCCGAGATCTCCAGATCCTCGGGCAGCCTCACGGGCAGCGCGTCGAAGGGCACCGGGACGGTGCCGCACTCGGGACAGTGGATGAGCGGGATTGGCGCGCCCCACGCGCGCTGGCGCGAGATTGCGAAGTCGCGTGCCCGGTAGCGCACGGTCGGCCGCGGCGTGGCCGGCGCCTTGGATGCCTTCCACGCGAGGCCGGTGGGGGCAGGCAGCCGCTGCGCGATCGAGGCGTCGGTGGGGTCGCGCTCGGGAATGCCGAGCACCGCGGTCGGTCCGAAGCGGGCGTCCACCAGCGGCGAGATCACGATCGGCAGCATCCCCGCCACGCCCGGGACGGTGGCAAGCGCGCTCGTCTGCACCACCGGGGTCTGCTCGGCGTCGCGGTCCTCGCGCCGCCAGCCGGCCTCGCGCACGGCCGCCAGCCGCGCCGCCACCTGTGGGTCTGAGATCCAGCGGTCCACGTCGGGGTGGGCGGGGGAGATCGCCACGAATGCCGCCTGTGCGATCGCCTCGGGGTGGGGGGTGAAGACCGTGAGCGTGGCGCCGTCGAAGGTGCTCGCGTCGAGCTCCACGCCATCCACGCGACCCAGCACCGCGCGCTGGGCGCCGATCGCGGCCTTGTCCCAGCCGGGTAGCACCTCCAGGCCGCGCTCGTTCTCCTGCACGTAGGCGGTGATCCGCATGAACCACTGAGGCATTCGCACGAAGCGCACCTGTGAGTGGCAGCGCCAGCAGGCGCCGTCCTCCACCTGCAGGGTGGCCAGCACCGTCTGGCAGGAGTCGCACCAGCTGACCTGTGCCTCCTGGCGGTAGATCAGGCCGCGTTCGAGCATCGCCAGGAACAGCCACTGTGTCCAGCGGTAGTGCTCGGGCTCGGAGGAGACGAAGCTGCGCTCCCAATCGCAGGAGTAGCCGAGCGCTTCGAACTGACCGCGCATCCGCTCACAGCAGCGCGCCACCCATTCGCGGGGAGAGATGCCGCGACGCTCGGCCTCCAGCTCCGCGGGCAGTCCGAAGGAGTCAAAGCCCAGCGAGAACAGCACGGCCCGACCGCGGGCGCGCAGGAAGCGCGCGTAGGCGTCGGCGATTGTGTAGCTGCGGATGTGGCCCATGTGGGCGTCCCCCGAGGTGAATGGGCAGCCCGCGAACACATACGCGGACTCGCGCTCGTCGTGCGGTGGGGGTGTGGCGAACGCACGGGCCTGCGTCCAGGCGGTCTGCCAGCGCGACTCGATCGGGGCGTGCTCGTAGTCGGCGCCCCGAGTCGAAAACGAATTGGCGTTACTGGTCGCGCCCTCGGCGCGGCGCTCGGCCCGGGAATCCGCACCACCGCTGGGCGGAGAAACCTCGGTGCCGGCGGGGGAGAGAGCGGAGGTTGCACCGCTGGGAGAAGCGTTCATGCTTTCGACGCTACCGGATAAAGCACGTGAAGTCCAGAAAGACTCAAACTCATCCGATATGTTGATGCATGCCTGATGTCCTGCCAAACTCCGGACGGATGGCCGCCCCACTGCCGCTCGCGTGAGTCCAGGGCGTGGGGTGGCCCCGTCTGGTGGATCGCGACAAACATTCGAAAGCGCCCCGGGTCGGACCCGAGGCGAGCTGTGAGAGGAGGAGATGCGGGTGGCGCGCTGTGCGGTGCTGACAAACGATCTGCAGTACGACCTCGTCAACAAGAACGAGGAGCGTCGGGCCGCCGTCGCGGCTTTCACGCCGCGGATGCGGAGCTTCCTCACCGAGATGCGCACACTGGGAGTGCCGGTGGTGCACCTGCAGCTGATCAACCTCGAGGACGATCCCCTCGCGGAGCGCTACGACGGGTGGCTGCCCGTCACCAAGGGCTCCGAGGGGGCGCTCATCGTCGAGGAGTTCCTGGCGGCGGAGGACGTGCTGGTGGAGAAGAACAAGGACAGCGGCTTCTATGAAACCGAGTTGCACGACCGCCTCCAGGAGCTGGGCGTGGACACGGTGATTATCACCGGGATGCAGACCCAGATCTGCGTGCAGACCACCGCCGCCGATGCCTTCTTCCGCGGCTACAACGTGATTGTGCCGCCGGACGCGGTGGTCTCCGCGCGCCCCGAGGACCAGGCGCGGGCGCTGGAGTGGCTGGGGTCCTACTGCGCGACGATCATGACCACCGCCGATCTCGCCGTGGCGATTGCGCAGGACAGCCTGCCCACCTTCAGCGTGGTGCCGATCCCGTGAGCGTCCTTCTGTGGCGCTCCCCCGCGTCTGGCGTCGGGAGCGAAAGCCGATGACGGGCGGCCTGATCCAGCTCGACCACGGCACCGGCGGGGGGATGAGCCAGGAGTTGATCGCCGAGCTGATCGCGCCGCGCCTGGGCGCGGTGCACTCCGGCCGGATGGAGGACAGTGCGGTGCTGGAGCTGAATGTCAGCCGCATCGCGCTCACCACCGACTCGTTTGTGATCGACCCGATCTTCTTCGGCAACGGCGACATCGGCAAGCTGGCGGTGTGCGGCACCGTCAACGACCTCGCCGTAAGCGGAGCGGTGCCGCGCTACCTGACGCTCTCGCTGGTGTTGGAGGAAGGTTTCCCGATCGCCGATCTGGAGCGGGTGCTCGACTCCGTGCGCGAAGCCGCCGCCGAGGCGCGCGTGGAGGTGGTGGCGGGCGACACCAAGGTGGTGCGGGCGGGAGAGGTTGACCGGCTGTTCATCAACACCGCCGGCGTCGGCGTGTTCGAGCGCGACCTGGAGCTTGGTGTCAGCGGCGTGGTGGCGGGCGACGCGGTGATCGTCACCGGGTGGCTGGGCAACCACAGCATCCACATTCTCTCGCTGCGTGAGGGGTTGGGCTTCGAGCGGCGCGTGCTCAGCGACTGCGCCCCCCTCGATGGGCTGGTGGCGAGCATCCTGGAGGAGCACGGGGGGAGTGTGCGCTGCATGCGCGACATCACTCGCGGGGGTCTGGGGACAGTGCTCAACGAGCTGGCGGACGGCGCCGGAGTGTCGATCCGGGTCGAGCGGGAGCGGCTGCCGATTCAGCGCGAGACCGCAATGGCGGCCGACATGCTGGGCGTCGACCCGCTGTATCTGGCCAACGAGGGCAACATCTGCGTGTTCGTGGCGCCGCACGCCGCCACCGAGATCCTCGAAACGGTGCGTTTGCACCCCCACGGCCGCCCAGCGCAGATCGTCGGCACGGTGTGCGAGCGCGCTGGCAGTCCCGTGACGATGGTGGGCGCGGACGGCGAGGAGACGGTCGTCGAGCTCCTCTATGGCGCCGAGCTGCCGCGCCTCTGCTGAGATGATGCTCGAGACGCGGCGCTACCAGATCCGCGGGATCGTGCAGGGGGTTGGCTTCAGGCCGTTTGTGTTTCGCACCGCCGAGCGCCATTCGCTGGGAGGCTGGGTGCGTAACGACTCCGACGGGGTGGTGCTGGAGGTGCAGGGTCGCCCGCAGGCGCTGGAGGAGTTCATCGTCGAGGTCAGCGCCAGCGCGCCGGCGCTGGCGCGGGTCGAGTCGGTGGCGCTGCTGGAGCGCCGCACCGAAGGACGGGTGGTCGAGCGCTTTGAGATCCACCTCAGCGAGCATGGCGGCGGCCAGGCGCGCACGCTGGTGTCGCCCGACACCTGCGTGTGCGAGGAGTGCCTGCGGGAGCTGTTCGATCCCGCCGACCCTCGCTATCGCTACCCCTACATCAACTGCACCAACTGCGGCCCGCGCTACTCGATCGTCAAGGGGGTGCCGTACGACCGCGAGCTGACCACCATGGCGGCGTTTCCGATGTGCGAGCGCTGCGAGCGGGAGTACAGCGACGTGCGCGACCGGCGCTTTCACGCGCAGCCGATCGCCTGCTGGGAGTGCGGCCCACGGGTGGCGCTGGTTGACGTGGGAGCCCACCCATCCGACCTGGCGGGAGCTTTTGCCCGTGCCGGCGAGCGCGGCGTGGGCGACGGCGCCGGACTCCCGATGGCGTCGAGCTCGCCAGATGCGATCCACGACACCGTCGCGCTGCTGCACGAAGGCGCGATCGTGGCGGTGAAGGGGTTGGGGGGATACCACCTGATGGTGGATGCCCGCAACGAGGAGGCGGTGGCGCGGCTGCGCCGGCGCAAGCGCCGCGAGGAGAAGCCGTTCGCGGTGATGTCTCCGACCCTGGAGGCGATCGGTGGCTACGCGCTGGTGGGAGAGCCCGAAGCGCGACTGCTGGAGGAAGCCGCGCGGCCGATCGTGCTGGTGCGCAAGCGCACCGACGCCGCCGCCGAAGGGTTGGCGGCGGCGGTCGCGCCGGGCAACCGCAGCTATGGGGCGATGCTCGCCTACACCCCCGTGCACCACCTGCTGTTTGCCGGCGGCCTTGACGTGCTGGTGGCGACCAGCGGCAATGTCTCTGACGAGCCGATCGCGTTCCGTGACGACGACGCGCTGGCGCGCCTGGGGGGTATCGCGGATGCGTTTCTGGTGGGGGAGCGCGAGATATACACCCGCGTCGATGACTCGATCGTGCGCTGCGTGAACCTCGGCGGCGACCGCAACGAGGCAACACCGATCCGCCGCGCGCGCGGGCACACCCCCGAGCCTGTGCGAGCGCCATTCCCGCTGGCGCCACTGCTGGCGGTGGGGCCGGAGCTGAAGAACACGATCTGCCTGACCCGCGGGGAGGAGATGTTTCTCAGCCACCACATCGGGGACCTCAAGAACGAGGCGACGATGCGCTCCTTCGAGCACGCGATCGAGCACCTGTCGGGGCTGCTGGAGGTGGCGCCGCGCACGATCGCGCACGACCTGCACCCCGGATACCTGAGCACCAGGTGGGCGCGCGCGCAGCGACACCTACCGAGGGTGGCGGTGCAGCACCACCACGCGCACATGGCGGCGTGCATGTGCGAGCACGGCCTGAGCGAGCCGGTGGTGGGGGTGATCTTCGACGGCACGGGGTATGGAACCGACGGCAACATCTGGGGGGGCGAGTTCCTCCTCGGCGACTACGTGGGCTTCGAGCGCGCGGCGCACCTCCAGTACTTCCGCCTGCCGGGCGGCGACCGAGCGGTGGAGGAGCCCCACCGAGTGGCGCTGTCACTGCTATGGGAGGCCTACGGGGAGGGGCTCGGGGAGCTCGACCTGCCCGTCGTGAGCGAGCGCGACCCAGAGGAACTGCGGGTGCTCGCGCAGATGCTGCGCACGGGGTTGCGCTCCCCGCTGACATCGAGCATGGGGCGGCTGTTCGACGGGGTCGCGGCGCTGATCGGGGTGCGTGAGCGCTGCCGCTATGAAGCACAGGCGGCGATCGAGCTGGAGCAGCTGGTCGAGCCGGGGGCGAGCTACAGGCCACTGCCCTGGCGGCTGTGCGGGCCCGAGCAGTGGCCGTGGCGGATCGACCTACGCCCGACGGTGCGCGAGCTGGTGCGCGAGGCGCGCCGGCGGGACACCACCGCGACGCAGCTGAGCGGGCGCTTTCACCGCACGGTGATCGAGATGGTGGCGGGGACCTGTGAGGCGATCCGCACGCGCACCGGCATCGCGCGCGCGGTGCTGAGCGGGGGCGTGTTCCAGAACGAGGTGCTGCTGCGCGGCTGTCACGAGGCGCTGGGGCGGGCGGGTTTCGAGGTGTACTCGCACCGCCGCGTGCCGGCCAACGACGGTGGGGTGGCGCTCGGCCAGGCGGCCGTGGCTGGTTGGGGGTCGCGATGAGCACGGTTGTGCCCCACGCCCCCGGGTCCCGCCGCTCGCCCTCCCCGCCGTCGGTGCCACGAGCAGGTCGCCCACCGACGTCCGCCAACGGCGACGCGCGTCCGCCGGCTTTCGCCAACGGCGACGTGCGCGAGCCGGAACCCTTCGAGGAGCTGCACTTCTCGCCCGCCCCGGCGATCTCCGGACCGGTGCCAGGCGTGCGCTCGCAGCGGATGCTGGCCGAACAGGCGGCGCTGGAGAGCCGGGCGCGCTCCTACCCGCGCGCCGTGCCGGTGGCGTTCGAGGAGGGCAGGGGGGCGACGCTGCGCGACGTGGACGGCAACACCTACATCGATTTCTTCGCCGGCGCGGGCGCGCTCAACCTCGGCCACGGACACCCCGTGGTCGCGCGCGCCGCCAGCGAGCAGCAGCAGCGGCTGGTGCATGCGCTGGACTTCCCGACGGCGCCCCGGCTGCGGTTGATGCGGCGCCTGAAGCAGATCCTCCCGGGCGCGCTGCGGCGCACGGGGCGCTTTCACTTCGGCGGCCCCACCGGCTCGGACGCGATCGAGGCGTCGCTGAAGCTGGTGCGCGCCCACACCGGCCGCCGGCCGCTGGTGGCGTTCGAAGGCTCCTACCACGGGATGACCGCGGATGCGCTGTCGGTCACCAGCGACACCAGCTGCGGCGGGCCGCAGGAGACCTCGGTGCGCTTCATGCCCTTCCCCTACTGCTACCGCTGTCCGCTGGGGCTGCGCCCGCAAAGCTGCGAGCTGGCGTGCGCAAAGCTGCTGGAGAGCGCACTGGAGGATCCCTACAGCGGCCTGCCCAAGCCGGCGGGGGTGATCGTGGAGCCGATCCAGGGGGAGGGCGGCACGATCGTCCCGCCGCCGGGATGGCTGGCGCGGGTGCGCGAGATCACCCGCCGGCACGACGTGCCGCTGATCTTCGACGAGGTGCAGACGGGGTTTGGGCGTACGGGGACGATGTTTGCGTGCGAGCACGACGGGGTCACACCCGACGTGCTCGTGCTCTCGAAGGCGATCGGGGGGATCGGGTACCCGCTGTCGGGGATCGCCTACGACGAGGCGCTGGACACGTGGGAGCCGGGCGCGCACATCGGCACTTTCCGCGGCCATCAGGTGGCGATGGCGGCGGGGGCGACCGCGATCGAACAGATCGAGGCGCTGGCGCTCCCCGATCGCGCGCACGAGTTGGGGGAGTTGGCGCTCGCGCTGCTGCGGGAGGCTGGCGCGGACGACGGCCTGCCCGCGGTTGGCGAGGTGCGCGGACGCGGGCTGATGCTCGGCGTGGAGCTGGTGCGCGACCGCGACAGCCGCCGGCCGTGGCCGGAGCTGGCGAGCGCGGTGCGCAGGGCGTGCTGCGAGCGGGGGCTGATCATCGAGGTCGGCGGCCACCACGCCAACGTGGCGCGCTTTCTCCCGTCGTTGGTGATCACCCGCGAGCTGCTGGAACGGGGGATCGAGATCTTCACCGAGGCGCTGCGCGAGAGCGAACGTGTTCAGCGCGCGCGCTCGGGCGCCAGCGCCAGCTGATCGCCGGCGAAGGTGACGCCGAGGGGCTCGAGGATCACCTGGCGCGGCCCCTCCTCCACGGCACCGGCGAGCAGCGCCCCAAGGCCAAGTTCGCGGGCGATCTCCACCACGTGCACCCCGCCGCCGGGGCGGCAGTAGACGGCGAAGCCGGCGCCCATGTTGAGCGTGCTGTGGGCCGCGGCGGCGTCCAGCTCGGCCTGCGCGGCGAGGAACGCGAGCACCGGCGGCACCGGCGGCAGCGCGCGGATGCGGTAGGTGAGCGCGCGCTGGGGGCGCATCAGCTTGAGCAGGCCGTGGCCGGTGATGTGGGAGAGGTAGGTGAGCTGCACCTGCGCATCACCGAGCAGCCGCCGCAGGAGCCCCACATAGAGGACGCTCGGCGCGAGCAGCGCCTCGCCGAAGGTCCCGCCGTCGGGCAGCTGGCTCGAAAGCCCCTCGGGAAGCCCCGCGGCGATCCGCCGCGCGAGTGACGCCCCATTCGCGTGCAGGCCGCTGGAGGAGATGAGCACGATCTCATCGCCTGGGGCGAGCTGCTCGCCGAGCAGCGGCTCGCCGGGGGGCGGCACGAAGCCGAGCGCGCTGCCGGCCAGCTCGATCTCCTGGGGGGCCAGCAGATCGACGAGCGAAGGCGACTCTCCCCCGCCCCACGCGCACTGCGCGTCCTCGCAGGCCCGGCGCCACCCCGCCAGCAGCGCATCGGCGCGCTCGGCGTGCTCATACCAGGCGCTGGAGCCGGTGGCGAAGTAGGCGTTGAGCACCAGCGGCAGCGCGCCGACACAGATCAGGTCGTTGAGGACGGCGGCAACCGTGTCGTAGGCGACGTGGTCGAAGCGGTTGACGCCGGCCAGCTCATGGTATTCGCGGGCGATGATCGACTTGGTGCCGAGCGTCTCCAGCACAAACGCAAGCGTGCTGCCGGCGAAGCGCAGCACAAACGCTGGCTCGCCGCGGGAGCCCTCCACGGCGCGGGCGCCGGCGGCGGCCAGCCAGTGTGAGGTGGCCAGCGCCTCGGTGAGCGCGCTGCGCTTGCCGGCATCGAGCACCGCGTAGTCCACGCCGGCCTGGCGATAGGCGCTGTGGACGTCGGAGTCGGGGTCGGCCACTGCGCGCAGCCTATCCCCTGTGTGGATGCTGGGCGGTTCCGGCATCGCACCCTCGGTGGCGGCCGCGGCCGCCGGCCGCCCGGTGGGCCGGGGCGGGAGTCAGTGGTGGCTGCGCACCAAACAGGTCGTGGCCAACCAGCTGCCGGGCTCGCCGGCGGGGGTCAGCGGGAAGGCGAGGTCGTCCAGCAGCGCCCACATTTGGGTTTGTCTGTTGGTGTCAACCCAGGTGGGCGCCCAGCGCGTGATGTCGGCCTCCTCGAAGGTGTGCTGCAGCGCCTCGCCGACGGCGTCGAGGCCGGGCGTGCGAATTCTGCCGCGCTTGCGGAAGCGCACCACGCAGTGCTCGGAGGCGATCACCTCAGAGACCTCGGGATGGTCGGGCCGTGCCACACGGATACGCACCCTTACACGGTAGCCGCCGGCGTGGTCGCCGCCGCCGGTACTACTCGGTGCGGCTGAACTCGGCGATCGCGATGAACAACATCAACAGCCCGAGTAGCGCGATCACCGCGGCCTCCAGGAGGCTGGGGACGTGCCAGCCGAACCAGGTGACGCCGGGAGCGAGCGCGAGGCGGGTGGCTTCGGGGATGTCGAGGTGGGCGAAGATCGCGCGGCGCATCGGGTCCACCGCGTAGGTGAGCGGGTCCAGGCGGTTGAGGATTGCCAGCCAACGGGGGAGGCTGACGACGGAGAACATCGCGCCGGAGATGAAGAACATGGGCATGATCGCCATCTGCATCAGCGCCATGAACGACTGCATCTGCGTGATGCGCGCGGCGGCCATCATGCCGAAGGCGGTGATCGAGAAGGCCAGCAGAATCGTTAGCGCGAACAGCTCGGCGATCAGGGGCAGCGAGTAGGGGATTTCCACGAGCGGGGAGATCGCCAGCACGATCACGCCCTGGAAGGCGGCGACGGTGGCGCCGCCGAAGCACTTGCCCAGCACGATCGAGGAGCGGCGTACCGGCGCGACCATCATCTCCCGCAGGAAGCCGAACTCGCGGTCCCAGACGATCGAGGCGGCGGAGAACATGGCGGTGAACATCACCGCCATGCAGAGCACGCCGGGGTAGATGAAGGTTTTGAAGTTGATCCCGTGGATGCCGGCGGACACCAGCGAGGAGAGGCCGGTGCCGAGCACGAACAGGAACAGGAAGGGCTGCACAAGCGAGGTGATGATCCGCAGGCGGTCGCGGGAGAAGCGGATCAGCTCGCGCCGCCATACCACCTTGATCGCGCGCAGCTCGCCGCGCAGGCTGCGGGTGGGCACACGCACTTGAGCGACGGGATGACCCGGGGGCGGCGCGATCGGCGCCCGGGCGGTGGAGGCGGTGTCGGTGGCGGCCATCAGGTCGTCCTCCTCGCGGAGGGCGCCTGGCGATTGCTGTAGGCATGGCGAGGTGAGGTGCTCATCAGCGGGCCATCATCCGCGCGACGTTGCGCATGTGATCGGTGGAGGTGGCCTCGGCGTCGCGGATGGTGGTGCCGGTGTAGGACATGAACACGTCGTCGAGCGACGGGCGTGAGACGGAGACCGAGCGGATCGGTAGGTCGAGCTCGGCGAACAGTCGCGGTACGAACTCCTCCCCGTTGGAGACGCCGAAGGTGACGGCGCCCTCCGCCACCGTGGCGTCGATCTCGAAGCGCTCGCGCAGGGCGGCGATCGTGGCGGGATCGTCGGGCGTGGAGATCTGCACGCGGTCCTTGCCCACGCTCGCCTTCAGCGCCTCGGGGGTGTCCAGGACGATGATCCGTCCCTGGTCCATGATCGCGATGCGGTCGCAGTACTCGGCCTCATCCATGTAGTGGGTGGTGAGGAAGATCGTGATGTCCTCGCGCTGCTTGAGCTCATCGATATAGCTCCAGATCGAGCTGCGCGTCTGCGGGTCGAGGCCGACGGTGGGCTCGTCGAGGAACAGCACGCGGGGCGAGTGCAGGAGGCCGCGGGCGATCTCCAGGCGCCGCTTCATGCCGCCGGAGAAGGTGCCGACGAGGCTCTTGCGCCGCTCCCACAGCCCGACCATCTCCATCACCTGCCGCATCCGCGGCGCCACCGCATCGCGCGGGACACCGTAGAGCTCGGCGTGCAGCCGCAGGTTCTGCTCGGCCGTGAGGTAGCCGTCGAGGGTGGTGTCCTGGAAGACCAAGCCGATGTTGCGGCGCACCGCGTCGCGTTCGGAGACGATGTCGTGGCCGGCGACCAGCGCCGAGCCGCCGGTGGGGCGCACCAGCGTGCAGAGCATGTTGATCGTGGTGGACTTACCGGCGCCGTTGGGCCCGAGGAAGCCAAACACCTCCGAGCGGGCGACCTCGAAGTCGATCGCGCGCACGGCCGCGATCTCGCCGTAGCGCTTGGCGAGGCCCCTGACGGAGATTGCGGGCGCCGTGTCCGAGCTCACGGCGCCCACGCTAGCGGAGTTCAATCGCCCTCGGGCTCGGTTCCGTCGGCGAGGATGCGGTAGAGCTCGCGGCGCGCGGTGATGAGCACCTTGCGCGCCTGCTCCTGCTGCTCGTCGCTGCCGGCGCGCATGACCTGGGTGAAGGCGAACGCCACCTCGCGCATGACCTTGCCGAGGTCGTGCGCCTTGGAGCCGGGCTGGTCGCTCATCTGCTCCCACGGCGCGGGCGCCTCTTGGTCGCGCTCTTCCACGCGGGCGAGACCGTCGGGCGTGAGCCGGAAGAGCTTGCGCCCCTCCACCTCCTCGGAGCGGATCAGGCCCTCGTCCTCGAGCTGCTGCAATGCGGGGTAGACCGAGCCGGGGCTGGGGCGCCAGGCGCCCTCGCTGCGCTCCTCCACCTCCTGCATGATCTGGTAGCCGTTGCGGGGCTCCTCGGCGAGCAGCAGCAGCGCCGCGGTGCGGATGTCGCCGCGCCGCGCCTTGCGCCGCCCGCCGCCCCACGGCGATCCCCCGCCTGGCCCGAACCCGCCGAACGGGAAGCCGCCGCGAGGCCCTCCATGGTGGCGATGAGGATGGCCGGTCGGCCCGCTCATCGCCAGCCACAGCGCGCGCAGGTCGGGAAATTCGGGGCGTCCGCCGCAGCAGCCGCCGCGTGTTGTGAAGGTTGCATCAGCATACATATCTTGCTCCTATCGTTGACCATCGCGATAGTAGCACGATATATCGTTACAGTGTCTTTTCGCATAACGGCCCTTCGGCCGTCAGTGGCGGAAGTGGCGCACCCCCGTGGCGACCATCGCGGCGCCTGCGGCGTCGATTGCGGCCACCACCTCCTCATCGCGCACCGAGCCGCCGGGCTGGACGATGGCGCCCACGCCGGCGTCGATCGCCAGCTGGGGGCCGTCGGCGAACGGGAAGAAGGCGTCGGAGGCGAGCGCCGCGCCGGCGAGCTGGTCGGGGCGAAACGCGCGCGCCTTCTCAACCGCGATGCGCACGGCGTCCACGCGGCTCATCTGGCCGGCGCCGATCCCGATCGTGGCGCCGCCGGCCGCGATCACGATCGCATTGGAGCGCACGTGGCGGCAGACGATCCACGCGAACAGCAGGTCGCGCCACTCGGTCTCGCTGGGCTGGCGGGCGCCCATCGTTTGCATCTGCTCGCGCGTCTCTGAGACGACGTCGCGGGTCTGCACCAGCTGACCCCCGATCACGGGCTTGCCTTCGACCTCCCGGCTGGGTGCTGGCCAATCTCCTAGCTCCAGCAGGCGCACGTTCTTCTTCCGCGTGAGGATCTCCAGCGCGGCCGCGTCGAAGCCGGGGGCCAGCAGCACCTCGATGAACTGTCCGGAGAGCTCCTGCGCGCAGGCGCCGTCCACGGCGCGGTTGAGCGCGATCACCCCGCCGTAGGCGCTGTCGGGGTCGCACGCGAAGGCGCGCTCGTAGGCAGCAAGCGCGCTGTCGGCGACGGCACAGCCGCAGGGGTTGTTGTGCTTGACGATCGCGCACGCGGGCAGCTCGAACTCCTCGACCAGCTCGCGCGCGCTGCTGAGATCGAGCAGGTTGTTGAACGAGAGCTCCTTGCCGTGCAGCTGGCGGACGCCGTCAAGCAGGTGCGTGGGTGAGCCGACCCGCGCGTAGAAGGCGGCGCGCTGGTGGGGGTTCTCGCCGTAGCGCAGGTCGCTGACCTTCTCGTAGGCGTCGCGCCAGTGCGCCGGGAAGCCCTCTCCGTGGGTGCGCAGCTGAAACCAGGTGGAGATCGCCGCGTCGTAGCGGGCGGTGAGCGCGAACGCCTCCGCAGCCAGCCGCTGGCGGGTGGACAGCGAGAGCCGCCCGCCTGACTGGCGCAGCTCCCCGAGCACCGCGGGGTAGTCGCCGGGATCGACGACGACGGCGGCGAAGGGGTGGTTCTTGGCGGCGGCGCGGATCATTGTCGGCCCGCCGATGTCGATGTTCTCCACGATCTCCGCGGGCGTGGCGTCGCCGCGCGCGACGGTTTGCTCGAACGGGTAGAGGTTGACGCACACCAGATCGACCGGCTGGATCCCGTGCTCGGCGGCGGCGCGCAGGTGCTCATCGTTGTCACGCAGCGCCAGCAGCCCGGCGTAGAGGCGCGGGTGAAGCGTCTTCACGCGCCCGTCCATCATCTCCGGAAAGCCGGTGAACTCCTCGATCGCGCGCACCGGCACCCCGGCGCCCTGCAGCTCCCGCGCGGTGCCGCCGGTGGAGACGATCTCCACGCCCAGCTCAACCAGCCCGCGCGCGAAGTCCACGATCCCAGCCTTCTCGGAGACCGACAACAGCGCGCGGCGCACATGCACCTCGCCGGGCGCGGTGCGCTCCAGGCCGGCTGCCGGTGTCACCTCCGAGGCCACCTCCAGAGCCTATCTGCCGGTGGCGACCACGTGCCTCGATCTCCAGCCGGGCTGGTCGCGGCACGCGGTGGCCTCAGCTGGGCGGGTCGATCGTCACCCGGCGTGGGTTCTCCGGGTCGCGGTGCAGCGCCCCGCGCGCAAACAGGCGCACCGCCTCGGGCAGCAGCGCGTGCTCGAGCGGGCGCAGCTTACGCAGCACCTCCGCGGGCTCGCGCGCGTCGGGCAGCTCGCGGGTGCCCTGCAGGATCACCGGCCCGCTGTCCACGCCGGCGTCGACGAAGTGCACCGTCACACCGAACACCTTCACCCCGTACGCGAGCGCCTGCTCGATCGCCCGCAGCCCCGGGAAGGCGGGCAGCAGCGAGGGGTGCACGTTGATGACCGCTTCCGGAAAACGTCCGAGAAAGGGTTGACCAACCAGCTCCATGTAGCCGGCGAGCACGACCAGCCGCGCTCCGTGCTCGGTCAGCCACTCCGCCAGCGCCCGATCGCGCGCCTGGCGATCGGGGTACTCGGCGCGCGCGAACACCCCCGTCGGAACTCCGCACGCGGCGGCCCGCTCCAACGCGGTTGCTCCCGCTACATTCGAGGCGACCGCGACCACCTCGGCCTCGCGCCCGTGCACGGTGTCGAGCAGCGCCTGCAGGTTGGTGCCCGTGCCTGATACCAGCACGGCGATCGGCAGCGGCGTCTGGTTGGCCATCTACGCGCGCACGAGCGGAAGCGTGGACCCGGCGGGCTCCTCCAGCGCGTACTTGCCGTTGGCCTCGCCGGTGCCGTCAAGCGGGTACTCGCCGCTGAAGCAGGCGTCGCAGTGGGACTGCCGCGGGGATTGGTCCGGTTCGCCCGCCCGGGCCGGACCGGTCGCCGCGCTGATGGCCTCGTAGACGCCGGCCAGCGAGAGGTAGTGCAGCGAGTCGCAGCCGAGCTCGGCGGCCACCTCCGCGGTGGTGCGGCCGTGGGCGATCATCTCCTCGCGCGTGGACATGTCGATGCCGTAATGGCAGGGGTGCTTGATGGGGGGGGCGGAGATCCGCATGTGCACCTCGCGCGCGCCGGCGTCGCGCAGCATTTGCACGATTTGGCGGGTGGTGTTGCCGCGCACGATGGAGTCGTCGACGACGATCAGCCGCTGACCGGAGATCACCTCGGGGAGCGGGTTGAACTTCAGGCGCAGACCGTGTAACGCCCGCAGATCTCGACGGATGGCGTCCTCAGACACCAGGAACTCCTTTGCGAGTGCGGTGGCATTCACTGGTAGGCCGCGTTGCAGTCGACTTTCAATCTCGTTTTTCCTTACTGCTCCCGAGGAACCGTGCATGACCAAGAAGCTACCATGCACTACCAAGAAACGCAAAAGACGTTTTCAGCGAGCCACTGGAGTGCCCTGCCGCTTTTTGTGCCAGTTGAGATGCATGATTCCGCGTGTCTACTGATTCGGCAGCCACACCTTTCAGACGACCGGCCTCTATGACCGCCGCAGCGATGCGGTTGCACTCGGTGACGTCGAACGGATCGGGATTTGATGGGACCCATCCCGCTGCATCGCGTGACCGTGGAGATGCGGTGCTGCGTGATCGTGGTCGGATAGCACTAGGCCAGATCCGTATAAAAGCCATGGGCTTACGTCAACGCCCGCAAACCGTCCCACCTACACCAGATGAAATTCACCTCTCCAATTCGAATTGCTGTTCGCGACCTCTTGATCCCATCGACCGTCCTCGCAACCCTCTGCTATGGGGCATCCGCGTCGCACGCACAGTCGACAAAACCGTCGACTCTGTTCGCGGTGTCCGCCCCGTCTGGGTTGGCCAATAGCCCCAACAAGCCGAAATTGAGTGTGGATTACGTCTGCCGGAAAGCTCGTCGTCACCGCCACCAATGCCAGCTTGAACCAGATTCTGCGCCAGGTTTCCCGCACGCATCGGCATGAAGATCACGGGCAGCGTAGCCGACGAGCCTGTCTATGGACAGTACGGACCATCTACGCCATCGATCGTTCTGGCTGCCCTGCTGGATGGAACCGGAACCAATATGTTGCTGGTCAACGACGCCAAGGGTCCTACGGAGTTGATTCTTACGCCCCGCCACGGTGGGCCGACGCCCCCCAGCCCAAGTTCGCGACCGGAACCAGAAGAACATCCGCAGCCAGAAGCTCCCCAGCACCATCCCGCTACCGAAAAGCCTCCGACCGCGCCTCCCACAAACGCCTCGCCGCGGTTTCGGACGTCGCTCCGCCCAGGGCGCTCCGTCCGACGCGAATGCAGGAGATTACTAAGTTGGAACTAAGGCGCTCAATCCCCAAATGGGATCAAGGCTCCGCGGCAGATCTACAACCAACTTCCTCGACTGGGGGCGAGCGCTCACAGCCGGCATACTCGAGTCTTCACGGTTGTTCATCCTGGGGATTGAGGACCCAAGAGCGACAAGCACGTCGCTCCAATGGCCCCTCAGATCCCTCCAGGACCCGCCTGCTCCAGCCGCCGGCCTTCCTCCGCGATGCACCATCGCCTGTTCCAGCTCTTGTTGATCGCCAACGGACGCCGCAACTGGACCCATCTCGGCAGTGCAGACGCCGGACCCACGGTCGCGGCCATCTTCTCCATCGTCGAAAGCTGCCGCAGACTCGGACTCCCGTCCGCGAATACCTCGCCGCTATCCTGCCCGGACTCGCTAATCGCTTCCTCCAAAACCTCGCCCAACTCACCCTTCCGCTTACGCCCCAGACAAACCCGACGTCAACCGTGTGCTTCCCGGGACGGATACTTTTTAGTACTCTTCGAATTCAGAACCTTAAGAATGCGGGCGAGCTTGAGGACGCCATCCTTAATTTCTTTCTCGTTCACCCCGGCAAACCCTATCTGCAGGCCCTCTGGAACAGACGTAGAACAGCAGTAACGGCTGAGCGGCACGACGTCGATATTCTCCATCGCTGCTCTCTCCGCGACAGTTTCGGCGCGAAATATTATTGCGAAGCAATCCGATTGTCTGTACGCCGGCTTCGATATTCGAAAGCTCTAAATACTCTCCCAGATACATCCGGCCACATTCCAGCAGAACGGATAGGCGTTCCCCGTATGTTTTACGCATTCGTCGAAGATGGCGTCCAAAGTGTCCCTGCTCGATGAAATCGCAGAGCACGGCTTGATCTAAAAGAGGGTAGTGCCGTGAGGTCAGGCCTTTAGCCGATGCGAAAACGTCAACCAGATTCAGAGGCACTATCAAATAGCCCAGCCTGAGGGACGGGAACAAGACTTTATTGAAGCTGCCTCCAAAGATTACCCTACCCCCGCGATCCAAACCTTGCATGGCCGGAACAGGCCGACCGGAGAATCTGAATTCGCTGTCGTAGTCATCTTCGAAGATCACCGTCTCATATTTGTGCGCCCATGAGAGCAATTCCAATCGTCTCCGAAGACTCATCGTGGCCCCCATCGGAAATTGGTGACCGGGCGTCACATAGAGGAGACGGCAGTTCCGCAAATCACTTTCCTTCGGAGCAGCACCCTCGGCATCGATTGGTGCAGGAATCATTTGCGCCCCAGCAGACCGGAACGCAGCATAGGCTCCCTGATAACCAGGATCTTCGACCAACACTTTGTCCCCCGGATCGAGGAAAAGTCGGGCTGTAAGATCCAATCCTTCTTGTATTCCGGAGACGATGACGACCTGGTCTGCTACACAACTCACGCCACGCGAACTCCGTGCATAACCCGCCACGGCTTCACGAAGGGGCAAGTATCCGAGAGGCCCGCAACCCAGGAGGGATTGCATCGACGCCTTTCGTAGTCGTCGTGCCGCAACCTGTGCCCACAATGCAGTCGGGAATAAGTCGAGCGCGGGAAGGTTGGTACGGAAAGCCGTGCTGGTCGGATGCACATAAAGAGAAAACGGACGTATTCGTGAAGCGAAGGCGGAGAGGTGCTGCTGCTCCTGTATGGCGGCGTTCGCTTTTTTCTCCACCGCTCTTTGGGATTGAAGCAGATGTTCAGGCAAGATCTTTGAAACGTAAGTGCCGGACCCTCTGCGGGCTTCGAGATACCCCTCAGCCTGCAACTCATCGATTGCCGCCACGATTGTTCCGCGCGACAGATGATATTGCCGAGCGAGATCACGGCTCGCTGGAAGCCTTGAACCTGGACTAAGTCTTCCGCTCAGGATTTCCAAGCGAATTGCATTTCGCAGCCAGTGAAAGGAAGGGACATCCTCAGGTTGGGGAGGAAGAATCAACTCGAAGGTAGAAGCTTGCCTGGTCATGCGATTCACCCCTCTCCACCCCAAAGTGGTCTAGTCGATATCGCCTAAGTGGGCCTTTTCAATTCGACCACCTGAGCGCATTCTAGAACACGATTTTGAAGTGAATCTAGAGGGTACAGCCAAATTTCTTCCGAATGGGCTGTGGCCTCAACGGAGGCGATTGTGAACACACCTGCAATGTACTTCGCACGTTGGGCGAGACTTTCCGTTGTTCTTCTCGTATGCAGCGGGATCGCTTTCGCGCCGCAGTGGCAAAAGATACCTCCGCTGCCGGACACCCTTCTCAGCACCCTTCCGCATCTGCTTCGGCCCCTCAGATCCCCCAATTGACGCCGGAAACCACAGCTGATTTGCTCGTCGTCCATCACCAGTATCTTGAGGCAATTGCGGCCTACC
The DNA here is from genome assembly GCA_963794715.1 of uncultured Solirubrobacterales bacterium. Taxonomy (GTDB): domain Bacteria; phylum Actinomycetota; class Thermoleophilia; order Solirubrobacterales; family Solirubrobacteraceae; genus Palsa-744. Next base: position 27,876 of record CAWCEY010000012.1, on the reverse strand, counting down.
AAAAACTAAGCCCGAAAACGGCGCGGATTTACAACAAAATCGGAGTCGCTTACGAGCACATGTTGATGGACGACGATGCAAAGTCCAACTTCGAACGTGCAATCAAAATGGACAAGAAATTCGCGGAAGCTTACAACAATCTTGGCACCGTCTACTATCACCAGAAGGACTACGGCAGGGCTGAGCGTCTCTACAAAAAGGCGATTCACCTGAGTAACGACAGATGCCGCGGTCTACAGCAATCTTGGAGCACTTTACCTTGCCCGCAATAAGTTTCAGGACGGTGCCGAAGCCTACCAGCGCGCCTTTATACTCGACTCCAATATCTTTCAGGAGGTTGCTGAAACAGGCATCCCGAATAACGAGTCGATGGCCGACCTCGCAAACATGAATTTCTGCTTTGCGAAAATCTACGCGCAGGCAGGAATAAACAACCTCGCTATCGAATATCTTCAAAAAGCCCTTATGGAAGGCTTCCACGACAAAGTAGGCTTACAGCAGGATCAGGAATTCGCGGGTTTACGGGGTATGCCTGAGTTCCAGAAACTGATTTCCAGCGAACGCAGGTGATGGTGCGCCAAGCCGGCTTCCACGCTTCCTATTGCTGACGCTCGCCGGGGGAGTACTGGCCCCCGCGTGCGCAGCAATGGGCTGCCCACTCCACTGAAATCGATGCTCTACAAAGACTACGACCCCTGCAATGCCGTGTCGATCGAGGCTAGACACAGACTTAGAGCGTGCGGGATGACAACTCAATAGGGCCGCAAGGAACCGGTCAACCTCCCGCCACACGGCCCGACCTGCAGTGATGACGCAGTGTTCCCTGCCCTGGTGCTAACCGGCCGGCTTGCTCCGACTTAGACAATCCCCCAGAGCTTGCAAAGACGCTGGATAGAAACCCTACTTTGAGGTCGTGACCCATATGAGATGCGAAATGCAAACCAAACAAGGCAGCCACCTGGGAGAGCGCGGGACGCAATCATTCAGGAATGGATGAAGCGATTCGTTCTGCTGACGTTCCTCGCCTTTACCTCCGCTGCCCTCGGGCAGTTGACCACCGCCGACATTCTCGGAACCGTCACCGATACCACGGGCGCCGTCGTTCCCAACGCGAATGTCACCCTGACCAACCTCGGCACGCAACGAGAAGCGCACCACGCCAGACCAATGCCTCCGGCGACTATAACTTCACGCTGCTTCCGGTCGGACACTATTCCATCGCGGTGAAGGCGACCGGGTTCGAGGCGTCGATCACCAAGGACCTTGCCGTGGAAGCAGGCGACCGTGCCCGCAACGACGTCCACCTGCAACTCGGCGTCAGAGAGCCACGGTGGTCGAAGTGACCGCGAGCACACCGCTGCTTCAGGCCGACAGCGCAACCGTCAGCTCGACCGTGACCGCCAAAGCGGTGCAGGACCTTCCGCTGAATGGCCGTAACTTCGTGCAGCTGGTGGCACCTGGTCCCCGGCGCCAACGAAGGCCAGGGCAACGGCCTCAGCAGCGGCGGCCGCCCCGATGATCGCCGCACCAACGCCGCCGGCCTCTCGGTCAACGGACAGGACGAAAGCCTCAACAACTGGGTGGTCGATGGAGTCGACGACAACGAACGCATCATCGGCACCATCGGCGTCAAGCCGAACGTCGAAGGCATTCAGGAGATCACGGTCCAGACCAACAGCTACGCGGCCGAGGCTGGCCGTACGGCCGGCGGTGTGATCAACATCGTCACCCGCTCTGGAACGAACCAGTTCCATGGCTCGGTCTACGAGTACTTCCGCAACGACATCTTCGACGCCCGCAACTTCTTCCAGACGACCGGACGCCAAGCCCGAACTGCGCCAGAATCAGTATGGCGGCAGCATCGGCGGACCCATCTGGCGGAACAGAACCTTCTTCTACTTTGACTATGAAGGATTCCGGCAGGTCTCAGGTGTCACCGATACCGGCACCGTGCCGACCCATGCGGAGTGGGACGACATCAACAGTCAAAACGGCGGATCGCCGCTGGCGCTGCTTTCGACGTGCAACGGTACACTTCAGGCCTACAACGCGGGAACTCCCATCAATCCGCTCATGCTGAACTACCTGAAGCTGTTTCCGGCACCCACCAACAGCAACCTCGCCAACAACTTCACCATCAGCCCGAACAAGACGCAGAACTACAATACCTACGACGCTCGGGTCGACCATAAGTTCAACGACCACAATCTCTTCTTCGGTCGCTTCTCCTACAACAACGTCGACACCTTCACCCCGCCCGACTTTGGAACGGTGAATGGCGTGCAGATCAGCGGCGGCAGGTACAACTTCGATGGTCCCGCAACCGATGCCGCGCAGCAGTATGCCTTCGGGTTCACCCATATCTTCACCCCAAGTCTCCTGCTCGACCTCAGGGCAGGATTCACTCGGATCAACAATCTCTCGCTGCCGCTGAACTACGGCCTGAATGTCGATCAGAACGTGATCGGCTTCCCCGCCAGCATGACCTCCTTTAGCCCCTACGCCAACTCGCTGACGCCGGTCTCGATCGGTCCGTTCGGCGATATTGGCGACGGCGCGTATGTTCCGCTTCAGGACATCGACAACACCTTCCAGTACTCCGGTACGGTCAGCTGGACCAAGGGCAACCACAACTTCAAGTCCGGTGCCTGCTTGATTCGCAGGCAGGCACGGAACGTGCAAAGCGCCTCCGCAGTCGGTGCGTACCAGTTCAACCTGCCCAGCGACAGCACTTCCAACCCGGATCAGCTGACACAGCAGAACAATCAGCTCGCCTCAACTCTGCTCGGCGCCTTCGCGAGCCAGACCCGCAACTTCAACCTCTACCCCGCCCGACTACCGCAGCTGGGAGCCGAGTGGCTTCGCGCAGGATAGCTGGAAGGTCAACCCCGAAGCTGACGCTGCTGCTGGGCGTTCGCTACGACGTCTTCACCCCCTTCACCGAAGCGCACAACCACATCTCGAACTTCGACTTCCCGCGAGGCACTTACTTTCGACGCCTGCCACCGTAGAGTCACGCACTGCAAGATAGCTGGCGTCAACGGGGTCAACTCGCCAGCTGAACATCCCAACCAACTACAACAACGTCGCTCCGCGTCTTGGCTTTGCCTATTCGGCACGACCGACCACCGTCATCCGCGGCGGCTACGGACTCAGCTACTTCCCCGGCAACTACACCTCCAACGCCGACCTGAAGAACGCTCCGTTCACCTCCATCTACACCCCAGCCTGCCAGTCCAACCTCGCGGTTCAGATCGAGATGGCCCAGAAGCGCGTTTGTCGGCCAGAACCCGGACTGCGTCGACGATCGGTGCACCCGGAGCCCTCAGCAGCACGGAGGCAATTCCACCTCCTCCGACCACGCCGCAACCGTGCCTGCCCTGAACACGATTACCGGTCTGTCGTTCGTCGCCGAAGCCACCAACTTCAAGTCGGCTCTCATCCAGCAGTTCAATCTGCAGGTGGAGCAGCAGGTCGGCGCCAACGTCTTCACCATCGGCTATGTCGGCAACATCGGCCAGCATCTGCCGGAGTCGATCAACAACATCAACCAACCGGCACCGTTCAACCCGCTCACCAATCCAACGCAAGACGCGTCCGCGGAGCATCCTCACTCCAGACCCAGCTTCCCAACCTGGGCAACGTCAGCTATATCGCAGAGCGAGGGCATCTCCAACTACAGTGCGCTGCAGACCTCCTTCCAGCGCCGCTTTACCAAGGGCTGGCGCTCGATGCGAACTACACCTGGGGCAAGGCGTTGAGCGATATCAGCGGCTTCTCCCAGCAGGGAGACCAGGGTTGGAGCAACGCGAATCCGAACGAGATCCGTCAGATCGAGTACGGCAAAGTCGGACAACGACATCCAAAACCGCTTCGCGCTCTCGCTCAACTACGAACTGCAGTATGGCAAGGAGTTCACCGGCATCAAGAAGGCACTCCTCTCCGGCTGGCAGACGAATATGATCACGGTCTGGCAGAGCGGAAAGCCCTTCATCGATCGTTCAACAGCGGCTCCGGCGCCGACAATCCCGAAGCGCCTACGGCTACAACAATCGGGCCGTCCCGCAAACAACAGTGGCGGTGCTGGCAGGATCGTCCCAATCAGATTGCGGATCGCCCGACTGAGTCACAAGACCCTCAGCGAGTTCTTCAATACCGCAGCCTTCGCTCCTCAACCTCTCGGAACCGTTGGAAACACCCAGCGCAACTCGCTGTTTGGTCCCGACTTCCGCCACGTCGACCTCTCCCTCTTCAAGACCTTCCCGGTCACGGAACGGGTGAACGTGCAGTTCCGCATCGAGTGCTTCAACATCTCCAACACGCCCAACTTCTACATGGCGAACACCAACAGCCTCGAACGTGCAGTTTGGCAACGCGGCCTTCGGACCGATCTCGCAGACCGATCCGAACTACACCCCACGGCAGTACCAGTTCGTGCTCAAGGTGCTGTTCTAACCAACATGTACAAACTAGCAGGCGGTGGCGAGACTCTCTCGCCGCCCCTGTTTGTTGCTCCCGGCCCGGACAAGAGGCGCCCACCCGGTCACGCGGGGCTGCCAGTTGGGAATCGGAGCGCGCTAGGATAGCATTCTTGGTATGGTTTCTCTTCGATGGTTGTCGGTGGCGAGCGCGATTTTGGGGTTCCTGGTGGTCTTGGCTTGGCGCATTCGAGAAGGGCGCACTGCGGTGACGCTCAGAAAGATCGTAATTCCCCCCCTGGGCATGGCCACAGGGTTCAGTATGTTCTTCGTACCTGCATTTCGGGTCCCGTGGGCGTGGGCAGCAGGGGCGTTCGCCCTCGGAGCGCTCGTCCTCGCATATCCGCTGGTGCGCACCTCACGTCTGGCGCTGCAGGGCGAGGCCGTCATGATGCACCGCTCCGCCAGCTTCTTTTTCGTGATCATCGGCCTGGGGATTATCCGCATCCTGCCCACAGCTATCTCGATACCGTAATGTCCATCCAGCAGACCGCCGCACTCTTCTTTGTGCTGGCCTTTGGCATGATTCTGCGTTGGAGAGTCAGCATGCTCCTCGAATACCGCCGACTCGTCGGCAACTAGCCTTGCTGCTGCGGACTGGCTCGGTTGGCAGCTAGTCCGCAGCCTCGCTCAGCGGTGCGGAACGTCAAAAAGATGCGCCACCCGCTCTGTGCTGGCCCGCGCCCAGGTCATGTTCGACAGCCAACCGAGCAGCAGAACGATCGCACCGCACCCGGTCATACCCCACCAGATCGCGTGCGTCGCCTGCGTGAAGTCCGTCCCCTTCGCATGGCTCTTGGCGACGACTGTGCCGGCCACCGCCACTCCCAGTGCCGCACCCACCTGCCGGCCTGTCGATGCGATCGCCGCAGCCACTCCCGCTTGCGACAAGGGCATCCCCGCGACCGCGCTATTGGTGATCGCCGGATTGACCATCCCCAGTCCAAGCCCAAACAACGCATAGGCCAGCATCAACAGCGCCACCGGAGTACCGAGACTCAGATGCGTGAGCATCAACGTGCTCAGCAGAAAGCCCGCGCCCGCAGCCAACAGCGAAGGACGCGTGCCGTGAGCCCCCACCCAGCGCCCGGAGAGCGGCGCGCAAAAAATCATCATGCCCGCCAAAGGCAGCGTAAATAGCCCCGTCCGAAAGGCAGAGAACCCGCGTGCCTGCTGCAGATACAGCGTATTCAGAAAGAGAAAGCCGGCGAACGAGGCAAAGGAGCACAGCGCGAGAAGGGTCGCACTGCTGAACGGAACGCTATGGAAGAAGCGAAGGTCAAGCAACGGATCTTTGCGCCGCGGTTCGTACAGGAGAAAGGCCACCAAGGCCGCGCCTGCGACCGCGAACAGACCCAGAATCAACCCGGATGTCCAGCCGCCACGCGGCCCCTCGATCACCGCGGTGGTAAGCGACGACAGCCCAACCAACACCAGCAGCTGCCCGACCGGATCGAATGCGCGGGCGCGCGGCGCTTTGGACTCAGGGACGAATATTGCCGACAGCACCGCCGCTGCCAGGCCAATGGGAGGTTGATCCAGAAGATCGATCGCCAGCCCACCGTCTGCGTCAACGCGCCTCCGATCAGCGGACCGATCGCCAGCGACACGCCAGCCACAGCGCCCCAAACACCGACAGCGCGTGCCCGAGCCTTCGGTTCCTGGAACGCATTGGCGATGATGGACAGCGCTACCGGATTCAGCATGGACGCGCCCAGCCCCTGAATCGCGCGAAACGCCACCAGTTGTTCAATGCTTTGCGCCAGACTGCACAGCAACGATCCGAGCTGAATAGACCAAGCCCGATCTGAAACACACGCCGCCGCCCGAAACGATCCGACATCGAGCCCGAAAGCATGAGCAGGCTCGCGACCACCAGCGTGTAGGCGTCGAGGATCCACTGCAGCCCCGCAAGCGAGGCGTGGAAGATCACGTTGGATCGCCGGCAACGCGACGTTGACGATCGTGACGTCCATGCCTACGATCAGGAGGCTCATGCAGCATATGCCCAGGATCAGGTTCGGATGGCTCGATCGATTCCGAGGAGCAGCCGCAGGGCGGTATTGCCTGCAGACGGATGGGCTTGCTAGCTGGTCAGCTTTCGGCAAATTAACTCCGGCTTCGATGTGGTTGCATCTTATAGATGTCTTAACGGCTGCGACGATCTTATTAAAAGCAGACCCCACTACGTTTCGGCCGCAGTGAGAATCTGGTGCACCTTGCTCAGGCTCCTGCTGAGCTCGATCCGGTCCGCTGGCGAAAGCGTTCCCAGCAACAACGCCATCTCCTGCGACGCTTGCCGATCGAGGCCGCCGCAAGCCGTTTGCCCGAAGCGGTCAGCTGCAGGAGACGCGCACGTCCATCCTTCTCCGACGGTTTCCGCCGAACCAAGCCGCGCTTCTCCAGCGCAGTCAGCAGACGGCTCATGTATCCCGCATCCAGCGAAAACAACCGCCGAAGTGAAGCCGCCGTGATCTCTGACTCCTGCGCCAACTCGTAGAGGATGCGCGCCTGAGTGAGCGAGAACTCGCTTTGCAGGTAGCGCCCGCGCAGCAACCCCAACCGCATCGTGTAATAGCGATTGAATGCCCTGAAAGTCTCCGTCTGCCGCCGCAAGACATCGTCCTGGGGTATCCTTCCCATGACTGGACTTATACCATATAGTTGCTATAAGCAACTATTATGGCTCGCCCGGTGCATCGATGAGCGAGCGGCCCGCGCAATCACCGCCGATAGTCTGCCAGGCATTCTCCGGAGGGAAGATCCATGGAGTTACGATTCGCCAGCAGAGTGCAAAAGGTTCAGTCCTCGGCAATTCGGGATCTGCTTCGCTATGGCGCCGACCCCAGCATCGTCTCCTTCGGCGGTGGCTTCCCGATCCCACGCCTCTTCCCTGCCGCGAAGCTCCAGTCGATCTACGATCAGCTGCTCTCCTCGCATGCCCCGCAGGCCCTCCAGTACACCGTCTCGGACGGCATCCCGGTGTTGCGCGCGCAGATCGCCCAACGCATGGTCGAGGACGGCACGCCGTGCCATGCGGACGATGTTCTCGTGCTGCAGGGAGCGCAGCAGGGCCTCGATCTCGCCGCCAAGATGATGTTGGAGGCAGGCGATACCGTGATCGTCGAGAGACCCCACATTTCTCGGCGCACTCATCGCCTTCAACGTCTTCGAGCCCACCTACGCCACCGTGCGCATGGACGACGAGGGCATGGATGTCGATCACCTCGAAGAGGTGCTGCGCAACAACCCGCGCACGAAGATGATCTATACCGTTCCGGACTTCCAGAATCCGACCGGCGTCACGATGAGCCTCGCGCGCCGGCATCGCCTGATCGAGCTCGCGAATCAGTTCGACGTCCTCGTGCTCGAGGACTCTCCCTATCGCTCCCTGCGCTTTGAAGGAACCGACATCCCGACGCTCAAGAGCCTTGATACCGAAGGCCGCGTGGTCTATCTCGGCAGCTTCTCCAAGATTCTGGCTCCCGGCATGCGCCTGGGTTGGGCGGTGGCCAGCGGCGAGGTGCTCGCCAAGCTCGCTCGCCTGAAGCTCGCGGCCGATACGCAATGCAGCACGCTCAATATGATGGCGGCATCGATGTTCCTCGAGCGCCATCCCATCAACGATCACATCGCGGAGGTGCGCTGCGCCTACAAACGCAAGCGCAAGCTCATGCTCGAGTGCTGGAATCAAGCTTCCCCAAGTCGATTCAGTACACCCGTCCCGACGGCGGCCTGTTTACCTGGCTCTCCTTCCCGGACGGGCTTCGATACCGCGAAGTTCATGATCGAGCACGCGCTCCCGCAAGCCAAAGTGGTCTATGTGCCCGGCGCCGCATTCTTTGCCTTGGAACCCGAAACCAATCACGCTCGCTTCAACTTCTCGGCTCTGCCGGAAGCACAGTTGATCGCCGGCATGGAGCGCCTCGGCAAGCTCCTCTGCCAGGCAATCGGTTAGGTCCATTGCTTCCGCGCGGACCTAACCCGCACATTCACCGCCCGTACGGAGAAGACCCCGCACAGCGTCGTTGAATTCGTGATCGCATCCATCGTCAGCACGGGCGGCTTCTGTCCCGAAAAAAATGCCAACTGCAACGAGCGATCCGAGACATACGTGGCCATCCACTGCGTGTCGTCGGAGCCGCACAGAGTATTTTTGTGCAGAAACCGAATCGAAGCCGGCACGCTGAGTCGATAAAGGCTGCCCATCCCGGCAACATTGCTGTCCGCGTCGAATGCCGCGCCCATCTCCTCCTGCCCAAGGCTGCGTATCCGAGCAATCGGAAAGGTCGCGAAGTTGATCAAGATCTTTTCGTTGGAAAGAATCACATCCCCGGTAATGGACCGCGCCGTCGAGCTTGCCGCGTGCCAACTTCCCTTCTCCTGCGCCCCTGCCGTCATACAGCAAACAAACACCGATCCCAGAACGATGCCTCACAATGTCTTTCGCTTCATCTCTCGAGGATGACATTGAAGTAGCTTTCAATCAACTTTTGCGGTCAGCCATCTCTGGTGCCCGTCCTGCTGCCAGTCCGGCCAGTTCCCGTGTTCAGTCCTTCGCTTACGCTTTGTGGTCCTTAGTCCCGTGGCGGCTTCTATTTTTTCTTCTGCGGACGCAGCAACGCCCCAATCTTTTGCGATTGGGGCGTTTGCTTGGATATTTATTGCCGGCGATCACCTAATCTCCCACACACTTACGCGTGCAGTACCATCGGCCCAGCGAGGCTTAACTTCCGTGTTCGGGATGGGAACGGGTGTGACCCTCGCGGTAAACTCACCGGCAAAATTTTGAACTCTCGCTCACGCGATCGTTCACAACTGAATAGATTGAGCAGACATATATACCAAAATACGTATTAGTTATATCTTGTATAACTACAAAGCTTGTATTGAATGACTCTTAGAACAGTGGATGTTGGTACTCACTGCGCAGAGTAAATTCTATGGACAAGCCGAACGGGCGATTAGTACTGGTAAGCTACATGCATTACTGCACTTCAACCTCCAGCCTATCAACCTAGTGGTCTTCTAGGGCCCTTCATTTCCCTTTTGGGTTGGGAGATCTCATCTTAGAGCGTGCTTCCCGCTTATATGCATTCAGCGGTTATCACAACCGAACTTCGCTACCCAGCCGTGCCATTGGCATGACAACTGGAACACAAGAGGTTCGTCCATCCCGGTCCTCTCGTACTAAGGACAGCCCTCTTCAAATCTCCTACGCCCACAGCAGATAGAGACCGAACTGTCTCGCGACGTTCTGAACCCAGCTCACGTACCGCTTTAATAGGCGAACAGCCTAACCCTTGGAACCTTCTACAGCTCCAGGATGCGATGAGCCGACATCGAGGTGCCAAACCGAAGCGTCGATATGAACTCTTGGCTTCGATCAGCCTGTTATCCCCGGCGTACCTTTTATCCGTTGAGCGATGGCCCTTCCATACAGAACCACCGGATCACTAAGGCCTGCTTTCGCATCTGCTCGACTTGTAGGTCTCGCAGTTAACCACACTTATGCCTTTGCACTCGACGGTCGATTTCCAAACGACCTGAGTGTAGCTTCGCGCGCCTCCGTTACAATTTAGGAGGCGACCGCCCCAGTCAAACTACCCGTCTTACTATGTCCCTCTCCCCGATCAGGGGAGCAGGTTAGAATCACAACAATCGCAGGGTGGTATCTCACCGTTGGCTCCATCAAACCCAAAAGTCTGATCTCAAAGCCTCCCACCTATCCTGCGCAGCAATTGCCGTAACTCATAGTAAAAGTATAGTAAAGGTGCACGGGGTCTTTTCGTCTAGCTGCGGGTAACCGGCATCTTCACCGGTACTACAAGTTCGCCGAGCAACTCGTTAAGACAGTCGAACGATCGTTACTCCATTCGTGCAGGTCGGAACTTACCCGACAAGGAATTTCGCTACCTTAGGACCGTTATAGTTACGGCCGCCGTTCACCGGGGCTTCAATTCAAAGCTTCGCCTTGCGGCTAACCTCTCCTTTTAACCTTCCGGCACCGGGCAGGAGTCAGCCCCTATACGTCGTTTTTGACTTTGCAGAGACCTGTGTTTTTGTTAAACAGTCGCCGTTCGCGTTTCACTGCGGCCCACCTAGGCTATGCACCCAGGGGGCGACCCTTCTCCCGAAGTTACGGGTCTAATTTGCCGAGTTCCTTAACAAGCTTTCACTCGAGCGCCTTTGGATATTCTCCTCGTCTACCTGTGTCGGTTTGTGGTACGGTTCCCAATCCCTCTCCTTAGAGGTTTTTCTTGGCAGCATGAACTCAGCAGCTTTCAGCCATACGGCTTACTGCTTTGCGTCTCACTGTTAAGACCTCACCGGATTTGCCTATCGAGAATCCAGCTTCACACGCATCGAACCCCATAGCCATAGGAGGTCCTGCTTATCCTTCTGCGTCACCCCATCGTGATAACGAGGTATTGGGAGTTCCGGAATATTAACCGGACTTCCATCGTCTACGCCTTTCGGCCTCGACTTAGGGACCGACTAACCCTGAGCGGATTAACCTTCCTCAGGAAACCTTAGACTTTCGGCGTGAAGGGTTCTCACCTTCATTATCGCTACTTATGCCGGCAGGGTCTCTTCTCTAATGTCCACGTATCTTCCCAGTTACGCTTCATCCACGAGAGAATGCTCTCCTACCACGTCCTATAAAGGACATTCGCAGCTTCGGTATACAGTTTTAGCCCCGTTGTATTGTCGGCACCGGACCCCTTGACCAGTGAGCTATTACGCTTTCTTTAAAGGATGGCTGCTTCTAAGCCAACCTCCTGGCTGTCTGAGGGTTCCGACTTCCTTTCCCACTTAACTGTAATTTTGGGACCTTAGCTGGCGATCTGGACTGTTTTCCTCTCGACTGTGAAGCTTAGCCCCCACAGTCTGACTGCCGTGCTGGTTGTGATCGGCATTCGAAGTTTGGTTGGATTCAGTAAGCCGGAAAGCCCCCTAGTCCATCCATGTCTCTACCACCGATCCAAATCACACGACGCTAGCCCTAAAGCTATTTCGGAGAGAACGAGCTATCACGGAATTTGATTAGCCTTTCACCCCTACCCTCAGCTCATCCGAGCTTTTTTCAACAAACACCGGTTCGGTCCTCCAGTGAGTGTTACCTCACCTTCAACCTGGCCAAGGGTAGATCATCCCGCTTCGCGTCTATTCCTGCCAACTTAACGCCCTATTCAGACTCGCTTTCGCTGCGGCTCGCTCACGCTTAACCTTGCTGACAAGAATAACTAGCCGGCTCATTATGCAATAGGCACGCGGTCAGACATTGCCCGAAGGCCATAGTCCTCCCACTGCTTGTAGGCACACGGTTTCAGGTACTTTTCACTCCCCTCAATGGGGTGCTTTTCGCCTTTCCCTCACGGTACTGGTTCACTATCGGTCAGAAACGAGTATTTAGCCTTACGGGATGGTCCCCGTGGATTCAAGCAGGGTTTCTCGTGCCCCGCCTTACTCAGGTACCTGCTTCGAGTCTGGATTCATTTCGCCTACGCGCCTGTCACGCTCTTTGGGGCTCGTTTCCACGAGCTTCAGCTATAAACCAGATTGGTAACTCTACTGTTGCAGGCCCTACAACCCCCGAAGTACCGAAATACTACGGGTTTGGGCTGTTCCGATTTCGCTCGCCACTACTCTCGGAATCGAGGTTTCTTTCTCCTCCTGGAGGTACTGAGATGGTTCACTTCCCTCCGTTCGCCTGTTCCTACCTATGTATTCAGTAGGACATACCTAGGTTTTGCCTAGGTGGGTTTCCCCATTCGGAAATCTCCGGATCAACGCCTGTGTGCGGCTCCCCGAAGCTTATCGCAGCTTGCCACGTCCTTCATCGCCTGTTTCTGCCAAGGCATCCACCGTGCGCCCTTAGTAGCTTGACCATAGAATTTACTCGCACGCAGCAGAGTAACTACCTCTACCACATTCACAAGCTTCTAGATCTCTGTGTGTGTGTGTTGCATCCACTTTTCGCCGGTACATTACGACCTTACTCTCTTACTGCCGAAGCAGTACTTCGTAAGTCGCTGTACGAATATTCTAAAGACACTCAATACTGATTGACAGCTTCAACCATCAGATACAACCTGATAGCATTCGCTGCTCAGCCTTGTAGTTATATTTACCCAATCTATTCAGTTGTCAAAAATCAGTGAGCGACCTTACTAAACTTCGTGTCGCTATCGCGCCCTCAGGCGGCTTGAGCATTCCTGCTCAAGGTTCAACCTCCGAGTTAACTCAGAAGCTCAACCTCAAGCAGACTTCGCTTGTGTTGCTTATCGAATTACCTTGTCGAGTGGATGGTGGAGCTGACCGGGATCGAACCGATGACATCCTGCTTGCAAAGCAGGCGCTCTCCCAACTGAGCTACAGCCCCATCGTCTACCAGTATAACCCGGTTGGACGCGATAAAGGTGGTGGGCCTGGGTAGATTCGAACTACCGACCTCACCCTTATCAGGGGTGCGCTCTAACCAACTGAGCTACAGGCCCGAAACAGCGGCTGTTAGCTTCTAGCTCTTAGCTTTTAGCTAAAAGCTAACGGCTAGAAGCTAAAAGCTAGTCTCTCTCGAAAGGTTTCGAGGACACAGTTGAACGTGCGATAGCAGCTACGCCGCGATCGGACCATCGTTGTTGATACTAGGACCCGAAGGTCGCTGCGAAAAAAAGAAGGTCTAGTTCAGGCTCATCTGGATTTTGAGGCCCAGATGGTTCTCGGCAACGTCACTCAAGACTCGGATGGTCGTGAGACCAGAGCCGCCTGCATTCGCAGGGCGTTTGAGTGTGCCGAGGCGTTCTCTTTTAGAAAGGAGGTGATCCAGCCGCAGGTTCTCCTACGGCTACCTTGTTACGACTTCACCCCAATCATGAATTACACCTTGGGCGGCTGCTCCCTTGCGGTTAGCCCACCGACTTCTAGTGCAACCCACTTTCGTGATGTGACGGGCGGTGTGTACAAGGCCCGGGAACGTATTCACCGTGGCATGCTGATCCACGATTACTAGCGATTCCAGCTTCATGGAGTCGAGTTGCAGACTCCAATCCGAACTGAGGCCGGCTTTTTCCGATTAGCTCCCCCTCGCGGGTTTGCAGCGGTTTGTACCGGCCATTGTAGCACGTGTGTAGCCCTGGACATAAAGGCCATGAGGACTTGACGTCATCCCCACCTTCCTCCCCGTTATCCGAGGCGGTTTCGTCAGAGTGCTCAACTAAATGGTAGCAACTGAAGATAAGGGTTGCGCTCGTTGCGGGACTTAACCCAACATCTCACGACACGAGCTGACGACAGCCATGCAGCACCTATATACATGTCTCTTGCGAGACGCCGACGTTTCTGCCGGATTCATGCACATTTCGAGCCCAGGTAAGGTTCTTCGCGTTGCGTCGAATTAAACCACATGCTCCACCGCTTGTGCGGGCCCCCGTCAATTCCTTTGAGTTTCAGCCTTGCGACCGTACTCCCCAGGCGGATTGCTTATCGCGTTAGCTTCGACACGGCAGGATTGGGTACCTGCCACATCAAGCAATCATCGTTTAGGGCTAGGACTACCAGGGTATCTAATCCTGTTTGCTCCCCTAGCTTTCGTGCCTCAGCGTCAGTTATGGTCCAGTGAGCCGCTTTCGCCACAGGTGTTCCTTCCGATATCTACGCATTTCACCGCTACACCGGAAATTCCACTCACCTCTCCCATACTCAAGCCCGACAGTTTCTAATGCAGACTCTGGGTTGAGCCCAGAGATTTCACATCAGACTTATCAAACCGCCTACGCACCCTTTACGCCCAATAATTCCGAACAACGCTTGCCCCCCTCGTATTACCGCGGCTGCTGGCACGAAGTTAGCCGGGGCTTCTTCTATGGGTACCGTCATTATCTTCCCCATCGAAAGGAGTTTACGTACCAAGATACTTCATCCTCCACGCGGCGTTGCTGCGTCAGGGTTTCCCCCATTGCGCAAAATTCCCCACTGCTGCCTCCCGTAGGAGTCTGGACCGTGTTTCAGTTCCAGTGTGTCCGTGCGCCCTCTCAGGCCGGATACAGATCATCGTCTTGGTGGGCCATTACCCCGCCAACTAACTAATCTGCCGCGAACTCCTCTTCAAGCGCATTGCTGCTTTGACCCGTAGGTATTATGCGGTATTAGCTGAGATTTCTCCCAGTTATTCCCCACTCGAAGGTAGATGATTCACGTGTTACTCACCCGTGCGCCACTTTACTCAGGACCGAAGCCCCTTTCTCGTGCGACTTGCATGTGTTAGGCACGCCGCCAGCGTTGATTCTGAGCCAGGATCAAACTCTCGTTTAATCTTGGTGTGCACGCTACCCAGCGACAGGGGTCGGGGTAGATCGTGCGCCCTCCAGCGCTCGAAAGGCTGGAAGGTTAATAACTAGTGAGAATGACTAAACCAAATTTCGCATCATCTCACGACTGGCACGTTCAACTATGTTGTCAAAGATCCAAACCGACACTCGCCTAAGCGGGCGGCTTTTGGATCAAGGAACTCGGTCGGGCAGAGCCACAACCGTGTGTCCTCGAACTTGTGTGCGCTTGTTGAGCACCTCTTCAGCTTACCACTCTCGCTCTTTCTTTTCAAGAGCTAACCGGCGTATTTTCAACCGTTTAGAGCGTTCAGCAAACTCGCTGAGGTGTTTGGCGAACTTTCTAAGAATATCGAACTTCGATATCTCTTGTCAACCGCGCGTCTCGCTTTCTTCTCACTCGACAACCCGAATCCCTTCATCTCTCTCAGAGGTAGCAAGGAACCTCAAGATCATCCGACAAGAGCAAAACCGCTCGTCAACCTACTCATTCGCACAGCGCAAAAACTCAAAATAACCAAACGACCCATTCAGGCCGCGGAGCACTCAGCTCCTCAACTACCTGCCGTCGGCGCGAACGCCTCAGGCCCCTTCAACTGCAGTAACTTGGGTTTGATTCGGTCCGCCCAAACTTCCAGGCCTGTCAACCGCGATCCAACGCTTGGACTGCGCTCCGTCTTCCCCAACCAATCAGCAAAAACTGCAGCAGCCAATCGATCAAGCGCGAAGCAGTCTTACTCGAGTACTCACCAACCCTAGCAGGCATTTCACGTCTTTGCAACATTGTGCAAACAAAACGCAAACACCGCCAAACATCAGCGCATCGCTCGAACTCAGCACCAGCTCTTTACCTCTCTGCCAGCGCCGCGCTCCCTTGCGACTTCCTGAGAATAGCAACCCCCCCCACCCACGCAACCCAAAATTGTTGAAAAGCTGTGCATTCCAGAAGGAGATCCACACCATCGCCAATAAATACGGGGCGAATCGCATTATGAAATTTCTCAAATCCCTGCGCGAACGGGCCAACACCCGCCGCCCATAACTTCATAGGCCACGAGACCCTGCAGCGCCGGATGACACAGACAACCGGCGCTTGCCTTCCTTTCTCCTACGCTCGCCTGCGGCTCGCCGCCCCCGATGGCCCAGGCGCCTATTCACGCTGCGGGCAAGTCCCCTGCAGCTAGAATCATCCGCATGGAACCCACCGAGATTCACGAGTTTTCCCAACAGATGAAAGAGGCCGGAGAGTCCGCGCTTACCAGCATCTCGCTGGCCATCAGCATTCTGGCCGTTCTGGTCGCCATGGTCACCGTCCTCGGCCACCGCACACACACCCGCGCCGTGCTGATGCAAACCCGCGCCGCCGATCAGTGGAACGAGTACCAGTCCCGCAAGCTCCGCACCGAGAACCTCCAGGTCACCGTCGATCTGCTCACGCCTCCAGCCTGTCAACGATCGCGCCGCCACCCAGAAGACGATCGCCGACTACCGCGCCAAGATCACCAAGTGGAGCTCCGAGCTCGTCGACGATCAGGCCAAAGCCCACGAGCTCGAGGACGAGGTCGAGCACGCCGAGGCGCAGGCCTCCCGCTACGATCTCGGAGAAGCCCTTCTCCAGATCGCCGTCGTCCTCTCCTCGATCACACTGCTCACCCGGCACCGCGGCTACTTCTACTTCGGCCTCTGTCTCGGCGTGGGAGGCCTGCTCTTCGCTGCCTCGGCCGTTTCCTGCACTGATCCCGCGCTGTACCAACAAGCTTCCCGCAACACCCCCTTAAACAGTGCGACGGCCATTCGAGCTTCCTCGAATGGCCGTCTTGCTTCCTGACGCTCTTTGCTTCCAGCCTCGCTCACTGCGGCTTCGCGATCACTCCCAGGTCCGCCAGACCGTTGACGAAGTACTGCGCCGCCAGCGCCACCAGCAGCAGTCCCATGATGCGCACCAGGATACGGATCCCCGTATCTCCCAGCGCCCTCGCCACCCGATCCGAGTTCCCCAGCACCAGGTAGCAGATCGCCGCCGTCACCGCGATCGCCCCCAGAATCGCCACCATCTGCCAGCGTGTCTGCGCCTGCGCCACCAGCACCATCACGCTGGTAATCGAGCCCGGCCCGGCCAGCATGGGAATGCCCAGCGGCACAATCCCCGCATCCTCCTTGGCCGCGGCATCCTCCGTGTCGGCGCTCGCCTCCTGCGTCGGAGACCGCTTGGCCGCCAGCATATCCAGACCGATCAGCAACAGGATGATCCCGCCCGCGATCTCGAACGCCGGCAGCGTGATCCCGAAGATGCGGAAGATGAACTGCCCGCCCAGCGCAAACGCCGACAGGAAGATCAGCGCCGTAATCGACGCCTTGCCGGCCATGCGCCGTTGCTTGGCCTTATCCGCGCCCGCCGTCACCGCCAGAAACGTCGGCAGCGCGGCAAACGGGTCCACCAGAAAGAAGATCGAGCTCAGCGCGAGCAGGGAAAACCGGACGTAGATGGAATGCTCGAACCCCGTCAGGGATACGGCATGGGGATCGAAGGCCATGTCCCCATTCTCCCATGTTTACGCCACTTTTATGCGAAATGTGGCCCGATCGCTGCCACCATCCCTCGGCAGAAACCCAACCCCGCTCTCGCTATAATGAAGCCAACGTCACGCCGCGAAACGGAGCACAGCATGCCCATCCAAGCAACCACCCACATCTGGCACAACGGCGAACTTATCCCCTGGGATAAGGCCCAGATCCACGTCATGAGCCACGTCGTCCACTACGGCTCCTCCGTCTTCGAAGGCATCCGCTGCTACACACAGCCCAACGGCGCCGGCGTCTTCCGCCTGCCCGAGCACATGCAGCGCCTCATCGACTCCGCCAAGATCTACCGCATGCCGCTCCCCTACACCGTCGACCAGCTCTGCACCGCGGTCACCGATGTCATCGAGGCCAACGGCGTCGCCCCCTGCTACATCCGCCCCATCGCCTTCCGCGGCTATGGCGAAGCTCGGCGTCAATCCACTCAAGAGCCCCATCGAGATCTACATCGCCAACTACCCCTGGGGCAAGTACGTCCCCGGAAACGCCGGCGCCGACGTCTGCGTCTCCAGCTGGAACCGCCTCGCCCCCAACACCATGCCCTCGCTCGCCAAGGCCGGCGGCAACTACATGAACTCCCAGCTCATCCGCATGGAGGCCGAGATCAACGGCTACGCCGAAGGCATCGCCCTCGACGTCAACGGCTACCTCTCCGAGGGCTCCGGCGAGAACCTCTTCCTGGTCCGCGGCGGCACCCTCTACACCACGCCCGCTGGCCAACTCCGTGCTCAACGGCATCACCCGCAACTCCATCCTCCAGCTCGCCAACCAGCTCGGCATCCCGGTCGTCGAGCAGGCCCTGCCCCGCGAGCTCCTCTACCTCGCCGACGAAGCCTTCTTCACCGGCACCGCCGCCGAGGTCACCCATCTCCGCTCGGTCGATCGCATCCTCATCGGCGACGGCAGCATGGGCCCGGTCACCACCGCGCTGCACAAGGCCTTCTTCGACATCGTCAACGGCCTAGTCCCCGACCGTTTCAACTGGCTCACCCCGGTCAACGTCAAGGTCGCCGAGCCCGTCACCGCATAAGCAACACGAACGGTTACAAATCGGCAGCGTCCGAACACTCGCAGTTACAAGTCAAAAGAAAACGCAGCCTGCGCTGGAGATTCGCTCTCCGCGCGCAGGCTGCGTTTTTGCTTCCAATACACTCGATTACGAGTTCGGGAACGCCGAGTTCTGAATCTGCTCGTAGAAGTTGCTGCGCTTGTAGTTGCGCGTGAAGTGCGAGCAGATGTCTTCGTTGCAGGTGAACTCGGTGGTCTTCGGCTTATAGCCAAAGCCGTCGTAGAACGCCTGCGCGATCGAGCGATGGAAGTCCACGCGCGGGAACGCGGCGACCACCCTGTCGCGCACCTTCGGATCCAGACCCTCATAGCCGACGCCCAGCACATCCAGCGCCACGCCGTTGTACAGCAGCTCCACCTCGATCGGCTTATACGCCGCGATACCCGGCGTCGTGTGCAGCGAGACCGCGTCCCACGCCGTCTGGATGCGCGTGTGCGGCACCCCGTGATGGTCCAGGAACTGACGCACCGCATTCGCGCTGTCCACCTCGAAGCGGTCGTCCTCGGTGCGGAACGGCTTCAGCAGGCCCAGGTCATGGAACGCCGCGCAGATAAACAGCAGCTCCTGGTCGTACGGCTTGCCCGTCTGGCGGCCGAACTCGTTGGCCCAGAAGAACGCGCGGTGCGAGTGCGCGATCAGCAGCGGCGTGCTGTACTCGCGCAGCAGACCCGTGGTCTCGCGCGTCAGCTGGCTATCGGGAACCCCTTCTGCGACCTTCTGCGCCGAGAACTTGGGCAGCGGAATGATGTTCTTGCGCGTGCGGAAGTTCAGGCTATTGGCATAGACCTGGCCCGCGGGGGCCTCGGCCTCAGCGACGGCGGGAGCGAGAATCGGTGCAGCCTCGGCCACGACCGCGCCCAGCGCGAGTGCGCCAGCCGACAGCGACGAAGCCTTCATAAACGAACGGCGATTGATCGATTGCGTAGACATCAAACTCTCCTCGAAAAGCAAACAGCGGGTGGAACGAACGGCTGATAACCAGAGCCTAGTCGCCCCCATCGCATGTCGCCACGACATCGTTCCGACGATTTCAGACATGGCCGTCGCGTCCGTTTTGCGCGTCGTCGCCGTCACGGTATCGCGTCACGGACACGCCCGCACGCGGACAAATGCGCGGACAACGCACAAACAAAAGGGCCATCGTTTGCGTCGGCAACTGCGCCGACAAACGATGGCCCTCCCGCTGCCTGTTCTGTCGTTTACGGCTGCCGCGTGACCTCTTCGCCGGCCGGCTCGATCACCGGAGGCCCGGTATGGCCGCCGTTCGCGTCCTCCCAGCCCGGCAGTTCCTGCGAGCCCGTAATCAGCCGCACGCCATCGTTGAAGGTGATGTAGGTCCACGCCCACTGTCGCAGCACACTCAGCCGATTGCGGTAGCCGATCAGGAAGAAGACGTGCACCACCAGCCACATGACCCAGGCGGGGAAGCCGCTCCAATGCGCCTTGAACGGCCACTCGATCTTGGCCACAGCCGCCTTGCGTCCGATCGTCGCCATGTCGCCCTTGTCGAAGTAGCGGAAGCCGCGATCCTTGCCGCCGTCGTCGTCAGGGCCGTACTTGAGCATCCGCGCGATGCGCTTGGCTGCGTAGTCGCCCATCTGCATGGCCGGCTGCGCCACGCCGGGCACCTGCTTGCCGTCCTGCTCCACGTGGGCCAGGTCGCCGAGAACGAAGATCTCCGGATGGCCGGCGGGGTTGAGGTGTTTGTCGACGATCACACCGCCCCTGCGGTCGGTCTCGACGCCCAGCATCTTGCCCACCGGCGAGGCCTGCACACCGGCCGCCCAGAGCGTCACCACGGAGTCGATCCGCTCGTTGCCGACCATCACGTAGCCCGGCTGCACGTCGGTCACAATCGCATTGGTCCGCACCTTTACACCCAGCGCCGCCAGCTGCTCCACGCCCTTGCGCCGCAGGTCCTCCGGGTACGGTCCCAGGATGCTGCCCGCACCCTCGAGGATCAGCACCTGCGCCTCGCCCGGCCGGATATGGCGGAAGTCCTTCTTCATGTAGAGCCGCGCGATGTCGGAGATGGCTCCGGCCAGCTCCACGCCGGTCGGGCCGCCGCCGATCACCACGAAGTTCAGCGGGGGATGGCTCCCGGTCTCGAGCATCTGGCGCTCGGCCAGCTCGAAGGCCAGAAGCACGCGGCGGCGAATCTCAATCGCGTCCTCGACCGTCTTCAGGCCCGGCGCCACCGAGGCCCACTGGTCCTTGCCAAAGTAGGAGTGGGTGGAGCCGGTCGCCACCACCAGGATGTCGTACTCCATCGTCGCGCCCGAGTTCAACCGCACCCGCCGCGTCTCCTTGTCGATCCCTATCACCTCATCCATCAACACCTGAATATTGGGATGATTCCGCAAAATCGAACGGATCGGCCGCGCAATCTCCGCCGGCGACAACACCGCCAGCGCAACCTGGTACAGCAGCGGCTGAAACGTGTGATAGTTCTTGCGGTCGATCACGGTAATGTCGACTGGCAGATCGGCCAGTCCTTGTGCCGCATGGATGCCGCCAAAGCCGCCTCCAAGGATGATGATCCGCTGCCGCACCTGCCCCCCAACTGCCAATCCAGCCATAACGCCACACTCCACAAATTTCAACTTTTGGTGCAAGTCCCAATTTTAAGCTATCTATCCATCAGATGCTCGGAGACTCGTGCAGAAAGCCACCAATTTGCCCGGGGAAATCCGTCATGCACGGCAGCGTCGCAGCCGTACTCCGGAGGACAGGGGTCGCCGTGACTTTCCCCTTTTTTTTTTTTTTTTTTTTTTTTTTTTTTTTGACTTCGCAGCACGCCGGCGCGCCGATCGGGCATGAAGGTACCCCAGCGCTCGGCTCCCAAAGTGGCGCTTCCCCTGCAGACAAAAGCCACCGAAACGAGCCCGGCCCCTCGGGCGCCTCCCTCCAATTCGCTCTAGATCTCCGGGTAAAAGTCGAAGAAGGCGTCGATGCTCAAGCGCAGCTGGGCCTCGATCTGCTCTCGCGATCCTTCCAGGATTGCATGGTGACGTGCGCCTCGTTGCCGTTCTTGAGCTCAATCGGCGCCTCGCTTACACTCGCTACCTCATCGGCCGGCAGCAGCCGCATTCCATAGACCAACGTCAGATTTGCCATGACTCATTGTTTCACCCATAGCCGCTCGCAACCGACAGGTCGTCCCGCTGCCGGCCGCGTGCCGGAAGGGCGCAGGGATGAATCCTTTCGCCTCTCCCGCGCATTTACACTAACAGGACATCATGCCCGACACTGTTTCCACCCCCAGCCCCGCCTACAGCACCCGCGACTGCGTCATCCTCGGTTCCGGCTGCTCCGGTCTTACTGCCGCCATCTACGCCGCTCGCGCGAACCTCAAGCCGCTCGTGCTTGAAGGCCACGAGCCCGGCGGCCAGCTCTCGATCACCACGCTGGTGGAAAACTTTCCCGGCTGGCCGAAGGGCATTCAGGGCCCGAACTGATTGAGAACATGAAGGAGCAGGCCACCCGCTTCGGCGCCGAGCTGCGCATGGCCCATCTCGTCTCGGCCGACCTGAGCAGCACCCCATCGCCCTGAACATCGGCAAGGAGACCATCCATACGCGCACGCTGATCATCGCCTCCGGCGCCAGCGCGCGCTGGCTCAATCTGCCCTCCGAGCAGGCCCTGATCGGCCACGGCGTCAGCTCCTGCGCCACCTGCGACGGCTTCTTCGCCTCGGGCAAGGAGATCGCGGTGATCGGCGGCGGCGACAGCGCGATGGAAGAGGCGCTGTTCCTCACCCGCTTCGCCACCAAGGTGACGCTGATCAACCGCAGCGAGCACTTCCGCGCCTCGCGCATCATGCTGGAGCGCGCCATGGCGCATCCCCAGATCGAGTTCCTGCACAATACCGTGGTCGAAGAGGTGATCGGCGTCGAGGAGAAGGACGTGCGCGGCCTGAAGCTGCACAACAAGAAGACCGGCGAGCGCTCTGAGCTGCCCGTCTCCTTCATGTTCCTCGGCATCGGCCACATCCCCAACGCCAGCGCGTTCAAGGGCAAGCTCGACCTGGACGACGACGGCTACATTCTGACCCAGAACAACGTCTTCCCGACCTTCAACGGACAGCCCATTCCTGGCGTCTTCGCCTGCGGCGACATCCAGGACCGCCGCTACCGTCAGGCCATCACCGCGGCCGGATCCGGCTGCATGGCCGCCCTCGAGGTGGAGAAGTACCTGGAAGAGCACGGCCGCTAATCGAAATTCGTTCAGAACGGGATTCCACATTGGCCCACGCCTGGGCGATCGCAGGAGCTTGAGCCCATTTCGGGATTGCGTCCCGCTTAACGGCCTACCGCGGAAACACTAAAAGCGAGCCGCATGTCCACCTCGCCGGCCCGCGCCGGTACTATTTCCTCACCGCCGATTTCCATGCCAGCAGCGCCGGGTCGCACCGGGAGGGGACTATGTCTGACAGCCGCAGGCCGCTCGAGGAGTCTTGAGGACGTATGCCACGCCGGCAGCCCCCCGCGCAGGCGCCGCGCAGGTCGCGGCCGGCATCCGTCCCCTGGTATCTCTGGGCCGGCGTCCTCGCCGTCACCTCGGCCTCGGTCGGCGGCGCGTGGGACGTCTCCTGGCACCGCTCGATCGGCCGCGACAGCTTCTGGACCCCGGCCCACATGGCGATCTACGCCTGCGGAGTTCTGGCCGCGATCATTGGCGGCTGGCTGGTCGCGCAGTGCACCTTCGGCCGCGATCCGAAGCTGCGCGCGGCCTCGGTCCAGGTGTTCGGCCTGCGCGCCCCGCTCGGCGTCTTCCTCGCCGGCTGGGGCGGCATCGCCATGCTCACCTCGGCGCCCTTCGACAACTGGTGGCACAACGCCTACGGGCTCGACGTCAAGATCGTCAGCCCGCCGCACGCGCTGTTGATCCTCGGCATCCGCGCCATCGCGGTCGGCATGATGTTCCTGATTCTGGCTGCGATGAACCGCGCCGCCGAGCGCCGCAACCGCCGACCAACGCCGCCTGCGCGCGCCTCTTCCTTTATCTCGGCGGCCTGGCCATCGGCGGCCAGATGTTCTTTTTACAGGAGTACACCCCGGACATCCAGCTGCATCGCGCCTCGCCTACATCGCCATGGGCATCGGGGTTGCCCGCTGCTCTTCGCCGATCTTCTGGCAGGCCTCGCGCTTCCGCTGGGCGGCGACCACCACGGCAGCGATCTATACGGTGTACGTGATCGGCGAGATCCTGATCCTGCCGCTGTTCCCGGCGCAGCCCAAGCTGGGCCCGGTCTTCATCCCGTCACCCACATGGTTCCGGAGAAGTTTCCCATGCTGCTTCTCGCGCCCGCCCTGCCCTCGATCTGCTGTGGCAGCGGCTGCGCGGCTGGAAGCCCTGGCAGATCGCGCTGCTCTCCGGGGTCGTCTTCATCGCGGTCCTGACCGCGGTCGAGTGGCCCTTCGCCAACTTCCTGATGTCGCACGCCAGCGAGAACCGCTTCTTCGGCACCCTGTATGCCGGCTACAGCTCCCGCTCCACCAGCTTCGACCGGCTGCGGCTCTTCTTCGCCCCCGGAGTCCGGCTGGACGCTTGGGCTGGTCTGCCCGGGCCACGCTGTATGCCTCGATCTCCACCTGGATCGGGCTGAGCTTCGGCCGCTGGATGCGGGGCGTGCAGCGATGAAGTCGTTCGTCGGCCCCTCTCCCGGTCCTGCTGGCGTCTGCTGCACCTCGGCTGCCGGCCCGGCGCACGCGCACGTCGGCAGCAAGGACATCTTCGAACAGGTCAGCGCTGGGCCTTACCAGCTCTTCGTCACCATTCGTCCGCCGGATGTGATTCCCGGGGTGGCCGTGGTCGAGGTGCGGGCGTCGGGTGCGGGCCTCAGCGGCGCCCGGCATCACGCCCATGCCGCTGACCGGCGAGGCGGCGACCGCATCCTCCCAGCCCCGATGCGATGCAACGCTCCAGCGAGGATCCCGCGTTCTTCACCGGCTCGCTGTGGCTGATGGCCCCCGGCTCGTGGCAGGTTCGGTTTGCAGGTGGACGGCGCAGCGGGCACGGCGAGCACCAGCATCCCCGTCCCCGCCATGCCGCTGTCCATTCTTCCCATGTCCGCCCGCTGGGCGTCGCTGCTGGGGGTGCTGGGAGCATGCTGGTGCTGGGCATCGCCGCCATCGTCACCGCCGCGGTGCGCGAGTCGCGGCTGGCGCCCGGCGTCGCAGCCCTGCCGGCTCGCCGGCGGCAGCGCGCGATCGCCGGATGGCGCCGCTCGCGCTGTTGGCGCGCGGTGGTGTTCGGCGGCTGGTGGTGGAACGCCGAGGCGGCCGGCTACGCGCGGGCATCTATCGTCCCCTGCGCCTCAGCCCACGCTCTCCGGCAATACCCTCGACCTCCAGATCCAGCGGTGATAACAGTCAGACAACCACCGCGCCTCCGCGAGCTTCCGCTCCAACGCCGACCTGCTGCCCGATCACGGCCACCTGATGCACCTCTACGCCATTCGCGAGCCAGGCATGGACGCGGTCTTCCACCTGCACCCGTCGCTCGCCGCGGCCGGCGACCTGCGCATGACGCTGCCGTCGATGCCGCCGGGAGTGTATGCGCTCTATGGCGACATCGTCCACGCCAACGGCTTCCCGGAGACGCTGACGGCGAAGCTGACCGTTCCGCCGAACCTGCCGCCCGCTCCGCTGGCGGGAGGACGCCTCGGCGATGCCGCCGGCGCTCGTCGCGCGGCGATCTTGGCCCTCCTACAGCTGCCCGACGGCTACACCATGGTTTGGGACCGGCCCGCCGCCTGACGGCCAACACCGCCTACGCCTTCCGTTTCCGTCTGCTCGACCCTACCGGCAAACCGGCGACCGACATGCAGCCCTACCTGGGCATGGCGGGGCACGCCGCCTTCGTCAAAGCCGACGGCAGCACCTTCGCGCACACCCACCCCAACGGCTCGGCGGCGATGGCGGCACTGATGCTGGCGAACGGCGAGCTCCTCCGCCGACATGGAGCGCGCTCGATGAGCGGATGGAGGATGAGCGTGACATCACGTCCGCGCAGCCCATCCCTCCCACCGTCGAGCTTCCCCTACGGGTTTCCCTCGCCCGGGCGCTATCGCATCTTCATCCAGATGAAACACGGCCGCACGGTCGAGACCGGAGTCTTCGACGCCGAGGTTCAGCCCTAGGCGCGGCCCACCCGCTCGCGGCCGCCTCAATCCTGCGGTGCGACGCTCTTCCTACCCAACCCGCCGCTCGGGCAAGGTGAGTCGACAGGTCGCGCCCCGATCCACCTCCCCTTCCGCCCACACACGGCCCCCATGCCGTGCAATGATGCGTTGCACCGTCGCCAGCCCGATTCCGGTTCCCGGAAACTCGTTCTGCGTATGCAGCCGCTGAAAAGGTTGAAATAAGCGATCGGCGTAGTGTGGGTCGAACCCCGCGCCATTGTCGCGCACTGTGTATACGCAGTCGTTCCCGCTGCGGGAGAAACCAAACTCGATCAGCCCCCCCTCGATCTTCGAGGTGTACTTCCAGGCATTTCCCAACAGGTTCTCGAGCGCCACCCGCATCAGGTTCTCATCCGCGATCGCCTTGGCGCCGCGCGCAATCCGGAACTCCACCGAACGCTCCGACTCCGCCTGCTGCAAGCTGTTCGCGATCGACTGCGCCATCTCGCTCAGGTTGATCGGACGGGTGTGCAGGCCACACTGGTCGCCCGCGAAAGATTCAGCAGATCGTTGATCAATGCCGACATCCGGCGGGTTCCCTGCAGCAGCTGCTCCACCAGCACCTGCGTCCCCGCATCCGAGGAATCGGAGGCGTGCTGCAGCAAATATCCGATGTTGCCGATCACGTCGAGCGGCCCGCGCAGATCGTGCGCGACCGAATAGGAGAACGCCTCCAACTCCTTATTGGCGGCCTGCAACTCCGCGGTGCGCTCCTCCACCCGCTTCTCCAACTGTTCCTTGGCCTGCTGCAACGCCCGGTCGCTCTCCTCGATCTGTCCCAGCATCGCGTTGAACGAGTCCACCAGGACCGACACCTCTTCCACCTCGCCGGCATCATCCCCGGCACGAACCGGATACTCCTTCTTGAGCGTGACCACACGCGCCGTCGCCGCCAGCCCAATCAATGGGCCGGCCAGCAATCGGCGAAAGTGCGACGTAACCAGCAAGGCACAGACCAGACACAGCAAAAGAATGAACGCGGAGATCGCCGCATAGTGTTCCGCGCGCATCCAGACCTCGGTGGTCTCCGCCAGAATGTACACGGCCCCAATCGACTGCCCGCGGAATTCGATCCTGCTGCCCAGCAGGATATTGCTTCCCTGCCCCCAGCGTGCGCTTGCTTGTCGCGGTCCCAGCCTCGGGACGATGGCGACCGGAGCACTCCCCGAGCGCGTATACGAGGCAAACAGTGCGCCCCCGTGGGTAAACACCGCCGCCGCGATCACGCGCGGCGAGTTGCGCAGCGCCGACAACGTCGCATTCGCGGCCTGTTGATCGTCAAACGTCAACGCGCTGACCGAATTGGCGCCGATGATCTGCGACTCGGTCGCCAGCGACCCGATCAGCATCTGGCGAAAGCTGACCAGGTCATAGCCGAAGAACGACGCGCACGCCAGCAGTAACGCCAACGCGCTCACCATCACGTTCATCCGTGTCAACTTCGCCGAGATGGATCGACCGCTCCGCAGCGCGTTCATCGCGGAACCTCCACATGCGGCTGCCCGGAGACCGACGCGGCGACCCGCAGCAGCTCCGAACTCAGATGCAGATCACTTCGGCCGACCGCATCCAGATTCACGGCAAACCGTACCCGGTGGTCTTGCAGCAC
The DNA here is from genome assembly GCA_963794715.1 of uncultured Solirubrobacterales bacterium. Taxonomy (GTDB): domain Bacteria; phylum Actinomycetota; class Thermoleophilia; order Solirubrobacterales; family Solirubrobacteraceae; genus Palsa-744. The sequence goes on along the minus strand of CAWCEY010000012.1, from coordinate 626 downwards.
AAACTGCAGCATCCCGCCGCGCGAAAAGAAACTGCGGATCGTCCCCCACCGTCAACGCATTCGCGCCCTGAAGCGCCGCCAGATCCTGGTCGATCCGCGCCGCCTCCGATCGCCCCAGGTAGACGATGGCACAGCCCCGCGCCTCCGCCGCCTTGTCATAGCTTCGATCCTCCACCGCTCGATCGTCGATATGTTCATGCACGGTAATGCGTTCGAAAACGGCAGAATCGCATCGCGTTCAAGCACGCAGATGACGAAGTCCGTCGCCTGCGCGGTCGTCTGCGGCTCCCGCACAAACTTGCCGAAGTTGAACAGATAAGCAGCCTTCACATCGTCTTCCGAAGGGCGCGTCTGAGCCATCAGAAGGGGCGCAAAAAGACCGCACAGAAGCTCCACAAGCACGAGCAGGCGTATCCGCAGAACGGATGGTCTGTCGGCGCGGTACAACCCGAGTGTGTTCGTTCCTGGTGGCGTCCCCTCATCGCTTACCGGCTGCTCGTCCCTTCGAGTTTCGCACATCTGCAGCACGTCCCTCCGCGCTTTTGCCGCGGCTGGAACGCAGCACCGAAGACAGATTGTGTGCCTCCATCTGTCGCGAACCGCGGCGCCTATCCCCCCCTCGTCGC
>CAWCEY010000011.1:0-446914 GCA_963794715.1 uncultured Solirubrobacterales bacterium | reverse complement strand
GCTCAATTTCGGAATTGCCGGGAATTTCCGGGCCACTGCAACTTGCGCTTCGACGACACCAATCCGGCCAAGGAAGAGCAGGAGTATATCGACGCCATCCAGGCTGATGTGAGTTGGCTTGGCTACGATTGGGCCGGTCAGCCGCGTTACGCCTCGGACTACTTCGATCGGCTCTATGAATGGGCGGAGGGACTGATCCAGGGCGGCCTCGCCTATGTCGACGACCAGTCGCAGCCCGACATCCGCGTCAATCGCGGCACCCTGACCGAGCCCGGCAAGAACTCGCCGTTCCGCGACCGCTCGGTCGAGGACAATCTCGACCTGTTCCGCCGCATGAAGGCCGGCGAGTTCCCGAACGGCGCGCGCGTGTTGCGCGCCAAGATCGACATGGCCGCCGGCAACATCAACCTGCGCGACCCTGTGCTGTACCGCATCCTGCATGCGCATCATCCGCGCACCGGCGCCAAATGGTCGATCTATCCAAGCTACGACTATGCGCACGGCCAGTCAGATGCCATTGAAGGCATCACGCATTCGATCTGCACGCTGGAGTTCGAGGACCACCGGCCGCTGTACGACTGGTTCATCGAAAAGTTGCCGGTGCCGTCCAAGCCGCACCAGTATGAATTTGCGCGTCTCAATCTGACCTACACAGTGCTCTCCAAGCGCGTGCTAACCCAGCTCGTTCGCGACGGCCATGTCGCAGGTTGGGACGATCCGCGTATGCCGACCATTGCCGGTTTGAAGCGCCGCGGCGTGCCTTCGGCCGCGGTCCGCGAATTCGTCCGGCTCATCGGCGTCGCGAAGGCGAACAGCGTGGTCGATGTCGGCATGCTCGAGTTCTGCATCCGCGAAGAGCTGAACCGCACGGCGCAGCGCCGCATGGCGGTGCTGAAGCCGCTGAAGGTCGTAATTGAAAATTACCCCGAAGAGCAGGTCGAGGAAATCGAGGCGATCAATCACCCCGACGATCCAAACTCCGGCACGCGGAAGATCGCCTTTGGTCGCGAGATCTATATTGAGCGGGACGACTTCATGGAAAGTCCCCCGAAGAAGTTCTTCCGGCTCTCACCCGGCAATGAGGTGCGGCTGCGCTACGCCTATTTCATCAAGTGCACGGACATGGTGAAGAACGCGGCTGGCGACATCACGGAGCTGCGTTGCACGTATGATCCGGCAACAAAGGGCGGCAACGCGCCCGACGGGCGCAAAGTCAAGGCGACCATGCATTGGCTCCCGGCAGCACAGTCCCGGCCGGCCGAAATCCGCATCTACAACCAGCTCTTTGCCAAGCCGAGCCCGGATGCCACCAATTTCGCCGCCGACCTCAATCCACTGCTCGCTGGAGATCCTGAAAGACGCCCGGGTCGAGGCGGCGATTGCCGAGGCCAATTCGAGCGAGGCCATGCAGTTCGAGCGGCAAGGCTATTTCGTCCGCGACAAAATTCGACGCTGGACCGACTAGTGTTTAACCGAACCATCGGGTTGCGCGATACCTTTGCGAAGGAAGTCGGCAAGGCCTAAGCCGACAAGGCTTGTGACTTCCTGTTTCCTAAGCGAACAGCCCGGCGCAAAAGTTCCGATGCTGGTCTCGTTCGTGCAACAGCCGAGTAGGAATTAGCAACGCGCGATCGCCGTCAGCAATCTGGATCCCAGCGCCGAATAATCAACCGGAAGCTAGGCTTTCTGATCCAGGCGCCACGAACCGTCCCAATCTGCGGAGGGCGGATTGGCGCGAAACTTCTCGGCTCGGGCTAGGAGCACCAAGCTAGGTCCATCGCCGGGCGCCGTTGCTATCGCGGCCCTAAAAGCGCTTGTGGCTTCATCCCAGCGCCGGGCTCGGTATGCAGCGAGCCCCTCCGAGTAATGCGCGCGCAACGTGATCTGCTCTGCGGACAACGCGCCCGCTCGTCCCATGATCTCAAAGACGATCTGTGGTTGGGTCTGGCCAGCGACGATGAGACAGTCGATCTCACGCGCTTCGACCGCCGATCCCGCGCCTGCAAATGTCGCTTCGGTGACGAGTGATCGGGTCCCGTAGAACTTGTTGGCGGATTCCAGCCGCGAAGCGAGATTCACGGAATCGCCCATAACCGTGAAGCTCATCATGAATTCGGAGCCGATGCTGCCGATCAGGGCTTCACCGGTGGCGATACCAATACGCAGGTCGCATTCGGTCGGAATCGCGCGGACGCCAAGGAGCTCGGGCAATTCTTTGCGCAAGCCGCCGATGCGATCCAACATCTCGATTGCGGCAAGGCAAGCGAGGCGTGCTTCGTCCGCTTCGTTTGTGAATGGGGGCCCCCAATAGGCCATGATCGCGTCGCCAATATATTTGTCTATGATTCCTTGCTGGGCCCGGATTGGCTCCGACATCGTCGACAGATAGCGGTTCATCACCCTGACGAGGCCCTGCGGCGTCATGCCTTCACTGAGCGTCGTAAAACCCTTCATGTCGCAGAACATCACCGTCATAATCCGACGCTGGCCTTCGGTGGCCACCGCCGATTGATTGATGAGGCCCTCGGCCACCCGAGGGTCAATGTAGCGGCCGAACGTCCGCCGCATCTCTTCTTTCTGACGCAATTGGCCGACCATGCGATTGAATGCCGCCGTTAGCTGGCCGATCTCATCGCGGGTTACGACGTCGATTGATCGATCGAGCTGACCCGCCTCGACGTCGCGTGTGCCTTGCAGCAAAAGTCGAACCGGGCGCGTGATCCCGCCACCGACCAAGCCCGCAAACAGCAATCCCAAGATCGCGGCTATGGCTGTGACAATGTCCGTGATCCAGATCGTCCGCTGCTGATTGACCATAACGGTCGCACCGCTGGCCTGAACCTGCGCCAGCATGCTTGCCCGGATTTCATCGATTTTTTGGTTGAACTGGTCCCGGAGAGCGTCCGTCCGCTGGAGCGAGCGTTGGACCTCCGGAAAGTCATGCGCATCAAGTTGGCTTATGATTCGGCTCTGCTCTTCACTCAGAAGCCGTCGAACATCTGTTATGGCCGCTTCTATCCCGCCGTCGATATGTGCCAACGCCACGTTGTCCGACGAGGTGCTGGTGTCCTCGATGATTGAGTCAATGAGTTTGCGTGCGGCCTCGGCTTCTTCTGTAACCTCGCCATCTTTGGTTCGATAGATCTGCATGCGCTGTGCAAAAGCTTGGTCATCCGACGGGGTCTGCATCTTGGCGATAACCATCTGACGAAGGGCGAGAGCGCCCTCCAGCGATCGCACGTGCGCACGCGCCAAGTCGCCATAGGCCGGAATGTATTTATTGGTTAGCTCGTCCATCAAATGAGCAACTCGATTCGCCATGAGCGTTGACAGGATGGACGTAGCGATCATGAGGACGATCAAGCCAAGAGCGATACCGACGATCTTGCGTCTGATCGATTGACTGAACATGGGGTCCCGGCGGCTGGAGAAGGAAGGCAGCGTTCGAAGTTCTTCGGCCCGACCTATGAGGAGCTGACTAGAGGCGCCAGCGCGCATGCCACGCGCCAGCCTAGGATCGAGGTGTCAGGGATCGATTTGAACTCAATCTTATCCTAAAATGAGGGTTCGGGCAGCCGTTTGATCGAATGCACTAGTCATGATCTTCAATCACGTCGCCAATCGTCTCGATGCCCATTATTTCGAGACAGTTGTTGAGATGCTCAAGGTAAAGCTTGGCTTCATCGAGTTGCGACGAACTGAACGAGCAATATGGCTGCGTCAGCCTGGCGCTAACGTTGACCTCCAATTCAGCAGGAGTGTCGTCGCTAACCGCGATGAGGACAAGATACGTTCACAAGTCTCATTCCTGAGCGAGACGCCTCGCGCTGAGCTTGAAGGCTTGGCGACTTGGGCCGAAGGGCGTGGCATGAGGGCGGTAGTTGGGAGCTATTCCGACCGAGAATTCTTTTTGGATGCTCCGGACGCCTTTGTCGATTTTGTTATCGAGGCTATGAGACCCGAGCTCGCCGACTACTCGTGATTGCTGAATCGCACGCACCAAAGGAGCGCGGCGACATCGGCAGCTACGACGTCGAGTAGGCAATGAGGACACCCAAGGTCGCGTAGCCCGCAGTTTCGAAGACATTATATTTCCGTCCGCCTGGCGGCTTGATTTCCTAGGAAGCTACGCCGGGACATTGCACTGTGAAATTAGCCGGCGATTTTCAGGTTTCGAATTGCTTGGGATTGGTAGGTGAAAGTTTGCCCAAACGCCAAAGTCTATACCCGCTTATGACGCCGTAATCGGTAGGTTCCGCTTTGGACTGCAAAACTCAACTGAACGAAGATCTTCGAGCACGGATTGAACTGTGGCTTGCGGTTGACGAGGCGTTGGGTGTTCCGGAACCGCATCGACGCCGCCTCTTGGTACGAGGGGGAAGCTCGGAAACTCCTCTGCCGACGGCGCTCTCTGCGTTGATGATTCATGGACTGTACGATTCTCCCCAAGCGATGGCGGATTTGGCGGAAGTCATAGCCGATCACTCGATCAACACGATTGTCTCGCGCATGCGTGGGCACTTCGAGGCCGATCGATTGGTCCTCGAACGAACGGTTCATTGGGAAGAATGGCTCAGCGACGCTGGAGCAGACTTTGTTCTGGCGAAGCAGTTGGGCAGCAAGGTCGTTTTGCTGGGGCACTCAACGGGCGCGCTGCTTGTCACCTGGCTTGCTATTCGCGATCCGCATCAAGTCGCTGGGTTGATCCTATTCTCTCCCGCTTTCGGCGTTCACCCGCTCGCCCTGACCGGGGCATGGGCAAGCCAACTGACGGGAATCAATCTTGCCACCGTCGACGGCAAGTTGCGAACGGGACATTCGGGTTTGGAGGTCAACCGAGCAATTCGGGCTTTTGGAGCTTGGCTTAGGGCGAGCTCCGAAGATGGCCGCCTCTACACACATGCATCCAAACAGCTGAAGGACATTCCGGTATGGATGGCCAACACCTCAGCTGACCTTGTCATCCAAAAACAGGAGGCAAGAGCTTTCATGGCGGCTCTGAAAGAAACGCACTCGCCTGCCGCGCTCCGTGAAGAACTGTGGCTGCCGTATTCCAAGGCTGTGCTCCACGATGCGATAACCCGGCCGTCTAATCCTGAGTTGCCCCTCATCAAAGCGTCACTGGGGAATTTCTTAGATCAGATTCTCGATGCCCCAGGCGTTTCAGTCAACCACGTGACGCAATAGTGGCCAGCAGTGGCCGGCTTTTCCCAACCTGATTCGGAGACATCAACGTGAGTGAGCTTGTCATTCCGCCGCCCCCAGTCGCTGGGGTCCCGGTTCGCGGGGGTGGCATCTTCCCGGTCAGGCGGATCTTTTGCGTCGGCCGCAACTATGCCGACCACGCGCGGGAAATGGGCCACGACCCAGACCGTGAGCCGCCGTTCTTCTTTACTAAGCCGGCCGATGCGGTCCTCACCGGCGGCGCCGACATGCCCTATCCGACCGAATGCGCGGAGTTACATCACGAGATTGAACTCGTCGTTGCGCTTCGCGCCGGTGGCGCGGACATTTCCCAAGACGATGCGCTATCCGTCGTCTGGGGCTACGGGGCCGGGCTCGACATGACGCGTCGGGACATGCAAGCGATCGCCAAGAAAATGGGCCGCCCCTGGGATATGGCCAAGGGCTTCGACCATTCTGCCCCCATGGGCGATCTCGTGCCGGCTGAGCGAATTGACCCATCAACGGGCGCAATCGAACTCAAGGTCAATGGCGCCGTCCGTCAGTCGTCTGAACCTTTCAAACATGATCTGGAACGTGCCGGAGACGATCGCCTATCTATCGCGCCTCGTTCGGCTGGCCCCGGGTGACCTCATTATGACGGGAACACCCGAGGGGGTCGGGGCGGTCCTCCCCGGTGACGTGCTGGAAGGGGCTATTGCGGGGATTGGAACTGTACGGACTCGGATTGTCTAAAGAGCGAGGGTGACGACGCGCTTCAAGCGAGCCAAGTCTTGAGGCGTTGAGGTGGCCAGGAATAGCAGACTGATAGGCATGCTTCCCGTACCGGGGGCTTCACACCCCAGTGATTAAACTGTCGATCCGCAGCGGCAGGTCGCGCAACCGTTGGCCGGTCGCGTGGTAGATCGCATTGGCCAGCGCCGCCGAGGTCCCGACGATGCCGATCTCGCCAATTCCTTTGACGCCCAGCGGATTGATCGCCGTATCCTCTTCCGGGATCATGATGACATGAACTTCGCCGACGTCGGCGTTCACCGGAATCATGTAATCGGCGAGGTTCGTGTTGACGTAACGTGACGCGCGGGGGTCGATCTCCGTCTGCTCGTGAATGGCGGAGCCCACGCCCCAGATCATGCCGCCCATATACTGACTGTGGGCCGTGCGAGGATTGAGGATGCGGCCGGACGCGAAGGCGCCGACCATTCGGGGCACGCGGATCTCGCGCGTGCGCGCATGGATGCGCACCTCGATGAACTGGGCGCCGAACGCGAACTGGATGCGATCCTTGAGCCGCGCGCCGCCCATCGGCATCGCCGCGCCTTTGTACAGAGCCTGGACGCCGTCCTTGGCGACGCCGTGGGGGATGGATTCCGCATAGTCCTCAAGGGCGCCCATGCCGCGATCCTTCATCGCGGCAGCGATGTCGGCGGCGGGCTTACCGTCCTGGCCCAAACGCGCCCGGAGCGAATCGCAAGCCTGAGCGACGACGGTGCAGACGCTCGCGGTCGAGATCGATCCGCCCGCTACCGGCGCGGGCGGCAGATCCGTGTCCCCAAGGAACACCGCTATCTTTTCGACGGGCAAGCCGAGCCGTTCGGCCGCCGTCTGCGCAACGACCGTATAAAGGCCGTTGCCGATCTCGTGGCCGGCCGTCTCGACCTGCGCTCGTCCATCTGAAAAGACGCGCACGCGTGCGGTCGCAGCCGCCATCTGGGTCGGATAAGCGGAAGCCGCGCATCCCCAGCCGATCAGCCAATCGCCGTCTCGCGTCGAGCCCGGCCTCGGGTCGCGGCCCTTCCAGCCGAACGCCTCCGCGGCTTGGTCGAAGCACGGCATGAGCGCGCGGCTCGTGTAGGGCAGGCCCTTGATCGGCTCGGTCTGCGTATCGTTCACGCGCCGGAGCTCGATCGGGTCCATGTTCAGCGCGACGGCGAGTTCGTCCATCGCGCTTTCGAGAGCGAAGAAGTAGGGGGTCTCGGCGGGCGCCCGCATGAAGCCAGGCGTCGACCGGTCGGCGCGAACGATCGTGACGTTACTCGCGACATTGGGGCAGGCGTACATGCGCGTCGAAGCGTCGGTGCCGGCGACCGCGTAAGGATCGGCCCGCGACGTGACCTCCGATCCTTCGTGACTGAGGGCCTGAAGCTTTCCGTCCCGGGAAGCGGCGAGCTGCAGGCGCTGCCGCGTCTCGGCGCGAAACGTCGCAATCGTGAAGCCTTGCTCGCGGGTCGGGACAAGCTTGACCGGACGGCCGAGCCTGCGGGCGGCGACAGCGACGATCGCCGTTCTTTGGGTAAGGGCGCCCTTGGAGCCGAAAGCGCCGCCGACATAGCGGCTGATCACCCTGATCTGGCTCGGCTCAATGCCGAGCTGGGCCGCGAGCCCGTTCTTGATCCCGTAAACGTTCTGGCTCGGCTCGTGAACGGTGAGTTGCGATCCATTCCAGACGCATTGGGTCGCGAACAGTTCGATCGGGTTATGGTGCTGGGCGGGAGTTGAATAGCTGGCGTCGATTTTGACAGGCGCGGCGTCATAAGCAGCCGCGAAGTCGCCAACCTTGGGGTCGTCGTGTTTCTTGTTCTGCTGAGCCAGCTCCTGCTCGACTGCGCCTTTCGAATCGAAGGTCGCCGTCGACGGCGCCTCCTCGTATTCGACGCCGATCTGGTAGGCGGCGTCTTGAGCCGCCTCGAGGGTCTCGGCGAGGACCATGGCGATGGTCTGGCCTGCATAGGCGATCTCCGCCGAGCCCAACGGAACGACGGAGTTCGAAGCGGGTCCGCCCTCGGTGAAAAACTTCACCTTGCGGATGTCGTCGCCAATGTTTTCATAGGTCAAAATGTCGAGAACGCCAGGCAAGGCGCGCGCGGCTTTGAGATCGAAGGCCTTGATCCGTCCCTTCGCTATCCGGCTCGAGACCAGGCAGGCGAAGGCGACATCGGGGAGCACGGCGTCGGCGGCGTAGACCGCCTTGCCCGTGACCTTGGCGCGCGCGTCATAGCGCGGGATGGGTTGGCCCATATTGCCGATGGGCGCGGGAGCAGCCGGATCGATCATCGCTCAGCCCTCCATGGCTGCGGCTTGCAGGAGCGCGCGCACCAGGGTGGACTGGCCAAGCGTGACCTTGAAGGCGTTGTGGACTCGAGGCTTTGCGCCCGCAAAGGCGGCGCGGGCGGCCGCTTGAGCCGTATCCTCGGTCAGCTCTTTGCCGGCCAGCTCAGCCTCCGCTTCCCGGGATCGCCAGGGGATCGTCGCGACCCCGCCAAGCGCGATACGGGCCTCACGGACCTTGGAGCCGTCCATGTCGAGCGCGACCGCGGCCGACGCGAGCGCAAACTCATACGATTGGCGATCGCGAATTTTGAGGTAGAGCGACCTTTTCGTCCAAGGGCCAGACGGCACGTGGAAGCCCGTGATGAGCTCGCCCGGCGCAAGAGTTGTCTCGAGGTTTGGCGTCGCGCCCGGCGGCCGGTGGAGCGCCGCGAACGGAATGGTTCTGTCGCCGGCCGAGCCTTTGACGACGACGGTTGCGTCGAGAGCGATCAAGCTTTGCGCGAAGTCTCCCGGATAGGCGGCGATGCAGTCGGCGCTGCCGCCAAGGATCGCATGCTGTCGGTTGATCCCATCCATCGCGGCGCAGCCGGAGCCGGGGTCGCGCTTGTTGCAGGCGCCCCAGGACGTGTCGCGAAAATACGGGCAGCGCGTCCGCTGCAGGACATTGCCGCCGAGCGTCGCCATGTTGCGAAGTTGGGCGCTCGCGGCGAGCAACAGGCTTTGCGAGATGACGGGATAAGCCTTGACGATCTCGGGATGGTCGGCCGCCGTCGCCATCTTCGCCATGGCGCCGAGGCGCACGCCGTCGGGCGAGACTGAGATCGCGTCATGGGCGGGGGCGAGCGCGCCCAGGTCGACGACCTTGGCGGGCCGCATGACGTCGAGTTTCATGAGGTCGACGAGGGTCGTGCCTCCCGCCAGGTACTCGACCGGCGCGCGGCCTTGTGTCGGCGGAAGCTGCGCCAGCGTCGAAGCCGCCTGGATCGCGGCCGCGTCGCTTGGCGCGCGCTCATAAGCAAATGCGCGCATCGCCTCAGCCCTCCATCTGCGTTTTTGCCTGCGCGACGGCCGCGACGATGTTCGGGTAGGCGGCGCAGCGGCATAGGTTGCCGCTCATGAATTCGCGGATCGTGTCGTCGTCGCCCGCGTGTCCCTCCTTCACGCAGCCGATGGCCGACATGATCTGGCCGGGCGTGCAATAGCCGCACTGGAAGGCGTCGTGGTCGACGAAGGCCTGCTGCATGGGATGCAGCGGTCCGTCGGCGCGCGCCAGCCCTTCGATGGTGGCGACCTCATGGCCCTTCGCCGCCACCGCCAGCGTCAGGCACGAAAGGACGCGTACACCGTCGATCTGCACCGTGCAGGCGCCGCACTGGCCGTGATCGCAACCCTTTTTTGATCCGGTGAGCCCAATGTGTTCGCGCATCGCGTCGAGGAGCGTCGTTCGCACGTCCAGCGCCAACCGGTAGGGAGCGCCATTGATCGTGAGCTCTGTCGAAACGGGGCTTTCGGCGATCGCGGGCGCGAGAGGCTCGGCGCGCGCTTCCTGGAAGCTCTTCCCCACAAACGGGATCGCGGCAGTGGAGACCGATGCGCCGAGAAAGCGGCGCCGGTTGACGGATTGACGGTCATCGCTGCGTTCGGTCGGCATGGGACATCTCCGCTGCCTCAAAACGATCCTCGAGCCCGCAGGCCCGCTCCCCGGCCGCATGTCGCCCGAAGTCGCCCGGCTTAACGTGAGAGGTCGGAAGGCGTTCCCGCGATGGCGAAGACAAGCGGTTCACAGATGCGCGACTACATAGGGCGTCGAGATCTGCTCGAGATTTTGGCATCTACTATCGCGGGCAGCACCCTGGCGCCCGGAATGCGCGGACACCGGTCTCCTGCGGTGCGTTCCAAGGGGACGAAAATGTTTGGCGAAGACACTCGTTGGCTGTCCAGGTCAAATAACTGGTGTCCGCGATCACCTTCTCAACCGCATAGTCTTGTCACCAGGACGCACGACAATCACTGGGAACGGATGGTCCTTCACAGAGTTGGAACAGCTTGTGTGAAGGAGCCAGACAGATGGGCCTACTAGGCATTCAACGGCGAGGGTTTCTCATGGCTGCCGCGGCTACGGGAGCTGTGGCGGCAGGCGGGGCGCGTGCTCAAGCTGAGCAGGGGAGGGTTCAAACCGACAACGCGCCAAAGGAACTGGCCGGCAAGCCGATGCCGGAGCCTTCGCCTTCCCAGAGCTCTGGACCTGTCGTAGCGGGACGGGGATCCAATCTTGCGGGAAAGGTTGCGGTCGTGACGGGCGCGGCAAGGGGGATCGGCCGCGCCATCGCGGTCGAAATGGCGGCGAACGGGGCCGACATTGTCGCGGTTGACATAGCGGGCCCTGTCTCTTCCGCGTCCAATGCGGCCCCGGCCACGCCGGAAGAATTGGAGGAGACGGCGGAGATGATCCGGGCGCTCGGCCGACGCGTCGAGACCGTCCGCGCCGACATCCGCGACATCGGCGCGCTCCGGAAGATCGCCGATCAGACCGAGCAGCAATTCGGCAAGATCGACATCGTCGTGGCTAACGCGGCGATCCAGCGGTGGAAGCCGCTCCTCGAAATGGAAGATTTGGATTGGCGCGACGTAATCGAGAACAATCTGAACGGCACAGCGAACACCATCCGCGCCTTTGCCCCCAAAATGGTGACGCAAAAGAAAGGCCGGATCCTGGTCCTCTCGTCGATGCAGGGCAAGCACGGCACGAAGGACGCCGCGAGCTACTCAGCGTCGAAATGGGGCATTCTCGGCCTCATGAAGTCCGCTGCGATGGAGCTTGGGCAGCATGGGATCACGGTCAACGCCGTCATTCCCGGCCTCGTCGACACGGCTCTCACCCGCTATGAGAAGCGCTTGTCTGAAAGCATCGGCGAAACCGGGCAGAAGGTCGAAAGCCCCACCCCGCAACAGGCGTGGGACAACCGTGCGCCGACAGTTCCGATGCGGGTCGGCTGGCTGCAGCCCGACGACATTTCCCCGGTTGCCGTTTTTCTCGCGTCGGACGCCGCCGCTCTTGTGACAGGCGCGGAATATGAAGTGACGGCGGGGGACAGCGCCAAGGACATATAACCCGAGCGGCAACTAGTAGCGTCTGGCCAAGCTCACGCGACAGGCCGACGAGGTCATCCAAGGGTCATCCCAGTTTGCCGCTCCCGTGAACGTCGACTCCAACTGGGATTATGCCATGTCGCGTTCGTGCCCAATTAGTGTCATCCTCCAATGGCGGATGCCTCCTAGCAGTGCGATAACGTCGGCTTGCCGCCTGGAGCCTGTCTTCTCCTTAACCCCGCGCACCTGAGTGCGAACGGTGTGGATTGACACTCCTCTTTCTGACGCGATCTCTTCGACTGTTTGTCCCATCGTTAAGCTCCGGGCGACCCGGGCCTCGGCGGCGGTCAGGTCGAACAGCGATTAGACCAGCTCGACGGGTGGCGCTTGTGGTCCGCGAGCGGCATCATGGCGTTTACGAATGCGCAGCAAACAAAAATGTCTCTCGCCTACAGCCGAATGGGAACGACGTGAGCCATCCTCGTAGCTCCGCCCCTGTCATTTCGCATCGGAAACGAGCGAACAGCTGCTCCGCTTGGGGAAGCCGCGATAAGCCGAGACGGCTATCCCAACAGATGCGCCGAGCTATTCACGTTAGCCGATACGCCTCGTTGCAAAACTGCAAAGAGCACGCATTGCGATGGCGTTCGGCAGGTAGTCGTCTGGCCTTCACGAGCGCGGATATCCCCTTCGCCGAGATGCCGCCAGGCCGCGAACACAGCCGAGTTCTCATTCATTGCGAGGCAAGGGTCCAGAGGATTGCGCGCACGGCACGGCGGTTTCGATGAATTCACGTTCCACAGAATGTCCGGAAGACGCGCTCATCCGCTTGAGGTGTGTTGGCGTAGTCGGCGAAAGCCGCTTGATCCTCATAAGGCCGCGAGAGCACGGTCAGCATCTCGGCAAAAGGTGAGAAGTCGCCATGTTCGATCGCAGCGTTGAGCGCTTGCTCCACACGATGATTGCGCGGGATGAAGGCTGGATTGATCGCGCGCATCGTTTGAGCGCGCGCGGTGGGATCCAGCGTGTCAGCGGCCAAACGCGATCGCCACATCGCGGCCCACTCGTCGTAGGCCGCGGAATTCGCGAACAAGATCCGTACATTCGCGTCAGCCTTCTCATCCGCGGCAGCGGCGCACAGCCGACGAAAGGTCAATGTGAAGTCCGCGCCGTTTTCATGCATCGCTCGTAGAAGGGCCTGGGCAAGCTCGAAATCGCCGTCTTTATTGCTGGCGAGTTCGAGCTTGTTGCGCATGCCGGCGAGCCAGTGCTCTTCGAACCGGAGGGGGAATGCCGAGATCGCCTCGTTTGCAAGCTCGACCGCCCGTTCAGGACTAAGATCCAAGAGCGGAAGGAGGGTCTCCGCAAACCTTGCAAGATTCCATTGCGCGATCTTCGGTTGATTCCGATAGGCGTAGCGCCCCAATTCATCGATCGCGCTAAACGACTTCGCTGGATCGTACGAATTGAGGAAAGCGCACGGTCCAAAATCAATCGTCTCGCCTGAAAGCGCCGTGTTGTCGGTGTTCATCACGCCGTGGATGAAACCCACATGCATCCAACGCGCGATGAGCTGAGCCTGGCGCTCGACGACGGTTCGAAGCATGGCCAGCGCCGGTCTTTCAAAGTCTCGCGCTTCCCGGAAGTGACGATCGATCACGTAGCTGCAGAGGCGTTCAACGGCTTCCATGTCGCCGCGCGCGGCGAAATATTGGAAGGTCCCGATGCGGATGTGACTCGATGCGACGCGGGTCAGGACAGCCCCGGGCATCGGGCGTTCTCGAAAAACACCTTCACCCGTCAAGACGGCTGCGAGCGCCCGCGTTGTCGGAATCCCGAGCGCATGCATGGCTTCGCTGACGAGATATTCGCGTAAGACCGGCCCCAATGCGGCGCGGCCATCGCCCCGCCGGGAGAACGGTGTTGGCCCCGAACCCTTCAATTGGATATCGCGCCGCTCGCCGTTCCGGTCCAAGACCTCGCCAAGGAGGATTGCACGGCCGTCGCCAAGTTGGGGAACGAAATTGCCGAATTGATGCGCTGCGTAGGCCATTGCGATCGGCTCGGCGCCGGGCGGAATGACGTTGCCCGCAAACACCGCCGCCAGCTCATCCGGTTCCAGACCTTCAGTATGGATGCCGAGTTCTGAAGCGAGAGCTTCGTTGAACTTGATCAAGTGGGGTTTCGCGACCGGCGTCGGAGAAAGCCGCGCAAAAAAGCGTTCCGGCAGGCGCGCGTAAGTGTTGGAGAAGACGGCAATCGGGCTGACCGCACGTTCAGCGATCACGGGCTTTTCGATTGAGTCACTCAGGGGCATACGTCGCAAATCTCCCTTTTGAGGACGCGCTATCGATAGCGCGGCATGGATTGATCGATGTCGCAAGCCCAAGCATCGATGCCGCCGTCGAGGTTGACCGCGTTGTCAAATCCGGCCTCTCGAAGAAAGTCGACGACCATCTGACTGCGCGCGCCATGATGGCAGACGACGACCAATGGTCGGTCCGTCGGGAGCTCTTCAATGCGGGCCCGAACCTCCGCCATCGGAATATGCAGAGCGCCGTCCAGTCGGCAAACATCGAGCTCTCTCGCCTCTCGAACGTCAAGAACCGCATGCTCCGTCCCAGCGGTTTGCAGGTCCGCAAGGTCGCGAACAGAGATTGCGTCGGATAGTCTAAGAGGTTCGGTGGACATAGCGAGCTTCCTCCAGTGCCTTATACTAGGTTCTCGGCGTGTGCGGCTCGGCGATGCAGCCAAATCAAACATAAGGGGTCCGTGCGAGCGCTGCGGCTGCGCCCGCGGTCCCGCGGTCGATGATCGCAAGGAAGCAGCGCTTCGCTTTGCCCGTGTTACGCGTGCGATCAAATAGCTTCTGCGCTTCACTGAAGGCGACGCTCCAGGTCGCTACGATAAGGCCGGCTGCAAGATGAGCATTCGGATCGCCGGGCGGTTGGTTGCTAGTGTCAGCCAACACTGACGCCAATGCGCGGGTAAAATCGTCTCGCATCTCCCGCGCTCGCGCTTTGAGCGCCTCGCTGGCCATGGCCGTCTTGACGAACCAACTCGTGTCTCCTGACAGCATCACGAATTCATGGTTTCGCCCAACAAGGTCATGCGCCAGTTTGCGGGTCGCTTCGATGGGCGAAAGACCGGACCCACGTTTGCGAATCCCTTCGAAAGCCATTGTTTGGATTTCTTCCTCGCGGTCGAAGAACATATCCTCCTTGCGAGGGAAGTGATTGAAGACCGTCATGCGCCCAACATCAGCGGCAGCTGCGATGTCGTCGATCGTCACTGCGTCGAAGCCCCGTTCCAGAAACAAGCGCGTCGCTGTGTCTGAGATGCTCTGGCGGGTCGCTAAACGCTTACGGGTCCGGCGGTCGTCCTTAATTTCCATCAGCCCTTGCCTCTATATCTATACTAAGTATATATTGCGACTGAGTACAATTCAATACCATCTTTCCTCGGATCCCTCTATGGTCAACCGCTCTGTTCCCGTTAGAGAATATGTCCCGCCTTCCGGTGTCCGCGTGCTGGTCAGCGGCGCGAGCTTCGCGGGCTTATCTACGGCTTTTTGGCTGAACCGCTTGGGCTACGCGGTCACGATTGTCGAGATTGCTAGCGGACTACGCAAAGGCGGGACGCCGGTCGACATCGAAGGCGAAACTATCGGCATTCTTCAACGCATGGGCATGTTCGACGCTGTTCGAGCCAAGGCGCTGCCCCCACGCGCGTTTGAGTTCAAGGACGCCGAGGATCACACACTCGGCGGCTTTGGCGTCGAGGCGGGCGCGAATGCGCCGCCGCGGACCCGCTTCGAAATCCATCGGGATGATCTGCTGGATATCCTCTTCGCGAGGATTGATGGGTCGGTCGAGTTGCTGTTCGGCCGGTCGATCAGACAACTTGACGACGAGCTGGAAGGAGTTACGGTCACGCTAGACGATGGGACACGGCGCACCTTTGCCCTCGTGTTTGGCTGCGACGGCAATCGTTCAAACACCCGGAAGTTGGTGTTCGGCGCAGAAAAGAACTTCACCTATTTCATGGGGGGCTATGTCTTCCTGAAGGTCGTGCAGGTGACGGGAATATTACCGCCCAACGTATCGCAGGTCTTCAGCGTGCCGGGCCGGACCGCAATGCTGAATGGCTACGATGATCGAACGGACATTGGCCTTGCTTTTCGCACTGAGGGCGAAATCGCATACGACTATCGCGACCGCGCGCAGCAGCGCGCAATGATCCATGACCATTTTGATGGGCTAGCCTGGAAGGTGCCGGCGGCCCTGAAGCATGTTGATACCGATGACGATTTTTACTTCGACAGGATCAGCCAGATTCGGATGCCACTTTGGTCGAAGGGGCGGGTCGCTCTCGTGGGTGACGCTGGCTGCTGCGTATCACCGGTGGCAGGCCTGGGCGGCTCGATGGCGATCATCGGGGCCGGACGGATTGCTGAAGCGTTGGAACGGCACGGCGCCGATTACGCAGCCGCCTTCCAGGACTATAACGACAAGCTGCACCCCTTTGTCGATGAGGTTCAGAAAAGGGCAGTCGACGACGGCATGGCAACGATATTCCCAGCTGATGACGCCGAACTCTCGGAGCGAGATAGAAAGCTCCGCGACGGCGAGCTCGACCTGTAGCATCGGCCAATCGACGCATGCAGCAAGCCGCTGCTCGTCAGCACCCTCATCGACCTGACGAGGTTCAAAGGCCGCTTAACGTCGACACCGGCCGGCGGCTGTGCGCCCAGAGCGGTTAAAGATGGCTGCACGCCAACATAGTTCAGGGGGATATAGGGCGAGATCTATAAATCGAAACCACTTGCAATCGTGGCTGTGTGGCCCGCTTTCAAACGCGGGTGAAGTTTGGCACGCCCCCGCGCTTCGCATCGCTCAAGGAAGTCCTCCGCGGTGCGGCCGTGTTCTCTCGAAAAGCCAGGGACGGCGCAAATCCGAAGACCCTCGGGGCGAAGAAGACCGTCCATCTGATTGATCCCAACAATCGCGCCCTCCCGCAGAGCGAGGTGCGGGGAGCGTCGAAGATTTGCTTGTTGGGTCAATAGGGCAATAGCGCCCGCACCTTGCTAGATTACCTTGATTTGGCTGGGCGTCTGAAGGATCGGCGCTTTTTCCCGAAGGTTTGAAGTCGAGCAGTGGGCTTCGGCATCCCGCCCCCCTTTGCGACGCCGATCCGTGGCATAAGGCCACCGCAAACGTTCATGGATCCGGCGCGCGAGATGATACGGTTAGAAAGCATATCCAAGCAGAACGGTCAGCATCTGCTGTTCGTCGAAGCGTCGGCGGCGCTGGCGAGGGGCGAGAAAGTCGGCCTCGTCGGCCCTAACGGCGCCGGCAAGACCACGCTCTTCCGCATGATCACCGGCGAGGATCCGCCGGACGAAGGGCAGGTGTCCGTCGATCGCGGCGTCACCATCGGCTATTTCAGCCAGGACGTTGGCGAGATGGCGGGCCGCAGCGTGATCTTCGAGGTCATGGATGGCGCGGGCCCGGTGAGCGTCGTCGCCGCGGAACTCGCTGAACTTGAGACCGCGATGGCCGATCCCGATCAGGCCGACGCCATGGATACGATCATCGAGCGCTATGGCGAGGCGCAGCACCGGTTCGAGGAACTGGGCGGCTATGCGCTCGAGGGGCGGGCGCGGGAAGTGCTGGCCGGATTGAATTTCACCGAGGCGATGATGGACGGCGACGTCGGCGCGCTGTCGGGCGGCTGGAAGATGCGCGTCGCGCTTGCCCGCATTCTCCTCATGCGCCCTGACGCCATGCTGCTCGACGAACCGAGCAACCATCTCGATCTCGAGAGCCTGATCTGGCTTGAGCAGTTCCTCAAAGGCTATGACGGCGGGCTGCTGATGACCTCGCACGATCGCGAGTTCATGAACCGCATCGTCACCAAGATCGTCGAGATCGACGGCGGATCGCTGACGACCTATTCCGGCGACTATGAATTCTACGAGCAGCAGCGCGCTGAAGGGCAGAAGCAGCAGCAGGCCCAGTTCGAGCGCCAGCAGGCGATGCTGGCGAAGGAGATCAAGTTCATCGAGCGGTTCAAGGCGCGCGCCTCGCACGCCGCGCAGGTGCAGAGCCGGGTGAAAAAGCTCGACAAGATCGAGCGGGTAGAGCCGCCCCGGCGCCGCCAGGCGGTTCAGTTCGAATTCCCGCCGGCCCCGCGTTCCGGCGAGGACGTCGCGAGCTTGAGGTCGGTCAGCAAGCGCTATGGCGCGAAGGCGATCTATGACGGTCTCGAGTTTCAGGTGCGCCGCAAGGAGCGCTGGTGCGTCATGGGCGTCAACGGGGCAGGCAAATCGACGCTGCTCAAGCTGGTCGCTGGAGCGGCGGCGCCGGACGATGGCGTCGTGTCGATCGGCGCAAGCGTCAAAATGGGCTATTTCGCCCAGCACGCGATGGACCTGCTCGACGGCGACCGCACCGTCTTCCAGTTCCTGGAAGACTCTTTTCCCCAGGCCGGTCAGGGTTCGCTGAGGGCGCTCGCCGGCTGCTTTGGCTTTTCCGGCGACGACGTTGAGAAGAAGTGCCGGGTGCTGTCTGGCGGCGAGAAAGCGCGGCTGGTGATGGCCAGGATGCTGTTCGATCCGCCGAACTTTCTGGTGCTCGACGAGCCGACCAACCACCTCGACCTCGTGACCAAGGAGATGCTGATCGGAGCGCTCGCACAATATGAGGGCGCAATGCTGTTCGTCTCGCACGACCGTCATTTTCTCGCCGCCCTCTCGAACCGGGTGCTTGAGCTGACGCAGGAGGGCGTCCATCAATATGCCGGCGGCTACACCGAATATGTGGCCCGGACCGGGCATGAAGCGCCGGGTTTGCACGGATAGAAGCGCCCAGGCTGCTCGAGACAATCGAGGTCGCGCCGTAAACCCGTCGCCAGCCTCCAGCGCGGCGCGGCCGTCAGTGCCAGCACGGCCCCTCGCCTTATCCCTAACAAGCGTTGCGAGCGCCGCCGAACGGCACTCCTGCCGGCGAGACCAAAGGGCCGCGTCCTCGCCGGATGCCGCCGCCACCAACGGGCGACCGGTCGATCGGCCGGCCCTGCTCAATTGCCTCTCGATCGCCTGTCAGAAATTCTGCAGGAGATGAAATCGGTCGGCGACCTGACGAGCCTGCGGAGCCCCTTCACGCGCGCCTTGAGCGAACAGACCGCACAGATCTCGACTGACGACTTCGACCTCGGGGCACCTCTCAGCCAATTGGCCGTCGCCGCGGCTGAGCGATCCGGAAGCACGTCTACGACCTCACGCCGCTCAAGATCCACCACGATTGCGCCGTATGTGCTGCCTTTGCGCCAACTCCAATCGTCGATGCCCGCCACCCGAACAGGTGTCGTCGCATTCCGATCCGCGACTCGGCGCTTCAAATGTCTAAGGATTGTGTCGTCACTGACCGGCGCGCCCAGACGTCCCATCAGCCGCTCTCCTGGCTTCCCTCCGGCGCTATGGCCAAATAAATGAACGAGTTCGGCGACACGCCGCGTTCGGCGCGCCAGAGTCGGAAATACTTCAGGCATCTGCTCCACAAATGTCTTGCGCCGGCATTCGATGTTGCGGCATCGCCAACAGCTCAACGGCAGCTGGAGCGTCACGTTCGCGCGTTGGATTGGAAGGTCCTGAAGTCGCCTTTGACGCCAGCTGTGCCTGTGCGTCGACTCTTCTCCGCAGCCCGGGCAAACGCCGGAACTTCGCCCAACTGCAGCGACAACTCAACGACCGCCGACCCGGTCGACACTCAGAACACGAACGCCCGGCCCCGGAGACAACCACGATTTTGCTCGCATCCCGCTGGATCGGCCGCGGAGAAGTCGATCAAGAAGGCCGGTCATCACGCGCTTTGAGGCAGAGCCAGCCACTAGACGTATGTACAGGCGAAACCCGACGCGGCCCCGATTAAGATGCTGGCGTCGAATGAAGGTCTGATCGGCAAAAGCCGGATGGACGGAACGCCGGGAGAGGCTACGTGGCCCTTAGAGTGGCTTATGACCACACGCCAGATGCGGGAGTGGTTCGAGAGTGGCTTCTCACTCGCACGCGGGGCGAAGCAACTCTGCACGGACTAGTGACGGCTTTTTGTAATCAGCTGCGCTCCGTAGACATTCCGGTCGCCCGCTGCGTTGTCCAATTGCATACCCATCATCCGCAATGGCTCGGAACCCGGATCGTCTGGCAACGAGAATTGGCCGAGGCGGTTGCCCAGCCGATCGAATATGGTGTGATGCAAACGCCAACGTATCTCAACAGCCCCGTCGCCCACTTGCATAACGGAGCCGCGAGGGTTCGTGTTAGGTTGGAGGGCGCGGAGCCTCCGGACGAATACCCGATGTTCACTGCCCTGCGGCGCTCCGGTCTCACCGACTACGCCGGTTGGCCGCTCCTGTTCACTCTCGACCGTATGCATACCATCACCTTCGCTAGCGATCGCGTGGGCGGCTTTACATCATGCGATCTCGATGCACTGGAATCAGTGCTTCCCGCACTGGCGCTCACCATCGAGGTCCGGTTCAAGAACGAATTGGCGCGCCGCCTCCTCGACACTTACGTCGGCCCGCATACGGGCGAGCAGGTCCTGAGCGGGATGACAACACGGGGCAGCGGCACGACGATCAACGCCGCCGTCGCAATATTCGATTTGCGTGGCTTCACGGCCTATTCCGACGCGTTGGCGCGAGACGAGGTCATCGAAATTCTTAACGACTATTTCGATGCGGTAGCTGCGCCGATCGAGCGCCATGCAGGCGAAATCCTGAAGTTTATGGGTGACGGCCTGCTCGCCATTTTTCCCATGGACCGTCCGACGGCGTGCCGTGACGCTTTCGAAGCCGTTTCCGAAGCCTGTCAGGCGATGCATGCGCTGAACCAGGCGAGGGTTGTGCAGGGCAAAGCGGCGCTGCGCATCGGGGTCGGGGTGAATGTCGGCGAGGTCATGTATGGCAACATAGGAACGCGTTCGCGCCTCGACTTTACGGTTATTGGACCCGCCGTGAACGCGGCGGCACGGCTTGAAGCGTTAACGAAGGAGCTTGGGGTTTGTGCCCTTTTTTCCGAGGCTTTCGCCGAAGGGCTTGGCGGACACGCTCTTAAACACCAAGGAAGTCACAAGCTTCGCGGATTTGAAAAGCCCATCGATGTCTTTGCCTCCGCTGACGAGGTTTGACGCCGCGCTGATTGATCCTCATCAGAGTTCCGCGAGCCAACGGCGTGGACGGTGGGCGGCAGGGAGCAGACACAGCGACATAGGTTCCGGAGAGTGTTTTTGCGGCGGCGAAGAGAGAGTGTGACCCGACCCTATACATAGGTCTAGTCCCTCTGGCGTTTTTGCCATTTCGCGTCTAGCCTTGACCTTATGCAGTACTTGCCGACAAAAGATACGTCTGCCGGACTAGTCCACGTCATCGATGACGACGAAGCTGTCCGCGACGGACTCTCGAGCCTCATCCGGTCGGTTGGAACCGATGTAAGGGTTTATGCGAGCGTGGATAGCTTTCTCGATGCGAGCTATCCGAACGTTCCGTCCTGCTTACTTTTAGATGTCCGCCTCCCGGGGACGAACGGTCTGGATTTCCAGTCTTCACTTCAGCGCAATGGGGTGCGGATTCCGGTGATCCTGATGACCGGTTTCGGCGATATTCAAATGTCCGTTCGCGGGATGAAGGCGGGCGCGATTGATTTCTTAACCAAGCCGATCCGCCACCAGGACCTTCTCGACGCTATCACGACCGCGCTTGGCAGGGACGCCGAGCGCCGCCGTGAGGAGGCGCTGGTAGCGGCTATTCGCGAGCGCTACGACACGTTGACGCCGCGTGAGTTGCAGGTCGCTTTGCTTGTGACGGCGGGCAAGATGAACAAGCAGGTCGCCGGCGAGCTGAGCATAAGCGAGATCACGGTTAAGCTCCATCGCGGCTCCGTCATGCGAAAAATGGGCGTGCGATCGTTTGCCGAGCTTGTGAAGAGAGTCGAGTTCCTGAAATCCACCGAGACGCGCTCGCCGGCGTTGAGAGCGGCCCCCTGAAGGGCGCCGGCGGGGCGGTTCGTGGCTCCAGCACCTATGTATGGTTTCACAGCGCGCGGGGGCGTGCGAAATTGCGCATGCTTGGGCGTACCCATTCCAAGACGCGAAGAGGATTAAGGCCCTGGACGACCCGGTTATCTCCATCATCGACGACGACGAGGCGGCGCGGTCGGCTGTGGCGGCGCTCGTTCGCGCGAGCGGGTATCAGGCCCTAGCCTATAAATCGGCCGAAAGCTTTCTCGCCTCGCCTGCGCTGGCTCGATCGAGCTGCATCATCACAGACATCCAGATGCCTGGGATCACGGGGATCGAACTCAAGCAGCGCCTCGACGCCGCCGCTTGCCACACGCCCGTCATCATGATTACCGCACGCGTAGAGGAGCGGCTTCACACCCAAGCGCAAACGAGTGGAGCTTTCGGTTTCCTGCGCAAACCCTTCAAAGCAAGCGCGTTGATGGACTGCGTGCGGCGCGCGCTCTTGTACGGAACCGACGCGAATACGCCCGGAGCAGGGTGAGCAGTCTATGAGCGACCGCGATCCAAAACACCATTCATTAATGACTGGCGCTCCGAGCGACGCTCTCGATATTGCTGACCTCGTCGACGAAGCCGTAATTGCCTTTGGGCTGGACATGAAAGTCACGGCCTGGAACAGCGAGGCCGAACGAATTCTATGGATGGAAGCGTAGCGAGGTGATCGGCGGCGTCATTCAGGCGGCCGTCCGTTGCTCCCCGTCGGAGCCGCTGAACGTCATCCTTGAGAAAGTGCACGAGACGGGCACATGGCGGGGTGAATTTACGCGCACGTCCAAGGGCGGCGAGAACGTGGTCGTTCGCGCGAAGTGGGTTCTGCGACGCGATGGGCTTGGCGCGTCCGTCGGAATTGTCGAGACCAGCACAGACATCACGAACGTGCGGCGAACCGAAGAAGAGTTACGGCGTATCCAGTATCAGTACCAGAACCTTTTTCAGGCATCGGTAGCGTCCTTTTGGGAGCTCGAATTCGCCGCTGTCGGCGACATGGTTCGCGCTCTCATCCGGACCGGCGTTTCCAACCTGCGCGAATATTTCCATACTCATCCCGACTTCGTGCGGGCCATGATCCGCGCGACCCGCATTCTCAGCTTCAATGAACAGAGCCTCACGATGTTCGGGAGGGGCGACGCCGAGGAGCTCAAATCGAACCTCGATCCGCTTTGGCCGGACGAGAGCCTGCCGGTCTTTGCGGAGAGCGTTTTGGCGGCTTTCGAGAAGAAGCCGCATTTTTCCGCTGAGGCTGCGTTCGTTTCTTTGGACGGGCGGCGTTACGACACGATCTTCAACGTTTCTTATCCGCCGGTCCTACTGCAATCCTCGCGGCTCTTGATCGGCATAATCGACATCACACAAGCCAAGAGGGCGCGAGCCGCGCAGGAACGCAGCGAGCGCCGCTACCAGGGCTTTTTTCACTTCCTGCCGGTTGCACTCCTCCATATTGACGGTCCGGAGGTGATTGAGATTTTTCGCGAGGCGCGCGCGGTTGGCGTCGTGGATTTCGAGCAGTATTTGGTGGCGCAGCCAGCGATTTTCGCGCGCGCCCTCGAGGGGCTCAAGGTCGTTGAAGCCAATCGCCGCGCTTTTGAAATCCTTCGCGCCGAGAAACCAGATGATCTGCTGGGTCCCGTGACCCGCTACTGGTCTGAGAACCCTGAGGTCATTCGCGGGTCGCTCGCTGCCCGCTACGAGGGCAAGCGCGGCTTCGAAGCTTCAGCCAAGATGCCCGCTCATGACGGGACAGTGTTGGATGTGCTGTTTTTCGCGGCCTTCGCTCCCGTTACCGGCGACGAGGCTACGAGCCTTGTGGGTCTGATCGATGTGAGCGATCGCGCGAAGGCGCAAGAGATGCTGGCGAAGGCGCAGGCCGAGATGGCTCACGCCGCCCGCGTCTCTGTTCTCGGCGAACTGACGGCCTCCATTGCGCACGAGGTTAGCCAGCCCCTTACCGCGATCGAGAGCTACAGCGAGGCGAGCCTGCTCTGGTTGGCCCGTTCTCCCCCCGACATCGACGAAGTACGACGACTTTCAGAGCGCACTGTCGCCGAGTCTCAGCGCGCGGCGGAGATCATCGACCGCATTCGATCGATGGCCCTGCGCTCGGCGACCGAAAAGAGACTTATCAACCCCAACGACGTCGTGAACGAAGCGCTGCTATTCCTGCGTCACGAACTGCAGCGCCACGACGTACGGGTTTCTCTTGATCTCGATCCCATGGCGCCAATGATCGCGGCCGATCGCGTCCAGCTCCAACAAGTCGTGGTCAACCTTGCCTTCAATGCGATCCAGGCGATGACATCAGCGGGTGTCATCGAGCGCTGGATCAATTTGCGAACGCAATCGATCGGAGACGATGTCGTTCTCGCAGTCGAGGACACCGGGCCGGGCGTCCCGCTCGACCTGCGTGGACGCATCTTCGAAAGCTTTTTCACGACCAAGGCGACAGGCATGGGTATCGGTCTCGCGATCTGTCGGTCAATCGTCGAGGCGCATGGCGGCGTCATCACCGCCCAAAGCCGGCTTGCGGGCGAGGGAGCATGCTTTGAGATTGCGCTTCCCTCCGCCTCGAGCGAGACGGTGGCACCCGCGTAAGTCAGAGTCATTGGGCCGCGCCTCAAATACGCCGTGCGAACATCTCGTCTGATGCGCCTTGAGGGCTTCCTACACGCAAGGACACCCAGTTCTGCGCAAGTAAGCTGTCTCAACGCCGATTGGGCGGGGAGCCCTATCGCTATGTCGCTTTTAAGAAACGGCTAACGTGTGCAATTGCCGTCCCGTTCGAGCTAGAAAGTCGCCTTGCGCGGTCACGGAATTCTGCGCCTCTCGTCACTGTTCCGTCCCGTGAACGGCGCGAACGAGCGGAGTTCAAGGCGACCGCTCGAGGCGATTGTTCTGCTAGGGTTGAGGCTGGCCCGATTCGCGGTAATCCTCGCCGCACCAGTGATGCCTACGCGCGATTTTCCATGGCAAACCCGAGAACGATCAAGGTCAAGCAAGCCGAGAAAAATGAACCGTCAGAAGTCCAAATCACGTTGATGCCCCTAGCTCGATTCGCCAACTCCCTCTGCGGGGTGTTCGTGCGCCTCTCCGACCTCGGATGCGTAGTTCGCCTGGTCGCGCAATCCGCGACTGGCAAGCAGCATTTCGATCAAGAATGCGACAAGCGCGCCCATTGTGAAAAGCAGCGCCAAACCAAAGGCCACGAATAGGGACACGCCCGGCCGATCTCGGAGTGTGCCGACGAATAGGAGCAACGCTGCGCACGACGTTGCGACTCCGCCCAGCGTTCCCATCATCACGGCGGCGTCGAGCACGTGGGACCTTCGTCGGAGGTAGGCTAGCCTCCGTTGAAGTTTGCGTCTATCGATCGGTCCATCTCCTTCCAATTGCTCTGCAAGAGCATCGACGCGATCGGCCACCCGCGCTAGGCGTGTCGAAAGGACGCCAAGAAGCGATGCGATTCCCGAAAGGAGGAAGACCGGTGTGAGCGCGACCTGGATGACGTGCGCCACGCTTTCGACTGTGTCCAGGCCGCCCATTCGTCACCCTCTTTGGTTATGAAGATGCGTTTCCAGCAAACCCATGTCATCAGGTCAATTGCGGCTGTTCTCGCGCCAGCTCTTCGCCCTCTCGTCAAGAACTTGCTCGGGTCGAATCGGATCCCAACCGGCGCCTCGTAGTGGGGGTATCTTCCGCCGCCCCGAAGTGCGCACCAACGACCCGACCTTGCCAACGGAGTCGCTCTCCGTTTGGCCGCTCGTGAGCTCCCCGCAAACTGGGGTCGACCCCGCGGCGGGGCGGCGAAGCACCACTTGGATAGAGTGGGACGCCTTATGGCGCGTGGCAGTCCTGAGCGCTGTTGGTAAGCCAAGAGGGTGTTCACTCTGTCGGAGCGGTCGCATTGCATCGCTCGCGATTGTGCGCGAGACGCCTCTAAGCCGCGTCACGATCAGTCAAGCGCCTCGATCGCCTGTTGCATCGCTGCTCGCGGCACTTTGAACATCCCGCTGTAGGGCTCGTTCAATTCGAGGATGAGAAATATCGCGCTGCCAATTGCGAAAGATCCAAGGGCAAGCGCGGCTAGAGTCGTGACGTTCAGTCTCGATAGAATTCCGAACCCGCAAAACAGCAAGATCGACCAGGACGCGACAATGATCAGGAGCGGCCAGGAAATCGGGCTGGCCAGCTGCAGTGACATCAGAAGCCTTGTTTGCTGGATCTGCGAATTCGTCTGCGCCGATGACCCCAAGGAGCTGCCGCTGACCGTCGTTGGTTGGGCTCAGGCCCGAGAACCGCGCCACCATGCCACGCAAGCTCGGAAGAACGGCCGCTGCTTTGAACTGTTGCGGGTCGGAGCGCCCGTCGCCCCATATGACGTTGTCAATCCCAGCGAGTGTGCCCCGAAGCGCGGACCGCAACGGCGCGGCCTCCGGTCCGTATTGCGCTAGGGAAAGATCTAGTTGGAGCGAACGTGCCGCGAGGGTCTCCATTTCGGCCTTCTGCGTCGAGTAAAAGCTGTAAGCGGAACCGATAAGCGTCCCGAGCACCAATGCCAGCAGGAGGGAGACGAGTCCGACTATCGCCGCCAGCATGTCGCGCGAACGATCCGTCGTATGCTTCTCCGGCAGGAAGCTCTGGAGGAAGAGCCCAGCGAGCCCGCCCGTTAGGGTCGCGCCGCCGACGACGGCCGATATGGCGATTGCAGGCATGCGGCGGTTCCTAGATCTGGCGCTGAAACATCTGGGCCTGGTGGCTCTTCAACGCGTCCTCCACAACCTGGGGGTGGAGGTTGCGGAACTTGCCCGAACTCCCAGGGATAACGTCGACCATCTTCGCGATCATGTCGCTCGGGTCGAGGCGCCCCTGCTCGTTGCCGATTAGGCCACTGGCCATGCCGCACATCATGTCGCGCTTGGTGAAGTTGACCGCATCGTCGAGCCAGCGGAAGGCGCTCTCGGCCATCGCTTCGTTGAAGCCTGTCAGATAAGCGCCCGGATTGATCGTCTGCACCTGGATGCCGAAGGGCTTCAGTTCCTCCTGCATTGCTTCGGCCATCGCCTCAAGCGCATGCTTCGTCGCGGCATAGGCGGCGAACCCCGGCGGGCTGAACAGGCCGCCCATGGACGAGATGAAAACGACTTTTCCCGCGATCTTTGCGGCAACCCATTTTTTGACCACCTTCTGGGTTAGGCCAAGCGGCGCAAAGACGTTGCTCTCGAAATTCTTCCGCACGAGATCGAGGGGAATTTCGGCTATAGGGCCGCCCTCCCCGATCCCGGCATTGTTGACGAGGACGTCGAAATCCCAGCGAACGGCTTCAGCGACGTCGTAGGGATCGAGCAGGTCGAGCTTCTCCACGCGCAAGCTTGCAAGCCCGAGCTCTTCTGCCATCGCCCGCATTGCGGTCACCTGTGGCCAAGTATGGGCGGCGGCGATGACCTCGTGACCGTTCCGCGCAAGGCCGATGGCGGCGCCTTTGCCAAGACCGGAGCCGGCTCCGGTAATCAAGATTTTTCGAGCCATGATGCGCTCCTTTGAGTGGGTTGATCGTTCTGTTAACTCACGTCTGAAGCGCCCCAGCCGCAGCGCGCGCGATCTCGAAGTCCTCTGCCACCCGGCCGCCGGACACACCGACGGCGCCGATGAGTGCGCCGTCGGAGGACAGGAGAGGGATACCCCCCGCAAATGTAACGAGACCGCCGTTGCTGCGTTCGAGTCCCGCAGCTTCGGCACCTGGTTTGCAGACTTCGCCAATCGCCTGCGTCTCGGCTTGAAATAGCACCGAGGTCCGAGCCTTGGTCATGGCGACATCGACAGAGCCAAGCCAGGCCCCGTCCATGCGGGAAAAGGCCTTGAGATGTCCGGCATCGTCGAGGACCGCGACACAAACCGCTATGCCGGCACTCTTTGCCCGTGCCGCGCCAGCGGACAGCACGGCTGCGGCTTGATCAAGGGTAAGCCTCATAGGTTTGTCTCTTTGGGAAAGGTCAGGTTCAGGACTTCTTGGCGATGACGTCGGCAAGACCGTTTGGGTAGATCGCCTCCGCCGCGACCACCACATCGATGGCTTCGCGCAGGCGGGCGATTTTGCCATCCTTTGCCTCGAGGTGGCCGAAGAACTGCTGTTTGACGTCTTTGTGAGAAATCCCGGAGGCGTGGTTGATATGATATTCGGCGAACGCTTGATCCGGTGTATCGAGATGCACCTTAACCTGTTCGAACGAAAAACCAGGATAGAGTTGCCCGTGCAGGAAGCCGAGGAACTTCGTGATCTCGGCCGGTCCTTTGAGAACCGGCGGTAAACCGATCGAAGCGAGATACGGGAGCTCGAGCGTCCCATTGTCGGCAAACAAGGCCCCGGATTGTTCTGCAGAACCGGAAATATAAGCAAGCATCAGTTCCTTGGCGTTCTTCATTTTCAACTCTCCTCAATGGTGTTGGATAGGTACACCTTCATCAATCGACGTTGATAACTTACATTCGTTCCCTTGAAATGATACTGATCTTGCGGAGGCTGTAGCCTATACTTTTGGATGGTGCCCGCTACGCGCCCTCGCAGGTCGTGGTCGCGCGGACGATGTTTAGCGATGCGTCTCCACGAGAGCATCGCTGGCATTCCGATGTTGAAATGCGAGGCGTTATGCGCGCGCCGGAGCGTCGTCCCGATCGAGGGCGCTGGTATAGTCGCGCAGCCAGTCCGTATGCCCGCCAACTCCCCAGTCAGCGTGCTCGATTTCGTGGATGGTGACCCATATCCGCCGCGCATTGCTCGGCGTATCGGAAGACCCTTCCGCATCGAGAATGACGCGGGTGAAATCGCGGATGAGACCCGCTTTGGCTAGCACGTCGAGACGGCAGATTGGAATCCGGATTTCAACGAAGTAGCACGGCCTTTCATGATCGGGGCTTCCGCCGACATAATCCGCATCTGGCTCGACCTCGTAGACCCAGCCCTTCATGATGCCCCGCGCTTTCGGCGTATCGGGGACCTTTTCCCACCACATCAAAACATCGGTCAGCTTCGCCATCACGGCGTGCTGGGTGCTCTTCTCAAGCGCACCACGGCGCAGCGTCAGATTGATCCATGGCATGATTGATCCTCAGCTTTTTACCGTGAAGAAAGTCTCCATCATCGCTTCAATGCGACTGAGCAGGGGGGCCGGTATCGGCAGGGCGATATCGGTCGCCATTTTCCATTCGCCGTTATCTCGAACCCATTCGACGATCATCAAAAACGGCTTTGGCGTTCCGGATTGGCCGGCATATCCCACGGAGATTTGGAGGGGTGCATAGGTTTGCGCTACGTCGTGCGAAAGCAGGACGACCTTTTCGCCGCTATAGTCCGGCGTCATTCGGAAGGTCCCCTGATAGAGCTCGTCGAGATGGGCGATGACGTTGTCTGAGCCCCAGAAGCCGGCCCAGTTTCCCTCCGCCGGTGTCTTCGTCTTGGCGACAAACAGCGCCGATGGCGACTTCCAGACAAAGCTGCTGACCGCCGCGATATCGTGGGCGTTTTCGGCGTCGATAAGCTTCTTGTAGATGCTTCGAAGCTCTTGTTCCGTCGCGGAAGAAAGGACCTCGGCTCCGTTCGAATGGGTTGGGCCGATAGCGATCAACGCGGCAACCAAGACGGCCCGGGTGGCCATCCATCTCTGGAGCGGACTGTCGCATGGCTTTGCCCTTTCAGGGGGAGTTGCGATTCCTCCCGCCATGCTTCACGACATCGCCAATCTCGACAATCGCACCAAGGTGTAAGGCGGCTGGAGCGGGCTATACCTAAAGGTAGGGGCTACCCTCGACGCTTGTTTGATTTTCAAATCCTGTCCGGGCGCTAGGCTCTGCGTCGACCCGTTGGTCGGGTCTCTTCGCAACATCCACCGAGAGGCGACGCCATGAGAGTGCTTTTCATTATTTCGAGTTCAGACACGGCCTTCTGGTTATCGGAGGTCACTCACCCGTATTGGCATCTCACAGAGCGCGGCGTCGATATCGACTTCGCCAGTCCGCTCGGCGGCAAGGTGACGTACGACCCCTATAGCGATCCGTATTTCGAGCACTCAACCGAGGCCGACGATTTGGTAAGCAAGGGCTTCCTGTCCGACAAAGAGCTGGTCGCCCGTCTTGAGTCGACCGCCAAGCTGAGCGATGTCGATCTCACGCGATATGATGCGGTCCATGTTGCGGGAGGTCGAGGAGCCACCTTCGATCTTTATCCTAACAAGGACGTCGAAAAGGCTCTCAACTATTTCTGGGAAAAGGACAAGGTTGTCGGCGCTATCTGTCATGGCGCGATCGCGCTTGGGAATATCCCTGACGTTATCCGCGGCCGCCGAACGACGGGCTATACCCTGGAGGGTGACAAGGCACTCCAGCAGATGTTCGGGAGCGGTTTTCTCATTCCGCATTATCCTCAGACGGTGCTGGAAGAGGCTGGGTCAAAATACTCGCGCGTGGGCGCGAACGACCCGTATGTGATCCGCGACGGCAAACTTGTGACCGGCCAAAACCAGCAATCCGCCTCGGAATACGGCTTAACGTTTCTTCATGCCATGACGGATTCTACGCCGGTTTCTCTGACCTAGACGGGTGCTTCGCGACATCAAACGCACTCGATCAATTTCGCTTAGACCTGGGTTGGAGACAAGCGCATGTTGTTTCACGTCACCATGACTGTACGCGTTCCGTATGAGGTGGACGCCGCCAAAATCCACGACCTCGGCGAAAAAGAGCACGCCCGTGCCGCCGAGCTCCAGCGCCAGGGCAAATGGATCCATTTGTGGCGCGTCGTCGGCCAACGGCAGAATGTGAGCCTCTTTGAGGTGGAGAGCGGTGCCGAGCTACATGAAATCCTGGAGTCTCTGCCACTTCGTCCCTTCATGGATGTCGTCGTGACCGCGCTCTGTACCCATCCGGGCGCAATCGCGGCGTGATCCTTAGTCGGTCCCATCTTCATGAGCGCCACCTGCGCCTCAGGTTCACGTTGCCGCAGCGAAGAGCCAATCAAAACGATCGAGGTCTCTATGATGATTGACGCCAACCGCCTCGAGCGGAACAAGCAAATTGTGACGCTCTTCTATCAAAAAGCGTTGTTCAACGGCGACGTCGATACAGCGATTAAGCTCTACGGTGGCAGTCGCTACATCCAGCACACGCCTTTTGCAGCGGATGGGTTCGACGGCTTGCGCAACTATGTGAAATGGATCGCGGCAAACTATCCAAAGACACGAGGAGAAATCAAACGCGTGTTCGCGGACGGCGATTTCGTCCTGCTTCATTGCCATTGGTCTGGCTTCTTTGGAAAGAACGGCGACGCCATCATCGACATCTTCAGGCTTGAGAACGACAAGATCGTCGAGCACTGGGATGTCATTCAAGCCATCCCAGACAGCGCGCTCAACGCCAATACGATGTTTTGAAGCCAACCCATGAGAGAACGTCGTGCGGAAGGCGGCGGTCGACTCCCAAACATCATGTTTTACGGCGATCGATCCCGTCGCGCGATCGCGAAGCGGATGTTCGTCAGATTGAGGAGTGCGGCCGTTCGAGACGGTGAGCCTTCGCGGTACCTTTATTGCCTCAGTGGGGGAGAGGGACCGTTGGCCGAACGCGGGGAATGGGGGTTGCGGGCGTGCAAGGCCCATCAGGGAAAGGTTTGGCGACTGCCGTTTTGCGAGTTGGCGGGGCAACCTGCTGCCCGCACGAGCCTAGTCGGCGACCCGGGTGTCAGTCGCGCGATATAGACAGCCCTGCGAGAAGCGGCGCGTATGCGGCGAGCCTGCGGGATACGAACTCCGTGAAGAGCCGCACGCGCTTCGTCTTGCGTGTCTCCCCCTGTGTGAGAAGCCAGAGCGTTCCGTACATGTGCAGGTCGGCGCCCGGCGCCCTCGCCAGCAGGGGGTCGGCGTCTCCGACGAAGCACGGCAGGGTCGTCATCCCGAGCCCTTGCCGTACGGCAGCGATCTGCGCCTCCGCGTCCGTGACCCTGAAGGGAACCCCCGTTGTGCGAACCTCACCCTCGCTGGCCCAATCCGGAATTCCATGAATGCCTATGACGATCCACCGGATGGGATCGGGCGCGCCCGCACGCCACGCGGCTAGTCGATCGCGGGACATGTAGACGCCGCCGAACAGCTCCGGTCCCTTCAGGCCGTGAAGATTGAGCGGCAGGGTTTTGCGGTCGTAGACGACGCGGATCGCGACGTCGGCCTCTCGGTTGGTCAGGTTCGCCAGCTCGCCGGACGACAAGATATCCATCTCGATGTCCGGATGCAGACGCGCGAAATCGGCGAAGTCCGGCATGAGCAGGTGTGTCGCCAAGGGCGGCGCCAGCGTCACCCGCAGAAGCCCGCGCACGCTCTCGTCGCGCCCGAAGACGCGCGTCTCCAGCTGGTGCGACGACGCTTCCATCTGGTCCGCGAACTCGAGGACCTCCTCGCCCGCCCCCGTCAGGCGGTAGCCCGAGGGGAGCTTTTCGAACATGTGCACCCCGAGGCGTTCCTCGAGCTGAGCGATGCGTCGCAGCACGGTCGAGTGATTCACCCCGAGGCGCTCGGCGGCAGCCCGCACCGAGCCTCCGCGCGCGACGGCAAGAAAGTAACGAACGTCATCCCAGTCGATCATCGTGCCATCCGCGCCGCGCGGTGCGCTTTCCGAAGCCCATTCTAACATGCTGAGCGTCGGTGCGGGCGAACATCGCAGCGTTCAACCGGCTAACTGGATCATTTTCGCACCACCGATATGCGCGATTCCGCAGTCAACGCCTGCCTCCAGCGAACCCATGTTCAGGCTCTCGGGGGACCTCCCCGCACAGTCAAAGACCCGAGATGGCGAAACGAAGGATGCACGACATGACCAGATTGAATGGGAAGACCGCGGTCATCACGGGCGGCGCCACCGGTATCGGCCGAGCCGCAGCAAAGCGATTCATCGAGGAAGGCGCCTTCGTCTTCATTTTCGGCCGCCGGCAGGAAGCGCTCGACGCGGCTCTGGCCGAACTCGGGCCCAACGCCCGCGCGGTGAAGGGCTCGGTCTCGGATGAGGCCGACCTCGACCGACTCTACGCGGCGGTGAAGGCCGAGCGCGGAACCCTTGACATCGTCTTCGCCAATGCCGGGGTGGGAAGCCAGCTTAAGCTCGGCGAGATCACCGCCAAGCACATCGACGAAACCTTCGACGTCAATGTGAAGGGCACGATCTTCACGGTCCAGAAGGCGCTGCCGCTGATGGGCGAGGGCGGTTCGATCATCCTGACCGGATCGAGCGCCGGCACGACGGGCGCCCCGGCATTCACCGCCTACAGCGCGAGCAAGGCGGCCGTGCGCAACCTCGCGCGGACCTGGGCGGAGGACCTGAAGGGCACCGGCATCCGCGTAAACGTGCTGTCGCCCGGGGCGATAGCGACCGAACTCGCGACGGAAGCGTTGGGCGAGGCGGGCCTGAAGGCATACGGCTCGATGACTGCGTTCCAGCGCATGGGCGATCCGGCGGAGCTCGGGGCGGCGGCTGCCTTTCTCGCGTCGTCGGACAGCAGCTTCATGACCGGCAGCGAGGTCGCCGTCGACGGCGGCCTGGCGCAGGTCTGACCCGGCGTTAACACAGGATCGGAGCGGCATTATGAGCTATGCAATCATCGGCTTCGGCAAGATCGGCCACGCTCTTGCCAAGGCGTTTGCCCGCAAGGGCCTCGAAGTGTCCGTGGCAACCACGCGCGACCCCGAAAGCTTTGCATCCGAAGCTGCCGCGATCGGGCCCAAGGTCATTGCCAAAACGCTGGCGGAAGCCGTCAAGGCGGACATTGTCTTCTTGGCTGTCCGTTTCGAGGCGCACCCCGATGTCGCAAAGGCGCTCGCCAACTGGCAGGGGAAGACGATCGTCGACGTGACCAATGCCTACGGCGTGCCCCCTGAGGAATTGGGAGGAGAGCCGTCTTCCAACTTCGTCGCGCAGGCGTTTACGGGCGCAAAACTGGTCAAGGGCTTCAACCATTTGGTCGCTGCCACCCTTGAGCAAGGTCCGGCCGTAAATGGTGGCAGGAGAGTTGTGTTCCTGGCGAGCGACGATGACGGCGCCGCAGACCAGATTGGCGCGCTTGCGGAAAATCTCGGTTTCGCGCCGATCAAACTTGGCGGCCTTTCCGAAGGCGGACTGCTTGTGCAGGCCCGCGGAAACAGCTGGGGCCGGCTGATCTTCAAGGACCTGGTCAAGTTCGACTGATGAATCGTGATCGCAAATTTCGATGCGATCCTGATTCGTGGATCACAACATGTCGGACGAGATACGACGCGATCCGACGTAGGGAAAACGGAGAGATTCGATGAGCACCGAAGAGAATGTCCAGATTGTGAAGGATTTCTTCGCAGCAATGGGCAGCTACAACGAGCGCGATCTGCTGGCGTTGGCCGCGGAAGATATCGAGTGGATCATTCCGGGCGAGGGCTGGCCCCTGGCAGGCACGCACCGCGGGCACGCGGAATTGGCGGCTGTGCTTAAGAAGGCGTCCAAAGAGGTGGAAATGAAATACCCGAAGCCCCCCGAATTCGTGGCGCAGGGAGACCGGGTGATGGTTGTCGGCGTCGCTACGGGAAAAATCTACGCGACGAACAAGCCGTACAAGGACGAGTGGGTTTTCGACATCACCGTTCGAGATGGAAAAGTCGCACACATCCAGGAGTACATCGACACGCAAGCACTGGCGCGGGCCTCGCAGGTGGACGCAAGGACCTAGTCACGTTCGACGTGCGAATTGTGATGGGCATGACACGATGTCGTGCCGGCTAACATCATTTCCTGGAAAGGCTCCATCCATGACTTCCGCTTTAAACGATCAGTCGCTTGATCAGATCTTTCGCTCCGCTCGCACCCCCAACGGTTGGGCAGATCGTCCTGTCGAGGACGATTTGGTACGCCAAATCTATGACCTCATGAAATGGGGGCCGACATCTGCGAACAGCAGCCCCGCGCGTTTTGTCTGGGTGCGCAGCGCCGACGGAAAGGCAACGCTCGCCGGATTGGCCGCGGAACCGAACAAGCCGAAAATTCTGAAGGCTCCTGTCACGGTCATTATCGGCCACGATCTCGATTTCGCCGGCGAGCTTCCAAAGCTTTTGCCTCACAATGCCGAGATGATGCAGAAATACTTTGCAGCACCAGGCGTGGCCGAGGTGACGGCGATGCGAAACGGAACGCTGCAGGGCGCTTATTTCATCGTCGCGGCGCGCGCATTGGGACTGGACTGCGGCCCCATGTCCGGCTTCGACAACGCCGGCGTGGATAAGGCGTTTTTCTCAGGCACGCGGGTCCGGTCGAACTTCATTTGCAGCATTGGGCACGGCGATCCAGGCTCCGTGTTCCCGCGCAATCCTCGTCTTAGTTTTGAGGAGGCTGGCCGCTGGGCCTAAGTACAGGCTTCGGAGCGAACAGTGAAAGCGCTGGCCATCTGCGGCCATCGGTTCGGGGTCGACGGTGAATGAGCCGTAGATCGACGCCTCGCACGGACCGCGCTCGTCGAATGCCCAACACTAAAGGAGACCCGATGTACGACCAATCCAAGAGCTGGATGGCCTTCCTGGTCGCGACGACCATGGCGACGTGCGGGGCAGCAATGGCGCAGGATATCGCGTCGACGCAAACAGCGTTGCCGGCCAAGACCGGTGTTTGGACCTATCCCGGGACTGGAACCGTCAACACCTATTGGATTGAGACGCCCGGCGGTGGCCTTGTCGTCATCGACGTTCAGCGCGACCTCGTCCACGCTGCCCAAGCGCTGGCGGCGGTGAAGGCCGTGGGCAAGCCGGTGCGAGCAATCCTCATCACCCACGCCCATCCCGATCACTATACCGGGATTGGCCTGTTCCGGCAGGCCTTTCCTGGCGTGCCCGTCTATTCATCCAAGGCGACAGCGGATGCGATCCGCAACGACACCTATGGAGCGAACGCCGGTGAGCAGGCCGATGCGCCCGACATCACGCCACGCGAGTTCGTGGCCCCTGGCGTCACCTTCGACGGCGACACGACCTTGCAGATCGATGGATTGACGATCATCACGCGCGAATTGGGGGCAGGCGAAGCCCCTGCGACGACAGCCTACTACCTGCCCTCGACGCGAGAGCTGTTCCCCGGGGACGCCATTCTCAACCGGCTCCACGGTCCGCTCAGAGAAGCCCATACCGGGCCATGGCTTGCCATCCTCGATCGGCTTGAGGCGATGTACCCCAATGTCACCATCGTGCACCCGGGGCACGGCGCGTCGGGTCCGAAGGAGCCAATGTTCGACGACGAGCGGCTGTATCTGAGGACTTGCCGCGCGATCGCCGCAGAGGAGATTGCCCGCGGGGGCTTCACCGATGCTGCGAAGGCAGCGACCGTCCGGCGGATCAACGCGCGGTTTCCTTACACCAACCCGACGGGCATCAAGGATATCGTTAGCGACAGCGTCGAGGGGCTCTTCCGGGAGTTCTCGCAGCCCTCGTCTACACCGCTCCCTTGATGCATGTCGTGTGGCTGGCGAGCGGTGAAGGACTTCTTTGCCGCGATCGGCCGCGGCGACGGCGGATCAGCCGTGGATTGCCCCCTCGGACGCCCGCGCGCTCGTCGAATGCCCAACCCTAAAGGAGATCCCGATGTACGACCAATCCAAGCTATCCGAGTTGATCCGGTTCGCACGAGTTGGCGCGGGCTCCACCGTCATCGACATTTACCCAGGCGACGGCGACTGGACCCGTCTCTTCTCCGACATCGTGGGACCCGAGGGACGAGTTTTTAGCTTCGTGCCAGCCGAAGTCGCCCACTTCAAGAACGACCCGGTTGGCCGCATGCGGACGCTTGCGAAGGAGCCGGGCAGGGAGAACGTCGAAGCCGTCTCGGCGGACCTCGTAGCGATGCCCGAGGTCACGCAGCCAGCGGATGTCCTGTGGCTGCACCTGTTCTACCACGATCTCCACACCCCGCTGATCCAGGCCAAGGGCGCGACGGCGGCCGACTTCAATCGAGCCGTCTACGAGCGGCTGAAGCCCGGTGGGTCCTACGTCATCGTAGACCACGCCGCCGCCGCCGGGGCGGGCGCGAGCGACGCCCAGTCGCTGCATCGGATCGAGCCTGCATCCGCTCGGAAGGAAGTGGAGGCGGCCGGCTTCATCCTGGACGCGGAAAGCACCCTGCTCGCGAACAAGGACGATTCGCACGCGATCAAGGTGTTCGATCCCTCGATCAAGGGCGAGACCGATCGGTTCGTCTATCGGTTCGTAAAGCGATGACAGTAAATCGCCCTTCTCTTCCTCGCCTGGGGCGAGAATAGCGGGGCGAATTGACACGGTCGGGTAGTTCTCAACGAATGGCCGCTGTTTGCGCAAACCGGACGGGTCGCGCACCACAGCACCGAACATGGAAACCGTGGCGGCAATGACAGAGGGTGTAGCGCTCAGACTCGCACAAGTTCGACAAAGGTTCGACGCAACAGGACGGCTTAGCCCCCATGTCGCCAATAAATCTTTTGCGGCCTTCAGGTCTTCTGTGTTCGAACCTTGCTCAAACGTTTGGAACACAGGCTGCATAAGGCCCCGCGCGCTCTCGATTTGCTTTTGATCAGTCCACAGCGTCGCGAGGTCGATCGCAGTCCGCAATTCCCAGGCGCGAGCGCCTGATGCCGGCCAAGTTCAAGGGACTGAACGAGACACCTTTCCGCTGTGTTGCGGTCGGGCTCGGGGGCCGAGAGGAGCAGCTCGCCCTTCACGCGGAGTAACTCCGGCGCGTAGCAGGCATCTCCATTCACACCGACTGATCGAATCGTCTCGTCGGTCAACTTCATAGCTTCGGGGGACCGACCGAGGATTGAGAGTCCTTGGATGAGGGTAGTCGGCGGTCTCGTCTCACGAAAGAGGAAGTTCAGCGGCTTCGCTGCCGGATTGCGATTGAAAGTTGGAAAGCGTCACGCCGACGAGTCGAATGCCTTTGGGCGGTGGGAATACCGATCGGATAAGGTCGAGAGCGAGCTGATGTAGCTTCTCTCTCGTTTGAACCGTCATCTCCATCGATCGGCTGCGGGTCGAAATCTGAAAGTCGGCCCATTTGATTTTCACGGTGACCGTTCGGCCGCGCGCGTTCGTTTTCTCGCACCAGGCCCAGACATCGTCAGCCATCGCGATCACGCCCGCCTCGATTTGAACGGGATCAATCAGGTCCTCGGAGAAAGTCGTTTCCGATCCCGATGACTTTCGTTCGCGGTCAGCATGGACGGGCCGGTCGTCTTGACCGCGCGCGATCTCGTAATACCAGCTCCCCGCCTTGCCGAAGTTACGCTGCAGGAAATCGAGGGTTTGCCGCCGCAGGTCCGCGCCCGTCTCAATGCCAAGCGCGTGCATCCTGGCGGTCGTCTTTGGTCCTACGCCGTGAAACTTCGCGACCGGCAGGGTCGCGACGAAGGCCTCCGCTTGGTCCGGCATGATCGCGAACTGGCCGTTCGGCTTACGAAGGTCCGATGCGAGCTTGGCCAGGAACTTGTTGCCGGAAATCCCCGCCGAGGCCGTGAGCTTGGTCTCCTCGTAGATGCGCGCCCTGATTTGCTTGGCGGTCTCCCATGCAGTCGGGATGCCCTTGAGATTGTCGGTGACGTCCAGATAGGCTTCATCGAGAGAGAGCGGTTCGACCAACGGGGTGTAATCCCTGAAGATCGCTTGAATCTGTTTGGACACTTCGCGGTAGACGTCGAACCTTGGGGGGACAAACACGAGTTCGGCGCACTTCCGAGCGGCGACGATTGACGGCATCGCCGAGCGAACCCCGAAAGCTCGCGCCTCATAGCTCGCTGCGGCAACGACGCCGCGTTTGGCCGGATGGCCGACTGCGACTGGCTTACCCTTGAGGGTCGGATCATCGCGCTGCTCGACCGACGCGTAGAAAGCGTCCATGTCGACGTGAATGATCTTGCGAATTCGCCCTTCGTTCATCGGTGGCGCCTGATTGCGTAAATCGACACCCTCAATCGAATCGCTCACGACCAGCTACGATGATACGGACCTCAGTCCCTCGAGGAAGGAAAGCCATGCCGAAAAAGAAGACTCCCGTTCGCAGTCCTTGGACGAAGGACGACATCCGGCAACTCAAAGCCTATTCGAAGGCGAGA
Organism: uncultured Solirubrobacterales bacterium; assembly: GCA_963794715.1. GTDB lineage: Bacteria > Actinomycetota > Thermoleophilia > Solirubrobacterales > Solirubrobacteraceae > Palsa-744. Next base: position 408,394 of record CAWCEY010000011.1, on the reverse strand, counting down.
ACGCCCGTGGTGGAAGTCGCGAAAGCGATGAAGCGAACCGAGGCTGCAGTCCGGCAAAAGGCGAAGACGATCGAAATTGGTCTCGGTCATCGCCGTTAAGGATTGCGACTCATGATGACTCTCCAAAAAGCGGCGGGCCGTTAGACGCGCCTGTTTATCCAGGCGGCGTTCGATTTGCGCGTCCGGCCATTAAGGCCGTTGAGGATGCGGTCTTGACTCTCGCGACTAAACTAGAACAAATAGAGAACATGGTTCATCCGACCCAAGAGGTCAACTCTACACGTGTGGCCGCCGTCCGCCCTCGAATTTTTGCGCGCCCAGGTCCGGCAGATCGAGGGCCAGCACCGGCGCGCCTTTGCGGCGCTGCCATTCGGAGTCCCAGCGGTGGACTCTCGGCTTCCTGGCGGAGCGCTGCCGCTTGGCGCATTGCATGAGATCGCTGGCGGCGGCAATGGCGCGATTGACGGCGCAGCCGCCGCGCTTTTTGCCGCAGGGATCGCCGCCCGCACGCGCGGCAAGGTGCTCTGGTGTCTCACGCCGACTGGACTTGTTTGCGCCGGCGCTCGCGCAAGCCGGGCTGAACTCCGACCGCGTCATCTATCTCGAAGGCGGCGACGAGAAGACCATCCTCGCCTGCTTTGAAGAGGGCCTGCGGCACGGGGGTCTGGGCGCCGTGGTGGGAGAGGTCGCACGCCTGCCCATGACCGCCTCGCGGCGACTTCAACTCGCCGCAGAAGGGTCGGGGACGATCGGCATCGCGCTGCGACGTTGGAGACGGCAGACCGAGGCATCGGATTTCGGCCAGCCGACAGCCGCCACCACGCGCTGGCGGGTCTCGGCGCTGCCGTCAACGCCGCTCCCCGTCCCGGGTGTCGGCCGCGCGCGCTGGCTCGTGGAACTGATCCGCTGCCGCGCCGGCGAGAGCGCAGATTTCGAATTGGAGGCGTGCGATGCCACGGGTCATCTCCGTCTTCCTGCCGACCTTGTCCACCGATCGGGTCAGGCGGAAGGCGGGCGATACAGCGCCTCCGCCTGAGACGCCGCTGATCCTGGTGGGCAGGGATGGAAGGCGAAGGGTCGTCTTGGCGGCGGACGTGGCGGCCCAGGCCGCTGGCCTCCGCGTCGGCATGCCCGCAAGCAAGGCTCAGGCGCTGGTGCAGGGCTTGGTGATCCAGGACGCCAATCCGACAGCGGACGCCGAAGCGTTGGATCGACTGGCGTTCTGGATGCTGCAGCGCTTCGCCCCGATCGTCGCTGCCGATTGTCACGCTGCGCTTAAACGTGAGACGCCCGACTCAATGTTTTCAAAGGCTTTGTTTCTTACTAATTTGAGACTCTGTAGTTAAATATGAGACCCGACCTTGCGGTCCTGTACTTAATTCGAGAATGATAGCTCGCGACGTCGGGGCAATGTACGCGGGCGACAATGGACGATTTGCAAAGCGACGAAAAGGCGGAAAAGCGCTGGGAGGAAGCCTGCCGGCGAGAAGAGGCAATACGCGATTTGCTGAGCAGAAATCCGTCCGGCCTGAAGGGTAGGGACGTCGCGGACCTGGCTTGGGAGTTGCGGCTCAGCCGCGCCACGGCGTACCGAATGATCCGGCTATTCCGAGCCGGCGGCACGGTGACGTCGCTCATGGAGCGAGTGCGCGGGCGGCGCGAAGGATTTCGCATCCTCGACAAGGACCGAGAAGAAATCATCCGAACGGCGATAGCGGGCTTCTATCTGAAGCCCACCAGGCCGCCATTTTCGAAACTGTGCCGACAGATCGTGGTGAGCTGCGAGAAAGCGGGACTTCCGCCGCCGAACTGGCGCACAATCAAAGCCCGCGTTGAAGACATCGACCTCCAGACTCGAGGGCGTCGGCGCGGCGAAACAGAGATCGTCAAAGCAACAACGCCAACGCCCGGCGACTACCGCGCCTCTCGCCCCCTCGAGATCGTCCAAGTCGATCATACAAAGGTCGACGTCTTCGTCGTCGACGAGGAAAGTCGGGAGCCCGTTGGTCGGCCTTGGCTGACGCTTGCGCTCGACGTTTTCACACGCATGGTCACCGGATTCTATTTGACCATGGACCCGCCGTCACGGCTATCGACGAGCCTCTGCCTGCTGCATGCTGTATTCGACAAGACGGCTTGGCTTCGGGAGCGCGAGATCGAGGAAGCTTGGCCCGTCGCTGGATTGCCCGAAAACATCCATGTCGACAACGGGGCTGATTTTCGAAGTCGTGCTTTTGAGCGGGCTTGCAGGGACGAAGGCGTCAAGATCATTTGGCGTCCTCGTGGCGAACCCCATTTTGGCGGACACATCGAACGCCTGATCGGGACCCAAATGGGACCGATCCATCTCCTGCCGGGGTCGACGTCCAGGAACGTTCAGGAACGCCGCGAATACGACTCCAAACGGCATGCTGCGCTGACGATGCGCGAACTCGAACGTTATATCGCTCTGGAAATCGCGGGCCAGTATCATCAGATCATCCATTCAACACTGCGGCGACCACCGCTCGCGGTGTGGCGAGAGCACGAAGCATCGATAGGGCTTCGTCTGCCGCAGGATCGAATGAAGTTTTGGATCTCCTTCTTGCCGGAAGATGAGCGTACGCTTCGTCCTGACGGGATCCATTTGAACAATATCCGTTATTGGTCGTCCGCGCTGACCGCGGATGTCGGGTCGCTGCAAGGGCAGATTGCTTGTAAAATATGACCCTCGCGACCTCTCGCGCATTTTTGTTCGGCGGCCTTCCGGCGCTTTCATTGACGCGCGATATGCCGATGTGACCCTGGCGCCGATATCGCTCAGGGAAGCGGTGGCCGCGAGAAAGGCGCTCAACGCACAAGGAAAACGTGAGGTCGACACGCGCGCCATCATCCGCACTGCGATCGCGCAACGGGAGCTTGTGGACCGGGCGACACAGACCACCGCACGGATCCGACGTTCTGGCGGGACTCAAAACTCCAATGTGGATGACAACGGCTGGGGCTCGCTTCGCGGCGTTGATTCCAGCAAACCGGTGCCTTTCGTCGAAGACACGGATTGAGACCACGTGAACAATGACTTTGCCCACCTGACACCCTCGGCGGCGGACCTGCTGTCAGAGCCCAGCGAAAAGCGGCTTCGAGCGATCAAATCCCGCCGCTGGGTCCTCTATCCGCGCGCCAAACAAGCCCTCGACCACCTCAATCGCCTGATTGACCATCCCAGGGGAACACGCATGCCTTCGGTTGCCGTTTATGGCGACAGCGGCATGGGCAAGACCATGATCATGGAACGATTCCGTGACGACAATCCGCCGGGCTTCGATCCCAGTACGGGCAGGGAGCGAATGCCTGTGCTGGCCATGGAAATGGTCGGCAAGCCCGGAGAGCGGCGCTTCTATGCAGAATTGCTCGCATTGCTGGGTGCGCCGCAGAGTCCGCGCGCCGACATCGTGCAAATGGAGCAGACGGCACTCCGGCTTCTGAAAGCTGTCGACGTCCAGGTGCTTGTCATCGACGAGGTGCATAACATTCTCGTCGGCTCGCATCGGGACCAACGGGTCGTTTTGAACACGCTTCGCTTCCTCAGCAACAGACTTCAAATCTCGCTTGTTTGCTTTGGCGTCACGGACGCCCGAGAGGCGATCAGCGGCGACGTCCAGCTTGCAAGGCGCTTCGAAGAATTCTCGATTGGCCGTTGGGCGGCGAACGAACAGTTTGAAACCCTTGTGTCCTCCATCCTCCGCAACACTCCTTTGCGCAAGCCGACTGTGCTGACGCCCAAGTCGCTACGTCGAATTTTGCAGGCGACCGAAGGCATCACCGCCAACATCTTCCATATGATCAACAGCCTCGCCGCTGACGCTGCCCAAAATGGACAAGAGCGAATCACTGACGAGGTGGTCGAGAACTGGCGACCCCTTTCCGACGGCGCGGCCGCTTACGCATGAGATCGGGCGACGGCGCCAAGAAGCAATTGCCGGTCGTTCTGCCGCCGGTTCCCGATGAGCTTTTGTCATCGTGGATCGCCCGGCATGCGGCGTTCTATGGCGTCTCGCTACAGGCCATGCTGCGCCATGCGGATCCGAATGCGCGTTCCCTGAGGGCTGCCGATGCACATCTAACTCAAGAACAGGAGGAACTGCTTGCTCATGTTTTTCGAGGCGAGGTTCTCGATATTCGTCGCATGACATTCGCGAATATCTCAAGCTCGGCGAGGAGGCTGGTAGCGGCAAAACCGATCCAGGAATGTTCGGCCTGCGCAACAAAGAACAAGAGCGCCGACGCGAATGCAGCAATCTTACGCAGCTGGCTTCAGGCCTGGCGCATCACTTGTCCTGTGTGCGGATATCAATTGAGCATGGTCGGGCAGGGGAGCGCGACCAATAGTGGCGACAGCCTGCCTTCGCTTGCCTCTTCGGAAGAAGCGCTCGGTGGCGAGCGTCTGCTGGATGACTACGCGGAGCGGGGCGCCCAGACGTGGGCGTCACCAATTGACTTGCTCAGGCTCCTTCTGATCCGCCGCGATCCGAAACCGATCGATCCCGACCACTGGATTGAGACGCCAAAGGTCCTCGATCTCGTCGTTCCGGGATTCGACCGACAGGCAGAGACGGCGGGAACGCCAATTCCGTCCGGGGACAGACCGATCTTGCCTTTGTCGCTGCGCCCCGCGCTGCTTGCCGGAATCGCGATCGTTGAGCGTTCAGGCCCCGAAATTATCGCAAAACTCCATGCTCGGACGATCGGCGCCCACCATGTCCATTTCGGAACAATTGCCGCCAGAATCCTCGCGCTCGAGTTCTCTACTTCGTAAGTCTCAATATGCAGCATGTATGAGACTCGTGCGTTCGCGACTCTCATGTTTAAATGCAGTGACGATCGTAACCCGCCGCAATCTCATGTTCAGGTACAGCACGACATCGAGCCGCCTTCGACGACTGAGCGCCGCCAGATGGAGTTGGACCTGCCGAATGACTTAGAACGCGAATTCGTCGTGAGCATTGATACCGCGCATGTTCGCGCAAGCCGGGCGGAAGCCGGCAGGAACTTCGAGATCGTTGTCGCACGATGCGGCCGCGGCGGACGCGGCTCGCGCCCAGGCCGCTATTTCACGACCGCCGACACCTCGAAGCACGAGCTTCAGTCCCGAACGCTGCAGGCCCTGCAGAGCGAGGGCTATGCGGGCCGCGGCGAGGTGACGGTTCTTTCCGATGGCGCCGAGATCATGAAAAGGCTGCCGAAGGCGCTGCCGCAGCCGACGACGCATATCATCGACTGGTTTCACATCGCCATGAAGATCCAGCCGCTGCAGCAGGTCGCCGATCATCTCGTGCGCTGGCGTGACGCTGACAACCACGAAATGGCTCATGTCGACGCCAACGTCCGATCGTTGAAGTGGAAGCTCTGGCATGGACAGACCGATCGGGCGCTCGACCAGCTCGAGACGATGACGAGCGATCTCGCGAAACTGCGGGAGAGAGGCAACCTTCAGCGACACGCCTGCTGCATCTGGCGCAACCCTTGCAGACCTATGTCCGTTCAAACAAGAGCGCGATTATCAACTACGGAGCCCGCTATCGATCAGGCCGGCGCATCGCGACGGCGTTGGCCGAGTCCGGCGTGAATTCGCTGGTCGCACGACGAATGGTCAAAAAGCAGCAAATGCAATGGTCAAAGCGGGGCGCTCATCTTCTGCTTCAAGTTCGGGCCGCCGTTCTCAACGGCGATCTTCGGGAGCGCCTCGCGTACAAGCCGCCGAAACAAGCCCATCGATCGAGGATCGCGTGGCTGTTCGAGCCGACACCGCCGCTGCTCAAGACGGCTTAACACCCCAGCTAATTTATCGCTCCCCCGAAGACTTGGCGCCGGCCCGCTGAGATATCTTGATCCCGAAGGGCCGCAGCAGGCCACGGACCTGGCCGTAAAGCTGGCGCTTACCCGAACCAGTTGATCCCGTGCCCCCAATAGCGCTTTCAGTTGATGGCTCTCCAGGCTCTTCACATGAACAGCCGAGTACCACCCGCTCGCCAGCATCTCCGCCAGCGCACGAGCATCCGCCTTGTCCGTCTTCTCTGCCCGAGCCTTGAGCGCATCCGAAGCCCGGCGTGCATCCATGCAAACCATGGGAAGACCAAGTCGCTGAGACCGTGATAAAGCCAGGGCGTCAAGGAACCCGCCCAGCCCGACAAGCACAATCTGCTTGCCCCACCGCGAAGATGCCGGCGAGCATCGCAATCTGCGTGTCCGAAACGCCGCGCCAAACCACGCGACGCTCCCCGTCCACAACACAGATGCGTGCTCTTGAGGCTCACGTCCAAACCGACATAATATCCCATCGCTGCTCTCCTTCGCTTGCCAAAGCCGAAAGCGGATAAGCTCGCTCATCCGCTGGGGAGCAGCAACCCATGTATTGGATGTATCAGGCACGCAGCTCGCGAAGCCGAGCACTTCGAGAAGAGGGGAAATCCTGAGAGGACGTTAAAGACGTGACGATTAAGCAGCGACGATTTTGAACTGGCTAAGGGTAAAAAGCCTGTTCCGTCGACTATCATGAACCTTCATTCCGGTATTCCGTAACGCCGACTGCGACGGGATTGCCGCTGCCTCTTCCTCTCCGCGCTGTCTGTCCACGAGCGATGTGCAAATTGGCGGATTGTATCGTCGATTGCGACCGCTGCGATCAGCGTCAATCCTTGAAGACCTGCTGCAGGAATTGCGATGTGTCGGTGACGACAAGACCGTTGTGCAGCACGCCGACGAAGAACAGGCCGGCCACTACACCACTTATCCGCCCCATACCGCCGGCAAAAGCAACACCGCCAAGCAGCACGACGGTGAGCGCATTCAACTCAAGCCCTTGGCCACTGATCGGCGTCGCCGCACTGAGCTTCGAGGACAACATAAGGCCGCTAATCGCCGCTGCAACGCCGACTTGGACGAACATTAAGAACCAACCCACCTAACGGGATACTCCCATCAGGAACGAAGCGCGGGCATTGCCACCGACTGCGTAAAGACGCCGACCGTAGGCATCCGGGTCAAAACGATAAAGCCGTATACAATTGCCGCCGCCAGCAAGAAAATCTCGAGCGGGATGCCGAGATACCGATCTCGGCCGAAGCCAGTGAAGGCGTCGGGCAAGCCGGAGACCGTCTGCCCGTCGGTGACGTAGAGCGCGAGGCCACCCCAGGCCGAGAGCGAGCCAAGCGTAACCACGATCGAGTTGAGGTTAGCATAACATACGAGAGCGCCGTTGATGGCGCCGGCGATCGCTCCAACTAGCAGCCAGCCGCAAGAATACTCCAGAATCTGTGGATTGGTGGATAACATGACCTGGCCGCCGACGATTTCAGCCATGCTAGCAACCGAGCCCACCGAAAGATCTAACAGCGCCGCTGATTACCAGCAGCGCGCAGCCGGCACGGCCACCACTCCCAACTCCGAGACCGCCTCAGCCGATATTCTTTGTATTCCTCCAAGTCAGAAAGCTCGGGTTAAGAACAGCAAATACAACGATCAGCAAGACGAGACCAAGCAGCGTCCGTTCCTTGCTGAGGAAAAATCTGAAACCGCTTCCCGATGTGCGGCATCACTCACCCCCTTCATGCGGCATTCCGAGTCACCAAGCCCTCCAAAAGCCGCTCCTCCCACTGTTCACATCGCGGTGAGGCAATCCATGTTTGAACGTCGCAAATCACCGCCCGATCGCAGAGAGAGCGATCCTCATCCGCTTCAGATGAGGCGACCAAGACGATCACTTGCTGCTCAGTCAGTCGGCGGAGCGCGACGGCGATGTCAGCGCGGGCCCCTACGTCCACGCCCTGTGTCGGCTGCGACAGCAGCAGCACACGGGGTTGCCGACCGAACAGCCAGCGACCGACGACCAGCTTCTGCCGGTTACCGCCGCTCAGCGCGCCAGCCGGCGCGTCCATATGACCACCGCGCACATTCAGCGTCTTCCTGGCTTGCTGGAACACCTTCGCCGCGCCGAACATGCGAGAGCAGCAAGCAACCGGGTGTGCACGTTCCAGCCAAGGCAGCACGAGGTTGTCCAGCGCCGACATCTCGGCGAGCAGTCCATCCCGCTCACGGTCCGCGCTGACGTAGTGACCCCTCTCCGGATCGCTTCGCGCGGGCTTCGCGGGGCGAAACGCCTCCCTTCCAACCTAACGGTTATCTGCTCCTCGTTGGTCGTAGCAGCCGTTCAAGGAAACTGGAATTGCGGACCCGCGGCCATGCCGAAGAGCCCGACAATCTTCACCATACCCGAAAGCAGTGGGTCTGGCCATGGAGCATCCACCTCCAGGCCGCCGGATGTCGTCGTCTTTGGCGCCCGTCCGCAGTACGTCGCGCTGCATCACTCCGGCGGCGATAGCGCATCGGACAGTTCACCCAACGTGAACGCATTCGCCGGCCGATCGAACATGACCCGCCCGCCTTGCAGCGCGACGATGCGCGTGCATACCTCCAGGATGTCGCGCAGCCGGTGCGACACGTAGACGATGCCGCGGCCCTCTGCCGCCAGCTTCCGCAGCAATGCGTGCAGGTTCTCTGTCTCTCGTTTGCCAAGCGCGCCGGTCGGCTCGTCGAGGAACAGCACCTTGAGGTTAGTGGAGAGTGCCCGGGCGAGATCGACGATCTGGCGCTGCCCGAATCCGAGCGTGGACACGGGCCGATCCACATCGATCTGCGCGCCGAGCAGCGCCAGCGCTTCGCGCGCAAAACGACGTCGGGCGTCGCGCGAAGCGCGCTCCTCCGGCGTCCGAGGACATGTTGTCATAGATCGAAAGGGTGGACGCCAGCGCCGGCTCCTGGTGAATCACCTTCACGCCGAGCGGCTCCATCTGCCGCGGTTCGCCACGTATCGTCGACCGGCTCGCCTAGGTACCGTCATTGTGCCTCGGTCTGGCTGTAGTGCGCCCGGTCGCGACCTTAACGAATGTCGATTTGCCGGCCCCGTTGTGGCCGAGAACCCGACGATCTCGCCGGGTCCGACGCGTAACGTCGCATCGGACAGCGCGTGCGTTCCGCCGAACGACACGCCGATGCCCTGAAGGTCGACCAGCGGCGGGACTTCCGCCGTCGCCCACTCTTGTCCCTGCCGCACACTCACAGGCTAGGCAGATAACGCTTCGGGAACTCAACACCGCATGTGAAAAAGCCACTGACGAACTGATACATGTTGATCCGGACAAGTGAATTAGCGGTCATGTGCAAATAGGCCTCGCGCTCGATTCATGCCGTAGTCATCGACAAACCATCGCATCATGTCCAGGAAGCAATTATTGAGTGCTCGTTCCATGCTGCCGGAATTACGAGCGCTATCCACCTGCACAATCGAATCGGGCTTCTCGATGCGCATCACGCCGGGAGTTGTCCGCCCCTTTATGACCTGGCAAGAGACGTACGTCTGCTGCGGTTTCATTTGCGATCCCGGTCAGTTCGGAATCGCCTTGCGAAGCGTGCACGTCACCAAGGAACAATAGGCCGCCAGCATGGGTCGCGTTCAGATGGATCTTGTTACCGGCGCAGACGTCGCGGACATCTAGGTTGCCGCCCCATGGGCCCTGACTGATCAAGGTATTCTCGATGCCGCGTTCCGGCGCAGTCACGATCACGCCGAGGAACGGCGCGAATGGCCACCGCACCTCGCGGCCGACATTCATCATCGCCTCGCCATCGCGCAGGGTGCCGGAGGGCCCCGGGACATGACGAATGACGGTTGAGAACGGTTTGTCGATCTCCGCCCACTCCGTAAGGCCCGCTAGCGGACCGAATCCAGCATAGTTCCTGTCCAACCCCAGTCCCGAACGACGATCTCCTCGATGTCAACGACCAACGTGTCGCCGGGCTGAACACCCTCCACATAGACCGGCCCACCTACGGGATTGCTGCGTATATATTGCCGTGCTCCGGGTGGTGGGGTGACATACGGCACGGCGCCTTTCTCGCCAAGCAGATTCCAGCAGTTGTCGTTCGTCTCGATGAGAAACTTCTCGCCCAGGCCGACCCGCAGCTCAGGCGGCAAATGGCCGCCGAACTCGACATGGAATGCTTTGTCCCGGGTGATTCGCTTCATACGCCAATCCTTGATCTTCGGATCAGTGTTTTTCGTTGCCGACGTAGAAGTTCTGAGCGTTTTCCGGGGTCACTATGTCCGGAGCTACAAATACATCTTTCAACGGCTCTCCCTTCGCGGCGGCCAGCAGCAGGTCGACGTTGATCTTGGCAAGCGACTCGGCTCTGGAATGCGAGGGCCATTCGGTAGATGCTATTGGGGATTCGGATCAGATCGAGATCCTCGTTGGTCACGTCCATGCCAGCAAGAAAGTACTCCGGATCATCCTTCGCGATCATGCTGTCCATGCAACGCCTTGTAGACGCCCTTCATGTTGTCGTTGTTGAATAGACAGCCAGACGGTCGTGTCCGGGATGAGCCGTAAGATGCTGCTTGGCGGCGGTATACCCATCCTCCCGGGACAGCGCTTGAACGCGATAGAGTCTTGGCGTTGGGAACGCCTTCTTGATTCCCTTCGTAAATCCCCTCGACACCGCAGACGGGTCAGGTCGTTTTGCTGATCGGCTAAGGATGGCTATGCTGACCGGCTTGCCAGCGTAATTCTTCTTGACCCACTGACCGCATAGGACGCCAGGGCTCGCCATCCTTCTCCGGGTCAGTCAGCAGCGCTGCGGCCACTCCCTTCCAGGCCACGGCATAGCCCATGACCGGAATGCGGCCTCCGCTGCCTGCTTCGTGACGGGCACCATGGCGTCCGCGTTGATAGGCCAACCCATGATCGCCTTCACGTTGCCTTGTGCGATCCACGCTTTCCAGTCCTGTACCTGCCTTTCGACATGAACTGGGGATCGTCGGTTAATAACTTGTATCCGCCTTCTCGATCTCCGGCCGCATCAAGTCGAGTCTCATCGTTCCACAGAGCGATGTCGATCCGCCGAAGCTCATGGCGAGGGCGGGTTGGTCTTCGGCCCGCGCGGACCCGACTGCGGCGACCGTCGTCAGCGTCCAAAAAAGACAAATGTGGTAAGTCGCTTCATGGGGAACTCCAGACTTAAGAGGAGGGGAAAAACTACGCTTCGGCTTTAACTCGCCTCGGGGACGCTATGCTGGAGCCGAGACATGAACCGGCGGACGGCGGCCAATCCAAGGCTGGGCGACTCCAACTGCGCGGCCAACTGGAGCAGCGTCGCTTCTTCTCCAAGCCTCGCAGCGAACTGCACGCCGACGGGCAAGCCTTCCGCAGTCCAGTGCAGCGGTAGAGAGATCGCGGGCTGACCGGTTGTGTTGAACAGCAGGGTGAAGGGACAGTAGGAAAATACTTGGCGCGTCCAATCGATGGCGCTTAGCCCTGCGCGATCCTGGTCGATTTCCCCAAGCGTGACCGGCGGCTTAGCGACCGTTGGTGAGACGAAGACATCGATATTCTCGAAGAACTGGCCGACCTTGCGGGCAACGGTGTTGCCGTAGGCCATGGCGTTAATCAGATCCATTGCGCTATAGCGCTTGCCATCTTCGTAACAGGCCAATGTGACCGCCTCTAGGGTCGGGTCCAGGCTTACGACCGGTCGTGGCGGATAGCGCATCGGCGAAGCTGACGGTGAAGGCGGTCCAAATGATGTGGGTTAGCTTCAGATAGGTTTCCAATCGAACCGAGGCGCATCCTCGACCACAGTGTGTCCCATCGATTTCAAGCATCTTGACTGTCTGTTCGACGGCGGCGGTGCACTCAGGATGCACGGCGCTGCCGTCGGTAGTGCGGACGGTCGGAAGGCGATGCGAAGCTTCCCAGGCGGGGTCGCCGCGGAAGACTTAGGGAAGGGGTGCGGTGGGGGAACTGGCAAGCCTGAAGCGCCAGGATCGGCGCCGGAGACTGCATCGAGTAACGCGGCAACGTCGCGAATACTGCGGGCGACCGCGAACTCGACGGCGAGACCGCACAAAGGATCGGCCAGGTCAGGTCCGAAAGGAACACGATCCCGTGACGGCTTCAGGCCGACGAGCCCATTGCAGGACGCTGGAATACGGATTGAGCCGCCACCGTCGCTCGCATGGGCGATCGGCACGATGCCGGCCGCGACCGACGCCGCGGCGCCGCTGCTCGATCCGCCGGCACTGTGCGCCAAATTCCACGGATTGCGCACGGGCCCGAACAGCTTGTTCTCCGTCGTCGGGCTATAGCCAAGTTCCGGGGTCTGGGTGCCGCCGACATGGACGAACCCCGCCTGACGAAATCGCGTCATCAACGAGCTGTCGTACGGCGCCGAGTAGGCCCTCGGCGAGGCGTGAGCCGGCATCACATCGCACTCCCTTAGCGTGCGGGATCAGCTCCTTGGTGAGAAACGGCACCCCGGTGAACGAGCCGGTCGGCAATCCCTCCTTGATCGCGGCTCCTCCGTCCGGCAGCGTGCGACAGATAGCATTGATCTTTGGATTGATCCGCTCGATGGCTCCAAGTGCCGTGTGCAGCAGTTCGTCCGCGGTAATATTACGAGAAGCGACAAGCGCGGCCAGCGCCAGACCGTCACGTGCGGCGTATTCTTCGGCATTCAACATCTGACGATGACCTCAACGCGCCGGTGTGTGGCGTCCGGTCGGCTCCTGAGTTCAGGTGATCAGATCGTACCGGCAACTGCGGCAATCGCCGTATGGCTCGATTCCTCATCACTACTTATCTCCAAGTTATTGAGCTAGCAATGCTTATATAGTGGGAGATTGGCGCCAGAGCGCCGTCACCGTCTGCAAAGACCCTACTGGTCGGTATGCGCTGGCGACTTGACATTCGACGTCAATTTTCCTGCAATCGACGTCCCAGGCTTCGGCGTAGGATTTGCGCCAATGGCGGTTTTTGCAGGGGCGTACATCATTGGTGATGCGAAGGTTGCTCGGTGCCGAGGACGCCAAGGTCAGCAGGTGTCAGCGTCTCGCATCCTGCGCATTCGAGTTGTGGCGGCGCAGGGGCTCGAGAATCCGTGGGCCAGCTGCGCGGCGACTTCGAGCGGGTGAAAGCCCTGGCTGGGCTATCACGGACTGATTTGGGTCAGTCGCAAGAGCAGATCGATCTCGCCGCCTATTGTACGTTGTTGGAGCAGGCCTCGCGGGAAACCCGGTGCCAAGCGCTAGGTTTGCTGTTCGCCCAGAGCAACTATCGCACGATCTGGGTGACGTCGGCTCGATGGCCCTCAATTCACCTACCGTTCGTGCAGCCCTCCAGGCCGTAAGCCGCTACTTGCCGGCGCTGCAAGAACACTCCCGGATAAGCCTGCAGCAGCGCGGCGGAATGGCGGTCCTGGAGTATCAAGTGCACGATGGCCGCATCATCCGGCGGAGCCAGGATGCCGAACTTACCATCGGCATCATGCTTAGTATTGTGCGTCTCGCGCTCGGCACTGCCTGGGTGCCGGAGCAGATTCTCTTCGAGCACCCTCCTCCCGCCGACACCACCGATCATCGTACGCTGCCGCGCGCCCCTGTACAGTTCATGCAGCATACAAACGCGATTGTTTTTCGCTCAGCCGTACTCGCCGCGCCGATGCCCATGCCTAATGTTGCACTGTTGCCGTTGCTCGAACAGGGTCTCACGCAACGGATGAAACAGAATCGAGCCAGACGATTTCGTTGGCGCCGTGCAGCAAGAAATTCGAGCTGGCTTGATTTCTGGCAAGTCGAGCTTAGTGGCGACGTCTCGTCGGCTAGCCATGGCTCCCTCCACACTGTACCGTCGATTGCGAGAGCGCGATATCGAATACTCAGCATTGACGCGCGGCTTGCGCTACGAATTAGCGCTCCTTTATCTGGCTCAACCCCTGTGCCTGTGACCGAAATTGCGTTGCTGCTGGGCTACTCAGAGCTCAGTGCTTTTAGCCGCGCTTTCAATGTGTGGGCCGGCGTGTCACCGGCTGCCTATCGCCGGTCACTCACAGCCAGAGCGTGCTGATTTTGCTGGGAGAGGAAGTCCAGACCGTGGGCCCGCTCGAGGCGTTCTTCAGAGACGACCCGAAGCCGACCAATAAGCCTGTGGCGAGGCGATGGCGACGGCACTAAGCCAGACGCCCCCTGCGAGACGCAGAAGGGTTCATACGACGGTGGTGCAAACATTGGAAGTCGAGCCAAGGGTTCTGGTGCAAAGATCAGAAGCCGAGCATATATTTCTCGGCCGCGTAACTCTTGGTGAAGCTGACTTGCATGTTGAGCGTGGACGAACTCTTCAAAGGACGCCACTTCGATCGGGAGATCATTGTCCTCTGTGTCCGCTGGTATCTGCGATACAAACTCAGCCTTCGCGATCTCGTCGAGATGATGGCTGAACGCGGGCTCTCGCTGGCGCACACGACGATCATGCGTTGGATCCAACGCTATGTCCCGGAATTCGAAAAGCGCTGGAACCGCTTCGCCCACCTCGCGGGTCGCTCCTGGCGCGTCGACGAAACCTACGTCAAAATCAAAGGACGCTGGACCTATCTCTACCGTATCCCTCCGGGGGCGGCCGCCTTTTCAATTTTGATTTCGGAAGCGATGCTGCGCAGCTAAGTCGGCTTTAAGAGCGAGGCTAGCTGCACAGCATGAGTCGGATGACGTTGATCACGGGGAACGAGCGTCGGCGGCGCTGGAGCGACGAGGAGCGTGCGCGGATTTTGGCGGAGATCGCGGAGCCCGGGCGCGGTCGTGGCGGACGTTGCGCGGCGCGCGGATGTCTGCACGAGCCTTGTCTATCGCTGGCGGCGGGAAGCGCGGAAGCAGCGGAGATTTCTGGCTTCGCGCCCGTGCTGATCGAGGAGGCGGTTGCTGCGCTCTCTCCGACGGCGGCGCCCTCTTCCGAGCCTGGCCTGATCGTTGTCGAGGTGAAGGAGGCGCGAGTTCGGATCTGCGCAGGCGCGTCCTCGGCTCTGATTTCGGCGACCCTGAAGGCGCTGCGATCGTGATCCCCATCCCCTCGGGATGCCGGGTCTGGATCGCGACGGGCCACACGGACATGCGGCGCGGCATGCAAGGGCTTGCGCTTCAGATCCAAGAGCAGTTGAAGCGTGATCCCCACGCTGGCGATCTCTACATTTTTCGGGGCCGCAGAGGCGATCTGGCGAAGGTCCTTTGGCACGACGGCCTTGGGCTTTCGCTCTATGCGAAGCGGCTCGACAGGGGCAAGTTTATCTGGCCATCGGCGACGGAAGGCGTCGTTTCGATCTCGGCGGCTCAGATGGCCTATATGCTCGAAGGAATCGACTGGAGAAATCCGCAACTGACCTGGAGGCCGAAGAGCGCGGGGTGAGAGCGCCGGAGCGATCCGTGACATCGCGAAAAACATGGGGTCACGTGCATTTTAGGGCGCCTCGAATCGCGGAAAATATGATTCCCTTCGTCTCATGGAACCGGCTCGCGAGGCTCTGCCCGACGACGTCGCCGCGCTGAAGGCGGCGCTCGCGGCCGAACGCGCGCAGAAGCCTCGAAATCGAGGCGGAGCTGGCGGTCGCTCGCGCGAAGGCTTCGGAAGACATGGCGCTGATCGCGCAGCAGAAGCTGCGGATCGCCAAGCTCGAGCGCCAGGTCTACGGCCAAAGATCGGAGCGCTCGGCGCGGCTGATCGAGCAACTGGCGCTCGAATTCGAGGAGCTCGGAGGCCAGCGCGACGGAAGACGAACTGGCGGCGGAGAGAGCCGTCGCCCGGACGACGAACGTTCGCGGCTTCACCCGGCGGCCCGCGGAGCGCAATACTTTCCCGGAGCATCTTCCCCGAGAACGGGTCGGTGATCGATCCTCCGAAGAGCTGCGAATGCTGCGGCGGTCTCGCCTGCGCAAGCTCGGCGAGGACGTGACGCGGACGCTGGAGACGGAGCCGCGCCGGTGGAAGGTGATCGAGACCGTGCGGGAGAAGTTCTCCTGCCGGGACTGCGAGGCGATCTCCCAGGCCGCCGGCTCCCTATCATGTCGTCCCGAGGGGATGGGCCGGGCCGAGCCTGCTGGCGATGATCATGTTCGAGAAGTTCGGCCAGCATCAGCCGTTGAACCGGCAGTGCGAGCGCTATGCCCTGGAGGGCGCGCCGATCGCGCTCTCGACCATGGCCGACGCGGTCGGTGCGGTCGCGACCGCGCTCGATCCGCTGCGCCGGTTGATCGAAGCCCATGTGCTCGCCGCCGAGCGCCTGCATGGCGATGACACGACCGTGCCGGTCCTCGCCAAAGGCAAGACCGACACGGCGCGCTGCTGGATCTATGTCCGCGACGACCGGCCGTTCGGGGGCGCCGGGCCTCCGGCCGCGATCTTCTATTATTCGCGGGACCGCAGGGGCGAGCATCCGCAAAGGCATCTGGCGGGATATTCCGGCATTCTGCAGGCCGACGCCTACGACGGGTTCAACCCGCTCTACCTGCGGAGCGGAAGCCTGCGCCCGATCCGGGAAGCCGCGTGCTGGTCCCACGCCCGGCGCAAATTCTATGTCCTGGCCGACGTCGAGGAGAATGCGCGGCGGAAAGCGGCGGGTAAAAAGGAAATCCCACTCTCCCCGATCGCCGTCGAGGTGGTGCGCCGCATGGACGCGCTGTTTGCGATCGAGCGCGCAATCAACGGCAAAAGCCCTGCAGAACGTGCGGCTGTTCGAAAAATCGTCGAGCCGCCCTCTGGTCGACGATCTTCAGCTCTACATGCGCGAGAAGCGGCAAAACTGTCGCGCGGACACGATCTCGTCAAGGCGATCCAGTACATGCTCAAGCGCTGGCCGGCCTTCACGCTGTTCCTCGACGACGGACGCGTTTGCCTCACCAACAATGCGGCAGAGCGCGGGCTGCGCGGCATCGCGACGGGGCTGTCATTGTGCACCTCATTTTCAAGTGTCTGGAAACATTGGAAGCAGCTCCTTAGATTTGGAGCGACACGGGCGCCCTTTCCGGGCGATCGCCGTGCTGACGGCTTGGGAATGCAGGTCGCTTGAGAGGATTTGATAGGGGGCGTCCGGCACAACTTGTGCGGCAGCACCGCCTCGGCGCTCATCCTGCCTGGCCGTTCCCGCGCGGAGCTTTTCCACTGCGCTGGCCGCAGACATGGCCATCAGCCTCGTGTCGCTGGTCGCCGTGACCATGTCGAAGCCCAGCCCGCCCCAGTGCAGGGCGTCGCCCGGATCGGCGGTGTGCGCGATCGCAAACTTTCCGGCGCGGTGGCAAGCCTTGAGAACGCGCTCGGACAGCTCATGCAACACCCGGTTGTCGGCGCGCCAGCTTGTTCCGCCGCCATGCGACAAGGAGAGATCCGCAGGGCCGATGTAGGCCCCGTCAATTCCGGGCACCGCCACGATCGCGTCCAGGTTGTCGATCGCCGCCCGGGTCTCGATCTGCACCAGGCACAGCACGCGCCGGTCGCCATCCTCGGTCGTGTAGCCGGGAATCTGCAGCGCGGTCCGCCAGGGCCCGAAGCTGCGGTCGCCGGCAGGCGGGTACCGGCAGGCACCCGCTATCCGCGCGGCTTCATCGGGTGTGTCGAGCATCGGCACGATGAGTCCCTGCGCGCCCGCGTCCAGGGCCGCCATCGCCGCTGCGTAATCGGTTTTCCAGGGGATGCGCACTAGGGTCGGCGTGCGCCGCAGTCGCCCGCAACATCGCGGCGAGCTGCTCTGATCCCCGTGGGCGCGTGCTGCAGGTCGATCACCAGCCAGTCGAAATCCGGCCTGGGCCATGAACTCGGCCGCGAGCGCGCTGTTGGAGCTGATGAACGCTCCCCACAGCGGCCGCCGGTCGAGCTGCGTCTCGCAGGTTCCGCATAACCGAGGTGACCTCCGGCTCAGGTTGGGACGGGGCATCAACTTCGATGCGTTGAACCTAAGACGGCGACTGTAACTGTCAACAATTATCGATCTCTAACGCCTGCCGGGCCGAGGCGGCTCAGACCGGGAGAAGCGTTCATCTCGGCGGGTATCGCGGGGCTGCGGATGAGCGGTCGCCGGACCGAGTCGGGGGAGGAGCCTCATCCCGGCCCGGTGCGTCCGCTGCGTTGAGCGCAGTGTTGCCCCGTCCAACGGGGATCACCACTCCGGTCACGAAGCGCGCGGCGTCACTGGCCAGAAGAAGATGACGTCGGCGATCTCGCCGGGCTCGGCGAGACGGGCCGAGCGGGATGCCCGGATGAAGCGCTGCTCCACCGCCCGCCGTCGAAACGCTCATCCGCTCAGCAGCGAGCTGATCGCTTCCGTGCGCGCCTGGCAGGGGGCGACGGCATTGACGCGGATGCCATGGTCCGGCCCATTCCACGGCGAGCTCACGGGTGAGCTGGTTGATCCCGGCCCTTGGCCACGCTGTAGGCGAAGTTGCCCCGCCCCAGCGCGCTGAGCCCGGCGATCGAGCTGACGTTGACGATGCTCCCGCCGCGTCCCTGCCGGATCATCGCCCGGCCCGCCTCCCGCGCGGCTATGGCGTAACCGGTGATGCTGACCGCCAGGACGTGCTCCCACTCGGCCAGGCTGAGGTCTTCCGGCCGGGTGTGGCTTCCCGCTCCGGCGTTGTTGACCAGGATGTCTACCGGCCCGATCGTGTCCAGCGATCGTCGCGAAGGCCGACTCAATGGCCCCCGCGTCACCGGTGTCGCAGCTGATGAAGGTGGCCTCGGCCCCCTCGGCACTGAGCTCGCGGGCCGCTCTTTCGCCGCCTTGCGCGTCGATCTCGAGCCCGGCGATGCGGGCGCCGGCCCGGGCGAGCGCGGTGGCGGTGGCCCGGCCGATTCCGGCGCCGAAGCCGGTGATGACGGCCAGCCGGCCGTCCAGGGACCATGGCGGTACGACCGTCATGAGGCCTCCCCGGCCTCGAGCAGCTCACGTACGGCGTTCATGACGTCCTCTTCGCTGGGCAGCACCGCTTCCAGCAGTGCCGGGCTGTGCGGGACAGGAGTGCGGGCCGCCGTCACCCGGCGGACCGGCTGGTCAAGGTAGAAGAACGCTTCCTCCTGGATCGTGGCCGCGAGCTCAGCGGCCAGCGAGCCGTGACGGGGCGCCTCGTCCAGGACAGCCACCCGCCCGGTCCGCCGCACGGAGCCGATGACGCCGTCGGCGTCGAGGGGGTGCAGCGTACGCAGGTCGATCACCTCGCACTCGATGTCGTCAGCCGCGAGCTTCTCGGCGGCGTTCGAGGCCAGGACGACGCCGTGTCCGTAGGTGACCACGGTCACGTCCGAGCCGGGCCGGACCGTGCGCGCCGCGCCGATCGGCACCAGTTCGTCTGGCCCGCCGACCTCGCCGCGCACCCCGGACAGGCGCTTGTGCATCATGAAGACGACCGGATCATCGATACGCAGCGCCGACTTGATCAGGCCCTTCACGTCGTGCGGCCGCGACGGGAACACGACGGTCAGTCCGGGGGCGGAGGCAAACCAGGCCTGCAGGCTGTTGTTGTGCTGAGCCCCGCCGCCCGCCACCCCGGCGGTGGCGCGGATGACCAGCGGCACGGGAGCGCCCCACATGTAGCGGATCTTTGCAGCCTGGTTGATGATCTCGTCCATGGCGCCGTACGCGAAGTCCATGAAGTTCAGGTCGACGACCGGATGGCAGCCATTCAGCGCCGCGCCGACCCCGGCGGCCACCATGGCCGCTTCGGAGATGGGGGCGTCGCGCACGCGGTCCTGGCCGAACCTCTCACCAAGCCCTTTGAGCTGTGCGAAGTGGCCGCCGCGGTCGTAGATGTCGGTGCCGACGACGAAGATGTGGTCGTTACGCTCCATCTCCTCGCGCATGCCCTGCTGGAATGCCTGGGAGTAGGTGAGTTCAGCCATGTCAGCGACCGCCTCCCTGCGCCGCATCGGCCAGTCCGGTGACGTGCAGCCGCGCCGTGCCCCGGTCAGGCCATGGGGACTCATCGGCAAATCTGACTGCCGCGTCGATCTCCGCGAACTTCGCCTGGGCCAGGGCCGCCAGCCCATCGGGGGTCAGTGCGCCCGCGGCCTCCAGGTGCGCCGCGAGGCGGTCGATCGGGTCACGCGTGCTGCGCCAGCCGGCCACCTCCTCCTCCGTGCGATACCGGATGATCTCGCCGGTGTTATGGCCCCGGTACCGGTAGGTGCGCATCTCCAGGAAGCTCGGGCAGGCGCCGCTGCGCGCACCAGCCGCAGCCGCCGAAACAGCCCGATATACCGCCAGCACGTCCTGACCGTCCACCTCCTCGGCGGGCAACCCGAACCCGCGCGCCCGTGCCGCCGCCGACCCGCCGCCGGTTACCGTCTCCGACGGCGTCTCCACGGCGTACAAGTTGTTCTCGCAGACCGCTACGAGCGGCAGCCGCCACACCACCGCCAGGTTGACGAACTCCCAGACCCGCCCGGTGTTCACGCCGCCGTCGCCGAAGAATCCCACGATGACCTGCCCGGAATGCCGGACGGCAGCACCGAGCGAGGCCCCCAGTGCGATCCCGAGCCCCCGCCGACGATTCCGTTGCTCCCCCACAGACCGCGGGTGAAGTCGGCGAGGTGCATGGACCCGCCGCGCCCGTCGACCACGCCAGTTGCCTTGCCGTACAGCTCAGCGAGCACGGGTCCCGGTGGCAGGCCTTTCGCCAGCGCATGGTGGTGGGAACGATGGGTTCCGGTGACGACGTCCCCCGGCTGCAGCGCCGCCGCCGTGCCGACCGCGACGGCTTCCTGGCCGATCGCCGGATGAATGCCCCCGGCTATCTTGCCCCGGAGTGACAGGTCATCCGCGACCTCCTCGAAGCGGCGGATCATGATCATGTCTGCGAGCCAGCCGACCAGGTCGTCTGCGGGAACCTCGTGGATGGCTGGGGCAGGCGCAGCCTCAGGCACAGCAACCTCCACCACTCACTGCTGACTGTTGTCAGTTAACAATAGGGCCACGACCGCGCCCGGCGCTAGCAGGGACCAGCCAGGGGGAAGACCATGGGCGCCGTGGTCAGGTCACCGGGTCGCATCGATTGCGGGTGCTCATCGTCACGACGGGATCCGCCCGCTCATGGGCGGCGGGGCAGGAGCCTCGGGGGCGGCCGCCGCCGCTGTCTGGCTCACCGAGTTCAGGTAGCTCTGCAGGATGCGCTCGTGCGCGAAGGTGATGTGTTCCGTGATCACCTGGGCGGCCGTCTCTCGTCCCCGTACTTGATGATCCTGACGATCTCGGCATGTCCGGACACCGTCCCATTACGCCAGTCGGGGCTGGCCACGTTGCGCGACAGCATGAACCAGTACGTGGGCAGCCTGATCTGCTCCCAGGCGCTGGACAGGCGCTGATGATGCGCGGCCTGGTAGATGGTGTCATGGAACTGCACGTCCAGCCGCGCGGCGTCGCGCTCGGTGATCCGGCCTGGAGAAGGCCGACGTCATCTCCGCCAGGCTCGCGTCCATCTCGGCGAGGTCCTCGGCGCTCGCCGCGCTGGATCGCCAGCGTGATCGCCATCGGCTCCAGCGCGGACCGCAGCGTGTAGATCTCCTCCAGGTCGTTGCGGGTGAGCTCGACGACCGAGACGCCGCGGTTCGTGACGACCGCACCATTCCCTCGCGTTCCAGCAGTATGAAAGCGGCCCGTACCGGCCCCCTGCTGACCCCGCAAACGCTCGCTGAGCTCTTCCTCGCGCAGGCGCTGTCCGGGGCTCAGCTCGCCGTGCAGGATCGCCTCGCGGAGCCGCTCGGCTACGTCCTCTCCCAGGCTCTTACGACTGGCCGGTGTCAGCGCCGACGGTACCTTCCTGACGCGCTGCGGCGACATGCAACGCCTCCTTCGCCGACTGCTGTCAAGGAATTGTCACCACGGGCACCGTCCGGCCCACGGAAACGGCAGGCCAGGCGACAGAGAATGTCACCAGACGACTGTCAACAGTTTTGGTCGCATGGTGAGGTCAAAGTAAGATCAGCGGCCGAAGCTGTCAAGCCGGCCTCCCCGGCCCGGGGCCCGCGGGGCCCGCGCCGCCGGCGGGTACGCGGCCCGGGAGCGGACGCCCTCCCCTGCCGGCCCGGCCGGGCCCGGGAGCGCCCGGGCAGCCCGTGGATGACCGCAGCGTGGCTTCCGCGTGAGGTCCGGGATAACAATGCGGCTAGCGGTCTACCGTAAGTTGTTGACAACATACGTGATGCGGGCCCAGTATGCGTCCACTGGTTTGTATGAGCCCGGATCAAGGAGCAGTCCGAAGTGAACGTTGCCGGCGCGTCCAGGGGACCGAAGGGCTCCGGCGCAGCCGCGCAGTGCCTCCGCGGCTTCGGTTGACGGCCCAGCGGTGCAGTTCGGGGCCCCTGCAGATGACCCCAGCCATGGATGCCGGGCGGTTCTCGCTCGCCGGCCAGGTGGCGGTGGTCACCGGCGCCAATAGCGGGCTCGGGCGAACCATCGCCCTGGGACTGCTCGGCGCCGGCGCCTTCATCGTGGGCACCGGTCGCGACAAGTCGAAGAACGCCAGCTTCCGGCAGGAACTCGGCGAACGCGGCGAGGTAGTTGCCGCCGACGTCCGTGACGAGGAAGCCATGGCGTCGGTGATGGACGGTGCCGCGAGAGCGCACGGGCGGGTGGACATCCTGGTCAACAACGCCGGCATCGGCGGCCGGGCCGGCTTCCTGGACATGAGCCAGGACGAGTGGCGGCAGATGCTCGACACCCACCTGCTGGGCGCGTTCCTGGCTACCAAGTTCGCGGTCAAGGCGATGATCGCGGGGGGCCGCGGCGGCAGTGTCATCAACATCGGATCGATGTATTCCCTGTTCGGGGCGCCGGCGGGGGCCCACTACACCACCGCGAAGACCGGCCTGGTCGGCCTGACCAGAGCACTTGCCGTGGAGCTCGCACCCCATGACATCCGCGTCAATGCGATCCTGCCGGGCTGGATAGAGACCGAGATGACCCGGATGGTGCGGGAGTCAGCCCTGGCCGCCGGAGTCCTGCCCAAGATCCCGCTGGCGCGCTTCGGGGTACCCGATGACCTCGTCGGCGTGGCCATCCTGCTCGCCTCCCCCGCCGGCCGGTACATCACCGGAGCGGAGATAGCGATCGACGGCGGCTATCACGTGGCGGACCGGCCCCGATGATCGGCGCTCAGGCATTTCACAGCACAGCCAGGCGACACAAAAGAAGCAGTTTGACCGGCGCTCCAGTCGTGAAAGGACAAGTCGCGCCCGAGGGATGTATTCCGAACCACATGTGAACGGACCTCAGAAAGCAGAGGAAAACGATGGACAGTCCGAAGAAGCTCAGTCCATTTGAGTCGGGGCTCAGCCGGCGGAAGGTATTGCAGGGCGGTGCGGCCGCGGCTGCCGCCGGGGTCGCGGCCCCGCTGCTCGCGGCGTGCGGAAGCAGTTCCCCGAGCAAGGCGAGCTCCGGCAGCTCGTCCAACGGGAAGACCCAGCTCACCCTGATGTCCTGGGAGCCGTTCGAGCCGACCGAGACCAAGGCCTGGCACAAGGTCGTCAGCGCGTTCACGGTCAAAAATCCGTCGATCGAGGTCAAATGGGTCGGATGGCCGTTCGCCAACTACGACCAGAACGTCATCGCCCAGGCCCAGGCTGGTCACGTCAACGCCGACGTGGTGATGTGCCCGCCCGAGCTCGGCTCCACGCTGATCCAGGACTACAACCTGTGCGAGCCCATCGGGGACATCGCAGAGTCCCTGGGGCTGATACCCAACGCGGCTCACAAGCAGTTCGTCGTGAACGGCAAGCTGTACCTGCTCGGGGTCCTGGAAGTGGCGTTCCTGCTCGCCTACAACCAGGCGAAGCTCAAGGCCGGTGGCTTCAACGATGCGCCGACCACCCCCGACGAGTGGCTGACGATGACCGAAAAGCTCACTCACCCGCCGAAGCAGTACGGCACGCTGCTGATCAACACGGCGGCGGCCGCGGCCGACATGTGGAACCAGCTGCAGAACTGGCCGCTCGGCTTCGGTGGCGTGTGGGCTTCGGGCAAGACGCTCACCATCGACTCGCCCCAGAACGTCAAGGCCATCCAGTTCTGGGTGGACCTGGTCAAGGCGAGCGGCCTGGCCGGCACCAGCGAGGCCGCGCTCGACAAGCTCTGGTACGGCAACCAGATCGCTTCGCAGTTCACGGTCGGCTTCGGCAGCGCCGCGCTCAAGCAGCTGGCCCCGGCGCTGTACCCCGACCTGCGCAGCGCCCCGCCGCCCTGGCCGGGCAAGAAGGCCATCGCCAGGTTGCACGGCAACGTCGTCCTGAAGACGTCCAAGAACATCGAGGCGGCCAAAGAGCTCACGAAGTGGATGATCACGCCCGAGAACCTGTTCTACGTGACGAAGCAGAACGGCTACCCGCTCATCCCCTACAGCAACTTCGCCGAGAAGGTGCCGGCCGATACCGCGTTCGAGAACTCGCTCCCGTGGCTGACGGGGTTTCAACGAGACCAACTACGTCGGGGAGGCCGACATCCTCGGCGACTACGTCTTCGCCTACGCGCAGCTGGGGAACCTGATCGCCACCAACGTCGAGAAGGCGGTGTCCGGCAGCGCGACCGTCCAGGAAGCTCTGCAGTCCGCTCAGTCGGCGGCGCAGTCGTCGTTGCATCTGCCGACGTGAGCGAGCAGGATCTGACGAACCCGGCAGGCAGGCAGGCTGCAGCGCCCGCCGGGCATCGATGGAGGCAACGGTGCGAGGCGGGTTGAGATGACTGCAGTGCTGGACCCGGCCCGTGGCTGCGGCCGCACCACGGGCCGGACGGCGGGCCGGACGACGGCGCCAGTCGCCGTTCCCGTACGTCCTTCTCGCGCCGATCCTGGTGTTCGAGGTCGTGTTCGTCGTCTATCCGATCATCCGGGGAATCCTCCTCTCCTTCCATCAGACCAGCTTCGGCGTCACGAAGTTCGTGGGGCTGGCCCAGTACCGCCAGATGTGGCACGACCCGATCTTCTGGTCGTCGCTGCGCACGACGTTCGAGTTCACGTTCGCCATGACCGCGGTGTGGATCACGCTCGGGCCTGGCGGTCGCCATGCTGATGAACTGGAGCTTCCCCGGCCGGGGCTTCGTCCGGGCCATCCTGGCTATCCCCTGGGCGCTACCGGACATCCCGGTCGTCCTGACGTTCCTGATCATGCTGGACCCGAACTTCGGCATCCTGAACCGGTTCGCGGCGTTCATCCCCGGCGTGAACCATCACATTCAGTGGCTGAGTGCACCCAATCTGGCGTTCATCGCGATCATCCTCATGGTCGGGTGGAAGGGATTCCCGTTCTTCGCCCTGATCCTGCTGTCCAGCCTGCAGACCATCCCCGACGAGCTCTACGAGGCGGCCAAGGTGGACGGCGCCGGGCCGGTGCGGCGCTTCCGGTCGATCACGATGCCGGCCCTGCGGCCTACCCTGGGCCTCCTCGCCGTGCTGGGATTCATTTTCTCGTTCCAGCAGTTCTCGCTGATCTACCTGTCGACGGGCGGCGGCCCCGGCACGGATACGTCCACCCTCGCGATCACGATCTACAACCAGGCCTTCGAATTCTTCAACTACAACTACGCCAGCGCGATCGCCGTCGTCGGCCTCTTGATCGCCGTGGCGGGCACCGTGGTGTACATCTTTGTGCAGCGACGCGTGGCCAGCGTACGCGGGCTGGAAGGGGTGAACGCGGCTCTATGAACGGTGGATGCTGCGGTCAAGGGCGGGAGGTGCGGCGGCCATGGCTGCAGAGGTGACGCCCGTCACGGCTCGCCCGCCGGCCGGTCACCGGTCAGTCCGCCGGCCCGTCGGCGGCGACGCCTGCGCCGGAAGGCGACCGCCTGGCTACGCGGCGCGATCATCGTGATCGTGTGCGTGGTGGCCCTCTTCCCGGTCTACTGGATGGTCCTGAGCACGTTCCAGCCCGCCCAGGATTCCCTGACCTACCCACCCGACCTGCTGCCGCACGGCATCCAATTCGGCACCATCACGAGCCTCTTCGCCAGACAACCCGATCGCCTCCTGGCTGCTCCACTCCCTGACGGCGTCGCCATCTGTGTCGCGGTCACCCTGATCTTCGCGGTACCGGGCGCCTACCTGCTGTCCCGGCTCCGCTGGCACGGCGTCGGAGGTTTCGGATTCCTGCTGCTGTTCACGCAGTTGATGCCGGGGGCCATGATCGTCGTGCCCGAGCTCCAGTTCTACCGGCAGCTCGGCTGGACCAACAACCTGCTCGCCCTCGGGGTGCTCTACGCGGCCTTCAACGTCCCGCTGGGCTGCTGGATCCTGAAGTCCTCGTTCGACTCCGTACCGTCAGAGGTCATCGACGCTCGCTGGTCGACGGATGCGGCCGGATACGCGTCCTGTTCCGCGTTCTGCTGCCGCTGTCCAAGCCAGGCCTGGTGGCGGTCGGGATCGTGGCGTTCTTCGGGAGCTGGAACGACTACCTGTTCGCAGCCGCGTTCATCACCAACCGAGCCTGTACACCGCTGGTCTCGGCATCGCCACCTTCATCAGCCGAGCAGGACGACCAATCTTCAGCTGCAGGCCGCGGGTGTCGTCTTCTCCCTGCTGCCGCATCTTCTTACATGTACGTGCAGCGCTACGTCGTCCGGGGGCTGACGGCGGGCGCGGTCAAGGGGTGATCCCGCGACGGGCGCTGGGCCGGGCTGGTCCCGGTGACCATCCCGGCTCAGCTGCCCGGGCCATGGCGATCCCGCCCGGCGCGCCTGCGGCCTGCCACGGCCATGACCACCGCCGCCAGCAACGGCATGACACCGCAGATGGCCATGCCAGTCCGGGCACCGAAGTGGCTGGTGAGCTCCCCGATGACCGGGGCGCCGATGGGTGTGCCGCCGATGAAGGCCAGCATGTACAGGCCCATGACGCGGCCGCGCAGCTCGGGATCGACGGCGAGCTGGACGGAGGCGTTCGCCATGGACTGGAACACGAGGTTGGCGAAGCCCGCGGCCCGTCGTGGGCGTGCCGTCGAAGTCACGCGCCCGGCGTTGATCAGCACGACCGCGGCGATCGAGGACCTCGACGTGATGGGTCTACTCAGCGAACAGTTATGAATCCGCGCAAGGTGGACTAACGCGACGCGGCACCGACAACGGCGAGCATGCACGTTGATGCCATCAACATCTTCGGCGTATCCGCAGGTGCTTTGGCGTCGTTTCGCGTCGTCTCGCGTTCGTGAATTCCAGCGTCTTCCCAGCTCAAGGCCTTTTCTGCGCCCGGTTCGATTCCCGGCAGCTCCGCACAAAACATACTGGTCAGGCCACGGGCCTAGCCAGTTTCTTCTGCCGTCAAGATCTCACCAACATCGCACTGACGGCAGCACCTACAGGTGCTTTACCGGCTCAACGGCAAGCAGTCTTCGGCCTCGCCTGAGGATCTGACGTCTGCCAAAAAGTTCCCAAAGATGGTTGACCAATTCGGGCCCGCCAAGGCGCTGGGCGCCGATCCGGGGTTTTCGGCTATCACTGTCCAGCAGACGGCACCTGCTCGGGCGGGCGCAAATTTTCTTGTGACCTGCATCTCAAAAGAGACTTGTGATCTTGCTTCCGGTGGATTAGCGTTCTATCGCTACCAGCGATTAGAGACAGTGTTGGGGTCACCCGGGGAGCAGTGAATGTATTCAGGCGCGCCGCAGGCTGTCGGCCAAAGTGTCGTGACCATGACGAACGTGGCCGACGTGAGCCAGGTCGAAGGCTTCACTGACGACACGCGCGCGATTGCCGACTACGTGTCGCCGGGGCTGTTGGACCGGGGGCAGCAGCACCACGGGGTGCAGTCCATGGCGCCGGATCTTGGTGGCGATGTCACCGGACCATTGCGATGACCAGCGCTCATGTCGATCCGGTGATCTGGGAGGAGCGAGTTGCGGCGCGTTCGCCGTCGGTGGAGCGTGCCCGAGTGCGCACCGTGCAGCAGGCGCGGACGATGCTCGACGCAGCCAAGCGATTGATGCGACAAAAAGGTGACTCCTTCACGACCCAGGAGTTAGCGAAAGAAGCCGGGGTCGCCCTGCAGACGTTTTACAACTACTTCGCCAGCAAAGATGAACTACTCCTGGCGATGATCGGCGACCTGCTCATCGAGTCGTGCGCGAAATGGGCCACCGCCGCCCGAAGATCTGCCAGATCCGTTGGCCCGGCTGCATTTCTACATCACGTCGACATTCGACACCCTCCTCGACGGCGAAGAAAGCGACGTATCCACTGCCGCGTTCATCGCCACGACCCACTGGCGGTTGCACCGTATTTATCCCGAGGAGCTCGCTGCCGCACAGCTGCCGTTTGTGGAGCTGCTCGGGGGCGAGATCAAGGCGGCCGGCGACGCGGGCCTTCTACGGTCAACTGACCCCGATCGGAGCGGCTGGTTACTTAACGAGCTGATCCGGTCGGTGTACCACCATTACGCATACACCGCTGACCGCACCCCAGAGATGCCCGAAAAATTGTGGCAGTTCTGCCTGCGGGCGCTCGGCGGCACCGTCGACGTGCCCGGCACACCGACGGGTCGGGCAGAGCACGTCTACCAACAGCGTGGTGGCCGGCAGTGACCAGTGCTGCCAAGGGAGGCCTCAGCCCAGGATCCACGGGCCGGTTCATCGACGCTGCCGCCCGTCCGCTGATGGGTCTGCTCAGCGTGTCCGTGCTCGCTGCGGTAATCGTCGTCTGTACAGGATTGTTCCAGGGACGCTTCACCGACACCGTGCCACTGACGGTGCTGTCACCGCGCGCGGGCCTGGTGATGAATATCGACGCCAAAGTCAAACTCCTCGGCGTCGACATCGGCAGGGTCGATTCCATCGAAGCACTTCCCGATGGCCGTGCCGCCCTTCGCCTTGCTATCGATCCCGCACAGCTCCGTCAGATTCCAGGCAACAGCCACATCGACATTTCTTCGCCGACGGTCTTCGGCGCGAAATCCGTCGAATTCGTGCCTCCCGCCGTCGCCTCGCGCGATGTCCTACGACCCGGACAAGTACTCGACGCCCAGTACGTCACCGTGGAGTTCAACACCATCTTCGAGCAGCTGACCTCACTGCTATCCAAGATCGATCCCGGAAAACTCAACGAGACCTTGCAGGCTGTGTCCAGCGCGCTCGCCGGGCGCGGTCATCAACTCGGCCAGACGATCGCCCACCTCGACAAGTTGCTGGCTCACATGGAGCCGGCACTACCGAACCTCAGTCGCGATCTTGAGATGGCTCCCGGGGTGCTCAGGTCCTACGCCGACGCGGCCCCTGACCTGGTGGCAAGCCTCCGGAACACTACCCAACTCAGCCAGACGCTGACGGATCAGCAAAACCAACTCGACCTTCTCTTGCTCAGTGCCATCGGACTTGCCGAGACCGGCAACGACGTCGTCGGCGGCAACGCCAAATCGCTCAGCCAAGCCATGCATCTACTGGTACCTACGACCGATCTGACGAACCAGTATCACGCCGCGTTGACCTGCGGTCTGGGAGGGCTGCACGAGTTCGCAATCACACCTCCCTTTCCGGAAGCATCGGCGACGTCGTCGTCTGGCTTGCTTATAGGCCGCGAGCGTTACCGCTATCCGTCGAACCTGCCCAAGGTCGCAGCAACAGGGGGACCGCAATGCGCCGGTCTGCCACTCGTGCCCTTCGGCACCAACCCGCCATTGGTCGTGGCCGATGTCGGCACTAGCCCGCAGGGCTACGGCAACCCCGGGAACATGGGCAACTTTGACGGTCTCAAACAACTCCTCTACGGGCCCATCGACGGTCCGCCGCGTAACACCGCCCAGATCGGACAGCCCGGATGAGGGGTCCGGGTCGGGTTGCGCTGAAATTCGGGGTGTTCGTGGCCGTCATGACGCTGGCCACCGCAGCGTTGTTCCTCGTTTTCGCTCAGGTTCGAGTGGGCGTGACAAACACCTATTCCGCGCTGTTCAACGACGTGTCGCGATTGAAGGCAGGAGACTCGGTACGCGCGTCCGGGATCCGCGTCGGAACGGTCAGGACGCTCTCACTGCAGCCAGACGAGACTGTGTTGGTGGCGTTCGACGCCGATCGCAACGTCGTGCTGACCAACGGATCCCGCGCCACAGTGCGCTACCTCAATTTGGTTGGCGACCGCTACCTCGAACTCATCGACGGGCCCGGATCGGCGACGATCATGCAACCCGGCGCACGGATCCCGCTCGATCGAACCGCGGGGGCTCTCGACCTCGATCTATTGCTGGGTGGGCTCAAACCCGTCATCCAAGGCCTCAACCCGCAGGACGTGAACGCGCTTACCGCAGCCCTCATACAAATCTTCGAAGGCCAAGGCTCGACGATGGAGTCGCTCGCTTCTCACACGGCGTCGTTTTCGACTGCTTTGGCAAACAACAACCAACTCGTCGAGAAGATGATTGACAATCTCAACTCCGTGGTCACCACGCTGGGCGACGACGGCAAGGAATTCTCCGGAGCGATCGACCGCTTCGAACGTCTGGTCAGCGGCCTCGCCCAGGACCGTGATCCGATCGGCAACGCGGTCGATGCACTCAGCAACGGAACTGCGTCGCTGACCGACCTGCTCAACTCGGCGCGGCCGCCGCTGGCAGGAACGGTGGCCCAACTCAAGCGGCTTGCCCCGCTCCTCGATCTGGACAAGGGCCGCGTGGACGCCACGCTCCAAAAATCCCCGAACAACTACCGCAAGCTGGTCCGACTGGGCGCATATGGCGCCTTTGTCAACTACTACATCTGCGGAATCTCGGTGCGAGTCAGTGACCTTCAAGGGCGCAGCTCGCAATTTCCCTGGGTCAAACAAGAAGGCGGGAGGTGCAGCGAACCCTGATGTTGAAATATCGCGGAAAGCATCTTGTCCGATCCGGGTTTATGGGCGTGGTGATTATCGTCCTCATAATCGCTGTGGGCCTGAACCCGGCGTCGTTAGTCTCCTTGGCGACCAACGTCCCCTACCAGGCTCTGTTCACCGAAGCCGGCGGCCTCGTCGTCGGCAATGACGTAGTTGTGTCGGGTCTGAAAGTGGGCTCGGTCGAAGACATTTCGCTGCGCAAGGGCAAGGCGGCCGTCACGTTCCGGGTCGCCGGCACAATCAGGCTCGGCTCAGAAACGACGGCCCGCATCCGCACCGGATCGTTGCTGGGTCGACGAGTGTTGACCCTGGAGGGGCACGGCGGACGCACTATGCGACCAGGTGATGTCATCCCCATCTCGCGAACTGCGTCGCCTTACTCGCTGACCGAAGCAGTAACCGACATCACCACCCACACGGCGGCGACCGACACTCGGACACTCAACTCGTCGTTGGATGCCCTGTCGTCGGTGATCGACAAGATCGGTCCTCAGTTGGGGCCGGCTTTCGACGGGCTGAGCCGGCTATCACGATCACTGAACGGCCGTAACGAAACATTGCGTCAGCTGCTCAAGCGCGCCAGCGAGGTGACTGGCATTTTGGCTCAGCGCAGTAACCAACTCAACACGCTTCTGCTCAACGCCAACGACCTCATCGCCGTCCTCAACCAACGACGGCAGGTGATCGTCGACCTGCTCGCCAATACCGCCGCGGTGTCCCGTCAGCTATCCGGCATGGTCGCCGATAACGAGAAGGAACTTGCGCCCACACTCGAAAAACTCAATTCCGTCACTGCAATTCTGGAAAAAAACCGTGACAACATCGGCAAAGCGCTGCCCGGACTCGCGAAATTCGAACTTACCCAAGGCGAGACCGTGGCGAATGGTTACTACTACGACGCCTTCGTTCCCAACCTGATCCCCGAGCAGTTCCTGCAGCCATTCATCGATTACGCATTCGGATTCCGGCGCGGCGTGAATGCCGGACAGCCACCCGATAATGCCGGCCCGCGCGCCGAATTCCCCATTCCCCGCAACAGCACACCGGGAGGCTGACGATGAACCGGACGCGATTGTCGCGTGTCGTCGCCGTCACCTTGACGGGCCTGATTATCGCGGCGGCTGGGCTTCTCATTCGCGACGCCTACTTCCGTCCCGCCACGATCACCGCGTACTTCACCAGCGCCACGGGGATCTACACCGGCGACGAAGTTCGGGTTGCCGGGGTCAAGGTAGGGACCATCACGAACATCCAGCCCGTCGGCGGCCAGGTGCGAGTGACGCTCGGCGTCGACCGCGACGTCCCGATCCCCGCCGACGCGAAAGCGGTCATCGTCGCCCAGAATCTCCTCTCGGCCCGATACATCGGGTTGGCACCGGCCTACGAATCGAGCGGTCCGGTGCTGTCCGACGGCGCGGTGATTCCCCTCAACCGCACAGCAATTCCTATTGAGTGGGACCAAGTCGAGGTCCAATTGACGCGGCTGGCAACAGAGTTGGGCCCGAAGCCCGGCGCGTCGGGCACCTCGGCAGCCAAGTTCATCGACAGTACGGCCACCGCGATGGCGGGCAACGGCGACAAGCTCCGCCAAACGTTGGCTGAGCTGTCAGGAGTAGGGCGGATTCTGGCCGACGACGGCGGCAACCTCGTCGACATCCTGAAAAACTTTCAGACCTTCATCAGCGCGCTTCGCGACAGCACCACCCAGATCGTGCAGTTCGAAGACCGCCTCGCAACGCTGACGAGCGTGCTAGACGACAGCAAATCCACGCTGGACGCCGCGCTGACCGACTTATCCGCTGCGATCGGGGACGTGCAACGCTTCATAGCTGGCACTCGAGACCAAGCAGCCGAGCAGGTTCAGCGGCTGGCGAACGTCACCCAAAACCTGGTCGACCACAAAACCGATCTCGAGAACATACTGCACGTCGCACCGAACGCAGTGGCCAACCAATCGGCCATCTATGACCCAGATAACGGCGCTCCCCTCGGGGCGTTCGTCCTGAACAACTTCTCAAATCCGGTGTCGTTCATCTGCTCGGCCATCGGTGCGATACAAAACGCCACCGCACCGGAAACAGCAAAATTGTGCGCGGAGTACCTCGGTCCAGCGCTGGCGGTAGGCAACCCGTTCACGCTGGCCAACATCAACTATCTGCCGATTCCGATAAACCCGTTCCTGATGAAATCCGTCAGCCCGGACAAAATCATCTACACCGAGCCGAGGCTCGCCCCCGGCGGCGCAGGCCCCAAACCAGGGCCGCCCGAGACGCCGCCCGCGATCTCGGCTTACTCCGGACTTCCCGGCGACGACGCGCCGCCGAGAAGCCTGCGCGACCTGTTGCTGCCCTCCGCGCGCAGTACCACCGGGCCCGGTACCCAATAGTGGCGCAGGACCATCCCGGTGAACGCGAATCGACGGCTGTCGTTACTCGCCATGATCATCGGCTGCGCCGCTGCGACCTCGGCAGGGTGCGCGTTTCAGGGCATTAACTCGCTACCACTGCCCGGTACGGTCGGGCGGGGATCCGGGCGCAGATCTACCATGTCGAAGTCGGCAATGCTGGTGCGCTGGAGCCCAATTCACCGGTCATGATGAACGATGTCATCGTCGGCAGCGTCGCGAAAATGACCTTCCGCAACTGGCATGCCGACATCGAGATTTCAGTCGCGCCCGACGTCGCGATCCCCGCCAATGTGGTACCAAACGTGGGACAAACCAGTCTGCTGGGCACCATGCATGTGGAGCTTGATCTGCCGCAAGGTCAGCCGCCCGCCGGGCGGCTGATGTCCGGGGCCAGCATCAGGTCAAAGTCGTCGACCTACCCGTCGACTGAGCAAACACTGACAGCGTTGTCGGCTGTGGTCAACGCGGGTGGCCTGGGACAGATCGGCGACATCATTCACACGCTCAGCACGGGCTTTTCGGGCCACGCGCCGGAGGCGCGGGATCTATTCACTCGCCTGGATCATTTCATCGGCACGCTGGATGCCCAGCGCGACAACATCATTGCGTCGCTCGATGCCCTTAACCGGGTGGCGGATACCTTCGCAGCGCAGCGCGATGTGATCAACGATGCACTGAAGACGATACCGCCTGCGCTGGATGTGCTGATCCGCGAACGGCCGCGCATCACCGCCGCGCTTCACGAGCTGGGCCGGTTCAGCGACACCGCCACGAGGCTGGTCAACGAAACGAAAAACGATCTGGTGACGAACCTGCGAAACCTTGAACCGACCCTGAAGGCACTCGCCGACGTCGGGCCCGGGCTGGATTCGGCAATCGCGTTCGCACCGGTATTCCCGTTCGGGCAGGACGCCATCGACCGCCAAATCAAAGGCGACTACATCAACCTCAACGTGGTCCTCGATCTAACGCTTCCCCGCCTCAAACGCACTGTGCTCCTTGGTACTCGCTGGCAACAGCCGGGCGCACCGCTGGTGGCGGCACCGGGTGAGCCCTACTACCTCAACTACAGCTACGACCCTCTCGGTATCGGCGCCGCACCGCCGGCTGCGGCCAAGCCACCAAACGGTGGCGCCCCGCCACCCGCGTGGGCCGGCCCACCGGCGGCAGCCACCAAGTCCGCGGCGGTTGTGCCTGACTCGAGCGCGATGATTGCCCCTGTCGATCAACCGGATTCACCGCCACCGACGGGCGGTCACTAATGCTCACCCGTTTTGTCCGGGGACAGCTCGCGATCTTCGCGATCCTGTCGATTGTCGGCGTGTCAACCATGGTGTTCATGTACATCCAGATGCCCATGCTGCTCGGCATCGGACGGATCACCGTCACGTTGGAACTGCCGGCCAGCGGCGGCCTGTACCGCTTCAGCAATGTCACGTACCGCGGGGTACAGGTTGGCAAGGTCACCGACATCAAACCGGTAAACGGAAAGCGGGTACAGGCCAGGCTTTCCCTGGACGGTTCAGCGAGGATCCCGGCCAACACTCGAGCCCAGGTACGCAGCGTGTCAGCGGTCGGTGAGCAGTACGTCGACATGCAACCCGACAATGAATCGGGCCCTTACCTGCGCGATGGGTCGGTGATTGCGATGTCGCACAGCCACGATTCCACCGCGCACCGGGCCGATGCTCGACCACCTCAGCGCATTGGTCGACAGCATCCCCAAGGACAAACTCAGCAACCTGCTCGATGAGACGTTCAACGCTTTCAACGGCGCCGGATACGACTTCGGCTCACTGCTGGACTCCTCGGCGAAACTGACAAGTGATCTGGATGGCATCGCCGACCGTAACCGTAAGCTCATCGACGACGGCGTTCCTCTGCTGCAATCTCAAGCCGACAGCACCGATGCCATACGGCAATGGGCACGCGGTCTGGCCGGAGTCACCGGCCAGCTGACCCGAAACGACCCCCAGCTACGCACCGTGTTGCGCACGGGACCCGTTCTCGCGCAACAAGTATCCGCGCTGCTTAACCAGATCAAGCCGACCTTGCCGGTGCTTCTGGCCAACCTCAGCACCGTTGGACAGGTCGCGGTCACATATCACGCATCGCTGGAACAGGTCCTTGTTCTGCTGCCCCCGAACATCGCTGTCTTTCAATCGGTCGCGCCGAACCATAATCCCACCGGAGCAGCCACAGGAGACTTCTCGGTCCTGGTGGCCGACCCTCCGGCATGCACGGTGGGATTTCTTCCGCCATCGCAATGGCGGTCTCCGGAAGACTTGACCGAGGTCGACACTCCCGACGGCCTGTACTGCAAACTCCCGCAGGACTCACCGATCGCGGTCCGCGGCGCCCGCAACTACCCGTGCATGGGCCACCCGGGAAAACGAGCCCCCACAGTCCAAATATGTGACAGTGATAAACCTTTCGAACCTTTGGTCACCCGCCAGCATGCACTTGGGCCGTACCCCCTTGATCCCAACTTGCTCTCCCAAGGCATTCCCCCCGACGATCGGGTCGACCGAAACGATCGAATCTTCGGCCCGCTTGCGGGCACCCCGATGCCCCCCGGCACTCCGAGGCCCGGCGGTTTACCGGCCGACAGTCCACCAGCCCCGGATTCGTTGGCACCGCCCGCTGTGCCTCAGCCGCCCGATGCCGGCGGTCCGCGCAACCCCGGTGCCGCGTTCCCGGTGACTCCCAATGCATTCCGGAATAACGGTCGGGACAGCTCTTCGGTCTCAGTGGTCCCGTACAACCCGCAAACAGGTACTTACGTGGGCCCCGACGGCCGTGCCTACCGCCAGCTGGATCTTGCCAATTCAGGGACCCCCAGGTCATGGACAGATCTGGTGTATCGGGCTCAGTGATGCGAATGCTGCGTGGCGCAATGACCAACCTGCCGGCCCTGTCGTCGGTTCTAGTGCTGACCATCGCCTCGGCAGCGGGATCAGCGCACGCGGACGACCCTTCGGAGTGGGGAATCAACGGAAAGTACGCCGTCTCCTCTAACGGTCAATGGGCGAAGAGAAACGACGTCTACCACGATGAAGCGGTCGTTCGCAGCACCTGGACCATCAACACGAAGTGCACCACACCGGTCGACTGCGCCGGCACTGTGACCAGCGACCAAGGATGGTCGGCGCCGGTTTACACCACCAGCGGCTTGTCCTGGTATGTCAAACGCAAGCTGCCGCGATGGGAGCCGTGCCCCAACGGCACCGCGGCCGACGGTCTGCAAACTTTCCGGTTTTATCCGGTCGACACGGCGACGGGCAATGTGTCCGAACACGATACGACGACCCTCGCCGGTGAAGACAGCACCATCGGTCCGAGCGGTGCGTGTGGAGTCAGCAAGTGGCTCACCATCAAGATGCCGTTCAAAGCCGTGAAGATTTCGTAGCGGAAGTGTCGACCGGCGTCATGCGAGGAAGTGGAGAAGATCATGAGAGACACTCGAATCACCGGGGGCAAGCCGTGACGGCAGGCCTACCAGCCGTCCGTACCATCCCGGCGGACCTTGCAAAACGCTACCGGGACGAGGGCTGGTGGAAGCCTGAAACCCTCGGAGAAGTATTAGCCCGGGGGCTCAAAGACAGTTCGCAACAAGGGTTTCAAGTCCATTCCGCCGAGCGACCGTTCGCCGGCACATTCGGCGACGTCGAACAGCTGGCCCGCGTGCTGGCGGCCGGACTGCATGCGCGCGGCGTCGGCCCAGGCGACGTGGTGGCCTTTCAGCTGCCGAACTGGGTGGAGGCCGCCGCAACGTTCTGGGCGTCGGCATTTCTGGGCGCAGTCGTGGTGCCGATCGTCCACTTCTATGGCCCAAAGGAATTGAGCTACATCCTCGCTAGCGCCAAGCCTCAGGTCTTCATCACCGCCGAGCAGTTCGGGCGAATGACCTACAACCCCGAGATCTGCGCTGATGTCCCGATCGTCGCGCTGGTGGGGGAGAGCTTCGACGCGCTGCTGGATCACGAACCGATGGCCGGCACGTTGTCAGCCGACCCTGCCAGCCCCACGTTGATCG
The DNA here is from genome assembly GCA_963794715.1 of uncultured Solirubrobacterales bacterium. Lineage (GTDB taxonomy): Bacteria > Actinomycetota > Thermoleophilia > Solirubrobacterales > Solirubrobacteraceae > Palsa-744. Next base: position 371,282 of record CAWCEY010000011.1, on the reverse strand, counting down.
CGTTCACGTCGGGTACTACCAGCAACCCGAAGGGGGTGATTCACAGCCATCAGACGTTGGCGTGCGAGACTCGCCAACTGCTGGGGAATTACCCGCCCGACCGCGGCAGGCACCTCACCGCGCTTCCAGTTGGGCATTTCATCGGAATGCTCAGTGCGTTCCTGATTCCGGTCATCGATGGAACGCCCATCGATCTGTGCGATGTCTGGGACCCCGACCGGGCAATCGCCTTAATGGAAAGCGACGGCATCTCTTTCGGCGGCGGGCCCCCCTATTTCGTCACCAGCTTGCTCGACCATCCGCGTTTCACCGACGAACACCTTCGCCACCTCAAATACATCGGCCTAGGCGGATCCACCGTTCCGGTCGTTGTCACTCGACGTCTCGCCGATCTCGGGATCGTCGTCACGCGGTCATACGGCAGCACCGAACATCCGTCGATAACCGGCTCCCACTTCACCGCGCCGGAGGACAAGCGGCTCAATACCGACGGCAACGCCCGGCCCGGAGTCGAGATCCGGTTGACTGATGACGGCGAAATACTCAGCCGCGGACCGGATTTGTGTCTCGGCTACACCGACCCGGTGCTGACCGCCCGGGCATTCGACAGCGACGGTTGGTATCACACCGGCGACATCGGGGTGATCGACGACGACGGCTATCTCACCATCTGACCGACCGCAAGTCCGACATCATCATCAGGGGCGGCGAGAACATCAGCGCCCTGGAAGTCGAGGAGGTCCTGCTCGGCGATGCCGGCAGTCGCCGAGGCGGTCGTGGTGGCCGCACCTGATCTGCGACTGGGCGAGCAGGCCGCCGCTGTGTTGCGCATCAAGCCCGGACACGCGATGCCGACGATGCACGAGGTCCGCGGGCACTTCGAGCGCATCGGGATGGCCAGGCAGAAATGGCCAGAGGCTCTCCGCCAGGTGGAGGACTATCCGCGCACCGCGAGCGGCAAAGTGCAGAAATACGTTGTGCGACAGCGTCTTTGCGATTAGCACGGCCGTGATACGGCGTCAGCGACGGTCAAGTGATCCACTCAGATGCCTCTGCTCCAGCACGTCCCAGAATGGGCAGAGGACGCCCAAATAAGAGTTGAACTTTCGAACTAACTAGAATATGCGTTCTACTGCCACCATTATCTTTAGGAGCGGTTCGGTGGCCATCCTTGCGGAGCGGCGCACTTATATCGCTGGCCGTTGGACTACCGGCGATGACGTGGTCAGCGTCGAAAATCCCGCCGACGAAAGCCACGTCGCCGACATCACCGCCACCCCGCTCAAGCGAGGTGCGACGCGCGATCGACGAGGCGCGCCGCAGCTTCGACGGCGGCGTGTGGGCCGAAACGCCGGCCCGGCGAGCGAGCGCGGGTCCTGCACGCCTTCATCGACTACGTCGAAGCCGCCCGCGACGAGCTGGTGCCCACGCTCGTCGCCGAGGCCGGCCAGCCCACGTTCTTCGCCGATATGACCCAGGTGACGGCCGGAGTGGCGATAGCCCGCCAGACCGATCGACCTTTACTTGTCGATGTCACACGAGAAGGCCAGCCCGGTTCCCGTCGACGACCTGGTGCGTGGCCGGATCGCGCTGAGCCTCCGCCGGCATGAACCGGTCGGCGTGGTCACCGCCATCACGCCGTACAACGCCGCGCTTGATCGATGGGGTTCCAGAAGCTCATCCCCGCTCTGATGGCGGGCAACTCGGTGATCCTGCGGCCCAGCCCGCTCACGCCGATCTCGTCGCTGATTTTCGGTGCTGCCGCCGACGCCGCGGGCCTGCCGCCGGGGGTGCTGAGCGTGGTCGTCGAGTCGGGCATCGCCGGTGCTGAGCTACTCACCAGCCACCCGGCGGTCGACATGGTGTCGTTCACCGGTTCCACGGTGGCGGGCCGCAAAATCCTCGCACAGGCGGCACCGACCGTCAAACGAGTGTCGCTGGAACTCGGCGGCAAGTCGGCGCAGATCTACTTGCCGGACGCCGTACAGCGCGCGCCGACGGCGGCGCGGCCATGGTCATCGCCATCACCGCCGGCCAGGCCTGCGTGGCCGCCACCCGAATGCTCGTCCCGCAGGAGCAAAAAGACGAGGTGCTGGAAGCGGTCAGCGCGGCTTACAAGTCGATCAAGGTCGGTCCGCCCAGCGATCCGTCAGCAGTGATGGGGCCGGTGATCAGCGCCGCGCAGCGCGAGAGGTGCGAGCAGTACGTGCAGCTGGCAGAAGAGCACGGCGGCAAGGTATTCTGTGGCGGCGGGCGCCCGGCGGGCCTGGACCGCGGCTACTACTTCGAGCCCACTGTGCTGGATCTGCCGAACAACGCCAACCCCGCCGCGCAAGAGGAGATCTTCGGTCCGGTGATCGGCGTGCTGGGTTACCGCGATCATCGACGACGCGGTAGCGATCGCCAACGACAGCATCTACGGCCTGTCCGGCCAGGTGTACGGGACCGACGCGGCAGCGGCGGTGAACGTGGCACGCCGGCTGCGCACCGGCGCAGTCAACGTCAACACCAGCGTCTTCTCCGCTACGCGCCCAGCGGAGGCTACAAGCAAAGCGGACTTGGCCGCGAAAGAGGCCCGGACGGGATCCGCGAGTTCCAGGAGGTCAAGCACATGTCGATTGGAGAGCTAAAATGAGCCTAGAGCCAACGGACACAAGCATTCAACCTGGATTGGTTGATCTCGGTCGACGACCACATCCTCGAGCCGCCGAATCTCTGGGTCGACCGCGTCCCCGCTAAGGACCGAGACCGTGCGCCGCACATGGAGATCGACGACAAGGGCATGGACTTCTGGGTCTACGACGGCAAGAGGTTGCCGAGCTCGGGCTTGAGCGCCGTCGTCGGCAAGTCCAAGGAGGAGTTCAGCCCCGAACCGCTGATCGTACTCGGAGATGCGGCCGGGATGCTACGACGCCAAGGCGCGCATCGAGGACATGGACCGCTCCGGTGTGCTTGCGTCGCTGTGCTTTCCGACCCTGCCCCGGTTCTGCGGACAGCTGTTCATGGAAGCCAGCGACCGGGAATTCGGCTTCCAGTGCCTCCAGATCTACAACGACTGGCTCATCGAGGACTGGTGCGGCGCCGCGCCGGGGCGCTATATCCCGCTGATGCTGATCCCCATGTGGGATCCGGCGCTGGCCGTCACCGAGATGGAGCGCATGGCGGCCAAGGGCGTCACGGCCTTCGCATTCTCCGAGAACCCGGAACCCTTGGGGCTGCCGACGATTCACGACGTCAACGGCTACTGGGAGCCGGTCATGGCGGCGGCCAACGAACTCGGTCTGGTCGCGAGCATGCACGTGGGCTCGTCGTCGACACTGCCCAAGATCTGCAACGATGCACCGTTCATGGCCAACCTCACCTGGGGCGCCTCGCGCACGTCGGGAACCATGCTCTCCTGGCTCTTCAGCGGGCTGTTCCAGCGCTACCCGAACCTGAAGATCGCGCTGTCCGAAGGCGAGGTCGGCTGGATGCCCTACTTCCTGGAACGCGCCGAGCAGGTGCTCGACAAGCAGCGGTACTGGGTGAAGCGTGGGCAGACGTTCATGGGCCACGCCGGTAACGGGGCCGACCTCGACACCCTCGACATCCGGCAATCGTTCCGCGATCACGTCTTCGGCTGCATCATCGAGGACCACCACGCAGTGAAGAGCCTGGATGAGACTCGGCGAGGACAACATCATGTGCGAGACCGACTATCCGCACTCGGACTCGACGTGGCCGGACTGCATCGACGTCGCCCGTAACACCATGAAGGATCTCCCGGAGAGCGTCCAGTACAAGTTGCTCGCGCGGCAATGCCGAACGGCTCTACCGGTTTACGCCGGCAGAGCCGCCCGTCCTGGCGAATGCCTGATCCTGTGGCCGGCGTGCTGGATGGCAAGAGCGCCATCATCACCGGCGCAGGCTCCGGGCGTTGGCCGGGTCTCCGCCGCGCGCTTCGCGCAGGAAGGTGCGCGGGTGGTCGTGGCCGACATCAATCTCGACAACGCCAAAGAGGCTGTGCGCGAGATCGAATCGGCAGGCGGCTCGCCGATCGCCGGTTGGTGTCGATGTGTCGGACGAACGGCAGGTCCAGGATCTGATCGGGGCCGCGGTCGACCAGTACGGTCGGCTCGACATCCTGTTCAACAACGTCGGCATACCCGACGCCGCGGCTCGGCCTGACTTTCGAAGACCACACGCTCGAAGATTTCAACCGGCTGGTCGCGGTCAACCTCGGCGGCGTGTTCCTCGGGTGCAAGTACGCGGTGCTGCGCTTCAAGGAGCAAGGTGATGGAGGGGTCATCCTCAACACCGCTTCGGTCGCGGGCCTGGTGGGTTGGGGCGGCACGGTGTACGGCGCCACCAAGGGCGGCGTCATCCAGCTCACCCGGGGAGTCGCGATCGAGGCCGCCCCCTTTGGAATCCGCGTCAACGCCATCTGCCCGGCCGCCATGCCGCTGACCGGTTTCATGGCCGCGGGCGGACTGCAAGTCGACGCCGATCAGCAGGCAGCGATTGCCGAAGCTGTCGGTGCGGCGCACCCGCTCGGCCGCGCCATCACTGCAGAAGACTGCGCCGAGGCCGCGCTGTATCTGGTCTCGGACGCCGCACGCAACGTCACTGGGGTGGCGCTGCCGATCGATGGTGGGTTCGTGGCCCGATGACCGCACCCGCGCTGGATCGCGATCGACTGCGGGAGCTGTTCGACCTGCGAAGCTCCTACAACGTGTAGACCGGTGGCGCTTACGAAGACGATCCGTATCCGGTTTGGCACCGGCTGCGCGAAGAGGGGCCGGTGCTGCCCGGCATCCTGCACGAGCTGACCGGCTCCACCGACACGCTGTTCTTCCACGGGCTGCCGTACCCGGACAGCCCCCATTTCACGGCATTCGATTACGACTCCTGCATGACCGTCTACCGCAACCCGGAGGTGTTCGCCTCGTCCCCGGAGCCCGATCGACCTCGACGGCGGTCCACTGGGCCTGACCAACAGCATGCTGTCCATGGGCGGCGAGCAGCACAAGCGCTACCGCGGCCTCGTCCAACCGTCGTTCCTGCCGGCGAACGGCAAGTGGTGGATCGACAATTGGATCTCCGAGACGGTGGACCTGCTCATCGACGGCTTCGCGCACGACGGACGCGCCGAACTCAACGTCGACTTCTGCGCGGCCATCCCGGTGCTCACCATCACCGGCAGCTTCGGTGTGCCCGTCGAGCAGGCCCTCGATATCCGCGAACGCCTCGGCGACCGATCCGCAGAGGGTGGTCGACCTCCTCAAGCCGGTCGTCGCGGCCCGCCGCGAAGAGCCACGGGACGACCTGATCAGCATCCTGGTCCAAGCCGAGCTGACCGACGAGGACGGGCCACGGACCGACTCACCGATCGTGAGATCGACTCCTTCGTGCTGCTGTTGCTCGGCGCGGGCTCGGGCACCACCTGGAAGCAGATGGGCACCACGATCACGGCGCTGTTGCAGCGCCCCGAACTCCTCGAGGCGGTGCGCAGCGACCGCCAGCTGCTGCGCCCCGCCATCGAGGAAGCGCTTCGGTGGATACCCACCGATCCGATGTTCTCCCGCTGGGTGATGGCCGACACCGAACTCGACGGCGTCGAGATCCCCGCGGGGTCCGTCGTGCATCTCGCGATGGGCGCCGCCAACAGGGATCCCGCCCGATGGGACCGCCCCGATGAGTACGACGTCACCCGAAAGTTCAGGCCGTCGTTGGCATTCGGGCAGGGCGCACATATCTGTCTCGGTATGCATGTGGCTCGGGCCGAGATGACCATTGCGATCTCCGCGCTGCTCGACCGGCTACCGAACTTGCGGCTCGATCCCGACGCCGAGCCACCCCGGTTCGTCGGGATGTACGAGCGCGGGGCGACCGCGATACCCGTCCTATTCGACAAAGCCTGAGGTGAATATGTCCGAGTCAAACTACCAACAACCCGATCTCCTGCTGCTCGGCGAGTGACTCCCTTCGGACATGGTTAGTGACCCACTTGTGATCGTCAGCGAAGCCGACGATGTTTTGAAGCTACCACCAGTGACACTTCCGCCTTGAATGAGGATACTGCCGGCCACTGTACTCCCGCTGTCAAATTCGGAGCTAGAACCTGTGTAGAACGCCAGCTTCCCGGTTTTGCCGTCTATCGTTCCTTGGTTTTCAAAGTTGACTGTGAACCCAACTTCGTTCGACCCTTCGTCTTTTTCTACAACGCCGGTGTTCGTGAATTTGGCCGTGCCTGAGCCTTTGTTGATACCCCCTCCGGAACATTCTCCGCAAGCGTGTTCGTTGTCGTTTGCATAGAATGTCCCGCTATTTGTCACAGTGGCCCCGCTAGTAAGTTCAAGCTTGCCTGCGGCCAGAGTAACCGTCCCTTCGTTCACCAGTTTACGTTCGGTAATCGTCGCGCTGCCGGCCGCGTAGATCCGGGCTGTGGCTTCCGGCTTTAGCACGGTGGAGCCAGACCCCGTCATTTTACCTTCATTCCATACCAGAGAACCCGAAATATCGACTGTCGCCGCACCAGTGAGAGTGCCCCCTTTCATCGTGACGCTGTGCACACTCGACACTTCGAGCGTATCGGCCACTTCCAGCGAGCCCCCGGAGATCGAGACGCCCCCTTCCCCCTGGAGCACCCCGGCGACATCAGACCCGCTTTTGATCTTGACCGTCTTCCCCGAACCAACACACGCAACATCGGAGGAGGAGGGCACTTTCCCGGTAGACCAATCCGAGGCCACCTGCCATTCGCCTTCGGACGGCCCAGTCCATGTGTCGGTACAGAGGGATTCGGCCGAGGCTCCAGATGGCGCCACCACCAGCACCATCAGCAACGCCACCATGACACCGACGCCCCTGAGCATGAGCGCGGCGCGAGAGCCTCGGCGTCGCCCGTCTACCAAGCCCGTCCCGCTGAACCGCATAGCGCCCATGAGAGCCTCCCCGCTTCGCTCGAAGGAACCGATCGCCTGGGTTCTATCAGACGCAGACGAAAGATGTCAAACGGCTGTGGACAATCGTTTTACTTATCGGGCTCCGCCGGGAGAACGCCCCGGAGTCTGCGGCACTCCGGGGCCGCGCTTGTAGATGCCCGCCACAGCCATCTCGTAGGACTCTTCGAGCACGAACGGATAGTCCTCGCGCAGAACCTCCCGCGTCTCGCCAAGCTCGATCAGCAGGGCAAGGCTACGGACCGGCATTCGCGTTTCTGCGATGACCGGCTCGCCGCCGCACACCTCCGGGTTGACTTCCACCAGTCGCTCGCGCAGCTCGACATAGCGCCATGCACGCTGCACAGCCTGCTCGATCTCCGGCCCCATACGCACGATGAGCGCTCCGTCTAGGCGAAGCTCCGCGTCGGTTCCGGGAGCGTTGCGCACCCACAGAGCCAGACGCCTCCTGACCACGACCGGTAGGGAAACCCGCGTCTGCGCAAGCAGCGTCAGGGCTCCGACGTCCTCCGGCGTCAGCAGCGTGCGGCCCTTGCTCCGCCGTGGTCGCAGCACCTTCTGCTCCCTGTCGCCGCTGAAGTATCCTTTCAACATGGCTTTCCCTCCCTACACACTCTCCGATCTGCGCGACCGTCGTGCGGACATCGAGGAAGTCGCGGCGCGACACCATGCGACCAACGTCCGCGTCATCGGCTCTGCGGCCCGCAGTGACGCCGACGAGCTGAGCGACATCGACCTCATGGTCGATATGGACCCAGGCCACAAACTCAACGGCTTCGCCTACTTCGGCGAACTCGATCGACTGGAGAAGGAGCTCACCGCCCTGCTGCACGTGACGTTGACGTAGTTGACGCCGCAGGCATCCTCGCCAATGCACAACTACTCACCAGCAGCGCTCATATCCGCGACAACATGATGCGCGACGCCGTATCTTGTGAGAGGCGACCTCGAATATTTGGAATTCATCGCTGAGAGCATCCAGCTCGTAACCAAGTACACGCGCCACGGCAAGGATCACTTTCTGCCGCGGCGCCACAACCGCGGCTACCGCGGAATGACCCCGCGCGACCTCCGCCGGCGCTTGGACAAGATCTGCGCCGAGTTCAACACCACCGCCGCCGGGATCCGCGCATCCACGGGCAGCGACCACTTCGAGGCCGTTCACGCCGCCACGCGACTGTATGCCAAGGTGCTGGACCACAGCCAAGCGCCGCTGTAGCACGTCGACTCGGACGCACGCCGAAGTCGGTCTCCCCACAACGCGACGCGCTCATCAGCAGTGCGGGTCGAGCCCGAGCCGCGCCGTCTCGCGAGCGAGCCGCTCGTCGAAGGTGAGCACCGCCCCGCCGGCGGCCTCGGCGGTGAGGATCACACAGCAGTCGGGCAGCTTCAGCGCAGTCTCGACCCGCAGGGCGGCGAGCCGCTCCGAGGCGTCCGGAGGAAGTGAGAGCTCGCGGACTCCCAGCGCCCGCAGCGCGGCTCGCGCGGCGGCGAGACGACCCGCACGGGTCGGCGCAACGAGGACCTCGGCGAGAGTGATCGAACTCACTCCAAGCTGCTGGTCGGCGACCTCGATCAGCCGCTCGCTCGCAAGCGCGTGGTGGAGATCGTTCTGGTCGAGGTGCGCGATCAGAACGCTCGCGTCGAGAATAATCACCGCGGCCAGTCGCCGCGCAGCCGCTCAAGGTAATCGGCGGGATAGACGCCCGTAAGCGCTCCACCGGTGCGTTCGATCGCCGTTCGCCGATCGGCGAGGGCACGCTCGGCGTCCGCGGCGATCGCGCGATGCCCCTCCCGCACCAGATCGAGCAACAGCTTCGCGGGCCGCTCGCTGTCCTGTGGCCAATGCCGCGCCGCGTCGTTCAACGCGCGCGCGACTTCCTCCGTCTCGGTAATCATGTGACGAGGTTTGGCGGTCGGCACAACAGCCAGTGTAGCACGGGCGGATAGGTGCAGCACCCGCCCTCGTATTCCGGCAGGACGAGACCGAGTCCTGGCCGGCAGAGATGACGCCATTCACGCTGCGACGCGTCTTTACACGAAGGTGCTGCGACTCGGGCGCAAAGGAGCTGATCGCCCTGAAGCGGCTTGCGTATCGCCCCGCTCGAGCGCGTCGCCGTCAAGCGGCGACGCTCGGCGTGAGCACATACACGCGCGCCTTGTCCGGGCCGAGATCGAGCGCCGCGTAGATCACGTCGGGATCAAGGTCAACGTCTCCGGGCCAAGCGATCGTGCCGGTCTGCTCATCCACCGTGACCCGCTCGAACACAGTCGGGTCTCGTAGCGGCGAGAACGCCGGCGTGTCGAGCAGAGGCGAGATGTCCACGTCGCGAACCTCGCCGTCAGCGAACACGATGCGCACGGTATGCGCCGGCCGCGCGATCACGGCCACCATTTCGGGAGCGACAACCGGTTCCATCGCTATCGATCGTAGCGTCCAGTCGGAGACTGGTCTGCTTGGAGATCCCCGCGTATGTCCGCTAGCGGGATCGTCTCGCCTGCTGCCAGTTCGGCATTGGCGGTGGCCATGCCCTCGATGAACTCTGGCGCGTGAGCCAGAACGAAGTCCTCGAACTCCTCGGAGTCAACGGCGAGCATGTAGGCGACGGGACGCCCTCGGCGGGTGATCAGCGCTGGCTTCCCGGTCTGCTGGATGTCGTTGATGATCGAGCTTGCGTGCTTGGCTAGCTCACGAACGCCGAAAGTACTCATCGAGCTACTCCTGTCTATGTGCGCATCAATGTACTACTACCGTAGCGGCATCGTCGGGTATTGGGTCGTCCCACGGCTGGACCACGGATCGATCACGTCCAACCCGAGTCCTTCGAAGTGGCGAACGTTGCGTGTCGCGACGCTTGCTCTGCGACCCACACGGCTGTCGAGCTGACCCACCAGGTCGTCGTCCAGCGTTATGTGCAAACGCATGGCCACAGCATGGTTGGGAATGGCGGTCTGATCTGGCCCCACTGCGGCGGTCTGAACTGGCCCCACCTCCGTCCGACTGGCAGCCGACTGTTCGGTGCTCATGGAGCTCGAGCGGAAGGCGGCGGAAGGAATGGGATCACGTATGGAGACGTTCGAGCAGATCAGGAGGGACCGGGACCGGGAGGACCTGTCGATCAGGGCGCTGGCGGTGCGTTACGGTGTTCATCGCCGTGCGGTGCGTCAGGCGTTGGCTTCGCCGTTGCCGCCCGTCAAGCGGACGCCGGTCGGCAGGCCGGCGCCGAAGCTGGGGGTCTACCAGGAGCTGATCGACTCCTGGCTTGAGGCGGACCGTGACGCGCCGCGTAAGCAGCGCCATACTGCGAGGCGGATCTGGGAGCGCCTGCGTGATGAGCACGCGGCTGATGTCGCTGAGCGCACGGTCCGGGAGTATGTGCATCGTCGGCGCCGGGAACGCGGCGAGGGCGTTGAGGCGTTCGTGCCGCAGATCCGTAAGGCGGGCGTGGAGGGCGAGGTGGACTGGGGTGAGGCGCAGGTCTGGATGGCCGCTTGCGCGACGAAGGTCTACCTGTTCCACATGCGTGCGTGTCACTCGGGGGCAGCGTTCGCGATGGCGTTCCCGCACTGCTCTCAGCAGGCGTTCTTGGAGGCTCACGTCCACGCGTTTGAGTGGTTCGGCGGGGTCTTCGGCCTGGTGCGATACGACAATCTCGCGAGCGCAGTCAAGCAGGTCCTCAGGGGCCGCCAGCGCGTGCAGACCGACCGGTTCATCGCGCTGCGCTCGCACTACCTCTATAAGTCGCAGTTCACGATCCCAGGGATCGAGGGGGCACACGAAAAGGGCGGAATCGAGGGCGAGGTGGGGCGCTTCCGCCGCCGTCATCTCGTGCCCGTCCCGGAGGTCTTGACGCTCGCTGAGTTGAACGCGCGGCTGCTCGTCGGATGCGAGGCGGACCTTCACCGCCGGATCTCCGGGCGCCCGGAGACCGTGGGTGAAGCGTTCGCGAGGGAGCGCCCGCTGTTGCGCGGGCTGCCAGCCGAGAAGGCTTCCACGGCGGAGGAGGCCACCCCGAGGGTGAATACCAAGGCGCTGGTCACGATCAAGCAGAACGACTACTCGGTGCCCGTGCGTCTGGCTGGGCTGCGCGTTCACTCACGCGTGGGTGCTCGCGAGATCGAGCTGCATCACGGCGGTGGGCTGGTCGCGCTCCACGAGCGTCTGCAGGGCCGCTACGGCGTGTCGGCCTCACTCGACCACTACCTGGAGCTGCTCGCGCGCAAGCCGGGCGCACTGGCCGGCTCGGTCGCTCTCTCCCAGGAACGCGAGCGCGGCGCCTGGCCGTCGGTCTTCGACGAGCTGTGGGCGAAGATCGCCGAGCGCTACGGCGCCAGTGAGGCCGCCCGGCAGATGGTCGACGTGTTGATGCTCGCCCGCGAGCACAGCGCCAGCGAGGTCGAGCTGGCCGTCCGTGGCGCGCTGACCGCGGGCGCCTACGACGGACGCGCGGTCGCGGTGCTGGTGAGGCGCGGTACTCGCGCCCGGCCCGCGACGCTTGATGATCTCCCCGCGCGTCTGGCTGGGGTCGGGGCGCCACCGCCGACACTCGCACGCTACGACGAGCTGCTCGGGACGGGGGCAGGTCGATGAGCGCCCCGGCGAAGGTCCAAGCGATGGAAGCACTGATCGACGCGCACGCACGCGAGCTTCACCTCCCCACGGTCCGGGCCCGCTTCCGCGGGCTCGCCGAGGAGGCCACACGCGACCAGCAGACCCCGACCGCGTACCTCGCCGCGCTCCTGGAAGCGGAGGTCTCAGAGCGCGCTGAGCGCCGCGAACGCCGAAGGCTGATCGACGCGCGGTTCCCGCTCACCAAGCGCCTTGAGGACTTCCAGTTCGATGAGAACCCGAAGATCCCCCAGGCCACGATCGCCGCCTTGGCGCAGGGCACCTGGATCGATGACCGCGAGAGCGTCATCCTTCTCGGTGACAGCGGTACCGGCAAGACACATTTGGCGATCTCCCTCGCGGTGCTCGCCTGCCAGCAAGGACGCCGCGTCAGGTTCACCACACTCGCCGCGTTGGCGAACGAGCTGCAAGCGGCCGAGAGCCGCCGCGAGCTCGGCCGCGTCATCGCGCGCTACGCCCGCACCGAGCTCGTCGTCCTCGACGAGCTGGGGTACCTCGCGTTGCCCGAGGGAGCCGCAGAGCTCGTCTTCCAGGTGATCTCCGAGCGCAACGAGCGAGCCTCGCTGATCGTCACGACCAACCTCCCGTTCGGGGAGTGGACCAAGGTCTTCCCCGACGCCCGGCTCGCCAAGGCCGTCGTGGACCGCATCACCCACCGAGCACACATCATCGACACCGGAGCAGAGTCCTGGCGCTTCAACCACGGGCTCAACCGCACCAAGAAAGGAGCCGCCTGACCCCCCACCACGGACCGCGCCGGCGATATCTCCCTCCGTTACGCGCTACGCGCTCCACTCCACGAGACACCGCCGAAAGTCACAAACAGAGAAGATCAACACACACAACAACCGACGCGAAGTGGAGCCACTTCAAGCCGCCGCGCCGGGGCCAGTGCAAGCCGCCGCTCCGAATGGTCACGCTCGACCTTGACATCGTCGCCTTCAAAGACCTCGCCCGGCACGACGAGCTGCTCGGCATCGCGCTCATCGGCAAACACGACCCCTACCGGCCACTGTCCGAACACTCGCCGAACTTGTCGCCGATACCCGATCCGCTTGACCGATGTCCTATCCTTGAATCATGGTCAGAGATACCAACAACGGCGCTCTGAGCAACAATGGTGCTCCCAAACAGGTCCACGCCGTGATCGACGGCAAGCGCGTCCCGCTCGACCGCGCAGCCGCCCTGTATATCGCCCAGCAGACGCATCTGCTGGCCCTCGGCGACCCCAGGCGCGCCTACGAAATGGTCGCCGAAGCCGAACGCGCCAAGCGCGAGCAGATCACCGCCTGAGGCACGGCGGGTAACGAAGGCAATAGCCTCACCGGTCGCGCGCGTCCGACCCCTCCGCAGCGCGCCCTAGAGTCGTGCGATGAACCCGAGCCACGGCGCACCGTTCCGGGGATTCCGCGATGACAGCGAGTCGCCGTTCTTCTGCGCGGCCGGACACACCCCCGAGGAAACGTGGGAGCTCAGCGTCGATCGGCTGGCCCGCCTGCTCGTAAAACTCGGCCCGCAGGCCGACGCCGGCCCAATCGAGATGTCCACCCAGCTGCTGCTCACCTGGCACCGGGAGATCTTCGGCGCGCTGTTCCCCGAGGACGCCGGCCGTCTGCGCAGCTTCCGAGAGGGGCAGTTGGAGCATGTCTACTTCGGCGTGCACAACCGCGGCTACCGCGGAACGACCCCGCGCGACCTCCGCCGGCGCTTGGACAAGATCTGCGCCGAGTTCAACACCACCGCCGCCGGGATCCGCGCATCCACGGGCAGCGACCACTTCGAGGCCGTTCACGCCGCCACGCGACTGTATGCCAAGGTGCTCCGCGCCCATCCTTTCGTCGACGGCAACCTCAGGGGCACAACCGTCGCTCTCAACGCCAGCCTGGTCACACTTGGCCTCGACACAGTCGGCTTCAACGACCTCGAGCGCCACGACGAGCTGCTCGGAATCGCGTTCATCGGCAGAAACGACCCCTACCGTCCGCTCGCCGAATACATCACCGAGCTCGTCGGCGTCACCGGAGACCCTTGACCAACGTCCTGAACGCCCTACCATGAAGCCATGACTGAGCACGCAAACAACGGCCAGCCAACCCGGTACGCGGTCATCGACGGCAAGCGCGTCCCGCTTGACTACGCCGCCGCGCGGCGTATCGCCCAACAGGCGCACCTCCTGGCCCTCGGCGACCCCAGGCGCGCCTACGAAATGGTCGCCGAAGCCGAACGCGCCAAGCGCGGGCAGATCACAGCCTGAGTCGTACCCACCAGCCGCGACGTTCCCGGCTCGATAGCAGCGCAGTGCCAGGCATGTCTAGGCATATCTAGTGGCGCGCAGCACGTCGATCAACACTGTCGTGTCGAGCAGCAGGCGCAAGCGTCAGCCAACGCGGCTGAGATCGTCGTGGCGCTGCGCTCTCACCCAGGCGGCTGGATCGGTGTCCCACTCGTGCTCGCGCCCTGAGAGCGCACCGAAACCCGCTTCGATGTCATCCCAGCGGCGCTCGTCGTCGAGCGCCTTGCGAATCGTCGCCGAGATGAACGCGCTGCGACGCCGGCGACCCACACGGCTGTCGAGCTGACCCACCAGGTCGTCGTCCAGCGTTATGTGCAAACGCATGGCCACAGCATAGCCCCAGCTGCGTCCGTATCGCCCCCACGATTCCATCAAACGATGTGACACCCTCAGCAGGCCGCGGCCCGCTATGGGTCGAGCCCGAGCCGCGCCGTCTCGCGAGCGAGCCGCTCGTCGAAGGTGAGCACCGCCCCGCCGGCGGCCTCGGCGGTGAGGATCACACAGCAGTCGGGCAGCTTCAGCGCAGTCTCGACACGCAGGGCGGCGAGCCGCTCCGAGGCGTCTGGAGGAAGTGAGAGCTCGCGGACTCCCAGCGCCCGCAGCGCGGCTCGCGCGGCGGCGAGACGACCAGCGCGGGTCGGCGCAACGAGGACCTCGGCGAGAGTGATCGAACTCGTTCCAAGCTGCTGGTCGGCGACCTCGATCAGCCGCTCGCTCGCAAGCGCGTGGTGGAGATCGTTCTGGTCGAGGTGCGCGATCAGAACGCTCGCGTCGAGAATAATCACCGCGGCCAGTCGCCGCGCAGCCGCTCGAGGTAATCGGCGGGATAGACACCCGTAAGCGCTCCACCGGTGCCTTCGATCGCCATCCGCCGATCGGCGACGGCACGCTCGGTGTCCGCGGCTATCGCGCGATGTCCCTCCCGCACCAGATCGAGCAACAGCTTCGCGGGCCGCTCGCTGTCCTGTGGCCAACGCCGCGCCGCGTCATTCAACGCGCGCGCGACTTCCTCCGTCTCGGTAATCATGTGACGAGGTTTGGCGGTCGGCACAACAGCCAGTGTAGCACGGGCGGATAGGTGCAGCACCGCCTCAATCGGTCGAGGCAACTGCCAGCGAGGAGTGGAGAGCGATTGCGTCGAAGTCGCTGTCCTGATGGAGCAGCTCAACGCCGGCTCTGATCGCGACGGCCGCGATCAGGCAATCGGGGAGCCGGCGAATCGTCTTGCCCCCGCGCCGGCACACGCGATACAGCGAGGCGGCCGTCTCGTGATCCGATGGCTCCTCCAGCGCCAGGAACGTGCAGCGATCGAGCAGGCGGCGCAGATCGCGGGCGTGGCGCTCATCACGAGCGCCGGCCAGGATCTCCAGGATCACGAGCCCCGTGGTCGCCAGCTCCTCGTCGGACTCGACCGCCGCCCTGAGGCGCAGATGCGCCGGGCTTCCGGTGGCCCGCTGAAACTCGATCCAGACCGAGCTGTCAACGAGGATCACGACGCGCGCGAGGTTTCGGGCAACCAGCCGCCGCGCAGCTCGTCGAGGTCGCCCTCCCAGCCGGTGCCCTGCATCTCCAACGCTTCCTCGCGGCTCATAGGCTCCAGGTCAAGCCGGCGCAGCGCGAGATCGATCGCCGCACGCTTGGTCGAAACGCGGTAGCGGCGCATGACACGCTCCACCAATGCGTCATCCAGATCGACGTTTGTGCGGCTCATGTGTAGAGCATACACCAAGCGGATAGGGCTGTGTCCCGCGCATGACCTCCTCGACGTTGATCGCCGCTGGGTAGAATGACCACCCTGGTCATATAGGTTAGGCTAGTCATCTACTGCTAGGCTGACGCCGGATCCAATGTCGACCAACGCGCTTTTCCAACAGACTGGCTTCACGGACGCAAAGCGGCACCTCTCCGAGCTTATGACCGAGGTTGTCCACGACCATCGTCCGGTCCAGGTAAACCGACACGCCGGCAGGGAGCAGATGTTCCTCGTGGCTCGGCGTGAGCTCGAAGATCTACTGGCGCTGAGTGGTCAGCGCTTCGAGACGCGCGTGATCTTCGACGAGGACGAGGTCTCGGTCAGCCTGCCGGCGTTCAGCCTGATCGGAGCAGGCGAGAACTTCGACGACGCGGTCGACGATCTCCTCGTTGTGCTGCGCCAGTACTGCGCGCAGTACATCGAGCGCCTGGAGTTCTACCGGCAGACCGACCGGCGTGGCCTGCTGGGGCTGGTGTTCCTCTTCGCCCTTACTCCGCCGGAAGACCAGCGGGCGCTGCTGCTGGATCCGCCCGAGGGGCGGGCGTGACACCGAACGCGCCGAGCTTCAACCAGATAGAGCAGTTCCTGAAAGCCGATCGCTGGACGGAGGTCACTGGTCGCCCCGGCCACAGCTTCGGCCATCGCGTCTTTGAGAAGGTGCTCGCCGGCGGCGAGGTGCTCACGACCCACATTTCGCATTCAGGCAAGAAGGGTCCGGGTCCGGCCCGGTTCGGCGAGATCCTCCGCGAGCAGCTCAGAACCAACCGCGGGGACTTCTGGAAAGCGATCGAGACCGGGAAGTCGGTGCCTCGGCCCACAGAAGTCGAGTCGCGCGCCGCCACCCCTGAGGGGTGGCAGGTTGACGTGTTGCTTCGGCAGGTCGGTCTCACACACGACGCGCTCAAGGACATGACGGCCGAGCGAGCACAGGAGATCATCGAGCGGCACTGGGCCGGCGGGTAGTCGCCTCTCCTCAAGCGCCGACCTGCCAGTGCTCGACATCGAGCTCCCGCATCGGGAAGTGCTTCGGGGCTGGCTTGAGCCGGCTGATAGCGTGCTATCATTTGCGCATGGCACAGATCTTGATCCGACAACTGGACGACGACGTGAAGGCCGGGCTGCGTCGGCGCGCGCGTCGGCACGGTCACAGCACCGAGCAGGAGGTCCGCGAGATCCTGGGCAACGCCGTACGCGACGAGCGGCAATCTCCCACAAAGCTGGGGTCTCGCATCGCGGCCAGCTTCGCGGACATCGGCCTCGAAGGGGAGATCGGCGAGTTCCGCGACCAGCCGGCCCGTCCTGCTCTGTTTGAGCAGTGATCCTGCTCGACACCAACGTCCTATCCGGCCTGATGCAGCACGCCCCCGACCAGCAGCTGGTCCAGTGGCTCGACGATCGGCCTGTAGAGTCGATCTGGACGACCGCGATCACGGTCTTCGAGGTTCGCATGGGCCTGGAGCTGCTGGCACCCGGCCGGCGCCGACAGCGGCTGGAGCAGGCCTTCGACCAACTCCTCGCGGAGCATCTGGAAGGCCGCATCCAGACTTTCGACCAGACGGCGGCAATGGCCGCCGGCACGATCGCCGCAAACCAGCAACGCGCCGGGCGCACCTTGGAGATCCGCGACCTGCAGATCGCGGGGATCGCCACAGCTCGCAGAGCAAGCGTCGCAACAGGCAACGTTCGCCACTTCGAAGGACTCGGGTTGGACGTGATCGATCCGTGGTCCACCTGAGCCGCAGCGGGTAACGACCCCACGTCCGCTTCAATGCCAGCCCCCGCAGGTGGTCTGGTGGCCGGGGGCAGCCGCGCAGGTGTGCCCGAAAGGTTCCGCCGACATCCACCACATCTCCTCAGCAGCGCTCTACTGATCGTCGAGGGACGCCGCGCGGCCTGTATCTCCAACGCTTCCTTGCGGGCAGGTGAATCTCAGCAGTTGGTCGCCACGTCGAACTGTCGCTCGATGTGATCGTCGCGAGTGACGATCAGCACCGGTCGAGGCTTGTCCGAGGGCGGCTCATATCGCCAAACCTCGCCACGTGTCACGACGGCAGGTGGTCCTCCCAGGAGAACCCGACAGCGGCCTCTTCCGCGGCCATTTGGCGCATCGCCCGAGAGGTGGACGCACGAGCCATGGCCGACAGGTTCCCCCAGTCGTCGATGACGTCCCCAGGCTCCACGTGCGCTGCCCGCAGTGCACGCTCCGCCTGCTCCTCACTCCACGTCGGAGCCTCCCTTAGCACCAGTTCCTTCGCGGTCATGCTCCGGATTCTAGCGGGCAACCATGGGCAAACCGAGCAGGTAATCTCACGCAAGCTGCGCCACCCGACCCCGCGTTCGCTAAGGACATGGAAGCCGTGCTCGATGCCGTGCTGCCGTATGATCGGACCATGCGGACACCGTTGTCTCATGGTATGATGTCATGGTCATGGTCAAGCGGCTTGTGATATCCAGAGGGGGTCAGGTGTCCGTCCCCGCGGCAGTGCGCGAGCGATGGCGTACCCGCACCGTCCTTGCCGAAGATCGCGGCGACCACGTTGTGCTGCGCCCCGTTCCCGATGATCCAGTGGCGGGCGCCGTGGGAGCATTCGCGACGCAGATCGGCGCGCTCGGCTCCGAGGAGGCCAGGCGCTTGGATCGCGAAGAGGAACTGGATGCCCAAGCGCCCGACCGCCGCTGACGCGGCCGAACCTCCGGCGGGCACTCTGATCGACGCCTCGGCGCTGATCGCGCTGCTCGGGGCCGAGCCCGCCGCCGCCGAGGTGAAGGAGATGCTGGACCGCGGCGCGGTGATGACCACCCTCAATCTAGCCGAGGCGGTGGACCGTCTCAAGCGGCGCTATGACCTTGAGGTCGAGCGCACACGACCGGTGATCGAGGGTCTCCTGGCAAAAAACCTGATGCTGCTCCCGCTCGGACCCGCCCAAGCCTGGCGCGCGGGTGAAATTCGTGCCGCTCACTATCACCGCTCCCGCTGCCCGATCTCGCTCGCCGACGCTGTGCTTGTGGCGAGCACTCCAGCGGGTGGGCGCATCGCAAGCTCCGACGCCCCCCTGCTGAGCGTCGCCGCGAGCGAGGGTATCGCCACCGCCGCCCTGCCCGACTCGCGGGGGAAGCGAGCACGCGTGCGATAGGTAGCCGCCTGGCCCGCTTATCAAGCGGACGTCGGTCGGCTACCCCCCAGCCCCAGCCGACGCCTTCCCCTCCTCGCCGTCGGAGCCGTGGCTTTCAATCCACGCCTCCTGCGTGTCGATCCCGGGGCTGCGCACGCCGGTTCCCTGGCACCACGGGCAGGCGATTTTGGTGGTTTCGCCGCCGAGCGTGGAGACCACCTGGCCGGTGCCCCGGCAGGGCATGCACTCTGGCTCGCGTTTGGCCATCGGACCGCGACAATAGCGTTACCGGGATGAGAGCACCTGCGAGGGGAGTCGGCTGGGCGGCCGCGAAAGGGGCTGGTTGGACGTCCGCGAGAGTGGCCGCATGGGTCGCGCTGGGCGCGATCACGGCCGGCGCCGCCGCGCTGCGCTTCGCCCATCTCGGGCAGGTGCCCGGCGACCCCTTCTACGACGGCGCCGTGCGCAGCATGGCGCTCTCCTGGCACAACTTCTTCTTCGGCGCGGTGGAGCCCTCGGGGGCGGTGGCGATCGACAAGCCGCCGGTGGACCTGTGGCTGCAGGTCGCCAGCGTCAAGCTGCTGGGCTTCGGCTCGGCCGCGCTGAAGACGCCCGAGGCGCTCGCCGGCACGATCGCCGTGCCGCTGCTGTACACGGCGGTGGCGCCGGTGTTCGGCATCCGCGCCGGGCTGGCCTGCGCGCTCGCGCTGGCGGTGCTGCCGATCGCGGTGATCACCGCGCGCAGCGACACCATGGACGCGGTGATGATGGCGCTGACCGTGCTGGCGCTGGCGCTGCTGGTGCGCGCCACGCGCGGCGGGCGCACCGTCTGGCTGCTGGGGGCCGCCGCGGCGCTGGGGGTCGCCTTCGACGTGAAGCTGCTGGAGTCCGTGGTGGCGCTGCCGGGCCTGGCACTGCTGGCCTGGCTGGGGCTGCCCGGCACCCGCCGACGGCGCGCCGCGCAGCTGGCGCTCGCCGCGGCGGTGTACGTGGTGGTGGCGCTCGCGTGGCTGACCGGGACGCTGCTGTTTCCCGCACACGACCGTCCGTGGGCGTACGGCTCCACCAACGGCAGCGCCTGGAACGCGGCGTTCGTCTTCAACGGCCTCGACCGCCTGGAAGGCAAGTCGCTGGAAGGCGCGCAGGCCGCCTACCAGCCCAGCCGCCACTACCCCGAGGCGACGCAGGCTGAGCGCGACGCGATCCCCATCCTCCCCCCCTCCCCCACCCGCCTGCTCGATCGCATCGGCCCGCTCTCCGGCGAGCGGCTCGGCCTGGAGGTGCTCGCCGCGCTGCTGCTGGGAGGCGCGGCGCTGGGGGCGCCTCTTTGGGAACGACGCCGCCGCGGCAAGCCGCCTGACAGCGACCAGCGCCAACGCCTCGCGCTGCTGGCGGGCCTGATGGTGTGGCTGGCCAGCGGCATCGCGCTGTTCAGCGACATGAGCCGCCTGCACCCCCGCTACACCGAGGCCTTCACGCCCGCGGTCGCCGCCACGCTGGGGATCGGCCTCGCGTGGGCCACCGAGCGCCGCGGGGGTGAGCGCCTGCTGGCGCTGAGCGTGACGCTGGTGGCGGTGGCGCTGTACGCGGAGCGGCTGCTGTTCGGGGCAAGCACCGTGTGGTGGATCACCGCCGCCGCCGCCGTGGGCGCGCTTGCGCTCGCCTGGAGCGGCTTCCCGCGCGGGGACACGCCGCGCGCGGGGGTCACCGCGCTGGCGCTCGTCTGTCTGCTCACGATCCCGCTGTGGGCCTCGCTGAACGCCGTGCGCGACAACGTCTCCGACACCACCCCCATCGGGATCCTGCACCGCGGCGAGCTCGCCCCGCTCAGCGCCTACCTGCGCGCCCACCAAGGGGGCGCCTACTACGAGGCGGCGTTCGACTCCGGCACCAAGATGGGCGAGCTGGTCGAGCGCGACGCCCGGCCGATCCTCGTGCTGACCACGCTGGGCGGCCGCGTGTTCACCACGCTCCCGCGCCTGCGCGCGCTCGTCGCCGCCGGCAGGGTGCGCTACGCCTTCATCGACGAAGGCTGCGGGCCGCACTCGCCCCCCACCGACCCCGACTGCTCGGCCGCGGCCCGCTGGGTGGTCGCACACGGCACCGACGTCTCGCGCCAAGCGGGGATGCCGCGCGCGGGAATGCTGTGGCGGCTGCCTTGACCGGGTCGCCGTTGTAGCGTGCGCGGGGATGAGCACCACTGAGACCCCCACATCGCTGAAGATCCTGGTGGTCGACGACGAGGAGACGCTGCGTGAGACGCTGACGCGCTCGTTCTCGCGCGAGGGGCACACGGTGGAGGCGGTGGCCACCGGCGCCGAGGCGATCGCGCGCGCCGGCGCCGGGCACTTCGACGTGGTGCTGCTGGACGTGGCGCTCGGCGCGGGGCCCAACGGGTATGAGGTGTGCCGCACGCTGCGCGAGCAGCGCAACGTGGTGCCGATCATCATGCTCACCGCGCTGGACACCGAGGCCGACGCGGTGCAGGGGCTGGAGGCCGGCGCCGACGACTACGTCACCAAGCCCTTCGGCCTGGCCGAGCTGCGCAGCCGCGTGCGCGCCGTGCTGCGCCGCTCCGGGCCGCGCGCGCTCGGGCGCGAGGCGATCGCGGTGGGGCCGGTGGCGCTGGACCGCGGCCGCCGCGAGGTGCGGGTGAACGGCCGGGCGGTGCGCCTCACCTTCTCCGAGTTCGAGCTGCTGGCGCGGCTGATGTCAGAGCCCGGCCGCCTGCTCAACCGCCAGGAGCTGCTCCGCGCGATCTGGGGCGACTCCGCCTACCGCGACCCGCGCGCGATCGACGTGCACATCCGCCACCTGCGCGAGAAGCTGGAGGAGCGCCCCGAGGAGCCGAGGCTGATCGTGACCGTGCGCGGCGCCGGCTACCGCTTCCAGGAGCAGTGATGCGCGCGTGGCTGCTCGGCCTGCGCCCGCGGCTGCTCGCCGCAATGCTCCTCACCAGCGCGGTGACGCTGGCGGTGGCGGCGCTGGCGCTGCTCTCCCCGCTCGAGCAGCGGCTGCGAGCCGACGGCGAATCGACGGTGCTGACGGCGCTCGGCGCGGTGCGCCCGGAGCTCGCGGAGATCCCGATCGAAGCGGGGCGCCTGAGCGAAGCTGAAACGCGCAAGGCCGCTTTGGTGCTGCGCCGCCGCTCGCAGGCCACGCTGACGCTCCTCGACAGCCAGCTCGACGTGGTGTACGCCGGCTCCAACCCCACCCAGGACGTGCCCGACTACTACGGCGAGGCGCGCCGCGCGCTGCTGGCCGGCCGGGCGCCCGTGCGCGAAGTGAGCGACAACCAGCTGATCCTCGCGCAGCGGATCAAGATCTCCGGGCGCCACTACGTGGTGGTGCTCACCAAGCGCCTGGACTACGTGGCCTCCGCGGTGCGGGTGGTGCGCACCGCCTTCCTGGAGGCCGCCGGCGCCGGCCTGCTGGTCGCGCTGCTGCTGGGCGTCGGCTTCGCCACCACGCTGCTGCGCCGCCTGGAGCGGCTGCGCGACGCCACCCGGGAGCTTGAGCGGCGCGGGCCGGAGGCCGAGGAGCTGCCCGCGGACCGCAGCCCCGACGAGGTGGGCGAGCTGACGCGCGCGTTTGCGGGGATGCAGGCGCGGCTGCGCCGCCAGGAGGCCGCCCGCCGCGCGTTCGTGGCCACCGCATCGCACGAGCTGCGCACGCCGCTCACCTCACTCGACGGGATGCTGGAGCTGCTGGAGGACGATCTGCGCTCCGAGCAGCTCGACATCGAGGACGCTCGCGAGCGCGCCACGCGCGCGCGGGCGCAGTCGCGGCGGCTGTCGCGCCTGGCCTCCGACCTGCTCGACCTCAGCCGCCTCGACGCGGAGGTGGCGCTGCGCAGCGAGCCGCTGGAGCTCGGCGAGCTGGCCCGCGCGGTGGCCGCCGAGTTCGAGCTGGCCGCGGCCGAGCACCGGGCGCGGCTCAACGTCAGCCCGCCGGCGGGGCCGTGCTGGGCGCAGGCCGACCCGGGCGCGGTGGCGCAGATCGTGCGCATCCTGCTGGACAACTCCCTGCGCATCGCCCCGGAGGACTCGGCGGTCGAAGTGGATGTCGCCAGCGCCGAGGGATGGGCGCGGCTGAGCGTGTGCGACCACGGACCCGGCGTCCCGGCGGCCGAGCGCGAGCTGATCTTCGAGCGCTTCAAGCGCGGCTCCACCACCGGCGGGCACGGCGGCTTCGGCCTGGGTCTGGCGATCGGGCGCGAGCTGGCCGCGCGCATGGGCGGGACGCTGGAGCTGACGGGCGATAGATTGGACCCCGCCCACCCCGGCCACCCTGGCGCCTGCTTTGCGCTGCGCCTGCCGAGCGCACGGGATAATTGATCCTGCTTTGCGCTGCGTCCGCCGGGCGCAGGGGATAATTGACCGCCAAATGCCGACCGACCCCGAGCCGCTCAACGACACCGCGATCGCCGAGATCGCCGCGCAGGCGCGGCGCAGCGGGCAGCTGGCGCTGGACACCGAGTTCATGGGCGAGGGCCGCTACCGCACGCTGCTGTGCCTGGTGCAGCTGGCGGTCCCCGATCACACCGCCGGCCTGCGCATCGAGCTGATCGACCCGCTGGGAGACCACCTCGACGGGGCGCCGCTGGCGGAGGTGCTGGCCGACCCCAAGATCGAAGTGGTGGTGCACGCCGGCCGCCAGGACATCGCGCTGCTGCGCCGGCGCTTCCAGACGCCGGTGCGCAACGTGTTCGACACGCAGGTGGCCGCGGGCTTCGCCGGGATGGCGGCACAGACCTCCTACGAGACGCTGCTGGCCGAGCTGCTGGGGGTGCGCCTGGCCAAGAGCGCCAGCTTCACCCGCTGGGATGCGCGCCCGCTGTCGAGCGAGCAGCTGGCGTATGCGCGTGAGGACGTGGTGCACCTGCTGGAGCTGGCCGGGGAGCTGCGGCGGCGCCTCGGCGCCGCCGGGCGCCTGCAGTGGGCGTGCGAGGAGTGCCGCGCGGTGGAAGAGGCCAGCGACGAGCGCGACGAGCAGGCGATCCTCGCGCGCCTGCCCCGCATCCGCAACCTCAGCGCGGTCTCGCAGGCGATCGCGCGCGAGCTGGTGGCCTGGCGCGAGCGGACGGCGTCCGCGAAGGACCGCACCGTGCAGAGCGTGCTCCCCGACGCGGCGCTGGTGGAGCTGGCCAAGCGCCGCCCCGCCACGATGCGCGAGCTGGAGCAGATCCGCGGCCTCGGCCAGGGCGGCCTGCGCCGCACCGGCCCGGAGCTGCTGGAGGCGGTGCGCACCGGCGCCGAGCGCTCGGATGGGACGCAGATCCCGCTGGAGCGCCTGCCGCGCGGCGGCTTCCCCGACCCCGCCGACGCCCCGCTGGTGGCGCTCTGCGAAGCGCTGGTGCGCGCCCGCGCGCGGGAGGCCAACCTCGCCTACGAGCTGATCGCCGCCCGCGCCGACCTGCAGGCGGTGGTGGCCGCGGTGCGCACCGGCGCCGCGGAGCCCGACGTGCGCACGCTGCGCGGCTGGCGCCGGGAGCTGGTGGGCGCGGAGCTGCTGGAGCTGCTCGACGGAGGCGTGTCGCTGTCGGTGCGCGACGGCCGTCTCAGCATCGGCCAGTAGGCGGCCCCATCGCCCTCCGGCGTGGAGTCCCGAGGGGAGGCCCTACTGGATGTTGTTGTACACCGTGAACAAAGGCATGTACATGGAGATCACGATGAAGCCCACGATCGCCCCGATGACGATGATCATGATCGGCTCCATGATCGAGGTGAGCGCCTTCACCGAGGCGTCCACGCGGTCGTCGTAGAAGTCGGCGATCTTGCCGAGCATCGCGTCCAGCGCGCCGGTCTCCTCGCCGACGCCCACCATGTGGGTGACCATCATCGGGAAGATCGGGATCTGCGCCAAAGGGGCGGAGATCGTGCCGCCGCGCTTGACCGAGGCGATCACGTCGTCCATCGCCTCTTCGACGACCACGTTGCCGGCCGTCTGGCCGGTGATCTCGAGCGCCTGCAGCAGCGGCACGCCGGCGGCGGTGAGCGCGGAGAGCGTGCGCGACCAGCGCGCGATCGCCACCTTCTGCACGATCGTGCCGATCTTCATCGGGATGCGCAGGCGGAAGCGGTCCCACTGGGGGCGCCCCCAGGAGCTGGACTTCCACTTCAGGAAGGCGAAAATCACCGCCCCGGTGCCGCCGAACAGCAGCGCACCAGTCGTTGGTGACGAGGTGTGAGAGTTTCACCGAGATCTGCGTGATCGCCGGCAGTTCGCCGCCGAATTCCTTGAACACGCCCTCGAACACGGGCACCAGGAAGGCGACCAGCGCCATCATCACGCCGATCGCGAAAACGATCACCAGCGTCGGGTAGATCATCGCCGATTTGACCTGGCGGCGCAGCGATGCGTCCTTCTCCAGCTGGTCGGCCACGCGCAGCAGCGAGTCCTCCAGCACGCCGCCGGTCTCGCCCGCGCGCATCATCGCCACGAACAGCGGGTTGAAGACCTTCGGGTGGCGCTCCAGCGCGTCGCTCAGCGGCAGCCCCGCCTCGACGTCCTTGCGGACCGCGACGATGGTGGTCTTCAGCAGCTTGTTCTCGGTCTGGTCCTCGAGCACGTACAGCGCGCGCAGGATCGTCATGCCGGAGGAGACCATCGTCGCGAGCTGGCGTGAGAAGACCGCCAGGTCGGACGCGTGATCCGCTCGATGAAGGTCAGGTTGATCTCCCGCGAGCGTGCTTGTCGGCGATGTCCAGGACGATCAGCCCGCGCGCCTTCAGCTGGTCGGAGACCGCCTGCTTGGAGTCGGCGTCGACCTCGCCCTTGGCCTTGCGCGCCGGCGAGGTCCATCGCCTTGAAGACGTACGTGCTCATCTCCGCCTCCCCTCTTTAGGCCGCCAGCGAGCCGGCGCCCAGCAGGCGCCTCAGCTCCTCGGGGGTGGACGAGCGCGATTCGGCGGTCTTCTGGGTGATCTTGCCGGCGCGCACCAGCGTGGCCAGCGCGGCGTCCATCGTCTGCATGCCGTGCGCGGTGCCGGTCTGGAGCATGGAGTAGATCTGGTGGATCTTGCCCTCGCGGATCAGGTTGCGCACGGCCGGCGTGGGCACCAGCACCTCGCAGGCCACCACGCGCCCGGAGCCGTCGGCGGTGGGCAGCAGCTGCTGGGTCATGATCCCCTGCAGCGCCACCGACAGCTGCACGCGGACCTGGCCCTGCTGGTGGGCGGGGAAGACGTCGATGATGCGGTCGATCGTCTGCGGCGGTGTCCTGCGTGTGCAGGGTGGCGAACACCAGGTGGCCGGTCTCGGCCGCGGTCAGCGCGGTGGAGATGGTCTCCAGGTCGCGCATCTCGCCGACCAGGATCACGTCGGGGTCCTGGCGCAGCGCGGCCTTCAGCGCGCTCGCCGAAGCTCTGCGCGTCGGAGCCGAGCTCGCGCTGGTTGACCAGGCAGCGCTTGTGCGGGTGCAGGAACTCGATCGGGTCCTCGATCGTCATGATGTGCTCGTCGCGGGTGTGGTTGATCTCGTCGATCATCGCCGCCAGCGAGGTCGACTTGCCCGAGCCGGTCGGGCCGGTGACGAGCACGAGGCCGCGCGGCTTGCGCGTGAACTCGTGCACGATCGGCGGGCAGTCCCGAGCTCGTCGATCGAGGTGATCTCGACCGGGATCAGGCGGAAGGCGGCGCCGACGGCGCCGCGCTGGAAGTAGGCGTTGACGCGGAAGCGGGCGTGGCCGGGGATCGACGTAGGCGAAGTCGAGCTGCAGTCGGTCTCCAGGCGCTGGCGCTGGTCGCCGGTGAGGATCGAGTAGACGATCTCGCGCGTGTCGCTCCGGCGACAGCAGCGGGGTAGTCCTCGAGCGGCGACAGGCGCCCGCGCTACGCGCACCATCGGGGGCGCCCCGGCGGTCAGGTGGAGGTCGGAGGCGCGGCGCGTGACGACCTCGATCAGCAGGTCTGCGAAGTCGATGTCCATCGCTTTGCGCATCGGTCACCGCGAGCACGGACGCGGGCCGGATGGCGCCGCGATGGACGAAAACTCGAGTGGGCGCGCCCGCTGCAAGGGATCTTGCGCTCAGCCGCTGCCGAGCACGCGGGCCATCTCGGCGATCGACGTGCGGCCCTGGCGGACCTTGTCGAGGCCGTCGTCGCGCAGCCGGCGCATCCCCTGCACGCAGCGCCATCTCGCGGAT
The DNA here is from genome assembly GCA_963794715.1 of uncultured Solirubrobacterales bacterium. GTDB lineage: Bacteria > Actinomycetota > Thermoleophilia > Solirubrobacterales > Solirubrobacteraceae > Palsa-744. The sequence goes on along the minus strand of CAWCEY010000011.1, from coordinate 344,405 downwards.
CTCGTCGGCCGAGCGGCGCTCGAGCGCCAGCGCGCGGATCTCGGCGGTGATCGCTCATCACCTCGTAGATGCCGGCGCGGCCGCGGTAGCCCGAGCCGCCGCAGCGCTGGCAGCCGACCGGCTCGTAGGCCTCGACGTCGAAGCTCGCCGCTGTAGCCGTACTGGCGCAGCGCCGCCGCGGAGATGATCGCGCGCCGCTTGCAGTGCGGGCAGAGCATGCGCACCAGGCGCTGGGCGACGACGCAGTCGAGCGCGGAGGCGACGAGGAACGGCTCGATCCCCATCTCGATCAGGCGCGTGATCGCGGTCGGGGCGTCGTTGGTGTGCAGCGTGGAGAGCACGAGGTGGCCGGTGAGCGCCGCCTCGATCGCGATCTGCGCGGTCTCGCGGTCGCGGATCTCGCCGACCATGATCACGTCGGGGTCGGCGCGCACCATCGCGCGCAGGCCGGTGGCGAACGTGAGGCCGGCCTTCGCCGGTTGACCTGGATCTGGGTGATCCCGTCGAGCTGGTACTCGACCGGGTCCTCGATCGGTGATGATGTTCCGCTCCGGCGTGTTGAGCTCCTGCAGCGCCGCGTACAGCGTGGTCGACTTGCCGGAGCCGGTCGGGCCGGTGACGAGCACCGCGCCGTGGGACTGGTGGAAGGCGTGCTCGAAGCGCTCGCGCTCGCCGCCGCCCATGCCGAGCTTGTCGAGCTCCATCACGACGGAGTCCTTGTCGAGGATGCGCATCACGATCGCCCTCGCCGTGGACGGTGGGCAGCGTGACCACGCGCAGGTCGACGTGGCGCCCGTCGACGGTCAGCCCGACGCGGCCGTCCTGGGGGATGCGCCGCTCGGAGATGTCGAGCTCGGCCATGATCTTCATGCGCGAGACCACCCCGGCGTCCCATTCTGCGCGGCACGGTGGTGATGTCGCTGCAGCACGCCGTCGACGCGGAAGCGCACGCGCAGTCTCCTGTCCCGTCGGGGGAGATGTGGACGTCGGAGGCGCCCTGCTCGACGGCCTGCGCGACGAGCTGGTTGACGAGCTTGACGACCGGCGCGTCGTCGGCGGTCTCGTGCAGCTCGACGACGCGTCCGCCTGTTCGTCGCTGGCGAGCTCGCCGGTGGCGGCGACGACGTCGTCGAGGCGGTCCAGGCGCGAGATCAGCGCGGCGATGTCCTCGGGCGCGGCGACCGCCACGCGCACCTCGTAGCCGGTCAGGATCGCGATGTCGTCGACCGCGCAGCACGTTGGCGGGGTCGGCCATCGCCACCAGCAGCGTGCGCTCGTCCGACGAACGCCACCGGCAGCCGCCTCGTAGCGCTTGGCGACGGCGGTGGTCACGAGGTTGGCGACGCTCATGTCCACGTTGAAAACGCCGAGGTCGACGTAGTCGAGGCCGTAGCGCTCGGCCAGCGCGCGGCGAGGCCGTCGGGGCTGAGGGTTCCCTCTTCACCAGCACCCGCTCGGGCGTGGTACCCGAGCTGCGCGAGGCGGCGATCGCGTCGATCACGCGCTCGCGCGCCACCAGTCCCATCTCGACGATCACGTCGGTGAGGAAGCGCGAGGAGGAGCCGCGCCGCGAGGGCGTGGTGATCCCCACGCGGCCCCCCTCCTCCTTTGCGGCGGCGGGCTGGGACGCCTCGGCGGATTCGCCACCGCCGCCGGCCGCTGCGGCGATCACCTCGGCTTCGACGCCCACCATGTCGGGGTCGGGGAGCGCAACCACCACCGGCGGCTCGTCCGTCTCGACGGCGAAGATCTCGTGCAGGTCGGCGCCATCGGCCGGAGGGGCGCTCATGGCCCCCACCCCGCCTCACTGCTCGGGCGGCTCTCGGGCGGCGCGGCGCATGACATCGAGCGGAGCCGGCCGCCCGGTCCACGATTCGAGGCTGAGCGCGCCCTGGGCGACGAGCAGCTCCAGGCCGTCGAGCGTCGGCACTCCCTGCTCGCGCGCGGCGGCGAGCAGTTCGGTGGGAGCTTGGGCGTAGACGAAATCAACCACATACGAGTACCTACCGACCAGATCGTGCTCAAGGCTCAGCAGGTTGAGGCTGCTCTCGGGCGCGCTAGCCGGGGGTACTAGTCCGACCGAAGTGCAATTGATCAGGATGTCGGCCTTTTCGGGCAATCGGGCTGCCCGAATCCCGAAGTCGCGCGCGAGCTCCTCCGCACGCGAGGGAGTGCGGTTCCACACCGAAACCTCTCGGGCGCCGGCCTCGCGCAGCGCCCACACCGCCGCGCGCGCGGTGCCGCCAGCCCCGAGTACGAGCGCGGTGAGACCCCGCGGCGGGCGCCCGGCGCGCTGGAGCGCGGCGATCAGCCCCGGTGCGTCGGTGTTCTCGGCGGCGATCGCGCCGCCGGGCGCGAACGTCAACGTGTTGGCGGCCCCGATCGCGCGCGCCGCCTCGCTGGCCTCGTCCGCCAGCGCGAGCGCCGCCTGCTTGTGGGGGATGGTCACGTTGGCGCCGAGGAAGCCGGCGGGAGCGAGCGCGCGGGTGGTCTCCTCGAACAGCGCGGGCGGCACCGGCAGCCGCTGATAGCTCCACCCGGGCGCGAGACCCAGCGCGCGCAGCGCCGCGAGGTGCATCGCCGGCGAGCGGCTGTGCGCCACCGGCCAGCCGAGCACGCCGAGGCGGGTCACCTTTTCTTGCACGCCGGTTCGTGGCCGCCGTTGCGCGCCACCGCTTCGTTGTAGGAAGCGGCGTTGTGTTCGAATTCCGCGTTGCTGGTGGAGAACACGAGGTCGCCGCAGCCGTCGGCCCCGTTGACGTAGTACAGGTAGGGCACGTGCGCCGGATGCGCCGCCGCCAGGATCGCGGCCACCCCGGGGTTGCTGATCGGAGTCGGCGGCAGGCCCGTGTGGGTGCGCGTGTTGTACGGGGAGTCGGTCCGCAGCTGCGCCTCTGTCAGCGGCGCCGAGGGGTCATTGAGCGCGTAGCGGATCGTCGCGTCAATCCCGAGCGGCATGCCGATGCGCAGGCGGTTGTAGATCACGGCGGCCACGCGCGGTCGGTCGCGGGTAAGCAGCGCCTCGCGTTCGACCATCGAGGCGACGGTCAGCAGCTGGTAGGGCGTTATGTGAAGCGCACGGGCGCGGCGGGCCTCGGCGCGGCCGAAGTTTTCTTCGAACGCCTGCAGTTGGAGCGCGACCAGATGCCGCGCGGGCGAACCGGCGTACAGTTCGTAGGTGGCGGGGAACAGGAAGCCTTCGAGGTTGGGCGTCCCCGCCGGAGCGCCGTAGTGGGCGGGGTCGAGCAGCGAGGAGTGCCGCGCCGCGACCAGGTAGCTGCCGCGCAGCCCGTTGGTGGCGGCAATCCGCGCGATCTGCCCCCGCGTCTCTCCCTCGGGAATCGTGATTCGCACGATCTTTGGAGGGGGGGAGGAGGGGGGGGTTGGGCTTTATGCAGAGCGGACGCCAGCAGCAACGCCCCGACCCCGATCACGATTACGGTGAGGAGCGCCCCCCACCGCCGGCGCCGTACGCGCCTGTTCACGCTGACGGCCACGAGCGCTTGTTCACCCCGGAGCCCCCGGAGGGGGAGGAAGAGGGAGTCGGCCCCAGTCGATCCGTCCGGGAGCCCCCGTCGCGGGAGACAGATGATGCGGACAGCCATGACTCCAGCATCAGCGCCGCCGCGCGCGAGTCCTCCGGCGTGGCGGCGGGTGAGCGGGCTCCCATCCTTTGCGCCATGCGCGTGGTGAGGCGCTCGTCGTGCAGCTCCACCGGCACCCCCTCCCCCAACCGCCGCGCAAGGCGCGCGGCGAACTCCTTGGTCTCGCGCGTCTGCGCGCTCTCCTCGCCCGACAGTGTTAGCGGCAGGCCGACGACGACGCGTTCGACACCGCGTTCGGCGACGAGCGCCGCCAGCGTGTCGAACCCACGGCGGGTGGCCGGTCGCGCAACCGCCTCGACGGGCGTGACGATCGTCCCCGTCGGGTCCGCAAGTGCGCAACCGCAACGGGCGCTGCCGTAGTCGAGACCCAGCACGCGCATCACTTGCACCGCGAGATGCACAGAAGCTCACGCACTACCGCGTGACGACCCGCGACCAGCGCTTGCGCCTGGTCGGCGACTGCCGGGGCGGGGGGTGCAGAGATGTATATGTCCTTTTTAAAAGGTGTGTGCAATTGCTATCGGGCTTTTAGTTTTCAATAACACCACCAGCCCCTCCCAGCACAGCCTCGATCGCGGCGCGGGCTGCGGCGAGCGCCTCCTCCAGCTTCTCGACCTCGCGGCCGCCCGCCTGGGCGAGCGTGTCACGTCCGCCACCGCCGCCGCCCACCACGGCAGCCGCAACTTTGACGATCGCGCCGGCCTTCACGCCGCGGGCGACCAGCGCGGGGGTAACGCCGACGATCAAATGCACGCGGCCGTCGAGCGCGCCGCCGAGCACGATCGCCCCGTCGGAAAGCTTGCCCTTCAGGCGATCGACCAGCTCCGGTAGCGCCTTGGGGTCGGCGACGTCGACGGTGGCGCTCAGCACGCGCGCGCCGCCGACCTCGGTGGCCTGCCCGGCGAGCGCGTCGAGATCGACGCTGCCGCGCAGGAGCCCGTCCACGCCCGCGGGGCCGGTCCCGGGATGGACGGGGTGGGCGGGTCCAGATCCACTGCCGCCACCGCCGCGCAGCGCCTTCAGCTCCTTCTCCAGCCGGCGGCGCTCCAGCTCCCGTTCGCGCACGGCCTCGGACGCGCCCTCCGGGCGGGTGCGCAGTGTGGCGGCGATCTCGCTCAGCCAGCGGTTGTGCGTGCGCATCAGCTCGACCGCGCCCGGCCCGGTGAGCGCCTCGATGCGGCGCACGTTGGCGGCGCTGGATGTCTCGCTGTGGATGTGAAAGAGGCCGATCTCCGCCGTGGCGCGCACATGCGTGCCGCCGCACAGCTCGCGTGAATAGTTGCCCTCGCCGATCTGCACCATACGCACCACGTCGCCGTACTTCTCACCGAACAGCGCCATCGCTCCCAGCCGGCGGGCCTCATCGAGCGTGGTGGTGATCGGGCGTACCGGGTCGTCGGCGAGGATCCACTCGTTGACGCGGTCCTCCACGGCGCGCAGCTCCTCGGCGGTCAGCGCCGAGGAGTGGCTGAAGTCAAAGCGCAGCTTGTCGGGGCCGACATAGGAGCCCGCCTGGCGCACGTGCTCGCCGAGGCGCTCGCGCAGCGCGGCGTGCAGCAGGTGCGTGGCGGTGTGGTTGCACTCGGTGGCGTGGCGGGCGGCGTGGTCGACACGGGCGAGCACGGGCTCGTCGGGATTCAGCGATCCGCGCTCCACCACCACCGCGAGCGCCTGGTCGTCACCGAGGCGGAAGACTCCCTCCACACGCACACGGCAGTCGCCGTGCTCGCACTCGATCGTGCCCCCGTCGGAGACCTGGCCGCCGCCGGCGGGGTAAAACGGGGACTCGGCGAGCTTCAGCAGGTAGCGCCGCCCCTCCTCGCTTGTCGCGTCCCCACTGGTGCCGCCCTCGCTCTGCTCGGCATCGCTACCGACAACCGCGTCCCCATCCACCCCGACGCCAGCGGTCGAGCCGTTGGTCGACAGCGGAGCGAGCGCGCCGACCGCTGTGTGCTGCGTCTCGGTTTCGTAGCCGGTGAAGCGCGTCTGAAAGCCCGCGGCGACAGCCATCTCCCGCGCCCGCTCGCGCGGGTCCTCGACGGCTGTGTGCGGGTGGGCGGGATCCCGTCCCCCCGCACGCGCCCGCGCCCGCTGGGCGTCCATCAGCCGCTCGAAGCCCTCCGGGTCGACGCCGAGACCCCGCTCGGCGACCAGTTCCCGCGTCAGGTCGAACGGGAAGCCGAAGGTGTCGTGCAGCTCGAAGGCGTCGGCCGCCGCGATCCCCTCCTCGCCGGCGTCATGCGCCCGTTTGATCAGCTCCTCCAGCAACCGCGTGCCCTGCGCGAGCGTGCGCCCAAAGCTCTCCTCCTCGGAGGCCAGCCACTTCTCGATCGCCGCGCGCTGGGTGCTCAGCTCGGGGTAGGCGCCCCCCATCAGCTCGCGCACCACCTCGGCGTAGCGCACGAGGAAGCCGCCCTCCATGCCGAGCGCGCGCCCCTGCTGGATCGCGCGGCGCATCACGCGGCGCAGCACGTAGCCGCGCTCCTCGTTGGAGGGGACCACGCCGTCGGCGACCATGAACGACATCCCGCGCGCGTGGTCGGCGAGGATTCGCAGCGCGCGGTCGGTTGGCGACACGCGGTCGGCTGACCGCGCGCGGTCGGTTGGCGACACGCGGTCGGCTGACGGCGCGCTGTCGGTGGCGGGCTCCTCGCCGTAGCGCCTGCCCGACAGCTCCTGGCCGAGGTCGATCAGCGGCTGGAACTGGTCGGTCTCGAACACCGACTCCTTCCCCTGCAGGATCGCCGCCATCCGGTTGAGCCCGAGGCCGGTGTCGATGTTGCGCGTCGGCAGCCCCACCAGGTGGTTGTGCGGTTCCTGGTTGTACTGCATGAACACGAGGTTCCAGAACTCCAGGAAGCGCTCGTTCTCGCCGCCGGGGAGGTCGTCCTCCTTGCCGAAGTCGAGGCCGCGGTCGAGGTAGAGCTCCGAGCACGGCCCGCTGGGCCCGACCGATCCAGCTTCCCAGAAGTTCTCCGAGCGGGGCAGCCGACGATCCGCTCGCGCGGCAGCCCCACCGCCTCCCACAACTCGATCGCCTCCTCGTCGGCGCCGAGCCCAAGCGCCTCGTCGCCCTCGAACACCGTGACCCAAATGTCCTCTGCTTGAAAGCCGAAGACCTGTAGGGACAGCTCCCACGCGAGCTCGATCGCGCCCTGCTTGAAGTACTGGCCGATCGAGAAGTTGCCCAGCATCTCGAAGAACGTGAGATGCCGCAGCGTCGAGCCGACCTTCTCGATGTCGGGCGTGCGAAAGCACTTCTGGCAGCTTGTCAACGTCGGCGCGGGCGGCGATTCGCGCCCCAGGAAGTAGGGCTTCAGCGGCTGCATCCCCGCCGTGGTGAGCAGCACCGAGCGATCCTCCGGCGGCGGCAGGAGCGAGGCGGAAGCCAGCCGCCGGTGGCCGCGCTCCTCAAAGAAGGCCAAGTAGCGCTCGCGGATCTGATCCGAGGTCATGGTCGGACGATCTTACGCGGCGACCGTGCCGTAACCGAGGATCACGTCGCCCTCGTAAAGGCACGCGATCTGCCCCGGCGCGGCACGTGTGATCGGATCATGCAACCGCACCTCGACGCCCTCGTGCCGGCCCGGCCCGGGATCGGAGGCGAGGCGGCAGGGAAACAGCGGCCCGTGCGAGCGCACGCGCACCCCGTCAACCCGCGCGCCCGGCCGGCGCAGCATCACGTCGCGCACGGCAACCGTGCTGGTCATGAGTGCCGCGCGGGGACCCACGGTAACCGTGTTGGCAATGGGATCTGTGCCCAGCACAAACAGCGGCTCGGGTCCGCCGGGCAGTCCAAGCCCATGACGCTGGCCGACGGTGAAGGCGTGAGCGCCGCTGTGGGTGCCCAGCCGGCGGCCTTCGCGGTCGAGGATGTGACCCTCCGCGACCCCATTCACCGCGATTGCTGCCCGATCGCCATTCGCTCCGGCAGGCGCACCGTCAATCCCGGAGCCGTTGGCGCCGTGACGCGCGAGAAACCGCGGCAGCGAGGTCCCCGCCAGAAAGCAGAGGTCCTGCGAGTCGGGCTTGTGCGCGACCGACAGCCCTTCGCGCTCGGCGATCTCGCGAACCTCGGGCTTGGTGAGGTCCCCCAAGGGAAAGGACAACCGGGCGAGCGAAGCGGGATCGAGCCCCGCCAGCGCGTAGCTCTGGTCCTTCAGTCGATCGGCGGCGATCCGCAGCAACGGGACCGGGGGGTGGGCGTCCAGCAACGGGACCGGGGGGTGGGCGTCCAGCAAAGGGACCGGGGGGTGGGCGGGCTCCAAATGTACGCGCGCGTAGTGGCCAGTGACCAATCGCTCGGCGCCCAGTCGCGTGGCGAGCTCAAGCATCGCGTCAAGGCGCACCGAGCCGTTGCAGCGAATGCAGGGGTTGGGGGTACTCCCCCGCGCGTAGCCCTCCAGCCACCCGTCCACCACCCCGGCGCGGAACTCCTCGCGCAGGTCGATTGAGAGATGAGGCAGACCGCGGGCGTGAGCGAGCGCGCGGGCGCCGCGCACCGCCTGCGCCGAGCAGCAGGAACGCTCGCCGTCGTTCTCGGCGTCGGCCCACAGCTCGAGCGTCACGCACACCACCTCCTCCCCCCCGCGCGCGGTCAGCAGCGCGGCGACGGCGGAGTCCACGCCGCCGCTCATCGCCACCAGGGCACGCGAGCCACCTCCCGAGGGCATCGCGAGCGCGGCACGGGCGCGCGCGGCGGCCCCAAGCGCGCGGTGCAGCGCGTCGGCGGCGAGCTCGGCGGCGTGGCGCTTGGCGGGGTGCAGCCCCCCCAGCTCCGCGGCGATCTCATCGACCCCGACGCGCGCGGCGCACAGTAGCGGCGCGCCGCGCACCAGCGCGATCGTGGCGGAGCCGGCGGCCAGCGCCGCCCCGCAGCCGGAGGCGTCAAAGCCGGCATCCACGATCAGCCCCTCGGGACTGGCGGGGTCCAGCGCGAGCGAGACGCGCACGAGATCCCCACACGCGGCCCCGCCGGCGGCCCCGGTGAAGGCGTCGGTTGGGGTATGCCCCCGCCCGAGCGGGCACTCCAGATGTGCGGCGAAAGGCTCCTGCGCGATCACTCAGCCGAGTTTACGCGCCCCCCAGGGCGCTTCGGCTACCTACCCGCGCGCTTCGGCGATCGCCTGTTCGATCGCGAAAGCATCGCTGTAGCCGGTCAGCGTGGTGACCTGGCCCTTCGGATTGACGATCAAAAGCGTGGGAGTCTGGTAGACCTGGATGTCGCGGGTGATCGAGCCGAAGGTGTTGACCTGCGAAGCGGAGGCGGTGTGCACGGCGACACCGTGGCCGAGCTTGTGCGCCACAACCTGGACCTGCCGATCGACGGCGACGTCATCGGAAGAATGGTGGTTCCAGAACAACAGCAGAGCGACCCGGCCTCGGTGGAGCTCGGCGGCGACGACGCTCTGCATGGTGGACGTCGGTTTGGCTGGCGCCGCGGCGGCGGGGCCACGGGGCGCAGGCGCCGTGCGGGCCTTCGACGCCGAAGCGGTCGATGCATGTGTTTGGGCGCCTGAGCGCACGGGGGCGGAGACCGCCCCGTGCGTACCCACCGCGGCGGGCGCACTGTGCGTTTGCCCCGCGTGCTCGTTCGTACCCACAACCGCGGACGCACTATGCGTTTGCCCCGCGTGCTGTTCGTCATACGCGCCGCCCCGTGCTTCCTCGGCAGCTGCTTCGTGAGCCCGTTTGATGTCTCGCGTCAGGCCTTCCACTCCGGGCGCGGAGCCGTGGTAGACGCGGCCAGAGCCCGCGCCGGCGGCGTGACTCGCAGAGTTGCCGGCAGACGATGCAACGCTCGGGGAGGAAGACCCGCTGGATTCCGTCCCACTGGAGCGGTGCAGCACCATAAACCACGCGGCCATCAGCATCGCGAGCGCGAGCACAGCCACCACAGCGATCTGGAAGGGACGCGAGATCTGGGCCATCAACTCCAACTTCGGCATCCACGCCGTGCGAGTTGAGCCCCAAAATCGGGGCCTGGACGGGCTTGATGAGACACTAAGGGCCTATCCCGGTAGGTCCGCACGCCGGATGCGCCCGCTGGCCGGCGCATGGCTGCGTCCTCGGGACTCGACGTGGCGCTGCCACGCCTTCGCCCCTGCGTCCTTGCCCTGCTTGGCCATCGAACGCCCCGGACGCACGTCCTCTACCGGGATAGGCCCTTAAGAGCGCCGGCGCTAGCATTTGGGCATGGATGAACCGCTGAACCTGACGATCGTCTACGAGCCCGGCGAGGATGGCTGGATCGTGGTTTCGATTCCCGAGGTGCCGGGAGTCTTCAGCCAGGGTCGTACACGCAAAGAAGCCCGGGAGATGGTGCTGTCAGCCCTGAACGACTGGCTGCGTTTCTACGTCGAAGATCAGGCAGGCGACGAGCTAGGCAAGATTCCGGCTGATGCCGATACAGAGCCGGTGCGCTTGAGCTTCGCGGCGTGAAGCGCCGCCAGCTCGAACGGCACCTGACAAAGCACGGGTGCCTTTTGGACAGAGAGGGAGCCGAGCATTCGTGGTGGGCGGCTCCGGGCGGCAAACGCGCGCCTCGGTGCCACGCCATCGTGAGATCGGCTACGGTTTGGCGCGTAAGATTTGCCGGCAGCTGGGGATACCGTCGCCGCAGGGAGCACGTTAGGTCCGATCGACCTCCCCGCACGCACCGCGGCCGAATATCCGCTTTTACAGCGCTCCGCGGCCCCGCAGCACCGCATGGACCACGGTCTCCGTGGGGAGATCTTCCTGCGTGCGGGACTGCGTGTCCTTGAGCGTCGTCTCCCCCGCGTCTGCGTTACCCTGGCCGCCGCCGACGATCGCTATGTAGCGAGCGCCGATGCGCTCGGCGTGGCCAAGCTGGTTCTTCAACGAGCGGCCCGCCAGCTCCATCTGCGCGGTGAGACCCGCGCCGCGGGCTTCGTGGAGGACTTTGAACGCGGATCTTGCGGCCGTGCCGGCAGGCGGATGGGCATAGGCAATGTAAATATCGATCGCCGGAGTGACCTCCGCCGGGGCGTTGCTCGCCAGCAGCGCTCGCTCCACCCCCATCGCCCAGCCCATGCCCGGCGTCGGCGGACCGCCGAGCTCGGCCACCAGGCCGTCGTAGCGACCGCCTCCCCCCACCCCGCTCTGCGCGCCGAGCGCATCCGATGTCAGCTCGAACACGGTGCGGGTGTAGTAGTCGAGGCCGCGCACCAGCGTCGGGTCGATCTCGTAGGCGACGCCGGCCTCGTCGAGCAGCGCGCGGACCTCGGCGAAGTGGGCCGCGTCCTCGGGGGCCAGGTGGTCGAGCAGGCGGGGGGCGCTTGCCATCGTCGCGCGGGTGCCGGGGTGGTCGGAGTCGAACGCGCGCAGGGGGTTTAGGTCGATCCGTTCGCGCACCTCGAGGGCCAGGTCGTCTTCGTGGGCGCGCAGGTGGGCCTGCAGCTGTTCGCGGTATGCCGTGCGGGCCTCGGGGCCGCCCAGGCTCGAAAGGCGCAGGCGCACCTCTCTCACGCCCAGCTCGTCCAGCAGCGTGCTGAGCAGCACGATCGACTCAGCGTCGACGGCCGGCTCGTCGGAGCCCAGCGCCTCCGCGCCGACCTGCCAGAACTGGCGTTGGCGGCCCGCCTGGGCTCGCTCGTAGCGGTAGAAGCTCGACAGGTACCACAGCTTCACCGGCTGGCGCAGCTTGTGCATGCCGTGCTCCACGTAGGCGCGGCACACGGGGGCGGTGCCCTCGGGGCGCAACGTCAGCGAGCGGTTCGAGCCGTCGGTGAAGGTGTACATCTCCTTCTGCACGATGTCCGTGGAGGCGCCCACGCCGCGCGCGAACAGCTCGGTCGCCTCGAACGTCGGCGTCTCGATCCGCTCGTACCCCGCCCCCTCCAGCAGCGCCCGCGCGCGGGACTCGATGCGAGCGCGCGCGCTCGCCTGCTCGCCCAGCACGTCGTGGGTGCCGCGGGGGGCCTTCAGCTTCGGGGCACTCACCGGCGGGACGGCTCGCCCGCGCTCGCCGATGCGGGCGAGGTGTTCGCACTCGCGGCGCGGAGCTCTGTGAGGAAGGGGTTGGTCTGCAGCTCGCGACCCAGTGTTGTCACGCCCATGTGGCCCGGATACACCACGCTCTCCGCCGGGAAGCGCTCCAGCAGCGTTCCGATCGACTGCTCCAGCGTGCTCCAATCGCCGCCCGGGAGGTCCACGCGACCGACCGAACCCTGGAATAGCACGTCGCCCGAGAGCAGCACCGGTGGCTGGTTGGGCTCCTCATGGGCCGCGGAGGCAGCGGCCGGAGTGAGCGCGTACGTCACGTGCCCGGGGCTGTGACCCGGTGTGAACAGCACCTCGATGTCGAGGCCCGCCAGCCGCAGCTGCTCGCCCCCCTTGATGGTGTGCTCCGGCTCCCAGTTCTCAAACGGGCCGAAGCCCGGCGGCACCCAGTTCATGATGCTGCTCAGCAGTGGCCGCTCCATCTCCGGGCAGTACACGGGGGCGCCGGTGGCGCGCGCGACGGGGGCCACGGCGCCGACGTGGTCGAAGTGACAGTGCGTGATCAGGATGGCCTCGATCTCCACTCCCAACGCCTGCGCCGCCGCGAGCAGCCGCTCGGGCTCGTCGCCCGGGTCGACCATCACGGCACGCCCGCTTGCGCGGTCGGGCGTGACGATGTAAGCGTTCTCCTGCACCGGACCCACCGTGAACATCCGCGCGTCAAGTGTGCCACTCACTGCGCGTCCGCCTTTGCCCTCGCCTCCGCCTTCGCCTTGGCTTTCGCGTTTGCTTTCTGGAGCTGGCGGCGTTTGTACATCCACGCGTCGGTGTAGTAGCTGATCGGGATGTAGAAGATGAGCACGACCGGGAACAGCGCGATCGCCTCGCTGGAGTTCTTCAGCGCGAAGATGCCGATCAGCAACATCAGGATCGCCGCCAGCATCGCGCGGGTGATCGCCCCCCTCCACGTCGGCGGACGGTCGAGCCTGTTGAGCTGTTGCTCGCGCGTCTTGGCCTTCTCGCGGGCTGTTCCTTTGCGCTCCTCGGCGGTGGGGGGACGCCCGGTGCGCCCACGCGACTCCACCATCCCCGCCGCGTTCCCCCGATGCTTGGTCTTGCGCTTGGTCTGTGCCATCCCGCTACAAGCCTAGTGCCTTCTCGATGATGTGGCGCGCGGGGTCAAAACCGGGCATCGGCATGTCCGCGGGGAAGCCCTCCAGCGCCGCCTCGGGGGCGAGGCCGACGAGCTCCGCGCACGCGATGACGGCGTGGGCGCCGACCGCCTCCACCACCCTGCGCAGCGGCATTTCGGCTGGGCGCTCGATGTTGAATGACAGCTGCGGCCCGCGCTCCAGCGCCACTCCGATCGCGCGCACGCCCGGTAGCCCCTCAGCGCCGCCCTCGCGGAGCAGGCCGGCGATCCGGCGCGCATCCTCGACGGTGGTGGGAGGCATCAACTCCAGGTTGAAGGCGACAAGCGGCGGGCGCGCCCCCACCAGTGCGGCGCCCGCGGTGGGGTGCGGGGCCATCGGGCCGAAATCCGGGGTCAGCTCTCCGGAGCGCATCCGCTCGGCCAGCGCTCTCACGCCGCCTCTGCGCAGCTCCGCGCGGGTGCGCGCGCTGGCCGAAAGTCCCTCGGCTTCGGCAAGCTCTCCGTACAGGAACACCGGCACGCCGAGCGCCCCAATCTCCCCGGCCGCGACCAACGCCTCCGCGCACGCGGGCCCCCGCAGCTCGGGGCCCATATAGACCACCGGCACCACGTCCACCGCGCCCACGTGCGGATGGGCGCCGCGCCCGTCGCCGATGTCCACGCGCCTCACCGCCTCCGCCGTCCCCGCCGCCAGCGCGTCGGCCAGCGAGCCGGGGTGGCCCGCGAGCGTAATCACCGCCCGGTGGTGGTCGGGATCGCGGTGCACGTCCAGCAGTCGCGTCACGCCGCCGGCCGTGAAAGCCGCGGCGATCGCCTCCACGTTCGCGGGGTCGCGGCCCTCGGAGACGTTGGGGACGGCGAGCAGGGGGAGGGCGATCGGCATTCTCAACGCAACATCTTGCCAGGTACATACAAAGTCTGTACACTGGGGAGGTGGCTGAGATCAAGACAAGACGTGTCAACCTGCGGGTCGCCGAGCGCGACGACGACTTGTTCCGCCGTGCTGCCGGTGTTGCGGAGGAGTCGCTTTCAGAGTTCCTCGTGGAAGGTGGCCGCGAGCGCGCCGAGCGGCTGCTCGCGGACCGCACGCACTTCGTGCTCTCTGAGGAGCAATGGGCCACCTTCACCGCCGCGTTGGATCGGCCGGCGCAGCCTAAGCCAGAGCTGATCGAGCTGTTCCGCCGCTCCCGTCCCGAGTAGTGCCGCGGTTCTCCGATCCCGAGCCGCTCGGGGCCCACCATGCCTTTGAGGGGTTCGACTGCGGCGCGGCGTCGTTGAACGCGTGGCTGACCCGGTACGCCCGCGCCGCCGCGGGCGCTGGATCGGCGCGAACCTTTGTGACCGTCGACACAGCGCAGGAGCGAGTCGTCGGCTACCACGCACTCACTGCCGCCTCACTCGATCATGCGGAGGCACCCGAGCGAATGCGGCGTGGGATGCCACGCCATCCAATCCCAGTGATCCTGCTCGCAAGGCTTGCCGTCGACCTATCGGCACAGGGCCGCGGACTCGGCGCGTGGCTGCTGGCCGATGCCATGAAACGCTCGCTTGCGGCGGCCGAGCTGGTCGGCATCCGCGCTCTGCTCGTGCACGCTTTGGACGACCGGGCGCGTGCTTTCTACCTCCGGCACGGGTTGATACCTGGGCCGACCGATGAGCGACATCTGATGATCCTCGTCAAGGACATCCGCGCGGCTTTGGATCGGGTCGCCTGACGTCACCCAGTACCAGCGCGCGACTGAATCAAATCCGCGCCAGCACCAGCCCCGTGGCGAGCAGCACCATCGCCAGCGCGCAGGCGCTCAGCGCGCCCTCCGCCGGGGCTGCGAGACGGGCCGCGTCGAGCGCCACAACGGTGCCGTCCGTCAGGCGCTGCTCGCCCTCCACCGAGGCGGTGCGCCGGCGCAGCTCGCGCACGGGGGTGCTGAGGCGCCGCTGGGCAATCGTCATCATGAAGCAGGCTGTTGCGGCCAGCACCGCCGAGACGCGCAGTTCCAGCGCGTTGACCCAGTAGCCGGTCAACGCCGGGAAGGCGCCCCACGAGGCCGCCAGCCAGAACGCCGTGTGAAAGCGCCCGCCCCACCACTCAAGGTTGTAGGCGAGCACGATGAAGGTGCCCGCCAGCACAAACGGGATCAGCGTCAGCGAGATGCTCACCGCCCCCACCACCCCAATCGCCACCGCGCCCGCCAGCGAGATCGCCGCCATCGCCACCAGCGTTCTTCGCGACAGATGGGTGCCGAGCGGCCTGCCGTTCAGCTCGTCCAATACATGCGCGCTGACACCCACGCCGAGCAGAAACGCTGCCAGCGTCGCCAGCAGCCGCCCGCCATAGAGGTGGGGCGCCACCGCTGCCCCGATCGCCACGTTGGCCAGGTTCCAGGCGGTGTAGGGCGGGTGCAGCACGGTCACCAGGTCGCGCCAGCCACCCGGTCGCAGAGCGTAGAAGGCAGGGCGGTCCAGGGGCGCGGAGGCGTGCTCTGACGCCGCTCCGGGCGTGGTGGCCGTCTCAGTGGGCATCGTGGTCGTCTCCAGGGTGGTGTGGTGCGTTCGGCCCAGCCGAGCCTTTGGTGCCCCACATCACCACGCCTCCGCCGAGGCTCATGCGCCTGACCTGCACCCCCTCGATCCCGGCCTCGCGCCACAGCTGCACCACCCGCTCCACCGGAAAGCGCTTGTAGAAGTCGGGGATGCTGTGCGCGAGGAAGCGCCCCGTCGCACACCACTCGCGCGAGAAGAGTCGCCCCAGCACCGGCAGCCCCACGTGCGTGTACAGCCGCCACGCCGCACGCCACAGTGGGTTGGGCGGCACCGCAAACTCGAGCATCGCCACGCGGCCACCTGGGCGCACCACCCGGGCCAGCTCCACCAGCGTGGCGCCGGGGTCATCGACGTAGCGCAGCAGGTAGGTGAACGTCAGGTGGTCGAACTCCGCGTCGGCAAACGGCAGCCGCTCGGCCTCCCCCTCCATCAGCGACACCCGCGCCGCCAGCGCCGGATCGCGCGCCAGACGCGCCCGCGCGCCGGCGAGCATTCCCGGGCTCTGGTCGAGCCCCACCACCGTGCAGCGGTAGCGGCGCACCAGCTCCCGCGCCACCATCCCGGTGCCGGTCGCCACATCGAGCACGCGTTCGCCCGCGGTCGCGTCGATCGCCGCCACCATCGCGCGCCGCCAGCGCGGATCCTGCCCGAAGCTCAGCAGCGTGGCGACGCGGTCGTACTGGCGCCCCAGCGGCGCAAACAGCTCGCGCGCGTGGGGTTTTCGGGGTGGGTGGGCGGGCGGGTGGGTTCCCGTCCCTCGCGCTGCCCACTCGCTCATGGTGGCCCGGCTCCCATCGCACCGCACAGTCTCGCGCATCCGCACGGGCGAGGCGAGCACCCCGTGAGGCGACCTCGCAGAACGGGCTTCCACCAAAAATGTCGATTCGGTGCGAGTCCGTTCGACGTATGGTCAGAGCCGGGTAGAACATTCGCCAATACCGAGCGAAGGCCGGCGACCAACCACGACCACAAGGAGCAGCGCGATGCGATTCATGATGATCATGATCCCCAGCCCCAGGGCACAGGAGAACTGGGAACCCCAGCCAGAGGACGTCGCGGCGATGAGCAAATACAACGACCAGCTCAAAGCGGCCGGCGTGCTGCTGAGCCTCGACGGGCTGCACGAGACCGCGAAGGGCGCACGCGTGGCGTTCGCCGGCGGCAAGCCGAAGGTCACCGACGGACCGTTCCCGGAGTCCAAGGAGGTGGTGGGCGGCTACTGGATGATCGAGGCACCCTCCAAGGAGGAGGCGGTGGCGTGGGCCTCGCGCTGCCCCGGCGCCGACGGCGACGTGATCGAGATCCGCCAGGTGTACGAGATGACCGAATACTCGCCGGAGGTGCAGGCAGCCGCGGGTTGAGCGATTTCTTGGCTGGCCGGCCCATACTGGCCGGCCAGCCAGTATGATTTGGAATCCCCTCGGCGAGAACGGAGGTTCCCATGGCAACGGCAGAGAGCGACACGCAGACCATCGACGACAGCGACACGCAGACCATCGACGACAGCGACACGCAGACCATCGACGACAGCGACACGCAGACCATCGACGACAGCGACGCGCAGAGCATCGATGTGAGCAGCCTCGATCTCGATGAGGTGCTGGTGACCGAGAACGCGCTGTGGGAGGAGGGTCCGCCGCACGAGCTGTTCGCGCGGCTGCGCGGCGAGTGCCCCGTGCATTGGACCAAGCGGATCACCGAATTCCCCGAGGAGGCCGGGTTCTGGTCGATCACGACAGCCGACGACGTGCTCACGGTGAGCCGCGACTGGAAGACGTTCTCCTCCGAAAAGGGCGGCGTCACCGGCGTCGAAGCGGTGTTCCCGCTGGAGCTGGTGCGGGCGATGTTCATCGGCATGGACCCCCCCAAGCACGACCGCATCAAGGCGCTCTTCCAGGCCGGCTTCACGCCGAAGCGGATCGCCGCGCACGAGCCGACGATCAGGGAAATCGTCACGCGGGTGCTCGACGGCGTGGCCGACCGGGAGACGTGCGATCTGGTCAATGACGTCGCCCAGCCAGTCGTCGCCCGCGTGATCGGCAGCTTCATGGGCATCTCCGAGGAGGACGACGTGGCTTGGGCGCGACTGATGAACGCCACGCTCGGCGCCAACGACCCCGACCTTAACCCCGACGGCATCGACGGCGCGATCGCCAAAGAGGTGCCCGAGATTTTCGCGCGCTGCGGGAAGATGATCGCCGAACGGCGCGAGCACCCCACGGAGGATCTGACCAGCGTGCTGGTGCACGCCGAGATCGACGGCGAGCGCCTGGAGGAACACGAGATCGTGATGGGCTTCTTCCTGCTGGTCGCCGCCGGCAACGACTCCACAAAGGCCACTTACTGCAGCGGGATGCGCGCGCTGATGGAAGACCCCTCCCAGCGCGGGCAGTTGCTGGAGGACCCGTCGCTGATCCCGAGCGCCGTGGAGGAGTCGCTGCGCATGTTCCCCGCGTTCGCCCACTTCCGCCGCACCGCCACCTGCGACACCGAGGTCCGCGGCCAGCCGATCAAGGAGGGCGAGAAGGTGATCATGTGGTACACCTCCTCCAACCGCGACGAGACGCGCTACGAGAACCCCGACTTCTTCGACGTCACCCGAAACCCCGAGCACCAGGCGTTCGGCGCGGGCGGCCGCCACTTCTGCCTCGGCACGGCACTGGCGCGACTGGAGCTGCGGATCCTGCTGGAGGAGACGCTGCGCCGCTTCCCGGAGATGGAGATGATCGGGCAGCCGACGTTCGTGCAGTCGCCGTTCCTCAACCAGCTGAAGACGCTGCCGGTGCGGCTCAGGGCGTAGGCAAGCGCAACAGGCGCCGCGGGTCGGCGTCCACGGTGGCGCTGCCTGCGACGCTCGCCATCACGCTCGCGATCAACCCGACCAAACGCCTACCCGGAACCCCTCCCCGCCTCAGCACAATCAACGCGGCCACCTGCTGAGGAGCCATCTCGGCGAGAAGCAGCGCACGGGCAACGGCGGTGCTGTAATAGCGGCGGTGAGTGCCCGCGCGATGTGCCGGGATGAGCTCCTCGTCGGTCCAGTGGCGTAGCTGGCGCTCGCTCGCCCCGCTCGACAGATGGAGCTTGGAGAAGTCCGATGACGACATGATCGAGTCCAAGCTAAGCTTACTTTCTGATGTCAGGTTAGCAGGGTCTTCCGCCCAGTCCCCGTAGGCATTTGAGGAGAACCGTATCGACGGGTTCCGATGGCTTAAATGAACCACATCTGCATAAGCTCACGGTTCGCCCACCAGGCAGCGGGCACGCCGTCCAGGCACGCTCCCCAGTCGCGGTAGCCGTCCCAGGCAGAACCTCGACCTCGCTACCCCGGCGGCAACGGCAGCAGCAGGCGCTGGTCGATCAGGACCTGGAAGTGCCTGGCGAGGCTCGCGGCAAGGGCGTGGTCGCGGGAGAGCACGCCCACCTCGATGTTGCGATCGAACGCCGCCTCGGTGAGGTTTGCCGAGGTCACGAACACCGCCTCCTCATCGGCCACGACGGCCTTCGCGTGAAGCACGCCTTCGACGCCCTCCGGGCCAAGGGAACGTGGATCATAGAAGACCGCCGGCTGTCTCGCGCCCGGCCAGTCCCGCTTCCAGAAGCGATCGGCGAACCTCACGATCAGCTCGTCGCTGGCCGTGGTGTCCCCGTGTTTGCGTTGGATGTTGAGCAGGATCGTGACCCGCAGGTCAGGTGTTGCTGCCAGACGGTCGGCCAGCGTCCTGAAGGCCCGCTGGCCGTCGTAGTACACGTACGTGCTGACCCATATCGAGCGTTGCGCCGAGGCGACGAGCTCCTCGTACACACGCCGGGTGTCACGCGCCTGCAGACCGGGAACCTCGGGACCCGACCAGACGAGGTCAGGACGCTCGATGCGAGCCACGGTGCGCGCCGCGGCATCGAGGGCGAGGGCGATCGCCGGCCCCGGGATGCCGCGGTCGGCGAGTTGCCGCAGGGACGCACAGGTGCTCCCCACTCCGTCGTTCGCGTTGAGCGCGGCGCGTAGAGCCATCTCCGTGTAGGGCGGGCCAACCAGGCCGGCCTCGAGCGCCCGCGCGAGCCGCTCGCGCAGGTGCGCGGGGAGCTCGAGCAACTGGTCGATCATGGGCGGCCCGGAAAGAACGCCGCCTGCGGGTCCGCGAGCGTCGGCACGACCAGCGCGCGGTCGAGATAGTCGTTGTGCATCTCGCAAGAGGTCTCGGCGATCAGCGCGCAGCCGTGGCAGGCAGCGCCGTGCAGCCAGCGTCCCTCCATGCCCTCACCCGGTGAGTGCTGCGCGCACACGGGATCGTTGGAGCACAGCCCTCCAGTGCGTAGGGCGGCGAGTAGGTGGGCCGCAATGTGACGGGCCTGCCCCACCAGACCGCCGAGCGTACCCTCGGCGTCGGGGCTCGCGGTGTACAGCATCAAGCCATACCGCTCGGCCTCATGGTCGATGTAGATGCGCTCGCGGATCGAGCTGGCCGGGTACCCGCAGCGCATCGCCACCGACTGCAGCAGCAGGTGCGAAAGCGTGTGCAGCAGCACGTACTGCCCGCCGGGAAACAGCCGCTGGCTCCCACGATCGCTCGCCCAGCGCGTATGCCCAGCCCGGAGACGTTCCAGGCGCTCCACCACCGCATCCCGCGCGATCCAATCGGCGACCGCGGCCGCGTCGAGTTGCAGGAAGATGCCCTCGCCGCGGTTCTCGATCGCGGGGAACCATCGTGGTTCCTCGGCGAGGCTGGCCCGCTCGACGTCGCTTTCGTACTCGCCCTGGATGTCCGGAGTGACGGCCTCAAAGCGGGTGAAGCCCACGAGCGCGAGCACCTCGCGCAGCCGGTGCACCTGGATCGTGCACGCGAGGCCGTCGGTCAGCGGCGAGCTGCGCCAGGCGCGGTCGGGGAGCCGGCGGGCGTGGAAGTCCGGGTCGATCGGGACATCGTCGCCAAAGCCCTCGGGCTGGGCGAGCAGTGCGTCGAGCTCCACCTCCTTCATCGACGGTTCCCCGGCGCCGCCGTGCTTGAGCTGCGTGATCGCGGCCAGCACCTCCTCGTCGGCCCTGCCGACGAGCTTCGCCGCCACCTGCGGCTTCTTCTTCAGCACGGCGAGCTCGCCTGGGCCGTCGACGATCTGCAGGTCATCCCACAGCTCCCTCACCGCCTCCTCGATCTCCGTTCCGTGATCGGGCAGCGACAGCGCGCTCATCAGCTGGGAGAAATAGGCGTTCGCGGCAGTGCGAATCAGCAGCCGGCTCGGCTGGTTGCAGTCCTCGTGGCTGTCCGGGCCGAGCCATGGGCGCCTGCCGGGACACATGCCCAGAGGCTTGCGCTCGAGCTCGGCGGCATGATGCAGCCCGCGCCGTTGCCCGCAATCGCAACGCACGAGCAGGTCGGCAAGGTCGCCGCCGGTGCCGCGCTCCACCAGCCAGAGCTGGCGATTGCACGAATCCCCCGGCCCGTGGACGAACCGGCGCCAGTCGAGATCCGCGATGTGCCCGCGGGGGCAGGCGCGCACAAATCGCGTCGGCACCACCGTGCGCCCGTCGAAGCGCTCTTTGTCGTCGAGCGCCCGGCGGTGCACGAGCCGCCGGGCACGCTCCCGGCCCTTCCCGACGGCCTCCTCCTGTACGACCATCCAAGCGGGAAAGCGCCAGAAGCCGATGCCCCGCTTGGGCTCGCTTGGAGCAGTCGTGTCAGGTGGCGGCGCGAACAGCCGCGGGGCCGGCACAGCGGTCATCTGCTCAAGCTTGCGACTCAGCCGGATGTCGGGGATCTCCTCGAGCGCATCGACCTGCGGCCAGGTGTCGAGCCCGCCGACTATCCCCGAGTAGCGGGGAAGATCGATCAGCGCGCCCGGCCCCCACGTCGTGATCGCCTGGCTGCGCCGGATCTGGCCGTGCCCGCGCCCGCTCACGCGCGCTCCCTCGTCGTGCGATCCAGCCGTCGCGCACACCTCGCTGCCCGCGGCCGCCGCCGCGAGCGGGCCGGACTCATGAATCCTCCCTGACCGAGGAGCCGCTCAGCTCTTTGAGGTACAGATTGACGTTCGGCTCGACGTCGCGCAGCGAGCGGTTGACGCGGAACTTGCGGTGGTGCTCAGAGTCGAAGCTCGTGTCGAGCATCTCGCGCAGCAGCGGTTTCGGTGTGGCCAGCTCGTACTTCTGGTATTGGAGCGCGACGCCGTCGGCGGCGTAATCGTCGAGCACCTTGCGCCAGGAGTCGAGCAGGTCGACGATCCGGCCCTGGACGCTGCTGAGGCGCTCGGCGCGCTCGTCCTCCGCCAGCGGCTGCTGGGCCACCCGCTCGCGGAAGAGCTCCAGCAGCCGCCGCTCGAGCTCCACGCGCGCGTGGGCGATCCGTTCGGCGCCCAGCGGCGGGGTCAGCTCCGGCGAGGCGTGGCGGGCCAGCGCGACGAGCGCACCGGCGAAGCCACGGTCGAGCGCCCGCGCGGAGAACGGCGTGACGCTCCCCACCTCGACCGAGCGATAGAAGGTCTCGTGGAAGTGGCGGAAGCGCTCGTAGTGGGAGCGGTCGCGGGGCTTGTGGATGTTGAGCACCGTCACGACCAATCCGGGGGCGGCATCGGCGCGCCCGACGCGGCTGGTCGCCTGGATGTACTCGGCGGCGGC
Organism: uncultured Solirubrobacterales bacterium; assembly: GCA_963794715.1. Taxonomy (GTDB): domain Bacteria; phylum Actinomycetota; class Thermoleophilia; order Solirubrobacterales; family Solirubrobacteraceae; genus Palsa-744. Next base: position 322,534 of record CAWCEY010000011.1, on the reverse strand, counting down.
CTTGGGCTGCCCGAGCACCCCCATCAGACCGAGGCGGGGGATGTCGAGCCCGACGGAGATCATGTTCGTCGCGATCGCGCAGTCGACGCGATCCTTCTCGTGGAAGCCGGCACTGAGCCGACGGCGGGCGTCCGCCACCTTGTCGGTCGACACGCGCGAGGTCAGCTCGACGACCTCCGAGAAGGTCCGGCGGTCGCGGAAGAGGCCGTGGGGCTCGCCGATCCGGCGGCGCCGGCTGTAGTTGGCGACCGTGCTGCGGACCTCCTCCTCGAGGATCCGCCGCGCCCCGCCGAGCTCGCGCAGGCTATTGAAGTAGCCGAGCACGGTCATGTACGGGTCGGCCGGGTTCGCGAGATTTTGATGGCCGCCCGCTTCGCGATAGGCGCGCTCGGCCGCGCCCATCAGCGCGAGCCACACCCTGCGCATCACGACCTTCGGGTTGCGCCCCTGGGCAGCGATGCCCACGTAACGCCGCGCGGGGGCCTCAGTCGCGGCGACGGTCTGCGCGAAGAACGAATCGCGGCGATCGGGTCCCGGCGGCGGGAAGATCTGCGTCACCCCCCGGCCGAAGAGCGCCTGGATCTGGTCCTGCGCGCGGCGCACGGTCGCGGTCGAGGCGACGATCTTCGGCCGCACCGTACGCCCCTCGGTCTCGCGCGCACAGAGCCCGTCGATCGCCGTCTCGTAGAGGCCGACCATCGTGCCGAGCGGCCCGGAGATGAGGTGCAGCTCATCCTGGATCACGAGATCCGGTGGCGGCAGCGGCCTGGCGAGCGGCCGGCCCTGGCGGGGTTCGGCGGCACCGAAGAAGCCGTCGCCGTCGTAGCGATCGGCCCCCCCGAGCAGCGCTCCCGACTGCCCGCTCCACGGCAACGTCGCGAACTTGTCGACGGTCGCGATCAGGAAGGCGGGGAGGCGGCGGTAGAGCGGCTCATCGACGGCCACGATCGGCAGCGGCCGGTCGCGGACGAACTCGCACTCCGGGTTCGCGCAGAGGATCCGCAGCTCGCGCGGATTGTCGTCGTCGGGCAGCAGCGCGAACGACGTGCGCTCGAAGCGCGTCCCGCACCAGGGGCACTCCTCGAGCGGGATCGGCGAGGGGTGGCGGCGGGGGTCTTCCTTGAACCGCTTGACCTTGTTCCGCGCGGTGTCCGAGCGGCGGTCGCTTTTGCGGCCCATGACGTTCGGCGTGGCGGCCTTCCCGACCCACAGGCCGATCTCAAACGGCCACGTGCCATAGCGCTCCGGCTTGGCCTCGCGCTCCAGCTCCAGCGCACAGACGAGGCCCGCGGCGCGCGCGAGCTGGTCGAGCGTCAGCAGGCGCAGCGTGTAGCGCATGACGACGCTCACCCCGGCGCCATCCCTGCCCTCCTCGCCGGGGTGGCGCAGCCGCCGCAGCACCATCGCGAAGGCAGACAGCCCCAGGTAGGCCTCGGTCTTGCCGCCGCCGGTGGGGAAGTACAGGAGGTCCACCGTCGCGCGGTGCGGGTCGGCGGGATCGACGATCCCGGGCAGGTTGAGCAGGATGAACGCGAGCTGAAAGGGACGCCAGCGCGCGGTCTCGACGTCGAGCCGCCGGCGCAGCGCGCTCGCGACGGCGCGGTTGGCGAGCTTGAAGGCATCGAGCGCGTCGGGGTCCTCGCCGAGCACGGCGATCCCCCGCTCGATCCGCTCGGCGGCGAACCCGGCGAGCCGCAGCAGCTCCTCCGCCGTTTCGCGTCGCGCCCCCGTGAGCGCCGACGTCTCACCGCGACGGGTCTCGATCCAGGCGCGGTAGCGCGCCACGAGCGGGTCGAGCGCCGCGTGCGCGGCGGCCCCGTCCGCGAGGGCGCCGAGCGCCCCCATCTCGAGCTCGACGCCCGCGAGCGGAGCGGCGACGGTCTTCTCGACCTCGGCGCTCGGGATCCACCTCGTGCGCAGCGTGCGGCATTCGCCGGCGGCGATCTCCCAGTCGGCGGAGACGCCGTGCCCGGTGGCGTACTCCGGGGTGTCGGCGTAGTGGAGGTCGGCGACCTGCTCGTCCCAATCCTGCGCCTGCCCCCCGCGTAGGTCGGGGCGGGGGACGAAGGGCTGCTCGCAGCCGATCTCGAGCTCGGCCTGGAAGGCGTACGCGCAGTCGGGCTCGTCCTCGCGCGGGCGGCGGTTGTTGAGCAGGAAGAGCGACACCGAGCGCGTCCCCGGCGGGATCTGGCCGTCGAGGTCGGCGGTCGGGAGGGAGCGCTCGAGGACGTACAGTTCGAGGCCTCCCGAGTCCGGCACACGGATCGTGCTCGGCCCCTCGGAGCCGGCGCCGAGTGGCACGTCGAGTTTCCGTTCGCGCGGGACACGCTGCCAGACGGGGAGCCCTTTCCCATCGTCGCCGTCTCCTCCGGCACCGGGCTCGTCATCCTCGCCGCGAGTCTCCTCCCCTCCATCACGATCCTCGGCTGCGATTTCGCCTTTCTCCTCCACCCCATCGTCGTCCTCCCCCGTACCGCGACGGTCCTCATCGGCACCGCCACCACCGTCCTCGTCACTCCCGTCGGAGGTGTGCTCGCCCGGCTCGTAGTCACCCCAGCGCACCGTCACCGAGAGCGATCGAGCCTCCGCGGCGACGAGCGCGCTGAGGCCCATCGAGGAGGAGAAGAAGCCCTTTTTGGCGGCCCCGCGCTCCGCGGCGCCCTCCTCGGCGAGCCCTTCGGACTCGGGCAGCTCCTCGATCTCGTCGTCGGCGTCGACGTCGCCGCGCTGTTTGGCTGGCGCATGCGCGGGGACGAGAAAGCCCATCAGGTACCAGTTGGAGGGCCGTTCCCAGCGGGGCAGCTTCTCCTCGGCCAGCTCGTGCCCGGGCCAGGGGCCGACGAGGTCGAGCTCGAGCGCCTCGACGAGCCGCCGGAGCACCTCCACCGGGGTCGCAGGAGCGTCGGGCGTGGCCGTGGGCGCCATCAGAACAGTCCCTCCGCCTGCGCCGCCACCGTCGCGCGCCGGGCGGTCGCTTTGCGTGCCTTCTTCTTCGCACCGGCCGCGGCGCCGGAGCGCTGCTCGGTCGCGGCGCGCTCGGTGTTGAGCTCGATCAGTCGGGCGAGCACCTCATCGCGGACGTCGTCGGGCCAGCGGTAGCGATAGGGCTTCTTCTTCTTGCCCCACTCCTCCTCGTCGATCGGGTAGTCGAGCAGGAACTCGCAGTCGGTGGGGATGTCGTCCCAGCCGTAGGCGTGCATCACGGCGCGATCCATCTCGGTGTGAAGCGTACGCAGCTTTTCGATGTCGGGGTCGTGCTCGTAGGGGTCGTGGAAGCGGTTGTAGGTCTTGGTCAGGCCTTCGTCGTTGCGCTTCATCAGCGCGGCGCGGAACTCGTAGTAGGTCTTGCCGGCGGCCTCGAGAGTGGGGTCGGACTCCCAGCCCTCGGGGAACGGGAAGGTCTCGAAGCAGTCGGAGGGGTTATAGCGAAGCCGGTCTTCCAACGATGAGCCGAAGAAACGTGCCCAGATCTCATGGGAGCGGGACTGTATAGCGCAAAAGGCTGCACTAGTGTCAAGCGCGTATACATTCAGAGCATGGGAGAATACCCAATCGGCCGGAAGAAACACGAATCCCATCCAAACCGAGACCGCGCTGTTGACTAGTACCCTTTCTTTTCCTGCGACAGCAGCGTAAAGCTCCAGCCGAGGACGCCAAAACTGCCACCATGGCCACGCCGCAACGTCGGCTGCCTTACTTTCACGCTCTGGGCGCACTTTATCCTCAACGATATTCAGGAGCTTTGGCCACCGGGCGCGCACATCTTCCTCGGAACGCACTCCGAAGTTAATGATAAATCGATCGTAAAGATGAGCTGGACTTGCATTGACTTCCTCTCCACCGATCAACGGATGGATCACCGAGGCATACTCCGAATGCTCGCGAACTAGCTCTGTCATTACGGAAAGTGGACTCGCCTTAGTAGGGCTTTGTTAGCTTTTTGGTAGGATTCGTCGCTGGTTTGGCGAACCTTTCTCGTGTCTGGTTCTCGACGCGGGGAGGCTCGTGGTGGCGATGATGGAGATGGTGGTGGATGGGCCTGTGGTGGTGCGTGAGCGTTTGGAGGCGTTCGCCGGGGAGGTGTTGGCGGAGGCTGTGAACCGGCCGGTGCAGCTGGTCAATGGCCGGTCGTATCTGCGGGGGTTGATCGAGGAGGGTCCTCGTAAGTCTCTTGAGCCGATGGTCGCGCGGCTGGGTGGGGAGGCCGACTATGAGAGCTTGCAGCAGTTCTTGGCGGTGAGTACGTGGGATCCGGCGCTCGTCGTCAAGGCGACGGCGGAGCGGGTGGCGCCGCGGATCGCGGTCGAAGCGTGGGTGCTGGATGACACTGGTTTCCCGAAGGACGGCAAGTATTCGCCGGGGGTCAAGCGCCAGTACTCGGGAACCTTGGGGAAGATCGGTAACTGTCAGATCGGTGTCTCCGTGCACGCGGTGGGCAGCAAGGGCACGGTTCCGTTGGGGTGGGCGTTGTATCTGCCCGAGGAGTGGTGTGAGGACCCCGAGCGCAGGGCGAGGGCGAAGATCCCCGAGGAGGTCGAGTTCAAGAAGAAGCCAGAGCTCGGGAAGGAGCTGATCGAACGCGCCGGCGGATGGGCTATCGAGAGAGCGCCAGTCCTGGGCGATGAGGCGTATGGCAAGAACACCCAGCTTCGCCAGGAACTCGACGACGCCGGCTTCCAGTACGTGTTCTCGATCGACAAGATCGCGAGCGTGTTCGCCCCGGACACAGTGTTCGCAGTGCCCGAGCGCGCCGGGAATACCGGCCGGGGACGAACACGGCTGCGTCCGGACTGCAAACCGGAGCCCGTCCGCAAGCTCATCGAGCGCCTCGCGCCAGCGAACCTGCAGACCGTCACCTTCAGGGAGAACCCAGACGACGGTGAGCCCGTCACCTCCCAGTTCGCTTTCCTGCGCGTCCGCGCGCTGGCGCGCTGGGGCAACGGAGCCGAGCAGGAGCCCCGTGAAGAGTGGCTGATCTGCGAGTGGCCAGAAGGCCACGACACCCCGCTCGACTACTGGATCAGCAACCTCCCAGCCGACACGCCGCCAGAGCAACTGGCACGCCTGGCGCGGATGCGCTGGAAGATCGAGCTGGACTACCGCCAGCTCAAGGGCGAGCTCGGCCTCGACCACTACGAGGGCCGCTCCTGGCTCGGCTGGTACCACCACACCGCGCTCGTCACCGCCGCGCACGGGTTCCTCACCCTGGAGCGGCAGAACCCAAATCACCAGCGGCCGGCCTGACCCTACCCCAGGCAGTCCGACTGTTCCAGCCCCTCTTCAAGTGCTGGACCGGCCGCTGCACCACCTGCCACCAAACGATCGATCCCGCCCAGGTACCCATCCACCGGCCACAACACGAGTAACAAAGCTAACAAAGCCCTATTAGCCTTACCGTCCTCAAACAAGAACCCGTCCCCGTAGTGCTTCACCCCCGTATAGGCGAGTCCCGAATTCGCAACAAGTCTCGCCGGGTCGGTATCCCCACCAGCATGAAAAAGGAAGGCCGTGATCTTGTTTCGCTCCCTCCCGTCCAGCATAAAAGGCGGCGGTAAGTACCCCTTATGCACATGAACTACACTAACAACGACCGCAGCATCCCCAGGCCACTTCAGCCGTCGTTGTGCACAATATATAGTGCCATTGCTTTTTCGAATCGCACTCAAGCCGCCGCTTCTACTGTCACCCTGAGCGATAGTATTGGTGGCGACAAGGCCAAAGTCTCCACTCCGCCTGAGTAGATCGAAGGCTCGCCGAAAGAAGTAGACAACCAGGTCCGTCCGATTGCCAGCTTCTGGGTATGCAGCCTTGAGCCAGGCGAAATAGTTATGGTCGAGAGCTGTCGAGATCATCGTTCCACCGAGGAAGGGTGGATTTCCCACGATCGCATCGAACCCCGGCCGCTCGCGGGCAAAAACCTCGGGAAGCTCCAGCTCCCAGTGAAACGGCACGAGCGGCGGCTCGGCTTCCCGCATCTCTTCAAGCAGCCCCCGGTAGGGCCCGGCCTCCCCCGCAGTCACGGCATCCGCGAACTCCTGCCGCTTCGCCTCCCGCTCCGCGTTCTTCTCCCCCAAGAAAAACGCCGCCACGACAAGATCCCCGAACAACCTCACCTGCACCATCTCCGCCTGCGCCTCCTCCCACATGTCGCGCAGCGCGCCGTCGGGGACGTCCTCGCCGGCCTCGCGGATCTGCACGCGCAGCTCGGCGACCCTCGCCAGGTGCTCATCGATGCGGATCGCCTCGAACCCGGGGGCTGAGGACTTCCAGTGAAACGACTCGAGCTGCCGCCGCGAGAGCCCGACGAGCGAGTCGCCGTGGCGCAGGGCGTGGTCGACGAACGTCAGCGGGTGCTCGCGGGCGAGCGTCACCAGCCACAGCGACATCTTCGCCAGGTCAACGGCCATCGCGTTGCGGTCCACCCCGTACAGGCAGCGCTGGGCGACCAGGCGCTGGGCGAACACGACCTCGACCTCGTCCGGCGGAATCTCGGGCCGCCCGCCGTGCGCCGACCACGCTTCGATCAGGGCGTCGCCGAGCTGACGGCAGGCCTCGACGAGGAAGGCTCCCGAGCCCATCGCCGGATCGCAGACCTTCAGCTCGAGGATCTGCTCGGGGCGCGGCGGCCCGCCGTCCTCGCCCCGCAGGCCGTCGAGGATCGGCGCGAGCGTCGTGCGCACGATCGGCTCGGTCAGCTCGCGCGGCGTGTAGTGGGAGCCCGAGTGGCGCCGCTCGGCGCTCGGCTGCAGCACCATCGCGCCCGCGGGCACGAGGTCCGGCGTGGCGGCGGTGTCGACGACCCGCAGCAGCGCCGCGTGCAGCTCCTCGATCGTGCTCGCGCCCTTGACGGCCTCCCCCACCTTGGGGGTGAGCTCGCGGCCGGTTCGCTCCTTCAGCCATTTGCCCCGCCGCGCCGGCTCGAGCGCCAGCAGCGCCTCGACGTCGATCGTCGTGGGGGCGCCGTAGCGGCTCTGGGCCTTGATCGCGAGCGAGCGGCCGCTCGCGACTTCGAGGCTGAAGCCCATCATCGTCTCGTACACCGAGCCGATCTGCTCGACGTCGAGCGCGCGGTAGGAGATCCGCTCGCCGTCGAGCACGAGCAGCTTGTCGAGCGCGCGGTGGACGGTGCCGTCGGGGACCAGCGGCGGCTCGATCCGTTCGCGGGCCTGACGCTCGTGGGTCCAGCGGCGGCCCTCGAGGAACGGGAAGCGGTCGGGGTCGAACAGCGCGCCCCGGCGCGGCGGCATGCTCATGTCGCCCGTGTCGGCCCCCTCGTGCACCATCCGGAACAGCGCCAGCAGCTGCGCCCACGCGCCGTAGCGCTGGTTCATCGTGTCCGGGTACCGCGCGTCGTCCTCGCGCAGGCGCTCGTGCAGGCCGGCGAGCGAGTAGAACCGCAGGAACGTCGCGTCCGCCGGCAGCATCTCCCGCTCCTCGGCGTAGAGCAGGAAGACGAGGCGGAGGATGACGGTCAGCAGCGCGCGATACACCTCGTCGGGGCGCTCGGCGAGCGGGCCGCTCAGCAGCTCCCGCCCGGATGCGTCGTGGGCGGCCTGGAAGCCGCGCAGCAGCTCATAGAGCGCCTCCAGCACCTGCACCGCGAGCCGCTCGCTGACCTCGTTCTGGAAGCGACGGCTGGCCTCGAGCAGCGCGGCGAGACGCTGCTCGCGCGGGAGCGTGAGCAGGCGGGGCGCCTGCAGCAGCTCCCGCAGCGCGGTCGCGATCGGCCGGCCCGCCGTCTGCGTCATGTCCGCCACCCGGAACTCCAGCCAGCCGGAGCTCTCCCGGCGCGGGGCGGAGACCAGGCGCAGCACGCGGCCGTTGCAGAGCAGGCCGGCGGGAACCCCGGTCGCGCGCAGCAGCCGCTCCATCCGCCCGTGCGCGGAGGCCTCCAGCCGCCCGCGCTCGCGCACCTCGCGGTCGAGATCCTCGCCGGGGTCGAGCACCCGCACGAGCAGCTGCCACGGCTGGGCTCCCTCGGCGGGCTGGGGCTCGCGCACGGCGAAGTCGGGGCGCAGCGTCTCGCCGTACTCCGGCAGCGCCAGCTCCAGCTCGGGGGGGATCGGCGCACCGTCGCCGCCGGCGTAGTCCCGCGCGGAGAAGCTCCACGCCAGCACGCGCTTGGCGAACGCCGCGAAGTCCGCGACGATCGGCTCCGCCTCGCTCCCCGGCGCGAGCGCGCGCTCCTCGACGCACTCCCGCAGCAGCCGCTGGCCCTCCGCGTCGCGGCGGTTGAGGATCACGCCGGCGCGCACCAGCGCCGGCGCCGAGACGACCAGCCCGGGGGGCGGTGTCGACGCCAGCAGCCTCGTGGGCTGCACGAAGCCGAGCCACTCCTGGTGTGCGAGGACCTGTGGGTCGGGGCGCGCCATCGTCAGCTCCCGGCCATCCTCAGTTCGTGTCCGGCCACAGGTAGACCAGCCCGACCGGCTCGATGCGCCGGGCCCGCACCTCATAGAAGCGCTCGACGCGCTGGGGCTCGGTCTCCAGCTCGCGGTCGAACTGCTCAAGCCGCCGGACCCACGAGCGCATGTCGCTCTCGAGCTGGCGGCGCTCCTCCTGGTCGTAGTCGAGCGTCAGCTGGGGCAGCTCGCCGGTACGGCGCTGCAGTTCCCCGTCCACGCGCTCGCGCTGGCGTTCGAGCGTCCTGCGCAGATCGGCGCTCTCGCGCCTGCCGCGCTCGCTCAGCTTGCCCTCGGCCACTCCGCCCAACTGCTCAGCCCGCTGCTGTAGCTGGGGCAGGAGCTCCGCCACGTCGCCGGGGGCAGCTTCGAGCAGCTGCTCGACGATCGCGGGCGAGGGCCGGCGCGCCGAGCGCCCCGCGAGCGCGTCCTCGAGCAGCCCCAGGCTGACGGCCTCGGCTTCGCGCGCGTACGCGGCGAGCGGCCCGTCTCGGCGCGACCGCTCGACCCACCGTGCGGCGACGGGCACCAGCTCCTCGTGCAGACGCTCTGCCCCCTGCCCATACAGCGCAAGGCGACCGAGCAGGATCACCCGCGGGATCGAATCGGCGGCGCGCGCGACGCAGGCGCGGGAGATGTCGTTGTGGATGAACCCCTGCGCGCGAAACCGGCCCAGCAGCCGCTGCGCGACGCGCTGCTCGAGGTGCAGGTGCACCGTCGCATCGCTCAGCACGCCCTGGTCTTCGAACACGACCGGCCTGACCGGTGCCTCGTGGCGCCACTCCGCGAGCTTCTGCCCGCCGCCACGGGGCGCGCGCAGCGTGTCGAGCGTCGCCGCCCAGCTTGGATCGCTCGCGGTGCGTGCGGCGAGCGAAGGGAAGCGCCAAATCTGGCGCCCATGCTCGTCGGTGCCCTCGCGCAACGGCTCCGCTCCGAGCAGCTCCAGCGAGCAGGAGAGCGCGGCGCGGAACGGCTCCGTGCCGAACCCGACCCACCTGCGCGAGCCCTCCAGCAGCTTGCGGCAGCGATCCACCTGCGCCCTGAGATCGTCCTGGCGCTCGCGGGCCGCTTCGAGCTCGACGCCTGCGACCTGCCTGTGCTCGGCGTCGAGATCGGCCCGCTCCAGCTCGTCGGCGAGCCGCTCGGCGTCGCGGTGGCGGATCCCTCGGCGCATACGCCGCTCGATCTGATCGTCGATCACCTGCGAAAGGCTGCCGAGCTCCCGCTTGATCCTCTCGGTCTTGCGCACCAGCACCTCCAGTACGCGGTCCTCGGTGCGCTGGGGCAGCACGAAGTAGTGGCAGCGAACCTCTGGCGCCGGTTGCAGCTTGCGATCGATGCGCCCGTTGCGCTGCTCGATCCGACCGGGGTTCCAGGGAAGGTCGAAGTGGAACAGGTCGGTGCAGTGCGCCTGGAAGTTGAGCCCCTCGCGGGCGGCGTCGGTCGCGATCAGAATCCGCAGGGGGTCATCCGCGGGGTCGGTGTTGAAACGGTGCTGGATCTCCTGGCGACGCGCGCCGCTCGTGAGCCCCGTGATCACTGCGATACGCTCCTCCGCGCGGTAGGTGTCGGCGATCGCCCGCTCGAAGATCTCCTGCAGGTAGCGCTTGGTGCCTTCGCGGTTCTCGGTGAAGATCAGCACCCTCCCGTCCAACCACGCGGGCGGGGGGCCCTGCGAACGCTGCCCGAACGGAGGCAGCTCGGGACAGAGGTGCTCGCGAACCCAATCGATCAGGCGCAGCGCCTTGGCGTCGGGCAGGTGGCGCGAGCGCTCGGCGATCTGCGCCATCCGCTCGAGCAGCTCCAGCTCGCGGCGCCACAGCGCGGCATTCGCCTCCGCTCGTGGCGCGGCCGACTCGGTGGCGGTGGTGACGGCCTCGATGCGGGCGATCTCGTCGGCTTCGAGCTCCCGCTCGAGCTCTCTGCCTTCGAGCTCCCCGCCCTCGGGCTCGAGCGCTCCGAGCTCCTCGGTCGCCCATTCGCTCACCTCATCGTCGGGGCCGGGACACGCCGCCAGCAGCTCGGCCTGGCGCTCGATGTCGCGCTCCCCCGCCTGCGCGGGCGCATCCAGCTGTTGCGGCAGGGCTTGCACAGCTGTATCCGCTTGTTGGCGCTGGCGCTCGACGGTCCGGCGATGCACCTGAAGGCTGCGGGCGAACGCCTCGATCGAGGAGAGCAGGCGCTGCTGCAATCCGACGACGAGCAGGCCGGCGGCCGCCTGGGTGCGGCTCGAAGCGTTGGCGAAGCGCTCCTCACGGGCGGTGCGGTACTCGTCGAGCAGGCGCGAGAGCTCGAGCTCCGGCGCGTCGGGCGGCAGATCCTCGATCGCCTCACGCTTCACGACGCGCATTGGGAAGCCTCCCCCGTGCAGTGCGCGCAGGTCCTCCTTCAACCGCCGCACCATCACGTCCTCGAGCGCCCTCCTGCCGTCCACCCTAACCCCCCGCGTGAAGCGGTAGGGGTCGAGCAGCTCCAGCAAAGTGGAGAAGCTGTTCGAGTGGCCGTTGTGCGGCGTGGCCGAGAGGAACAGGCGGTGCTCGAAGCGTCCGCCAAGGTCGCGCACGGCGCGCGTGAGCTTCGTCTCGATCCCGTAGCGCCCACCACTCGAGGGGGCGGCGTGGTGGGCCTCGTCGAGGATCAGGAGGCTGCCCGGAAGCAGCTCCCCCAGCCACTCGCGCAGCGGGTCGGCGTAGGTCGCATCGGCGAGCAGGTTGTGGGAGACGAGGAAGCGGCTATGCGTGCGCCAGGGGTTCACGCCAAAGCCACGCCGACGGCGCGCGCGCGCGACGTAGTGACGATCGAGCACCTCGAATACGAGACCGAAACGCTCGTCCAGCTCGGCCTTCCACTGTTCGAGCACCGACGGCGGGGCCGCGACGACGATCGTCTTGGCCTTCTTGCGCAGCAGCAACTCACGCGCGATCAGCCCCGCCTCGATCGTCTTGCCCAGGCCGGTGTCGTCGGCGATGAAGAGATTCACGCGGGGCATGCGCAGGGCCTTTCGCAGCGGCTCCATCTGGTAGGCGTCGATCTCGATCCCAGCCCGGAACGGCGCCTGAAACAGGTCCGGGTCGGTGGCCGTTACCGCGCCCCAACGCAGGGTGTGAAGGTAGGCCGCGAAGTACCGCGGCTCGTCGAACCCCGTCTTGGCCAGATCCGCCCAGCCCTCCTCGTCGAGGATCGCTCGGTCGAGCTCGTAACGCCAGAAGACCTCCAGCGGCTCGCCCTGAGCATCGTCCTCCGTGCACGCGAGCCGGACGATGGGCGAGCCCCCGTTGGGCTCAACGTCTTCGACCAGCCACCGCCGCGCACGCACCTGGACTAGCTCCCCGATCTCAGGCAGGCGCTCGGTGAGCACGTCGGCCGCCGGCAGAGAGCTCGCCTCCACGTCAGGACTTCCGAAGGAGGCTAACGGCCAGAAGCACCGGCGAGGCCATGCGTCGCACCGACTGTTGGGCTTGGACGCATCGGTTGAGGCCGGGAAGGCATGGACGGGGCAGACATATCGGACATACGTATCAGTCTACCCTTGGCGATGACGGCAACATCCGATGCCATTGCCCTCCCACATACGTCGGACTCTATAGCAAGCCGTACGGCCCACTGCTAAGATGCACGAACCAGAAGTAGCCCAAACAGGAGCGGGCCCGATGCGAACCAAGCAGGTGGCAGCCAATGAGACACGCTTCCCCCAACCACAGGCTGGCGAGGCGATCGTCGTCAGCAAGTACGCCGAGAGTCGCCGCAAGGCGGTCATCCTGCATCCCGACGACTTCGACCTCTTTGAGCGCTACCGCAACATCTTCGCTGCCAGAGAGCCGTACGAGCTGCGTATCACCGCCACCGCACTGGCGGCGCACGAACTCGGCGAGCGCGGCGCAGACGAGCCCGACCTCGACGCCGAGTCCCTCGATCGCGCATTGAGCTGAGCCGATGGCGGACCAGCCCGCCCCCGGCCTACGCGGCGCGATCGTGTGGGCGATCGTCTCCTACGTCCCCGAGGCACCCTTTCGCCTGTGGCTCGGCGAGGGGCATCCCGCGGGCGAGATCGCCGACGCCCAGTCATTCGCCCAGCAGGTCCGCGGGCAGGGCCTCGACGCCGAGCAGACCTTTCTCGTGGCCGGCAAGCTGCGTCCTGTGCTGCTGCTGCAGGATCGACCGCGCCGTGCGCTGCGCGAGGTCGTCGCGCTGCGCATGGTTCGCTTGGAGGCACTCACCGAGATCCAGCAGGCCAGCATCCGCTCACAGCGCGAGCCCTCGCTGTTCCACCTCCCGGTGCGCCCGAAGAAGTACGGCCTGTCGAAGGAGATGGCGATCGACCTCAACGCGCTCGTGCGCGTGCACGCCTCCGCGATCCTGCCCAGGGCGGTGGGCCGCCTTGACGACAACGAGCTGCGCGTGGTCGGCCAGCGGCTCGTCGAGCACCTCGACATCGACCTCGAGCCGCTCCTCGCGCGCCTCGTCGAGGAGCGCCTGGAGGCACTCACGGGGCCGGCGCAGTAAGACGGGCGTGTGCCGCCGCGACATGCTGCAGACGGCCGAGCACGTCGGTGGTGGGGGCAACCTTCGCGTTCTCGTAGTCGGAGAGCCGGGACGCCGAGGTGCCGGCCTCGCGGGCGAACTGACGCAGCGTCAGGCCGGTCTGAGCGCGCCACGAGCGAATGCGCTCAGCGTACTCGGCCCGCCCTCGCATGGCGACGTCTTGGCGAGCGTCGCGGATCACGCTCGCCATCAGCGCGTCGACGCCATAGTGCTCACCCCAGCCCACCACGGTCTCGGTCGTACGCGCCGCGGGGCCCCAGGGATTGCGCCGGATCGCGTTGGCAAGATGGCGCCAATCGGACAGCGAGCCACGGTCGATGACCGTCTCAATCGCCTCCGCCGGCCACAAATCGACGGGGGCGCTCTGATCGAAGTCGACGTTACGAAATTGCACGGTCATCGTGTCATCCTCTTTGCGAGGTCAGCCAAGACCGCCCTGACCGTGGACCACTCCTGCCAGCGTGGCTCCAGCGCCTTGTAGCTGGCAAGCTGTGCGATCACCTCGGCATCTCGCGGCCGGGGGTCCGCCAGCTGCTTTACGAGCTGCGTGGCCACGGGCTCCGGCCGGCGGTTGATGTCGGCATAGTAGGCATCGATGCTACCCAGCACCGCTGCTGCCTCGTCGAGCCCGACACTCTCCGCGAGGGCCGCGATGTCGAGGTAGTCGCGAGTCTGGTTGCGGCTCAGGGCCAGCCACCCCTTGATCCGCAGGATCTCAGCCGCGGTCGGTATGAGAAGCCGCTTGCCCTGTACCTCTACCTCGGTGGTCTCCAACGGGCGGCTGCGTAGCAACTGCCGCACGCCGGTCTCGATCCCTCCCAGTTCGCCCAGGATGATCTTTCCGGGCTGGGCCTTCGCAGTGGACCAGTCCCCGAGCGCCTCGAGGTTCTCGAGGATCGAGTCGAAGCGCTCCGCAAGGTCCGCGACGACGTGATCGTGGTCGAGCGACTCCCGGTGGTGAGCATGAAGCGCCGCCGCGGATCCACCGACCAGAACGGCGCCCGGCACCAACTCCTGCAGCTGCGCAGCCTTTTCCAGAACTTCCTGCAGGCTGGGGTTCACCCACCCAATGTTATCAGATCAGAGAACAGGTCGTCGCGTCTGCGCCAGCCAGTCGCGCAGCGCCTCGTGCATCGCTTCCACTCCCACGATCGGGGCCGGCGGCTCGCTCCAGCCGGCGGGCACAACCGCGAACGGCCGCGTCTGCGGTCCGCCGAGGCCGCCGTGGGAGCCCATGAACTCCTCGAACGGGGCGACCTCGTCGGTGCCCGGGTCGTACATGCTGTTGACGAGGATGTCGGGGCAGTGGGGGAAGCGGTCGTGGCGGCGCAGATGGTCGGCGGCGGTGGGGTCGAAGTGGGCGAGCGGGTCCTCGCCCTCGACGCGGTCGTCGCTCAGACCCCGTCGCCCGGCCCCGCCGATCACCAGCGTGCCGTGCTCCCGGGAGCGCACCATCACGAACCCGATCCCAGGGTGGGCCGCGAGGGTGTCCACCAGCCGCGGATGCGTTTCGGCGATCCGCTCGAGCGTGAGCCGCTCGGGAATGAGCGGCAGGTAGATGAGCGCGAGGCCGCCGGAAACCATCACCACCACCTCTTCCCCCCGCTTCTCCTCCTCCTCAGCCCTCCCGTTCCCCTTCGCGTTCCCGTCCCCCCCTTCCTCAGCCCTCCCGTTCCCCTTCGCGTCCCCGTCCCCCCCTTCCTCAGCCCTCCCGTTTCCTTGCGCCCTCCCGTCCCCCTCCGCCCGGCGCACGCCGCGCTGCGCGAGCGCCTGCCGATTCGGTCCCAGCGCGACGGTACCCTCGACCGATCGGGCGCTGGTGGCGCGCGCCAGCATCCGTCCCCCGACGCTCGGCTCCTGGCGCGCATCGGCCAGTACCGCGCCCACATCGCCCCACGCCTCGTCGACCGCGGCTGGGGCGTACACCTCGCCCTTCGCAAGCGCCCCCCGCACGAGCTCCTCGAGCGTCTCGCCGTAGCGCTGGCGGAACGGCCTGCCCTGCGTTTGGCCGTGGTCGGAGAGCACCACCAGGTGGTAGGGACGGGGCGCCTGCGCGCTCGCGCGCTCCAGACGCGCCAGCTGGCGATCGTGGCGCCCCAGCACCGCCAGCGCGTCGGGCTCGCGGATACCAGAGTGGTGCGCCACCTCGTCGTAGCCCACGAACGTGGCGTAGCTGACCGGCACGCCCTCGACTATGTCGGCCATCAGCAGCGCCGTCACCAGGTCGCGCATCACCACCGCGATGGCTGCCCGGATCAGCGGATACGCGCCCCTCCGATCCACGTGCTCCGCGCCGCCGCGGCGCTGGCGGCGAGCCGCCCGCCGCTCGGATGCGATGTCCGCGAGCGACAGCACGATCGTGCGCATGAAGCCGTAGGGATCGGAGAAGTAGGCGAACAGATCTCCCGCCTTGGAGCGGCGGCGGTCGCGGATCACGCTCATCGTCGCCGTGCAGCGGGGCGCGTCGCCGGAGAACATGTTCCCGCGACTCGTCCCCCCGCCGCCAGCAGCCCCGCGCCCGTCGATCGCCGGCGCTCGATCTCGGCCGCGTCGGCGGGATGGTTGGAGACCATCGTGCGCCCCGACTCCTTCTCATACCAGCGGAACGCGGGCATATCCCAGCTGCTGCCCAGCAGCAACCCCGCCTGGCTGGCGCCCGTCTGGGAGGAGAGATCGCACTCCCAGCCCAGCAGCCGGTGGCTGCCGTCCTGGAGCCAGCGCGCGATCGTCGGGACGTGCCCATCCCGGATTGCATCGCGCAACACCCCCTCGCCCAGCCCGTCGATCTCGAACAGGATCACCCCCGGGACGTCCGTGTCGACGTGGCGGCGTGTACGCCGCACCCGGCGCCGCACCACGCTCAGATGGCGGGCATCGCCATCCACGTCGAGCAGCGGCGCCACCAGCATCGAGACGAGCGCCAGGCCGAACGCGATCGCCAGGTCCGACCAGAATGACGGCGCCTTGCCGTCCACAAGGTGGAAGGCCAGCGCCACCATGCCGGCACTGAGCACGAGTGAGCCCAGTCCGAACGTCACGATCGTGAGCGGCAGCGCGATGCGTGTGAGCAGCGGCCACAGGACGGCGTTGATGATCGCCATCGCGGCGGCGACGAGTGCGGCGGCATCCAGGGAGAGCGATTGATCGCCCGGCAGCAGCGCGGTCAACGCCACCAGCGTCAACGCCTGCACCGCCAGCATGATCAGGGCTCGGATACCGAACCCCAACAATCGCCGCCAGCTGCCCCGACGTTGTTGGGCGGAGCGTTCATCGATCGCTGAGTGCATCTCGTTGCTACCGTCCCGTCATGGTGGATGGCGCGGTGGCTGCCGGTCGCGTGGGCAGGACCGCGGACCGTATCGTCTTCCTCGGCCACGCGACGGTGTTGATCGAAGTGGGTGGCGTGCGTCTGCTCACCGACCCGCTGCTGCGGAGCCGCGTCGCCCACCTGCGCCGCCGGGTTCCGCCCGTGCAGAGTGACCTGTTGGCCGCGCCGGACGCGGTGTTGATCTCACACTGCCACCACGACCACCTCGACCTCGCCTCGCTGCGACTGCTCGGCCGAGATACCCCGCTGATCGCGCCGGTCGGGGCCGCAAGGTGGCTGCGACGCAAGGGCTTCGCGTCCGTCACTGAGCTGGGGGTCGGCGATGTTGCGAACGTCGGCACCCTCGCGGTGACCGCGGTGCCGGCTCGCCACGATGGGCGCCGCCTGGGCGGGCCACACGCCGCGACGCTGGGCTACGTGGTGTGCGGCACCCGCACGGTCTACTTCGCCGGAGACACCGAGCTGTTCGCGGAGATGTCCAACTTGCCGCGCTCGCTCGACGTCGCGCTGCTGCCCGTCGCCGGATGGGGGCCGACGCTCGGCCCGGGCCACATGGACCCGCTCGACGCGGCGCGCGCGGTCGGCCTGATCCAGCCGCGCATCGCGGTTCCGGTGCACTGGGGCACGCTCTCGCCGATCGGCTTCGGCCGCCACCGGCGCGCGCGGCTCGACGACCCCCCGCGGCTGTTTGCCGAGCATGTCGCGAGTTTGGCCCCAACCGTTGAGGTGCGAATCCTCTCGCCCGGCCAGGAACTCGCACTGCGGGCATAAGATCACGCGTATGGCCACTCACCAGGCGCTTGCCGCCTCGCGCGGACGGATCCACCCGGTGCGCCTCCTGATCGGCGCGCTGGTGATCGTCGTGATCGGCGCCGCCGCGACGCTGGCGGGCTGGGACATTGGCGGGTGGTGCAGGCACATCTGGGACACCATCACGAGCATCCCGCTCGGCTATGTGATCGCGGGCGTCGCGCTGATCACGTTGCAGACGACCGCCACCGCGTACGCCTGGTATTCGATCCTACGCTACGCCTATCCCGATTCCGAGGTCCGCTGGATCGAGATCCTGGCGTGCTATGCGGCGGCCGTCGCGCTGAACTCCGTACTACCGGCCAACATCGGAACGTTGGTGATGCTGCTGATGTTCACCACGATCATCGCCGCCGCCACGTTCGCCGGGGTATTGGCGGGGATGGCGGTGCAGAAGATCTTCTTCACCTTGATCGGAACGTTTTGCTACTTGTATCTCTTTCTAACCGTCGATGGATCGTTTTCACTCCAGCTGGGCTTCGTGAGCGAACACCCGTGGGCCACCGCGATCCTCATCTTGGGTCTCGCGATGCTGCTGTTCCTGGTGGCCCGGGTGCTGCATCAGCGCGTCAAGCAGTGGTGGGGGCAGGCGAAGGAGGGCGCGCAGATACTCGCCCACGCCCGCGCCTTCTTCGGGCGCGTGGTGGCGCCCGAGGCGATCAGCTGGGTGGCGATGCTGGGGGTGATCGCGGTGTTCCTCTCCGCCTACAACATCCCCGTCAGCTTTCACATCCTGATGCGCGTGGTGGCTGGGAACTCGATCGCCAACGTCAGCTCGGTGACCCCGGGCGGCGCGGGCGTGGTGCAGGGCTTCAACGTGCTTTCGCTGAAGGGCGTCACCAGCACCTCCAACGCCACCGCCTACTCGGTCTCCCAGCAGCTCGTCACCACGGCGTGGGGCATCCTCTTCGCGATCGCGCTGCTCGTCCGAGCCTTCGGCTGGTCGGACGGCAGGACGCTGCTCGCACAGTCCTACACGCAGGCGCGGGAGAAGAAGGCCGAGCACGCGGCGGCGCGCAGGGCCAAGGGCGCGGCCGGGACAGCTGGGGCAGCTGGCGGCCGGGGGTAGAATCCCCGCGCCGTTCGCGGCGGCGCGGGGCTGTGACGCTTCAGAAGACTCTCTCAGCGACCCGAGCGGGTGCGCAGCGCGAGGCGAATCGAAAGGCCCGCGCCGAGCAGCAGCACGCCCGCTCCCACCACCCACGTCAGGTTCAGCCCGGTGAAGGGCAGGGTCGACGCTTTGGGAGTGGTCGCCGTGGGGGTGGTTGTTTCGGTGGTCGGTTCCACGGCGGCTTTGGGCGTGGTTTTGCCCGTTTCTTTGGAGGGTTCGACTTCTTTTTTAGGTTCGGGTTCGGTTTTGGTCGTCGGCGTGGGCGGTTTCTGGTTGTAGCCAGACGTGCCCGTGCTGGACGTGCCGGTGCTCGTCGCCGCGATGGCCGGCGCGGCGGGGACCAGCAGTGCCAGCGCCGCCGGCAGCGCCAGCAGCTCGCGGCGCGCGAAGCGGCGGCCCCGCAGTCCTGTGCGGTGGCTGGATGCCTGGCTGATCGCTGCACCTGCTGCCTGCGGCCTGCTCGACGCCATTCCTTGGGTCGAAGTCATGCGCACCTCCCGTGTTTCGTGTTCGATTGAGGGCCCCGGCGGGGTTGGGGCCGCTGTGTGGGGTCCCGCGAAGTCTATTGCCAACGGTGGATCGCTTCTTTGCGGTCCGGTTTCCCTTCCACCCCGCACCAGTTTCTCCTGCTCGGGTGCCTCGCTCACGGGCTCGCGGAGACGCCCACGCAAACGCGCCCCTCCAGCCCACCCTCCTGCAATCGCGCCCGCAACACCTTCTTGTCGAACTTGCCCACGCTCGTTTTGGGCACCTCGGCGATGAACGCAAACTCGTCGGGCAGCCACCACTTGGCCACGCGCGGGCGCAGGTGCTCCACCAGCTCCTCCGCGCTAACGCTTGAGCCCTCGCACAGCACCACGCAGCACAGCGGACGCTCCGCCCAGCGCTCGTCGGGCTTGGCGATCACCGCCGCTTCCAGCACGTCGGGGTGCGCCATCAGCTCGTTCTCCAGCTCCACCGAGGAGATCCACTCGCCGCCCGACTTGATGACGTCCTTGGAGCGGTCGGTGATCCGCACGAACGCCTGCTGGTCGATCGCCGCGATGTCGCCCGTGCGCAGCCAACCCGCGTCGAACTTCTCATCGCCGCTGGGGTCCTCGTAGTAGCTACGGGCGATCCACGGCCCGCGCACCTCGATCTCACCCGTGGACTCCCCGTCCCACGGGACCTCCTCGCCGTGGTCGCCGATCAGGCGCAGCTCGGTCCACGGCAGCGGCTTGCCCTGCAGCGCCCGTTCGTCCCAGTAGCGCTCGTCGTGGCCGCGCTCCTCGACCGGGTCTGAGAAGGTCACGACGGGGCTGGTCTCGGTCATCCCCCACCCCTGGTGGATCACCACTCCGTGGCGCTCCTGGAAGTCCTTCATCAGCTGCCGCGGCACCGCCGAGCCGCCGCACACGGAGTTGGTGAGCGAGGAGAGATCCACCTCGTTGGCGTCGGCGAAACGCAGCATGTCGGCGAAGATCGTTGGCACGCAGCCCATCACCGTGGGGCGCTCGCGCTCGATCGCGCGCGCCAGCGGCTCGGCCTGCATGAAACGGTCGGGCATCACCAGGTCCGCGCCGCATAGCGCCGCCGCGAACGGCAGCCCCCAGGCGTTGACGTGGAACATCGGCACCACCACCAGCACCCGGTCGCGGCGCGAGAGGCCGAGGTTGTCAGCCATCAGCGACGCCGTGGCGTGCAGGCAGATCGAGCGGTGCGAGTACAGCACGCCCTTGGGGTTGCCGGTGGTGCCACTCGTGTAACACAGCGACGCCGCCTGGCGCTCGTCCAGCTCGGGGTAGAGCGCTTCGGCGTCCGCCGGGCGAGCGGGATCCGAATCAGCGTCCGCCTCCTCCAGCAGCTCCTCGTAGCGCAGCGCGTTGGGGAGGGAAGGGGGAGGGGAGGAGGAGGGGGAGGATGTCGAGGAACCGGCCGCACCGGGGCCGTCGCCCATGATGATGAAATGGCGCACGCCCTTGAAGGTCGGCGCCAGCGGCTCCAGCAGCGGTACCAGCGAGTCGTCGACGAAGATCACCTGGTCGTCGGCGTGGTTGACGATGTAGGTCAGCTGCTCGGCAAACAGGCGGATGTTGAGCGTGTGCAGCACCGCCCCGATGCACGGCACCGCCATGTACAGCTCAAAGTGGCGCTGGTTGTTCCACGCGAACGTCCCCACGCGGTCGCCCTGCTGGATACCCAGACGCTTCAGCGCCAGCGCGAGGCGGTCCATGCGCTGGCACACCTCCCCGAAGGTGGCGCTCGCGGTCCCCGCCGGCGTGAGCGTCATCACCCGCGCCGCGGGGTGGCAGTCGCGCATCCGCCGCCGCGCGTGCTGCAGGCTCAGCGGGAAGTCGTCCTGCATCAATCCCTCCAGCATCAGCGCAGCATACCTCGGCAAGTCAAGCGATATCCGAGTGCCCGGGCGGCTTGCCGCGGCCGGTCCGCTCGGCGCCACCGTCGAGGAGTCCGATCAGTCCACGCTCCTCTGTGCCCAGCGGAGTGGGCAGGTGCTCGCGGGCAAACCACCCCACCTGGGCGATCTCCACCGGGTCGATGCGCACCTGTCCGGGGTCGGGGATCTCGGCGTGAGCGCACGTCAGGCGCACCGCGATCCGCTCCAGGCGCGTCTCGAACGTCGCCAGCTCGCGCAGTTGCAGGTCGCGCAAACCCAGCTCCTCCTCCATCTCTCGCGCCGCCGCGCGCAGGGGCGGCTCGCCGCGGTGCACCCCGCCGCCGGGCAGGTACCACACGTTGCGCCGGCCGTAGGTGTGACGCACCAGCAGCACCTGCTCCTCGTGGGTCAGCACGCACTTCACCCCGCCGCTGCTGCGCCGCCACAGCATCGCGCGCAGCTGCACGCCCCGCCACGCCACCCGGTAGAGGCGACGCAGGAACGCCACGCGCAGCGCGTTAGCCGACACCTACACTCGTTGGCCGAACGGGGGATGCTCGCCCGCGGCGAGTGTCTCCCCGCTTCGCTCGAAACCGGGATGAAGCGTCTCCTGGCTTCGGCCCGCGCGCCTGTCGAAGCCAGGAGACACTCGCCCTTGGCTCGCATCCCCGTTTCGACCAGCGGTCAGATCGCGGTACACACCCCGCGTGCGGCCCGCCACGTCGCTCCAGTCGAAGCTCAGCACGTGCTCGCTGGCCTCCGCCACGAGGCGCTCGCGCAGCTGCTGGTCGGTCAGCAGCCGCTCGATCATCGTCCCCAGGTGCGCCGCGTCGCCGCCGTTGAAGCGCAGGCCCACCCGCTCGCCCGCCGGCACCACCTCGCGCAGGCCGCCAGTGTCCGCCACGATGCAGGGACAGCCCGACGCCATCGCCTCCAGCGCCACCAGCCCAAACGGCTCGTAGATCGAGGGCACCACGCACAGGTCCGCGATCCGGTACAGCGAGTGCAGCGCGTCGTCGCCAATCCAGCCCAGGAAGGCGCCGTGCTCCAGCAGCCCGAGGCGCTCCGCTTGCGCCTTCAGCTCCGCTTCGTGCGTGCCGCTGCCCGCCACCAGGAAGCGCACGTTGCCGACGCGCTCGATCACGCCCGGCAGCGCGTCCAGCGCGAGTTGGAAGCCCTTCTCGTAAACCAGGCGCCCCACCAGCACCACCAGGCGCTCCTGGGGCGCCGCGAACTCCCGGCGCAGCGCATCCAGATCGCCCACCGGGCGCAGATCGCGCGGGTCGATCCCATTCGGGATCACCGTCACCCGGCTCTCGTCGATGTCGAAGATGTCGGCCACGTGGCCCCGCATGTAGTGCGAGCAGGTGATCACGGAGTCGGCGCGCCCCGCCATCCAGCGCTCCACCCCATGGATGTGGGCCTGCGGCTCGTCCTGCACCCACCCCTGGTGGCGTCCGTGCTCCGTCGCGTGAATCGTCGTCAGGTAAGGCACATTCAGGCGCTCCGCCAGCGCCACCCCCGCGCGCGCCACCAGCCAGTCGTGACCGTGCACCAGCTCATATCCGCGCTCCCGCGCGAGCGTCTCTCCCGCCTGGCGCATGTCCTGGTTCATCCGCTCCACCCAGCCCACGAAGCGCTCCAGATCGCGCGGCCAGTTGGGCTCGCGCACGCGGTACACGCTTACACCCGCGCGCTCCTCCATCTCCAGCGAGCTGCCCGTCCCGCGTGTCAGCACATCCACCGCCACACCCTGACGCACCAGCTCCTCCGCCAGCTTGCGCACGTGCCGCGCCAAACCCCCCTCGATCACGGGCGGGTACTCCCAGGAGAGGATCAGCACGCGCTCAGCCAAGTCCCCCACCCTATCCGACCACCCCGGTTGGGCGGGCGCGCGGCGCAACAAACATTTGCGAGAGCCCCAAGCTCGCGGGGGACGGCATGGTGAGTAGGCGGCCGGGGCCGGGGGCGAGTAGGGCGGCCGGCGCCGGGGAAGGAAGGAATGACCCCGACGCCGGCCAGCCAGCGCATGACATGCCCTTGGAGGAAGTCAGCGCCGGCGTTTGGTGGAGACTGCCCGCCCCGGTGGACGCGGGGTGGGCGGGCTTCCAATCCTCTCGATCCCCCTCGAAAAACGGTAGCCCTCTGTCTGTAGACTATCTGTCCGAGGCTCGCGATGTTCCCTCAGCTGAGATCGTAGAGCGTTTCGCGGACAACATACGCGCCGCGCGCGTAGTAGTGGGGGATTGGCGCGTCGAGACTGAGTGCTAACCCGCTGCCGCCGCGGGCGCGCGCAATTGAGCCTCCTCGCCCTGTAGCTCCCAGCGGCCAACCGTGCGGCGCAGCTGGAAATAGGCGATCACGCCCGGTACGCTCGGCAGCCAGAAAGCCAGCAGGCGGTACACCAGTACCGCGATCAACGCCAGCCCGCCGCCCACGCCGAAGGCGACCAGCGCACCGATCATCCCGCCGTCCACCCCGCCGATGCCGCCGGGCAGCGGCAGCAGGTTGGCGAGCATTCCCACGAAATAGGCCTGCACCAGCACCGCCACCGGCGGGGCGTCACCAAAGGCGCGGAAACACGCGTACAGCACCGCGACGTTGAACGCCCACCACGTGAGCACGCCGAACAGCGCCCATTCCGGGTGGCGCAGCTTGCGCAGAGCAAAGCGCGACCCCTCCGAGGCCGCCGCCGTGGCCGTCGCAAACCTCACCAGCAGGTGTGCCACCCTCCGGCCAAGCCGCGACTCGCGTCGGCATTCCACCTGGCTCAGACGCTGCTCCAGGTCGGGCGGCACGAACGCGAGCGCGATGATCGCCACCAACCCCACCGCACCCACCATCGCCGGAACGATCGTGATCGCAAACGGGTGCGAGCCTCCGAACACGCCCGTGTACAGGCCCACCCCGCACACGACCAGCGCCGCCATGTACACCCCGTACAACAGCACGAGGAAGGCGATCATCCGCTGCGCCACCTCGCGGCTCTCCATCCCCGAGCGCCGCAACGACCACGCGGTCACCGCCACCCCACCGGCCCCGCCGGCCGCGAACAGGCGCGTCGCCGCCAGCCCCGCCATCGTGATCTGGTAGCTGTGGCGCCAGCGGATCGGCGAACCCTTCGGCACGTGCACGCCCTGGAAGATCGCGATGTAGCTGGCCATCGACACGACCTCCACGATCACCGCCACCGCGATCCACCACGCGTCCCCTTCGTTGAGCCGGTCCCAGGTGTGCTTCACCCCGCCCAGTTGCGGCAGCACGAAGTACAAAAATGCCAGCGCCGCCAGCACGAAGGTCCCGAACAGCAGCATCCGCCGCCCGGTGAGGCGCACGCGCAGCACCTCTTCGTGGCTGGGCTGCCGTTCGGTGCGTTGCGACTCCGTGATGCGCCCGGGGCGTAGGCCCGCGCGGTTGCCGTTGGCGGGCGCCCCAATACGCCCGCCGTTCGCTGCGGCGGCGCCAATTGTCTCAGCTTGCAGCAGAGCCATCCCACTCTCCTTCGACGCCCCACCGCCACGCCCCTGCGTGCTCTCCCCGGCGCACACCCCCACGCGTGCTTCGCTACCGGGCATATCCGTTCCCGTGATGTCCGTCTCCGTGCGCCCTCGCCTCCAGCGCGGCCACCGCACGCGCCCAACGGCCCACAAGCGGAGCCGCTCGCGGGGCGATGCGGCGCACCGCCATCGTCAGCGCCGCCCCTCCGAGCAGATCGGCGACGTAATGCTCCCCGAGGTACACCAGCGCGAACCCGAGCGTGGAGGCGTACGCCCACCCCACCGCGCCCGCCACCGGTCCGCTCTCGCTGAGCAGCAGCGCGGCCATCAGGGATGTGGCGAAGTGCAGCGAGGGCATCGCAGCCAAGGGGTTGCCTCCAAGCACACTGTAGAGGGGGCCCCAGCCGTCTCGCCAGAACGACTCCCCATACTCGACCATCATCCGCCGCACCTCGATCATGCGGTGCGTTTGCGAATGCTCCCGCTCGACCGACGCATACCACGGCGGGGCCGTCGGCAGCACCCAGTAGATCATCGCGCCGATGTCGAACACGGCGTAGGTCAGCGTCGCGGCGCGGTCAAAGCGCCGGGGGTGGCGCAGCATGATGTAGACCAGCGCGCCGTGGGGCACCGCAAACCACGACCAATGCGCCCACACCAGCGTCTTGTCCAGCGTGCGCCATTCTGGGCCATCCGGGCCGACACGCGCGAGGCGGTGCTGCAGGCGAGTGGTGGGGAGCGCGCCACCGCCGAGCGCGCGGTCGATCGCGATCGGGTAGTTCACGTGCACACGCTGCGCCTGCTCGGCCGGATTGTCGTTGGGCGACTTGTACGCAGCCACATACGCCCACATCTGCAGGCAGCAGGTGGCCACGTCGCGGGTACGCGAGCGACGTGTCGCGACACATAGACCGACCGGCGCGCAGAAGGCGATTGTCTGCATCGCCAGCGGCGGGGCCGGCACTTTTCTGCGTAGCACCGGCGCCAGCACCCCCGCCACCACCACACCCCAGGCGGTTGCTCTGATCGCCCTCCCGCGCCGCACAGGGGCGGGAGTATACGGTCCCACCCCCCGGTTCCCGTCCTTCTGACCCTTCGCTCGCTCAGCGCTCGCCCAGCGCCGCTTCCGCGACTTCGGGGTCCGTCTGGCCCACCGCCACGGCGGTGCGCGTCCCAACGATCTCGGGCTCACCAAGTGCCGCGGCCACCAGCGCGCCCACGATTGGGCTGGTCACATCGGCCTCCGGGTGCCACTGCACGCCGAGCACGAAATGCCGGGCGGGGTCATGGGTAGAGCCATCGTTTTGCAGCTCGATCGCCTCCGGCAGGCCATCGATCGCGGAGGTGCCGCTTACGACCAGGCCCTCCCCAAGGCGATCCACCCCCTGATGGTGGTGGGACTTGGTCGCATGGCGCATCTCGCCGACTACCCGCGCGACCAGCGAGCCGTCCTGAAGCAGCACGTCGTGGTCGGCGTCGTCGAAGCTCCCCGCCACGCGACAGTGCTCGTGATGGCCGAAGCGCTCGGGAAGGTGCTGGAACAGCGTTCCTCCGTACGCCACGTTGATCAGCTGCATTCCGCGGCAGATCCCCAGCACCGGCAGCTCGCGGGCGATCGCCGCTCGCACCAGCGCGATCTCGAAGGCGTCGCGCTCGGGCACGGTGCTCAGCGTCTCCTCGTGGCGTGGCTCGCCATAGGAGGCAGGGTCGATGTCGGCGCCACCCGCCAGCACCAAACCGTCGAGCAGTTCCAGCACCTCGCCCGGGTCATTCCCCAGCAGCGGGTCGGGCGGGAGCATCACGGCCAGCCCACCGGCGCTCTGCACCGCCTCGACATAGTTGCGCGGCAGCAGCGCCGCCTCCTGGTCCCACACACTCCAGCGGGCGCGCTCCAGCGCTGTGCATATGCCGATCACGGGACGTGCCATCTGCCCCATAGGATGCCAGCCCACAGGTACATCCCGCAAGCCAAGCCACCAAACCCACCCGCAAGCCCAACAGGCCCGCAAGCCCGACCCGCACCCACTCTCAGAGGAGCCCGCGATGAGCGACACCGATGTAAGCACCGCTTTCGAGACCGTCAACCTCTCGATCGACACCGAGGGGGTTGCCACGATCGAGCTCAACCGCCCCCACGCGCTGAACGCGTGGAACAAGCAGTTTGGCCGTGACCTGCTCGCCGCGCTGAAGCAGGCCGGCGAGGACGAGGCGGCGCGCGCCGTGGTGATCACCGGCGCCGGGCGCGCCTTCTCCTCCGGCGCCGACCTGAAGGACTTCGCCGTCGAGCAGACCCCCGAAGGCCGGCCCGACATCTACAAAGTGCTGACCGAGCGCTACCACCCGATCATGCACGCGATCCGCGAGCTGCCGCTGCCGGTGGTGGCCTGCGTCAATGGCCCCGCGGCGGGCATCGGCTGCTCGCTGGCGCTGTGCTGCGACCTCGTGGTCGCCGCCCAGAGCTCCTACTTCCTGCTGGCTTTCGTCAACATCGGCCTGGTGCCCGACGGGGGCTCCTCGCTGTATGTGCCCACGCGTGTGGGCATGGCGCGCGCCGCTGAGATGGCGATGCTCGGGGAACGTATCCCGGCCGAGCAGGCGCTCGCGTGGGGCCTCATCAACCGCGTCGTCCCCGACGAGCAACTCCACCAGGAGACCACCGCGCTCGCGCGGCGCCTTGCGGCCGGGCCAACGCGCTCCTATGCCGGCTCCAAGCGCCTGCTCAACAATTGGCTGTTCACGCGCATGGACGAGCAGCTCGAGCTGGAGGCCAGGTTGCAGCAGGAGCTGTCCGGCAGCGACGACTTCGTCGAGGGCGCCACGGCGTTTGTGCAGAAGCGCCCGGCGCGGTTCTCGGGCCGGTAGGAGCGGGCGGGTGGGCACCAAATCCATTCGTGGCAAACGTCATCAAGCGCGTTCCGCCCCAGCCTGAATAGAATCCCCGCCGCCTTGAGCCATCTGCTGCCCACAACGCTCGCCTCCCTCTTCACCCCGAAGTCGGGCGGCTCGCCGAACGCCAACGAGATTGACAGCCTCTACAAGATCACGCTGTACGTGGCGCTTGTGATCTTCGTGTGCGTGGAGGGGGCGCTCGGGTATGCGCTGTACAAGTTCCGCAAGCGCAAGGGCGCCGTGGCGGCCCAGATCCACGGCAACACGCGCCTTGAGATCGGCTGGACGGTGGGGGCCGCGCTGATCGTGATCGCGCTCTCCGCGCTCACGTTCGCCAAGCTCTCCTCGATCCAGGACCCGCCCAACTCGAGCCCCGGCGCGGCGCTGGTGGGCGAGAGCGGCGAGCTGTACGCCACCGCCGACAAGCACCTGCCGCCCAACGGCAAATCGCTGGAAATCCAGGTCATCGGCCGTCAGTTCATCTGGCAGTACGTCTACCCCGGCGCCAGCAACGCCGATGGGCTGGGGGCGCCCTACTCCTACGAAGAAATGGTCGTCCCCACGAAAACCACGGTGACGCTCGACATCGTCTCCTCGGACGTCGTGCACTCGTGGTGGATCCCGGCGCTCGGAGGCAAGTTCCAGGCCGTCCCCGGCTACCACAACTACGCCTGGTTCAAGATCGAAAAGCCCGGCGTCTACAAAGGGCAGTGCGCCAACATGTGCGGTCGTGGCCACGCCCGCATGATCGCCACAGTGCGCGCCGAGCCGCCGGCGCAGTTCGACGCCTGGCTGGCCAACCAGAAACGCTCGCTCGAAGAAGCCAACGCCGACGCGGCGAAGGAACGGGCGGCGCTCAACTCCCAGACCGGCCCGGCACAGGTCGCGAACCCCTAGCCAAAGCAAGACGACGAGAGAGAGAAAAGGCAACCACCGGCAATGGCCACGTTCCTCGCCCCCGCACCCCAGATAGTCGCCCACCGCGTAGAGCGCGAGGATCGCGGCTTCATGAGCTGGCTGACGACCACCGATCACAAGCGGATCGGGATCATGTACATGGTCCTTACGTTCGTGTTCTTCATCCTCGGCGGCGTCGAGGCGCTGATGATCCGCCTGCAGCTGGGCGCCCCGGAGAACACGCTGGTGGCGCCGCAGACCTACAACGAGCTGTTCACGATGCACGGCACCACGATGATCTTCCTGTTCGTGGTGCCGATGATGGCGGGGCTGGCCAACTACTTCCTGCCGCTGATGATCGGCGCGCGCGACATGGCCTTCCCGCGATTGAACGCGCTCTCCTTCTGGCTGCTGCTGGCCGGCGGGATCGTCTTCTACGCCTCGATCTTCTGGAACCCCCCGGAAGCCGGCTGGACCAGCTACCCGCCGCTCTCCAACGCCTTCTTCTCCCCCGGCGGCGGGCAGGACGCGTGGATCTACCTGATCCACCTCACCGGCATCTCCTCGCTGGTGGGGGCGATCAACTTCTACGTGACGGTCGCCAACATGCGCGCGCCGGGGATGAGCTGGGGCCGGCTGCCGCTGTTCATCTGGGCGATCCTCACCTACTCGGTGCTGCTGATCTTCGCGCTGCCGGTGATCGCGGCGGCGGTGACGATGCTGCTCACCGACCGCCACTTCGGTACCCACTTCTTCGACGCCTCCACGGGCGGCTCGCCGCTGTTGTGGCAGGACCTCTTCTGGTTTTTCGGCCACCCCGAGGTGTACATCATGGTGCTGCCCGCGTTCGGGGTGGTCTCGGAGATCCTGCCGGTGTTCTCGCGCAAGCCGATCTTCGGCTACAAGGCGATCGCCGCCTCCACCGCCGCGATCGGCTTCCTCGGCTTCCTGGTGTGGGCCCACCATATGTTCGCCACGCCGCTGCCGGAGTCGATCATCGTCTTCGCGATGCTCAGCTCGATGCTGATCGCGATCCCCACCGGCGTGAAGATCTTCAACTGGATCGGCACTCTGTGGCGGGGGACGATCGAATTCAAGACGCCGCTGCTGTTCTGTGTGGGCTTCATCGCGCTGTTCATCATCGGCGGCATCTCCGGCGTCTTCCTGGCGATCTTCCCGGTGGACTGGCAGCTCAACGAAACCTACTTCGTGGTCGCCCACATCCACTACGTGCTGGTGGGCGGCGCGGTGATGCCGATCTTCGCCTCGATCTACTACTGGTTCCCCAAGATCACGGGGCGGATGCTGAACGAAGGTCTCGGCAAGCTCAGCTTCTGGCTGATGTTCTGGGGCATCCTCGTAACGTTCCTGATCCAGCACGCGCTCGGCCTGGAAGGGATGCCGCGACGAGTGTACGAGTACGAAAACGTCGGCAACCTGGCGCTCTACAACCTGATCTCGACGATCGGCGCCTTCATTCTCGCCGCCGGGGTGCTGGTCACGATCGTCAACGTCCTGCGCAGCCTCAAGCGGGGCGCGATCGCCGGGCCCGACCCATGGAAAGCGAACACGCTTGAGTGGTTCACCACCTCGCCGCCGGCGGTCAACAACTTCGACGCGATCCCGCGCGTGCGCTCGGGCGAACCGATGAAAGACATTCGCCTGGAGATCGAGCGGCGCACCTCAGCAGCGCCCGCGCCCGGCCATGCGACGGTGCCCGTCGGCGCCACCCAGGTGGGCGTGTAGCGTGATTTGCGGCGCCCCGACAGTCCGATCGGCATAGACTCACTGCGATGGAGGGCTCGTCCGCCGCAGCCGCCCCGGCGATCTCACACGCTCGACAGCTGGCGAGCGACTACCTGGAGCTGACCAAGCCGAAGGTCCAGTCGCTGCTGCTGCTGACGACGATCACCACCATGTATGTGGCGGGAAATCCCTCCCTGCTGCTGGTGGCGCTCACCTGTCTGGGCGGCTACCTCTCCGCCGGCGGGGCGGGGGCCGTCAACCACTGGTTTGACCGCGACATCGATGCGCGGATGGCGCGCACCGCCACGCGCCCGATCCCCGCTGGGCGTATCGCCCCCGCCGCCGCGCTGACGTTCGGCTTGAGCCTGGCGGCGCTGTCGTTCCTGGAGCTCTCGCTGACGGTCAACGTGCTCGCCGCCAGCCTGGCGCTCGCCGGCTTCCTCGGTTATGTGCTCGTGTACACCGTGTGGCTGAAGCGGCGCACCCCGCAGAACATCGTGATCGGGGGCGCCGCGGGCGCTGTGCCGCCGCTGGTTGGGTGGGCCGCCGTGACCGGCTCGGTGAGCGCCACCGCGGTGCTGCTGTTCTTCATCGTGTTCTTCTGGACGCCACCGCACTTCTGGGCGCTGTCGCTGCTGATGAAGGGTGAGTACGAGAAGGTCGGCGTGCCGATGCTGCCGGTGGTGCGCGGCGAGGCCGAGACGCGCCGTCAGATCCTGCTGTACTCGGTGCTGCTGTACGCGGTCACGCAGCTGCCGTTCTGCGCCGGGGGCTTCGGCGGGATCTACCTGGCGGCCTCGCTGGTGCTGGGCCTCGGCTTCATCGGCGGCGCCGTGCGCCTCTATCGCCGGGCCGACCGGCGCAGCGCGCTGCAGCTCTACCTCTTCTCGCTGGCCTACCTGGCGCTGCTGTTCAGCGCGATGGTGCTAGACGCCCGGCTTTCGCTATAGACTCCAGCCCGATGGATCGCCGCCTCGCCCGCAAGAACATCCGCATGGCCCTGATCGTCAGCGGGATCTGCCTGTTCATGTTCGGGATCACTTTCGTGGTCGCGGCCCTGTACGTCTCGTGAGCCCGCTCGATCCCGAGATCCCCCCGGTCGGCGAGGAGGTCCACCTCCCGGGCCCCAGCCTGCTGCCGCTGCTGACCGCGGTCGGGATCACGCTCGCGCTGGTCGGGGTCACCACGATGATCGAGCTGACGGTTGTCGGCGTGATCCTCACGGTGTGGTCGGTGGCACGCTGGATCAAAGACACGCGCCGCGAAATCGACGAGCTTCCGCTCGAACATCATCACTGAGCCCGGCAGGCTTGGCCCGGCGCGCTACTTCCCCGGCTGGGGGTTGTGCATCTTTTTCGGACCCCAACCCTTCATTTTGTAAAGTGGTTATAGGCCGATTTTAAGGACCTTGACCCGACGCCTCGATCCGTCCACAGCAGCACAACACGCCGTCTTCGGCCCCCAACCCTTCATTTTGTAAAGGGTTGGAGGGCGATTTTTAAACAAAATCCACCCGACAACGCGACACGACGACGCGGCGATCGCGTCTACAAAAGCATCGCGCCCCGGTGGCGCACGGGCAGACATCTCGGTGAGGTGCCGCGCATGGCCCCCTCGATCCATGCGCGGCCCCAACACTGGTGGCGTACCGCCCCCCGCCGTCCCCCGGCGGCGGGTGGGCGGGCCACCATACCTCTCCTACCCCACCGCGGCGCTCGCCGGAACGGGACAGGCAGCCCCATCTTCGGTCCAGCAGCGCACGATGTCGCGAACGGAGAGGACCCCCACGGTCTCCCCTCCTTCGACGACGATCAGGTGCCGAAAACCGCCCCGCGTCATCGCGGCGGCGGCCTCCTCAAGCGACCAGTCGGGCGCCGCGTACACGGCCTCGCTGGTCAGATGCTTCCCGACAAGCTCACGGTCGGGATCCTGCCCGGCGCCAACCGAGCGCAGGATGTCGCGCTCGGTGAGGATCCCGGGGCCGTTGCCCTCCGGATCCATCACGATCGCCGCACCCACGCTGCGCGCGGACATCAGCCGCGCCGCATCCCGCAGCGTATGACCGGGGCCGGCCGTCACGATCATCGGACTCATCCCTTCGCGCACTCGCATCGGCGTGCTCCCTTCTGGAGTCGATCTCCGCCGTCCTCACAGGAGATGCTTGCAACGATTGCCTCAATGTAGTGGTCCGAACCCGATCTGTCAAGGCCGAGTTGCCATTCCTCCGCCGACCGCGATCGTGACCACGCCACCCGGCTGGCAAAGCGGCAACCAAGACGAGGTTGCCATTCCTCCGCCGAAGGCAATAGGATCAGCTACGGGATGGTTGGGTCTGATGTAAATCATGGGATTGCCGTCTTTGAAAAAGAGGGGCGGCCCGGCTCGCCGGCCTTCGGCCGACTGTGCCACCCTCTGAGCGAGACCAGGCTTCCGGGAGCGCTGAGCGCGGGTGCCTGAGACGCCCGAGTCAAAACGCCCGCTGATCCTGACGGCCGTGGCCGGCGTGCTGGCGACGGCGATCGGGATCGTGCTGAGCTTCGTGATCCACTGGTTCCCGCCGCAGGCATCCGCACAGGCGAAGAACACCGACCGGCTGTACCACGTGCTGGTGATCGCCTCGATCCCGATCTTCGTGCTGGTGACCACGGTGATCCTCTACTGCGTGTGGAAGTTCCGGATGCGCCCAGGGCAGGAGCTGATGGACGGGCCGCCGATCCATGGAAACACACGCCTTGAGGTCTTCTGGACGGCGCTCCCCGCGGTGCTGGTGCTGAGCCTTGTCTCCTACTCGTTTGTGGTGCTGCACGACAACGAAAAGAAGCCGCCCGGCAGGGAAATCCACGTGGGCGTGACCGGTCAGCAGTTCTTCTGGGATTACGAATACCCCTCCTCGGTGACCGGCGGCGCCCCGCTTAAGAGCTACTCGCTGTACGTGCCCAAGGGCGGGTCGGTGTACTTCGACATCCACTCCAAGGACGTCATCCACGCCTTCTGGATCCCCGCCTTCCGCCTGCAGATAGACGCGGTGCCGGGCATCACCACGCACTACCGCGCGACGCCGATCCGGCTGGGCACGTACCCGGTGGTGTGCAACCTGCTGTGCGGAGTGGGGCACTCGCTGATGCGCTCGGCCATCCACGTGGTCACCCCCGCCAAGTTTCAGGCGTGGATCAAAAGCCAGATGGGCAAACCCTCGACTGTGGCGACCGGGTAGCAGGTAGGGTGTATGCGAACCACTAAGACCGTTCGAAGGAGGGCCGGCTGATGGCCGCGACCGCAAGCGCCGTGCCGCCCGGTATGCGTGAGAAATCTCCGGGGAGCGCCGGCTGGGGCGCCAAACTCCGCGCACCCGGCTTCTACCGCGCCTTCCTCGGCGTGGCGCTGGCGATCGCCTTCGCCACCGGCATCACCTGGGTGGTGCGGGCCTCCACGGGGCATACGACCTTCACCCACTACCTCAGCCCCGACGCGATCCTGACGGTCTCGCTGATCGCCGCCCCGATCTTCTTCCTGATCGGGCTGGGGGCGTTCGACTACTGGTTTTACTGGGTCTCCGGCCGCCCGACACGCCCCGAGAGCCACGCCAACCACGGGGCGTACAGCTGGAGGGACTACTTCAAGGTCAACACCGACCACAAGGTGATCGGTGTGCAGTACGTGGTGACCTCCTTCTTCTTCCTGCTGGTGGGCGGGCTGATCGCGATGCTGATGCGCATCCAGCTGGCGCAGCCGGGGTCGAAGTTCGTGGACGCCAACACCTTCAACGGCCTCTTCTCGGTGCACGCCACGGTGCTGATCTTCTTCTTCGTGATCCCCGTGTTTGCGGGCCTCGCCAACTTCGTGCTGCCGCTGATGATCGGCGCGCCC
The DNA here is from genome assembly GCA_963794715.1 of uncultured Solirubrobacterales bacterium. Taxonomy (GTDB): domain Bacteria; phylum Actinomycetota; class Thermoleophilia; order Solirubrobacterales; family Solirubrobacteraceae; genus Palsa-744. The sequence continues at coordinate 289,071 of CAWCEY010000011.1, read as the reverse complement.
GACATGGCGTTCCCCCGCCTGAACGCGCTCTCCTTCTGGATGCTGCCGCTGGGTGGGGCGATCATGCTGCTGAGCTTCTTCGCTCCCGGTGGCGCGTTCGCTGACGGCTGGACCGCCTACGCGCCGCTCTCGACCGTCTCCCCGATCGGCCAGAACTTCTTCTCGATCGGGGTGCAGTTCGCGGGCGCCTCCTCGGTGGCCACTGCGCTCAATTTCCTTGTGACGATCATCACTATGCGTGCGCCGGGGATGAGCTTCTTCAGGATGCCACTGCTGGTGTGGGCCAACTTCTCGACCTCGCTGCTGGTCGTGATCGCCACCCCGTTCGTCGCAGCCTCCCAGTTCATGGTGCTGCTCGACCGGGCGCTGGGCTTCAACTTCTTCGACGCCGACAAGGGCGGCAACGTGCTGATGTATCAGCACATCTTCTGGTTTTACTCCCACCCGGCGGTGTACATCATGATTTTGCCCGGCTTCGGGATCATCAGCGAGATCCTCGCGGTGAAGTCGCGCAAGCCGATCTTCGGCTACCGCATGATGGCGTTCTCGCTGCTGGCGATCGTGCTGCTGGGGTTCACGGTGTGGGCGCACCACATGTTCACCTCGGGGATGCCCGCGTGGCTGCGCATCCCGATGGCGATCACCACCGTAATCATCGCGGTGCCGACCGGCATCAAGATCTTCTCGTGGCTGGCGACGATGTACCGCGGGGTGCTGCACGTGGACACCCCGATGCTGTTTGCGCTCGGCTTCCTGATCACCTTCTCGGCCGGCGGGATCAGCGGCATCATGCTGGCGATGCTGCCGCTGGACATCCACGTGAGCGCCTCCTACTTCATCGTCGCCCACCTCCACTACGTGCTGTTCGGCGGCTCGCTGTTCACGATCTTCGCTGGCGTGTACTACTGGTTCCCGAAGATGACCGGGCGCATGTACGACGAGCGCCTGGGCAAGCTGCACTTCTGGAGCACCTTCATCTTCTTCAACCTGACGTTCGGGCCGATGCATATCCTCGGCCTCGATGGGATGCCCCGCCGCGTGTCCACCTACGCCGCCCAGTTCGCCAACCTCAATTTGGCGATCTCGATCTGCAGCTGGATCCTGGGCGCGAGCACGCTGATCTTCCTCTACAACATGATCAACTCCTGGCGCGGCGGCCCACGCGCGGCGGCCAACCCGTGGCGCGCGCTGACGTTGGAGTGGCAGGTCTCCTCGCCGCCTCCCGTCTTCAACTTCGACCGCGTCCCCACGGTGGTCGGCGGACCATACGAGTACGGCGTCCCCGGCGCGGTGCACGGCATCTTCACGCCGGCGCCGCTGCCCTCGGAAGTCCGAACACAGACTGCCGGCAACGTGCCGGTGCCCAGCGGAGGCGAGTGAACAATGGAACCACACGCATGCAGAGCACTTCTCCAACAGCACATCAGAGGAGGTAGGTCGCGATGAAGGAGATACTGGTGGTGGCCAACCGCACGCTTGGCGGGAAGAAGCTGCTCGACAGAGTGCGCGAGTTGGCGGCGCAGGGAGACGTGCGCTTTCGCCTGGTGGTGCCCACGAGCAAGCCCTCCTCGGGCCTGGTGATTTACGACGAGGCCGTGCGTGACGCCGGCCAGGTGCGCATCGACCTCGCGGTGTCGCTGCTGGCCGACGAGGGCATCGAGGCCAGCGGCGCGGTGGGCGACGCCGACCCGTTCCTGGCGACGATGGACGCGATCGGCGAGCACCGCCCCAGCGAGGTGATCGTCTCCACGCACCCCACCACGCACTCCGGGTGGCTGCGGCGCGACCTGATCGAGCGCGTCCAGACCGCCTCGGGGCTGCCGGTGGAGCACATCGTCACCGACCTCGACAGCGAGGGTTTGCCGTTCCGCGTGACGCTGGTGATCGCCAACAAAACCTCAAGCGGCGAGGAGCTGGTGGAGCGCCTGCGGGAGAAGGCCGCCCACGGCGAGCGCCACCTGTTCATCGCCGTGGTCCCCCAGCAAGGCGGCCACGGCGCCGCGCCGCGCGAGGCGCGCGCGCGCCTGCAGGCGATGCTGGCGAAGCTGCGCGAGGCGGGGCTGCTGTGCTCGGGCATGATCGGCGACCCCGACCCCTACACGGCGGCGATGAACGCGCTGGAGCTGTTCCGCGTCGACGACGTGGTGATCTCCACGCTGCCCGACGAGCGCTCCGGCTGGATGCGCTCCAACCTGATCGAGCGCGTGCGCGGCGCCAGCACGGTGCCGGTGGAGCACGTGGTGGTCGATCTACAGGCCACGCGCGCCGCGGCGGCGGCGGGCGCGGGAAGCTGATGTCCCGAGCCACCATCACCCACCAGACTTCCGAGTCGGGACGCTAGAGGAGCGGAGCCGCAAAATGGAGGCCGCCAGCATCGCCCACCACGGAGCCGTCGCCGAGCACGAGCATCACGGCCCGCCGCCGGCACACAGCAGCTCGCGCGTGGATCCGCAGCTGCTGGGGATGCTGCTTTTCATCATCTCGGAGATCATGATCTTCGGGGCTTTCTTCACGGCCTACTTCTTCATCCGCGTCGCCCAGGGCGACCCGTGGCCGGCGGTGGGCACGAAGCTGCCGGTGTACCCCACGCTGGTCAACACCTGCATCCTGGTGGCATCGTCCTTCACGATGCACTGGGCGCAGACCTCGATCAAGAAAGGTAACCGCTTCGGTTTGAAGGCCGGCATCGCGGTCACCTTCCTGCTCGGTTTGACGTTTCTGTGTTTGCAGATCAACGAGTACGCCAACATCGGCTTCGCCCCCCAGGACGCGGCTCAGCAGACGATCTTCTACTCGCTGACCGGCCTGCACGGCGCACACGTGACGATTGGGCTGCTGCTGCTGGGGATCGTCACGGTGAGGAGCTGGCGCGGGCACTTCACCCCCGAGGAGCACCGCGGCGTGGAGGTGCCCGGCATCTACTGGCACTTCGTGGACATCATGTGGATCGTGGTCTACACCACGGTCTACATCATCTGAGCCAGTGCTCAACCCCCTGCGCTCCGAGGGCGAGATGTTTCGCCTGCTGCTCTACGTGATCGCGGTGTTCGCGGTGATCATCGCCGTGATCCTGATCGTGCGCGCGATCTCCTGATCTCATCATTTGATCGGGTCGGCACATGTGCCGACCCGCCGGTGGGCGCATGCGCCCACCGGAGACGAGCCGCATGCGGCTCGTCTCGGACGCGCACATGTGCGCGTCCGGCCGGCGGCGCATGCGCCGCCGGCTACCTACTTGACGGTGAGCGTGCCCACCATCCCCGCCGCGCGGTGACCGGGGGCCTGGCAGAAAAAGGTGTAGGTGCCTGGTTTCAGCGTGACCGTGAAGGAGGAGGTGCCCTTGGGTTCAAGCGGAGTCGCCCCCAGCACCGGGCCGCTGGTGCCCGACTGGATCGCGACGTTGTGGGTGACTCCCGACATGTTCTTCATCGCGATCGTCACCGGGCCGGCGGTGGCGATGGCTTTGCTGGCCGTGTATGCCAGCTGCCCCTGCGGGTTGGCTTCCAGTTCCAGCTTGCCGTTCTTCTCCGCCGCCGGCTTGCCGGAGCCCGGCGCGGCCACGGCGCTGGCCAGCAGGCCGCTGTCGCTGCCCGGCCGAGCCGCCGCGTAGGCGACGTAGGCGGCGATGTCCTGCAGCGTGGAGCCGCTGGCCAGGCCCTTGGGCATCACGTTTTCGGGGTTGGGATATTCGACCTGGTACTGCACCACGCTACGGATCGTGTTGCGCCCCAGCCCTTCGTCGACGGAGTGGCGGAAGGCTTCGTCGAGGTTGGGGCCCACCGTGCCCTTCGTGTTGGCGTGCGCGAGAATGTGGCAGGCGCCGCACTTGGCGACAAACTGCTGCTTGCCTAGCACCAGGTTGGCTTCTTCGCCGTGCTTGGCCGAGCCGCAGCCCACCACCGCCAGCAGCATGGCGCCACTGGCTATCAGCACTGCCCCAGACTTACCCAGCTCCCTCACAGCGACCGGAACTCTATCCGAATGGCCGGGCGACGTCATGCGGCGTGCTCAGCGAGCGCCTCCACGACCACAAAGGGACCACTCACGGCGAGAGCAGCACGTCCAGCTGGCCACTCACGGCGAGAGCAGCACATCCAGCTGGCCGCTCACGGCAGCGATAACCCCCCGTCCGACGCCCTCCCACGACCAGTGCTCGCGCACCGTCCGCACCAGGCCCGCGCGGGTCTGCGCGCGTAGACCCGCGTCGGCTTGCAACCAGCCGACCAAACACCGCGCGATGGCGGGCACGGCGTGATCGTCGACGGGAAACGACAGCCACTCCGCGGCCTGCGCCGGCACGGCGTCCGCCAGCACCCTGCTCACCTCCGCCAGACCCGAGTGGGCGGCGCTCACCGGCAGCGCGCCGCACGCCGCCCCCTCGGCCGCCACCATGCCGAACGCCTCCGGGAAGGTGCTGGGCACCACCAGCGCCTCACAGTTGGGCAGCAGCTGGGCGAGCCCATCGTGCTCCATGCGCCCCGCGAAGCGAGCCCGTTTGGGCAGCGCCCGTGCGGCCGCCAGGTAGCGCTCGCGCCGCGATCCCTCCAGTTGGCCCAGGAATCCCGTCAGATGCCGACGAGCGTGGTCCCCCGCCGACCGCAGATCACCACTCGCCAGCGCCTCCAGCAGGCGCTCCAGCCATTCCTGATCGCCTCCGAAGCCGACGATCTCCAGGCGGGCCTCGGGGACCTGTTCGAGCACCAGTGGCCAGGCGGCGATCAGCAGGTCCACGCCCTTGTTGACGATCAGCTTGCCCACAAACGCCACCACCGGCTCCGGCGCCCTGCTGGCGGCGTGTTGCGGAAGCGGTTTGAAGAGATCCACGTCCACTCCCGGCGGGCCGAGTCGAGTGCGAGCCTCGATCGCGGGATCCTCCAGCGCATCCCACAGGCTGCGGGCGGTGTGCAACGAGCCCACGAGGATCGCCTCGGCGGGCTCCAGGCCCTCGCGGGCGTAGGGCAAGAAGCGCTCGGGGTCGGGCTTCACCGTGTACTCGAGGGCGCTCCCGTGGACCTTGACGGCGTAGGGCACGTTGTGGGCGGGCGCGCAGGGCGCATCGTGGGGCGTGCAGGGCGCGTCGTGGGGCGTGCAGGGCGCGTCGTGGGGCGTGCAGGGCGCGTCGTGGGGCGTGCAGGGCGCGTCGTCGGGCGTGCAGGGCGCGTCGTCGGCAGGTGGGCGGGGCACGTTTTGGGCGGGCACGCGGGGCGCGTCTTGGGCAAGCGCCCGGGCAAGGATCGCGGGGCCCATCACGAGGTGATTGGCCAGCGCGACGTCGGGCCGCACGCGCTCCACCAGCTCGCGCACGGCGGCGACGTTGGCGTCGATGTAGCGCTCGATCTCCTCCTCGCCGCAGCGCGCGAAGGCGCGCGCTTCGATCCCCTCGTAGGGATCCTCGACATACACCGGCAGCAGCCCCCCGATCTCGGGACGGTAGACGGTGCAGCGCACCGGCCGGCGCAGCGTGCGCACGCGCAGCTCCCCCTGCTCCCAATCGCCGGCGGCGTCGACAAACGGCTGGCGCTCGGGGTGGCGATCCTGGCAGAGTAGGTGCACCTCGTGACCGAGGCCCACCAACGCCGGTGCGAGGCGCGCGTTGTAGATGTTGGAGCCCGTGCCCGACAGCAGGTAGCCGTGGAAGATCAGGATGCGGATGGTCTCAGCCTACCCGCGCTCCCTCCGCGGCCTTCGCTAGAGTGCCCCCGATGAGCGTTCAGCAGCGGTACCGTCTGCGCAACCCCGCGAGTGGGCGGGAAATCATCCTCGAGGCGCAGCCTGGAGAGATCTACCGCGACCGCGAGTCGGGCGAGCAGCTGGAGGTTGTGGGCAAGGTGCTGCCGCTCGCACCGTCCACCTCCAAACTGCCCTGGTCGGTGGAGAACCTGCGCTTCTGCCCCTCCTGCGAGCAGCTTGCGCAGAAGGACCTGAACGACTGTCCCACTTGCGGCCGTCGAATGGGCCCGTTGGGCTCGTGACCGCACGCTGGTCGAAACGGGGATTCCCCCCGAAGGGGGGTGTCTCCCGGCTTCGGTCGCTCGCCCCCACACTCGCGGGCACCGCGGCACTCCTGGCGGGCCTCACCCTGGCAGCGTGCGGAGGCGGCGGCAACTCAGCCGACGTACCGCCCCACAGCACGCCGGAAATCACGCCGCCCACCAGCACACAGGCCGAAAGCGAAGCGACGCCCACCACCTCGACGTCGACGGTCGCCACCACCTCCACCGCACCGAGCAGCTTGAGCTCCTCCACCAGCTCGGCGGGCGCCTCCAGCGAAGAACCCAGCTCCAGCTCGGCGGGCGGCACGGGCAGCGAAAGCCCCAGCAGCTCCGGGGGCAGCTCGGCCGAAAAAACAAGCACCCCTGAAGCGAGCGCCGGCGCCGGCGGCGGCACTGGGGAAAGCGGCGCCAAAGGTGGCTCGGAAGCGACGGGCGGGAGCGGCTCCGGCTCCTCCAACAGCCCCACCGGTGGCGCCCAGGCGCCTTGAGTCGCCTTATCGCGACCGCGACCCGCTCCACGACCTCGACTCGCTCAGGGCGTGGAGATCAGTGTGGCGCTGTAGGTGAGGCGCGCTTCGCGGTAGAGGCAGTAGTACTGAACGTTGGTTCCCAGCTGCTGCATCGACTGGACGCTGGTGTTGGTGCACTGGCTGCGCAGGCGGCTGGCGCGCCAGGAGGTTTCGCTGGTGAAGCCGAGCGCTAGCGCGGGTGCCCAGGTGGGGACGGCGAGCGCGATCACATCGCCCTTTTTGACCTGGATGGTGGTGGCCAGCGGGAACTGGGCGGTCTTGCCGAAGTACGGTTCCAACTGCACGAGTGGGCTCTGTGCCACCAGCTTGTAGGTGAGGTTGGGCTTGCGCTGCTGCCTCAAAACCGCGATCGCGGCCGAGGCCGTGCCGCCCTCGTTGGTGTTGAAGTACTTGATCTGGGTGGCGTTGGGCTTGCCAAGCGAGACCGTCCACGCCACGACGCTGCCGTTGCGGGGGGCCGTGACCAAGCTGCGGTTACTGCCCACCTTGACCTGGAAGCCGGTGGTGCGCGTGACGGCCAGACACGAGGTCGGGCAACTCGGTGTGGTGGGAGGGGTGGTGGCGGGGATCACACCCACTTCCGAGAGCGTCGCCAGCGCGCCGATGGGCAGCACCAGCGTGAGAACCGCGCTTGCCAGGAGCGCGAGGAGCGAGCGGCGGAGCATCTTTGACCGGAGCATCTTTGATGAGGAGTTGAGCATCTTTGGAGATGTGCGGAGCATTGTTGGCCTGGAGCGGAGCATATTGGGGTGGAACACACCAAGAACGGGTATGTAGCGGTTCGCTATGGGCGGCCGAGTTCCTGCGCGGCCGCCGCGATCTCCTTCTCGTCGCCCGCGGCGGGCAGCCACGGCAGGCGCAGCGGGTCTTCGCTGTAGCGCGGGATCACGTGCAGATGAAAGTGGAACACGGTCTGCCAGGCGGCGGCGCCGCAGGAGTTGAGCAGGTTGACCCCGGCGGCCCCCAAACGCTCGCTCATCCGCGCCGCCAGGCGCTGCGCCGCGGTCGCGGTGGCGCACAGGTCATCTGAGTCGATGCTCAGCAGATCCCGCGTGTGGCGACGGGGCACCACCAGCGCGTGGCCGCGGGTGGCGGGGTTGATGTCCATGAAGGCAATCGTGCGCTTGTCCTCGTCGACGATCGTGGCGGGCAGCTCGCCGGCGACGATCTTGCAGAAGATGCAGTCGGGGTCGGTCATCGTTGACGCCATCCTACCGGCGGTGGGCGGGCTGACCTGTGTTCTCTTTTTGCGCTCCAGCCAAACAAGAACAAGACCTAGTCTTATTTGGTTGGGGCCCGAAAAGTTGTTTGACCAACACCAACACCCCCGGCCGGTGTGTATGTACTTTATTTTAGGACCCCAGCCAAACAAGAACAAGACCTAGTCCTATTTGGCTGGAGGCCCGAAAGCCGTTTGACCACTGCCCCCCGACCGGGTGCGTGTACTTTATTTTTAGACCCCAGCCAAACAAGAACAAGACCTAGTCCTATTTGGCTGGAGGCCCGAAAGCCGTTTGACCACTGCCCCCCGACCGGGTGCGTGTACTTTATTTTTAGACCCCAGCCAAACAAGAACAAGACCTAGTCTTATTTGGTTGGGGCTGAAAACAGAGTGTTGCACCCACCGCCGGACCAGTGTCCCGATCTCATCGTGACCCCGAGACGGCATGCAGATGCGCCAGCGCCTCCTCGCGATCGGTGATCTCCCCCGCGTACTGGGACGCCGCGAGCTCCTCCAACAGCTCGCCGACGCGCGGACCGACAGGAATGCCGAGCTCCCCTGCCAGCTCGTCCCCGCGCAACAGCGGGGCCGGGGGGCCCTGCGCATGCCAGGCGAGCGCATCAAGGAGCATCTCCCTCGCGAGGCGCAGATGGGCGTCAACCTCCTCCCGCGAGCATCCGTCACGACTGCGTTCGGCGAGGCGATCGGCGACAGAGAGCAGCGTGACGTCCACCTCCACCGGCTCGCAACCCCGCAGGTAGGCGAACACCGTGCGGCGGGCGATCGGCTGGGGCTCGGGCACGAGGAACCCCAGCCGCCGGTAGTTGCGCACGAGCGCCGCCACGTGGGCTCGCAGCCGGCCACTCGCCCGCAGCCTGCCGAGCACCTCGCCGGCCAGCTGCGCTCCCAGAGCCTCATGTCCCATGAACGTGACACGCCCATCCGCAGGACGAACCTCCGCAGGACGAACCTCCCCGGGACGCACCTCCCCGGGACGCACCTCCGCCAGCAGCGCCCCCCAACGCAGCGCTCCCCCCCGGGTCAGCCCGTCGGCGAGCGGCTCGGCCAGCAGCGCGGCGACCGCCTCGCGGCACCTCTCATCCTCGCCCCCTCCGAGCACGACAGTGAGATTTTCCTGGAGCGCGATCGCCTGTTGGAGCACCTCCAGCGCGTGGCCGTACACGTCGCGGTGGAGGTGGCTGTGGGGAGCGTCCCGCGGCTCCTCCAGCTCCGGCAGCACGGCAGTAGTCGCGCCGAGCGCCCCCATTAGCTCCAATCCTCCTACGGCGCGAGGCGCGTCGAGGATCCGGCGCAGCTCCATGAAGATCCGCTCGGGCGCGACTTCGCCAAGCGCCTCCGCGTGGGCCTGCGCGCTTGCTCGGGTGTCGGCGTCCGCTTCAAAATCGAGCTCCACGGCGAGCCGCACGAGGCGCAGCACGCGCAGCGGGTCATCGGCGAACACACGTGGCCCCACCTCGCGCAGCCGCCGCCGCGCGAGATCCTCCAGGCCGCCACACGGGTCGATCGCCTCACCCGGCGCCGTGCCCGGCTCCCCCAGCGGCTGGGCGATCGCGTTGACGGTAAAGTCGCGCAGCGCCAGATCCTCCTCGAGCGTCACGCCCCGTAGACGCTCGAAATCGACCTGCCAGGCGCCGTCGCGGGCGACCACGCGCCAGCCTCCGTACTCCTCCGAGAGCGCAAACGCCGCGGCACGGGCGGTGCGGGCGAGCGCGCGTGCGGCCTCACGGGGCTCGCCGTCGAGCACCACGTCGAGATCCTCAGTGCGTCTGCCGAGCAGACGGTCGCGCACCGCCCCCCCCACCAGCCAGGCGCGTCTACCCGCCAGCGCCGCACGGGTCAGCTCCAGCGGGTCGTTGTCAATCGGCGGCAAGGCGCGCCACCCCGTGGTCACCGTGATGCACACGCGCGACACGTGCGGTGAGCCCGCAGGTGATCTCATAGTTGATCGTGTCCAGGCGTCGCGCGAGCTCCTCCGCGGTGATCCGCTCCGTGCCCTGCCCGCCGATCAAGACAGCCGGCTGGCCGAGCAGCGCGGGCGCCGTCGGGTCGGGGCCGAGGTCGACGGCGACGCTGTCCATGCTGACGGTGCCCACCAGCGGGTGGCGACGTCCCGCGATCAACACCTCGGCGTTGCCCGATAGCCCGCGCCGCCAACCGTCGCCGTAACCGATCGGCAGCAGACCAAGGTGGGTGTCCGCCGCGGCGAGGAAGCGCCGGCCATAGCCGGTGCTTTCGCCGGCTGCGCAGCGTTTGACAGCGGCGACGTATGAGCTCAACCGCAGCGTCGGCTCCAAACCGCGAGCGAGCGGGTCCTCCCCGAAGGGGTCCATGCCGTAGATTGCGATGCCGCAGCGCACCATGTCGAAGTGCGCGGCGCAGTCGCGCAACACGGCGGCGCTGTTGGCCGCGTGCGCGAGCACCTCGGGGTGATTCCGCTTGACCTCCTGCGCCCAGCCGGCGAAGCGCCGCAGCTGCTCATCGAAGAAGGCGTCGTCGCGGAGATCGGCTGTGGCAAAGTGCGTCATGATCCCGACCAGCTCCACATGAGGGTTGGCAGCCGCGGCGGCCACCAGGTGAGAGGCCCGCTCGGGATCGCGCACGCCGAAGCGGCCCATGCCCGTGTCGAGCTTCACGTGCACGCGCGCGGGCTTGCCTATGTCCTCGGCCACCAGGGCTGCGTGGGCGAGCAGATCCTCCCCCCAGACGACGATCTCCAGGTCCAGATACACCGCCTCCTCGACCTCGACCCGCCGCAGTGGCCCAAGCACGAGCAGACGGGCCTGCTGGACGAAACGGGGATGCTCGCAGTAGGCGAGTGTCCCCCGGCTTCGGCCGATCTCCGATCCATCGTCGACCATCTCCGATAGGTCGTCGACCAGCTCGCGCGCCTCGGGGACGCTCGCCACCGCCACCCAGGTCGCGCCCCCGGCGATCGCCGCGCCGGCGCTTTCGAGCAGCCCGTGGCCGTAGCCGTCGGCCTTCACCACCGCGCATAGCTGGACGCCGTCGCGCAGCTCCGCGCGCAGTCGCTCGCAGTTGCGCGCGATCGCATCGAGGTTGACGCGGGCGACGGCGCGATCGACGCTCACGCTCGTCCCGCCTCCGAGCGCGCACGGGGCAGCGCGGCGATCACGTCGGAGGCGATCACGCTGTCGGCGCTGCCGATCGTCTGTGAAGCCGCGCGCCCGGCCGCGGCGTGCAGCTGGACGCCGCAGGCGGCCGCCGCAAAGGCCGGCAGACCCTGGGCGAGAAGCGCCGCGATCACACCTGTGAGCACGTCCCCGGTGCCGGCCGTGGCGAGCGCAGGGCTGGCGCCCGCGCTCACCGCCACCACGCCGGAGCCGGTCGGGTCGGCGACCAGGGTGTCGTCACCCTTCAGCACCACCACAGCCCGCGCAAGCTGGGCGGCGCCGCGCACGTGGCGCAGGCGCTCACGCTCGACATCCTCGCTCGTGATCTCCAGCAGCCGGCCGAGCTCCCCAGCATGAGGGGTGATGACGGTGGGAGCCTCACGCTGAGCGAGCTCAGCCAGACGCCCCGCGTGGGCATTGAGGCCGTCGGCGTCGATCACGATCGGCACGGGGGCGCGGCGGGCCAGCTCGCGAGCGAACACAGCGGCATCGGGGTCGCGGCCGAGGCCGGGCCCAAGCGCGAGCGCCCCGCCGACCAAGCCCTTCGGGCCGTGTGCCCCCGACCTGCGATCGGTCGCGGCTTCGAGCACCGCCTCGACGCCGGCTTGCGTGAGCGATCCATCCTCATCGGGCAGGCCGCGGGTCATCAGCTCGGGGAGCCCCCCGGCGGCGAGGATCGCCTGCACAGAGACCGGCACCCAGGCGGTGACGTATCCCGCGCCGGCGCGCATCGCGGCGTGGGCGGTCATGCGCGGCGCGCCGGTGAGCCCGCGCGAGCCGCCGACGACCAGCACATGGCCGCTGGAGAACTTCGTCGAGGCGGCTGCGCGACGCGGGAGCAGGCTCAGCACGGCGCTCTCGATCAGGCCGACATCAGCGGCGATGGGCGCGCCACGGGGGATACCGATGTCGAGCGTGCGCACCTCGCCGGCGTGGGCCTTGCCGGGGTGGATCCAGAGGCCGGGCTTGGCGGCGTGGAAGGTGACGGTGACCGTGGCGTGCACCGCCCGCGCGCCAACCACGCCGGTGGAGGCATCCACGCCGCTGGGCACATCCACGCTGACGATGGGCGCGCCGCAGGCGTTCGCGGCGTCGATCGCCTCGGCGACGGCACCGCCGGGCTCGCCGGCAAAGCCGGTCCCAAGCAGCGCGTCGATGACCGCCGCGCAATCGCGCACCGGTGCGCAGCCGCTCAGGCGGAGCGCCGGGCAGGCGCAGGAGGTTATCGCGCGCGTCGCCCCTCAGCTCCTCCGGGGAACCGGCGATCAGGACATCGACCTCGCGGCCGGTGTCGCGCAGCAGGCGCGCGACCACCAGCCCGTCGCCCCCGTTGTTGCCCTTGCCGCACAGCACCGTCACGGGGCCGTCGGGCGCGAGCCGCTCGACGGCGCGGGCCACGCCGATCCCGGCCCGCTCCATCAGATCGAGCGACGGCACCACCCGCTCCTCGATCGCCCAGCGGTCGATCGCCCGCATCGCCTCGGCGTCGGGCAGCGGCAGGCACCACTCCGGCAGAGCTCCCATACCCCAGCGATCGTAATGGGCCGGAGCCCTACTCGACGGTGACGGTCTTGGCGAGGTTGCGCGGCTGATCGACGTTCAGGCCGCGGCGGCGGGCGATCTCGTAGGCGAGCAGCTGCAGCGGGATCACGGCGAGCATCGGCTGGAGCATCCAGTCGATCGGCGGGAACGGGATCGACGCGTCGGCGTGCTGCGCGATCTGCTCGTTGCCCTCGCTCGCGATCGCGATCACGTGGGCGCCGCGGGCGCGCACCTCCTGGATGTTGGAGGCGACCTTCTCGAGCACCGGCGAGTCGGTCGCGACGCACACGACCGGCGTGGACTCGTCGAGCAGCGCGATCGGCCCGTGCTTCATCTCGCCGGCCGCGTAGGCGTCGGTGGCGATGTAGGAGATCTCCTTGAGCTTCAGCGCGCCCTCGAGCGCGACCGGCAGCCCGACGTGGCGGCCGATGTAGAGGAAGAACTCGGCTCCCAGCGCTGGGCGGCGATCTCGCACTGCGACCTCGGGACGGCCGCTCCCGTCCGTCCTCGAGCCAGGATCTCGTCGATGCAGCGCGGCAGGCGCTTGATCTCGCCGACCAGCTCGGCCATCCGCGCGGGGGTCAGCGTGCCGCGCAGCTCGGCGAGGCGCAGCGCCAAGCAGGTACATGCACGGCCACCTGGCAGACGAACGTCTTCGTGGCAGCCACCCCGATCTCCAGGCCGGCGCGGGTGAACAGCACGCCGTCGGCGTCGCGCGTGGCCTGCGAGCCCATCACGTTGGTGATCGCCAGCACGCGTCGCGCCGCGCTCGCGCGCGAGCCGCATCGCCGCGAGCGTGTCGGCGGTCTCGCCGGACTGGGAGATGCCGATCACGAGGTCGCCGGGCCCGACCACGGGGTTGCGGTAGCGGTACTCGGAGGCGATGTCCATCTCGACCGGCACGCGCGCCCACTCCTCGATCGCGTAGCGACCGATCAGGCCGGCGTGGTAGGAGGTGCCGCAGGCGACGATCACGATGCGCTCGACGCCGGCGCAGTATCGCCTCGTCGAGCACCCCCTGTCGTCGAGGTCGACGCCGTCGCCGCGGGCGGTGCGGTCGGCGATCGTCTCGGCGACGCGCGTCGGCCTGCTCGTGGATCTCCTTGAGCATGAACGTCTCGATAGCCGCCCTTCTCGGCGGTCTCCTCGTCCCAGTCGACCGTCTCGACGGCGCGCTCGCACGGGCCTGCCCGTCGGCGTCGTGATCGTCGACGCCGTCCGGGCGTCAGCATCGACGATCTCGCCGTTTTCGATGTACTGGACGCGGCGCGTGCGCGGCGAGGAAGGCGGGCACCGCGGAGGCGAGGAACTACTCGCCTCGCCACGGCCGACGACCAGCGGGCACTCGCGGCGCGCGCCGACGAGCATGTCGGGCTCGTCGAGGCTCATCGCGACGAACGCGAAGTGGCCCTCGAGCGCGCGTAGGCGGCGCGCACGGCCGCGGCGAGGTCGCCCTCGTAGTGCGTCGGCGATCAGGTGGGCGATGACCTCGGCGTCGGTCTCGGAGGTGAAGCTCGCGCCCTCGGCGCCGCAGCCGCTGCCTTGCAGCGCCATGTAGTTCTCGACGATGCCGTTGACGACCACGTGGACGCGGTCGTCGCTGTCGAAGAGCGGATGCGCGTTCTCCTCGCTGACGCGGCCGTGCGTCGCCCAGCGCGTGTGGCCGATGCCGGTGGTCGCGGGCTTCGGCGCGATGCCACTGCGCGCCGCTCTCGCCGGCTCGGCGCGCCTGCGCGCTCCTCGAGCTTGGCCTCGCAGCGCGCGCAGGTTGCCGACGGCGCGCACCGAGTCGATCTGGCCGTCGGCGAGCAGCGAGATGCCGGCGCTGTCGTAGCCGCGGTACTCGAGCTTGCTCAGGCCGGCGAGCAGCATGCTCCTTGGCGGGCCGGCTGCCGACGTAGCCGACGATTCCGCACATCGGATCGACGATACCAGCGCGCAGCCCGGCCGAGGCCGCACCGCCTCGTCAGCCGAGCTCGCGCTCGACGAGCGCAACGAGGCTGGCGCAGACCTGCTCGGCCTCCTCGTCGGTGGGCGCCTCGACCATCACGCGCACGAGCGGCTCGGTGCCGCTGGGCGCACGAGCACCCGCCCGCGGCCGTCGAGCGCCTCGCTCGGCGGCGCGCACCGCGTCGTGACGGTCGGCGGCGCTCTGCGAGCGCGCCGCGGTCGCGCACGCGCACGTTGACCAGCCGCTGCGGGAGCTTGTGCCATCGCGTCGCGCTCGCTCAGCGTCGCCGCCGTCGAGCGCCTCCAGCGCGAGCAGCGCGCTGGCGATGCCGTCGCCGGAGCGGTTGAAGCCGATCTCGATGATGTGGCCCGACTGCTCGCCGCCGAGCGCCCACCCGCGCGCGCGCAGCTCCTCGAGCACGTAGCGGTCGCCGACCTCGGTGGTGGCGACCGCGATGCCGGCCTCGCGCATCGCCGCGTGGAAGCCGTAGTTGGTCATCACCGTGACGGCGACGCCGTCGCCGGCGAGGCGGCCGCCGCGCGCGCAGGTGCAGCGCGGCCAGCGCCAGCAGCTCGTCGCCGTCGACGAGCTCGCCGTGCGCGGTCGACGGCGAGCACGCGGTCGCCGTCGCCGTCGAAGGCGAACCCGAGGTCGTGGCCGCCCGCGAGCACCCGCGCGGCGAGCGCCTGCACATGCGTGGAGCCGCAGCCGGCGTTGATGTTGCGCCCGTCGGGTGCTCGGCGAGCACGCGTGACCGTCGCGCCCGAGGCGCCTGAAGATCTCCGGCGCCACGCGGTAGGTGGCGCCGTTGGCGCAGTCGAGCAGCACGTCGCAGCCCGCTCAGGTCGAGCCCGGCGAAGCGCGTGTGCAGCTCGCGCAGGTAATCCTCGCCGGTGCCCCGCAGCGCGCCGATGCTGCCGATCGCGGTGCCGCCCGCCGCCGGCGCCCGTCGAGCGCGCCGCTCGATCTCAGCTCCGTCTCGTCGGAGAGCTTGAAGCCGTCGGCGCCGAAGAACTTGATGCCGTTGTCCTGGTAGGGGTTGTGCGAGGCGGAGATCACCGCCGCGAGGTCGAAGCCGTGGCGGCGCGACCAGCAGCGGCGCCGCGGGCGTCGGCAGCACGCCGCCGAGCACGGCGTCGCCGCCGGCCGAGCGCGACGCCGGCGGCGAGCGCCGCCTCGAGCATCTCGCCGGACTCGCGGGTGTCGCGGATCACGAGCACCTGCGGCGCGCGGGCTCAGCTGTGCGCGGTGGCCGCGCGGCCGAGGCCGAGCGCGAGCTCGGCGGTGAGCGACTCGCCGGCGACGCCGCGAACGCCGTCGGTGCCAAAGAGCTTGCGAGCCATCGCAGCCTACGCGGAAGTGGTCGCGGTGCCTAGCGCTTCGAGAACTGCGGCCGCTTGCGCGCCTTCTTCAGGCCGGCCTTCTTGCGCTCCTTGGCGCGCGCGTCGCGCGTCAGGAAGCCGCGGCGCTTGAGCTCGCCGCGCAGGTTCGGGTCGGCCTCGAGCAGCGCGCGGGAGATGCCGTGGCGCAGCGCGCCGGCCTGCGCGGAGACGCCGCCGCCGTGCAGCCGCGCGACCACGTCCATGCGCTCCTCGTAGCCGACCGTCTCGAGCGGCTGGCGGATGTTGCGCTGCAGCGTGTCGCGCGGGAAGTACTCCTCCAGGGTGCGCCCGTTGATCGAGTAGCCGCCGCTGCCGGGCCGCAGGATCACGCGCGCGATCGCCGTCTTGCGCTTGCCGGTCGCGCGGTAGCGGGCGCCGGCGGCGAGGTCGATAGCGGCGCTGGCGATCGGCTGCGGCAGCGCCTCCTCCTCTGCGCTCCTCCTCGGCGGCGGCCTGCTCCTCGTACTCCTCGATCGCGTACGGGTCGGCCGGGGCCTCGCCGCGCCAGCGGGTCGACGCCCTCGGGGACGATGTCGACCTCCAGGTCGGCGCCCGGCACCGCGGGCTTCACGCGGGGCGCGGGCTCCTCTTCATCCTCCTCCTCGAAGTCCTCCTCCTCGGCCTCTGCCTCCGCGGCAGTCTCGGCGGGGGCCTGCTCCTCGGAAGAGACTCGGCGAGGGCTGCCTGTGCGGCGGGCTCTTGCGCAGCAGGCTCGGCGGGGGGCTGCGCCTCCGAAGTTGACTCGGCGGCGTCCTGCGCCGCAAGCTCTGCCACGGCCTCCTCCACAATCAGCTCCTCTACCAGCTCCTCGACGATGGCCTCCTCCACCGCGAGCTCCTCCGCGACGAGCTCCTCGACAACCGCTGCCTCCGCCGCGATCTCGGCGGCGGCCTCCTCCTCAGTGGCGAGCTCATCAACTTTGGGCTCCTCAACCTGGGGCTCCTCGGCGACGGGCTGCTCGGCGATGGGCTCCACCGCGACAGGCTCCTCCAGCGGCTCGTCCGGCGTGACGGGCTCGTCAGCCATCAGGCTTCGATCTCCAGTGGCTCGGGCTTCTGCGCGACGTGCGGGTGCTCGGGCCCGGCGTAGATCTTCAGCTTCGTGAGCTGCTTGCGCGCGAGGCGGTTGCGGGGCATCATGCCCTTGACGGCGAGCCGGATGATCTCCTCCGGTCGGCGCGCCAGCATCTGCTCGAAGGTGCGCGTGCGCAGACCGCCCGGGTAGCCGGAGTGGCGGTAGTAGCGCTTGTCGGTGCGCTTCTTGCCGGTCACCGCGACCTTCTCCGCATTGATCACCACGACGAAGTCGCCGGTGTCGATGTGCGGCGTGTATTCGGGCTTGCGCTTGCCGCGCAGCACGTCGGCGATCTGCGTGGCCAGACGGCCGAGGGTCTTGCCGTTGGCGTCGACGAGCAGCCAGTTGCGCTCGCGGTCGGTGGGCTTGGCGACGTAGGTTTTCATGACGTGAAAAAGGCCGCACGCAGGCTACCGCGCACGGCGAGATGGCGCATGATAGCTACTCCCACTCGATGGTGCCGGGGGGCTTGCTGGTTATGTCCAAAACCACCCGGTTGACCTCGCGCAGTTCGCCGATCATGCGCGAGGCGATGGTCTCCAGCAGGTCGTAGGGCAGCCGCGCCCAATCGGCGGTCATGGCGTCGTCGGAGGTGACGGCGCGAATCACGACCACGTGCCCGTAGGTGCGCTCGTCGCCCTGCACGCCGACGGTGCGGATGTCGGGGAGCACGCAGAAGGACTGCCACAGCTCGCGGTAGAGACCGGCCTTGCGGATCTCCTCCTGCAGGATGTGGTCGGCCTCGCGCAGCACGTCCAGGCGCTCCCGCGTGGCTTCGCCGCCGACGATCCGGATCGCCAGACCGGGGCCGGGGAACGGCTGGCGCCACACCAGGCGCTCGGGCAGCCCCAGCTCGGCGCCGACGGCGCGCACCTCGTCCTTGAACAGCGCGCGCAGCGGCTCGACCAGCTCGAAGCGCATGTCCTCGGGGAGACCGCCGACGTTGTGGTGGGACTTGATCGTCGCCGTGCCGGTGCCGCCGCCGGACTCGATCACGTCGGAGTAGAGCGTGCCCTGCACGAGGAAGCGCGCGCCTTCGACGCTCTCCCCCACCGCAGCGCTCACCCCTGCTCCCTCACCCGGCGCCCCGAGCACGTCCAGCGCTCGCGGGGCGTCTACCGCGCCGCCCCCGGCGAGCTTCGCGGCCTCCTCCTCGAAGACGCGGATGAACTCGGCGCCGATCGCCTTGCGCTTGGCCTCCGGCTCGGTGACGCCCCGTAGGCGCTCCAAAAAACGCCGCTCGGCGTCCACAGCCACGAGCGGCACCTTGAAGGTGTCGCGGAAGGTGGCGATCACCTGCTCGCCCTCGTCCTTGCGCATCAGGCCGTGGTCGACGAACACGCATGTGAGCTGGTCGCCCACGGCGCGGTGCACCAGAAGCGCGGCCACCGAGGAGTCGACGCCGCCGGAGAGACCGCAGATCACCCTCCCCTCCCCCACCTGAGCGCGAATGCGAGCGACCTGCTCCTCCGCGATCGACGCGGCCGACCACGTGGGGGGGCACTCGCACACCTCGGTGAGGAAGCGCTGGAGGATCTGCTGGCCGTAGGGGGTGTGGACGACCTCGGGGTGAAACTGGATGCCGTAGATGCCCCGCTCGACGTTCTCGCAGGCCGCCACCGGGGAGGTGGGAGTGTGCGCGAGCGCGGTGAAGCCGGGCGGCGGGTCGTAGACGGTGTCGCGGTGGGACATCCAGCAGGTTTGTTGGCGCGGGGTGTCCCTCAGCAGCACCCCGTGCTGGTCGACCGTCAGATCGGACCGACCGAATTCCCCCACCTCAGCCTGCTCGACCCTGCCGCCCAGCTCGTGCACCAAGAGCTGCATCCCGTAGCAGATGCCCAGCACCGGAACCCCTAGCTCCAGCAGACCGAGCTCCAGGCGGGGAGCGTCGGGCGCGTACACCGAGGCGGGACCGCCGGAGAGGATGATCCCCTTCGGCCGGCGCGCCGCGATCTCCCGCAGGGGCACGTGGTGGGGCACCAACTCCGAGAACACCCCGCACTCCCGCACGCGGCGCGCGATCAGCTGCGAGTACTGGCCGCCGTAGTCGATGACCACGACCGTGTCGGTGGCCGTGGGAGGGGCAGACTCGGACACGGCGGACGCACCGTCGGCGACGGGGCTCAACACCGTGGCCGACGGCTCACTCATTGACTAGCGCAGTTGCCTTCCCGTTCACGGCGCCCATGCCGACGCCCTGGTCGCGTTGCAGCGCCTTCCCCTCGGTTTGCAGCGCCGGCGCGACGACGACCTCGGCGCGGTTGAACTCGGCGAGATCCTTGTGGCCGCAGGTGGCCATCGAGGTGCGCAGGCCGCCGAACAGGTTGAAGGTGCCGTCGTTCTCGCGCGCGGGACCGACGAGGATCTCCTCGAGCGTCCCGTTCTGGGCGGTGGCCACGCGTGCGCCGCGGGGGAGCGTGGGATGGAAGGTGGCCATCCCCCAGTGGAAGCCGTGCCCCGGCGCTTCGTAGGCGCGCGCCAGCGGCGAGCCGATCATTACCGCGTCGGCGCCGAGCGCGATGGCCTTGGCGACATCCCCGCCGTTGCGCATGCCGCCGTCGGCGATCACCATCGAGTAGTCGCCGGTCTCCAGCATGTGCGTGGAGCGCGCGTGCGCCACGTCGGCGATCGCGGTGGCCTGCGGCACGCCGATCCCGAGCACCCCGCGTGTGGTGCACGCGGCACCGGGGCCGACCCCGACGAGCACGCCGGCGGCGCCGGTGCGCATCAGGTGCAGGCCGGTGTGGTAGGAGGCGCAGCCGCCCACCACCACGGGGACGTCGAGCGAGGGGATGAACTCCTTCAGGTTGAGCGGCTCGGAGACGGTGGAGACGTGTTCGCCGGAGACGACGGTGCCCTGGATCACCAGCACGTCGAGGCCGGCCTCCAGCGCGAGCTCGTGGTAGCGCAGCACCCGCTGGGGAGTGAGCGAGGCAGCGACGACCACCTTCTGCGCCTTGATCTCCTGGATGCGCTGGGCGATCAGCTCGGGCTTGACGGGCTCGCGGTAAATCTCCTGCATCTCGCGCGTGGCGAGCTCCTTGGGCAGCGCGGCGATCCGCTCCAACTGCTCGTCGGCGTCCTCGTAGCGGGTGAAGATGCCCTCAAGGTTGAGTACCGCCAGGCCGCCGAGGCGGCCGATGATCCCCGCGGTGTCGGGCGAGACGACGCCGTCCATCGCGGAGGCCATCATCGGCAGCTCAAACTGGTAGGGGCCGAGCTTCCAGGAGATGTCGATGTCGTCGGGGTCGCGCGTGCGCCGCGAGGGCACGATCGCAATGTCGTCGAATCCGTATGCGCGGCGGGCTTTCTTGCCGCGGCCGATCTCTATCTCCATCTCAGGATCCTTACAGTCGGGGCGGACGAGAAGACCCCGCACGGGGCGGGGCCAGAGGGGGGTCGGCCGGTGGCCGAGAGGTGCCTGTCGGAGACGGCGTTCAAGTGGGTTGGAGCATAGCAATGGGACACGTGGCGACGCATGCATCACATCAGAGCGAACGTCGCGTGCGAAGGGCTGGGATATCCTCGCGGTGTGAGCGACACGAGCCCCACAGAAAACGGCCGCCGACCGGCACCTGGCGACCAGAATGTGGACGGACGGGGCTACGATCCCCGCGCGATCGAGCGGCGGCGCCAGCACCAATGGGAGGCACGTGACGCCTTCCGCACCCCTCTGTTGAAAGCTGAGCACAGCGGCGTCTACATCAAGGCGTCGGCGCCGTTCACCTCCGGCAACGTGCACATCGGGCACGTACGCAGCTACGCGATTGGAGACGCCTACGCCCGTTTCCAGCGCGCGCGGGGCGAGCCGGTGCTGTTTGCGTTCGGCTTCGACGCCTTCGGTTTGCCCGCGGAGCTGGGGGCGATCGCCAACGGGGAGTCCCCCGCGGAGTGGGTGGCGCGCTGCGCCGAGCACATGACCGGCCAGCTGCGGCGGCTGGGCTTCTCCTTCGACTGGGAGCGCACGTTCATGAGCTCCGACCCGAACATGTACCGCTGGTCGCAGTGGCTGTTTTTGACGCTGCTGGAGGCCGGGCTGATCTACCACGGCAGCGGCAGCGTGGACTGGTGCGACACCTGCCAGACCACACTGGCGACGATTCAGGTGGAGGACGGCAGCTGCTGGCGCTGCCACAACCCGGTGAGGCTGGTACAGCGGGCGCAGTGGTATCTGCGCATCAGCGCCTACCTGGAGGAGAACGACCGTCGCCTGGGGGAGCTTGAGAAATGGGACGAGACCTCGCTGGCCAGCCAGCGCTTCGTGCTGGGCCGCACGGACGGCGTGGAGCTGCAGGCGCACGCAGAGGACGGGCGCGAGCTGACCGTGTTCACCCCCCACGCGGAGGGTGTGGGGCAGGCGCGTTTCGTGCTGATCTCCCCCAAGCACCCCGAGGTGGAGCGCTGGAGCGCCGACCCGGCGGTGGGGGAGCAGCTGGAGGAGATGCGCCTGGGCGGCTGGGAGCGCAGCTCCCGTGGCGCGGAGACGGTGGCGCTGGTGGACACCGGCTGCAAGGTCTCGATATCCGGTTCCCACGGATCCGATCCCCACCAGCCCCCGCTGCCCATGCTGATCTCCCCGGCGGTGGACGAGCGTTTCGGCGCGACCGCGGTGCTGGGCATCCCGGAGC
Organism: uncultured Solirubrobacterales bacterium; assembly: GCA_963794715.1. Lineage (GTDB taxonomy): Bacteria > Actinomycetota > Thermoleophilia > Solirubrobacterales > Solirubrobacteraceae > Palsa-744. The sequence goes on along the minus strand of CAWCEY010000011.1, from coordinate 267,597 downwards.
TGGATCGCACCGACGAGTTGATCGCCCAGCGCCTCGGGATCTCCCTACCGGAGAAGCAGGGGGAGGAGGAGGGGGGGTTGGGAAGCGGTGTGGATGCCCGATCGAGCGGGGCTGACCCCTCCAGCGACTCGGCCGAGGCCAACGCGGGAGGGGGCAGCGCCAACGCGGGAGGGCCGGGCAGCGCCAACGCGGCGGTGCGCTACAAGGCCAACGACTTCTCGATCTCCCGTCAGCGCTCGTGGGGGACGCCGATCCCGATCGTGTACTGCGAGGCGTGCGGAACGGTGCCGATCCCCAAGGAGCAGCTGCCGGTGGAGCTGCCCCGCGATCTGAAACCAACCGGCTCCGGCAACCCGCTGGCCGAACGGGAGGAGTTCGTCAACACCGCCTGCCCCGCCTGCGGCGGGCCGGCCAAGCGCGAGACCGACACGCTGGACTGCCACTTCGACGCGCTGTGGCTGTGGATTCCGGCGTGCGTGCCGGCACCCGAGCGCGAGCGCTCGCTGGAGGAGATCCTGGCGCTGGAGGACCTGCGCGCGTGGCTGCCCTCCGAGCGGTTGGTGGCGGGCAGCGACAGCGGCAACTTCATGTTCGACCAGCGCATCACCACCAAGGCGCTGCGCGACATCGGCCCGCTGGCGTTCCTCGCCGACGGCGAGCCGTTCGCGGGGGCGCTGATGCACGAGATGGTGATCCGCGACGGGCGCAAGATGAGCAAGCACCTCGGCAACGTGGTGGACCCCGACGAGCTGGTGAAGTCATTCGGGGCGGACACGGTGCGGATGGCGGTGTTGTGGGCGGCGCGCCCGCAGAAGTCGCTGAACTGGAGCGACAGCGCGGTGCAGTTCTGCCAGCGCTTCCTGCACAGCCTGTGGAAGTACTCCCAGACGCGCTTCGCCCAGCGGGTGGAGGACTCCGGCGAGCTGGACCCGCGCCGCACCGAGCACCTGCGCAGGCGCCTGGAGAAATGGTGCGACACGGCGGTGGAGAAGCTCACCGAGGAGCTGGCGGAGCTGGAAATGCACAGCGCGGTGCGCAACGCGATCCGCCTGCTGGATCGCATCAAGGACTACGAGAAGCGCGTAATCAAGCACAGCGGCGCGCTGTGCCGCGAGGATCACGATGCGCTGCGCGACGCGCTGGGGTTGATGGCGAGGGTGATCACACCGTTTGCGCCGCACGTCGGCGAGGAGCTGTGGGAGTCATCGGGCCTCGGCGAGCCGGGCGTCGATCCGCCGTGGCCGCGGGCGGGCGAGTGGTCGCGCCAGCCCCCGGTCGCGGAGGTGGCACACCAGCCCCCCGTCGCAGAGGTGGCACACCAGCCCCCCGTCGCAGAGGTGGCACACCAGCCCCCCGTCGCAGAGGTGGCACACCAGCCCCCCGTCGCAGAGGTGGCACACCAGCCCCCCGTCGCAGAGGTGGCACACCAGCCCCCCGTCGCAGAGGTGGCACACCAGCCCCCCGTCGCGGAGGTGGCACACGCCGAGGCGATACCGGTGGCGGGCGCCGAGGAGCCGACCCGGTGAGCCGCGCGCCCACCCCCCAGAGAGAAACAGCCGCGGTTGGGGACGGCGGAGCATGCGAAGCTGCCGAGATGGCGGCGGCGGACGTGGCGATCCCAACTCTGTGGAAATTCACCGAATATGACCATTCCTTTGACCGCGTCCTCTGCGATGATGTGAGCAGACGCGGATGAGCACCGCACCCAACCAAGCCGGGGATCTCCAGCAGACGCGCTCCTGCGCGACTGAGCTGGTGTGCCGCAAATGCGATCTGCACTCGCCCCTCGCCGAGGGCGGGGCGTACTGCCCACGCTGCGGCAAGAGCCTCGACGTGGACTACGACTACGAGCTGGCCGCGCGGCGCATCCGCGAGACACCGATGCAGGAGCGCCCGCTGAACATCTGGTTTCTGGAGGAGCTGCTGCCGATCCACGACGCCGTCGGCCCCGCCCGCGTGGGCGAGTATGCGGGTTTCACGCCGCTGATCCGCGCCGACCGGCTGGGCGCGGCGGTGGGGTTGCGCAACCTGTACCTCAAGGACGACAGCACCTCCCGTCCGAGCCTGTCCTACAAGGACCGCGTGGTGAGCATGGCGGTGGCGCGCCTGTTGGAGCTGGGCCGCAAGGAGATGGGGTGCGTGTCGACCGGCAACGTGGGCACCGCCGTGGCGGCGCTGGCGGCGAAGGCGGGCGTGGCGGCGTACGTCTTTTACCCCAACCGCCTGGAGAGCACCAAGGCGCACGCCTGCCGCGCGCTCGGCGCGAAGGTGTGCCAGGTGGAGGGCAACTACGACGAAGCCAACAAAGCCTGCCGCGCGCTCGCCGAAGCGACGGGTCTGGAGTTTGCCAACATCACGCTGCGCCCCTTCTACGCGGAGGGCGCCAAGACCGAGGCGTATGAGATCGTGCAGCAGCTGGGCTGGCGCTCGCCCGACCGGATCGTCTCCCCCGCCGCGGGGGGCACGCTGTCCTCGCGCATCCACAAGGGCCTGCAGGAGCTGGAAATGGTGGGGCTGGCGCAGACGGCGCACACCAAGATCGACATCGCCCAGCCCGACGGCTGCAACCCGATCGCCGAGGCGATCCTCACCGGCGCCTCGGAGATCGTCCCGGTGAAGCCGACCACGCAGGCCCACTCGCTGGGGATCGGCTCACCCGGCGACGGCGTGTTTGTGATCGAGGCGGTGCGCGGCCGCGGCGGCACGGCGGCGTCGGTGAGCGACAAAGAGATCTTCGCGGGCATCGACCTGCTGGCGGCGACCGAGGGCCTGCTGACCGAGCCGGCCGGCGGCACCACCGTGGCGGTGGTGAAGAAGCTGGCCGCCGAAGGCCGTCTGGACCCCGACGAGACGATCGTCGCGATCGTCACCGGCAACGGCCTGAAGACCCTGTACGACCACCCCGCCAAGCCGTGGCCGTCGAAGGTGCAGCCCGACGCCGAGACGATGCGCGCGGTGCTGGAGAGCTTCCAGCGCGAGGCCGGCCTAACGCCCGCCGGCGAGCCGCAGGCGCCTCAGATGGCGTCGATCGACTCGACGATCGCGCGGTAGCTGTCGCCCGGGTCGGGGGCGTGGAAAATCGCCGAGCCAGCCACGAAGAGTGTCGTACCCACCCGGCGGCACACGGGCGCAGTCGTCGGGTCGATGCCCCCGTCCACCTCGATCGCGGCGCCCGATCTGCGTTCGGCCGCCGAATCCCCCTCCCCCGGAGAGCCGCCGTCGGCGGATGACCCCTTGTCCAACAGCGCCCGCAGGCGCGCGATCTTCTGCGGCGAGCGCGCGATGAAGGGCTGGCCGCCCCAGCCGGGGCTGACCGTCATGCACAGCGCGAGGTCGATCGTTTCCGCCAGCTCGGCGAGCGCCTGCACCGGCGTGGCTGGGTTGATCGCCACACCGACGCAGACGCCGGCGGCGCGGATCTCCTCGGCGGCGTAGGCCGCGTGGGGGGTGGCCTCCGCGTGGAAGGTGATGGAGTGGGCGCCGGCGCGCACAAACTCCCCGATCTGGCGCTCGGGGCGCTCGATCATCAGGTGCACGTCGAGCATCCCTCCAACCTCCTCGACCTGCTCGCGCAGTGAGGACACCACCACGGGGCCCAGCGTGATTGGGGGGACGAAATGGCCGTCCATCACATCCACGTGGATCACCCGCGCGCCGGCGGCCAGCACCTCGCCCACCTGCGCGCGCAGCGCGCCGAAGTCGGCCGAGAGAATGGAGGGGGCCACCCTTACCCCTGCGAGCAGCTCCTTGGCGGACACGCTCATCTCATCTCCCGGGAGCAGGCCATTCGGCTCAGATTGGTTGCAGCATCGAGTCGCCGCAGTTGTTGCACTTGAGAATCGCGGTCGATGACATTCTCACGATCGTGGAGTGCTCACCGCAGTTGGGACACACCGAGGCGAGCTCGAAGCGATGCAGGCAGTACACGCAGCGGTAGCGTCCCGGCAGGTTGGTGGGGCGCAGCCACGGCTCCGAGCAGTGCGGGCACAGCGGGCCGAGGTCGGCCGGAGCTGTGTGGTCGCGCTCGCTGGCCATCAATCGCTCACTGGCGCCGCAGCCGCGCGATGAAGAAGCCGGCCGTGTGGTCGCGGTGGGGTAGCGTCAGCATTTCATCATCCAGCGAGAATCCGTGGTTGGATTCCAGGAATGCGGAGATCTGGCGCTCGTTCTCGATCGCGGAGATAGTGCACGTAGAGTAGACCAGCACACCGCCCGGACGCACCGCTGCAGCCCCCGCTGCAAGGATCGCCGCCTGCGTCCGCGCCAGCCGGGGCAGATCCTCGGCCGCGACCCGCCAGCGCAGGTCGGCACGCGCCTGCAGCGTTCCCAGCCCCGAGCACGGCGGATCCACCAGCACGCGATCGAACGGCGCCTGGTCGGGCAACGGACGCGCCGCGTCGCCGAGCACCACCCGCACGCACTCCCGTGCGCGTAGACGCTCCACGGTGTGTTGCAGCTCGGCAGCGCGGCGGGGGTTGCGCTCGACCGCCACCACCTCTCCCCTACCGCCCATCAGCGCCGCCAGGTGCGTGGTCTTGCCCCCGGGCGCGGCGCACAGGTCGAGCACCCGCTCGCCCGCCTGGGGCGCCAGCGCCAGCGCCGGGAGCATCGCCCCGCGCGACTGCGCCAGTATCGCGCCGGCGCGGTACTGCGGCGAGCCGTGCATATCCCACGGGCCCTCCAGCACGAGCGCCTCGGGAATGCGCGGGTCGCCGTGGACGCCCACCGGCTGGGGCCCGGTGCGCAGCTGCTCCGCGACACTGGTGGGCTCGGCGACCAGCGTGTTGACGCGCAGCGCCAGCTCCGCCGGCTGGTTGTCGAACGCCAGCAGCGCGCGGGCTTCCTCGGCGCCCAGCTGCTCCCACCAAAGCCGCGCAACCCACTCCGGGTGGGAGTGCTTGAGCGCCGCGGCCGCCGGCGTGTGGTCGTCGAGCTCCGCCAGCAGCGCCGCGCCCTCGCGTGTGGCACGGCGCAGCACGGCGTTGACCAGGCCATGCCCGCGACCGACCTTCGCCAGCTCGACCGCATCCGCCACAATCGCGTGGTTGGGCGCGCCCGCGAGATACAGCAGCTCGTACAGCCCCAGACGCAGCGCCGCCAACACCGGAGCGTCCAGACGCTTCAGCGGCCGCTCGGCGAGCCGTTGGATCAGATGGTCGAGCGTGCCCCTGTGCTGCACGGCGCCGTACGCCAGCCGCATCGCCAGCGCCCGGTCGCGCGCGTCGAGCTCGCTGGCCTCGGCGCGCAGGGCCAGATCGGCGTAGGCGCCCCGCTCGAACACCCTGCGCAGTACGGCGTACGCGCAGACGCGCGCCGCGACCGGAGCGGCAGACCCCGCCCGGCCCGGCGCCCCGTCCCCGAGCCGGCCGGGTGACCCTCTCTTAGACGAGGGCATGTCCCCGCAGGTAGGACCCCGCGTCCATCGGCCGCCCGCCGGGAGGCTGAACTTCCAGCAGCTCGAGCGCCCCGTCGCGCGTCCCGTAAAGCAAATGCCCGGCGCTCGCCACCAAGCCGCCCACGGGTGGACTGCCCGGGCCGGCCGCCACGGACGCCGGGTCCCCGGACGCCGTGTCCCGGGAGGCCGTGTCCCGGGAGGCCGCATCGGGGAGCGCCGCGCGTGACACGCCGAGCAGCGTGCCGTCGGTCAGCGCGAGGCGAGCGCCGATGTGGGGGTGCAATGCGCGCACCTGACGCTCCAGCTGCACCGCGGTGCGCCGCGGATCGAGCAGGCGGTCCTCGGCGCCGATCTTCTCCGCGTAGGTCACCCCATCCTCCGGCTGCTCGTTGAAGCGCGGCGAGCGCCCCCGCTCCCAGTCCTCCAGCACGCTCACCAGCAGCTCGCCACCGAGCCGCTGCAGACGCTCCGCCAGCGACCCGTAGGTGTCGTGCGGACCGATGGCCTCCTGTGCCACCGCGCACACCGGCCCGCTGTCGAGACCTTCGGTGAGGCGCATAATCGACACGCCCGTCTGCGCGTCCCCGGCCATGATCGCCCGCTCAAGGGGCGCCGCCCCACGCCAGCGCGGCAGCAATGACGGATGCACGTTCAGCAGCGGGTAGGCCGAGAGCAGCGGCTCCTTGATTAGTGCCCCGTAGGCGCATACCACCAGCACGACATCACCGCCCTTGGCGGTGCCCCGGCCCGCCGTGTCCATGCTCACCGCGGCCTCGCCGCCACCCAGCGCAGCCTGGTGGTCCCCCACAGCAGACTCGATCAGCGCACACACGGCGGGATCGTTGATCCGCTCCGGCTGCTCAACCCGGATGCCCAGCTCGCCCGCCGCCTGCGCCACCGGCGGCGAGGCAACCTTGCGCCCGCGCCCGCGTGGGCGATCTGGGCGCGTCAGCACGAGCGCCGGGCGGTGCCCACTCGCCGCCAGGCGTTCCAGAATCGCTGCCGCGAAGTCGGAGGTGCCGAGAAAGACGGTGCGCAAACGCCGAGCGCCTAAGCCGCGGCCGCTGAGCGATCGGCGCTCGGTCGGCGAGTCCCGTCCCCGGCTTCCCGCGCCTCGCGCAACGCGCGCATCGCATCCCGGCGCGCCTCGCGCGAGATGCGGTCGAGGATCAGCACCCCTTCGAGGTGATCCATCTCGTGCTGAATCACACGTGCGGGAAGCCCCTCCTCCTCGACCACCAGCTCGCTGCCGTGCGGGTTCTGCGCACGAACCCTGACGCGCACCGCACGCTCCACCTCGACGTGCACGCCGGGCAGGCTGAGGCACCCCTCCTCCTTTACCTCCCGCTCCTCGCTCTGCCACTCCAGCACGGGGTTCACCAGGGCGCTGACGGGGTCGTCCTCGTACGCTTTGTACACCAGCACCCGGTGCAGCACGCCGACCTGGGTGGCCGCCAAGCCGACGCCGAGCGCGGCCTGCATCAGCTCCCCCATCCGCTCCACCTCCGCGCGCAGGCGCTCATCGAAGCGCTCCACCGCCACCGCGCTGGCGCGCAGGACCGGATCCCCCAGCTTGCGCACCTGGCGCAGCGCCGCGTCGCGGCGCGCGCGCGTCTCCTCGTCGAGCTCCTCGACCGGCTCCTCGCGCGCCTGCACCTCAGCGGGGTTCTCAACGTCCGTGCTCATCCTCACCCAATTCTATTGCGGGTCCACGTCGACGCTGAAGCTCACCCCCGCGTGCTCCCTCGCGCTGGCCGCTTGCTGCACCGCCGCGCCGACGCCACCCACCGCGGCGCCTCGGTCGGTGGCCTTCACCAGCAGCATCCTGCGCTCCCGCCCACGCAGGCGGAACAGCGCCGCCGGGCCCAGCACGCTCGCTAGGCCGGGAGCGATCCGCGCGGCCATACCATCCCTCACGGCGCTGGCCGCCGCCTGCGCCAGCGCCGCCTCAGGGGCGGCGCACACGACCCGGATCAGGTGCGCAAACGGCGGATAGCGCAGCGCCGCCCGCCGCTGCAGCTCGCCCGCCAGGAAGCCCTCGCTGTCGTGGTGTGCCGCATGTGCGATCGCGCGCGCGTCGGGCGCGATTGTCTGCACCAGCACCCTTCCCTCCCCGCCGCGCCCCACCCTGCCCGCGAGCTGCGCGATCAGCGCGAAGGTGCGCTCCTCGGCGCGGAAATCCGGGAAGCGCAGGGTGGCGTCGGCATCCAGCACCACCCCGAGGCTGACATCCGGGAAGTCGTGGCCCTTCGCCACCATCTGTGTGCCGATCAGCACGCCCGCCGGGGCGGCACCGAAGCGACGCAGCAGCGCGCCCACACCTTCTCCGCCCGCGCCGGCGGGGATCGTGTCCGCATCCAACCGGAAGATCGGGAAGCGTTTGTCGTCTCCCAGCGCCGCCTGCAGATCGTGCTGCAGTCGCTCGGTGCCGGCGCCGTGGCGCGCGACCGCCGTCGAGCCGCAGCCGCAGCGCTGTGGCACACGCTCGCTGTGATCGCAGTGATGGCAGCGCACCTGCCCTTCCCCGCGGTGGAGTACGAGCGCCACGTCGCAGTGCGGGCAGCTCCACACCGATCCGCATGAGCGACAGGAGAGGAAGTTCGACCAGCCCCGGCGGTTGAGCAGGACGATCGCCTTGCCGCTTTCGCCGTGCGTCCGCGCCAGCGCCTGCGCGGTCTCCGGGTGCAGGCCGTGGCGCTGCTCGCGCATGTCCAGCAGCTCCACCCGAGGCAGCGGGCGGCCGTCCACCCGGCGGGGCAGGCGCACACGCGCCAACGCGTGCTGGCTCTCCGGCCGTGGCGTGGCGCTGCCCAGCAGCAGCAACGCGCTCTGTAGTTGGGCGCGCTTGGCGGCCACCTCACGCGCGTCGTAGCGGGGATCGCCCTCGTGCTTGTAGGAGGAGTCGTGCTCCTCGTCGATCACGATCAACCCGAGGTTCTCGATCGGCGCGAACACCGCCGATCGCGGTCCCACGCACACCCGCGCCTCCCCCGTCCGCAGCCGCCGCCACTCCTCCCGGCGCTGCGCCGCGGTTAGGCGCGAGTGCAGCACCGCCACCGTCTCCCCAAAGCGGCCCACGAAGCGGCCCACGATCTGCGGGGTGAGCGCGATCTCGGGCACCAGCACGATCGCGCCCCTGCCGGCTTGCAGTGCGCACGCGGTGGCGCGCAGATATACCTCGGTCTTCCCCGACCCGGTGATTCCGTGCAGCAGCAGCGGCTGAGCACGATCGGCAGGCGACTGGAGCCGCTGCTCGATCGCCTCCAGCGCCTGGCGCTGGTCACCCGTCAACGGCGGTGGCTGGCTGTGCAACGGCCCGATCGGCTGGTGCTGGGGGCGGGCGACCGCCCGAGCGCGGCGCTTGCGCACGCCGAGACCGCTCGGTCCCTTGCCGGTGGCCCCGGCAGGCAGCACCAGCCGCAGCGCACGCGCCACGGTGGAGCAGTACTCGAGCGCAAGCCACTCCGCCAGCGCCACGAGGTCAACGGGCACGCCGAGCTCCAGCGCTCGCAGCGGCTCGAGCAGCTTCTCGTCGGCCACCTCGCTGCGCTTGGAGAGGCCCGTCACCACCCCGAGCACCTGGCGGCGGCCGAACGGCACCACCAACATCGAGCCCACCCCCACCATGCCACCCTCAAAACCCGGCGGCAACCTGTAGTCGAACGGCCCGCGCAGCGCGCGAGCCAAGGTGAGGGGCTCTACCTGGGCGATCTCATTCGACATCTGAAAGAAGAGGGGCCCGGCTCACCGGCCTCCAGCCGGCTGCGCCACCCTCTAAGGCCACACCATAGATGGGCCCCCGGACCGGATCACGCCTCGGTGGCGACCGCCCCCAGCCCTGCGGCCTCCCGCAGCGCCTCGGCCTTGTCGGTGCGCTCCCACGTGAAGTCGTGGTCGTCGCGGCCGAAATGGCCGTATGCCGCGGTCTTCTGATAGATCGGGCGGTGCAGCCGCAGCTCCTCGCGAAACGCGCCCGGTCGCAGATCGAAGTGCTCGGACACCAGCTCCATGATCCGCGCCGTGCCGATCTTCTCGGTGCCGAACGTCTCGACCATCACCGACACCGGGTGTGCCACCCCGATCGCATATGCCACCTGCACCTCCGCGCGGTCGGCCAGACCGGCGGCCACGATGTTCTTGGCCACCCACCTGACGGCGTAGGCCGCCGAGCGGTCCACCTTCGAGGGGTCCTTGCCCGAGAACGCGCCCCCGCCGTGGCGTGCCATCCCGCCGTAGGTGTCGACGATGATCTTGCGCCCCGTCAACCCACAGTCGCCCATCGGGCCGCCGATCACGAAGCGTCCGGTGGGGTTCACCAGGAAGTTGCGCAGCAGCTCCTTCTCCTCGTAGAGCTCCGCCGGCAGCACCGGGCGCAGCACGTGCTCGAAGAGATCGGGCTTGATCAGCGCCTCGCTGTCGATCCCGTCGGCGTGCTGGGTGGAGATCAGGATCTTCTCCACACCCACCGGCCGGCCATCGCGATAGCGAACCGTCACCTGGGTCTTGCCGTCCGGGCGCAGGTAGGGCAGCACGTCCGCCTTGCGCACCTCCGCCAGGCGCTTGGAGAGCTTGTGCGCCAGCAGGATCGGCAGCGGCATCAGCTCCTCGGTCTCGTTGCTGGCATACCCGAACATCATCCCCTGGTCGCCCGCGCCCGCGAGGTCGAAGCGATCGTCGTCGAGCGGGTCGTGGCGCGTCTCGTAGGCGGCGTCCACACCCTGCGCGATGTCCGGCGACTGCCGGTCGATCGCGTTGATCACCGCGCACGTGTCGCAGTCGAAGCCGAACGCCGCGTTGTCGTAGCCGATGCCCCGCACCGTCTCGCGCGCCACCTCGGGGATGTCCACGTAGGTCTCGGTGGTGATCTCCCCCGACACCACGATCAGGCCGGTGTTGACCAGCGTCTCGCACGCCACGCGGCCATTGGGGTCCTCGCGCAGCACCGCATCCAGCACCCCATCGGAGATCTGGTCGGCGATCTTGTCGGGGTGCCCCTCGGTGACCGACTCGCTGGTGAACAGGTGTTCGTTATCTGAATGGTGGCTCATGGGGGCAGTGTATCGGCCACCACCTCGTGGTTCAGGCCACCACCTCGCGGTTCACGCCACCACCTCGCGGTTCACGCCCCCACCTCGCGGTCACGCGGCCGAGCGGGCACCGCGGCGCCGGCCGTCGCTGTGCCCGCGTTGACCGCGTTCTACGAAGTCGATGATCAGCGGCACCCCGTCCATGCCGTAGCGGGCACGCAGACGGTTCTCCAGGAAGTAGGCGTAGTCGCGCGTCACCCGCTCACGGGAGTTGACCTGGATCGCAAAGCGCGGGGGGCGCTCGCCGGTTTGGGTCATGTAGATCGGCTTCAGACGGTGCTGGCTGGAGCCGCGGCGGGTGCCGATCGGCGGCTGGCGCGCCTGCACGGCCTCCGCCAGGAAGCGGTTGAGCTCGGGCGTGGGAATGCGCCCCGCCATCCTGTCTCCCAGCGCCAGCACCTCGGTGAGCAGGCGCGCGGTGTGGCGGCCGGTCTTGGCGCTGGCTGTCAGCACGCGCGGGCGCAGCCGCAGCTTCTCGGCCACACGCGCACGCTCATGCTCCAGCGCCGCCTCGCGCGCGCGCTCGTCCCGCACCTCGGGGTGGGACTCGTCGGCCAGCGGGTGGCGCGGCCGGGCGCCGGCCGCCGAGCCAGGCCCCTCGTTTTTGGAAAACAGGTCCCACTTGTTGAGCACGATCGCCGTCGCGCAGCCCGCCTTCATAGCCAGCTCCGCGATCCGCAGATCCTGGGCGGTGACTCCTTCGGTGGCGTCGCACACCACCAGCGCCACGTCGGCCCGCTCGGCCGCGCGGCGGGAGCGCAGCGCGGTGTAGTACTCGACGGAGTCGGCCACCTTCGACTGGCGGCGCATGCCGGCGGTGTCGATCAGCGTGAGGCTGCGTCCCTCCACGCTCAGCGGGGTGTCGATCGCGTCGCGGGTGGTGCCCGCCCGCTCGGAGACGATCACGCGCTCCTCGCCCAGGAAGCGGTTGACCAGTGAGGACTTGCCGACGTTGGGGCGGCCGATCAGCGCGAGGCGCAGCGTCTCGGGCGCCGGGAGCGCGTCCTCGGGGGGAAGCAGCTGCACGATCCGGTCCAGCAGATCGCCCGAGCCAAGCCCCTGCGCGGCGGAAACAGCCAGCGGCTGACCCAGCCCGAGGCGGTGCAGCTCGGCGGCCAGCGGCAGATCGGCGACTGTGTCGCACTTGTTGGCCACCACCACGCTGGGCAGCGGCGAGCGGCGCAGCAGATCCGCCAGCTCCTCATCGCCGGGGCGCACTCCCGCCCGCGCGTCCACCACCAGCACCGCCACCTGGGCCTCGGCGAGGCCGGCGCGCGCCTGCTCGCGGATCGAGCCGGCCAGCGGATCCTCGTCGTGAAAGTCCACGCCACCGGTGTCGATCAGCGTGAACGTGCGCCCGTTCCACTCGCACTCCACCTCGTTGCGGTCGCGCGTCACCCCGGGGCGCTCGTGCACCACGGCGGTGCGCGTCCCGCTCAGGCGGTTGACCAGCGATGACTTGCCCACGTTGGGATAGCCGATGATGGCGACCTTCAGCATTGAGCCAGTATGAGCTATGGGCGGGGCGGACCGGTGCAGGCGCGGCTGGATCTCACGATGCGGTGGGTCCACGACCCGCTCTCTGCCCCCCTTGGAGGCTAGCGTTCTGTCGGTGCGCCAGCGCCGCGATGCGCTCGACCACCGCGTCGATGTCGAGCCCGGTGGTGTCGAGCGTGACGGCATCCGCGGCCGCGCGCAGCGGGCTGTGCTCGCGATCGCGGTCGCGCTGGTCGCGCTGGCGCAGTTCGTCCAACACCGCCTCGCGATCGAGGCCGAGTTCCGCGGCGCGCCGCCGCGCGCGCTCGGCGGGATCGGCGGTGAGGAAGACCTTCAGCGCCGCGTCGGGCGCGACCACCGTGCCGATATCCCGGCCCTCGGCCACCCAATCGCCACTGGAGAGCAGCTCCCGCTGCGCTGCGACCAGCGCCTCGCGCACAGCCGGGTCCGGGGCAACCTTCGACGCCTTCTCGGAGACCTCCAGCGTGCGAATCTCCTCGGTCACATCGCGACCGTCCAGCAGCACGCGCTCCCCCAACTGGATGCGCGCGCCTTGCGCCAGCCGCGAGGGCGTCCGATCGGGCGACGAGAGCGCCAACAGCGCCACACAGCGGTACATCGCGCCGCTGTCCATATAGGTGAAGCCCAGTCTGCCCGCCACCGCGCGCGCCACGGTGGACTTGCCGGCCCCTGCGGGGCCGTCGATCGCGATCACCATCAGCCCGCCAACCGCTCTAGATCCTCCACGAAGCGGGGGTAGGAGACCGCGGCGGCCTCCATTCCGCGCACCTCCACACCCTCGCGCGAGGCCAGTCCGGCGACCGCGCCCAGCATCGCCAGACGGTGGTCGCCGTGAGCGTCGAGCACGCCCCCGCGCAGACCACCGGTGCCCGTGACCGCGAAGCCGTCGTCGGTCGCCTCGATCTCCGCGCCCAGCCCGCGCAGCCCGCCGACCACGGTGGCGATCCTGTCGGACTCCTTCAGGCGCAGCTCGTGCGCGCCGCGCACCACCGTCTCGCCTTCGGCGAAGCAGCCGAGCAGCGCCACCAGCGGCAGCTCGTCGATCGCCAACGGCACCTCCTCGGGGCCCACGAAGGTCCCCTCCAGCCCACCCGCGGCGACGTCGAGGTCGCTGACCGGCTCGTGCGCGACCAGCTCGCCGGTCTCGTCCTCCAGATCGCCCAGCACGATGCCCTGCATCCGCATCAGGATCCGCAGGAAGCCGCTGCGCGTCCAGTTGACCCCGACATCTCGGATCAGCAGGCGGGAGCCTCCCACCAGCACGCCGGCGGCGATCATAAACGCGGCGGAGCTGGGGTCGCCGGGCACCCGCACGTGCTCCAGCACCAGCTCGTCGGTGTTGGTGACGGTGACGCTGCGGCCGTTGCGGTGCACTCTGGCGCCGGCGCCCAGCAGCATCCGCTCGGTGTGGTCGCGGCTGCGCTCGGGCTCGGTGACGGTGCTGGCGCCGTCGGCGGCGAGTGCGGCCAGCAACACGCACGACTTCACCTGGGCACTGGCCACCGGCAGCGTGTAGGAGATCGAGTGCAGCCGGGCGCCCCGCACGCTGAGGGGGGTGAAGCGGCCTTCGCGCGCCCGCAGCGTGGCCCCCATCAGCTCCAGCGGCTCGATCACGCGGTCCACCGGGCGCCGGCGGATCGACTCGTCGCCGTCGAGCGTGAACGTGCGGCCCTCCTGCGCGGCCAGCCAGCCGGGCAGCAGGCGCAGCGGTGTGCCGGCGTTGCCGACGTCGATCGGTCCCGCCCCCTCCGGCGGCTCGCGCGCCTCGCGCAGGCCGGTGCCGCGCACGACGACCTCCTCGGGGCGCACCTCCACCAGCGCGCCCAGCGCGCGCACGGCGTTCAGCGTCGAGGTGGTGTCGGCGGCGTGCAGGTAGTTTTCGATCCGCAGCGGGTAGGAGGCCATCGCGCCGAGCAGCGCCGCCCGGTGGGAGATCGACTTGTCCGCCGGCGCGGTCAGCTCGCCCGTGAGCGGGCCGGAGGGCTCGAAGCGCAGGTTCATCCCGCCCGCAAGCCTATGGGGCGGCGTCCGCGGGAGGCGTCTCGCCACCCAACAGCTTTATGCGGGCGACCCGAGCGCGCTCGTTCCACGCCGCCAGCGCGCCCGCATCGGCCTGCGTAAGGGCAGCGCGCACTTGCTGGAGCTCGCGCACAGCCTGGTCAATCGCCTCGATCAGCGCCTCTCTGTTGGCGAGGTAGATGTCGGTCCAGATCGCCGTGTTGGAACCCGCCACGCGCGTGGCGTCGCGGAAACTGGGCCCCACCCCAAGCGGGTGTAACGCCGGGGGCTGATCGTCGTCGCGGCTCGCCGCCGCGGGCCGCTCATCGTCGCGGCTCGCCGCCGCGGGCCGCTCATCGTCGCGGCTCGCCGCCGCGAGCTGCTCGACCAGCACGTTGGCCAGCACGTGCGGCAACTGGGAGACGGTGGCCATCAGGCGGTCGTGCATGTCGGCGTCGATCGGAATCGGCTCCGCGCCCAACTGCACGATCAGATCCCGCAGCCGCTCGTATAGGCGCTCCGGGACGTTGTCAGCCGGACACAGGTACCAGGTGGCCTCCTCGAACATGTCATCGCGGGCGTGCTCGACGCCGGCAGTGTGCGACCCCGCAAGCGGATGACCGCCGATGAAGCGAGGGTCCCGCCGCGCCTTCTCCAGTGCAAGCTTCGTCGAGCCGACGTCGCTCACCACGCAATCGTCTCCGGCGTGTTCGAGCGCTTCGCGCACGGTCTCGGCGAGCACCCCCACTGGGGCCGCGGCGAAGACGATCTCCGCACCAGTCACCGCGGCCGCGATGTCCGGCGCCTGCTCGTCGATCGCCCCGAGCTCCAGCGCGGCGGCACACGCTCGCGGGTCGGGGTCATACCCGCAGACGCTGGCGCCCGCGCGGCGGCGAGCGGCGAGGCCGATCGACCCGCCGATCAGGCCGACCCCGAGGATCGCGATCTTCAACGCGCGGGCCCTCGGCGCGGGAGCCGAACGCCTGCGAGCAGTCCCCGGCGGCCCGCCATCACGCGGCGCCGGAGCCGAACGCCTACGAGCAGCGCTCGACGGCCCGCCATCACGCGGCGCTGAGCGCCTTGCCCGCGAGCGCGGCGGCGCGCTCCACCGCGGCGGCGTACTCGGCGAACGTGTCGGTCGGCAGCGACTGGGGCCCGTCGCAGCGCGCCTCGTCGGGGTCGGGGTGCACCTCGACGATGATGCCGTCCGCTCCCGCCGCGGCAGCCGCCAGCGAGAGCGAGAGCACCAGGTCGCGCCGGCCGGCCGCATGTGAGGGGTCGACGATCACCGGCAGGTGCGAGAGCTCCTTGAGGATCGGCACCGCCATCAGGTCGAGCGTGGAGCGCCGGTAGGCGTTCTCGAACCCGCGCACGCCCCGCTCGCAGAGCATCACGGCGGGGTTGCCCTCCTTCAGGATGTACTCGGCGGCCATCAACAGCTCGTCCAGCGGCGCGGAGAGCCCGCGCTTGAGCAGCGCGGGGCGCCCGGAGCGCCCGATCTCGGTGAGCAACGAGTAGTTCTGCATGTTGCGCGCGCCGATCTGGATCACGTCGGCGACCTCGAGCACCGCGTCGATGTCGCGCACGTCCATCAGCTCGGTGACCACCGGCAGGCCGGTCTCGGCCTTCGCCTCGGCGAGCAGCCGCAGCCCCTCCTGCCCGAGACCCTGGAAGGCGTAGGGTGAGGTACGCGGCTTGTAGGCGCCGCCGCGCAGCAGCGTGGCGCCGCCGTCGCGCACCGCGCGCGCGGTCTGGAGTGTCTGCTCTCGCGATTCGACCGTGCAGGGGCCGGCGATCAGCGCGAAGTGGTCGCCCCCGACCTTGCGACCGTCGATCTCCAGCACGGTGCGCTCGCCGTGGCGGAACTGGGCGGAGGCAAGCTTGTAGGGCTTGAGGATCGGCACCACGCGGTCCACTCCGGGCTGGCCCTCCAACCCGAGGCTCTCGACGTTGGCGTCTTGCTCGACGTCGCCGATGGCGCCGATCACGGTCACGCGCGCGCCCTGGCTGCGGTGGGCCCGCGCGCCGGCTCGCTCGATCTTCTCCGCGACCGCCGCGATCTCCTCGTCGGTGGCCGACTCCTTCATCACGATCATCATCGGTGGGTCCTTTCTGTGCCTGGGGAATCTTAGTGTGCGGGTCTCCCACCACGGAGGCCGCGGGAGGATCGTGAAGGGCGTGATGCGCCCGGTGGGGTGGCGCTCGGTCGAGAAGACCCCGGGCGGCCCGCGATCCCGCTCACGGGCGGGAGCAGGCCGAAGCGCCTAGCTAAATCGCCAGGCGGCGTACGCGTAGGAGGACGACCAGTCGGCAGGCGTAGGGATGTGGCGATGCGATGCGGTGGCGGATGCGGACATGGTCGTCTCAAGTGTTTGTAGCACCTTTGCGCCCAATCGACAAGCGAAGCACACAAGGAAGCGGGATCTTTACACCAGCTGCTGGGGTAGAGCCAGGCCCGGCCTCAGCCAAAGTCTCTTTTTTTGGCCTCCAACCCTTTACAAAATGAAGGGTTGGGCCCCAAAAAAAGAGGCGCAGACCCAAGAGCACTGCCGAGCGCCGCGTGCTTCACGGCACCTCGCCCTTCACGGCACCTCGCCCTTCACGGCACCTCGCCCTTCGCAGCACCTCGCCCTTCACGGCACCTCGCCCTTCACGGCACCTCGCCCTTCGCAGCACCTCGCCCTTCACGGCACCTCGCCCTTCACGGCACCTCGCCCTTCGCAGCACCTCGCCCTTCACGGCACCTCGCCCTTCACGGCACCTCGCCCTTCGCAGCACCTCGCCCTTCACAGCACCTCCGCCAGCGCATCCAGGAAGACGGCGTTCTCCTCGGGCGTGCCGTAGGTGACGCGCAACGCCCCCTCGCGCCCAAGCGCGCCGCCGCCGCGCACGAGCACGCCGCGGTCGAGCAGGCCGCGCATGACCTGCGCTTCGTTTCTCTCTTCGCCGAGACCGAACCAGCAGAAGTTGGCCTGCGAGTCGGCGGGCGCGAGGCCCAGCGCTCGCAGCCGCTCGTCCATCGCGATCCGCTCGGCGACCGTGCGGGTGACCCGATCGATGACGGCGTCCTGGTGGGCGAGCGCCTCGGTGGCGGCGACCTGGGCGACGGCGTTGCAGAAGAACGGCTGGCGCACCTGGTCGAACGCTCGCGGCAGCTCCTCGGAGCCGCACAGCGCGAAACCGACGCGCAGCCCGCACAGGCCGTACACCTTCGAGAAGGTGCGCAGCAGCACGAGGTTGGGGTGTTCGCGCAGCAGCTCGACGGAGGCGTCGGGGTCATCGAGCAGGTTGAACTCGCAGTAGGCCTCGTCGATCACCACGCACGCGTGCGGGGGAACCTCCGCCACGAAGCCCGCGATCTCGGCGAGCGGCAGGGCGGTGGAGGTGGGGTTGTTGGGGTTGCACACGATCACCAGCCGCGTGGCGACGGTGATCTCGCGCAGCATCGCCGGCAGATCGTGGCGGTCGTGCTCGTCCAGCGGGACGGTGACGGCGCGCGCGCCCGAGGCGGCGCTTAGGTGGGGGTAGATCGAGAAAGACGGCCAGGCATACACCAGCTCGGCGCCCGGCTCCAGCAGCGCCTCGCCGACGGCGAGCAGGATGTCGCAGGAGCCGTTGCCGATCGCGATGCGCTCGGCCGGCACGTCGTAGCGCTCGGAGAGGCGCCGGCGCAGGGCCGAACTGGTGGGGTCGGGGTAGCGGTTTAGCGTCGCGAGCGTCCGCTCGATCGCCTCGGTCACCGCCGGCAGCGGCGGCCATGGCGACTCGTTGCTGGCCAGCCGCACGCGCGGCGCGGCATCGGCGTAGCCGCCCGCCGCGGGATAGCTGGGCAGTCGCGCGATCCGCTCGGAGAACTCGAAGGGCACCGACGTATTGTGGCGAAGCTCAGGGCACCGACGTATTGTGGCGAAGCTCAGGGCACCGACGTATTGTGGCGAAGCTCAGCCGCGCCGGCGGGCAGCGCTGGAAGAGTCGGTCAGCGTCAGCGCGCGCACAAGCTGCCAGGTGCCGCCTTCTTGACCTTCCACGCTCGCCACCAGCTTGACGGCGAGCGTGTGGCGCTTGCGCAGCAGGGCGTCGCCCTTCGTGTTGAGTGACAGCGACAATGCGCCCGATCCGCCTGCCGCGAAGTTCATGTGGGCACTGCCGATGAGCACGAGCTTGGCGGAGCGGTGTTTGTGCGAGACGCTCACCACTTTCGCGTACAGCTGCAGCGTCACCCCACACGCGGGCGGGCATTCGGCGTGCCCGAGCGCGAACGGGCCGGCGCCGGCGAGCCGCCTGCCGTTCGTCGGCAGGCCGAGTTTGGCGGCCAGTTCGGCGGCCGTGATGTGCCCCGGCGCGATCGGTTCCTTCACCACGATTGTGTTGGGCGCGGGTGTCTGCACCGGCGGCGGGGGCACCGGCGGCACTGGCGCCGGGCCGACTTCGACTTCCTCGATCGTCGCCTGCGCGTTGCCGTAAGCGTCGTAGGCGGTCAGCCCCACCAGGTAGAGGCCGGGCTGGGCGAATGTGTGTGAGAGCTTGGCGCTGGCAGTGCCGACCTGTTCGCCTTCGCCGAAGTTCCACGCCCAGTAGATGGCGGGGTCGCTCGGCGAGCCCGATGTGGAGCCGTCGAGCGTGGCCGGGACGGTCGCCTCGATGCCGGCCGAGACACTGAAGCTGGCGCCGATCGTACGCTGCACGCACCCACCTTCCAACAGCCCCGCCGCGTTGCTCCACTCGCGCTGGGTCCAGTAGTGCCCACCGTCGATGCTCTGGTTGAAGAAGCTGGCCGCGCGGCCCGGCAGCAGTTCGCCGAGCGGTTCGCCGTAGATGCCGAAGATGGTGCTCTCCGGGGGCAGGCACTTGTCGCCGATCTCCTGGCCGATCGCGTCGGTCCAGGCGTTCTTCTCGCAGCCCACGATCGTCGGTTTGCCTGCGATTTTTTCTTCGTCGCACTGGCTGCCGATCGGATCGGTGATTGTCTCGTTGAGCTCGTGACTGGCGGTGTCGATGACCGCGTCGGCGCCGTGGTCTTCTGCTTCTTTTTCTTCTTCTTCCGTGACAACTTCGTTGGGGTGCACGCCGGAGTCGCAACCAGCCACTTCGCCGAGATAGGGCAGGTCGGCGTAGAGGGTCTGGTCATTCGGCGTCATTCCGTTGCCACCAAAGTCGGAGTGGTAGGCGCAGTACTGGCGGTAGGCGCACTCGCCCGATTCCGCTTCAAAGCAGCCGCCAACGCCGCGTGGAGTTAGCACGACGTAGACGTTGCCAAGGCCTTTCGGACTTGCGCCGGCGACTTTTTCGACCTCTTTCTGGATGTCGGAGTCGAGCAGGCAGGGGCCTTCGGAAGAGGGGGTTTCGTCCGTGCAGCCACCTTCCGGGAACGGCGAGGTGTTCACTTCCGCGTCGGTGGCCCCATCAAAGGAGAGCCTGTATTCGCCGGCATGGAACGCGCCGCGGCTCTGTTCTTCCCAGTACTGCGAATCGACCGCGAACACGTTCGTTTCCAGGCCGCTGTCGTGGGCGACGCCTTCGAAGTAGTGCTCCACCGTTTCCTCGTAGCCAGGCGGGAACGCGTCCACGTGTTCGGTGCCCGGCCCCTGCCAGAAGATCAGGTGGATCGTGGGATCGTGCAGCACCGGCCCACCTCGGTCGCAGACGTTCTGCGTGAAGAGGGTGAGTTCTTCTTCAGCTTCTTCCACGCAGAGCAGCGATTCTTCACTGGGCACAGGAGTACCGCGTGGACGCCGCACGGAGGCGCCACGCACGGTGCGAGCACGCCGCGCGCGCACGGCCGCAAAGGCTTCTTCGACGAGCTTTTCGTGCGCGCTCACGGCGGCGGGGGAGCCGAGCACCGGCACCACGCCGCGGATCGCCGGAAAGCCCGGCAGCCTGCCGATGTGCCGGCGGGGAACGGCATTTGCCAGCGCGCACGAAGCGGTGAGCGCCAGGCAGGCGACGACGGCGAGGAACGCGACAGACGATCTCCCCGCCCACCCGACCGAAGACCTCCCCGCCCACCCGACCGAAGACCTCCCCGCCCACCCGACCGAAGACCTCCCCGCCAATGCGGTCGAAGATCTCCCCCACCCAACCGAAGTCCTCCCCGCCACTGCGCCCGACGACCCCGCCGCCACTGCGACCGAAGTCCTCCCCGCCACTGCGCCCGACGACCCCGCCGCCACTGCGACCAAAGTCCTCCCCGCCACTGCGACCGACGACCGTCTTGCCGCCGCGATCGACGATCCATCTGCCAATGATTTACGGCTCATCGTCACACCTCCGTGACTCGCTCCCGCGGTCCTTCGCTTGTTCATTGCGCCGCCTGCAGATCGGCCCGTAGCGTAGCCGCCTCGCCCAGATACACGTGCTGAGCCCGGTGGCTGTCCTCGGCGTAGTAGTGGATCAGGACCCGGATCACGCGCGGCAGCGCGCGCGGCACGGGAATCTCTCGTGCGCATAGCAGCGGCACGCTCTCGAAGCCGAGCGCGCGCGCGGCGACCGCGGGAAACTCGGCGTTGAGGTCGTTGGTGGCGGTGAAGATGCAGCTGACGACGTCCTCGGGGCGCAGCGCGTTGCGCTCCATGATCGCCGTCATCAACTCGGTGGTGGCCTCGATGATGTCCTTGGCGTCGTTGTGCGCAACGCTGGTGGCGCCGCGTAAGGCATACAGTCGCATGGCTGGCGATTCTCTCAGAGCGTGCGGCCGGCCTCGCCCAGCTTGCGCAGATCGGCCTCGCCGAGACGGCGGTGGGCGCCGGGCTGCAGGGTGCCGAGCCGCAGCGGGCCGAAGGCGACGCGCCGTAGCTCGCGCACGGGGTGGCCGATCGCCTCGCACATGCGGCGCACCTGGCGGTTGCGGCCTTCGCGGATCGTGATTTCGAGCTCCTCGCCGCCGCCGCCCGCCCGGGTACTCGCACGCGCGAGCGGTGCGCTCACGCGCTTCTCGCCGCCGCTCCCCACACGCTTCACCTGCGCCGGCGCGGTGGGCCCGTCCGCCAGCGTCACGCCGGAGCGCAGGGCGCGCAGCGCCCGCTCGCCCACGGGTCCTCCGGCGACGCGCACACGGTAGGTGCGGGGCACCTCGTAGCGCGGGTGGGTGAGCCGCTGGGCCAGCGCGCCGTCGTTGGTGAGCAGGATCAGGCCGCTGCTGTCGGCGTCGAGGCGCCCCACGGGGTAGAGGCGCCGCGGCTCGTCGGGGATCAACTCCACTATCGTGGGACGTCCGTGGGTGTCGCGCGCGGTGGAGACCACGCCGACTGGCTTGTGCACCGCGTAGACGACCCGCGGCTCGGGGCCGCGCAGCGGCTGCCCGTCCACCTCGACGCGGTGACTCTCGTCCACGTCACGCGCGGGATCGCGCACCAGCTCGCCATCGACACGCACGCGTCCGGCGAGGATCAGCGTCTCGGCGGCGCGGCGGGAGGCGACGCCGGCGTGGGCGAGGTGCTTGGCGAGGCGCATGGCTGCCACCATAGGAGTCCAACCCGACGAAGCGCCGCCCGTAACCCAACGAAGCCCCCGCCCACAACCCAACGAAGCCCCCGCCCACAACCCGACGAAGCCCCCGCCCACAACCCAACGAAGCCCCCGCCCGCAACCCGACAACTCCCCGCCCGCAACCCAACGAAGCCCCGCCCCCAAACCCGACGACATGAACCTGCAACTTCTCGACCAGACGCTGGCCGCCCGTGGTGAGCCGAGCTTCCGCGCCGCCCAGGTGTGGCGGTGGGCGGCGGCGGGCGCCGCGGGGTACGAGGCGATGACCAACCTGCCGCTGGCGTTGCGCGAGGAGCTCGCGCGGGAGGTGCCGTTCTCCACTCTTGAGGTGCGCCGCGAGGCGCACGCCCGGGACGGCACGGTGAAGGCGCTGTTCGCCACGGCGGACGGCCGGCCGCTGGAGGCGGTGCTGATGCGATATCGAAACCCTCCGGGAGGTGGGGACGGGCGGCGTTCGATCTGCCTCTCCTCGCAGTCGGGCTGCCCGCTGACCTGCACCTTCTGCGCCACCGGCGCGATGAGGTTCGCGCGCAACCTCAGCAGCTCGGAGATTCTCGACCAGGCGCTGCACTTCCGCCGCTACGAGCGGGTGGATCACTGCGTGTTCATGGGAATGGGCGAGCCGCTGCTGAACCTCGACGCGGTGCTGGCGGCCTGCGAGCGCCTGCCGGATCTCGGCATCTCACACCGTCGCACCGCGATCTCGACCGTGGGGTGGATCCCCGGGATCGAACGCCTCACCGAGTGCGAGCTGCCGCTGCGGCTCGCTCTCTCGCTGCACGCCGCCGACGAAGCGCTGCGCTCGGAGCTGATGCCGGTGAACGAGCGCTACCCGCTGCGCGAGGTGCTCGAGGCGTGCCGCGCCCACTATGCGCGCAAGCGGCGGCGGGTGTTCGTCGAGTACGTGATGCTGGCGGGAGTCAACGACCGCTATGAGCAGGCGGTGGCGCTGGCTAAGCTGCTGGCGCCGGTGGACGCGGGCGCGCCGCTGATGTTCAAGGTGAACCTGATCCCGTTCAACCCCACCGGCGGGCGCCCCGCACCCCATGCCCGTCCCGCAAGCGTGACGGGCATCGTGGATGAGGGGGATGCCTACAGGGGGTCAAGCCGCGAGGCGATCGCGGCCTTCAAGGCGGCGCTGGAGGAGCACGGCGTGCAGGCCACGGTGCGCCTGACGCGCGGTCGCGACATCGACGCCGCGTGCGGTCAGCTGGCGGCGCAAGCAGCTTGATTGGAGCTGTGCTCAGGCGCGACCCGGCACTTCACAAAATGAAGGGTTGGAGGCCGAAAAGTGCATGCGAAACACCCCAGGCTCACCCGATTTCAGCCCCCGCCGCGACGTGAACGAGCCGATCACGACTCAAGCGGCGGCGGCCCGCCCTCGGCGCGCGCCTCGCCGGCGCGCAGGAGCCGCTCGCGCAGCTCGGCCTGCTCCTCGGGCGTGGGGTCCCACTGCGCCACGTCGGGCAGCTCGCTGAGCGAGCGCAGGCCGAACAGCTTCAGGAACTGGGTGCCGGTGCGGTAGAGAACGGCGCCGAACTGGGAGCGGCCGGCCTCCTCGATCAGGCCGCGCTCGAGCAGCGTGGTGGCCGCCGAGTCGGCGCTGACGCCGCGGATCCGCGTGATCTCGGGGCGCGAGACCGGCTGCAGGTAGGCGACGATCGCGAGCGTCTCCGCCTGGGCGGGGGTGAGCGTGGCGGTGCGGGGCCGGCTGAACAGCCGCCGCGCCGCCTCCTCACAGGCGGGATCGCTGGCGAGCGTGTACCCGCCGGCGAGCTCGCGCAGCTGGATTCCGCGCTGCCCGGGTGCGTACTGCTCGGCGAGCAGCCCCAGAGCCGCCGCGATCTCCAGCTCATCGGCCGCGGCGGCGGCGGCCAGCTCACGGGTGGAGAGCGGGTCGCTGCTGAGGAACAACAGGGCCTCGACCGTGCGGGCCAGCTCGACAGTGTCGCTCACCTTAGGCGCCTCCGGCGCCCGCGGCCACCGAGGCGGGGGCCGGCGGGGCGAGCGCGTGAACGTGGATCTCACCGAAGCACTCGCTCTGCTCCCAGGCTGCTTCGCCGCGTTTGTAGAGCTCCAGCAGCGCAAACACCGTGATCGCGACGGTCATGCGATCGTCGGTGTCGCCGAGGGCCTCCTCGAAGGTGAAGCGCCCGCGGCGCAGCAGCGAACGCAGGTGCGAGAGGCGCTCGCTGAGCGAGACCCGCGGGATCGTGAGGTGACGCAGGGAGATCGCGGGCGGCATCACCAAGAGGCGGCCGAGCGCCTGCCCGAGCGCCGCCGGGTCGAGCACGCCGTCGATCGGCGCCGGCGCGGCGCGCAGCAGGTGCGCGGGCGGCGGGGCCGAGCGGAAGCGCACGCCGTCCTGGGTGGCGAGCAGCTCACGCAGGTGGGTGGCGGCGGAGCGGTAGCGGCGGGCGTCGAGCATCCGCGTGAGCAGCTCCTCGGCGGCCTCGGCGGGCTCGATGTCGAGCAGCTGCTCGTCCTCCTCGCCGGTGAGCATCAGCCGCGACTTGAGCTCCAGGAGGGCGGCGACGAGCACGATGAACTCGGTGGCGGTCTCCAGGTCCAGCTCGCCACGTGCCTCGAGGTGGTCGAGGTAGGCGAGCACGACCTCGGCGAGCTGCAGCTCGAGCAGGTCGATCTCTTCGCGCAGCACCAGCGTCAGGAGCAGGTCGAACGGCCCGCTGAACACGTCCAGGTCGAGGTCGAGCGCGGCGACTGAGCTCATGCTCGGGTCTCCCTCCCGCGGGCCGAGCCGACCACTGCCGGACGCCGGCCGTCCCCAACCGCACTCGCACCTTCGCTCATGCTCTCACCGTACCGGTCATGCAGGATGCCCACGCCGCCCGCCCGCGCCCACACCCATCCGCTCGCGCACGTCGGCGAGCGTGGGGGCGGCGATCGCACGGGCGCGCGCCGCGCCGTCCCCGAGCACGACCTCGAGCGCGGCCTCATCGGCGCGCAGATCCGCGTAGCGCTCGCGCACCGGCGCCAGGTAGTCGATCACCGCAGCGGCGACCGCCGCCTTCAGGTCGCCGTACCCGCGCGCGCCGGCAAGGTCGGCTTCGACCGTCTCGGGGCTCACCCCGCGCGCGGCGGCGAGGATCTCGATCAGGTTGGACACGCCCGGCTTGCCCTCGGCGCGGCGGATCTCGTTGCCCGAGTCGGTGACGGCGCTCTTGATCTTCTTCTCGAGCGCGCGCGGCTCCTCCAGCACGTACACCGTGCCTTGGGGGCTGCCGCCGGTGGTGGACATCTTGCGGGTGGGCTCCTGCAGGTCCATGATCCGCGCGCCCACCGGGGGGATGCGGTGCTCGGGCACGACCAGCACCTCCTCGCCGCCGCCGAAGCGTGCGTTGAAGCGGATCGCGATGTCGCGCATCAGCTCGACGTGCTGGCGCTGATCGTCGCCGACGGGCACCTCGTGCGCGCGATAGGCGAGCACGTCGGCGGCCATCAGCACCGGGTAGAAGAAGAGGCCGGCCGAGACCAGCTCGCGCTGCGCGGCCGACTTGTCCTTGAACTGGTGCATGCGCTGCAGGTCGCCGTAGGCGGTGACGCTCGTCAGCAGCCACGCCAGCTCGGCGTGCTCGGGCACGTCACTCTGACGGAAGAGAATGCAGCGCTCGGGGTCCAGGCCGGCGGCGAGCAGCAGCGCGGCCAGGTCATACAGGCCGTGGCGCAGCTCGGCTGGGTCGTAGGCGACGGTGGTGGCGTGCAGGTCGACGATGCAGAACAGCGCCTCGCCGCGCTCCTGCCCCTCGACGTACTGGCGAATCGCCCCGATGTAGTTGCCGAGGTGCTTGGACCCGGTGGGTTGGATGCCGGAGAAGATGCGCACGTCAGAGAGACTGCCTGATCACCGGGCGCTTTGCCGCGGCGACCTCGTCGAGGCGCCTGACGGGCGTGGTGTGAGGAGCGGTGCGAGCGATCTCGGGATCCTCGACAGCCTCGCGCAGGATCGCGGCGATCGCGTCGGCGAAGGCGTCGAGCGTCTCCTTGGTCTCGGTCTCGGTGGGCTCCACCATCAGCGCCTCGTCCACCAGCAGCGGGAAGTACACGGTGGGCGGGTGGAAGCCGAAGTCCAGCAGGCGCTTGGCGAGATCGAGCGTCTTGATCTGAAGCTCCCGCTTCATGGGGCCGCCGGAGAGCACAAACTCGTGCATGCAGAGATCTCCGTAGGCCAGGGGCAAATACTCGGCGACGCCCTGCTCGCGCAGCCGCGCGAGCAGGTAGTTGGCGTTGAGCACGGCGGTCTCGGATACGTCGCGCAGTCCCTCGGCGCCGAGCGAGCGGATGTAGGCGTAGGCGCGCACGAAGCAGCCGTAGTTGCCCTGGAAGCCACGCAGGCGGCCGATCGACTTGGACCCCACGATCCCCGACCCGTGGTCCAGGTCGAACATGGGCGCCGGACGCACCGTCCCATTGCCCGCGGCGGTCTCGCGCCTGAGCACCACGGGCATCGGCAGAAACGGCGCGATCCGCTCGGACACAGCGATCGGCCCGGAGCCGGGGCCGCCGCCGCCGTGGGGTTGGGTGAAGGACTTGTGGAGATTGAAGTGGACGATGTCGAAGCCCATGTCGCCAGGGCGGGAGATGCCCATCACCGCGTTGAGGTTGGCGCCGTCGTAGTAGAGCGTGGCGCCGACCCCGTGCACGATCCGGGCGATCTCCTCGATGTTGGGGTCGAACAGGCCGAGCGTGTTGGGGTTGGTGAGCATCAGGCAGGCGACGTCGGGGCCGGCCTTGGCGCGCAGATCGTCGAGATCGACGCCCCCGTCGGGGTTGGTGGCGAGCTTGACGACCTCAAGGCCCGCCATCGTGACGGTGGCCGGGTTGGTGCCGTGGGCGGTGTCGGGGGTGAGCACCTTGTGGCGCTGCTCACCGCGATCCTCGTGAAAGGCCCGGGCGAGCAGCACGCCCGCCAGCTCGCCGTGGGAGCCGGCGGAGGGCTGCAGGCAGACGTGCGGCAGGCCGGCGATCTCGGCGAGCGCCTGCTGCAGGTTCCACATCAGCTCCAGCGCTCCCTGTGCGCGCGAAGGATCCTGTAGGGGGTGCAGGCGGGCGTGCCCGGGCAGCGCGGCGACACGCTCGTGCAGGCGGGGGTTGTGCTTCATGGTGCACGAGCCCAGCGGGTAGAAGCCGGAGTCAAGGTCGAAGTTGCGCTTGGAGATACGCACGTAGTGGCGCACGATCTCGGGCTCTGAGAGCTCGGGCAGCCGCGCGGGGGCGGCGCGGCGGTGGCGCGCGGGCAGCAGCGTCTCGGCGTCCACCTCAGGCACGTCGAGCTCCGGGCAGACGAACGCGCGGCGTCCGGGAGCGCCCTTCTCGAAGATCGTCCGCGCGCGGTCGCGTTGCTGCGGGGTGTCGGTGGGAACACTCATGCGATGACCGTCCGCCGGCTGTCGGCACTCACGCCACGAGCACCCGCTGGCCCGACGGCGCTCACGCCATGACCGCCTGCCGGCCGGCCGTCGCTCGCTCGGCGGCGACGGCCGCCCCCAGCACCTCGACGAGCCGGTCGATGTCGGACCGCGAGCGCCGCTCGGTGATGGCGACCAGCAGCCCGCCGCGATCCTCCTCGCGCCCGGTGAGCGCGTGCAGGTCGGCGCCGGGGTTGATCCCCTGGGCGGCGCAGCGCTCCCGGACGGCGGCGACATCGGCGTCGAGACGCACCGCGAACTCGCGCACCACCGGCTGGGAGTGCAGCTTCTCGACGCCCTCCAGCGCGGCGAGCGCCTCGCGCGCGTAGTGGGTGCGGGCCAGCAGCAGCTCCCCCAGCTCGACGATCCCGCGACGCCCCAGCCAGGCGAGGTAGACGACGCCAGCGAGCGCGTTGAGCGCCTGGGAGGTGCAGATGTTGGAGGTGGCTTTCTCGCGGCGGATGTGCTGCTCGCGGGTCTGCAGCGTGAGCACGAAGCCGCGACGGCCATCGACGTCCACCGTTTCGCCGGCGATGCGGCCGGGCATCCGCCGCAGGTAGGGCTCCCGCGCGGCGAAGAAGCCGAACGAGGGTCCTCCGAAGTCCAGGCGGTTGCCGAGCGACTGGCCCTCGCCGACGGCGACGTCCACGCCGCACTCCCCCGGGGGGCGAGGATCCCGAGCGTGATCGGGTCGACCTGGGCGATCGTGACGAGCTGCTCGCCACCGGCGGCCTTGGCGGCGGCGCTCAGAGCGGCGGCGTCCTCGACGGCGCCGTAGAAGTTGGGCTGCGCGAAGATCGCCGCGCACGTCTCGCCGTCGATCGCCGCGCTCCACGCCTCCAGATCGGTGGCGCCCCGGGGACCGTCGGCGGAGACGGTGGCACCGCCCGAGACGGTGGGGACCTCCACCACCTCCGCGTCGAAGCCATGCGCGTAGGTGCGCAGTGTGGCCAGCGTATGCGGATGCAGTCCCGCGGAGACCACGAAGTGGCGGCGGCCGTTGTGCAGCTTGGCCATGTACGCGGCGGAGGCGACCGCGGAGGGCCCCTCGTACACCGAGGCGTTGGAGACCGGCAGGCCGGTGAGCTCGCAGATGGCGGTCTGGTACTCGAACATCACCTGCAGCCCCCCCTGTGAGACCTCCGGCTGGTAGGGGGTGTAGGGGGTGAGGAACTCCGAGCGCTCCATCAGCATGTCGATCAGCGCGGGGACATAGTGGTCGTACATCCCCGCCCCCAGGAAGCAGAGCTCGTCTTCGGCGCTGACGTTGCGCGCGGCCAGCCGGCACAGATGCGCGTAGACCTCCTGCTCGGGCAGCCCGGGCGCAAGATCCAATGCGCGGCCCAGGCGCACGGCCTCGGGAATCTGCCGCTCGAACAGCTCCTCGACGGAGCCAACGCCGATCGCCGCGAGCATTGCGGCGCGGTCCTCGGCGGTGGTGGAGGTGTAGCGGGTCATCCGCCTCTCAGCCTAGCCTGCAGGCCAGACCAACCGCTGGAGCGGTCTACCGATCCTCACGCAGCGGATCGACCCAACGCAGACCGGGGAAGCGCGAGAAGTCGCTGCCTGGGCCCCCCTGTGGGGGCTGGCGCTCATCATGTTCGCGATCTGCGTCGCCGGCTTCATCCGCCATTTCGACGAGATCGTGGGACCGCCGTAGTCGGGGAGCCGCATCCCGCGGGCATCACTTCTTCCTCCCCTTCTTCGCGCGCTTGGCTTGCTTCTTGGTCTTGCGCTTGTGCTTGAAGTGCCGCGCCTTCGGGCAGCCGGTGACGGCGATCCTGGTGTTCTGTTTGATCTCCGCGCCGCTCTGGGCGACGAGTTCGGTCGGCATCGTGAGTTTCTTGGCGGTGCAGAGGTTCCCGAGCGCGGTGAGGGCGCTGTAGGGGCCCTCGGGGAGGGTGAGTTCGAAGCTGGTGACGGGTTGGTCGGGGACGGTCTTGAAGGTGGAGCTGGTGACGCCGGATTTGCTGATGAAGGTGGTGCCGGTGAGGTCGATTGTGATGCCGTAGCCTTGGAGCACGACGACGAGACTTGGCCATCCTTCGCCACCGTGGGAGACGAAGTACGCAGGGCCTTCGAGGGGGACTGGGAGGATCGGGGTGATCGCCCTGGCGTGCCCGATGATCGACGCGGCCGGGCACCCTGCTGGGTTCGTTTCAAACTGCGCGGCGGTGCACGCTTTCTGCAGCGTCGGCAGACGGGAGGGAAGCGCTTTGGGGAGTTCGACTTTGACCCGGCTGATGTTCGCCTGGGTGCCGAGCGCGCCCGGGACGGCGAGCTTCGCGGTGAGGCTCGCGCCGTCCACCCTGCTGGTCTTCCCGGATGTGGAGACGGTGAACACCGGTTTGAACTGCAGGCTCGAGCAGTCGGCGGCCTCAAACGGGGTGCTCACGCCTACGGGGACCTGGTCCGCCGGGTTCGCGGGGTCCGCGCCCGCGCCATCGATCGTGTTCGTGATCGACATCGGATCGCAGCTGGTGGGGTTGATGATGAACTTTTCGCGGTCCATATACACCCGGATGTCACGTACGTGCACGACGATCCCTTTGATGATGTGCGGGATCGCTTCCGACTGCGTCCCGCTCACTTCCACCTGCGCCGTCACCGGGTTGATGTCCAGCGCGAAGCGAATCACGACGGTGCCGAGATCGAACGGGCCGACCTTCGCGCTGGTGATCGAGACGATCGACAGCGGCGCACCGTGGTAGGGGCCGGCGAGGTAGATCTTGCCCGGGTTCTGCGCCAGCACGCCGCCGACACCCGCGCCAACGAGGGAGTGCCCGACTTCCGAGGCTTGCGGGCAGGAGGGGTGTTCCTCCTCCGCTTGGCCGCTCACACCACGGGCGGCTTCGATGTCCGCCTCGGAGCAGAACGGTATCCCTGTCAGGTTGCCCGTCAACCCCGGCGGCAGGGTGGTCGAGAAGCGCGTGATTTCCTGTTCGCCGTCTTCGCGCACGATCCGCAGGTGGAACGGGCTGTAGGAGCCACCGGCGTTGTTCTGGGTGCCGGAGATCACCTGCGGTTTGAATGGCGGCGCGCCACCGGAGGGGCAGGGGCCTTCGTGGACACCCTGGGTGATCTGGAAGGGTTCGCTTGAGAGGCTACGCGGTTCCAGCGGCGTCGACCACGGCGTCAGTTCGGCCTGCACGCCGTAGCTGCCGCACACGGGCGGAGTGGCGAGCGGCGCGGTCGCGCCGGGCCGGAACTTCAGCGTGAAGCGGCTGAACGGCTGCTGGGGGGTGTTTTCAAACGTCGTCGTCAGCTGGCCGGTGACCGGGTTCGGTGTGATCTTGCCGGCGACTTTGATGATGATCCCACGCGCGGGGTCCTTCGCGACCACATACAGTGCGAGCAGCGAGCCACCTGGATGTTCGGGAGACCCGAATTCCGGCATGTTGTCGTAGGGCGTGGCGATGTAGACGGCCCCGTGGAGCCTTTCGTCGAGCAGCGGCGTTTCGATTTCGATGCTGCCGATCTTCGATTCGGCGGGGCACCCTTCGCCGGGAACGGAGGAGGTCGTTTCCGCTTCATACTGCGCCGGGCTGCACGCCCCCAGACCGGCCGCGAGCGACGGGTTCGCGGTCATCCCTTCCGGCAGCGTCACGGTCGTGTCCTTCAGGTTGGCGCTCGAAAGCACCAGCGGGTTTTCCCACGACTGCGGCACCCCGAGCGAGACTTCCAGGCCCGTAGGCGATTCCGCCGCGCGCGTCGAGGGCTGCACCGCGATCAAAGGTTCAAAGGGCGAGCGGGCGCATTCCCCGATCGGGCCTCCGACACTCGACGCTGTGCTCCACCTCCCCACTTCCTCCCAAGAGTCGGCCTGCAGCGACGCTGCAAACGTGCCGCAGCTCGTCGGATTCGACAGAAACGGCTTGACCGCGATGTTCGCAGACGGCGCACCGAACCGGTTTTCGCACCCGCTGCCCAGCCCGCCGACTTCGTGAACGCACGCCTCGCCGCGTTGCGGATTGTGTTCGGTGGCCGCCGGCACACCCCAGATCGTGACCCGGACGCCGTGGACTTCGCCGACGGGCGGAATCTGAAACGTGCTCGAGGTGATACCCAGATCCCGCGGGCGCACCGCGATCTGCAGATAGCCGTTGAAAAGCGCGGTCCTGTAACCCAGCTCGGCCGTCAGGCCGAAGTTCGCCACTTCCATGTTGTAGACCGGCACTGTGAGTTCCGTCGGTTCTGCCTTGCCGAGGTTGAGCAAGATGCGCAACTGACCGATCTGGCTCGAGAGCGGACAGTTGGGCACCCCAGTGGCGCCCTGTTCCACTCCTTCGATATCAGAGGTAGCAAGCAACTGCGCCTGGGTGCACGTGGGGACCGCTGTGTCGCTCGCGTCAAACCCGGCCGGCAGGTTCACGACGATGTCGCGGGCGTCGTTGTATGTGGTGCCATCCGCTTCGTGCGCGAAATCGAAGGACGTCACCCAGTCGCCGTGCGCGCCCGCCTGCAGGCTCGACGGGGTGAAACTGAACGAGCCGGGCACGATTTCAAACGGGTGTTCGCTCGGAAGCGCGCCCGCGCCCGGTGCGAGCCCGCCCAGCGCCGCCACGCACCCCCCCAGCGCCATGACCAGCGCCGCTGCCACTGTCCTCAGGCGCCTCATTTGCCCCTCCTCGCTCCACGGGTCGCCCTGTGGGCTCTCCTCGCCGCCGCCTTTTTGTGAGACGCATGCGTCCCCTTGCGCCTCCGTTTCCCGGTCCTCCCACGGTGCCTGCTTCTATGCTTGGCTGGTTTGGACCCGCTGACGCCGCTCTGCACCGGCGCCGCGGCGATATTGCCGGAGCCCTGGAAGCTCTGGCTGGACGGCGTCGCGTCGTTCGGGGGGCTCGGCGGCGATGAGCACGCGCTGCCTTCGCATTCCACCGGCGGCGCGGGCGGCGGCGCGAAGCCACCGTCGACGCGGGCATCGTAGACGTCCCCCGCGCCGTCGAGGTCCTGCGCCGCCAGCCGCGAGAGGGTGTAAATGAAGACATCGCGCCCTTCATCGGCGCTGCCCAACAGCAGGTTGCGAAAGCCCGCCCGCCCATCGGTAATCAGTGCAACACAGCCCTGCAGCGCGCCACAGCCGTCCACGCCGTCCCCACGCCACTCATACACATCGCTGGAGCGCGAGGTGGTGCCCGCCAAATCGTAGAACGGGGCCTGGACCGGCACGTATTCTTCTGCTCCGCTTTCTCCCTGTTCGGGCGTGCGTTCGATTGCGATTTCGCCGTTGACGTCCTGGGGCACGAGCGCCGCGGGGGTCGTGAAGAACGCGAACTCGCCGTTCGCTGACACCGTTGTGTTTTCCGGGAAACTACCCGCGAGCGACAGTCCGCCACCGTCGCTGTTGCCGCTCGAAAGGAACGCGGACTGTTTCGGTTCGGGGTCAAACGGGGAGGCGCAGGAGATGCACTCAACGACATGTTCGGCACTGTCGTACCGGTAAACCTGCCTCTTGCCCACGCCACCGGGGAGACCCGCGACGTAACCCCTGAAGTATGTGTAACGCGGGTGAGCGAACGCTTCGGTGCCCCCGCCGATCCGCGTTTCGAAGGGAATGCCCATCTCCGCGAGTTCGTGCGCTGTTTCCAGTTCGCTGCCCGACTGCGCTTCGCTCGCACCGGTTTCGGTGTCATAGGACACCAGTCCGCCGGCACCGTTACGGAGCAGGAGGGTCGTCCCCTGGGCGTTGGCTGCAGCGAAGGTGTATGCGCCGAGATCCACAGTGCGTTCCCCGTCGACCCGCATGTATAGGTGCGAGGCTTCCCGGCAGTTGCTCCCGGGAACCGCTTCGAAGAAGACGCGCGAACCGTCAGCCGAGATGCTGTACCTACTGCTGTTGCTGTCTGCCCCGTGGTACTCGCTGCTGCCCCTGACCATCTTGGCGCCGCAGCGCCCGATCGTGGCCGCCGGTTCACCCGCGACGTTCAGCTGGCGCAGGCCGCCCTCCGCGGTGTATTCGTAGAGATCCTCGCCGCTCGCTGTACCGGTCGCTTCTTCACCCAACAGGGTGCGATCCTCGCTCGCGAGCACGAGCTTTGAGAAATCCCCGTCGCCGGCGACCCAATCCACTCCCGTCTCATCCGCGCGCGGAGCGACGGCGACCGTCTTGTAGGGGCCTCCGACCGGCCCGAGCCTATATTCGATGTCCGCCGAGGGTTTCGTGAACGACGTGTCATAGCTCGAGGTGAACGCGACCTCGGTCAGATTGGCGTTGTAAAGTTGGGGAATATACTCAAATGGCCCGGTTTCAGGCTGCGGAGAGCCGATCGTCATCGACCAGCCATCGGCCCCGCGCGAGAAGAGATACGGACCCTGCCCGCCGGTCTCATAGCTCACGCCCTCAGATTCCAGCAGGGCGTGCTGGCCGTCTTCCGCAACCCCCAAAGCGGCACCCGCCGCTGAGTTCCCATAGTGAAACGGTTCCTGCGCGCCTTCCTTGCGCGGCGGCGTGAGCAGCTCGAACCCACGACAGTCGGGCAGACGCGCGGAGGGCCCCGTGCGCACAGCTTCATTTGGGCACGGGGCCGAGCCCGTGCTCGCCGGCGCCACTGGCGCGGTGAGCGACTGTTCCCCGGATTCCGCGAGCGAGATGCCCGGCGCGTTGCTCCTCGCCACCAGCCGGTAGCGGTAGGCCTCACCCGCGGTGAAGCCCGGCAGGTCATAGCCGACGCCCTCCTGGCCATCGCCCGACCCGATATCGACTTCGGGCGATTCGGCGGCGCCCGCCCACCCATGTTCGCTGAAACCCTGCTCGCTGACGTACTGGAAACGGTAGTGGGTGTCATACGCTTCGCCACCCGCCTGGCTGCTCACGACACTCACCGACCCCGACGGCAGCAGCCCCAGCCCGTCCGCTTCGATCAAAGGCTGCGGCCTGCCCCCCGCGCCGCCCGCGAAATAAACCACATACGGCCCCCCGGGCGGTCCGCTGAGATTCAGCCTGCCGCCCGTTTTCTCAACGCTGGAGAGCGCACCCAGGGCCTGACCGACCGCTTCGGACGAGGCGTTGTAGGGAAGCGGCGCGGTGCTCTGCCCCTCGAAGCCAAGTGTGAATGTGCCCCCCGCAGGGGCGCCTTCGATCGTGATCGTCTGTTCGGCGCTCGTCGGCAAGCTGTTCGGGTTCACCGAGCCCAGTAGACGCAGCGCTTCGCCGTGCAGCGCGTGCACCGCGAACGCGCTCACGCTCGGCCCACCGGCGGTTTCAAAGCTCTCCGCTTCACCCGTGGTCTTGCCGCAACCGACCGCGCATTCGTTTTCCGCCGTCGCACGCACGTAATAGACCGTCGAAGGCTGCAGACCAGCAATCCGCGCGCCAAACCTGGAACCATTCTGCCCATACGGGAACGCTTCGGCCTGCGCCTGGGTGATCGTGCCCGAGCCACCCGGGATCACCGTCCACGGCCCCGACGCCGCCGGCGCCGATTCAAACCGCCACACCGTCCGCTCACCACGCGGTTCGAACTGCGCAGTCACATACGCCGAGGATGCGGTCACGTTGCGTGGTGGCTCTATGCTCGCCAACGGCCGCGCGGTGAGCGTGGTGAACGTGCTGACTTCGCCCAATTCCGTGGTGTATGTGTTTTGAATCGTTTCGCCAACTCCGTTGCTCATTTTGAGACGCACGTAGTAGGTCGTTTCCGGGGTGAGACCGGTCGTTTCCGCTTTCACCGCGGCATGTTCCTCCGCGGGCGTTATCGTCCCGCCGCCTCCGGAGCTGAACGCTTTCCACGACGCGCTATGGACCGCAGGCGCATGCCCGCCTTCGGGCAGCGAATATTCAAGCTGATACACGGTTTCCAAGCCGTTGCTCTCGACGCCAGTGTTGAATTCCGCGGCCGTGTCGCTTATTGCTGCTCCCACAAACAGTGGCTTAGCGTCGCCCGGGACTAGGCCACCAGGATGGATTTGACTCACTTCCGGCTTCGACGCCGGCAGCGTCTGAAAGGACAAGGTTTCATCGGCTTCGCCGAGGCTGTTCTTTGCGGCGATGCGAACATAGTAGTGCGTCCCGGGCTCCAGGTGCCTCAGGTATTCCCGGCCAGTAGCGCCGCGCTGTTCACCGCGGAGTGGTTCTTGACCGACAACAACTTTACCTCCTGCGGGGGGTTCGTTCGCACCCGGCGATTCTTCGTTGGCGTTCGCCACTTCCCATACGCAGCCGGCTTCCTTGGCGGGCGGTTCGCAGTTTGCTTCGGCGATCGCATACTTCGCGCCCCATGTGGAACGCAGGCCTGCGCTGAGGTAGTCGACCTCGATTACCGCGCGCGTCGGATACGGGGTGAGAACCCATGCGCCTCTGTTGACGAAGATCGGCGGTTGTTCTTCGGCCGCGAAGGCCGGCGAAGCGGGAGCCGCGGCAGCCACGGCGAGGACCAGCACGGCGGCTGCGCTCACGAGCCGCCGCCGCCCCCGTGATTGGCGCTTATTTGATCGCGATGTCGTCATTGCTCGTGGCTCCGTTTCGGGTAGTGGCTCAGCTTTGGTCGTGGGCATTCAGCCCGTGACCGCCCACGTTCCCTCGATCACCATATTCCCCTTTTCGGCGGCAAGGCCGCGGACCAGAAAACCGATCCACCTAGACGAGGGTCCGGGGGCAACAGCGCCTTCAGGCTGGATCGTGATGTTTTCTTTGAGGATGTTCAGCGGTTCACCGTTGCCAAAGGCGCAAAGGTTTCCTTCGGCGGCCGCGGGTTCGCTCACGTTTCCGCTGCAGCCAGGAGGTGGGGTTTC
This sequence comes from uncultured Solirubrobacterales bacterium, assembly GCA_963794715.1. Classification (GTDB taxonomy): domain Bacteria; phylum Actinomycetota; class Thermoleophilia; order Solirubrobacterales; family Solirubrobacteraceae; genus Palsa-744. The sequence goes on along the minus strand of CAWCEY010000011.1, from coordinate 231,958 downwards.
GTTTTCCTTGATGTAGTGCGCATGTAGTTCGGTGGCGGCGACTTCGACCGGCAACGCAAACGACACGCCGGTCGATACGGCTCCGCCGCCTTCTTCAAAGCCCTTTTCGCTATATGACGAGGCCGCGTAGACGCCTGTCAGAGTCTTTCCGGCTGGCAGCACCTGGCCGCCGAAGGTGCCTTCCTTGCCTTTTTCGCCGTTGCAGGCGTACGTCGTCGCACCCCCTGCCTTGAATTCCGAGCCGCCGGCCGCGCACGGCCCGATTTTGGCTTTCGATTCCACGCTCGTGACACTCGTACCGTTCGTGCCGTTGCTGCCATTCGCCCCGTTTTCGCCCCTGGCGCCCGCCGGTCCCTGCGGGCCGGCCGGGCCGGCCGCCCCATTGGCTCCGTTCGCCCCCGCGGGACCGCTCTTGCCCCGCAACTGCGCGAGCACGCTCGGCTTGATCTGCTTGGTCGAGGTGAGCAGATAGTGCGATGCCGCGTAGGCGCCGCCAGACATCGCGAAGAAGACCGCGAGCGTGGCTGTGACGTTCGCGTAGGACAGACGTTTGCGTAGAGCTGAGAGCATTGATGCCTCCTATGGCCGAGGTTGAGACCTGCTGGCGCTCAGCGCTACGCAGGTGCGTTGGGTTGAACTGCTGAAGATCTGCGCGCTGGAAGCCGGTGTGCAGGACCCGGAGCGCTCGGAGCCACCAGAGGGGACTCTGCTTGTGGGCGATCGGCGCCAGCGCATCACGCAGCCCTCTCGCGGTGCCGGGTGTCGATGCTGAGCCGCCCCGCGACCTGGGTGCCCTGCGCTGTCAACCGCCAAGCGTTGGGCTCCCCGCTGAGGTGACCCCCGCCGGTGTTAGCGACCAGACCCAGGCGCTCCAGGCGTCGCAGCAGCTTCGAGATCTGCCCCGGGTCGGCGACCCCCGCGTGCTCGCCGACCGCGCGGTTGCTCGCGCCAGGCTTGCCGGCGATGCAACTCAGCACCCGCGCGGTGCGGTACGTCAAACGCATCCGGGTGCCCGCCAGCGGGTCGCGCTCGCCCGAGAGCTCGACTGGAGCCCGCTCCACACCCGCCACGGACACCGGCCCGGGCACGGCACGAGCCTGCTCACGCCGCGCCGCCGCCGGGCCGAGATAGGGCAGCACGATCATCCCCATCAGCTCGCCGAACAGACCCGTGAGCGGCGCGCGCTCACCGCGCAGCAGCCGCGCGTAGACGATCCCGAACGCGGCTCCTACCAGACCCTCCGCCGTCAGCGGCGTGCACTGCAAGCCTCGCACGCTCTCGCCGCGACCCTCGTCGAGCACAGCCGCCAAGCGCGCGAGCACCTCGTCACGACGCTCCAACACGCCGGGGCCACCGCGCAGCACCTGGATCACGCACACCCGCGCGAGGGCCGGCTCGCGATCGAAGAACGACAAGAGCGCCCACAGGCCGCCTCGCACCCGCTCACGCCAGCCAAGATCGGCCAGGCCCGCCGCGGCGAGCTCACCCTCGACCATCCCCACGACGTCCTCGAACAGCGCAGCCAAACATGCCTCGCGATCGGGAAACAACTCGTAGAACGTCCGCCGCGAAACCCCCGCACGCAAGGCGATATGCCCAACCGTCGTGTGCACGTACCCGTGCTCGTCGATCGCGCCGACCGCGCCGACCAGCAACCGCGAGCGCTGAATCTCCGCGACCTGCTCCCGCGGCGGCTGCCCCCTGTGCGCTGCCATCCCCACCGGGGCCGGGCGTCTCGGCACACGCGTACGCACGCGTGACACTACGCGGCCCCCCCACACAGAACGCCAGGCCGCCCGAGAACACCGAGCCGCCCGCTACACAACCCGGTGCGTGGACACAGCAAGCCCCGCCCCCGCGCGAGCGGGGGCCCGGAGCGCGTCCAAACTAGGCGATCAGCGCCCTCGGTCTCAAGCCACGACCCTGAAGAGAGAGAGAGAGAGAGAGAGATGCGACAGCGCCATGCTGGCGCATCTAGCATCAGTCCCCGGGTCGGGTGCGTGCACCCTCGTCACGTATCTCCCTGCAGAAACCACGCTGAACAAGCTCCCTCTTTCAAAAACCCGACCCGGTCCCTCTCCCGAAAGACCCCTAATGCGCTTGGAACGGTCGACCACCAAAGGCAGACCCCAAACCAGACCCTATGTTGTGCCCGGTAATCATCGTCGATCCCCGTGACATTGCCATCATAGGCGCTAGCGTTACCTTTTGTCAAGTGCTAAGCGCAAAGAACCCGGGAGTCGTACGTAGCGCCGCAGCAGATACCGCTTTTGCGGTGATGCCAGGCGCGGGCGACCTCGCCCACGCGGCGACTTCAGCAGCCTAAGTGCGCTTGGAACGATCGAACCGATCGTCGCGCAACGGATCGACCCAACGCAGGCCGGGGAAGCGCGAGAAGTCGCTGTCGCAGGAGCAGAGCTGGGCGCCGTGCTCGATCGCCAGCGCCGCCAGGTGCGCGTCGCTGGTCAGGTTGCCGGCCGCGCCGAGCGGGAGCAGCAGTTGGCGCAAAAGGGCCGCGTGGCGCTCGGTCGGGTTGACGACCGTGACGCACGGCTGCGCCAGCCAACTCTCCACCAGCCCGATCGCGGCCTCGACGCCAAGCGGGCGCTCGACCACGGCCGCGCGGGTGCTGAGCCGGATGAAGGCGAGCAGCACAGTCCACGTCATCGCGACGGTCTCCGCGCCCGACAGCGTCCGCTGCAGCCACTCGCGCGCCGGAGCGTGCCGCGCGGAGCGCGAGTCGTATGCGTAGAGCAGCAGGTTGACGTCAGGCAGCTTCACTTGCGCAGCTCGAGCTTGCGCAGGACCTCGGCATCCTCGAGCTCGCCGGCAAGGCCGAGCGCCTTGTCCAAATTGACGCCGGGGCGGACGCCGAGGGGCTGCGCCTGCACGCGAAAGCGCCTACTCGGCGCGGCTCCCGCCGTCAGGCCCGTGCGTACCGCGTCGTTGAGCGCCGCCTTGAACGACACCCCCCGTTCCCGCGCGGTCTGCTGAAGCTTCGCCGCGACATCCGGGTCGAGCGTCACTGTCGTCCTCATCAGCGCATCATAGCAGCAACGTATCTGCTGTCATGATGCCTGCTCTGAGGCGCCAGAAGCGACCACAACCCCACCCCCGACGAGGACGAGGCGGCGATGGCCGAAGTGGAAGCAGACCGAGTCGCCGGAGCGCCGCCTATCCCGCTGGAGGAGATCGAGCGCGAACTGGGCATGCGGTGACCGAGGCGCCCTGGCGCGTCGAGGTCGAACCCCGCGACAATCACTTCCTCTTCCCTGTCTTCGCGCGCTTCCGCTTCCTGCTCGCGTGGGTCTTGCGCTTGTGCTTGACGTGCCGGGCCTTCGGGCAGCCGATGACGGCGACCTTGGTGTTCTGCTTGATCTCCGCGCCGTTCTGGCCGACGAGTTCGGTCGGCATGGTGAGGTTCTTGGCGGTGCAGAGGTTGCCGAGCGCAGTGAGGGCGCTGTAGGGGCGCTCGGGGAGCGTGAGTTCGAAGCTCGTGACGGGCTGGTCGGGGACGGTCTTGAACGTTGAGCTCGTCACGCCCTGTTTGCTGATGAAGGTGGTGCCGACGAGGTCGATCGTGAACCCGTAGCCCTGGAGGACGATCTCGAGGCTTGGCCATCCTTCGCCGCCGTGGGAGACGAAGTAGGCGGGACCTTCCAATGGGACGGGGAGGATCGGCGTGATCGCCTTGGCGTGCCCGATGATCGAGGCGGGCGGGCACCCAGCGGGGTTGGCTTCGAACTGCGCGGCAGTGCACGCTTTCTGCAGGGTCGGAAGCCGGGAGGGCAGTTGTTTGGGGAGTTCGACTTTGACGCGGCTGATGTTCGCCTGGGTGCCGAGCGCGCCGGGAACGGCGAGCTTGGCGGTGAGGCTTGCGCCGTCAGCCCTGCTGGTTTTCGCGCTGGTGGAGACGGTGAACGCGGGTTTGAACGCGAGGTTCGCGCAGTCCGCGGCCTGGAAGGGGCTCGCCACCGACATGGAGGACTGGTCGGCGGGGTTGGACGGGTCCGCGCCGCCGCCGGAGACCGCGTTCTGGACCTGCAGGTGTTCGCAGCTGGTCGGGTTGATGATGAAGTCGGGACGGTCGACGTAGACATGGATGTTGCGCACGTGGGTGACGATCCCTTTGATGATGTGCGGGATCGGTTCGGAGCCCGTCGGGGACACTTCGACCTGGGCGGTCACCGGGTTGATCCGAAGAGCGAAGCGGATCACGACGGTCCCGAGGTCGAACGGGCCGACCGTCGCGCTCGTGATCGAGACGAGCGAGAGCGGCGCGCCGTGATACGGGCCCGCCAGGTACAGGCTTCCCGGTGTCTGTGCGAGGACGGTGCCGACACCGACTTCGACGATCGTGTGGCCGACCTTCGACGCGGCCGGGCACGACGGCGCTTCGAGCTCTTCCTGGCCGCTGCGGCCCCGGGCCGCTTCGATCGCGGCATCGGGGCAGAACGGGATTCCCGTCAGGTTCCCCGTCAGGCCGGGCGGCATTACCGTGGAGAACCCGGTCAGCTCCTGTTCGCCGTCCCGGCGTTCCAGGCGTAGATAGAACGGACTGTAGCTGCCTGCGGCGTTGTGCTGGGTGCCCGCGATCGCCTGCGGGTGAAACGGTGGCACACCTCCCGCGGGGCACGGCCCGCCACCGATGCCCGTTTCGATCTGGAATGGCGGGCTCGCGACGTGGCGGGGTGAGAGCGGCGCAGACCACGGTGTGAGATCCGCTTCGGCGATGTAGGAGCCGCACGCGGGGGGGCTGACCAGCGGCGAGGTCGCGCCTTGACGGAGTTCCAGCGTGAAGCGGCTGAACGGAACCTGCGGGTTGTTATCGAAGCTCGTGACGAGCTGTCCGGTGACGGGGTCCGGTTCGATCTTCCCCGCGAGTTTGACGATGATGCCCCGTTGGGGGTCCTTCACGACGATATACAGCGCCAGCAGCGACCCGCCGGGATGTTCGGGCGTCCCGAATTCCGGCTTGTTTTCGTACGGCTTGGCGATATAGATGTTGCCAGTGAGGTGCTTTTCGGCGAGGACGGGTGTTTCGACGTCGACGGTCCCGATCTTCGATTCAAGCGGGCAGCCCGCGCCCGGCGCGGAGAAAGACGTTTCGGAGGCAAACTGCGCCGGGGTACACACGCCAAGACCGGAGGCCAGCGACGGGTTCGCGGTGTACCCCACCGGTAGCGCTACCGTTGAGTCCTTCAGGTGCGCGGTAGCAAGCGAATACGGGTTTTCCCAGCTCTGCGGCACGACGAGAGAGACATCGAGGCCGCTCGAGGATTCCGCGGAGCGCGTCGTGGGAGCAATTTCGACCGACGGATTGAACGGCACACGGTCACATTCGGTCAGCGCCGGCATTTCAAAGACCGCTTCGGAGAACGCTTCGGGCTGCTCCCACGAGTCGACCTTCAATTCCGCGACATGCGATTCGCAGCTCGTAGCGTTCGACAGGAACGGCTCGACCGGGATACGCGCTTCTTCGGCGCCGCCCTTCGGATAGATGCACAGCGCGGGCACTTCGTAGTCCTCGCCACACGTCTGCCCGCGCTGCGCGTCATGCACGTGGGACGCCGGGAGCCCCCACACCGTCGTGAGGATATTGAAGGGTTCGGCCTTCGGAAGATCGGGGACCGTCGTAAGCAAACTCGAGTCTTCCGGGTTGACGCCGACCTGCAAAACCTGGGTGAAGAGCACCGTCTTATACCCAAACTCCGCGGTAACGCCGAAGCTCGTGACCTGCATGTTATACAACGGGACCGTGAAATGAGCCGGCGGCCCACCGACATGCAACGTATTCGCCACTTCGAAACTGACCTGGCCGACCTGGCTGGCAACCGGACAATTGGGAAGATACGTACCCCCAGCTATCAGCTGCGCATCGGTACACGCAGGAACAGCCGTGTTGTTACCCACGAACCCGCGCGGCAATTTGATCAGGAGGGTGCGCGCATCATTACTCGTATGACCCAACGCTTCATGGAAAAAATCAAACGAGAACGTCAAATCAGCATGTGCGCCCGCCTGTAACGTCGAAGGAACCACACCAAAAGACCCGGGAACAATCCCAAACGGTTCCACACTCGGCCTCGCCCAAACAGAACCACCCGACAACAAACACACAAACACCACCACAGCCCCCAGCACGCTCGCCCGCACAGAGACCCTGCGATAACGGCCGCCCGCGGCGATCATCGTCCCCGCCCCCCACTCGCCCTCACACCAGCCGCAGCCCGCCCAGCCCGCCGACCTCGCTTGACGACCCTTGGCTTTGCCCGGCACCCCCGCTTGCCCTTCGCCCCACACCGCGGTTTCGCCTTCGTTTTCGTTTTCGTGACGCTCTTCGCAGACGCTGGAGTCGAGACCACGTTACCGGCGCCGAGGAACGTTGCGCTGGAGGGCGTCAGATCGCTCGGGGCAGCGAACGGCGTCGAGCAGGAATCCCCGACGCATTCCACCTGACGCGCCGGCCCGGGGATACCACCATCGACGCGCACGTCATAGATATCTCCCGCCGTGTCGTTGTCCTGCGAGACGAGCTGCGAAGAGGTGTAGATGAACACGTCGCGGCCTTCATTGGCGGTCCCGAGCAGCTCGTTGAGATACCCACCGCCACCATTCGTGATCAACGCCAAACAACCTTCAACCTGGGTACACCCATGCGAACCGTCACGACGCCACTCATACACATCACCAGAAACCGAGTTCTCGTTTTCAGGGTTTTCGGGCGCCGTCGCACCAGCACCCTGCGTGCCTTCCGGCGCGACTTCCCCATCGATATCGGAAGCCACCAACGCCGCCGTGCTCTGAAAGAACGCGAATTCGCCGTTATCGGAGGCAAATACCAGCCTCGGCGTCCCCGCCGGAGAGCTGCTGGCCGCATTACCACTGAAGTACGAGCCGAGCTTCGGTTCACGCGCAAAAGCAGACGAACACGACATACACTCAATCGCACGTTCCACACTGTCATAACGATAAACCTGGCTCGTCGGACCCGGAGGACCAAATTTATGGTTTACCTGGTGACCGCTGCCGGGAACCACCGCACCGCCGGGAACACCCCCCACGCTAGCCGAGTCGAAGTAGTAGTAGCGCCCGTCGGCGCTCATATGCTCGGTGAATTCCGTTTGATTCGCGGAGGCGACGAAATCGAGGGCCTGCGAGGCGATGTCATAATGGCTGATCTGGCCGCCGGCGTCGAAATAGATCGTGGAGAGGTCCTGGGAGACCCTGAAATTGGAGGGTTCGGCCAGGCCGGTGGAGGCCAGGAACTCGGGCGCGGACCCCGCCCGATACAGATACAAGCCCTGCCCTTCACCGCTCGTCCGCTCCAGCAGCACTTCGGTACCCTCAGCGTTCGCGCCCGCGAAACGGTACGCGCCGAGATCGACGGTTTCAACACCGTTCACACGAACAAAGAGATGCTCGGGTTCCGAGCAGTCGCTGCCCGGTACCGCTTCGAAGAACACACGCGACCCATCCGCCGAAACCGCATGACTGCTACTGACCGTGGGAGCCGTTTCGTTGAACGGCGATTCTTCGTTGCCTTCGACGATCCTCGCGCCACACTTGCCGACACCAACATTGACCTGGCGCAGGGACCCCGCGGAGTATTCGTAAAGATCGAAGCCGCTCTTCGTCGTCGTCCTCGGTTCGACCAGCCCACGATCTTCGACCTCGAGGATCAACTTCGAAGCGTCCTCGGAACCCGCGACCCAGCCACCTTCCCCGACCTGCTTACGCGGCACACTCGCGACCGTCGTATACGGGCCGCCGGGAGCCCCGACCCCGAAATCGACGCTCGGCGACCCACCGACGCCCAACGTATCCCAGCCGGCTTCAAACCCAACCCGCGTCAGGTTGGAATCGAACACCTGAGCGTGATATTCGTCGAGGCCCGCTTCGGGCTGCACCGTCGCCGCGGTCATCTGCCATCCCTTCGCGGGGTCACGCGAGAAGAAATACGGGCTCTCCCCCGCACTCGGACCCGAACCCAACGCAACCGGCGCCTGCACCATCACATGATCACCATCTTCACCGACCAGCGCAAAAGCCGCCAGCTGAAGCCCATTCGCCCAGCGGAAAATTTCCTGCGCGCCTTCCTTATCAACCGGTGTCACCTGCTCATAAGCACGGCAATCCGGCAACGCAGCCGACGCCCCCACCCTCAACGTCTGATTAGGACACGCTTCTTCGCCACCTGCCGCGGGCGCCACCGGCACGCTCAACACCTGTTCCCCGCCCCGCATCACTCCACCACCGGGAGAGCCGTTCACCGCGGCAATCCGGTAACGGTAACTTTCACCCGCCGGCAAAACCGGCAGATCCTCCCCGACATACACCAAGCTACTACCCGTCCCCATATCCTGTTCAGCGGTCACGCTCGCCCGAGCAAATCCACCCCCGGCGCCCCCTTCTTCGAACTGCCGCTGCGACACATATTCAAAATAGAAACGCGTATCATACCCGTTGGGATTGACCGAGCCAAGCAGACGCAGCGACCCATCGTGAACCCCATGAGTCGCCAACGTCGCGACGACCGGCGGTCCCGCCGTTTCAAAACTCGCGGTGGAGACAGGTTTGCAAACATAGGAATTGGTTTGAAGTTGCAGAGAGCAGTTCTCGCCTTCGCCCGCGCTGTTTTCAGCGAACAGCTTGACATAATAGGTCGTGGCCGGTTTGAGACCTGTCAGCGACCCTACGATATTTGGAGGCGAGACATTTTCAGGGAGCGCTTCGGCTTCCGCCTGAGAAACCGTGCCTTCCGGGCCATTAGCCCACGGGCCTGCGGGCGCCGTAGCGTATTCAAAACGCCAATGCGTTTCCAGACTGTGCGGTACTAGCTCGCCCTTAACAGCGGCAGAGACACCCGTGACGGCACTAACTTCAGGGGTAGGCACAAACGGCCGCGCCGGAGGAGTGGCGAAAGAACTCAATTGAAACCCTCCAGGGACATTGTATGTCGCCTGTTCGACTGCGCCTTCCTTGTTGCTCGCCCTGAGACGCACATAATAGGTAGTTTCGGGAGTCAGGCCGGTCAGCCTGGCTTCGGGGTTGGCGAAGTCTTCCGCGACGCTGATCGTGCCCGTCGCACCGGATGTGAACGGTTTCCACGACCCCGAGTTACCCGGTTCCGTCGTGTATTCAAAACTGTATGCGGTCACAGCGCCATTAGACTCAATCTGCGCCGTAAAACATGCAGACGTTGGGGTGGGCACTTCCTTGCATTCCTCCCTAAACGATGTGACACGGCCGTTGCGCCCATCGGCCTTTGCGACTTCCGGTGCCGCGACCGCGGAAGTCCTAAACGTGAACGTCTTTTCAGCCTTGCCGTACGCATCTTCGATATGAAAACGCGCATAATAAGTGGTATTAGCTTCAAGTTTATGAAGAATAGTGGCGTTCACAGCGACGCTTTTTTCACCGAGTACCATATCTAGAAGGCCGCCGCTCTTGGGCACTGTTTCTTCGCCGACGGTTTTCCAGGGACCGGCTTCCGAGGTCGCTATTTCACCCCACCAATGCACTTCGAGTGATTCGGTGTTACTGATGTTCGCCTGCGCTTCGATATGTGCCCGTGTTGAGTACACTTCCTCTTCCTTGAGTTCACCTCGGAACTGCGGAGCTTCCGCGGCGAACGCCGAGGTCAACGGCAACACAAAAACGAGCGCGAGAGCCGCGAACGGCACGAGCGCGACAGCACGACGCGTACCGCGCACGGACGCGCGCACACCACTCCCCCTACGCTCCCCGCGTGAGCCCCTGCCTGCGAGGACAGCCAAGATCCGGGCAGCGCGCTTGGGCCAGCGCTGGGTCGGCTCTGCGGATCTCGCCTTCGCTTGGGGTCTCACCGTTGCATCTCCTCGATCTGTTGTTGGGTCTGTGTCGTCTGAGCGGGTGGCCGTGAGGTCACACCCGCGGTGGCTGAGTCCCCCCGGGACGTGGCCGACCGTCCTGGGGGGACTGCGCCGTGTTCGGCAGGGGCGGTTCCGCGGTCATCGCCTATTCGGCCCGCACCACCCAAACGCCGTCGGCAAACGCACCCGACGTTCCTTTTGTGATACCGAGCAAGCCAAAGCCCATCTTGTCCGCACTCGAACTGCCGGCGCCGTAGCACGCCGGGAGAACCGCCGCCGAGAAGGGACAAGCCCTCACATGTTCCACGTTAAGTTCCTGTGCGGCAAAAACGCAGAGATGGCCCGGTTCGGCACCCGGTTCTTCCACATTGCCCGTACAGCCGGCGGCCGGCGGCGGAAATTCGTGTTTATTTGTTTCTTCTTCCGTCGGCGCCGTCGTATAGGCAGCTTCGGGCGCAGCAGCAAGCGGAATCCCAAAGCTCACGGCCGTGGTCAAGACCGGCGATGATTCCGAGCTGGCAGGGCTCCCCAGGGCCCACTCACCCTCGAGCGCCTTGCCTTTCGGGAGGGTTTCGGTGAAGCCGGTCTGGCCGTTCGTTCCCGGTTTCCCTTCTTTGCCTTCCGGACCCTGCGGCCCCGGTTCGCCTTTGCCGCCTGCCGCGCCGGCCGGGCCCTGGGCGCCCGCGGCGCCGTTTGTCCCGTTGGCGCCGTTTGTCCCGTTGGCCCCCTTCTTCCCGCTTGCGCCCTTCAACGCCTTGAGCACCTTCGGGCTGATTTGCTTCGTCGAGGTGATCAGATAGTGCCCGGCTGCAAACGCTCCACCGGTCATCGCAAACACCAACGCCAGCGTCGCGATCGCTGTCGCCGGAGTGAGATGCATTCGATTGCGTATCGTTGAGAACATCGGTTATCTCTCCTTTGCAGACGTGCCAACGCCCAGCGCTACGCACGCGGATTGGGTTACATCACTGAAAATGTGGAAGTCGGACGGCCCCGAAGCAATCGCCCCGCCGGGTTGGATCCACGCACACAGGTGAGACCCCCTCGACATCAATCGCGCTCGGCGCATCACGCGGCCTCCACGCTCCGGCCGCCGTCGATACGGAGCCGCCCCGCGACCTCGCGACCATGCTCCGTCAACCGCCACGCGTTGGGCTCCCCGCTGAGGTGCCCACCGCCGGTGTTCACCAGCAGGCCCAGGCGCTCCAGGCGCCGCAACAGCTTCGAGATCTGCCCCGGGTCCGTGACGCCTGCCTGCTCGGCGACAATCCGGTTGGAGGCACCCGGCTCACCGGCGATGCAAGCCAGCACCCGGGCAGTGCGATACGTCAAACGCATCCCGGTGCCCGCCAGCGGATCGCGCTCGGCACGAGGCTCCACGGGCACGCGCTCCACACCTGCCACCTGCACGGCTGCAGGCCCGGGCGCCGGGCGGGCCTGCTCGCGCCGCGCCCGCGAGGAGCCCAGGTAGGGCAGCACGATCATCCCCATCAGCTCGCCAAAGAGACCCGTCAGCGGCGCGCGCGCACCGCGCAACAGCCGCGCGTAGACGATCCCGAACGCGGCACCCACCAGCCCCTCGGCCGTCAACGGCGTGCACTGCACGCCTCGCGCGCTCTCGGTACGGCCCTCGTCGAGCACAGCCGCCAGACGCGCGAGCACCTCGTCGCGACGCGCCAGCACCCCGGGGCCACCGCGCAGCACCTGGACCACGCACACCCGCGCAAGCGCCGGTTCCCGGTCGAAGAACGACAGAATCGCCCACAGGCCGCAACGAACCCGCTCACGCCACGGCAAACCGGCCAGCCCCGCCGCGGCGAGCTCGCCCTCGATCATCCCGACCACGTCCTCGAACAGCGCCGCCAGGCAGGCCTCGCGATCGGGAAACAGCTCGTAGAACGTGCGCCGCGACACCCGCGCGCGCGTCGCGATCTCGCCGACCGTGGTGTGCGCGTAACCGTGCTCGTCGATCGCGCCGACCGCGCCCGCCAGCAGCCGTGAACGCTGGATCTCCGCGACCTGCTCCCGCGGCGCCGCGACCCGTTCCCCCGGCTGCGCCCTGCGAGCGCCCATCGCCGGCTGGGGCAGGACCGCAGCCGGGCGGCGAGGGATGCGCGTGCGCACGCTCGACACTACGCGGCCCTCCCGAGCAGAAGGCCGGGGCGGCCGAGAACACCGGGGCGCCCACCAGACGACCCGGCGCGTGAACGCAGCCAGCCCCTCCCCCGCGCGAGCGGGGGCGCGGGGCGGCTCGAAACTAGGCGATCAGCGCCCTCGGTCTCAAGCCACGACCCTGAAGAGAGAGAGAGAGAGAGAGAGAGTGCGACAGCGCCAAGCTGGCGCATCTAGCATCAGCCTCCAGATCGGGTGCGTGCACCCTCGTCACGTATCTCCCTGCAGAAACCACGCCAACCAAGCTCCCTCTTCGAAAACCGACCCGGTCCCTCTCCCGAAAGACCCCCGATGCGCTGGAACGGTCGACCACTCAGGGCAGACCCCAGACCAGACCCTATGTTTGTCCCCAGTAATCACTGTCGATCACGGTGACATTGCCATCATAGGCGGAAGTGTCACTTCTTGTCAAGTGCCAACCGCTAAGAGCCTCAGCCGAGGCTCGCCGCGTACGCCGCAGCGTCCAGCAGCTCGTCGCGCTCGGCGGGGTCGGTGAGCCGGATCCGCACGAGCCAGCCCTCGCCATAGGGGTCGTCGTTGAGCTTCTCCGGTTCCTCGGCGAGCACGTCGTTGACGGCGACGATCTCCCCCGACAGCGGGGCGATCACGTCGGAGACGGCCTTCACCGACTCGACCTCGGCGTAGGGGTCGCCCTGCGTGAGCAGCGTCCCGACGGGGGGCGGCTCGCAGAAGACGATCTCCCCGAGGCAGTCCTGGGCGTGCCAGGTGATCCCAAGCGTGGCCTCGGGGTGGGTGGGGTCGGAGCCGTCCGCCTCGATCCGCGCCCAGTCGTGCTCGGGGTGGTAGAGCAGATCCTCTGGGTAGTTGGCGTCGGCCATGCTCGGTGCCTTTCTGTTGAGCCGCTTGCGTTCTCAGGGAGTGCTCGGGCGACCGGACGGCTCCCCTTTGCGGTAGAGCGGCTTCGCCCGGACGACCGCCGAGCGGATCTTGCCACGAACGTCGATCTCCAGGCGCGTGCCCACACTCACGCGCGAGGCGGGCACGTAGGCGAGGCCGATCCCCACCCCGAGCGAGGGCGAAAGCGTTCCGCTCGTAACGACGCCGCCGCCGACCACGGGGTTGCCCTGGCGGGCGATGCCGGGGCCGTCGATCGCAAACGCCACCAGCCGCTCGGCCGGGCCGGTGTCGCGCACCGCGCGCACGGCGTCGGCGCCGATGAAGCAAGTGTCCTCCTTGCAGCACCACCCCAGCCCCGCTTCGATCGGGCCGCGCTGCAGCGAGAGGTCGTTGCCGTACAGGTGAAAGCAGGCCTCCAGTCGCAGCGTGTCGCGCGCCGCGAGACCGGCCGGCAGCGCGCCGCGACGCACGAGCTCGTCCCACAGCGGCGGCGCGTCGGCGGGCGCCAGCAGTAGCTCCACGCCATCCTCGCCGGTGTAGCCGGTGCCGCACACCAGCACCCGCGCGCCGGCCAGCATCCGCTCGGCGGCGGTCATCCGCGCGGGCAGCGGCGAGTCGGAGATCGCCTGCACGACTTCGCGCGCGCGAGGGCCCTGCACGGCGAGCATCGCGTGGTCCTCGAGACGGTCGCGCACCTGCGCGTCGAACCCCTCGGCGTGCGCGCGGAACCACTCCAGGTCGCGCGCGTGGTTGGCGGCGTTGGTGACCGTCAGGAAGCGCTCTGCCTCAAGGCGGTAGGTGAAGAGATCGTCGAGCACCCCGCCGTCCTCGCGGCAGAGCACGCTGTACTGCGCGCCCCCCACGAGAATCGCCGCGACGTCGTTGGAGAGCAGCCGCTGCAGCAGGGCCAGCGCGCCGGGGCCGGCGGTTTCGATCTGGCCCATGTGCGAGACGTCGAAGATCCCGCAGTTCTCGCGCACCGCCATGTGCTCGGCGCGCACGGGGGTGGGTGGGCCCGAATAAAACACGGGCATCTCCCAGCCGGCGAACTCGACCATCCGCCCACCGGCGGCGAGGTGGCGGTCGTACAGAGGGGTGCGGCGCGGCACGGCGCTGAGACTATCGGGAGATACGGGCGCCGACGCGTGTGCTTTCCGAGCTGGCGTTCGACCCGGCACATGTGCCGGGTCGCCGGAGGGCGCATGCGCCCTCCGGAGGACACGCCGCATGCGGCGTGTCCGGCAGGGCCGCATGCGGCCCTGCCTGGAACGGCCACATGTGGCCGTTCCCTGGCCGATCGGAGATCGGCCAGCCCATGTCCGCCCGCACTTCGCCGCGCCGCCCGCCCTGATAGCAATAGTAGTTCGAGCAGGTGTTGTGATTAAAATTTTGAAAGCCGTGTGCAATTGCGCACGGCTCCAAAAAAGTTAAGCACACACCGCGCCCCCCACCAGCCACCGCTCCGTGGGCGCCCGCCCGACGTCGGGCGGCTACCGCAAAAACGGCGGCACGTCGATGTCGTCGTCGGAGATCTCAAGCGACGAGCGCTCGCGGTCGCCGATGCGGGGGCCGCGGTCCACCGCGCGGCCGGGGCGCTCGCGGCGGGCGGCACGGCCCGGACGGTGGTCGAAGCCGGTGCCGATCACCGTGACGCGCACCTCCTCGCCGAGGTTCTCGTCGATTACGGCACCGAAGATGATGTTGGCGTCCGGGTCGGCGGCATTCTGGATGATCTCCGCGGCCTCGTTGACCTCGAACAGGCCGAGATCCCTGCCGCCGGTGATGTTGAGCAGGATGCCGGTGGCGCCCTCCACCGACTCTTCCAGCAGCGGCGAGGAGATCGCGATCTTGGCGGCCTCCGCGCAGCGGTTCTCGCCGCCGGCGCTGCCAATGCCCATCAGTGCGCTGCCGGCGTCGTGCATGATCGTGCGCACGTCGGCGAAGTCGAGGTTGATGAGGCCGGGGATGGTGATCAGGTCGGTGATGCCCTGGATACCCTGGCGCAGCACGTCGTCGGCCTCCTTGAACGCGTCCAGCATCGAGGTGCGCCGCTCCACCACCGCCAGCAGCTTCTCGTTGGGGATCACGATCAGCGTGTCCACCACCTCGCGCAGCTTGGCGATGCCCTCGGTGGCCTGGCGCGCGCGCTGGGTGCCCTCGAAGTCAAACGGGCGCGTCACCACGCCAACGGTGAGCGCGCCGATCTCGGTCTTGGCGATCTCCGCGATCACCGGCGCCGCGCCAGTGCCGGTGCCTCCCCCCTCGCCCGCCGTGACAAACACCATGTCGGCGCCCTTCAGCGCCTCCTTGATGTCGTCGCGCGACTCCGCCGCCGCGCCGAACCCCACCTCGGGGTTGGCGCCCGCGCCGAGGCCGTGCGTGGAGACGTGGCCGATGTTGAGCTTGATGTCGGCGTCGCACATGGCGAGCGCCTGCGCGTCGGTGTTGGCGGCGATGAACTCCACGCCACGCAGCCCCGCGTCGACCATGCGGCTGACCGCGTTGGTGCCGCCGCCGCCCACGCCGACGACCTTGATGACCGCCAGGTAGCTGCCTACGCCGCTCTCCATGATTTTTGCTCTTTCCGTCCTAAGACTTGAGTATTGGTTAAGGGTTCGGGAACCGTTTTCCCATGAGAAACCGGATTAGCACGTTATGCAGGGAACTTCGCCCTGTCAACAGCGGCGAGGACTTTTGCAGGATCGCTTGCAGAACGCCCGACTCTCAACCGCCGCCCGAGGAATCGCTTTTTGGGTGCCTCAACCTGAAGTCGAGGGTGAGGCTTCGGCCCCAGAACCTTCGCTGCTGCCTGTGGCGGCCCCGGAATTGGCGGCACTCGCTTCAGCGAGAACTGTGGCCAGCGCGGCGGAGGTCGGGTCGGAGGCGCCCACCTGCCCACTGTTGGCGCTCGGGGCAAGGCCGCCCGCCGCAATGGTGCCCGCCGCGGGGCGTTCGGGGGAGCGCACATCGACGTAGGTCGCCCCCGCGGAAGAGGGGTCGGCGAGCACGCGGGTGGCCGACAGCCACTTGGCGTGCGGGCGGGTGGCGTCGCCGAAGTAGATCGCCACGCCGTTGCGCATCGCCACCGTCAGCCCTTCGGACCCCATGAACACCTTGCTCACCCACCCCAGCAGCACCCGCGGAGCGGCCCCCAACACTCGCAGCTCCGCCCGGGCGGTGGCGTTTTCGACGCGACCACCAACCGGTCGAAGGTCGGCCAGCGCGCGCGAGCCGTCGGCAAGGGCGATCGCCGGCAGCGAGACGCGCATGTGCGCGAGCAGATCGGACCCCAACACGACCCCGTCGGCGGCGACCGCGGTGCGAACCCCACCGACGCTCAGCACCGCCACTGGGAGCTGCTCGACAACGTGGACGCGCAGGCCATGGGGGAACTCGGTGCTGACACTCAGGTCCTTCACCACGCGGTAGGGCGCCACCGCTGCGCGCAGCGTGCCGACGTTCACGTTCAGCGTGGTCATCCGCCGCGCGGCGCCCTGCAGCGCCGCTTCGATCGGGCCAGCATCT
Organism: uncultured Solirubrobacterales bacterium; assembly: GCA_963794715.1. GTDB lineage: Bacteria > Actinomycetota > Thermoleophilia > Solirubrobacterales > Solirubrobacteraceae > Palsa-744. The sequence goes on along the minus strand of CAWCEY010000011.1, from coordinate 215,549 downwards.
ACGCCCTGCACGCCGGCGATCTGCACATGCTCGACCGACACCAGCGGGGATTTGCGCAGCAACAGCCAGCCGCCGCCGAGCAGCGCGAGCACGGCGAGCGCTATGCCGAGCCGCCTCGCGGTAGCGCCGCGTGGGAGCGCGAACGAGCGGGGGCGGGTAAGGCGACCGATTGGAGCACGGGCGGCTAAGGAGCGATCCACCCTGGAGTCTTCGACCTCGGGGGGCGAACCCCTACCGCGGAAGACACCAGCCCCCAACCCAGAGCAGCGCTATGCTTTCTGTGCTAGCACGTCAACTGCGGTCGACATGCCGAGGGGTCCGGGTAACCGGGCCCCTTTCTTATGTCCATGGCCAGTGCACCGGTCCGAGCGTCTGTACCTCGGGCTCCAGCCCCACGCCGAAGCGCTCCTGCACGCGGCGGCGGCCCTCGGCCATCAGCGCGACTATCTCCGCGGTGGTAGCGGCACCGGTGTTCTCGATGAAGTTGGCGTGCTTGGGCGCGAAACGGGCGCCGCCGAGGCTCAAACCGTTGCAGCCGGCCTCGGAGAGCAGCAGGCCAGCCGTGCGCCCCCCCGCGCTCGGATCGTCTGGGTTCTTGAAGGTCGAGCCGAACGTCTTGATCCCCTGCGGCTGAGCCTCGTGGCGACGGGCGCGCAGCTGCGCGAGCGTCGCCTTGACCTGGGCGGGCGGCGCGGGGTGCAGTGCAAACAAAGCGCGCGCCACGACCTCCCCGGCGCACAGGTGGGAACTGCGGTAGGCAAACCCCAGGTCGGGCGGGGTACGGCGCTCGATCCCCCGCTCGCTCGCGACCTCCACCCACTCCAGCGTCTGCGCAAGCTCGCCGCCATAGGCGTTGGCGTTCATCCGCACCGCGCCGCCGACGGTGCCAGGGATGTTCACCCCGAACTCGATCCCCGCCAGCCCCGCTCGCGCGGCATACGCGGCCACCGCGGGCAGGCGCGCGCCCCCGCCGCACTCCAGGCCACGCTCCCCCACGTGCTCGATCCCCGCCAGCGCTCCCTCCAGCTTCAACACCAGGCCGCTCACGCCCTCGTCGGCGATCAGCAGGTTGGAGCCCGACCCGACCACGGCCACCGGCACCCTCGCGGCGTGGGCCCACGCGAGCAGTTCCAGCAGCCGCTGACGGTCGCCGACGCGCGCGAACAGCTCCGCGGAGCCACCAGTGCGGACGGTGGAGAGGCGTGCCAGCGGGAAGTCGCGCTGCACCGCCGGTGGGGGCGACGGCGCGCTCACGGATGCGCTCCGTCCTCCACCAGACGATGCCCCAGCGTGTCAACGTCGCCCGCGCCCATCACCACGCACAGGTCGCCCTCGCCGAGCAGCCCGCGCAGCACCGGCTCGGCGGCGGCGAACGTCGGCAGCCACATCACCGGCCGCCCACCGGCGGCGTCGGCCGCGGCGAGCGCGATCGTCAGACCGCTCACCCCCGGGAAGTCCTCGGCACGCTCGCGTGCCGGGTAGACGTCGAGCACCACCGCCACGTCGGCGAGCGCCAGCGCCGCTCCGAACTCCCGTGCGAGCAGCGCGGTGCGCGAGTAGAGATGAGGCTGGAACACCGCCACCAGCCGTCCGGGCTTCAGCGTGCGCGCGGCGCGCAGGGTCGCCTCCAGCTCGGTGGGGTGGTGGGCGTAGTCGTCGTAGACGCTCGCCCCGCTCGCTGTCGCCCCCAGCAACTGAAAGCGCCGTCCCGCGCCAGTGAAGGCCGCGAGACCGGCGATCGCACGCTCCGGATCGGCCCCGGCGAGGCGCGCGGCCTCCAGCGCGGCGGCCGCGTTGAGCGCGTTGTGCGCGCCCGGCACCGCCAGGCTCACCTCGCGCTCGCGCCAGACAAAGCGCGAACCATCGGGAGTGAGCATCGGCGCGGGCACGTCGTAGGCGACCGTCTCGCCGCCCCTCAACTCCAGCAGCTCGGGACGGTCCCACATCACCGCGAACGGTGGCGGCTCCACGAAGGCGCGGAAGGCCGCCCGCAGCTCCGTCAGCGAAGCGAAGCTCGCGTGATGGTCGAGCTCCACGTTGGTCAACACCGCGATCTCCACCACCAGCGAGAGCATCGAGCGATCGGACTCGTCGGCCTCCACCACCAGCCATTCACCGGCGCCCCAGTGCGCGTTGGGCAGACCGCCTCCTACCGGCGCCCCCACCAGCCAGCCCGGCTCCATACCGGCGGCGCGCAGGATGTGCACCAGCATCGACGCCGTGGTCGTCTTGCCGTGCGTGCCCGCCACCGCGATCGTGCGTTTCAAGGCGCTCAGCTCGCCCAGCAGCTCCGCGCGGGGCCGCTCCCGCAGCCCCCGCTCGCGCGCCGCCGCCCGCTCGGGGTTCTCGGGCGGGATGGCGCTGGAGTAGACGACCTCCACGTCCGCGCTGGCGGGCAGGTTGGCGGCGTCGTGACCGATGCTCGCCTCCAGCACGCCGTCGGCGCGCAGGCGCTCCAGGTAGGGCGAGTCGGCGCGGTCGGAGCCGCTGATCCGCGCCCCCAGCGCGTGCGCGGCACGTGCGTATCCGCTCATTCCCGCGCCACCCACGCCGACGAAGTGCAGGCGCCGCCCGCTCCACGGCGCGCTCATCGCACGCACACCTCCGCGTACTCATTCCATCCGCCCGCCAACCCACTCATCTGGCAGCCGCCTCCAGCAGCTCCCCCGCCACCGCCTCGGCCGCATCGGGGCGCGCGAGCCACCGGGCGGCGGCCGCCATCGCCCGCATCCGCTGCGGGTCGGCCAGCAGCGCGGCCGTCTCGCGCGCCAGACGCGCGGCGGACAGCTCGCCGTCGGGCACCACCACCGCGGCGCCCCCCCGCTCCATCCAGCGCGCGTTGGCCGCCTGGTGGTCGGCGGCGGCGTGGGGGTAGGGGATCAAAATCGCCGGCCGGCCGTGCGCGGCCACCTCGAACAGCGAGCCGCCCGCGCGGGCCACCACGAGGTCGGCGGCGGCCAGCGCCTGCGCGAAGTCGCCGAGATCCATGTACTCGCGCAGGTCATACCCCGGCGGGCGCGGGCGCGCCTGCAGCTCGGTGTGATCGCGCCGGCCGCAGACGTGCAGCACGTGAAAGGTGGCGCCCGCATACCCCTCAATCGCGGCGAGGTTGATCGAGCGCGCTCCCAGCGAGCCGCCGAACACCAGCACACAGGTCTCGCCCGGCTCGATCCCCAGCCGCGCACGCGCCCCCGCACGGTCCTCGTGGGGCGGTGGGATCGGGCGGCCGGTGACGCGGTAGCGGCGCCCCTCGCGGCCCTCGATCGCGAACGCCAGGCACACCCGCCGCGCGAACCTCGCCAGCACGCGGTTGGTGAGGCCGAGGTGGCTGTCGGCCTCGGTCAGCACCAGCGGGACGCGACGGCTCAGCGCCGCCAGCCCCACCGGGCCGGAGACGTAACCGCCGCCGCCCATCACCGCGTCGGGCGCCAGCTCCCCCAGCAGCGCGCGGGCGCGCACGAACGCCTTCAGCGCGAGCGCCAGCGCGCGCGCCGCGCGCAACGGGTTGGCGCGATCGAGACCGGCCACGGCGATTGTGTGCAGCGGGTAGCCCGCCGCCGGAACCAACTCCGCCTCGGCGCGCTCGCCGCCGATGAACGTGACCTGCGCGCCGCGCGCCCGCAGGGCGTCAGCCACCGCGAGCGCCGGCACCACGTGCCCGGCGGTCCCTCCGGCGGCGATCACGATCCTGGGTGGCGCTGCGCTCACCCGCCAATCCTGCCGGTTTACCGCTCCGCGCGTCGCCCTCCGTGCGCCCCTCGCCCACCGCGCGCACGTGGGCGCTGGTGCCGGAGGCCACGTTGAGCAGCAGGCCCATCGCGGCGAGCATCACCAGCAGGCTGCTGGACCCGTAGGAGACGAACGGCAGCGGCACTCCGGTGAGTGGCGCGAGGCCCAGCACCGCAAACACGTTGAGCACCGCCTGGGAGAGGATCAGCGAGGTCATGCCGACCGCGATCAGCGCGCTGTAGAGGCTGCGCGCGCGCTTGGCGGCGCGCAGCCCGGCGTAGCCGATCAGGCCGTAGAGGAACAGCAGCGCATACACCCCGATCACCCCCAACTCTTCGGCGATCACCGCAAAAATGAAGTCGGTTTGCGCCTCCGGCAGATAGAACGCCTTTTGCACCGACTGGCCCGGCCCCACCCCGAACAGTCCGCCCGAGCCAATCGCGATCTGGCCCTGCACGGCCTGGAAGCCGCTGCTGGACGCGTGCGCCCAGGGGTCCACGAACGAGGTCAGCCGCGCGCGCGCATAGGGTCGGGCGAGCGCGTACAACGCAACCACCGCCAGCGCGCAGCCGGCGACGATCGCCAGGTTGCGCGGCGGGATTCCAGCGGCAACCAGCAGCGAGCAGGTGGTGAAGGCGATCACCAGCGCGGTGCCGATGTCGGGCTCGCTGGCCACCAGCAGACAGGCGCCGCCCACCACCACCAGCAGCGGCCGGCTCAGCGCGCGCAGGTCGTGCACGCGCCGCGGCTTGCGCGCCAGCAGCGTGGCGCAGTACAGCACCAGCGCCAGCTTCAGCAGCTCGGCGGGCTCAAACTGGAAGACGCTGGGCCCAATCCAGCGGCGCGCCCCGTTGACGCTGACACCCACGTGCGGGATATGCACCGCCAGCACCAGCGCGAACGACACCGCCAGCAGCGGCCCCACCAGACCCTGCACCCTGGCCACACCGTGACGCGCGAGATGGTGCATCAGCGCCAGCCCCAGCGCTCCGAAGATCACGAACTTCACCAGGTAGGCGCTGCCGGTGCCGCTCCCTTCCAGCAGCGCGGTGGCGGAGGATGCGGAGTACACCATCACCGCGCCAAACGCCAGCAAACAGAGCGTGGCGGTCAGCAGGATGCGGTGCTCGAGCGGCTGCTGGCGCGCGATGGTCTTCCGGCTGGCAGGCCGCTTGGAGCGCCGCGCGCGCGTGTGCCGTCCCTGGGTCTTGGCTTTGGCATTCGCGCCGCGCGCGGCTGATGGCATCCAGAATCACTTCGACACCGGGGCGCGAAAGCCTTCCGTGGCGGACTGCCGTTGAACCCCGGCCGGACCGCCATTGACCCGGCCGGCCTGCCGTCCCGGCCGGATTGCCTTGACCCCGGCGGCGTTAGCGCTTGTCGGCGGCGTTAGCGCTTGTGCTTTTTGCGCTTCGCCGAGTGCTTCGCGGCCTTGGTGTGGTGGTGCTTATGCTTGTGATGCTTGCCGTATTGAGGTTTCGTTTGCACCACGCCCACTTTCGCGGGCACGCTTGGCAGGCCCGCGCCGGCGGGGGACGGCGGCGGACTGGTCGTCCCGGATGTTGTGTGCTGTTCGCCGCCGAGCGGCACTTCGGGCTCGTTGCTGACCGGCCCTGGTTTGACGGTGGGACCGGGCGGATCGATCACGCCCGGGGGAACTTCGAAGACTCCCCCGTTGGCTTCGGTGCTGCCTTCCTGATTGGTGGCGGTCACCGAAAAACCGTATTCCCCGCCCCCGAGCGTCACGCCGGCGCTTTTGAGGTCGAGGCTGACGCTCTGACCCACAAAGGACCCAAACAGCACCCCGCAGCACGGCAGCGGGACGTCCTGGATCACCTCGCATCCCACGCCATGTTTGCTGCAGGGTGAGGACCACATCGTGAACGCGTAGAACGTCGTCAACCCCTCCGTGTCGATCTTCGCTTCCAGCGTCGCATCGATCGGGGTCGGGGTCAGATTGGAAACCGACACGGATTCGATCACCGGCGCCTTGCCCCCGGGGAGCGTGGTGAACGTCTTCTCCCCGCCGAACGCTTCCCCGACTTCGTTGCTGGCCACCACGCGATAGCCGTAGGTCGTGTCCGGGGACAGTGTCTGCGCGACGCTCGCCAGGTCGACGCTCACCATCTGAGGCGCGGAGCCGGCGGGAAGCGTGCCCTTGTACACGAGCTTCCCGCCCGACGCTTCACATGCGCCGAACGGCAGCCGCGAGCCGCACCAGGGCGATTCCAAGAAGAATTCGTAGGTGGTGGCCAGCGAAAACCCATCTTCGCCGCTGCCCGGATTGATCTGCGCTGCGAGCGTCGCGTCCGTTTCGGTGATGCTCGACGCCGACTCGCTTTCAACCGCGGGCCGCGGACCATCAGCCAGCGCCGTGGCGGGCAGCACGGCAAAAGCCAGCGAAGCTCCCGCTGTTGCGATCAGCCAACGAAGTGAACGCCGCATCGACCAAGACCCCTTCGTGCACGCAGCCCTACGCATCAACCCCTGCTCGCGGCATTCTACACGATCACCCCCGCGCCAGCGTCGAGAACCGCTCCCCTCGCGCCTCGAAGTCGGCGAACTGTGCGTGAGGCCATCGTCGCGCAGGTGCAGCTCGACGCCGCACGCCGCCAGCGCACCTCACACAAGACTCTGCCGGTAGATCGTGAAGCCAATGGCGCAGCAGATCGCGGCGATGATCCAGAAGCGCAGGATGATCTTCGTCTCCGACCATCCCCGCAGCTCGAAGTGGTGGTGGATCGGCGCCATCAGGAACACGCGCTTGTGGCGCAGCTGAAAGTACGCCACCTGGATCAGCACCGACAGCGCCTCGAACACGAAGATCCCGCCGAGCAATATCAGCAGCACCTCGGTCTTGGTCATCACCGCCAATCCCGCGATCGCCCCGCCGAGGCCGAGCGCGCCGGTGTCGCCCATGAAGATGGTCGCCGGGAAGGCGTTGAACCAGAGGAAGCCGATACAGCCGCCCACCAAACAGCCGGCGAGCATTGAGAGGTCGTACTGGTTGGCGACGTTGTACTCGGAGGTAATGAACGTGATGCCGATGTACGCCAGCAGCACGATCGCCGCGCAGCCCGCCGCCAGGCCGTCGAGGCCGTCGGTGAGGTTCACCGCGCTGGTGGTGCCGGCGACGACCAGGTAGATCAGCAGCGGGTAGAACGGGCCGAGGTCGATCGTGTAGTCGACGAAGCGCAACCGCAACGTGCTCTGCAGGTGGGCCTCGTGGCTGGCCACATACCACAGCGCCAGCGAGATCGCGATCGTCACCGCCAGCTTGGTGCGCGCCCGCAGGCCCAGCGAGCGGCGGCGCACCAGCTTGGTGTAGTCGTCGGCGAAGCCCAGCAGCGCGCACGCCAGTGCGGTGCCGAACACGCCCAGCGCGCGCCATTCGTAGCCGGTGAGGATCGCGAATGGGATTGCCACCGCGATGAAAATGATCACCCCGCCCGTCGTGGGAGTGCCCGCCTTCTCGCGGTGCCCCTCGGGACCCTCCTCGCGGATGTGCTGCCCAAACTCGCGCCGGCGCAGGAACTCGATGAACTTGGGGCTGAGGAAGATGCAGATCAGCAGCGCCGCCGTTCCCCCGATCAGGACGCGGCCCATTCAGCCTTCCCCTGCCAGTGTGAGCGCCCGGGCGACCCGCTCCAGCTCCATGCCGCGCGAGCCCTTCACGAGCACCACATCACCCGCGCGCAGCAGCCCTTCCAGCAGCCGCGCCGCCTCGTCGGCGTCGGACACGGAGTAGACCAGCCCCTGCTCCTCCCCCATCTCACTTGCCAGCGGACCGACCGTCAACAGCAGATCGACGTCGCGCGCGCGGGCGTACTCCCCGATCTCGCGGTGCAGCCGGCGCTCCTCGCCGCCCAGCTCGAGCATGTCGCCCAGCACCGCCACCCTGCGCGCCCCATCGCTCGCGGCGAGCTCGTCGAGCGCCGCGCGCATCGACATCGGGTTGGCGTTGTAGCAGTCGTTGATCAGCACGATTCCGTTTGCCAGCGCGATCCGTTCGCCGCGCAGCGCGGAGAACTGCACCTCCAGCCTCCCCCGTGGGGTGACGCCAAGCGCGCGCGCCGCCGCCACCGCGGCCAGCAGGTTGCGCAGGTTATGGGATTGTGAGAATGAGGGCTCCACCACGATGCGCTCCCCCCCGCGGGTGTGGTCGACGATCGTCACCTCGCCGCCGCTGTTCGATCGGCTGGTCGCGTGCTCGACGAGCTCCACATCGCCGCCTGGGCGCTCGACGAGCTCCACGTCGCCGCCTGCGCGCCCGACCAGCTCCACGTCGCCGCCCTCGCCGAACGTCACGGTGCGCAGGTCCGCGCGCAGGTGGGGCGCGAGCAGCCGCTCGCCCGCCGGCACGATCGCCGTCGCGCCGCTCGCCATCCCCGCGATCAGCTCCGCCTTGGCGGCGGCCACCCCCTCCAGCGAGCCCAGCTGCTCCAGGTGCACCGGACCCACGTTCACGATCACCCCCACGTCGGGCTGCGCGATCGCCGTCAGTTCGGCGATCTGCCCGCTCCCGCGCATCGCCATCTCCAGCACCAGCGCTCTCGTCCCGGCGGGGGCGCCCAGCACCGTCAGCGGCAGCCCGATCTCGGTGTTGAGGTTGCCCTTACTCGCCACCGTCGGGCCACTTCCCGATCTGGGCCGAACGGTCTCACCCGACGTCGCGCGCTGTGCGTTCTCCGGGTCGGCAAGCTCACGCGCATCCCGCAGCAGCGCCGCGAGGATGTCCTTGGTCGACGTCTTCCCGGTGGAGCCGGTGATCGCGACGACCTTGGCGCCTTCCTCCCCGAGCGCCTTGCGCCACGCATGCGCCAGCGACTGCATCCCCGCCAGCGGGTCGGGGTGTGCCAGCACCGCGCCGTGCGCGAGCGCCTGTGCATGCTGGGGAGCCACCAGCACTCCCCACGCCCCCGCGCGCAATGCCTGCTCCGCGTAGGCCCCACCGTCCACGTGCTCCCCATGCAGACCCACGAACAGGTCGCCCGGCTGCACCTCACGCGAGTCGATGACCGCACGTTTGGGGCCGACGCTCCGCCCGGGCTCGACGCTCATCCCAGTCACGCGTTCGCAGCCCACCACCAGACGCGCCCCGGCGGCCTCCGCGACGCGCGCGGCATTCCACGCGATCACGCCGCGTCCCACTCGATCGCGTCGCCGGGGGAGAGCAGGCCGGCGTCGTGAGCGCGGCGCGCCCGCAGCGCTTCACGCGCAACGGTCACGTCGTCGAACGGCACCACTCGTCCCTGCGCGAATTCCTGGCCCTGCTCGTGGCCCTTGCCGGCGATCAGCACCACGTCACCGGCCCCGGCGACCCCGATCGCACGGTGGATCGCCTCGCGCCGGTCGGGCTCGACGACGATCTTTGGCGCACCCACCGGCCGCTCCCCCGCCGTGCCCTCCATGATCTGCGCGATGATCGCCTCCGGCTGCTCGGAGCGGGGATTGTCAGACGTAACCACCACCATCTCCGCTCCCCGCGCCGCAATCTCGCCCATCTGCGCCCGCTTGCCCGTGTCGCGGTCGCCTCCGGCGCCAAACACGCAGATCACGCGTCCGCCAGTCAGCTCGCGCGCGGTGCCCAATACGTTCTCCAGCGAGTCCGGCGTGTGGGCATAGTCGACCAGCACCGCATACTCCTGGCCCTCCTCGACCGGCTCCAATCGCCCTGGCACCCGCACGCCGCGCTCCAGCGCCCCCACCAAGGTGTCGAGGTCACCCCCCAGCGCGTGCACGGCCGCGAGGGCGCCCAGCGCGTTCGCTACGTTGAAGCGGCCCGCCAGCGGCAGCGAAAGCGCGCGCTCGCCGGTGGGGGTCGCCAACCGCAGACGGCAGCCGGTGAACTCGACCTGCAGGTCGCGTGCGCGGTATTGGGCGTCGCGTTCGATCGCGAACGTCACCGCCTGCGGCAGCTCGGCCGCGAGACGCCGCCCGTAGGGATCGTCGAGGTTGACCACGCTCACGCCGGGTGGACTGGCCCCTGGCCTTCCGGCGCTATCTGACAGGGGCACGCCGGACCGCTCTGCGCCCGGAGCGGGGGGCACAAACAGCCGCCGCTTGGCCTGGAAGTACTCCTCCATCGTGCCGTGGAAGTCGAGGTGGTCTTGCGTCAGGTTGGTGAAAATCGCCGCCGCGAAGCGCACCCCGTCGGTGCGGCCCAACGCCAACGCGTGCGAGGACACCTCCATCGCGCACGCTCGCTCGCCGCCGTCGAGCATCGCGCGAAAGTCGGCCTGCAGGTCGATCGCCTCGGGGGTGGTGCGCCCCGCCGTGCGCTCCTCGCCGGCGACGATCGAGGTGACCGTCCCCAGCAGGCCGCACCGCCTGCCGCTCGCTTCCAGCAGTGCCCTCACCAGGAATGCTGTGGTGGTCTTGCCGTTGGTGCCCGTCACCCCCACCACCCGCAACTCGGCGGTGGGGTCTCCGTAGAAACGCGCCGCCACCGGTCCCATCGCCGCGCGCGCCGACTCCACCACCACTTCTGGCACCCCCTGCCCCAACGGCCGCTCCACCACCAGCGCCGCCGCGCCCGCCGCCACCGCCTGCGCCGCGTGGTGATGCCCGTCGCTGTGCTCGCCCGGCACGCAGAAGAACAGCGCGCCCGGCTGCACCCTGCGGCTGTCGTACGCGAGGCTGGCGATCTCCACCGCCGCGGCATCGCCGGCTGGCCGAAACGGGGATGCGAGCCGAAGGCGAGTGTCTCCCGGCTTCGGCCGATCTTCGATCGGTCCGCTCGCGTTCAGCCCGGCCGGGATCAAATCCGCCAGCCTCATCGAACCGGCACCGCCGGTCTCATCTGCGCACACGCGGCCATTGCATCGGCTCTGAGTCTAGTTTCGGCCCCCGACGCGGCGGCGGCCTCGACTGCTCGTCGCTCAAACCGACGCGGCGGCGGCCTCGACTGCTCGTCGCTCAAACAGCGACCGGCGTCGCCATCTCGATGGCCACTCCCGCCTCGGAGAACTCCAGCGCGTCGTCCTCGATCGCGGCGCGCTTGAGGCTGAGAATGTCGAGCGCGTAATTCTGGTACAGCCGCCACGGCGCCTTCGAACCCTGCTTGGGAAACTGGTCGATCGTGCGCAGAATGTACCCGGAGGAGAAGTCCAGGAACGGCAGCTCGGCGACGGTGGGATCGCGGCGCGGTGTGCACACTCGGTGCCCCCGCGCCGCCATGTGGTTGAGCAGCCGGCAGACGTATTCGCAGGTGATGTCGCACTTCAGCGTCCACGAGGCGTTGGTGTATCCCACGGCGAACGCCAGGTTGGGCACGCCGCTGAGCATCATGCCCTTGTAGCTCATCGTCTGGCCCAGCTCCACCTCGCGGCCGTCGACGGCGATCTCCATGCCGCCAAACAGCATCAGGTTCAGCCCGGTGGCGGTGACGACCAGATCGGCCTCCAGCTCCTCCCCCGATGCAAGCTGGATGCCCCGCTCGGTGAAGGTCTCGATGCGATCTGTCACCACCGACGCCCGGCCGGCGCGGATCGCCTCGAAGAGGTCGCCGTCGGGAACCAGGCACAGGCGCTGATCCCACGGGTCGTAGCGGGGTTTGAAGTGGGTGTCGATGTCGTACCCGGCCGGCAGCTGCTTTTCGAGCGCTTTGCGCAGCAGCGCCTTCATCGTCGCCGGCCGGCGCCGCGCGAGCTGGAAGCTCGCCATCGTGCGCAGCACGTTCTTCCAGCGCACGATCGCATACGCCGCCTTCGCCGGCAGCGTGCGGCGCAGAAGGTTCGCGATCCGGTCTTCCGCCGGCAGCGACACCACATAGCTGGGCGAGCGCTGCAGCATTGTGACGTGCGCCGCCTCGCCCGCCATCGCGGGGACGAGCGTGATCGCCGTCGCGCCGCTGCCGATCACCACCACGCGCTTGCCGGCGTAGTCGATCTCCTCGCTCCAGTGCTGCGGGTGCACGATCCGCCCGGCGAAGCGCTCGGTGCCGGGCAACTCGGGCGTGTAGCCCTCCTCATAGCGGTAGTAGCCGCTGCACATCAACAGAAAATCGCAGGTGAGCTGGATCGTCTCCCCGGTGTCCCCGTGCTCTGCCTCCACCGTCCAGCGCGCCTCCCGCGAGCTCCACTGCGAGCGCACCACGCGATGGTCGAAGCGGATCCGCTCGTCGACGCGGTGCTCGCGCGCGGTCTGCTCGACGTAGCGTAGGATCGACGCGCCGTCGGCGATCGCCTTGGCGTCCTCCCACGGCTTGAAGGAGTAGCCCAGCGTGTACATGTCCGAGTCCGAGCGGATCCCCGGGTAACGGAAGAGATCCCACGTCCCCCCGATCCGGTCGCGGGCCTCGAGGATCGCGTAGCTGCGTGCGGGGCAGTTGCGCTGCAGGTGGACGCCGGCGCCGATCCCTGAGAGGCCGGCCCCGACGATCAGCACGTCGAAGTGTTCGAGCGAGGTCTCCATCGGCTGCTCAGGAGTCTAACCGCCGGCCGCACGGTGCTCGCGAGATCACGGGGCAGAGCCACGCGTCTCACGGCGCCACACAAGACCACCCCGGGTCAAAGGGCCCCACGCGCCTCACGACGCCTCCGACACCACCAGGCGCAGGGCGCCGTCGAAGCTCTCCCGCGCGCGCAGGTGGCCGTGCTCGGCGTCCCACTCGCCGCGGCTAAGCGACGCGTCGAGGCGATCGACGATCCGCTGCTGCACGTCGGCCTCCAGCAGCGCCCACACCGACTGGGCAGCGCGGACGGCCGGGTCAAGCAGCGCCTCGGGACGCCGCCAGAAGGCCTCGAAGAAGCCGTCCACGCAGTCCCCGGGCGTCGGGATCCGCTCCACGCGCGTGCGTCCGCCGAGCGCGGCGGCGATGTCGTCGATCGCCGGAAACCGCGGCAGCTCCGCCGCCACTCCCTCGCGCAGGAACTCCAGCTGCCACGCTGGCAGGGATTGCAACTCGAACGTGAACACCACCACCGGCCCGCGCGCCACCCGGCGCAGCTCCGCCAGGCCGGCCTCGGGAGATTCCCAGTGGTGGATCGTCACGCACGCCATTGCCGCATCGAACGTGTCGTCGTCGAAGGGCAGCGCCTCCGCGCGCGCGGAGATCGCCGGCGCGGCGCCGGGGGGCCGCTGCGCTCGCATCGTCGCGCTCGGCTCCACCGCCAGCACCCAGCGATCCTCCGGCTCGTAGGACCCGGCCCCCGCGCCGACGTTCAGCACCGTGCGCGCGTCGCCCAGCGCCGCATGGATCCGCGCGGCGATCCGGGGGTCGGTGCGCCGATGGCGCGCATACGTGCGCCCGTGCCGCTCGTAGTCAACCCGCGCCTTCACGGCGCCGACCTTAACACGCGATGAGGGGGCGGGCGCCAGCTTCCGCGCGGCCCGTTCAGCCCCCCAGTTGCACGGTCTTCACGACCAGCAACGCGACAGCAACCACGAGGTAGCCGCGCAGTAGCAACATCGCCGCGCGGCGGCCGGGCGACCACACGGGCCGCTCCAGCAGCGCCAGCGGCGGCATCGTCCAGGCGTGGCGGCGCTCCTTTGACAGGCTGACCACCTCCTCCTCCCCCACCGCCCCGCGCCCGGGGCCGGCCGCTCCCGCGGCGACGGTGCCCGCCGGAACCCCCGCGAGCGCACGCCGACGCAGCAGCACGTACGCCCCGATCGCGGCCAGCGTCACCGCCAGCGCGATCGACAGGTCGACGAACAGGTGAGTGACGTTCACGTGGGGGAAGGCCGTGCTGGCGACCAGCACCAAAGAGAGCTCGACCAGCACACCGATAATCACGGCCGCAAGCGCGTTCAGCCAAGGGGCGTTGACCCATGGCCCCAGCACCGCGCGGTCGTTGCAAAGCAAGAGCAGGAACACCGTGGCGCTCGGCAGCAGCACGCCGGCGAGCGCCTGCACCGAGGTCGTGATCAACCCCAAAGGGGCACCCGGCAGCAGCACGATCCCCGCCGCGGCGCCCACCATCAGCGCAAACGTGGCGTAGAACAGCTTGGCGTCGCGGATGCCGCGATGCAATGAGTGGCTGGCGCCGAACACGTCCCCGAAGGCGTAGGAGGTCGCGAGCGTCACCGCCGCCGCGCCGATCAGCGAGGCGTTGAGCAGCACGATCGCAAAACACGCTCCCGCCGCCGGGCCGACGTAGGTGCGCAGCGCGTCCGCCACCGTGCCGGCGTTGCCGAAGTGCCCCGCCGCCGGGGTGCCGGCGAACGCGAATGCCGCGACCGAGACGAGCGCGCCGGCGCCGATCACCACCACGAACGCCCCGATCACGGTGTCGGCGCGCTCGTAATTGATCCAGCGCGGGGTGATCCGCTTGTCGATGATGTTGGACTGCTGGAAGAACAGCTGCCACGGGGCGACCGTGGTGCCGACGATCGCGATGATCAGAAGCACCGCCGTCGAGCTGGCTCCTCCCTGGATCGAGGGCGTCACCGTGTCGTGCGCGATCGTGGCGAAGTCGGGGTGCACGAGCACCAACAGCGGGATCACCAGGAAGTTGGCGATCACAAACACGTACATGAAGCGCTCCCAACTGCGAAAGCTCCCCGTCGCGGTGATCGCCACAAGCGTCGCCGCGGCGGCCGGCACGGCGACGTACTTGCTCACCCCGAAATACCCCAGCGCGAAACTCACCCCGATGAACTCCGTGACGATCGTGAGGAAGTTGAGCACGAACAGATCCCCCACCGAAAACCAGCCCCAGAAGCGCCCGAAGCGCTCGTTGATCAGCCGCGCGTGGCCCACGCCGGTGACGGCGCCGAGGCGAATCACCATCTCCTGGTTGACGATCAGCACCGGGATCAGCAGCAGCAGCACCCACAGCAGGCTGGTGCCGTAGTTCTGGCCGGCCTGCGCGTAGGTGGAAACGCCGCCGGCGTCGTTGTCGCCCACCATCACGATCAACCCCGGGCCCATGATCGCCAGCAGCGCCATCGCGCGCGAGCGCCAGCCGTGGCGCGCGCCGGTGTCGTGCATCCGGATCGTGCCGAGCGCCCCACGGATGTCGCCGATGTGCGCCTCGTCGAGGACGGGAGGCACGCCCTCGGAAGGGGGCGGTTGGGGGGGGGATTGGGGGTGGGGTTGCGGCTGGGGGGACGGCTGCGGCTGCGTCTCGTCCAGCGTCGTTGGGTTCTCGGCCATTGCTCACCTCCTTTCTCTACTCGGCAGCTGCCTGCACATGCACGCCTTGCCGTGCGCGCGGCAGGGCGTTTGCGGACGCCGAAAGGCGCGACGTCCGCCCGCGATCGGCGCAAGCCGTGCAGAGAATCCGAAGGTGGCCGCTACACCAACCCGGAGGAGCCCGACATGCGCGCCTGCGGCTGGGTACTTCGCGGCTGTTCTCGATCCATCCCAGCCTCCTTTCAGCGCGTAGGGTGAGGGCTCGTTCCGGGGCCCAGGTTAGCATCGCTCGGCCTTGGCGGCACGCCGCGCAAGACCGCCGCCAAGCGCATCGGCGCCAGACTGACAACCACCCCATTCACCCAACCCGCGCTCCCGCGCGGGGCATCCCAACTCAGTCGCTGACCAGTCCGAAGCGCCGCCGCCAACCGACCGGCAGCGTCTGCTCGAGCACATCGTCCACGGTGACGACCCCCACCACCCGCTGGTGCTGGTCCACAACCGGGAGCATGGCGAGGTTGTAGTCGGTCATCGTTCTCGCCACCTCCGGCAGGTCGGCGTCGGTGGGCACCGACTCCGGCTCGTGCTCGGCAACCTCCGCGAGGGAGGTGGTGGGCACGGCGCGCAGCAGCGTCACGATCGCCACCGAGCCGCTCAGCGTGCCGGCGTCGTCGTGCAGGTAGACCGTGGTGAGCATCCCGGGCGCGACCGTGGAGCGACGCACCGCGTCGAGCGCGTCGCCCACGGTGGCGTGCTCGACGAGCGCGATGAAATCCGGGCTCATCATGCCGCCCGCCGTGGAGGGGTTGTAGCCCAGCAGCGTTTCGATCCGTCGGCGCCCCGCCAGCGGCAGCAGCTCCAGGATCCGCCCGCGGCGCTCCTGGTCGATCTCGCCGATCAGGTCGGCCGCGTCGTCGGGCGCCATCCGCGCGATCACCGCCGCCACCTGCGCGTCGGGGCGCTCGGCGATGAACTCGAGCTGGTGGTGCTCGTCGAGCTCCTCGAAGACATCGGCCTCCAGCTCCCGGTCCTGGCCGACCGCCTCGATCAGCTCCTCACCCTCCTCGTGCGAGGCGGCCTCCACCAGGTCGGCGATCTCCGCCGGGTGCAGGTTGGCGAGCTTGCGGTGAGAGAAGCGCAGGCGCGCGGTGGGCACGTGGCCGACGAACGGCTCCATGTCGGTCCAGTCCAGGAACGGCCGGTCGGCCACCAGCCGCCGCAGCCCCCGCGGCAGCGCGCGGCGCAGCTGCGCGCGGAATGAGGGATCCACGCCAACCACCCGCCACCAGCCCTCGATGCACGCCAGCTCGATCTCGTGCGCGCTGACCAGGCGGGGCGGGTCGGCCTCGACGTTGACCAGCTTGCGACCCAGCACGTCCTGGCGCAGCAGTACCTCGCCTTCGCGGCGCTCGAATTTCCCGAGGCTCAGTTTCTGGCCGGACAGTCGCGCCGCGTCCGCCTCCAGGGCGGCGATCTTGTCCACCGGCACAAACAGCTCGCGGCCGCCGATCCGCGCCTTCAGCCCAGTAACGGGCGGGTAGCCGCCGTCGGCGAGGCGCACAATCACGTCCTCCACCCTGCCCAACCGCTCTCCCGTGCGGTCCAGCAGCGGACTGTGCAGCAGCATAGATAGGTGCATCACTTGCTCGGGCAAGGCACTCGCATACGTTAGTGCACCGACCGGGCGCCCTCCCTTGTGCCACGCTTTAGGTGGATCGATCAAAGTGTTCGGATCCATGTGACCCGCAGCAAGCAGAATCCATCGCTTGGCCCGTCCTGGAGCGGCGAGCCCGATCGGATCGATGGTTGGGCGGGCGACCCGGGAACGACAAAGGAGCTTCATGTCCCACCACAGGACCCCACGCCGTAGGCCAACGACCTTCACGTCGCTGATCGCGCTGAGCGCCACGCTTGTGGCCGCCGCGCTCGGGCTGGCGGCGTGCGGTGGCTCGTCGAGCACCACTACCACCACGACCCAGACCACCGCCAACGCGGCCGCCACCGGCGCCACCACCACCAGCGCGACCACCACGGGCACGAGTGCGCCGAGCGGCACTCCGACCGGAACCTCCTCCACCGCCACCACGACGCCAGGCGGGTCCACCACCGGCACGACTCCCGCCGCCACCGCGTCGCGCTTCGCCGCGGTGCGGACATGCCTCTCCAAAAAAGGCATCACGATTCCCCAGGGCGCAACCGGGGGCCTCGGCGGCGCCCAGCTGCCGAAAGGTATGACGCGCGCGCAGTTTGTCGAAGCGCTGCAGAGCTGCGGCACGGGCTTCAATAACAGCCGCCTGGGCAAACAGGGCAAGGGCAAGGGCTTCCACAACCCCTTCAACAACCCTCGCTTCCACGCCGTGCTCGCGCGCTTCTCGGCCTGCCTGCGTCAGCAGGGGGTCAATGTCGGCGAACCCAACACCTCGGGTAAAGGCCCCATCTTCAACACCAAAGGGATCAACACCGGCAGCCCCCAGTTCAAAGCGGCGACGGCGAAGTGCCGCGGCACGCTGCTGCACGCGCTGCAGCCCAGCCACGCCCATCCGGGCGCGAGCGCCACCACAACCACCGGCTGAGAGAGCGGGCGTCGCGGGCGGCTGAGCCGATCAGCCGCCCGCGGCCGCCGCGGCCCTTCAGTTGCCGGTGGTCGCCGAGCCGCCGGCGCCGAGCCCACGGTTGGCGGGCGCCGCCTGCGGGTCGCGGATCGCCGCCGAGCTGGGCGTAACCGAGACCACGGGCTTCGGCAGCGCGGCGATGCGCCCGATCAGCTGACTCCACTGGTTCTCGTTCAGGCTGCCGTTCACCGCCAGCGGCGAGGCGGCGCCCGCGCCACTCGCGGCGATGTGTGCGCTGGCCGGCGCGCGCGGCGGCAGGAACTCGAGGTGGATGTGGTTCCAGGCGGCGGGCAGCGCCTGGGTGGAGGGCGCTTCGGGGTAGCGCATCAGGCTCACGATCTGGTGAGGCGCAAACTGGCCGTGGAGCGTCAGCAGCGTGCGGATGGCGGCGTCGGTGACCGAACCCGGGCCCTGGTGGCCGGCGATTGGGATGTCGTTGATGGCGGTGATGTCCACCGCCCTGCCGTCCCCGTGGATCGCCGCCTGCCGAGCGGCTGAGCTCAGCGCGGCGCTGGCGCTGGTCCCCGTGACCACGCTGAGACCTGCCGCGGAGCGCTCAGAGGGACAGCTCAACGCACCCACCGTGGGCTGCATGCCGCTGCGCGAGAGGAACAGGAGCGTCGCAAGCAGGCGCCGGTCCACCCGGCCTCCCGCCACGTCCCGGCGGCCGCACGCGTCGAGCTGGATGCCGGCGTCGGCGAGTACCGCGCGCTCCAGTTCGCCCTTGGACATCGACAGGGCGTCGCCAGCGGTCGCACCCAGCAGCGTGTCGGTGCTCTTGGAGCCCTTTGGGTGCAGCGCCGCGCCGAGCTGGCGCCAGTTCTGAAGCAGCGGCTGGGGGTCGATCGTGGAGCTGTCCCCCGCGGGGCGCACCGCGAAGCGCATCTGCCCGCCGGTGGCGCCGGGAGGCGTGTCGAGGTGGCCGAGCACAGTGCCCTTGGCGACGATCGACCCGACCTTCAGCGCCGCCCAACCTCCGCCCGCGCTCACCGTGCGCCCGGCGTGCGCCGCCGTGCGCGCGACCGGGTTCTCGGGGTGCGCGAACAGCCGCACCCTTCCCATCCCCGCGGGCGCCGTTTCGCCTTCGGATTCGATTGGGATGCCCTCCCGCCCGCCCGTCTGTGAGAGCGCCTGGATGGCATGCGCCTTTACCTTCAAGGTCAGCGGCGACTGGTGCCCGGCGGTGGCCGCGCTGGTGGGCTTGGGTTCCTGCGACGGCGCGATCCGGCGTTTCATCGACGGGACCGCGGGACGGTAGCGCGGGGCGAGGCTGCCGAGACCGGCGTAGGTGAAGACGTCCCCGTAGATGTCGCGCAGCACCAGGTAATGCCCGAGCGCGGGCGAGTGCCCAAGATGCTCGACACGGCCATCCTCCGCGGCCACCACCGGCGCGCCGGGCTCACCGAGCAGCTCGACCAGCTGGGAGGGCTTGGCGGGAGCGTTGGCGGCGGCTTGTGCGCGGGCCGCGGCCACTCGCGGCGACGGCGCCGGTTTCGAGCCGGCAACGGCCGGTGTCGAGCCCGCCGCGGCCGGTGTCGAGCCCGCCGCGGCTGGTTTTGAGCCCGCCGCGGCCGGTGTCGAGCCGGCAACGGCCGGCGTCGGAGGCAGACCGGCGGGCACCGCGCCGGCGGTGGCGTTGGATGCACCGCCCGCCGCCGCCACACCCGACACAGGCGGCGTGGGACCTTCGTTGCCGGCGCCGGCCCCCGTCAACGCGACGGGCGCCCCTGGTGCCAGGTGAGCGCCGAGCGTGGGGGCACGCCCATCGACGAGACCGGTGAGCGTGGCGATCACCCCACTCGGGTAGCTGGCGATCAGACGCGCGCGCAACAGCACCGATTCGACGTATTCCTGGGAGTGGTTGTAGGAGAAGATGGCGGCCCGCAGGTGGTGGGAGGCGCCGGCCGCGTGCAGGTAGCGCGCGGCGGCGAAGATCGCGTCCACGGGGTTGTACGGGTCGGCGTAGCCGGCGTTGGTGGCGTCCACCCCGTACTGCAGCCAGGTGCCGGGCATGAACTGCATCCACCCCAGCGCGCCGGCGCTGGAGACGGACAGGTCGGCGCCGTAGTTGGTCTCGATTTCGTTGATCCCCGCCAGCACCTGCCAGGGCACGTCGTACTGGAAGGCGGCGGCCTGGTAAACAGGGAGCAGGAAGAGGGGGATGCGGTAGAAATCCAGGGCCTGCGCCGACACGGTGGAGCCGGTGAGCAGGGTCGCCAGCACGCTCGTTTCTTCGCCGGCCGCCTGGGGCGCGGGCGCAACTCCGTTGGGAGCGCCGGGGGGGGCGGTGGTGGGACCGCCCTTGGCGGCGCCTTCGCCCTGGCCGGGGCCGCCTCCTTCGCTGCTGCTTTCGCCACCGGCGGTGCCACTGCCAGAGCCGGTGACGCTCGCGCCGTGGCGCCGGCCGGGGGTGGTTTGCTGGCTGTGCTGCACGACCACGGTGGGGCGTTCCGCTTCGCCACCATCGCCGGCCGCCGGGGCTGCCGCGGAGGGGGCTGTGGAGGTGCTCGGCAGCGCGGGAGGTGCAGCGGTGGACGTGGTGTTGGAGCCTGCCCCGCCGGCTTCATTCGCTTCACTGGCGCCGCCAGCGGCCCCTTCGGAGGCGCCGCTGCCACCCGCTTCCTGCCCCGAGGCCGGCGCCTGGGGGGTCGTTTCGGTGACCGCGGGAGCCTGTTCTTCGGCAGTGGTGGCGCCCGTCGGCGTTTCGGCGCCTAGCGCACCACCCGCAAGGGGCCCGCCGAAGCCGGCGGCGCCGAGGCCGCTGCCGGCCAGCATCGAGAGCGCGGCGCGGCGCGCCCAGCGGCGCGGGGCGCTCATCCCTGGCTCCTGCGGGCGTCGATCATCGGCTGGGTGGCTGCTCGTCGGGTGTCGTCATCTCGCATACGCAAAGCCAAGGCGGGGCCGCAAATCACCGGACCGACCACCCTGGCAAGGGTTCATATCGGCAGACAACCACCTCGCGGTAAAGGATTTGTAATCTCCCTCGCACGCAAGGCTACGGCAGGGGCGGAGCATCGCGCGCAGATTCCCCATGGTGAGAGCCAAGGCCGCGCCACTGTATAGACCCGCCAGGCGGAGTCAAGGTAGAGTCCCAGACGCGCATCTACGCAGGATCCGTTGCAAGACGCGCTCCGTTCGGAGGGTTCCCGGGTTGAAGAGATCGAGAGGCTTATGAAATGCTGCGCAATCTGATGATCATGTCCAAAGTCAGAGCCGTCATCGCGATCGGGGCGCTGTGCACGTGCCTGATCGCCGCCACGGCGGCGTGGGCGTCGCAGACGCTGGAAGTGACCGCGAGCTTCTCCCCCGACAAGCTGGGCGCGCCCACCAACGTCCATGGCACGGCGACGATCGGCTCGATCGGCACGCCGCTGCCCTCGCCGATCGCCGAAGCGACGGTGATGGGGCCGGCGGGCCTCACGGTGAACACCAAGGGCGTGGGAATCTGCAACGCCGTCAAGCTCGAAGACACGCTGGAACCAAACGTCTGCCCAAAGGATTCCAAAGCCGGCTTCGGCGGCGGCGTGGGAGCATACGAAATCGGCGGCCAGATCAACGAAGAGCCGTTCACGCTCAACTTCTACCGCGGCCCCAACGAAGATGGGCACCTCGTGATCCTCGCCTACCTCAACGCGGTGTCGCCGGTGTCGGTACAGCTGGTGCTCAAAGCGCAGGTGGTACAGGAGCCCAAGCCGTACGGGCTGGGCTTCACGTTCAAGGTGCCACCGATCGAATCGCTCCCCGGCGCCTCCAACGCGACGGCGAAGAGCATCTACATCACGCTCGGTGCGCCCAACGCGGCCTATTACGAGAAGGTGGGCGGCAAGCGCAAGCTGGTGCACGTGAAGGGGATCATCGTCCCCAAGACGTGCCCGAAGAAGGGCTTCCCCTACAAGACCCAGCTCACCTTCGAGGACGGCACCACCAACGCAATCACGGGCACGATCCCCTGCCCGCACAAGTAGGACCCGCACCGTGCTGAGCGCCCCGATCGGGATCGGCCGCACCGTCCTCATCCTCACCGTCGGCGTACTTCTGGCGCTCGGCGGCGCGCTGCCAGCGGCGGGAGATGCAGGGTCCACCCCCCACTTCGGCCCGGCGCCGCCGCCACCGGAAGCGACGACGGCGACGATCCGGCCGTCGTTCTCGCCCGACAAGCTCGGCGCGAAGGCGGCCTTCACGTTCACCGTCCACTTTGGTGGCGGCGCGCTGGGCGTGCCCTCGCCGGTGCGCAGAGCGGTTGTACACATGCCGGCGGGGCTGACGCTCGACGTGCCGAAGCTCCGCAGCTGCACGCGGGCGCAGCTGCAGGCACACGGCGCACACGGCTGCCCAGCGCGATCGCAGATCGGCACGGGGCGCGCCCTGGCGGACGTTCACGTGGGCTCCTCGGTGGAAAGCGAGGAAGCCGCCATCTCGGCCTTTGTGGGCCCGCCGCGGGGCATCAACCCGACGATCGAGATCCTCGGCCAGGGCTACTCGCCGCTGGAAGAGCGCGTGGTGATCACCGCCACTGCACTCCCCGACAGCCCGCCGTACGGCGAAAAGCTGGTGATGACGGTCCCGGCGATTCCCACGATCCCCCTGGAGCCCAACGCCTCGACGGTCTCCTTCACCGTGACGATCGGCGGGAGGGCCGCCAAACAGCACCACAACCCCAACTCCGCCCTGCTCCCCTCCCGCTGCCCCACCGGCGGCTTCCCGTTTGCAACCGAATTCAGCTACGAAGACGGCTCCACCAGCGACAGCGCCGCGACGGTGCCCTGCCCTTAAGACGTAGGGCGCCGCAATCGGTATCCTTGGGCCGATGGAAGCGATCCTCGGGTTTGCGCAGGTGATTATCGCGGTGGTGCTGATCTTCCTGGTGCTGATGCACTCCGGGAAGGACGCCGGGCTCTCCGGCGCCTTCGGGGTGGGCACCGGACAGGGTCCGCTGGGCGGCGGCTCACTCGTGGAGCGCAACCTCAACCGCTGGACTGTCTTCTTCGCGATCCTGTTCGTCGGAAACACCATCCTGCTGCTGAAGAAGCCCTGGTAGCGGCTCGGGCTGCCGGCCGGAGGCCGGCGTGTGCTCGGATGCTTCGATCGGCGGCTCGGATTCGGAGGTGGGCTCGGGATCGAGCTGGTTGAGGATCTCCAGGGCCTCCGCTCGCAGCGCCGCGTTGGTGGCTTCGTAGTCCTCACGCGAAAGCTTGCCGGTGGCGAGGTCGAGCTCCAGGTCGCGCAGCTCGCGGTACTTGACTTCGCGGGCCAGCTCCAGCGCAAGCAGATCTCGCGGCGCGGGGCCCCCGGCGAACGCGGGGCGGGCAGCGCGAGGGAGGCCGCTGGCGACGCGGCGGCGCAGAGCGCCGGGCGAGGGCGAGAGCGCGAGCAGCCCCCCAAAGAAAACGATCAGACCGCCGATCCAGATCCACATAATCAAGGGCGAGACGAGCAGCCGGAACTGCGCCGGGGGCGGGTGCTTGAGGTATTCGTGGGCGAGGAAGTCGATCGCGAACAGGCCCTCGTCGGGGCGCGAGAAGGGGATCGTTTTGTTGGCCACTTCGATGATCCGCTTCAGCCGCGGCGTTTCGATTTCGGGCTGGATCGCGCTCCAGATGTCGCGCGTGAGGGAGGCGTCGATGCCAACGCTGCTGACCGCCTGCCCCCCGATCAGGTGCCCCACCGAGCCCTGCGATTCTTCCTGGGATTCGTAGAAGTCCTCGCTGGGGCGCAGCGTGGTGACATAACGTCCGTCCTTGGTGACCCGCAGCACGGCGCCGACGTTGAGCGTGGAGCCGGTGTGAGTCGGATCGTCTTGGGGTGTGAGGGCCGCGGTGGGCCGCACGTAGTGGATCGTGTAGGCGCCCACGCGCGTGGACTGCCCGGGCGAGAAAGAGCGCAGCTGGGAGACGTGCTGGAAGGAGGAGGAGGCGGCCACCCCGACGAACAGCACGGCCATCCCGATGTGCACGATGTAGCCGCCGTAGCGGCGGCGGTTGCGCCGGATCAGCGCCAGCAGCGCGACCGGGGGCGCCTCGCCCGAGGCGCCCTTGCGCACGCGGGTTCCTCGCCACAGCTCCTGCGCGACGCTGCCGAGCACGAAGGCGGCGCAGCAGAACATCAGGAGCGCCATGGGCTTCTGCGTGATGCCGGCGAGGATCAGCGCGGCGAGCGCGATCAGCGCCGCGGCGAGCGGCGCGGCGAGGTTGCGCAGCACCCCTCGCGGGGTGGCGCGCCGCCAGGCGATCACCGGCCCGATGCCGGAGAGCAGCACGAGGATCAGCGCCAGCGGGACGGTGTAGCGGTCAAACCACGGCGGCCCCACCGAGGCGGCCTGGCCGGTGAGCGCTTCGGAGATCTTGGGAAACCAGGTGCCCCAGAAGATCACGAAGGCGAGGCCGACCAGCACAAGGTTGTTGAACAGGAAGATGGCCTCGCGCGAGAGCAGCGAGTCCAGGTGGTGGGTGCTGGTCAGCACCTGGCGGCGGGAGACAACCATGTAGATCGAGCCGGCGATCAGCACGGCGATCAACACCAGGAAGGGCACCCCGAGCGTGGCGCCCCCGAAGGCGTGGATCGAGTCGAGGATCCCGCTGCGCACCATGAAGGTGCCCATGATCGCGAGCGTCCCCGTGGCCAGGGCGAGCGAGACGTTCCACACCTTCAGCATCCCCCGGCGCTCCTGGATCATCAGCGAGTGCAGGAACGCCGTGCCGGTCAGCCACGGCAACAGCGAGGCGTTCTCGACCGCGTCCCAGCCCCAGTAGCCCCCCCAGCCGAGCTCCGAGAAAGACCAGGAGGCGCCGAGCAGGATGCCGACGCCGAGGAACAGCCAGGCCGCCAGCGCGAAGCGGCGCACCACCGCGATCCACTCCCCATCCACGCGCTTTGCTATCAGCGCGCCCATCGCGAACGCGAACGGCACCGTGCAGAGCGTGTACCCCGAGTAGAGCATCGGGGGGTGGATCATCATCGTGGGGAAGCGCAGCAGCGGATCGAGCCCCACCCCTTCGGCGGGCACTGGGCTGGTGGTGGTGAAGGGGTTGGCGTAGAACACCATCAGCGAGATGAAGAACCCGCCGAAGCCGAGCAGGATGGCGGTCGCGTAGGAGGCGACCTCGCGCAGGCGCCGGCGCGTGAGGAACAGCACGAGGCTGGACCACAGCGACAGCAGCCACGCCCACAGCAGCAGCGAGCCTTCCTGAGACGACCACAGCGCGGCCAGGCGGTAGAGCAGCGGCGTGGTGCGCGAAGAGGTGTCGGCGACGGCGTTGAAGGCGAAGTTGTCGCCCACGAACGCGATCTCCAGCACGATCATCCCGACGGTCAGCAGGCCGGCCAGCGCATACACCGAGCGGCGGCCCGCCAGCGTGAACTCCTCCCGGCCGCTGCGCGCGCCGTAGATCGAGACGACGATGCCGTAGGCGCACACGATCAGCGCAAGCACCAGGCAGACGTGTCCGAGCAGCGCCATCAGGCCTCGCCACCCGCCTGTCGCGCGTCCGCTGGCGCCCTCCGGCGCGATCTACGGGTCCGGGCCGCGGTGGGGTGCGCGGAGGGTGACACTCAGGCGTTCTGCTTCTCGGAGGGCGGCGCGACCCTGTACTTGGAGGGGCACTTGGTGATCAGCGAGTTCTGTTCGCCGGTGTAGCCGGCGCCGTCTTTCTCCACGGTGACGATGATCTCGCGGCCTTCCTTGAAGGGGTCGGGGACGATCCCGGTGTACGCGACCGGCACCGCTTCTGTGCCGCCCGCGCGGTCGGCGACGCTGAAGTGGAGCACGCCGTCCTGGTGGCGCACCGAGCCATTCACAACGGTGCCGGTGAGCTGGTAGCTGCGCCCGGGCTGGGCCTCACGCAGCAGCTGGGTGGGCGTGAGCGCGGGGCTTGAGGCGTTGAAGCTCGTATAGATCAGCGCGCTCGCCAGCAGCACGGCGGCGCTGAGCGCCACCACCAGCCGCACGGTGCGCTTGCGGGCAGGGTTCATCGCGCCCAGTATCTCAAACAGCCGCCAGGGATTCGCCGACGGGTCGAAGTCCCGCTCACCACGCCCGCGCGGTTCCTCCGCCTGAGCGAGGGATTCGCCGGCGGGGGGCGAAACATTCAGAGATGCGATGGGTCTTATTCAGTAGAGAGCTGTGAGAGGGAGCCTCCTACATCCGATCGGCGAGCGGCGCCGAGCCCTGCGCACCCGCCGTGGACATCGCTCGCTGCTCCCCATCCCAGCGCCGCCAGGCTTCGACGGCGTCGCCCAGCCTTCACTCGGCGTCGCCCCACCTCCGCCCGACGTCGCCGCCCAGCGCGTGCGCGAGTCAGGCGGCCCGACCGACCTGGCCTGCTACGCCTGCGAGTGTGGCTACGTGTTCGCGGCCCCGGTCAGCACCACCGTGGAGTGCCCGCACTGCGGGGCCTCGCAGGCCTGGTAAGCGCTCGCAAGGACGCGAACTCATGGCGCGCCCAAGCGCTCGCCATCGTGGCCCCGTGGCTACACGGTGACGAGCGTCGCTTGGAGGCCGGGGAGGGCTGCTTGGCGGGTGTCTGCAGTGAGGAGCGTCAGCTCGTGCGCGAGTGCGGTGGCTGCGATCCATAGGTCGTTCGCTGGTTGGCGGCCCGACGCAGCTCGCAGCTGTGCGTAGTGCGCGGCGACGCGGCGATCCACCGTCAGGACCGGCGCTTGTTCGAGGATTCCCGTGAGACGGGCGAGTCGCTGTGCTCGCAGGTTGTCTGGGGCGAGGAGTACGCCGACCTCCAGCTCGCCGATCGTGATGACGCTCACGGCCCATGTTCCGGGCTCTTGGGGCGGGGTGCCGCCGGCAAGGATGCTCGTGTCTACGAGCTGTGCGCTCACGCGGCTGCTTCGGTGTCGCGCATAGCGCGCAGCTCCCGTGCCCATCCGGGATCGACGGGGGTCTCGGTGAGCAGCTCGGCGAGGGCCTCGGGTGGTGCTGGTGGGCGGCTGCCGGGCAGCGGGCCCAGCTCGGCGACCGGGCGGCCGTCCACAGTGATCGTAAAGCGCTCGCCCTGCTCGGCGCGGCGGAGCACCGCGCCGGCCTGGTTGCGTAGCTCGCGCTGGGGGATTGTGGTCGCCATAGCCAGTAGTGTAGCGAGGCTGCTACACCAGGCCCCCCCCCAAGCTCCAAAAGCCAGTCCCGCCTACCGAATGTGCATCCCCGAGATCGCGCGCGAGATCACCAGCTGCTGGATCTCGGCGGTGCCCTCGAAGATGTCGTAGATCTTGGCGTCGCGGTGCCAGCGCTCCACAGGGAACTCGCGCGTGTAGCCGTTGCCGCCGAGGATCTGGATCGCGCGCTCTGTCACCCATACGGCGACCTCGCCCGCCTTGAGCTTTGACATCGAGCCCTCAGCGTTCTCGAAGGGGACCATATTGCGGCCCATCCACGAGGCGCGCCACACCAGCAGGCGGGCAGCGTCGATCTCCATCTTCATGCGCGCCAGCGTGAAGGCGATCGACTGGTTCTCGATGATCTTCTTGCCAAACTGCTCGCGCTCCTTGGCGTACTCCAACGCGTACTCGTAGGCGGCGCGGGCGATGCCGAGTGCCTGCGAGCCGACCGTGGGGCGCGAAGCCTCGAAGGTCTGCATCGCCGCCTGGGACTTGTTTTTCTTGCCCTCGCGCACGCGGGCGATACGCTCGTCCAGCTTCTCCTTGCCGCCCAGCACATACCCGGCGGGGACGCGGCAGTCATCGAGGAACACGTCGGCGGTGTGCGAGGCGCGTAGGCCGTGCTTGGAGACCTTGGTGCCCTGCGAGATGCCCTTCGCTTCGCTCATCGGCACCACAAACGCGGCGTGGCCTTTGGAGCCCAGCTCGGGATCGACGGTGGCGATGATCACGTGCACGTCGGAAATGCCGCCGTTGGTGGCCCACGCCTTCTGGCCGTTGATGATCCACTCGCCGGCGGCCTCGTCGAACTTCGCGCGGGTGCGCACACCGGAGACGTCGGAGCCGGCGTTGGGCTCGGAGGCGCAGAACGCGGCGACCTTGATGTCGTCCTCGGTGCCGAAACAGCGGGGGATCCACTCTCCTATCTGCTCGCCGGAGCCCTGGCCGAAGATCGCGGCGACCGCGAGCGCGGTGCCCATGATCGACATGCCGATGCCGGCGTCGCCCCAGAACAACTCTTCGTTGACGATCGGCAGCGTCAGGCCGGTCGGATCGGCGAAGAACTGGGCCAGCCCTTCAAAGCCGTAGAGGCCGATCTTGGCGGCCTCCTGAATGATCGGCCAGGGCGTCTGCTCCTTCTCATCCCACTCGTGGGCGGCGGGGCGGATGACGTCAGCGGCGAACCCGTGCACCCAGTCGCGCAGATCCTTCTGGTCCTGGGAGAGCGCCAGCGAGAAGGTGGCCTCCTTGTTGGCCGCGCTGGCGATCGCCTCGACAGCCGCCTCGGCTGCCTCGGTGGTGTCGGCGACGGAGGTGGCTGACATCGAAGGGGCTCCTTTTTTTCTTGAAAATGGATGGGTCAGCGAGCAGCGATCCCGGCGCCGCTCACAGCACACGTGGAGCAGCAACCCCCCACGCAGAGAGAGGGAGTCTACCGGAAGGACGGCGTTTTTGGGCCGTTTTGGCCGACATCACGGTCTACGGCGTCGCTGAGCAAGCGAGGCAAGCCAATCGAGGCCCACCCACCCCGCGAAGTGTGCTGGCCGAAACGGGGATGCGAGCCGCCGGCGAGTGCCTCCCGGCTTCGGCCAGCGGCGTCCTAGCGTGTCTGCCAGGCGTCCTCTTGGCGCGTGAGTGCGATCACCTCTTTGGGCAGCTTCCCGGCGGCCACGTCGGCGACTGTGACGCGCTCCAGCACCTTGCGCAGGTTGGCGCGCAGCGCCACCCACACCTGCTGGAGGGACTCCGCCGAACCGCTGTAGGCAACCTCCTCGGGGCGCTGGCCGCGCACCCCCACCAGCGGGCCTTCGACGGCGCGGATCACGTCGGCCAGCGTGACCTCAGGGGCCGGGTGGGCCAGCCAGTAGCCCCCCTCCGGGCCGCGCTGGCTGCGCACGATCCCGGCGGAGCGCAGCTGCGTGAGGATGTTCTCCAGGAATGACAGGGGGATCCCCTGCGCCTGAGCGATCTCGTCGACCTTGCGGGGAGCTTCGGCGCTGCTGCCCGCCAGCTCAACGGTCGCCCGCACGGCGTAGTCGGCCTTGGCGGTGACGCGCATGTCCCAGACTCTACGGAATCGGTCGGTCCCGGTGCCGCGTTGAAGGACCCCTCCCCCACGCCCCTCCGCCCGCGGGCACCCGCGGCTAAACGCGGGGCTCCCGCCACATCGCCCACATCCGCGGCCCCCGCGGCAGGCGCAACTCGGCGGTGACCCGGAAGCCGTGGCGCGCGTAAAAGTCGATGTTGCGCTCCTTGGAGGACTCCAGGTAGGCGCCGACGCCGTCGGCGTCGCACTGCTCGAGCACGGGGCCCAGCACCGCCGAGCCGAGACCCTGCCCCTGCGCGGAGGGATCGGTGCCGAGTACCGCCAGATACCAGTGCGGCGGGACGTGCGGGTGCTTGCGCTCGAGTCCCATCAGCCCGCCGGCGATCAGGGGGGCACGGACGATCAGCCGTGGGTGGAGCATGATCCTGGCGAGCGCCAGATCCTGGCGCGGCGTGGTGCGCCAGCGCTTCGGCGGCGCCCACAGCGCGGCGCTGGTGAGCTCCGGTGTCGTCCATACCTCGCGGTCGGCCAGCAGGTGGCGTATGCGGGCCGCGTTGAAGCGTTCCAGCACCTTGGGGCGCAAGCGGTCGGGGCGGCACGACCACATCGCCACCGGGTCGTCGAGGAACGCCCGTGCCAGCATCTGCGCCAGTGCCGGCACGTCCTGCTCGGAGACGCGGCGCGGGGTGGCGAGATCGGGACGCGGCGCCGGCGAGAGGCTCATGCGCGCAGCATGACAGCGCCGCGCGGGGCGCTCAAGTCGGTGTGCACGCCGGCCCGGGAAATGGGGCCCGATCGCGGGGCAGGGATGCCCCGCCCCAAAATGCGTCGGCCGCCAGCCAGCCGGCGCGCGGACGCCCCCACCTCCCCGCCTACAGCACGCGACGCGCCCAGGTGAAGCTTTCCGCCAGCCACCCGGAGGTGAGCGGCAGCACGTAGACGCCCTGCGCGGAGGAGTGGATCGCCCATTCGCTGCTCAACGCGATCGCCTCGTGGATCACGTTGGACTCGGTGGCGGTGGAGTTGAAGTGGGCCGAGCCGAAAAACAGCAGGTCGCCGGGGGCGACATCCCGCAAATGGATGCGCTGGCGCTTGGGTATTTCGCCGGCCTGTTGGGCGGCGGTGCGCCCGCGGATCTGTCTGCCCCACGGCAGGCCCGAGACCTTGTAGACGCGCCACGCGAAGCCCGAGCAGTCATAGCCGCCGTGTTCCAGGCCGTCGGCGGTGTTGTCGGTGGTGCCACCCCACACGTATGGCATCCCAATCTTCGACACCGCGATGTCCAGCACCTCGCGTTGCGCGGCAGTGTAGTGGGGCAGCGCGAAGCTCATCAGCGCTTCGCGCGCGGCGGTAATCGCCCAACTGGCCGGCGGGGGAGCTGTGCTCGACGGGGCAGTTATGCTCGAAGGGGCAGTTGTGGTTCCTTCGCCTTCAGCGGTCTCTTCACCTTCGTTCTTCGGCGCCTGGCTGGCCGCTTCTCCCACCAGGCCCAGCACCACCGCGAACGAGTGGGCGGCTTCGGCGCGCGTGATCGGGTTCCACGGGTACAGCTCCAGCCGGTCTTCGCCAGCGGGGTGGTCGTAGCGCACGCCCAGATAGCGTGCCACCACCTCGCTGCCGAAGTAGCTGGGCGTGGCGAGACCGGCCGCCACCGCCGCCTGCTGAACGTGTTCGGCGGCTTCGCCCAGCCCCAGCTGATCCACCAGCAGTGCGTCGAAGCGCACGACGGTTAGCCTCTGGCCGGTGTCAAAGGCGATCGGGGCGACGCCCTCGCGCGTGGCCAGCGCCGCCAGCGCCGAGCTCTCAGCCGCCGCGCTCAACGGGCTGGCCCCGGCGAAGCCGCCGGCTCCCTGTTCGCTCATCAGCGCTTCATGCACCACCAGGCGCTGTTCGGAGCTGTCCCAGTTGGCGGCCGTCAGCTTCTTCGCCGAGGCCGGGCCGGCCAGCACACCAGCGGCCAGGGCGACCACTACAGAGACGATCGCGCAAATCGACGCCATCCGTTCGTATCGACGGTGACGGCGCTCCCCTTGACCGCGCCGCCACCACCGGCCGGCTGTTCCCCGCATGGACGCCCGCGCGCGCCAATCCTTCAGAGCGCCGCGCCCTCCCCCGCGAGGAGCGGCCCCTCGTGGATGCCGGCAGCATCGGCGGGAGCGCCAACCAGCTGGCCGCCGCCACACTCATGCGCGTACACCGCGCGCCGCGGATTCTGGATGCCGAGGGCGCCGATCGCGCCTCCCAGCAGCACCAGCCCGCCCGCGATCCCGACGCCCACGTGGAAGCTCTCCAGCGAAGCGGCGTCGGCGGCTTCAGTAACCGCGTGGGCCTGGCGTGGCGGCAGACCCGCCACCGAGGGGCGCCCGAGCGTGAGGCGCTTGGCCTGCGCCACCGCTGCTTCGGCGGACGCGGACAGCCTGACGCCCGCCAGCTGCCGATCGAGTGAGGCGGAGAACTGCACGGCCACGATCGCACCAAGCGCCGCGATCCCGATCAGCCCCGCCACGCGGGCCACCGCATTGTTGACCCCGGAGGCGATCCCCGCCTGGCGCTCCTCCACACCCGCCAGCACCGCCGCGGTGAGAGGCGCCACGGTGATCGACAAGCCCAGCGAGAACAGCAGCAGCGCGGGGAACACTTCGGTGAGGTAGTCCACTTGGATGCCCACGCGCAACAACAGCAGCAGGCCGGCGCCCGCGATCAGCGGTCCCCCACCCATGAACAGCCTTGGTCCGTGGCGGTCGGCGAGCGCGCCAAAACGGCGGGACAGCGCCAGCATCACGATCGTCACGGGCAGCGTGGCGAGGCCGCTGCGCAGCGGCGAATAGCCGGCGACCTGCTGCAGGAACAGCACCAGGAAGAAGAACAGCACCGACAGCCCCGCGTACATCGCGAACGTCTCAATGTTGCCGATGGCGAAGTTGCGCCGCGTGAAGAGGTTGAGCGGGAGCATCGGGTGGCGGGCGCGCGACTCGTACACCAGAAACGCCCCAAACAGCAGCGCGCCGGCGATCAACGGGATCGCGACCGCGGGGCTCGACCAGCCCAGGCGCGGCTGCTCGATCAGCGCAAACACCGGCCCGCCGAGGCCCAGCGCGCACAGCAGCGCCCCCGTGACGTCGATCGTCTGGCCCCGCTCACGCGGCGCCGCCCGCGGGATCGCGGTGAGGATCAGCCCCAAACAGAGCGCCACGAACGGGAGGTTGATCAGGAAGATCCAGCGCCACGAGCCTGCCGCCAGCAACAGGCCCCCGCCGAGCGGGCCGATCGCCGCCGCGACCGCGCCGAACGCGGTCCAGGTGCCGATCGCCCCGCCGCGCTCTGATTCCGGGAAGGTGGCGACGATCACCGCCAGCGAGCTAGGGATCAATAGCGCCCCAGCCACCCCCTCGAGCGCGCGGAAGGCAATCAGAAAGCCGATCGTGGGCGCCAGCGCGCACAGCAGCGACGCCAGCCCGAAACCGCCCACGCCAAGCGCAAAGATCCGCCGCTCGCCATACAGATCCCCCAACGAGCCGCCGATCAAAATCAGCGAGGAGAGCGTCAGCAGATAAGCGTTGGAGACCCACTGCTGGCCCGCCAGACCGCCCCCGAGATCGCGCTGGATCGTGGGCAGCGCCACGTTGACCACGGTGCCATCCAGCACCGCGATCCCCGAGCCGATGATGCACGCCGCCAGCGTCAGGCGCTTGACGTGGGCGGCGGGCAGCGAACGCATCTCAGCTCAATGTACGCCGGACGCCCCTCCCGGCGGGCTTGGCGACGCCGAAGTGGCTACCGAACGGGCCCGCCCCGGGATCAGCCGGCCGCGAGCAGCGGCACGTCGTGGACGATCCATTTCGGCTTGAAGTTGGAGGGGTACAGCGCCAGCATCTTGCCGCTGCCGGTGACGCCATACACGAGCGCGGTGTGCGACACCTCGCGGCTGTCGGGAC
Source organism: uncultured Solirubrobacterales bacterium (assembly GCA_963794715.1). GTDB lineage: Bacteria > Actinomycetota > Thermoleophilia > Solirubrobacterales > Solirubrobacteraceae > Palsa-744. The sequence goes on along the minus strand of CAWCEY010000011.1, from coordinate 183,041 downwards.
TGCCTTCGGCGGCGATGCCGTATTTGTGCCACACCGGGGCCAGCTGCTTGAGGGAGCCAATCAGATACTCCATCCGCCCGGTCATCCCGTGCGCGGCGAGAAACGCCTTGACGGTCGTGGGAGTGTCGCCTCGGGGGTCCACCGAGACCGCCACGATCTGCACTTTGCCGGCCCGCGACCCCAGTTCGAGCAGCGCGGTGTGCAGGTTGGCGACGATCAGCGGGCACACGTCGGGGCAGTGGTCGTAGATGAAGGTCAGCAACACCGCCCTGCCGCGAAACTGCGAGAGGTGCACCAGCCTGCCGGTTGAGTCGCGCAGCGTGAAGTTGGGCGCCTGACGAGATGGCGAGAGCAGCGCCGGAGCGTCATAGCCGGCGTTCGCGGCGGCATTCGCCGGTTTGGCGGGGCCGGAGCTCCCGCAACCAGCCGCCGCCACGGCAGCCGCCAGCAGGACAGCCACGGGCGCGAGCAGGCGAGCAACTCTAGAAGGCACAGCGCCTCATGCTATCCGCGCAGCTGGACACCGTATGTGATCGTCGTTGCCCGACCGTGGGCCGGGGTGAGCGTGACCCTCACGGTCAACGCGAGGCGCCGCAGGCGTTTGAGCGCGCGCCGCGCGGCGGCGTCGAGCTTCACCGCGAACGGCACCGTCCCAGCGGACACCGATCCGCGCAGCAGGCGTCCCACGCGCACCGCCGCGGATCGCCCGCCTTTCCTCAGCGACGACCCTTTGGCCAGCAGGTCGATCTCCAAACGACCCCCGGCCCCCGCCGCGGAGACATCCAGCGCGCCCGCCACCGAGCCGCCGTGCTGGGTGGAGCGCGCAGAGGTGCCGAGCGCGATCAGCGGCGCGCTCGCGGCTTCGGCCGGCGTCTCGCTCGGCGTGGGCGTGGTGCCCGGAGACTGCGTGGTGGTCGGCGCGGGTGTCGTGGATGGCGGCAGCTGTTCATGGGGAGACGGTTCTTCGTGGGGCGGTGGCTGTTCTTCACGAGGGGGCGGCTGTTCTTCATGAGGGGGCGGGGATGCGCCAACCGTAGAGAAGCTCCTGCCAGCGCCCGGCGTGGTGGCCGCTTCGTTCTTGGCCACCAGGCGGAAGTGATAGGGGGCGCCGGGCGTCAATCCCGTCACTTTGGCCGACACCGCGTGGGCGGTATGGTCGACGCTGCCCAGCGGGAGCTTGCTGGTGGTGTTCCCATAGCCGGAGGTGGTGCCCCATTCAAAGAAGTATTCCGTCGCTTTTCCTTCCGGGTCGACGGTCCCGTGGAGCGTCGCTTCGGCCTGGCCGACTTCGCTGGCGGCTTCAGTCGTCGCGATCGGCGCTTCGGGTATCTCGACGGTGATCGTGCCGGTCATTTCCGGGCCGTGAACCGTGCAGTAGAACGTGTAGGTGCCGGCCTGCAAGAACGTGCACTTGCCGCTCCATTTGGTGCCCGAGGAGGCGGCGGTCGTGCCCACGGGCACCTTGCCCGCGCCTTCTTCGCACACCGGCGTGGCGGGCGTGCTGATCCAATGTATGCCGTGCGGTATTTCGGTGGAGTTGCTGAGCGTCACTTCCCCGCCGACCGCCACGGTCCGCTGCGCGGGAGACCAATGGTGGTGTTCTTCGCTGTACAGGCCAGCAGGTTCGTTAACGGCGTTGATCGATGGATCGATTTCTACGCTCGCGAGCGCGGTGGGCACCGCCACGGTCGCGCCCAGCACGGCCAACGCCAGCAGGTAGCGCCACCGGGACCTCATCACACGCTTCGCTGCTCTCCTTAACATCCCGCCCCCCTCCTCCCCCTCTTTCCCCGCGGATCTTGATTGCTCATCGGTGCTCCACCACCGTGCGTGTGACGGTGAGCGGTTCGCCGTAGGCCGGCGTGAGCGTGATGCGCACGCTCAGCGCCAGCCGCCCGTGACGCGCGAGCGCTTTGCGCCCCTTCGCATTGAGCTTCACCGCGAACGCCAGCCTGCCCGCCGACACCGATTCGCGCACCAGCCGTCCGACCGTGACGCGCGCGTGGTGGGCCTTCGCCAGGGCCGCCCGCGTGGCGAGCAGTTCGATCTCCAGGCGATCGCCCGCGCCGGTCTTGGCGACCACCAGCGAGCCCTTCACCGAGCCGCCGTGCTGGCTGGAGCGCAGCGACGGTCCGCCGATGAGCGGCGGTTCCGAGGGTTTTTCGACCGGGGCGGTGGGGGTCGTGGCGGTGGTGGTCGGCGTGCCGGTTGAGGTCGTGGTGGTGGTCGTTCCGTTCGGTAGCACGGTGATCGTGCCGGTCATTTCGGGGCCGTGCACGGTGCAGTAGAAGGTGTAGGTGCCGGGCTGGGAGAACGTGCAGTTGCCGCTCCATTTGGTGCCCGACGCGCTGGGTTCGGTGCCGACCGGCACCTTGCCCGCGCCTTCTTCGCACACCGGCTTCACGGGATCGCTGACCCACCGCACGCCGTGCGGTATTTCGCCGGAGTTGCTGAGCGTCACCGCGCCGCCGGCCGCGATCGTCGTCTGCGGAGGCGACCAGCGATGGTGTTCTTCGCTGTACAGGCCACCCGGTTCGTTGACCGCGTTGATCGCCGGCGTCGTTTCTGAGCTGGCGACCGTGGGCAGCACCGCCACGGCCACCCCCAACGCCGCCGCCAGCGGCATGTAGCGCCTGCCAATCCTCACAATCTCACCCAGCCTTTCGGTCGCTTCCCAGACGACGACACCGCCCCGGCCGCCTCTGCCGTACGGCACCTCTCAGATCTGGGACGCCGGCGGGCGCCGATCCTTCCCGGCGCGGCAAATCTTTGTCTGGCAGGCTTTGGCGGTGCCACCCGACGCCGAGCGCCCCGCCGACGCCGAGCCATCCGCCAGCGCCGGCGCCGAGCGCCCCGCCGACGCCGAGCCATCCGCCAGCGCCGGCGCCGGCGCCGAGAGCCCCGCCGACGCCGAGCCATCCGCCAACGCTGGCGCCGAGAGCCCCGGCGAGCACAGACCCACCTTCGATGAGGAGCTGCTGCTGTGGCTGGGTGACGAGCCGCCCGACGTGCGCGCCGCCGACGCCCTGCGGGTGCACGACATCGCCGCCGAGTTGGCGGGCGGGTTTGACGCGCTGGCGCGGATCGGCCGCGCCGTGACCGTGTTCGGATCGGCGCGCACTCCCCGCGATCATCCGCACTACGCGCTGGTACGCGAGGTGGGCGAGTGTTTGGGCCGCTCCGGCTACGCCGTCATCACCGGCGGCGGAGGCGGTCTGATGGAGGCCGCCAACCGCGGCGCGCGCGACGCCGGCGCGCTGTCAGTCGGCTGCAACATCGAGTTGCCCCGCGAGCAGGCACTCAACCCCTACGTGGACATCGGCCTGCGCTTCCGCCACTTCTTCGCCCGCAAGGTGATGTTCGTCCGCTACGCCTGCGCCTTCGTGATCGCCCCGGGCGGATATGGAACGCTCGACGAGCTGTTTGAGGCGCTCACGCTGATCCAGACCGCCACCATTCGCCACTTCCCCGTGATCCTTTTGGAGGGTGGCGCAGCCGGCGCTGGCCAATCGGATATCCCGCCGATCTCCGATCGGCCGGTGAGCCGGGCCCATCTTTCTCGATCAGGCGACGGCGAGTGGGATGGTCTGCTGGAGTGGCTGCGCGCCCGCGTACTCGCCGACCACCGCATCAACGCCGAGGATCTCGATGTGCTGCGCGTGGTGCGACGGCCGTCGGAGGTGTGCGCGATCGTCGACGCCGCGCTCCACCGCCAGCGCCAGCACGGCCGCGGGCAGCGGCGGCGTACCGTGCCTGTGAGCGACGCCGAGCGATGAGCGGGACGGCGGCCCGATGGTGCCTCACCGCATCGCGCGACGGGCGGCCTATTCTCCAAGCTCATCGAGCGTGCGCCCGCTGAGCACCGAGCGGGCGTGTTCGGCGACCACGTCCGACCCGGGGTGCGCGTGATCGTCGCGGCGCTTGATCAGCAGCCACTGCGCTTTCGGCCCCGCCGCGGTGCGCTGCAGCGCGAAGCCGCCGCGCAGCTTCTCGCCGTGCAGCACGAACACGGCGTGGCCGCGCTCGAGCGCCAGTGGCCAGCCGACCCGCCCTCCCTGCTCGTAGACGCCGCGATCCCACACGATCACCCTGCCCCCTTCGAGAACGCCCTCGAAGGCGTTGTGCGCCATCGCGTGGTCGGGCACCTGCACGGCGAGGCGCTTCACGGCCGGGTCCAGCGAGGGCCCCTTCGGGACCGCCCACGAGCGCATCGCCCCGCCCACCTCCAGGCGCAGGTCGAAGTGGTGGGCTCGCGCCAGATGCTCCTGCACGACAAACACTCCGGCGGCGACACCGCGTACAGCGAACTGCTCGTGGCCCTCCACCGCGACCCGCTCGGAGGCCACCTCGGCGACTTGCGCAAGCGGAGGGCCTTCGTGCAGAAAGGCCACCAGTTGCTCGACCGCGGGCGCCGGCCCCTCGGCGTGGATCTGCACGGTGCATTCCTCGCCGTTGCGCACCCAGCCCATCACATCGAGCTCGCGCGCCCGTCTCACCGTTGCGTCGCGGAACCCCACACCCTGAACATCACCGCGCACGACGGCGCGAATCGCGGTGGTCGTCTGCTCGCCTCCTCGCGGCTCGGTCACGCTCGCATTGTCGCCGTTTGACGTGGCCTGCCGCTCGAAATACTCCAACGCACACGGGTCACGATTCACGTTCATGCGCACGCAAACACGCACACATAAGCGATTCGACATGCCTTATCCGTGATCTACCCGCCTGGAGCGCCGAGCGCTCAGTCGTTGAGCATCCAGGCGATGAAGGGCGCGGGGACTGCCCATACGTCGCCGCTGGTGTCGAGCAGGCCGCGCGTGGCGAGCACTCCCTGACCGAGGGCCGCGCGGACGGTGAGCGCCTCGCGCTTCCAGCCCGCGTCGATGTACTTTCCCTCGAAGCCCAGCCCGCCGATGCGCGGGCCGCAGAAGTCCACCTCCTTACCCGTGGTCTTCTGGTACATCACGTCGCTGAAGTGCGCGTAGGAGCCGGGCTGCTCGCGCTCGATGTTGCGCAGCAGCTCGATGCCCAGCTGCTGCTCGCTGAGAACCGAGGCGTCGGCCTCAGCGAGCGCGCCCTGGCTGCGCAACGACGCCAGGCGCGCCAGCAGCGGGTCGATGAAGTAGTACTTGGACTGCGCCGCGAGCTTCGGCGTGGCGCCCTCGCGCCGGTGGCAAGGCCACGCCAGATAGGCGAAGACGAGATCCTGAAGCCGCGCTTTGGCGGTGTGGTGGCTCTCCACGCCGATATCCCCGCGCAGCGACTCGATCGCCAGCGGGCTGCCCAGACTGCGGGTTAGGCGCACGAGCATCGCCTGCACCTGTGCCGGGCTGGTGCCGGCGCCGCGCAGCGCCTCGCCGGCCGTCACGTCCCACAATGCGCGCAGGAAGTCCTCCCGGACATCGCCGCAAGCCAGCTGGTCGCCGACAGCGCGAGGGAAGCCACCGACTCGCAGATACAGCTCCCAGGTGGACAGCAACACGTCCAGCCAGGGAACCAGCTGGGTGAACGCGGCATCCACCTCGCCCGACATGAACTCGCGCGCCATCACCGGCTCCGGCTGCGGCAACTCGCCCAGCCCCATCGCCTGCGCGAACCGGCGAAAGCCCATCGGCAGCAGCAGACGATCCGAGTGACCCGCGCCCCCGAGCCGTCCGGCAAGCTGCTTCTGCGCGTCGGTGAGGTCACGCGCCGAGGATCCGGTCAACACCACGCAGTCGTCCCCGAACGCGGTGTTGTCGCGCAGCCACTTGATCGCCTCCGGCCATGCCGGCACACTCGTGATCTCATCCAAAAACCAGTAGCGCTCCCCCTCCAGCCCCCGCGTGAGCACCTCACGCCCCGCGCTCACCAAGCGCTGCAGATCCCCGCGTCCAAGCTCGTCACAGGCGAAATGGATGATGCTGCGAGGCTCCACTCCGCTGTGGATGAGTCGTGAGATCGCCCGCTTGATCTCCAAGCTCTTGCCGACCCGACGCGGGCCGCGCAGCACATACACGCCGTCGGGCACGACATCGGACAGCGGCGAAGGATCGTACTCCAGCGTGCTCGCCGCCAACGCACGCAGATCGCGGTCCTTGCGCTCCCACCCAGGATCGCGCCACCACGCATTCCCCGCCGCCAAAGCGCGCGTCAACTGACCCTCGTTCACGCCCATATCCTAGCACGAACGCCGAAAACCCATGGTCTTTCGGTAGGTGAACGCCGATAAGCCACCCATTATCGGCGCGAAAATGCCGCCGACTCCGCAAAAGAATCGCGCCCCGGCTGCAATCGAACTGCAATACGCACGCACCACCCAACGCACGCCAACAGCACCTACAGGCCCCCAAACGCACGCAAAATGCGGCCTTTTACCACCTGCCCGCCGAGTTGAACTGGGGACCCTTCCCCAGCAAACCTCCATCAAAAAAACCCCCGCAAAATCGGGGGTTTCTGGGTTTCTGGGACGGCCGCAGAAAGACTTAATCGGGGCGCCCAGATTCGAACTGGGGACCTCGGCCACCCAAAGGCCGCGCGCTACCAGGCTGCGCCACGCCCCGACGCGACACCCCAGTCTACTGCCGCTCACCTCCGTGTCCTTGCAGATGAATGCCCACCCCGCGAAGGCTCCCCACCCCATCCCCCCAATACACCCAACAGCCCCCGCCCGCTGGCCGAAACGGGGATGCGAGCGCAGCGAGTGTCCCCCTAATCGGTCGAAGGCGAGTGTCTCCCGGCTTCGGTAGGCTCCGGCCCGCGATGGCTGACGTCCAACCCCTGCGTGCGCTGCACTACGACCTCTCCGTGGTGGGGGCCCTCGGCGACGTGGTGGCCCCTCCCTACGACGTGATCGACGCCGCGCAGCGGGCCGCGCTGATCGCACGCTCCCCATTCAACGTGGTGGCGGTGGATCTCCCCCGGGCACCCACCGCCGGCAAGGGCGGCGCCGACGGTCAGGAGAACATCGAGAGCGAGCGCGCCGATCCCTACCGGGCAGCCGGCGAGCTGTTTGAGAGCTGGCAGCTGCAGAGCGCGGTAATGCGCGACTCGCGGCCCGCGATCTGGGCGCACACCCAGGAATACACCGGCCCCGACGGGGTGACGCAGACGCGGCGCGGCTTCTTCTGCAAGGTGCGCATTGAGGAGTACGGGCCGGGGCGGGTGCGCCCGCACGAGCGAACGCACCCGGGCCCGAAGGAGGACCGGCTGCGCTTGACGCGCGCAACACGGGCCAACATGTCGCCGATCTTCTCGCTCTACTCCGACCCCGCCGGCGCGGCGTGGCGGGCGCTGGAGCCCATCACCGCCCACAGCCCGTGGGGTGAGACCACCGACGCGGAGGGCACCGTCCACCGCCTGTGGCGGGTCGACGACGAAGCAGCGATCGCCGCCGTGCAGGCCGCCGCGCGCGGCTCGGAGCTGCTGATCGCCGACGGGCACCATCGCTATGAGACCGCGCGCGCCTACGCGGAGGAGATCGGCGGGGAGGGCGAGCACCGCTACGTGTTGATGTGTCTGGTGGCGCTGGAGGATCCCGGGCTCACCGTGTTTCCCACCCACCGCCTCGTCAAGGGCCTCGACGCGGCGCGCCGCGAGGCGCTGGCGCGGGCGCTCGAGCACAACTTCGAGCTCACCGAGGTGCCGCTTCAGCAGCTCGCGCCGGCGCCGGGTGAGGGCCCGCTGCAGCTCGGCTACATCGACGCTCAATCTCAGCGACCGTTGCGCCTGACGCTGAAGGACCAGGCGATCGCCGACGCCGCGCTGCCCGGTTTCTCCGCTGCCTACCGGCGCCTGGACACGGGTGTGCTGGAGGCGCTGCTGTTGAAGGGCGCGCTGGGGCTCTCCGACGAGGACATCTCCCACCTGCACGACTTCCGTTACGCCCGCGGCGCCGGCGAGGCGGTGGAGCTGGTGCGGGGCGGCGAGTACGACGTCGCCTTTCTGCTGCGACCCACCCCGGTGGCGCAGGTCAGAGACGTTGCCGCCGCGGGCGAGAACATGCCGCCGAAGTCCACCTTCTTCTTTCCCAAGCTGTTGACCGGGTTGCTGTTCAATCCCCTTTGATTGCTTTTCGACACCCTTGGAAAAGCCCCTTACATAACTACCATCTGTAGTGGAGAGGCGGGTAGGTTGACGAACGGATCGGAAAGGCGTAGAGCCATGAGGGCAACAGCGAAGCGCAACGATGGGATGTTCAGGCACAGCGTGCGGGTGCGCGAGCACGAGCTCACGATCGACGAGGGCCTCGAGGCGGGGGGCGGCGACACCGGTCCCGACCCTCAGGAGCTGCTGGCGGCGAGCCTTGCTTCATGCACGGCGATCACGCTGGAGATGTACGCGGCCCGCAAGGGCTGGGAGATTGGGGAGGTGGAGGTGGCGGTGCAGTACACGCCCGCCGACCGGGGCCGCCCCACGCAGTTTGAGCTGGTGGTGCGTCTGCCCGAGGATCTCCCCTCCGAGCAGGTGGAGCGACTGCGGGTGATCGCGGCGAAGTGCCCCGTGCACCGCACGCTCGACGGGGAGGTGATGTTCGAGGAACGCCTCGAGCGGATCGCGCCCCTCCAGACGGCGTCCGGACCGCGCGTTTGATGAGCGCCGGCACGCCACCCGCACGCCGGTCCTCCAGACCACCGCGACCGACCGCCTGAGCCCCCTGGCCGGCGTCGCGGATCAGGTTTCGGCGGCGGTACTGGTGCCGCTGTTCCTCGACGCGGACGGGGAGCCTCACGCGGTGCTTACCCGCCGCCGTGCCGATCTGCGCCGCCACGCGGGCGAGATCTCCTTCCCCGGCGGGCGGCGCGACCCCGAGGATCGCGACCTGCGCGAGACGGCGCTGCGGGAGGCCGAGGAGGAGATCGGCTTGGCGCGCACGGAGGTGAGGGTGCTGGGCGAGCTCCCCCCCGTGTCCACGTTCGTGACCGGCTACCTGATCCACCCCTTCGTGGGGTTGATCCCGACCAGGCAGAATTGGCGTCCCTCGCCCCGCGAGGTGGACGCGGTGCTGGAGCTGCCGCTGCGCGCCCTGCGCGAGAGCAAGACACGCACGCAGATGGAACGCCGTGGGATCTCCTTCCAGACCGACACCTACATCCTCGCCGAGCACCTCATCTGGGGGGCCACCGCGCGGATCCTCGACGACCTCTACGAGCATGTCGAGACGATCCTGCCAGCCGGTGTCATACCGTTTTAGGGGTCAACAGCGAGCACAGCGCACCGCGCGCCTGCTCCAGCCAGCGGTGCATGTCGGCAGGATCGGCGCGGAGGATGGTCAGGGGGATCGAGTTGCGCTCGGCAATCTCCCGCGCGATCCGCTCACCCTCGGCGAGAGCTCCAGCCGGTATTGAGGGCCCAGCCGCCTCGTAGAGGAGGCCGCGCACGGTGGTGTCGATCGCGCTCTCCATGAACGCGCGCAGACGCGCGCCATGCAGTGCCTGCAACTGCTCCTCGGTGCCAGTGGCGCCGCCAAAGAGCCAGCAAGCGATCGTCACTCCCTCCAGCACACCGCGGAGTGTCCCGAGGCGGTTGGGATCGCCGATCCAGCACTCCGCGCCAGTCGCCTCGATCTGTGCGCGAGCATCCTCGCGACGGGTGACGACGCGCACGACGCGTCCTTCCCGCCCGGCCTGCTCGGCGAGCCGCAGCCCCCGGCAGCCACCTCCGACAATCAGCACTCGTGCCACCGCCGGAGCCTACCCGTACGGCGGCCGAGCGTACTCGCGCGGGCGGCCAACCCCACACGTACCTCCGCAGGCCACCGGGAACTACCCGCAAAACAAATTGGGCGCCGTGGCCTCCGTGGCCACGGCGCCCTGTGAGGAGACCGGCATTGAGCTTCGGTCTGTGCCGAGGCTTCCTCGAGCGCCACCGGAGAGGTATGGGTAGCGGCGCTTGAGCAAGCTCCGGCAACCAGACGCCTAGCCTTTGCCGGCCCTCCCCTGCCTGTCCCTCGGGTCAATCCCTGCCATCCACGCAAATGAAAACACAAAACGAGAGATTTGTCAAGAGGGATATGTCAAAGGACGTTTTTTTGAGGCGGGACCATTGTCTCGCCAGCCTCGAATACCATCCGGCGCCGATGGCCGAGCCCACCGACATCGTGACCATGGACAAGATCGTGGCGCTGTGCAAGCGCCGCGGCTTCATCTTCCCCTCCTCGGAGATCTACGGAGGGGTGGGTTCGACCTACGACTTCGGCCACTACGGGGTGTTGCTGAAGGGCAACGTCAAGAGCGAGTGGTGGCGCGCGATGCTCTCCGAGCGCGACGACATCGTGGCGCTCGACTCGGCGATCCTGCAGCACCCGCGCGTGTGGGAGGCCTCCGGCCACCTCGCCGGCTTCACCGACCCGCTGGTGGATTGCCGCACCTGCGGGCAGCGCTTCCGCGCCGACCATCTTGGGGACCTTCAGTGCGGGCGCAAACCCTCCAAGCACCCCGGCGAGACCGAGGAGTGCTCGCTGACGCAGGCGCGCGACTTCAACCTGATGTTCGAGACCACCATCGGACCGGTCAAGGAGTCGGGCGCGACCGCCTATCTGCGCCCCGAGACCGCCCAGGGGATCTTCATCAACTTCAAGAACGTTTTGCAGTTCTCCCGTAAGAAGCCCCCCTTCGGGATCGCCCAGATCGGCAAGTCCTTCCGCAACGAGATCACCCCCGGCAACTTCATCTTCCGCACGCGCGAGTTTGAGCAGATGGAGATGGAGTTCTTCGTCCCCCCCGCCGAGGCCCAGCGCTGGTTTGAGCATTGGCTGGCCGAGCGGATGCGCTGGTACAGCGAGCTCGGCCTGCGCCCCGACCACCTGCGCCTGCGCGCCCACGACCCCGACGAGCTCTCGCACTACTCCTCGGGCACCAGCGATGTCGAGTACCTCTTCCCCATCGGCTGGTCGGAGCTTGAGGGGATCGCCAACCGGGGGAACTTCGACCTGACCCAGCACGCCAAGTTCTCCGGCGAGAAGCTCGAGTACTTCGACCAGGCCACCGGGGAGCGCTATGTGCCGCACGTGATCGAGCCGGCCGCCGGCGCCGACCGGGCGACGTTGGCGTTCATGGTGGACGCCTACGACGAGGAAGTCGTGGAGCGCGAGGGCGCCGGCGCGGGCGAGCGCCGCACCGTTCTGCGCCTGCACCCCCGCCTGGCGCCGGTGAAGGTGGCGGTGCTGCCGCTGGTGGGCAAGGACGGCCAGCCCGAGCTGGCGCGCGAGGTGTACCGCGCGGTGCGCGGGCTGGTACAGGCTGAGTACGACGAAGGCGGAGCGATCGGCAAGCGCTATCGCCGCCACGACGAGATCGGGACCCCGTTCTGCGTGACGATCGACCACGACAGCCTCACGGAGGGAACCGTCACCGTGCGCGACCGCGACTCGCTCACGCAGGAGCGCCTGCCGATCGAGGGGCTCGCACAGGAGCTCGCGCGGCGGGTGCAGGCGCCGTGGACGACGCCAAAGCTCACAAGATGAGGAACGGGAAAAAAGGAGAGGAGGAGAGGGGGAGGGGTAGTTACTAAATTCAGAAGCCGTGCGCAATTGCGCACACCCGTTAAAAAGTACATATACACCCACGCCGAGAGCCGCAAGCCATTGCCGCACGTGACGCCCCGCGCCACCGGCGCAGTGGAAGCTTCACAACGTGAGAGATAGGAGCGACATGGACTTCGATTTGACCGACGAGCAGCGACTGATCAAGGAGACCGCCCGGGAGTTCACCGACAAGGAGATCGTCGAGCGCGCGCGCGAAAACGCCCGCAATCACCACTTCGACCTCGACCTTGTCAAGAAGATCGCCGACCAGGGCTACCTCGGGGCGATCGTCCCCCGCGAGTACGGCGGCGCCGGCCTCGGCTACCTCGACTACGGCCTCGTCGTGGAGGAGATCGGCCGCGGCTGCTCCTCGGTGCGCACCGTGATCTCCGTGCAGACCTCGCTCGTCTGCTCGGCGATCCTCAAGTGGGGCACCGAGGAGCAGAAGCAGCGCTACCTGCCCAAACTCTGCTCCGGGGAGTGGCTGGGCTGCTTCGGCCTGACCGAGCCCGACACCGGCTCGGACGCCGCCAACCAGCGCACCCGCGCCACCAAGACCGACTCCGGGTGGCGGATCAACGGCGCGAAGATGTGGATCTCGATGGGCAACTACGCCAAGCTCGCGCTGATCTTCGCCCAGACCGATCCCGACAAAGGTCACCGCGGCCTGGGCTGCTTCCTCGTTGAGACCGACCAGCCGGGGTTCCAGCCCCAGACGATCGAGCACAAGATGGGCCTGCACGCTTCCGACACCGCCTCGATCGCACTCGACGACGTGCAGGTCGGCGAGGACGGCGTGCTCGGGGAGATCGGCGACGGCTTCAAAGTGGCGATGTCGGCCCTCGACTCCGGGCGCTACTCCGTCGCCGCCGGCTGCGTGGGGATCTGCCAGGGGTGCGTCGAGGAGTCAGTGAAATACGCCAAGGAGCGCGAGCAGTTCGGGCGCCCGATCGCCTCCTTCCAGCTGGTGCAGGCGATGATCGCCGACATGGCCGTCAAAACCGACGCTTCGCGGATGCTGGTGTGGCGCGCCGGCTTCCTCAAGGACAAGGGGCGCCCCAACACGACCGAGACCTCGATCGCCAAGCTGCACGCCACCGAGGCCGCGGTGGAGTGCTCCAACACCGCGATCCAGGTGCACGGCGGCGCCGGCTACGTGGACGACCACCCGGTGGAGCGCTACTTCCGCGACGTGCGCGTCACCACGCTGTACGAGGGAACCTCGCAGATCCAGAAACTGATCATCGGCCGCGCGCTCACCGGCATCAACGCGTTGGTGCCCTCCTGAGATGAGCGGCGAGACGCAGCCCGCACGTATCGTCGGGGTGCTGGGCGCCGGCACGATGGGGGCCGGCATCGCCCAGCTCGCCTGCCGCGCCGGCGCCCGCACGCTGCTGCACGACCCGATCCCCGAGGCGCTCCAGCGGGGGGCAGGGAAGGCGCGCGGGGGTCTGGAGAAGGAAGCCGCCAAGGGACGGATCACGGCAGAGGAGGCGCAGGCAGCCGCCGCGCGGCTGGAGGTCGTCGCGGACATCGGGGCGCTGGCCCCGTGCGAGCTGGTGATCGAGGCCGCGCCGGAGCTCCCCGAGCTCAAGCGCGAGCTGTACGGGCGGCTGTCGGAGATCGTCGGCGCCGAGTGCGTGCTGGCCACCAACACCTCCTCGCTGCCGGTCACCGGGATCGCCGCCGGCGCCACCCACCCCGAGCGGGTGGTGGGGATGCACTTCTTCAACCCCGCGCCGCTGATGGCGCTAGTCGAGGTGATCGCCGGTCTGCGCTCCAGCGAGAGCGCGCTGGCGCTGGCCGATGCGACCGGGCGCGCGATGGGCAAGACGGTGATCCGCGCCACCGACGGCCCCGGGTTTCTCGTCAACCGCTGCAACCGCCCGTTCGGCCTGGAGGCTCTGCGGCTGTTGGGCGAGCGGATCGCCGACGTGCCGACGATCGACCGCATCGTGCGCCTCGGCGGCGGCTTTCGCATGGGGCCCTTCGAGCTCAGCGACCTCGTCGGGGTCGACACCGGCTTCGACGTGGCCCGCTCCTTCTACGAGCTCTCCTTCGGCGAGCCTCGCTGGCGCCCCTCCCCGATCCAGGCCCAGCGCGTCGCCGCCGGGCTGCACGGACGCAAGACCGGGCGCGGCTACTACGACTACACCGGAGACGCCCACCGCCCGCCCGACCCCGAGCCGCCCCCCCGCGTGGCGGACGCCCAGGTGCGCGGCGCCGGCCCCGTGGCGGATGCCCTGCGCGAACTGGCGCGCGGTGACTCAGGGCCTCACATCGCGGTCGAGGGGCTCGGCGGCACCGTGGACGGCGAGCCCTTCTACGCGCTCCCCCACCCCACGCGCGATGGGGCACGAGACGGCGCGGCGTCGGCGTCCCCCACAACGCCGGGGTCCTCGCCGGCCCAGACATCTCTCACGCTCGTCGAGGTGACCGGTGAGGCCGGCGAGCGGGCATTCGCAGGACTCGGCCTGCACACCGCGCGTGTGCAGCCATCTGCCGTCGGAGCTCTTCCGCGAATCGTCTGCCAGGTGGTCAACGAGTGCGCGTTCGCGCTGGGGGAAGGAGTCGGCAGCGCGCAGGACATCGACGCCGGGATGACCCTCGGCATGAACTACCCACATGGCCCCTTCGCGTGGGCGCACGCGATCGGCGTGGAGCATGTGACGGCGACGTTGGATGCGCTGTGGCAGGAGTACCGCGAGGAGCGCTACCGCATCGCGCCCGGGCTGCAACGTAGAGACGCCGTATAGCCATTGCAATAGGGCTGGGGTGTTGTGACAAAAAATAAAAGCCGTGCGCAATTGCTATCGGGTTCTAAATTTTTTATAACAACCTCCACCCCCTGCTCGTCGGCGAGATGGAGCGGCCCTACTCGGCCCCGCCGGCCGTCTGCACGGCCTCCGGCGCCGCCCACGCCTCTTCGGCGAGGTCCCCCAGCGGGATCCCCGCCGGCGTGGGCACCCCCGGGGTATCGCGCAGATACCACTCGGCGTCCAGCGCCGCCTGGCAGCCCGACCCGGCGGCGGTGACCGCCTGGCGGTAGGTGTGGTCCACCAGGTCCCCAGCGGCGAACACACCGGGAAGGTTGGTGCGGGTGGAGCGACCCTCGGTGACCACGTACCCGTTCTCGTCCACCTCCACCTGCCCGCGCACCAGCTCGGACTGGGGCTCGTGCCCGATCGCGATGAACGCGCCGCGAATCTCGAGCTCGCGCTCCTCGCCGCTGCCGGCGTCCAGCAGCAGCGCGCGGTCGAGCGCGCCGCTCTCGCCGGGGAGAAACGCCTTGATCGTGTAGGGGGTGAGGAACTCGATGTTCTCCCGCTCGCGGGCGCGCTCCAGCATGATCTTTGAGGCGCGCCACTCAGGACGGCGGTGCACGACGGCGACCTTGGAGGCGAACTTCGAGAGGAAGATCGCCTCCTCCATCGCCGAGTCCCCGCCGCCGACGATCATCGCGGGCGCATCCTTGAAGAAGGCCGCGTCGCAGGTGGCGCAGTAGCTCACGCCCTTACCGCCCAGCTCCTGCTCGCCGGGCACCCCCAGCTGCTTGTGCTCGGCGCCCATCGCGAGGATCACGGTGCGCGCGCGGTGCTCGGTGTCCCCCACCCACACGCTGTGCACCCCGGGGTGGGCGGAATCCGATCCACCGGCCAGCAGCACCCGCTCGGCCTGGTCTGTCTCCAGCCGCGCCCCGAAGCGCTCGGCCTGCGCGCGCATCTTGGCCATCAGCTCCGGCCCCATCATCCCCTCGGGGAAGCCGGGGTAGTTCTCGACGTCGGTCGTCTGCTGCAACAGCCCGCCCCAGGCAAACCCCTCGATCACCAGCGGCGCGAGGTTGGCGCGCGCGGTGTACAGCGCGGCGGTGTACCCCGCGGGGCCGCTGCCAATGATGATCGTGTTCTCGATGTCCGCCATGCTGATCCTTTCGCGCGTGGTCTGCCCGTCGCGTCAAGCCTACACGGACCCATTACTTTACTTTGTATAGTAGCAGCTTGGTGACAGGCGCCCCTCGATTCGAGACTGGATCGTGCGTACCGTCCCAGGCGTCTGCCATCATGAACGACGATGAGGTTTGGGTCGGCTCTCGTACGGTGAAAAGAGCCCCTGGGCTCTGCTCTTTGTGGGCTAGCTTTGCGGGGGCCGGCCATCTTCAGTAGTAGGAGACTTCTCCGCGAGACCACACGTCGAACTCGCTTCGGATCTTCGGCGCGATAAGGCTGTGCGAGCGAGCGTCCGACCTCTCCCACTTGCGCTGGATCGCCCAGGTGCAATAGTCGGCGACTTGCAGACACGGGTCGCTGTCTGTTGGCCAGAAGGCAACACGATGGGAACGGCATGGCGAAAACTGGATAACGACGTCGTCAACCGCCGCATGAAGCGCGTGGCGCGCCTTTTTCGTCCCCAGGCTTGAAGCCGCCACGAACAATCGATCATTCGAGGCAATATTCCGGGTCAGGTATTTGAAATGCAGATACCACGCCATCTTGTAAAGCTGCGCCTGCTCTCTGAGATGAGGTTGTGCCTTGCACTTCTTGAGAATCGTGGCGTCCACTTGGCAGTCCATATCAGCCAACAGCGCGAACGCCTCGTCGCGAACGGCCTGGGGATCTTCCGTGGCATGAAAAACGCGATCAAGATGGATCCCCCTCCAGCCCAGCTCACGCCGTAAAGCGAGCAGCGCGTCACCCACCTCGCAATGAGTGGATGTGATGGTGCAGAGGATGAAGTAGTGCGATGCACCCTGTTGCCGCGAAAAGTCGAAGTTGCCGGCCTCATCGGCGAAGACGTAGCGATCTGACATGCAGCGAGCATCCTATAAAGACGACTGCGCCCATCATCTCGGCTCCTTTGCCGATCATCTCAGCACAGGCCGCACACCGCCACCGCGCAGCTCCAAAACCTCGTCGAACAGCTCCACGCCGAGCTCGCTGTGCGTGATCACCAGCACCCCGCGCTCGCCGGCGCCCGCGACGATCGCGCGCATCACCGACTCCGCCGTGGCGGCGTCGAGGTGGGCAGTGGGCTCGTCCAGCACGAGAAAGCGCGCGTCGCTCAGCAGCGCGCGCGCGAGCGCGATCCGCTGGCGCTGACCGCCCGAGAGCGCGCCGCCGTCCTCGCCCACGAGCGTGTCGAGTCCGTCGGGCAGAGTGCGCACCCACGCGGCCGCGCCAGCCGCCTCCAGTGCCACCCACAGCTCCTCCTCGCTCGCCTCCCGTCGCACGAGCAACACGTTCTCGCGCAGCGTCGTGTTGAACAGGTGGGCATCCTGCGCGGCGTATGCCACCACGCGGCGGACATCGTCCTGCATCAGTTCCCGTAGATCAACGCCGCCGATCCGCACGCTGCCGGCGTCGGGGTCGCGGAAGCGCACGAGCAGTTGCGCGAGTGTGCTCTTGCCGGCGCCGCTGGGCCCCATCAGCGCCACCCGGCGCCCCGGCCCCAGACGCAGGTTGACGCGCTCCAGCACCCACGGCTCCGCGGGGCCGTAGCGTGCGCTGAGGTCCTCCACCACAAGCTCCCCATCGCCGGGGAGCGCTCGCGCGCTGGCTGGATCGCCCACCGAGGGCTGGCGCGCGCACAGCTCCTCCAGGCGGCTCGCCGCCTCAGCACAGCCACGCAGGCGCCGCGCCGCGAGCGGCAACGGCGCCAGCGCTTCGAACGCCGCCAACACCAACAGTGCCAGCGCCGCCACCAGCACACCCGCCAGCGCGCCGCCGTGCACCGCGGGAATCGCCACCAGTAGCACCGCCAACACACTCGCACCGGCCGCCGCCGAGCCGAGCGCGGTCGCGGCGCCCGCCGCGATCCCATCGCGCCGGGCGAGCGCAGCGAGGCGCCCGTCGGCGGCACGCAGCCGCGCGACCCGCTCCCGTTCGCGGCCCGCCACGGCGAGCTCGGCGGCGCCCTCGATCGTCTCCACCAGCTCCGCCGTCAGCGCTGCGCGCGCCGGCGCCTGGCGCTGGCCCGCGGCCGAGGCAAGCAGCGCCGCAAGCGCCGACGTCACGGTTGCGGCGAGCAGCAGACAGACGAACACCACCGGGCCGGCCGCCGGCAGGATCACCCACGCGGTCAGCGCGGCGGCGCAGATCGTCAGCGACGCCACCACCGGCGGCGCCAGCGCGCGCAGGTAGAGGTCCTGCAGCGCATCCACGTCCCCGACGAAACGCGACAGCAGGTCGCCGCCGCCCGGGCCGCCAAGATCCCCCGGCACCAGCGGCGCCAGGCGCCGGTAGAAATTGGCGCGCACGCGCCCCAACAGCCGCAGCGCGGCGTCGTGTGAGGCCAGCCGCTCGCCGTAGCGCAACAGCGCGCGGGCGAGCGCGAACGCGCGAACCCCCACGATCGCGACGCCCAGCGCGAGCACCGCCGGGCGCTGGGCAGCACGCGAGATCAGGTATCCGGAGGTAACCAGCAAGCCACCGGAGGCAACCACCGCACCGAAGCCCAGCGCAATCGCCAACCCCAGCCGGCTGCGCTCCGCGCGGCCGGCACGCGCCGCCGCGAGCAGACTGCTGTAGCTGCTGCCACTCATGCGGCCACCTCCAACGAAGCGGGGAGCGCGCGGCCGTGCTGGAGCGTCACAGTGCGCTCAGCGCAAGCCGTCAGCCGGGCGTCGTGGGCGATCAACAGCGTGGTGTGACCCTCGGCGAGGCGCACGATTGCGTCGCCCACCGCCGCGGCGGTGTCGGCGTCGAGGTGCGCGGTCGGCTCGTCCAACACCACCAACGGAGCGTCGCGCAGAAACGCGCGCGCCAACCCCACACGCTGTGCCTGGCCGGCCGAGAGGCCACGGCCGCCCTCGCCGACCTGTGTCTGTAGGCCGTCGGGAAGCTGGCTCAACAACTCCTCCAATCCAGCCGCCCTCGCCGCCGCAAGGATCCGCTCACGCGTGGCGTTTGGGACCGCGAGCGCGATGTTTTGTGCGATCGTGCCGTCGAACAGGCGCGCGCGCTGCGGCACCCAGGCAACGTGCGCGCGCCACGCCTCCGGGGCGATCTCGCGCAGGTCGCGCCCACCGCAGCTGACGCGCCCCGCGGTCGGGTCGGCCAGCCGCAGCGCAAGCGCCGCCACCGTGCTCTTGCCCGTACCGCTGGGACCCACCAGCGCCGTGGTGGTGCCTGGCTGCAGCTCCAGATCCAATTGGCACAGCACCGACTCGGGACGATCGGGGTAGGCGAAGGACACCATCTCGAAGCACAGCGGCGCCCGCGATGGGTCGGGCACGCCGACACCACCGCTCGCCGGCACGACGGTGGCGGGCGACTGCGCGAGGAGAGACTCCGTGGCCAAGGCCCCCGTGGCGGTGGGCTCCACTACGAGGATCGACACCGAGAGCGCCGGCGGCGCGTCGAGCACCGCGAAAATCCGCTCCGCCGCCGCCATCCCGTCGGTGCTCGCGTGAAACTGCTGGCCCACCGCGCGCAGCGGCCCGTACAGCTCGGGCGCCAGCAGCAGCACGGTGAGGCCCGCCTGCAGTGTGAGATGACCGCCGTCGAGCTGCAGCCCGATCGTCACCGCCACCAGCGCGGTGCCGATCATCGCGCACAGCTCCAACACCAGTGCGGAGAGGAACGCAACGCGCAGCGTCCCCATCGTCTCCGCGCGATAGCGCTCGCTGACGCGTTCGATCGTCTGCGCCTGCGCTGCCTCGCGGCGGAATGCGCGCAGCGTCGGGAGGCCGCGCACGACGTCGAGGAAGTGTCCGCTCAGCAGCGCCAACGCCCGCCAGCGCGAACGTGCGCGCGCCCGCGCGCCCCTGCCGAGCAGGACCATGAACACGATCAGCAACGGAATCGTCAGCGCCAGCACGCCGGCGGCGACAGCGTCCACCGGCGCCACCCACAGCAGGATCGCCAGGGGCACCGTCGCGCCCAGCACCAGCTGCGGAAGGTAGCCGGCGAAGTAGACCTCCAGCGCGTCCACTCCCTGCACCGCCGCCGCGGCCAGCTCGCCCGTACGATCACCGACGCGACTGACGGGAGAGCGGACGAGCAGTTGCTCGGCGAGTCGGCCGCGCAGCTCGGACATCACGTGCGTCGCGCCGATCCGCCCCGAGGTCTCGAACGCGCCGGCGAGCAGCGCCCGGGCCACGATCACCGCCGCCAGCGCCGCCAGCGAACCGCTGAGCCGTTCAAGCGTCGTGTGGTGCACGGCGGCGCTCGCGATCACGTGCGCCAGCAGCACCGCCTGCGCGACCACCGCAGCGGCCATCGCCACGCCCAGCCCCGTCGCCAGCCACATTTGCGCGCGTGCGGCGCGGCTCTCGCGCAGCAGGCGGCGGTCAATACGACTCGCGAGCGGTTGTTTCATAGCTCAAGAATTATCCCTCTGGCTTGAGTATGGGAAAGTTTTGGTATGCACCCTTATACTGTTCGTGATTGCGGTGCTTCACGGATAAGGAGCATTGAGCGAGCTGCAAAGGTTTGCTCTCAGCGAAGCTCGGCACGCCGGATGGACCCGTGCGAATTCCAAGCGCAACGCATCGATCGGACACCCGCATGAGGAGGTCCAGCGTGATGTCAAGCCCATCGTCTGAACGGCCGGATCAACCGCCGGGTTCCGTGCGCCGGGCACGATCCCCGTTCGATGCCGGCGCCACACCCTCCCCGGTCAAACCGATCCCAGCCGCCGCGCCCGCGGCGCCGATCCCGACGGTCGCCACGAAGCTGCTGATCCCGCCGCCAACGCGGCACCTGATCGAGCGCGGGCGACTGTATGACACCCTCGACGAGGGTATCGGCGGAGGCATCGTCCTGCTCTCGGCGCCGGCCGGGTCCGGGAAGACCGTGCTGCTCTCCTCGTGGATCGCGGCGCGCAAGCTGCCCGGGCCCGTCTGCTGGCTGTCGCTCGACGGCGAGGACAACGACGCCAATCGGCTGCTCGAGAACCTCCTGAGCGCCCTGCGCGGCGCGGGAGCGCTCGAGGCCATTGGCGCTCTCGATGACCTCGTCGCTCCGGCGGGAGCCGGCGCCGAGCGCTTCCTCGCGCTGCTGGTAAACGGTCTCGCCGAGCTGCGCTCGCCGATCGTGCTGGTGCTCGATGAGATTCACGAGCTCACCAGCCCCCGGGCGAGCGCCGCGATCGACTTCCTCGTCCGCCACGCCCCCGAGCAGCTGCGCATCGTGCTGGCCGGCCGCGCCGATCCGCCGCTGCCGACCGAGCGTCTGCGCGCCAGCGGCGCGCTCACCGAGCTGCGGATCGCCAAGCTCGCGTTCGACCGCGAGGAGACCGCCAAGCTGTGCGCACGGCTGGAGCTTGGACTCTCCGACACTGAGATCGACTCGCTGTGGGCGCACACCGAGGGGTGGCCGGCGGCGGTGCGCCTGGCGGCGCTGTCGCTGCGTGGGCACTCCGAGCCGGGGCGCTTCCTGGCGGAGTTCGCGGGCACCGACAGGGCCGTGGCGGACTATCTGATCTCCGAGGTGCTCGCCCGCCTGCCGGAGGACAACCGCGAGTTCATGCTGCACACCTGCCTGGTGGAGGCGGTCAGCCCCGAGCTGGCCGACGCCCTCACCGGAGGCGAAGGCGGCACCCTGCCACTCGTGGAGCTCGAGCGGCTGGGCGCACCGGTGCAGCCGACCGCCGCCGACGGCCGCTGGTATCGCTACCACCCGCTGTTTCGCGAGCTGCTGCGCGCTCATCTGCACCACTCCCACCCGGAGCAGATCCCCTCGCTGCACCGTCGTGCGGCGAGCTGGTATGCGGAGCAGGGACAGGCGATGCCCGCCATTCGCCATGCCCTGGCGGGCGAGGATTCCCAGCAGGCCGGCGGGCTGATCGCCGAACACTGGCTGGAGCTGTTCCTGCACGGCGGCTCGGCGACGATGCGCGGCCCGATGGCGCAGCTGCCACCCGAGGTCGTCGCCTCCGATCCGCGTCTGGCAGCAGCCGTCGCGGGCAGCCGCCTGCAGGACGGCGACCTCCAGGACGCCGAGCGCCACCTGGCGATCGCGCGGGAGGCCAGCGGGGAGTTGGAGGCCAGCCAGACCGAGGCGATCATCGCCGCGGTCGCGCTGCGCCATGCGCGCCTGCGCGTGCACCCCGGTGACGCCGAGCGCTTCGCAGAGGAGCTCAGCGCCGCCGCGCACGACTGCACGCGCCACTGCCGCACGGCGCTGCGCAGCTTCGCGCTCTGCGAGCTCGGCGCCACACTGCTGTGGAGCGGCGGCGAGCGCGAGCGGGCGATCGCCCACCTGCAGGAGGCGCTCGCCCTCGCGACCGAGCACCGACACGAGCAGATCGCGCTCGACGGCCTTGCGCAGCTGGCGATCTTGAACGTGCTGCGGGGTGAGCTGACACAGGCCGAGGAGCGCAGCTCGCGCGCGGTGGAGCTGGCCGAGCAGCGGGGCTGGTGCGAGGGCCCCGCGACAGCCTGCGCACATCTGGCGGCGGCCACCTGCGCCTACCAGCGGGGCGAGTTTGAGCGCGCCGAGGGACTGCTTGCAAGGGCTGCCGCCGCCGCGGATACCGCCGAGCCACCCGTGAGGTTGGCGGTCGGCCTGCTGCACGCGCTCACGCTTGCCGCCGCCGGGCAGCGCTCCGCCGCCCGTGGCGCGCTGACGCTGAGCGCGATCCGCTCGGAGCTGGCGGACGGCGCGCCGGCGCCAGACTTCTTGAGGCTCCTGCTCGACGATGCCGAGCCGCGGGTGCTGATGGCCGCGGGGGAGGTCGAGCAGGCGCGCGCGACCCTCGCGGGGGCGCTCGACGTAGCACCCAACAGCGTGGCCCTGCTGGTGCGTCAAGCGAGTTTCGAGTTGCGCGACGGCGAGCCCGAGCTGGCCCGCGCATCGCTCACGCGGGCGCGCGCGGAGCAGGCGCGCAAGCACCCACATCCGGCGGTACTGCTCGAAGCGTGGCTGCTGCAGGCGCTCGCGGATCGTGCGGCCGGCGAGCCCCAAGCCGCCGCCGAGGCGCTCGATCGAGCGCTTGCGCTGGCCGAGCGCGAGCCCTTCCGCGACGCTTTCCTGCTGAACGGGCCGGCGGTGCGCGAGCTGCTGGAGCTCCAGGCGCAGAACGGCACCGCCCATCCGGCGCTGCTGGAGGTGCTGCTCGACGGCGTCGGCCAAGGTCCGACGAGCGCCACCACGCTGGCCGAGCCGCTGACCGAGCGCGAGCAGCGGATCCTGCGCTACCTGCCGACGATGCTCACCAACGCCGAGATCGGCGCCGAGGTGTTTGTGTCGCTGAATACCGTCAAGACCCACCTGCGCAGCATCTATCGCAAGCTCGAAGCCAACGGGCGCGCCGACGCGGTGGAGCGCGCGCGCCGGCTGGGATTGCTCCCCGCGGGGATCAAGCGCCCGCGCGTCGTGCAGCGGGTGTGAGGGCCTCACTGCAGGTCGAAGCACCTGGGCGTCGCGCAGCGGGTACGAGAGTCTCACTGCGGATCCTCGCCCTCGGGCAGGCGCCTCACCTCGACCAGCTCCAAGCCAAGCGCCTGGATGCGGTCGAGCAGGCCGTGCAGCGCGGCCTGGTCGAGTACCGGGCCACGTAGAACAGTCTCCACCGACTGAAACGTGGCGTCCATGCCCTCGAAGGCGCCGAGCAGCTGTTCGCTCACTCGCCCCTTGATGTGGATCTCATAGCTCGTGCGTTTCACGCCAACCACGCTGAGCGTCTCTCCTTGGCCGGGTCTCTTTGACAACGTAGGACCGCGGGGGATGAGCGGTCGTCACCCAACGGGGATGAGGATCGCGAGGGGCGCTCTACGCCGGTGAGAGCGTCGAGCTTCCGTGGTGCTCGTGGCGCGAGAGCATGATCCCCGCGAGCGCCAGCCACGCCTCGACGATGCCGCGCACGATCAGCGAGATGCCAAGCACGAGCGCGAATGTGTAGATGCCAAACTGCGGCCAGGAGACGATCAGAATGCCGGCCGCGAGACCGACCAGCCCCTCGAGCACTCGCCACCCCCGACGTTCGCTGGTCTCGATCGCGGCGACCAGCTCGAACACCCCGGCGACCATCAGGAAGATCCCGAACGCGAGCGCCAGCACGGTGATGCTGTCCGAGGGGTGTCTGATCACGATCGCACCGGCGATCAACGCGAGCACCCCTCGCAACAGGCCGACGCCGCGAACCTCTCTGACCACGATGCCCACCCCGATCCAGATCACGCCCACCACCAGCAGGTAGATCCCGAGAATCGCCGCCAGCGTGCTCAGCGTGCGGTGGGGAGCGACCAGCAACAGGACGCCCACGGCCAGCGTGCACAACGCGACCACCAGCAGCAGCCACCACGTCCAGCCGGGCGGCTGCTCGGCGGTCGGCGTGCCGTCGGGACTGAGAAACGCTTGACTGGACATCGCTGTGGGCAGCCTGCGCGGAATCTGGGTGAATGGGCCTCACCCGCGGGGGGTGACTTGGCGCAACCTGGGGATCCCCGCCGCTTCTTTCGCGCCGGGGATCCCCGGCGATCCCGGCGCCGCGCGTCAGCTGAGCGCCTGCTGAGCCTCCTCGGCGGCGAGCAGACCGACCTCGACCAGGTCGCGGGGGTGCACCCATGTGTCGAGGATCGGGAAGCCGCCGGCCCGCACGATCGCCTCGCGCAGGGGGATCGCCCAACGGTGCTCCAGCAGCGCGATCGCGACCGCGGTGTCGGGGGGAATCTCATCGAGCACGTCGAGCAGATCGTCCTCGCTGAGACCGCCGCCCTCCTGTGACCACAGTTTGGCCGCGCCCTCGGCGTCGCCGCCCGCGATCTCGCCCAGGCCGACCAGCGCCTTGACGACCGCGCCGAGCTCCTGCGCCTCCTCCTCCGAGAGGTCGCTGATCTGCGCCGCGGTGACGACGCCGTCGGCGTCCTTGTTCACCACCAGCACGTCGATCACACGAACGATGTCGTGCTCCCTGAGGCTCCGCAGGTGGGCGAGCACCTCGCCCTGGAAGTCGGGCTTGTCGAAGCCCACGACGAGCAGCTGCACTGGACCCATCATCGTTACGTCACCTCCGGTTGTCTGTGGAGCCGCCATCTCGTGGATTCTCAGCCCGCGGCAAGGATCTTCTGCTTCTCGCGCTCGAACTCCTCTGGCGTCAACACACCGCTGTCGCGCAGTTCTCCGAGCTGTTTGAGCTGTTCGACGACCGTCCCACCCGCCGCCGGCGCCGCGGCCGGCGGCGGGGCGCTCGCGGCCGCCTGCTGACCTTCAACGCCGGCAAGCCGCTGTTCCTGGGATGCCTCCTGTGCGGCACGGTTGGCGCCTGCCTTGCCGGCCATGTAGCCCATCCCGCCGACCATCGCGCCTCGCATTAGCGGCCTGCGCCTACGCATCATCGCCCTATACCTCCGGTTCCCAGCGCGCGGTGAGCTGGTAGAGAATGATTATGTCGATCGCGATGATCAGGATCGACCACAGCGGGAACAGCGTGAAGGTGCCGAACTGCACGAGCAGGTTGAGCGACACGAAGATGATCCCGAACACCCGCGCCCACGTCTGCCCCGCCAGCAGGCCGAGGCCGGTGCAGGCAACCAGCGTTCCCAGGATCAGGTGACCCCAGCCCCACGCCGAGATGTCCCACACGACCACGCCGTGGCCGCCGACCGTGATGACTTCGTTGTTGATCACCGCCGCCAGGCCCCACATCGCGTCGAGGAACCCCTCGATCATCATGAGCACACCGGCGAACACGATCCAGCCGCTCAGCCCGGCTGGTTCGCGCTGATAGCGCGAACCGGAGGTGCCCGGCTCGGGAATGGTGCTTGACATTTGCGATCCTCCTAATGAAGACGTTTGTGTCGTCAGGATTGCTGGGCGACGGGTGAAAGCTCATCACCCCCCTGGGATGACCTGCGCTCACCCTGCGGGGCTGGAGGATCGTCGATATGGCGAGCACGGCCGAAGCCTCAACGGCATCCCCGGTCGAAGCCTCCACGGCCCCCAAGCGCGCGGGGTTGGTGCTCGCCGCGCTGATCGCGGTGGCGGCCGTCGCCAACCTTAACCTCGCGGTCGCCAACGTGGCGCTGCCCGACATCGGCAAGGCGTTCGAAGCGGGGCAGACCGAACTGGACCTCGTCGCGGTCGGCTACTCGCTCGGCCTCGCCGCCTCGGTGCTGTACCTCGGCGCGGTGGGTGACCGCTACGGGCGCAAGCTGATGCTGTTGCTCGGCATGGGGCTGTCGATCCCGGCGTCGCTGCTGGCGGCGCTGGCGCCGTCGATCGGCGTGCTGCTGGCAGCCCGCATCCTCGGCGGGCTGTCGGCCGGGATGGCGTACCCGACGACGCTCGCGCTGATCACCGCGCTGTGGTCGGGGCCGGCGCGTACGCGCTCGATCGCGTTGTGGTCGGGCATCGGCGGGGCTATCTCCTCGCTCGGCCCGCTGCTCTCCGGCGCGCTGCTGCTGCGGTTTCACTGGGGCTCGGTGTTCTTCATCACGCTCCCGCTCGCCCTCATCGCGCTGTTCATGGCGTGGCGCCTGGTCCCCGCCCACGTCAACGAGACCTCCGACGCCGTCGACAACCTCGGCGGGATCCTCTCGGTGCTGCTGGTCGCCGCGCTGGTGCTCGGCATCAACTTTGCGCCGGTCCCCGGCAAGGGGAGTTTGGCGATCGGGCTGGGTGTGATCGCGCTCGCGGCGGCCGTTGGGTTCGTGATCCGCCAGCGCCGCGTCAAGAACCCGCTGTACGACCTGAATGTCGCCAAACGGAGGGTTTTCTGGGTGGCGGCGTGCGCCGGGATCATCGTGTTCGGCACGCTGATGGGCGCGATGTTCGTCGGCCAGCAGTTCCTGCAGAACGTGCTGGGCTACTCCACGCTCGACGCCGGCCTCTCGATCATGCCGGCGGCCGTGCTGATGGTGCTGATCGCCCCGCGCTCGGCGAAGCTCGTGAACACTCACGGCGCCCGCGTGGCGCTGCTGATCGGCTACGCCTTCTGCCTGCTGGGCTTCCTCACGATGCTGCTGCTGTGGGAAGACCACATCGCCTACTGGAAGGTCGGTCTCGCCTATGCGCTGGTGGGTGCGGGCGTGGGGTTCGCCGGCACGCCCGCCTCGCACTCGCTCACCGGCTCGGTGCCGGTCAAGCGCGCGGGGATGGCCTCCGGCACCGCCGACCTGCAGCGCGACCTCGGCGGGGCGATCATGCAGTCGATCCTCGGCGCGATCCTCACCGCCGGCTACGCCGCCGCGGTCGCCACCGCCGTGGCGTCATCTCCTGACAAAGCGCTCGTCACCAACAGCGTCCAATCGGAGCTCGAGAAGTCGTTTGCCAGCGCCGCCGACACCGCGCAGCGCTACCCCCACTACTCCTCCCAGATCATCTCGGGCGCCAAGGAATCGTTCCTGCAGGGCGCCGACCACGCCTATCTCGCCGGCATCCTCGCAATTCTGCTTGGCGCTACGCTTGTCTTCTTTCGCTTCCCCAAGCGCGAGCGCGAGGAGGAGCTGCTCCGCGAATATCACGCCCAGGACACAATCGAAGGGGGCCAGCGAGCATGAGTACAGCGGTACAGACTCACACACGCACCACAGCGGGCGGACAGAAATCCAGCGGGGCGCCGCCGGCCGATGTGCTGGTCGTGTTCGGCATCACCGGCGACCTCGCCAAGGTGATGACCTTCCACTCGCTCTACCGGCTGGAGAAGCGCGGATTGCTGAGCTGCCCGATCGTCGGTGTGGCCGGCGACGACTGGAGCGTCGAGCACCTGCGCGAGCACGCCCGCGAGTGCATCGCGGGGACCGGCGAAACGGTTGACGAGGACGTCTTCGCGCGCTTCGCCGCGCGGCTGTCGTTCCTCAGCGGCGACTTCACCGACGCCGCCACCTATGAGGCTCTGGCCAAAACCCTCGGCGACGTGAGCAGCCCAGTCTTCTATCTGGAGATCCCCCCCTTCCTGTTTGGACCGGTGATCAAACAGCTCGCCGCCGCCGGCCTCACCAAAACGGGGCGCGTGGTGGTGGAGAAGCCCTTCGGCCACGATCTGGCCTCGGCGCGCGAGCTGGCCGCCGAAATTCACCAGTCGATCGAGGAGTCCCAGCTGTACAGGATCGACCACTTCCTCGGCAAGATGGGCACCGACGAGTTCCTCTATCTGCGCTTCGGCAACACGATGATCGAGCCGATCTGGAACCGCAACCACATCGCCTGCGTGCAGATCACGATGGCCGAGAGCTTCGGCGTGGAGGACCGCGGTCACTTCTACGACCCCGTCGGCGCGGTGCGCGACGTGGTGGTCAACCACCTGATGCAGGTGGTGGCCGTGGCCGCGATGGAGGCGCCGGCGGGCAACGACGCCGCCACCTTCAAGGACGCCAAGTACGCCGTGTTCCGCTCCACCGCCGATGCCGACCCCGCTCATTACGTGCGCGGGCAGTACGAAGGCTACCGCGCGATCGACGGCGTCGCTAAGGACTCCACCACCGAGACCTACGCGGCGATGCGCCTGGATATCGACAACTGGCGCTGGTCGGGAGTCCCCTGGTTTATCCGCACCGGCAAGAGGCTGCCGGTCACGCAGACCGAGCTGCGCGTGGTGTTCCGCCATCCCCCCCGCCTCGGCTTCATGGAACACGGCCACCGCCGGCCCGAGCCCGACCAGCTGGTGGTAAAGCTCGACCCCTCCACCGGCACGCAGGTGATCCTCGACGCCCACCGCGCCGACGCCGGCGGGCCACAGGCGATCACCCTGGACATGGAGTTCGCCGAGGAGGGCGGCGAGGCGCCCACCCCCTACGAGGTGCTGCTGCTGGACGCGATGAACGGCGACTCCACGCGCTTCACCCGCCAGGACTCTGTCGAAGAGACGTGGCGGATCTTCGAACCGCTGCTGAACGCCCCTCCACCGGTGCACCCCTACAAGCCCGGTAGCTGGGGACCCGCAGAGGCGGATCGCCTGGTGGCGGGATACGGCGCCTGGCACGGGCCGTGGGTGGCGAAGTGAGCGACACCGCCCCCCAGAGCGCCGCCGCGCCCAAAGGCGACACCGCACCCCAGAGCGCCGCGGCGCCCTCCCCCTTTCCGCCGATCGCCGACTACGCTTTCCTCTCGGACTGTCACACGGGCGCGCTGGTTGCACCCGACGGGGCGATCGACTGGTTGTGCGTGCCCCGCTTTGACGCTCCCAGTGTGTTCGGCACGCTGCTCGACCGCGAGGCGGGGGCGTTCCGGTTTGGGCCGTTTGGGATCAACGTGCCCACCGCGCGTGTGTATGAGCCCGGGACCAACACCCTGCTGACCACCTGGACCGCGCCCGGCGGGTGGCTCGTCGTGCGCGACGCCCTCACCCTCGGGCCCCGCCGCGGCGTCGACACCGTCACCCCCCACACCCGGCCCCCCACCGACGAAGACGCCGAGCACCTGCTCGTGCGCGTCGCGCTCTGCCTCGAGGGGGAAGTCGAGGTCGAGCTCACCTGCGAACCCGTCTTCGACTACGGCCGCACCCCCGCGCAGTGGTCGGTCACCGAGGACTGCTGCCAGGCAGACGCCTCCGGGGCTGGGCTGACGATCCGCCTGCACACCGACATGGCGCTCGGCGTCGAGGGCGACTGGGTCCGCGCCCGCCACAACCTCAAGCAGGGCGAGCAGATCTTCTGCGCCCTCTCCTGGGCCGGGCAGCTGGAGGGGCCAACCGACGTCGACGACGCCAACGCCCGCCTCGCCACCACCGGGCGCTATTGGCGCGAGTGGCTCAGCCGCGCGCGCCTCCCCGACCACCGCTGGCGCGAGCCGATCCAGCGCTCCGCCCTGGCGATCAAGGGGCTCACCTACATGCCCACCGGCGCCACCGTCGCCGCGCTCACCACCTCGCTGCCCGAGACCCCCGGCGGCGAGCGCAACTGGGACTACCGCTACACCTGGCTGCGCGACTCCACCTTCACCCTCCAGGCGCTCCACTACCTCAACCTCGACTGGGAGGCCGAGGAGTTCATGCAGTTCGTCGCCGACCTCGAGTGCAACGGGGACGGGGGCCTCCAGATCATGTACGGGATCGACGGCCGCCGCGATCTCACCGAGACCACGCGCGACGATCTCTCCGGATACGCGGGCGCGAGCCCCGTGCGCGTCGGCAACGGCGCCTTCGACCAGCGCCAGAACGACGTCTTCGGCGCCGCCCTCGACTCGATCCTCCTGCACTCCCGCCGCTCCCAGCGCCTGCCCCGCCGCCTGTGGCCGATCGTGGAGGCCCAGGCCGAATGCGCCACCCGCGTCTGGGGCGAGCCCGACCAGGGCATCTGGGAGGCCCGCGGCGCGCCCCAGCACTACGTCTCCTCCAAGCTCATGTGCTGGGTCGCGATGGACCGCGCCGCCAAGCTCGCCGCGATGCGCGGCGACTCCGAGCACCAGGCGACCTGGGGGGCTACCGCCGATGAGATCCGCGCCGACATCCTCGCCCGCGGGCTAACCAAGGACGGCGTGCTGCGCCAGCACTACGACACCGACGCGCTGGACGCCTCCACGCTGCTGGCCGCGATCTTCGGCTTCCTGGCGCCCGGCGACGAGCGTCTGCGCGCCAGCGTGCTGGCGATCGCCGAAGAATTGACCGAGGACGGCTTCGTGTTGCGCTACCGCACCGAAGAGACCGACGACGGCCTGTCGGGCAAGGAGGGCAGCTTCCTCATCTGCTCCTTCTGGCTGGTGTCGGCGCTGGCGATCGTCGGCGAGGAGCAGCGCGCCCGCGACCTGATGGAACGGCTGCTGCGCGTCGCCTCGCCGCTGGGGCTGTACGCGGAGGAGTTCGACACCTCCACCGGCCGGCATCTCGGCAACTTCCCCCAGGCGTTCTCCCACCTCGCGCTGATCGAGGCGGCCTCGCGCATCATCATCGCCGAGCGCATCGCGGAGATCTCGTGATGGACTCCTACGACGTCATCATCATCGGCAGCGGCGCCGGCGGCGGTACGCTCGCGCGCCACCTTGCTCCCTCCGGCAAGCGCATCCTGCTGCTGGAGCGCGGCGACTGGCTGGCGCGCGAGCCACAGAACTGGTCGGCCGCCGAGGTGTTCGTGGACAACCGCTACATCTCGCCCGACACCTGGTATGACGGCGAGGGCAAGCCCTTCCAGCCACAGGTTCACTACTACGTGGGCGGGGCCACGAAGCTGTATGGCGCGGCGCTGTACAGGATGCGCAAAGAGGACTTCGGCGAGCTGCGCCACCACGGCGGCATCTCGCCCGCCTGGCCGATCCCCTACGAGGAGATGGAGCCTTACTACACCAAGGCCGAGCAGCTCTACGAAGTGCACGGCGCCCGCGGCGAGGACCCCACCGAACCGCCCTCGAGCGCGCCCTACCCCCACCCCGCGGTCTCGCACGAGCCGCGCATCGCGCAGCTCGCCGAGGACTTCGCCGCGGCCGGCCTGCACCCCTTCCACGCCCCTTGCGGGGTGATGCTGCGCGAGGAGAACATGCCCTACAGCGCCTGTGTGCGCTGCTCCACCTGCGACGGCTTCCCCTGCCTGGTCCACGCCAAGTCAGACGCCGAGGTGCTGGGCGTAAGACCGGCGCTGGAGCACCCCAACGTCACGCTGCTCACGGGTGCCACGGCCGTGGCGTTGCGCACCAACGCCTCGGGGAGCTCGGTAACAGAGGTGGTGGTGGAACGCCAGCAGAACGGGAACACCGTCGGCGGCGGGAGCGCAGCGGCGCACCAGAGCGAGGCGGAAGGCGGCGTGCGCGAGCGCTACGCCGCCGACATCGTGGTGGTCTCCTGCGGCGCCGCCAACACGGCGAAGCTGCTGCTGAGCTCGGCGACCGACAAGCACCCCGCCGGCCTCGCCAACGGCTCCGACCAGGTGGGGCGCAACTACATGTTCCACAACAGCCAGGCGGTGCTGGCGATCTCCAAAGAGCCCAACCCCACCGTCTTCCAGAAGACGCTGGGCGTGAACGACTACTACTTCGCCTCCGACGCCTGGGAGTTCCCGATGGGCAACATCCAGATGGTGGGCAAGTCGGTGTCCGACATGTACCGAGGCGAGCAGCCGCTGATGACCAGGCTGGCCCCCACCTTCTCCCTGAAGGACATCGCCACCCACGCGGTTGACTTCTGGCTCTCCACCGAGGACCTGCCGCGGGCCGAGAACCGTGTCACGGTCGATCGCGACGGCAAGCTGACGCTGAGCTACTCATCCTCCAACGACCACGCCCGCGACCGGCTGCTGGAGCAGCTGCGCTCGCTGCTCGGGCACCTGGGGATGCACGAGCACCACCTGATCCCCCGCTGGGCCTACCTCGAGAACAAGATCCCCGTCGCGGGCGTGGCCCACCAGGCCGGCACCTGCCGCTTCGGCTCGGATCCCGCCAGCTCGGTACTAAACAGCGACTGCCGCGCGCACGAGCTCGACAACCTCTACGTGGTGGACACCAGTGTCTTCCCCTCCATCTCCGCCGTCAACCCGGCGCTGACCGCGATGGCGAACGCGGTGCGCGTGGGCGATCATTTGCTGGAGCGGCTGGGGGCCGATTCCGGGTGAGACGCGTGGTGATCGTCGGCGGGGGCTTCGGCGGGCTGGCCGCCGCGCGCGAGCTGCGCGGCGCCGATGACGTGGAGGTGACGGTCGTCGATCGCGTCCACCACCACCTCTTCCAACCGCTGCTCTACCAGGTGGCCTGCGGCGGGCTGTCCACCGGGGAGATCGCCTCGCCGATCCGCGCCGCGCTGCGCGGCCACCCCAACATGACGGTGCTGATGGGAAGCGCCACCGGTCTAGACGCCGAGCGCCGCCAGTTGGAGCTGGACGGCGGCCAGCACCTCGATTACGACAGCCTGATCGTCGCCTGCGGCGCGCACACCTCCTACTTCGGCAACGACACCTGGAGCGAGGTGACATGCGGCCTGAAGACGCTCGCCGACGCGATCGAGCTGCGCAACCGCATCTACGGCGCGTTCGAGCGCGCGGAGCGCACCGACGACGAGCGGGAGCGCCGCGAGCTGATGACGTTCGTGGTGATCGGCGGCGGCCCCACCGGCGTGGAGGTCGCCGGAGAGCTGGCGATTGTCGCCAAAGACACGATGAACCGCGACTACGCGCGGATCCAGCCCCGCGACACCCGCGTGATTCTGCTCGACGCGGGCGAGCGCGTGGTCTCGGCCTTCAGCGAGCGCCTCTCGCGCAAGACCGCCAAGGCGCTCGCCTCGCTGGGCGTAAGCGTGCGCGAGCGCACCCGCGTCACGGCGATCGACGAGCGCGGCGTGAGCGTCGAGGCGATGGGCGCTCCCGGGCGTGGCGGGGCACCGAGCGGCGGCGAGCACCACCAAGCCTCCGAGGGCGGGGAGGCAGCGCCGGAGCGGATCGAAGCGCGCACCGTAATCTGGGCCGCCGGGGTGCAGGCCGTGCCGTTCGCCGCCACGCTGGCCGCGGCGACCGGGGCGAGCACCGACCGCGCGGGGCGCGTGCAGATCGAACCCGACCTGACGGTCCCCGGGCACCGCGAGATCTCGATGATCGGCGACGCCACCTCGCTGACCGCGCCCGACGGCAAGCCGCTGCCCGGGCTGGCCACGGTCGCGATCCAGCAGGCCCGCCACGTCGCCAAGGCAATCCGCGCCGGCGCGCCCAGCGCCTCGACGCCGTTTCGTTACTTCGACAAGGGCGCCCTCGCGGTGGTGGGCCGCGGACGCGCGGTGTGCGAAATCCGCGGCCTGGAACTGTCGGGGCGGCCCGCGTTCTTCACCTATCTGACGGTCCACATGTACTACCTTGGAGGCGTCCCCGGGCAGCGCCTGAAGGTGCTGATCGACTGGGTGACTACGCGGCTGGGGAAACTCCAGAACCAGGTGATCGAGGGGGAGCTGCCGGAGGGGTCGTGAAGCTGTCGCTATTGCAATCTCGTTGCGACAGCGTCACGCAGCTTGGAACTCTCAAACGTAAGCCATCGCTCCACGAAACCACGCAGTCGCAACTCACCAGCAACCGTCAGGGCTGGATACACATCTCGCAAGGCGAGGTCGATTGGCGGTTGCCACCCATTTGTAACTTCGGCAACTTGAAAGGTGCGCTCCGGATCGTCGGTGTGGATGTTGATACGGCAGTCCGATTGAGTGTCAACTCTAACGGGCTGTACCGAGGCGCCGGCAAGACGAAGTGAAAGAGGCGGGTCTCCCAGACGCCTCGCCTCCAGAGTTACCCCCGCGGGAAGCTCAAGGCCCACGATGCGCGCCTCGGCGAGCCGAACGGCCGCGTCAGCCAGCTCGTTGCCAATCTGGTCAAGCTCCTTCTCCGACAGACTCGCTCGGGGAGTTATCATTTGGCGTAGCGCCTTCGCATTGTCATCGAGGCTGGGCGCAAGCTCGGTGCGCACGCTCTCAGTGACAAGCGCCATTGTGCTTCTAGCTGTTGCGGCGATGAAATGCACAAACTCTTCGGGCTTGCCCTTGTCGGCAGCTTCGAGGCTCACGAGATAATCGCCCTGCTGATCGACAAATATGAGCAGCGGAATGCTGGCGGCCCGATATAGGTAAACGGAAGCCAGCGCCCGGGCCACGCGACCATTTCCATCCGCAAATGGGTGCACCGCCACCAGCGCATAATGCGCGTAGGAAGCTTGTAGTACGGGATCAGCCTCCTGGAACTTCTCTGTCGCCAGTTCGTTCACCAGCCGCCCCATTTCAACCGGCGTATCCAGCACCGGCGCGTAGGAATGGCTTGCGCCGTCGGGGAGCTTTACGTGGTTTGGGTGCTCCTTGTACTTACCGTGCGGCAGCGGCTGCTCTTGGGGCCCGACAGGCGTATGCACCAAGTAAGTCTCTTGTGGCGCAGTAAGCTCCTCGTGCAGGCGGCGTATCCACGCCTCGACTACCGGGAGCGACTGAGTTGCCACGTCGAGAACGAGCTCGTAGGCGCGAAGCTGCGCCTGGAAGAGGGCGAGGGCGTTAGGTGATTGCTGGTTGACGGAGGCTTCCCACGCCGCAGCCTGAGTGGCGACCGTGATCGTCAATCCACGACTGGTCTCGTACAGGTGCTCTATGGCGCCGGTGTCGAACGCGGCAGCACGTATCGCAGTTTGCGACGCACTACGGAAATCGTCCTCAGACGCATTCGCCTTCGCGTTTTCCAGCGCCCCCAAAGCGGACGCCCACATATCGGGCCGCGGCGCGTGGGCCGGCCAGTCCATGAACGCAGGAAAGCGCTGATAAGCGGCGTCCAGCGCAGCCAGTTCCTCCGAAGACAGCGATTCCGTCACGTTCATGGTGGCTGCCACATGTTATCGGGGCATCGGCGATGGCCCGCGCATCAGAGTGCCGCGCTACGTCTGCGGCTCACCGGCCGGCGGCGCTGCCAAACCGATTGCAGGCACACCCGCGGCCTGCCCCCCGGGAGCCATGACCCGCGCCCGGAACACGTAGAACGACCAGCCCTGATACAGCAGCACAAGCGGCAGGAAGATTACGGTGACGATCGACATCACCACCAGCGCGTAGTGGCCGGAGGCGGCGTTGTTGACGGTCAGGTTGTAAGCGGAGCTGGTACTGGACACCATCACGCGCGGGTATAGGTCGATGAAGATCGAGCCGACCGTCGCGGCGATCGCGACCGCGGAGGCGGTGAAGGCCCAGCCGTCGTGGTCGCTGCTTGCGAGCCGCGCGGCGAACACCACGGCGATCACCGCCAGCACCTGCACGGGACCTGGCACGTCGGTGGAGCCCGCGATCGAGACCGTCCAGATCACGAAGCCCACCACCAGCGCGATCGCCGCCCAGCCCAGCGGCCGCGCGGCGGCGCCCGCGCGCGCGCGCAGCTCGCCCGTGGTGCGCAGCTTCAGGAAGGTGGCGCCGTGCAGCAGGCACAGCCCCAGCAGCGTCGCCCCCGTCCACAGGCCGTAGGGGGTGAGCAGGTCGAAGAAGTTGCCGGTGAACTGGTGCTTGGAGTCGATCGGCAGGCCATGCAGCAGGTCGCCGAGACCGACGCCGATCAGCAGCGGGATCAGCAGGCTGCCGAGCGTCAGGCACCACGTCCAGACCGAGCGCCAGCGGGGATCGTCGCTCTTGCCCCTGAACTCAAACGCCACGCCGCGCGCCATCAGCGCCAGCAGCACCAGCAGCAGCGCCAGGTAGAGGGCGGAGAACATCGTCGCGTACCACGCCGGGAAGGCCGCGAAGGTGCCGGCGCCGGCGACGATCAGCCATACCTCGTTGCCGTCCCACCAGGGGCCGATCGTGTTGATCGCCACCCGCCGCTCGGTGTCGGTGCGGCCGAGCAGCGCGTGCAGCGCGCCGACGCCGAAGTCGAAGCCCTCCAGCACGAAGAACCCCACCCACAGGATCGCGAGGATCACAAACCAGAGCGTGTGCAGCTGCATCGTCAGATCCTCAATAGGTGAGCGCGGGGATCGGGGTCGAATCGGGCATCGCGGGCGTGCGCGGCTCCGCGCCCTCCGGTTCGAGGCCTTTGCGCACGTAGCGCAGCATCAGCACGACCTCGACGGCGCCGAGCGCGATGTAGACCAGCACGAACGCCGCCAGGCTGATCCCGATGTCGGTGGCGCTCACCGACGGCGAGTTGGCGGTGGCGGTCTTCATCAGGCCCTGCACGATCCACGGCTGCCGGCCGCTCTCGGTGAGCAGCCAGCCGGCGGTGTTCATCAGGAAGGGGGTGAGGACGGCCCAGATCGACAAGCGCAGGAACCACTTTGAGCGGTCGAAGCGCCCGCGGTGCAGCAGCCAGCCGCCCCATAGCGCCAGCAGCACGATCAGCGTCGCGAGGTAGGCCATGATTCGCATCGACCAGTACTGAATGAAGACGTCGGGCACGTAGTTGCCGGGCCCGTATTTCTTTTCGTATTCGCGCTGCAGCTGGTTGAGGCCCTCCACGCCGCCGCTGAGGGAGTTGGTGGCGAGGACCGACAGCAGTTTGGGGATTTCGATGATTTGCGAGGGCGTCTTGTCGTTGTTGCCGCCGCCGATCTGAAACAGCGAGAACGAGCAGGGCTGGCAGTTTTCCCACTGCGCCTCGGCGGCGGCGATCTTCATCGGCTGGTACTTGGTCTCGACCACGCCCAGCTCGCTGCCGACGAACATCGTCAGCAGGATCGAGGGGAGCAGCACCGCCACCGAGACCTGCGCCGCTTTGTGAAACGCGGCGACCTCGCGCTGTTGGCGCAGATGCCAGGCGGCAACCGCGAGCATCACGAGCGCGCCGGTGATCAGCGAGGCGAGGATCACGTGCACGTAGCCCCACAGAAACGTCGGGTTGGTGAACAGCGCGGCGACATTGTTGAGCTGCGGTTCGCCGTGGCTGTTCATGGTGTAGCCGACGGGGTGCTGCATCCACGAGTTGGCGACCATGATGAACATCGCCGAGAGCATGGTCCCTGCGGCCACAAGCCAGATGCAGGCGAGGTGCACGCGCTTGGGCAGCCGCCCCCAGCCGAACAGCCACAGCCCGAGGAAGGTGGACTCCAGGAAGAAGGCCGCCAGCCCCTCCATCGCCAGCGGCCCGCCGAACACGTCGCCGACGTAGCGCGAGTAGGTGGACCAGTTCATCCCGAACTCGAACTCCTGCACGAGACCGGTGACGACGCCCACCGCCACGTTGATCAGCAGCAGCGTCCCGAAGAAGCGCGTCAGGCGCCGGTAGTCCTCGTTGCCGCCGCGGTGCCACGCGGTCTGCAGGATCGCGACGAGGAACGCCAGCCCGATCGTCACGGGGACGAACAGGAAGTGGTAGATGCTGGTCGTCGCGAACTGCCAGCGCGCGAGGTCGTTGGTCATCCGCGGGCGGCCTCCGGGTTGGGCGGGGACGGACCGCCAGATCCTCACGCCGCGCGGGGTGAGCGGCCCTCACCCCCCGAGAACGAACCGCTTTTCACCCCACCGGAGTGAGGGTGGCTCACCCGCGGCGCGCTTAGCGTGATGGCGTGCGCTACCGCGTTGCCCTACTCGGCTTGGCGTTGCCGCTCGTATTCGCGACCGGATGCGGCGAATCCGCGCAGGCGAAGGCCGAAAAGACGGTGTGCGAAGGCAAGAAGGAAATCGGCACCAGCGTGCAGAGCCTGCAGAGCATGACCCTCACCACCGCCAGCGCCAGCACGGTGCAGAGCGACATCAAGGGGATCGAAGCGGGGCTGCGGAAGGTCAAAGAAGCCGAGGGCCAGCTGAGCGGCTCGCGCCGGGAAGCGGCCGAAAAGGCCAACGCCC
This sequence comes from uncultured Solirubrobacterales bacterium, assembly GCA_963794715.1. Lineage (GTDB taxonomy): Bacteria > Actinomycetota > Thermoleophilia > Solirubrobacterales > Solirubrobacteraceae > Palsa-744. The sequence goes on along the minus strand of CAWCEY010000011.1, from coordinate 145,465 downwards.
AGCTGTCATCGGAACTGAGCGGCATCGCGCACGAACTGACCAGCCTCACGCTGCCGCAGGCGTTGACAAGCGTGCTGACCGCGGGCGAAAAGCTCGCCGCCAGCTACAAGCAGGCATTCACGCCGGTCGAATGCTGAGCTTGCGCTAGACGTACCCTGTTGAGTTGGGTCGAGCTCGCCGAGCCGCACTCGGCTGGGGTGGGGATCGTCCGCGCGGGCGGTTGACTCATCCAAGCCGTGCGGGGCGGGGCATCCTACCCCGCATCGGGCGGTGATGGGTGCGCAAGCGGCGAACCCCCCGTCGGCTGCCCCCGCTCCTGCTCGATCTGGCGACGCAGCGCGAGCACGCCGAGGACGACGAGCACCAGCTGGATCAGCAGCGGCAGCGCCTGGCCCGGCGTGCGCGCCGGACCGAGCGTGGCGATCAGCAGCACGATCGCGCCCGCGCCCGTTGCAAACCAGGCCGGGTGGTGCTCGAGCGGCTCGGCGATCAGGTCGCGTAGATGCCTGGCCCAGCGCATCGGGCCGGCCAGCCAGGCGGCGAAGATCACCACGACGCCGGTGATCAGCAGCCACAGCGCGCGGCTGCGCCAGCCGGCGGTGAAGATCTCCATGACTTCGTGCATAGCCGGGCGCAAGCCTTCGTTGTGCACGAGGCTGCTAACCACGTAGGACTCGATCCAGCGGCGCAGCACGAGCGAGATGAGCGCGCCGGCAAGGATCCCCACGCCGATCTTGAGCAGCACCCGGCGGCGGTAGCCGGCGGCGAGCGCGAGCGCGCCGACATACATCAGGATCACCAGCAGCGGCAGGATGAAGGAGAGGCCTTTCATCGCTTTGACGCCGTCCTGCGCGAGCTTCAGCTGGGAGGAGCGCAGCAGCACGAGCTTGCGCTTGTTGGCAGGCAGTTTGGCGCCGACTTCGCTGCCCACCCCCAGCCGTTCGCCGATCTTGTCGACCAGCAGTTCGAGGTTGATGCTCACCACGCCGCCCGACGTCGAGAGCGCGCCACTACCACCGCTGAGGATCTTCGACACCTGTTCGTGGGTGATGTGGTTGGCGCGTCCCCACAGTTCCTGGATCGCGGGGACTTCGAGCGCCTTTTCGATCGCCTGGGGCACGACCTGCGCCGCGGCGGTGGAGAGCGCCGGCGCCAGCGGTTGCAACACCTTCGGCAGCTTTTCGGCGGCGAGGTTCTGCACGTCCACGACGGTGAGCAATCGTTCGGAGAGATCGCTGGCCACGACCGCGCGGACCTTTTCGTTCTCCAACAGCCGCACGCTGGTCTGTGTCCAGCCTTCGGTGTCGATGATCTGGGCGCGGATCCAGGTCGCCATGATCGAGAAGACGATCAGGATGCTGGCCAGAATCACCAGCGTCCGCGAGCGCCAGAACCCCGGCGGGTGTCGCCGCGTGGCGGCGGTGCCGCCGGTGACCCCACCGCCACCGGACGCGCCAGAGCCCCCCGCCTCAGGGGACGGGCTCGCTCCAGTGGGACCCGCGCTCGTCATCCGCTTGAAGCCTCCCCGTCGCCGAGGTGATCTGTCCTCGCCCGCCAGGGGTGGTGTGGCGGTCGGCTCATGCTTGCACGGCCGGCTGTGGGGATGGGGTCGGGGTCACCGGATCCTCCGCCGCGACGAGCGCCTCGCCGGGCAGCGAGCGGGCGAACCACAGCCCGATTAGCGCGAACGCGCAGGCCACCAGCAGGGAGCGCTTGAGCGCTTCGATCTGCGCGTCGTTGTAGAAGCCGACCAGCTTGGTGGCCTGCGCGGGCGGTAGCCCGGCCTGCTCGACCTCAGCCTTGAACTGTGCCTGGGAGACCATCGGCAGACCATCCTCGGTACCGCTCACCACCTGCTGCTGCACCTGCGAGGGAATCGCGGGATCGGCGAGCACGCGCTCGTGAAAGCCAGTGGTCAAGCCGGTGAGCAGGACGGCGCCGATCAGCGCGGTGCCGAGCGACTGGCCGAGGTTCTGCGCGGCGCCCTGCACGCCGCCGGCCTCGCTGGAGCGCGATTCCCCGACTGAGGACATCACCACGTTGCCGAGCTGGGAGAACGCCAGGCCGATCCCGACGCCGAACCCAGCCAGCGAGAGCGCGAACGCGACGGAGGAGAGCGACGGGGAGATGCTGGCCATCAGACAGCCGATCGAGACGAACAGGAAGCCGAGCCCAATCTGCACGACTTTGCGGGGTGAGGTGCGGGTCGCCAGGCGCGGGCCGAGCACGGCGGCGAGCATCATCGTCACCGAGATCGGCAGGATCGCCACGCCCGTTTCCAGCGCGTTGTAGCCGAGCACCAGCTGCAGGTAGAGCGGCAGCACGAAGAAGGTGCCGGCGAGGATCAGGTACTGCGAGACGAGCGTCGAGAGGCCGGCGCGCAGCTGCGGGATGTGCAGCAGGTCGGGCGCCAGCAGCGGCGTGCGCCCCTCGGCGGCCACGTGCTGCTCCCAGCGGGCGAAGATGCCGAGGATCACGAGGCCGGCGAGGATCAGGAAGGGGACGACGGAGAAGCCGAACGGGGTGATCTCCGTGCCGCCGACGGTGAGCGCCCCGATCGGTTTGAACAGGCCCCACGTGCTGATCTTGAGGATCGAGAAGACGGTGAGACCGAGGCCGAGCGCCGACAGCCCTGCCCCGACGAGGTCGAGCTTGACCGGCTCCTCCGCGGGCCGATCCCCAATCCGGCGCACGAGCGTGAGCAGCACCAGCACAATCACGGTCTCCGCGGCAAACACCACCCGCCAGGTGAACTCCGTGGTGATGAAGCCTCCGATCAGCGGGCCGGCGGCCGCGCCGGCGCCGGCGATCCCGCCCAGCAGCCCGTACGCGAGCGCCCGTTCGCTGCCGCTGTAGTTGGCCGCGGTGAGCGAAGCGATCGCGGGGATCACCAGCACCGCCCCGAGCCCCTCGATCAGCGACCAGCCGACCAGCAGAACGCCGAGGTTGGGGCTGAGCGCGGTGGTCAGCGACCCCACGCCGTAGATCGCGAGGCCGATCGAGAAGGCCTTACGGCGGCCCCAGATGTCCCCGAGCTTCGCGCCGGTGAGCATGAAGGCGGCCATCACCAGCGTGTAGGCGGTGATCGCCAGCTGCACCCCCGTGACGGTCGTGTGCAGGTCGGCCACGACCTGCGAGATCGAGACGTTCATGACGGTGCTGTCCAGCACCATCACGAACTGCGCCGTGCCGAGGATCAGGATCGTCGTGCGGCTGCGCATCTCAATGCGCCGGTCTGCTTCGGGCTGGCCTCATCCGCACGGGACGGTAGAGGATGTGCGGCGGGTGCGCGGTTTGGCGCCTCGTCGGTGAAAGCCCGCGCTACGACTTACCGCCGACCCGACCCCCCTTCCTCGCCGCCCTCGCCGGTCCGTAGCTCTTGTGCGCCGCCCGCTCGCACTTCGCGCGCTTGGACCTGGACCGGTCCTTCCGGCATGCCCTCAACGCCGCGGCGAGCTTCTGCGCCTTTGTCAGCCCCTTCGCCGTGCTCGTGCCCGAGCCCGTTGTTTCCGTCGGGAACGCGATCGCCGGCACCGCAAGCATCGCCAGCGACACCGGCGAGACGAGCACCGCCGGGACCCCCGCGGTCGTGAACGTCGCCGCTTCGCCCTGCAACGCGTGGGCTTCGTTGGCGATGTAGCCGCTTGAGACCGTGATGCGGTAGGCGTAGGTCGTGCCGGGCTGCAGGCCCGTGAGCGGCAGGGACTCTTCGACGGGAGCGTTGCCCGATCCGGCTTCGGCGGAGTACACGATCGTGTATTGCGTGCTGGTGCCGTTGTAGACGCCGAGTTCGAAGGCGTAGCCCGCGGGGGCGCCGTCGGGGTTGACCGCGCCGGTGATAGTCGCGCTCGTGGACGTCAGCGTGCTGTAGGCGCCGGTCTGCGCGCTCGGCGACGGTGTCGGTTCGGTCGTGACGGCATCTTCGGGGCCGGTCGCGTGGAAGCGTTCGCCGTGGTTGATGCGGCTTTCGTCTTCGGCGAACAGGCGGAAGTGGTAGGTGGCGCCCGGTTGCCGGCCCGTGATTTCCGCCTTCGCGCCGATGCCGCCGTACACCGCGGATTTCTGCACCGGGGTGCTCTGGACGCCGGGGCAGCCTCCGTGTTCCTTCACGACCGGAGTGCACGCGGCGAGGGCGTGTTCGCTCTGCGCGTATTCGAAATAGTATTCGGTGCTGGCGTTCTCCGGGTTCAGTTCGCCGAAGAGCACCGCGGAGGACGGTCTCGCCGCGATCACCGACGGCGCGCCGATGTGCGGCGCGACGGTTTCGGTCGCCAGCGACGCCTGTTCGCTTGCGAACGGTTCTTCGGGGGGCATGACGTTGGCGTCGAACCCGGCGAGCTGGTAGTAGTAGGTTTCGTTCGGGCGCAGGCTCACGACCGCGTGCACCGGTTCCGGGCTATTGACTTTTTCAGATGCGGTCTTTGCGCCGAGCGCCGGCGTCCTGCCGTATTCGAACAGCGCTTCGGTTCCCGAGACCCCCTCCGGGTTCACTTCGCCTTTCAGCGTGCAGGCGAACGTGGCGGAGGTGCCGCTTTCCACGCCCGGCGCGCACCCTGACCCGCCGATCACGAGTTCCGCGATCGGCTTGGGGGTGTACGTCAAGACTTCACCTGCACCTCCATTAAAGCCTTCATCATCTGCTACATACAGGACACCCGCACTACTGAAGCCGACGCCTCCGGGCTCCACTCCCGCTTCGCGTGGGAGCGCGAATTCCGTGACACGACGACCGCTGGCGGGATCGTACAGCGAACCAAAGGATTCATTCCCGCCCCCGACCGGTACCACTTCATCCGCTGTCACGGCCAGGCGACCGGACGGATCGAGTGCCATCTGAAAGACACGTACTTCCTGACCCGTTTTGCGGGGGCTCACCGGGAAGCTCGCGAGTTCTTCGCCACTTTCGGGATCGAACTCACGGATCACGTTGCTGTTCAGGTTGGGGCCCGCGTAGTTGAGGTATAGGTCGCCGGTTTCCTGGTCCAGCGCAAATGCTTTCACCCTGCTTTCCTGTTCTTTGGAGAGCGATGTCAACGGGATTTCGCCCACCCATTTCCCGCCCGAGGCTTCGAACTCCTGCACGCGGTGTTCGTCTCCGACATACAACAGGTCTTTCGCGCCCGTTCCACCAACCGCGAGCAGGTCGCCCGCTTCCCGTTCGAAGCTGAATGCGCCGTCTTCGCTGCTGCCGACGATCTCCTGCGCCGGCCCGCCGCATTCACCGCCTCCTTCGACTTCCAGCTCGCTGCAGAGGTTCCTTTCCGCTTCGCTCGCCAGCGGTTCTTTGTCCTTGGTGGTATTGACTTCCTTGCCGATCTCGAGCACGAACTTGCCTTCGGCGGTGAACTCCTGTACACGCAACCCGAGTCCTGCTTCGGTGCTGACGAATTCCTCCACGTATACGTCGCCGCTGGACGGGTCGATCGCGATGCTCTCGGGTTCGGAGAACTGGCCGGGCGCGGCACCGTTCACGCCGGCCTGGCAAGTGTTGAGTGACGCGGCCGTGCAGAGGTTTTCTTTGGTCGTTTCGTTGACTTCCTGGCCGAACATCTCAATGAACGCTCCCGTCGGGCTCAAGACCTGCACCCGGTGGTTGCCCCGATCGGCGACGTATATGTCGCCGTGCAAGGGGCTTGACGGGTCTTCGTTGACCGCCACGCCCTTGGGGTATGAAAACCCGTTGGTGATGTGGCTGGAGAGTACGAGCTTGACCGGGAACGGTGTCGCCTGGGCAGCCCCGACGGCGCCGGCGAGCATCACGATCATGGTGGCCGTGATCGTGAGGAGGACGAGCGTGATCTTGTGCTTGATGTGGTGATGAGTGGTGATCATTTGCTCGTCCTCCCGTGGCCGGTGTTACGTGTCTTCTTTGCTTTCGTCCTCTTCTTCTTCTTCGTTCTGGTCTTCTTTGCCTTCGGGCAGTTGGTGACGGCGATCTTGGTGTTCTGTTTGAGCGTGGCGCCGTTCTGCGCGAGGAATTCTGTCGGCATCGTGAGTTTGCTCGTGCAGAGATCCCCGTTCGTGGTCAACGCCGAGTACTGGCCCTCGGGGAGGTACAGCTCGAACGAGTTGACCGGCACATCGGGGACCGTCTTGAAGGTGCTGCTCGTGATCCCCGCTTTGCTGATGAACGTCGTGCCGGTCAGATCGACGCGGACACCGTCGCCCTGCAGCACCACGATCAGGGAGGGGAACGCTTCGCCGCCGTGGGAGACGAAGTACACCGGGCCCTCCAGGCCGACGGGCAGCAGCGGGGTGCTCGCCTTCGCGACCCCGATGATCGACGCCGCCGGGCACCCCGCGGCGTTCGCTTCGAACTGCGCCGCCGGGCACGCCTTCTGCAACGTCGGCAGCCGCGAAGGCAACTGCTCGGGCAACTCGACTTTGACGAGCGCAATGTTCGCCTCCTGACCCCGGGAGCCGGCAGGGAACGATAGCCGTGCGTCGAGGCTCGCCCCATCCGTCCTGCTCGTCCTCCCCGACGTCGAGACCTTGAACTCCGGTTTGAAGTCGAGGCTCTTGCAGCCACCGGCGGCGAACGGGCTGGAGACGGTCGCGGTCGCGTTCTGGTTGCCGGAGATCGTCGCCGTGATCTGCTGTGCGGCGCAGCTCGTCGGGTTGAACATGAAGTCGGGGCGGTCGATGTTGACCGTGATCCGCTGCAGGCGCAGCGGGACCCCGAAGATGATCTGCGGCAGCGCGTACGACCCCGTTTCGTCGGTCGTGACCGTCAACTCCGAGGTGGTCGGGTCAACATTGATCTTCGCGCGGACCACGACCAGGCCGAGGTTGAACGGGCCCGCGACAGCGTTCGTGACGATACTCAACCCGAACGGGGCGCCCCTGTACGGGCCGGTCAGGTACACGGTCCCCCCGATTTCGAAGGGGTGCGAGCCGGCGCCCGTCGCGACCCTCGTCGTCCCGATCTTCGACGCTTCCGGGCAGTGCCCGCTGTCTGCCTGTGGTTCTTCACAGAGCGGGACGCTCGCAAGGTCCCCCAGCAACCCCGGCGGAGTGTGTATCTGGATGCCCTTGACGTACTGTTCGCGGTCCCCGCGGGAAAGGTTCATCGTAAACGCGCCGAACTGCCCCGCCTGCGGTATCACGGTCCCCGCGGTGAAGCCGGGGGCGAACGGCGGCGCCGAACCGGAACAACCTTCCACATTGAAGAACGACGAGGACAACGCGTCGGGGCCGCCCGCTACCGACAGTCCTTCCGGGGTTAGGCCCGGTGCGCTCCACGGCGTGAAATCCGCGGTCGATGCCGCCGGCCCGCAGACCGCGGGGTTCGCGAGCGGCGCACGGGGACCACCGTTCAGGTGGATCCTGACTTCGTTGTAGGGGGCCTGCACCAGTTCCTTGGATACCGCGGTCAACTGCCCCGTCGCGGGGTTGACCTCCGTTTCCAACGGCACCTTGAACTCGATGCCGGTGTTCGCGAACTGGCCCGTACCGCCCAGTTCCAGATAGAGCTTGTAGAGGTTGCCGTCACGGACGTCCTGTTCGGTACACGCGCTCTGCCCCGCGCCACCACACCCGGGGCGCGCCAGGTAGACGTGGCCCTTCACCGGGGTCGGCAGCAGCGGCGTGATCGCTTCCGCGGTGCCCACGATCGACGCGTCCGGGCAATGCCCCGGCGCGAGGACCGCTTCGTGCGTCAGCTTGCTGACTTCTTCGGATTCCGCCCCGGTGATGTTGATCCCTTCGGGACCGGTCGCATTGCACGCCTGGATCCCGTCCACGACATCCGGGGAGACAGACACACCCTCCGCCAGCGTCACCGTGGCGCCACGGACCGCGGGAGTACTGTTCGTTTCCGGCGATTCGTTCAACGGAACCTTCAAGTTCACACCCAACCCAACCGGCTCGTCCGCGACCCGCGTATCGGGTTCCACGTCGATACCCGTACCCGCGTTGAACGCCAACAGGTTGCAACCAGTAACCGCCGGGAACACTTCCGTCTTCTCCGTATACACGCCCGGTTCCAGCCACGAGTCGGCGGTCTGCGTGAAACTCTGCGGGCCCGCCGAGCAATCCGTCGGCATCGAGTCGAACGCCACCGGTGGGAGATTCGAGGATTCACCACCAGGAACCCTGCAAGACAAGGCTTCATTTGCGTCGGCCTTGCCACAGACCTTTCCGCGCATTGCGTCGTGGCTGGGGTCCGCCGGGACACCCCAGAACGTCAGTTCGACCCTGCTGATATCGATCTGCGGCACACCGTTGTCGACGACGTCGAAACCGTATCCTTCCTTGACGCGTCCTTCTACGATTTCATGGGTGCGGACCAGGTGCGCCGTCAGCAGCGGCGTGATAATTGACTCTTCGGTCTCGAGCGCGAACTCGGCCGACTGTCCCGCTTCCGGTGTAACGTTCACGATCGGACGAAGGAGTTCTTTGACTCCTTCGAAATGTATGCGGTACATACCGATCTGCGTGTCCGCTGGACACGCCTTACCGCTGGTGACAAGCGCCAGCGAGCAGCGCGGGACCGCGAGCGGATCGCCCAACACCCCCGGCGGCAAAAGGTTAGCAACATCCTTCGCGTCACGCGTGGGAAGCAGCCTGATTTCGCCTTCGTTGTTTGCTCCCGTTGCTTCGGTCGTGAATTCGAACGTGTTCGTCAACGCCCACGGGTGACCACCGGCCTGCGTAAACGGCTGCATATACGGTTCGTTGACGATTTCATAAGCATTTTCACCGGCCGAGTGAGGGAGCTTTGTCACGCGGGTCCCCGCGGTCGGCTGCAGTGTGGCGCTGACGATCCCGAACGACGGGTGAGAACTGACGATCATCCGCGCAGACGTCGACGCGCTCGCGGGACCACCGCCTTCAACGACCGCTTCATTGCTCACCGGGCCTTCCGGGGTGGACACGGGCACCGCGACACTGACGACAGCACGCACGATCTGCCCCGGTTCGAACTGCAACCCGAACCCCCCCACCGCAAGATGACACGTCAACAACGGCCCCGCGACCGAACATATCGGCAGCAACTTGTTCAGATCAACGCTCAGGCCAAACAAGGGGGACGACCAGTTGAACTGAACCGACGTGACTTCAACCCCGGCCGGCAACGTATCGACGATCGTCACTTCCCCCGCCGGCGCGCTATCGGTAGCAGAAACCGAGAACGCGCTGCCCCTCCCGGGAACGAAGTACGTCGGCGCGAGCGTTTCAGCGCTCCAACTCCCCGACGGCGCGGCATCCGCACCCGCACTGCACACAGCCAACATCGCGATGCTGCCGACCAGGGCAACGAGCGCTATGACCGGTCTGGGCACCCTTGTGCCACCCACTGCCGTCGTGCCCCCGCTCATGACCTTCCTCCCCTGATCGAACCATCCCCGCGACGACGCGTCATTACCGCCGCCGTCCTCGCCCTGTGCCCCCTGCGCCTGGCCTTCACGCACCTCCCACGCGGATCGCGCGTATACCCGCGCCTACACTTACTCGGTTTGGGCTTACCCTTGGCTTTCACCGGCACCGCGACAGCAGGGGCCGGCGAGAAATCATTCCCCGGCGCCTGCGAAACACTCCCCGGAACCAGCAACGGCGCGGGATTCGTCAACGGGCCCTGGCAACCATCGCCTTCACACGGCTGACGTTCGGCCGCCGCAGCAGGGAAATCTCCCCCGAGACGCGCGTCATAAACGTCGGGGGCGCCATCGGTATCCTGCGGGACCAGACCCTGCGCCGTGACGAAAAACACGCCTGAGCCATCGGGCGAGATCGCGACTTCCTTGACGGCTTCCGGATCGCTTCCGGTCGATACGAGCGCGACGCTGCCTTCGCCCGGTTTGGGGCCGGCATGCCATTCATACGCGTTGACGAGCCCGTTCGTCGCGGACAGTGACAGCGGTTCGCCGGAAGTGAACACGATCCGCGAGCCGTCTTCGCTGATCGCACGAATATCCATTTCATACTGTTGGAACACCGTTCCGCCACGATGACCCTGTGCGATGCCCGAACCGAGCGTCCCGCTACCACCATTCGGATCGTAACCATCTTCACCAAGCGATACGAGCGACAAAACGCCGGTCGCGGCGTCATAACGATAAACGTCCTTCGCCTGATTGATGTCGGCGCTCGAGAGCTGCGCATACGTCGCGAACACGAGATATTCACCGCTCGGACCGGCCGTCTGCGATTCCCCCGCAGTTTCGCCGCCAAACGTCCACAGCCTGGTGTCCGCGCTAGCGCTCGGACAACGAAAATCTTCCGCGGTACCCGAGCGTTCGGCGCCGGTACAGAGGTCCCCGACGAACGACACGACGCCACCGGCCGCGCTGTCGTACATGTACAAGTTGGCGGCGCCGACCTCCGGCACGGGGCGCCCTTCACTTTCGAGGGCCTGACGCTGCGACGAACCGAGCAGATCGCCACTCGCGACGAAATAGACACGCTGCCCGTCGGGCGCCACGCGCAGCACGCCCAGCACTTCGCCAGCCCCACTATTTGGGTCGTGCGAGACCTGCGTCAGCGATGTCACTTCCCGTTCGGCGACCTGACATTTCGACTCACCCCGGGGGCAGCCGATCGTCGCCATGTACAGGTCATAACCCGTATCTTGGTCGCCTGACACAAGCTGCGCGGTTGTCCTGAAGTACACCTTCGAGCCGTCTTCGGAGGCCCCGACGAAGTTGGCGCTCGCTCGTACAGCGGAGCCGGCGCACGGGACTTCCCCTGGTGTGCCGTCGGCTTCGCCGACGCACCCACCAAACGCACCGGCTTCGAGCGGCCTCGATATTTCCAGAGTCCTCGACTCACCAAGACGCACAAACAACTGATGAGGGCTCGCCGGAACCGTTTCTCCGCTCAGACAGTCCGTGAAGAACACCTCGCTCCCATCCGCACTTATAGCGTTAAACCCTGAGGCCTGTTCGCTACTAGAATCCACGTATCTTTTGACGCCGGGCTCCACCTCGCAATTACGGTTTATGATCTTGCCTTTGTTGCCATTCTGATTGTTGACACCGACCAGCGTAAAGCCCGCCGGTTCGCCATCGCAGCCGCGGTTATACTCGAAAAGTTGGGCCACCGCTCCTTCCGCTTCCGGCAGCACAGCAGCCATCCCAGATGTGCTCTCGAACAGGATGTGGCAGAAAGTGGCGGTCGCGGTCGTATACGCCAGGCCGACTTCCCTACCAGGGATACCGACTTCGTCGATGACATCCCACCCAGCGGCGGTGTCGGGCGAGTCCGTTGGATGCAGCCAGAGTCCGACCTGTTCGCGAAGAGCGGCTAGGCCGCTGGGACCCGGGCTGCCCACGGCGAACTCGACACTCAGGTCCGGCGACAGGTCGACGAAAGGAACATCGAGCAAGGACGGGGGAACGCCCAACGGGGTCGTCTGCCACTTCGAAGGACCACGCCGCGCTAGATAGTTAGCATGGATTCCACCGCCGGAAGGCTGACCTTCAAAGACCCCCGCAGAATAGTATCCGACACTTTCCCCATCCGGCACAACAGCCCCAATTTTCGTCGCGCCGAACCCACCCTTGTGAACCGGACTGACCATCTCGTAGTGACGCCCCGGAGGAAGCGCGGACGCCGCCGGCACACCTAGGGACGACAGGCCCGCGAAGAGCGAAAACGCGATCGGGACTACCGCGACCACGGTACGGCGAACCAAACCAGGCCTCAAAGAAATACGCATTTCTCTACTCGCTCCCCTCCGATGGGTGTTGTGTGACTTCATACGGGCTTCCTCTCGAAACATGGACATCACGCGGCCTCGGTCCGATCGAGCGTTAAGACGCTGAGCCGCTGCGCGACCTGGCGCCCCAAAGGCGTCAGCTGCCACGCGTTCGACGCGCCGCTCCGATGCCCCCCGCCCGTGTTGAGCGCGAGACCCAGGCGCTCGAGGCGCCGCAAGAGCTTCGAGATCTGTCCCAGGTCGATGACCCCGGCGCGTTCGGCAACGGCGCGGTTGCTGGGACCGGCTCCCCGTCCACCCAGCTCCGCAATGCACGCCAGCACCCGCGCCGTGCGATAGGTGAGCCGCATGTTGACTTCATCCAGCGGGTCTTTCTCCAAACGTGCGGAAATCACCCCGCCCGACGACACGGGGCGTGGCGCGGGAGCGGGACGCTGCTGTTCACGACGCGCCGCCCGGGCCCCCAGATACTGCAGCGCGATCATCCCCATCAACTCCTCCAAGAGACCTGTCAACGGCCGGTCATCGCCGACGCGCAGCCGCGCATACACCACGCCAAACGCCCCACCCACCAAGCCTTCCGCCGTCACCAAAGTGCACTCCTCCCGACGCGGACCCTCCCGGCGCCCCTCGTCGAGCACCGCCGCCAGACGCGCCAAGAGTTGCTCCCGACGCTCGAGCGCCCGCGGCCCACCATGCAGCGCCTGCACCACGCAGATCCGCGCCAGCACCGGCTCGGCGTCCAGGAAAGAGAGGATCGTCCACAGCCCCCCGCGCACCCGCTCACGCCACAGAAGACCGTCGAGACCCGCCGCCGCGAGCTCCCGCTCGATCCGCCCGGCGACCTCGTCCAGCAGCGCGACCAGGCACTCCTCGCGGTTGCCGAACAGCTCGTAGAACGTCCGCCGCGAGACCCGCCCCCGCGCGGCGATCCGCTGCACCGAGGCCTGCTCGTAACCAAGCTCATCGATCACCGCGGCAGCCGCGCTCAACAGCCGCGAACGCTGGATCTCCTCCACCTTCACCCGCGGTGTGCCCTGCGGCGCCGCCGGGCTCCCCGACCGGCGCCGCGAGCGCCGCTCGACCGCCAGCGCCCGCTCATTCACCCGCGAACGTGCCCCCGTTCGCACACCCTCACGCGCCTGCGCCGCCATCAGCGACCACCCCCCATACGCGCGGGTGAAACCGCGGCCCCACTCAGAGGCGACCGCGCGGCCCCGCTCAGAGCCGACCCAAGCCCAACCCCCGCGGGGACGAAGCAAAAGCGGCGCGTTTGCGCCCGACGAGGAACCTCTTCGGCTAGCCCACTAGCCGAAGAGAGAGAGAGAGAGAGAGATGCGACAGCGCCAAGCTGGCGCATCTAGCATCAGCCCCACGGGCCGACGCGCACATCCCCATCATGAATCTCCCTCTAGAAACCACGCTCAAACAACTCCCTCATCGCTCCGATCCAGACCCTCTCCCATAACTGCGAACACCCTGCGAGCGCTATATGACGTCAACCACAAAGCGGTATGACCCCAACCAGACCCTATGTACCCGGCTCCCAACCATCAGAGGACCGGCTTGTAAACAGACTGTAACGCTTCGCGGCGCAGATGTCAAGCCTATGGGGCGAGGACTGGATCAGACGACCTGCACAGCGAGATCGCGGCCGATCGCAGCCGCGATGCGACGCAGATCATCGGGATCGCTGGTCACGACCAGATCCTCACGGGCAAGTGCGATGACTACCACGGCCGCGTCGACCAGATCGCTTCCGCCGCTTGCCGCCAGCGCCGCCCCAGCCGCGCGTGCCTGCTGCTCGGTGAGCGGCTCGATGTGACACCCACGCACGAGTCGCGACAGCCGCGCCTGGGGCCCGCCTCGCCAAGCCTGGCCCAACACGACCGTCGGAAGCGTGGGATTCGTCCCCTGCTCGAGCAGACGCCTGTGCAGCCGCCATATCGACCTCGATGAGTCGCGTTCAGCGGCGATCAACGCGCCTGTGTCGTAGGTGACGCCGCTCACGCGGCGCGGCGGGACTCGCGCCGACGGCCAACCCCAGCGGCATTGAGGATCGCGTCAGCCTCTGCCAACTCCTGCGGGGTGATCGGCCCATTTTCGGCTTCCCATTCCGCGACCGCAACCAACCCGTCCTCAAGACTGACCTCGGTTTCCAGAGCCCGCTCGGACACATCGTTCAACCAGGCCGACAGGCTCATGCCCCGACGTTCGGCGGCCTGCCTGGCGGCCGAGAGGACCTGCTCATTGAGACTGACGGACACCTTCTGAACGGGCACGCCAAAATGGTAGCACCTGATTCCTACCACACGCGGGCGTGATCAGGGCTGGCGCGGCCGTCGGTCCGCCCGCCGACGGTCCCCGTCTTCGCTCAGTGCGTGTCCGCCGGAGCCGAGCCGGCGTAGTTGAGTTGCCCGCGGGGCGGGCGCAAGCGCGACCCCGAGCGAAAGAAGGGAAAAGACCCGCACATCAGCCAAAATATGCTGCCTATTTTGGTGATCTACTGCCAAGATAGATAGCCTACTTTGGAAGAAGTGCTATCTTATGGTGCAGGTGGCGCTCGCGGACGAACAGATCCTGGCCCAGAATCCCTGGTGGAGCCGAGCTGGTTGGGCGGCGGACGACCGGCAGCTTGCGCTGCTCGCGGGAGCGCCGGTGCGCCTGCCAGCAGCGCTCGTGAGCACGATCGACCTGACCACGGCCGGGATCCATGTGCTGCGCGGCCCGCGCCAGGTCGGCAAGACGACCGACCTCAAGCTGCTGGTGGAGCGTGCCCTGGACGAGGGACGCGACGCTCGCTCGATCGTGTATCTGACACTGGACCTGATCGAGGGCCGCGAGCACGCCGAGCTGGCGGAGACGATCGCACGGGCCAAGGCGCTCGCGAAGCACCCGGGGCCGAGCGTCGTGCTGCTGGACGAGGTCACGGGCGTCTCCCGCTGGCAGACCGCGATCAAGGCGCTGTGGGACGACGGAACGATCGGCGATGACGTGGTCGTATGCACGGGCTCCTCGGCCATCGACCTGCAGCAGGGCGCCGCCGAGCGGCTCCCGGGCCGGCGCGGCGCAGGCCGCGACCATCTCGTGCTGCCCCAGACCTTCGCCGCGTTCGCGCGCGCGATCGATGACTCGATACCCACCTCGCCATCCTTGACGATCGCCGATATCCACACCCCCGACGGACAGGAGGCGCTGCTCGAGACCCGCCTGCACGCGCCGGCACTCGTAAACGCGCTCTCGCTGTACCTGAAATTCGGCGGCCTTCCGGCAGCCGTCGCCGAGGCCGCGATCGGAGCCATCGACCCCTCCGAGCCCCTCAAGCGGGTGCTGTATGACTCGCTCGTCAAGGAAGTGCAACGCCGGGGCGCCAGCATCCCCGCGACCAGCGCGCTGCTGGAGCGGGTGCTGCGCTCGCTCGGTTCGCGAACCGACTGGAGCAGGATGGCGCGCGAGATGGATGTGCCCCTCGGACGCCGGCGCGGCGCCACCAGCCATCACACGCTGCGCGACTACATCGAGCTGCTGGCGGGCGGCTATTTCCTGTTCATCCTCTACCAATGGCGGGCCGGCTCGCAGACGAACAGCCTCTCCAACGAGAAGAAGGTGTTCTTCGCCGACCCACTCCTACACACGATCGCGCTCGATCACACGCCCGGCCTCATCGCCGACACTCCTGCGCTGATCGAGAACGCGATCGGGTTGGCGCTCTATCGCCGCTACGAGCCGCCCGAGCGCTTGATCGAATCGTTCATCTCGCCCGACCGGCTGCACGTCTGGCGCACCGCCCGAGCCGGAGAGATCGACTTCGTGGCAGGACCGCGCCGCGAGCTGGACGCCGTCGAGGTCAAGTACCAGCGCCACATCGACCTACGCGTCGCGAGCGGAGTCGCCAAGTCGCACCCCGGTCGGCCGGTCGCGATCGCCACCCGCGACGATCTCCATTTCGCGACCCACTACGCGCTCGTTCCAGCCCACATGCTCCTGTGGGCGCTCGGGTGAGCACCCGATTTCCCCAACAACCGGATCAGACCACGTGCACAGCGAGACAACGCTTCACCCGGTCGGCGACGAGGTCCACGAGTCGCGCGGGCAGCGGGCGCCCAAGAGCAACGACCTCCGGGGCCGCGGCGGACTCCGCGAACGCCTCGGGGGCACGACGCGCAAGTTCGAGCAGTCGCTGCTGAGCCGCGTCGGCGTCGAGGCCCAGCTCTCGCGCCGCCGCCGGCCATGTGTTCTGATACGGAAGCACACGATAGTCGCCGCCGATCTTCATCGCGAAGCGCAGCTTGCGGTGATGAGTGTCGTACGGCAGCGCGGATGCGATGTCGTATAACGGCGCGAGGCGCACGTCCCCAGCGGACAGCAGCAGCGAGTAGTTCTTGGCATGAGCGTCGGTTCCGACGATCAGCCAATTCCAAACGAGTGCATCGAAGAAGCGCCAAACTGCGTCGCCGGCGGCGCGCGCCGGCATCACGTCACGCAACAGCCGCGTGATGTCCCCCGGCCCGGGGCCGCCTCGGCTCTGATACTTGCGCTCCGGGTGGACGCCGAGGGCTTGACAGATGTCCTCCTGGTGGATCCGAATTGGATTGCCGTCCACGACGCGCCGGTCGTAGCGCTCCGCGACCATGACACTCTCATCTTCGAAGTGCTCGACGCGAGTCCGCGCCACCACCAGGCCGGCGCATCGCGCAGCGTTCAGGCAGAGGTGCTCGTTGAGGTCGTGGTCGTCGAAACCTGTGACGGCCGGCTTCAGGATGTGGCTTGTCGCGGCAGATCCCGAAGGGAGTCCCCAGCGCCCATCTTGAAACAGCAGCGCGGTCTTGGCCTGTGCTCCGGCGAGGCTGAACTGGCCGCTGAAGTCTCGCCCCAGCCATGAGGTCGTGTCTTCCCGCAACTCGCGCAGGCGCCGCGCAACGTCCTGCCGGCTCAGCCATGTGATCGTCCCTGGCTGCGCGATGAGCTCATCGACGTCCTCAGGCAACGCGAAGCGGACAGCACCAGCGCAGTCATGGCCGACTGGGGTCGAGAGCAACGCGAAAGGTGAGGCCGAGGTGTGGAACTCGCGCGACCATCGGGCCAGAACGGCCTCATTGTCGGGCAGCAGGCCCCAGAGCCAGGGCGTGATGGTGGCATCGGAGTGACTGCCGATCGATGTCGGCATCGACACGGAGAGCGGAGTCGCGGTGGGTATGGCGCGATACGCGTCGTCGTAGTCGAACCGTAGTCGTGCACCTTGCAGGCGGGTGATCGTGCCGGCAACGGTGTCATCGACGATGACGGCCAGGGTGTCGGTCATTGGGCTCGGTGCTCGTCGATCAAGGCATCCAGGTCCACTCTGCCACCAGGGACAGCGGTCCGGGCCTTCTCGTCGAGGCTCAACTCGAGCTGGAGGCCGAGAGCATCCATCACGCGCAGAATCAGACCAATCTCGGCATTCGGTTTGCCGGCCTCGAACTCGTAGATCCACTTGCGCGAGACGTCCGCGTGCGCGGCAAGCTCTGCCTGACTCAAGCGAAGATCCCTGCGACGGCCGCGCACCGCGGCGGCGAAGTCTCGTATCGAGCGCGCTCTCATGTAAAGCTCCTATGCCACCGTTTGGTAGCAAGTATATCATGAAACTAAACGGTGGCAAACCATGCAAGCAACCGTTCGGTCGCTATATCGCAGGCGACCGCATCCTCGGACTTGCTTACGGGGCGAACTCGCGCCCGAAGAGATGGCGCGCCGCCACGAGCTTGGCGATCTGGGCGGTGCCGTCGCCGATCTCCAGACCGATCACGTCGCGCAGCCGCTGCGCCTGTGGCAGCTCCTCGCTGTAGGCGGCGTGGCCGAAGGCGAGCAGCGCCTGATGGCAGACCTCGGCCGCCAGCTTTGGACCCCACCACTTCACCATGTTGGCCTCCAGCGCGTGGGGCAGCCCCTGGTCCTTGCGCCACAACGCTTCGTAGGAGAGCAGCCGCGCGCCGCGCAGCTGGGCCGCGAGCTCGACCAGTGGGAAGGCGACGGCCTGCTGGCGGGAGATTGGCTGGCCGAAGGCGCGGCGTTCGCGCGTGTAGGCGATCGCCTCGTCGAGGGACTGCTGGGCGCAGGCCAGGCACATCAGCGCGATCAGAGCGCGCGAGTAGTCGAAGCCCTGCATACAGCGCACGAAGCCCTCGCCCTCGCGGCCGACCAGACAGTCCTTGCCGACGGGGTGGCCGTCGAATGCCAGCGAGGCCCGGCCGATCGCGCGCTCGCCGAGATCCTCGAACGGTGAGCGCTGCAGGAAGCGCTCGTCGAGCTCCACGTAGAACGCGCTGATTCCGCGCGCGCCCTCGCCGCCGGTGCGCGCGAACACCAGCGCAGTGTGCGCGCCCATGCCGAGCGAGATCGAGGTCTTCTCCCCCATGAGCCGCCAGCCCGCGCCGTCGCGCTCGGCGCGCAGCCCCAGATGCGCCGCGTCGGAGCCGTGCTCGGGCTCAGTCAGGCAGAAGCACGGCAGCGTCTCCCCCGCGGCGATCGCCGGCAGCCACCGCTCGCGCTGGCGCTGCTCGGCGGCACCAACCAGCACCTCCGCCACCAGCGCCGGCAGGAAGACGAGGTAGGAGGCGTTCAGATCCGCGCGCGCCACCTCCTCCACGGCGATCCCGGCACTGAGCGCATCGGCGCCCTGGCCGCCGTGCTCCTGCGGGATGCGCAGCCCCACCAGGCCGAGCTCCGCCATTTCGCCCACCAGCCCCTCACGGAACGCCCCGCGGCGGTCGGCGCCGGCGTAGTCGCCAACCAGCCGGTCGCGGGAAAAGGCGGCGACGGCCTCGCGAAACGCACGCTGCTCGTCGTTCGGGGCAAAGTCCATCGGCGAGCGCCACAAGATAGCGAGCGCGCGACGGCGCCCCCACGCGCCCGCGCCTTCTCAGGCGCAAGCACCGGCCGACGCGGTTACCTCAGGCCAACACGAGCTGGAGGACTGGCGTGTCAGCCCAGCACGAGCTGGAGGACTGGCGTGTCAGCCCAGCACGAGTTGGTGGACCTGGTGTGTCAGGCCAACACAAGTTGGTGGACCTGGTTGCCGTGCTCGTCGACGTATTCCACTTTGATCTGCGCCCCATCGAAGTCGAGCACGACGAAGCCGAAGCGCAGCCATTTGTTGCCGTCGGCCGTCTCCGCTCCATCGTAGGCCCAGCTCAGCGGCACGTAGCCTTCGACGTTTCGCGCATCGCCCGCGAGCTGAGGGTCGGGCAGGATCTGGGGCACGCCGCCGTTGCCCACGCACGAGCCGAACCGCAGCCACGGCACCGGGCCATCGGGGTGTTCCGGGGTGGGGCCGTACGCGGTGCAGCGGTGCTCATGGCCCCAGAACCACGCATCCAGCCGTTTGTCCTTGTCGAACAGCGGCTGGATCTTCTTGGTCAGCTTCTGCGTGACCGTTTCATAGGCGCTGAACGGCTGATGGTGGGTGAGGAGCATCGTTTTGCGCGTACCCCCGAGCTTGCTCGCCACCCACTCCGCCTGCGAGCCGGCGAGGCCGTGGTCGACGTAGGCGCTGTCGAGCCCGAGGATCTGCCAGTCGCCGTTCTCCAGGCTGAAGTGACTGGACGGCGTCTGCTCGGGGTGGCCCCCCAGCCAGTGCCCGCGAAAGCGCGGGTCGTGCAGCAGGTAGCCGAAGTAGCCGTGGCCGCCCGAGTACATGTCGTGGTTGCCGTTGAGCGACCAGCTGAGCACGTCCTGCTCGGAGCGATCCACCGGCCAGTAACGCAGGAAGCGCATTTCATACTCCTCCTGCCACCCCGAGTAGTAGGTGTCGCCCAGGTGGATCAGGTGCTGCTCGCGGCCTCTGCCTTCGTCGAGGCGCTGGCGGATCTGCGCGGCCACCGCGACCGCGCCGGGCAGACCGGTGGCCCAATCGCCGACGAGGATCACGCGCGCATTTGGGGCGAGCGCCACCGGGCCGGCGGGGACGTCCGGGAAGGCGGGTCGGCCTTCGATCTTGGCGAGCTCTTCGGCGAGCTTCGTCTCCATCCACAGCGGGTCGCAGGGGCCGAACTTGCGGAAGATCTCGATGTCCCCGATGATCGCGTGCGCCAGCCGGTCGAGACCCTCCGGGAGCGCCTTCAGCAGGCTCTCCAGCCGCGACTCGATGCAGGTGGTGAGCACCGACTGCAGGTTGCTGTTGGCGGGGGTCCGGGGCATGAAGGGCGTCGCCTGAGCGCCCGCTTTGGCTTCCTCCAGCTCTTTGTAGGCCTCGTCGTAGGCTGCCCGCGAGAGCCTGTTGCCCTCCGGTCGCTGTGCCCCGGCCGCCTGGATGCCGTCGAGCTGGCGCTTGAGGAAGGCGGGGTCCATCACGTCGCGGATCACGCGCCCGCCCGCCGGGGCGGCCGGGGGCCCGCCGGCGGGCGCGTCGCGATGCCGCGCCCGGGCGAGCGCGAGCACCTCGCGAAAGCGCTCCTCGATCTCCTCAAACATCCGGCCTCCTTTCCTTTGCGAATCTTTGGAAGGTAGTGTAGGCTCGCGCGCATGGATGCGACCTACGACGCGATCGTGGTCGGATCGGGCTTTGGCGGCGGAATCGCCGCCTGCCGGCTGGCCGAAGCGGGACTCCGGGTCGCCGTGCTGGAGCGGGGGAGGCGCTTCGCGGCGAGCGACTTCCCGGAGACACCCGCGCAGGCGCCGGCGGCGCTGTGGCATCCCACACTCAACCCGCACGGGCTGTTCGACCTGAAGCTGATGCGCGACCTCTCGGTGCTGACCGCCGCCGGAGTGGGTGGCGGCTCGCTCGTGTACGCCAACGTGCAGCTGCGCGCGCCGGCAGACGTGTTCCGGACGGGCTGGCCACGGTCGATCGACCGCGACGCGCTCGACCCCTACTACGACCGCACCGAGGAGGCGCTGCTGCCGATGCAGACGCCCGCGGGACTGCCCAAGATGAACGCGTTCGCCGCCGCCGGGCAGCGCATCGGCAAGCAGGCAGAGCGCCTGCCGCTGGCCGTCAACTTCGAAGGCGACCGCGAGCACCCGTTCAGTGGCGTGCACCAGAAGCTGTGCGAGAACCTGGGCCGCTGTGACAGCGGCTGCCCGATCCACGCCAAGAACACGATCGACATCACCTACGTGGCGCGCGCCGAGCGATACGGCGCACAGGTGTACCCGCTCCACGAAGCGCAGCGGCTCCAACCGCCCGAGGATGCCGGCGGGCTGTGGCAGGTGGACTTCCGCGACCTCGAGCGTCGCAGCGGGGGCACGGTGCGCTCGCCGGTGGTGGTGCTTGCCGCGGGGACGCTCGGCACCACCCGGCTGCTGTTGAAGAACCGCAAGCGTCTCCAAGCCCTCTCCCCCGCTCTGGGGAGCCATTTCTCGGGCAACGGCGACGCGCTCGGCGCGGCTTTCGACCCGCGTGCCGAGGACGTCGGCAGCCCCCGCACCGACTTCGGCCCGTCGATGACCAGCGTGCTCGACTACACCGACGAGCACGGCTTCCTGCTCGCCGACGGGGGGCTGCCCTCGAAGTTCGGCGGGCTGCTGGAGATCGTGCGCGCCGTGGAGCGGATCCACGGCTGGCGCACGCTGCTGCTGCGCGCCAAGCGCCTGGCGGCGCGGCTGGGGCTGAGCGACCAGCAGATCACCCACCGCCACCTGCGCCCGGCCCCTCCCGGGCGGCCGATCGACGACTCGCTGGTGTTCCTGATGATCGGCCGCGACGCCGCCGACGGACAGATGCGACTGACGCCGTTCTTGAAATGCTTCGACATCCGCTGGAGCAGACAGGGCAGCGAAACGCTGTTTGCGGCGATGAAGCAGGTCACCTACGAACTCGCCCAGGGGGTGGGCGCCGAGCCGTTCTTCGCGCTCGACACGTGGCCACTCAGCGGCTACATCACCGTGCATCCGCTGGGCGGCTGCCCAATGGCCGACGATCCCTTGCGGGGTGTGGTGGACGACGCCGGCAGGGTTTACGGCTACGAGGGACTGCGCGTGCTGGACGGGTCGATCGTGCCGACCGCGCTGGGAGTGAATCCCTCGAAGACGATCGCCGCCCTCGCCGAGCGCGGCGTCGAGCAGTTGATCGGCGAGCTGAGGAGCTGAGTGCGATGGGCCTGCGCGAGCGCGTCACCCTGCGCAAGCGCTGGCGCAACGACACCGGCAACGAGGGGATCGACCCGCTGCGTCTCCTGACGCCGACGACGCTCGGGGAGCTCCAAGCGATTGTTGGCGAAGCGGAGCTCGAAGGCTGCACCGTGCGCGCGGTGGGGTCGGGTCACTCGTGGTCTGATGTGGCGCTCACCGACGGCTTCCTCGTCCGTCCCACCGGGCTGAACAGGCCGCTGGATCTGGAGGTGGACCTGCTGCGGCCGGGCGTTGCGAGGGTGAGCGAAGGAACACCTGACAGCGCAGGCCCCCCGGGGGTGCGCGACGCCGACGCGCCCTCCACCGGCGCGCACCACAGCGGCGGCACCCTCGTGCGGGTGCAGGCGGGCATGACGATCGCCGAGCTCAACGCCCACCTGCGGGGGCTGAAGCTGGCCCTGCCGAACATGGGGGGCTTCGACGGCCAGACCGTCGCGGGGGTGATCTCCACCGCCACCCACGGCTCGGGGATCCGTTTCGGGCCGCTGTCGGACATGGTGCGCTCGCTGGACATCGTCGCCGCCGGCGGCACCGTCCACCGGGTCGAGCCGAGCGACGGGCCGAGCGATCCCCAGGCATACCGGGCGCGCTACCCCGACCACCAGCTCCACCAGGACGACCACTGGTTCCACGCCGTCGTCGTCGGCATGGGCTGCATGGGGCTGATCCACTCCGTGATGTTGGAGGTGGGGCCGCTGTTCTACCTGCGCGAGGTGCGCACGATGAGCACCTGGGCACAGGTGCGCGAGGAGCTGGAACTCGGCGAGGTGCTCGCACAGAACGCTCACTACGAGCTGATCTTCAGCCCTTACCCCAACGGGGATGGGGAGATCGAATGCCTCGTCACCACGCGCAACCCGATCCCTGCCTGCGAATACCGCCACGACCACCGCCGCAGCCGCAGCCTGCTGATGGAACTGGCGGCGCGCTTCCCGTTGACCCCGCTGCTGATCAACCTCGCCGTCGGACTGCGCCCGCAGATCTCCCCGTTCCTGCTCAAGCAGGCGCTCAGAGCGTTGGTCAACGACGACTACGTCAACATCAGCTACCGCGTGTTCAACATCGGCGCGGCCAACTACCTGCCCGCCTACTCGTGCGAGATCGGCGTCCCAATCGACGAGCGCCGGTTGCACCTCGCGGCGGTCGAGCGCATCGTCGAGGTCGCCGCCCGGCGCCGGCGCCTCGGCAACGCCTACCACAGCTCGCCGATCTCGCTGCGCTTCGTGAAGGCAAGCGACGCCCACATGGCGATGATGCAGGGGCGCGACACGATGATGATCGAGCTGATCATGGCCACTCACACCGTCGGGGGGATGGAGCTGCTGGCCGCGCACGAAAGCGCGCTCCACGCGCTGGAGGGGCGTCCCCATTGGGGCCAGGTGAACACGCTCACCGGCAGCCACGGTTTGGTGGAAGCGATGTACCCTCGCTACCAGGAATGGCAGGCGGTTCACACGGTGCTCAACTCCAGCGGCGTGTTCAACAGCCCCTTCAGCAAGCGGGTGGGGATCTCGGGGTGAGAGCCCAACGGACGGGGTCTCAGTGAGGGTAATAAGCGCCTATGTAAAGTCGCACGGAGCCGGCGCTAAGCGAGTGCCGCGTCGGCGGAGGCGATCGTATGCAGATACCCGCTCACGCCCGCGATGCTGAGAAGCCGCTGAACCTGCGGGGAGCCGGGGGTGACCACGAACCGCTGGCCACGCTCCACCTTGCGCGCATGAGCAGCGAGGACGGCACGCAGACCGGCGGAGTCGATGAACTGGACGTCATCGAGGTCGAGCACAAGGATGGCGGCCGCGTCAACCGCATCGCTTTCGAGCTCGTTCTGCAGTCGGGGAGCGGCGAGCAGGTCGAGTTCCCCATGAAGCGCCAGCACGGTCCTGTCACGCTCATGCCTCACCTTGATCTTGAGCTGCTCCCCCACAATCACCAGTAATCATGCTATCGCAGCGGGCCGGCTCATACGCATGCCCAGCAGCGCGAGATCGTCGCGCAGTGAGCCCTCCGCGTGCTTCAGCGCCACGCGCTCGATGTGCTCGAGCAACCCCGTGAGGGCAAGCCGGGGCGCTCCGCGACACAGCTCGATCAATCCGCGCTCTCCCAGCACCTCGTTCGCGCGGCCGGCCTCGGGGATCCCGTCGGTGTAGAGCAGCAGCGTCTCGCCGGCCCGCAGCAGCTCCTCGCATTCCACCACCTCGATCCGGTCGAGCACGCCGAGCAGGGTTCCGGGCCTGCCGATCGGGCGCGCGTCTCCCCGCGCATCGATCAGCAGCGGGGGCGGGTGCCCCGCCAGCGTCACGGTCAACCGCAGGCGCCCAGCCGCCGGTCTCACCATCACCAGGCAGGCGGTGCACAGATCCGCGCCGGGGGGCTGGCGGCGCAGCGCCCGATGCAGGGTCTGGAGCATCTCCGCGGAGGACTGGCCGCCCATCGACGCGGCGCGCAGGGTGTGTCGCGCCAGCGCCGTCACACCGGCCGCGCGGGAGCCCTTCCCGCAAACGTCGCCGATCACGAGCATCCAGCTGTCCTCGTCGTGCTCGAACACGTCGTAGAAGTCGCCGCCGACCTCGTTCAGCTCGCCCGCCGCGCAATACCGCGCCTCGATCTCGGCGTGGGGCACCTCGGGCAGCGACTCCGGCAGCAGCGCCCGCTGCAGGGTGTGGGCGATGGAGCGCTCCTCGAGCTGGGCGCGCTTGACCTCGGTGATGTTCTCGAACACGTTGACCACGTAGCCGACGCCACCGGTCTGCGAGTCGGGGATCGGCGAGGAGCGGACGATCAGCCAGCGCTCCTCGCCGGTGGCGCGGACGATGTTTCTCACCAGCAGCGGCCCGGGCTGCTCGCCCCTGAACAGCCGCCTCGCGGGCATGCTCTCCAGGTCGAGCTCGCGACCCTGCTCGTCCTGCACGATGAACCGGGGCATGATCGTCCCCGGTCGCGCGCGTGTCAGCTCACCGGGCGTTGCGAACCCCAGCAGGTCGGCCGCGGCCTGATTGGCGAACACCGTGCGCCCGCGGCTGTCCACCACGGTGATGGCCTCCGCGATGTTGACCAGCACCGCCTCCAGGCGCCGCTCCAGACGCTGCAGATCGGAGTACAGCTGGGCGTTGTCGATCGCCAGCGCCGCCCGTCGAGCGAGCTCGCCGACCAGATCCAGCTCCTCGCTTCCGTAACGCTCGCTTTCGCCCAGCCGCAACGTGGACAGCGCCCCCAGCGTGCGCCCGCGTGCCACCATCGGGGCGACGACCGCCGAGCGATAGCCATGGGCGACCATGAATCGCGCGTGCTCGGATCCCTGTGCAAACGAGCGCAACAGCGCGTCGGTCATCTCCGCCAGCAGCACCGGCTGGCCGCCGCGGATCACCCGCGCCACCGGATGCTCCCCGGATGGGTCGAGCGGATAGCGGGCCCGCAGCTCCTCCAGCTCGTGTGCCATCCCCTCCTCGGTGGCAACAACCGCCACGTCCATGATCGCGCCGTCTTCGTCGCGCAGGTCGATCACGCAGAGATCGGCCAGCCTCGGCACCGTCAGCCGCGCAACCTGCCCCATCGTCGTCGCGGGGTCCAGCGAAGTGGCGAGGATCGCCCCGGCCTCGATCAGCAGATCCCTCGTCAGCCCGCTCAGTCGCGGGGCGTCGCGGCTGAGCGGCTCACCCTTGTCTGATCCTCCCGGCATAGCTTGGTCCGGCTTGCGGGCGGTGCTCGACACCGCTGCCCCACACGGACCACAAGTATTGCAGCGACCGTGCCGCCCCTTGCCTAAGCCCCGCGCTCATTCGTCAGCCGCAACGCAAGCACCTCGTAGGACCCCGCGCTCTCGACCTGACAGCGGTCGACCAGCTTCGCGATCACCGAGCCCACCCCGGCGAGCGAGGAATCCGCCACCAGCCGCTGTCCCCGCCCCGGCTGCAGCGGCCCGATGCGCAGCTCCAGCCCGCGCGGCTCGACGCCGACGACGGCTTGCAGAGGAGCCACACTGTCGCTCACTCCGAGGGCATCGGCGAGGAGGTGCACGTCGGAGAGCCGGTCGGTGGAGAAGTGGGCGCGTGCCGCGAGGCCGCACATCAGACGGGGCAGCACGGTGCGCGCCAGCACGCCGGGCACGACGGTGAGCGCGATCGCGGGGGCGGGCACGGTGGAGGCGATCGCAGGGAGCACGAGCTCCGGCACGCCGACCGGCGGCGGCGGCGGACACGCCCCCGGCGTGGCAAACTCCATCGACACCTCGGTGCCGCCGTCAAACGGACGCTGCAGATCGAGGCGGCGGCTGAGCGCGTGGATGGCCGTCAGGCCGATCCCGGCGCCGGCCTCGTGTGCGCTGTCGCCGCGCGATGGGATGCCCACCCCCCAATCGCGCACCACCACCGTGACCACGCCCGGCGCCAGCTCCACGATCACCTGGAGCGGCCCCTCGTGGCCGGCATAGGCGTGCTGGACGACGTTGTTGCACGCCTCGGTGACGGCGGTGTGGATATCGATCAGATCGCTGCCGTCGAGCGCGAGCGCCTCCGCCACCCCAGTCAGCACCTCCCGCACCAGCATCACGTTCTCCGGCCGGCTGGCCAGTTGCAGACGGACGTTGGCTCGCTCGGCCATCAGTGTTGGGGCGCCCGCTGGGATTGGTGGGGCGCTCGCTGGGATTGGTGGGGCGCCCGCTGGGACTGGTGGGGCGCCCGCTGGGATTGGTGGGGCGCTCGCTGGGATTGGTGGGGCGCTCGCTGGGATTGGTGGGGCGCTCGCTGGGATCGCGCAACCGCCCAAGCGCACGGCGAACCTCTCGATCGTACGCGGTTGACGACGATATCCGCGCGCAGGCAGATCTCGCCTCCTCGCAATCAACCTGCTGCCTGCCACTCGCCGGTCAGGGCACGCAGCTGCTCCAGCGAGCGGCGCAACAGACGCGAGACCTGCATCTGCGAAATGCCCACACGGGCCGCGATCTCGGTCTGGGTGAGGTCCTCGACGAAGCGCATGTGCAGGATGCGGCGCTCGCGCGGGGGGATGCGGTCGAGCACCGCGGTGACCGTCGCGTCCAGCTCGACGAGCTCGTAGTGCTCGTCCTCCTCGCCGATGGAGTCGCCGTAGCCCAGCGCCGCATCGTCCTCCTCCCCGGGACGGGGGGCGTCCAG
The DNA here is from genome assembly GCA_963794715.1 of uncultured Solirubrobacterales bacterium. Classification (GTDB taxonomy): domain Bacteria; phylum Actinomycetota; class Thermoleophilia; order Solirubrobacterales; family Solirubrobacteraceae; genus Palsa-744. The sequence continues at coordinate 118,570 of CAWCEY010000011.1, read as the reverse complement.
CGACAGCGTCCTGTAGCCCTGAATCGCAATCAGCGCGTCGATCACCTGCTCGGCGTCGAGCTCCAGGTACACGGCGAGCTGGTTGACAGTGGGGGCGTGGCCGTGCTTGTTGGCGAACGCCTCCTGGGCATCGCGCACCTGCAGGGCGCGCTCCTGCGCGCCACGGGGAACGTGCATCGACCAGCCGGAGTCGCGGAAATAGCGGCGTATCTCCCCCAGGATCGTCGGCACGGCAAACGACTGGAAGGGGCGGCTCCGGGAGGCGTCGAAGCGGTCGAGCGCCTTCAGCAGCCCCAGCGACGCGACCTGCTGCAGATCCTCCAACGGCTCCGAGGAGCGTAGGTAGCGCCGCGCCAAGCGGTTGGCCAGCGGCAGGTAGCGACGTACCAGCGCCTCGCGCGCGGCCTCGTCGCCGTGCTGGCGCCAGCATGCGAACAGCTCGTCGGTGTCGTCGCCCTCCGGGTCGTGGACCGTGGGTTTGGGGGATGGGAATGTCGCGATTGAGCTCATCGTTTCTCCTCCCTTGGGCTCGCCCGCAGCGGTGTGCCGCAAGCAGTGGTTTGGCAAAGAGCTGGCGTTGGCGTCAAGGGCTTCATACCCCGATAGCCGATAGTTATGCGTTTGGCGGCGGGATTGTCACAGCGCCCTGGCACACCTGCCTGGCACATCCGTCTGTCCCGCGGTGCGCTATTGGTATACCCGCCGTGCGCTACTCCGCCGTGCGCTACTGGTATGGATCGCGCTCGATCACGCGATCGCGCACGACCTGGCCACGGCGCGGGCTCCAAGCGAGCAAGTAGAAAGCGATAGCACCAGCCCCAGAATCCCGACGATCATCAGGATCAGGCCCACGGACTAGGGCCGAATGTCGGATGAGCGTTAACCTCGCGGCTACGACACCCAGAACGTGGAGAGACTGAGATGAAACTCCCGAACACTGCGCACACCTCACGGCCCTGGCGGATCCACGAGATCGCTGGCGATTTTCGGCTCGAGGATGTGTGGGCGCTGCCAACACCCGGTCGGGCCGACGAGTTCCCGATCCTCGTCGAGGGGTTCGCCGCGGCCGATCCGGCAAAGACTGCATCCCGCGCCACGCGCGCGCTGTTGTCGCTGCGATGGAAGCTCGGTGAACTGTTCGGCCTGGACGACCCGGGCGATGGACTCGGGTCGAGGGTGACGACCCTTCGCGAGCGGCTGCCCGATGATCTGCGGGCCGCGGCCGGGCCAAAATTCGACGGCCTCCCATTCACCTCGCTCTATCTGATCGACGACGAGTTCGCCGCCGAGATCGCCAACCAAACGATGCACGGCATTCTGCACTTCGGCTGGGTCCCAGAAGGGAGCGGAGGCTACCGGGGCCAGATGGCGATCTACGTGAAGCCGAACGGCCTGTTGGGGAACGTCTATATGGCCGCGATCAAGCCGTTCCGGTACCTGATCGTCTACCCACAGATGCTGCGCACGATGGAGCGGCGCTGGCAGGAACGGCCGGACCGTGAATCGCCGGCCTGACAACGCGAGCGGCGGGACCGCGGCATTGGGGTGCCGCGGCGGCGGCTTGCGCGGCGGTGGAGTTGGGCGAGCAGGTCGGGCGAGCGATGGTGCCGCTAACCTTCCCTATAGGTATGCGCCGCGCACTCGGAGTACTTACCGCCTGCGTAACTGCCCTGAGTTTCGTGGGAGCGGCCGTCGCTGCCGAAACGGTATCCGTGCGGGTGCAGCACATGATTACCGCTCGCCAGAACGTGCACATCACGTTCCACGCACGGAGCCTCCCCGAAGGCGGCTATTACTACGCGGTGATCGTGTTGAAGCCCTACAAGAAGTACACGCGGACTTCGCCGCCGCCGTGCGCGACGTCAAGCGATATGCAGCGCACCGACTACGGCTATCCACAGTCAAGCGGAGAGGTGGCGCTCGCTCTGACGCCTGCAAAATCCCGCACGGGGCATTGGTGTCCCGGTGGCGACTACATTGGCGCGATTTACGCGGTTCCTCACGCACCGCCCTGTGAAAGCGCCTACCCCTGCCGAAGCGAACCGTACAAAGAACCATGTGCCGGGGTTGGGCCTGGTTGCGTCGAGGGCATCGTCGCACAGCCAACAAGATGGGCGTACCCCCAGCGCCTGCCGACGCCGCTAGCGAGCGGAACGACCATCGTAGGGCACTTCAACACTGCGATCGCCAACAGCCGGAAAGGGGCTCCCATATTTGTGACGGGGTCCCCGTCAAGAAGGTGAAGTATCAGGCGGGATGATCTGTCTCACCTCACCTTGGCAGAGAGGGGCGGTTACGGCTCAGTCTGGTGCCAGCGGGTTCAGGTCGTGGTGACTCGCTGCGGTGTTCAGGTCCATGTCGTAGACGAACATCGCGCCGAGCTCGTCGCGGACGGACAGCGCGCTCGCCAGGTGCAGCGCGTCCATCGCACGAAGCGCAGGCCGATGCTCGCCAGTGGCAAGATCGATGATTTCAGCGGTCAGGGGCAGCAAGGTTAGGCGGGTGAGCGCCGTCTTCGCGCGCTCGAGCATTGCCGGGTCGCCGAGTCGTCGTGCTGTGCAGATCGCCTCGACTCGGATCAGCTCGCTTGCGACCCGAACCGGCCAGTGCGCGAGCGCTTGGCGCAGAGCCCGGGTCTCAGGCTCGTCCTTAAACAGCTTGACCAGAGCGGATGCGTCGAGGTAGGCGGCGCTCACTCGCCGCGAACCCACTGCAAGGCGTCGCTCACCGGTGTCACGCTTGTCCCATGCGGGTCCGCCGACGGCGTATCCAGGTCCAGCAGATCGCCCTGGGCGGGTGTAGCTCCGTAGCGTTCAACGAGTCGCGCCTGCAGCCGGGAGGGCTCGTCGGCAGTAGCCAGCACCGACCGTGCGCCGCGCAGCGTCAACGCCCTGATCTGGGCAGCAGCCGACCGGGTCTCAGCGGGGTCCAGCAATGGTTGTGTGAGCGCGAGCGCGCGCTCCATCTCTGGGTCGCGCTCAACGCCAAGACGAGGGTGACGCGCAGCCATCAGACAATGGTAGCACTCACTGGTAGCACCGTGGGTTGCTGCCAGACGATACGGCGCCACCACGGTATATCGCCGCGATCGAGTACGCGTACCTTCGGCTATTGGGCCTGCGGCGCAGCTCGAGCGTATTCGTGAACTCCTCGCCGGTAAACCAACCGCGTTCGCGAAACTAAAATAGTCCCGTAGTCCGCCAAATCAAAATCCGATAATCCTCATCGAAGTGCTTGGAACCTATTCTAACCAAGACCTCCAGGGGTCGCTGGCCCGCCTGGCAAGGAAGCTGGCCGCCGTCCGGGGCAACGGCGGGCCTCCGCGCCAGCCCACAACCTGCCGGCAGCGCCCGCGCCGGCCGGGCTGGGTGCTGAAGGCCATCGTGTGCGTCCTGGCCGACCGGGACGAGCCGATGCGGGCCAGGGACATCCATGCGGCCGTCGAAGCAGCGCTGGGCGAGCCAGTGGCGGCGTCCTCGATCAAGACCGCGCTGAGTGCCAACGCCTCGGGTCCCTCGACGGCGACTGGTCCGCGTGGCACCAGGACGGTACGTGCTGGCATAGCGATGAAAGGGCCCTTGCACGACCCCCAGGGTTCGGTCCGACCTGGGCGGAGCGATGGCATTGCGACTATCATTTCGTGCGCTCGATGAGTTGGTCGAAGAACTCGCGTACAAGACGTTCGCCTGCTGCGCCTTGCAGCTCGCCGCCGCCGAAGCGGAAAACCTCGTAGCCGGCGAGTCTGATCTTGCGGTCCTCGCGCACCAAGCGCGAGATCGACGCCGAAGTATTCGTGGATGAGCTTGTCCCGCATCCCGGCGATCTGCCGCCAAGGCACTGCCGTATCCAGCGCACGTGTGTCGTCCGAGATCCCCTTGACGGCCTGACCGATGATCTCGATATTGCGAATAACCGCGTCCTGGGTCTTGCCGTCCGCGAAGAACGCCTCGCGGCCCCCGACCGTGTAGCTCTGTATCGCGTCGATCGCCGCGATCGCGTGAAGCAGGTAGGTCTGCTCGTCCTTCACAGGGGCACGGCGTCGGCATAGATGCGCTCACGCAGGAACGGGCTCACACCACCCTCGCTGAGCACGTCAACATGGGTGCCGAGCAGATCTTCGAGGTCCTGCCACAAACCGACGAGGTCGATCAGGCTGCGCCCGAGTTCCATCTCAACCAAGAGATCGACGTCGCTCCCCGCGCCAGGCTCGCCACGCGCGATCGAGCCGAACACACGCACGTTGCATGCACCGCGCTCTGCTGCATACCTCATGATCTCCTCCCGCCGGACACGTAGCCCACGCAGATCGAGTTGAGCGGATGCGGTCTCCATTGGGCGATTATGGCCTGTTTGCCATCGGGCATCCCGAGAAGCAGCCCAGCCAGCGGCGTGGTTCGATTAGCGAGGTTCAGGTATCCAAGAATCGGGGAGACTGGATTCGAACCAGCGACCGCCCGGCCCCCAGCCCGAGCGATACCGTGCGGCTGGATCCTAAACCCCCGTGATTACTGGCCATGAGTGTAGCTCAGTTGCTCTCGCTTTCGCTCAATTTGTTCCCCAGATTGTTCCCCGTCGCGCCGGTAGGCCGCCCGGGGCCTTCACCTCGGGGGTCGTCTCGGGGCGATCGTCGGGTTGCCGCTGATGAACTGCCGTCTCTTCGCGTGTGCGAAGGTCGGCGAGCGTTTGGGCGCTAGCGCAGTCGGCGATCTGATCGACCGTTGGGATCTCAGCTCCCGGCGCGGGGCGCGGCGCGCGGTCCTCCTCCTCGCGCTTGCGCGCCATCTCGCGCTCAGCTTGAACACGGGTGAGGCCGCCGCTGCGCTGCCCGACCGGGCGCACCTTGCCGAGCTTGCGATTGACGAGCCGCCTGTCAAGTGTTCGCCAGCGCCCGTAGTAGGAGCCCCACTTGATGTAGACGTGGCCCGTGCCGTAGTTGCGCTTGCCCATGACACAGTGTTATACGCCCCGGTCGGGTCGTTACACGCGTACTCTGGGCCGCCCTACGGACCCTGTCCTTCAAGCCGACAGAGACACGATTGGAGGGAGCGTCTTCCCCATCTCGATCTCCCCCATCCACTGCTCGATCGCGGAGCACCGGTAGCGTACGTAGCGTCCGAGTCGCAGATGCGGGATTCGGTTCGCGCGGGTCTCGGCGTAGACCCAGCCCGAAGTCATGCGAAGCAGCGACGCGACCTCGGCCGCGGTGAGCAGATCCTCATTCGAGTCGGCTGTGGGGGCAATCATGACGACTTCCTTTCGATGACGGCCAAAGTGGCGTGGAGCTGGTCCCACAGTGCCACGAAGTTCAGGCTCCCTCCGGCGAGCAAGACGACGGACGATCCTTCCTTGAACGCATCTGACCTTCGCGGTCGCAGGAGCAATATATGGGCCTCTACTTCCATCACCCAGCCTGCCTCGAACACGATCCGCGGGCATACATGCCTGAGCACCCGGACACGCCTGAGCGCCTTGAGGCGATCGAGCGGGTGCTGGCCGAACATGGCTGGTCGGGTTGGGAGCACCGCGCGGCCCCGCCTGCCGAGGAAGCGCAGCTGGAATTGATCCACAGCCCCAGGCATGTGCAGAGGATCAAGGAGCTGTCGCTGGCCGGTGGCGGCGCGATCGACCCGGACACGTTCGTCGGCGAGCCCTCCTACCGTGCCGCGTTGCACGCCGCCGGCGGCGCAACGACCCCAGCCGGCTGGCGGGCCGTCATAGGGTGGGTCGATAGTGCGGTATCTATCACAGGTGCTACCGCCACAGTGACCGTCAAAGTGGGAAGCTTCCACTCGAGGCGGGTCACGTTGAGCAAGACGGCGGCTGGGTGGCTTATCAATAAGCTCCCAGGACAGACGTGAGGCATACGGCGTTCGCACACGGTGAGCCAGGGCGGTGGCAAGGTGATCAGACCCGTTTTCTACTGGACCGCGACGCGCGCTCACCGAGTTCGGCCTCCCTAACCCTCCAACCAGATCGCGCCGTCCTGTAGTACTACCGGGAAGGTCTTGAGTGCCCGGGCGCCGGTTGTGCTTTTCACAAGGCCTGCCAAGGCCTTGAATGCGCCTTGCGGGCCGCGCGTCATCGCGCCGGAGCGTATGTCGTAGCGAGCCGCGTGCCACGGGCACTGGAGACATCCATCCTCGGCAACGTGTCCTTCCCCGAGTGAGGCGAACAGATGGCGGCAGCGGTTGGAAACCGCGAACGGCTCGCCGCCGCTGAGACCGACGGCGAGCGTGCCGTGTGGTGTGGCGTCTCGACAGTGACTTGCCGTTCGTCGAGATCCTCGACGCCGACAAGGCGAGTAGGAGTGCTGGTTGAATCGGCCATGGTGGTCTCCTCGCCATGGGTGACGAGGACAATATCCCACACGACTTCGCGCGCGGACAGCCCGCTCGTGCTGCGCGGTCCGCCGCCCGGCGGCTACCGCAATCGTCGGCGGTGCACTGTTCAGCAGCCGAGCTGGTCGCGATCGTCGTCGGCCACAGTTGACTCGACGTCAGCCGGACGCTGACCGCGGTCGCTTGGCGCGAAGCGTCCTGCTGTTGCTACGAAGCTCATCATGCGACCGGCGTAATGGCGTGATATCCAGTGGCGCATCAGCTTTCGGCTGAGCGGAAACAGGAGCAGTACGCCAAGGGCATCGGTGACGAACCCGGGCACCACGAGCAGCACGCACCCAAGAGATCCGAGTGCGCCATCGATCGCGGCACGCGCGGGCGCGCGACGCTCGGACACCGCCAGTGAGACGCGCTCGATCGCCGAACGTCCCTGGACGCACAGGAGCCGCGCGCCGAGCACCGAGGTCCCAAACAGCAAGACGACCGCCAGCAGCCAGCCAATCGCGCGTACGACCTCAACGAAGACGAACACCTCGAGAACAAACGCTCCGATCAAAACAAGCACGAACATCTCAGCAGTGAGCCTACGCGTCCTAGCGAGATGTCCCGACTCCCGCGCGGCCAGACCAATTCGGGCGCCGTCCGTGGCTCTCGCATTGGCGCTCGTTTGTTCGCATTGTGGACTCATAGCTGATAATGTGGCCACATGCGTGAGATGGGAGTCCGCGAGTTGAAGACCACGCTGAGCCAGACGCTGCGAGCGGTCGCTCGCGGTCAGCAGGTGCGCGTGACCCTCCGCGGTCGGCCGCTGGCCGACATCGTGCCGGCCGGTGCCACGGCTAAGGACGATCGCCTGCGCGGGCTGGTGGCCCAAGGGCGGCTGGTTGCGCCCGCGCGCGCGCGGCCAACGCGGGCACCCCGACTCGTGAAGAGCAATCGCAGCGCATCGGGGCTGGTGCTGGCCGAGCGGGAAGCCGAGCGCTGAACCTCTACCTCGATGCGAGCGCGCTGGTCAAGCGCTATGTCGCTGAGCCCGGCGGCGATGCCGTCCGCGACGCGATGGACCGCGCCGAGGGCTGGTTCATGTGTCGTGCCGGCTTCGTGGAGACCGTGCGCGCCGTTGGCCTGAGCGCAGGCCAAGCAGCCGCCAAGACCGTGCGAGAGGAGTGGCCCGCGTTCGGCGTGATCGAGGTGGACCAGAGCCTGGTCGAGGACGCCGCCAAGCTCGCGATCGCCCGCGAGCTGCGCAGCCTGGACGCCCTGCATCTCGCCGCGGCCCTCATGCTCCCCCGAGACGATCTTCTCCTCGCCACCTGGGACCGCCGCCTCCACGCGGCTGCCGGTGCCGAAGGACTCGCGCTCATTCCAGAAAGGCTCAACTGACAGGCAACTATGTCCGGTCGCAACCGGGTGCGGGGGACTCCGGACAAGGACAGGGTGCGGTGCGACGAAGCAAGCGCTTCTACTTCGCCCGGCACAGTTTGCTGGCCGAGCGCGCCGCGCAGCTGCGCGAGTGCGTTACGGAGGCTGGCGCGCGCTGTCCTCGCGCACATCAGGCCACAGCCGGCCGGCCAGCTCGCTGCGGCCGTGCGCTCGGCGCTCGAGCGCGAGCATCGCTAGGAGCAACCTCGCCTTGCGGCTGGCCGGCAGTTCGACGTCCCGCCCGTCGATTTCGAGCCGAAGCTCGCCCAGCAGGTTGAACCGCACCATGGCAGCGAATCTACTCGGCCGAGCGCCGCGATCAAGCGCACGGGTCTTTGCGCGCCCCCATGTTTGCTCATGCGTCGCCGTTCCATGCGAGCCAGCGCGAGCATGATCTTCATGCCGAACTCGCCGAACGGCGTCGGCCCTACTGCAGCGACTCAAGTGGGTGGTGACGTCTGATGTAGTCGCCGAAGAGGGGTGCCGTGAAGTCGACGTAGCCGCGTCGGGGGCTGTAGATGAGACCCTTGAGGTCGATCAGGTTCTGGCGCACGAGCGCGGTGCGGCGCTGGTCGGCGCCGAGCAGCGCGGACACCTTCGCGGTCTGCTGCGGTCCGTCGCCGAGCTCGGCAATCGCGGCCAGGTAGCGACACTCAGCCGCGGTCGCGCGGTTGAAACGCACTCGGTGAAAGCCGCTGTCGAGCTGCTCTTGAGCGATCGTGTCGGCAGCTTTGGCATCGTGGTCGGTGATCGGCGAGCTGGCCGCGACCAGCCAGGCGTAGCGCCCGTAAGTCTGCAGAAAGAACGGGTAGCAGTCAGCTCGAGCGAGGATGAAGTCGAGTGCGGCCTGCTCGTACTCGACGCCCTCGCGCTCAGCGGGGAGCGTGAGCGCAGCTCGGGCGGCGTCCTCAGTGAGCCGACCGATCTCGACGTACTGGAAGAGGCGCTCCGCATAGGAGCTTGCCTCAACGAGCCTGCCTGGGAGCTGTGGCAGTCCAGCGCAAACGAGCGCCACAGGAAGCTGACGCTGAGCGATGCGATGGAAGGCCGCGAGCAGCGCCTGCAGGTCCTCCTTCTCGGCGAACTGCATCTCGTCGAAGAAGAATGCGATGCCGCCCTCAGCCTCGCGGGCTGTCTCGCCAAGCTCGACCAGGACATCCTGGAGATCGACATCGAGCTGCCCGCTGTCACCGCGTCCCGGAGTCGGGGCGACATCGACCCTGAACGTGATCCCAGCGGGCATAGCTGTGACCGAGAAGCTGCCGATGACCGACAGCGACCTACGCAGCCGCTCCCGGACACTCTCCCGCCGTGCAAGAGACTGCGCGGCCTGCACTTTATATGGCTGTATTTGCTCAGGGCATAAAGCCAAATAATCCCGTGCTGATGCGACCTCCGAGCTGTTGGTCGGAGCCGTTCGCTCCGGAGGGCCAGAGATTTGAGAAGGGCCATCCCAACCCCTGGCTTGTCGCCGGCCAGCGTGGCAGGCAATCGCCATGCTTTGCAAGTTGTCCGAGAAATTGTTCCCCGTGGGGGGCCTTTCTTTCTCGAGGAGCAAGCCGCGGTTTTTGGCTCTATTACTTGCTTTTCCTGTAGTCGGGGAGACTGGATTCGAACCAGCGACCGCCCGGCCCCCAGCCGGGTGCGCTACCAGACTGCGCCACTCCCCGTGGCTTCGGGTCCAAGCCTAGCGCGAGACGGCTCCAAGCGGGCGACGGGAATTGAACCCGCCCTTGAAGCTTGGAAGGCTTCCGTGCAACCACAACACTTCGCCCGCAAGCTGGCCGGATGATATCGCCCACCACCCATCCGTCCCAACACCCCGCTAGGGTTTAGGCGTGCCCCAACGGCCCACACGGTCCCTGGCCGTCGTCAGTGTGCTGGCCCTGGGCGACTATCTGCTTTGGAACTGGTCGCTCGGCGCCAACCATGACGTCGTCGCGCTGGTGGCCGGCATGATTTTGATCCCGCTGCTGATCGCGGTTGCGTGGCTGGTGGTGGTGGCGATCGTGCGGCTCCTCGCTCGCGCCGCGAAGCTGCCGAAGGCTGGTGCCGCCGCCGAGCGCCACCCCGCGCTCGCCGCTGATCGCGCGCCCGTCGCCGCACACGCCGCCCCCGCGGCCGTCCCCACGCACGCCGCCGCCTCCCCGTCCTCGAAGCTCGCCGCGTGAAGCGCCGCTGGATCGCGCTCACCGCCCTGCTCCTACTCGCCGGTTTGGCGCTGGGCGGTTATGTGTACGCGCACAACCGCACCGGCTCGATCTATCACCCGCACGCCCGCTTCGTGCCCCAGCCCAACCCCGTGCTGCCCAAGCGCGGGCCCGAACGGTTTTCGTGGCCGCTGTACGGGTACACCGCCAACCACGCCCGCTACTACCCGGCCCCCGCCAGCCTGCGTCCCCCCTATAAGCAGGTGTGGGCGGTGGGCGGCAGCTCGCTGCGCGAGTTCCCGCCGGTACTCTCGGAAAACCGCATCTTCCAACTCACCGACAACGGCGTGCTCACCGCGGTGGACAAGTGGGACGGCAAGATCCTCTGGAGCCACGGTTTGGGGGCGCTCTCAGCCTCCACCCCCGCCGTCGGGGGGAACACCGTGTATGCGGCGGTGCTGGCGCGCGCCAGCGGCTCCCAGGAAGGGCGGATCGTCGCGCTCGACGTGAACGACGGCGCGATCCGCTGGTCGCGCAGCCTGCCCTCGCGCAGCGAGTCCTCGCCGCTGCTCAACCGCGGCCGGCTGTACTTCGGCTCCGAAGACGGCACCGTGTACGCGCTGGAGGCGCGCAACGGGCGCACGGTGTGGACCTACCACGCCGCCGGCGCGGTCAAGGCCAGCCCCACACTCTCGGGCGGGGTGCTCTACTTCGGCGACTACTCAGGGCATGTCCAGGCGATCAGCGAGCGCACTGGGCGGCAGATGTGGCTGGCGGGCTCCGAAGGGGCGTTGTTTGGCAGCGGCACCTTCTACTCCACCGCCGCCGTGGTGTACGGACGCGTGTTCCTCGGCAACACCGACGGGCGCGTCTACGCCTACGACGCCTCCACCGGGGCGCTCGACTGGGCCTACCAGACCGGCGCCTACGTGTACGCCTCCCCCGCCGTCACCGACGCGCCAGGCCTGGGCCCCACAATCTATTTGGGCTCCTACGACGGCAACTTCTACGCGATCAACGCCCGCACCGGGCATGTGGACTGGAGCCACAACGCCGGCGGCAAGATCTCCGGCTCGGCGACGATCCTCGGCAACGTGGTGTACTTCTCCGACCTCGGCACCCACACCACCTACGGTCTCGGGATCTCCACCGGCCGCGTGGTCTTCCAGATGGACACCGGCGCCTTCGATCCCGTGATCAGCGACGGTAACCGCGTCTACCTCACCGGCTACTCCGCGCTTTACAACCTCGCGCCCACCGGCTAGGACCCGCAGGAGCGCCCCGCCAGCCCCAGCGCGCGGGAGAGCGAGAAGCGTGCGGCCACCGTGATGGCGCCGGCGCGCGACGCGCTCACCTCCGTCCAGCCACCCGGCGCCTCCCCCACGCAGGCGGCGCCCGCGGCGACCGCAAAGTAGCGGGTGTAGCGCACCCTCACCAGGAAGCGCCCCGCCGCATGGGCGCGCAGCGAGAACCAATCGTGGCCGATCGCGCGGAGCGTGCCGGGCCCCCGCGCGATCGGGGTGGGGTGGCGCACTTGGTAAATCCGCCAGTGCCGCGTGCGCTCCACCTCGCGCAGGTAGGGCAGCCCCACCTCGATCAGACGCCCCTCCCCCGCGCTGGAGGGATCCAACGGCGCATCCGGCAGGGCGACATAACGCACCGCCAGCGCCCCCAACCACCGCCGGTACTCAGCCGCCGTCAGATCTTTGCCGAGCAGCACCCCGTTGTAGCGCTCGTCCAGCTGCTTCTCCCAACCCCTGGCCAGCGACACCGTCCGCGCCAGCCACGCCGCCTCCCAGTGGCCGCGCGTGAACGGCACCTCCACCCTCACCGTGCTGGCACCGTGCGCCGCCACGAAGCGCTCCACCGGCGCGTAGTAGGAGGCGCGCGTCGAGAGGTTGCCCGCCACCGCCGCCGTTTCGCGCACCGGGCCCCACGCCGTCCACACGGCGATGCCCACCAGGACAACTACAGCGGTCGCCGAGAAGCGCCCACCGGGCGCCATCAGCGCGCACAGCAGCAGCGGTCCCGCCAACAGCACCCCGTAGCGCTCGACGTTGGCTCCCATCGGGCTGTGCACCAGCACGCACGCCACACACGCCGCGAGGTACACCACCCCGCCCAGCCGCAGCAGGCGCTGGCGCTTGGGGAGAGCCACCAGGAACCCCGCGATCACGGCTGCGCTGGCCAGGAACGAGCGCAGCGGGTAGGGCTCCCAGCCACCCTCCCCGAACATTCCCGTCAACGCCGCAACCACCACGATCGCCGGCGCCCCCAACACCAGCAGACTGCGCGGCGAGCGCACCACGAGCGCGTGCGTGAGCCCCGCCAGCGCCAGCAGCACGCCGGCGACCGGGCTGCAGCCCGCGCACACCGCCGCGAGGAGCGCCGCCGCGACGGGTCGGCGGTGCATCAGCGCCAGCACCGCCCCCAGAGCGAAGCTCACACCCAGCGCAAACGTCACCCGCCCGCTCCACACGTCCCCCAGCGCCGCCACGGCAAACCACACCGCGCCCCACCTTGCGCGTGCACCATAGGCGCGCAAGGCGATCCGTTCGAACAGCGCGGCCGACGCCAGCACCGCGGTGGCACCCACGGCGCGCACCCCCAGCAGCGCGCCAAGCGGCGGGAACACGAGGCTGTACCCCGGCATCTGGTGGCCCCCGTACCAGCGACTGTCCCACACCAGAAAGCCCGCTTCTCCGAACAGGTTGGCGCGATACACCTGCCCCGCGAGATCGGGGGTGCGCGGATCCACCGCCAGCCACACCGCCACGCCCACCGCGGCCGTCAGAATGCCCCACGGCGCGCGCGCCCTGAGACTCGATACCCTCGGCTTGGACGCTGTCGCCGCGTACGTCCCCATCTGCGGGCACCCTATGGGAAGATCGACCGGGGTCCGGTGCGCTACCCCACCGGACCCCAGCCTCCCACGAGTTGAAACCTCTGCCTGTCCCGCGGGATATCTACCTCTCAAACAACCCAACCACCCGAAAGTCGCGTGATTACCGCCCGCATTTGCGCACCCATCGCCGTCCTGCTCGCCGCCGCGCTGCTGGCTGGCGGCTGTGCCACCAGCCAGCCCACCCCGCTGACCGTGCGCGAGCTGGCTGAAGCCCAGACCTTTCCCTTCTACCGGGTCTACTGGGTTGGCCCCCGCTTCGGCTCCTACCGGCTGATCTCCGCCGACGGCCGCCAGAACTACACCAGCAGCATCGGCGACAGCGTGTATTACGGCAACTGCCTGCCCGGCAAGACCAGTGCGCTGGGCGGCAACGGCTGCGTGCTGCCGCTGCGGATCACCACGCTGATCTACACGCGCCACGCCAACGCGTCGCTGGGCGCCCAGCGCAACACGATCCTGCGGGGCGTCCCCGCGGTCATCTACGAAGGCGGCGACACCGTCGAGCTCTACACCGGGCGTGTGGCGATCGACGTTTTCGCCGACGAACCCTCCGAAGCGCTGCGCGCGGTCGATGAGCTGCGTCCGCTCAACGCGCCTGGCTCCGCCACGGGATCGCTGCCGCCCCCCGTGTACTGCCCCGGGCTCTCCGGACCACGGCCCGGAGCGGTGCGAACCGCGTTGCTCGACCTGCCGGGGCACGCCTGCCAGAAGGTGGCGGCCACGCTGAAGATCGATCGCGCGTTGTTCGGCAAAGGCTAGGCCGCTCCCCGAGGCTGCGGGCGCAACGGCTTGCCGATTTCCCCGCGGAGGCTGAGGAACGCCACCGTCCCGATCAGCGCCGGCACCCACAGCGAGATCGCGCGGTAGGTGACCACCGCCGCCAGCACCGTGGAGCCGGGGCGCACGCCGAACAGCAGCAGCATCCCCACGATGCCGCCTTCGACCGCGAAGAAGCCGCCTGGGATCGGGATCGAGTTGGCCAGCATCCCCACCAGGTAGGCCATCGCCACCGCCCAGAACGCGGGTGTGGAGCCGAACGCCGCGAGGCAGGCCTGCAGGCACACGATGTCCCATACGCAGTACCCCACCGCCCCCAGCAGGCGCCAGTCGTGGGCGCGGATCAGCCCCACCGCGTCCTGCACCCCGCCGCCGAGCGCGACCAGCGCCACCACCGCGCGGCCGTGCTCGCCGCTGCGCCGGCGCGCCGCGCGGCGCGCCCACCGCGCGGCCGCCAGCGTGCCGATGATCGTCGCCAGCGCCGCCGCCGCCGGCAGCAGCGTCAGCAGCGCGTTGCGCGAGCCCGGCAACAGCCCCAGCCACATCGGGACGCCGATCAACACCACGGCCGACACGTTGACCGCGCTGGTCAGCACAAACAGCAGCACCGAGCGCTTGGCGATCCGCTCGACCGACACCCCCTTGGTGCTCAGCACCCACGCGCCCAGCGCGATCCCGCCCAGCCCGCTTGCCGACACCACCGAGTTGACGGCCAGCTCCGCCAGCGAAAGGCGCCGGCTGAGACTGCGGCCAATCCGGCCGAACACCAAACCGAACAGCACCACGTAGGAGATGCACGACAGCACCTCCAGGCCCACGCCCACCGCCACCCAGCCCCACTGTGCGTCGGTGATCTTCTCTCCCGCCGACCTGAGACCCGGCACCGACAGCAGCAGGCCGGCGACGATCGCGAAGAACACCACCAGGCTGATAATGCTGTTGCGCAGCCTGCGCGACTGCGCCGCCAGCCCTTGCGCGGTCGCCTCGTCCAGTGCGTGCGTTTCGCCCTCGCCAGCTCTCCCATCCACCACGCCCACGGACCCACGCTCCCGCCCCGCGCTCCCGTCCACCGCGACCGCGTTTGCATCTTCGTTGATTCTTCGGTCTCTTTTCACCGCAGTATTAGCCTGGTAGTTCGCAATGGTTGGGGGGACCGTCGGGCCCACTCGATCGCCCAACCCTCATCCCGCTCTACCTCATCATGGCCGAACACGCGCGCATCCTCGTCGTCGACGACGAGCCAGCCGTCCAGCAGGCGCTCGCGCGGGCGCTCACGCTCGAGCGCTACGAGGTGGAGCAGGCGGCCGATGGCGCCCGCGCACTGGAGCGCCTCGGAACCGATCCCTTCGACGCCGTGGTGCTCGATGTCTCGATGCCCCGCGTCGACGGCCTGGAGGTGTGCCGGCGCCTGCGCGGCGGCGGCGACCGCACGCCGGTGCTGATGCTCACCGCGCGCGGGGAGATCGACGACCGCGTGGCGGGGCTGGATGCCGGAGCCGACGACTACCTGGTGAAGCCATTCGCGCTGCGCGAGCTGATGGCGCGCCTGCGCGCGCTGCTGCGCCGCACCGGCGAGGACGAGCAGGAGCAGACGCTCGCGTTCGCCGACCTGAGTTTGGACCGCCTCGCGCACGAGGCATTCCGCGGCGAGCGGCCGTTGCAGCTGACGCGCACCGAGTTTCTGCTGGCGGAGTTGTTTCTGCGCCATCCCCGCAAGGTGCTGACGCGCTCGGCGATCTTCGAGCACGTGTGGGGGTATGACTTCGGCGCCAGCTCCAACTCGCTGGGCGTGTACATGGGCTACCTGCGCCGCAAGACCGAGGCCGGGGGTGAGCCGCGGCTGTTGCATACGGTGCGGGGCGTCGGCTACATCCTGCGGGGGCCACAGTGAGCTTCCGAGGGCGCTCGAGGCCGACAATCGGGGGGCGCCCGTGAGCCTGCGCCGGCGGGTCGCCCTGCTTACGGCCGCGGCGGTAGCCGTCACGGTGCTGCTGGCATCAGCCCTCACCTACCTGCTGGTCGCCCACCGCCTGCACGCCCACCAGATCGAGGACGCCCGCCTGCTGCGGCATCTGCGCGGGGCGCTAACGGTGATCGGGCTGGGCGGAATCGCGCTCGCGGCACTGCTCGGCCGGCTGGTGGCCGACGCTGTGGTCGCCCCGGTGGGCCGCCTCACGCGCGCAGCCGAGCACGTGGCGCGCACGCGAGACCTATCGGAGCGGATCGACATGGACGCCGCCGAGCAGATGGGCCGCACCGATGAGATCGGGCGTTTGGCGGTGAGCTTCAATGCGATGCTGGACGCGCTGGAGCGCTCGATGAGCGCGCTCGACGCCTCCGTGCACGCCCAGCGCCAGCTGGTGGCAGACGCCTCTCACGAGCTGCGCACGCCGGTGACCAGTCTGCGCACCAACATCGAGATCCTCCAGCAGACCCCTGACATCGACCCCGCCGACCGCGAGCAGCTGTTCGCCGAGGTGATCGAGCAGATCGAGGAGCTCACGCTGCTGGTGGGGGACCTGATCGACCTCGCGCGCGGCGAGGAGCCGCCGGCGGAGACCGAGGATGTGCGACTCGACCAGGTGGTGCTGGAGGCCGCCGAGCGCGCGCGCCGCCTCGCGGGCTGGATTGGCCCCGAGAGCCTGCTGCGCGCCGAGGTGCGGCCGGTCCTGCTGGCCGGTGTCCCGGCACGGCTGGGGCGGGCAGTCAACAACCTGATCGACAACGCGGTCAAGTACAGCCCTCCCGGCGCGCCGGTGGAGATTCGCCTGGCGGCGGCCACGCGCGCAGGCACGGAGCGATCGATGGAGGGCGCAAACCGGCAGGGGAATGGAGCGGAACTCACCGTGCGCGACCACGGGCCGGGGATCGCGGTGGACGATCTCCCCCACATCTTCGACCGCTTCTATCGCGGCGCCGAGGCGCGCGGACGGCCGGGATCGGGGCTGGGTCTGGCGATCGTGCGCCAGGTGGTGGAGCAACACGGTGGCACCATCGCCGCCGAGGCGGCCCCCGGCGGGGGCACATTGATGCGCGTGCGTCTTCCCCACGCGGAGTGCATCTCCGCGGAGAGCATCGCCACGGAGCGGGCTGGGCCCCTCGCCTCCGATCGGGCGACGGTCTGAGGCGCCACGCCTAGCGTGCGGCCGTTTGACGACGGCGACGCGCACGCTCGCGAAAGCGCGCCGGTGAGAGCCCATAGCGGCGGTGGAAGGCGCGCGCGAAGTGCGAGCCGCCGCTGTAGCCCACCAGCCGCGCCACGTCGCGCACCGACAGCGGCTGCTCGGCCAGCAGTTCGGCCGCAGCGGTCATCCGCCGCTCGGTGAGGTCCTCCTGGAAGGTGGTGTCACCGAACTGCGCGTACGCGCGCTGCAGCTGGCGGGGCGAGCAGGAGAGCGCGCGGGCGAGGGCGTTCAGCGTCAGCGGCCGGCGGTAGTGGCGCTTGACCAGCACGCGCGCCAACAGGTACAGCCGGCGGCGTTCGCTGTAGGTGTCGGGGCGCACACCTCTCTACTCCGACAGGCCGCCGACGCCGGGACCCGTCCGTCCTCACCGCGCCAGGTCCTTGCGTCGTCCCGGAGACTCACTCGCATCCGGTCCTTGGGCTCATCGCCCGCGAGAGGACCGCTAGGTGTCCTGCTCCCGCAACTGAGCCAGCAGGGAGGCGCAGGACGCCTGCACCAGGTCGAGCACCTCGTCGAACCCGCCCGGCCCGCCGTAGTAGGGGTCGGGCACGTCGAGGTCGCCGTCGGATTGGGATCCCGCACGCCCCCAATCGCGCAGCAGCCTCACCTTCTGGCGGGCCTGCTCGTCGGGCGCCAGCCGCTGCAGGTCGCGCAGGTTGCTGTGGTCCATGGCGAGGATCAGGTCGAACTCCTCGAAGTCGCGGGGTCGCACCTTCCTGGCGGATCCTTCCAGGGCGATGCCCCGCCGCCCGGCGGCCTCCGTGGCACGGGCGTCTGGCGATTCTCCCACGTGCCACCCTCCGGTGCCAGCGCTATCGAGCTCGATCCGTCCGTCCATGCCGGCTTCGCGCAGGGCCACTCACTTCGACTCCTCACCGAGCTCCAGCACCGCGAGGAAGGCCTCCTGGGGCACCTCCACGCGGCCGACCTGCTTCATCCGTTTCTTGCCCTCCTTCTGCTTCTCCAACAGCTTTTTCTTGCGCGTTATGTCGCCCCCGTAGCACTTGGCGATCACGTCCTTGCGGAAGGCCTTGACGGTCTCGCGGGCGATGATGTGCGAGCCCACGGCGGCCTGGATCGGCACGTCGTACTGCTGGCGGGGGATGCGCTTGCGCAGGCGCTCGGTGAGCGCGCGGCCGACGTCGTAGGACTTGTCGCGGTGGACCACCATCGAGAGCGCGTCCACGGGGTCGCCGGCGAGCAGCACGTCCAGCTTGACGAGATTGGAGGGCTTCATCCCGTCGAGCTCGTAGTCCAACGAGGCGTACCCGCGCGTGCGCGACTTCAGCTGGTCGAAGAAGTCCAGCACGATTTCGACGAGCGGCAGGTCGTAGGTGAGCTGGACGCGCTCGGGCGAGAGATAGTGCATCCCCGCGTGCACCCCGCGCCGTTCCTGGCAGAGCTCCATGATCGCCCCCACGTGCTCGCGCGGGGCGATGATCTGCGCCTTGATGAACGGCTCTCTGATCTCCGCGATCGTGCCGGGGTCGGGCATGTCGGAGGGGTTGTGCACCTCCAGCTCATCGCCGTTGGTCAGCGTCAGGTCGAACTCCACGGAGGGCATCGTCGCCATCAGTTCCAGGTCGTACTCGCGTTCCAGGCGCTCTTTGACGATGTCCATGTGCAGCAGCCCCAGGAAGCCGCAGCGGAAGCCGAAGCCGAGCGCGTCGGAGGTCTCCGGCTCCCACGACAGCGCGGCGTCGTTGAGCGTCAGCTTTTCCAGCGCGTCGCGCAGGTCGGCGTAGGCGTCGGAGTCGATCGGGAAGAGGCCGCAGAACACCATCGGCTTCACCTCGCGATACCCCGGCAGCGCCTCGGTGGCTTCGCCGCCACCATGCACTCGCCCGCCTCCGGCCGCGGACCGGGCGAATGGGGCTCCCATCCCGCCGCGCGTGGTGAGCGTGTCTCCGACCCGCAGCTGGGTGACGTCCTTGACCCCCGTGATCAGGTACCCCACCTCGCCCGCGGCGAGCTGGTCGGTGGGCATCATCTGCGGCGAGAAGCAGCCGATGTCGTCGATGTCGGCGTGCAGCCCGCTCGCCATCGCTCTGATCGGCGCGCCCTTGCGGAACACGCCGTCGAC
Organism: uncultured Solirubrobacterales bacterium; assembly: GCA_963794715.1. Lineage (GTDB taxonomy): Bacteria > Actinomycetota > Thermoleophilia > Solirubrobacterales > Solirubrobacteraceae > Palsa-744. The sequence goes on along the minus strand of CAWCEY010000011.1, from coordinate 99,710 downwards.
GACGCGGATGTAGGCGATCACGCCTCTGTACTGGTCGAACTCGGAGTCGAAAATCAGCGCCCGCGGCGGTGCCTCGGGATCGCCGGAGGGCGGGGGGACGCGGGCAACCAGCTGCTCCAGAACCTCGACCACGCCCGCGCCGGTCTTGCCGGAGATGCGCAGGATCGTGTCGGGCGGCTCGCCGATCAGCTCCGCCACTTCGCCCGCCACCCGCTCGGGCTCGGCGCCGGGGAGGTCGAGCTTGTTCAGGCAGGGGATCAGCTCCAGGCCGGCGTCCACCGCGAGGTAGGTGTTGGCGACGGTCTGCGCCTCCACGCCCTGGGAGGCGTCCACCACCAGCAGCGCGCCCTCGCAGGCGGCCAGCGAGCGCGACACCTCGTAGGTGAAGTCCACGTGCCCGGGCGTGTCGATCAGGTGCAGCTGGTAGGTCTGCCCGGAGGCGCTCTCGTAGAAGACCCGCACCGCCTGCGCCTTGATCGTGATGCCGCGCTCGCGCTCCAGGTCCATCGAGTCGAGCACCTGCGCGCGCATCTCGCGCTGGTCCACGGTGTGCGTCAGCTCGAGGATCCGGTCCGCGAGCGTGGACTTGCCGTGGTCGATGTGCGCGATGATTGAGAAGTTGCGGATGTGCTGTTGGTCCATGGTGTCCTACGGGACTTTAGAGGTGCCCTATCCTTGTAGGTCCGGCGGATCGCCTACTCGGCCGGAGTCGCAAGACTCAAGCCGGGCAACGCGCCAGCTTTCGGGCTGGCGGCCAGTCCTGGTGGTCGAGAGTGTCATGCCGCCCAGGCAATAAGACACGCAAGTCCTGGGACGTAGTAGTTCAGCGGCGATCTATGACCGGACGCCTCCGGGCGGGCCTTTTGGCCCGCCCGGTCGCATTACCACAGGTCAGTTGGTCGGTTTGGAGTTGGGATCGAGGTCCTCGTCGTATAGCTATTGCAATAGGGCGAGGTGTTGAACAAAAAATTCAAAAGCCGTGCGCAATTGCTATCGGGTTCTGAATTTTTTATAACAACCCCAAGCCCCTATCGTAGATACTATCGCTATACCTCGCAACCCCAAGCCCCTATCGTAGATACTATCGCTATACCTCGCTAGCCCCTCCCCAGCTGGGTGCGGATCATGCGGCTCACCTGGTGGGCCTCGGGGACGCGCATCAAAAGCACCGCTCGCATGTACACCAGCACCCCCGCAACGCCGGCGACGCCGACGCTCACGATCTGCGCCGCCAGCGAGCCGCCAAGGAGGGAGTGGAGCGCGTACCACACCACCCACGCCACCCCAGCAAGCAACGCGGAGGCGAGCAGGATGCGGGCGGTGATCATCGTCGTCAGGGCACCTTCGAGGCGCCCGTTGAAACCGATCCGTAGCCGGCGCACCTGCAGCGCGGTCATCACCACGTTGGCCGACACGGTGCCGATGATCAGCCCCGCGATCCCCAGCGGCCGGTAGAGCGAGAGCGAGACGATGATGTCCACGATCATGTTGAGCGCCGCCAGCCCGGTGGGGATCCAGGGGCGCTGCACCGCGAAGAAGGTGCGCGTCAGCAGCAGGTTGAGCCCCCCGAAGGGCAGCGAGAAGGCGAACCAGAACAGCGCGATCGATACGAGGTGGGTCGATGAGGCGTCGAAGTTGCCGCGTTCGTAGAGCAGCCGCACGATCGGGGTGGTGAGCACGATCATGAATGCGGCGGCGGGTATTAGCAGCAGGTTGATCTGGCGCATCCCGACCCCCACCGCGCGGCGCATCGCGCCCATGTCGCGGCGCGAGGCCATGCGGCTGAGCGTGGGGAACAGCACGGTGGCGACGGCCACACTGAAGATCCCCTGCGGCAGCATGTACACGCGGAACGCGTTTTCGATCGCGCGCGGCGCTTCCTTGCTGACGAGCGTGCCGAAGGCGGCGTTGATGAACTGGTCGAGGTTGACGATCCCCAGGCCGATGGTGACGGGCAGCATCAGGATGAACACCTGGCGGATGCGCGGGTCGTGCCAGTCGATCGAGAACTGCAGGCGGAAGTCGATCCGCGCGAGCGCCCCGAGCGCCATCGCGAACTGCACGGCGGTGGCGATCAGGATGCCGATGGCGTAGGCGTAGATCTCCTCTTCGCCGTGGAAGTCGTGGCGCAGCGCCACCAACGCGAGGATGATCACGATGTTCCACACGGCGGGCGCGAGGGCGGGGATGGTGAAGTGTTCGTAGGACTGCAGGATCCCCACCAGCAGGCCGGTCAGCCCGAGCAGCAGCACCACGGGGAACAGCACCTGCGAGAGCCCCACGGTGAGGGTGTCGAGCGCCGCGCCGAACGTGGGGCCGGTGAACAGCGGCATGATGACCCCGGCGGCGAGCTCGAAGAAGGCCGTGATCGCGGCGAGCGCGATCAGCATGATCCAGAACAGCGTGGACGCCAGCCGGAAGGCCTCGCGCCGGCGGCCCTGCTGGAGCAGGTCGGTGAACACCGGCACGAACGCCGCCGACAGCGCCGCCTGCGCGAACAGGTTGGCGACGAGGTTGGGGACGAGGTTGGCGAGCGTGAACGCCGAGGCGGGGCCAGAGGTGCCGAAGAAGCTGGCCGCCAGGATTTCCCGGCCGAGGCCGGCCACGCGCGAGAACATCGTGAGGATCGAGAAGATCGCGGTGTTGCGCGCCACGCGTTCCCCGCCGCCTCGGGGGCCGGCGCTCCCACCGGCCGCGGCCTCCGGACCCCCTCCCGTACTCCCGCTCCCCGCCACGGTTGCTCCCAGTCCGTCCCCGGCGCCCTCTCGCCTCGCCATGCCCTCGATACTCAGCGACTCGGTGGGGGGCTCATCGGTGGCGGACAAGGCCGCTATAGTACGGCGCTCCCGCGATGGCAAACATTCATTCACAGAAGAAGCGGATCCTCCGCTCCGAGCGCGAGCGTTTGGAGAACCGTCTCCACACCTCCACGATCAAGACGCTGTTCCGGCGCCTGGAAGCGGCGGTGCAGGGCGGCGACACGCAGACCGCCGAGAGCGAGCACCGCGCGCTGATGAGCCGCATCGACACCGCCGTCAAGCGCGGCGCCCTGCACCGCAACACGGGCGACCGCAAGAAGAGCCGCGCGGCGCGCGTGCTCGCCGGCAAGTCCTGAGCGGCGTCCGACGGAAGGTCGATGAGGTGGATGTGTCTTTTTGCGGCCCCACCACTTCACAAAATGAAGGGTTGGGGTTCTGAGAAGTAAACACAACCCCCAGCGCCTACGCGGTCTACGCGCTAACTGGCGATAGCCGCGATCGCCCGCAGCGCCAGCGTGTCTTCGTGCAGCCCGGAGCGCCGCGAGCGTACGGCGCGCAGCTCGGCGCCGCCGCGCGTGTCCAGTTCGAGGTCGGCGAGCACGCCAAGCGCGGCGCGCAGCCGCTCGGGGTCGCTGCGGGCGACGTCGGCGAGGAAGCGCTCGGCCGCGCGCGAGGGCATCCGCAGGGTGCGCTTCACCTCGGCGGCCGACTCCCCCGCCTGCAGGCGCAACGCGACCGCCAGCGCCTCACGCACGCGCGAGGCCATCAGGTAGCCGAGCCCGCCGAGGCGCTCGCCCTGGCGGCGCAGGCGCAGGTAGGTGAGCGTCGCCTCACGCATGTCGCCGCCGACGAGGGAGTCGGCGAGCACGAACACGCGCCGCTCGGCGGAGTGGGCGGCGCGTTCCTCGATCAGCTGCGCGCTCACGCGGATCGGCTTGACGGACCCAGTGGGTTTGGCGGTCGTTGTGCCCGTGTCAGCCGTCATGCCCGCGGTGACCGCCGTGTCTGTGGCGTCCGCCGTGCAGGCGAGTTCAAGCGCCAGCTTCTCCAGCTCGCGCAGGATCCGTTGCTGGCGCTCCCCCACCTGCGCGACCAGCGCCCGCGCCGCCGCCTGGTCGAGCGCCAAGCCGAGGCGGGCGGCCTGTTCGCGCGCCCACTTGGGCAGCTCCCACGGCTTGACGGTGCCCTGCTCGACGATCTGACCCTTCGCCGCCTTCACCGCGGCGTGCACCGCCGCGGGCGCCTTGGTGCGCCCCTCCTCGCGCGCGAACAGCGCGACGGTTGTGTCGGGCGGCATCTCCTTTAGGGCCGCCAGCAGGTGCTGCTCGACCTCCGCCTGCTTCCAGCGCTCCACGCCGTCGACGACGATCACCCGCCGCCCGACCGCAAACGTCATCGCCGCCAGCGCCTGTGCCACCCCGGCGGGCGTGGCGGCGTCACCGGCCAGCGTTTCGACGCTGCCCGCGTCTCCCTGCTTCAACGCGAGTGTTTGCAGCCCCGCGCGGCGCTCGGCGACCGCGCCGTGGTCGTCGCCGTGGATCAGATAGGCGGGCTTCAGTTCGGGCATACGCGCCCGAGTGTATGCCCAGGCGATGACGACCCGCACGGCCGCTGGCTCCGCTGCCCATCGGCCGTCTAACGCAACACCAGGTTGACGAGCTTGCCCGGCACCACGATCTCCTTGACGATCTCCTTGCCGTCGAGATGCGCCTGCACGTTGGGCGCGGCGCGGCATAGCTCCTTGAGCTGCTCGGGAGAGGCGTCGGTAGGAGCGAGCACGCGGTCGCGCAGCTTGCCGTTGACCTGGCACACCAGCTGATACTCGTCGCGCTCCAGCAGCGCGGGGTCGGCCTGCGGCCACGGCTGCTCCCACACGCGCTCCCCCGTCAGGCGCTCGTAGACGTCGGCGCCCAGGTGCGGGGCGAACGGGAACAGCAGCGAGGCGGCGGTGGAGAGCGCGAAGCGCAGAGTGTCCGCCCCCGCGCGCTCGCGCAACCGCGAGCATTCGTTCAGCAGCTCCATCACCGCGGCGATCGCGGTGTTGAACGCGAAGCGGCGCAGGTCGGTCGAGACCTTGTCGATCGCCCAGTGCGTCTTGCGCAGCAGCTCGAGATCGTCCCTCCCCTGCTCTGTCGCAGTCGGCGCATGCGTGCCCGGCCCGTCGGCGTGCGCTTTGCAAGCTGTTCCAGTTGGCGCATGCGCCAACTGGCCCGACGGCGCATGCGCCGTCGGGGGCAGGGCCGCATGCGGCCCTGCCGACTCCGCCGCATGCGGCGGAGATCCCCCCACCTCCGCCGCCAGTCGCCACAGCCGGCTGAGGAAGCGGTGCACGCCCTCGACGCCGTCGTCGGACCAGTCGGCGTCCTGGTCGGGGGGCGCGATGAACAGGATGTAGCAGCGGGCGGTGTCGGCGCCGTAACGCTCGACGATCGCCGCGGGCGAGACGACGTTGCCGCGCGACTTGCTCATCTTGGCGCCGTCCTTGGTGACCATTCCCTGCGTGAACAGCGCCTGGAAGGGCTCTTGGAAGTCGAGGTGGCCGAGGTCGGCAAGCGCCTTGGTGAAGAAGCGCGCGTACATCAGGTGCAGAATCGCGTGCTCCACGCCGCCGATGTACTGGTCCACCGGCATCCATTTGCGCAGGACGCCCGGGTCCCAGGCGGCCTGGTCGTTGGCGGCGTCGCAGTAGCGCAGGAAGTACCAGGAGGAGTCCACGAACGTGTCCATCGTGTCGGTCTCGCGGCGGGCCTCCCCCTCGCATGTGGGGCAGCGCGTGTTGACCCACTCGGTGGCCGCCGCCAGCGGCGAGCGCCCGCGCGGGGCGTAGTCCTCGATATCCGGCAGCTCCACCGGGAGCTGCTCCTCGGGCACCGGCACCATCCCGCAACGCTCGCAGTACACCACCGGGATCGGGCAGCCCCAGTAGCGCTGGCGGGACACCAGCCAGTCGCGCAGGCGATAGTTGACCGAGGCGTGACCCTTGCCCTCGCGGTCCAGCCACTGCACGATCGCCGCCAGCGCCTCGCGGTTGCCCATGCCGTCGAAGTCGGGGTGGGAGTTCACCAGCGGGCCGTCGCCGGTGTAGGGCAGGCTGCGATCGGAGCGTTCCCAGGCCGCTTTGATCGAGGCTGAGTCGGCGCCAGGATCGGGGGTCGATTTGGCGATCTCGGCGGAGTCGGCGCCGGGCTTGGGCGCCGCAAAATCGCTCGGGGCGGGCTCCGAGGCCCCCTCGATCACCCGGCGGATTGGCAGCCCCTGCGCGCGCGCGAAGGCATGGTCGCGCTCGTCGTGTCCCGGCACCGCCATGATCGCGCCGGTGCCGTACTCCATCAACACGTAGTCGGCCACATACATCGGGATCTGCTCGCCGTTGACGGGGTTGGTGACGGTGCGCCCCAGCGCCACGCCCGTCTTCGGCTTGTCGGCGGCGCCGCGGTCCTCGTTGGACTCGGTGAGCGCGTGGTTGACGTACTCGCGCACCGCCTGTTCGTGCTCGGTGCCCTCGGCGAGTCGCAGCACGTCGGGGTGCTCGGGCGCCATCACGAAGAAGGTCGCGCCAAACAGCGTGTCGGGACGGGTGGTGAAGACGGGGTAGTCCACGTCCAGCGCCTCGCACCTGAACATCACTTCCGCGCCCTCCGAGCGCCCGATCCAGTTGCGCTGCATCGTCTTCACGTGCTCCGGCCACTCGATCCCGTCGAGGTCGCCCAGCAGCCGCTCGGCGTAGTCGGTGATACGCAGGAACCACTGCTCCAGCTGGCGGATCTCCACCTCCGCGCCGCAGCGCTCGCAGCGGCCGTCCACCACCTGCTCGTTGGCCAGCACGGTCTGGTCGTTGGGGCACCACTTCACCGCCGCCTCCTTGCGGTAGGCCAGGCCGGCGTGCAGCAGCTGCAGAAAGATCCACTGCGTCCAGCGGTAGTAGCTCGGTTCGTGCGTGGCCAGCTCGCGCGACCAGTCGATCGAGATCCCCCATTCGCGGAACTGGCGCTGGAAGGAGGCGATCGAGGCGGCGGTCGAGTCGGCCGGCTTGACGCCGGTGTTGATCGCGTGGTTCTCCGCCGGCAGCCCGAACGCGTCGTAGCCCATCGGGTGCAGCACGCGGTGGCCGAGGCGGCGGTGGAAGTGCGCGAGGGCGTCCCCCACCGAGTACACCTTCAGGTGGCCGATGTGGGGCTCGCCGCTGGGGTAGGGCAGCATCTCCAGCACGTAGGACTTCGGATGCGAGGGGTGCCCGCCGTTCCTGGGCGGTGGGTGGTGGGCGCCGTTGCCGGACGGAACGTGGTGGCTGCCGTTCCCGGGGGCGCCGTTCATCGCCGCGGGCTCGTTGGACACCTCCCACGTGCGCTCTCGCGCCCACACCGCCTGCCAGCGGGGCTCGATCTGCTGCGGGTCATAGCGTTGCTCGCTCATCTCCGTGGGGGAGGTTACCGAGCACCCCCCGACGGAACGCTCGCGCGGGTCGCCGCCCGGCTGTGTGCGCCCCTTGCGGAACCCACGCGGGGGAGCGCCCGCCGGCCCGAGCGCACCCTATGAACACTCGGGCCCCGGTGCCCGGCTTCCTCGGGCCCCAGTGCCCCCGGCTTCGAGCCGGGGGCGGGGGCTATGTCCTTAAAAATCGACCCCAACCATTCACAAAATGAAGTGGTGGGGGTCGGCGTTCAAACCAGTTCCTCCGACACCGACTGGAAGCGGCCCATCGCTTCGCCGAGCGACTGGCCGGTGAAGGCGTTGACCACGCCCACGTTGTCCACCACCGTGGCGGCGCGCACCACGGCCCGTTCGAACTCTTCGCTGGTACGGATCTCATCCAGCTTGCCGCGCTCGCCGCGCAACAACACAAAGCCGCCGAGGTCGCCCCCGTGCGGCGCGATCAGCACCGGTTCGAAGCTGTCGATCTTTCCTTCCTGCTGCAGCCGACCGTAGTATTCGATGGTCTCCTGGAAGACCTTGAAAGCCGTCTGCTCGCGGCCCCTCACAACGGGGCCCCAACCCAGGAACAGCGCTTCTCCAGCCATCTTGCATCCTCCTCGTGTTGGGTTCTTCGAGACTACTCCTGCCCGGGGAATCGCGTCAGGCCGTTGAAGCCCGCCCGCCGGGCCTCACGCGGTGCGGCTTCTTCGTAATCCGCGCCACGACCCACCACTGCACGGCTCGCCCCACCGCCCGCGGGCTACGCCGGCGCGGATTCAAAGCGAGCGTGGGCGCGCACCGCCTCGACGATCGCGGCGGGCGCCTTGTGCGGCGAGCCGGCGTCGAACGGCGGCTGGGGGTCGTACTCGATGCCCAGCTGAATCGCCTGCGCCAGCTGCTCGCCGGCAATGCGCTCCACCAGCGCCAGCGCCATGTCGATCCCCGCCGACACCCCGGCGGCGGTGACCAGCTTGCCGTCGAACACCACCCGCTCGGAGGTTGGCAGGGCGCCGAGGCTGCCCAGCTCCTCCAGCGCCGTCCAGTGACTGGTGGCCTTCTTGCTCGCCAGCAGTCCCGCCGCGGCGAGGATCAGCGAGCCGGTGCACACCGAGGTGGTCCAGGTGGACGTGTGGTGCACGGCGCGCAACCACTCGTGCACCGGCCCGTCCTCCATCAATGCCGCCTGGCCGGGACCGCCCGGCACAAGCACGATGTCGGGGTGGTCAATCTCCTCCAGCGAGGCGTCGGCGACCAGCGCCAGGCGGCCGGTGTCGGTCCGCTTCGGGCCCGCCTCCTGCGCGACGAACGTCAGCTCTGCGTCGGGCAGGCGGCTGAGCACCTCGTAGGGCCCCACCGCGTCCAGCGCGGTGAGTCGGTCGTAGATGAGGATGGCGATCTGCATTGGTGGCTCCTCGCTGTCAGGCCGCCGCTTGGGGCGCGGCGGCGGTTGTGTGGAAACGGCGGCGGTACTCGGCCGGGCCGACCCCCAGCGCACGCAGAAACACCCGGCGCATCGTCTCGGCCGTGCCAAACCCGCAGGCGAGGGCAACCGCCGCCACCTGCTCCTCGCTCTCCTCCAGTTCTCGCCGGGCCGCCTCCAGCCGCAGGCGCTCCACGTAGCGGGCGGGCGTCAGCCCCACCTCGGCGCGGAAGCTGCGCGCGAAATGGCGCGGGCTCATGTGAGCCAGCTGCGCGAGCGCCTCCACCGACAGATCGGCGGCTAGGTTGTCCACCGCGTAGCGCTGCACTTCACGCAGGCCATTGCGCGCGGGCGCGCGCACAGCCAGCGTGGCGCTGAACTGCGACTGGTTGCCCGGCCGGCGCAAAAACAGCACGAGGTGGCGGGCGATCGTCAGCGCCGCGTCGCGGTCGAGATCCTCCTCCACCATCGCCAACGCCAGATCCATGCCGGCGGTGACGCCCGCCGAGGTCCACACCGGACCGTCACGCACGAATATCGGCTCGGGATCGACGCTTATCAGCGGGTGGCGCCCCGCCAGCTCGTCCGCCGCCGCCCAGTGCGTGGTTGCGCGCCGCCCGTCCAACAGGCCGGCCGTCGCGAGCAGGAACGCGCCAGTGCACACCGAGGCGACGCGGCGCGTGGTGGGCGCGACGTCGACGATCCACTCAATCAGTGCTGGGTCCCTGCTCGCCTGATCCGCCCCCGCCCCGCCCGCCACCAGCAGCGTGTCGATCTTCGCGGGCGCGCGGTGAAGATCTGTGTGGGGGACGATCGTCAGCCCGCTGGATGTCTCCACCGGGGCGCCGTCGGAGCTGATGACGGTGGTGTGGTAGCCGCGGTCGATGGCGCCACCGCCGTCGATACCGCCACCACGTGTTGCCTGCGCAGCGGCGGATGCACCACCGAGTCCGGAATCCAACAGCAGCTGCGCCCCGCTGAACACCTCCAGCGGCCCAGTCACGTCCAAGCTCTGCACGCCCGGGTAAACGAGGATCACGATGTTGCGCGGTGGCCGGGTCATCGCACTGGATCGTGACCTATTGAGTGCCTGTCCGCAAGGACGGATTTCCAACGATTCCTGCCAAGCCCGAAATCGCGCCCTGACGGGTCTGTCGCAACGTTGGCGCAGAGCGGCCACACACGAGAGCTCGTCAGCTAAGTGTGACGCGGGTTCGCGCCAACCGCCTCCAGTCTGGATAAACTAGGCAGCGCATGACCCTGGGGCTATAGCTCAGTTGGGAGAGCGTCTGGCTGGCAGCCAGAAGGTCGCCGGTTCGAGCCCGGCTAGCTCCATTTCCGGAGACCTGAACCTCGCTAATCGAACCCATTCTTCAGCGCCGGTCGATCTCGGCACTGGCCGGACCGTGCTGGCGGGCGATCATGTGCCAGCACTTCCGATCTTGACCGCAGACTCGCCATATGGACGTCACCGCCGCGCTGATCACCCCTCGCTGTCGGCTTCGGCGGCGTCCTGTTGGGAGCAACGCTGACACGCCGGAATGATCGGCGGTCACGCAGCGACGAATTGCTTGCGGAAGCCGCTAACGACGCGATCCGCGCGATTGCGCAGGTTGCTGCGAGCAACTCGACTGATGCTCAGGCCCAAACTGCCTATGCGTCAGCCGTCTCGCGCATGGCGATGCATGGAATGCCGCCAGTCGTTGCCGCATGGCGTACGTTCCAAGACAACGCCACCACGGAGACGCTGGAGGGTCGTGCTCTGATGGTGGCGGCGATCCAGGCGACGCGCGCACAACTCGGCCACGGACCTGCATCTGACGCCGATCTCCACGTACTTCTCTTCGGCCCAGGCGGGCCACAGCGACAAGCGACGGTGGCAACGAGCGACCCCGTCTGACGGAGGACTGCCGCCTGACTGCATCGTCTGTGATCAGTGGTGGACGAGGCGGGAGGCCGGCTCGAAGTCCCCATGCAACACGAGCGGATCGAGATCGGCGCCGTTGGGCCAGACGACAGTGCCGAGCTCGTCGTCCACCCGCACCTGCGAGAAGAAGTCCGGATCGCCCAGCGGCTCGAAGATCGGGCCGTGCAGCTCTCCGGTGAGATCGACCTCGCGCCGGCTGCCATCGCTGAAGCCGAGTCGGAGGCGGTAGTGGCCGAGCACCTCTACCGATGTCACGGTTACGAACACCATCGCTCCATCTTACGGCAACGGGTCGATCGGCTCGGGAACAGTTCCGCCGTGTACACGCTCCCAGTCGGCCTCGAGCTCCTCACGGTGGAGGGCTGCCCACTCCGCCACGAGCTTGAGCGCGCGGCCCGGCAGTTCGCCCACGAGCACCCTCGCGCCGTCAATCGCGATCACCGCGTGGTGCTCGGCGTACTGCGCATGGAAGTGGGGCGGCTGGTGATCGTAGAAATACATCGTGATCACGATGCCGTAGAAGAAGCTGACGCGGGGCACGGCGCCATCATGAGGCGCAGCGCGGACGGGTGTCGCAGACGGGCGCACCCGCGGGCGCCCAGGCCCGGCCGACGACGAGCCCTATGCCAACACGTAGCGCCCCCGAGCGATGCGCGCAAACCGAGGCGAGGAACCCGAGACATTGGACGCCAGGGCCATCTTGACCGACGACCACGCCACCGGCTCCCCCAGCAACGTCTCAACCGCCGTATGGATGTCCCTGGCTCGCATCGGCTCCGCTCGATCGCCCAGCACTTGGACGACAGCCGTCAGCACCCAGCCCGGCCGGCGAGGCCGCTGCCGGCAGGCCACAGGCTGCCGCCGAGGCTCGCCGCTGGCCCGCACGGCAGCCAGTTTCTTGACCAAACGGCCCAACGACCCCTGAAGATCGTGGTTCGATAGAACTCCGATTAGCTCCACTCACAATCGTCTGCAAGGCGGTAGATTCCGAACGGGATCGGCTCTCGATAGCGAGCGTCAATGCGGTAGTAGTTCGATGGCGTCCGTGTGCTTGGGGCGGATTGTGGTGAAGTGGCGGTGGTCGAGCGTTGCGAGCTTCTGCTCATTCAGCCGCTCCACGACTGCGACGACTGCGGCATCGACGAATCCGAGCTTCAAGTCGGCGTAACGGGTAAGCAACTCGCGTATACGGATGTAGTCAGCCCGGATCAAGTCCACGATCGTCACATCATCGGCCTCGACATCGGCGAGGAACGACGAGAACGGCTGCAGCCCGAGTCTGCCGCTGGCAAGCCACTCCAGCTCGACCACGACGGGTGCTGGTACAAGCAGGCGCTCAGACGAGTTGGAGAGTAGTTGCCGGCAGGTTTCGTGGTCGGTGTCGGCCCGGTCCATCGCGGCGTAGAGCGGACCGGTGTCGCAAATCAACGCCACGACTGTGGCTCGTAGCTGATCTCGCCTGCCTGTCGTCCCATGTCGGCCGGATGCTCCGTCGACGCACCGGCGCCGATGAAGCTGAGCCTGGTCCGCGTCTGCGTGCTTCCGTCGCGCCGCCACGCTTCGACGGCTCTCGCGACACCTTCACGATCCGGCATTCGATAGTAGGCACGCCGACCGCCCCTGGTCGAAGCTCCGGACTTCTCCAGTAGCCCATGACTGGCAAGAATCCGTAGGTTCGGAAACCAACCAGGTCCTCCATGTGCGCGTACCTCGTCAAGCACCCAAGCGCCAGCGAACTCGCCTCCATTCGGCTCTGACCTCTCAGCTACAGCTACTGCTGCCTCAAGCACAGGCATCCACTCGGGATGCTCGACGGCGAGACGTCGCACTGCCCCATCAGATCGGGTGAGCAAAGTGAGCTTATTCATGAAGCTGAGCATATCATAAATGGCCGCTGGCCACAGGTCGGTGCCCGCTCGGGCGCCCGGCATGTGTATCCCACGTGGCCCTGCTCACTCTGTGTCGTCAAGCGACATTCGCCCGCCAGCGAGCGAAGCAAAGCGGTTCGCATTGAGTCGGGTTGGCTCCATTTCGGCAGAGTCTAAGGTCGTTGTATAAACCCCTCAGCCTCGCTTGACGAGGCGAGGTGGTCCGCGAGCCGGCGCGGCGTCCACACCGACGGTGTCGTCAGCTCAGCGGCGTGCAAGTCCAGGTCGCCGCTCACGATCATGTCGACTGCGGCCGCTCGGGCGAGCGCCACGAGGTAGTCGTCCTTGGGGGTCGCGCGTGGCGTCATTAAGTCGCGGCGGATCAGCATGGACCGTCGCGTGGCGTTCTATGCGCGTAATGAGCTGCCGCGCGCTCGTCTCGTCAAACCACCGCCGGAACCTTGGCCGCAACACCACTCCGCGCAACTCAGCGATCAGCTACGGGCTGGCGATGATCTCGAGCCGATCATCGACCCAGGCGCTGAAAAATCCGATCCGGCGGCGAGCCGCGAGGGCCGATCAGGACGGAGACGAAGACGCCTGGATCGACGACGACGCGGATCACACGCTGCCGCGCCGCTCCCGGCGCGAGGCGGCAAGCTCCTCATAGGCCACGCGCTCAGCCTCTGCCTCACTGAGCCCCGCGGTGGCCTGCGTTGCGTCAACCATGCGTCGCAGCAGATAGGCATTGACCGCTCGCTCGATGACCGCACCGTCGGCGAGTCCGGCGGCGGGCTCACCAAGTTGCTCGCGCGCCTGCTTGATGATTGAGGCGTCGAGGGAGACCGTGCCTTGTCCGTGGCAGCAGCCATCGCCACACGGTAGCGCTTGGATCGGGCGATGCCCAGGAAGCCGGCGGCCAGAAACCTGGGCAACGCATTGGACGGCCCTCGGCCAGCCCGTGGGATTCGTCTTACTACAGTCCGGAGCAGACAATACGCAGCTTTCGCAGCAGGGGTCAACGGGCCTCTGCAAGTGCCCTACGCAAAGCCTCGACCCGCGCTTCACGGTTTTAGTCTTGGCCCGCCCGGGTCCATTTCGCCGGACATAAGCGTTCTTGTGTAAACCGCTCTGAGGTGGCGTGGGTTTGCGCGTCGCATCGCAGGCCGTCGGCGATCGCCTGGTACCCGTGCCGGGCCTGCAACGAGCGTCGGGCTACCGGTTGTATGCGCTGCCCCGCGGCCGAACGGCCAGCACGTCGATGACACGCTCTGCATCCAAACGATCGAAGATCACGCGCCAATCGCCTACACGCCGCCGCCAAAGTCGCTCGGGGCCACGCAGCAGCTTGACGTCCCCTTTCGGCAGCTTCCCAATCGCCACGCTGATTCGCTCTTGATCCCGGCGACCAAGCCGGCGTAGCGCCTTCAACGCGGCAGGACGTATCTCAATCCGCCATCCGTCCGGCTCAGTCAGCGCTCAGCTCCGCCTCGACCTCTGACCAAGCAACGCCGGGTTCTGTACGCGCCTTCTTAACCGCCCGCATATCCTCGTCGGTCAGCGGCTCATCGTCATACGGCGCCGCATCGAGCTTGGCGACCATAGGATCCCGAGCCCGGCGCAGCAGGATCGCGGCCGCCGGCAGCGACTCATCAGGCAGAGCATCGACCAACTCGTAAAGCTCCGTCTTGGTCACGTCAAGAACGGTAGCAGCGGGTCACACTACAACCGAGGCAGGCGCAGCCGGTTAGCGGGCACCCACCAGCGCCTGCCGCACAGCCTCAACCCGTGCTTGATGGTTTAGTCTTCGCCCGCCAGCGTCCATTTTTCTTATCGACAAACAAACCGACCGCCGCGCCGGCTATCGCTGGACCTCGGTACTGCGTCCGTCGGGAGGGGGCGACTCCTCCTCATTCACACTCGCGGGACTACTCGCAAGCCCCTTGCTCACGAGGTCGCGGATGTCGCAGCTGACGAGCGTACCGCCGCCTTGGTCGGCCGCCGCCACGTAGGCCGCGTCATACACGGAGATCGTGTGCTCAACAGCGAGCTTCGCGGCGCGGTTGAGCAGAGTCGTCGTAGATGCAACGACCCCGCCGTCGCCAGAGATCCGGTCGATCGCTTCCAGCAATGGAGCGACACGCCCGAGCTCGCGCCAGCCGCAAACCGCCACGTTCACTACCTCGTACCGGGCCAGATCGAGGGTGGTGAGCGTCACAGCGGGATTAGTGAGCAGCGCCCGGGATGGTCCATGCAACTCGTCGTCGGAATCGAACGCCGCGAGGATTACGCTGGCGTCCAATAGCAGCGTGCTCACGCTATGGCCTTGTGGCTTTCACCCGCTCCGCCGCCGCGCCCCCGTGCCGTGCAGCCTGCCGTAGGAGCCTGTCCATGGCCGCCGCACGATCCGTGCGGCGCCTCCGCAGCGCGGAGTCGGCGAAGTCGCGCAACACTGCGCTACGAGACGTCCCGAGACGATTCGCCTCAGCATCCACCTCGCTCAGGAGATCGTCCGGCATCGACACCATAACCTTCGCCATCCCAGCAGTATACCGTGGTATACTATTGAGTGGCGCATCTTGGATGCCGATGGCTACGCCATCGTCGGTGGGCCGAACCAGGTGCTCAGCGCGTCCGGGAGTCCGAGGCGGGTTGGGTCTCCGACCCATGCAACGTAGCCATCGGGCCGGATCAACACGGCGGTGGGAGCGGTGACCGTGCCCAGTACCGGAAGCTCCCACGGGCCCACATATTCAGCGTCGATCCGCTGAACCCGGTCGGCCCATGCGGCGATGTCGAAGCCGCCGGGCTCCCCAAGGTTGAGCAGCACCGGCCGGGCCTCGTGCAGCAGTTCGAAGACTCGGAGTGGGCCGTCGGCGGTCACGATGTCCAGATCGGGCATGCGGCGTCCGAGCAGGGGGTGACCCTCGCCGAGGTCGTAATGAATGTCCAACCCAGAGATGGCTCCAGCGAGGCGCTTGCGGGGCTCGTCCATGCGCGCCAGCTCCGACACCACGTCCACCAGGGCCTTCATGCGCTCGTCCTGACGCTGGAGCGTGGTCTGAGCCATCGTGTGCTGAAGCGCCCGCGCAGCGACCGGGTGGCGCTCGTCCCGGTAGGTATCCAGGAGGCTCTCCGGGGATGTCCCGTTGACCACCTGGGCCAGCTTCCATCCGAGGTTCACGGCATCCTGCACACCGAGGCTGAGGCCCTGTCCACCCGCCGGGTAATGCACGTGCGCCGAGTCGCCGGCGAGTAGGACCCGTCCCGCGCGATAGGCGGCTGCCTGGCGTGTCATGTCGGTGAACCTGGAGATCCAGGTGGGATTGCGGATCCCGAAGTCGGTGCCGTACACCGCTATGAGCGCTTCGCTGAGATCGCGCAGGGTGGGCTGGCTGCTGGGCCCAAGCTGCCGCTCGGTCACGACCACCCGCACCGGCCCCCTATCCCCATACACCACCTTGCCGTCGCGTACCTCGTACTCCAACCTGCCGATGCCGTGGGTGCCCTTGTCGTCACGGCGGACGCCCAGCTCCGGCTCCTCGGTCACCTCGACCTCGGCGATCAGGCTGCTCCTCGTCGCATCCCACCCCGGGAACTCGATGCCGGCTGCTCCCCGGACGACACTGCGTCCTCCGTCGCATCCGACGAGATACCGCGCCCGCAGCGACTGGCCATCGGAGCACGCGACGTCGACGCCAGCATCGTCCTGCGCGAAACCCGTCACCTCACTTCCATAATAGATCCGCACCGGCAGCTCGGCGATCCAGGCAGCCATGATCCGCTCGATCTGGTTCTGCCAGATCCCCAGTGAATACGGATGACGCGTCGGGAAGTCGCTCATGTCCAACACGACCGTGGCGAACATCGCGGCCTGAGCCACCTGACCCTCCACGAGGAACCGATCAGCGACCCCGCGCTGGTCCAGCACCTCGATCGTACGGGAGTGAAAACCACCGGCCCGAGAGCCGGCGAGCACGTGATCGGGCCGCCGCTCGAGGACCGCGACGTCCACCTTCGCCAACGCCAACTCAGCCGCCAGCATCATTCCCGTCGGACCGCATCCGGCGATCGCCACCGCATGTTCGCTCACACCGCCACCGCCGCCCCAAGTGTCCGCAACCGCACCGCCAGTCCCGGTCTTCGCGCTCTCACCGTCCGCGCATGTTGTCGGCGTTCTTGAACAGCGCGACGATGCCCTCGTCGCCGCCCTCCGGCACGGGCGCAAACGGGCTTCGGGTGGCCACCCCCACGGTATCGCTCTCGGGGTAGAGGACCACATCGGGGGTGTTGGCGGTGGATACAGCCAACACCAGCGCGGGCTGCCGCGAGCGGTTGGCGATCGTGTGCATGCCCTCGCGCCCGCGCGGACACGCCACCACCTCGCCGGTCGCCAACTGCTCCTCGCCGTCGGCGCTACGCAGTGTGGGCGTGCCGCGCAACACCACAAACAGCTCCTCGTTGCCGTAGTGCGCGTGCAGGTTGAAGCCGCTGGCGCCGGGCGCCAGTTCGTACACCGTCCCTCCCAGTTCGCGCGCTCCCGCGGGACGGGCGACCATCCGCCCACGCACACCCATCTCGGGACGGTCCATCGGGAAGTCCCCCTCAAAGACGTTCGGACGCGGCATCGTTGTCCCCCTTTCGGCTGGATTGGCGCACGGGAGGTTAGTCGCAGCGACGGCCAGCGCGGAGGGCGCAGAGCAAGCCCTCGAACATCGAACATTATCGCGCTCTTGGTGGGCACGCCCTCACCGAGGAGCGCTTCAATGCCCCTCAGTCGAAATCAGCGACCGAGTAGACCTCGCCCCGCTGCAGCACCGTCGGCACGGTGGACCGCTGGAGCTCGCTGGGCACGTGGTGCACGGTGTAGGTGTCGCGGCCGAGTTGGAGGATCGCGGACACCGTCCGGCCGTCGATCGCATCGGGCTCGCCCACACACAGCAGGTGGTCCAGACCCTGGCGCCGGCATTCGATCTGGCGGATGCGGCGATCGCGCGAGACGGATCCTGTGCACGCCTCCGCCTGCTCGCGCAACGAGCTGTAATCACGCTCCACCGCGGCGTCGCCATGCCGCGAGGACGGTAGGAAGAAGCTCGTCATCAGCGCCGTTTGGAGCCGCCGCGCGGACGGCTGCCGGCCTCGCGCGGCGGATAGCGCTTGCGCTCGTCGGCGGTCATCTGTCTGATCACGAGCTTGCCCTGGGCTACCTGCTCGCGGATGTCCTCGAGCTTTTCTTCGTGCTTTTCCTGTTGACGGATCTGCTGGGGACCTGGCACGTGGGTGCTCCTAAAACCCTGTGCGACCTTGGTTCGCACGGGCGTGAGTAAGTGTGAATCTGCATTTACAGGTTAGCGCAACCATCCGCACTTTCCGGCGGGCTGGTCCCTATCAAGCCCGCAACAGCGCGCCGCGCCCGGTGGGTCAGGCGCATCGAAAGCCGGACTCACGCCGGATGGTCCGCCGGCTGCATCGCCGGGTACGGCGCCCCGCGTCTGCTAGCTTGGCGGCAGCAGCCGAGCCTTTTGGCTGCGAGGCAGCTCGCTTGAGTCCCGCTGAGGAGTGCGGTTCGGGTAGGCCATCGCCTCCGAACCGTATGCGGCACAAGCGCCGCCAAAGGAGTCATTCATGTCCCAGCAGTCCTTCGCCGATCTCGGCGTGTCAAACACGGTCACAGCCGCACTGGCGCGTCGCGGGATCCACGAGCCGTTCCCCGTCCAGCGGCTGGTCCTCGCCGACGTACTCGCCGGGCGCGACGTGCTGGTCAAGTCGCCCACCGGCTCGGGCAAGACGCTTGCCTTCGGGGTACCCCTCGCCGAGCGCATCGGAGCCGGCAAACACGGAGCCGGCGAACAGGTGCGGGCGCATCCCGCCGCCCTCGTGCTGGCGCCCACCCGCGAGCTTGCCAGCCAGATCGTCGAGGAGCTCGGCGATATCGTCCGTGCGTGCAACCTGCGTGTCACGGCCGTCTACGGCGGCGTGGGCCTCGCCAAGCAGGCGGCGCTGGCCGCGAAGTCTCACATCCTGGTCGCCACACCCGGTCGCCTGGAGGACCTGATCTGCAGCGCCGCGCGTTCACGCTCGAGGCGATCCGCATCCTCGTGCTCGACGAGGCCGACCGGATGCTCGACATGGGCTTTCGCCCAGCGATCGATCGCATCGTCGCGGCCTGCCCGGCGGAGCGCCAGACGCTGTTTTTCTCAGCCACCCTCGACGGCATCGCCGGCCGCGTGGCGGCGCGCTACACGAAGCGGCCGATCACCCACGAGCACGGCGAGCCGGGCCGCTACGAGACGGCCGACATCGAGCACCGCTTCGTCGCGATTCGCGAGAACGCCCGCCTGCAGACGCTGGTGGACGAGCTCGGCCGCGAGCGCGACCGCGCGCTGGTGTTCGTACGCACTAAGCGCGGCGCCGACCGGCTCGTCAAACGGCTGGGCGCCAGCGGTGTGGAGGCGCTGGCGATCCACGGCAACAAGACCCAGGGCCAGCGTGAGCGAGCGCTCGCCAGCTTCAGATCGGGCCGAGTCGACACTCTGGTGGCCACCGACGTCGCCGCCCGGGGCATCGACGTCGACGGCATCTCACACGTGATCAACTTCGACCCGCCGGACAACCACGACACTTACGTCCATCGGATCGGGCGCACCGGACGGGCGGGACGCCAGGGCATCGGCATCACGCTGGTGGGCGCCGCCGAGCAGCACGAGATGCGCGAGCTCGCCCGCCGGCTTGGGCTCACACATGGGCTCGGGGGCGGTCCCTCTACGAGTCGACGACGACGCAGCTCAGCGCAAACCGGGCGCGGCAGCTCTCGCCGGGGGTAAGCAGGCGCAGGCCGGCGCCGCTGCGCAGCGCGTTGGCGGGCGCGGTCATCGGCTCAAAGCAGATGAACTGGCCGGGGCGCGGAGCGTAAACCTGCGCGCAGGGGTAGCCTTCGATCAGCTTGAGTTCGAGCCGCCGGTCGCCGGCCTCGACGGCGAAGCGAGCGTGGGCGGATACCGCGTCGAAGCCGTCGTCGAACTCGCGCTCGGCGAGCTCGAACTGCTGGCTTGGCAGCTCCTCGCCAGGGCCGACCGGGATCTGGTGGTCGTCGAGTACGAGGCTGCGCATCGCCGGCAGCTCCACCCGCCAGCGCTCGGGGGGGGTGTCAGGTAGGGAGAGGTAGGGGTGAAAGCCGAACGCCACCGGGACCGTGTCATCGCCACACGCGGCCACCGTCACCGTGATTTCGATGCGGCCGCCCTCCAGGCGTGCTTCGTAGAGAAGGTCGTGACGGAACGGGAACACCTCGAACAGCTCGCCGCGCGACGCGCTCCAGCTCAGCGACGCCGTGAGCGTCCGCGCGTCAGGATCGCCGGGCACACCCGTCGGGGCGCGCGGGGGGGAACCCGTCGGGGCCTGCGCTGGGGAGCCCGGCGCGCCAGTCGGCTTCGGCGCCTCCGGGCCGGGGGCTCTGACCAGCTCCCATGCCATCCGCCCGCCGATCACCCCGTGGATCGGCAGGCCGCGGTCGTCCAACGCCACGCGGGTGGCGTCGTGCGCCACCGTCACACTGCGCCCGGCGACCGTGTAGTCGAAGCCCGCCAGCCGGTTGGCCCACGGGTAGAGCAGCGGAATGCCCATCGTCTTGCCGCGCTCCACGTACGCCTCCACGCCCCGATTCTGCGCCAGCAACTCCTCGCCACGGTGACGCAGCGAACCGCACAGCATCCCTGCGCCCGGCAGGAACGTTGCCTGTAGCCGCGCCTGCTCGTCGCGCAGTGTCACTGCCGTTGACTGCGTCCCGCTCACGCGAACCGCGGCTCCTCACGACCCGGGAACAGCTCGGGCAGGCCGTTGCTGACCCGGTCGGGGAACCGCGGCGGGCGCTTCTCCAGGAACGAGGTGATTCCCTCACGCGCGTCCTGGGAGCGGCCACGGGCAAACATCGCGCGCGAGTCGGCGCGGTGGGCCTCCATCGGGTGCGCGGCGCCCAGCCCGCTCCACATCAGCTGCCGCGCGAGCGCCACCGACACGGGCGCCGTGTTCTGCGCTATCTCCCGTGCCAGCTCGCGCGCCACGTCGAGCAGCTCGCCCTCCGCGTGCACGCTGCGCACCAGCCCGCCGGCGAGCGCCTCCGGGGCGGAGAACACACGCCCGCTCGCGACCCACTCCATCGCCTGGCTGATCCCCACCAGGCGCGGCAAAAACCAGCTGGAGCAGGCCTCCGGCACGATCCCACGGCGCGTGAAGACAAACCCGATGCGCGCCCCCTCGGCCGCGAGGCGGATGTCCATCGGGAGCGTCATCGTGATTCCCACGCCCACCGCCGGCCCGTTGATCGCCGCGATCACGGGCTTGGTCATCGCGAAGATCCGCAGCACCACGCGGCCGCCGCCGTCACGGGGGATCTCACCTTCCGGGCGCTCCCCGTAGTCGAAGGTGGCGCCGCCCTCGCCAAGGTCCATACCGGCACAGAACCCACGGCCGGCGCCGGTGACGACGATCGCGCGAATCTCGTCGTCGCCGTCGGCGCGGTCGAAGGCCTCGATCAGCTCAACGCCCATCGCTTCAGTGAAAGCATTGAGGCGATCCGGCCGGTTGAGCGTGATCGTCAGCACGCCGTCCGCCACCTCGTAGCCGATGGTCTCAAACTCCATGGGTGCTCCTCCCACCTCGATTTTGCGCCGGTCGCACAGAGTATCCCCCAACCCCGACTTACCGGCTAACCCCAACCGCGACTTCCCAGCCAAACCCCAACCCCGACTTACCGGCTAACCCCAACCGCGACTTCCTGGCCGAACCACAACCGCGACCCACCGGCCGATCGGGGGTGGATAATCACCGTCGAGCGATGGGAGAGGTCAGTCGATACCCGCGGGGGTGGAGCGGCGCGGTCGCGCTGCTGGCCGTTTGCGTAATTGCGCCGAGTGCCCACGCCGTGACGATCTCGCCGCTACCCGGGACTCCGGATGCCTCCCCGCACACCCAGATCAGCTTCCTCGGCGTCCCCCCCGGCGAGATCCACCAGATTTCGGTGGTGGGCTCGCGCAGCGGCTCCCACAGCGGGCTGCTGCACGGCTACTACAGCGCACCCGGAGCGAGCTTCATCCCCGCACGGGGATTCAGCGAAGGCGAGAGCGTCAGCGTGAGCGCACTGGTGGGGTCCGCCGGACATCTACAGCGCGTTGGCAGCAGCTTCAATGTCGCGCGGCTCGACCACTACCGCTTCGCACCAATGTCCACCGCCTCCCCGCCGGCCAAGCCGGGGACGGTGCAGAGCTTCCTCTCCCAACCGAACCTGGAGCCGCCGACGGTGTCGGTCATCACCAACACGCCACCCGCCTCCGCGGACGACGTGTTCATCGCAGCCAACGGCAGCTACCAGCGGGGGCCGATGATCTTCAACCGCGCCGGCCAGCTCGTGTGGTTCCAGCCGATCGCCGCGGGCAAAGCGGCGATGGACCTGCAGGTGGAGCGCTATCGCGGCGAACCGGTGCTGGTGTGGTGGCAGGGCTACATCGGGCTGGGCGTCGGCTTCGGCAGCGACGAGATCTATGGCAAAAACTACCGTCAGATCGCCTCCGTGAACGCCGGCAACGGCTACCAGGCCGACCTCCATGAAATTCAAATCACGCCGTCGGGCGCTGCCTACATCACCGCCTACTCGATCGTCGAGGCCAACCTGTCCTCCGTCGGGGGCGCCGAACCGGGCGCGCTGCAGGACGCGATCGTGCAGGAGATCGACATCAAGACCGGGCTGGTGATGTTCGAGTGGCACGCCTACGGGCACGTGGCGCTCGGCGATTCCTACTGGCCGCGCCCCGCCTCGCCCGCCACCCCGTGGGACTACTTCCACGTCAACTCGATCTCGCTGGACCCGTGGGGCGATGGCAACTTCCTGATCTCGGCGCGCAACACGTGGGCGGGCTATGAGATCGACCACAACACCGGCCAGATCTCGTGGCGTCTCGGTGGGCGCTACCCCAGCTTCAAGATGGCGCCGGGCACGGGGACGGCGTGGCAGCACGACATCAGCTGGCAGCCCGACCACTCGTTGACGCTGTTTGACAACGGCGACTCCCCGCAGGAGCATCCGCAGACGCGGGTCGTCCACGAGCGCATCGACTGGAGCGATCGCACGGTGCGGTTGATCTCCCAGGTTGTGCACACGCCCGCGCTGCTGGCCAACAGCCAGGGCAACGACCAGTTGCTGGCGAACGGCTCCTCGTTCGTCGGCTGGGGCGCCCAGCCCTTCATGAGCGAATTCAGTCCCGCCGGCAAGCTGGTGTTCGACGCGCGCATCGCCGCCCCGGGGGCCTCCTACCGCGCCTACACCTACCCGTGGAGCGGCGTCCCGGCGGCTGCCCCGGCGCTGGCGCTGCACAGCAGCGGCACGGAAACGCTCACCGCCTACGCCAGCTGGAACGGCGCCACGGGCGTGAGCGCATGGCAGGTGCTCGCCGGGCCCAGCCCCACGCAGCTGGCGCCGCTCGCGACGGCGCCGAGCGCGGGGTTTGAGACGGCCATTGCGGTGAACAGCGCACAGCCCTACTTCGCCGTCGCCGCGCTCGACGGGGCCGGCCAGACACTCGCGACCTCGGCCGTGGCTCACCGCTAGAAACCCCCCCTACCACTTCACAAAATGAAGGGTTGGGCCCCAAAACAAAACGTCTAACCGCACCAGACCACTTCACAAAGTAAAGGGTTTGGCCTTCAAAATAAAGCATCCAAGCCGGCGCTCAGCTTCTAAGCGAGCGCGGGACGGCGCGTCTCTGGCGCTTCAGCGCGCGGCGCATCTGTGCGCTCCGTCTCCGCGCATGGTGCCGCCCGACGCCGGCCGGTGACGATCACGCGCCCACCGCGAGCCGGCACAAGCGTGATGTGGTGCACCTTCACCCGCTCGCTCTTTGCGCTCGGGGCGCGCAGCGACACCCGTTCCAGCACGGTGCGCACGATCGCGCGCATCTCCATCATCGCGAAGCTCGCCCCGACACAGCGGCGCGCGCCGCCGCCGAACGGGATGAACGTGTAGGGATGGGATGCCCGCCCACCCGCACTCCCCTCCAGGAAGCGCTCCGGGCGGAAGGCGCCGGCGTCGGCGAAAGCGTCGGAGTGCTGCACTATGTCGATCGAGGGCATCACCGTGGCCCCCGCCGGCAGCAGCCAGCCGGCGATTTCGACCGGAGCGGAGAGCTTGCGCCACACCGCGTCGATCACCGGGCGCACGCGCAGCGTCTCGTTCAGCACCGCCTCCAGGTAGCGCTCCTCCTCGCCCTCATCCAGCTCGCGCTGCAGGCGCAGGCAGGCCGCCGGGTGGCGCAGCAGTCGCTCAAAGCACCACGCCAGCGCCGTCGTCGTGGTCTCGTGGCCGGCCACCAGCAGCGTGATCAGGTGGTCGCGCAGCTCCTCGTCGCTGAGCCCCTCTCCCCGCTCGTCGCGCGCACCCAGCAGCAGCGCCAGCACGTCCTTGCGGTCGTCCGGACCGGCGCGGTGGGCGGCGATCTCCTCATACAGCAGCCGGTCCACCTCGGGCAGCAGCCGCAGCGTGGAGAGGCGTTTTACCGCCGGGTGCTCGATCAGGTGAGGGTAGGCCCACACGATCCACATCTCCACCACGCCCACCTGCGTGACCTTGCGCAGCAGCGTGCGCAGCCGCTCAAGGCGCCGCTCGTCGCTGACGCCGATCACGGTGCGCAGGATCACCTCCAGCGTGATCGCCTGCATGCGCGGGCGGATCGGGAACTCCGTGCCCACCGGCCAGCGATCGACCTCGGCCGCCGCGATCTCCGCGACCCGCTCGCCGTAGGTGCGTACCGCCTCGCCGTGGAACGGCGGGCTCACCAGCCGCCGGTGGCGGATGTGGCGCTCGCCGTCCAGCGTGAGCAGCGAGTGCTTGCCCACGATCGGGCCCATCACCGCGTTGGCCTCACCGGCGCGCAGCACCTCGCGGTCGCCGGTGAACACCTCCCGGATCGCCTCCGGCTGGGTCAGCACCACGACGTCGCCGATGCCCAGCGGGCGCAGCGTGAAAGTGGGGCCAAAGCGCCGCTTGCAGTACCGCGAGAGCGCCCCCGGATAGACGGCCCACAGGGCAGACTGCGCGAGGCGCGGCAGCCGCGTGCCGGGGGGCAGGCTTGGCTGGCGCGTTGTTGCGGTGATCGCCTCGGCGGCCACCCGCACATCTTTGCAGAGCGTGACTGAGCCTGGGGGCGTTCGGTCGCGTCGAGCGTACCCCTCCCCCTCCCTCTCCCCCTCCCCCTCCCCCGACTACCCCACCAGCTCAAACAGCGGCTCGCACAGAGCTGGGGGCGCGACGAGGATGCCCCATGGGAGGTTTTCGTGCGCGGGCAGCTCGAGCACGCGCAACCCCACCGCTTCGCACAGCAGCGTCCCGGCAGCGATGTCCCACGGCTTCACGGTGCGCTCGAAGTAGGCGTCGTAGCGGCCGGCCGCGGTCCACGCCAGGTCGAGCGCGGCGCTGCCGAAGCGGCGGATGTCGCGCACCCGCGGGATCACCTCCGCAAGCACCCGCCCTTGGGCAGCGCGCACGCGCGCGTCGTAGGCAAAGCCGGTCGCGACCATCGCGCTCGCCAGGTCGCTCGCGCGGGGGCGCACCGCGTGGGCCTCGCCCAGCTCGATCGTCCCCTCCGGCCCCGCAAGCGTGGCGCGGGCGCCTCCCAACTCGACCGCCCCCGGCAGTCCCGTCGTCGACATTGCACGGGCGTCTCTCATCGCGCTGAACAGCTGCCGGCGGTTGGGGTCGTGGATCGCACCGGCGAGGATCGTGCCCTGCGCATCGCGGACGGCCACGCTCACGCACCACTGCGGGAGCCCGAACAGGAAGTTGACGGTGCCGTCGAGCGGGTCCACCACCCAGCTCAGCCCGCTGGTACCCTCGATGTGGTCGCCCTCCTCCCCCACGAAACCGTCGTCGGGGCGCCGCGCGGCCAGCAGCTCGCGGATCGCCCGCTCGGAGGCAAGGTCGGCCTCGCTCACCAGGTCGGTGGGGGTGCTCTTGGCGCTCACCTGCCGCTCGGCGCCGTGTCGTAAGCGCTCGGTGAGCAGCGCGCCCGCACACCTCGCCGCCTCGACCGCGACCGCCAGCAGCTCCCCGGCGGGGGACGCGTCGGCCTGCGGCGGCCCAGGCGGCGACAGCCCGGTTGGGGGGTCGCTCACGCGAACTCGGGCGGGCGGTGCTGCTCCCACGGGCGCTCGGCCTCGACCTGGCCGGCGAGCGAGAGCAGCGTGGCCTCGTCGTCGGGCCGGCCGACCAGCTGCACGGCGAGCGGGAGGTGGTCAGCGTCCTCGGTGAAGCCCGCGGGGATCGAGACCGCCGGCTGACCGGTGGCGTTCCAGGTGCCGAGGAACGGGATCAGACGGGTGCCGCCGAACATCGTGGCCACCATCCCGCGCCCCTCGAACTCGCCGATGCGCAGCGCGGGGCGCGCGGTGCAGGGCAGCAGCAGCGCGTCGCAGTCGGCGAGCACCCGCCCCACGCGCGCGTTGAGCGTCGCTTCGGAGGCGAGCGCGCGCGCGATCCCCTTCTCGCCCACCAGTTCGCCGCCGCGCACGATGTGACGGCTGCGGCGCTCCATGCGCTCGACGTGGCCGATGTCGATGGCCGACTCGTAGGCGCCGCGCAGATAGCGAGCGATCAGATGGGGGCCCAGCCACGGGGGGTAGTCGGGGTCGCGCTCGACCAACTCGTGGCCGAGCGAGCGCAGCAGCTCGACGGTCTGCTCGTGCGCGCGCAGCACCCGCTGGTCGATCGGCTGCGGCAGGATCGGCTTGGTGGAGTACGCGATCCGCAGTTGATTGGGTGCCCGCCCAGCCGCCCGCCCACCCGCCAGCCCACCCCGCGCGGCGGCCTCCGCGAAGCTGCCCTGCGCGGGGGGCGTCTGCGCGGTGATGTCGAGGAACAGCGCGGCGTCGCGCACGTTGCGCGCGATCGGCCCGTACACGGCGAGACCGTGCCAGCCGTACAGCCGCTCGGTGTGGGGAGCGAGCGAGACGCGGTGGCGCTGGGGCTTGATCCCGAACAAGCCGCAGAAGCTGGAGGGGATGCGAATCGAGCCGAGACCGTCGGAGCCGAGCGCCGCGCCGACCAGGCCGGCGGCGACGGCGGCACCCGAGCCGCCCGAGGAGCCGCCCGGGGTGTGCTCGAGGTTCCAGGGGTTGCGGGTGATACCGAACGTGGGGGTCTCGGTGAACGGCCACAGCGTCAGCTCGGGCACGTTGGTCTTGCCGAGCACGATCGCGCCGGCCTCGCGCAGGCGGCGCACGACCTCCTGATCGGCGCCCGCTACCCGCTCGGCCGCGCGCGTCCCGAACGAGGTGATCTCGCCGGCGACGTCGGCGTCATCCTTGATCGCAATCGGCACCCCCAGCAGTGGGCGCTCCCCGCCAGCCCCGCGGCGGGCGTCGGCCTGATCGGCTTCGAGCAGCGCGCGTTCGGCGAACACCGTCTTGTAGGCGTTCAGCCGCTTGTCATAACGCTCGATCCGGTCGAGGTAGAGCTGCACCAGCTCGCGCGAGGAGATCTCCCCCGCGGCGATCAGCTCAGCCTGGCGGGCAATCCCGGCGAAGGCTAGGTCGGCGGCGTCCATTGGTGCATCCTAGACCGGCGTGATCGGGTTGTGCCGCGCCGGCCACTCGCGGTGGCGCTCGGTCGCCAGCGCGAAGCGGCGGATCAGTTCGGGGCGCAGGTCCTCGGGCTCGATCACCGCATCCACAACCAGTTCCGAGGCGAGGTGCAAAATGTCGATGTCGGCCGCATACTCCGCGCGCAAACGCTCGGTCTCCGCGGCGCGCTCGGCCTCGTCGGCGATCGCCTGCAGCTGGTTGTAGTAGACGGCGTTGATCGCCGCCTGCGGCCCCATCACCGCGATCGAGGCGCTGGGCAGCGCGAGACAGCAGTCCGGGTCGAAGGCCGGGCCAGCCATCGCGTACAGCCCGGCGCCGTAGGCCTTGCGCACGACCACCGAGATCTTCGGGACGGTGGCTTGGCTGACCGCGCTGATCATCTTCGCGCCGTGGCGAATGATCCCCTGGCGCTCGACCTGCGTGCCGATCATGAAGCCGGGCACATCGGCGAGGAACAGCAGCGGCACGTTGAACGCGTTGCACGTCCAGATGAAACGGGCGGCCTTGTCGGCGGAGTCGACGAACAGCACGCCCCCCTTCACCTTCGGCTGGTTGGCGACGATCCCGACGGGCAGGCCCTCCAGGCGCGCGAAGCCGACGATCAGCTCCTTGGCCCAGCGCGCGTGGATCTCCATAAACGAGTCGGCGTCGAGCAGCGCGTCGAGCAGCAGCTTCATGTCGAACGGCTTGTTCTCGTCGGCGGGGATCAGCTCACCGATCGGGGTCTCCGAGGCGGGAGCGCTCAGCTCCTCCGGGGATGCGCTCTGCTCGCAGTTGCCAGGCAGATAGGAGAGGTAGCGCTTGGCGGCGTCGATCCCCTCCTCGTCGCTCTTGACCAGCACATGCCCGCAGCCGCTGACGCCGGTGTGCATCCGCGCGCCGCCCATCTCCTCGAGCGTGACGTCCTCGCCGATCACCATCTGCGCCATCCGCGGCGAGCCTAGGTACATGGAGGCGTTGCCGTCGCGCATGATCACGATGTCGCAGAACGCCGGGATGTAGGCGCCGCCGGCGGCGGAGGGGCCGAACAGCACGCACACCTGCGGCACCAGCCCGGAGAGCTTCACCTGATTGTGGAAGATCCGCCCCGCCCCTCGGCGCCCGGGGAACATCTGCACCTGCTCGGTGATCCGCGCGCCCGCGGAGTCCACCAGATACACCATCGGCACCCGCAGCTGAAGCGAGCGCTCCTGCACGCGCAGAATCTTCTCGACCGTCTTCGGACCCCACGAGCCGGCCTTCACGGTCGGGTCGTTGGCCATCAACGCGACTGGCCGCCCGCCGATCCGCCCGAGGCCCGTCACCACCCCGTCAGCCCCCAGGCCATCCTCCTGCCAGTTGGCTAGCAGCGCCTCCTCGGCGAACGTGCCGGGGTCGAGCAGCCGCGCCACGCGCTCACGCACCGGCAGCTTGCCCTGCTCGGATGCCTTCTCGTGATGGCGCTCGGGGCCTCCCCGCAGGGCGCGCTCAGTCGCGCCGCTCAGGGCGCTCACGGACGCGGCAGTCCTCGATACCGGTGGCGACGGCGCCCGCGCGCGAGGTTGCGTTCGTGGCGCGCCTGCTGGCGGGCTTCGACCAGTTCGAGGTCGGACCCCGGCCCGAACAGCCGCCAGGCGTCGCGCACGACCGGCAGCAGCGTAAAGCCGATCACCCACCCCGGCCAGAACTCGGCTGGCGGGCCGCTGGCCAACCAGATGCCGACGCTCAACGCCGACACACCCAGCGAGCCGCCCGCCTCCTGCGCGAGGCGGCGGCGCAGATGCGACTTGCGCTTGACCAGCGCGCGCTTCACCGAGGTCGAGCTGACCGGCAGGTCAGCTCGCAGCGCGTCGAGGTCGGCGCGCGTGGAGGCTCTGTATGCCTCGCCGACGCGATCCTCCAGCTCCTCGGAGGTCAGCCTTCCCGCGCCGGCGTGCTCGCGCAGCTCATCAATCAGCTGCTCACGCTCGTCGTCGGCGACGCGCAGCTTCGACAGGTCGCTCATCCCTTGAATGTATCCCACAACGCCCGCCAGGGGGCGAAATCGTGTTCCTATATAAATAAAAACATTGTTTTAGGAAGATCTTGGCCACCAGGCTCTATTGCGCTCGTGCCTTCGGTCATTGGCACGATACGCGAGGCCCCTACAGCGCCGGGTTGGGCTCGGGCTCCGCGCCGGCGTAGGTGTAGAAGCCGGTCCCCGACTTGCGCCCAAGCCAGCCGGCGGAGAGCATCTTGCGCAGCGTCGGCGGACAGGCGAAGCGCCGTTCGGAGAACTCCTGAAGCAGCACGTCGCAGATCGCCCCCAGCGTGTCCAGGCCGACGAAGTCGGCGAGCAGCAGCGGCCCCATCGGGTGGCCGGCGCCGGCCTTCATCGCCGCGTCGATCTCCACCACCGAGCCGACCTGCTCTTCCAGCGCGCGGATCGCGTCGAGCATGTAGGGCACCAGCAGGCGGTTGACGATGAAGCCCGCTTTGTCGCGCGTCGGGATCGCCAGCTTGCCCTCCGAGCCGATGAACTCCAGGGCGGTGTCGAGCGTCTCCTGGGAGGTGGTGACGCAGCGCACTACCTCGACCAGCTGCATGACCTGCGCCGGGTTGAAGTAGTGCAGCCCCACGAACCGCTCCGCGCGCGAGGTCGCGGCCGCCTGGTCGATCACCGCCAGCGATGAGGTGTTTGTGGCGAACACCGCCTGCGGCTTGACGATCTCGTCGATCTCCCGCCACATCTCAAGCTTCAGCGGCAGGCTCTCGGTGATCGCCTCGATCACCAGATCGCAGTCGGCGAGATCGCGGTAGTGCACGGTGCCCTTGATGCGGCCCCTGACCGCGTCGGCCTCCTCCTGAGTGCTCTTGCCCTTCTCGACCGCGCGCGCCAGCTGCTTCTCGATCTTGCCGATGCCCTTGGCGAGCGTCGCCTCGTCCACCTCGCGCAGCGCCACCTCGTAGCCGGCCTGCGCGGCCACCTGGGCGATGCCGTGGCCCATCAGCCCCGCTCCGAGCACGCCCACTTTCTCGATCTGCTGCGCCATCGCGAACCTCCACTTGAAAATTTCCCCGTTTCGGCAGGGGAGCCTACCGGGGCGTCGAGCTTTCAGCCGCGCTGCGCGGCGAGCGTCCGCCGGGAGTACCCTTTGCGCGATGCCCGCCGACCAGGACTTCGACCTCTCCGCGGCCGGCCTGCGCGCGGACGGTACCGATCTTCGGATCTCAGTCGAGGTGCTGGCGAGCAAGCTCGAGGAGACGCTGCCAGGACGCGCGCACGTCGAGCGCCGCGGCGGCGGTCTGCTGGGGCGCGGAGAGAAGCACGTGCGTCTGGTACGGGTCGAGCTCGGCGGCAACCGCTATCAGCTGACCGTCGAGAGCGACCGCGTGGAGGGCTTCCGCGAACGCCAGGTGGGAGGCATCTCGATCAAGCGCGAGCCGCTCGACCCCGAAGCATGGGTGGCGGCGCTGACCGCCGACCTGCGGGCCGAGGCCGAGCGCAGCGCCGAGGCGCGCACGGCGCTGCAGAGGCTGCTGGGCTGATGGCCGGGCGCGGGGACGAGCAGCCGGCGGAGGAGGTTGACGAGCGCAGGAACGATCCAGAATCCAGTCAGACCGGAGCCCCGGTGAGCGGGTCGGCGGAGGAGGCCGCAAGCGAGCGCGAGCAGCAGGAGTCTCAGCAGCGCATCGAACAGGGCGGCATCCCGCTGGCCGCGGAGCGCCGGATGCAGGCCACCGGCGCCGGCATGTTGCCGTTCTCCAGCACCCTGTCGGTGGGCGAGTTCGCACTCACCTCGAAGCTGGGCCTGCGCGTTGTGTGTCAGGTGCTGGGCGCCTCGGTGCACCAGGTGGGCTACCAGTACCTACCCGAAGAATCGGCATGGGGC
Organism: uncultured Solirubrobacterales bacterium; assembly: GCA_963794715.1. Lineage (GTDB taxonomy): Bacteria > Actinomycetota > Thermoleophilia > Solirubrobacterales > Solirubrobacteraceae > Palsa-744. The sequence continues at coordinate 68,847 of CAWCEY010000011.1, read as the reverse complement.
GGAGAAGTGATGTGCGAGCTCGACGTTGTCTCACAGGCATGGGATCACGCGCGGCGTTTGGCGCTCAACCGCATGCGCGAGGAGGCTCGCGAGGCGGGCGCCGACGCGGTGGTGGGGGTGAGTATCAAGAGCGGAACGCACGACTGGGCGCAAGGGGCAATCGACTACATGGTGAGCGGCACCGCTGTGCGGTTCCCCGACCCGCGGAGCGGCGCCGAGCCAATACTCAGCGATCTCTCGGGGCAAGAGTTTTGGCAGCTCTACCAGGCCGGCTACATGCCGGCCGGACTTGTGATGGCGACCGCGTCGGTCTTTGTTTCGCCATCCCAAGGTATGCAAATGCAGCGTTGGATCACGACTTACCAGAACCAGGAGCTGAGCGAATTCACCCAGGGCTTCTATGCAGCCCGCGAGCTCGTCCTGGGCAAGCTTTCGACCCAGGCCGCCGCCGCTGGCGCGGAGGGGATCGTGGGGGTGCGCATCAACCAGCACGCCGGAAGGGAGAGCTTCCGCGTGGGCCTCTCTGGAGCGTACGGTGGCCGTGGACCCTACGGCAACTTTGGCGCCTATGCTCGCGGTGGCAATCAGGAGCGCCATGGACTGCTGATCACCCTGCACGCGATGGGCACCGCGATCCGCGGCGAGGAGAGCGTCGCGCCGTATCCGCCCGAACCCGCAATCGACCTTACGACCTGAACAGGGAGCCCAACGAAATGAGCAGCGACAGCGAGCAGCAGACAGAGACCTACGATCCCTCCTCCCTGGAGGGTGTCCCCGAGGCCGGCCGCGCGCGCCTGCAGCAGAACCGCGCCGGCCTGTTCACCTCCGACCTCAGCGTCAACGAGTTCCTGCTGATCAAGCAGGCGGGCTTCGATCCCGTCGGCCTCGTGGTGGGCAGCTCGATCTACCACATCGGTATCCAGATGGCGGGCTGGAAGAAAAGCCAGGAGCTGAAAGTCCTCTCCGAGGCGATGTACGGGGCGCGGCAGCTGGCGATGACCCGCATGGAGGAGGAGGCCGACCAGCTCGGCGCGGACGGGGTGGTCGGGGTGCGCCTGGACATCGGGCGCTACGAGTGGGGTCAGGATATGGCCGAGTTCATCGCGATCGGCACCGCCGTTAAGCACCGCTCGGGCGAGATGCACCGCGCGCCAAACGGCCGCCCCTTCACCAGCGACCTCTCCGGCCAGGACTTCTGGACGCTGCTGCGCACCGGGCACCGCCCCGTGGGGATGGTGATGGGCAGCTGCGTCTACCACGTCGCCCACCGCGGGATGCTGCAGTCGATGGCGCAGACCGGGCGCAACGTGGAGCTGCCCAACTTCACCCAGGCGCTGTACGACGCGCGCGAGCTGGCGATGGAGCGGATGCAGAGCGAGGCGCAGGAGCTTTCCGCGGAGGGGATCGTCGGCGTGAAACTGCACGAGACGAGCCACGGCTGGGGCAGCCACACGATCGAGTTCTTCGCCGTTGGCACCGCGATCGTGCCACGCGAGGGCCACGACGAGGCGATCGAGCCGCCCACGCCGGTGCTCGACTTGAGCTGAGCCAGCCGCCTGCGAGGCCGTCCACCGACCACCTGCCGCCAACCGCCCAGCGGCGCCTCTTTGCGGCGCGCGGGCTGTACGTCATGCTTCAGCGCGAGGTTGCATATAAAAAATCGGACCCCAACCCTTCACAAAATGAAGTGGTTGGAGGCCGAAAAGGAACATAGAAACGGAGCCACCATGAGCATCGTCCTCACCGAAGACCACGGCGCGGTCCGGCACGTGATCATGAACCGCCCGGAGAAGCGCAACGCGATGAGCCAGGAGCTGCTGCGCGCGCTCGCGCAGGCACTGCGTGAGGCCTCCGCCGAGGAGTCGGTCCACTGTGTGGTGCTGCGCGGCGAGGGCAAGGTGTTCTCAGCCGGCGTCGACCTCGTCGAGCTGGCCGCCTCCTCGGAGACCCCGGGCAAGCTGCGCCCCTTCCGCGAGACCTTCCTGGAGTGCGCCAACCTCTGCGAAGAGATGGCCAAGCCGGTGATCTGCCAGATCCATCACACCTGTGTCGGCGGCGCATTGGAGGTGGCGCTCGGCTGCGACCTGCGGATCGCCTCCGGGGACTCCCAGTTCAGCCTGCCGGAGGTGAAGTTCGGGATCATCCCCGACGTCGGCGGCTCCAGCCGCCTGCCCGCGGTGGTCGGCCTCGGCCGCGCCAAGGAGCTGATCATGACCGCGCGGACGATCGACGCCGCCGAGGCCGAGCGGATCGGCCTGGTCAACCGCGTGGTGGCGCCCGAGGAGCTGGAGGAGGCAACCAACGCGCTTGTGCAGGAGCTGCTGGCCAACTCGCACATCGCCGTCGGCCGCGCCAAGCGCGTGATCGACGCCTCGGCCCGCCCGGCGCTGGCGGCGACCTTGGAGATGGAGGTAGCGGTGCAGGAGTACTGCGTGGCGGCGATGCGGGAGAGCGCGCGGGCGAGCGCGGAGGCCCAGGAGGCACTGGCCTAACGGTTCGCGATTCGCGGGCCCTAACGTGAAGTCGGGGTCCACTCCACTGGCCCCGCCACGAGCGTGTGGCTGCCCAGCGGCCGGCCGAGGATCTCCTGCGCCCGCCGCGCACAGGCGATCAGCGCGGACAGGTCGATGCCGGTGTCGTAGTCCATCTCGTGCAGCATCGAGACGAGATCCTCGGTGGCGATGTTGCCGGTCGCGCCGGCGGGGACGGGGCAGCCGCCCAGCTCGCCGAAGCTCGACTCGAAGCTCGTGACCCCGGCCTGCAGCGCGGCGAGTGCGTTGGCAAGACCGGCCCCGCGCGTGTTGTGGAAATGCGCGGTCAACTCGATATCCGATCCCAGCTCCTCCCGAGCCAGCGCAAAAAACTCGGCAACCTGGCGGGGATTCGCCATCCCCGTCGTGTCGCCGAAGCCGATCTCCTGCGCGCCGGCGTCGCGCAGACGTGCCGCGATGCCGAGCACGCGCTCAGGTGGCACATGGCCCTCGTAGGGGCAGCCGAACGAAGTCGAGATCACGCCCTCACAGCGCAGGCCCTCCTCGCGCGCGCGGCCGAGCACGACCTCCAGACCGGCCAGCGACTCGGCGATCGAACGGTTGACGTTCTTGCGGTTGTGCGTCTCGGAGGCGGAGAGGAAGACGTTGATCTCGTCGAACGCCGGCCGCGCTCGTGCGCCACGCTCGCCGGCGATCGCCGTGGGAGCGCCGACGCCAAGACGCTCGCGCAGCCGCAACGAGCGCTCCAGGCCCCGCTCGTTGGGGATCAGCACGCTCACCGCGACCCCGTCGGGAATGCTTACGCGCTCCAGCACCTCCTCGGCGTCGGCCAGTTGCGGGATCACGTCCGCACGCACGAAGCTCGTCACCTCCAGGCGCCGTAGGCCGGTGCGCGCGAGCGCGTCGATCAGCTCGACCTTGCGCGCGGTGGGGATCGCCTCGGGCTCGTTCTGGAAGCCGTCGCGCGGGCCGACCTCTCTGATGCGGACTGCGTCCCCCATCTTCCAATCCCCTTTATATCCCGGGCAGTGCATGCGCTGGCCGAAACGGGGATGCGCGCCGCAGGCGCGTGTCCCCCGGCTTCGGTCGGCCGGCCGGCGCATGCGCCGGCCGGGCCAGGGCCGCATGCGGCCCTGGCGCCCACGCCGCATGCGGCGTGGGCATCACCACATCGACAGCCCGCCCGAGACGCCCAGCGTCTGTCCCGTCACGTACGAGGCGTCCTCGCAGGCGAGGAAAGCGATCGCCGCCGCGACCTCCTCCGGCTCGCCGGCGCGCTTCAGCTGCGTGGTGTCGACCATCCCCTGCTTCAGCCGCTCGCCGATCTCCCCGTACACCTTCGGCGCCGCGTTCAAGAGCGGCGTCTCGATCGGGCCGGGGGCGACGGCATTGACACGTACGCGGTAGCGTGCCGCCTCGCGCGCGATCGCCTTGGTGAAGCCGATCACTCCCGCCTTGGCGGCGCTGTAGATCGCCGAACCCTGCGAGCCCACGCGGCCGGCCTCCGAGGAGACGTTGACGATCGCCCCCGCCCGGCGCTCCTGCATGCCCGGGAGCACCGCGTGGGTGACCGCGATCACGCCGCGCAGGTTGACGCCCAGCACGAAGTCCCACAGCCCGGGGTCGGTCTTAACGAAGAACGAGAACAGGTCGGTGCCGGCGTTGTTGACGAGCACGTCGATCGGCCCCAACTCCTCCTCGGTGGCCTTCACAGCCGCGGCGATCGAGTCGAGGTCGGTCACGTCCATCGCCAAGCCCACGCCGTCGAGCTCACCGGCGAGCGCCTTCGCCCCCTCCTCGTTGAGGTCCCCCACGGCCACCCGGGCACCCTCGGCGGCCAGCCGCCGCGCGGTGGCGGCGCCGATGCCCGACGCGCCGCCGGTTATCAGTGCGATCTTGCCCTCCAGCCTCATATCGATCGGGTAAGCGTACCCACCAATCCCGGATCGCGTGCCCCTCCCATCCTGGGAAGAATCTTCTCTGCTATCTTTATTCTTCCTATGCCATTGAACATCAAGGACCCTCAGACCGACAGCCTCGTGCGCGAGCTCGCGCACTCCACAGGCGAGACGATTACCCAGGCGGTGGAGGTGGCGGTGACCGAACGCCTGGATCGGCTGCGCGCGGGTCACCCCTCCCGACATCTGGCCGATGAGCTCGACCGGATCGCTCTGCGCTGTGCTGCCCTGCCGCTGCTGGACACGCGCACCGACGATGAGATCCTTGGCTACGACGAGCACGGCCTGCCAGGCTGATGGTGCTCGACAGCTCGGCGGTCATCGCCATCCTCTTCGACGAGCCCGAGCGCGGCGCGTTCACGCAGGCGATCGAGCGCGATCCACGTAGGCTGATCTCGGCCGGCAACCTGCTGGAGTGCGCACTCCTCACGGAGGCTCGACGGGGAGAGGTAGCCGGCCGAGAGCTCGATCTCCTGCTGCATCGCGCGGAGGTACAAACCATCGCGGTGGACGCCGACCACGTGGAGCTGGCACGATCGGCATGGCGGCGCTTCGGCAAGGGCCGCCACCCGGCCGCGCTCAACTTCGGCGACTGCTTCGCCTACGCCCTGTCGGCGAGCGCCGGAGAGGCCCTGCTCTTCAAGGGAGAAGACTTCACGCGCACCGACGTCGCGGTGGTTTCGCTCGAGCCGGCCGGCAAGCCGACACCTCGCGAGCCCTCCTGAGCCACGATGCGAACCGCCGCGATCCTGCCCGTCAAGCGCTTTTCGGAGGCCAAGCGCCGACTCGGGCAGAGCGTGGCCGACCCGTTGCGGCGTGATCTCGCGCGGGCAATGGTTGGGGACGTGCTGAGCGCGCTACGCGACTGCGCCGCGCTCGAGCGCACGATTGTGGTGACGTGCGAGGAGTCGGTCGCCGCCGCGGCGCGCTACCTCGGGGCGATCGTCGTGCCAGATACCGACGAGGTGGGTCAGAGCGCCGCCGTGGCAGCGGGGATCGAGCGCGCCGTGGCGGAGGGCTTCGCCCGGGCGCTGTGCATCCCCGGCGACTGCCCGGCGCTCGACCCGGGCGAGCTCGCCGCGCTGCTGGAGGCCCCACCAGCCGGGCCGGCCGAGGTCGTGATCGTCCCCGACCGCCACGGCACCGGCACCAACGGGTTGCTGCTCACCCCGCCGGGAACGATCCCCCCGAGCTTTGGGCCGGACAGCTGCGAGCGCCACATCGGGCTCGCACGGGAGGCCGGGGTGGCCTACCGGGTCGAGCGGGTGCCCTCGCTACTGCTCGACATCGACACCGGCGCGGACCTCGCCGCGTTGCGCGAGCGGCTGGCCGGCGAGCCACAGGCCGGCGCACGACGAACCCGTAAGGTTCTCGCATGTCCCACCAAGTAGAGGTCGTCGTCCTCGCCGGCGGCACCGGCGGCGCGAAGCTCGCGCGTGGGATGCAAGACGTGGTGGGGGCCGAGCGGCTGGCGGTGGTGGCCAACCCCGGCGACGACATCGAGATCTACGGTACCTATGTCTCGCCGGATCCCGACCTGATCTCCTTCTGGCTGGCGGATCTGATCGACGCGCGCGGGTGGGGCCTGGAGGGCGACACGTTCAACGTGATGGACGGCCTGCGCGCGCTCGGGCGGGACGTGTGGTTCAACCTCGGCGACCGCGACCTCGCATGGTGCGCCGAGCGCGCGCGGCTGCTCGCCGAGGGCCTCTCCCCCACCGCGGCGCTGGGGCGGCTGAACGCGGCGATCGGCGTGCATGCGCAGGTGCTGCCCGCCAGCGACGACCCGGTGCGCACATGGGTGCGCTCGACACAGGGCTGGTGCTCCTTCCAGGACTTCATGATCCGCATGGGAGCCACGGGCCTGGTGGAGGGCCTCGAGTTCCGGGGCGCCGAGGAGGCCGCGCCGAGTCCCGCGGCGCTGGAGGCGATCGCCCGGGCACGCGCGATCGTGATTGGCCCCTCCAACCCACTTGCCTCGATCGGCCCGATCCTCGCGATCCCCGGTGTCCGCGAGGCGCTCGCCGAAACCGACGCGCCCGTGGTCGCCGTCAGCCCGATCGTCGGCGGGGCGGTGCTGAAGGGCCCCACGGCCTCGTTCATGGCGTTCGCCGCTTTGGAGTGCAGCGCACGGGGTGTGGCCGACTTCTACGGCGAACTGCTGGACGGGCTCGTCGCCGACGAGCCGGTGGAGGGCCTCGCGAGGCTTGATATCGACACCCGCATGGACGACCCCGCCGCCCGCGCGCGCGTGGCCGAGCAGACGCTTGCGTTCGCCGATACGCTCGCGGGGTGAACGTCGGGCAGACGCTCGCCTTCGCGGACACGCTCGCGGGTGAGCATCGGGTAGACGTCCGGTTGCCCGACCCCGCCCGCGGGTGAGTATCGTGGCGGCGTGCCCGCTCCCGCCCCCGTCTGCATCATCGGCGCCTCCGGCGCGCTCGGCTACGGGCTGGCGCTCCGTCTCGGCCGCGCCGGCGTGCCGATCGCGATCGGCTCGCGCAGCGCCGAGCGCGCCGCCGAGACCGTGGAGCGCGCGCGGGCCGCGGTCCCCGACGGCTCCTTCAGCGGCTATGAGAACGCCGACGCGGTGTCCCGCACGGAGACGGTGATCCTGAGCGTGCCGTTCCGCAACCAGTCGGAGATGCTCACCAACCTGAAGGGCGCATTGCGCCCCGGCCAGCTGCTGATCGACGCCACCGTGCCGCTCGCCGCCGCCCACAGCGGCAAGGCCACGCGCATGCTCGGCGTGTGGCAGGGCTCCGCCGCTCAGCAGGCCCGGGAGATGGCGCCCGATGGCGTGCGCGTCGTCTCCGCTCTGCACACCGTCTCCGCGGCCTCGCTGGCCGACCTCGACCACGAGCTCGCCGAGGACGTCCTACTTTGCGGCGACGCGCGTGCCGACAAGCGCGAGGCCGCCGCGCTTGTCGAGCGGATCGAGGGGCTGCGTTGCGTGGATTGCGGACGGCTGGAGATGGCCCGCATCACCGAGTCGCTCACAGCGCTGCTGATCGCCGTCAACGTGCGCTACAAGGCGCACGCGGGGATCCACCTCACGGGGTTGCCGGAGCGGCTCTGGGAGTAACAGCGCAACCGCAACCGCCCCAGCCCCACCGCTCTCGGGGGACCGAGCGAGCGTACCGTCCCAAGCGCGGCGTACGTTGTCGCCATGTACTTGACACCCCATACCGCGCCGCCTGCGACGAGGCCACCGACGCCTGTGCCCGACCCGCAATATATACCTCCACCCAGTGGTATATACTGCCCGGGGATGGCCAAGCACTTGGTGGACATAGACGAGCAGGCTCTGCGCAATGCACGGATCCAGCTGGGCGCCGACACGATCAAGGAGACGGTCAACCGCGCGCTGCGGCTGGCCGGCGGCGATCGTGAGGATGCGGTGAAGAGGCGTCTCGACGCGCTCGCCCACGCCGATCTGCTGCCTCGCGAGCAGGCATGGCGCTGACGCATCTGCTGGACACCAGCGTCCTCACCAGGCTACGCGAGCCGGCGGTTCGCGAGGCGATCGAGCCCCGCGCGCACAGGGGCGAGCTCGCTCGCGCGGGGATCAGCGATCTGGAGATCGGCTTCTCGGCCCGCAACGCCGCGGAGTGGGATCGTCTGACCGATGCCGTCGAAGCCTTCGAGCTTCTCGAGACCGCTGCCGAGCACGTTCGTCGCGCAAGGCAGACGCAGCGGCTGCTCGCGTCCAAACACCAGCGCGGGCGCAAGCTGCCCGACCTGCTCGTCGCCGCCGCGGCCGAGGCTCGCGGCCTGACGGTCCTGCACTACGACGCCGACTTCGACCTGATCGCGGCGGCGACCGGACAGCCGTGCGAGTGGGTCCTCCCAGCCGGCTCGGTGAACTGAGCCTCAGCCCGCGGCGACGGCCTTACTCTCGTACCACTCGTGCAGCGCGCCGATCGCGCCGCCGATCACGCGATCGAAGAAGGTCTCGCGGTCGTTCTCGTGCGGGAGCGGCTCGGCGGGGACGTCGACTTCGAGGAACTCGCACAGCGGCTCCCACCCTTCGCCCACGTGCCACACCAGCAGCCGCTCCGGCGGCACCGTGCGCTTGACCTGCTCGTTGTGGCGCTCAAACTGCTCGATCAACTGCGCTGGCTCGGCCCAGCCATCGGCGAACGTGCCTTCCGGACCCCAGAAGATGCGCTCGACGAGGTCGAGGTAGCGTCGCCAGCGGGGGTCTATCTCTCCGCGGGCACTGGCGAGCAGGCGCATCAGCTCCTCGCCGTAGCTGAGGCCGACGATCGTTTCGCGAAAGCTGGGCTCCCATGACTCGGGCTTGCGCGTGCTGAGCAGCACCTTCGCGTCCGGGTAGACCTCGATCAACTCCTTGTAGAAGTAGCCGCCTGGCCAATCCGTGGTTGCCTCGAAGCCGCCGAACACCTCCTCCCACGGGCCCTCGCCGTCCATCGCGCGGTTCCACAGCTCGACCTGGTCGAGGTCGGCAAGCACGTTGACCCAGTGGTAGCACGGGGCGAATCCGAGCTGCTCGAGCGCCAGTTTCTGCGTGAGGGTGCCCGTCCGGGGCAGACCCGCTCCGATCAGCTTCATATACTCATCCGCTCCTTCTTTGGTGGTCCCGTCGGTCGTATTCGGTGACGCTGCATCGCGGCGTGCACAGCGCAACTGCCGCGTGGCACGCCGGTTCTCACGATATTCTGTTTGTCGTGTTGTGATTCCCAACGCGGCGTAACACAACACTAACGTCCACAAAAAAACCACGGCAGGCACTTGAGCGCCATCGACACCAGCACCCTACGCCCAGCGGCGGTCGCACGCCCGGCGGACGAACCTGCCACGGCGAGCAGGGCAGGCGATCTGCGGCCCCAGACCGGCCCGCGGATCGCCGGGCTGGCGGTCTCCGATGGCGAGCACGTCCTCTCCCAGGACCAGGTCCTCGACCGGTTGGGCCTGCGCGGCGACGAGTTCGCCGAAGGCATCTTCTCCCGCTGCGGCGTCAAGCGGCGCCACCTCGAGCTGGACGACGACTTCCTGGGGCGCGACCTGCAGGGACGTGCGGCGACGGTCGAGCAGCGGCTGCTGCGCCACTCGCTCCGCGCCGTGGACGCGCTGGGAATCGAGCCCACGAAGATCGGCACCGTCCTCGAGCTCGAGCCTCTACTCGCTCGGTCTGCCGACGATCGCCCACCGACTGGTGGACCACTACGAGATGGAGCCCACCACCGACAAGTACCACATCACCGGCGTGGCCTGCGCGAGCGCGGTGCCGCTGATGCGGATGGCCGCCGGGATGCTGGGGCAGCACCCCGGACGCGACTGCCTGGTGGTGGGGGCCGAGAGCATGAGCAGCATCCTCACGCGTGCCACCCCCGACGACCCGCGCGCCAAGACGGTCGGCTCCTCGATCTTTGGCGATGGCTGCGCCGCGGCGCTGCTCTCCGCGGATCCCGGCGCGAGCGGGCCAATGATCCTCGCCACCCAGGTCCACCAGATCGGCGGCACCCTCGACGCCGTGAGCCTCGCATTATCCGAGCAGGACACCTATCTGCACCTCGTGCGCGAGCTGCCCGACCTCGCCGGCGCGGGGCTGCCGGGGGTGGCGGAGAAATTCCTGCGGCGCAACGGCGTCAAGCACGCGGAGATCGACCACTGGATGGTGCATCCGGGCGGACGGCGGATCATCGAGAACATCCAGAGCGCACTGGAGCTCTCCGACGAGCAGACCGCGACCAGCTGGGATGCGCTCGCCAACCACGGCAACGTGGGCACACCCTCGATTTTCTACGTGCTCAAGGACACCGTCGAGCGCTACCGGCCCCAACCGGGCGAGCGTGGCCTGGCGGTGACAATCGGCCCCGGCGTGACCGTCGGGCTGATGCTGCTGCAGTGGTGAGGGCTCACATCTGGAGCCGGCCCTGAGGCTCCCAGCCTTGGAGGCGCCGTTGTGGCCCACCTTGTCGCCCACAGCCTGAGCAACATCCCCGAGGTACGCGCCCGGGACGACCTGGCGGCGTTGATCGTGCAGGCGCTCGACGCCGGAGGGTCCCTGCGCGATGGCGAGATCGTGGCGATCGCGCACAAGGTCGTCTCGAAGGCCGAGGGCGCGGTGGTGGCGCTCGCCGGGGTCATTCCGTCCCCGCGGGCGCTGGCGCTGGCGGCCGAGGCCGACGCGGCGGCCGGTGGGCAGACCGGGGATCGGCAGGGCAAGGATGCCCGGGCGGTGCAGGTCGTGCTCGACCAGTCGCGTGAGGTGCTGCGCGCCACGCGTGGAGTGCTGGTCTGCCGCACCCACCACGGCTTCGTCTGCGCCAACGCCGGCGTGGACGCCTCCAATGCCCCCGACTCGGAAACCGTGATCGTGCTGCCCTCCGACCCGGACGCCTCGGCGCGACGGCTGCGCGCACGGCTGCAGGAACTGACCGGCGCCCGCCCGGCCGTGCTGATCACCGACAGCTTCGGCCGCGCCTGGCGTCACGGGCAGTGCGACGTGGCGATCGGCTGCGCCGGCCTGACGCCGCTCGAGGACTGGCGCGGGCGCACCGACAGCACCGGACGGGAGCTGCGCGCCACCTGGCTGGCGGTGGCCGACGCGATCGCCGCCACCGCCGACCTCGCGCGGGCCAAGGACTCCCGCGAGCCCGTCGTGATCCTCGGCGGCCTGGAGCGCTTCGTGACCGCCCGGGACGGCCCCGGGGCCGGCGCGCTGTTGCGCCCCGTGGACGAGGATCTATTTCGCTGACACCATCGCTTACGCCATCTCGCTCTCGACCAGTTGCGACCAGAAGCGGACGAACTCGCGCTCGTGGCCGATGCCGCATTCGAGCGTGAGCCGCCACCCGCGCGGCGCGTCGGCGAGCTTGGCAAGCAACGCCTCGCAACTTCGCAGCCGCTGTTCGTGCACCTCGACCTGGGCAGCGGCGAGCTTGGCCGGATCCGCGCCCACGAACAGCTTGAGCGTGGCCACGTCGCGCAGTTCATAGATGTCGCGGGCCGGCTCCGATCGCCAGCGCTCCAGCACCTCGCGCCCGCCGTCGGTGAGGCGATAGATCCGCCGCCGCCGTCCGGTCTGCTCCCGTATCTCTGAGAGCAAGCCCTCCTTGGCGAGCCGCCCGCACTCGCTGTAGAGCTGTGTGTGGGGCACGCTCCAGAAGTTGGCCGTGCTCATCTGCGCGAGCTGCTTGAGGTCATAGGGGGTGGCCGGCTCGGCCTTCTTGAGCAGGCCCAACACGATGTAGGAGGTCTCGGTGAGACGGATGCTTGACATGCGTCGCAGACTATATTACGGTACGTATCGTTCGGTTCGGACCATACAGGAGGAACCATGTCCGCAGAGACCCTCGCCCCCGCCCCCTCGACCGCCCCCGCAGACCGCTCCAGCGCCGCGGCGCTCGGGTTCTCCACCCAGGATCGGGAGGTGGTCGTCGATGAGCTCCCGCTGAGCGGCGAGCTGCCCTCCTGGCTTCGGGGCTCGCTGCTGCGCACCGGCCCCGCGAAGTTCGAGATTGGCGGCACCGCCGCCGGAGACGGCGCTCAGCAGATGCGGCACTGGTTCGACGGACTCGCGATGCTGCACCGCTTCACAATCGACGCCGGGCGCGTCTCTTATGGCAGCCGCTTCCTCGAAAGCCGCTCCTACAAGGCGGCGCGCGCGCAGGGGAAGATGGTTTACGGCGAGTTCGCGACCGACCCCTGCCGCTCCCTCTTCAAGCGCGTTCACACCCTGTTCTCCCAGAGGTCGCTTGACGACCTCCTCCCCGACAACGCCAACATCAACGTGACGAGGTTGGGAGAGCGCTTCATCGCGCTGACCGAGACCCCGCTGCCGGTCCAGTTCGACGCGCGCACTCTGAAAGCGGCCGACGTGCGCCCCTACCGTGTCCCGGGACAGCTCACGACCGCCCACCCGCACCTGGATCGCGCGAGCGGCTCGATGCTCAACTACGCCGCCAACCTCGGCGCTCGCAGCAGCTACAGGTTCTTCCTCGTCGGGCCGCACGACACCAAGGCCCGCGCAATCGCTTCGCTGCCCGTGAAGCACCCCTCCTACATGCACTCCTTCGGGCTGACCGAGCGCTGGATCGTGCTCGCCGAGTTCCCGCTCGTGGTCAACCCGCTGGCGCTGGCGCTGGCGGGTCGCCCCTACATCGAGAACTACCGCTGGAAGCCCGAGCTGGGCACGCGCTTCACGCTGATCGACCGCGCCAACGGCAGTACGGTCGCCGGCTTCGAGACCGATGCCTGCTTCGCCTTCCACCACGTCAACGCCTACGAGGAGGAGGGCGAGGTGGTGCTCGACCTGTGCGCCTTTCCCGACGCCGGCATCATCGAGGACCTCTATCTCGACCGCCTGCGCGCCGGCAAGCCCATCGCGCAGGCCGCGCTGACCCGTTTTCGCCTGCGTCTCACCGATCGCTCCGTGAGCCGGCGGCGCCTGGCGGAGGGCGACCTTGAGCTCCCACGCATCAACTACGGGCGCTGCAACGAGCGCCCTTATCGCTACGTCTGGGGTAACGGCACCGGCCGCGGCGGGTGGCTGGAGCAGATCGCCAAGGTGGACACCGCAGATGGCTCGAGGCGCTCCTGGGCGCAGCCCGACTGCTACCCGGGAGAGCCCGTGTTCGTGGCGCGCCCCGATGCCGAGAACGAGGACGATGGCGTCCTGCTTTCGGTCGTGCTCGACGCCCGCGCCGGCACCTCCTTCCTGCTCGTGCTGGACGCCGCCGACCTGAGCGAGCTGGCACGGGCACGAGCCCCCCACCACATTCCTTTCGGCTTCCATGGCCAGTTCACACAGGATCGGACAGAGTCATGAGCGGCGAGCAGGCGCAGGTCGAACTGATCGAGCGCGTCGAGCGCAAGCGCAACCTGTTCACGAAATCCGCCGGCGGCGGTCGCATGCTCAGCGCGCTGATGTTCCCGCTCTCGGTGCGACCGCCCCGCAGCTTCGGCGTGCTCACCACCAAAGGTCGCAAGACCGGCAAATGGCGGCGCAAATGCGTTCACCCCGTGCGCGATGGCGACAAGGTCTACATCCTCATGCTGCGCCTCAGCGCCACCGCGATCACCGAAAACCACACCGCCGGATGGTTGCTGAACATCCGCTCCGAACCGCGGGTGCGGCTGCGCATGCACGGCGGCAACTTCGCCGGGCGCGCGCGTGAGCTGGAGGACCCCGCGGAGATCGAGCGGGCGCGGGCTGTCTACTGCGGGACCGTCAACCCCTTCGACTACGTCGAGTGCACCTTCCATCGTGGCGGCCTGCCCACCCGCGCGAAGATCGAAGAGCTGCACCGCAGCTGGTTTGCCACCGGAGTGCCGCTGGTCGTGGAGCTGCAGGAGCGCGGCGCCCGCTACGCCGCCACCGGCAGCTCGTAGCGCCTGCGGATCCCGTACAGCGTGGTGCGCTCAGCCGCGGGCCGCCCAGCGGCGTGCGCGGCGGCGATCAGTTGCCCGGGCTCCAGGCGCGTGCCGTGGTAGGAGCCGGCCAGCCGGGAGATCGACTCCTCCATCAGGGTCCCCCCCAGGTCGTTGACGCCCCAGCGCAGCGACTCGGTCGCGGCATCCAGACCCATCTTCACCCACGAGGCCTGCACGCTGCGCACGCTGCGTCCGAGCGCCAAGCGGAAGACGGCGGTGTGCTTGAGGTTCTCCTCGCGCGAGATCTCCTCGACGCCGTGCGTGCGGCCGAGCAACGTCTGGAAGGGGATGAACGAGAGCGGCACAAACTCGGTGATGCCGCCCGTGCGCTCCTGCAGCTCGCGCACCACCCGCATGTGCTCGGCCAGCTCCCACGGCTCCTCGATGTGCCCGAACATCACCGTCGCCGTGGAGCGCAGCCCCGCGGCGTGCGAGGCTTCGATGATCTGCACCCACCGCGCCACGGGCAGCTTGTTGGGGCTGATTCGTTCGCGCACCCCGTCGTGCAGCACCTCCGCGGCGGTGCCCGGCGTCGAGCCGAGACCGGCGTCGCGCAGGCGCAAAAACACCTCGGCCGGCGGCAAGCCGGAGATGTCGCACATGTGCGCGATCTCCATCGGAGAGTAGGCGTGCAGGTGGATGTCGCACCCCTCCGCGGCCGCGGTGCGCTTGGCGAAGCGCAGCCACCCCAGGTAATCGTCGAGGCTCCAATCGGGGTGGATGCCCGACTGGATGCACAGCTCCGTGGCGCCGAACTCCACCGCCTCGCGCACCCGGCGCGCGAACTCCGCTTCGTCGTGCTGGTAGGCGTCGGGAGAGCGCTTGCCCTGGCCGAAGCCGCAGAAGGCGCACCCCACCGTGCAGATATTCGACACGTTGATGTTGCGGTTGACGACGAACGTCACGGTCTCCCCCGCGAGCTCCGAGCGCAGCTGGTCCGCGGCCTCGCGCAGCTCCTCGATCGCTCCCGGCCTGGTCTCCGCGAACATCGCCGTCAGCTCCTCCGGAGCGAGAGCTTGCCCGTCACGGGCGCGTTCGATCGCCCCGGCCACCAGATGGGGGCGGATCGGCGGGACGCCGCTTGCGGCCGGGTCGGTGCGGGTGGGTGGGCCTCCTGATCCCCGCCGCGGGATGAAGCTCCAGTACTTGACCTTGATCGTGTCCATCACACCCCGCGAGATCCATTCGGGGTCGATGTAGCGCGAGTACACGCACAGCCGCTCAGTGAGCGCGATGCCGTCCTTTTGCAGCTCCTTGCGCACCTTGTGGGGCGAGGGGAAGGGGTGCTCGGGAGAGATGTGATCGCCGTTGGCCGACAGCCCGCCGAGGTCGGTGGCGCCGGCGGCCACCAGCTCCGGCCACCAGTCGGCGAGGTTGGGGGGCACCTGAATGCCCACATCCGGCATCAGCCGCCGCGCCTCCACGATCAGCCGCTTCATGTCCTCGATGCTCACCGGACAGGCCCACTCGGGCAGCGGCAGATGGGGCCGGTCATCGGCAACGCCCGTGCGCCAGTATTCGCGCGCCGCCGCATCGGCGATCCGCGCCGGCTCCTGACCGTAGTAGCGCTGGTGGGGGACGAAGTTCTGGAGGATCACCTCCTGGATGTGCCCGTACTCGGCGTGCACGGCCGCGAGCGCTTCGAGCGAAGCGACGCGCTCCTGCTCACTCTCGCCGATCCCGACGAGGATGCCGCTGGTGAACGGGATTCGCAGCTGGCCGGCCGCGCGGATCGTCTCCAGGCGCCGGGCCGGGTGCTTGGTGGGCGAGCCGGCGTGCACGGTGTCCATCAGCCGCTCGGAGACCGACTCCAGCATCAGCCCCTGCGAGGCCGTCACCTCGCGCAGCCGCGCCAGGTCCCCGTGGGCGAGGACGCCCAGGTTGGTGTGGGGAAGGATGCCCCGCTCCAGCGCCCGCTCGCACGCCCACACCACATAGGCGGTGAAGTCGGCGTGCCCATAATCCCCAAGCCGCCGTGCCACCTCGGGGTTGATCTCGGGCCGCTCGCCGGTGAGCACCAGCAGCTCCTTGACTCCCCGCCGCGCGGCGCCGTCGATGATCGCCAGCACCTCATCGGGCGCGTACAGGTGCGCCGTGTGCGTCGCGAACGCGCAGTACTTGCAGTAGCACCGGCACGTGCGCGAGAGCGACAGCGTCAGGTTGCGCGAGTAGGTGACCCTTCGCCGCATGAGCCTGAGTCTATGACGGTTCTCGTCGGCGCATGCGCCGACGAGCCGAGCGATGCATGCATCGCTCGGTGAACCCGCACATGTGCGGGTTCAAGCCAGGCCGCATGCGGCCGTCCCGGACGGCACATGTGCCGTCCGGGACGGCCCGTAGATTGATGGCCATGTCCGAAGAGACCCTGCGTCGCGCCGTGGCCGAGATGGTCGGCGCCTTCACGCTCACTTTCATCGGCGCCGGGGCGGCGGCCGCTTCTGGGGTCATCGCCGATCCAACCCTGATCGGCGTGGCGATCGCCAACGGTCTGGCGATCGGCGTGATGGTGTGCGCGCTCGGGCACATCTCCGGTGGGCACTTCAACCCGGCGATCACATTCGGCTTCCTGATCACCCGCAAGATCAAGCCCACGCTGGCCGGTGTCTACTGGGTGGCGCAGTTCGGCGGCGCGGCGCTGGCGGCGCTGCTCGTCAAGGAGTTGCTGCCGCGGGCGACCACCGAAGCGGTGAAGCTCGGGGTGCCCGCGCTTGGTCACGGGGTCGACGCAAGCTCCGGCTTTCTGCTGGAGGCGATCCTCACCTTCTTCCTCGCGTTCGTCGTGTTCGGCGCGGCGGTGGACACGCGCGGCCCGTTCAACGCGGTGGCCGGGCTGGCGATTGGATTGACGATCGCGATCGACGTGCTCTTCGGAGGACCGTTCACCGGCGCCGCGATGAACCCCTCGCGCGCGTTTGGGCCGCAGCTGGTGGGCAATCACTGGTCGAACGGCTGGGTGTGGTACGTCGGGCCAGTGCTCGGCGCGGCGGTGGCGGCGCTGCTCTACCAGTTCCTGTATCTGAGCAAGGCCGAACCTAAGCCCGAGCCATCCAGTTCATAAAGTCGAGGCTCCTCGTCGTCCCTAGCAAGGATCAGAGCCCACCCGCCCCGCGTGGCGTGCTGGCCGAAACGGGGATGCGAGCCGCAGGCGAGTGTATCCCGGCTTCGGTACGCGAGCGACCGAGGACGCCGCTAGGGGCGACGAGGCTATCCTGGGCGCGTGGCCCAGCCGCCCCGCATCTACCTCGCCCGCCACGGCCAGACCGCCTATAACGCCGAGGGCCGCTTCCAAGGCCAGGGCGCGGTGCCGCTCGACGAGACCGGCCGCGACCAGGCGCGGGCACTGGCGGAGCAGGCCGCCACGTACGAGTTTGCGGTGCTGTGGTGCAGCCCGCTGCTGCGCGCCCGCGAAACCGCCGACACCGTCGCCCGACGTATCGGCCTCGACCCACGCGAGGATCCCCGCCTGATGGAGACCGACTCCGGCGAGTGGACCAACCGCTCATTCGCCGAGGTGCAGGCCGAGGACCCCGATGGGTTTGCGCGGTTCGCGAGCGGCGACCCCACCTTTGCGTTCCCCGGCGGCGAGTCGTTCGCCCAGCAGGGCGTGCGCGTGGCGGGGGCGTTCCACGACATCAAGCGGGCCGAGGCGCCCGCGCTGGTGGTATGCCACGGCGGGGTGATCAGGATCGCGCTGTTCCAGCGCACCAAAGACCCGGAGTCACTCGGCGATCGCGTTCCCAACGCAACGATCGTCCCGCTCGACCCACGCGGATCGCGGCGTTTGCACCGTGGCGGCGAGGTCGGGGCGTCGAGCTGAGCCACCGCGCGGCCCGGCGCCACCGCGATGGCTTGGTGGTAGCCGACCGACGGGCGTGGCTACTGCGCGCGCAGACGGCGAAACTCTTCGCGCGCCGACTGCGGGCGGCCCCACATCTGCGTGACCTCCGCGCGCCCCTCCCTGACCTCGCGCACCGCCAACTCGCCCTCAATGCCGGCGTCGTCGAGCAGCCCCAACGCGCAGTGCACCGCGGGCGCCGCCGCCGCGTGACCGAAGCGATGGCCGACCAGCAGGCGCCAGTGCCAGTCGTGTTTGGAGTAGGGGCTGGCGTTGCACGTCACCAGGTACACCGCCGCTTCGACGTAGCGCGACTCATCCGCGAGCCGCAGATCGAGCTCCAGGTCGGTCCAGTCGTCGGGCAGCGAATCAACGATCCGCTGGAAGGTGTCGGCGAGAGCCATCGCCGAGAAAGCCTAGCGGGCAGGGCGGCCGGGGCCTACGTGAGCTCCGGCACGGCCCAATGCCCTCTCGGGCTCCTATCCTCGATCCCATGACCGCCACCGACACCCAGCACATACGGGCCGAGTACGAGGCGCTAGCCAAAGGCTGCGGGCTGGTGGACCGCTCCGAGCGCGGCAAGCTCGCGCTGACTGGCTCGGGCGCCGTGGAGTTCCTCAACGGACAGGTAACCAACGAGCTGGCCGATCTGCGCCCCGGTGGGGGGTGCTACGCCGCCTTCCTAACCAACAAGGGCAAGATGCTCGGCGACCTACGGATCCTTGCGGTCGGGGGAGCGGGGACGGAGGGACTCGATTCAGACGGGCCACCCACCGAACTGTTGCTCGACACCGAGCGAGTGGCATTGCAGGCGCTGTTCGACATGATCCGCCGCTACAAGATCGGCTACGAGGTGGAGCTGCACAAGCGCACGCTTGAGTGCGGCCTGCTCTCGCTGATCGGCCCGGACGCGCGAGCGTGTGTCGCGCACAACTCGCTCCCCGAGGCCGAGCACACCCATGCGCCCGCGGAGATCGGCGGGGCGCCCACGCGGCTGATCGCAACCGCCGAGGGAGTGGACGTGCTCTGCGCCACCCACGACATCGAGCTGGTGCGCACCGGCCTGCTTGACGCCGGTGCCACCCCCGTCGGCGAGGCGGCGGCGGAGATCGTACGGGTCGAGCGTGGAAGGCCCCGCTATGGGCTGGACATGGACGACAGCACGATCCCCCAGGAGGCCGACCTGAACGCGCGCGCGGTGAGCTTCACGAAGGGCTGCTACGTCGGGCAGGAGACGGTAGCGCGGCTGTACTACCGGGGCAAGCCCAACCGCCATCTGCGCGGGCTGCGTTTCTTGGCGCCCCCAGATCCTGCCCCCCAGGCCATGGTCGGCGAGGAGCTGCGGCTGGGTGAACGCCCCGTGGGACGTCTGAGCAGCGTGGTCGATTCACCGCGGCTGGGCGTGATCGCCCTCGCGCTGGTGCGCCACGAGGCCAGCCCGGGCGACACGCTCGCGGTCGGCGAGCATGGCGCCGGCGCCGAACTGGTCGAGCTGCCGTTCACGCTCTAAAGCCACGCGCCGAGATAGTGGGTCGGTCAAACGTCGGAAACTTACGCCCGAAGTTGTAGGCTGCGGACGGAAGGACAGCGGACGCTCTGTCATTTCATCAACCATGCTTGTTATTATCCCATCCGTGATGGTCTTTACATGAACCAAACGGCGAAGATCGAGCGAATCCGGGCGGTTTCCAGCGCCTTCACGCCTGGCGCGCCCGTCGGGCGCCTGGAAATGCTCGCAGGGCGTATGGAACAGCTCACGGACGTGGTGAGCGCTGTCTCGATGCGCGGCCAGCACGTCGGGCTTTACGGCGAGCGCGGAGTCGGCAAGACCTCGCTCATCCCGACGCTACTTCTACAGGTTCACGGATCCGATCTTTCAACCCTACGTCATCCTCAGCGGATTGTCGCTGAACCTGATCTCAGACGAGCAGCTCCGGAAGCTCCAGAACCGTCAAGACGATCACGAGCCCATACCGGGCCACTACGAGACCAGCAAGCCGCCGAAGCTCTTTTAGCGACAGCCTGACTCAGGAAGCGGTGGACTGCCCGCCGTCGCCCGGCCGGCGCTCGTGCAGGTGCTTGCGAATCGCCGCCTTCAGCACCTTCAGCGCGTCGGGACGCGGCGGGGTGTCGAAGGTGTTGGTGACGTTGGGTCCCCGCAGGTTGACTTTCGTGCGCTCCAGCTTCCTGCGCGGATCCTCAAAGGGATTGCGTTCAGTCATCGCCATTGTCTTCGGTCGGAACTCCCGATTCCTGAGTGTAGGCCTGCCACTGCTCATTCAGAAGGTCCACCAGCTGGCTGGCGAGCAGCGGCGAGAAGGAGACGCGCGAGACGACGATCCCCTGCTGCCCCTGCGGCCCGATGCGCAGGAAGTCGAGCGTGAACTCGTGCGGCGTGCGCGCGATCGAGGCCGCGTTGGCCCATTTGCCCGCGAACTCCTCCGGGGGCATGATGATGTTGGGGCCCTGCTGGGACTCCTCGGGGGGATTCTGCTCATCCACGCCTGTGCAGCGTAGCGCCCTGCGGCAGGCCATGGAGGGCCTGCCCCCAGCCACCCCCGCGCCCCCCAACCACGCGCGCGGACGCTCCCCAATGACCCGCTCACGTCTCCCCGCGGCGCCCGGTTGTAGGATTGGCTTCCGTTCTGTTCCCGACATGCGAGGTCGCAGATCCCGTGGCAATCGACTTGAAGCAAATCTCCGAGGTGGACACTGAGCCGGGCGAGCTGCCCAAGACGATGGCCGCGTGGGTGATCCGCGAGGAGCGCCAGGGCGAACCGAAGGACGCCTTCCAGCTCGAGGAGATCGAGGTCCCCGAGCCGGGCGCATTCGAGGTGATCGTGCGCGTGATGGCGGCGGGCGTCAACTACAACAACGTGTGGGCAGCGCTGGGCAAGCCGGTGGGGGTGTGGCGCTACGGCGACCACCCCGAGTTCGGCCACCACATCGGCGGCTCGGACGCCTCTGGCATCGTCTGGAAGGTCGGCCCCGGCGTCACCCGCTGGAAGCCCGGCGACGAGGTGGTGGTGCACTGCAACCAGGCCTCCTACGAGGACCCCGAGGTGCACGGCCTCGACCCGATGGCCGCCCCCTCGCAGAAGATCTGGGGCTATGAGACCACGTGGGGCTCGTTTGCGCAGTTCACCAAAGTGCAGGCCCAGCAGCTGCTGCCCAAGCCGGCGTCGCTGAACTGGGAGGAGGCCGCCTCCTACGGCCTCGTGTACTTCACCGCCTACCGCATGTTGATCACCCGCTGCAACCTGCAGGCCGGCCAGAAGGTGCTGATCTGGGGGGCGGCAGGCGGGCTCGGCGTGTTCGCCACCCAGCTGTGCGCCGCCGCCGGCGCGCACTGCGTCGGCGTGGTGTCCTCCGCGGAGAAGGGCGCTTTGGTGAAGCGTCTCGGCGCCGCCGACTACATCGACCGCGCGGAGTTCGCGGGGATGATGCGCAAAGGCGGGGAGTCCCCCGAGGAGGAGAAGGCCCGCTTCGGCGTCTCCCGCGAATTCTCCAAGCGCGTGAAGGGGATCCTCGGCGACGCGCCCGACATCGTCTTCGAGCACGTGGGTCAGGCGACGTTTCCGACCTCGGTGTTCACCGTCAAGACGTTCGGCAAGGTGGTGATCTGCGCCGGCACCACCGGCTTCAACCTCGACTTCGACGTGCGCTACCTGTGGATGAAGCAGAAGGAGATCATCGGCAGCCACTTCGCCAACGCGTACGAGTGCACGAAGGCCAACGAGCTGATCGACTCCGGGCAGATCCGCCCCGTGCTGTGGCGCACGCTCGGCTTCGATGGCGTCGCCGAAGCGCACCAGCTGATGCTCGAAAACAAGCACCTCGGCAAGATCTCGATCCTCGTCGGCGCCGACTCCGAGGGCCAGGGCAGGACGGCCGATGGCCCGGGAGCAATCCACGCGGAGGTGGGAGGCTGATGGCCGGCGGGCGACCCGCCATGGGGCCGAGCAAAGCCACTGGCACCGGGGAGGTGGATGGCTGATGGCCGGCAAGGGCAATGGCACCGTAATCGTCCCGTGGTACGCCACGGGCTTCCGCGCCGAGGGCTTTGGCGCCGCGCTGGAGCAGGCCGCGGCGCTGGCGCTGCGCTACGGCGCGGAGTCCTACGCGGTGTACCGCTCGCGCGATGACCGCTACCGCTACCAGCAGCTGGCCCACTTCGAGCGCTACGCCGACTGGGAGCGCTACTGGGAAGGCCCCGAGATGATCGACTTCCGCGCGCGCCACTCCTCCTGGTACCAGGTGCCGGTGCTGTACGGCTGGTGGGACCTCACCGCCGCGGGGTCGGTATCGGAAGAGACGGAGTGGGCCACCCCACCGCCTGAGCCCCCGGAGCCTGAGGGCAACGGCCACGCGGGCAACGGCGTCCACGTACGCCACGTATAGGTCAGGCGCATGTTGCATCGCGCCTGTGACGGCCCGCCCAGAACTTCACGGGCTGATCAGCGCAAGCCCGGGCAATAGGTCTCTGTAGCGAGTCGCGTCGCGAGTCAGCAACGCCCGTCCGCTCACGGCGGCGTGCGCCCCGATGTAGAAGTCCGGAAGCGGCGAGCGCCTCACCCCGCCGCGCCGTCGATACTCGCGAAAGCACTTCCCCGCCAAGAAGGCGGCCTGCCATGGCAAAGCCTCGCGCCGCAGTTGCGCCGGCAGAGCGTCCTCCAGATCCTCGACTCGCTCGAAGCTAACGGAGACCTCGGCGTAGATGATCGGGTTGACGATTACCGCGCCCGTATCGAACGCCTCGGCCAATGCAGCGCTCGACCAATCCATCCACGTCGGGTCGCAGGTGAAGAGGTCGAGCAGGACGTTGGCGTCGACGAGCGTGCCGCCAGGCGCGGACTCAGTCCTCGCCACGAGTGAGCGCCATGATCTCGTCGGTGCTCATCGCCACCGTTCCGCGTCCAACCATCCGCTCAACCAGCTCTCTCCCCCCGCTGGTGCGGCCGCGCACCAGCCGCGCGCCGTGATCGTCGATCTGGAAGTCGACCTCGCTGCCCGGCTCGATGCCAAGCCGCTCGCGGACTGCCCGAGGGATCGTCACCTGGCCCTTGCTGGTTACCCGCATTGGCATATCCTACCACCATGTAATACCCACGGGTATTACGAACGTAGGGGGACGCAAGCGAGGATCAGCACTTCTCCAGCGGCGCCATCGTGAGGCCCGCGCCCTTCAGCTGCTCCCAGTAGTGCTCGGCCGGCTCCTTGTGGCCGTTGTAGACAACCGCCTGCCCGCTGTTGTGGATCTGGTTGGCGTATTGGTGGCCCTGCTCCAACGTCACGCCAGGGATGAAGCGCGCCAGCGTGCGGGCGACGTGGTCGAAGGTGTTGTGGTCGTCGTTGCGCACGATCACCCGCCACGAGCCGTCCATCCCCGTGTGCGGGCCGCCTGTTCTCGGTAGCTCAATGGTCTCTGTCATGGATCGGCAGCATAAAGCCCGGGGCGCGGCCTTACAATCAAGGCATGGACAACGATCAGACCCACCGCCTGCCCGAGCGCGACCGCCCGTGGATGATGCGCACCTACGCGGGGCACTCCACGGCGAAGGCGTCCAACGAGCTGTATAGGCGCAACCTAGAGAAGGGCCAGACGGGGCTGTCGGTGGCGTTCGACCTGCCGACGCAGACGGGGTATGACCCCGACGACGAGCTGGCGCGCGGCGAGGTGGGCAAGGTCGGCGTGCCGGTCGTCCACCGCGGCGACATGGAAGCGCTGATGGAGGGCATCCCGCTGGGGGAGATGAACACCTCGATGACGATCAACGCCACCGCGGCGTGGCTGCTGGCGCTGTACATCGTCGCCGCCGAGGCTCAGGGCGTGCCGCGGGAGCGGCTGCAGGGCACCACCCAGAACGACATCATCAAGGAGTTCCTGGCGCGCGGCACCTACGCGTTCCCTCCGGCGCCCTCGATGCGGCTGATCGCCGACACGATCGCCTACACGGTCGAGCACGTGCCGAAGTGGAACCCGATCAACATCTGCTCCTACCACCTGCAGGAGGCCGGCGCCACGCCGGTGCAGGAGATCGCCTACGCGATGAGCAACGCGATCGCGGTGCTGGACTCCGTCAGGGAGAGGATCGGCGGCGACCCCGAGCGGATCGCGCAGGTGTTCGGCAGGATCTCGTTCTTCGTCAACGCGGGCGTGCGCTTCGTCGAGGAGCACGCGAAGCTGCGCGCGATGGGGATTCTGTGGGAGGAGCTGGGCAGGGAGCGCTACGGGGTAACCGACCCGAAGCTGCTGCGCCTGCGCTACGGCGTGCAGGTCAACTCGCTGGGCCTGACCGAGGCGCAGCCGGAGAACAACGTGCAGCGGATCGTGCTGGAGGCGCTGGCGGTGACGATCGGCCGCGACGCGCGCGCGCGGGCGATCCAGCTGCCGGCGTGGAACGAGGCGCTGGGCCTGCCGCGCCCATGGGATCAGCAGTGGTCGCTGCGCATCCAGCAGGTGCTGGCGTACGAGACCGACATCCTCGAGTACCCCGACATCTTCGAGGGCTCCAAGGTGATGGACGGTCTCGTCGAGGAGCTGCTGCGGGGCGCGCGCGCGGAGATGGCGGTGGTGGCCGAGCACGGCGGCGCGGTGGAGGCCGTCCCCTACATGAAGGCCGCCTTGGTGGACTCCCACCGCGAGCGCCTGCGCCGGATCGAGGCGCTCGAACAGACGGTGGTCGGCCAGAACCGCTTCACCGAGAGCGAGGAGTCGCCGCTGACGGCCGATGGATTAGGACCCACCCGCCCCAGCATCCTCGTCGTGGACCCCGCCGTGGAGGCCCACCAGATCGAGGCGCTGCGCGGCTGGCGCGCGCAACGCGACCAGGCCGCGGTGGACGCCGCGCTCGCGGAGCTGGCGCGCGCCGCCGGCGATCCCGACGAGAACCTGATGGAGCCGACGATCGCCGCCGCCCGCGCGGGCGCCACCACCGGCGAGTGGGCGGCGACGCTGCGCGAGGTGTTCGGCAGCTACCGCGCCCCGACGGGCGTGGGCGAGGCCAGCGGCGCCCCCGCGGAGGATCTCGACGCAACGGGTGCCGCCGCCGGCGACGGGAGCGGCACCGACGCCGACGCCGGCACCAGCAGGAGCGGCGGCGAAGCGGCGCGGGAGCTGGCGAGAGTGCGCGAGCAGGTCGCCGTGCTCACCGAGCGCCTCGGCCGCCGCCCGAAGATCCTGGTGGGCAAGCCCGGCCTGGACGGCCACTCCAACGGCGCCGAGCAGATCGCGGTGCGCGCGCGCGACGCCGGCATGGACGTGGTGTATGAGGGGATCCGCCTCACCCCCGCCCAGATAGCCGCATCGGCGCTGCAGGAGGGTGTGCACGTGATCGGCCTCTCGATCCTCTCGGGCTCCCACCGCGAGCTGATCCCCGCCGTGATCGACGCGCTGCGCGAGGCCGGCGTGAGCGCGCCCGTGGTGGTCGGCGGGATCATCCCCGAGCAGGATGTGGCCGCGCTGAAGCAGGCGGGCGTGGCGGCGGTGTACACGCCGAAGGACTTCGACCTGACGCGCATCATCGGCGACATTGTGGAGCTGGTGGGCGAGCGGGGCGGCGTCGTCGCCACGGTGTAGTGGACGGCGCGCAACTCGGGGCACGGCTGCGCGAGGGCGACCTCACGGCCACGCCGGCGACGCTCAACCTGCTGGAGAGCACCACCGCCGCCGACCGCCAGCAGGCGAAGGCGCTGCTGCGCGAGGTCTCACCCGCGGCGCTCGGGGGCGAGGCTCGGGGACACATAATCGGTGTCACCGGCCCCCCGGGCGCGGGGAAGTCGACGCTGCTGTCGGCGCTGCTGCACGAGTGGCGGACCGCCCCCGCCCCCCAGCGCACCGCCCCCTTGCACACCGTCCCTCGACACACCGCCCCCCGGCACACTGGCCCCCAGCACACCGCCACCACTCGGCACACCGCCCCTGATCCCTCACCGGCGGCCCCCACGAGGGACGGGGCAGGCCGCACGGTGGCGATGCTGGCGGTGGACCCCTCCTCGCGCCGCTCCGGCGGCTCGCTGCTGGGCGACCGCGCGCGGATCGAGTTCGACCCGGCCGACCGCGGCGTGTTCATCCGCTCCACGGCCGCCGGCGAGCGGCTGGGCGGCCTCGCCTGGGGAACCCGCGCGGCGGCGCAGGCGCTGGCGGCGGCGTTCGACGTGGTGGTAGTGGAGACGGTGGGGGTGGGTCAGGCGGAGACCGAGGTGGCGGAGGTCGCCGACACCGTCGTGGTGGTGGTGCAGCCAGGCAGCGGCGACGTGCTGCAGTTCCTGAAGTCGGGGATCATGGAGATCCCCGATGTACTGGTGGTCACCAAGGCCGACCTCGGCCAGGTGGCGCTCAGCGCGCGGCGCGACCTGGCTGCCGCGCTGCGCTCGCTGGGCAGACGCTCCACCGCGGTGGCCGCGGTCTCCTCGCTCCCCCCGCCCACCGGGGTCGACGAGCTGCGAGGCCTCCTCGACGAGCACTGGTCGCTTCTCGCCGCCGACGGCGCGACCAAGCTCGCGGCGCGGCGCCTGCGGGCGCGGCGGGCGGGCGCCCTCACCGACTTCGCCGTGGAGCACGGCGAGCGCGGCCTGCGCGCGCTCGGCGGACGGCGCGCGGCGGAGCGGTGGCTGGCCGAGCAGGACCCCACGCTGGACGAGGCGGCGCTCGCGGCGGCGCTGGAAGGCAAGATATCCGGCTGATGGCACGCGATCTGGCGACGATGCTCGCGGCGTTCGTGGCCGCCAGCGCGCTGGCGGGTGCGCTCGGCGCCGCCAACCTCGGCACGGCGCTGGCGTTCGGTCAGATCGGGTTCGCGATCGCTCTCGTCTACGTGCTCCTCCGCCGTTGACGGTTATGCTCCCCCGCGTGAGCACGGGCTGCTTCATCTCTCCGGGCAAGACGATCGAGGGCGCGATCGAGCGCGTGAAGCTCGCCGAGGAGCTGGGCTACGAGTCGGTGTACGTGACGCACATCGCCGGCTGGGAGTCGCTGACGGTGCTGACCGCATATGCGGCAGCCACGAGCAGGATCAGGGTGGGCACGGGAGTGGTGCCGATCTACACGCGCACGCCCGCCACGATGGCGCAGACGGCCGCCACGATTGACGAGATCTCCGGCGGACGCCTGACGCTCGGGCTCGGCGTCTCGCACCGCCCGGTGGTGGAGGGCTGGCACGGGCAGAGCATCGACCGTCCCGCGCACGAGATGCGCGAATACCTGGCGATCGTGCGCGCGATCCTGCGCGGCGAGGACCCGCCGGCGGGCGAGAAGTGGCAGACCGGCTTTCACCTCTTCGGCCTCGACACGCGCCCACAGCTGCCGATCTACGTGGCCGCCCTCTCCCCCGCGATGCTGCGCCTCGCCGGCGAGCTGGCCGACGGCGTGCTGCTGTGGCTGTGCTGCCCCGACTACATCCGCGACGTGGTGATCCCCGAGGTGACGAAGGGACGCGAACGGGCCGGCAAGCCGCTGGAGGGCTTCGACGTGGTGCCGGCGGTGCCCACCGCGCGCGTGGATGACACCGCGGCGCCCCACGCGGCGATGCGCAGAGACCTGCTGCCCTATTTCGGCCTGCCCTTCTACCGCGCGATGCTGGAGCGCTCCGGCTTCGGCGCCGAGATCGAGGCGTTCGACGCCGCCGCGGGCGAAGTGGAGCAGATGAAGGCCGCAATCTCCGAGCGTTTCCTGGCGCAGCTCACGGCTGTGGGTGACGAGTCGGCGGTGCGTGCGGGCCTCGACCGCTACCGCGCGGCGGGCGCCACCTCGCCGTGCGTGGGGCCGATCCCCGGCACGGATTTCGAGGCCACGCTGCGAGCTGGAATCGGGTAGTCGCCGTCCCCGCTCCTCGCCGATCCGTCCACAGGCCTCGATCCGTGTACCCAACCCTGTAGCCTCGTGGCCGATCGAAATTGGCCAGCAAACGGCAACCATGGCTCGCGGCCCCGACCTCGCCGTGCGCCACGAAGGAGGTAACAAGGAATGAACGGAATGAGAAGCGGAGGGCAGGACCTCCTGACGCGCCAAGGGCAGCATGTAAAGGTCAGTGGCGGCAGCTACGGACCAACCAGAATCGGGAAGACCCTGTTCGGCCTCATCGCGGCGCTGCTCGCGCTTGCATCGCTCGGCGCCCTCGCGACGGACGCGGGCGCGTTCGACAGCACCGCGATCGCGATCTCCGGCAACCCGATGACCGTGTACGTCGGTCCGCGCGGCCAGTGCCAGTCGAGCTATCTGGTTCACGGCGAAGTCGCCGGCAACTACTTCTTGGGGGGTAACCAGGTGGGCGACTGCGGCTTCTTCCTGGCATTTCCCAAGGAAAACGAAACGAAACTCAAAAACCCTGAAGCGCTCTGGGAAACGACCTGGGGCTTCAATGGCGCCGCCGGGCCAAATGGGATCGCCGAATATGAAACCGTCTCCCAGTCGCCGGTCATCGGCGCCGGAACAACCACCGAACCCTTCTCCGAGACGACGGTCTTCAAGGTGAAGGACTCTAAAGAAAACGAAGACGCGCTGATCACCGAGACCACCACGTATGTCAACGGCGAACCGCGGTTCACTTCGACCTACAACGTCAAGAACACATCGAGTGCCACGCTCTATTTCCGGGCGATTTACGCTGGCGACCTGTACGTCAATGGCAATGACGTCGGCACCGGCCTGTACCTCGCCGGCCCGCCACGCTTCATCGGCGGACAGAACACCGGTTCGGGCGTCGTCGGCGGCTTCCAGGAGGCACCGAGCCCGGCGCTTCCCTGGAGCGCATTCCAGGAGGCTTATTGGAACTTGCCGTTCGAAGAAGTCTCAGCGGGGGACAACGGCATCTGGAACGACGTGGAGACGACCGTCGCGCAGCCTTTCGCGTTCAACGGCTCGATCGAGCCGCACGAACTCGACAACGGCGCCGGTGTCGAGTGGGATCAGCTGCGCGCAACCGGCTTGGCGGCGAATCACGAACAGGCGTTTACGATCATCAACCGCACCGGGATCCCGAGCGGCCTGCAGATCAGCCCCGCAAATCAGACACTCACGCAGGGCCAGACTGAGACCGTCAACGTGACTGCACTCAACACGGCGGGCGAACCGTACGCCGGCAAGAGCGTGCGCTACACGGTCTCGGGAGCCAATCCGCAGACCGGGGCGGTGACGCTCAACTCCTCCGGCCAGGCGCAGATCTCCTACGTTGGCAACAACCCTGGCATCGACACGATCCAGATCTACGTGGATCTGCCAGGGACCGGCGTGCAGACGGCGAACGATCCGGCCGCCACCGCCAGCGTGACGTTCGCGCCGCTGCCCCCCACGCCCAACAGCACCTACAAAGTCCAGAGCGTCCATGCCAACGCCAACGGCACGATCACAATCGTGTTTGTGCCCGCACAGTCCGGTACGGCAACGCTGGAAGTGACGGTGCCCACCGGCACGATCGCCCGCCACGAGGCGACCGCGGCAAGGAGGCAGTCGAAGAAGTGCAAGAAAGGCCAGAGCAGGATCAAGGGTCGCTGCCGACCAACGATCACCACGATCGGCAGAGCCTCAGCATCAGGGACCGCAGGCGTTCCGCTGACGCTGACGGTCAAGCCCTCCGGGAAGGTCGTAAGCACGCTGAAGAAAGGCAAGACCGTCCATCTCACCGCAACCCTCACCTACATGTCCGCGATCGGCGGAGCTCCAACGGTGCAAGTAATACCGGTGACCATCAAAGGCAAGAAGCACAAGCACCACCACTGACCGTCGACAGCAGCGCAGGAAGACACTATGGCGGGGCGCCCCCGTGCGCCCCGCCGGCGGCTGGGGACCTCGAATCGCCGTTTCGGCGCGCGCCGGCGCTGCGTGGGCCGATCGGTGATGATCCGGCGAATCGCCGCGTAACGCAATCCCCGTTCGTCAGACTGTGGAGGGATGGCCCTCCTACTTGGCTTCGCCCTGCTTGCCGGCGCCGGTACAGCGCTCTCCCCGTGCGTCCTGCCGGTGCTGCCCGCGCTGCTGGCCTCCGGCGGCGCCGGCGGGCGGCGCCGGCCGCTGGGGGTGGTGCTCGGGCTGAGCCTGACGTTCGCGATCACGATCGTCGGGATCGCGAAGGTCGCCGACGGCGTCGGCCTCGGGTCGGACCCGCTGCGCGCAGTCGCCGTGGTGGTGCTGCTCGGCGCCGGCGCGATCCTGCTGGTGCCGCGCCTCGGCGAGCGCCTGGAGGCGCGGATGTCGCGCCTGGCGGCGTTCGGGGTGGGCGGGGCCCAAATCACTCGGGGGGACGGTTTTCGCTCGGGCCTGCTGGTGGGGGCGGCGCTCGGCTTCGTCTACACCCCCTGCGCGGGGCCGATCCTCGCCGCGGTGATCTCCGTGGGCGCCGCCACCGGGCGCAGCGTGGCGGTGGGGATCGCCTACACGCTCGGCTCCGCCCTGGTGCTGCTCGCCCTGACGCTGGGTGGGCGCACGCTGTTCGAGCGGGTGCGCGCCACCGGCCGCGGCCCCGCTCTGCAGCGCACGCTGGGGGCGATCATGGTGGCCACGGCGCTGGTGATCGTCACCGGCGAGGACGTGCGCTTCGACCAGTACATCGCCCAGCACATCCCCGAAGTCAACCTCACCGCGACGCTCGAAGAAATCGCACGCCGTCGAAAGCCGCCTGCACGAGATCACCGGGCGCAAGTCCCGCTTCACCGCCAGCGTGGGCACGCCGGTCGCGGTGCATGGCGCCAGCCAGGCGACGCTGCTGAAGGACGCGCGCAAGCTGCCCGTGATCGCCACCGCGCCGGAATTCAAAGAAACCGAGGATTGGTTCAACACTGGGGCGGGCGGACATTCAAACAAGCCGCTGACGCTGGCGGGGCTGCGCGGGCGGGTGGTGCTGGTCGACTTCTGGACGTACACCTGCATCAACTGCATCCGCACGCTCCCCTACCTGAAGGCGTGGGACGCCACCTACCGGCTGGACGGCCTGACGATCGTCGGCGTGGAGACGCCCGAGTTCTCCTTCGAGCACGACGCCGCCAACGTGGCGAGCGCGATCTCCACGTTCGGGATCAAATACCCCGTGGTGCAGGACAACGAATACGGCACCTGGGACGCCTACAACAACGAGTACTGGCCGGCCGACTACCTGATCGACGCCAACGGCAAGGTGCGCTATGTGGCGTTCGGCGAGGGCGACTACGACAAAACCGAATCGGCGATCCGCGCGCTGCTCGCCGAAGCGGGACACCACGTTGGCGGCAGGGGCCACCCGACCGGCGTGATCGTGCCGAGCGGGGAAACTTCGCCCGAGACCTACCTGGGCACCGCCCGCGCGCAGGGCTGGGTGAACGGACCGGTCGGCGGCATTCACGACTACGGCGCGGGCACGCGCCCCAACCTCGAACTGGACGCCTTCGCTTACAGCGGCACCTGGAACACCTCCGGACAGCCCGCCGTGGCGGTTGCCCACGCGGGCATCGAAGCCAACGTGGAGGGCCGGCACGTCTACCTCGTGCTGAGCTCCGCCGGCAAGGTGCCGCGCCACGTCGAAGTGCTGCTCGACGGCCGGCGGATCCCGGCGGCCGACGCCGGCGCGGACGTCCATGACGGCCTCGTGACCGTCACCGGCGAACGCCTCTACACGCTGGTCTCGCTGCCGCGCGACGAACAGCGGCGGCTGACTTTGCGATTCGAACCGGGCGTGACAGGCTACTCGTTCACGTTTGGATAGACGGTGTCCCAGCCCGGGCGAAGGCTGGGTGAGCTGGGCCCCTCGTTCTGCAGTCCGGCGCGTGCATACAATGGGTCCCATGGAGAGTTCTGCCTCGGAGACGACCGCACGCAGCTGGCTGCGCTGCTACCGCTGCTGGTCGCAGGAGCTGGAGGTGCAGGTCCACTACGAGGGCATCCACAAGATCGACCCCGACACGGGCGAGCGCTCGGAAGTGGTGGACGAGCTGCAGGAGGCGGTGGTGCAGTGCCTTGACTGCATGCACGACCAGCCCCACCTGGGTTTCAGCAACGGCCGCGTGGAGCCGATCGAGGACCGTTGGGAACGGATGATCGCGGGCACCCCCTGGGTCGCCTCTTGCACCGTGACGGTGGACGCCGAAGACGTCGAGTCCTGTTCTGGGCCGGAGGCGGGCGACGCCCTCTCCTACGCCGCGTTCGGCGACCACGGGGTGAGGGAGTTCTTCACGCACGTGCGCTTCCACAAGCACGAAGACGACGCCCGCATCATTGTGCACCTGCTGGTCGAGCTGTACGCACGCTCGCTGGAGGAGGCCACCGAAGTGCTCGAGCAGGCCGCGCGCGGCCTGCTGACGATCACCTCGCTCGCCGAGGAGTCCCGCCCGCCCGCGTCAACCGACGGCGAGGCTCACTCGCACGATTAGACACCGGCGGAGTGGAGGAGAGCAGCTTCTGCGCGTAGAGACGCTGATCGGCGATGCGCAGCGCCTCCTCTGCGCTGTGTGCCTCTCGCCCGAGCAGCACCTCTCCGTAGCAGGCCCCGATCGTGAAGTGCTCCCCGCTCTCCAGCAGCGCGCCGGCCAGATCGGCCGCGAGCTCCGCGGGGTCGCCGGCGATCTCCAGCAGCGCGCAGAACTCATCCCCGCCGAGCCGGTAGGTGAACCCGTCGGCACCGGCCCGCTGATCTAGCCTGCCGGCAAGGCGCTGCAGCAGCGCATCCCCCGCCGGGTGCCCGAAGGTGTCGTTGTAGTGCTTGAAGCCGTTGAGATCGAACAGCAGGAATAGCCTCGGGTGCGACACCGTGGCCTGCGTAACGGCCAGCCGCAGGTCCTCGAATAGCGCCCGGCGGTTGCCGAGGCCGGTGAGCGCGTCGCGGTTGGCCAGCTCGCTAATGGAGGCGATCAGACGGATGTTCTCGGCCGAGGTGAGCAGCAGCCGCAGCAGGACCGCCGTGAGCGCCGCCACGGCCAGCCAGATCGACACGCCCGCTGCCCCTTCCACGCCCCCGTCCACCAGCACCCCGAGCGCGACCGCCCCAGCCACCACCGGCGCGGCCACGACAGCCACCAGGGTGTACCGATCGCGCACCCGTCCGCTGTCCGGCTGCCAGGCCGCACACGCCAGGATCAGGGCTCCCAACAGCCACAGCGTGTCCAGCGGGGTGCCCGCCGTATAGCCGCCGTGCGCTTCCATGTAGAGGAAGAAGCCGTCGGCGACCGCCGTCACGGCAAACCCCACGGCGATCAGCGCGAATGTGCGGTCCACCTGCCAGCCGGCGACGGTCAACATCCCCACGACCACCGCCACCAGCAGGACGTCGGCAAGCGGGTAGGCGAGGTTGAACGCCGCTTCGACGGAACCGCCGTGTGTCGCCGCCAGCACCGGGGCGAACAGCGCGCTGCAGCCGAGCGCACCCACCGCCAGCATGCCGCTGAGCCCGTCGAGCCACAGGCTGGCGCGCGGATGGCTGAAGCGCCGGCGCCCGAGTAGCACGATCGCCACATAGGCGCCCAGATAGAAACCGAGGTAGAGCCCGCGTTGAACATTGGGCGCCAGCGTTTCGCTGATCGAGGACATCACTTCCCCGGCGGCGTCGCAGGCGAGGCTGAGCCCCAGCGCCAGCCAGGCGACCTTCGCCGTGGCGACCGTCAGGCCACGCGCGAGGCAGACCGCCGCGCAGCCAACCATCACCGCGTCGTACAGCCAATCGTCGAACAGCCGGTCGCTCGCCCCCCAGCCGAGCACGAGCGCACTGTGCGCGAGATGCGCGAGCACCATGAAGGCGAGCAGAGCAAGCACGCCCCTGACCCAAGCCGGCGTGTCAGGGCGCGGCAGCACCTGCTTCAGATAGCTCACTCATCCAGTATCGGCCGGCGAGCGAAGCCGGTTGAGAGGAAATGCCAGGCGCCTGTTCAAACTCGGATCGTTGTCCAGACGACTGGATCCCACACCAGACCGACCGTCGCCAGCCCAGCCGGACCGTCACCCAAGCTCAGGCGAGGCGCTGTTCGAGTGCCTTCAGCTGCTCGTGCAGCTCCGCGGGGAGCCGCTCGAACTTGCCGAAGTGCTCGTGGAAGTGGGGCAGCTGCGCGCGCCACTCCGCGACGTCCACGCGCAACAGCTCGGCGATGTCCGCTTCGGAGACGTCCACGCCGCGCGTGTCGATCCCCTCCGGCCCCACCGGCGGGACGATCCCGATCGGGGTGTGCGCGGCGGCGCCATGCCCGGCGCAGCGCGCGAACACCCACGAGAGCACGCGCGAGTTCTCGCCGAAGCCCGGCCACAGGAAGCGACCGCTCTCGTCCTTGCGAAACCAGTTGACGTAGAAGATCTTCGGCAGCTTGCGATCCGATCCCGCCCGCCCGCGGCCGATCTCCAACCAGTGCGCGAAGTAGTCGGCCATGTTGTAGCCGCAGAACGGCAGCATCGCGAACGGGTCGAAGCGCAACTCGCCGACCGTGCCGGCCGCTGCCGCCGTCTTCTCCGAGCTCATCGTCGCGCCGAGGAACACACCGTGCTCCCAGTCAAACGCCTCGATCACCAGCGGCACCACCGTGGAGCGACGCCCGCCAAACAGTATTGCGTCGATCGGCACGCCGGCCGGGTCCTCCCACTCGGGAGCGATCGCCGGGGTCTGGTCGGCCTTGACGGTGAAGCGCGCGTTGGGGTGCGCGGCGGGCGTCTCGGAGGCGGGCGTCCACTCGTTGCCGTGCCAGTCGGTGAGATGCGCGGGCGGGTCGGGTGTCATCCCCTCCCACCACACGTCGCCGTCGTCGGTCAGCGCGCAGTTGGTGAACACCGTGTCGTGCGCCACCATCCGGATCGCGTTGGGGTTGGTGTGCTCGCCGGTGCCCGGTGCAACGCCAAAGAAGCCGGCCTCCGGGTTGATCGCGTACAGGCGGCCATCCTCGCCGAACTTCATCCAGGCGATGTCGTCGCCGATCGTCTGCACCGTCCAACCCTCGAGCGTCGGGATCAACATCGCGAGGTTGGTCTTGCCGCAGGCCGAGGGGAACGCGGCGGCGATGTACTTGACCTCGCCCTCGGGCGAGGTGAGCTTGAGGATCAGCATGTGCTCGGCCATCCAGCCCTCGTCGCGGGCCATCACCGAGGCGATCCGCAGCGCGAAGCACTTCTTGCCGAGCAGCGCGTTGCCGCCGTAGCCGGAGCCGTAGGACCAGATTTCGCGCGTCTCGGGGTAGTGCACGATGTACTTGTTCTCGGCGTTGCACGGCCACGGCACATCGGTGTCGCCTTCGCCGAGCGGCATGCCGACGGAGTGCAGGCAGGGCACGAAGCGCCCGTCGTCGCCCAGCACCTCAAGTGCCCGCCGGCCCATGCGCGTCATGATCCGCATGCTCACCGCCACGTAGGCGGAGTCGGTGAGCTGCACGCCGATGTGGCTCTTGTCCGAGCCCAGCGGCCCCATCGAGAAGGGCACCACGTACATGGTGCGGCCCCGCATCGAGCCGGCGAACAGCTCGGCCAGCGCCTCGCGCATCTCCTCCGGGTCGCACCAGTTGTTGGTGGGCCCCGCCTGCTCCTCGGTGGCGGAGCAGATGAAGGTGCGGTCCTCCACGCGCGCCACGTCGCCGGGGTCGGAGAAGGCGAGGTAGGAGCTGGGGCGCTTGGCGTCGGAGAGGCGGCGGAAGGTGCCCGCGCGCACCAGCTGCTCGCAGAGGCTGTTGTACTCCTCCGCGGATCCGTCGCACCAGTGGATCGCCTGCGGTTCGGTGAGGGAGGCGACCTCCTCGACCCACTCCAGCAGGCGCTTGTTTTCGGTGGGGGCGTCTGGGATGGCTGTGGTTTCCATCACGGCAGCCTATCGCGCCGCGGGCTGGCGGGGCACGAGCACTAGACGCTTAAACTCCGCCACCAGCACCCCATCCTGGTTGAGCACACGGGTGTGCACCTTGACCGTGCCGCGGTCGGGCTTGGACTGCGACTCGCGCTTCTCCAGCACCTCCGACTCGCAGAAGAGGGTGTCGCCGTGGAACACCGGAGCGGGGTGCTTGAGTTCTTCGGTGGCGAGATTGGCGATCGCCTTGCCGCTCACGTCGCTGACCGACATGCCGAGCGCCAGCGAGTACACCAGCGGGCCCACCACCACGTTGCGCCCCTGCTGGGACTTGTGCGCATACACGTCGTTGATGTGCAGCGGGTGGTGGTTCATGGTGATCAGGCAGAAGAGGTGGTCGTCGGCCTCGGTGACGGTCTTCGCGGGCCAGTGCTTGTAGACGGCGCCTACCTCGAACTCCTCCAGGTAGCGGCCGTAGGGGTGGGCGCCGCTCGCCTCGCGCGCGGCCTGGTCGGTCTCGAAGCTGGTCATCGCTGTACTCACGTATGCACTCTCCTGTTTTTTTTGAGGATATCCGCGGAAATCATCGCGCACGGCGGCGGCCAATATGATCAACGGCATGCGAAACCCTCGAGACTTCTTCAAGCCCCTGGCGATCGACGCGCCCGAGCCGGCGCGAGAGATCCCCTTCAAGCCCTCCCGGATGATCCACTTCCTGGACTTCTCCAACGAGAAGATGGTGGCGAAGGTGCCCGACATCGCCCCCACGGTGGACATCCTGCTCGGCAACCTCGAGGACGCCGTGCCGCTCGATCGCAAGGAGGCCGCCCGCGAGGGGCTGATCAAGGTGGGCAGGGAGATGGACCTCGGCGACACCGCGCTGTGGACGCGCGTCAACGAACTGGCCTCCCCCTACTTCCTCGACGACATCACGCGGATCGTCGGCGAGATCGGCGAGAAGATCGAGGTGGTGATGGTGCCGAAGGTGGAGGGCCCGTGGGACATCCATTACGTCGATCGCCTGCTGGCCCAGCTGGAGGCCAAAGCGGGCATCACGCGCCCGATCCTCGTGCACTGCGTGCTGGAGACCCACCTCGGGGTGGCCAACCTGGAGGAGATCGCCGCCGCCTCCCCCCGCATCCAGGGGATGAGCTTCGGCCCCGCCGACCTCGCGGCCTCGCGGCGGATGAAGACCACCCGCGTGGGCGGCGGGCACCCCGGTTACCGCACGATCGCCGACCCCGACCCCGAGAACCCCGACGCCCCCCGCCCCAGCTACCAGCAGGACCCCTGGCACTACTCGATCGCCCGCATGGTGGACGCCTGCACCGCCGTGGGCGCGCTCCCCTTCTACGGCCCCTACGGCGACATCAAGGACGTGGAGGGCTGCGAAGCGCAGTTCCGCGCCTCCTTCCTGCTCGGCTGCGTCGGCGCCTGGTCGCTGCACCCCGTGCAGATCGGCATCGCCAAGAAGGTCTACTCGCCGGACCCCGAGGAGGTGGCGTTCGCCAAAAAGGTGATCGAGGCGATCCCCGACGGCCGCGGCGTGCACATGATCGACGGCAAGATGCAGGACGACGCCACCTGGAAGCAGTGCCAGGTGATGGTCAAACTCGCGGAAATGCTGGCCCGCAAGGATCCCGAGCTGGCAGCGGCGTACGGGTTCGCGGAGGCCGATACACCGCAGCCGGCCGGGGCAGGCGTGTAGCGGACGGCTCTTCTTGTCATGATTTCACTGGATACATACACTTTGCTATGCTTTGTGCATGGCACAAGTGGTAACTCGTCTTGACGACAAACTCGTCGCCGATCTCGACGATCTGGTAGCCGAGGGCTTTGTGGCCAGTCGCTCGGAGGGTGTGCGCGTCGCGCTTGAGAAGCTGCTGGATGAGCAGCGAAGGGCCCGGATAGGAGCCGAAATCGTCGCGGGGTACGAACGTCAGCCCCAGACCGACGAAGAGCTCGCCGGCCTTGATGCCGCCACGCGTGCGTTGATCGAAGAGGAACCCTGGTGAGCTTCCCCCGGCAGGGGGAGATTTGGTGGGCTGAGACCGAAGACGCGCGGCGTCCCGTCCTTGTGGTGACGCGCTCTGAGGCCGTGCCGGTACTGACGGGGATCGTGGTGGCACCGATCACGCGCACCGTACGCTATATCTCAACCGAGATCGCGCTTGGTCCCGATGAGGGTCTCGCGGTCGAGTGCATCGCGTCATTCGACAACCTGCAGCGCATCCGGCGCTCGACGCTCACCGAGCGGGCTGGAGAGCTCGGCATCCGCGCCCCCGAGCTGTGCGGTGCGCTGCGAGCCCTCGCCGACTGCTGAGCGTGTAGGCTTCCGCGCCGCATGAGGTTCTTCGAGTTCGAGGCGCGCGAGGTGGTCAAGCGCGCCGGCATCCCCGTCACCGACTACGGCTTCACCACCGACCCCGCCGAGGCCGGCGAGATCGCGCGGCGGATCGGGGGTCCGACCGTGATCAAGTCCCAGGTGCTCACCGGGGGGCGGATGAAGGCCGGAGGGGTCAAGTTCGCCGACACGCCGGAGGAGGCCGAAGGCCATGCGCGCGACATCCTCGCCCTGGAGATCAACGGGCACATGCCGCGCGGGGTGCTGGTCGATCCCAAGGCAGAGGTCGAGCAGGAGTACTACGCCGGGGTGGTGTGGGATGGGATCCGCAAGCAGCCGGTGATGATCTTCTCGCCCGTGGGGGGCATCGACATCGAGCAGGTCGCCGAGGAGCAGCCCGGCAAGGTGGGCCGGCGGCACTTCTCCAACATCCTGCCATTCAGCGATTTCCAGGCCAAGGAGGTGATCTCCTGCACCGGCGTCACCGGCTCGGCGCTCAACAAGCTCGTCCCGATCCTCACGCGGCTGGCGAAGCTGTTCGTCGCCAACGACATGGTGCTCGCCGAGATCAACCCGCTCGGTCGCCTCGCCGACGGCTCGTTCGTGGCGCTCGACGCCCACATGGACATCGAGAACGAGGCCCGCGGGCGTCATAAGAAGCTGCTTGCCGAGCTCGGCGTCGGCGATGAGGAGACCCGCCAGGCGCGCGAGGCCACCCCCTTCGAGCTCGCCGGGGAGGAAGTCGACGCGCAGGACCACCGCGGCGTGGCTGGCAACGTCACCGAGTTCGACGGCAACCTCGGCCTCGTGATCGGCGCCGGCGGCGGCTCGCTGACGCTGTTCGACGCGGTGCGCGCGCACGGCGGCCACCCGGCCAACTACTGCGAGATCGGCGGCAACCCCTCGGTCGCGAAGGCGTGCGGCCTGGCGAAGCTGGTGCTGCAGAAGCCCGGCGTGGACAAGATCGCGGTGATGATGTCGATCGTTTCCAACACGCGCGTGGACATCGTCGCGCGCGGCGTGATCAAAGCGTGCCTGGAGCTCGGCCACAACCCGGCCGAGAAGATCGCGATCTTCCGTATCCCCGGCGCGTGGGAGGAGGAGGGCTTCAAGATCCTGGAGCGCTACGGCGTCGACTACGCAGACCGCTCCGTGTCGCTCAACGAGGCCGCCCGGCGAGCTGTCGAGAAGATCCAAGGAGCGACTGGCTGATGCCGATCCTGATCGACGCAGACACCACGTTCATCGTGCAGGGCATCACCGGCCGCGAGGCGGTCAACCTGACGCGCGAGTGCCTGGACTACGGCGCGGGCGCGAAGGTGGTCGGCGGGGTCACCCCCGGGCGACTGGGCCGCGAGGTGCACGGCGTGCCCGTGTTCGACACGGTCGCGCAGGCAGTCGCCCACCACGGCGCGCCGATCCACGGCTCGGTCGTGACGGTGCCGCCGGCGTTTACGAAGGACGCCGTGTTCGAGGCGATCGAGAACGGGATCAAGCTGATCGTGATCGTCACCGAGCGCATCCCTCGCGCCGACGTGGCGCAGATGGTTGAGCTGGCGACGCTGCGCGGCGCGCGCATCATCGGCCCCAACTGCCTCGGGATCATCGTGCCCGACGTGATCAAGATGGGCGGCATCGGCGGCCCCGCGAAGAACGCGGCGCAGGCCTACACGCCCGGGCCGATCGGCGTGATTTCGCGCTCGGGGGGGATGACCACGGAGATGTCCTCCACGCTGTCCGCCGCCGGCCTCGGGCAGTCCACCGCCGTGTCGATCGGCGGCGACGCGATCATCGGCTCCACCTACGCCGAGCTGATGCCGCTGTTCGAGGCCGACCCGCAGACGCGGGGGATCGTGATCTACACCGAGCCCGGCGGGCGCATGGAGGCCGAGCTGGCGCGCTGGGTCACCGAGCACTCCTCGCGCCTGCCCGTGGTGGCGTTCATGGCGGGGCGCTTCATGGATGAGATGCCCGGCATGTCCTTCGGCCACGCCGGCACGATCGTGGAAGGCAAGGAGGACACCGCCTCGGAGAAGATCGCCCGCCTCGCCGCCGCCGGCATCACGGTGGCCGAGCGGATCGAGGAGATCCCGGGCCTGATCCAGTCCAAGATCGCCGAGCGGGCCGCCGGGGCGACGGGCGCTGGATCAGCGAGCGCGGGACCGGCGGGCGCGGGACCGGCGGTCCCGGCCACGGGGGGCACCGCATGAGAGCCGACGGCACCTTCATCGCGGTCGAGGTGGACGACGCCGCCGCCTCCGACGGCGAGCTCGCGCGCAAGCTGGCCGAGGCCTGCCCGGTGGACATCTTCGCCCAGGGCGACGACGGCCGCCTGGAGCTGGCGCAGCGCAACCTCGACGAGTGCGTCCTCTGCCATCTCTGCCTCGACGCCGCTCCGGACGGAGCCGTGAGAATCATCAAGCTGTACGACGGCGACGCGCTGCTCGCTTAGGCTGGTCTCCAACCGCGGCATCCACTATTGTGTGGAGGAGCGTCATGAACGAGAACTTCTCCCTCATCGTGATGTCGATCTTCCTGATCGCCACGATCCTGTTTTTGGCCGATCAGATCCTTTCGTATCACTAGGCGCCCGATAGGCGGCGCGAGGCGGCGTCCTCGGTCGCTCGCGTGCAAAGCACGCCACGCTCCCTGCGTCCTTGCCTCGCTTGCCTCTCGGGCGCCTAGGGCCGTAATGAGTCAATTCCTGGCGCGGCGGACGCGTTGGCGCTCCTGCTGGCGCTCCACCACGTTGACGATCAGCTTCAGGAACTGCTCAGGTCCCGACGCCTTCGCCTGACCGTACGTGAACGCCTCGATCCAGTCCGCCACCTTCGCTTCGCGCGCCATCACGTTGAAGAACTCGCGGCGCATGTCCACGCGCAGGCGCGCATCGCCCGCCGGGCCCTTCGTCACCTTGATCTCGGGCATCTCCAGCCGGAAGTGCTGCACATCCCCGCGTCCTCGCAGTTCCACCCCGACCACCAGCTTGATCGGCTCCAGCGCCGGCACCTCGCGGATGAACCTGCGCACCGCGAGTTCGATCAACCCCTTGGCGTCTTCTGCCATACATCTCCTCCTGTCCGCCGCTCCCGCTGCCCATAGCCTACACGCCT
The DNA here is from genome assembly GCA_963794715.1 of uncultured Solirubrobacterales bacterium. Taxonomy (GTDB): domain Bacteria; phylum Actinomycetota; class Thermoleophilia; order Solirubrobacterales; family Solirubrobacteraceae; genus Palsa-744. The sequence continues at coordinate 27,995 of CAWCEY010000011.1, read as the reverse complement.
ACCAAATATCTTCACGATTGCACTCCTCCTTACCCGGAGGGCGCAGTTGTAGACATTGACACCTCCAACGCCGCGCGCCGCGCGTCCTGGACGGACTGCCAATGCCGTGGCGCCGGACGCGCCGACGGGGCACTACAGCTTGTGGCGCTGCAGCAGCTTGCGCCCGATCACCATCCGCTGGATCTCCGAGGTGCCCTCGCCGATCAGCAGCAGCGGGGCGTCGCGGTAGAGGCGCTCGATCTCGTACTCCTTGGAGTACCCGTACCCGCCGTGGATCCGCAGTGACTCCTCCACGCAGAAGCGGCCCGCCTCGGAGGCGAACAGCTTCGCCATCCCCGCCTCCAGGTCCGAGCGCTCGCCCGCGTCCTTCAGCCGCGCCGCGCGCAGCGTGAGCAGACGCGCGGCGTCCACCTGCGTCGCCATGTCGGCCAGCTTGAACTGGATCGCCTGGTGCTCGGCGATCGGCTTGCCGAACGTCTTGCGCTCCTGGGAGTATTTCAGCGCCAGCTCCATCGCCCGCTGCGCGATCCCTACGCCGCGCGCCGCCACGTTCACGCGGCCCACCTCCAGCGCGTCCATCATCTGCGAGAAGCCCTTGTTCAGGCCCGCCTGCTCACCGCCCAGCACGTTCTCGGCCGGGCAGCGATACCCGTCGAACACCAGCTCGGTGGACTCCACGCCCTTGTAGCCCATCTTCTTGATCTTCGGCGGCACCGTCAGGCCGGCGTACTCGCCCGAGTTCTCGCCCACGCCCGGCTCTTTCTCACAGATGAAGCAGGTCATCCCACGGTGGCGCGGCTCGGCGTCAGGGTCGGTCTTCACGAGGGTGAACACGAGCGTGGAGCGCAACCCGTTGGTCACCCACATCTTCTGGCCGTTGATCTCGTACTTCCCGTCCTCGCCCTTCTTGGCGGAGGTTTTGATCGCCTGCACATCGCTGCCGAGCTCGGGCTCCGACAGCGAGAAGGCCGCCCGGATCTCCCCCGTGGCCATCCGCGGCAGGTACTTCTGGCGCTGCTCCTCGTTGCCGAACTTCATCAGCAGGTAGCTGCCGATGAAGTGGGTGTTGACCACCCCCGAGATCGAGATCCACCCGCGCGAGAGCTCCTCCACGATCATCGCGTAGGTGGTCAGGTCCAGCCCCATCCCGCCGTACTCCTCGGGGATCGTCACCCCGAACAGCCCCAGCTCCTTCATCTGCTCCACGATCGGCTCGGGGAAGCTGTCCTCGTGGTCGAAATGCTCGGCGTTGGGGATGATCTGCTCGTCGGCGAACTGGCGCACCATCTCGGTGATGGCCTTCTGCTCGTCGGTCTTCTCCGTGTACGGCGAGGGGGCTACAGCCATGTCTCGGGCGCTCCAGGTGTAGGGGGTCGGCGGGGACATGGAGGATACCGGCGCGAGCCAGCCTGGCAGACTGGAGCGCCTCGTGAACTTCGCCAGGGACGTGCTCGACCGCCTACCCCCCGACCAGCCGGCGCTGGTGGAGCTGGCCCGCGACGGCAGCCGCCGCGAGTGGAGCTTCGGCGAGGTCTCCGATCGCAGCGCCCGTCTGGCCGGCGCGCTGGCCCGCCGCGGCGTGGGGCGCGGAGACGTGGTGATGACGTTGATCGGCAACCGCCCCGAGTGGGTGCTGAGCATGCTGGCCTGCTTTCGCCTCGGCGCCGTGGTGCTGCCCTGCACCGAGCAGCTGCGCGCCAAGGACCTGCGTCTGCGCCTCGCCGTCGCCCGGCCGCGGCTGGTGGTGGCAGACGAGCGCAATCGCGCCGAGTTGCGCGAGGCTCTGGGGGACGAATCCGTGGCGGCGGCGCGCGCGGAGCCGCCGGACCCGACCGCGGCGGCAGGTGCGCCGAGCGACGCCGCGGGCCGCGGCTGGGGTTCTCCAGACGTCGACGTGGTGCTGGTCCCCGACGCCTCGCTGTTCGATGCCCCACCGGCTCCCGCCGTGGAGCTGCGCGATGAGGACCCCTGCCTGATCACATTCACCAGCGGCACCGTCGGCGAGCCCAAGGCGGTGCTGCACGGGCAGCGCTACCTGCTCGGCCAGCGCCTGCAGGCCGCCCACTGGCTGGGCGCGTGCGCCGGGGAGCTGGTGTGGTGCACCGCCGCCTCCGGCTGGTCGAAGTCGGCGCGCAACGTCTTCATCGCCCCCTGGCTGTCGGGCGCCGCCGCGCTGTTGCACGACGCGCGCTTCGACCCCGCGGAGCGCCTGGAACTGCTGGCAAGGGAGCGCGTCAACGTGCTGTGCATGGCGCCCACCGAGTACCGCGTGATCGCCAAGCGCGCCACGCTCACGCCACTGCCCGACCTGCGTGGAATGGTCGCCGCAGGGGAGGCGCTCAACCCGGCGGTGCTGCATGCCTGGCAGGAGGCCACCGGCCTCTACATCCGCGACGGGTATGGGCAGACCGAGACGGGGCAGCTCACGGGGATGCTGGCTGCGCGGATGCAAGCAGGAGGCGCGTGTCTCCCGGCTTCAGTGGATGAGCAGCCCCGCCCGGGATCGATGGGCCGCGCCCTGCCGGGGGTGGGGCTGGATGTGGTGGAGGGCGAGCTGGTGGCCAACCCCGCCAGCGTGCCCACGTTCTTTCTCGGCTACCTCGGTGAGCACGTGCGGCGCGGTGTGGATGGCAGCTGGCGGGTCGAGGACCGGAGTGCCGGGCAACCGTGGCAGACCGGCGACAAAGTCACCGAAGACGAGGAGGGCTACCTCTACTTCGAGGGGCGCACCGACGATGTGATCGTCTCCGCCGGCTACCGCATCGGGCCGTTCGAGGTGGAGTCGGCGCTCGTCGCCCACCCCGCGGTGGCCGAGGCCGCCGCGGTGTCCGCGCCCGACGAGGAGCGCGGCGCGGTGGTGCGCGCGGTGGTGGTGCTGCGCGACGGGCACCTGCCATCGCCCCGGCTGGCGGGCGAGCTGCAGGAGCACGTCAAGCGCCTCACCGCCCCCTACAAGTACCCCCGCATCGTGGAGTTTGCGGCCGAGCTGCCGAAGACCGCCAGCGGCAAGGTCAAGCGGGCACAGCTGCGGGGCTGACGCCGTCGACCGAAGCCGGGGGACACTCGCCTGCGGCGCGCATCCCCGTTTCGGCTAGCACCTCCGTTTCGGCCGACACCCCCGTTTCGGCCGCCAGCGCGTGGTCGATGAACGGCCCAAGCAACTCGGCGATCGATGAGGCGGTCATCCCCGCCGGGGCCACCGGCAGCGTGGCGTAGCTGATCGCCAAACGCACCAGGCACTCGGCGAGCAGCGCCACGTCGTGCTCGGGCGCCTGCGGCCAGCGCGCGGTGATCGCCCAGCGCAGCCGCTCCGCGGCGCCCTCCACCAGCGTCTGGCCGTGGGTGGTGACGAACGGCAGCATCTCCCCTCCCCCCCGGATCGCGGCGCGGATCAGCGGGTCCTCGGCGGCCGCCGTCAGGAACAGCCCGAACGCCTCCGTGAGCGCCATCCGCGGGTCATTCAGATGCGTGTCCAGCGCGCCTTCCAGGGCGCCGATGAAACCGTCGGCCTCACGCAGCACGAACGCCTGGGCGAACTCATCGCGCGAGCCAAACTCCTTGTAGAGGGTCTGGCGGCTGACACCCGCCGCGGCCGCCACGTCGGCCATCGTCACATCGCTCCAGGCGCGCTGCTCGAGCTCGTTGCGAGCCGCGTCGAACAGCGTGTCGCGCAGCAGTTCACGGGCGGCCACCGCGTAGGGCGTGCGCGCGCTCACTGCGACCCCGCCTCCGTTGCCTGGAGCTCGAAGTCCACCTTGTCGCGCACCCCGCAATCCGGGCAGGCCCAGTCGTCGGGCACCTCGCTCCACGGCGTGCCCGCCGGAAAGCCCTCGCGGGGGTGGCCGTGGCGCTCGTCGTATACATACCCGCAGCTTGGGCAGCGCCAGCGGTTCATGGCGTGGCACCGTACCGTGCGAGCACGCGCGTGCGTCCGCGTGGGGCCCTACACCTCACGACGCCTCCCCTCACGATGCCTCCCCGTAGCGTGCGAGCAAGCGCACACGCTTGCGAGGGGCGATGTTGGCGCGCGATACGTCACCCCCGTAGTGCGCCAGCAGCCGCCGGTCCATCACCCGCCGCCACAGCGGGGGCGCCGCCGCGAGCACGATCATCCCCGCGTACCCGGTCGGCAGCTGCGGCGCCTCCTCCACATGGCGCAGCGCCTGGTAGCGGCGAATCGGGTTGGCATGGTGATCGGAGTGGCGCTGCAGGTGATAGAGCAGCACGTTGGAGGCCGCGCTGTTGCTGTTCCAGCTGTGCTCCGGGCGAGTGCGCTCGTAGCGGCCGTCCTCGCGCCGCTGCCGGCGCAGGCCGTAATGCTCGAGGTAGTTGACCACCTCCAGCAAGCAGAAACCCAGCACCGCCTGCCCCAGCAGGTAGGGCAACACCGTCAGGCCGAAGATCGCCGTGAGCGCGCCAAACAGCACGATGGTCATCGCCCACGCGCTGAGGATGTCGTTGCGCGGCGTCCACACCGATTGGCCTCCACGGCCAAGACGCGTGCGCTCCAGCTCCCACGCGGAGCGCAGGCTGCCGGCCACGGTGCGCGGCAGGAACGCGTAGAAGCTCTCCCCCAGGCGGGCGCTCGCCGGGTCCTCGGGGGTGGCCACGCGCACGTGATGACCGCGGTTGTGCTCGATGAAGAAGTGCCCATACCCGCTCTGCGCGAGCGCCACCTTGCTCAGCCACCGCTCCATGCTGGCGCGCTTGTGGCCGAGCTCGTGCGCAGTGTTGATCGCAATCCCGCTCACCATCCCCACCGTCATCATCAGGCCGATGTCGTCGATGGTCGAAAGTTTGCCGCTCCCCCACAGCCAGCACGCCAACACCAGTCCCGCGTACTGGATCGGGATGAACGCGTACGTGCACCAGCGGTAGTAGCGATCCTGTTCCAGCCACTTGATCACGCTGTCGGGCGGATTGGTGGCATCCATCCCGACCAGCAGATCCAGCACGGGGAAGATCACAAACACCAGGAACGGGCCGTAAAACCAAAAGATGCCCAGCCCGGTCGCCTCCACCAGGCCATACGCCAGGAACGGCAGCGTGGGCACGATCAGGCCCAGCAGCCACGCGTAGCGCTTGGGGTCGCGCCACTTCACCTGGCCCGCTGCGCCCGCCTCAGCGGTGGCGGCGGCACCGCGGCCCTCCCGCGCACCAGCCGGATGGTCCTTCCTCTCAACGCGATCTCCACTCAACGGCGCCGGTACAGCGGACATGGATCATGTCTCCTTCATGGTCGGTCCAGCGTTGTTTGTCAGCGTAGTTTACAAGATACCCGAGGTATGTCAAGAACTGAGCCGGCGGCCCACGTGCCGCCTCACCCCGTCCTGCTCGGCGACTCACTCCCGGAGGATCCCGCCCCAGTCCCGAGGGTGGATATCCGCGAGCGTCTGCGAGAAGGTCCACCGATGCCCCCAGGGGTCCTCGGCGCTGTACTGGCGCTCGCCGTACATGTGGTCGGTGGGCTCCTCGAGGATCTTCGCTCCGTGGGCTCGCGCGTGCTCGCAGTGCGCCCTCGCGTCCTCCACGCGCACGAGCACAGAGTGTGTGACCTCGCCGGGGCGTGGCGGCACGCGGTCGAAGCCGACGTCGCCAACGATCACCGCGCCGCCGCCCCCAACGTTCATCTGCGACCGATGGTCCTCGCCGATCTGGAGCCGCTCGACGAATCCGAAAACCTCACTCAACCAACTCACCGCGGCGCGCACATCGGGATAGATGAGCACCGGGATCGCGGTCGCACTCGGGATCGATCGGTTCGCCAGCACGGCAGCACAGCTTACGAGAGAGCACAGGGCCGTTCAGAGCAGAATCAACGGCCCCACCGGGCCCGGTGCGGCTGGCGCGGTTCGCTGCGGCGATACCTCATTGTTCGGCATAGCCTTCGCAGAATTCCGTTTCTTCGGTGGCCTTTGCAGCAAAGCTTTCCGTATAGAGGGTCGCGCCTTCGGAGTTCTGGACGATGATTTCGGTCGGCGGTGTCGTGTAAACCCCGTAGAACAGGGGTCCTCCGGCGTGCATCGAGGCGGCCAATTCGACCTTTGTGAGCGGTGTCAGCCCGGCTGCGGTGCGCACGAGGACGGATGCTCCGGGCGCCAAGAGGATACCGTCAAGCAGAGAGTATGGATGCGGCGCGCATTCGGTCGAGAGGTTCCACTGGAACTGCTTCGACTTTGCGTCTTCATCTTCCTCGCCGAGTTCCGAGTTGCGCATACCCACTTCCGGGCCGAGGGAAAATTCCGTATGCCCGCCGAAATGCAGCAGGGTCCCCGAGATGGTCAGGGGTTCGCCGGAGGGCGTGCTCACCGTCGCTAGTTTGACGAGCCGAGGTGGCCCTGGCGCGCCGCGCGCGGACGCCTTCCTGCAGCGCGCCTCCCTCAGCCCGAGGGTCCTCAGGACCCTCCCGTCGCGGCTTAGCTCCTGCACCGATACCGGATAGGGATTGTAGCCGCGGAAGGCGTCGACGAATACTCCCGCCGGCCCCCCGTCTCTGACTGGGATCTGCACGATGGAGACCATTACGGTTCTGCCATCGCTGAACAGCACCCGTGCCCGGCGTACCTGCGGCGGGGTGGCGAACTGGACAGTCTCCACAGGCCCCGAGCAACTGCTGGACGGGTGCACCCGGGCACGTTCGCTGAGGCACACGCCGCTGCTGCTGCCGCCGCGGCGTTCGCGGAATTCGACGTCCACCTCGTGTGCGCATGAGCTTCGCAATCCGTAACGCACACCTGTGCGGATCACAAACGTCGTGCCCGCATATGTGCGTCCCCTCGCGATCACGGGCGCGAGTTGTTGCTCGGCAAAGCGGGGCGGCTTCTCGCCCAGCGCCAGCTGCAGGTGGTACCAGGCGCCCAAGCCGACTTCGTCGGCGCGCTGCCGCCCTGCCAGCAGTTCCCTCAGCGCCGTGATGCGCCTGGCGAGCGCCCGCCCAGCACGGTCCTCGTGTTGTTGCAGCAGCACTTCGAGGTCGCCTTTCACGGCCTGTTTGCTACGCGCTTCCTCAGCTTCTTCCAAGCCCCTGCTTCCGGGTGGCAGCCGGTGAAACCCGCTCGCGGCCCAAGCCCTCATTTCGGCGCAGATCGCGACCGGCGGGCCGATCAGCTCTTCCCGCAGCCGCGCGGCCCTCTGGCGAACGAGCGCGCCGATCGTCGCGTCGCTCCAGGTGAGCCGGGTGGCCGTAGCGATGTAGGCGTCATAGGGCCCCCGGAGAACACGGCCAGCTGCAGCAAAGATCGTTTCATCGATCTCCGCGTCAATGGTGCGCTTCTCCTGTTCGCTGCGTGCCCGTTCGCCCTGGACACGTCCCGATAGCCTGGGCCTCGACCTGGGCGGCGCTTCTTCTTCGATCACCCCTTCATCCGGCGCCCCACCAAGCACCCCACTGCATTCACTACCGAGGGCTTTCGCGGCTCGAGCCACCGCGGCGTCCGCCGGGCGCAGGCGAGCGAGGATCGCCTTCAAAAGCTCATATTCGGCATGGAGCAGCGCCCGGGTCGCAGCCTGGTCGCCCGACACGGCCGGCACAGGCGCGGCCGCCCCCTCCAACGAGCCGACAGCGGCCGACGCGCCGGTAGAGCCGGCGAGCGCGAACGCGACCAGGCCCGCAACGACCCAACGATGTCTCCAGTTTGCGTCCACAAACCGGGAGCCTACCGAGCACGACGCCAAGCGCCTCTCCTCGACGCGATGCGCGCAGGCGAGCAACATGGAATACACCGAATATGGCTACCCCGGACCCGGCAAACCCGTGAACCTCACGCTCAGCCCCGAAAAGACTGGGTCCGCGTCGGGGACAGGCGCGGCGCTCGACTGGTGTCCGGGAACCACCTACAGAGGAGCGGTCGCGTCACCCTTGTTGCGGAGCGGGCGCCGACGCAGACGCACCCTGCGCCGTGGCCCGTCGCGCACCATCCTCGTGCCAGCCAACAAGTCGGCAAGTGTCCGTCGCTGTGAGAGGAACGGCACAGGGCAATGATTCACGGCGACCGGCACGAGGGCGCGGAGCAGCACCGCCAGGCACCCCCTGCGCACTGGCTCGCGCGTCTGGTAGATGCGCATGATCGCCTCCTGACGAGCCTCTGGGTCATCGGCGTGCTCGGCGTGCGCCCGTTGGACCTCGCGTTCGAACTCCAGCTGCTGCCGCCGTTGGTCCGCGCTCGGCCCGGGGATTGCGGTGCCGATCAGCCAAGGGATTGCGCGCTCGGCGCCGAGCAGGACCGCTGTCTGGCGCGGGCTGGGGTCGGCTCCCGTCCGCGCGTCCACGTGCCTTGCCCGCCGAGGCGTCCTGCGCGCGATGCGTCGCCGCTCCAGTGCCACGGCAATCGCGAACGTTCCGATTCGCAGAGAAATCCGCCCCGGCGTGGAGGTGACCAGCTCATTGAAGGACTGAAGCTTTGCAGTCATGGCCGAAATCCACTCGCTCTCCCAGCCCGTCAACAATCAGCATAGGCATCGTGGTCGCCGGCTCCGATCCACGAGCCGCGCGAACGGACATAACCAGCTCGCCGGCACGCTGCTCGGCGCTCGACCCGAGGCGTCGCTTCTCTGCCAGCAACCAACCGCTCTGCCGCCCCCGCGGAACCGCGTGAATGCACCAGGGCCGGGCGCATACTGCCTGCATAGTGTTAGCCAAAACGTTAGCCCGACGCCTTTCGCCCTACCCTACATCCCAGCGCCAGCGACCCATCTCGCTTGAACAAACAAGATTCCCGGAAGCCCCCGGCAGGACTCGAACCTGCGACCCTCGGATTAGAAGTCCCATTGCATTGGTGCGACTACAGCGTAGATCATGTCTATTCACGCCATCTCCGCCCGATAATCCGGTCTGACCCGAGCTGTCCTGGGAGGAAATTCGGGAGGAAAACGTCCGCCGGGCGCGATACGGTTCTCAGGTGCCTGTCGTCGTCTCCCACCGCAACCCTCGCCGGCGATCCGAGCGAGCGAAGGAACCCCATGGCGACTCGCGCCTTTGACCCATACGCCACGATCAGCGGCCATGTGTGGCTGTACGAGGGCAAGCGCCGCAAGACATGGTGCGCGAAGTGGCGCGACCAACACGGGCAACACGAGAAGCGCCTCGGGCCGGCATGGACCGCCAAGGGGCCGCCCGCACCTGGCTTCCTGCGCGAGCGCGACGCACAGGCGCTGCTCGACGCGATTCTGGTCGATGCTCGCCGCGGACAACTCCAGCAGGAGCACACCGGCCTTACGTTCAGGGCGCTCGCGGAGGAGTGGTACGAGCGCGGGTGCTTTGAGCGCGATTGGTCAGCCAGCACCCGAGCCGACTACCGCTCGATCCTCGATGCGCACCTGCTGAGCGAGTTCGGCTCCAGACGGCCAGAGGCGATCACCAGCCACGACATCGAAAACTGGCGCGACCGCTTGGCCGACGAGGCGCTTCCCGCTCACGCCAGCGACGACGTGGAGTCTGACGGCCATGAGCATTCCTCGGCACCATCCGGTCGCGTCCGCTCGCGCCGCACGGTCAACAAGATCGTCACCCAGTTGCATAGCATTCTTCAATACGCCGTCAAGCATCATCGTCTCGCCCGCAATGCCGCCGCCGACGTGGACCGTCTACGGGAGTCTTACGACGCCGCGCGCTTCGACTTCTACTCGCCCGAGGAGATCCACAAGCTCGTCGCGGCCGCCGCCAACGGCGCACATCGCGATCCCAAACGCCCGGCCATCAGCGACACCGAGCGCATTCTACGGGCCACCGAGGATCGCCAAGACGCAGCGATCTACCTGACCGCCGCACTCAGCGGGCTGCGCCGCATCGAGCTACTCGCACTGCGGTGGGAAGACGTCGACTTCGAACAGTCATCGGTCCGCGTCTTCGAAGGCTACAGCGCCAAACGGGCCGGCAAGCCGAAGTCGCGCAAGTCACGCACGGTGCCGATGGTCGAAGAGATCGCCGACGCGCTACGCGATCTGACAACGCGGGAGGCGCACACGGACAAAGGCGATCTGGTGTTTGTCAGCCGTGAGGGAACCCACGTTGACGGCTCCGCTTTGCGCCGGCGGTACCTCGCCACGCTCGACGCCGCCGGCCTGCGGCGGTTGAGGTTCCACGACCTCCGCCATACCTTCGGCTCGCTTGCGATCAACGTCGCCAGCATCGTTCAAGTCCAGGCGTGGATGGGACACGCGGATATCAAGACCACGATGCGCTACCTGCACCACAAGAGCCGGGCTGACGACGCCCAGTTGCTGTCAGCAGCCTTCCGACCCGCGAAAGCCACGACGGCTCATGGCCGCCGTAACGGAACGTAGCCTACATACGCTCCGGCTCCCAACGCTTACGTTCGGAAGTTGAGTGTCGTGAACTGCCCTTACGCCGCCACCTCAGGCGTACGGTGATGCGGAGCTCCCATTCACACCAAAAAGGCCACACTACGACGCGTTCGATTGACCGTGACGTTTACGCTCCCCACACAAACCACAGCCCACGCCACGATTCTTGTAAACGCACAATTTGGCGGCACCGCCGATTACCAGCCCGCTGCACCGCTCTCTTTGATTTGAGCCGGCTTTCTCCGACGATCACGGCGTAACGTTCCGCGGCTACGCGACGGCTTATCCTACCGTCCGCGCAAGCGAAAGATACCCTTTGAAATCAAAGATCCCGCCAGACCACCTAGCATAATCGCGACAATAGCCGTCAGTTTCAGCAGGTACCATGAACCAAAAACAAGTAGTCCTACCATACCGGCCGCGATGATCACATCCCCAATTCTTACTCACAGTCCCTCCCCTATCTTTACTCATTCACAAGTCGTCCCCTCAGAGCGTCGCGGGCTATTGGCTGCCGGCGAGCTGCCCGCGCCGCGTCGAACTACCCTGCGATCGTGAAGCTGAGCGCCCTTGGGCTCGAGCGCTGCCCTGCGGCGTTCGTCGCGGTGATCACGAGCGTGTAGCGACCTGGTCTCAGCTTCGAGCGCGAGACGAGACCTTGGAAGCCAACCTTGTTCATGCCCTTGTGGCCCGCGAACGAGAGAGCGCCAGTGAGGACAGTGCGGCTACAGACCTGGCGTCCCGCATCCCTGGTGGTCGTGGCGAGGCACTCGCTGCCGACCATTCGCCCGTTGACATGCCGCAGGAAGCTGAAGCCCACGGTGGCCTGCTCGTTCAGCGAGAGAGCGAACGTCGTCCCTGCGCGTGACTTGCCGCTCTCGTGCCAGACTGAGGCCGACTGGCTGACCGTGCCGATCGTCGGCGGTTCGGACGTAGGAGATTCAGACGGGAGCGAACCGGACGTAGGTTCAGAGCCAGACGGGGCAGTCGCCGACGCGGGCGCAATCGTGACCTTTCCCGAGGTGCTCGTGACATTCCCGAGCGTGTCGGCGCTGTGGAGCGTCACTTCGTAGGTGCCCGTGGCGGTGTAGGTGTGGGTGACGCTCGTCCCGCTCACGGAGGCGCCGTCGCCGAAGCTCCAGCTCGTTTCGCCGAGGACCGACCACACGTCAAACGGCGAGACCGAGAACGTGAGCGGTTGACCGACCGTCCCTACGGAGGGGATCGAGACGTCGTTCACGACCGGTCCAGCTGCGACGTAGCCAGCGGTCTGGATGCCGTCTTCGCCAGTCCATGCGCCTATCGCGTCGCCCTGTTCATCGAAAGCGACCTGCGGCCCGCCGCCGTGGCCGATATCGACGGGAGCCTGCCACGCGCCACCGGCAGGCTTGAACGCAGTATGCACCGTCTCGTCCCCGCCATCCCAGACCGCAAGCGCATCGCCGTGGCCATCGAAAGCAACCTGGGGAGCGTACGCGCCTTCCCTCGAAATTTCGACTGGAGCCAGCCAGGCTCCACCCGCCGGCTTGAACGCAGCCTGAACTGTGTCGCTGAACGCCCAGGTCCAAACCGCAACCTCATCGCCCTGGCCGTCTACGGCAATCCCCGGGCTTCCCGCTCCCTTCGGCTGGTCGATTTCATCGGCTGCTCCGACAATGTTCACGGGGGCCTGCCACACGCCTCCAGCCGACATGAACGCGGTCTGCACGGTGCGGGAGGACACGAATCCGCTCGTCCACTGATCCCACACCGCAGCAACAGCGCCCTGTCCGTTGACAGCCACACTGGGTTCTCCCGCGAGACCGGGAGCGGACACTTCGATAGGCGCCTGCCACGCGCCACCCGCAGGCATAAACGACGAGAGCAACTCCCATTCGTACTGACCTTCTTTGTTTCTACGCCCAACGCCGCTCCACAGGGCCAGCGCCTCGCCCTGCTTGTCGAACGCGACCTGCGGTCTATCGCCGTATTGACCGTCGGTGACTTCGACCGGAGCCTGCCAGGTTCCGCCAGCTGGCCTGAACGACTCCTGCACAGGGCCACCGAACGGACCCCCTCGATTCCAGATCGCAATCGCGTCGCCCTGTTCGTCGACGGCGACCTGCGGATCGCGCCCCGTGCCCGGGATTTCTTCGGGAGCCAGGTAAACAGGTGCCTGCCAGGTACCACCAGCCGGCCTATACGCCGCCTCCACCACGAACGTATAGCCGGTATAGAGCTGCCAGACGGCAACCGCGTCGCCGTGCCCATCGAGGCCCACGCTCACATCTTCTGCGCTTTCATCGCGGCCGTCGGGCAGCGACAGCGTTTCCGGAGCCTGCCAGGCCTCGCCCGCGGTCCTGAACGCGGCTTGTATCTCGTATTTTTTGATGCCGTCCGACAGGGCCCCGTCTTCGCTTGACCACGCCGCGACCGCATCGCCTTGCTTGTTGAACGCGACCCGCGGTTCGCTCACCTGATGGCCTTCTTCAGAGACACTGACCGTGACCGGTGAAAGCCAACCGGGCGCAGCACCAGCCGACGGAGCCGCCAGCAACGCGAGCAGGGACGCCACGCCCAAGATCAGTACCGGCCTGAGACTCATGACCGCGATCATAGCGGTCGATCGTGCCGCAGGAGCTATGCGTGTGGGATGGAGTGAGCTCAACGATTCGCCTCCTATCGAGAAGCAGCGACTAGAGATTCGCTTCGGCACTTGCCAATGGCCGCCTTGACCCGCGGACTACGCGTCTTGATACCGCTGGTACTAGACAACAGGCGGGAGTCGGACGGAGGTACGTTGACCCCATCCTTGTGTAGACATGCCGCCATATTCGCCACCAGGCGGCCGCGAAAGGATTCCGGCTTTCCCGCCCGGGGTTTGGTCATCTGTGGCTCTATCATCGGAAGTCTTTCCGCCACGTGTTTGTTCGCCCCATTCCTAAACATAACCTTGAGGTGTTCCAGGAGAGCCAGACGTTCTGCCTGGCGGTAGCCGCCCGTGACAACCAGCCACGCAGCCCCTCGCCTCGTTGCGACCATCGTGTCTGCGGTGCGCGGTCTCCCGAAGATGTTAGCCCTGCGTAGTGGTCGCATGTCTGGCAGCGCTGCCGGGCGCGAGCCGGGACTTGCCGCGTCCAGCAACACATCCACATGCAGAGGAACTTCTTTCACTAGATAGTTTACGTCAATGCAGCTGACGAGTTCTCGACCCCTAACGTCCGTATGCTGCTTGATTCGCTGAATCACGCTACCGCCCGTCATGACCACATGTGACAGTCCGGTAACACGAAGGCTACACACTCCTCCCTGAGATGAGCCGACGGCGAGCGATTGCACCGGCCATCGGAACAAGAGCGGCGCGGCAATCGCCCTATTCTCCTTGAGTTCTCGACCACGCGCATCTAGCGCAGTGACGGGCGTAACAGGCAATCGTGGAGGCGCTTCCACCCCGAAGATGCGTTCGCCCGAGCCACCCCTGAAGACGATTGTCGCCACACGCATGCCGCCTGGAGCACCAAAAGGATGGAGCGTCTGAGCCCGCTGCCCGTCAGACGACACGGCAGCGACACTGCCCGTCGTAAGCACCAAGCCTTCACGCACCGGAACGGATGATGTCGATGATTTGGATCGCCCACTCCAAGATTCGACTACGACAGGACCAACGAAAGGTCCGGCGCGTTTCGGCAAGGCAACGGTCGGGCATTCTTTACCGGTTTCTTCGTTAATAGAGGCCAAACACCAACCGCCCTCACCCGCCCACAGCGGAGGGAAGAGAACCGCTCCGGCCGTGACTTTTGGGCCCTTGCCTCTGGTCCCGGCAGCATCGATCGTGCCGGAGCATGCTTGAAGAGCGAGCACCGCTATAGCGACCGCGGCGGCCGCCAACGATCTCCCTATATCGGCCCGCTGTTGTCTGCTCGTAACGTGCATCACAAGTCTGGTGCATTTTCCGTCTCGACTTCAAGGAATTCTCTCGCCACACCGTCCGCCGCGTATTGGCATGTCCAAATGGAAGAATAAAAACCTCCCGTTCGGAGCCAAAAGTCTGAGCCCGTCGCCCATCCCCATATCCACACCCTGTAATCGAGTCCCTCCGCACACTGTGTTGTGTTAAGGACGCCGCCCTTACCCTTAACACAGCCAAACTGGTCGTAATTCCTGATGTTGCCCGGACTACCTTTCATATCCCACGCCTCGAAGCACCCCTCAGTCGCAAGCCGCGCACTGCGGGCGCAATGAATACCTACCGCTAGCCAGAGTTCCCCTTCGAACGGTTCCCCGAATTTCCAGTGCAGTGCGCACAGGCCGTTCGAAGCAGCACACGCGTTTGCACCGGAGCATCCTCCTCCCATGAACGACCCGCCGAGAGGGGCACGCCCCCCTCCCCCGCCACCCGGCGGGGCAACGTAGTTCGGACACCCAGGCGTCGGACTTTGGAGACATGCGGCTTCCCATGCTTCTTTTTCCCGCTGCGCTTCCTGCCCCGGCGCTTCCGCCCCAACTCGTTCGGCCCCCTGCAGGTTCCACGGCGACGCTGTGAAGCTGGCGGCCTGGCCGCCGGAGCCGTCCGGCAACCCCGGGGGTGCCACCTCTTCGCTCTGCAGCGCCATGCCCGTCTGCGGCACATAGGACGTAGCGCCCTCGGTGATCACACCGGAGGCAAGTGACTTTGCGACGCCGCCGGCTCCCAGCCAGGCGAACTTGGGGGGTTCTTTGCCGCCGTTCGGGACGCCGAACTCGGTGGGGTTGTAGGTCGATTCGAGTTTGGTTTCGCCAGTTTTGTCCTTGATCGTCGCGACGACGTCGCCCTGCAGGTCGTGGAGTTGCAGGATCGGCGGTTCGTAAGTCGCGCCTTTGCCGTTCTCGACTGCGGTCAGCGTTCCGTCGATGCCGGGGATGTTGCGCGTCCATTTCCCTCCGCTTTCGCAGGTTTCGGCTTTTTCTGTGCCTTCGCAGGTCCACGCTACGGCTTCGCCGGAACCGTCGTAGTGGCTGATGAGTATTTTGGCGCCGGTGATCGTTTCGCGCACCCGCCCGCCGGGGTCCATGTAGTAGTCATTGGTGACGCCGTTCTGGGTCTGCGTCGCGATGGAGTTGTCGACGTAGAACGTGCTTTCCAGCGCGTGGCTTTCGGCGTCCGCCGCGGAGAGCTTTGTGACGTTGCCCAGCGGGTCGTATTCGATGCCGCTGTCGGTGAGGCGGTTCGCTTCATCGTATTTGTGTTCCTGCACCGTGCCGCCTTCGGTCCCACATTCTTTTTTGCTGTTCGGTTCGCGTGTTGTTAGCTTCGTGCGGTTGGATTCTTCGTCGTAAGCGTAGATCCGTGTTTTGCAGTATTCGCCGGTGGGCGTTTCCTGTGTCTTTTCAAGCCGTCCCAGCGTGTCGTAGGCGTATTCCTCATTCGCGAGGGTGCTCGTGCGGCTCATCGTTTCGCCGCGCACCGACGGAACCTTCGTTTCGCTGAACCACACGCCGGCGCTTTTTTCCGTGCAGCTCGCGCTCTTAACGTATTCGATGCCTGTGGCTTGTCCAACCGAGTTGTCGGTGTAGTTCGCGCACATGCCGTTTGGATAGACCTCGCTCGTGAGGTGACCTTCGGTGTCGTAGGACGCCGTGAACGTGCCCGCGGCGGAGTCCACCAGCTTGGTCAGCTGCTCGGTGGTTTCGCTATAGGTGTACTTCTGATTGCTATTTCCTTCGTCGCTGCTGTCGCTCATTTCTTCGAGGAGCCCGTCTTTTTCGGGCCCGGCGTACTTGAATTTCGCGACGTTGCCGTCCGTGTCGGTATAGCTTTCGAGCTGCCCGAGCGTGTTGTAGACGCTCGTAATCGTCTTCGGTTTGCCTTCGCTGCAGGGTTTGCCTTCGTTCGCGCACTGCTTTTCCAGCACACCCGTTTTTTCGTTGTATTCCTCGGTGATCTTTGGCAGCGTCTTGTCCGCTTTTTCCGTGGTCGCGGTGGACGTCTCTTGGCCGTACTTCATCCGCCCGGCGGCGTCATATTCATCTTTCGTCGTACGCGTATGTTCCGCGAAGCTGCCTGATTTGGGGAACGTTTCGGCGATTGTTTCAGGCTCGTTCCAGATGTTGTAGGTGGTTTTCGTCACCGGTAGGTTGGGCACGCCGGTCGCTTCCGGCTGTTTGGCGGGATCCGTTTCGCACACCATACCGGCCCATTCCGGGTGTTTTTCACAGTTCGGGTATTCACTATCTACTTCCAGGGTGTAATAGCCGATCTTCTTGTCGTGTGCCGATTTGCCGCCGGAGCCTTTCGGCGTCCTTGTTTCCTTGACTTTGCCCATCGCTTCACCTGATTCATAGTATTCCGTCGTGCTTGTCAGATCCTGACTTCCCGGAGCGGCGGTGACCGACGTGGGCGCTCGCAACTCCCAGCCAAGGTCTTCCTGGCCCGAGTAGCCGGTCTTCGTCTCGCTCACGTCCACCGTTTCGCTTCCTTTGCCTTCTCCGTTTATCAGTTCGGCATAGTTCTGCGTAGCCGTGGCAAGGTCGTAGGTTTCTTTCTTTTTCGTCCTGGGGTTTTCGGTGGGCGCACCTTCGTTGTAGAAGTACTTGGTGAGGCTGCGCGCCATCCCTTCTTTCGATTTTTCGCCAGCTTCGTAATGTTCTTCGCCGGCCACGTACTTGACCATGTGCTCTGGGCCGCGCGAGACGACTAGTTGGGTGCCACGTTCCGGCGTGCCTTCTTCTTTTTCGCCTTCGCCGTTATACGTGTTTTCCGTCGACAGCAGCCTCGCCATCTTGGCCGACGCGCAGTTCGATTCCGATTCGCAGCCTTCTTTGAGCGCCGCCGCACGGTTATCGGGCGAGAGCGTACGCACGACATCGTTGGTTTCGTTGTATTCCGTCGTGGAGATGGACCCGTAGGTTCCGGTGCTCGGGGTCGCGGTATTTACCAGCCGGCCTTGTCCGTCTAGGTAGTAGACAGTCGCTCGGCCATAGCTCGACGCTGGCCAGCCTTGGGGCGAGTCGGGCGGGGAGATCGCGGTCGCTTCTTCCGGGGCCTCTTCGGCCTTCTGCCCCCATTTCGCCACTTCGGTGGCGCTCATGTTGTGCAGCCCCGCGCCGGCGCCCGAGACTGGGACGTTGTAGTCGATCGTCGTGCCAGGCGCAGGCGACGCCGGTTCCGACCCCGACGATGATGCCAGGTTCATCTTTGCAAGATCCGCATCGCCCCATTCACTTTTGCTTCTCTTTTCGGTTTCGCCCTTTTCTTCTATAAACCACAGCGCGTCTTCGTTTTCGGGCCCTACCGTCATGCCCTCATGGCCATCCTGCAGTCCCTTGAGCGGCATTGTGTATTCGCTGACTTCTTGTGTGTATTCAGTCGGTGCCCCTTCACTCGCGGGTTTCTGCATACCGAGCTTTACGAGCTTTTCGTTCCCATCCAGGAACCACACGGCGTTTTCTTTGTTCGGGCCGTCCGTGATCGCTTCTCCACTGAATCTTTCCGGCAAGTCACCCAGATCTTCGTGACGTAGAAGGCTGAACTGGCCGATCCTACCGCCGGCCTTATACCACAACGAATCTCCGTTTGGACCTACGACGAGTTCTTCCGGTTCCGAACTACCAAGCGAGTATTCTTTCCAACCTTCGCCCGACGTGCCGATCGAATCGATCTTCTGTCCCCTCTTGTCCGCAGCCCATAGGGTTTTTTCTCCGTTCGGACCCGGAACAATCGCGTAAGGTTCAGCTCCTGAGATGTTGTATTCCGTGATAGTACCCGTCGGCGTGATCTTGTCGATCGAGTTCCATTCACTGAACCCCGCGACGCCATGCCTCACAAACCACATGTTGCCATCCGGCCCAGCCGTGATATCGTAGGCAGCATATGGGCCGCTGTGCGGCAGTTTGTAGGCGGTGGCGCTACCAGCCGTCGTAATCTTGACGATATAACTTTCTTCTTTACTCCCGGTGTTGACAGTTCCGCACGTGATCCAAAGCGCGCTTTCTTTCGAAGGCCCTGCCGCGATATGCGTGGGAAACCCACAGTAGTCCAGTACAGGAATTTTATATTCAGTGACTTCACCTTTCTTCGTCATCTTACTGACGCCATTAAGGCCAAGACGCTGCGTGACCCACAGATCACCTTCCGGACCAACGGCAACGCTGTCCGGCTCGCTGGATTTCTTCAGCGGATATTCATTTTCGCTCCATCTGGCTTCCTTACTCGGAGCCGTCATGACCGTAACCGAGCCGCCACCATTTGTGGCCGTTACTTGCACCATCAACGCATGTGTTGCATCGCTGTTTGTCGGCGTGTAGCTAGCGTTTGTTGCACCTGGAATCAGCGCACATTCAGCGCCAGCGTAATTACAGTCCTCCCACTGGTACGCGTAAACCACCGGGCTACCGCTCCACGTTCCAGTGGACACACTAACGTCGTTCGGGACCCCTATAACAGGTTCACCGCTGATTTTAGGTGCTCCGGTGTTTTTAACTGTTTCACCTTTCCACGGTTCGGCGCCCGCGGGCGCGCGCGTGGCCTTCAGCAGCCTACCCATCCCTGTGTCACCCACGATCGCACCATATGTGAACGCCCACGACTCCTGCCCAGGCGGCGTCAGTGCCGTAACGTGCCCTTCTTCATCATAGCCGTAGGTCGTCCTCAGTTCGTGGGGGGCGAGGCGTGGATCCCACTCGGCGCGCAGCCTGCCCCGTTTGTCGTAGGCGTATTCCGCAACCGGAATGGGCGTTTCGGTCATTTTTTTTGTGGCCGGGTTGTACCCTTCGTAGGAGACTTTACTGAGTCGCCCTTCGTATTCGCCCCATTCGGTCGGGCCTTCCCCGATTCCGCTCTTGGTTTTGGTGGCGTACGTGAACTTCAGCGCGCGACAGCCAGGTTCCATTTTTGGGGCACACGAGACTTTCGCCGGTGTCGCCCCACGCTCTTCGCTGGGCCGCGTGACTTTTTTGCCACCCACTTCGGCCGTTTCGTAGACATAGCTGACGGTGTCCGTGGCCACCGGACCTTCCTGCGCCACCGGCACCCACACTTTCGCGGTACTGCTAAGCGTGAACTTGGTAGACGTCCCTTCTGCTGGGTCCTTTAGATAGTACGCGAGCTTCTCGTGTTTTTCGTTTTCTTCGAGCGTCATCGTCAGGTTCGAGTCACCGGGCGGCGCTTCGAACTTTCCTGTGAGTTCATGTTTTTCGTTCAACGTCGCCGCAAAGATCGTCTGCCCACCATTCCCACTGGTCACAAGCACGCTCTTATCGGGCATTTCGAAAAGCGACTCCTCACTGCCCACGCTGAGGCTCCACTGCGGCCCCAACAACGACCCCCCTTCCACGCCCGCCGTCACATCACGCGAACTGTAGACCCGCGACACAGACAGACCTCCACCCAACGAGACGTCGCCCGAGCCCAGCGTGAAGTCCCCAGACTCCAAATCCACATCCCCCGGGCCCATCGGCACAGGCGTCGAGTGGCGAATCGAGATCGTTTCTTCTTCCCTTCCTTCATTTCCGGCCCTATCCTTCGCCACGATCACGATCGCGTGGTGGCCGGCGCCAAGTTCAGCGCCTTCGATTTTCCATTTGGCGATCGCTGTGCATTCACCTTTCGGGGCGTAGCACCCGGTCTGTGTGCCGACTTCTTTAGCTTCGATCCCATCGACGTACAGCCCAATTCCCTTTTCTTTGCCTTCGATCCCCATGATTCCCGAGCTCGCGACTGTCGAGCCTTCCCCGTCCGTCGCGTACGTCGTCAGTTCATAGCTTTTTTCCGCCAGTTCGTTGCCATAAGGCAGCCCGCTCACAAAGATGCCCTGTGGCTTGGCGGTATCGACTTTGACCGTTCCAACACCTTCCGATTCGAGCGACTCGGTTTGATGCGTTTCCTGCCCAAACGCCTCTTCGGCCCGGTAGCGGACCTTGTCTTCGCCGTTGGGCAGATGCGGATTTAGCGTCCAATATTCTTCCTGTTTCGCTTCACACTGTACGCCCTTGCACAAATCTCCAGTCAGATAATTGTGTTCAGACCCGGACACCGCTTCCCATTTACCGGAGTTTTCGTATTCCAAGATCGACTTAGCAACCCCGATGCCCGTGTCTTTTGCGATGAACTGGATCGCACCCTTGTATTCGCTCAGCCAGTTGCTGGTCCCATACAGGGCATTTTTCCGTTTTTGTTTTTCTTTTTCTTTTTTGCTGTTTTCGACTTCGATTTCAAATTCAGTCGAGCTGGTGTTATAACTGGTAGTCGAATGTGTTTTTTCCGGCTCAGAGATGTAGACCGTGCCCTTGTCAAGCTCATCAGAGAACGAATATTTGCTGGTCGGTTTGTTGACCACGGACTGCTGGAAATGAACCGCGTTTCCTTCATGCCCAGAGGATTCGGGACACGATGCGGTACCAGATGGACACAACACTTTCGGCAGAGCTTTCCGTGTGTATTCGCTCGTGCCTTCGGATTCTGTCGAAAGCTCCTCTTTTGCTTCGGTGATGCCATGTTCAGTTTTCGCTTCGCCGTATTGCAGTTCGACGATGCTTCCGATGTGGTCTTCCTTGTTGCTCGCTTCCGTTTCGCCTTCGAACTCGTAGATTTTGGAGACCCCGCGGGTCTGGTACACCCAGAACGCCTCTTCTTTTTCCTGGTATTCATGAACCCCATACGTCTTTAGAATGCCGCCTTCTTCTGAGAACGCGAAATTGGTGCTGGGTTCGTTTTTCCCATTTCCCTTTCCCGTGTAGAATTCCCAATTCGAACGCTTGCTGCCTTCCTTGGTCAACTGCACATCTTTGCCTGTGACTTCCGGGTCAACCTCGACCGGGTACTGGTACTCCGCCGAGCGATCAGCGACACTCAACACGAGCGTGTCCCCCGAGAGCAACATCGAGGCCGACACGGCCGTCCCCGCAGCATCCACCGCCCTCGGCGCGGATATGGTCGCTATAGCCGTGCCTTCCTCAACCACTTCCACGGCACCCGACCCATCCTTCGCCTGTACAAGACTCGCGCCTTCCGGGAGCCCCACTCGGAAGTAGAGCTGCTGCGGGCTTTCCACCGATCGCAAAAGCGTATCGGCCTCGAACCCAGCCGTAGTTGGCTTTATCACCGAATCCATGTCAGTCTGGGTATTAGCGTACAGAACGGTCGCGCCAACGATCGAGCCCTGCGAGCCACCCAGCGACGCGCCCGAAGGCCCATCGACCGGCGTCAGCGACACACCGACGCCCGGCAGACGCACCCCTTCGCTCAGCCGCTTCGGGATCTGTACCCCCACGACAGGTGTAGCCGGCCGAAATCCACTCCCAGCTTCAACCGGGCCCAGATTGACCGGCACCCGCTGCCCCGATGAGGAGCTTTCGACAGCGATCGGCTCCGTCGATTCGATCACCGCGTGTCTCCCACCCCCGAGATCGACCTGCGCGGCATCATCGCTCAGATAGCCGGTTATCGTCTGGCCCACCGGTAGTTGCGGCCGGCCGCCCGCGGGATGATCGATCAGCCCTGGGAATGATTCTTCGGCCTGCTTTGCGGCCTGTTCGGCGCTTTGGCCCTCGTACGCCGTCGCGCTGGCGATTCGAGTCGCGACGGCTTCTGGGCTCAGCCGCCTGGTTTCTTCGACGTCGCTCACCGATTCGCCCCCGAGCAGCGACTGCGCTTCGGGGACCACCAGCGGGCTTTCAAGCGGCGAGGAGCCGGTCCCCCCCAACGCGGCGGTGGATTCCTCCGCCGATGCCGACCCGGCGCCTAACGCGAGACCCACCAGGGTGCACACCAGGCACTTCCAGCCCAAGCCCCACACGCCGTTCATTCCCGCCTCCTCGGTTGGTTGCTCGCTCCCCCGCCACGACGCACGCACGGTTAAGAAACACCGCACTACGAACGGTGGACGCAGCCTAATCGCTGTCGATCCCGGGAGGCAATACATGTTTCTCACTACCCGAATCCCCTTGAACATTCGGCAGCAGCCCAAATAACCGGACGCGACGCACGCATCACTTCGCGCTCGCTTGATGCCGACCGATATCCCGAGCCACAGCAATCACTTTGGGGCCGAGCCCCTCCCACAGTTCCTTGCGGATGTACGCCTCCACAGGAACTGCCAGCTCAACCGCCGCGACCGGCTGACCCTCCGCGTCCACCACCACGGCGGCGATTGCGCGCCTGCCGGCGGACAGCTCTCCATCCTCAACCGCCACGCCGCCCTCGGCAGCGATGCGCTCAAGCTCTGCACGTAGAGCAACTTTGGTCACGACCGTCTTGGCAGCGCGGCGCGTGAGGCGAAGTTTCGTGATCAGGCGCCGCTGCTCCGCCACGGGCAGGCACGCCAGGAGCGCCTTACCCGCAGCGGTGCAGTAGGCGGGCTGGTGCGTGCCCAGCCCGATGCCCTGGTGAGTCGCCGGGGGGAATCGCACCCCCCGGCGCTCGCAGAACCGGACTTGAACGTCTCCGCTCATCCGGCTCCCATCGTCCAGCCTCGTGGCCGCACTCCCAAGCGCCAATGGGCGAATAGGTCAGGCTGTCGTCTTGCGATGGTAGCCATGAACCTGCGTGCCCGCGCTGGGCGGCGGTGCAGCCGCTTGTACTTCCAGACGGCCCACCTCACGAGAATATCGTTGAGGTGGCGGAAGGTTGGATACAACATGGACTTGTAGAAATGCCCGTAATAGTTGATCCAACCCTGGATCACCGGATTGAACATCCGTGCCAGGGCTGTGAGGGTCGTCTCGCTACGCCTGTGCAAGCCCCAGCGGCGTATCTCACGCCGTATTCGCTTGCCCGCCTCGCCCGAGACCGCCGGCGAGAAGCCCACGAAATGCTTTCCGAGCTTGCTCATCGACAGTCTCGGCCGGAACGTGTACCCCAGGAAATCAAACGAGGTGTGCTCATACGAGCCACTCCGGATTTCGTCCTTGCAGTACACAATGCGAGTCTTACCTTCATTGAGGTTGAGACCGCACCCCCTGAGACGTGAAGTGATCGCGTCCCGCAACTGTCGGGTCTCGCGTTCGCTTCTGGCGTGGACGATAATGTCATCACAATAGCGCTCAAACCGGATGCCCGGAAACTCCTTGGCCATCCACGCATCGAACGCGTAATGCAAAAACATGTTAGCCAGCAAAGGTGAAATCGCTGAACCTTGAGGCGTCCCGCGATCCCGCTCGATGAGGCTGCCATCCTCTTGCTGAAGCGGCGCTTTCAGCCACCGCTCCACATACAAAAGAATCCAGCGCTCATTGGTGTGGGCAGCTACCGCGCGCAGAACGAGGTCGTGCGAGACGCTATCGAAAAAGGACTGGATGTCAAGATCCAAAACCCAATCCGTTTTCCAACACCGTTCCCGACAGACCCCGACCGCGTCCAGCGCCGAGCGGCCCGGCCGGTACCCATAGGAGTCCGGGTGAAACACTGGCTCCACCCCAGGCTCCAGGTACCTACGCACGACCGTCTGGGCGATCCTGTCCGCTACAGTCGGCACCCCTAAAACTCTCGGGCTACCGTCCCGCTTGGGTATCTGCACCGCACGCACCGGCGGCGGGAAATAACTCCCAGACGACAGCCTATTCCAAAGCTTGTAGAGGTTCCCCTTGAGGTCCCTCTCAAACTCGGTAATCGACTGCTCATCAACACCGGCCGCTCCTTTGTTGGCCTTGACCCTCCGATATGCCTCCCAAACAGCCCGCTTGGAAATATCGAACGGCTTCGGCTTCGACTCGCTCACCCGGCTCCTCCCACCCAAGAGTGGTTGACCGCCAAACAAGCCAGGACGACCCTTCCCCTTCGCTCCAGCCCCATTACAGGACCTTCATCGCTACTACGGGTCGGTCCGCCCCTGTGCCCCGCATCGCTACTCTCCCCCTCGCAGTTCCTGCTGCTCGGAGTTCTCGCTTCCACAAACGACCGCAGGCCAATACATGCGCCACTGGCCGCCAGTGGGCGCGGGGCGACAGGTTCCCACGTTCCACACGAGAGCCCAGACCACGCTCGCGCCACCTTCATGCCGGACACCACCTGGCCAGTCGGCAGGCTCCCGCCAGGCTCCTCCCAGGGCATCGATGCGACCCTGGTTTTGATGTCACCCATACACTTACGACACGTCATCAGTGGTTTACTTGCGTTCGCCTTCGTGATCCACACCTGACGCGCTCTAGTCGTGCCTTTTCCCACGACGCTCACCACCACGGCTCTTGACCGCAGCAGCTCGGGGTGGTTTGCGGCCTCCTCCTGCAAGGCGGCCACGGAGGGCCACCGGACAAGCATCCGCCCGGCTACCTCCATCTCTCATGCAGCACCGCATTCGTCGGTTCGTTCTACATCGAGCCTCCTTTGCGTTCGTGGCACACCATCGACCGCATACTGCCCTTGGCGAGAACCCCGCCAGCGATGGATATAGGCGATTTCGGTACCCCACAGCACCACCAGGCTCGCGGTGCGCCCGGTGCCAGCCCCCAGCTCCCGCAGAGGCTCACGCACGACCCGGCGGATCGCCAACGAATCCAGCAACGCAAGCCCGACATCCAAGGCGCACGAGGAGAGCCTGTACTTGCGCGAGGGGTTCTGCTCGAGATAGCCGAGCGACACCAATGTCGTGGCGTAGCGGTGGGTGCTGGAGCGACCCAGGTCCAATTCCTCAGCCATGTCGGCAATGCCGCGAACGGGGTGCTCCGCGGTGAAGCATCTGAGCATCGAGAGGCCCGCGACCAGCGAGGAGGAGTACCTGCCGGGGTTCTCGGGATCAAGTGGCTTTGACATCGCTCAAGACCTCCGCGGGTGTCAGGCGGGGTGCCAGCGGGGTTGTGGGTCAGAACGCCGGGCCAGCCAGCCACCGGCCGGGTGATGGGCGGCCTGGGCGTGCGCGAGAGCGCATCGATCGCGCGGGCGACCCGCCGCCTCTCCTTCGGCGGGCGCCCGCACAGACCCAGACCCCCAGGCACACCAAGGCGATGTCGAGCGCTCGGCGCAGCCTCGCCTGCTGCTCATTGCCCGACACCCCCGGCAGACCCGAACCCGTTGACACTCAGACCGTGGCGCTCGTCGTCTCGCCGGTACCCCAGCCGCGCGGAGACCCGGTCAGCCGTGGCGATCAGATGTGGGCCAAGCGCATCCACGAGACCCGCCAGCTCGATCATTGAGGCGTGCGCGTCCATCCCAATCGCCGCGACCACCTCGCGAGACTCCGAGCGGATCGGCGCGGCGATCGAGTACATGCCGGGCACAAACTCTTCCTTCGCCGCCACGAGGGGTTCCCCACGGATGCCCTGCAGGTCAGCTCGCAGCCCTGTCTTGCTGGTGATCGTCTGTGGCGTGTGCTTGGTGAGAGTCAACTCGGCGATCACGCTTCGCTGCTCGCTGTCGGGGAGATTCGCGAGCAGCAGCTTGCCGAGCGCGGTGCAGTGGACAGGCAGCCAGCCCCGGGAGACCTGGTCGAGATCGATCAAATGCTGCCCACGACGAGTCCCTCGCAAGCTCTCCACCAGCAGGACACGTGGCCCATCCAACACCGCCATCGCGACCGTGAACCTGCTGCCGCGATGTAGATCCTCCAGGTAAGGTTCCGCGTGATCGAGGAGGCTCGTGCTGCTCATCGCGGAAAGCCCGAGATCGACCACCCGCAACCCGAGACGGTACCTGCGGCTGGCGCCCTGCTTCAGATGCCCAAGCGCCACAAGCGTAATCATGTACCGGTGCGTCGTCGAGCGGCTCATCCCCAGCTCGTCAGAAATCTCAGCCATCCCCCACACCGGCCGCTCCGCTGTGAAGCACTCGAGAATCGCCAACCCCCGCTCAAGCGACTGCGAGTAGCGCGGCTCAACCAACATTGGAACCGACGGCAGTGTCTCCCCGTCCACAATCCTGTGTGTCAACGCTCGCTGTTTAGGCACACTCCCCACCTACCCCGCCAGCCGGTACATGAGGGTCTCCGGATCCTGCACCACCAGCCCGGACATCACCAGCGTCTGCACATACGTGCGGGCAGCGTCCTCAGAAAGATTGAGATCCGCAGCAAGCTCCGTGAGGCGCGCCGGCTGGCCATCCGCGAGATGCGCCAACAACAACAAACCCCTCACCAACGAAAACGAGAACCGCGACTCGACCGTCTCCCCCCGGTCCCGCTCCTCCCACACCTCAACCGGGGGTATCCCCTCGCGGACGATCCGCCCGGACAGCAGAGCCGCCAGGGCTGCCATCGTGTCGCCCCGCGTCGGGTGCGTGATCGACTTCACCTGCTCAGCCGTCAACCGCAGATACACGGGCCGATCACTCATGACGCCACAGCCTGTAGACGACCAGCCAACGACGCGCAACCCATGGGCAAAGATGCCCAGGGGTACTGGCCGCATCGCGAAGCGTCGGGTGCCCGCCGCCTCTCCTCGGCGGGCACCCGCATGTACCCCTGCCCGTCAGCGCGCCAGGGCGGCGCAATGCTGATCAGCCCTCTGCAGCCGGAAACCAAAGATCGGGTCGAGCCGCGTGCTGCCCTGCCGGCGCGGCTCGACCCATTTGCCTTTGGACACGCGAAGCGCACGTCGAGACCTGCACGTCTGTCTGCCGGTCCCGGTGCACGGGCTGCGTACGCTCCTCGCATGACAACCATGCTGACCTAGCCACCTCGCCGTGTCTAGCAACTAGTTACGACGATTCTGCTGCTCAGCACCGCCACATCGAAGCTGTGTGCTCGCAGGGCCACATCGCGTCTCAGCCTCCGCAGAGCTGTCTTCATGCCCCGTTCCGCCTGCGAGGGAGGAGTACCACGCGGGCGCCGGCGTGAGGCGTGACAATCACGCTGCGCCAGCGCGGATGCTCCATCCGCTTGCCGGCAGGGAGCACGGCAGCGGTCGAGAGCGCTGTCCGTAGCACGGTCTTCATCTCAAGCATCGCCAGGTGCAGGCCCGGGCAGCGCCTGCGACCTCCTCCCCATGGCAGCCACAGGTGCGGGGGTGGCGGCGCATCGAGAAATCGCTCGGGGCTGAACCTGTTTGGCTCGGTGTAGATGCGTGGGTCGTGATGTAGGAGGTAGGTGCATCCGAGCAGTCGTGCTGGCGGTCTGTATGTCCACTCGCCGATATCGACTGGTTTGACCACCGCGCGAGGGATGGCGAAGAGGAATACCGGCCGGTGGCGCATGACCTCCTGGATAGTTGCGGTCAGGTAGTCCTCGCGCTCTCCGTGGTCGATCTCGGCCGTGAGCCTTGCCTGCACCTTTGGGTTGTGGGCCAGAAGCTGGAAGGCCCACGCCAGTTGTGACGCGGTGGTCTCATGGCCCGCGAGGATGATCGACATGACGTTGTCGCGTACCTGCTGGCGCGATACTGGTGAACCGTCGGGATTGCGCGCCGCGAGAATCATCGTCAGTACATCGTTTGCGTCAGCGGCCACCTCGTGACGTTCGTCAATGATTGCGCAAAGGAGCTCATCGGCTTCCTGCCTGTCGTGTAGGAAGCGTGACCACGTCGCTCGTCGCGGGTCATGAGGCATGAGGGGTGCCGATAGGATCGTGCTCGCAGTAACAGACAACATCGCGAGTAGACGCTCGTGTAGTGCTTCAAGATGTATGTTGGGTGTGTAGGCGTCGGGCGCAAAGATCCTTCGCAGTATTACCTCAAGAGTCAATGCGCGGAGATGGGGGTAGAGCGGAATCGCGGTATCACGTGGCCACGAGGTGACGTGATGCTGCACAAGCCCGCTAACCCACTTTGTGTGCCGCTGTATGATCTTGGAGTGCAGGGCGGGTAGGATTGTCTTG
>CAWCEY010000010.1:0-120091 GCA_963794715.1 uncultured Solirubrobacterales bacterium | reverse complement strand
AACGGGCTGTTGCTCCATGTCCCGGTCGATGTGCTCGCCGCGACGTCTTCTCGCAGGGGACCGGCGATCACGGGCACTGCGGTATTGGCCGGGGCCGAGCCGTTCCCGGACGCCGTGGACGCTCCCGGCCGGGCGACCGACACGATCCCGGCCCGCGAGTCGCCACTGGTGGTCGCATAGTTGAACAGCCACGGTTGTTGACCGGGCGGGGTCACCGCGGTCACCTTCCCCGCCGCGTCATAGCCGTATGTCGTCTCCAGAGCCGGGGAGAGAGCAGGATCCCAAGCTCCTCTGAGCCTGCCTTCCTTGTCATAAACATACGCGGCAACAGAGGTCGTCTTCATTTTGGCCGTCGAAGGTTCCCACGCCGTAAACGTGACTTCCTTCAGACGACCATTGTATTCGCCCCATTCACCGGAACCGTTGCCCGTCGCCGTCGTTTTCGTGGAGTAGACGAACCCCAGGGCCCGGCAACCCTTGACCAGTTCGCTGGTACACGACACACCGGTTGGAACGGGCGCCAGCACCTCCGTCGGCTCGGTGATCCCGCCCGCCGTCTGAAACTTGTACGTCACCACATTCGTCGCGTCCGGCCCTTCGAGTGTGGACGGCACCCACGTGCTCCCGGTACCCCCGCTCGGCAACGTGAACTTCGTGACCTGTCCGCTCCCGTCCTTCAACAGGAATTCCTTGGCTTTTTCCCCTTCGGCGACTTCGGTCAACGTCAGGCTCGCGCTCAGCGGCGGCGAGGTGAATTCGCCTTTGCCCCTGCTCGCGAACACCGACTGCTGTCCTTCGGCGTCCGTCAATACCACGGCGCCTTCGGCTGCCCTCGTCAACGTCTGCGCCCCACCGACGCTCATGCTCCACTGCGGTCCCAACGCTCCTTCGGCGCCAGCCGACAAATGATACGAGCCGTAGCTGCGTTTCACCGACAACGTCGCCCCCGCAGCGGCGACCGACACGTCAGTCGCGTTCAGAAAGAACTCGCCCGTCTCCGGGTTCACCGCCCCTGGCCCCAACGCCACCGGAGCCGCTATATGACCCGTGTCAAACGTGAAGTTTTCGCTCGCCACATCGCCGGCGTAGGAGGTAGCGGTCACCGTCGCCGTATGCTGACCCGCGGGGAGTTCGGCGCCGTTGATCGTCCATTCGCCGCTCGTCGCGGTACACGGCCCGGGCGAGCAAGACCCAGAGGCTTTACCCGCTTCTTTGCCGTCGATCTTCAAGCCGATCGATTCGATGCCCGAGCTTTCGATCGTGGACCCATCCTTCGCGGTCGCTTTCACTTTGGCCTGCCCGTCCCCAAGTTCTTTGTTGGCCGGCAGGCCCGACAACGCGAAATTATAGGGAAGACCGAAGTCGACTTTGACTTTAGCGCTAGCGGTCGCCGTCAACCCGACGGGATCCTTCGCGACCACTTCCACCGTGTCTTCACCATTGGGCAGCCGACGATTGAAACTGCCCCGAGCCGACACGTGACTATCGCTCACACTCGGCTTGCACTGCATGCCCTTACAAAGAGTAGACGCCTGTTCCGTTTCTCCCCATTCGGCTTCACTCGGCGACTTTATACTCCATTCCAAAACACCCAACCCCGGATCGCTCGCCGACACTTCACCCCAACCACGCGGACCGGTCCACTTACCCGCGTGAAACATGTTGGGTTCCCCATTGATCGTTTCGGACGTTGTATTGACGCTCGCGGACGGTCCTTTTTCCTGCAAAATATAAACCGACGGAGCAGTCAATTCGCTTTCGAATTCGCTACCCGAATTCGTCGCGGTCTGCTTGAACTCCACCACATTATTATCGTCAGATTTCGAGACCGTACCAGTCGCACAGCCAGATTCCACACACAACACCTTTTTGGTCTGCGCATAACTGGAACCCAGAACTTCTTCCTTTTCCACACCTTTTGCTGGGCTCCTTATAAAAAGCCTATTTTCTATATTCGAGCCCGAGTTCGACGCCGCGGTCTCGGTCGCGATCTCGTAGATATGGGATTCCCCCTGCGTTTCATACGACATCGCGCCCCATTCCCCCCGGGCATACGCCTTACCATGATCGTGATCGGCCAAGGATTCCGTCGAATCTGATTCACTGAATTCAAATACGCTCGGAGAGGACGATTCCTCACGCCAATTATCAGCACGCCACAACGGAGACCAACCTTCAGTCAACTGATCGTCCACCACCGTCGGATCGACCTCGATCGGATACGTATTCACCCCTTCCCGAACATCCACCGACAACCTCAACACATCGCCCGAGACACTCATCGACACCGGCACCACCACGCCAGCAGCATCCCACGCTTTCGGCGCCAACACCGACGCGATCGTCACACCATCGGCAACCACCTGCACCACGCCAGAACCCCCCAGCTGCACAAGGCCCGCCCCCTGCGGCAACCCAACCCTAAAGAACAATTCCTCCGGCGAACGGACACTACGCAGAAACGCCTCCTCACCAAAACCCAGCGAACTGGGCTTCACGGCTATATCGACGTCGCTGCCCACCCCCACCCCACCATAAAAGACCACCGACCCATCCACCTGCCCTTCAGAGCCACCCACCGACACACCCGACTTATCCACCGGCGTCAACGACACACCCGTCGCCCCCAAGCCAACCCCATCCCGCAACTGCTTCGGCACCCGCACCCCAACCGCCGGCGTCTCCGGTTCAAACCCACCGCCACCTTCCACCAAACCCAGATCGATCGGCACCAGCCGACCCGGAGACACTTCCACAGCGATCGGAACCGGCGAATCCACCACCCCACGCTCACCCCCAGACAACTCCACCTGCGCCGCCGCCTCACTCGGATATCCCGTCACGCTCGCCCCCTCTGGCAACGCCGGCAGACCACCATCAGGACGCGAGATCACTTCGGGAAACACATGCGCGGCGAGCTTCGCCGCTTCCGCGGCACCCAACCCCTCCCACTTTGTCTGCGATTCTTCACGCGCCACGACCGCATCCGGGCTCAAACGCAGCGCTTCGCTGGCATCGCTCGCCGATTCGCCGCCCAACAACGACGGCGCTCCGGGCACGACCAACGGGCTTTCCAGCAAAGCTGCGCCGTTGTCGCCGGCTCCGCTCGATGGACCGGCCCCACGGGCGAACGCGCCGGTCGGGGCGTACGCTGCGCTCGCGATGCAGCACGCTAAGCCCAAGATCCGCGACCACCGCGTGCAAGTCATCGCCGCTCCCCGTTGTGATCGATTGCAGATACCGCGACTGTACGAGCCTACGATAAGCCTGTCTATACTACAAAGGGTGATCTTCGGAATGGTGGGACCCGCGCTCGCCGTGGGACGAGGGAGAGCGGGCGGCCGGCTGGATGTGGACTCTCGGTTGGGCGGATACCAGCTGCCACTTGCTGCGAACTCCGAGCTTGCGAAGCACGCGGGCGGCGTGCGTGCGCGCTGTCTCGACGCTGATGCATAGCGCAGCGGCGATCTCTGCGTTCGACCGGCCTAGGCGCAGATGGTCCAGGACCTCGGTCTCACGCGGGGTGAGGGCCGCGCCGGGCGGCGCCGGCGCTTCGCTCTGCGGATATGCAGGCAGCCGTTCGATGTCGTCGATGAGTTCGCGCAGCTCCGTTACCCGGCTGTCTATCGCATGACGCTGGATAGGTCCTTTGTCTTGTAGCGCATTGAACTCGGCCTCGAGCTGCTGCTGCAGGACCGCGCGCAGCCGCTCGGCCATCCCGACCTGCAACAGCAGGAGCGTGGGTGGGTCTCGGTGCGTGTTTGCGCTCTCGGCGGCAGCCTCCGACATGGCACCATGGTTGCAGACAATACGCTACAGTAGGGATTCGCGCGGCGAACTTTCCAAGGGCTCCGCCGGATCCCACGTACAAGGATACAATAAGTCCATCCTACTGAATGTCAAGGTTTGAGGCTTCGAAATTTTAAGCGCTCATAGCGGAGAGTCCTCTGGCGCCAGCAACTTCCAGTAGTCCGCACAGTCCATCCAACGGGCCGTGCGGAGGGAGCTCAGCCGCGCTGCGGGGCCGGCTCCTTCGCAAACGCCGCCACGATCGCGCGATGGTGGCCGAGATAGGGGAGCATCGCGAAGTAGGCGAGGTCGCCGCGCAGGCGCGGCAGTTCCCCGGTGCGGTCCTCCAGTGCCCGACGGTGCAGAATCGAGGCGATCCCGCCCACCATCGCCTCTGAGGTGTAGGGGGGCAGGAGGTCGGGGTTGGCACAGTGGAAGCGACCCTCCTCCAGCAGCGGCGGGAAGAGTCGCAACAGCGCATGGTGGCGCTCGCCGGCGGCGGGACACGCGCAGAGGCTCTCGACCAGCACCACGCGCGCGCCGTCCGGGTCCTCCGCGAGCGCGCTCAGCAGGGCGTCGAGGCCCTCGCGGACCCGCTCGGGCCACGGCGTGGTGCGCTCCACGCGCTCGCGCACCCCGCACTCGATTCGAGCGATCAGGGCATCGAGCGCCTCCAGGAAGCACTCTTCCTTGTCCGCGAAATGCTCGTCGAACACCGCCGACGCCACCTTTGCCGTCTGCAGCACCCGCTCCACTGTGGTGCGGTCGTAGCCGCGGTAGGAGGCGGTGGCGATCATCGCGTCGAGTATGCGCACCCGAGGGTCGCGGGCTTGGCGCGTGGCGCAGAGGCTGGAGCCGCCAGGTTGTTGCCGGGCGCCGGAGTGGCTGCTGTGCAACATCTCTCCTCCCTCCCTGCCCGGCGAAGGAGCGGGTGGAGCAGCGCGGGCCGACCGGTAGAGCGATCGCGGGCCGCGTTTTCCAGGCGCTGAATCCCGGACTGTGGGTTTCCCTCTCCTACTCTCTCCCTCAGAGAGTAGACCCGCGGGGCTGCCGTTGTCAAGGGCAAGTTACATTTGTCAAGGGAGCCCGGTCAGGCGATGCCGCTGATCGTCGATCGGCGTGCGATGGGCTCGCCTTCGCCCGCCGGCCCTCGGTCGGCGGGCTCCGCGGGCACGCTTAGGAAGCACAGTCGGTAGCGCCCCACCACGATCTGATCGCCGTCTTGGAGCATCCGCCACTCGATCCGCTCGCCGTTGACGAACACGCCGTTGAGGCTGCGATCGTCGAGCACCCTCACGCCGTCGGGCTGGCGTACCAGCAGGGCGTGCCGGCGGGAAACGGTGGGGTCGTCGAAGCGCACGTCTGCCGCCAGGCTGCGTCCCACCCGCGTCCACTCCTGGGTTAGCGCCACCAACATGGTGTCGCCATCCTCCTCGTAGGCCAGATACTCGCCAGGATGCTCGATCTGCTCCTTCGCCTGGGCCAACCAAGCGAGCTCGCTGTCGACTTCGCCGGAGTGATGGGCTGCCGTTCCCGCGGCGAGGTCTGGCGCACCGCTCTGCGCCAGGCGCCCCACGCTGAATAGCGAGGCCCGCACAAAGTGAGCGCCTCCGCAGCCGGGGCAGTCGCGCAACATGTCGGAGGCGGCCAGGGTAAGTACATAGCCGCAGCGCTGACAACGAAAGGATCCCGCTCCCGCCATCGTGCCCGAGGTCAGTGACTCCACCATCTCACAGCTCCTCTTCTCCTGTTGGGATACGTCCCGGCGCTCGTCTGCCGGCAGACCCTGGGAGGAATCATAACCGCACTTTCCCCGCTGGGGTCTAAAAGGCTTGTAATTTTCTGGAGACTCGTCGAAGAGCCTGAGGTCTGCTGGTTGAGAGCGGGTGGGGATTTGGGGCAGCTGGGTCTTTCTACCCTGCCGCCAGCGCCTCCAAACGGGGGGCGGCAGGAGATGGCCGGCGTGTGGCGAATCTCGTGGCATGGCCGCCGCCACCGTCACCGACATCGAGCAGTTCGAGCGCGTTTTGTTGCGCCGCGGGGTGGGCGTGCTGACAGCTGACCGCAACCGCTGCGCCGACTGCGGGCGCACCCCGCTGGTTGGCGAGCGCGTGCACCTCTTCGAGGAGTGCGGCGGGGGCGTCGTATGCGAGCTGTGCCGGCCGCTGCGTCGCGGATATCCGGCGGCCACCGAGACGGTGCGCCACTCGCCGCACGGCAACCGCGTGCGCCTGATGGCCCGCGCGGCGTAGCTTTCGTCCCGTCCGGATCGGGCCTATAAACTGCCGGGCGCGATGGATCCCCTGACCGTCTCGATCTTGATCGACGCCCCCCGCGAGCGGGTGTTTGACTACCTGCAGGACATCGCCAACCACCCCGAGTTCACCGACCACTACCTACGCGACTGGCATCTCACGCGCGAGAACTCCGTCGGCCGGGGGGCGGGAGCGCGCTTTCGGGTGGCGGCCCCCGGCAACCGCTTCAGCTGGGGCGATGTGACCTTCGTGGAGGTGGAGGCTCCGCACCGCATCGTCGAGGTGGGCCGTGGCGGCAAGACCAACCGCATCCGCACCCTTGGGGTCTACGAGCTGGCGCCGGGCGCCGGCAACACTACGCGCGTGCGGTTCACGCTGGAGACCCAGCCCTCCACGATCTCCGACCGTCTGATGGAGTCCTTGGGGGCGCGCGGGTGGTTGCGACGCAAGAACATGAAGGCGATGCGCCGTCTGCGCTCGATCATCGAGAGCGGCGAGGGGCGCGGCCAGCGCGTCACGGTCGCCGGCGGGTAAACTGCCGCGTCGCATGCACCTCCCATCACGCAACGCGCTGCTCAGGGCTCCCGCCGGAAGGGAGGGCGGTTCTTGGCTGGTGTGGGTCCTCGCCCTGTGCGCCGTGCTGGCGGCGCTGGCGCTGGGGGCCTGCGGGGAATCGCACACGCGGGTCACGACCGGCACCTACGCGGGCGGCGGTGGCAAGAACGCGCCCTACCTCAATGTGGGGCCGCTCATCTACCAGGTGCAGATCTCGCGCCAGCTGAACCCCTACAACACTGAAGACTCTTCATACCTGCTCGGGCTGACACCGGCGCAGCGCAGGCTGAACCCCGGCGAAGAGTGGTTTGGGGTGTTTATGCAGGTTTACAACGAAAGCACCGTCCCGCATCCCACCGCCACCGACTTCACGGTGGCCGACACCCAGGGCAACGTCTACCGCCCGCTCATCCCTGGCCCCGCCAACCTGTTTGCCTACCGAGGCGGGATCGTGCCCGCCAACAGCCAGATCCCCGCCCTCAACACGGTTGCCGCCAGCGGGCCCACGCAGGGTGAGCTGCTGCTTTACAAGATCAAAGTCGAATCGCTGGACAACCGGCCGTTCACGTTTAAGATTGTCGATCCGCGCGACCCCACGCAGACGGCCTCCGCGGAACTGGACGTCTAGAAAAGAAGGTGTGCGCAATGGCGCACGTCTTCTGAAAAGAGTACATACAACACAGCACCCAGCCCGCGGCCCGGGAAGTCGGATCGACCTCCGGCCTGCATCCGGTCTACAAGGCGGTTCGACTTCCCGCCTGGCGGTTCGACTTCCCGCATGGCGGTTCGACTTCCCGCCTGCAAGGCAGTTCAGCCACCGGTCCCGGCCCGCAGCGCCGCTTCAATCACCGCCCGCGCGACCGGCGCCGCGGTCGCTCCGCCGGCGCCGTCGCGCACCATCAGCACCCCGACCGCGATCTTTGGGTGGCGCGCCGGGGCGAACGCAGCAAACCATGCGTCGGTGTTCTTCGGGTTGTTCTGTTCGGCCGCGCAGCCGCCGGCTTCTGAGGGATGTTCGGGGGATGGATGTTCTTCGTTTGTGGTGGACTTCTGTTCGGGGCGGCTTCCACAGGAGCTGGGGGTGCCGAGTTCGGCCGTGCCGGTCTTGCCGGCCACTTCCACCCCCGGGATCGCCGCCGAGGTGCCGGTGCCGAAGCGCACCACGTCGAGCATCATGCCCCGCACCGTGCGGGCCGTGGCGGCGCTGATCACGCGCGTCGGAGGGATGCGGGTGGGTGAGAGGGTCAGACTGGGGGTCGGGCGGCGCCCGCCGTCGGCGATCGTGGCCGCCACAGTCGCCATCTCCAGCGCGGTGGCCTGCACCTGGTCTTGGCCGATCGCGGTGGAGCCGAGCGCCAATTCGCCCTGGATCTGGCTGGCGGGTGGGATCGTGCTCTGCGCGGCGCCTTCGATCCCGGGCGGATGGTTGAAGCCATACCGTTCCGCCATCGCCACCAACCGCCCCGCGCCCAGCTTCACGCCCAGCGGAGAGAACACGGAGTTGCACGAGACGGCGAACGCCTCCACCAGCGAGCCGCCGCATTCCTCCCCGTTGGCGTTGTGCAACAACACCCCGTCCAGCTTGGCGGCGGTGGCGTAGGGGAACGTACTGGTGGGGCGCGCGATCCCCGCTTCCAGCACGCCGCTGACCGTGATCATCTTGAACGTGGACCCCGGCGGTTGCAGCGCGTCCAGCCCGATCCCCGCCACCCCCAGCACCTGGCCGCTGGCGGGTTGGATCGCGATCACTCCGCCATACTGGCCGCCCAGCGCCGTCACCGTCGCGGCTTGCAGCGCCGGGGAGATCGTGGTGCGGACCGCGCTCCCGGCGTGAGCGCTGGCGCGGGCCAGCACCCTGCCGCCGCTCGTGGTTGGCGCACTCGACGCCGCGGTGCTCGTGGACCCCGCGCTCCGCACCGCGAGCAGTTCCCCCCCGGGGTGCCGCGCAGGCGCGTGTCGGCCGCCAGCTCCAGCCCGTTCACGCCCACGATCGCGTCGGGCGGCACCCCTTCGGACTCCAGCGCCTGCAGGCGGCTGGTGGGGATCGGCCCCACTTCGCCAACGATCGCGCTGGCCGAGGCCCCCAGCGGCGAGCTACGTGTCCCCGCCGCGGTGGCAGGTCCGTCCGCCAGCACCGAGCCGTCACGCGCCAGCAGCGCGGCGCGTGGGGGCAGCGTGGTGCGCCTGCTCAGCAGCTCCCCTTCGCGCAGGCCGGGGAAGGCAAGCGAGGGTGACCACCGCACGCGCGCTTCCCCTTCGCGGGGGCCCGCCACGATCGGCAGCGCGAAGCGCTCCGTGAGCGTGCCAAACAGGCGCGTGCGCACTTGCACCGGCACCGCCTCGATACCGCCCGCGCCGCCGCGCGGGGCCCCCACCACCCGCTGGCTGTCGGCGGTGGCGGTCATGGAAGCTTCCCTGCAGAGCCGCGCGAATTCGCCCGGCGATACCGCCCGCTGCGAGGCGGGGGCGAGCTGGCTGTACATGCTGGCGTAGTCGCCCCTCGCCCACGCCGCCGCGAAGCGCGCCGCCGCACCCGGCGCGGGCGAGGGGGAGGAGTGTGCGGCTCCGAGGATGGCCCCCACCACGAACGCCACCGCCGCCAGCGCGATCAGCGGCCGCACTCGCCGACCGCGATTGGAGACCGATGTGGCGGTCAACGCCGGTCTCTGGTGCGGATTCCCACGACGCAGAAGGTAGAACATGGGAATGACGACGCTCGACTGGCTGATCCTGCTGTTCGTGCTGACGCTTGGTCTGTTCGGCCTGCGCCAGGGCTTCATCGTGGGCGTGCTGTCCTTCGGGGGGTTTGCCGTCGGCGCCTTCATCGGCACCCGTCTTGGCCCGCTGCTGCTGCCGCAGGGCTCGGCCTCGCCCTATGCGCCGGCGTTCGGTCTCGTCGGGGCGCTGCTGGCGGGGGCGATCCTCGCCACCGGCCTGGAGGGGGTGGGCTGGCGGCTGCGTCGCACCACGCTGCTGGTGCCCGGTGTGGGACTGCTGGACCGCACGCTGGGCGCGCTGCTCAGCGCCGCCGTTGGCCTCGGGGTGGTGTGGATCGTCGCCGCCGTGGCGGCACAGATCCCCACGGCCACCCAGCTGCGCTCTGACATTCAGCGCTCGGCGATCCTCGGCGAGCTCAACACACTGCTGCCCCCCTCCGGCCCGATCCTCAACGCGCTCGCGCGCCTGGACCCGATCCCCTCGCTGCCCGGCCGGCTGCCGGCGCTCACCGCGCCCCCGCCCAGGGTTGCCCACGACCCCGCGGTGCGCGCCGCCTCGCGCAGCGTGGTGCGCGTGCTGGGCACCGCCTGCGGCCTGGCGATCGAGGGCTCGGGGTGGGTGGTAGGGCGCGAAGTGGTGCTCACCAACGCCCACGTGGTGGCGGGCGAGAGCGAAACCACAGTCGAGATCGAAGGCCGCCCGCCGGGGCTGGCGGCGCGGGCGATCGCGTTCGACCCGACCAACGACCTGGCGGTGTTGCGTGTGCCCGGACTTGACCTGCCCACCCTGAGCCTTGCTTCCAGCCCAGCCGCCGGCACCGCCGGGGCGATCCTCGGCTATCCCGAAAACGGGCCGTTTGACGTGCGGTCGGGGCGTATCGGGTCAACCCAGCAGGTGCTTACCCAGAACGCGTACGGCGAAGGGTCGGTTTCGCGCCTGCTCACGCCGCTGCGCGGCCTGGTGCGCCCCGGCAACTCCGGTGGCCCGGTGGTGGACGATGCGGGGCAGGTGCTCACCACCGTCTTCGCCGGCACCACGGGTGGCGGGCCGCCCGGCGGGTATGGCGTCGCCAACGCGACCGTGGCGCGCGAGCTGGAACAGGCTGGCGGGCCGGTCGGCACCGGGCGCTGTGACCCCAATTGAGCCACCCGCTACTCTGAGCCCCCATGTCGAAGACTCTCGTAATCGCCGAGAAGCCCTCAGTCGGGCGCGATCTGGCGCGCGTGCTGCCGGGCACCTTCAAGAAGGAAGAGGGTTGGCTGGAGGCCGAGGAGTACGTGGTGACGTGGGCCGTGGGCCACCTTGTGCAGCTCGCCGAACCCGACGAATACGACGCCAAATACAAGCGCTGGCGGATCGAGGACCTGCCGATCGTGCCCGAGAAGTTCAAGCTGGTCGTGCGCGACGAGCGCTCCAAGAAGCAGATGTCCGTGGTCACCCGCCAGCTCTCGCGCGAGGACGTCGGCGAGGCGATCAACGCCTGCGACGCCGGCCGCGAGGGCGAGCTGATCTTCGCCTACATCTATGAGAAGGCCGGCTCGACGCTGCCGGTGCGGCGACTGTGGCTGAACTCGATGACCAACTCGGCGATGAAAGCGGCGTTCGCCTCGTTGCGCCCGGCCTCGGAGGTGGCGCTGCTCGAGCAGGCCGCCCGCTCGCGCTCGGAGTCGGACTGGATCGTGGGCATGAACGCCACGCGCGCCGCCACCATCCGCCTGCGCACCTCCTTCGACGGGGCGGTGTCGCTGGGGCGCGTGCAGACCCCGACGCTGGCGATCGTCACCCGCCGCGAGGAGGAGATCAAAGCGTTCGTGCCCGAGCCGTACTGGCTGGTGGACGCGATCTTCGCCGCCCCTCCCCTGGAGGGAGAGGGGGAGGAGGAGGGGGGGGTTGAGGACGTGGGGTCTGGCCAGGACGGCGAGGCTGGCCTCAACGGCGAGCGCGTGTATAACGGCCGCTTCCACGCCGGGGCCAAACCGCGGCTGGCGACCGAGGAGGAAGCGACCGCGATCGTCGAGGCGTGCGAGGGCAAGCAGGCGACGATCACCAAGATCGACGTCAAAGAGCAGCGCGAGCGCGCTCCGATGCTGTACGACCTCACCTCGCTGCAGCGCGACGCCAACACCCGCTTCGGCTTCTCCGCACGGCGCACGCTGGGGGCCGCCCAGCGGCTGTATGAGGAGCACAAGGCGCTCACCTATCCGCGCACCAACTCGCGCTACCTCACCAAAGACATGATCCCCGAGATCAAGCCCACCGCCGAGCTGTTGGGTGCCAACAAGGATTACGCGGCCGGCGCCGCCTACGTCACCTCGCTCGACGTGCTGCCGCTGGGGCGCGTGGTCAACGACGCCAAGGTTACCGACCACCACGCGATCATCCCCACCCGCACCGAGCACAAAGTCGATCGCATGTCCGATGACGACCGCCGCGTGTACGACCTCGCGGTGCGCCGCTTCCTCGCCGTTTTCCATCCCGAGGCGGTGTTCGAGAACACCCGCGTGGAGACGACGATCCCCGCCGCCGGTGGCGAGCGCGCCGGCAAGTACGTGTTCCGCACGCGTGGCAAGCTGCTGATCGTGCCGGGCTGGCGCGGCGTCTATGGTCAGGGCGTGGTCGGCGGCGAGCAGCGCAGCGGCGACGAAGACGAGGGCACCGACCAGATGCTCCCCCGCCTGATCGAGAGTGAGCAGGTGCAGACGCGCGAGATCAAGAGCCTCGCCAAGGAGACTAAGCCTCCCCGCCGCTACTCCGACGCCTCGCTGCTGGGGGCGATGGAGACCGCCGGCAAGCTGGTCGACGACGACGAGTTGCGCGAGGCGATGAAGGAGTCTG
Source organism: uncultured Solirubrobacterales bacterium (assembly GCA_963794715.1). Classification (GTDB taxonomy): domain Bacteria; phylum Actinomycetota; class Thermoleophilia; order Solirubrobacterales; family Solirubrobacteraceae; genus Palsa-744. The sequence continues at coordinate 107,939 of CAWCEY010000010.1, read as the reverse complement.
GGATCGGCACCCCCGCCACGCGCGCGGCGATCATCGAGCGGCTGATCACGGTCGGCTACATCGAGCGCGACGGGCGCTCGCTGGTGGCCACGGAGAAGGGTCTCAACGTGGTGCGCCTGCTCGGCCGCCACCCTCTCACCTCACCCGAACTGACGGGCCGGTGGGAGCATCGCCTGGACGCGATCGAGCGGGGCGAGGACTCGCGCGAGCACTTCATGAAGGACATCGCCGGCTTCGCCGGGGAGACGGTGAAAATGCTGGACGAGGCGCTCAAGGACGTTCGCATCCCAAAAGCCAACCTCGGCCCCTGCCCGATCTGCGGGCACCCGATCCTCGAAAACCGCAAGGGCTACTCCTGCTGGGCGCGCAACGACCCCGGCTGCGGTTTTGTGATCTGGAAGTCCAAAGCGGGCAAGACGCTGCCGCTGGCGGTCGCCCGCGAGCTGATCCGCACCGGCTACACCGCCCGTCCCGTCAGCGGCTTCAAGGGGCGCTCCGGGCGCTCCTTCCGCTCCCATCTCGCGCTCCAGCAGACGCCCGACGGCAAATGGCGCGTGGAGTTCAACGAGGCTTGGGCGAAGGCTGGGGCCAAGCCGCCCGACCACGAGACGGTGGCCGGGGAGGCCGGCGCGGAGGCGCCCGAGCGGGATGCGGTGGCGGTCGAGGCGGAGGCAGTGGTGGCGGTGGCCGAGAGCTGATTGGTTGGAGCGGAAGTCGTGGCCGTGGCCGCCGAGGGCTGATTGGTTGGAGCGGAAGTCGTGGCCGTGGCCGCCGAAGGCTGATTGGTTGGAGCGGAAGTCGTGGCCGTGGCCGCCGAGGGCTGATTGGTTGGAGCGGAAGTCGTGGCCGTGGCCGCCGAAGGCTGAGCGGTCGCTGTGTTTGTGGTGTCGGGCGGGTGCGCCACCATGGGCGGCCATGCCGATCACGCTGATCACCGGACCCGCCAACGCCGGGAAGGCTGGCGTGGTGATGGACGCCCTGCGTGCCCACCGCGCGCGGGGAGAGCGGCCACTGCTGGTCGTGCCCACCCGCGCCGACGTGGAGCGCTATCGGCAGGAGCTCGAAGGGCAGGAGCTCGAAGTGCAAGAGCTCGAAGGACAGGAACTCGAGGGACAGGAACTCGGCGGGCACGAGCTCGACCGTCCGCAGCTGACTCTGGGTGGGCGAGCCGAGGAGATCCGCGTGGAGCGCTTCGACGGCCTGCTGAACGAGGTGCTGCGCCGCGCCGGTTCATCCGGGCGCCGGTTGGGTTGGCTGGCCCGCGAACGGGCGCTCGCCGGGGTGCTGCGAGGCGTTGGTGGCCAGTCACCCACCGCGGGCGTGGTGCGTGCCCTGGCGGCGCTGGTGGGCGAGCTGGAGGTGGAGCGGGTGACGCCTGTGCGCCTGGGTAGGGCGCTCGATGCATGGGTTGCCGCGGACCCCACGCACGCGCCGCACGCACGCGAATTGGGGGCGCTGTTCGAGCAGTACTGCCGTGGCATGGAAAAGCTTCGACCCGCTCGCGTCAGCCCGGAGCGGCAGGCCGCACGCGCGCTCGACGAGCTGCGCCGAACCCCTGCGCGGTGGGGCACCAGGCCGGTGCTGCTGTACGGCTTCGACGACTTCACGCGATTGCAACTCGACGCGATTGAGACGCTGGGCGCCGTGGTTGGGGCGCCGGTGACGGTCTCGCTCACCTATGAGCCCGGCCGTGCGGCGTTGGCCAGCCGCGGGGACACTTTCCAGCGCCTGCTGCCGCTTGCCGCCGAGCATCTTCCGCTGGCGCCCCGTGCCGAGCACTACGCACCCGGCGCGCGTGTGGCGCTGCATCACCTGGAGCGCCACATCTTCGAGCTGGACGTCCCGGCGCCGGCGCTGGCGGGCGAGGCGCTGCGGCTGCTGGAGGGAGGCGGGGAACGGGCCGAGCTGGAACTGGTGGCGGAGGAGATCCAGGCGCTCCTGGAGAGCGGCGTACAGCCCGCGGAAATCGCCGTCGCGCATCGCTCTCCGGAGACGATCGCGGAGTTGCTGGAGGAGGTCTTTGGCGCCCACCAGATCCCTATTGCGTTGCGGCGGCGGCTGTCGTTTGCCCGCACCGCCACAGGTCGCGCGCTGCTCGGCTTGCTGAAAGCAACCTTCCCCGATACGACCGATGATGGCGGCTTGGGTGACCTGCTGGCGTGGCTGCGTGCGCCAGGGGTGCTGGGCAGCCAGGAGCTGGTGGACGATCTGGAGTGGCGGGCACAGCGCGCGGGAGTCAACACCGCGGCCCGGGCGCGCGCGCTATGGGAGGCCGAGCATTGGCCGCTGGAGGTGCTTGAGGAGCTGCAAGAGGCGGCGGGGCGGGGTCCCGCGGCGCTGATCGAACGTACGGCCGCGGAGCTGGAGCGGCTGGGCTACGCCTCGCGGTCGCCGACGGAGGCGCGCGCGCTGGCGGTCGCAGGAAAGGCTCTGGAGGAGATTCGCGAACTGGCCCGCTCCGCGCCAGCGCTGGCTCCGGATGCACCCGAGTTGATCGCGCTGCTGCGCGGGCTGGAGCTGGCTGTGGGGGAGGACGCGGGAGAGGACCCCCGGGGGACGCCCGAGGCGGTGGCGGTGCTCGATCCGCTCGCTCTGCGCGCGCGCCGAGTGCGCGCCCTGTTCCTATGTGGCCTGCAGGAAGGTGTCTTTCCCGCTCCCGCGCCCGGAGAGCCCTACCTTTCCGAGGAGGAGCGCCGCGGGTTGGCGGAAGCGTCGGGATTGCGGCTGGGACGGCCGGGGGACGCGCTGGCGGCCGAGCGCTACCTGCTGTATGCGGCCATCTCGCGCCCGTGGGAGCTGTTGGTGTTGAGCTGGCACACAGCAGATGACGATGGTCTGCCGACGGCCCGCTCGCTGTTTGTGGATGACGTGTGCGACCTCTTCGGTGGAGATCTCCACCAGACGCGCGCCCGGCGGGCGCTGGGCGAGGTCTCTCCGCCTGCCCTCACGGGGTCTGGGGCGCATACGTCTGCGCTCACCGAGTCTGGGGCGCCTCCTCCTGCCCTCACGGGGTCTGGGGCGCATACGCCTGCCCTCACGGGGTCTGGGGCGCCGCGGGAGGAGATCCGGCCCCTACGCGATCCACGCGTGCTGGCGGATCTGGGCGAGCGGATGTGGTCGGCGTCGGGCCTGCAATCGTGGACGGGCTGCCCGGTGCAGTGGTTTGTGGAGCGCATGTTGGGCGCGCGCGATCTGGAGCCCGAGGCTGAGCCGCTGGCGCGCGGGGGTCTTGCGCACGCGGCGCTGCGTCAGACGCTGGAGCGCCTGCGTGGGGACACCGGCTCGGCCCGTCTCACCGCCGAGCGACTGCCCCACGCGCGCGAACTGCTGCGCGCCGCGTTGCGGGAGCACGAGTGGGAGCATCCGCTCTCCACTGTCCCCGTGCGCGTTCCCGGGGTGCGCCGGCGTTTGGAGGCCGACCTGGAGCGCTACCTGGAGCACGCGGCGGAATGTGGTGATCGCGCCGAGGAAGGCCAGCTCGATCTGGCACAGGAAGGCTCTCCCAGCCAGCTGGAGCCGACCTATCTGGAGCTGCCGTTCGGTTTTCCCGAGCGCGGGTCCGAGATGCCGGGCGGGTCATCCGGCGCGTCTGGTGGGTTCACGCTCGACCCCGGCGGCGGGAAGCCGGTGAGGGAGGAGCATGCGGGAGGGCTGCCCCCACTGGACCTTGGTGAAGGGGTGCTGGTGCGGGGCTTCATCGACCGCGTGGATCTCGCGCCGGGAGGGGAGGCGGTGGTGTACGACTACAAGAGCAGCTCTCCCGCCACGCCCGACAGGTGGCTCGGCGAGCGCAACTTCCAAATTGCCCTTTACATGCGCGCCGTGGAGCGGCTGTTGGGCGTTCCCGTCGCGGGCGGCTTCTACCAGCCGTTCTCCGGCCGCGACCTGCGTGCGCGCGGTGTGCTCGCCGAGGGAGAGGGCGTGTCGCTGGAGTGCGTACGGGGCGACGCCCGCCCAGCGTCGGAGGTGCGGGAGCTTGTGGATGGGATCATCGCCACCGCCCGCGCCGCCGCCGCCCAGGCGCGAGCGGGAGAGCTGCAGGCACGGCCCGCCACCTGCGGGTTCGGGGGCAGCGGCTGCATGTACCCCTCGATCTGCAGGTGCGACCGTTGAGGGCTCGTGTCACCACCACTCTCGATACGCCAACAACCGTGACGAGAGCTCTCGGCGCCGAGAGCCTCGCCGCCCCGACTCTCACCGCCGAGCAGGAGCAGGCGGCGGCGCGTCGCCGTGGTCCGTTGCTGCTCGCCGCCGGGGCCGGCAGCGGCAAGACATCGGTGCTGGTCGAGCGCTTCGTGCGTGCCGTGCGCGAAGACGGACTCGCCCCGGGGCGGATCCTGGCGATCACCTTCACCGAGCGGGCAGCCGCCGAGCTGCGCGAGCGGGTGCGCGCACGCCTGCTGGAACTGGGCGAGCGCGAGGCCGCCCGAGACACCGAGGGCGCCGCGATCGGCACCTTCCACGGCTTCTGCGCAAGACTGCTGCGCGTCCACGCCCTTACGGCGGGCCTCGATCCCGAGTTCGCGATCCTCGATGAGACGGGCGCGGGACGGCTGCGCCAACTCGCCTTTCGCCGCGCGCTCGCCGCGCTACTGGCTGACCAGCGCCGGGAGACCACAGCCGTCGAGGTGCTCGCCGCCTACGGCGCCGACCGCGTGCAGCGGATGGTGCTGGGCGTGTACTTCGAGCAGCGCAGCCGCGGAGCCGTCCTGCCGGCGCTGCCCGCATTGCCGCCGTCGGGGCGTTTGCGGCCCGCCCCGTCCCAGACGCAGCCCGCGCTGTTCGAGGTGGAGCCGCTGCCGTCGGAGGGACAGCCGCTGCCGTCGGAGGGACAGCCGCTGCCGTCGGAGGGACAGCCGCTGCCGTCGGAGGGACAGCCGGTCACCGACGAGCTGGAGCTCGAGGCGATCCGCACATGTTCGCTGCTGGGGGAGCTCCTGGTGGAGTTTGGGCGCGGCTATTCCGAGCTCAAGCGAGCGCGCGCGGCACTCGATTTCGACGACCTCGAGCTGCGCGCGCGCGATCTGCTGGGGCGCCACGAAGGGGTGCGCCGCGCGTGGTCGGAGCGCATCGAGCTGTTGATGGTGGACGAGTTTCAGGACACCAACCGTCGCCAGCTGGCGCTGCTGGAACTGTTGGAGCGCGACAACCTCTTCACGGTCGGCGACGAGCTGCAATCGATCTATGGCTTCCGTCACGCTGAGGTGGAGATCTTCCGCGAGCGCGCTCGCAAGCTGCAGGCAGAGGAGGCCGTAATCGCGTTGGCCCACAACTTTCGCGCTCGCCCCCCGCTGATCGCCGCGATCAACGGCGTGTTTGGCGAGCGCTTCGGGGATGCCTACACGCCGCTGATCGCCGCGCGCGAGGAAGGCCACGAGGAGGCCCCGGTTATCGAGTTGCTGCTCACCGACAAGCAGGGCTGGTCGGAGTCGCCCCACGCCGACACGATCGCGGGGGCGCTGCCTGCAGCGCCTCTCTGGCGCCAGGCCGAAGCGCGCCTGCTGGCTCAGCGCGTTGCCGAGCTCCTCGCCGCGGGGCAGGCGGCGGGGGATGTGGCGGTGCTGGTACGCGCCGCGAGCGATCTGCCCCTATATGAGCGGGCGCTGGAGGAGTGCGGACTGCGTACGCTGGCGGCCGTCGGTAGCTTCTGGGGGCACCAGCAGGTCGGCGACCTGCTGGCGTGGCTGCGGGCGCTTGCGAACCCCCTGGACGAGCTCGCGCTCTACTCCGTGCTTGCCTGCCCTTTGGTGGGACTCTCCAGCGATGGCCTCGCGCTGGTGGCGTTGCAGGCCCGGGCGGAAGAGGCCGGGGCATGGGTGACGATCGCACGGGCGGGGGGCGAGCTATACGCGCGCCTCTGCGTCCCGGACCGCGAACGTTTGGGGCGCTTTGCCGAGCATTTCGCCGCTGAGCGGAGCGCGGCGCCGATGCGGAGCGCCGCCGAGCTGCTGCTGCGTGCGAGCGCTTTCAGCGGCTACGAACGGCATGTGCTCACACTCCCCTGGGGCGAGCGACGGCTGGCAAACATCCACAAGCTTCTGCGCCTCGCCCGCCGCTTCGAGGCCGCCGAGGGACGCGACCTGCGGGGGTTTCTCGACCACGTGGCGCAGCGCCGTGCGCACGCCGAGAGCGCCGAGCCCCACGCCCCCACCGGCTCCGAGCCCGACGCGGTGCGCCTGATGACGATTCACGCCGCCAAGGGTCTGGAGTTCCCGGTGGTGTGCCTTGCCGACCTCGGTCGCGTCGGCAATGACACCCCCCCCGACCTGCTGGTGGAGGGCGAGCGCGTCGGTCTGCGCCTGGCGCGCCTTGACGGGTCCGCGGCGGTGGCAAGCCTGCGCTACGAGGAGTTGCGCGAGGAGCGCCGCCGGGCCGAGTGGGCTGAGGAGGAGCGGATTCTCTACGTCGCGATGACCCGCGCCCGCGAGCGGTTGCTGCTGAGCGGATCCTGCGACTTCAAGCGGTGGTCGGGCGGGCCGCGAACGGGCGGTCCTCCGATCGAGTGGCTGGCGCCCGCGCTCGTGCCCGAGCTGCCGGCGCTGGCCCTCACCCTCGAGCGTCCCGTGGCGGACCTCCCCGTCGCCGGGGGGGAGGGCGTGGTGGCTCGCTGCTGGCTTAACCGCTCCGTGCGCGTGGCTATGCTCGTGGAATGAGGCCGACACCCTCCGTGCGCGGTCAGGGATTGGCGGTCGACCAACTCGCAGCCGCCGATGGTACGCGCGCCAGCGCCTCCGACGCCGAGCTGTTTGCGCGGGTGCGCCAACACGGCGACGGGCATGCGCGCGACTTACTGATCGAACGCTACCTCCCGCTCGTCCGTCGCCTCGCCCGCCGCTATCAGCACGGCGAGGAGCCGCTGGAGGATCTCGTGCAGGTGGGGTCGCTGGGCCTCATCAAGGCGATCGACCGCTTCGACGTGGAGCGCGAGGTGGTCTTCTCCAGCTACGCCGTACCCACCATCCTGGGGGAGCTCAAGCGCCACTTCCGCGACCGCACGTGGTCGGTGCGTGTCCCCCGCGACCTGCAGGAGCTGGCGTTGCGCGTCGATCGTGTGGTCACGCGCCTCTCTGTTGGAAAGCGCCGCTCGCCCTCGGTGAGCGAGATCGCACGTGCCGTCGAGGCCTCCGAGGAGCAGGTGCTGGACGCGCTGGAGGCCGCCGCCGCGTACCGCGCCACCTCGCTCGATGCGCCGCGTGCGGCGATCGGGGGGGAGGAGGCGGGGGAGAGCATCGCCGACACGCTCGGCGTGGAGGAGAGCGGTTTCCTGCGCGCCGAGGAGCACGCCATCCTCGAGCCGCTGTTGGCGCGCATCACCCCACGCGAGCGCCTCGTGTTGCAGCTGCGCTTCGCCGAGGATCTCACGCAGGCCGAGATCGGCGAGCGTATCGGCGTCTCGCAGATGCAGGTCTCCCGCCTCATCCGCCAAGCGCTCATGCGTATGCGCGCCGGAGCCGACGGCACGTAGGTATGTGCGCCGGAGTGGACGGGTCGTAGACAGCGGCACCCGCAAGTGGACGGGATCGATGGCGTGGGGTCGTGCATTACTTTTCAGCCCCCAACCCTTCATTTTGTGAAGCGTCGGCACTGTTGGGTGCTTTGTTTTTTGTTTTGTTTGGGGCCCCAACCCTTCATTTTGTAAAGCGACTAGCACGCGGATGGGGCGCAGTTTTGGGACCTAAACCCTTCACTTTGTGAAGCGAGTGGGCATGGTTGGATGCTTTGTTTTGGGGCCCCAACCCTTCATTTTGTAAAGGGTTGGGGGCTTAAAAAGCATTGCTCATTCCTGGCACGGCTGCCAGTACGTGGCTGCCAGCACGTGGCTGCCAGCGCGTGACGCCCGAGGACCCCATGCCGCAGGATTGCGTACGGCGCTTGACATCCGCCGCTCAGTGGTAACACTGTGGGGATGGCCCGTTCGATGTGGAAAGGAACGCTGACCTTCGGCCTGGTGAGCGTGCCGGTCAAGCTGTACACCGCCGTGAGCGAGCGCAGCGTGCGCTTCCACCAGCTGCACGCCACCGATCACGCGCGCATCGTACAAAAGCGCTTCTGCGCCGCCGAGGAGGAGGAGGTCCCCTTCAGCGAGATCGTCAAAGGCTATGAGATAGCCCCGGGCCGCCATGTGGTGATCGAGGCCGAGGAGTTCGCCTCGCTCGAACCGGCGTTCACGCGCACGATCGAGATCGAGGATTTCGTGCAGATGGACGAAATCGACCCGATCCTGTTCGATCGCCCCTACTACCTCGTGCCCAATCGCGGGGGCGCCCGCTCCTACCGGCTGCTGCTGCAGGCGATGCGCGACACCGACAAGGTCGCGATCGGACGCGTGGTGCTGCGCTCTCGTCAGCAGTTGGTCGCGATCCACCCGCGTGAGGACGCGCTGGTGATGACCACGATGAACTTCGGCGACGAAGTGGTGCCCACCGCCGAACTGCACGAGCTCCATGAAGACCACGTGGAGCTCAGCGACAACGAGCTGGAGATCGCCCACCGGCTGGTGGATTCGATCGCCCGGCAGTTCGACGCGGCCAACTACCGCGACACCTACCGCGAGGCGCTGCTCGATCTGATCGACCGCAAGGCCAGCGGCGAGCAGGTGGTGCTCGAGCCGCCCGCGCGCGACCAGCCGCTCGAAGCTCCCGACCTGATGAGCGCGCTGGAGGCCAGCATCGAACAGGTGCGCGCCCGTCGCTCGCGCGAAGCGGAGGTGCTCGACGTCAACGGAGCGCCTGCCCCCAAGCGCGCCAAGGCCCCGGCGAAAAGCAAGACGAAAAAGCAGCCTCAGAGCAGCACGAAGCAGCCCCAGCGTCGCTAAGAACAATGGCTCCAGAGCAACCAGCCCAGCGTCGCTAAGAACAATGGCTCCAGCGTCGCAGCACGAAGCAGCCCAGCGTCGCTAAGAACAATGGCTCCAGCGTCGCAGCACGAAGCAGCCCAGCGTCGCTAAGAACAATGGCTCCAGCGTCGCAGCACGAAGCAGCCCAGCGTCGCTAAAACAACAGCCCTAGAACGAGCTCCTCGCCAACACCGTCCGGGCCGGGCTCGATGCTCAGATCGTCGGTCATGCGCTCCAGCACGCTGCCCACCCCCGGCAACGTCGCTTCTAGCACCAGTCTGCCCGCGGCCTGCTCGGCGAGCTCGCCGACGCGCAACTCGAACTGTCTGCCCCGCGCGCTCACCGCAAAGGCGAGATGACCGTCGATGGTGTGTGCGGGGGCGTGGGCGCTGAGCGCGTCGCAGATCAGCATCACGTCGTCCAGGCGATCCATCGGGCAGTTGGCCCGCGCGAGCACGATCGACACCACCCTGCACAGCACCGGCCCCACCAGTGGGCCCTTGGCCAGGCGCAACGAGGCCGAGCTCTCATACGGCGGCTCCTCGCGCTCCAGTTGCGCGCCGTCGTGCGGGACATACGGCGGCTCCTCGCGCTCCAGTTGCACGCCGTCGCGCGGGACGTGTTCGGGGCTGTACAGCTCCTCGCTCACCGGGCCCCCGGGGCGTCGGCCGCGCCGAAGATGGCCGCGGAGGGCAGGTCCTCGCGATAGTGGGGGGGCCGGGTGAGGGAGAACGTCATGCGCACCTCGGTGCGCTCCTGCTCATCGCGGCCCAACTGCACGCTCTCGGTGAGCGAGGCGATCAGCGGTAGTCCGAGTCCGAGTCCGGGGCTGTCCGGCCGTGGGCCGATGCCGGCGCCCTCGTCTCTCACCACCACCGTCAGCTCGTCGCCGAGCAGCGACGCAAACACCTCCATCGGTCCCTCCGTGCCGTCCGGGTAGGCGTGGACGACCACATTCGTGCACGCCTCCGTCACGGCCAGGCGGATGTCCGAAAGGGTTTGGGCATCGAGCGCATACGCGTCCTCCAGCGCCCCGAAGGCATGGCGTACGATCGCAATGTTCTCCGCACGGGCTGGGAGGGCGATCTGCATATCCGGGGTCATCGTGTGTTTGCGTCTCCCAGTGTGGCGCGGGCGCGGATCGTTGTCTTGGGTGATGGTGCCCTGCCGGCGCGGTTTTCACACATCGAGTAGCTCTCCGCCGCGGCCCCACGCCGCGCTTGAAGTCGTCGATGGACGCTGTTGTTGATGAGGATACGCAAGCGGGCGGGCGGACGTTTGGGGGCTGGACGCACGGCTGGTTTGAGAGCCTCCCCATCCTCAACGGACCCGCGATCCACTGCTACGCTTCAGCCTCCGCCTCAGGTGCCCTCACCGCCTGCGCGGGCAGAGGCCCGTCCGTGCGGGAGGCACGGCCCTCCCAGGAGCACTTTCATGACTTCGCACACCAAGCAGCCCCCCAAGGCCGTTGGCCTCTACGACCCCCGCTTCGAGCACGACGCCTGCGGGGTGGGCATGGTGGCGCGCCTGGACAACGTGCCCTCCCACGAGGTGATCGCGCAGGCGATCGAGGCCCTGGAGAACCTCGAGCACCGCGGCGCCTCTGGTGCCGACCCCACCACGGGCGATGGCGCGGGGATTCTCATGCAGATGCCCGACGAACTGCTGCGGGCCGTGGTCGGCTTCGACCTTCCCCCGCTTGGCCGCTACGGGGTGCTGATGTGCTTCCTGCCGGTCGAGGAGGACGAGCGTGAGCGCTTGCGCGAGCTGCTGGAGCGCACCACTCAAGCCGAGGGGCAGCGCGTGCTCGGCTGGCGCGAGGTGCCGGTTGACACCGCTCACATGGGCCGTACGGCCGGCGCCTGTTGTCCGGCGATCTGGCAGCTGTTCGTGGGGGCGGGCGATCTGCCGGCCGCCACACCCCCGTTGGCCTCCACGACAGGGTCCGAGGCGCCTCGCGCTGTAGGGTTGTCGGCTGGTGGGGAGCCCGCCGAGGGGGAGGGCGGCCAGCTCGATCGGGATTTCGACCAAGACGCCTTCGAGCGCAAGCTGTACGTGATCCGGCGCGTCTGCGAGCTCGCCGGCGAAGACGGCCTGTACGTGACGTCGAGCTCCTCGCGCACAATCAACTACAAGGGCATGCTGATCTCCAACCAGCTTGCCGGCTTCTACCCAGACCTGCGTGATCCGCGCGCCAAGAGCGCGATGGCGTTGGTGCACTCGCGCTTCTCCACCAACACCTTCCCCAGCTGGGAGCTGGCGCACCCCTACCGCGTGATCTGCCACAACGGCGAGATCAACACGGTGATGGGCAACGTCAGCTGGATGCGCGCCCGCGAGTCGGAGCTGCAGAGCGAGCTGTTCGGGGAGGACCTGCACAAGATCCTGCCGGTCGTCAAGGCCGGCGATTCGGACTCGGCGACCTTCGACCGCGTGCTCGAGCTACTGATGCTCGCCGGGCGCTCGCTGCCGCACGCGGTGATGATGATGATCCCCGAGGCCTACCGCGAACGCGAGGATCTACCGCAGGAGCTGAAGAGTTTCTACGCCTTCCACTCCTGCCTGATGGAGCCCTGGGACGGGCCGGCCTCGGTGGCGTTCACCGACGGGCGCGTGATTGGCGCCACGCTCGACCGCAACGGTCTGCGGCCGGGGCGCTGGGTGGAGACCGTCGACGGCCTCGTCGTGCTGGGCTCCGAGATCGGCCTGCTCGACATCCCGCCCGAGCGCGTTAAGCGCCTCGGGCGCCTGCAGCCCGGCAAGCTGTTCCTCGTTGACCTCGAGCGGGGCCGCATCGTCGAGGATGGCGAGGTCAAGCACGAAATCTCCACCCGCCGGCCTTACGGCGAGTGGTTTGTGCGCAACTCGGTGCACTTCGACGATCTCCCTCCCTCGGAGGCGGTGACGATCTCCGACCAGCCGCTGCACGCCCGCCAGCGCGCGTTCGGCTACTCCCAGGAGGATTTACGGGTGCTGCTCACGCCGATGGCCCGCGATGGGGCGGAGCCGGTCGGGTCGATGGGCAACGACATCTCCCTCGCGGTGCTCTCCGACCAGGCGCCGCCGCTGTTCTCCTACTTCAAGCAGCTGTTCGCGCAGGTCACCAACCCGCCGATCGACCCGATCCGCGAGGAAATCGTGATGAGCCTCGCGACCAGCCTGGGCACCGAGCGCAACCTGTTCGACGAGACTCCCGAGCACGCCCACAAGCTGATTTTGCGCCAACCGATCCTGCTCAACCGCGAGCTTGAGACCCTGCGCCACGTAGCTCACGACGAGTTCTCCGCGCGCACGCTCGACATCACGTGGCCGATCGCCGAGGGCGCGGCGGGCATGGAGCGGGCGCTCGAGCGCCTCTGCGCGCACTCGCGGGAGGCGATCGCCGAGGGCGTCAACATCCTGATCCTCTCCGACCGCTCGCTGGGGCCGCTGCGCGCGCCGATCCCCTCGCTGCTGGCGGTCTCCACCGTACACCACCATCTCGTGCGCGAGGGCACGCGACTGCGCGCCGGGATCGTGCTGGAGTCGGGCGAGCCCCGCGAGGTTCACCATTTCGCCACGCTGATTGGCTACGGCGTGAGCGCCATCAATCCTTATCTGATGCTGGAGACGCTCGACGAGCTGGCCTACCGCGGGTTGATCGAGCGCCCGGCCAACGGGTCGGCCGCGAGCACGCTCACCTCCGAGGAAGCCTCGCAGAACGTGGTCAAGGCGATCGGCAAAGGACTGTTGAAGACGATCTCAAAGATGGGTATCTCCACGATCCAGTCCTACCGCAGCGCGCAGATCTTTGAGGCGGTGGGCCTCTCCCGCGAGCTAGTCGACCGCCACTTCACCGGCACCGCCTCGCGGATCGGCGGCGTCGGGCTGGGCGAGCTGGCGCAAGAGGCGCTGGAGCGTCATGCGCGTGCCTACCCGCCGCCGCACGACGACCTGTTGCCGGTGGGTGGGGTGTATGCATGGCGGCGCGACGGCGAGCACCACATCTGGAACCCGGAGACGATCGCGCTCGTGCAGCATGCCGTGCGCGCCGGCGATGACAGCCAGGTGCGCGCCGCGCTCGCCGGCAACGCGCAGGCGCACGAGTCGGTGCGGGAGAGCCCGGCATACGAAAAGTACCGCGAGTACGCGCGCGCGGTCAACGAGGACGCCGCCCGGCGCGCCACGCTGCGGGGCCTGCTGAAGCTGCGCAGCGAAGCGGAGGCTCACGCCGGAGACGGCGCTTCGCGCGCGGGCGGGCAGGGGGCTGGGGAGCAGGGATCATCGCCGGGGGCGGCCGGCCGGGGATTGAGTGGGGGAGGAGGGGGAGGTATTCCCCTCGAAGAGGTCGAGCCCGCGAAGGAGATCGTCAGGCGCTTCTGCACCGGGGCGATGAGCCTCGGGTCGATCTCGCGCGAGGCGCATGAGACGCTGGCGATCGCGATGAACCGTCTCGGCGGGCGCTCCAACACCGGCGAGGGTGGCGAGGACCCGGTGCGCTTCCTGCCCGACCCCAACGGCGACCGGCGGCGCTCGGCGATCAAGCAGGTGGCTTCGGGGCGCTTCGGGGTGACGATCAACTACCTCGTCAACGCCGACGAGCTGCAGATCAAGATGGCGCAGGGCGCCAAGCCCGGCGAGGGCGGCCAGCTGCCGGGCCACAAGGTGGACAAGTACATCGGCTCGATCCGCCACACCACCCCCGGCGTCGGCCTGATTTCGCCCCCGCCCCACCACGACATCTACTCGATCGAGGATCTCAAGCAGCTGATCTACGACCTGCGCTGCTCCAACCCCCAGGCGCAGGTGTCGGTGAAGCTGGTCTCCGAGGTGGGAGTGGGCACGGTGGCGGCGGGCGTCTCCAAGGCCAACGCCGACCGCGTGCTGATCGCCGGCCACGACGGCGGCACCGGCGCCTCCCCGCTCTCCTCGATCCAGGCGGCGGGCGTGCCGTGGGAGATCGGCCTGGCCGAGACCCAGCAGACGCTGCTGCTCAACGAGTTGCGCTCGCGGATCGTGGTGCAGACCGATGGGCAGCTGAAGACCGGCCGCGACGTGCTGATCGCGGCGCTGCTGGGCGCCGATGAGATGGGCTTCTCCACGGCGCCGCTGATCGCCACCGGCTGCATCATGATGCGCGCCTGTCACCTCAACACCTGCCCGGTGGGGATCGCCACCCAGGACCCCGAGCTGCGCAAGCGCTTCCAGGGGACGCCCGAGCAGGTGGTCAACTTCTTCTTCTACGTCGCCGAGGAAGTGCGCGAGCTGCTGGCCGCGCTGGGGCTGCGCTCGCTCGATGAGGCGATCGGCCGCGTGGACCTACTTGAGGCCCGCCCCGCGATCGAGCACTGGAAGGCGCGTGGCGTGGACCTCACCCACATCCTCACCCACGTCGAGCTGGAGGACGAGAACCCCGCCCACCCATCACCGCGCCGGCGCGTACAGCCGCCCCCGCCGGTGCTGGAGGACGCGCTCGACTGGAAGCTCGTGGAGCGCGCCGGGCCGGCGATCGAACGCGGCGAGCGGGTCTCCGTGCAGCTGCCGATCCGCAACGTCAACCGCTGCGTGGGAGGCATCCTCTCCAGCCACATCGCGCGCGCGCATGGCGCGGAAGGGCTCACGGCCGACTCGATCGTGGTCGACTTCGACGGCTCGGCCGGCCAGAGTTTCGGCGGCTGGCTGGCGCCTGGAGTGACGTTCACACTGCACGGTGACGCCAACGATTACGCGGGCAAGGGCCTCTCCGGCGGGGTGGTGGCGGTGCGTCCGCGCGAGGGTATGAATGGGGAGTTCGCAGCCGAGCGCAATGTGATCGTCGGCAACACCGTGCTCTACGGGGCCACCTCCGGCAGGGCCTTCTTCCGCGGGCTGGCGGGGGAGCGTTTCGCCGTGCGCAACTCCGGCGCGTGGACGGTGGTGGAGGGTGTGGGCGACCACGGCTGCGAGTACATGACCGGCGGCCGCGTGGTGGTGTTGGGCCCCACGGGGCGCAACTTCGCGGCCGGCATGAGCGGCGGGATCGCCTACGTCCTCGACGAGCAGGGCGCCTTCTTCAAGCGCTGCAACATGGGCATGGTCGACTTCGAGGCGCTTACCTCCACCGACGCGATCGAGCTGCGCGCGATGATCGCCGAGCACGAGCAGCGCACCGATTCCCCGGTGGCACGGCGCGTACTGGGCGAATGGGAGGAGCTGCTGGCACGGGGGGCGTTCGTGAAGGTGATGCCTCGCGACTACAAGCGGGTATTGGCGGAGCTGGCCGAGGAAGAGGAGCAGGCCGAGGGAGTGGCGGCGGCCTGATGGGCGGACCCGCAACCCCCATGTCGAGGAGTCGCGGCCGCGTGGCGGTCGGTCCTGCACACCCGATGGCGGCTGGGTCGGCTGCGAGGAGTCGCGGCCGCGTGGCGGTCGGACCTCTACACCCAATCGCGGCTGGGTCGGCTGCAAGCTGATGGGCAAGCTCGGCGGCTTCCTGCAGATCGAGCGTCGCGGCGTGCCCTACCGCGACGCGCACGAGCGCGCGCGCGACTACGGCGAGTTCATCGTGGTGCGCCCCGAGGGGGAGCTGCGCGAGCAGGGCGCCCGCTGCATGGACTGCGGGGTGCCCTTCTGTCACAACGGTTGCCCGTTGGGCAACCTGATCCCCGACTGGAACGACCTCGTCTACCGCGACCGCTGGCGCGAGGCGATCGCCCAACTGCACGCCACCAACAACTTCCCCGACTTCACCGGTCGCCTGTGCCCCGCCCCATGCGAGGCGGCGTGCGTGCTGGAGATCCGCGAGGGGGACGCGGTGACGATCAAACAGATCGAGCACGCCATCGTCGAGCGCGCGTTTGCGGAGGGCTGGATCAAGCCCGAGCCGCCCTCGCCGCGGCGTCTCACCGGCCAGCGCGTCGCCGTCGTCGGCAGCGGCCCCGCCGGCATGGCGGCAGCCCAGCAGCTGCGCCGCGCGGGGCACGACGTGACGCTCCTCGAGCGCGACGAGGCCGCCGGCGGTTTGGTGCGCTTCGGGGTGCCCGACTTCAAGATCGAGAAGCACGTGGTCGAGCGCCGCGTGCAACAGCTCATCGCAGAGGGCGTGGAGCTGCGCTGCGGCGTGGACGTCGGGCGCGACCTCACCGTGGGGGAGCTGCGGGCAAGCTTCGACGCGGTGGTGCTCGCCACCGGCTCGCGTGTCCCCCGCGACCTGCCCGTCCCGGGTCGCGAGCTGCGGGGGGTGCACTTCGCGATGGACTATCTCTACCAGCGCAACCGCTGGGTGGCCCACCAGCTGGCGGCCACCGGGGCGGCATCGCCCGATGGTGCTGTGCTGCCCTCGCCCGATGGCGCCCTGGGCACTGCCACTTCGTCCGACGGCGCTGCGCCTCACTCGCCCGGCGGCGCGCCCGCGGGCGACGCGATCACCGCCGCCGGCAAGCACGTGGTGGTGATCGGCGGCGGCGACACCGGCGCCGACTGCGTCGGCAACGCGCTGCGCGAGGGCGCCGTATCGATTGTGCAGCTGGAGCTCCTCCCCGAGCCCCCCGCGCACCGCCCCGACGACCGCACGCCGTGGCCGCAGTGGCCGCTGAAGTACCGTCTCTCCTACGCGATGGAGGAGGCGCGCGAGGAGGGGGTGGGCGAGCAGGATTACGCGGTGACCACCATGCGCTTCAGCGGCGACGCCGACGGGGGCGTGGCCGCTCTGCACGTCGCCCATGCCGAGCCCGCGCCGCCGTTTGCGCCGGTGGAGGGGACGGAGCGCGAGCTGCCCGCCCAGCTGGTGCTGCTCGCGATGGGCTTCCTGCACCCCGAACAGGAGCTGCTCGATCAGCTCGGCGTCGAGAAGGACCCGCGCGGCAACGTGAAGGCCATCACCCCCTACACCACCTCGGCGGAGGGCGTCTTCGCGGCGGGCGACGCGCGCCGCGGGCAGTCGCTGATCGTGTGGGCGATCAACGAGGGTCGCCAGTGCGCCCGCATGGTGGACCGCTACCTGGCGGGTAAGCGCAACGGCGCGGCCGGTGGGCTCCCCGAGGACGGCGCCCTTCCGGGCAGCGCCGACGCCGACGAGGGGCCCGAGGGCCCGCCCTCGCACGTCAGCGGCGGGGTCAGCGTCGAGTAAGGCTGCTCGCGGCCGCACGGCTGCCGTGAGTCCCGGCTTACGAGCACACCGGTAACGTCGCCGCTACGCTTTACGCAATGGCAACGTTCGTCCGCGATCCCGAGCCCGTCGAGCTTCAGGAACTGCGCGAGTATCGCGAACGGCACGATCTCGACCATTGGGATGAGGTGTGGGATGGTGTGCTGCACATGAACCCAATCCCCACCGGCGAACACCAGTACATCCTTCAGCAACTCGCGGTAATGCTCGACCCGTTGGCGCGCCGCGCCGGTCTCGTACCGCTCATGAACGAGTTCGGGCTAGGGCGGCAGGGCAAAAGCAACTTTCGGGTGCCCGACGGCGGCCTGCACCGCGCGCTGCCTCGTGGCGTCTATCAGAGCACTGCCGCGCTCGTTATCGAGGTGGTCTCGCCGGGTGATGAGTCGTGGAAGAAGTTCGACTTCTACGCTGCCCACGACGTCGACGAGGTGTTGATCATCGATCACAAAAAGCGCGCGGTGCACTGGTTTGCGCTCCGGGACGGCGAGTACAAGCCGGTGGAGCGAAGCGCGCTGATCGAGCTGGGGCCAGTCGAGCTGGCCGAGCAGCTCGACTGGCCGTAGGCATGAGCGCAACCGACGCTCTCCCCCGTGCCTGCATCATCGGCGCGGGCTCCTCCGGAATCACCGCCGCGAAGGCGCTCGCCGATCGAGGCATCCCCTTCGACTGCTTCGAGAGCTCCGACAAGGTCGGCGGCAACTGGGTGTTCGGCAACCGCAACGGGATGTCCTCGTCGTACTCCACGCTGCACATCAACACCTCGCGCGAGCGGATGGAGTACGCCGACTATCCGATGCCTCCCGACTACCCCGACTTCCCCCGCCACGACCAGATCGCGCGCTACTTCGACGACTACGTCGAGCACTTCGGGCTGCGCGAGCGGATCACCTTCAACACCTCGGTCGAGCACGCCCGCCCGCTGCAGGGCGGTGGATGGGAGGTCACGATCTCCGGCGCGGGTAGCGCAGTCGCAGGCGGCGAGGAGGGCGGGCAGCGCTCGGGCGAGGGCGAGGATCGGGGCATGGGCGAGGGCCAGGGCAAAGGCCGGGAGCGGGCGGGGGATGGGGACGGGCGCGAAACCCGCCGCTACGACGCGTTGCTGGTCGCCAACGGCCACCACTGGAATCCGCGCTGGCCGGAACCGCCGATTCCGGGGAGCTTCGACGGGGAGCAGATTCACGCGCACGACTACAAACAGCCCAGCCAGCTCGCCGGCCGGTGCGTGGTGGTGGTGGGAATGGGCAACTCCGCGATGGATATTGCCGTGGATGCCTCCTACCACGCGCTCTCCACCACCTTGGTCGCCCGTCGCGGAGTGCACGTGGTGCCCAAGTACATTCTCGGCCGCCCGCTCGACGCGGGGGTGCGGCCGAGTCGCATGCCGTTCCCGTGGCTGCTGCGGGGGATGCAGCTGGTCACCAGGGTGACGGTGGGGCCGATGGATCGCTACGGGCTGCCGCGGCCCACCCACCGCCTCGGGCAGGCGCACCCGACCGTCTCCTCGCGCATTCTCGACCGCCTGGCCCACGGCGCGATCGCGGTGAAGCCCGAGATCGCGCAACTGGCAGGCCAGCAGGTGCGCTACGCGGACGGCAGCGAGGAGCGGGCCGACCTGATCGTGTACTGCACCGGCTACAAGATCACCTTCCCGTTTCTCGACGAGCAGCTGATCGCCGCGCCCGAGAACCGCCTGGTGCTGTACAAGCGGGTCTTCTCGCCCGAGCACCCGGGCCTGTACTTCGTCGGCTTCGTCCAGCCGTGGGGGGCGATCATGCCGATCGCCGAGGTGCAGGGCCGGCTGGTGGCGGAGCACTTGATGGGCGACTACGCGCTGCCCTCGCCGGCTCAGATGCGCCGCGACATGGAGGCGATGATGCGCCGCCAGACCCGCCGCTACCAGGCCTCCAAGCGGCACACCATCCAGGTGGACTTCTCCAACTACGTGGTGGAGCTGGACGACGAGCGCCGCGCGGGTCTGGCGCGAGCGCGCGCGCAAAACTTCGCTGCCGCGGCGTGACGCTGGCTGGACAGCATCGTTGACCACCCGCCCCCTCCCCAGGGCGGGCGGAGCCGGTGATCGGGCTGGACAGCATCGTTGACCACCCGCCCCCTCCCCAGGGCGGGCGGAGCCGGTGATCGGGCTGGACAGCATCGTTGACCACCCGCCCCCTCCCCAGGGCGGGCGGAGCCGGCGATAAGGCTGGACAGCCCTAAACTGCCTGGTATGCCGAGGTTTTGCCGCCACAACCGCTTCATCGAGCGCTGCCCGATCTGCCGCGAGACGGTATTGAATCCCGCCCACCCCGCGTCGGCCCAGGGGAAGGGTCGACGCTCACGTACGCGCACCGCCGACGGGCGCGCCAACGCCACCGGCACTCGCCGTGGCTCGCCGCAGGGCCGTCGCCGCGCGGGGCTGAATGTAATCCACGAACAGCGCGCCGAGGACGATGGCTACCGTTCGCCGCTGGCGACCGGCCTGCGCTCCTCCGCCGACGCGGAGCGTCTGGCGCAGGAAATCGCGTTCGCTGAGGGACGGCTGCTGGCGCTCAGGACCGCACCGCCCGACCTGTACGGGGAGATGCGCGAACAGGAGGATCCGGAGCAGGCGCTGTGGATGTGCTTCCTCAGCGCCTACCTCTCACCGCTGGAGGGAGACGACCCGTTCGCCGGGATCCGGCAGGCGCTGCGCGCCGACTGGCGCGCCGGCGAGCTGCCGGTGCTCGATGAGATACCGCTGGGCTCCCGCACCTCCCACGACCCCGCCAGGGGCGACGCCACACTGCGCGCCTACCTGCAGTGGGCAGAGCACGCCGGCTCCCAGGAGCTGGGATTCACGGGTGACCCGGCCTGGACGCCGGCGAGGCGCTTCGAGCGGATCCTCGAACGGCTCACGCTGCCCGGGCTGGGGCGGATGGGCCGCTACGAGCTGCTGGTCACGGCGGGTCGCATCGGGCTGTGCGAGCTGCGCGCCGAGACCCTGGGCTTCACCAGCGCCCCCGGTGCGGCCCACGACGATCTCACCACGCTGGGCGCCAAGCGCGTGTTTGGGATCGGCGATCAGATGCACCTGGAGCACCGCGCGCACGAGTTGGCGAAAGCGATGACGATGCCGATGGAAGCGTTCGACCTGGCGCTCGCCAACTGGGGGGTTGGCGAACGCGCGACGCTGGGTGTCGCGCCCGAGGCGCTCGACCAGCATTCGCTGGAGCGCGCGCGCGAGGCGTTGGAGCTCTGAGGGCAAAAATGCCGTCCACACCGGCGCTTACAGTCTGCGTCGATGCCGCTCTGCTTCATCGAGCCTCAAGACGCGATCCGGGTGATCGCCGAGTCGATCGGCCGCGAGGCGCGCCGACAGCTCGTCGGCGAGGTGGTGCGCGCCTGGGTCGATGACATCCCCGACCAGGAGCTCTCGGTGCACTACGCCAAAACGATCGCCGACCTCGACGACGAGGATCTGCAGCTGCTGGCGGCCTGGCATGCCTCGCTGGAGGTGGGGCAGCCGATCGCAAACACCGCATTCCTGCAGGGCGTCTTCCACAGCCTCGGCGACAACCGCCGCGAGGCGCTGAAGATCGCGGCGGGCTTCCGCGGCGAGGAGGCTCTCCAGGAGGGGGTGGCGGAGGACCAGGCGCTGGACGCGGTGCTGCCTCGCCTCTCCCGCGCACGCGCCGAGGCGCTCGCCAACGAGTGCATCCAGCTGTACATGTGGGACCGCTTAGGCTGCGATAACTAGGGCGCCGCTGGCCGATGCGCTGCTGCGTCCTCGGTCGCTCGCGCGCTGGCCGAAACGGGGATGCGAGCGTAGCGAGTGTCTCCCGGCTTCGGCCGTCTCCGGCGTGAGCCTCCGCTTCGCTGCGTACGCCGCTTGGCCAGCAACGCCCTAGAGGTGTCGTTCTGGGCATCGACTTGCGATGCTGTGTGCATGCGCGCTCCCGTTGACACGATCCTCGCCCCCACGTTCCTGACGCACCTGCGCTGGGTGAACGCGAAGTCGCTGCGCATGGACCGCCAGCAGGGAAAACCGGTGCTGATCGAGTTCTGGGACTTCTGCCGTCCCAACTCGCTGCGTACCCGCCCCTACATAAATGCCTGGCAGGAGCGCTACGAGCCGGACGGGTTGGTGGTGGTGGGGATCCATTCACCCGGCTTCGCGCCGGCCCGCCAGCGCGGCGCCGTCGAAGCGGCCGTGGAGCGCCTCGAGATCAACCACCCGGTGCTGCTCGACCCCGACCTGGAGATGTGGCGGGAGTACGAGAACGAGGGGTGGCCGGCGCGCTACCTGTTCGATGGCAGGGGGCTGCTGTTCGACTACCACTACGGCGAGGGCGCCTACGAAGAGACCGAGCTGGCGATCCAGGAGCTGCTGGGGGTGCGGCGCGAGCCGCTCGCGCCGCTGCGCCCCGAGGATGCGCCCGACGCGCGCCTGGAGGCGCAGAGCGAGGATCGCGAGGGCGCCTACAGCGGCCCCTACGAGGCGGGCGGCGTGTGGGTGGTGCTGGAAGGGGAGGGGGTTGTGCGCGTCAACGGCGCCGAGCTGGCGGTCACCCACCCTGGGGCATACCCGCTGATCGAGCATGCGCACCACACCGCGGGGGTGCTTGAGCTGGAGGTGGGACCCGGCGTGGAGTGCTTGGCAACCTGCTTCACGCCGGGGCTGGCATGAGTTCCGCGTGCGTGCGCGACTCCAACAGGCGCCGCAACACGGGCGGGCCGTCGTCCTCAACCAGCACGCAGCTGCCCGGCCAGTATGGGCTCTCGCCGGGGGTGGGGGTGAGGAAGTAGGCGTCGTATGTCCAGCAGCCGGTGTTGATCAGGCGGGCACCGCCGGGTCCGCGCCACTCCGCCTCGCGGTCGCCCGGCAAGGGGCCGGCGCGGTGGGTGTGGCCGAACACCACGTGCACGTCGCCGAGGTCCAGCCGCGCCGCCACTTCGCCCATCGCGCGTAGGCCGGCGCGGCGCAGCTCGCCGCCGGAGATGTCGGGGTTGAAGGGGCCGAGGCCCGTGCGGTTGAGCGCGGCGACCCCGAGCGCAAGGGCGCCGGCGAGCGCCCGGTTGCGCAGCATACCGGCCAGATCTCCGATGCGGCCGCGGTATCTCTCACGGTGCCTTCGGGCACCATGATCGGGTGGGCGCCCGTTGGCGGCAGCCGTGTGGCGGGCTCCATCGCGACCGCCTCCCAGCGCGCGCCAAGCGCGCACGGTCATGCCGCCGTTGAGCGCGTTTCCGGTGGGGGCCTGGCGCGCCACCGCGTCGATCCAGGCGAACACGGGAACCGTCACCGCCTCGTAGTCGTCAGGTCCATTGAAGTCGTTGGTGGGCCGGCGCATGAGGCGGCCCATCGCGCCGATCCCCAGGCGCTCCAGGGTGGGGATGGTGAGGTGGCAGTCGAGGTAGTGGCCGTGGGTGGCGTACACGTCGGGGCGCACCCACAGGCCGGGGTAGGCCACCGTGAGCCGCGCTGGGGTGGACCACTCGGCGAGCAGCGCCATCATCGGGGAGGCGGCGCTCGCCTCAATGCGCTGCTCCACGCCGAGCGGCGGTGGCGCCGCCAGTTCGCCGCGATGCTCCAGCCACGGCTCGATCAGGGCGTGGTCGTGGTTGCCGGCGACCACCACCACCTCGCGGGCGGGCGGGGCTCCCATCACCCTGCCGAGATCTTCGAAGAACGGGCGGGCAGCGGCCAACGCCTCGTGGCGGGGGCCATGGCGCAGCTCCAGCAGATCGCCGAGCAACACCAGACGATCGACGTCCTCCAGGGCATCCAGCAGCCGCGCGCGCGGCGCGGGACGTCGCAGCAGGTCCACGCCCGCCGCGCCGCCGAGGTGGAGGTCTGAGACGATCAGCGTACGCAAGCGCTACGAGGCTCCGCCGGCCGCGATGGCCTCGCGGATGGGCTTGGGGAGCATGAAGCGGACATCCTCACGCACCACGTGGAATTCGGAGATGTCCTCGCTGTGTACTCCCCGGGCGCGGAACATGTCGAGCAGGTCCTGCACGAGGTCGTCGGGGGCGCTGGCGCCCGAGGAGACTCCGACCACGCGTCTGCCCTCCAGCCACTCCTCCCGCACCTCGCCGCTGTGGTCGATCAGGTAGGCGTCGGTGCCACGGTCGCGCGCCACCTCCACCAGGCGTACCGAGTTGGAGGAGTTGCGCGAGCCGATCACCAGCACCAGATCGCACTTGCCGGCCATCTGCTTGACCGCCGCCTGGCGGTTGGTGGTGGCGTAGCAGATGTCATCGGTGCGGGGGCCGGTGATGCTCGGAAAGCGCTCGCGCAGGCGCGCCACGATCGTGGCGGTCTCGTCGATGGACAGCGTGGTTTGGGTGATGTAGGCGACTCGCTCGGGATCTTCCACCTGGAGCTCGTCGACGTCGTGCTCGTTCTCCACCAGCACGATCCGCTCGGGCGCCTCGCCCATCGTGCCTTCGACCTCCTCGTGGCCTGAGTGGCCGACCAGCACGATCGTGTAGCCCTGCTCGGCGAAACGCCTGGCCTCAACATGCACCTTCGTCACCAGCGGGCAGGTGGCGTCGATCGTCTGCAGGTGGCGGGCCTGCGCGTTGGCGCGCACGCTGGGCGCCACGCCGTGCGCGGAGAACACCGTCACCGCTCCCTCGGGCACCTCGGTCTCCTGCTCCACGAAGATCGCCCCCCGCGCGCGCAGCTGCTCCACGACGTGCTTGTTGTGGACGATCTCCTTGCGCACATACACCGGCGGCCCGTGCAGCTCCAGGGCGCGTTCCACCGTCTGCACGGCGCGATCCACGCCCGCGCAGTACCCGCGCGGCGCCGCCAGCAGGATCTTCTCGATGGTGTTGGCCACATCCCCAATTGTAAGGCCTCTCCGATTGGGGCGGCCCGGGGGTTGGATAGTGGTGCGCGCGCAGTAACCTGAGCGTTCATCATGCCCCAGCGCCATCTTGATCGCCTCACCGCGGTGGACGCCTCCTTCCTGCACCAGGAGGGACCCAGCTCGCACATGCACGTGGGCGGGCTCACGCTGCTGGAGGGGCCGCCGCCGCCGCTGGAGGAGTTTCTCGAACAGATCCGCAAGCGGCTGCATCTGGTGCCGCGCTACCGCCACAAGCTGGCGCACACGCACACGGCGCTCGACTCCGGCCGGCCCGTGTGGGTGGACGATCCAAGTTTCAACCTCGAGTACCACGTGCGCCACACCGCGCTGCCGGCGCCCGGGGATTGGGAGCAGCTGTGCGGCCTCACCGCGCGCATCTTCTCCCAGCAGCTGGACCGCTCCAAGCCGCTGTGGGAGATGTGGCTGATCGAGGGGCTCAGCCCCAACCTGGCAGGCACCAATCCGCCGGGTTCAGGGCGGGGGGGTGCCCGCGGTGAGGGTTTTGCGCTGATCTCCAAGACCCACCACTCGCTGATCGATGGGATCGCCGGGGTGGACCTGGCGACGGTGCTGTTCGACCTCTCACCCGAGCCCCCGCCGGAGCGCCACACCGGCAAAGCGTGGCGACCTCACCGCGAACCGGGCACGCTGGAGCTGCTGGCGGCGGGCGCGAAGGGGGCGCTGCGCGCGGGTGTGGAGTTGGCGGCGGGCGCCGCCGACGCGCTGGCGCACCCCGACCGTGCACTGGCCAGCGCGCGCGAGGCGGCGGAGGGCGTCGGGGAGATCGTGTGGGCGGTGCTCAATCCCGCGCCGGCGACGCCGCTGAACGTCGATATCGGGCCGCACCGGCGCTTTGCCGGGGTGGGTTGCGCGCTGGATGACTTCAAGGTCGTCAAGAACGCGTTTGGGTGCACCGTCAACGATGTCGTGCTGGCGGTGGTGGCGGGCGCGCTGCGCGACTTCATGATCGCGCGCGGGGTGCGCACCGAGGGTTTGGAGCTGCGGGCGCTGGTGCCGGTGTCGGTGCGCGCCGAAGACGAGCACCAGCAGCTCGGCAACCGCATCGTGGCAATGCGCGGGCCGCTGCCCGTCTACATCCCCGACCCCGTGCAGCGGCTGCTGTTCGTCAAACATGAGATGGACGGCTTGAAGGAGTCAAAGCAGGCGCTGGGCGCGGAGGTGATCGCGGGCGTGCAGAACTTCGCGCCCCCCACGATCCTCGCGCAGGCCTCGCGCCTGAACTTCTCCACGCGCCTGTTCAACCTGATCGTCACCAACGTTCCCGGCCCGCAGTTCCCGCTGTATGTGCTGGGCCGCAAGATGCTGGAGGCCTACCCGGTGGCGTTCCTGCCCCAGCACCACGCACTGGCGATCGCGATCATGTCGTACAACGGCCAGATGAACTTCGGCCTGCTGGGCGACCTCGACGCGATGGACGACCTCGACCAGTTCGGGGAGAGCATCGCCGCGCAGCTCGCCACGCTGGTGTCGCTGGCGGGCGACGTCGCCGCGTTGCCGGCTGTTTGAGTCGTCGAAGAGGCCCGGCCCTGAGATGGACGTGGTTGTCAAGGGCGGGGTTGGGGTTTGTTGTTTTGGTGGTCATGGTGGGTGTGGTTGCTGGGGCCGGGCGACCGGTGCGAGGGCAACGACGACTGTCACTCTGAGATTCGCGGGTCGGGACCGCAGGACAGTGTCCGGTCGTGAGCTGCCTCGAACTAAGATCGCGAGTCGGGATCGCATAGGGCCTTCGAGGGTCCTCCGGCGGTCGCACCGGTCGCCCGGCGCCAGCACCCGGGGGTTGGTCAGGCGGCGAGTTCCTCCTTGCGCTCGGGCTGGTTGGTCATTGCTGCCCATAGGAACCCGGTGAGCTCGCGGGCGATCGCGATGTTGACGACGGTCGGGCGCTTGCCGTGCTCGGTGAGGTGGCGGTAGCGGTGGTGCAGGCGGATCTGGGCTTGCCAGGCACGCTCGTCGGGCTGCGGGCCAGATGCGGGCCTGCGGGGAGCGTGACGGTAGTGCCAGGCTGTCTCGACCAGGAGGCGGCGGGCGTGACGGTTGCCGGCCTTGGTGATGTGGCCACGGTGCTGCTGCTCGCCGGAGGAGTACTCGCTCGGAGTGATCCCCAGCCACGACGCCAGCTCCCGTGGATGAGAGAACCGAGCGAAGTCGCCGATCTCGGCGATCAACCCGAGCGCTGTGAGCGTGGAGATCCCGCGGAAGCGAGAGAGGACATCGACCTGGCTGGCCCACTGCTCGCTGCGAGCGACCCGGTCGAGCTGGGTATCCAGCGCGTCAAGTTGACGCTCGATGCCATCGAGGTGGATCAGCATCTGCTCCAGCGCGAGTTGCGCGAGCGGGTCATCCAGACGCTGGCGAGCGACCCACGCGCGGTGGATCTTCGTCCAGGCCTTCTTGCCCTCGCGGAAGACCCGCCCGTGCCGCAGCAGTTGCTTCAGGACACGGTGGCGGGCCGCGGTCCTCGCGCAGCGCAGATCGTCCCGGCAGCGCAACAGATCGCGCAATCCCTCAGTCTCCGGTGTCGGCGCCTGGACGTAGGTCAGCTCGCCGGCGCGGAAGAGCCGCACGAGCTTCTTCGCGTCGCGGCGGTCGGTCTTGACCCGGTCGCCAGAACGAACCGGCACCAACGACGGCGCGATCACCTCGCACGCCACGCCGATACCACGCAACAGCCGCAGCAAGTCAAACCCGCCTGGCCCAGCCTCGTAACAGACCGCCAGGCCCTCAGGGCCACCAAGACGGTCGATGAACCGACGGATCGCCCTCTCGGTCGTCTCGATCCTCTGCACATCGGGCTGCCCGCCCACCGGTGGCAACGTCGAAGCGACGATCGAGAGCTTATGAACATCAAGGCTGACCCACAAACGCACATCAGCAGGCGCAATCAAGGCAGTAACGTCAGGCATGGCTGGTCCTCCATTCGTATGCGGCACTGGCCGCAGCGGTCGGTAACAACCGCGAGGCTAACCCGCGAACCTGCGAACGCCGAGGGCCAGCCCCACAACGTCCATGCTGACTAAAAGCCGAGCGCGAACTTGGCGTCCTCGGACATCCGCTCGGGCGACCACGGCGGGACGAACACCATCTCGCACTCCACCGACGTGACGCCTTCGAGCTCGCCCACGAACTCCTCCATCTGTTCGGTCACCTGCGGGCCGATCGGGCAGGCGGGGGTGGTGAGCGTGAAGGTGATGTGCACGTCCCCGGCGTTGACCTCCACGCCGTAGACCAAACCGAGCTCGACGAAGTCGAGGCCGAGCTCGGGGTCGATCACGTTGGAGAGCGCGTCCATCACGTCCTCCATCTCGACTGTGGGGGAGGCGCCGTTGTCGGGCTCGGTGGTGGGAGCTACGGCCGGTTCCATGACGGGAGCGCCCGTGGCGGGCTCGGTGGCGGCGGAGGGAGCGGTGAGGTGGTTGGCGGCGGGCTCGGACATAGCCTCAGCCGATCGAGCCGACCATCTCCAGCTGGATCAGGCGGTTGAGCTCCACCGCGTACTCCATCGGCAGCTCCTTCGTCACCGGCTCGATGAAGCCGTTGACGATCATCGCCGCCGCCTCGTCCTCGGTGAAGCCGCGCGAGCCCATGTAGAACAGCTGGTCGTCGGAGATCCTCCCCACCGTGGCCTCGTGGGCGACGGCGACGTTGGGGTTCTGGATCTGGATGTCCGGCCACGTGTCAGAGCGGGAGATGCCGTCCATCATCAGCCCGTCGCACTGCACGCGCGCTTTTGAGCCCGCCGAATGGGGGCCCATCCGCACCAGGCCGCGGTAGCCCATGATGCCGCCGTCCTTGGAGATCGACTTGGCGAGGATGTTGGAGGTGGTGTTGGGCGCGAGATGCACAACCTTGGCGCCGGTGTCCTTGTGGACGCCGCCGGAAGCCACGCCGACGTTGAGGTGGTCGGCGCGGGCGCCCTCCCCCATCAGGTAGGAGCCGGGGTAGAGCATCACGTACTTGGCGCCCATCGAACCGCCCACCCACTCCACCGTGCCGCCGGCGTCGACGACGGCGCGCTTGGTGTTGAGGTTGTAGACGTCCTTGCTCCAGTTCTGCACGGTGGTGTAGCGGGCCTTGGCGCCCTCGTGCACGAAGATCTCCACCACGGCGGAGTGCATCGAGTTGACGCTGTACGTCTGCGCGGTGCAGCCCTCGATGTAGTTCACCTCCGACCCCTCGTCGGCGACGATCAGGGTGTGCTCGAAGGTGCCCTCTCCCGCCCCCTCCATGCGGAAGTAGGACTGCAGCGGCAGGTCGCACCTAACGCCCTTGGGGATGTAGCAGAAGGCCCCACCCGACCACACCGCCCCGTGCAGCGCGGAGAACTTGTTGTCCTGGGCGGGGACGCATTTGTTCATGAAGTATTTCTGCACCAGCTCGGGGTACTCGGTGATGGCGGTGTCCATCGAGCAGAACAAGATGCCCTGCTTGGAGTACACCTCCTTGAGCCCCTCATACACCGGCTCCTGGCGCCACACCCCCACGACGCCGGCGAGATGCTCGCGCTCAGCCTGGGGGATGCCGAGGTCCTCATAGGTCTGCTTCATCTCCGCTGGCACGTCGTCCCAGGAGTCATAGCGCCCGGCGGTGGGCGGCGAGTAGAGCACCAGGTCGTCGAGGTGCAGCCCCGACAGATCGATGCTCCACGTGGGCATCGGCTTGCGTTCGAAGATCTCCAACGCCTTGATCCGTTTCTCGGCCATCCAATCGGGCTCGCCCTTGATCTTGGAAAGCTCGGTGACGACCTCGCGAGAGATCCCCTGGCGCGCACGCAGCTGACCCTGCTCATCCTCGACGATCGGTGAGGGCTTGGCGATCCTGACTGTGTCGGTTGCGGCCATGACGCTCCTTCGCTTGAATCCCGTGCTCTGTGGTAGGGATTCTATCGGGGTTGGGCGGCGACCGTAACCGCGGGTGGGAGGGCTGCTTCAGGCGGACGAAGCTCTACACCGGCCAGTCGCGATCGCCGCTGACGGCGCCGCGCACCACCTTGAGGTTCAGCAGCGCGCACTTGCGGCGGGTGGCGGAGACGGGGATGCCCAGCAGGTCCAGCATCCAGTCGGCGCCCAGCTTGCCCACCTCCTCCAGCTCCATTCCCTTCAGTTCCTCGGAGGCGATCGAGGCGGCCGCCTGGGAGATCGCGCAGCCGTGGCCGTCGAAGCGCAGATCCTCGATGCGCCCGTCCTTGACGCGGATCTGCACGCTCAGCTCATCCCCGCAGAGCGGGTTGTGCTCCTCGCCCTCCAGGTCGTGGGGCTCCAGCGCGCCGAAATTGCGGGGGCGCTTGTAGTGGTCGAGGATGTAGTCGCGGTAGAGGTCGTCCATCAGAGCCCGAACACCTCGCGTCCGGCCAGCAGCGTGTCGAGCAGCGCGTCGATCTCCGCCGGGGTGTTGTAAACCCCCACGCTCGCCCTCGCCGTTGCCGCCACGTGTAGGCAGCGCATCAGCGGCTGCGCGCAGTGGTGGCCGGCGCGGATGCACACACCGCCGCGGTTGGCCAGCTCGGCGACGTCGTGGGGGTGCATCCCTTCGATCGTGAACGACGCGATGCCGCCCCGCTGCGTCGCATGCGGGGGCCCGGCAACGCTCAGGCCGGGCACTTCCGCCAGGCGCGTCAACAGGTGCGCGGTCAGCGCTTCCTCGTGTTCGCGCACTCGCTCCATCCCCAGGTTGCGCAGATACTCGACCGCCACGCCCAGCCCCACAGCCTCCGCGATCGGCGGGGTGCCGGCCTCGAACTTGTACGGCAGCTCGTTCCACGTGGCGCCGTCGAGCTCCACCGAGGCGATCATGTCGCCGCCGGTCAGGAACGGGGGCATCGCCTCCAGCAACTCGGCGCGGCCATGCAGCACGCCGATCCCGGTCGGTCCCAGCGCCTTGTGGCCGGTCCACGCGTAGAAGTCGGCTCCCACGGCGGCCACGTCGACGGGCATGTGCGGCACCGCCTGCGCGCCGTCCACCAGCGACACCGCGCCGGCCGCGCGCACCCCGCTCGGTCATCCGCGCCACCGGGTTGATCGTGCCGAGCACGTTGGACACGTGGGTGAACGCCACCAGCTTCACGTCGCCCCGTTCGAGCTCTCCGTCGAGCTGCTCGGGGTCGAGCCGACCGCTGTCGTCCACCTCCAGGTAGCGCAGCCGCGCGCCGCGCTCTTTGCACAGCTGCTGCCACGGCACGATGTTGGCGTGATGCTCCATCTGCGTGATCAGCACCGCGTCGCCGGCATTCACGTTCGGGCGGCCCCACGCATACGCGACGAGGTTGATCGCCTCGGTGACGTTCTTCGTGAAGATCGTCGTCTTCGCCTCCCCACCGGTGAACCCCGCGACTCGCGCGCGCGCCTGCTCGTAGGCGGCGTCGGCCTCCTGCGCCAGCGTGTACACGCCGCGGTGCACGTTGGCGTTGTGCGCGCGCAGGTGCTCGGCCACCGCGTCGATCACCACGTGGGGCTTCTGCGCGGTGGAGGCCGAGTCCAGGTACACCAGCGGGTTGCCGTTCAGCTCACGGGCGAGGATCGGGAAGTCCCCACGCACGTCGAGTCCTGTGAGGGTGGTGCTCACCTACCGCTCCTCTCCACAAACGCAGCCCATCCCCCTGACCCCCCTTGTGGGGGTCCCCATCCAAAAAATGCAATTTCCCGCGCGCGTCATGCCGCTACCTGCTCGCCGCGTACGCCTCGATGTCCTCGCGCGCCGCCGCCAGCTTCGCGGCGATCTTCGTGCGCACCACCTCTTCCAGCGGCTCGTCCTCCAGTTGGGAGATCAGCGGCTCGAAGAAGCCCTCGACGATCACCCGCACGGCGCTCGCGCGGTCCAGGCCGCGGGTTTGCATGTAGAAGATCGCGTCCTCATCCAGCTCTCCCACCGTGCCGCCGTGCGAGGCCGACACGTCGTCGGCACTCACCAGCACCGAGGGGATCGCGTCCAAACGCGCCTTGTGCGAGAGCATCATCGTGTGGATCTGCAGGTAGGTGTGGGTCTGCTGCGCGCCGGGGTCGATCTGGATCAGGCCCTCGAAGCTGGCGCGGCTCTCGCCGGTGGCGGCCCCCCGCCAGTGCACGTCCCCGCCGGAAGGGCCGGTCTCGTGCAGGTCCACCGCAAACACGTCCAGCAGCTCCCGCTCCTGCGCGAAGAACACGCCGCGGAAGGCCATGTCGCCGCCCGGCTCGCTCACCGCCAGCTCGAGGTGGTGGCGCACGAGATGGCCGCCGAGCAGCGCGGGCAGCCAGTGGCAGTAGGCGTCGCGGCCGACGCCCACGAAGCGGGTGGACGCATCGAACACTTCGCCTGAGCCCCAATCCTGCACCTGCGCGAGGCGGCAACGCGCCCCGTCGTTCAGGTACAGCTCGAACGCGCCCGCGTGCAGTGCCTGCCCGCTGCCTTCCTCCGCCTCTCCGGCGTCCTCCGCGGAGGTGTCCGGCTTCACCCCGCCTCCCTCGGAATCCAGGGCGCCGCCCGCGGCGGTGTCCGGTCCCGTGAAGCCCGAGGCAAGGTCGTACTCGTGCACCTTGAACTCCGCTCCGCGCTCGCCCACGATCAGCGTGCGCCCGTACTGCGCCGTGCCCGGCCCGTCGATCGCGTACACGATCTCGAACGGCTGCTCGATGGCAAGGCCCGCGGGGATGTGCAGGAAGGCCCCGCCGGTCCACAGCGCGGCGTTTGCGGCCTCCAGCTTGTGGCGGTCGTACGTTAGGCGCTTGGAATACCAATGGGTGAACAGCTCCGTGTGCTCCCGCGCGGCTTGCTCCAGCGAGCAGAGGATCACGCCGCGCCGCTCCAGCTCGGGGTCAAGCTCGACGCTCACCACGGTTCCGTCGCGCTGCACGATGCGCCCAGCGCGTTCGCGCTCGGGGAGTGTGTCGCGCACCACCGGGGGCACGCCGTCGTCGGGGCTGTGGTGGCGCACCCGCAGCCGGTCGAGGTCCAACCCCTCGAAGCTCGTCGTCCAGAAGCCCGAGCGTCGCCACACCGGCAGCTGGAGCGACTCGTACGCCTTCAGCGCCGCTTCGCGCAGCTGCTCGAGCGTCCGACCGTCGCCCGCGCCAGCGCCGTGCAGCGCGTGGTAGAGCGTGGACTCGCGGTGGCGCCCCGGCTTGACCGCGACCGCGCCACCCTGCGCTGCACTCGCCTCAGGCACCGTCGCCACCGGCCGCCGCACCCGCGCCGGCTGTCTCGGCGCCGAACTCCCGGCGGATCTCGTCGTACCCCTCGCGCTCCAACCGCTCCACCAGCTCGACGCCGCCCTCCAGCACGATCCGCCCCTCGAGCATGATGTGCACGAACTGGGGCTTGATGTAGTGCAGGATGCGCTGGTAGTGGGTGATGATCAGCGCGCCCAGCCCCTGCTCGGAGTGCAGCTTCTCGACGCCCTCCG
Source organism: uncultured Solirubrobacterales bacterium (assembly GCA_963794715.1). Classification (GTDB taxonomy): domain Bacteria; phylum Actinomycetota; class Thermoleophilia; order Solirubrobacterales; family Solirubrobacteraceae; genus Palsa-744. The sequence goes on along the minus strand of CAWCEY010000010.1, from coordinate 75,732 downwards.
CCACGGTGCGCAGCGCGTCGATGTCGAGGCCGGAGTCGGTCTCGTCGAGGATCGCCACGTCCGGTTTGAGCATCGCCATCTGCAGGATCTCCGCGCGCTTCTTCTCGCCGCCGGAGAAGCCGTCGTTGAGGTGGCGCGAGGTGAACGAGCGGTCCACCTCCAGCAGGTCGATCGCGTGCTGCAGCTCGGTGCGGAACTCCTTGACGTTGATCGGCTCATCGCGCTTGGCGTTGATCGCCATGCGCAGGAAGTTGGCCACCGACACCCCGGGGATCGCCACGGGGTACTGGAAGGCGAGAAACAGCCCCGCCTTCGCCCGCTCGTGCGGCTCGGCCTCGGTGATGTCCTCGCCCTTGAAGTGGATCGAGCCCTCCGTGATCTCGTAGGCGGGGTGCCCCAGCAGGGTGTTGGCGAGGGTCGACTTGCCCGACCCGTTGGGGCCCATCAGCGCGTGCACCTCCCCGCGGTCGATGCTCAGATCGACGCCTTTGAGGATCTCGCGCTCCTCGATGCGCACGTGCAGGTTGCGTATCTCCAGGTCAGCCATATTCTCCTTCGGGTCAGGCGATTGTCGGCAACGGCTCACCGGCGACGGGCGCCGGCAACAGATCGGCGAGCGTGGTGTTCATCAGCGTGCTGACGATCGAGAAGCGCACGCGTGTCCACAGCAGCTTGGTGGGGCACACGTGGTCCGGATCCTGCTCGCGCGAGCACACGATGCTGCCGTCCGCGCTCTGGGAGATGCACTCGATCGGCGCGATCGACCCCTCCAGCGCCTCCACCACCTCAGCCATCGTGATCTCTTTGGGCGCCCGCGCCAGCATGTACCCGCCGCGCGAGCCCCTGCGGCTCTCGATCAGTCCCGCCTTGCGCAGCCTTGCCACCAGGTGCTCGAGGTAGGCCAGCGGCAGCTCGTCGTGCTCGGCGATCTCCGCCAGCGGCACCACGGGTTCCTCCCCGTCGGGGCTCGCCTGCGCGCGCTGCGCGAGGGCCACCATCACGCGCACGCCATACTCCGCCTTGGTTGAGAACATCATCTTGAATGCCTTCGGGGGGAGGTCGGGAGGGGGGCCTGCCCCCTTCCCGCTCAGATCATCATCGCTCGAATACCTACCTGGCCGGTAGGATATCAGGCGCTTATTCCCGCTCCAGCTTGCGCACGTCATGCGCGAGCGCTTCCGGGGTCAGTTCTTCGACCGGGAACTCCACGCGCGGCGCGCCCTCTCTGTCGAGCAGCAGCACAAACGCACCGCGTTCGTACGCTACCGGCCCGGCGCTCGCCGGCGCCGCCGCATAGGCGCGCCACACCGGACGCAGCCGCGCGACGCTGCCGGTGAGGTACTCCATACGCCCCGTCAGCGATGCGGCGCGCAGGAATGCCCGCACGCGCGCCCGCGTGTCCGCGGCGGGGTCGAGGCTGATCGCAAGCGCCGGCGTCCCCGGGGGTAGTTCGTCCAACGCGCCACGGACCTGTTGGGCGATCAATGGTGCTGTGGTCTTCGAGCGGGTGTACAGGAAAGCGAGGATTGCCACCCGTCCCTCGAGGTCGCTCAGCGAGACGCGCCGCCCGTCCTGGTCGGTGAGCGTGAACCCGCGTGGGTGCAGGCTTCTCGGTAGCAGCGCTCCCTCATACCCGGTTGCCGAGGAGGTGCCCGTCGCGGCTGTTGCGGCTGTCGCCCCCGTGCTGGCGCTCGACCCACCGGAGCACCCGGACAGGGAGGCGAGCGCGAGCGCGGCGGCGAGGAGAACAAGCTGGAGGCGCATGGGATCCTGGAATGTAAGACGAACGTAGGAGTGCCGCGCCCACCCTTCGCGGGCGAGGTTGTGTAATCCATTGTGCGGTATCGTTTTCAACCCCTGGCAGACCGGGCTCACGGAAGAGGTGCTCCACCGATGCGTGTCGCAAGCTGCCCTGGCATCGCTGCGTTTACGCGGGGGGTGCCGGGCAATCTGACTATCCCGGATTCGCTCCGATGACAACTTCTCCCGACGGCGGCGCTCCCGGAGACGCATACCCGGAGCGCGCGGTGATCCTGCGAGGCGGACCGATCCTCACGATGGACGATGCCCGTCCGGTTGGGGAAGCGCTTGCGATCCGCGGCTCCACGATCCTCGGCGTGGGCTCCCTCACCGAGGTCAAACGCCACTACACCCCCGGCACCGAGATCATCGACCTCGCCGGCCACGCGGTGCTGCCGGGGTTTGTGGAGCCTCACGTGCGCGTGCTGGAGAGTGCGCTCAGCGCCGCCGGCATCGAACCGGATGCGGCGGCGGTGCTGTGCGAGGAGGAGCCCGAGCGGATCGCCGCGCTTGGCGCCCGCGCGCTGCGTGAGCTGGCGATGCGGGGTTGCACCACGGTGTACGACACCGGCATCGGGCGGTTGGCGGGCGCGGCCGAGCATCGGCTGCTGGGCGCGCTTGCGCGTGCCGCTGACGCTCCCGTGCGCGTGCGCGGCGCGTTCACGCCCGAGCTCGCCACCGCGCTCGGCGCCGCGCCCGGCGTCGGCGATGAGCGCTACCACGTCGTCGGGATCTCCTACCGCGCGGATGGCGCGATCGAGAACTTCGCGGCGGCACTTGGCGAGCCCTATCTGAATGGTCACGGCGGCGGCGTGCTCGCCCACGAGGAGGCGGAGTTGTGCGAGGCGATGCGGGCGTGGCACCGGGCGGGGTGGCAACTGGTGGTGCACTCCGATGGCGATCTTGCCACCGAGCAGGTGCTCCGCTGTTTCGAGGCGATCCTCGCGGAGGTCCCCGCCGCGGGGGCTCCTGGCGTGGGGGGTGCTGGCGTGGGCGCTCCTGGCGTGGGCGCTCCTGCCGTGGGCGCTCCTGCCGCGGGCGCTCCTGCCGCGGGCGCTCCTGCCAGGGGCGCTCCTGCCAGGGGCGCTCCTGCCAGGGGGGCTCCTGGCGTGGGGGGTGCTGGCGTGGGGGTCCCCGCCGCGAGAGGGCCTCACCGCATCGCGCACTTCACGGTTGTCAGCGACGAGCAGATCGCCAGAGCCGCGGCGCTCGGTCTGTCGGTCAGCCACGCGATCAACCAGGTCTACTACTTGGGGGAACGCCTGCGCGATCAGGTGCTCGGCCCGGAGCGCGCCGCGCACATCCACTCGCTGCGGCGCGACCTCGAGCACGGCCTCCTCAGCTCCTGTCACAGCGAGATTCCCTCTGCGTCGATCGATCCCTGCCTGGCGCTGCGCACCGCCACCACCCGTCTGATGCGCGATAGCGACGACGTACTCGGTCCCTTCCAACAGCTCACGCTCGAGGAGGCGCTGTGCACGCTCACCGTCAACCCCGCTCGCCAGGTGCTGCTCGGCGAGCGCGTCGGCGTGCTGCGCCCCGGGATGCTCGCCGACCTGGTCGTGCTCGACCGCGACCCCCGCGAGGTGGCGCCCGAACGGCTGCACGAACTGCGGGTGATCGAGACCTGGCTGGGGGGTCGCCGGCAGCGGTGGATTTAGGCGCTATACTTTCTGAAGTCCATGAAATCCGACCGCCGTTCGGGAGTTTTCAGATGAGCGTTTCCTCGGCGGAGCTGCTCCGCCAGATCAAGAGCCGCATCGATGAGGTCGACCCCTCCGAGGTCAAGGAGCTGATCGGCGAGGGCGTGGCGATCGTGGACGTGCGCGGCAGCGAAGAGTTCGCCACCGGCCACCTCCCGGGCGCCAAGAGCATTCCCCGCGGCCACCTGGAGTCGCGGATCGAGAGCGCCGTGCCCGACCGCTCCGCCGAGGTGATCCTCTACTGCGCCTCCGGCATCCGCTCGGCGTACGCGGCGCGCACGATGATCGAGGACATGGGCTACGAACACGTGCGCTCGATGACCGGCGGGATCACCCTGTGGAAGGACCGCGGCTACGAGGTCGAGATCCCGCGCGCGCTCACCGCCGAGCAGCGTGAGCGCTATTCGCGCCACCTGCTGATTCCGGAGATCGGCGCGGAGGGCCAGCAGAGGCTGCTCGACGCGCGGGTGCTGCTGCTCGGCGCCGGCGGGCTGGGCTCCCCGACCGCGCTCTACCTCGCCGCCGCCGGCGTCGGCACGCTGGGCATCGTGGACGACGACGACGTCGATCTCTCCAACCTCCAGCGTCAGGTGATCCACTCCACGCAGCGGATCGGCATCCCCAAGGTGGACTCGGCCGAGGAGACGATCCACGGGCTCAACCCCGACGTGGAGGTCATCAAGTACCCGGTGCGGTTGGACGCCTCCAACATCATGGAGATCATCCAGGGGTGGGACGTGATCGTGGACGGGGTCGACAACTTCCCCACCCGCTACCTGCTCAACGACGCCACCGTGCGCCTGCGGATCCCCGTGGTCTCCGCCTCGATCCTCGGCTTCGACGGGCAGTTGTCGATCTTCAAGCCCTACGACGGCCCCTGCTACCGCTGCCTCTTCCGCGAGCCCCCGCCGGCGGAGCTCGCGCCCTCCTGCGGCGCCAACGGCGTGCTCGGGGTGCTGCCCGGCACGATGGGCCTGCTGCAGGCCACCGAGGTGGTGAAGCTGATCCTCGACATCGGCGACCCCGCGATCGGGCGCCTCTTGCTCTACGACGCGCTGGGGGCCACGCTCACCGAGGTCAAAGTCCACCGCGACCCGGAGTGCCCCATCTGCTCGCGCGACCCTGATGAGATCCGCGACGAGGAGATGGGCGTGTTCCCCGACTACGAGGCATTCTGCGCCGCCGCAGGGTAGTCTGCGCGTCCGAGATGGCCACGATCAAGATTCCCCCGGTATTGCGCGCCTCGGTTGGCGGCGAGAAGCAGGTCTCCGCCTCCGGTGAGAACGTCGGCGAGGTGCTGCGCGACCTCGCCGCCACCCACCCCGCCACGCAGAGCCAGCTGTTCTCCGCCGACGGCGAGCTCAACCGCTACGTCAACGTCTACCTCAACGACGAGGACGTGCGGGTGCTCGACGGGTTGGACACCGTGGTGGGCGGCGCCGACACGCTGGTGATCCTGCCGGCGATGGCCGGCGGCCGGTAGGCGCGCGCAGGTTTTTCCGCCGCATCCGGCTTTACGCTCCGCGTCCAAGATTTCTTTCAAGACTCAATCGTCTTGGCCTACCGAACGATCCGTCTCGTGCCTGTGAGAGCCCGCCCCGTTCCCATCCCTGGATTCAGTGCCTGCCGGCGTACGCTTGGGCGTGCGTCGTGCGCGGGACTGTTGGCGGTTGCTACGGGCGTGGCGCTACCGGGCGCAGCCGCAGCGTGGGAGGAACCCAAAGCTCCCGAATACTCGATTACGGTGGTGGAGGGCGAGACGACGCACCCCGAAGGATCGATCCTCTCCACCAGCGGCGAAGTCCGCGTCCCGCACGCCAAAGAAGTGCAGGTCAGGTTGCGGATCGTCCACGATGGCCTGACCGTGGCAGAAAACACAGAAGAACACAAAGGCTACGAAGAGGGCGACTGGCTCTCCCAGGTTCCGCAGGTGGGCGACACCGTGTATCTCGAATCTCCCGTCGGCAACATCGTGGCCTCGGACGTCTACGACGGCCTGCCCTCCATGGATCCCACCGTGTGCGCGGGTTCCACCAACTTCTCCGGTCAGCGCTCGGAAAACGAGGAAGTCGAAGGCAGCTTCTACACGGTGGTGCCCCATCCGTCCTACACGGCGAGCCGTCCTGATGGCGAAGCACAGATCGCTTCGCTCTCCGGCTCCTCGTTCCTGGGCGACTTTCTGAAACCGCTGGCACTCGGCGAGACCGTCCGAGCGCGAGAGCATCTGAAGACCTCGCTCGCGGGCGGGGGGACCTATACGTACACGAGCGAGAACGACCGTCCGGTGGGTGCGTGCCCATTGCCGCCCGCTCCTCCTCCTCCGCCGCCGCCGCCCGCATTGCAGGGCTCGATCGCCAAGCTCGTGGGTACCACCATCCACAAACTGCTGAAGTTTGGCTGGACCGACAAGGTGACGATCAACCAGCCGGGCACGGTGGTGCAGGACCTTTACGAGGTGGGAGGCGCGGTGCCCGCATCGGCGGCTGCGCACAAGCAGGGGCATGGGCACAAGCACAAGCCGCCGGCGCTGCTGTTGGCGCGAGGGTCGGCCTCAGCCGCCGCCGCGGGAACCGTGACCGTTCGACTGCGAGTCACAGGGAAGGGCCGGCACGCACTCAGCCACAGGCACAAGGTGCGGGCCGAGTTGGTGACGACGCTGAAGACCAGCTCCGGCGCCAAGCTGAACCTCCAGACGCGCACGGTCACGCTCGATCGTTAGAACGCGCAAAGGGGTGGGCGTGCCGGGCGGGCTCGCGCGCATTTCCTTCGGGCGCCTGCTCAGATTGGCGCCGACTCTAGCGCTGAGCACCGTCGTCTGGCTGCAGCCGCCGGCGGTGCTGCCGATCCCCTCGGCCAACGGCCCGGAAGGGCCGCCCAGGCCGTTTGGCGCCGAACCGCCGCCCAGCGTCTCAGCGCCGCCGACCAGCCCACGCTTCGCACGCGCCCAGAACCGTGCGCTGCTCTACGGACCCTTCCCGCGCGGCGGGCTCGCCAGGGGCATCTCGGACGCCACGTTGATCATGAGCCCCGACGCGGCAGTGCGCCGCCAGGCGCTGGTGCGCATCCGTGCCACCGGCGCGAGAGTGGCGCGGATCCCTGTTGAATGGCGCTACATCGTCAGCGCTCACCCCCCCGAGGGGTTTGAGGCGAGCGATCCCGCCAGCCCTGCCTACGACTTTGCCGCGGTAGACGCCGCGGTGCGCGACACCGTCGCCGCCGGGCTGACACCGCTGCTGGTTGTGACCCGCGCGCCGGACTTCGCGGAGGCCCCCCGTCGCTGGCCCTACGCCTATCCGGGCAGCTGGGCGCCCAACCCGGCCGCATTCGGGGAATTCGCCACAGCCGTGGCGCGCCGCTACGACGGCTCCTTCCCCGATCCGCTGCAGCCGGGCCGCGCGCTCCCGCGCGTGCGGCTGTTGGAAGCGTGGAACGAGCCCAACCTCGCTCGCTACCTCGAGCCGCAATGGGTGGTCGAGGGCGGGCGCTGGCGCGCCTTCTCGCCGCTGCTCTATCGACAGCTGCTGAACGCGTTCTACGCCGCCGTCAAGGCGGTCCAGCCGACCGACACCGTGATCGCCACCGGCGTCGCCCCCAACGGCGAACCGGCCGGGGTGGGACGGATGACCCCGGTGCGGTTCCTGCGCGGGATGCTGTGCCTGGAAGGGGGCGGACACGCGGCCTGCTCGGATCCCCCGCACTTCGACGTGCTCGCCTTCCACCCGCTCTCCTTTGAAAGCCCCGACCGCCCGGCGGCGTCCTCGCAGGACGTGGCGATCGCCGACATCGCCAAGGTGACCGGCCTGCTGGCGCGGGCCGAACGCGCCGGCACCGCCTTGCCACGGGCGCACAAGCCGGTGTGGGTGACCGAGCTCAACTGGGAAAGCGCTCCCCAAACCGCGCACGGCGTGCCCGGGCGCCTGCAGGCGCTGTGGATCTCACGTGCGCTGCACCGGCTGTGGGTTGCGGGCGTGGGCCTCGCCGAGTGGCAATTCCTGATCGACCCATACCCGGGCGTGCCGCTCGCCACTTCGACCGGCGGTGTCGTCTACGTCCCGCGGCCGGCTGGCCTCTACAGCGCCGGGGCGGTGGATGGGCGCTCCGAACCAGCGGACGCCCGTCCCAAGCCGTTCCTGAGGGGCTTCACGCTCCCGTTCGACCCGCTGCGCGTGGACCGCCGGCACGTGCGGATCTGGGCGCTGATGATGAGCCCCGGCCAGCCGGTCTTGCTCCAGCGCCACGCGCGGGGTGGCCGGTGGCGGACGATCGCCCGTCTGCGCGCGCGCGGCTCGGACGTGATCAATGCGTTGATCCCGCTTCGCGGCGCCGTAATGCTGCGGGTGGTCAGCGAGGGGCTGATCAGCGCTTCGGCGCCGGTGCCACGGGATCAGAGTCGCATGTAGATCTCAGCCCTCGACGACGTTGTGCACCTGGGCAACCATCGGTTTGCCCGGGTCGACGCCGAGCCCGGACATGATCGGCAGGAGGGTGGCCCCGAACGCGTCGAATGCCGCCTCCGACTCCCAAATGTCGAACACATGGATGTTGCCGTCTGTCTCAAGGGCGACGTGGTAGGAGCGCCCCGCGGGCGCCCCCGCGCCGGCCGCCTCGAGCTGCGTGATCGCTTCGTCGTACTTCTGCTGGGTGAAACCGGCGGGTGTGAAGTAGAGCCCAAGCGCCATTTCGATCCCATTCCTTTCCGCGCGGCTTTGCGCGGTTGCTTGTAGTAGCTGCACGGCGACTGTACCGTGCCGGCGAGGCGCGGTCGCGGAATCGGCGTGCCGTGACCTATACGCGGACGCGAGTCTGCGGCATTCACGCGCCGATACGGTCCGTCCGCCGTTTACGCGCCGACGCTCGCTCTCTCCGCGTCCCGCGCAAGCTCGCCGGCGGCGGGTACGAAGCTCATCGCCCGCTCGGCCAACGCGGTGATCGTGAGCGAAGGGTTGACCCCCACGTTGGCGGGGATCGCGGAGCCGTCGCACACCAGCAGGTTCTCGTAGCCGAACACGCGCTGGCGGGCGTCGATTACGCCCCGCTCGGGATCGGGCGCGATCACCGCGCCGCCGAGGATGTGCGCGGTGGTGGGGACGTTGAAGAGGGCCTCCATCACCGAGCTCTGGGCAATCCCGCCGGTGCGCTTGGCGATCCATTCCGCCGCCTGGTTGGCGACCGGGATGAAGGTCGGGTTGGGGCGCTCGGGGTCCTGTTCGGTGCGCAGCCACAGCGTGCCAAACGGGCCTTTGCGGGGGCGCAGCGCGATCGCGTTGTCGAGCGTCTGCATCACCAGCAAGATGATCGTGCGCCGCGACCAGCGCTTGGCGAGGAGCACCTTGGTGAAGCGCCCGGGATGCAGCAGGATCTGCCCGAGCAGCTTCAGCGGGCGTGTCAGGCGGGTGCCGTCACCCACCAGCAGGGTGTAGAACATCCGCATCGAGTCCCCGTCCTCGCCGTAGCTGACGGTCTCGATGTGGGTGTTGGGATCGGGGTAGATGCTGGAGGTGATCGCCACGCGCCTGGTGAAGTTGGCGGCCTGCTCCTCGGGGACCGTCACGGTGAGGATCGCCTCGCTGTTGGTGCGCACCAGCTCCCCCAGCCGAGGGGAGACGCGGGGCAGCGAGCCGCCCGTGCGACAGCGCTGCAGCAGCGTGTTGGTGCCCAACGGCCCCGCTGCCAGCACCACGCCGCGCGCGCGCTGCACGCGCCGTTCCCTGCGCACCCAGGCGCCCGAGCGCACGCTTTCGACCTCATACCCCTCGCTGCCGTCACCGGCGCCGAGCGGGCGGACGTCGATCACGGTGCGTTCGGGCATCACCTGCGCGCCGCGGCGCTCGGCGAGATAGAGGTAGTTCTTGACCAGCGTGTTCTTGGCGCCATGGGGGCAGCCCACCATGCAGCGTCCGCACAGCCGGCAGGCCGTCCGTTCCGGCCCCTCGCCGTCGAAGAAGGGGTCGGGCACGGTGCTGCCAGCCTGGCCATCTTCGCCAAAGAAGATCCCGACCGGCGTCTTTTTGTAGGTGTCGGAGACACCGAGATGCTCGCCGAGCTCGCGCAGCAGCTGATCGGCGGGATCGTCGTGGGGGTTCTGCACGACCCCCAGCATCCGCTGCGCCTCGGCGTAGTGGGGGGCCAGCTCGCTCTCCCAGTCGGCCATCTCCGCCCATTGGCTGTCTGCAAAGAACTGGGTGGGGGGGACGTACAGGGTGTTGGCGTAGCCGAGGCTGCCCCCGCCCACGCCGCAGCCGGAGACGACGGCGACGTCGCGGAACAGCGTGAGGCGGAAGATGCCCTTCATCCCCAGGCGCGGGCGCCAGTTGTAGCGGCGCACATCGGCGGTGCTCTTCGGGAATTCGTGGTCGGCGAAGCGCCTGCCGCACTCCAGCACCCCCACGCGGTGGCCCTTTTCGGAGAGGCGTAGCGCGCTGACGCTGCCGCCGAAGCCCGAGCCAATCACCAGCCAGTCGTAGTCGTAGTTGCGATTCATCCGGGGAATCCTACTGGCTGCTCGGCCAACGTAGTCTCGAGGCGCGGGGCTGGGTTGTGTCTTGTTAATTCGGGCTCCAACCCTTTACAAAATGAAGGGTTGGGCTCCGAAAATGAAGTATTCAACCGCGTCGCACACTTTACAAAATGAAGGGTTGGGCTCCGAAAATGAAGTACTCAACCGCGTCGCACACTTTACAAAATGAAGGGTTGGGGTCCGAAAATGAAGTACTCAACCGCGTCGCACACTTTACAAAATGAAGGGTTGGGGTCCCGAAAGGAAGTGTCCAACACGCGCGCCACCGGCCTACTTTACAAAATGAAGGGTTATGCGTCCGCGAGGACTCATTGCGACAGCCGTGTCGTGGACCCCATCCGCCGGATGGCTGAAGCCCAGCTATATTCCGTGAAGTAATGGCTGCGGAGGGTCTGCGCAACAAGCCCTGTGGGGGTCGCTACGGCGACGTCGTGCAGTCGATCGGCAACACGCCGCTGATCGAGCTGCCCCGTCTCTCCCCGAAGCCGGGAGTGCGGATCTGGGCGAAGCTGGAGTCGCGCAACCCCACCGGCTCGGTGAAGGACCGCGTGGCGCGGGCGTTGATCGAAGACGCCGAGGCCCGAGGCGCGCTGAGCTCGGGTCAGACGATCCTCGAGCCGACATCCGGCAACACGGGGATCTCACTGGCGATGATCTGCTCGCGCAAGGGCTACCGCCTGAAGGTCGTGATGCCCGAGAACGTGACCCCCGAGCGCACGCAGCTGCTGAAGATGTACGGCGCCCAGATCGTCTACTCGGAGGGCTCCAAGGGCTCCAACGGCGCGGTCGAGAAGGCGCTTGAGATGGCGCAGGCCGACTCCTCCTACTACATGCCCTACCAGTACGGCAACCCCGCCAACCCTGGCGCCCACTACAACGGCACCGCCCTGGAGATCCTCGAGGAGCTCGACGAGGTGGCCGCGTTCGTGGCGGGTCTCGGCACGGGCGGCACACTGATGGGCAACGGCCGGCGCCTGAAGGAGACCTTCGGCGATGCCGTGAAGATCGTTGCGGCCGAGCCGATGCAGGGCGAGCCGGTGCAGGGGCTGCGCTCGCTCGACGACGGCTTCATCCCGCCGATCATCGATCTCTCGCTGCTGGACCGCAAGATCTTCGTCACCAACCGCGACGCCATCCTCTGGACGCGCAAGCTACTCGACGAGGAGAGCGTCTTCGCGGGCGTCTCCAGCGGTGCGATCGCGCGCGTGGCGGTGCGGATCGCGGGCGAGCTGGAGGAGGGCAACGTCGTGTTCATCGTCGCCGACGACGGCTGGAAGTACCTCTCAAGCGGCATCTACACGCTGCCGGTCGATGAGATCGAGAACCTCGACTCCACCGTGTGGTGGTAGCCGTCCACACGGGGTGGCGGCTGATCGACGTCGGCGCTCGCCCCACCACCACCGCCCACGATCCCCACTCGCGAAGATGGTTATAGCTCCCGCCCTCCTGGACGACGTGATCGCGCACGCGCGTGAGGAGTACGACGCCGAGTGCTGCGGGATGATCGCCTACGGGTCGGGAGATCCGGCTGAGGTGTCGCGGGTGATGCGGGTCTATCGAGCGAAGAACGTCCATGCCGCCGACGGAGGATCGGCCCGCAAGCGCTTCGAGATCGACGGCAAGGACGTCCTGCGGGCGATCAACGAGTTCGACGATGCCGGCTGGGAGCTGGGCGCGATCTACCACTCGCACACACACACCGCCCCCTACCCCTCCCAGACCGACATCAACTTCGCCCGCAACTGGCCGGGCGTGGAGTGGTTGATCGTGGGGCTCGCCGGGGACGAGCCGGAGGTCCGTTGCTACGCGATCGAGGAGGGCGAGGTCAGGGAGGTACCGATCGAGGTGCGGTGATGGCAGGCCGGGATCTCTCCGAGGCGGCGCCGACGGGCAGCGATCTGCGCGGGGTGTCGCGTGGGCCGGTGGGGATCTGCGTGAGGTGTTGTGATGGCCGATGAAGGACGGCTTATCTGCCCGTCCTGTGCGCGCACCTACCCCCCCAACGAGCGCTTCTGCGCGCACTGCGGCATGCCGCTGGTATACCCCGAGGGCGCCGCGATCCCCGAGCCCCATCCGCTGGGCGAGCTGTGGCAGCGGGCGCGGCGAATAAAGCCGCAGTACTCCGAGGGCGACCTGACACGGGTGGTGGGTGCCCGCAACCAGGTTGAGGCCGACTTCATCCAGAACCTGCTACTCGAGGAGGGCATTCCCTCGATGCAGCGCCGCGCGCGTGGCTTTGACGTGCCGGACTTCCTGGCGGCCGGTCCGCGCGAGATCCTCGTCCCCGCTTCGGGAGCGCTCGCGGCACGCGAAGTGCTGCTGCAGAGCGAGTTGCTGCCCACAGATCAGGCGGCGCTCCCCTGGGGCCCCACCGCGTGGCGGGTGCTTGCGTTCCTGCTAGCCGGCCTCGCGCTACTGGCGATTCTTGCCTACTTCCACCCCTGAAGCAGCCCTTCACGCACCGGATTCATCCACTGAAGCAGCCCTTCACGCACCGGATTCATCCACTGAAGCAGCACTTCACGCACCGGATTCATCCCTGAAGCAGCCCTTCACATACCGGCACGTTCGCCAACGCTGGGCGGCCGAAGGCGGTCTCCGGCGAAGGCGCGTGCTACGCCAACACAGGCTGAGGGGCGCCGACCTCGCGGGTGATCGTCTCGATTTCCTCGGACGCGCGCTCGAACTCGTCATCGGAGAGCACCGGCGTGCCCTCGAAAGGCAGGTCGCGCTGGAGCTCCAGCCACGAGTGGCAGCCCAGATACTCCTCGCGGACCTTCACCGTGACCGGTCTGGGGATGCGGTAGGTACGCAGCAGCAGCACGTGCAGCGGATGGCGGGGCTTCCAGGCGAGGCGCTTGGCGGCATAGTCGCTGCGCCACACATAGAAGGGGGAGAGCGCATCCACGCAGCGGGGGTCAGTGATCGTGAAGTGACCGGCCACTTCCGCCCACGCGCGGATGCGCACGCGGTCGGGCTGATGCAGGCCGCCATCGGCCGCCAGCGCCTGGAGCGTTGGCTCGCCCTCGCTCCACACGCCCTCCTCGAGGGCACGGCGCAGCTCGGGCTGGTGGGACTCGCGCACCAGGTCGTTGCGTTGATGGTCGAAGGTGGGGTAGAGGAAGAAGCGCTCGTGCTCCAGCTGGAAGTGCCTTTCAGACTCCCGGATGCCGCCCTTACGCAGCGTGACAAGTTGCTCGCCTTCGGCGAGCGCGCGGACGGTGACCGCCCATTCCTTCAAAGCAATTGGCATGGCGAATGTGAGGGGACGAGGTTCTCTGGGAGGATGATTCCGACTCGATGCCTGCCGCGACGGTGCTCCGAGTGAGGGCAGCCATCTTGCGACCTGACCCTCTTAAAGATCCGAAATCCTAGCGGAAATCCCAAATCACCTGCAAATCTTCGCCTTTTTTGCGGGATTTTTCTGAGCTGGGAGTCATCAGCGCGTCGTTTGGGCCGGCCCGTCGCCGCCTCCGCCGGGCGTTTCGATGCGCAGCCGCTGACCCGCACGCAGCACCCCCGTGACCTTCCCCGGAAGCTCGTGGTCGTCGAGTAGGTTGCGTCCGCGCGCTCCCGGCTGCCCGCCGTGTGCGCCGGGGGGAGGGTGGCGGCGGCGCTCGGCGATCAGCGAGAAAGTCATCTCCCGCAGCGCCTCGATCTCGCGCACCACCCCATCGCCGCCGCGGTGGGCGCCCGCTCCGCCTGAGCCGCGCCGCAGGGCGTAGTGGGTGACCCGTAGGGGCAGCTCGCGCTCGAGCGCCTCCACAGGGGTGTTGAGCGTGTTGCTCATCGCCACGTGCACCCCGGAAGGCCCGTCGGCGTCGGGGCAGGCGCCCTGGCCGCCGCCCACCGTCTCGTAGTAGCTGAAGCGCTCGTCGCCCAGCGTGAGGTTGTTCATCGTGCCCTGTCCCAGCGCCCGCCCGAAGGCGCCCAGCACGAGATCGGCCACGCGCGAGGAGGTCTCCACGTTGCCGGCCGCCACCGCGGGCGCCTCGCCATCCCCATCGCCGCAGCTCTCCCCATCGGTGCCGGGCCGCCCCGGACGGGGCACGGTTGCCGGAACCCCGCTGGGAGTGGCCGTCACGGACGGATGAGGCAGCGCATTCAGCAGGCAGCCCTCCGGAACGCGGATCTCCACCGGCCGGTAGGCCCCGGCGGACGGCGGGATGTCAGGATCGGTGAGCACCCGCACCGCGAAGTAGCACGCCGACTGGGTGACGGCCAGCGGGCAGTTGAGGTTGCCGGCGTGCTGGGCGGCGCTGCCGGCGAAGTCGAGCAGCAGCCGCTCCCCCGTCACGGTGGCGCGCAGGCGCAGCACGAGGTCGCCCTCGATCGCCTCCAGCACGTCCTCAGCCACGTGCACCCCGTCGGGGAGCGCCGCCAGGCAGGCGCGGGTGCGTCGCTCGGCGTAGTCCAGCACCGCGTCGCACCCCTCGCGCAGCCGCTCCACCCCGACGCGCCATGCGAGCTCACGCAGACGCCGCGCGCCGATGCGGTTGGCGGCCAGCTGCGCGCGCAGGTCGGCGCGGCGCTCCTGGGGCTGGCGCATGCGCGCGATCAGCCGCTCGATCTCCTCCGGCGTGGCCGGGCGTGGCGAGATCACCACGCCCTCCTCCGCCAGCGTGCGTGAGTCGGCGGGCATCGACCCGGGTACGCGCCCGCCCACGTCGGCGTGGTGAGCACGGCAGGCGGCAAACCCGATCAAGGTGTCATCGGTATGGATGGGGGTGATGAGCGTGATGTCGGGCAGGTGGGTGCCCCCGGCGAAGGGGTCGTTGAGCACCCACGAGCGGCCCGCCGAATGGTCCTCGCCGAGCACCGCGGCGACGGCGGCCGGCATCGAGCCGAGGTGCACGGGAATGTGCTCGGCCTGCATCACCATCTCCCCGCGTGCGTCAAACAGCGCGGTGGAGCAGTCGCGGCGCTCCTTGATGTTGGGCGAGCGCGCCGAGCGGATCAACGCGGCGCCCATCTCCTCGCAGGCGGAGCGCAGCGCGCCCGTGAGCACCTGCAGCTCGATCGGGTCAAGGCTCATCAGTGGGCTCCCTCGTCACGCAGATGCACGGTGTTGCAACTCATGTGTGGGCTCCTCGTCACGCAGATGCACGACGTTGCAACTCATGTGTGGGCTCCTCGTCACGCAGATGCACGGTGTTGTAATCATCCACCTCCCCCCGCCAGCCGTCGGGGACGTACAGGGTGGAGCCCGGCAGCCGACACACCGTCGGCCCCTCGATCGTGGTGCCCGGTGCCGGCTCGCCCTCCACGCCCGCCAGTCGCAGGTGCGGGGCGGCGCCCCACGCCGACGCTCGGATCGTCACCAGTTCCACCTCCACGCCGTCGTCGCGGTAGCCGTAGCGCCGCTCGTGGGCTTGGGCGAACGCCTCTCGCAGCGCATCCGGACCGGGCGGTGCACCATCGTGCGTACGCGCGTCCTCCTCGTCGACCGCCAGCTCGAACGACTGCCCGCGGTAGCGCAGCTCGTAGCGCACGGCCACGCGCGCGGGCGCCTCCCCGAGATCCGCGCACGCCCTTGCCACCAGCGCCTCGCGCTCCCCCGCCAAACGCTCGGCGTCGAAGGACGCCTCCACCGCGGCCGGATGACACTCGCCCACGACCGATTCGGGGGCCACTCGCTGCGCTCGCATCCCCGAATCGGCCAGCATCCCCGCCCCGGCCAGCATCACCGTGCGCGCCGCGTCGCGCCGGGGGGCCGCCGCGGCCAGACCCAGCGCGCACAGCACGCCCGAGGCGCGCGGGCAGAGGATCCGCCGCATCCCCAGCTCGCGCGCCAGCGCCGCCGCGTGCAGCGGGCCGGCGCCGCCGAACGGCATCAGCGCGAAGCCACGGGGGTCGATCCCGCGCTCAACCGTGATCGCCCGTAGCGCCCCCAACATCTCCGCCTCGGCGACACGCACGATCCCCTCCGCGCAGCGCGGGGTTGAGATCTTCAGCGCGGCGGCGAGGGCGCCCACCGCGCGCTCGGCGGCGTCACTATCCAGCCGCAAGCCGCCAGCCAGCCGCGCATCCGCCGGGAGGCGCCCCAGCAGCAGATTTGCGTCGGTCACCGTCGGGTGCCTCCCACCGCGCCCATAGCATGCCGGTCCCGGGTCGGCGCCAGCGGAGTGCGGCCCCACGCGCAGGGCTCCACCCGGGTCGCGCCACGCGATCGAGCCCCCACCAGCGCCCACGGTGTGGATGTCGAGCATCGCCAGCGCCAGCGGCCTGCCCGCCACCACCCCCTCCGCGGTCTCCGCCACACGACCGTCCGCGATCAGGCACACGTCGCAGGAGGTGCCCCCCATGTCGAAGCACAACACGTCGCGCTCCCCCGCCAGCTCCGCCAGCGCCAGCGCTCCGCGTACCCCACCGGCAGGGCCCGACAGCGCGGTCAGCGCCGCGTGCCCGGCGGCTCCCTCCGCGTCGGTAAGGCCACCGGAGGATTGCATCACCGCCGGCCGGGTCAACCCCAGCGCGTCGGCCTGCTCGCCCAGGCGGCGCAGATAAGCACCCAACAGTGGCGACAGCGCCGCGTCCACCTCCGTGGTCGCGGCGCGCTCGTACTCGCGGAACGTGCCCACCAACTCGTGCGAGAGCGACACGTGCACGGTTGGCAGGCGCGCGGCCAGCAGCCGGCCCAGCACACGCTCGTGCTCGGGGTGGGCATAGGAGTGCAGCAGCACCACCGCCACGGATTCGATCGCCGGTTCCGCCCGCGCCAGCCGCTCCACCAGCCGCTCGGCCTCAATCGGGTCGAGCGCCCGCAGCGGCCCGCCGGGGGTCATGCGCTCGGGCGCCTCAAAGCGCAGCTCCACCGGCGCCAGTGGGGCGGGAGCGGTGGCGCACAGCCGGTACAGGTGCGCCCGCGCCTGGCGCCCCAGCTCGACGATGTCAGCAAAACCCTCGGTGGCGATCAGCGCCGTGCGCGCTCCAGCGCCCTCCAGCAGCGCGTTGGTCGCCACCGTCATTCCGTGGGCGAAACGCCCCACCTCACGCGGTTGCGCTCCCGCGCCCGCCAGCACCGCGTGGATCGCCGCCAGCACCCCGCGCGACTGCTCCTCGGGTGTGGTGGGAACCTTGGCGGTGTACATCGCTCCCCCCTCCACCAGCACCGCGTCGGTGAAGGTCCCGCCGACATCCACTCCCAGCAGCATCCCCACAGCCTACGTACGGCACCGCGTCGGTGAAGGTCCCGCCGACATCCACACCCAGCGGCGTCCACCACACCTACGTACGTGGGGCAGGGATGCCCCACGCCCCACCCACCATCATCCCCGCACCCCGCGCGCGTGGACGATCCCAAAAATCGCTCAGGCCGCCAGCTGCTCGCGGTTCTCGGTGTCCGCCAGGTGCTGATGCGACGGGCAGTACCCGTTGTGGGGCAGCGGCGTGCGCTGGCAGGCGGCGCCCTTGCGGGTCGTCGCTCGGCACTGCAGCGGCTCGTCGCTCACCGACGCGTGCGCGGCCTGTGGGTTCTCCGCCAAGTAGCGCTGCGCCAAACCCATGTAGTGGACCACCACGCGGTGCACGCGCGCCTGCTGGCTCATTGGGAAATGCATGCGGATGTCCCAGAACAGGGTCCTCGCCGGCCGCGCGAAGTAGTGGCGGTCGGTCGCCAGCCGCTCCATCGCCGACTCGCACGCGCGCAGCACCTGCTCATGGTTGCTCTTACCCGCCGCCGCGACGGCGGGAGTGGATCCCGCCCGGGCGGGTGGGTACCCCATCTCCGCGATGTAGGCGGCCAGCTCCCTGTAGATCGCACGACTGAACTGATACATGGCGACCCCTTGCCTCCTTCTCTCTCCGTATCGACCAAGGCTCATCAGTGCGACCCTCGCCGCGCATCTCCGCCGATCTCATGGACTCCCATGTCTCCCGAGACCTTTCACCCTGATTCAACACGGCTCCCACCGTAATAGACCGAAGATCTTCATAAATCTTCATGTCTCTTTAGGAACCGGTGAGTATCTGCCACTCACATAAAGCTGAGGAGAAGCGCAGGTAAAGGCTGGTTAATACGTCACTCCCATGTCTCCCATGTGAGCCTCCCCGCGGCGCCCACCGCGATGTGACGGTGCTCCAGCGCCCGGTCGGCCTGGGGGTGCTCGACGCGCCGGTGAGCGCCACGGCTCTCGCGCCGCTCCAGCGCGCACGCCGCGATCGTGCGCGCCAGCGGGTGCGGGTCCTCCGTCAGGCGCGCCAATCCCTCGGCGGAGCGCTCGATGCCAGCGTCTCGCCACAGCGCCTCGCGCGTGGCCGCGCTCACGGTCGGGGGCGCCGGCTGGCACGCCAGCGCCTCCAGCTCCTTGGGGTTTGCGCTTCCGGCAGGCGCCGCGGGGGGCTCGTCCAGGGCGCTGTGGGCGGCGCGGCGGCCAAACACGAAGCACTCGCTCAGCGAGTTGGACGCCAGCCGGTTGGCCCCGTGCAGACCGGTGCATGAGGTCTCCCCGACGGCATACAGCCCAGCCACCGTGGAGCGCGCATGCAGGTCGGTCACGATCCCGCCCATCGTGTAGTGCGCCGCCGGTGCCACCGGCACCAGCTCCCGCGTCGGGTCCACCCCCGCCTCGCGCAGCGCTCCCACCACGTTGGGGAACAGCGCCGGGTCGATCGCGCGCATGTCCAGACCCACCGACTCCGCGCCGGTCTCCCGCATCCGCGTCCAGATCGCACGCGCCACCTCGTCACGGGGGGCCAGCTCGTCGACGAAGCGCTCGCCGGCCGCGTCGTGCAGCGTCGCGCCCTCGCCCCTGATCGCCTCAGTGATCAGAAAAGCCTCGCGTCCCCCCACCCCCTTGACGGCGGTGGGGTGAAACTGCACAAACTCCAGATCCGCCAGCTTCGCCCCCAGCGCGCTCGCCAGCTCCAGCCCCACTCCCTGTGAGCCTGGGGGGTTGGTTGTGCGTGCCCACAGCGCCGCCGCGCCGCCCGTGCTCAGCACCACGGCGCGCGCGGCGATCGTGCGCCCGTCCTCGCACACCAGCCCGCCGCAGCGGCGCTCAGCCGGGTCCCGCGTGTCGTGTGTCTCGCCGGAGTCCCTCCCGCCGCCGCGGCCCATCTCGCCGGGCGTCGCGACCGGCGGGAGGCTGCCTCCCCGCGGCCACAACGCCCGTGCGCGCACGTTCTCCAGCACGGCGATCCGCGGCTCCTCCACCGCCAGCGCCGACAGCGCACGCAGCAAACGCCTACCGGTGGCGCTGCCGCCGGCGTGCACCACCCGGCGCACCGAGTGCCCTCCCTCCAGGCCCAGCGCCAGGCGCCCGAAGCGATCGGCGTCGAAGCGCACCCCCAGCGCCTGCAGGTCGGCCACGCACTCGGGCGCCTCCCTCACCAGCACCTCCGCTGCCGCTCTGCGCATCGCACCCCGTCCCGCGCGCTCGGTGTCCCGCAAATGCAACTCCGCGCTGTCGTCCTCCGCCAGCGCCGCCGCCAGCCCACCCTGCGCCCAGTAGCTGGCGGTCTGCGCCAGCGCGGCGGCCGACACCAGCGCCACCCGCGCACCCTCCCGCGCCGCGCATAGCGCCGCATACAGGCCGGCCGCGCCGGCGCCCACCACCGCGAGGTCCACCTCCAGGTCCACGCCCCCCCGCGTCGCCTGCACGCTAGTAGTGGGCTCTAACCATGTCGGCGTTCATAAGCCTGAATCACCTTTTCCAGTGGGTTTTTGGCTTTTTTCGTCGTCGCTCCGCCGCCCGACCCCGCCGCGCCCGTGCCCGCGGCGCCTGGCGCCGAGGTGCCGGTCGCCGTGGTGCCGGTCGTCGCATTCGTGCCCGTCGCGCCAGGCGCGGCTGTGCTGGTGGTCGCGGGGGTGGTGGTGGTGGCCACCGCCCCCGGCACCGTGGTCCCCGGTACGCCCCCGGTGCTCGCCCCAGCCGGTGTGGTGCCCGCGGTGCCAGCCCCCGGTACGCCGGTGGTGGAGCCGGTGCTCGCCGCGGTTGCGCCGGGCGTCGCGGGGACCACCGCCGCCGGCGCCGTCACCGTCCGCGTCACCGCCACCGTGCCTTCCGGTCCGCTCGAGCCCGCCAGCGACACCAGCGCCGCGGTCAGCGCTCCCAGCGACAGCACAATCACCGCCGCCAAACCGATCACCGGTGCTCGCCACCGGGGGGTCGCCGCGAGGCGCGTACGTGCCGCCGCGCCGCAGCGCAGGCACCAATCCTGCTCGGCTCCCAGCGGCGCCCCGCACAGTGGGCAGCGTTCCTGCACCGGCTCCCGCGGGGCGGTGCCGGGCGGTGGAGGCGTTGCGACGCTCACCCCGCCTCGTCCCGCGGGCGGATGATCTCCGTCGGGCGGTCCTCTTGTTTGGTGGGCGGCAGGGGCGTGGGCGTGGGCGGCGCCGGTGCGCGCGGGGCAGTCTCCGAGGCGGGACGCGCCGGTACCGGCGGGCTGGTGGCGATCGGTGGCATGGTGGGTGGGACCCTTGGCGGGGTGCCCACAACCGCCGGTGTGGATGCCGGCGTTGGTGGGTTCACGAGGAGTGGGGATGTGGGTGGGTTCCTCGGCGCTTGCGTCGCGGCTGGCGCAGCCTGCCCGGCACCCGCGCTAAGCGGCAGCTGGCCGGGTGTGACGGTGGACGCGGCGGCCACAGAGGCCGCGGCAAGCGGTGGGGGAGCGCCTGCGCCCACCACGGGAGCTCCCGCGATTGGGCTCTCCGCCGGGCGGCCCATCGGCATTCCGCACATCGGGCAAAAACGGTCCTCGCTGCCGTGGATCGCGGCGCATCGCGGGCACGCTCCGATGCCGGCCTCGCGCAGCACCGTCACCGTACGGCGCTCCGCGAGCGCCGTCTCCAGCGCGCGCAGCTCCGTGTCGAAGTTCGCCAGCACCCCCAGCTTCGCCGCCACCAGCTCGTCGTTGCGCTGGTTCAGGCGCTGCATCTCGAACACCAGTCCCCCCAGATCGCGGTAGGCCAGCTCCCGCGCCTTGCGCAAAAACCGCACCCGCCTGCGCATGCGCCCGCGTTCGCGGAAACCCGGCGGACGTGGCTGCGGCGGCGGCAGCTCCATCCCGGCGGGGGGCTCCACGCCGGCAGGGGCCTCGGGCGGACTCGTGGCTGGAGCGCTCATCGACTATCCCATCCTACCCATCGGGCTACGCGTCTTACGCGGCGCCCCGCTCCAGCAGCTTCCGCCAAGCGCCCGCCAGGCGCGCCGCCATCCGCGTCGCGGAGTACGGCTCGGCGTGCTTGCGGCCCGCGATCCGGGGGTCCGGGTTCAGCAGATGGGCGGACAGTGCGGTGCGCCAACGCTCCAGCTCGTAGGGCGCGCACAACGCACCCGCCACACCGGCTAGCGCCCGCGGGTGCACTCCCACTGGTGTGGCCAGCACCGGTACGTCGCACGCCAGCGCCTCCAGCACCGCCAGCCCAAAACCCTCGGCATCCGAGGGCACCACCACCGCGTTGGCCGCGTTCACCCACAGCGGCACCTGCTCCGGGGTAACGCCGCCAAGGGTGTGCAGAGGGACATCATGGGCGAGCGCGAGTGCGCGATCGTGGCGCTTGCCAAAGCGTGCGGGGTCGGCGGGGAACAGCAGACAGGGGGTCTGCGGGTCCAGGCCAAGCTCGGCGCGGGCGCTCGCGCGGGGGATCGCTCGGAAGCGCTCCATGTCCACGCCGCACGGCAGCACCACCGCGCGTCCTCGCGCCGAGCGCCCCGGTAGCTCGTGCGCCAGCTCCGGGGTGGGTGCCGCCAGGAGATCCATCAGCGGCAGCGCCGCACGTGTGGCCAGGCGCGTGCGTGGATGACGCACGTCGGTGCCGTGCACGGTCAGCCCCCGCACCGCCGCGCGCGCCGCCAGTGCCGGCCATGCGGTGAGGCCGAAATGGGCGTGCACCACGTCGAGGCGCCCGGTGCGCTGCCGTCGCCCGCCGTGATCGCGGTGCAGCCGGCGCGCGGCCTCGATGAGCGCGGCGCCACCGGGCGCGAACTCGTACAGCTCGACATCCACCCCCGGCAGCTGGCGCAGCGCATCCACCTGATCGCGCACGAAGCGACCCCGCTCGGGGTGGCGGGCGTCGGGAAGCATGTTGGACACAACCAGCGCCCGCACGACCAGCGACGGTAGCGCTCTGAGATGATGCCCGGCGTGTCAGACCTCTCCCCAGCCCGCAGCTACGACCGCGCGCCCGACGGCCTGCGCCCGGTGACGATCGAGCCCGGCTTCATGCGCACCGCCACCGGCTCGGCGCTGATCTCGATCGGGGAGACGCGCGTGATCTGCACCGCCTCCGCGCAGGAGAACGTGCCGCGCTGGATGGCCGGCAAGGGCCGCGGGTGGGTGACGGCGGAGTACGGGATGCTGCCGGCCTCCACGGGCGAGCGCAAGCAGCGCGACGCCACCCGCGGGCGGCTGGACGGGCGCTCGGTTGAGATCCAGCGGCTGATCGGGCGTGCGCTGCGCGGGGTGATCGACTTCAAGGCGCTGGGGGAACGCACCATCTACCTCGACTGCGACGTGCTGCAGGCCGACGGGGGCACGCGCTGCGCCTCGATCACCGGCGCCTACGTGGCGCTCTCGCTGGCCTGCGCCCGTCTGGCTGAGCGGGAGGCGTTCGAGCGCCCCCCGCTCACCGGCTCGGTGGCGGCGGTCTCCTGCGGGATGGTCGATGGGGTCGCGTTGCTGGACCTCGACTACTCCGAGGACTCCACCGCGGAGGTTGACGCCAACGTGGTGATGACTGGCGAGGGCGACCTCCTGGAGGTGCAGGCCACCGCCGAGCGCACCCCGCTTTCGCGCGCCTCTCTCGACGAGCTGCTGGCGCTCGCGGCGGGCGGGATCGAACAGCTGCGCGCCGCGCAGGAGCGGGCGATCGCGCCGTCGTGAGGCTGCTGCTGGCAACCCACAACGAGCACAAGCGCCGCGAGCTGGAGCGTTTGCTGCCCGACCACGAGATCGCGCTGCTGCCCGACGCGGTAGTGCTCCCGCCCGAGGACGGGGAGACATTCGCCGAGAACGCGCTCGGGAAGGCCCGTGCCGCGGCGGCGGCCACCGGCGAGGTGGCGATCGCCGACGACTCCGGGATCGAAGCGGCGGCGCTCGGCGGCGCCCCCGGGGTGCGTTCGGCGCGCTACGCCGGGGAGCACGCCACCGACCAGCAGAATCTCGACAAGCTGCTGCGCGAGGCGCCCACGGGCAGCGCGCTGGCGTACGTGTGCGCGCTCGCCTATGTGGACCCCGCCTCGGGGGTCGAGCGGCTGTTCGAGGAGCGCTGCACCGGTCGCCTCGCCGCCGAGCCGAGAGGGGAGGGGGGCTTCGGTTATGACCCCGCCTTCCTGCCCGACGATGGGGATGAGGTTCCGCCCGCCCTGACGATGGCGGAGCTGACTGCCGAGCAGAAGGACGCGATCAGCCATCGTGGCCGCGCGGCGCGGGCTTTGGCGGGATGGGTGTCCAGAAAGGCGATCAATTCTGTATAGCTATTGTATTGTGGGCTGTGTGTTGTATGCAAAATCAAAAGGGCGTGCGCGATAGCACACACCTTTAAAAAAGAGCAATACAACCCCAGAGCCCGTGCGCAATAGCGCACACCATTTGAAAAGGGCTATACCACCACCCTTCGCCCTCTTCTCAGAAGAGATTGATCGCCGCCGACCCCCCCACCGCGACCGACAGCACTGCGTAGCCGGTATAGCCGGCGAGCAGCAGCAGCGCGGCTGTCAGCAGCGCGATCAGCACGGTCACGATCCAGGCGACATGGGGGAGGTCCATCGGCGAGGGTATTCTCGCACGGAGATGAGCGGCTTCGGCGACACCCTGGCGGCGCGCGTGGCCGAGCGCGAATCGCAGATCGTGCTCGGCCTCGACCCCGACCCCGAGGCGCTGTGGCCGGAGGCGCACGACGCCGCGGCCACCCCGCGCGGGCAGCATCTGCCGGGGTCGGGCACGGATCGTGAGTCGGCGTCGCACGAGCAGCACCTGCCGACCTCGCGCGCCGAGCGCTCGCCCACGTGGCGTACGGCGGTGGCGACCCGCGTGCACTGTTGCGCGCTGATCGACGCTACGGGACCGGCGTGTGTGGCGGTGAAGCCCCAGCTGGCCTGCTTTGAGCGGCTGGGGGCGCCGGGATGGGATGCGCTGGAAGCCGTGATCGAGCACGCCCATCAGCGCGGCCTGCTGGTGATCGCGGACGGCAAGCGCGGCGATATCGCGCTCTCCGCGCGCGCCTATGCACAGGCGCTGTTCGAGCGGCTGCGGGTTGACCTGGCGACGGTCAACCCGCTGCTCGGCAGGGATGCGATCGAGCCGTTCGTTACGGGGGCCCGTGCGGCGGGTGCCGGCGTACTGCTGCTGGTGCGCACCTCCAACCCCGGCGCCGCCGACGTGCAGGATCTTCGAGCTCGCGTCGGGCGGGCCGGTGTGGGAGCGCCTGGCGGCGATCGTCGCCGAGTTTGGAGCGGTGGGGGTCGGCGAGGCGGGCCTCAGCGACGTCGGCGCGGTGGTCGGCGCCACGCAGCCGCGGCACATCGAGCGGGCGCGCGCACTGATGCCTCACGCTGTGCTGCTGCTGCCGGGTGTGGGGGCGCAGGGGGGCCGCGTGGAGGATCTGGCCGCGGCCTTTGCCCCCGGCCGAGCGGGCGGTTTGATCACCGCCTCGCGCAGCATCGTCGGCGCGCACCTCGCCACCGGCGGCGACCCCGCGGAAGCGGCCCGCGCCGAGGCGGAGCGTTTGCGTGCGGCGGCGTGGCGGTTGGGGTAGTGTGAACCTGGAATGATCATCACGGTCACGCTCAACGCGGCGATCGACAAGTCGCTCTCGGTGCCCAACTTCCGTCTCGGGCGCCGCCACCGCACCGTCGAGCAGCGCACGATGGCAGGCGGCAAGGGGGTCAACATCGCCCGTGCGCTGAAGGCGCTGGGGCAGCCGGTGATCGCGACGGGGATGGCGGGCGGGCCGACGGGGACGCACATTGTGGAGCAGCTCACCGAGGAGGCGATCCTCAACGACTTCGTGCGCATCCGCGAGGAGTCGCGCACCAACACCTCGGTGCTTGACCCCACCAGCGGCGAGCAGACCGAGATCAACGAGCGCGGCCCGCGCGTGAGCGAGCGCGAGGTGGAGCTGTTTCGCGACAAGCTCCTCTACCTCGCGCGCGGCGCCGCGATTGTGGTGTTTGCGGGCTCGATCCCCCGAGGCGTCGAGCCCGACGTGTACGCCGGCCTGATCCGCGAGCTGCAGCGCACCGGGGTCACCACCATGATCGACGCCGACGGCGACCCCCTGCGCCACGCGGTGCGCGCCGAGCCGGACGTGGTGTCGCCCAACGTGCTGGAGGCCGAGGAGCTCGTCGGCCACGAGTTCGCCGACGAGCAGGAGCGCTCGCTGGCGGTCGGCGAGCTGGTCGCGCTGGGCGCGCGCGAGGCGATCATGACGCTGCCCGACGGCTGCTTCGCGCAGGTGCAGATCGATGGCCACCCCACGCTGCTGCGCGCCCGCATCGATCTGCGCGAGCCGGTGGCCAAACGCGGCTCCGGCGACGCCTTCCTCGCGGGCTATGTGGCGGCGCGCTACGAAGGTAAGCCGCCCGCCGAGTGCCTGCGCTTCGGCGTGGCCTGCGGCGCGGAGTCCACCGGGCGCCTCGGCGCCGGCCTGATCGAGCGCCGCGAGGTGCACCGGTTGGAGCACGAGGTGGAGCTTGAGCCGGTGGAGCTGCCGGCTGCTACTAAGAGCTGAGACTCAACGCGCTTCAGCCCCCCGCGACGTCGCGGCGCAGAAACACCAGGTAGGCGGCGAACAGCGCCGGCACGGCATACAGCGCGCACACCCAGGCGGAGTGCCAGATCGGCGCCCAGTCGGTCGGGGTGCGCAACAGCCCGTGCCAGTTCTCGTACTGTTCGGTGAGCAGGTAGGGCTTGATCGCTTCCAGGCCGGGGATCTGCCCGACGATGAACAGCAGGATCGTGAACCCCACCGCGCCGACGACAGAGGCGGCGCTGTTGCGGGTGGTGGTGGACAGCAGCACCCCGATGCACACTACGGTGAGCAGCGGGATTAGGTAGACGGCGTTGGAGGCGAACACCAGCAGCAGCCCTTCGGGCGCGGACACCACGCTGCCGGAGAACGTGACGACGTGGTTGAAGCCCCACGAGGCCACGCCGGCGACAGTAGCCACGGCGGCCGAGAGGAACACCGCGATCGCCCCGTAGGTCATCGCCGCGAGCGCCTTGGCGGCGAACACCTGCCCGCGATTGACCGAGCGCGTGAGGATCGTCTTCAGCGTGCCGTTGCCATCCTCGGCGGCGACGATGTCGCCGGCAACCAACGAGGCGATCAACGGCAGCATGAACACCGACAGGAACAGCAGCATCAGCACGGGTGTGGCGAGGCCCGACTGGGTGATGTGCGAGGCGAAGATGTTGCCCTGGTCGTGGCCGTGATCGGTGCGCAGGTTCTGGGCGATCACGAAGATGATCGGCAGGATCGCGGCGAGGCCGAGGCCGAGGTAGGTGCGCTTCTGCGAGACCAGCTTGCGCAGCTCCCAGCGGTAGGCGGTCACCGTGGAGGGACGCCTGGCATGCAACGCGCCAGGAGGAGCCAGCGCCGGGGTGGCCTCAAGCGTGCTCATGCACCTCCCCCTGTGCGAGGTGCCCGTTGCCGGTGGGGATCGCGCTGCCCGCAGCTGCCCCGTCGCCCTCCGTCAGCCGGAAGAAGAGATCCTCGAGCGTCGCGAGCTCCGGTGTCAGCGCGAGGATGCCGACCCCGGCCGCGCCGAGTGCGATCGAGAGGGCGCCCACGTCGGCCTCCTGCGCCTGGAAGGAGAGGCCGTGCTCCTCCCCGCCGCCGTGCTCGGGCGGGTGGGCACTGGTCGCGTGCTCGATGCCGGGCTGGGCGCGCAGCACCGCGAGCGCGCGGGCGTCGTCGGTGGAGCGCAGGCGGTAGCCGGCTCCGCCCTGGCGGCGCAGGTCGGCGAGCGCGCCCTCGTACACCACGCGGCCGCGATCGACGATCGCCACGCGGTCGCACAGTTCCTGCACCTCCGGCAACTGGTGGCTGGAGAGCAGCACGGTGATCCCCTGGTCGGCCAGCCGGCGGATCAGCGCGCGCATGTCGCGCATCCCCGCCGGGTCGAGGCCGGTGGCGGGCTCGTCGAGGATCAACAGACGGGGGCGGCGCAGCAGCGCGGCGGCGATCCCCAGGCGCTGGCGCATCCCGTGGGAGTAGCCGCCCACGCGGTGCTCGGCGCGGGGGCTGAGCTCGACGACATCGAGCACCTCCGGGATCCGCTCCCGCGCGCCGCCGCCGTCGAGCGCCGCGAGCAGTTCGAGGTTCTTGCGGGCGCTCAGATAGGGGTAGAACTTCGGCGCCTCGACAAACCCCGCGACCCCCTCCAGCGCCCGCGCGCCTTCGCGGATCGGGTTGCGCCCGAACAGCTCCACGGTGCCCTCCGTCGGCATGATCAGGCCGAGCGCCATGCGCAGCGTCGTGGTCTTGCCCGCGCCGTTGGGCCCCAGGAACCCGTACACATCGCCGGCGTGGACGTTGAGGTCGATGTGGTCGACCGCCAGCACCTCCTTGTAGCGCTTCACCAGCCCCCTGGCGCGAACCGGCTCCTCGCCGCCCCTGGCTGCGTCCTCAGTCGCTCGTGTACCGATCGTAGATCGGAGGGATCTACGATCGGCCAGCACACCACGCTCCTTGCGTCCTTGCCAGGAACGGCGAGGTCACGACGTCAAAGGCCCTTGGCCACCGCTTCGACGGCGCCAGGGGGGACCGCGCCGGCAACCAGATAGCGCACGCCGGAGCGCTCGAAGGTGAGCAGCGTGCCGAGCTCGGTTGGCAGCTCGCTGGCCACGGCGCCGTTGACCTTGACCTGCTGCAGCCCTTCGGGCAGCGGCGAGGACTGTGAGGAGGAGCCCGTCTTGGCCTTGGCTTCAAGCACGGCGATCGTCCCGGGGCCGCTGCCGTGGGTGGTGACGTTGGGGTGTTCGTGTTCGTCGCCCTGCGCGGAGCTGCCCTGATGTTCGCCTGGCTTCGGCAGCACCACTTCTTCGACCTTGGCGTTGGCGGGTGGCGTGAATTCAAACACCGACGCCGCGACGGGGCCGTAGGAGATTTCCGTGGCGGCCAGTTCGAGCACCGGCGAGGCGCTCTCGGTGGAGTAGACCGCCGCGCGCAGCGGCACGCCGTGCACGGCGTCCCAGGAGAGCTCGGCGCCGGCCAGCAGGCTGCCGCCTTCGTTGGGGGACACGCGCACGGTGTAGGCGGCCTGGCCGGCTACGTCGGTGGGTGTGGCGCCGGAGACGTCGGCGTGCTTTTCGAGGTGCGCGATCGCTTCTTCGATCTTGGCCACGCTGGGGACTTCGCGGTGGGCCGCGGCTTCCGCGCCGGCGCTGGATGAGCCTGAGCCGTCGGACCAGCTTGCTTCGCCTTCGCCTTCCCGCGGCGGCGTGTAGCGGTAGAGCGTGTTGGAGGAGGCGTCGTACATCGACAGGGTGTGCCCGTCGTAGTACACCTGGGTGTCGCCCTTTTCGGACTGCAGCTCCAGGCGCACCCGGCCCTCCTTTGAGATCCACAGCCGGCCGGAGGCGCCGGAGAGCAGCGGGCTGGAGGTCAGCTGGCTGGCTTCGCCGCCCCCGCTGGCGAGGCTGGCGCCTTCCAGCAGATGGTTGGTGAGCTGAATCTGAGCGCTCACCCCTTCGACGGGCGCGGCGGTGAGCGCGTCATGGACCGCATCAGGCAGCGGCTTGGGCGCTGGAGTGGGGCCCACGCCGAGTGCCGTGGCGAGTGCGGTCGCCCCGACGCCCACGCCGACCAGCACGGCGCACAACAACAGCAGGCGGGAGAGCGGTAGGCGGCGGAGGAAGTAGCTCATGAGCTTGTGCCTTGGTGGCAGTCGGTCGGACTGGCTGTCTCAATGAAGAGGCTACCGCGATAGATCAAGAGATCCTGAAGGAATTTATGGGGAAGCTCTTATGTTGGCCGCGCTGTGGGCACGCACTCCGACGCCGCCAACCTATATCGTGCCGGCCGGCAATGTCACTCCCACTCGCAATCGCTGCGCTACCGCTGCTCGTCACCGTCGGCATCCTCGCGCTGGGCTTCGGCGTATTCCTGCTGGCGATGCGCCGCCCTAGTGGGGCTGGCGACGGCAAGGCGCCGGGAGAATCGAAGGCCGCCCAGCGGGGGCTGACCGCGGGCCTCGTGCTGGTGTGCGCCTTCGGACTGGTGGTGCCCGGCCTGGTGTTGGCGTTCAACAGCGCGCACAAGGCCAGCGTGGGGGTCGGCGGCGTGCACCTGGATGCCCAGCAGCAGAAAGGCCGGGAACTGTTCTCGCACTCCTGCAACCTCTGCCACACGCTGGCGGGCGCCGCCGCGGTGGGACGCACCGGCCCCAACCTCGACGTGTTGATCCCGACGGTGGGCGCGACGCTGCCGGAAAAGGCGCAGTACGCCGCGCGCAAGGCGTACATTATGAGCGCGATCCTCGAAGGGCGCGCGCGCGGCAAAGGCCAGATGCCGAAGCTGCTGTTCCAGGGCGCCGAAGCCGAAGACGTGGCCGCCTTCGTGGCGGCGATCGCCGGTCACTGACGATCCCGGCAGGTCACTGTCGCACCCGGGAACTGACTCCGCGCGGCCGGCCCCCTCACGGCATTCGTGCCGTCCGAACGCGCTGTCAGCATCAGGCGCATGGTCGAAAGGACCATGCGTCACCGGCGCCGTCCGCGGCGCACACCGGCGGAGTGGGTGGGCCCACATCCCGACCGAATCGCCGGGTGGGCGGTGGTGATGGGCTTCGCGCTGGTGCTGGCGGCGCTGCTGAGCGCGCACGGGTAGGTCGGCACCTCAGCGCCAAGGCTCGCCGAGGCTTTGGCCATTCGTCGATACCCGCAGCGGTGAGCATCCACTAAGGTCCGGCCGATGGCCGATCTGCCGAAGACAGCAGAGGACGTGAAGGCGTTCGTGGAGGAGCGGGAGATCAGGTTCATCCGCTTCTGGTTCACCGACATCCTCGGTCAGCTGAAGTCGTTCTCGATCAACGCCGCCGAGCTGCAGGACGCGTTCGAGGCGGGGATGGGCTTCGACGGCAGCTCGATCACGGGGTTCAACGCGATCGAGGAGTCGGACATGATCGCGCTGCCCGACCCCACCACGTTCGCGGTACTGCCGTGGCGCCCGGAGGAGCAGGGGGTGGGGAGGATGTTCTGCGACATCGTCACCCCCGAGCGCACGCCCTACGAGGGCGACCCCCGCCACGTGCTGCGCCGCGCGGTGGAGCGCGCGAAGGGGATGGGCTTCGACACCTTCAACGTGGGGCCGGAGCTGGAGTACTTCCTGTTCAAAGACTCCCGCTCCACCGAGCCGCTGGACCGCGGCGGCTACTTCGACCTGACGACGCTGGACGCCGGCAGCGACGTGCGCCGCGAGACGGTGCTGGCGCTGGAGCAGCTGGGGATCCACGTGGAGTACACCCACCACGAGGTGGGGCCCTCCCAGCACGAGATCGACATGCGCTACGCCGACGCGCTGAAGATGGCCGACGACTGCATGACCTACAGAATCACCGTGAAGGAGTACGCGATGAAGTACGGCTGGCATGCCACCTTCATGCCCAAGCCGCTGTTCGGCGAGAACGGGTCGGGGATGCACACCCACCAGTCGCTGTTCACGGAGGGCAGAAACGCCTTCTTCGACGCCGATGACCCCTACTTTCTCTCCGACGTGGGCAAGGCGTTCATCGCCGGCCAGCTGCGCCACGCGCGCGAGATCTGCTCGATCTTCGCGCAGTGGGTCAACTCCTACAAGCGCCTGGTGCCCGGCTTCGAGGCGCCCACATACGTGGCGTGGTCGCGGCGCAACCGCTCGGCGCTGGTGCGCGTGCCGCTGTACCACCCCGGCAGCGAGCGCGCCACGCGCATGGAGCTGCGCTGCCCCGACCCGGCGTGCAACCCCTATTTGACCTTTGCGGTGCTGTTGCAGGCGGGCCTGGAGGGGATCGAGAAGGGGTACGAGCTGCCGGAGCCGATGGAGCAAAACCTCTACCACCTCTCCGGCTCCGAGCGCGGGCGCCTCGGGGTGGAGCAGCTGCCGGAGACGCTGGGCGACGCGATCGAGCTGACCGCCCAATCGGAGCTGGTGCTGCGCACGCTGGGCGAGCACATGTTCAACCGCTACGTGGAGATCAAGCGCCAGGAGTGGGAGGACTACCGGGTGCAGGTGTCGCAGTGGGAGCTGGACCGCTACCTGTCGATCCTGTAGGCGGGAGGGGGAGGGCCTCCGCCGCTAAAGCGGCTGCGGCGGGCGGGGTAGTGGTCGCGCTCCCGGCGCTGTTGGCTGGCGACGGTGTTCAGGCTGGTGGCGTCTGCTGGGAGTCCGCGGATGCTGTACGGGCGGGGGGTACGGCGCACGCGAGCCCAGCGGCCGGCGACAGGTGCAGCTCCAGCGCTTGCAGCAGGTGCCCGAACGATGAGGGGTGCTGGGGGGCGATTTCGTGCAGCAGGCTCAGCACTCCGAGCGCATGGCGTTCGTATGACTCCTCGCCCGTGATCTGCGCCAAGCGCAGCAGCCCAAGCGCGGCGGCGGAGGCGCCGGAGGGGATCGGAGAGTCGTCGAGCTCCTTGCGCCGCGCGATCAGCCGCTCGCCGTCGGCGGGCGTCGAGAAGAAGCCGCCGCGCTCGGGGTCGGCGAAGCGCTCGATCGTCTGCTGGGCCAGCGCGCGTGCCTCCGTCAGCCAGCGCTCCTCGCAGGTCGCTTCAAAGAGCACGATCAGCGCCTCCAGCAGGAAGGCGTGGTCCTCCAGGTAGCCGCCGATGTGCGCGCGGCCCTCGGAGTAGGTGCGCAGCAGTCGCCCCTCGCCGTCGCGCAAATCGCGCAGGATGAACTCGGCGCACCGCACGGCGGCGTCGAGGTAGCGCGGCTCGTCGAGCACCGACCCCGCGTCGGCGAACGCGGCGATCATCAGCGCGTTCCAGCTGGTCAGGCGCTTGTCGTCGAGGCCCGGCCGCGTACGTTCTTCGCGGGCCTCCAGCAGCCGAGTGCGGATGCGCTCTCGCGTGGCGGCGCCCGGCTGGCCGGTTGCGTCTGGCTGGCCGGTTGCGTCTGGCCGACCCGTCGCGTCTGGTTGGTGAGTCGCCTCGGGTTGGCCTTTCCCGCCGGGCCATCTGCCTGCGCTCCGATCCGTGAGCACGTTGAGTCCGGGCTCGGGGTTGTGCGGGTCCACGAAGTTGCCCTCCTCGCTGACCCCCAGCCAAGCGATCGCGGCGTCCGCGTCATCGCCGAGAACGTCCCTCAGCTCTCCCACGCGCCACACGTAAAAGCGGCCCTCCACGCCCTCGGAGTCGGCGTCGAGCGCCGAGTAGAAGCCGCCCTCCTCCCCGCGCATCTCGCGCAATGTCCAGTCGAGGATCGCGTGGGTCACGCGAGCGTACCCCTCCCCCTCCTCCTCCCCCTCCTCCTCCCCCTCCACGAGCCGGTACGCGTGCAGGTAGGCGCGCGCCAGCAGGGCGTTGTCGTACAGCATCTTCTCGAAGTGCGGCACCGTCCAGGAGGCGTCCACCGAGTAACGGTGAAAACCTCCGCCCAGCTGGTCGTGGATGCCTCCGCCCGCCATCGCGCGCAGCGTCGCCAGCGACATCTCGCGCTCGCCGTGGCGCAGCAGGAACTCGACCACGGGGGTCTGCGGGAACTTCGGGGCGCCTCCAAACCCGCCGTTGACGGGGTCGAAGGATTGCCGCAGCGTTGCCACCGCCGCGTCGAGCGCCCCGGCGTCGAAGGGCTCCGTGGAGGGCTCCATCCGCGCCCCGCGGGAGAGCTGCTCGCGGATCCGCTCGCCCCCCGCGCGGATCTCCGCGGCGTTCTCGCGCCACGTCTCCGCGATCGCCTGCAGCACTTCCGTCCATGCCGGCATCCCGTGGCGGGGCTCCGGCGGGAAGTAGGTGCCGCCGTAGAACGGCAGCTGCTCTGGCGTGAGGAAAACGTTCAGCGGCCAGCCCCCGTGGCCGGTCATCCCCTGGACGGCCTCCATGTAGAGGGCGTCCACGTCCGGGCGCTCCTCGCGGTCCACCTTCACGCACACGTACTCCTCGTTCATCAGCGCCGCCACGCGGGGGTCCTCGAAGGACTCGTGCTCCATCACGTGGCACCAGTGGCAGGAGGAGTAGCCGATCGACACCAGCAGCGGCACGTCGCGTTCGCGCGCCGCCCCCAGCGCCTCGGCTCCCCATGGCAGCCAGTCCACGGGGTTCTCCGCGTGCTGGCGCAGATAGGGCGAGGTCTCCCGCGCGAGCGCGTTGGGCATTGGCTCAGGGTAGTTGCTCGGTCCGTCTTGCACGGGTGCCGCCGGGGTGCCCGCGGCGGTTGGGCCGGGGCGAGCGGGGTGCGGCGGTGGGGGTGTTGTATGAACTTTTCAGACCCCAACCCTTCATTTTGTGAAGTAAGTGAGCGGAGTGGATCCTTGTTTTGGGACCCCAACCCTTCATTTTGTGAAGCGGATGAGTGGGGGTGGATCCTTTGTTTTGGGGCCCCAACCCTTCATTTTGTGAAGTGTTATAGGCGTGTTTTGGATGATGCACGCACCAGAGCCGCCAGCGGGAACTGCAGCGAGCGCGGCAGTTCGCCCGCTCCAAATTTGAGCGGGGCCGCCCGCACCCGTGAGAGCTGGGCCCCGGCGGTGCTCACGGCGAAGCGCTGCCCGGCGAGGGTGCCTCTGGCGCGCTGGTTGGCGGTAATCGTGACCATGCCGTGCGTGGCGGCCGCGCCGCTGACGTGGATCGTGATGCCCTGCAGCTTGCCGCTCTTGGCTGGCAGCGTGCCGCTGAGCGCCACCCCGGGCACGAACGTGAAGTTGTGCAGGCTCACCGCGGAAACGCTCAGTTTGGCGTAGCCGCCGTGCAGCCCGCCGAAGCTCGACCCATTCGGCAGCTTCTGCTCGACCTGCAAGGTCGCTCCGATCACCTGGCGCTCCAGGTCCACGATCGTGTCCAGCACCGCGGTGAGGGTACGCCCGCGGTTGCCGCCCAGCCCGGGGATCGGCTGCACGCGGGCCAGCTTGGTGGGCGTGATCGGAGTGGGACTGAAAATGTCGGGTTCGTGCTTGCACGGCTGCACCGCCGAGCCCGCGAAGAAGGCTTCCACGGCGGCCTGCGCGCAGCCGCTGAAGTCGCTGCCAATCACCGAGTGGCCGGTGTATGGCACCACCAGCAACTGGGCGTCGGGGATCTCCGCGGCGACGCGCCGCGCGTTGGCGGTGGGGGTGCGCAGGTCCTGCGCGCCTGACAGCAGCAGCGTGGGCACGTTGGGCAATGGACCGCCGCCGGGTGGGGCGGGGGAGGCGTAGGGCCAGTTGAGGCACACCGGGATCAGGCTGTCCGCCCACACGGTGGCGGCGTCGAACGGGTACAGGTCGCTGCCCGGCAGCGCATGCAGCGCCCCGCGCGCTTCGGCTTCGCGGGTGGCGGGCGCCGCGGAGCGCTGCCACGGGAACGGCTTCTCCTCGCAGGAGGTGGCGAGGAACAGGGCGTTGTCTTCTTCTTCGCTTGCTTCCCGTTCGGCGCGCCCACCCCGCGGCTGCAGCGGCACGTTGGGAATCAATCCTTCCGACAGCGCCTTCAGGCGCAGCAGCGGGTCGGGGTTGCTGTGCAACGCCGACTGCACGGCGGCCGGCAATAGCGCGCGCAGCGCCGGGTTGAGGTCGCCCGCGAGGAGGATGTTGAAGAGGTCGGCCTCCCCCAGCGTGGCGGCGTGGCGGTGGCCGGTGCCGTCGTACACCGAGCCGCCGAGCGCGTGCTTGCGCAGCCGCGCCGCCAGCGTGGCGAGGTCGCCGAGCGGGTTGGAGGTGACGTGCGCGCACGCCCCTTCCGAGCACAGTTCTTCCAACACGCCGCGCAGCGCCTGAATCGAGGAGAGCGAGAATGGTTCGGGGCCTTCGGGCAGCACCACCGAGTCCAGCACCAGCGCTTCCACGTGTTCGGGGTAGCGTTCGGCGTACTCCAGCGCCACCTTGGTGCCGTAGGAGGTGCCGTACAGCACCAGCTTTTCGTAGCCCATCGCCGCGCGGATTTCCTCGATGTCCTGTACCGATTCCTCGCTGGTGAACCCTCCGCGGGCGGGGCCCAGCTGCAGCGCGCACCGTTCGGCGAACTGCGCTTCGCTGCGCGCGCTTTCCAGCGCGGGCGAGCTGTGGCAGTTGAGCGGATCCGAGCGTCCGGTGCCGCGCTGGTCGTAGACGATCAAATCGCGGGTGCGCAGTGCGGGCGCGAGCGCTTTGGCGACGAAGCTCGCCAGCGGGTCGGCCGCCTGCCCCGGCCCACCGGCGAGCGCCAGCACGGCGCTTTGACTGGGAGCCCCACCCACCCCGCCGGCCTGCAGGCGCTCCACGCTGAGGTTGATCGTGCCCGGCGCGGCGCCCGCGCGGTCCAGCGGCACGGTGATGGTGGTGCAGGCGAGGCTGGCTTCGTGGGGACAGGGGGTGAAGCTGAGGCTAGTCCCAGGGGAGGCGGCTGAGGAGGCCGGCCAGCCGGCGAGCGTCGTCGCGGACAGCAGAGCCGCGAAAACCGAGATCGAGGCCGCTCTGCGCATCGGTACCGACAATAGCGGCAGATGCGGTGGGCCCGGTGGGCAGAAGGTGCACGCGCCTGCCGCCCAGCTCGCCCACCAGCGCCCTGTGGGCCCCAAGGTGCAGCGTGCCGTGATCGGCGGTGGCGCCGCCCACGCGCAGCGTGACGCTTTCAGCCTTGATCGCCCCGGAGAGCGTGACGCCGGGAACGTAGGAGTAGCCGTGGAGACGCACATCGCCGTTGGCCAGCCGCGCCCAGCCGGCGCGCAACCCGCCGGTGCTCAGGGAGGGCCCGAGATTTGACTGCCCGCCCGCCCCGCCGCTGGTTTCCAGCAGCTGGAGCAGCAGTTGGCGAGAGAAGTCGGCGAGCGTCAGCGCCACCGCGCGCAGCGTCCGTCCGGCCCGCCCGTGGTAGCCGCGGGCGGGCGCCACTTCGGACAGCCGTGCGGGGGACAGCGGCGCCAGGCTCTCGAAGAACGGTGGCGGCCTGTTGGGGCAGGCGGCGATCGGCCGCGTGCCCACGCTCCCCGTGAACATCGCGCGCAGCGCCTTGCGCGCGCAGCTGGTGGTCTCATCCTCCAGCACCGCGTGTCCGGTGTTGGGCACCACCAGCAGGTGCGCGTCGGGAATCTGCTTCGCCACCGCACGCGCGTTGGCGGTGGGGGTGCGCAGGTCGTCGGCGCCGCTGAGGATCAATGCCGGGACGTTGGGCATCGCTTCCGCCGTGGCCGGCGGCGCGGGGGTCGCGAACGGCCAGTAGGCGCATGCGCCCAGCTCGTCAAACGCCAGCATGTTGGCCGCCGTGAAGGGGGCGGTGGCGCTGGCCGGCAGGCCGTCCACCGCGGCGGTGGCCTGCGCCAGGCGCTGGTGCGGGCTCGCCGAGCGGCTCCAGGGAAACGCCTCCTCTTCGCAGGTGGTGGTGTAGTAGAGCGGCGCGTCGATCCCTTCTTCGCTTTCTTCGCGTTCGCCACCGTACGCGCCGGATGCGCGCGCGATCAGCCGCGCCAGTGGAGCGGTGTAGCCGTGCGCGGCGGCGGCACGGATCGCGGCGGGGAATTCGGCGCGCAAAATCGGGTTGAAGTCGCCCGCCAGCAGGATCCCCAGCAGCTCGTTGGAGCTGAGCGGGATTGTGATGGCGTGGCCGTGGCTGTTGACCCAGCGCCCGCTCAGCGCGCCGCTGCGCATGCGCGCCACCACCCGCGCGAGGTCGCCCACGGGGTTGGGGGTGATCTGGGCGCACTGGCGCTCGGCGCACAGCTGGCGCAAAATGCGGGGCACCGCGGCGAACGTGGCGCGGTCGAGCGGGTCGGGGCCGGCCGGCGGCACCACCGAGTCCAGCACCAGCGCTTCCACGTGCTGGGGGTACTGCTGGGCGTACTCCTCCGCCACCTTGGTGCCGTAGGAGGTGCCCCACAGCACCAGCTTTTCGTAGCCCAGCGCGCTGCGCAGCGCCTCGATGTCGGCCACGCTGTCGAGGCTGGTGTAGAAGGCCCGTTCGGGTCCGATCTGTTCGGCGCAGGCGTTCAGCAGTTGGTGGCCGGTGCGATAGATGCCGGGCTGTTCGAAGCCGTGGCAGGACAGCGGGTGGGAGTAGCCGGTGCCGCGCTGGTCAAACACGATCAGATCGCGCGTGTCCAGGATCGGGCCCAGCAGTTCGGTGAAGTCTTCGGCGAACGGGATCGCCGACTGCCCCGGGCCGCCCGCCAGCGCGATCACCGCGGAGTGCGCTTCGCCCACGGGCGCCAGCCGGCGGCGGATCGCCAGCGTGACGTTCCCGGGCACCAGCCCGCTGGGGTCCAGCGGCACGGTGAGGTGCGCGCAAGCCAGCTGGGTGCTTTCCTTGCACGGGAGGAATGGGATCCCGCCCGCCCCGCTTGCCCCCTGGGTCCCGCTGGCCCCAGCGGAGGCGGGCAGGGCGATCGCGGCAACGCACGCGGCGGCGATGGCAGCCGCCAGGAACGCGACGGTGAGCCTCCTGGCGGCGGATGGTCGCATCAATTGGAATCTATCCGATCGGACAGGGCGGTGCGTCGGTTCCGTGGGACGTGAGTGGGTGGATGGAGGGCCGTTGCGGTATGGAGGCGTTGTAGGGTCAGCCTATGGACGAGCGCCGCCAGACGGTGACCGCCCCGGGAGCGCCCGCCGCGATCGGTCCCTACAGCCACGCGGTGCGCGCCGCGGGGGAGCTGCTGTTCTGCTCCGGGCAGATCCCCCTCGACCCGGCCAGCGGCGAGCTGGTGGGGGTGAGCGCCGGCCAGCAGGCACGCCGCTGCCTGGAGAACCTGCGCGCGGTGTGCGCGGCGGCGGGCACCACACTGGAGCGGGCGGTGCGGGTCACGATCTACATGACCAACCTGGGGCAGTTCGCCGAAGTGAACGAGGTGTGCGCCGAGTTTTTCCCGGACTCCCCCCCGGCGCGGGTGACCGTGGGGGTGGCGGCGCTGCCGCGCGGTGCGCAGGTGGAGATCGACGCGGTGGTGGCGCTGGGGTCGGCGGCAACAGGGGGTGGGGAGCCGGAGGAGGTGTCGAGCGGGCAGCCCGCGTCGGTGGCGCCACCCGTGCCGGTGACCCCGCCCGCGCCAGCCACATCGGCCTTGGTACCCGCGCCCACCACGTCGGCGCTGCCAGCCGAGTCCACCCCAGTGCCCCCGCCCTCCAACCCCGGGCAGGTCTACCACCTGGAGTTGCGCCACTTCCCCCGCAACCTCTGCCGCTTCAACCTGGGCGCCGCAGAGCTGCAAACGACGGTGCTCGAGCCGTGGGCCGCCGACCGGCAGTTCGAGCTGGAGGAGCTCAGGTGGGATCCGCGCCAGGCGCGGCTCACAGTGCTCGAAGGCCCGCGGCTTGCGCCGGATCAACTCACGATGGGCCGTGGCTGGCGAGCCGCGCAGCGCCACGGTCGGGACGTCACCGCGCAGCTGTTGGCGGCCGTCACGGCGGCGCGCGGGGACTGATGTCCGCTCTCGCGGGGTGGGCGGCCAGACCTGCGCAGACCCACCGCTACACTTCGTCCCCGGCTTGGTGGGCGTAGCTCAGCTGGTAGAGCTCCGGGTTGTGGTCCCGGCGGCCGCGGGTTCGAATCCCGTCGCTCACCCCTCGGAAGTACCTGCAAAATAGCTAGTTTTGGTAACCGTTCAGTGCCCGGGGGGACATGACCCGACGGTGTCGAATCCGTATGTGTGGAGCGCGCTGAGGCGGAGGCGATCTACGACGCGGGACGCGAGGTTGTCGTTAGGGTGTTGTTGGCGATGGACCGTCGCATCCGGCAGCTCGAGGCGCGGGTGGAGAAGCTGGAGCGCGAGCTGGCCATGAACTCGCGCAACTCTTCGCTGGCGCCGAGCTCTGATCCGCCGGGCAAGCGGCGGCATGCGCGGGGCAAGGATCGCTCGGGACTCTCGCAGGGCGCCCAGCCGGGGCACGAGGGCCACGGCCGCGAGTTGTTGCCGCTCTCGGCCGTCGATCGGGTGATCGAGCACTGGCCAGAGCGCTGCGCGTGCGGCCGCCTTCGCTGCCGGCGAGCTGCTCGCGGTGGGTGAGCCTGTGCGCCACCAGATCGAAGAGCTGCCGGTGATCTCCACGCAGCTGATCGAGCACCGCTGCCCGCGCGTGCGCTGTCCCGGCTGCGGTGAGCAGACGCGGGCGATGCTCCCCGCGGACATCGCAAACAGCGCCTTCGGCCCGCGCTTTGAAGCGGCCGTGGCCGTGCTCTCGGTACGCAACCGCATCTCTCGATGTGATGTGGTGGAGCTCGGCAAAGAGCTGTTCGGCGCGCGCCTGTGCACCGGCACGGTCGAGGCGATCCTGCAGCGCGCCGCGCGGGCGCTTGAGGATCCCTATGGGGATCTGGCAGAGCGCGTGCGCTCAAGCGCGAGCCTGAACATGGACGAGACCGGCTGGCGCACCGCGGGGGAGCGGCGCGCGCTGTGGGGCATGTTCACCGACCGCCACGCCCTCTTTCACCTCGCCCCCGACCGGCACGAGGATCGCGCCAAGAGCCTGCTTACCGATACCAGGGCGATCGTGACCTCCGACCGCTGGTGGGCCTACGCCCACCTGCCTTTGGCGCGCCGCCAGATCTGCTGGTCGCACCTGCGACGCGATTTCCAAGCCCACACTGAAGGGCTCGCCGCGGAGAAGGAGTTCGGCGAGGCTGGCCTTGCGCTATGCGAGCGCGTCTTCTGGGCGTGGGAGATCTTCGCCCACACCCAAGACCGGCGCGAGCTCAAGCGCGCGATCCGCTCACTGCAGCGCGCCTACAAGCCGATCATCCACACCTACGCCGCCAAGCGGGCACGCAACAAGCGCTGCCGTGGCATGGCGCGCAACCTGCTCAAGCTCTGGCCAGCATTGTGGACCTTCGCCGCCCACGAAGGCGTGCAGCCGACCAACAACCACGCCGAGCGCTCCCTCAGGGGCGCAGTGATCTACCGGTTTCTACGTAATAGCTCGCCTTTTGTGTTCTGGCATGTCGATCTTCAGGGACGACAGCTGTTGCGGCTTTCGGAGGCCCTCCTGGGAGATCTGGGAGACCTCAGGGTCCCGGGTATCTGGATGTCCACGATCATCACGTTGCTGCAGCATCGCGTGCTGGTATTGGCGATAGACGGCTTCGATGAGCTTGCCGCCGAGCAGGGCTCATCGGATGCTCTTGGTGCCCTCGCCCTTCTTGTCCAGCAGATGGGGGCTGAAGGTACCATCGTTGCTGCGTCCAGACGCACCTTCTTTGACACCGACGATTACATTCGCCGGGCGCGCCTATTTGGACGAACAGGTGCGACCGACTGCGAGTTCGATCAGATGTCGTTGCAAGTCTGGAACGCTGAGGATGGGCGCTCTTATTTCGGCGCGATCAAATTGAAAGGACGCAAGTTCGATCAACCCGAGCAGGTGTATGGCCAGGTTGTCGATGAGCTGGGTGAGACCGACCATCCGATGGTCACGCGACCGTTCTTGCTGGCCCAGGTCGCTCGCGGACTTCTACTCTACAACATGAGCCCAGCAGATTTCATCAGGGGGATGGAGGACCCCCTCAAAGGTGTCGGTGCCGTCATACAGGCGTTTGTAAAGCGTGATGTCAGCGAGAAGTGGAAGCAGAAGGACACTGGTCAGCCGTTCCTCTCAGAGGAGCGACATTTGCAACTGCTCGCCGATGTGGCCGAGGAAATGTTCAGGTCACAGCGCACGACGATCGAGATAGATGTGCTGGAAACGATTACAACACTGCTACTTGAGGAATGGAGTATCGCGCCCTCGCAGCGCCAGCAGATTCTTGAAATGGTGCGGATGCACGTGTTGCTGACGCCGGATGAGGACTATAGCCTTCGGCGTTTTGATC
The DNA here is from genome assembly GCA_963794715.1 of uncultured Solirubrobacterales bacterium. Classification (GTDB taxonomy): domain Bacteria; phylum Actinomycetota; class Thermoleophilia; order Solirubrobacterales; family Solirubrobacteraceae; genus Palsa-744. Next base: position 34,887 of record CAWCEY010000010.1, on the reverse strand, counting down.
ATGAGCAGTTTCAAGATTGGTTCACCGCCTATGCGCTTCGCGAGAAGCTCATAGGGCTCGGTGAAGGTAAATCGAATGCCTTCCACGCGCTGCTGAGCATCGCCCATCTATCCGATGCCACGGCTCAGTACGTATGCACGTTGATCGATAGGAACTACTCGAACGTCCAAGCGATACTGGTGGGCTTTGGGGGCCTGCTTGAGCGTGAATGGCGGCCCAGTTATCTGCAGATGAACGTTGGAACGCTGGTGCCATTTCTGCTCGATGGCATCGACGGCGAGGCATGGTTGGAGGTGCCGCGTGGCGCTGTGTATTCGAGTCTTGTCTTCGAAGAGCATAGCCTGAGGAGGGTGCATTTCAAAGGAGGTACCTTCATCAACGTCAATTTCGCGCATGTGGTGTGGGAGAGTGTGATCTTTGAGGAGTGCGAGTTTGGGGAGGTGGCGTTCGATCGGACTAGCACTTATGCAAACGTTAGACTCAAGAACTGCCGGATAGAGGGTGTGCGGATTGTGGGTCAGGATGAGGAGATCCCGGTATACGCACCCGAGCGCATCCGGCTCGTGCTTCGGGCGCTTGGCATCCAGGTCGAGGAGCATGGGGAGGTCGAGGAGTCGCAGGCCGGGGAGATTCAGCCCGTCGGCGACACGCGTAAGCAAGTGCAAAAAGTCTTGAATGTGTTCCGCAGAACCACGTTCATGCCCGAGAGCACAATCACACAGCGCTTTCACCGCGATGCCCATCGCATGCTGGATGAGATCCTGCCGTTGATGGAGGAGGGCGGAGTAGTTGAACGGCGGTCGTGGAAAGGCAGCGGCAAGCAACGAGCGTGGGGGTTGTCCGCCAGCCTGGAAGAGATCGAGAAGGCCGACGGCGACTCAGCGAGTCCGCACTACGAGTTCTGGCGGCGAGTCGATGAGATGGATGGGGAGTCCAGCCGCGCGGTCCCGTAGCGAGCCGGCGTGGGCATCGGCGAGGGTGGGCGCATGAAGGCCCCGCTTACTTGCCTAGCCTTGCGCTTCTACGGCTTCGAGCGGGGTGTTGAGAAGCTCTGCCTCGGCGGCTTGCCATTCGAGGTTGATCCTTCGTGGCTTACGCTCGCTCGGCGAGCTGCAGGCCGAGCGTGAATCGCCCTTCAGCAGGCAAGTTGCCGGGTGCGATGGTGGCAAGACGGCGAGCAGCCGGCCGAAGGCGACGCGCTTGCGGTCCCGCGCAAGGCGCGCTCCGTCGTCACTGGCGCGGGTCTTCAAAGTTGCTGCTCGTGCGGGTGCGGAAAGCGCTGCCGTCGCCGTAATTCACGCGCCAGCAACAGGTGAGCTTTGCGTCTTGTCAGCTCGCGCCAAGATCAGCGCGTGGGCCCGATCAGATGCTCGGGGGTGCCGATCCGGCGTAGGAACTGCGCCTCGGTGGCTGCGCGTGGCTTGTCGCGTCGGATTGGTCCAAGGCGCGCGAGAACCCGTGCGCTCTGCGCCCTTCGTTGGGGCGCTTCGCGGCGCCACTGCTCAAGTGAGATCGTCTGCGTATTCATAGCTTGCCTTGAGAATACTCGGCTTTGAGTGCTGCGTTGGCGATGTCGTGCAGCTCGTCGCTTTCCGGTGGTTCGCGGCCTGCCGCGAGGTCATCGGCGAGGTCGCGCATAGCCTTGAGAATGGTTCCCACGCGATGGCTGGCGGCTCGCGCGTCGAGGTAGTGAGCTTCGTCGTCGGAGATGCCGGATAGGAGCATGAGCGCCTGCTGCCCGATGATCTGGTGGCCCATTGCTTGGAACTCGGCCAGGCGGTCGATGAGCACGTCGACACGCGAGAGGACCTTCGCCGTTCGACCTGATGGCAACTCGACCTCGGTCACAACGACATCTGGATCCAGATTTGCGCTCGGCGCCTCGAGGAAGACTTCGGTGCCTGGGAGTTCCCAGTGCCTACCGTCCTGGGCACGCACGAACCCGAGTTCGGCCAGCTTCGCGTCCAGCTCTGCAGGGACTTCCATCACGACATCGATGTCGTAGGTCAGGAATGCCTCGCTCTCAACCCAGAAATAGACGGCCATGCCTCCGACAACAACCGGGTGGATGCCGAGCGGCGCCGCAACAGCCTCGATCAAGGCGACGACCTCAAGCGTGCGTTCAACCACGTCGGTCGTCTGTGCGGCGCGGGCAAGATCGGCACGCAGATCGGGGGCTGCGGGTGCGTCGCTGTCGCTCATGCTCGCCCGCCGACACCTTCCAGATGGAGCTCGCGCATGAGCGCGGCGTGCTCATCGGCGCTCAGCGGTCCGCGGCTGCGGCCGTGGCGTACGGCCTGCTCCAGCAGATCGCGCGGGAGGTGGGCCTGCGCGCACTGGTGCAGCGCACGTGCGAGCTTGACGACTGGGACTCCTTCGATCGAGGTGATCTCAGATGGGTCGAGGTCTTCGCGGTGGATCGCATACGCCTTGGGGACCTGTCGCTGGGGGCGGTGCGTGCGTGGCACGGCGATGTGGATCTTCGCGGGATTGACGTCGCTGACATCCCACAGATCGAGCGCCGTCTCGTGCGTGAGCACGCCCTGGGCGCCCTGGGGCCATAGTGTGGCGGCCATGTAGCGCGCCATCTGCCCGCCGGGCAGGAACGGGACCCGGTAGACCCCTCGGCTGACGTGCTCCAGCTGCCCGCGGCTGGCGAGCTTGGCGAGCGTCTTGGGCTGGTATCCGATCCTGTGGGCGTCATCAATCGTGACCAGGCCGAACTGGTCCGCCGCGATCTCGGTCAACCCGATGAACCGCTCCGTAGGCATACGCTTAGTTTACCCCAAAGTGTCTACTTTTGAGCGGAATCGACGGAATGCGCTGTCGGCGCTCTATCTCACGCGAGCGCAAATCGACCTCATGCGCTTCGACAGCTAGCGGACTGGCATCTGGACCTGCCCGGCTGAGTGCCGGCGCATGGCCGGGTGCCTTGGTTCCTCGGGGGCCATCGTCGATAGTGCTTTCTCGATAAGTTTCCGCTATGGCAACTGTCAACGACGGTGGACGAGCCGGATCGGGGTCGGATGGTTGGCTCCATGCTCGCCTGATCCCGACTTATGGCATACGCAGCCAAGAGGAGCAGGAGAAGCGCGCGACTTCGTGTCTTCTGGCCGTGATGCATGGTGTACCCGAGTTCGGGCATGCGCTCCTGCGAGAGCTGGGGGCGCCAAAGTCGCCAAGCATCGACACGTTTGCCGAGGTTCGCTTCAAGAACGCGGACGGCAAGGTGGACATCCCGGATGGGGCGATCGTGTGTGAGCGTGGTGGCAAACGCTGGACTTGTCTCGTCGAGGTCAAGACCGGTACCGCTGCCCTGAAGGACGACCAGGTTGAGAGATACCTTGTCATCGCGCGCGAACAGGGCTTCGACGGGGTCCTTACGATCTCGAACCAGATCACCCACACCGCGTCGGAGTCGCCTGTGTCCGTCAGGGGCCAGAAGCTCCGTAAAACAAAGCTCTGGCACCTGTCATGGTGGCGAATCCTCACTGAGGCAGTCGTGCAGAGCCGCTACCGAGGGGTGTCTGATCCCGACCAAGCCTGGGTCCTCCGGGAGCTGATCCACTATCTCAGCGGCGAAGCCTCCGGAGTCGTGGGCTTCGAGGACATGGGGAAGGATTGGGTCTCGGTGCGTACGGCCGCTCACGATGGGACTCTGCGTCAGGGAGATGTCCGTGCTCGTCAGGTCGCGGAGCGGTGGGAGCAGTTCACCGAGTACCTGTGTCTCAGTTTGTCTCAGGAATTGGGACGCAGCATCATCTCGCTTCGACCACGCAAACAGACCACCGGAGCGCGACTCGACGAGCTGGAGAAGTCGCTGACAACCGGCGGCACTCTCCAGACGACGATCCATGTCCCGGACGCCATCGGCGACCTGCAGATACGCGCCGACCTCAAGTCGCGTCAGACGTGTCTCAGCGTGGACATCATGGCGCCGACGGAAGGACGACCCAAGTCCCGTATCGGCTGGCTGCTGCGTCAGCTCCCCGAGGCGTGGTCGGACCTACGCATTGAGGTCTGGTACCCCTATGTCCGGGAGAGCGCGGCTGCGACACTGGAACAAGCACTTGCACGTCCAGAGGGTCTGCTCTGCCAGACAGACGTCAAGCGTGATCCACGGTCCTTCACGGTGACGCTCAGCCGGCCGATGGGACAGAAGCGAGGCCGGGCTGAGGGCTCATTCGTACGCGAGACGCGCGAACAGACGGTTACCTTCTACCGCGATCTCGTTCAGAACCTCAAGGTTTGGCAGGTACGACCTCCGCAAATCCGCACCGAGGCCGTGCCTGATGCCGATAGCGGCGAGCCTCCCTCGCCGCCGGATCTCCTGCCTCTGACACCTGCCGACAGGATGCTGCCTGTCCTCACCGGCGGCAGCGCATCGGACGGCGACTTGGCTGATCGGTTTGTGCCAACCCCGCCGGAAGCAAGCCCGCCCCGAAGTCCCGTTCAACATTCTGTTTTGAGCGAATCTGACCTCGGCGAGCCTGATCCAACCCCATCAACCCCGACCCGACCCAACCCCCCCTGGGCGAACTCATAGCCCTACGCGGGCTACTGACGCTATCCCGCACCACCGCCTCGGCCACTACATCCGCTTCAAAGGCGATGACCTTGCCCCGCTGGCCCGAGGAAAACAGCTCTGGCGATGGCGCCTGTCGGCGCATATGACGACGCCTCGAAGAGTTCGGAACGCCAGGCCGCGCTATGCGCTCACTGCCGGACGGGACACCATGTGCCGGCGGGCCTCTTCATAGAGCGGCTCGGGCGCCATGTCGAGGCTGTCATCGGGCCAGACGATCGTGCCGGCTTCGACGGAGACTCGCGCGAAGCGCTGTGGATCTCGCAGCGGCTCGAACACGCCCGTCCACTCGCGATCGTCGAAGTTGACGTCGCCGATGGTGCCGTCCTCGAAGGTCAGACGCAGCTCGTACCCGCCTATGACCTCGACATCGGTGACGTGAACTAGTGGAGGTAGATTGCCCACGGGACGGGACCATGTTAGGGAGTGGTCGATCTTCTCCAACGGCCGGTGGTTGCGGGCGTGCTCCCAGTTGGTAGTAACTCGTCCTGGTGCAGAGGCGCCCAGTCTTGGATGAGGCGAAGTGCCCTCGTGGGGAGCGACCCGGCGAGCAGGGTGCCGTCGAAGGCGATCGATGCGTATTTGCCTGCGTACTCGGCGTGGAAGTGCGCGATGGGGTGATCGCGCTCGTCCCAATACATCCGAATGATTATCCCGTAGAAGGCGCTGATTCTCGGCACTATCTTCCGCCTGCCGGTGCGGTGGGGGCGGCGTCGAGGCCGTTGCTCGCTGGATGGAACGCCGCCTCCACCCACTCCGCCTCGCGCGCGCTGGGGGCGTAGTCGGCGTAGATCAGTGTCGTCTTGAAGTCGCGGTGGCCCATCATCTCCTGACGGTTAGCCGGTCCGTTCGATTTTGAAGGAGAAGAAGTCGGCGGCGTCCCATTCGGTGGCTTCGAGCAGGGTGTCGAGAAGGTCTGCCTCGGCGGCTTGCCAGTCGAGGTCGACGTCCTTCGTGGCTTGTGCTCGCTCAGCGACCGATCGATGATCGGCCAGCAGGTCGAGTGCGAATCCGCCCTTCAGCAGCCAGGTGTCGGGTGCGATGGTGGCAAGGCGGGCGAGCAGCCGGTCGAAGGCAACGCGCTTGCGGTCGCGCGCAAGGCGCGCTCCGTCCTCGCCGGCGCGGGTCTTCAGTCGCTGCTCGAGTGCTTGGCGGAATGCGCCGCCGTCGCCGTTTCTCACGTGTGGCCTCCAGCAAGAGCGTGTTCGATGAGACTCCGCACGCGGGCGGGACGCTCTGCGGCGGCGGCGCGCAGGCGCCGGGGTGTCGTGAGCCCGCGCTCGAGCGCCTGGTGTACCGCGAGCTTGATCTGCTCTGGCTGGGTTCCTGCCTGCAGTGAATCCGCGATTGTGCGCTCTGGGGTCGTGACGGGCACGCCGTCGAGCGACCGGATCTCCGAAAGGGCGGGTGGGTGTTGGAGCGTGTGGAAGCGGACTCCTGGGCGTGGTCGCTGGCCGCGCTTGGTGCGAGGCAGCGAGATGTGCACTGCGCTTGGGATCACGTCGGAGAGGTCGTAGAGCTTGAGTGCGCTCTCGTGCGAGACGACCGCGGGGGTTTGGTGCAGGGACAGCCACGTCGCGACGATGTGCTCGTGCGGGCTGGACGGGAAGTGTCGCAGGCGGTAGAGGCCGCGGCGCACACGCTCGTAGCGGCCTCCCGGACGTGCATGATGGGGTAGCGTGCTTCTGTCCATCCCGGTGGTCAGGGCCTGCTGGGCGGTGAAGTAGCCCGCCTGAGCTTCGGCGAGGCGGTAGAGTCCATCATGGTCAATAGCGTCAGACATAGAGGGGAATACATCGCCCAAACGTCTGACCGGGAGCTGGGACTGCGGCCCCGCTGGGCGAGCGAGGGCTTCACAGCCTCCGGGATCGATGGCTCTACTCAACCATCGACCGCCGGGGAACCGCTCGCGGAACGAATTGCAACGAACTCAGCCACATTCATCAGCAACGAGCCCTATAAACAGGGGTCTGTGGGCCTGAGCAACACCCAGCCCATGTTGTGGTCCCGGCGGTCGGGGGTTCGAGTCCCCTCGCTCACCCTTACGGAACCCCTGGTGGATGCAGGGGTTTCGGCGGTTAAGGGGTTGCCGCACCAGTCGTAGCGGGCCAGGGTGGCAATGGATGTGGCAATAGACAGTTCCCCGGCCATCTTCTGCCTCACGATCATCGACTGCGCCGTCGAGAGGCAGCGCGAACACGAGCCCGCTTGATGGGTGCTCGCTGACGCTTGTAGGTAAGGCACGTGACGACCTGATGCACGATGTGCTCTTCGATCGTGACCTCCGAGTTCGTCTGGTACGTGCGCCCGCTCGCGTGCTTGTAGATGATTGTGAGCGTTGCTGCGCAAGAGTTTTGCCATTCTGACGACCGGACCTCGATATCGACCGAGTGACCGACGCCGAGCGGATAGAAGCGATCCAGACCATCGACAAAGTCAGCATTACCCCGGCGTAGATGCACCTGTTCGACGATTGCCGGCCCGAGGCCGATATTCCAGAGTTTGAGGCGTACGAAATATCTATCCTCGACATTATTCTCATACGCACGATGAATCTCGAAGGGTGGCCGGTTGCCAGACTGCGGACGCTCGTGCTCTCGTAGTCTCATCAACTCCAGTTCATGTGTTGGCGTTGCGATCACGAACGGCTCCTCTGATGTCTCGACGGCTGCTTGAGTGGCGCGGGCGCTCTTTCGGGTCTCAATGCCCAGGTAGCCGGTGAACAGCGCGAGCAAGCCTGTCCCGACACCTACGATCAGCTCGCCGAACGTCAGCGTATGGATCAAGGTGATGGCGGACCAGGGCAATGGGGTGACTGCGTGCATGTGAGGATCATCTCGCGCGACGAGGACAGGTGGGACGACGAGGATCAGGCTGAGCTACCAAAGGGATTCATGGGGGCTCGGCCCGCTGGAGAGATCGCAGACTGCGGTACAAAGCCGACGGCTACGAGGGTTGCCGCTACGGCTTGCGGATGATGCCGTGTGTGCCGATGCGCCGCCAGACGATGTGCGGGTCGCCGGGGCGTAGCTCGTCGCCGTACTCGAAGGTGGCGCGGCCGTTGGGAGCCCAGGTCATCTCCCACACGCCGGGATATCCCTGCACTCTCTTGACCCGTAGGCCCGGTTCGAACCGCCCGCGTTGCAGGCACGCGATGAACAGGTCAAGGGCGCTCTCCCAGGCGGCTGCCTGCTCGCGGGTCAGGTTTTTGTAGTCGCGCAGGAACCGGGGCCGCGCCTGGTAGGTGGGCACTAATCGCTGCGGACGGCGTGCAGCGCCGCCTTGAAGGCGTCGGCGTCCTCGTAGACCTCGCCGGGGTCGGTCTTTCCCTCGCGGTCTGCTTCCAGCTCGCCAGCGAGCCAGTCGGGGGTCCAGAACCATGTCTGGTCGGGATCGATCCTGCCGTCCGAGAGACTGCGCAGCAGCACGGCGGCGCCGTCGAGTGTGTTCTCGGGCAGGCCCTCCACCAGCTCGTGCAGCTCCGTCTTGGTCATGCCGTCATTCTCGCACGAGTCGCGGACTACCGAGAAGCGATGGCTTCGCGTGGCTCAGGATGTGCCGCGCAGCTCGTTGGTGAGCCCGATGAGGTGCCGCTTGGCTGTGGCGCTCAGGTGGGGCTCAGCGCGGATCGCCCCGGCGATGTCCGCGGGTGCCGTCTCATGCCCGGTGAGCAGGTGGTCGGTGCTGACGCCGAGCCTGCGACTGAGCATGACGAGCAAATCCAGGGAGGGAGCCGCTTGGTTGCTCTCGATACGCGAGACGTGCTGGTGCGTGACGCCCAGCTCACGCGCAAGCTCCTCCTGGGTCAGCTTGAGGGATTGCCGGCGGGTGCGGACCCTGCCGCCGACTTGCGTGATCGGTGCTTGCGCCACCCGGGAAGCCTCCCGGGAGGGCGCATAGTTGAGCAATTACGCAACTACTAGTTGTAAAAATGGATCATATCTGCTTAGATCACGCGCAGACATAAAGCGCCGGGGCGCGGCTTGCACCGCCCCCGGCGTGGCACCGAGAGCTGACACTCCCGGCACGCCAGACACCCTACCGAGACGGGCAGGGTGCCTTGCTCGCCAAGAGCCGACTCCCGGGCCTCCAACACCACATCTGGAGGAACCGAAGATGACCAATGAGCAGCAGGAGCAGCGGGGCTGGACGGATGAGGCGCAGGTCGAACGCGCGATCGTCCTACAGGTGCTCCGCGACGACCACCCGGAGCGCTGGACACGAGCGGAACTGGAGGCCGAGGTCTCCGACTTCGACCCGTTGATCGTCAACGAAGCGCTGGTGCGGCTGGAGGCGGAGGGCGTCGTGATCCTCGATGGGGAGAACGTCGAAGCGTCGCGGTGTGCCCGTCGCATGGACGCGCTTGGGCTGGTGTCGATCTGATGCCTGGCGAGACGGCGACGAGCGATGCCTATTGTCCCCGTGCTTGCGCTCGCCGACGTGACCGCGTGGTTCTCGTGAGGCTCCCTCCTGTCGAGCTGAGGGAACAGCTCGCCGCTGCCTGCCGGGCTGGCGTGAGCTTCGACCAGGCGTGGCCGAGTGCGCTTAAGGCCGCGGTGAACACTTCTCAGTGGGGGCGTGCGGAGTGGCTGGAAGTGCTTTCGGGCATGGTCGGTGCGTGGCGCGCAGGATGGGAGCGCCAGCCTGCCACAAGGCAGGAGCAAGCACTCGCCATGCTCGTGATGCCCGGCGGGGAGCCGCTGCCTGAGCGGGCGTGCGAGCAATGCGGTGGGGAGATACCGCCAGAGCGCGATAAGCGGGCGCTGTTCTGTTCGGATGGCTGTGCCAAGCGCGCCGCCTACCTCCGCGAAAGGGAGCGGGCGGCTGCGTAGTGGTTCCCTTGACCGATTCCGTGACGGCGAGAGGCGCTGCGTAATGGTGATGCGCGCGATCGCAAATGACCGGTATGTGCGGGTGTCCGGCTGGGGTGTCCGTTTGGGGTGGAGGTGTTCGTCTGGGTGTTCGTTTGGGTGTACGTCTATAAGGCGAACACCCCAGACGGACACCCTGCTGCCCGCTCGCGGGCGAGATTTGGCTCTGCGCCTGGCATTGAGGAAGGGGGTCCCCGCCTCTCCGCTTCGCTCCAACCCGGGGACCCCCTTCCTCGACCCACCACATCACAGATGTTTTGGTGGGGCCAGGCGCAGAGCGTGGGAGGGGAGCGAGCGGGCAGCAGGGTGGAAGTGGAGAACAACGACAAGGAGGGCTGGGAGGCCTCGGTGGGCAGGGGTCGGAGGGGGAGGACGGACGTGGGTCGTCGGCGCGGGTGTGTTTGGTGGCGGGCTGATGGGCCGGTTGCGGCGTCAAGGGGATGGCATTACGTGGGGGATGGCGGTTGGTGGGCTGGAGGCGGTGTTGGAGTCGCAGGAGCTGGGCGGGCAAGTCGGCTGTCGTCGATGCCGGCTGACGGCTCATTGGGAGCATCGGGGCGTTGCGGGTCGTGGGTGTTTCCTTGTTCGCTGGTGAAAGTCAGCCGGCGGCGGCGCGCCGGGATGGGGGTAGCAGGTCGTTCCCCCGCTGTAACGCAAGTTCAAGTCCCCGCCTGCGGCGGGGCACTGCCGTCACTTGCGAACTTGCTTGACAGCTCCTCCACGACCTGCAAAGGCCGCACTCAGTTGGGCAGGTGCCCAACTGGCTCAAAGGAGCCCAAACCCTTTGGAGGAGCCGTGATTCGTCGCTCATCGATACGTGAATCTCTCCACTCGCTGCGGGTCGCGCCGTGGGCGAGTTGCTGCGCCGAGGGGGGCGCGCGCGGCAGATTCGTTTGCGTGGCGAGGCCGTTGCCCGGCTTCCATACAGAGAGTCGATGCGAGTCCTCGGAGACAGGCGAGCATGAGCGCGGGCGCCTTGGAGCTGCAAGTCCCCGATGCGTTCGTGCAGGCCATCGCCGAGCGTGTTGCCGACCTGCTCGCCGACAACCTTTCGGGAGCCAGCCCGTCCGAGCCGTGGATCGGGGTGGAGCAGGCCGCGGAGCACCTTGCCTGTCCGACGAGCCGCATCTACGACTTGGTGAGCCAGCGGCGCCTCACGCCGCGCCGCGACGGGCGCAGGCTGCTGTTCAAGCGCTCGCACCTCGACGCAGCGATCGAGGCCATGTCGTGAGCACCGCCATCGCAAGGAGGACCCTCTGATGGCCGCTCCGATGGTCAAGACGAAGCATCCGGGCATCTTCAAGCGCGGGAGCCGCTACGTGGTCGTGTTCTACGTGGACGGCCGGCAGAGGAAGGAGGCTGTCCGCACGCTGGATGAAGCGCGGCGGCTCAAGGCGCGGCGAGAGACGGACGTGGAGCGCGGCGAGTTCCACGCCCGCAGCCGGGCGACGTTGAGGGAGTACACACTGGGGTGGGTGGAGCGCTATCAGGGCCGCGGCCGGCGCGGGTTCCGTGACTCCACGCGCGAGGACTATCGGCGGATGCTCACGCAGTACCCGCTCGACTACTTCCCGGAGCGAACACGGTTGACTGAGATCACGCCAATAAGGATCGCCGAGTTCGTCACGTGGCTGTGTGAGCAGACGAAGCCGGCGCCGACGACAGACCACCCCGACCGGCGCGAGCCGCTGTCGGACAAGACGATCCGCAACGTGATGGGGCCGCTGCGCGCGTGTCTTGCCACGGCCGTCCGCGAGGGCCTGATCCGCTCGAACCCCGCGCGTGACATCGATCTGCCGCACCGCCCAACCGCCGAGGACACCGAGGACGAGGAGGTCCGGGTGATGAACGAGGAGGAGCTGCGGACGCTGCTCAAGCAGTTCCCGGAGCAGTGGCGGCTGTTCTTCTGGTTCCTGGCGGCTACTGGCCTGCGCATCAGCGAGGCCATCGCCGTCCAGTGGCGGCACCTACAGCTCGACGGCTCCACACCGCACGTCAAGGTTCGCCGGGGCGTCGTGCGGGGCAAGCTGGGGCCACCCAAGAGCCGCCACGCTCGCCGGGACGTGCCGTTGCCGTCCGGGCTCGTGCTCGCGCTACGGGAGCGCCGGAAGGAGACGGAGCGGCCCGGAGACGATGATCTGGCGTTTCCCGCGGGCAACGGCGCTTACCTGCACGTCGGGAACCTCCGTCGTCGCGTGCTCAAGCCGGCCAGAGAAGGGGCAGGTGTCGAGTGGGTCGGGTTCCACACGTTCCGGCACACCTGCGCGTCTCTGCTGTTCGCGGAGGGCCGCAACGCCGTTCAGGTGCAGCGCTGGCTCGGCCACCACTCGGCGGCCTTACGCTCGCCACCTACGTCCATCTGCTCGACGGGGACTTCGGCAAGCCGCTGGACTTCGCCGAGGACCCGTCCGAGGGTGGCAACAAAGTGGCAACAGACCCCACAGGAAGCGACTCCACTCCACCGGAGTCCGACCTGGCAGAAGCAGCATAGATGCAGGCGATCCCGCACAGACCACGACCCACCGGAGCGCCGGAAAGTGTTGTGGTCCCGGCGGTCGGGGGTTCGAGTCCCCTCGCTCACCCTTCAAAAAATCCCTGCTATCGCGGGGATTTTTTGTATTATGGACCATCTCGGATAGAGTCGAGATGGGTCAGGTGCAAACGAAAGTGCAAACATGCGATACAGGTCGGGATGCTGCGGGGTCGGGCGACCCTACCTGATGCCAGCGAGGTCCCTGTCCCAACGCACGGACAGTTCTTCGAGAACTTGAGGAAGGTCGCGGAGCCCGAGTTTCTTATCGGGCCGGCCCTGGCGGAAAGATCGCGCGGAGCGCGTTGATTTCATCCTCAGTGCCGACTGCGGTGATGCTGCTGAACTTGCATCCGATGAACCGACATCCGTAGAACGCGATGGTCCCGGGCGGGAGAGTGGTCGAGTTGGGCATGATGGTCAGTTCGGGACGAATCCATGCAGAGCGTTTGATGTGGCATTCGCCGAAAAGCACATGTGCTGGGCCGACGATCTGGCAGTTCTCGAAGGTATGCCCCATCGGTGAGAGGCCAGCGGGAAGGTCTTCGGTGAGGCGAATCAGCCTATGCTCAATGTGCTCAGGAAGCAAGGCATCGCCAAGCGCGAGCGTCCGGAATGCGCCCCACGGCCCCAAGCGCAGGAGGGCGGCCAGCGTGAGGCAGAAGCCCGCGAGGGCGAGCACGCCGAATAGGGGCCAGAGCGGCGATATATAGGCTGCGCCTGCCATGACGATGGTCACCACACCACCCGCCGCGCCCCACTCCGCTTTGTCCTCTGGCCGTGGAGGCCAATGCACAGACGGTAGTCTGAAGCTCGTTGTTTTCGTCCGATTGGCCATAAACAGATTGGTCCCCGCGACGTTTGGTGAACGTCCGGAGGTCCGGTCGCCACACGAGTAGTGCCGACGCCGCTGGCAGCCACGCTCGTCCCTACACTCTGAGCATGGCCACCGCTGACCACACGATACGGCTTGCGAGCGGCACGTATGAGCGCCTTCTTGCCGAGGCTGCACGTCGCCACCAGGCGGCCGACGAGATCGCGGACGAGCTGCTGGGCGAGCAACTGCCGCAGGCGATGGAGGACCGGACTCGAGCCCACAATGCGCTCGGCCGTCTCGCGGATATCAGGGCTCGCGTTGGAGGCAGCGTCGATGCCGTGGCGCTCGTACGCGAAGGCCGCGACGAACTCGACCGGCGCATTCCCTCCAGCGAGTGACGGTCGTCGTCGACGCGAACGCGCTGGTCGCGCTCATGGTCGGCGAGCCGGACGGGCCGGCGGTTGCCGAGCGTGTCGAGCAGTGGCTCGCCGATGACCGGGAGATCCACGCGCCGGCGCTTGCGCGGTATGAGGTAGCGAACGTCCTCGCGCGCCAGCTGGCGACGGGGCGGCTGTCGAGGGACGACATGAAGACGGGCTGGCAGGCCCTTGAAGAGCTGCCGATCATCTATCACGCGCTGCTCGATGGTCCGGCGGTGATCGATGCTGCGACGAAACTCCAGCGACGCAGCGCGTTCGACGCAGCCTACCTCGCGCTCGCGCTGAGTCTCGACGCAGAGCTGTGGACTCTGGACGGCCCGCTTGCGCGCAACGCCGCAGGACAGAAACTGCCTGTTCGGCTATTCGTCAGCCGCGATGCTGGCGCTGAGGAGATCACCGCTACCGACGCGCCGACGAATGAGCCCTCCGACGGAGAGCGCTTGCCGCCCTCGGCGTAGCAGGCCACTAACCCGCCGCTCAGCCCGGCCGACCGACGGAACAGCAAAGTTACGGTCGATTGTCCGCCGCTCCCCGACCAAGCTACGCCTGGTCGGGGACCCCGACCGCGGCGGAGCGCAGTCCCCCGGCCCCCGCCGGGGCGGGCAGGGTAGCACACCCTGTCAACCCACAAGGGGTGTGACAGGGCGTGCGCGGGCGCCGTGCCGGGGGCCGACCGACTGCTCGATCGACGGAGAGGGTTCGGCGGCGATCTCAGCCGAACGGCGGGCAGGACCACGAGCCGGTGACACGGGTGATCCGCGCCAGTGTCTCGCCCGCCACCTGGCGCAGGCTGCGCGTGCGGGCGGCGGAACAGGACCAGCCGATGACGGAGTACGTCGGCGCGATCCTTGAGCGCGAGGCTGACGCTGAGAGGTGATGAGGATGCCAGCGAAGCCCCCGAAGACCAAGACGCCTGCCAAGCCGAAGCCCGTGAAGACGACTACGCCGGGGGTCTACAAGCGTGGCAGTCGCTACATGATCGTCTACCGCGTGGACGGCAAGCAGAAGTACGAGAGCTTCAGGACGCTCGATGAGGCTCGCCGCGCGAAGGCAGCTCGCACCGCCGACATCGCCCGCGGCGAGTTCGAGGAGCGCTCCCGGACCACGCTGCACGAGTACGCACGCGCGTGGGTCAAGCGCTACCAGGGCCGCGGCCGTCGTGGGTTCCGCGACCAGACCCGCGAGGAATACGAGCGGATGCTCGAGGCGTACGCGCTGAAGTTCTTCCCTGCCCGGATGCGGCTAACGGAGGTCACGCCGTCCAAGGTTGCGGAGTTCGTCGCGTGGCTGTGTGAGCAGACGAAGCCCGCGCCGACGAAGGAGAACCGGGACCGGCGCGAGCCGCTGTCGGACAAGACGATCCGCAACGTCATGGGGCCGCTCCGCGCGTGCCTGGCGACCGCCACGCGGGAGGGCCTGATCCGCTCCAACCCCGCGCGGGACGTGGACCTGCCGCACCGGCCGACCGCGGAGGACATTGAGGATGAGGAGGCCCGGGCGATGAGCCGCGAGGAGCTGGCCACGCTGCTATCGCTCGCCCCGGAGCGCTCGCGGGTGCTCTTCTGGTTCCCGGTCGCAACGGGTCTGCGGATCAGCGAGGCCATCGCCCTGCAGTGGCGCCACCTGGAGTTGGAGGGCTCCAGTCCGCACATCAAGGTCCGCCGCGGTGTCGTGCGTGGCCTTCTCGGGCCACCCAAGAGCCGCCACGCCCGCCGGGAGGTTCCGCTGGACCCCGCGCTCGCCCTGGCGCTCCGAGAGCGCCGCAGGAGCAGCGAGTGGCCCGGACACGACGATCTGGTGTTCCCGGCGACCAACGGGGGCCTACCTGCACGTCGGCAACACCCGCCGCCGGGTGCTGAAGCCCGCCGCGGAGGAGGCGTGTCTTGAATGGGTCGGGTTCCACACCTTCCGGCACACCTGTGCCTCCCTGTTGTTCGCGGAGGGCCGAAACGCGGTCCAGGTGCAGCGGTGGCTGGGACACCATTCGGCGGCGTTCACGCTCTCCACCTATGTCCACCTGCTCGACGGCGACATCGGCGAGCCGCTGGCCTTGAGCCCGGAGCCCGAGGGTTGTGGTCCCGGCGGTCGGGGGTTCGAGTCCCCTCGCTCACCCCTCAGGAAATCCCTGCTATCGCGCTATCGCGGGGATTTTCATCGATTTGAACACCGTTCTGTACCATCCACGACGATGGCTCATCGTTTGCGGGAGGGCGTGTAATGTCCGCTGGGTGCGCAGGGCCATCTACTCGCTGATAGTCGGCGTGGGCGCACTGTCGATAGGGGGTTGCGGATCCAACCACCCCGTCGCGCTCGTGCCGCAGCCGAAGGCAGCCAGTGCCATTCCCGCCTCGTTCGTGTCGCTCGTCGGACGCCCCCAGGAGGCGGTGCTGCATCTCTCACGTGGCAGCTCAACGGCACGCTTCGTGATCACTGCGGTGCCCCACGACACATGGGACGTGCGAATCAGTGCTTCGGCGAGCGCCGACTTCGAAGTAGACGCGCGGAAGTCGGATGGAGAATGGCTATACCTTCTTGAAACCACACACCAGCGAGAAGCGTGTGCCATCACTGGTACGCGCCTGCACTGCTTCCAACGATTCGCCATCGGGGCGAATCAGACGCCCGGCCGTTGGACGGTCATAGCGAAGAAACGCACCGGCCCCGCCACGACGGTACGCATTCAGATCACGTTTCACCGCCCTGGCTCTGAGTAGGTTGGCGAACTCGCCAAGCACAACAGGTGATGAAGATGGCCGCAAAGCCCGCGAAGCTACCAGGGCCGCGGCCGTCGTGGATTCCGCGATCAGACCCGCGAGGAATACGAGCGGATGCTCGAGGCGTACGCGCTGAAGTTCTTCCCTGCCCGGATGCGTCGATGTTGAGGAGGCGGGCGAACTCGCTGCGGCTCACGCGGGCACGGATGTTGGTGGACGCCAACCCCTGGCCAGCGTCGTTTGACCCACCTCGATGATGTAGCCGTCGGGATCCCGGATGTAGCACCGGATCTCGGTCTCGTGCTGCTTGGGTGGCGTCAGGAAATGGGCACCCCGGGCGCTCCACTGCGCGTACACCGCCTGGATGTCAGCAACCCGGATGTTGAGGAAGCTGCTCACCCGATCTGGGTCGGGCGGCGGCTTGAGCGTAACGGTCGGCTTGTCGTCTGTGGGCCCGCCTCCGACGTTGATAATGATCCAGCTGTTGGCCAGGGCGACGTACGTCACCTCGTCACCCGCCTCGCCGGAGATGACTGTCTTGCCGCCCAGTACCTCGGTGTAGAAGTGGCGGGAACGCTCGACATCATCCGAAACGATGAAGTGAGCCAAGACCATCTCCTCGTCGATGTTGCTCATGCTGACCTCCGTTGTTGGAATTGAAACTCAATAGGCACCCGCTCAGAAGGAAGTTGCTGCGCCGCACGGATGCCTGGCGACGCGGCGCAAACCCGGGTCCGCTTTTCGGCGTCGCCGACTCGCCACGCGCGGCCCGGGACGGCCTTGACTTCTGCTCGGATGAGAGGAGAGTATGCGCGACCAGACGGGGAGCGTCCTCGGTCGACACACGGCCCTGGGGGCGACCAGAAAAGGGAGTTGGTGCCGAAGCCCCCCTCCGCAGCGCAGGCAGGAGATCACAACGCGACTGCCCGGTCGCTGAGAGCTTTAGAGGAGAGAGGAGAGACTGATGGCCACGACATACGAGTCCGTGGAAGATTTGACGGACGCGCTCAGGCGGGCGTCCGAGGGCACGGCAAGCACGAGCAGCGAACGGGCCAGGCGGACGAGGATTGGCCTGACTGGTGCGCGCTCCACATGGTGCGCGAGCGCGCCGGCGAGGAGTTGCCGACATGAACAGCGACTATGACGTGATCGTGCTCGGCGGCGGATCGCCGGGCGAGCATTGCGCGGGCGCGCTCGCGGAGGGCGGCCTGCGTGTGGCCGTCGTCGAGCGCGAGCTCGTGGGTGGTGAGTGCTCATACTGGGCCTGCATCCCCTCGAAGACGCTGCTGCGCCCAGGTGAGGCGGTGCATGGGGCGCGTAAGGCGGCCGCGAGCGCCGAGGTCGATGTCGAGGCGGCGCTTGCCTGGCGTGACTTCATGGTCTCCAACCACTCCGACGCCGGACAGGAGCGCTGGCTGGCCGATCGGGGCATCGAGTTGCTGCGCGGCAGCGGGCGGCTCGCCGGTCCGGGGGTCGTCGAGGTCGACGGCGTGCGGCACACCGCGGACCATGTGGTCCTCGCAAACGGTGCCGATCCGGTCGTGCCGCCCGTGCCGGGCTTGCGCGAGCTCGACGGCGTTTGGACCAACCGCGAGGTGACGTCGATGAAGGCCATTCCGCGGCGACTGTTGATCCTGGGCGGCGGGCCGGTGGGCGTGGAGATGGCGCAGGCCGTTCGGCGCCTCGGCGGCGAGGTGACCGTCATCGACATGGCCGAGCACGTGCTCGGGCGCGAGCCGGCACCGCTGGGTGAGGCGCTTGGCGAGGTTCTGCGCAGTGAGGGCATCGAGCTCGTCCTGTCCGCGAACGCGAGCGCCGCACGACGCGAGGGCGAGGACTACGTTCTCGAGATCGACGACGGACGCGAGCTGCGCGGTGAGAAGCTGCTCGTCGCCACCGGACGGCGCCCGCGGGTGCTCGGGCTCGGCCTGGAGACCGTCGGCGTCGAGGCGGACCCGCACGGAGTTCCGGTCGACGCGCACCTGCGCGCGGCCGAGCATCTGTGGGCGATCGGCGACGTTAACGGCCAGTGGCCGCTTACCCACGTCGGCAAGTACGAGGGCGAGGTGGTCGCCGCGAACATCCTCGGCCAGCCGCGAACAGCAAACTACGAGGCCGTTCCCCGGGTCGTCTACACCGACCCGCAAGCCGCCGCGGTGGGCGCCTCCGCCGGTCGCTTCAGCGCCACGGTCCCGCTGTCGGAGGTGGCGAAGACCGCAACATACACGCGCGAGTCCGCCGAGCAGAGCGGCTTCTTGACGCTGCTCAGCGACGGCGAGCGGCTGACCGGCGCCTACGCGCTCGGCCCCGAGGCGGGCGAGTGGCTGCAGCAGGCCACGCTCGCGATCCGCGCGCAGATCCCGCTCGACGTGCTGGCCGACACGATCCAGCCGTTCCCGACGTTCTCGGAGATCTACGTCGCCGCGCTGAAGGCGCTCCACGGCGAGATCACGTCGGCGCCCAAGGCCGTCGACGCCTAACCACCGGGGCCGACGCCATCGTATGGAGCGAGGATCTATGCGCGGACACTGGGGCGCGCTGAGCGAACCCCAGTATCACCGGCCGATTAACCTTTATGGTGATAGGTTACTTCGCCGTACGGGTCAAGGTTAAATCTGCCAATATGGGTCGTTGAGGCCCGATTCGTTGAAATGCCCATAACATGCCCACTGGGTTTTGTGGCGGACGTTTTCGTAGGGGCCATCATGTAGCTAGAAGTAAATGTTTCTAACCGGTCTCACGCAGGGCTCCTGGCTAGTTCCTGGCCTGCGACGTCACCGCGAGTGCGGCCGTGTTGAGCTGCGCGGCGACGCGTCACCGCTCGGGAGTAGCCTGAAAATAGGCTTGAGGCAGTTCCACGGTTATGATGTGTGCTGACGCTAACGCGGGCGAAGGCTCGTTGAGTGCGCAAGGCAAGCAATAGCCGAAGGAAGGTGGAGGCGATGGCCAACGTTCTATGCGTGCTCTATGAGGATCCCATCGATGGCTACCCCCCGAGGTACGCACGAGCGGGCATCCCGCGGATCGATCGCTATCCCGACGGACAGAGCACGCCAACGCCGCGGGGCATCGACTTCACGCCGGGCGAGCTGTTGGGGAGCGTCTCGGGCGAGCTTGGGTTGCGGCGATTTCTGCGGGAGCGCGGTCACAAGCTGATTGTCACCTCCGATAAGGACGGCGAGGGATCGGTCTTCGAACGCGAGTTGCCGGAGGCCGAGATCGTGATCTCCCAGCCGTTCTGGCCGGCCTACCTGACGGCGGAGCGGATCGCGCGGGCGCCGCTGCTGAAGCTTGCGGTGACGGCCGGGATCGGGTCCGACCACGTCGATCTGCAGGCCGCGATCGACCGTGGGATCACGGTGGCAGAGGTCACCTATTGCAACAGCATCAGCGTGGCCGAGCACGTGGTGATGATGATCCTTGGGCTGGTGCGCAACTACATCCCGTCCCATCAGTGGGTGTTGGACGGCGGCTGGAACATCGCGGACTGCGCCGCGCGCGAGTACGACCTTGAGGGCATGCAGGTCGGCACGGTGGCGGCGGGGCGTATCGGCACGGCGGTGCTGCGACGGCTGCAGCCGTTCGACGTCGGCCTGCACTACACCGACCGCCACCGCCTCGCGCCGGAGGTCGAGCGGGAGCTCGGCGTGACATTCCATCCGAGCGTCCAGTCGCTGGTGGAGGCGTGCGATGTGGTGACGATCAACGCACCGCTGCACCCCCAGACTGAGAACCTCTTCGACGCGCAGCTGATCGACAGGATGAAGCGCGGCGCCTACCTGATCAACACCGCGCGGGGGAAGATCTGCGATCGCGAGGCGGTCGCGCGTGCCTGCGCGAGTGGCCAGCTGGCCGGCTACGCGGGTGACGTGTGGTTTCCCCAGCCCGCCCCCAAAGACCACCCCTGGCGCAGGATGCCCCACCACGGGATGACACCCCATACGTCCGGCACAAGCCTCTCTGCGCAGGCCCGCTACGCCGCGGGGGTGCGCGAGATCCTGGAGTGTTGGTTTGAGGATCGGCCGATCCGCGAGGAGTACTTGATCGTGGACGGTGGCAAGCTGGCGGGCGCCGGCGCGCACTCCTACAGCCCGGGCGACGCCACTGGGGGAGCGGAGGAGGCAGCTCGGTTCAAAGCCGGGTGAGCTCCTCCGTGGGAGTCATGCAGCGCTCCGCCCGTCAGTCTGCGTAAGGTGGCGTTGCTTGGATTTGACAGCGCGCGCCGGGCTCGTCGTCCAGCAGGTTGGTGAGCCCGCGCAGCATCACCGGGTGATCGTCGACCACCAGCACGGTGAGTGGCCTGAGCGGGATCACCGAGGAGACGGGGTGCAGTGGCGCGCGCGAGGTCGTGTGCAGTGGCGCGCTACGGCGGGGAGGTGACTCAGGGCTCGACCAGACCGCGACGGATCGCGTAGCGGGTGAGCTCCACACGATCGCGCATACCGAGCTTCTCAAGCATGTTGGCGCGGTGACGCTCCACGGTCTTCTGGCTGATCGTGAGAGCGTCGGCGATCTGCCGGTTGGTGTGGCCCTCGGCGATCAGCTTGATCACCTGTAGCTCGCGGGGCGTCAGCGGGTCGGGATGCTCCACCGCGGGTCCGGCGAGGTAGTGGCGCACGATCTCGGTGACGGCGCTGGGGTAGAGGAACGGCTCGCCGCGAACGGCTGCGCGGCAAGCGCGTACCACGTCGCGGTCGGCAAGCGACTTGAGCACATACCCGCTGGCGCCGGCCTGCAGCGCCTCGTAGAGGAACTGCTCGTTGTCGTGCATCGACAGCATCAGGATCTTCAGCGCGGGGCGCTGACGGTGGATCTCGCGCGCGGCGTGCAGCCCGGTCATGCGCGGCATCGAAATGTCGAGGAGGGCGAGGTGCAGGTCGTGGTGGGCGAGCGCCTTGCTCACGGCCTCCAGGCCGTCGCTGGCCTCGGCGCGGACAACCAGGTCGGGCTCGCTTTCGAGCACCAGCCGCAGCCCTTGGCGCACGACAGCGTGATCGTCGGCGAGCAGGATGTTGGTCTTTAGCGCGGTCATATGTCCTCCGCGAGGAGCGGAACATTCGCAGGGAGCGGAATGTCCAGATACACTTCAGTGCCGGCCTGAGGCGCGCTCGTGATTAGCAGCGTGGCGCCGACAAGCCCGGCGCGCTCGCGCATCCCGCGAATTCCGCCGCCCTCGCGGCGCCCGTCGCGCATGCCGCGCCCGTCATCGCGGACGCTCAGCGCGAGGTGCTCGGAGCGAAGCTGAAGCGTGATGCACACACTGGCGGCGCGCGAGTGACGGATGGCGTTGGTAAGCGCCTCCTGGGCGACGCGGTAGACCACGAGCTCGCGCTCGGGTGACTGAGGTGCAAGCTCGGCGGGGATGCGGCAGACGATGCGCAGTTCCGACTGCTCGCGCATCCGCCGTGCGAGCGCCAGCAGTCCTCCGGCGAGGCCGAGATCCTCCAGCGGCTCGGGGCGCAGGCGCTGGGCGATGCGGCGGACGTCGTCGATGCTGGCGCGGGTCGTCTCGAGCAGCTGCTCAAGGCGCGGCGCAAGCTCCAGCGGCGCGTCGCGTGAGACGCGCGCCAACCCCAGCAGCACCCCGGTAAGCGTCTGGCCGACTTCGTCGTGCAGCTCCTGTGCGACCCGCAGCCGCTCCCCCTCCTGGGCGGAGAGCACCCGCCGCGTGCTCTCCAGGCGCTCGCTCTCAAGCTGGTCCAGCATCTCGTTGTAGGCCCGCGCGAGCTCGGCAGCCTCCGATGGAGCGTTGGGCACCTGCAGGCGCTCCCCGGACTGCAGCGGGTCCACGCGACGTAGGAGCGCGGGTAGATGGGTCAGCGGGGCAAGTGCGTGGCGCAGCAGCAGCGCATTGGCGACGAGCGTCACGGTCAACGTGATGGCGAGGATGGTGGCGTCGTCGGCCGCGATGTGTGCAAACGGCGCGGGCAGCACGATCGCGATCGCGATGGCCATCGTGGTGACGACCGCGCCGTTGAGGGCGAGTACGCGCCAGAAGAGCGGCAGGTAGCGCCTGCCGGCCACCGGCGGCGGTGTGTCGGAACCGGTGGCGGCGTCGGCGATCGCCGCGGCGGCGCCTGGCGCAACGGCGGCGGTGGCGCCATCGGGGCCACGGCGGGCGTCGGGGCTCGCACCGGAGCGATCTGGGACGGTGTGAGCGAGACCGACCGGTTCATCTGCGGTCTGCATCCCAGATCACGCTAGCGCCGATACGCGCCCCCCAGCAAAGATGGGGCCTCGACCTCATGGTGGCTGGGCGCGGTCGGCCCCAACATGTCTAGCGTGACTGGACAAGGCTCGACCGGCCGGAAGCGGTACTCCCACCGCTGCGGCTGGGAGCGACCGAACGGCGGCCCCTCTCCCCACTCCGTGTGGGCGCCGTAGAGTCAAGAGCCAGTCACGCGGCACAGGCAGCGGGATGGATCCCGAGCCTGTGCCGTTGGGTGTGAGCGCATCGCTGTGGCTGTTCGCGATGCGGCCGCCGTTTGAGGCGCTCCTCAAACCCTGCGTATGCGCCGCGACCCGTGGCTCACGCGACGGGCGGAGGCGTCCCGTCGATGCTGGCGGGGAACGCCGGATCCCACTCGCACACCTGGCAGGCGTGGCGGAAAGCTGAGCGTGCGAAGTCCAGCGCTACCGCGCGTGGGTGGGTGCTGGAGCGGAGATCCTCCCAGTCGAGGATGTACTCGCCGAGCGTGGCATCCCAGCGCGCGGCGGCGGGCGAGAGTGTGGCGGAGGCGAACCCCTCCGGTGCAGGATGGGCGTAGGCGTAGAAGGCCGCCTTGGCGTAGCGTGCATCGCCGGGCCACCAGCCGACGGCGACCTCCTGGGCGTTCATGGCGTTGCGCATGATGAAGTCCTCCGACGGGGGGTCGGCGGGCTCGCCGGAGAAGAGGTTGACGGCGAGGTCGAACGAGCCCCACCACGCGTTGACCGGGGTGGAGCGTCCGCGATAGGGCGCGCGGAACGCGGCGAGGACCAGCGCGGCTTGGGTGGCGGCGGCGAAGTAGGAGGCAACCTGGCTGGGGTCGTAGCGGCGGTGCTCGTCGTCCTCATCGAGCGGCACGCTCCACGACACCTCCTGCGGGGTGGGGTCGATCCTGACCTGGCCCGCCACCTCGCGGATGGCCTGGAGCAGCTCGCGTGTGACCTCGCCCACCGGCCGGTGTGGGGTGAGTGAGACGCGGCGCACCTCCCCGCCGCTGTGCTCGGCCAGCGCCTCGTGGGTGCGCAGATCGAGCGTGACCACGATCGCCCCCGAGCCGTCGGGCGCCGGCAGCGGAGCGGTCTCCCAGCCACGGGCGCTCAGGCGCAGGGCGGCGTGCTGGAGCTGTGGCTCGGGTGGGGCGAGCGCCACCGCCAGCTTGCCGAGAACCTGCGTGTGCGCGTGAAGCGTGTCGCAGGTGGCGCTCCACTCGTCGTAGGAAGACATTGACCACCCGTACGACATCGCTCTACGCTATCACCGCGGAGTGCTGGAGCCTCTCAAAGTGAACCGTGGGAGCGCCAGCTTGGTCAGCGAATCACCCCGAGCGCGGGAGCTTTCTCAGCGAATCCCCGAGCGTGGAGCTTCCTCAGCGGTCGGGTCGCCGCGGCCGGCGAGTTATCCAGCGCCCGCGCCGGGCGCCCAGCAGCCGCAGCGCTCGGCCGCGGCGGCGCTCCTCGTCGCGCGCGAGCTCGCGATCTTCGCTGTAGCCGACTTCGAGGAACGCCAGCAGCACGGCACCGGCCACGCCGGTGGCGATCAGCACGATCGTGAGTACCTGGCCGGTTACGCCTGGCACGAAGGCCGCGCACACGCCGCCCGCGAGGACGAGTGTCAGGGCGGATCCAAACGCGAGGAGGCGTGTGCGGGTGGTCATGGATCAAACGGTACCCCCAAGCGAGCCTCCCGTCCCAAGCGCCGAGTAGGTTCAAATGCCAACCGAAAATCAAGTTGCCCCAGCAAGCCGGCAGGTCGCGGGCGACGTGGCAGACCAGGAGGTGAGTCCCATGCAGGGACAGGCGCAGGAACGGCAGCGCGGCGGCGATCTATGGATGGTGGAGCGCGCGATCGTGCTGCACACTCTCAGGGATGATCACCAGGAGCGCTGGGCCCGCACGGAGCTGGCGCGGGAGATCTCGGACCTCCAGCCGGCGGTGCTCGACGAGGCGCTCGCGCATCTGGAGCGCGACGGCGTGCTGCACCGGGAGGAGAGCACGGTGTGGGCCACCCGCGCCGCGCGGAGGCTGGATGAGCTCCAACTGATCGGCATTTGAATGGCGACTCACCTGGTGAAGGAGATGAGGCATAAAGGCGCTGGCGGGTGGACGCTGCGCGAGGCCTCAAACGCCCTTGCCGCCGCGGCGGTGCTTGACGCCGCTGTCGTCGGCGATCAGGATGTCGCTTACGAGATTGGGCGCAAACAGGCCGTGCTCGACGACGCCGGGGGTGGCGGACAGCCGGGCGGCGAGCCGCGCCGGGTCGGCGATTGCGCCGAGGTAGTCGGCGATCAGGTTGCCGTCTGGGCTGAGGGGCACTTTGCGCAGCCTTGCAGGGGCGATCGCCTCCAGCGTGGTGTGCGGGGCGAAGTGCAGGATCTCCACAGGCACCGGTGGCGTGAGCTCGGCGACGGCCTTCTCGGCGGAGGCGATCACGACGAAACGCAGTGCCGCGGCGGCGACGATCTTCTCGCGGGTGTGCGCAGCGCCCCCGCCCTTGATCAGCCAGCCGTGCGGATCGATCTGGTCGGCTCCGTCGATCGCGATGTCGAGCGCGCCCAGCTGGTCGAGCTCCACGACGTCGAGGTCAAGCGCCCGGGCGGCGCGGGCGGTGGCGGGGGAGGTGGCGACACAACGCAACCCCTCCAGCCGGCGCGCGGCGAGCGCCGGCAGCAGGTGGGCGACGGTCGATCCCGTCCCCAGCCCCACGCGCGAACCCGGGAGCACCAGCTCGGCGGCGGCTTCGGCGACAGCGCGCTTGTGGCGCCAGGTGGCGCTGTGCTCGATGGCGATCAAGAGCCCGCGGCGAGCGCCCCGGCGTCGGGCTCGGCGGCGGAGGCCGAGGAGGCGCTCGCGGGAGGCGCATCGCCGCGCAGGAAGCGCCAGACGGCGAGTGGGACGAGCAGCGTCATGATGAAGGCGCTGGACAAGCACCACTCGCAGTACTCGTGCAGCGAGAACGCCTCGCGCCCGGTGAGGTAGGCGGAGAAGCCGAAGCCGACCAGCACGAACGCCATCGTGGCGAAGCGCGTCGCTTCTCCCTGGGGCACCAGCAGCGAGCCGAGGATGGTTACGTAGCCGATCAACCCGATCAGCGCAACCGGCACGCCGGCGAGCGTCGAGTAGATCGAGGTCTGCACTTTCAGGCAGGTGTTGTGCGTGGTGCTGCACAGCGGCGGGACGCCTGAGTAGTGGACGTAGGTCAGGTAGCTGGCGACCCCCAGGCCGATCGTGGCGAGCACGATCATCGCGGTGCGAAGCGTGCGGTCGCTCATGGCCGATCCGCGGTGCGGGGGGTTGGGGGAGGGGGGAGGGGGAGGGAGGGCTGTGTCATCGCCGCACGCGTTCCCCTATGCAAGCAGTTTGTTGATCGCCGCTTCGAAGCCCGAGGGTTCTTCGAGGTTGGGGTTTTCGAGCTTTTCCATGTGCTGCCCGCTCTTGCCGACGAGGAAGGACGGCGTGCCGGTGAAGCCTTCCGCGTTGGCGACCTGCGCGTCGTGCGTGACCTGTTCGACGTAGGCAGGGTCGTTGCGTGCGGCGCTCCAGTTGGGGAGATTGAGCCCCGGCACCTGCTGCGCCAGCCCTTGGAGGTATTTTTCGGTGACGTAGCCCGTTTTCTCCTGGCCCTGCTCGTGGTAGAAGAGCTCGATGAAGTACCACGCGAGGTTCTGTTTGCCGGCGGCGTAGGCAGCGATCTGCTGATCGCGGAATGTTTCCTGTTCGGGCGTGGCGGTCTGCAATGAGTTGTATTCGATCTTCACCTTCCCGGCACGCACGTACTTTTTGATGATGCTGGGCAGCGCCCCGAGCGTGAACTGCCTACAGATCGGGCACTCCAGGTCGCCGAAGTACTGCAGCGTCACGGGCGCGTTGGGGTTGCCCAGCACGTTGCCCGACTGGGGGATGCCCCCGATCGTCGAGTTGACCAGGGCGACCGTCGAGTTCTTCTTGCTGCCGGTGGCCAGCCCGCTCCCGCCGCTGCTCCCGCCGCCGCTGGTGGCAAGCACGATAACGACGACGATCACCACCACGGCGCCGATCACGCCGCCGAGCTGGATCATGCGTTTGCGCTGCGCCGACTGGGCGGCGGCGGCCTCGAGGGCTTTGCGTTCGGCGCGCGCCTGCTCGCGGCGCTCCTTGCGGGTGAGGTCGGGATCGGTGTCGGATGCGGGAGTCATGGATCAACTTTTACCGGTTCTGGATCAAGTTTGCTTAAGGGCGTTCCACGGAGCGTTCCGACGTGGCCCCGACCCGGCCGGCGCCTCGCGGCGATGATCGCCACACTGTGGGGTTGGAAACACCGTGCCTCCGTAGCTCAGCTGGATAGAGCATCGGACTTCTAATCCGAGGGTCGCAGGTTCGAGTCCTGCCGGGGGCTTCCGGGAATCCCGCTCAGTCAAGCGGGATTCCTGCTTGTGGGGGCTGTGCGAGCATCGAAAAAGTCGCCCTGGGGCAACGTCTGGGGCAACGCGCCCCGATCCAACGTGCGATGGAGGTCGTGCCGGCTGGGGGGAGCGCAACCCCAGTGGACTGTCCTCTGCGCGTTCGCAAAAACTGGCGACTCACGCACCGTTCACCAAAGGCCCGGCGGTGCTCTAGTGAGCTAGTACACTGTATCAATGATAGTTGGCTCGCCGCGAGGGGGCAACCGACTCGGCTCGGGTCCACCGACAGGCGGGTCTCGTCAATCAAAGGCCGCGAGGGGTGCGTTGCCCGCTCGGGCGCTTGCCAGAGGGGCGATTGCGCGCCCGACGATTCTGCTGGAGGAAGTCGGCGAGATGATGCTGCTCGCCGGCAGGACGATCTCCTCGGCGTTGCGGCCTCCCTACCCCTACGGAGGCGAGTTCGTCTCCCAGTTTCTGTTCGTGCTGCGCCTCTGCTGGTTTCCGCTGCTGATCTCTACCGTCTGTATCAACTACGCCGCACCCGGCTTGCAGGGCGCCAACTTCCTTACGCTGTTCGGCTCGCTCGACCGTCTCGGTGGGCTGTTCGTGCTCGCCTCGATCCGCGAGCTCGGCCCTGCTGTGACCGCGATCGTGATCGCCGGGGTTGCCGGCACCGCGATCACCGCCGACCTCGGCGCGCGTAAGGTTCGGGAGGAGCTCGACGCGCTGCAGGTGCTCGGCGTCGACCCGATCAAGAGCCTCGTTGTCCCCCGGTTCCTCGCGCTGATGCTTGCCACCGGCTTGTTCAACGCCTACGCGGTCCTGTTCGGCATCTTCGGTGGGCTGCTCGCCGAGCTCGTGCACGGCTACCCGCTGGGGCCGTTCTGGAACGCGTTGTTCGCCAACGCCGACACCACCGACGTGTGGGGCTCCGCGCTGAAGGCCACGATCTACGGGGCGCTCATCTCAATCGTCTGCTGCTACAAGGGCCTCACAGCCTCCGGTGGCGCCGAGGGCGTCGGGCGCGCCGTCAACCAAGCGGTCGTGCTCTCATTCCTCGCCTTCGGCTCCTTCGACTACGTCTTCACACAGACCCTGCTCGCCACCCACCCACAGATCCTCGTATTCAAATGAGCTCGTGGAGCCGCTCGAGCTCCCGGTTTTCGCCGGACACGATCATGTCGATATGCCGTCGCGCGTCGGTGTTGCGTCGTTCCCGCGCCGCGCGATCAGCGCCGCTGGACCCGCCCGGCCGCAGGCAAACGCGGCAAGACCGTGGCGGGTGCCCAGATCCGCGGGCGTGGAAGATCGGGGATGCGTCATGCTATGGGGGAGATGGGCGAGTTGCTGTCGTTGCGGGAGGTGCGGTTGCATCACGTGCGTGGGCGGCGCCATGTGGTGCGGGTGCTGGATGGGGTGTCGCTGAGGGTTGGGGCGGGGGAAGTGGTTTGTGTGTGGGGGCAGCGTGGCCAGGGCAAGACGACGTTGTTGAAGGTGGCGGCGGGGCTGGCGCGGCCTGCTGGCGGGGTGGTGTTCTTTGAGGGCGGGGATCTGTGGGGGATGGGGGAGGAGCAGCGCGCGGGGTTGCTTGGTGGGGGGATTGGGTGGGTCGATCTGGCGGCGCCGGAGGATGTCGGTGGGCCGGTCGTTGATTGCGTGGCGTTGCCGGTGTTGCGTGCCGGCGGGCGTCGTGAGGCGAACGCGCGTGCGCGGAGAGCCTTGGAGTGGGTGGGTGCGTTGGGGTGTGCGGAGCTTGGGTGGGGGAGCTTGGATGAGTCTGAGCGTGTGCGGGTGGCGTTGGCTCGGGGGATCGTGCATGAGCCGAGGCTGCTGGTGGCGGATGATTTGACGGCGGCGCTCGGGGTGCGTGAGGCGGATGAGGTTGGGGGGTTGCTGGCTGGGTGGGCGCGGGAGCGCGGAGTGGGGGTGTTGGCGAGCGTTTCGAGCTTGAGTGGGGCGACGTGGTCTGATCGGGTGGGGACGCTGTATGCGGGCGAGTTGCTAGTGGCGCCTGGTGGGTCGGGTGAGGGGGGACAGGTGGTCGAGTTGAGGGGCGGGCCGTTCGCCGCTGGGTAGATATGGCCTGTGGCTGTAGTCTACCTATTGCCTAGTCCAGTTATCTGCATAGTCTCGACTGGGACGCATTTGGTTGCGGATTCCGGTACGGTCCCGGTTGTATGGCCAGTCCTACGCCGAGAGCGCAGACGTCCGCGGGTGAGGTCGCGCTGGGTCTTGTGATCGAACAGCCGGCCACGAGCTCTGGGGTGGCGCAGCGCTTGAATGAGTATTTGGGTTCGACGCAGTTCGCGGTACAGGCGGTCTCGAAGGCGTTGCGGCGCCTTGAAGAGCAGGGGTTCGTGCGGTTGGCCGGCGACAGCGAGTATGTGGCGACGCCGCGGGGCATCGAGCATTTCAGGGATTGGTTGTCTTCATCGTCGCCTTTGCCCCCGGTGCGCGAGGAGTTGCTAGCGAAGATCGCATTGTGCAGGGTGGAGGATCTGCCGCGGCTGATCGGGGAGGTGCGTGACGCGGAGTTTGCATGTTTGGCGATGGTTGGCGATCTCAACCGGCGTGTGCGGGAGGAACGCCGGATTATTGACGGGGTCGAGCAGTGGCGTCGACGGGCGTGTGTGCTGGTGATGGGTGGGGATCTCTCGTGGTGGGAGGCGCGGATCACATGGCTTCAGAACCTGCGCGGCGAACTGGAGGAGGAGTGGCGGCGCTTTCAGGGCGAGTCGGGGGCCGCGTCTTCGCCACGGGTGTGAGGATGAGCGCGCTGCTCTCGCTGGAGGGGGTGGGCGTGTATTACCAGCGTGGGCACCGTCACGTCGTGGAGGTGTTGGCGGGCGCGTCGCTTGAGGTGTGGGCGGGGGAAGTGGTTTGTGTGTGGGGGCAGCGTGGGCGTGGCAAGACGACACTGATGCGGGTGGCAGCCGGCATGGAGGAGCCGCCGGCGGGTCGTGTGAGCGTTGAGGGCAGCGATGTGTGGGAGCTCCCCGATCGCCGCCGTTCACGGCTGCTGGCGCGGACGGTGGGGTGGGTGACGTGCGTTGGCCCGGAGCTCGATATGCCGGTGTTGGAGCATGTCGCGATCCCGGTGAAGGTCGCGCTGGGGCGTGGGAGCGCGCCGGGTCGTGCGCGGGAGGCGCTGGTGCGGGTGGGCGCCGCCGAGTGTGAGGAGCAGCGTTGGGGAAGTCTTTCCGACGGCGAGCGAGCGCTGGTGGCGCTGGCGCGGGCGCTTGTGCGTGAGCCGAGACTGCTCGTGGTTGACGATCTGACGGCGATGCTGAGGGGGCGGGAGGCGGATGACCTCTCGCGGTTGTTGGCTGAGCTCGCACGGGAACGGGATCTGGGGGTGCTTGCGAGCGTCTCGAGTATGGAGGAGACGACGTGGTCGGATCGGATGGCGACGCTTTCGGGCGGAGAGCTGCTCGTGGCGCCCGCGGACCCGGAACGTCGTCGTGCGGGCAAGGTCCTCGATTTCCCCGGTGGTGCTCGATCTGTGCGAGGCGCTGGGCTTGGGGTCGAGCGCGGCGTGTCGGCATAGGCGTTGGGGTCGTGCTGGAGCTTCGGGATCTCGTCAAGCACTACCCCAACGGTGATGGGGAGCCGGTGCGTGCCGTCGATGGAGCCTGCCTGCAGGTACATGCGGGAGAGATGGTCGCGCTGTATGGGCCGAGCGGGTCGGGCAAGACGACGCTTTTGAACCTGATCGCGGCGCTGCTGCGCCCCGACAGCGGCGAAGTGATCGTCAACGGCCGCGACATCTCCACGCTCTCCGATAGCGAGGCCTCGCACTACCGGCTGCACGACCTCGGGTATGTCGAGCAGTCGATGGACCTGCTGCCCGGTGGCAACGTGGTCCAAAACGCGTCGCTGAAGCTATGGATCGCCGTCGGTGTGCCGGAGGGCAAGCGGCGGATCGAGCCGCTGCTGGTACGGCTGGGATTGCAGGGGCGGCTGAAGCACCGCGCGGAACACCTCTCGATGGGGGAGCGCCAGCGCGTGTCGATCGCCAGGGCGCTCTCGACCGAGCCGAAGCTCGTGCTCGCGGACGAGCCGACCGGCAACCTCGATACCCAGCGCTCAAGGGATGTGCTGGAGCTGTTGGGGGATGTCTGCCGGGAGCGGGGTACGGCGGTGTTGCTGGTCACGCACGACCCGCAGGCGACGGTGTTCGCCGATCGTGTGCGGACGCTGCGCGATGGGCAGATCGTGGAGTTCGATCCGGACACGGTGTTCGCGCCGTTGCTGCGGCGCTGAGCGGCCCGGGTCGATGCGCTCTACGACTATCGCGCAGCTCTACGTGGTGCGCCTGAAAGCGCGGGTGGTGCTCGTGCAGGAGCTGTTCGCGGTGATGGGGATCGCGGTCGGGGTTGCGCTGTTGTTCGCCTCCCAGGTCGCCAGCGCCAGCCTCAACGGGTCGGTGCGCCAGCTCACCAACGGGATCGTCGGCTCCTCGCAGTATCAGCTGAAGGCGCGCGGGCCGGAAGGTTTCAGTGAGACGCTGCTCGGTGAGGTGCGTGCGCTGCCGGGGGTGCGCGCGGCGGTGCCGGTGCTGGAGCACGAGGCGAGCGTGATCGGCCCAGCGGGCAGAGAGCAGACGGTGGATCTGATCGCGACCGACCCGCGCTACGTTCATCTCGCCGGGCCGCTGTTGCGTCACCTCTCCGCGCAGCAGCTTGTCGGGCAGCGAGCGCTCGCGTTGCCCGCGCCGGTCGCGCACGCGATTGGTGCATCCTCGCTGGAACCGATCAAGGTGCAGATCGGCCCTATCATCGTGCCGTCCCTGCTCGCCACGATTCTGCAACCCTCGGAAATCGGGCCGCTCGTCCACAGCCCGGTGGCACTCGCGCCACTGGCCTACGCGCAGACCCTCACCGGGATGCGAGGGATGGTGACTCGCATCTTCGTCCAAGCTGTCCCCGGCAGGACAACAGCCGTGCGGGCCGGTCTCGTGCGGCTCGCGGCCGGTCATTTGAATGTGGAGCCGGGCGATTTCGACTCCACGCTGTTCGCGCAGGCGGCGACACCGATCAACCAGTCCACGCAAACCTTCGCTGCGATCTGTGCGCTGGTCGGCTTCATGTTCGCGTTCTGCTCGATGCTGCTCACGATGCACCTGCGCCAGGGCCTCGTAAGGGAACTGCGGCTCGGCGGCGCGACTCGCTGGGAGGCCGTCAAGGCGCTCTTGTTCGATGCTTTTGTGCTCGGCAGTCTTGCCTCGCTGCTCGGGCTCGCGCTCGGGGATCTCCTCTCGATCCTCGTGTTCGGCTCAAACCCCGGATACCTCTCGTTCGCGTTCCCCGTCGGCTCGCAGCGCGTCGTGACCTGGCAGAGCATCGTGATCGCCGCCAGCGCCGGCTACCTCGCCGCATGTATTGGTGTTCTGACCCCGCTGCGCGACATCTGGACACGCGCACGACGCACCGACATACCCAGCGAGCCCGGGTCGCTTACCTGGTGGACGGCCGCGACGCTCGCGGGCGGCCTTGCGTGCCTCGGGGTGACAACCGCGATCCTGTTCGCCGCGCCACAGTCGGCGATCGTCGGCATCGTGACGCTGATCCTCGCACTGTTCTTGCTCCTGCCGCTACTGATCGACGCGATCGTCTGGATCTTCGATCGCCTCCAACGCCCAATCGGAGCCGGCTCCACCGAGATCGCGGTCGTGGAACTCCGCTCCCCGAAGACGCGGGTACGGTCAGTCGCTATCGCCGCGACCGGCGCGATCGCCGTGTTTGGCAGCGTCACGATCCAGGGGTCGCACACGAGCCTCCAGGGCGGGCTGAACCGCTTGTTTCATGGCATCACATCGGTTACGGATCTGTGGGTCGTCCCACCGGGAGCCCAGAACCTACTGGCAACGACCCCCTTTCCCGGCGGGGCCTCCTCAACGCTGGCGCATTTGCCTGGCGTGAGTGCTGTGGGGCTCTATCGTGCGTCCTTCCTGGAATACGGTGGGCGCCGAGTCTGGGTGCTGGCACCACCGCCTACTGCGGCCCGTCCCCTGCCCACGGGTCAGATCCTGAAAGGCAATCTGGCACTCGCGAATGCGAGGCTGCACGCGGGTGGCTGGGCGGTGATCTCTAAGACGCTTGCCGATCAGCATCACCTTCACGTCGGCGAGCGCTTCACGCTGCCCTCGCCACGGTCCGCGACCTTCAGCGTCGCGGCACTGAGCACAAACCTTGGATGGCCGCCTGGCGCGGTCATCCTCAACTCCGAAGATTACGCTCGCGCGTGGGGAAGCCCGGACCCGAGCGCTTACAACATCACCTTGACCCCCGGAGCGTCCGTCCGTAGGGTTGCTCGTGAGGTCAGGCACGCACTTGGCCCAGCACCGGGTTTGACCGTCCAAACTGCCTTCCAGCGCGAACAGAGCCAGCAAGCAGCAAGCCGCCGAGGGCTGGAACGGCTGACGCAGATAGCGTTGCTTGTGCTGATCGCGGGGGTGCTGGCGATGGCTACCTCGATGGGCGCTGTGATCTGGCAGCGTCGACCCAAGTTCGCGAGGATGCGTGTCCAGGGGTTTCGCCGGAACGTATTGTGGATCGCTCTCCTCTGGGAGAGCGCACTGCTGCTCGGGTCCGGCTGCTTGATAGGCGCGATCTTTGGTGTCTACGGACAGCTCTTGTTGAGCCACGCGCTATTGGCTGTCACGGGCTTTCCAGTGATCTTCTCGACCGAGGCAGTGACCGCGGCCGCAAGCTTCGTGATCGTAACCGCGGCGGCGGCCGCGGTGTTGGCAATCCCCGGCTATCGCGCGGCCGGAGTGCGCCCCGATCCCCATGCGTAAGCGCTGACACAACAGCCGCACGGCGGTGTGAGAAACAACCACACCGCAGCCTTGCGCCCGGCGCTAGATTGGGCGCAATGCGACCAGCGTAGACCGTTTTGATCTCGTACGCTCTGGGTATATTCAGCTACCCAGGCATACCGACTCGACGCGCAGCTTTGCGAGGCTGACCTGGGCGCTCACTGTTGTGGTGGTCCGCGAGCTCTTTGGGGGGCTCCGGACAGTCTCCCGCGAGGTGGATAGTTGGCAATTGCGGGCGTCCACAATTCCCGACGCTCAAATCCGCACGGACGCGCTCTGCTCACTCGATCAGAAGCGTGAGAACGCTGAGGGAGCAGGCCTGTTCTGGGCGCTGACCAGAAAACCCAACAAGAAGCTCCTATGTCTACTGGCGTCCTACCAGACGATATGGGACTTCCTAGATAATCTCAGCGAGCGTGCCACCTCCGCGGGGGAGGTTAACGGCCATCAGTTGCACCTTGCTCTCACTGAGGCGCTCGACCTAGAGACGTCTGTATCTGACTATTACCGTCACCATCCCTGGAAAGAGGATGGCGGTTATCTACAAATACTGGTAGACGCCTGCCGTGAACGCTGTGCTGCGCTCCCGTCGTATACGCAAATTCGCGGACCGATGCGCTCAGGGGTTGCTCGGTGCGCTGTCCAGAGCCTTAATCATATGCCCGACCCAGCGCATCGTGATACTGCGCTCAGGGCATGGGCCTCACGCGAATTTCCCGACAGGCAAGCAGTTATCTGGTTCGAGCTGACAGCTGCCGCGAGCGCGTTTGTTCCACACCCGCTGCTTGCGATGGCCGCGGAACCGGCATCTCTAGATGGTGGCGCCAACACGGTCTACGACGCTTACTTCCCCTCTGTGTCCCTGGCGATCGCGATGCTGGACAGCTTTACCGATCGGTTCGATGATGCCATGGACGGCAATCACAGCTATTTCTCTCATTATCGAGGCGAAGATGCCGCGACCCAGCGTCTTTGCGAAATTGTTCGCCAGGCGTTAAGTGAAGTAGGCCGTTTGCCGAACAGTCGCCACACGGTGATTGTCGCCTGCATGATTGCGATGTACCTCTCGAAGGACAGTACGCGCAGGCCATCGATCCGCAGTCAGACTCGACGCGTCGTGCACGCCAGTGGACGCCTCACGCGACTTCTTTTGCCGATCTTGCGAGCTTGGCGCGTGACCCACATCCATCGTTTGACCAGCTATGGAGGTAGCAAATGAGACGACCCGCCAACAACGAATTGCCACCAGGACTACGCCTGCCCCGTGCCGCGCAGACGGTCATATTCTGGAAGCGGCCGCTGATCTACCTTGAGCGGTGCCGTCATTACTATGGCTCTCGTTTCACCCTCCGCGCAACTGGCCATCCGCCGCTCGTCTTTGTATCGAACTATGACGAGGTAAAAACGCTCATCGCTACCCCCCCGGATAGACTGCACCCTGGGGCTGGGGCAGCCACCATCACCCCGATCGTGGGCGAAACATCATTCATGGTCAGCGACGAAAACACCCACCTATGCGGCCGC
>CAWCEY010000009.1:0-169474 GCA_963794715.1 uncultured Solirubrobacterales bacterium | reverse complement strand
TTGCCCGCATCAGCCCCCACCTGGCCCACCGTCCTGGGAGCGCACGCGCCACACAGCTACACGGCTGGCTGGTGCGGCACAGCGGCGGGCGGATCGCGGGCCGGGCGCTTGGTGGGGACATCCTCGTGCTGCGCACCACGGGGCGTCGCAGCGGGCGAGTGCGTGACGCTCCCCTGTTGTTCGTCGCCCAAGGGGACGGCTTCGCGGTCGTCGCCTCCAATGCCGCGTCCGAGCGCCCGCCCGCGTGGTGGTTCAACCTGCAAGACCACCCCGATGCTGAGGCGGTGCTGCGCGGGCATACCCACCCAGTGCGGGCACGCGCCGCCACCGAGCAGGAGCGCGCCGAGCTGTGGCCGCGGCTTGTCAAGCTCTACAGCGGCTACACCCACTACGAGTCGATCGCCAAGCGCGAGCTGCCAGTCGTCGTGCTCGAGGCGCGCTGAGCGGCGCGCTCGCTTTCGTCACCGGCTGCGGTTGTTACCAAGCAGGAGGCGTCCGCCGTGGCGGATTACGCGTAGTACCTCGAGATCATCAACAGCTGGCTGAAAATGTTGTGCCCCAGGATCACCAGCACCAGCAGCGCCCCCACCGCCGGGCCCCAGCGCCGTCCCGCACCGCGCGCCGCCAGCGCCAGGACCGCGCCAAACAGCACCAGCATCGGCAGCAGGTAGCGAGGCTCGACATAGGCGCCGATGTCTTTGGGATAGGCAAGGTAGTCGCTGGCCCCCACCAGCGCCATCACTCCCACCGCCATCACGATGTACACCGTCAGCTCGGCCACCCGCGCCGCGAGCGCGTCGCGGTGGCGTGCCAGCTCGCGCAGGCACAGCCCCGCGATCAGCGCGGCGGGGATCAACGCGAGGTCGTACACCCAGCCGGGGAAGAAGGTGTCCAGCCAGCCGTAGCGACCCACGAGGCCGTCAAACCACAGCTGGCGGGTGGTGGAGACGCCGTGAAAATAAACGTGCATCCCCGGCAGCGCCGGCAGGTAGAGCTCCCACAGATAGCTCAGCTTGCCGAATACAGAGCCGTTGGTGGTGACCAACTGCAGGCCCGTCGGGCCAATGTCGATC
The DNA here is from genome assembly GCA_963794715.1 of uncultured Solirubrobacterales bacterium. Classification (GTDB taxonomy): domain Bacteria; phylum Actinomycetota; class Thermoleophilia; order Solirubrobacterales; family Solirubrobacteraceae; genus Palsa-744. The sequence goes on along the minus strand of CAWCEY010000009.1, from coordinate 168,401 downwards.
ACCGCGAAATGCCCGGACAGAGCGCAGATTACGAGATACAAGGCCACCGGGCTCGCAGCCACCCCGATCGTGAGGGCCAGCGAGCGGTATGCCCGCGGCCGCGACACCCGCGCCACACGGCGCGCGAGGATCGCCACAGCGAGCGCCGCTCCCGGGAGCAGCCCAATGAAGTTGACCTTGGTCAGTACGCCCACCGCGATCACGGCGCCGATCGCCGCGGCGCGTCCAGGCGTCAGCCCCAGCCGGAACGCGCGGGCCAGCACGAAGAACAGCGCTGCCGACACCGCATAAAGCATCGCGTCGGGATTCACCGAGCCCGACATGAACCCCAGCAGCGGGAACAGCGCCACGCCGAGACCCCCAACCGTCCAGGCCCAGCCTGCGCCCGGGAGTGTTTCGCGCAGGAACAGGAAAGCAAACAGCGCCGTCACGCCTGCCATCAGCGCCGACAGCAGTCGCATCAGCGCCAGCCGTGCGAGGATCGTGCTGCCGAGGTGGTAGGGGATCGTCTCTAGCAGGTAGTACAGCGGCGGCTGCTCGGCCGCCACGCCGGCGGCCTGGCTTTCGCTCGAGGCCGGCGTGCTCTGCACCTTTTCGAGGTGTGACTGTTCGGCCCCGGTGGCAATCGTGTGGTTCTGCGGCAGCTCGCGGACTTCCAGGTATTTCAGCGCGCGCAGCACTTCCGTCTCGGCTGGCGAGAACACTTCTTCGTTGGAGGTGGGGAGTGTCCCCGTGGTGGCGAGGTGCTCCACGTACGCGAAATGGCTGGGTTCGTCGGTGATCTGGAAGGGGGGCGAGATCAACGACCAGCACACCGCGTTGATGCAAGCCACCGCGACGCAGATCCACGCCGCCCGCGGGACGCCTGCGAGGATCTCCGCCAACCGGCCTGAGGAGGACCCCTTTGCGTTGCGGTGGCGCATCGGACGTTCTCGTGTGGTCTGCCAGCGCCTGGCGAACGATCGCCCTCCCACAGCCGCCTTCTCGACGGGGGGCCGGTTCACGGGCGACCGCGAGACGGTACGCCTGCTCATCCCAGTTCCCGCACGATCGCCCAAGATGTGAGCGCCACGACGGTCAGCGCCAGCGCCAGGATGAAGAAGACAATCCACAGGCCGCCTCCGCCGCGACCCAGGCTCATGTGCCGCGCGACCGACGTCAGCAGTGTCAGCCACGACGCGTGTCCCGCTCGCACATATTCGACCCTAAACCTGCCGTTCAGGTGCTGCCCGCGTCCGCTCACGGCGGCCACCGCGGGAGGGGTGAGCTTGCCGCGGACCACAACTTCCCCATCGACGTCGCTCAGGCCAAAGCACACCTTCGCGTGCGAGACGCTGCGCGCGAGAGGCGCCACCTCGACCGTGACCTCGCTCCCGGTCCATCCAGCGCCCGTGACCCCGTGTGTGAGCAGCTCTCGCCCCGACAGCACCCTCACCGACACCCTGGCGCCGACGATCGCGATGAGCGACAGGCGGATCGCCGAGGTGCCCGCCGGCAGGGTTTCGCCGGCCTGGCAGGCGCCGATCGCCACTTCGGCGATGCCCACAGGGCGTTCCGCCGGCACCCCGTTGGTGCCCGCCAGCGTCGGTGGCGAGCGCGCCAACGTGACGCCGATGAGCACCGCGATCAGCGCGAGCCCGGCGGCGAGGACGATGGATGTGCGCACGATCTCCCTGGCGATCCCTCGATTGGCTGGACGCCCGGCGGCGGGTTGGAAAACCGGGCCGCGGCGGATGATCGTCAGCGCTCAGCGGGCCGTCAAGCGCGGCTGGGCTGCTCTGCGTAAAACACTGTGCGCCGCTCCCCGAGCTTCACAAACTCCCTGCAAATCGATGATTTCTGGTATGCGTTCAGTTGTGGGTCTTGGTGGGGCGGGCGCTGGTCGACTGGTAGGAGGGCTCAGACCAGTGTTGGGAGTGGGTCGCCGCGGGCGTAGGCGGTGAGCAGCTCGCGCATATAGGCGAACATCGAGCGGGTTTGGAGGCGGCAGGTGACGGAGGCGGACAGCGCCCGCTCGATGAATCGCTCGCCGTCCTCGGATTGGGTGCCGTGCGAGAGCTTGCGGTAGATGACCGGCCCGCGGAGCGCTCTCTCGGCTGCGTTGTTCGTCGGCTCGACGCTATTGACGATCACGAACGTCCAGAGCGCCGGCCAGATCTTCAGCAGGTTCTTGGCGAAGCGGCGATGAAAGCGCGTGTAGGTGCTCTTGCGTGCGGCGCGTTTGAGCAGCTCCCGAAGTTCGGCCTGGACCGGAGCTATCTCGCTCGCGAGGCGTTGGCGATCTGAGTGCTCGCCAAAGGCGTGCCAGGTCTCGAACAGTCGCTTGGTCAGCTCGCTGCCGGCCTCTCCGAACTGTTTCTGCTCGGCCAGGGCTCCTCCCGCGTGGAAGGCGAAGTCTCGCTTGAGATGCTCCCAGCAGGCTTGGCGTGAGGCGGGGTCGATCAGCTCATACGCCCACCAGCGATCCGAGCCCACGATCCCCTTGAAGTCCGCACCGAGCAGCTCCTTGAGGCGATCGCGATGACGATCCTCTGCGATCCGGAAGATGGCCGCCTCGGGCGTGGTCGCGGTCCACATCGTGCGGCCCTGATGCGCGGTGAACCAGCCGGTCTCATCGACGTTGAGGACCGGGGATGCCAGCACATTCTCGACCAATAGCTCGTGCGGACCCCGCAACGCTGTGGCCGCACGCTGACAGATCGCATCGACCGCCCCGACCGACAACGCGAGTCCGAACAGGTCCCGCGCAAGCTCGGACATGTCGCGACGCGAAACCCGGTTACGCGCAGTCATCGTCACGACCGCGGCCTGCAAGTCGGTGCCGAACGGCGAGTCACCTACCCCGTCGGGCAGTCGCGCCACGGTCTTCTTGCCACACCCTGGGCAGCGCAGATGGTGAGTACGGTGCTCCAAGCAGAGCACCACGATCGGCGGCAGCTCAGCTACCTGATGGCGCCCGAACCGCCTGCCAGGCTGATGCTCCTGCTCGCTGAACACACGTCCGCATCCGCCGCACGCCTCCGGGTAGTGATCAACGATCTCATCCACCTGGTCCTCCGGTAGCAGCTTGCGACCGGAGCCCTTGTGCCCGGACTGGGCGCCCACCTTTCGCTTCTCGCCCTCCCGCTTGCTCCACAGCTTCGCCTTCGCCCGCGCCTCCGCGCGACGCTCCGCCCGCGTCTTCGGCGGATCCTGCGACGGTGGGCTCGACGAGTTACGCGAATCGCCGCGCGCCTGCTCCTCAAGCCGAGCGACCCGTTGCTCCAGACGCTCACAACGCGCCGCGAACCGCTCGCGCTCGCCCGCCAGCTCAACGATCGCATCGACGCACCGCTCCCGCCCCGCACCATAGATCGCCTCCGCCTCCGAGCGGTCCATACCCACAAGATTCGCTGCACCACCAGCCAATCCTCGCTACAGGACTACCCACAACTGAACGCTTACGATTTCTGCGACGGTGAGGGAGAAGACTTCGGGGTACGCGAAGTGGGCGAAATGTTTCTCTTGGGACCCATGGCGCAGAGGCACACCTGCGGCGGGGCAGCCGGTTGGCCTCCCCGCCGCGGTGGCACCCTGCTCCGCAGTGACGCGCGGTGCGCGGAAGCCCATGCGGGCTCGTGGGGCGCTGCCGCGTCGTGGTCCTCCTCGCCGACCTCCCAATCGGCTGGATCGCCGTCCTCGAGTAGGAGGAACGCGCGGGTCAGCGCAAGCGCATCCCGGGCTCGCTGCCCGAGCTTCGATGTTCGAGCTGAACAGAACATGTGTTCGCACAGTAGAAGCACCCGCGGACGGACCCGGATCGAACATACGTACGTGCTCGGCCGCTCGCCGCGCAACTGGCACCGTTGAGCCAGATCAGGCCAGGTTGGGGCTGCAAGGAAAATTGCGCGACATCGTGCCGAAGAGAATCGCTCGTGCAGGTTCTGCGGCGCCGTGCGCGAACTTCAAGCCATATGGCTGTTACCCTTGGCACACGACGCCGCGCCGGCCCGATCCTGAGCCGCGGGGGGCGCTCGAAGCCCATGGAGAAGTTCGTCATCGAAGGCGGCGTCCCGCTCTCCGGCACGCTCACCCCGGCCGGTAACAAGAACGCGGCGCTGCCGATCCTCGCCGCCTGCGTCCTCACCGAGGATGAGGTGCTTGTGCGCAACGTTCCCCGTATCCGCGACGTCGAGGCGATGGTGGCGATCCTCGAGCATCTCGGGGTGAGCGCCGCCTGGGTGGGGCCCCACGAGCTATCGCTGTGCGCTGCCGGCGTGCACGATGTCGAAGTCGACCCCCAGCTGGCCGAGCAGATTCGCGCCTCGTTCCTGCTCGCCGCGCCGCTGCTGGCGCGCTTCCAGCGCGCGGTGATGCCACCGCCCGGGGGCGACGTGATCGGCCGCCGGCGCCTGGACCCGCACCTCGACGCCTTCCGCGCGATGGGCGCGCGCGTGCACTGCGGGCGGGAGATCCTGCTCACCGCCGCGGGCGGGCTGCGGCCCACCGACGTGTTCATGGACGAGCCTTCGGTGATGGCCACCGAGAACGCGCTGATGGCGGCCGCGCTGACCCCGGGACAGACGGTGATCGGCAACGCCGCCTGCGAGCCGCACGTGCAGGACCTGGCGCGGATGCTGGTGAAGATGGGCGCCGACATCCAGGGCATCGGTTCCAACCTGCTGATGGTGAACGGCTGTGAGCAGCTGCACGGCTGCGAGCACCGCATCGCCCCCGACCACATCGAGATCGGCAGCTTCATCGCGCTGGCGGGCGTCACCGGCGGCGAGCTGCGCGTGCGCGACACCGTCCCTGGCGACCTGCGCATGATCAGGCTGGTGTTCGAACGGCTGGGTTTGCGCACGGAGCTGCACGGCAACGATGTCCACGTGCCGGGTGGGCAGCGGCTGGTGGCGCAGGCCGACGTGGGGGAGTACAAGAGCAAGATCCAGGACGGTCCCTGGCCGGCCTTCCCCGCCGACCTGACCTCGATCGCGCTCGCGCTCGCCACCCAGGCGGAGGGCTCGATCCTGATTCACGAGTGGATGTTCGAGAATCGCCTGATCTTCACCGACAAGCTGATCCTGATGGGGGCCGACATCGTGATGTGCGACCCCCACCGGGCGATCGTCACCGGCCCCCGGCGGTTGCGCGGCGAGCGCGTTGAGTCGCCCGACATCCGCGCCGGCATGGCGATGCTGCTGGCGGCGCTGTGCGCGGACGGGCAGAGCGTTATCGGCAACATCCGTCAGATCGACCGCGGGTATGAGCGGATCGATGAGCGCCTGCGCGAGCTGGGCGCCAACATCGAGCGCGTCGCGGTCGAGCCATCGCCCGCGGTCCACGTTTAGCCTGCGAGGGGCCATGACCCACCCGATCCCCAGCGGCACCCGCGATGTGCTGCCCGACGAGATGCGCGAGATGCGCGCCATCACCGACGCGCTGCGTGGCGTCTTCGAAGGCGCCGGCTACGGGGAGGTGTACACGCCCGCGCTGGAGTACGAGGCGGTGCTGGCGCGCGCCGACGGCGTGGGATCTCCGCCCGCGCCACCCGCCTACCGGCTGTTCGACGAGGGCGGGGCGCTGCTGGTGCTGCGCTCGGACATGACGGTCCCGATCGCGCGCGTGGTGGCCACCCGCTACCCGCACGCCACGCCGCCCCTGCGGTTCTGCTACCTCGCGCACTGCTACCGCGCGGTGCGCGCCCAGCGTGGGCAGTCCCGGGAGCTGCTGCAGGCCGGCATCGAGCTGATCGGCGCGCCCGCCCCGGAGGGCACCGCCGAGGCGCTCACGGTGCTCTGCCGCGCGCTGGACGCCACCGGCCTGGAGGGCTACCGCGTGGGTCTCGGCGACGCCTCTCTGTTCCCCGCGCTGATGGCGGGTGTGCAGGTGCGCGAGCACGTCCGTCCCGATCTGCTGGAGGCGCTGGCGCGTAGAGACTTCGTGGAGCTGGAGCGCCGTCTGGATGACGCCGGCCTGCCGGCGCGCGAGGCCGAGCTGCTGCTGAGCGTGCCTCAGCGCCGCGGCGGGCCCGAGGTGCTGGCCGACCTGCCGGGGCCGGCCGCCGACGCGGTGGCGGGGATGCGTATGGTGCACGAGCTGCTGCAGCCGGCGGTCGCCGAGCGGGTGATCTTCGACCTCGGCCTGGTGCGCTCGCTCGGCTACTACACCGGCGCGGTGTTCGAGGTGTATGACCCCGCGCTCGGCGCCCCACTGGGCGGCGGCGGGCGCTACGACGAGCTGCTGGGGCGCTTCGGGCGCTCGCTGCCAGCCGTGGGCTTCGCGCTTGAAATCGACCGCCTGCACATCGCGCTCGCCGGGGAGGAGCGCGGCACGGGAGCGGGGTTGACGCGATGAGCGTGGTGCCGGGGAAGATGTGCTTAAAAAAAGCGGCCCTACGCGTGCGCGCGCACACGCGCGCGCGTCGGGCTCTTTTTTTTGAATGCACCACCCGCCGGTCATGGAGCGAGCGATGAGCACGATCAACGGTCTCACGATCGCCGTGCCACGCGGCGCCCTGTTCCGAGACACCGTCGCGCTGCTGGCGCGGCTGGGGGTGGACACCGGCGAGCTGAGCGCCAACGACCGCAAGCTGCTGTTTGCGGAGATCGGCGTGATCACGATGCGCCCCTCCGACGTCCCCACCTATGTGGAGGCGGGCGCCGCCGACATCGGGATCACCGGCAAGGACGTGCTGGCCGAGCGCGCGAGCGAAGCCGGCAGATACTCGCCTTCGGCGAGAGTCCCCGTTGCAGCCAGCGGCGTGGGCGGGGTGGGCAGGTCGGTGACCGGGCGTGAGGTGTACGAGCTGCTGGACCTGGGGTATGGCCGCTGCACGATGGTGCTGGCGTCGATCGCCGGCCAGCCCGATCCCGCGGCGGAGGCGCTGCGCCGTTTGGGGGTGATGCGCGTCGCCACGAAGTACCCGCTGATCGCCGCCGCCCACTTCGAGGAGACCGGCCGCCAGGCGGAGATCGTGGAGGTGAAGGGCTCGGTGGAGCTGGCCCCGCTGACGGGGTTGGTGGAGGCGATCGTGGACCTCACCGCCACCGGCACCACGCTGCGCGAGAACAGCCTGGAGGTGCGCGAGGAGCTGTTTGAGTGCACCGCGCGCCTGATCGCCAACCCGGTCGCGCACAAGCTGAAGGCCGCGGCGATCGACGACCTGCTGGAGCGGTTGCGTGCGGGTTGAGCGGCTGCAAGTCGCCGAGGGTTCGAAGGAGATCGAACAGGCCGTCGGGAGCATGCGCGCGCTTGCACCCGTTCCCCGCGAGCTGGTGGACAGTGTGCGTGCGATCGTCGATCGCGTGCGCACGGGCGGCGACCCGGCGCTGCGCGACGCGATCCGCGAATTTGACACCGGCGGGGCTGAGCCTCGATCCCTTATTGTCCCCCCGGAGGAGCTGGATGACGCGATCAAGCGCATTCCGCTGGATGTCGTAGCCGGTTTGCAGGTGGCGATCACCAACGTGGCCCAGGTGGCAGACGCCGGGGTCGCGGAGGAGGTGACGGTGGCGCTGGCGCAAGGACAGCAGGTGACTCTGCGCGAGGTGCCCGTGGGATCGGCAGCCGTGTATGTGCCCGGCGGGCGCGCCTCGTATCCCAGCACCGCTGTGATGGGGGTGGTGACAGCGCGCGCGGCTGGGGTGCTCGATGTGGTCGTGTGCGCACCACCGGGTGGTGACGGTCAAATCGACGGGGTTATCCTGGGTACCTGTCGGCTGCTCGGCGTCGAGCGCGTGTATCGCATGGGTGGCGCCCACGCGATCGCCGCCCTGGCCTACGGCACCGAGACCGTCGCGCGCGTAGACGTCGTTGTGGGACCGGGCAACGCATACGTGCAAACCGCCAAGCGCGAGGTGGCCGACGTGGTCGGCATCGACGGGTTCGCTGGTCCCAGCGACCTGCTGGTGGTTTTTGGCGACGACGCAAACCCCCGGCTGCTGGCCCTTGACATGCTCGCCCAAGCCGAGCACGGCGCTGGCAGCATCGTTGGCGCGGTCTCATCCTCGGGTCCCGCGCTGGACGCCCTGCACGCGCAGCTGGATACTCTCGCGGCCGAGCGCGTCGCCGATGGGGCGATGGGGGGGTGCATGTTGGTTGAAGTACGCGACGCCGACGCGGCCGTTGCGCTCGCCAACGCCTTCGCGCCCGAGCACCTGCAGCTCGTCGGCAGCGAACCCGAGTCGCTCGCTCCGTTGGTGCGCTCGGCCGGATGTCTGCTCGTGGGCGCGGCGTCGGCAACTGCCTTCAGCGATTACGTGGCGGGCTCCAACCACATCCTGCCGACAAGTGGGGCTGCGCGCTTTGCCTCTGGGCTCTCTACTCGGCACTTTCGCCGCCGCATGTCCGAAGTGCGGATCGACCCTGCCGGTGTGCGCAAACTGGCCGCCGCGGGGGCGCCGATCGCGCGCGCCGAGGGCTTCGAGTGGCACGCGCGCTCAATGGAGGCGCGCATGGGGGAGAATCCAGAGCCATGAGCCGCACCGCCACGATCGAGCGCCGCACGGGCGAGACCGACGTCAAGCTGACGCTCGGCCTCGACGGCACCGGCAGGGGCGCGCGCGCGACCGGCGTGGGCTTCCTCGACCACATGCTGGACCTGCTGGCGCGCCACGGCCGGCTGGACCTGGACGTGAGCGTGAGCGGCGACCTGCAGACGGGCGCCCACCACACCGCCGAGGACACCGCGATCGTGCTCGGCCAGGCGCTCGACGAGGCGCTGGGCGACCGCGCTGGGATCGTCCGTTACGGCGAGGCGCTGGTGCCGATGGACGAGGCGCGCGCCAGCTGCACGATCGACATCTCCGGGCGCCCCTACACGCTGTTCGAGGCCGACCTGCCGCCCGGCGCCACGGGCGGCTTCGAGCACGAGCTGACCGAGGAGTTTTTCCGCGCGCTGGCCAACGCCGCGAAGCTCACGCTGCACCTGCGTGTGGAAGCCGGCAGCAACGCCCACCACATGATTGAGGCGGCGTTCAAGGCGTTCGCGCGCGCGCTGCGCGCGGCCGTGGCGCTGGACCCCACCGAGACGGGCGTGCCCAGCACGAAGGGTACGCTGACAGGATGAGCAAATACACCCCGCGGATTGTGGTGGTGGACTATGGGATGGGTAACCGCCGCTCGGTGGAAAAGGCGCTGGAGCGCGTCGGTGCGCGCACGCACGTCAGCCGCGACCACGCAGAGCTGCGCGCCGCGGACGGCCTGCTGCTCCCCGGCGTGGGGGCGTTCCCGGCGGCGATGGCGACGATCCGCGAGCTCGGCCTCGACGAGCTGCTGCGCGAGCGCGCGGCCGCGGGCACCCCACTGTTTGGGTCGTGCATGGGGATGCAGCTGCTGTTTGAGCGCTCCGAGGAGCACGGCGGCGCGCAGGGGCTGGGGCTGTTGCGCGGCGAGGTGCGCACGCTGCAAGCGCCGCAGCTGAAGCTGCCGCACATCGGCTGGAGCGAGGTGGGCTGGCGGCGGCGCTCGGCGCTGAGCGAGGGCCTGCCGGACCCCTCGTTTCTCTACCACGTGCACTCCTTTGTCGCGCACCCCGTCGACCAGGAGGTGGTGCTGGGGACGGCGGCGTACGGGGAGACGTTTCCCGCGGTGGTGGAACAGGGCAACATCTTCGGCGCGCAGTCGCACCCCGAGAAGTCCTCGACGCATGGTTTGCGGCTGCTGGGCAATTTCGTCGGCATCTGCGCCGCCGCGGCGGCCGCGCGGATGCCGACCCAGCGGGCACACGGCCCGAAGGGCTGGGTCGGGCTGTGTGCCCCGTCGTGAGCGGGCCCGCGAGCGTGTTCCGCCCGAGAGTTGGAGAATGCGATCGTATATATGCGAGCGGGGTGAGGTGTTGTTACAAAAAATAGAGCCGATAGCAATTGCGCACGGCTCTGAAATTTTTTATTCAACCCCACGCCCTATTGCAATGGCTATACAGCCCTGTCAACTCTCGAACCGAGCCACTACGCCACGATGATTCTCTACCCCGCGATCGACATCCTCGGCGGCAACGCGGTGCGGCTGGTGAAGGGCGACTTCGACGCGAGCAAGGTCTATGACCAGGACCCGCTGTCGGCGGCGCGTCGCTGGGTGAACGAAGGCGCCGACCATCTGCACATGGTGGACCTCGACGGCGCCCGTGCGGGGCGCCCGGTGAACCTCGAGCACGTCCGGCGCGTCGCGAGCGAGCTGGGTGTGCCGGTGCAACTGGGCGGCGGGCTGCGCACGCTGGAGGCGATCTCCGATGCGCTGGCGGCGGGCGTGGAGCGCGTGATTCTCGGCACCGCGGCCTTCACCGACCCCGACCTGCTGGAGTGGGCGCTGCAGGCGCACGGGCAGGAGCGCGTGGTGGTGTCGGTGGATGTTCGCGACGGCCGCGTCACCACCGAGGGCTGGACGAAGGCGGCGGAGGTGAGCGCAAGCGAGGTGTTTGCGGATCTGATCGCGCGGGGGGTGCGCGAGTTGGCGTATACCAACGTCGACCGCGACGGGATGCTGGAGGGCGTGAATCGCGACGACGTGACGTGGGTGGCGAAGGCGGCCACAGGCGGCCACCTGATCTACTCGGGCGGTATCGGCGAGCTGGACGATTTGCGCATGCTGGCGACACTGGGCGAGCCGAGCCTCACGGGCGTGATCGTCGGCAAGGCGCTGTACGAGGGCCGCTTCACGGTCGCCGAGGCGCGCGCCGCGCTCGCCGGTTGACCGCTTAAACGCTACCGTGAACGCGTGCACCTCAAGCGCGTCATCCCCTGCCTGGACGTCGATGGCGGCCGCGTGGTGAAGGGCGTCGAATTCCTCGACATCCGCGACGCCGGCGACCCGGTGGAGCTGGCGGCCCACTACGACCGCGAAGGGGCGGACGAGCTGGTGTTTCTTGACATCACCGCCACCCACGAGCGGCGTGAGACGATTGTGGCGCTGGCACGGCGCACGGCCGACGAGGTGTTTGTGCCGTTCACGATCGGCGGCGGCATCCGCTCGGTGGCGGACGCGCAGGCGGTGCTGGATGCGGGCGCCGACAAGGTGTCGGTGAACTCCGCCGCGCTTGAGCGCCCGCAGCTGATCGACGAGCTGGCGGGGGTGTTTGGCGCGCAGTGCGTGGTGCTGGCGATCGACGCCAAGGCGCAGGCGCGCCCGGCCGCCACCAACGGCGCCCGGCCCAGCGGCACGGAGGGCGTGGATCTGGGCTTGGAACGGACGTGGGAGGCGTACGTCGCGGGCGGGCGCACCCTCGCCGGCCGCGACGTGCTGGGGTGGGCGCGCGAGGCGACCGAGCGGGGCGCGGGGGAGATTCTGCTGACGAGCATGGACCGCGACGGCACCAGCGACGGCTACGACCTGAAGCTGACGGCGGCCGTGAGCGACGCCGTGGGGGTGCCGGTGATCGCCTCGGGCGGCGCGGGCGAGCTGGAGCACCTCGCCGAAGCGCTGAACGCGGGCGCCGACGCCGCGCTGTGCGCGTCGATCTTTCACTACGGGCAACACACCATCGGCGAAGCCAAGGAGCACCTGGAGCGTGCGGGCATCCCCGTGCGGCGGTGAGCATGGCTGAGGCGCTCCCGAGCACGCCATCCGAGCGCGGCGCGCCGCCCGACCCGGCGGACCTGTTGGAGCAGCTGCGCACGCGGCCCGGGGGAGCGGAGCTGCTGGCGGCAGCCGGCACGGTCGCGCCGGCTGGTGCTCACCTGGTGGGGGGCGCCGTGCGTGACCTGTTGCTTGGTCGTCACCCCCGCGAGCTGGACGTGGTGGTGGAGGGCGGCGAGGCCCAGTTCGGCCGCGCCGCCGCACGGCTGGCTGGCGCGCTCCGCGACGGCATCGGTGCACACGCCTCGGTGAACGAGCACGAGCGCTTCGGCACGGCGAGCGTTGAATGGGAGGGGGAGGGGGAGGGGTGGCGGATCGACATCGCCACCGCTCGCCGCGAGCGCTATCCCGCCCCTGGGGCCCTGCCCGAGGTGCAGCCGGCCACACTGCAGGAGGACCTGCGACGGCGTGACTTCACGGTCAACGCGCTGGCCTGCGCGCTTGACGGGCCGCGCCCTGGGGAGCTGCATGCCGTGCCCGGCGCGCGGGAGGACCTGCGTGAGGGGCGGTTGCGCGTGCTGCACGAGCGGAGCTTCCTCGATGACCCCACGCGCCTGTGGCGACTGGCGCGCTATCGCGCCCGCCTCGGCTTCACGGTGGAGGAGCGCACCGCGGAGCTGGCCGCCGCCGCGGTGGCGCGGGGCGCCCCGCGGACGGTCTCCCTGGCGCGTGTCGGCGCCGAGCTGCGCTTGGCGCTGGGCGAAGCCGACCCCGTCGCCGCGCTAAGCGCGCTGGATGAGCTCGGGCTGCTCGCCGCGCTGCACCCGCGGATGGGCTTCGACGCACGACTTGCACGTGACGCACTCGATCTGTTGTCCAACGCCGGGGGCGGCACCGGGCCGGATCCCCGCCCAGACCTGGTGCTGCTGGCGATTCTGTTTCAGCCGATGACGGTCGATCTGCTGGAGGAGGATGCGGACGTGGAAGGCAACATGCATGAGCTGCTCGAAGGGATGGAGTTCCGAGCGCCCGAGATCGCGCTGGTGGCCCGCGCGGCGATTTGTGCCGACGCCGTCGCCGAAGAACTGGTTAACGCGGAAGAGAACTCAGAAATCTACGAGATCTCTTCGTTTGAGTCGCTGGAGTGTGTTGCGCTTGCCGGCGCCTGGTATGAGGCGAGCTGGAGCGAGGCGCGGATGGCGGCCCACCGCTGGCTTGCGGATCTGCGCAACATCCGGTTGGAGATCACCGGCGAGGACCTGCTGGCCGCCGGGCTCCCGGAGGGCCCCGAGATCGGACGTCGCCTGGATGCCGCTCTCTGCGCGAAGCTGGACGGCGAGCTGGCCGACGGCCGCGAGGCCGAGTTGGCGGCGGCGCTCCAGCTACGGTGAGCCGCATGCGCTTCGAGCTCCCCGGCGGCGGCCACGCGCTGTTCACCAGTCGCGCCGAGGGCAACCTCTCGACGATGCGCGGTAACGGCCACGAGCGCGGCCGTGGGGAACGCGATCGTCTCTGCCAGCAGCTCGGCCTGCACTGGCTGTGCGCCAGCCGCCAGGTGCACGGCGCCACGGTGCAGCGCGTGGCTGGAGGGGTTGATGGCGCCCACCGCGGCGGGGAGCCCGCGGCGATCGACGCCGACGGCCACGCCACCGCACTGCGCGAGCTCGGCACGATGGTGCTGGTGGCGGACTGCCTGCCGGTGATCCTCGGGTCGGGGAGCGCGGTGGCGGCTGTGCACGCCGGCTGGCGTGGGCTGGCGGGTGGTGTGCTGGAGGAGGGCGTGCGCGCCGTACGCGAGCTCGGCGGAGAGGGCGAGATCGTCGCCGTGATCGGCCCCGGCGCGCGCGGCTGCTGCTACGAGGTCGGCGCGGAGGTGCGCCACGCCGTGAAGGGTGGCGCGGCCGGCCGTGAGGCCGGCGAACTTGGCTCTCAGTCAGACGGCGCCCACAGCGAGGGGTCTGGCAAGCTCGACCTGGCGGCGCTCGCCGGCGAGCGCCTGGAGGCGGCCGGAGTGGCGCGCGTAGAGGACGTGGGGGTGTGCACGATCTGCGACGAGCGCTTCTTCTCGCACCGCCGCGAAGGGCTCCAAGCGGGACGCCAGGCCGGGATTGCATGGTTGAGCCGATCCCATGCCTGAGCTGATCGCCGGCATCACGCCCGAGCGGGTGCGCGCCAACCTGGCGCGCGTACGCGAGGAGATCGTGCTGGCGGCCGCCGAGGCCGGGCGCGACCCCTCCGAGGTGCAGGTGCTGGCGGCCACCAAGTACGTCGCGCTCGACGATCTGCCCGCGCTCGCCGAGGCGGGCATCTGGCTGGTGGGCGAGAACCGCGCGCAGGATCTGCAGGCGAAGGTTGCCGCGCATGGCGAGCGTTTCGCGTGGCATTTCATCGGCCAGCTGCAGAGCCGCCGCGTGCCGCTGATCGTGCCCCACGTGCGCGTGATCCACTCCCTGGCTAGCGAGTCGGCGTTGCGGGCGCTGGAGCGCCACAGCGAGCAGGCGCGGCCGGGGATGGAAGTGCTGGTGCAGGTCAACATCGCCCGCGAGGCCGGCAAGGCGGGCGTGCTCCCGGAGGAGCTGCCGCGCTATTTGGCGCGCTCCCCGTTTCGCGTTGCCGGCTTGATGACGATGCCGCCGCAGGTTGCCGACCCCGAGCAGAGCCGCCGCTGGTTTGGGGCCCTGCGCGAGCTTGCGTGGGAGCACGGGCTGGGCGAGCTGTCGATGGGCACCTCCCAGGACTACACGACGGCGGTGGAAGAGGGCGCCACGATCGTCAGGCTGGGCGGCGCGCTGTATCGCCGACCGATCAACGGCCACGCCCGCCACAGGGCGTCGCGGCCAAACGCCAGCCGGCCAGCCGAGGCAAAACGCTAGGATAAGCAGGGAAATTCGCGTTTTCAGCGAAGAGTGCCCCCGACAATGGCGTTTCGAGACTCATGGCACCGTGCGCTCGTGTACTTCGGCCTCGCCGAGGAGTACCACGAGGAGTACGAAGACGAGGCACCGCACGAGGCGGCGATCGAGGATCGCTACCGCGAGCGCCCCAACGTCCGGCGTTTGCGCCGCAGGCGCGACGACTTCGACGAGATCTTCGCCGACGACGAACCGGCGGGAGCGGGCCCGGGCCGGGTGGCGGGGAGTCCCACCACCGTGTTGCGCTCCGTGGGCTCGCGCGCCAACGGCGACGTGCGCGTGCACCTGGTGATCCCCAAGTCCTTCAACGACGCCCAGCAGGTGGCCGACCGCTTCAAGGATTCGATCCCCGTGATCCTCAATCTGCAGGGCACCGAAACCGATCTGGCCAAGCGCCTGATCGACTTCGCCTCGGGTCTCACTTACGCGCTGGACGGCGGCATGCAGAGGATCGCCGACAAGGTGTTCATGCTGACTCCCCGCAACGTCGAGATCTCCGCGGAGGAGCGAGCGCGGCTAATCGAGAAGGGCTTCTTCAATCAATCCTGAGCTCGGGCGCGAGTTCTCGCTTCGTCAGGGCCGGGATGCCCGATAGCCTAAGCCCGCAATGCAGATCGGTCTGATCGGTGCAGGCAACATGGCACGCGCGCTCGCCCGCGGGTGGGGGCGGCCGGTGCTGTGCTTCGATCCCGTCGCCGAGCGGGCTCGCGCGCTGGCGCGGGAGACCGGGGGGGAGGCGCTGGCGAGCAACGCCGAGGTGGCCTCGCGCGCGGAGCTCGTGGTGCTCTGCCACAAGCCGGCGCAGCTGCGCGGTGTCGCCGAAGATGTCGCTCCCCATGCGCACGCGGTCGCCTCGATCCTCGCCGCCACGCCCCTGGTGGACGTGAAGGAGGCGTACCCCGGGGTACCGGTCTACCGTTTCATGCCCTCCCTGCCCGTCGAGGTTCGTCAGGGGGCCGTGGTGCAGGCGGCCGACCCCGAGCGCGAGGCGGCGGCGGACTTCGGCGACCTCGCCGCCGACGGGGTCCAGGAGGCGCCCGGTGGGGGCGGCGCCCTTGACGCGCAGGTGCGCGAGCTGTTCGCCGAGCTCGGTTCGCTTGTGGTGCTCGACGACTCCCTTCTGGATGTCGCCACCGGCCTCATGTCGTGTGCCCCCGCCTACGTGGCGCTCGTCGCGGAGGCGCAGATCGACGCCGGCGTGCGCCGCGGCATCCCCGCGGCGGAGGGCGCCCGGCTGGTCGTGCAAACGCTCGCCGGCACCGCGGAGCTGCTGCGCCGCCGCGACTACGACACACTGGCGCTGCGCCGCGAGGTGTCATCGCCCGGAGGACTCACGGCGCGCGGGGTGGCGGCCTTGGAGCGCGGCGGGGTGCGCGCGGCGTTCAGCGATGCGCTCGACGCGGTGCTGCGCAGACGCGGAGGCCCCGGCGGCGCCCGCCGGGGGTCGCGGCGATGATGCCGCTCGCCAGCGCGCGTCGCTACAGAACCGGCGATGATGCTGCTCGCCAGCCCCCACCGCAGGGGCCGCGGCGATGATGCCGCTCGCCAGCGCCCGCACCGAGGTGGCCAACTACCTCTCGACGCTGATCTACGTTTACATCCTGCTGATCTTCGCCCACATCGTGGTGGGCTGGCTGCTCGCGTTCGGCGTGCGCCTGCCCTACTCGCGCGGGGTGAGCGCCACAATCGGCTTTCTGCGCGACGTGTGCGAACCATTCCTGCGGATCTTCCGCCGCATCCTCCCCAGCTTCGGCGGCCTGGACCTCAGCCCGATCATCGCGATCATCGCGCTGGAGCTCATCAACAGCGTCGTCGTGCAGCACATCATCGGCGGTTGACGCGCTCTCCCTGGATCCGCGCCGCGCTTGTCGC
Source organism: uncultured Solirubrobacterales bacterium (assembly GCA_963794715.1). Classification (GTDB taxonomy): domain Bacteria; phylum Actinomycetota; class Thermoleophilia; order Solirubrobacterales; family Solirubrobacteraceae; genus Palsa-744. The sequence continues at coordinate 152,124 of CAWCEY010000009.1, read as the reverse complement.
CCTCGCCGTGGTCGCCGTCGACCAGCTCGCCAAGCACGCCGTGCGGGCGGGGATCGTGCAGGGCGAAGAACGCGGGGTGCTGCCGGGCGTGGCGCTGGTGAACACGCGCAACCGCGGCGTCGCTTTCGGCTTCCTTCCCGGCGACCCCGTCGCCGTGACGATCGTGATTGCGCTGGCGCTGCTGGCGCTGCTGGTGTATTTCGCCCTGCACACCTCGCGTCCGCTGATCTGGCTGCCGACGGGGATGCTGCTCGGGGGGGCGCTCGGCAACGTGCTGGACCGCCTGCGCGCCGGGTATGTCACCGACTTCGTCAAGCTGCCGCTGGGCTGGCCCCCCTTCAACCTCGCCGACGTCTCCATAACACTGGGGGTTCTGATCCTGCTGCTGATCATCGAGCGCCCCCGGGAGGGCTGATCCCTACCTTCGCGATCGCCTACGAAGATGAGCACCTGCTGGTCGTCGACAAGCCCGCCGGCCTGGTGGTGCATCCCGCGCGCGGACATCGCGAGGGCACGCTCTCGCAGCTGCTGGCCGGCGTCGCCGCCGGTGGCGAACCGGACCGCGCCGGCATCGTGCACCGCCTCGACCGCGACACCTCCGGGCTGCTGGTGGTGGCCCGCTCCGAGGAGGCCCACCGCCTGCTGCAGCGGGCGCTCGCCGCGCGCCAGATCGAGCGCGAATACATCGCCCTGGTGGAGGGTCGCCCGAGCGCGCGCAGCGGCACGATCGAGGCGCCGATCGGCCGCGACCCGAGCGTACGTACGCGGATGGCGGTCGGCGGCAACTTCCCCCGCGAGGCCCGCACCCACTTCACGCTCGATCGTGCCCTCCCCGCGCACTCGCTGCTGCGTCTGCATCTGGACACCGGGCGCACCCACCAGATCCGCGTGCACCTGCGGGCGATCGGCAACCCCGTCGCCGGCGACCCCGAGTACGGAACCGCGGGGATGCTCGGCTTGGAGCGCCAATTCCTGCATGCCACCCGCCTGGCGCTGGCGCACCCGATGACGGGGGCGCGGCTGGAGGTGCATTCTGAGCTGCCCGCCGATCTCGCCGCCGCACTCGAACGTGCCGAGGGATAGCAAAGGCCCCGGTTTGCCTCCCCGCGGTGATCCCGGCCGGCCGCCTTTACCGGACGGGAGGGGGCTGTTTGGGCTATCCTGACCCCTCAAATCTGACCCTCGACCCGTATGGGGTCCGGATCGTGACCCTGCTCGTGGTGGCCGGCCTGCGCCGGCAGCTTCCCGCGAGTCCACGACCCGCCGTACGGACCGCACACAGCAACCACCAAGGCATACACACAAGGGAGAACACCGTGGCACAGGTAGGCATCGCGGAACTGCTGGAGGCCGGGGTTCACTTCGGCCATCAGACACGCCGCTGGAACCCCAAGATGCGCCGCTTCATCCATGGCGAGCGCGGCGGCATCTACATCATCGATCTGTTGAAGACCGCTGTGCTGCTGGAGCAGGCGCGCGAGTTTGCGGGCACGCTCGCCCACCGCGGCGGCACCGTGCTGTTTGTGGGCACCAAGAAGCAGGCGCGCGACATCGTCCGCGACGTCGCCACCGCCGCCGGCATGCCGTACGTCAACCACCGCTGGCTGGGGGGGCTGCTGACCAACTTCCAGACCATCAACCTGCGCATCCGCCGCCTGCACGACCTGGAACGTTACGAGGCCGACGGTCAGCTCGCGCTGCTGCCCACCCGCGAGCGGATGGCCCGCCAGGCCGACCTGCTGAAGCTGCGCGCCAACCTTGGCGGGGTCAAAGACATGCAGCGTGTCCCCGACGCGATGTTCGTGATCGACCTCAAAACCGAGGCGATCGCGGTGCGCGAGGCGCAGCGGCTGCGGATCCCGATCATCGGCCTGGTCGACACCAACTGCGACCCCGATGGGATCGACTTTGTGGTTCCGGGCAACGACGACGCGATCCGCTCCTGCTCGCTGATCACCCGCGCGATCGGTGATGTGGTTGCGGAGGGCCGCAACGTTTTCCGCGCCGAGGAGGAACGTGCCCGTCAGGAAGCCGAAGAGCGCGCCCGGATCGAGGCGGAGGCCCGCGCCAAACGCGAAGCGGAGGAAGAGGCAGCGCGCCGCGAGGCCGAGGAGCAGGCGGCCCAGCAGGCACAGGAACGCCTCGCGGCGCAGCAGGCGGCGGCAGCCGCCGCCGCTGCTGCCGAGGCTGCGCCTCCGGCGCAGTCAGCCTCACCGGCTAAGGAGGCGCCAGCACAGCCCCAGGCGGTGCCCCCGTCGCCGGTGCAAGCAGCACCCAAGCAGGCGCCAGCTTCTCCGGCGGCTTCAGAGTCGCCGGCTGCCGAGTCCCCAGTCCCTGAGGCTTCAGAGTCGCCGGCTGCCGAGTCCCCAGCCCCTGTGGTCCCGGAGCCGCCCGTCGCCGAGGTCAAGCCGCCCGAGCAGGCTGCCGCCCCGGAGACGCCCGAGAGCGTCGCGGTCCCGCCTCTGGTCGAAGCCCAGCCTGATGGCGCCGCTGCCGCCGTCGAGACCCCTGAGGAGGCCCAAGCATGAACGCTGTGGAGATCAGCGCCAAAGACGTGAAGGCTCTGCGCGAGCGCACCGGCGCGGGGATGATGGACTGCAAGAAGGCGCTCACCGAGGCGGCGGGAGACCTTGAGAAGGCGATCGAGATTCTGCGGTTGCGCCAGGGCAAGAAGATCCAGGATCTCGGCGAGCGCGTGGCGACCGAGGGCACGGTGCAGGCCTACATCCACCCCGGCGCCAAGGTGGGAGTGCTGATCGAGGTGGACTGCAACACCGACTTCGTGGCCAACAACGAGGACTTCACCGGCTTCGCCCGTGACGTGGCGATGCAGATCGCCGCCAGCCCCACCGTGGCCTACGTCAGCCGCGAGGAGGTCCCCGCGCAGGCACGCGACGCGGAGGCCCGCATCTACGAGCAGGAGGCCGCTGACAAGCCCGAGAACGTGCGCGAGCGGATCGTCACCGGGAAGCTGGACGCCTGGTACGGCACGATCGTCCTGCTCGAGCAGGAGCTCCACCACCCCAAGTTCGAGGGCAAGACCGTGCAGCAGCTGCGCGACGAGCTCACCGCCAAGACCGGCGAGAACGTCGTGATCCGCCGCTTCGTGCGGTTTGCCGTCGGCCAATAGACCACAGCCACTGTGGCAGCGGGGCACGGAGGCCCCGCCCCAACCGCGTTCGCCGAAGCGGTCCCCCGCGCGGATGCCCACCAAATGCACACGATAGGCTCTCCCGCGATGGCACCCGCGTTCAAACGGATCCTCCTGAAGCTCTCCGGCGAGGCGCTGATGGGGGAGCTCGAGTTCGGCACCGACCCCGCGCGCGTGGCCGCCGTGGCCCGCCAGGTGAGCGAGGTGCGCGACCGCGGGGTCGAGGTGGGGATCGTGGTGGGGGCCGGCAACATCTACCGCGGCATGCAGGGCGCCGCCGCCGGGATGGACCGCTCGACCGCCGACTACATGGGGATGCTTGCCACCGTGCTCAACGCGCTGCCGCTGCAGGACGCGCTGGAGAAGAGCGGCACCGACACGCGCGTGCAGTCGGCGCTGGCCATCTCCGAGGTCGCCGAGCCCTACATCCGCCGCCGCGCCATGCGCCATCTGGAGAAGGGACGCGTCGTGATCTTCGCCGCCGGCACCGGCAACCCGTTCTTCACCACCGACACCGCCGCCGCGCTGCGCGCCGCCGAGGTGCACGCCGAGATCATCCTGATGGCCAAGAACGGCGTCGAGGGCGTCTACACCGCCGACCCCGCGCTCGACCCCACCGCGCGGTTCATCCCCGAGATCACCCACATGGAGGCGCTGGAGCGCCGTTTGCGCGTGATGGACTCCACGGCGCTGGCGCTGTGCATGGAGAACGGGATGCCGCTCAACGTCTTCAACATGGACGACGAGCGTTCCATCTCGCGGATAATCTCCGGTGAGCGGGTGGGCACGCTTGTATCGACAACTCCGAGCGAGGAGGAGGGCAGTAGCGGTCATGGTTGAGCTTTACGGAACTGCCGCCGCAACCCCAGCCGGCGAGGGAGGTCTTCGTCACGATGGCCGCTGAGATAATCGACGAGCTGATCGAGGACGCGCGCGGGCGGATGGCCAAGTCCGTGGAGGCCACCCAGCACGAGCTCGCCACCGTGCGTACCGGCCGTGCGTCCCCCGCGCTGCTGGAGCGCGTGGTGGTCGACTACTACGGCGCGCCCACGCCGCTCAATCAGCTCGCCACCATCTCCGCGCCCGAGGCGCGGCTGCTCACCGTGCAGCCCTACGACAAGTCCTCCATCAAGTTCATCGAGAAGGCCATCAACGAGTCCGACGTCGGGCTCAACCCCTCCAACGACGGCAACGTCGTGCGCCTGGTGGTGCCCGAGCTCACCGAGGAACGCCGCCGCGAGCTGGTGAAGGTCGTGCGCCACCTGATCGAGGAGGGCCGCGTGAAGATCCGCAACGTGCGCCGCGACACCATGCACGACCTGCGCGAACTCAAGGAGGCCGGCGAGGCCGGCTCCGATGACGAGCACCGCGCCGAGGTGGAGCTGCAGAAGCTCACCGACGCCCGCGTTGCTGACCTCGACGGGGTGTTGAAGGCCAAGGAAGAGGAGATCCTCGAAGTCTGATGGCGGGCGCCGACCCGGCCGCGGCATCCGCGCGCGCAGAGCAATCCGCGCACGCTCGCTACGTGGCGATCATCACCGACGGCAACGGCCGCTGGGCGCGCGGGCGCGGACTGCCCGTCAACGCGGGGCACGAGGCCGGAGCCGACACGGTCAAGGCGCGCCTGCGCGACGCCGTGGAGTTCGGGATCGAGGAGCTGACGGTGTACTCCTTCTCCACCGAGAACTGGTCGCGCTCGCCGGAGGAGGTGCAGGGGTTGTTCGAGATGTTCTCGCGGCGGATCGCCGGCGAGACCCCCGAGCTGCACGCCGAGGGCGTGCGGATGCGCTTCATCGGCCGTCGCGAGCAGCTCCCCGCGGAGCTCGTCGAGCAGATGCGCTGGGCGGAGGAACTCACCGACGCCAACTCCACGATCACGATGTTCGTCGCCTTCAACTACGGCGGGCGCGCGGAGATCCTCGACGCGGCACGGCGCTTCGCGGCAGAGCTACGCGCGCTGGACTCCGCGGGCGAGGGCGCTGGGCCGATCGGGGCGGCGGAGGCAGGCGGGGAGGCCGGGTCGATCGAGGAGCGCTTCCGCCGCTGCCTGTACGCGCCGGAGATGCACGACCCCGACCTGATCATCCGCACCAGCGGCGAGCGGCGGCTCTCCAACTACCTTTTGTGGCAGTCGGCCTACTCCGAGCTCGTCTTCCGCGAGGAGCTGTGGCCGGACTTCACGCGCGCGGCGCTGCAGCAGTCGCTCGCCGAGTTCAGCGCCCGGCGGCGGCGCTTCGGCGGGCGATGAACTCCGGGGGTCGAGGGTGAGCGCCGGGCGCTCCGACCTCGCCGCGCGCGTCCTCGCCGCGCTGCCGGCAATCGCGTTCGCGCTGTTCATCGTGATCGAGGGCGGCTTGATCTTCGCGCTCGGCGTGCTGGTGCTCGCCTGGGTATGCATGCACGAGCTGTGCGCCATGTACGCGCGCACCCACCCGGTGCGCCTCGCCGGCTTCGTCGCGCTCGCCGGTTTGATCGCCGCCGCGCTGTACGGCGGGCCCTCGCAGGTGCTGCTCGCCGCGGTCGCCTCGCTGCCGTTGCTGTTCCTGCTGACCCTGCGCCAGCCCCGCCCCTCCGTCGCCGGTCTCGCGATCACGCTGCTGGGGATCTTCTGGATCGGCCTCGCGCTCGCCCACGCGGTGATGCTGCGCCAGCTGCCGCACGGCGAGGGGATCGTGATCGACGTGCTGATCGGCACCTTCCTCGGCGACACCGGCGCCTACCTGGGGGGGCGCCTGTTCGGCCGCCGCCCGCTCGCGCCGGCTGTCTCACCCGGCAAGACCGTGGAGGGGCTGGTGGCCGGCATGATCTGCGCCGTCGCCGCCGTGTGGCTGGCGGGGCGCTACCAGGAATGGCTGCCCGGCACGCACGCGCTGGTGCTCGGCGCCGGCATCGCGCTCGCCGGCCCGCTGGGCGACCTGTTCGAGTCCTTCCTCAAGCGCCATGCGGGCGTCAAGGACGCCGGCGGCCTGTTCGGCGCGCACGGCGGTGCCCTGGACCGCCTCGACGCGGTGCTGTTTACGGCCGTGGTCGGCTATTACATCTGGCTGGCGTATGTGTGAGGGCAGGCAGGGCGGGCAGTGATGTCATCGAAACGGACTCCAACCATTTACAAAATGAAGTGCGCCAACGTGTGCGGGGCGCGTTCGTGAGTTCGAGCACCCATATGCCCAAGCGCCTGCTGATCCTCGGCTCCACCGGCTCGATCGGCAAGCAGGCGCTCGACATCGTGGGCCGCAGCGACCAGTTCGAGCTGGTGGGGCTCTCCGCCGAGCGCTCCTGGGACGCGCTGCTGGCGCAGGCCTCCAAGCACGGCGTGAGTCGGATCGCGCTGGTCGAGCCTCATGCCGCCGCCCGCGCCGCCGAGGCGTGGACCGGGGGGGAGGTGCTCCACGGTGCGGAGGGCCTCGTGCGGCTGGTGGTGGAGTCGGGCGCCGATCTGGTGCTCAACGCGCTCGTCGGCTCCGCCGGCCTCGGGCCCACCGTGGCGACGCTCGGCGAGGGAATCGACCTCGCGCTCGCCAACAAGGAGTCCCTCGTGGTCGGCGGCGAGCTGGTCACCGCGCTGGCGCAAGCCACCGGCGCGCAGATCATCCCCGTCGACTCCGAGCACACGGCGCTGCACCAGCTGCTCGCTGGACAGCCACCGGGAGCGGTGGAGCGCATCACGATCACCGCCTCCGGCGGCCCCTTTCGCGGCTACACGCCCGCGCGGCTGCGAGAGGTGACGGTCACGCAGGCACTCGCCCACCCGACCTGGGAGATGGGGAGCATGAACACGATCGGGTCGGCCACGCTGATGAACAAGGGCCTGGAGCTGATGGAGGCCCACCATCTGTTTGGCACCCCCTACGAGCGCATCGACGTGGTGGTCCACCCGCAGTCGCTCGTCCACGGCCTGGTCCAGCTGGCCGACGGCGCGATGCTCGCCCACATCGGCCCGCGCGACATGCGCGTGGCGATCTCCTACGCGCTGCACGGGGGCGAGAGCGTGGAGCTCCCGATCGCGCCCCTCGATCTCGTGCAGGTCGGGGAGTTGACCTTCGAGGCGGCCGATCTCCACGCCTTCCCCTGCCTGCGCATCGCGCGCGAGGCGGCGATCGCGGGCGGCACCGCGCCGTGCGTGCTGAACGCCGCCAACGAGGTCGCCGTGCACGCCTTCGTCAACGACGGTCTGCCCTTCAGCGGCATCCCCGCCGTGATCGAAGCGACGCTGCAGCGGCTCCCCGCCGCGCCAGTGCGCGCCTTCGAGTCGCTGTACGAGGCCGACCGCGAGGCGCGCGCCCTTGCGAGCGAGGCGGTCGCAGCGCTGGCGTGAGCAGTGGGACCGTGGATCGGTGGTTGCCCGATCTGCCTCTGGGCGCCCCGCGCATCCAACTCTCGTGAAGTCTCGCCACGGCCTGCCACACTGAGCAGATGAGCTGGCTGCTCACGATTCTTGGCATCTCCGCGCTCGTGATCCTGCACGAGGCGGGGCACTTCGCCGTCGCCAAGGCGACCGGGATGCGCGTGGAGCGCTTCTCGCTGTTCTTCCCGCCGAAGATCGTGGGCTTCCGCAGGGGGGAAACGGAGTACATGATCGGCGCCATCCCCGCCGGGGGGTTCGTGAAGATCACCGGGATGAGCCCCCAGGAACTGGAGGGGCTCGACCCGGAGGTGGCAAGGCACGCCTACTACAACCAGCCGCCGTGGAAGCGCATCGCCGTGATCCTCGCCGGCCCGGGCGTCAACCTGCTGATCGCCTTCGTCCTGTTCTGGGCGATCCTCTTCTCGGGCAGCTTCGCCGGCGTCAGCACGCTTGAACGCCTCAACCCCTCGATCCACACGCGCATCCCCGGTACCAGCGTGGTGTCGCTGGAGAAGGGCCAGCCCGCCTACGGGACGCTGAGGCTGGGCGACCGGATCGTCGCGATCGATGGGCGGCGCGTGAATGAGGCCTCCGCGGTTAGGGCGATCGGCGCCCATCGCTGCGCGGGGACGCCGCGCGATGGGTGCCGCGCGGCGACGCCCGCGCACCTGACCGTCAGGCGTGCGGGAGGAACGGTCTCGCTCACGGTGTACCCCCGCTACAGCGCCCAGCTGCACCGTATGCTGCTCGGTCTCGGCTTCGGCGCCACCGCCAAGCACTACGGCCCGTTCGCCGCCGCCGGCGCGGCGCTTGGGGAGATGTGGGGGATCACCGCCCACACGCTCACCAACATCAGCCATGCCTTCACCAACCCGAAGGTGCGCCACGAATTCAGCAGCATCGTCGGGATCACGGTGGTGACCCAGGAAGCGGTCACCGCCGGCGCCGGCTATGCGCTCGTGATCATCGGCTTCGTCTCGCTGGCGCTGGCGATCGTCAACCTCTTCCCGTTCCTGCCGCTCGACGGCGGCCACGTGCTGTGGTCGCTCGCCGAGAAGGTGCGCGGCCGGCGCGTGTCGCTCGCCGCGATGTGGCGCTTCAGCTCGATCGGGATCGTGTTGCTAGCTTTTCTTGTCATCAACGGCGTCAGCAACGACATTGGACGGCTCGGCGGATGAGCGACCCGGCCACTGGCACGACCGAGCCTGCGACCGAGCGGGAGGGTCACTCGGCGGCGCACGCCGCCACGATCGTGGAGGCGTTCGAGATCACCAGCGCCGCGCTCGCCGATCGCGTGGCGATCCGCACCAAAGGCGACGAGCAGACCCTCACCTGGGCGCAGTGGCACCGGCGCGTGCGCGACCTCGCCGGAGGGCTGCACAAGCTGGGGCTGGCGCGCGGGGAGACGCTCGCGATCATGCTCACCAACCGGCCCGAGTTCCACGTCGTGGACCTGGCGGCGGTCACGCTGGGCGCGACGCCGTACTCGATCTACCAGACCTACGCCCCCAACCAGATCGAGTTCCTGCTCTGCGACGCCGACACGCGCATCGCGGTGATCGAGCGCCAGTACCTGGAGCGGATGCTGGAGGTCCGCGCCAGGCTGCCGCGGCTGGAGCGCGTGATCGTCGTGGACCTGCCCGAGGAAGAGTCGCTCACCGACGGCGTGCTCACGCTGGCTGAGGTGGAGGCCTTCGGACGCGACCCGCAGACGCAGGCCGCCGTGCAGGAGGCAGCCGCGCGGGTTGGGCCACAGGATGTGCTGACGCTGATCTACACCTCCGGCACCACCGGGCCGCCGAAGGGCGTGCAGCTCTCCCACAGCAACCTGATGCACACCGTCGCCGGCATCGAGCAGCTGGTGCAGTTTCCGCCGCAGTCGCGCGTGATCTCGTGGCTGCCCGCCGCGCACGTGGCCGAGCGCAACGCCCACCACTACGTGCCGATCGTGTACGGCATGCAGATCACCTGCTGCCCCGACCCCCGCCAGGTGCTCTCCTACCTGCCCGACGTCCGCCCCCAGTGGTTTTTCGCGGTGCCGCGCATCTGGGAGAAGCTGAAGGCGGGCCTGGAGACGATGATCGCCGGCCAGCCGCGGGAGCAGCGCGAGCGCACCGAGCGCGCGCTGGCCGCCGCGATCGAGAAGGTGCGCCTGGAGCAGCGCGGCCAGCCGGTCCCGGCGGAGCTCGCCGCCGAGGTGGCCGCCGCCGACGAGCAGATCTTCGCCGGACTGCGCGCGATGCTGGGCTTTGACGAGGTGCGCGCGGTCAACGTCGGCGCCGCTCCCACACCGCTGGAGGTGCTGGAGTTCTTCCACGCGATCGGCATTCCGCTCGCCGAGCTGTGGGGGATGTCGGAGACCTGCGGCGCCGGCTGCGTCAACCCGCCGGAGCGAATCAAGCTCGGCACGGTCGGCCCGCCGGCCCCGGGCGTGGAGATCTCGCTCGCCGAGGATGGCGAGGTGCTGGTGCGCGGCGAGACGGTGATGCTTGGCTATCGCGGCGACCCCGAGAAGACCGCCGAGACGATCGACCCCGATGGCTGGCTGCACACCGGCGACGTGGGCGAACTCGACGCGGACGGCTACCTGCGGATCGTCGACCGCAAGAAGGAGCTGATCATCAACGCCGCCGGCAAGAACATGTCGCCCGCCAACATCGAGGCGGCCGTCAAGAGCGCCTCGCCGCTGATCGGCCAGGCCTGCGCGATCGGCGACAGTCGCCCCTACAACACCGCGCTGATCGTCCTCGACGCCGACTTCGCCCCGATGTGGGCTTCACAGCACGGCCTGGAGGGCCGCACGCTGGAGCAGCTCGCGGGCGAGCCTCCCGTGCGCGAGGCCGTGCAGGAGGCGATCGACGCCGCCAACACACGCCTGGCACGCGTCGAGCAGATCAAGAAGTTCACGATCGTCCCCGGCGACTGGCTCCCCGGAGAGGATGAGCTCACGCCCACGATGAAGCTCAAGCGCAAGCCGATCGCCGCCAAGTACGGGGCGGAGATCGAGGCGATGTACGCGTAGGGCGCCCGCCCGGGTCGGCCGGGCCGTTGACTTCCCCCAGTGGGGAGACCATACTGCTCATCACCTCGCCCGCTGGACCCGGACGTGAGGTGGACGGCGGGGGAGATCGATAAAGCAATCGGGGGCGCTGCCCCAAGTGGTTGGGGTGGCTCCCTCTTCCTACCCATAATCTCGGCGTTCCGCCGAGTTAGAAGGAGATAAAAACATTATGTTCAAACTACGTGCAGCCCTGTTGGCGCTGGCGGCGGTACTCATCGCCAGCGCGTCGGCGTCGGCCGTCGCATCGGCGCAGGAAGGGCCGGTCTGGCATGTCAATTCAAAAACCTTCCTTGCCGGCGAAAAAGCCGCGTTCACGGGAGAAAATTTTGCCGGATCCACAGCAACGATGAGCACAACGATCCTCGGTAAAAAACTCATCATCCTATGCAAAGCCTTCACCACCGAAGGCTTAATCCTCGGCGGTAACCCCGGCAAAGGCGAAGGGAGCATCGAATATAAAGAATGCGGACTCGAAGTCGAAGGCAAATTAAGTGCGGCCTGTGTGGTTACGTTGGAAAAGAGCAAAGTGCTGGCCGAACTCGATCACTTACTCGGCGGCAGTGAACCAAAACCGATATTGGTCGATTACCGTCCGGCGACGGGGTCTGCGTTTTCCAAGCTCACCATCACAAGCAAATCCGGCGAAACCTGTATATACGCCTTAGCGGGCACTGAAATCAAGGTCGCCAAAGAAGCCAAATATGGCGTGGCGTGCGCGGATACCCATCAGGAAGTCGAAGAATCGACCGCCTTAATCATGTGCACCGAACCGGCGATCACCGAAGTGGAACAAGAAGGCAAAGCCGTGAAAGTCGGGCTGGAAATGGCCGGCGCCACGGTGACGTTCAAAGCGGATATGTTAAGCAAATTGACGAGCGGCTTATTATTCGGCGCCTGGCAAAGCTAGTTCTTTAGTGTTGTAGTAGAAGCAGCAGTGTGGGGCCGGGGACGTGCTCGCGGCCCCACACACACCCAGCTCTTGACCAGCGGACCCGCGCGCTCGGGCAGCGCCGGCCCGAACAGCGACTCGATCTCCTCCCGGCGCAGCAGCTCGATCTCTTCCCATTTACCGGCCGCTCCAAGTCTCCAGTAGGGGCGGCGCAGACGCGGGGGCAGCCAGTGCGCGAGCGGCAGCAGCGCGTGCGGCTCGATCGGGAACGACCACGCCGGGGTCTGCACATACCAGCCGCGTCCCACCCGTCGCAGCTCGGCGGCGAACGCCGCGCGGCGAGCCGGCGCAACGTGCTCGATCACGCTGCTGCAGTACACGAGATCGAACTCGTTGGCGGCGAACGGCAGCCCCGCGGCGGCGTCGGCCCGCACGAACGGGCCGGGGTAGCCCTGGTCGGGCGCGATGTCCACCCCCGTGATGTCGAGCTCGGGCTCCAGCGCCCGCAGGCCGGCCCGCCCACAGCCCACGTCGAGCACACGAGCGCCGGGCGGTAGGCCGGTCAGCTTGAAGAAGCGCTCGTGCCGGCGGCGGCGCGCGCGGGCGGCCAAGGGGGAGGCGATCCGTGCCAGCGGGCCGCGTGCCGTGGGGTACACCTCGGAGGGAGATCGTGTCATGAGCGTCGGGGGTTGCCGCGTGTCATCGTAGAATCACCGTAGACATGGCTTCGGAGCGACAGATCACTGTAGGCGGCATCCCGATCGGCGGCGGCGCGCCGGTGGTGGTGCAGACGATGACTAAGACCGAGACCGCCAACCTGGCGGCGACGATGGATCAGATCGTGAAGGTGGCGGACGCCGGCGCCGACATCGTGCGTGTGGCCGTGCCCCGCGAGCAGGACGTGGAGGCGCTGCGCACGATCGTCGAGCGCTCGCCGATCCCGGTGATCGCCGACATCCACTTCAACCACACGCTCGCCCTGAAGGCGATCGAGGTGGGCGCGCACTGCGTGCGGATCAACCCCGGCAACATCGGCGGGCCGGAGAAGGTGGGGGAGGTGGTGGCGCTGGCCCGCGAGCGGGGCGTGCCGCTGCGCGTGGGCGTCAACTCTGGCTCGCTGCCCCGCCACCTGCGCCAGCTGGAGTACGACAACCCCGTCGAGGCGCTGGTCACGGCGGCGCTGGAGACCGTGGCGCTGATGGAGAGCCTCGACTTCGAAAACTTCAAGGTGTCGATGAAGTCCACCTCGGTGCCCAACACGATCGCCTCCAACCGGCTGCTGGCCGAGAAAATCCCCTACCCGCTGCACCTCGGCGTCACCGAGGCCGGCACCAAGTGGTCGGGCTCGCTGAAGTCGGCCGTCGGGCTGGGCACGCTGCTGGCCGACGGGGTGGGCGACACGATCCGCATCTCGCTCTCCACCTTCCACGCCGAGGAGGAGGTGAAGGTGGCCTGGGAGATCCTCAAGGCGCTGAAGCTGCGCGAGCGCGGGCCGGTGCTGATCGCCTGCCCCACCTGCGGGCGCCTGCAGTTCGACATGGACTCCGTCGTCGCCGAGGTGGAGCGGCGCCTGGAAGCCTACGAGGATCCGATCGAGGTGTCGGTGCTGGGCTGCGCCGTCAACGGCATCGGTGAGGCCCGCCACGCCGACTTCGGGATCACCGGCGCCAAAGACATGGGCATGATCTACTCCAAGGGCGAGCCGCTGAAGAAGGTCGCCACCGAGCAACTCGTGGACGAGCTGTTCAAGGAGATCGACCGCTACTACGCCGCCGGGAAGACGGTGCAGCGCGACGAGCGCGCGGCCGCCGAGGCGCGCGAGTGGCTGGCCGCCAACGAGGACGCCACGCAGATGACACCCGAGCGCCTCGCCGCGTTGGAGGCCGCCGCAGCCGAGAACGACGAGGTGGCTGACGCCGTACTTGAGTCGATGCTCACGCCGGCTGTGGGGTTCACGCCGGCCGCCGGGAACGGCCACACCGATGCGCCGTCGGCTCGGCTCGACGAGTCGGAGTCGCCTGTCGCTGGTCGACGCTTCAGCCGCGGTTGAACCGCTGGTTGAGGGGAAGGTTGGCCGGAGTGAGGAGAGATAGGTAGGAGGGGGCGGGTATATGTTGTCTTTTCAAAAGGTGTTTGCTATTGCGCACGCCTTTTAAAATCGATACACATACCCACACCCTGTATACCTATGGCCTATACACGAGTGGCAGCCGCGAAACGCTCCGTCACGGTCGCCCAGTCCACCACGTTCCACCACGCGTCGAGGTAGTCGGGGCGGCGGTTCTGGTACTTCAGGTAGTAGGCGTGCTCCCACACGTCCACGCCCAGCAGCGGCGTGCTGCCGTTGGAGATCGGGTTGTCCTGGTTGGCGCTGCCCACGACCGCCAGGCCGCTGCCGTCGTGCACCAGCCACGACCAGCCTGAGCCGAACTGGTTGACGCCCGTTTCCTTCAGCTTCGCCTGGAAGTCAGCGAACGAGCCGAAGGCCGAGTCGATCGCCTGCGCCAGCGCCCCCTCCGGAGCGCCGCCGCCGGAGGCGCTCATGCTCTCCCAGAAGAGCGTGTGGTTGTAGTGCCCGCCGCCGTTGTTTTTGACCGCGGTGCGCTTCTCCTCGGGGACCTGGCCCAGATCCTTCAGCACGTCCTCGATCGCCGCGTTCTCCAGCGGCGTGCCCGCCAGCGCCGCGTTGACCTTGTCCACGTACGCCTGGTGGTGCTTGTCGTGGTGGATTTCCATCGTCTGCTTGTCGATGTGCGGCTCCAGCGCGTCGTACGCGTAGGGGAGCGGCGGAACGGTGTAGGCCATTGGGGGAAGCTCCTTCTCAGTCTCAGTTTGCGCTCGGCAGTTGGACGCTGTTCTATCAAAGGCTGATCGAACAACGAGGGGCCCGGCGCAGGCGGCCTGGCGGCCAGCTGCGCCACCCTCTAGGCTCTCCGGCGATGGCTCGCCTCTCCGAATACCTGCTCCCCACCGAGAAGCAGGCCCCCTCCGACGCCGAGGCGCTCTCGCACAAGCTGATGGTGCGCGCCGGTTTGGTACGCCAGATGGGCGCCGGCATGTGGACGTGGCTGCCGGCCGGCTGGCGAGTGCACCAGCGAGTCGTTCAGATCATCCGCGAGGAGATGGACGCGATCGGCGCGCAGGAGATGCTGATGCCGGTGCTTCAGCCGGCCGAGCTGTGGCGCAAGACCGGCCGTCTGGGGATCGACGAGCTGTTCAAGCTCACCGATCGCAAGGGCTCCGAGCTCGTGCTGGCGATGACCCACGAGGAGGCCGTCACGTTCCACATCGCCCAGCTGGTGCGCTCCTACCGCGACCTGCCGTTGATCGTCTACCACTTTCAGGTGAAGGAGCGCGACGAGCCCCGCCCGCGCGCGGGCGTGCTGCGCACACGGGAGTTCATCATGAAGGACTCCTACAGCTTCGACCGCGATCAGGCCGCGCTGGAGGAGAGCTACGCGCTGCACGTGGGCGCCTACGAGCGGATGATGAATCGCACCGGCCTGCGCTGGTACCGGGTGGAGGGGGATGTGGGGATGATGGGCGGCAGCGGCGCCCACGAGTACATGGCGCCGTGCGCCGCCGGCGAGGACGAGGTGGTGCTCACCGACTCGGGGTACGCCGCCAACGCCGAGGTCGTCCGCGCGCAACTCGGCAAAGAGCAGTTGAACGAGGGAGAGGAGCTGAACGGGGAGCCGATCCATCTCCAGACGGCGATTGAGATCGGCAACATCTTCAAGCTCGGCACCCGCTACTCCGAGCCGCTGGGCGCCCGCTACCTCGACGAGCAGGGCGCCGAGCAGCCGATCTGGATGGCCTCCTACGGGCTGGGCCCGGCGCGCATCGTGGCCGCGGCGGTGGAGCAGTTCGCCGACGAGCACGGCATCTCCTGGCCGCGCGCGCTGGCCCCCTTCGCAGTGCACCTGGTGGCGCTCGGCAAGCCCGGCACGCCCGAGCGCGACGCGGCCGACGGGGTGTACGAGGCGCTGCGGGCCGGCGGCGTGGAGGTGCTCTACGACGACCGCGAACGGGGCAATGGCGAGAAGTTCGCCGACGCCGAGCTGCTCGGCTGCCCGCTGCGGCTCACCATCGGGCGCCGAACGCTTGAGTCGGGCGAGATCGAGGTGCAGCTGCGCCGCGGCCGCCAGAGCGCCCCCGGCCTGCCCCTGGGCGCCGAGCCGCAGGCGCTGCTGCGGGCGGTGGACGAGCTGTGCCACAGCCTGCCCTGACCGTTCGTCGCTTCGTCGGCCTCGACCGCTCCGGCCCGCCGCCGCCCGAGACCGCCGCCGGGCAGCCGCTGCGGCCGTGGACCGTGCCCAACGCGATCGGCTTCGTGCGCCTGGCGCTGATCCCAGTGTTCCTCGTGGTGGCGCTCTCCACCACGGATGGCACCGGCGCGCTGCCGGCCGCGCTGTTCGCCGCGATCGGCTGGGGGGACTACGCCGACGGCATCGCGGCGCGCGTCACCGGTCAGTACAGCCGTCTGGGGGCATTGATGGATCCCCTCACCGACCGTCTGCTGGCGATCGCCGGGGTGGTGGTGTGCTGGCATTTCGCGCTGCTGCCCCGCTGGGCGTTGGCGGTGCTGGTGGCGCGCGAGCTCGCGATGCTCGCGCTCGGCCGCTACGGGCTTTCGCGCGGCCTCGAACTGCGCATCAACTGGCCCGGGCGCCTGTCGGTGGCGCCGCTCATGGGCGCCTTCTTCTTTGCGATGGTCGGGCTGGAAGGCCTCGGCGCGATCCTGTTGTATGCCGGCCTTCTGCTCGCGCTCGCCGCCTCGGCGTTGTACGTGCGAGATGGCGTGAGGCAGCTTAGATGCAAGCCCTCAACCTCAACTTGACGCTTTGGCTATAGTTGACGATGAACTGACGAGCCGCGAGAGGAGCACACCGCAATGGACACGTTTCCCGATCTGGGCGCCCTCACGGACGCAGAGCTGAAGAGTCTGATCGCCGAGCTGACCGATGAGGAGACCGACATCTCCTACCGGCGGCGCATCCTGCACGGCAAGATCGACATCCTGCGCGCGGAGCTGGTGAACCGCCTGCAGCGTAAGCACGACAACGGCGAGCAATTGATCACCGGCGCGGATGTCGAGCAGCTCAGCCAGATCCTCGCCGGCCGAAGCGTGGATGCGAGCCAACGGCGAGTGTCCCCCGAGCTCGACCGATCTTCGATCAGCGGCCAGACCGCACCCCAGAACGACGCCTGAGGAACAGCCGGATGGCGACGCTCTGCCCCGAGTGCGGCTCCGCCAACGGCGAGGGCGCCAACTTCTGCCAGCGCTGCGGCGCCTCGCTGCGCGCGGATCAGGGTCCCGCCCACCCGGAGGGAGCCGGCGGGCTGGGCGATTCGGTCACCGCCACCTACCGCATCGACGAGAGCGGGGAGCTGGTGCCGGTCGAGCTCGGCGATGTCACCGCGCATGGGCCGGCGCTGGTGGTGAGAGCCGGAGGGGGTCGCGTGGGCGAGAGCTTCTCGATCGAGGGCGAGCGGATGAGCATTGGCCGGCGCCCCGACAGCGCGGTGTTCCTCGACGACATCACCGTCTCGCGCGACCACGCGCTGCTGATCCGCCGTGGCGACGACTGGCATCTCGATGACTGCGGCTCGCTGAACGGCACCTACGTCAACCGCGAGCGGATCGAGTCCCACCGCCTCGAAGAGGGCGACGAGCTGCAGATCGGCAAGTACAAGCTCAGCTACCACGCACGTTGATGGCCACTCCCACACCCACCCTCTCCACCTCGACCGCTCCCGCGCCGGCCGCGCCGGCGGCCGGCGGCGGGCCGACGCCCAACCAGAAGCCCTACACGATCGGCGCCGTGTGCAAGGCGCTGGCGCAGGAGTTCCCCGACATCTCGATCTCCAAGATTCGCTATCTGGAGGATCAGAAGCTGCTCAACCCGCGGCGCACCCCGGGCGGGTATCGCCTCTACAGCCACGGCGACGTGGCGCGCCTGCGCACGATCCTGCGGATGCAGCGCGACGAGTTTCTGCCGCTGCGGGTGATCCGCCAGGAGCTGGCGGCGGGGCGCAGCGGCGAGACGCCCGCCCCCGGTTTCGACGGGGACCCCACCAACCCCGCCGCTCCCGCACAGCCGGGCGCCCAGCGCGCGGGCGGATATCCGTTTTCGGCGCGGATGCGCCGCGCGAGCGTCAGCGTGCGCGAGGAGAGCGGCGCGCTGTACTCCCTGGAGGAAGTGCTGGAGGAGACCCAGGCCGACGCGAAGCTGGTGCGCGAGCTGGAGGAATACGGGGTGGTCAAAGGCGAGCAGCGCGGGGGGCAGCGCTACTACGACGAAACCGAGCGCGAGATCGTCGGCGCCGTCTCCGAGCTGGCGCGCTACGGCGTGGGCGGGCGCAACCTGCGTGTGTTCCGCACCTCCGCTGACCGCGAGGCGGGCCTGCTGCAGCAGATCCTCGCCCCGGCGCTGCGCTCGCGCAACCCGCAGCGGCGCAAGGAGGCGCTGGAGGCGCTGGAGAACCTCGCCGCGGTGACCTCGCATCTGCGCCATCTGCTGCTGGTGCGCGACCTGCGCAAGATCGCGGGCTGAGGGACGCCCGCGGGGCGCCGCGTCGTAGGCTTCGAGTCGTGCCCACCACCGAACGAACCCGCACGGTGGACGCGCCCGCCGGCGAGGTGTGGGAGCTGATCGCCGACCCCGCCCACCTGCCGCGATGGTGGCCGCGCGTCACACGCGTCGAGGACGTCGAGCGGAACGCTTTCACGATGGTGTTCGCCAGTCGCAACGGCAGGTTGGTGCGGGCTGATTTCCACACCGAAGCGGACGAGCGGGCGCTGACGTTGAAGTGGGAGCAGCGGGTGCAGGACACCCCCTTCGCGCGCGTGCTGTCGGCCGCGCACACCGAGCTGCGCCTGGAAGCGGCCGGTGCCGGCACCAAGGTGACGATCGAGCTGCGCCAGAAGCTGCGAGGCGTGTTCGCCAACCTCGGGGCCAGCCGCGTGCGCAGCGCGGCCGGCAACCTGCTCGACGAGGCGCTCGACGGGCTGGAGCGGGTCGTTGGCTGAGGCCCCCCAGTCGGCCCGCGAGTCATCGCCGCGCGCCCGGAAACCGCGACCGCGGGGGCGACTGCGGAGGCGGAGTCTCGATGGCTGACGCGCCCGCGATGCGCTGGTGGGGGTGGGGCGATCCGGACCGCGCGCCGGCTGTGGGGCCGAGAATGTTGCGGCTGCTGGAGGAGACGATCGGGACCTCGCCCCAACCGCGTCCGCCGGTGGCGCTCGCGCGCGTACAGCTGCCCCCCGTGGAACTCCCCGAGGGCGCCGGCGCGCGGTTGCGCGCGCTATTGGGGGCGCACGCCGTGCGCGACGATCGCGCCGAGCGCGTGGCGCACGCCGCCGGCAAGAGTTATCCCGACCTCCTACGTGTGCGGGCGGGCGAGCCGGGGGAGGCGCCCGACGCGGTGCTGTATCCGAGCGACCCCCAGCAGGTGGGGCCGTTGCTGCAGATTTGCGCTGGCAACTCGATCGCGGTGGTGCCGTTCGGTGGCGGCACCAGCGTGGTGGGGGGCGTGGCGCCGCTCAGAGGCCAGCACGCGGCGGTGATCGCGCTCGACATGCGCGAGTTGGCGGCACTCGTGAACATCGACGGCGAGTCGCGCCTGGCCACCGTTCAGGCGGGGATGCGCGCGCCCGCGCTGGAGCGGCGTCTGGCGGAGGTGGGCCTGACGCTGGGGCACTTCCCGCAGTCGTTTGAGTATGTCTCGCTGGGGGGCTGCGCGGCAAGCGGCGGGGCCGGGCAGTCCTCGACCGGGTATGGGCGCTTCGAGGAGCTGGTGGTCGGGATCCGCCTCACCGCGCCCGCTGGTCAAATCGCGCTCCCGGCGCGGCCGGCGAGCGCGGCTGGGCCGGATCTGCGCGGGCTGCTGGTCGGCTCCGAGGGCGCGCTGGGAGTGATCGGCGAGCTCGATCTGCGCGTGCGCGCGGCGCCCCGCGAGCGCTGCTTTGAGGGCGCGTTCTTCGCCGACTTCCCCTCCGGCGTGAACGCCCTGCGTGAGCTCGCCCAGGAGCACGCGGCGCCGGCGGTGACGCGGCTGTCCGACGAGGCGGAGACGCGCATGTCGCTCGCGCAGGCGCAGGCGGCGGCGGGGTCGGGGAGAGCGGAGGGGGTGGGGGAAAGCATGCGTCGCGCGCTGCAGGCCCGCGCCAAGAGCCGCGCCGGCAGGGCCTACCTGCGCGTGCGCGGCTACGGCGAGGGGTGCCTGGCGATCCTCGGGTTCGAGGGCGCCGCGGAGGAGGTGCGGCACGCCAAAGCGCGAGCGCACGAGGTGGTGCGCGGTCACGGCGGACTGCCGCTTGGCAGCTCGCCGGGGGAGGCGTGGCGGCGGCATCGCTTCGCGGCGCCCTACCTGCGCGACGAGCTGCTCACTCACGGAGTGATGGTCGAGACGCTGGAGAGCGCCACAACATGGTCGAACCTGCGCCAACTGCACCTGCAGACACGCTCCGCGATCGAGCGGGAGCTGCGCGCACAGGGAAGCGAGGGCGTGGTGATGTGCCACGTCTCGCACCTCTACGAGACGGGCGCCTCGCTGTACTTCACGCTGCTGGCCAGGCAGCGCGAGGGCGCGGAGATCGAGCAGTGGCGGGCGCTGAAGCGCGCGGCCAGCGACGCGATCGTCCGCGGCGGCGGCACCATCACCCACCACCACGGCGTCGGGCGCGACCACCTGCCGTGGATGGAGCGCGAGCTGGGCGCGCATGGGGTGGAGGCGCTGCGCGCGCTCAAGCACCAGCTGGACCCCGCGGGGATCATGAATCCCGGCAAGCTCCTGCCACCCCTATAGCAAACGTATATACGTGGAATGGTGGCACGAGCTTGCCACTTCTATTGCAAAGGTATATACGTGGGAGGGGTGGGTGGTGTAATGAAAAAAATCAAAGCCGATAGCAATTGCGCACGGCCTTGAAAAAGTTACATACACCCAACGCCTCTCGCGCGTATGCCTCTCGCGCCCCATGCCTCCCCCAGTTTCGAGGCGCTACCGCAGCTTGAACGGCCCGCTCAGCACGATCGGGCCGGGCTGTTTGGGCCGTGTTTCGTGCTGTTCGGTGAGGATGATCGTCGCGTAGTGGGTCGCGTTGGCGGGCAGCGTCTGGGCCGCTTTGAGGGTGCCGTTGGCGCCGACGGTGGTGCCGCCGCCGAGGAAGTAGGCGTCGGTGGGCGTGTTGTACAGCCACGCCGCGTAGCTGAAGCCGTGTGTGGGCGGCAGGTGTTCGGCGGCGAGAATGAAGGCGTGTTCGCTGCCCTCGGCGATCACCTCGACCAGCCCCAGCGCTTTGCTGGTGGTGTCGGGGGGCGTCAGCGGGAGCGTCGCGGTGAGGCGGGGCGTGCTGGAGGATTTGCCGGATTTCGTGGTTTGACCCGGTTTGGCCGCCGCGCCCGGCGTGGTGCTTGGGCTGGTGGATGCGGCGGTTGAGGATGTCCCGTTCGACCCGCCCCCGCCGTTGGACGCGCCCGGCGCCGTGGAGGTGGTGGCGGAGCTGGGTGAGGAGCCGCCGCCGAGGCCCACAATCAAAGCGACGGCGACGACCACCACGACGGCCAGCCCGCCCAGCAGGATCGCGCCACCCCGCCGCGAGCTGGGCGCCTGTACCCCGCGCGCTGGCGCACCGGCGGGAGTCGTCAGCGGCGGAGCGCCCGACGCACGTCCACCGTTACGATCCGGCGCGACTCCACTCGCAAGCGGAGGCTCCGGGGGTGCGCCAGCGGGAATCGTGGGCAGCGCGCCGCTTGAGAGGGATGCGAGCTCGGCGGCGATCGCCCGCGCCCAGGCACGCGCCGCGGCGGAGCTCTCCAGGTACGTGACCGCGGCCGACTGCTCCGCCGCGGGGGCCTGCCCGAGCAGGTACTCGCCCACCTGCGCGCGCTGCGCGGCGTTCAGCTCGCGCGCCTGGCGGGGAGCCAGCAGCGCGAGCGCGGCGTGGGCGCGATCGTGCACGGCGCGCTCCTCGATGCTGAGCATCGTGGCGATCTCGCTGTAGCGCTGGCGCCGGCTGACCAGCAGAGAGAGCGCCGCGCGCAGGTCGGGGGGTAGGTGGTCGACGCGACTCATGGGGATTCGTAGGCTATCGTGGCGCCGCGATGAGTCTCCCCGATGCCCGGCAGATCAACCAGGTATTGCAAGGCTTCGACCGCCTGTACGGCCTGGAGCTGCTGGAGGTGTCCGCCGAGCAGGTGAGCGCCCGCGTGGAGGTGCACGATCAGCTCAAGCAGCCAGCCGGTCTCGTGCACGGCGGCGTGTATGCCTCGATCGCGGAGTCGATCGCCTCGCTGGCCACCGGGATGTCGGTGCTCCCTGAGGGCTCGGTGGCGATGGGTCTTTCAAACAGCACGAGCTTCCTGCGCCCGATCACCGCGGGCGCGGTGAACGCGCGGGCCACGCGCCTGCATAGAGGCCGCACCACGTGGGTGTGGGATGTGCATTTCAGCGACGACGCCGGCAGGCTGTGCGCGGTGACGCGCATGACGATCGCCGTGCGGGCGCTGGCAGACGCGTCGCCGTCGTAAGGGCTGCCCCCGCCGGCGCGATTGCCGGCTGCTGGGAGGGCAGCGGCTGTTCGCCGTAGCCGGTGTTGGGCAGCGGCGAGGGGAGCGGCGCCCCCGGGAGGCCGGCGGCGTTGATCGCCACCATCCCCTCGGCGGCCGCCCGCGCGAGCGCCGGGGAGTGGGCGTAGAGGTCGACCACCACGCCACCGGTGCGCAGCGTCAGCGCCCTGCCGCCCACGGCCGAGCCGCCGCGCACACCTCGCACGAGCACCGCGCTGTGGGTGGCGCCGCCGCCGGGCATGAAGCCGCTGTCGGGCGAGGTGACGATCTCAAGCGGTGTCACGCACACGCTCTGTCCCCCCACGACGCAGTTGCCGTACTGGATTTCATACGCGCCGCTGGGGTCGCGCCCCACGTGGGTGATCGCCAGCCCGTGAAAATCGCCACCGAGCCAGTACACCGGGAACGCTTCCTGCATCACCAGCCCCTCCAGGATGTTCGGCGCGGTGGGCTGGTCTTGGAGCGTGTCGGCGCAGGCGCTGAGACCGATGGCGCCGAGCGCGAGCAGCGCAAGCACGGCGAGGGGCCGGGCGCGGAGGGGCGGTCGGGATTGCACCGGGCGCAGCGTAGCGGCACGCCGCCAATCCGAAGGCAGGCGGCGGTCACCTGCCGGCCTGCACGTGTCTATCCGCGATAGCTGTTGGTGATCGGCATGCGCCGGTCGCGCCCGAAGGCGCGGGTCGTGATCTTGATGCCGGGCGGCGCCTGGCGGCGCTTGTACTCGGCGAGGTCCACGAGACGGATCGCCCGGTCCACCGCCTCGGTGGGGAGCCCATCGGCGATCAGCCGCTCGCGGCCGTGGTCCTGCTCGATGTAGCCGTGCAGAATGCGGTCGAGCAGCTCGTAGGGAGGCAGCGAATCCTCATCGCGCTGGTTCTCGCGCAGCTCCGCGGAGGGCGCGCGGGCGATGATCGACCGGGGGATCGGCGCCGCCACACGCTCGCCGTGGTCGCCGCCGGGTGGTGCCGGCCGCGCGCCGGCGTCCGAGTTGCGCCACTCGCACAGCCGGTAGACGAGTGTCTTGGGTACGTCCTTGATCACCGCAAAGCCGCCGGCGAGGTCGCCGTAGAGCGTGGTGTAGCCGACCGACATCTCCGACTTGTTGCCCGTCGTCAGCACCAGCCAGCCAAACTTGTTGGAGAGCGCCATCAGCAGGTTGCCGCGGATGCGCGCCTGCAGGTTCTCCTCGGTCAGGTCGGCCTGTCTGCCGGCAAACTCGGGGTGGAGCGTCGCCGCATACGCGTCCATCGCGGCGGCGATCGGCAGCTCGTGGATGCGGACCCCCAGCGCACCGGCCAGCGCTCGCGCGTCGTTCTGGGTCGCCGAGGAGGAGTAGGGGGAGGGCATGATCGCCACGCTCACCCGTTCGGCGCCCAGCGCGTCCACCGCGAGACAGCCCACCAGCGCGGAGTCGATCCCACCGGACAGGCCAAGCACCACGTGCGCGAAACCATTCTTCTGCACGTAGTCGCGCAGGCCGAGGCACAGCGCGGCGTAGACCTCGGCCTCCACCGGCGCGAGCGGCTTGATCACGCGGGGGGCAGTCGGCGCATGGGTGGCAATCGGAACACTCGGCGCGCGCGGCGCCGTTTGAGCGCGGGCGTGGTCGAGATCGAGCTCGCACACCAGCAGGTCCTCCTCGAACTGCGCGCCGCGCGCGATCGTCGCGCCGGTGGGGTCGAGCACAAAGGAGTGCCCGTCGAAGACAAGCTCATCCTGGCCGCCCACCAGCCCGCAGAAGGCGATGTGGACGCCGTGCTCGCGGGCGCGCTGAGCGAACAGGCGCTCGCGCTCCATGCCCTTGCCGGCGTGGTAGGGGGAGGCGGAGATGTTGACAATCAACCGCGCCCCGGCATCGGCCTCTTCGGGAACGGGGTCCCCGCCCACCCCGGGCCGCCACAGGTCCTCGCACACCGTCAGCCCGACGGGATCGCCACCGACATTTGTCACGGCGCCCCCCGACCCCGCCCTGAAGTAGCGCTGCTCGTCGAAAACGCCGTAGTTGGGGAGGTGCACCTTGCGGTAGATGGAGCGCACGCCGCCGTCGGCGAGCACGGCCGCCGCGTTGTGAACGCGGGGAGTCTGCGGCGTGCCCACGAACTCCTCGCTTTCCCGCTCCACCGCCGCCATCCCCGCCTGCTCGCCGCCTTTGGCCCCCTCCGCGTCAGCTGCCCACTCCGGGAACCCGACCACGGCGACGATCCCCTCGACGCCCTCCGCCAGCTCCCGCAGCGCGGTGGCGGTGTCCTGCAGGAAATGCTCGCGCAACAGCAGATCCTCGGGCGGGTAGCCGGTGAGCGCGAGCTCGGGAAACAGCACCAGCTGCGCCCCCTGCGCACGCGCGGCCGCGATGCCCGCACGGATGCGCCGCGCATTGCCGGCGATGTCGCCGACGGTGGCATTCATCTGGCAGAGCGCCAGGCGCACTATGGCTTGGCGGCGGCTCTGCCGGCGGGGCGACCGCCGCTCTTGCCGGCACGGCCGTTGGCGCCGGCGCCCTCAGCGGACGCCGATGCTTTGGCTTTGCCACTACGGCCGCCGCGCGGGGCGGCTCGTTTCGCGGTGCCGGCGCGGGAGCCGCGCGGGCCGGCTTTCGGAGGGTTGGCGGCGCGGGTGAGGCGGCGGATCGCGCGCTCGAGCTCCTGCGCGATCGTGTCGAGGTCGGGGAGCGCGTCGTAGTCGCCCAGCAGGCCGAAGCCGAGGTGGCCGTTGTAGCTCATCACCGCGATCCCCAGCGCTTGACGGCGGGCCAGCGGCACCACCGGGTAGAGCGAGCGCAGGCGGCGGCCGAGCAGGTAGAGCGGGAACTGGGGTCCGGGCACGTTGGTGACAACCAGGTTGAAGTAGCGCTGGCGGGCCTGCAGGCGCGCGGCCTGGCTGAGGATCGTCGGCGGGGCGAAGCCGGCGAGGTTGGTGAGCACCTGGGCGCCGACCGCCTGGCCGGAGTGCTTGAGATCCTCCATCGCCACGCGGATCTGCTCGTAGCAGGCCGCGGGGTCCTCGATGCCGACCGGCAGCGGCGCCCACATCGCCGCTACGCGGTTGCCGAGCGCGCCGCGCTCGACGTCGGCGCGCACCGAGACGGGCACCATCGCCTTCAGCACCAGGCCCTCGGTGGGGTGGTCGTGCGCGCGCAGCCAGCGCCCCAGCGCGAGGCTGACGGCGGCGAGCACCACGTCGTTGAGCGTGCCCCCGAGCGAGTCCTTGATCGCCTTGAAGCGGGCGAGGTCGGCGTCGACCCAGGTGTAGCGGCGGTGAGGGCCGATGTCGACGTTCAAGGGGGAGGGGGGCGCCGGCGCGTTGATCCCGGCAAGCGTGGTGGCGCTGACGTTGGCGAGCCCGTCGCGCAGCTGCCCCAGCGCGCGCAGCGGGCGGCGCACGACCCGCCGCGCCCCGCGCGCCATCTCCCCCGGCACGGTTGTGCGCTCCAGCAGCGCCTCCCCGAGCAGCTTGGCCGAACCGGGCAGTGGCCGCGGGCTCCAGGGTGGAGGATTGGATGCCCGTCCACCCTGATCGGAGGCCCGCCCACCCTGTGAGCTTGGAACGGGCTCGGGTGCGGTGTCGAACAGCACGGTGGTGATGTCCACCCCGGAGATCCCGTCCACCAGCGCGTGATGGGTCTTGGCGATCAGCGCGAAGCGCCGCCCCGCCATGCGCTCGACCAGCCAGATCTCCCACAGCGGCTTGGAGCGATCCAGGCGCTGGGAGAACAGCCGCCCGGCGAGCCGCTTGAGCGCCGCCTCGTCCCCCGGCCGCGGCAGCGCGGTGTGGCGGATGTGGTAGTGCGGGTTGAAGTGGGGGTCGTCGGTCCATATCGGACGCCCCTGATCGAGCGGCACGTACGCCAGGCGCTGGCGGTAGCGCGGCACGAGGTGCAGGCGGCCCTGCACGTGCTCGACCAGCTCCCGAGGGCTCGGCGCGCGGCCTTCGAAGATCATCACCGACGCCACGTGCATGTGCGCGGTGGAGTGATCCTCCAGGTGCAGGAAGGCTGTGTCGAGGCCGGTGAGGCGGTCGGGGTTTGCCATCGGGCGTGGATTGTCGCTGCTGGAAGGCCGTCCGTCAACGCGCGGATGAGAAATCGACTCCAAATGGGCTCTCAAGTGCGTGTGGCGAAGGCGTAGAAAACCCGTGTCTTTGACCGGCCGCCCCCTTGATCGGGCGCGTGCAGCGGCCATCTGTGATCAAACGCACATTGAAACGGGCGGCTGCCGCTCTATCGTGCCGAGTTCGATTCAGCCGAGTCGCCTCCGTCGTTGGAGGCGAGCGGGGGACCCACTGCCGGACCGCCAGAGAGCGGTCCGGATGGGGCGAATCGGCCGCTGATGCGGCCGTAACGCCCGCGCCGACGCACGCCATCGTGCGCCGGCGGCGCGTGAGCCCGACAGCTAACCCCGTAGGCGGTGACCGAGGAGGACCGTATGTACGTACCCGCGTCCGCGTTGACCGCGTTGCCCCTTACGCCCGTGGGAATAGTGGCGGAGGTGAAGGAAACCCGCGCGCCCACCCCGTCCGCCACTCGCGCCACGACGTCGTCGAGCGCGCATCGCGCCACACACCCTCGGACGGGCCACGGGCACCGCCACCGGCAGCCCTACCGCCTCGTCGAGGTCTCGTGGTACGGAGGCGGCGGCAGCCTCGCCTGCGGAGGCTTACTGACGAGCTCCACGATGGGCGTCGCCAACAAGACCCTGCCGTGCGGCACACGCGTGACGCTGCGCTACCACGGGCGCACCGTGCGTGTGCCCGTCGTCGACCGCGGCCCCTACGTGGGAGGCCGCGAATACGACCTCACCGAAGCGACGGCGCGCGCGCTCCGGTTCGAAGGCGTGGGGGAGATGTGGGCGAGCGCGTGAGCGTCCTGCCGCCCTTCGCGAGGCGAGATCGTGGCGCCGTCCTCGTCTGGGTGCCGAGCTCGCCGGCTATCCTGTGATGCGTTATGCTGTATGCATGAAGCGCACAACCATTATGGTTCCCGACGATCTCGATGCCCGGATGCGTCAGGAGGCCAGGCGGCAGGGCGTTTCGATCGCCGATGTTGCCCGCCGGGCGATCGAGCGAGACCTGCCCAGCCCGCCCAAGGATGGTCGATTGTCCTTCTTCGCCGTCGGGGAGGGCGGTCCGGACGACGTATCCGAGCACGTCGAGGATTACGTGGGGCACGCTCTCGGCAGCCGCGAGACGATCCGTCCGCGGTAGTGCTGATCCTCGACGCCGGGCCGATCTACGCGGCTTCGGCCACGCGTGATCGCAACCATCGCCGGTGCGTCGAACTGCTCACCGGCGCTTCACGGCCGCTGCTTGTCCCCGAGCTGGTTGTAACTGAGGTCTCGTATCTGCTCGGCGATCGCATCGGCCCCCACGCCGAGATCGCGTTCGCGCGTGCGATCGCCGACGGCGAGGTCGTCGTCGAGTCGGTGCGCGAGTCGGAGTGGGAGCGCATCGCGGAGTTGGTGGAGCAGTACGGGGATCTGCCGCTCGGCATCGTGGACGCATCGGTGGTCGTTCTCGCCGAACGCCACGCCGCCCGCGAGATCGCCACGCTCGATCGCCGCCACTTCGCGGTTGTGCGCCCGCGGCACGTGGCCGGCTTCACGCTGCTGCCCGAGGGCGGGGCCCCATAGGGCCGCACGCGGACGTCCCACCGCACGCCGGTAGAGTCCACGGTCGGCGACTACCTGAGAGGCGGTGCGCGTGAGCGAGCAGGTCCCCTACGCCAACTACCAGTACGAGATCTACCTGCGCGGGCTGGGCGGACAACGTCCCGCGCGGTCGATGACCGCCCCCACCTCCACATAGCTGGCGCGCAGTTTCGTGGAGCGCGCCGAGCGCGCCGGTTACAGCGCGATCGTGCTGACGCTCGACACGTGGCTGCTCGGGTGGCGCCCCGCTGATTTGACGAACGGCTTCCTGCCGTTCCTGTGGGGGGAGGGCAACCGCAACTACTTGGAGGACCCCGTTTTCCGCGCGGCGTTGCCGGCCCCGCCGGAGGAGAACATGCAGGCCGCGATCGGCCACTGGGCATGGCAGTTCGCCAACCCAGCCGTCACCTGGAAGGACCTCGCGTTCCTGCGCGAGTGCACCGAGCTGCCGATCGTGCTGAAGGGCATTCTGCGCCCCGACGACGCACGTCTCGCGGTCGAGCACGGGGTGCAGGGGGTGCTGGTCTCAAACCACGGTGGGCGCCAGGTGGACGGCGCCGTCGGTGCGCTCGACGCGCTGCCCGACGTGGTGGCCGCCGTTGAGGGCCGCTGCGAGGTGCTCTTCGATAGCGGCATCCGCTCCGGCTCGGACGCGCTGAAGGCGCTCGCGCTCGGCGCCCGCGCGGTGCTGCTCGGCCGCCCCTACATCTGGGGCCTCGCGCTGGGCGGCGCGCAGGGCGTGGCCGAGGTGCTGCGCTCGTTCCTCGCCGACCTCGATCTGGCGATGGCGCTCAGCGGGTACGCCGCGATCGACGAAGTCGGGCCCGGGGCGTTGGTCGAGCAACAGAGGTAGGTCTCGATGTCTGCTATCGGGGGCTCGTCTACCAGGGCGGTAGAAAGCTACCATCATATGGTAGACTGCAACCAATGTCGCTGAATGTGAAGAATCCAGAGGCGCACGAGCTCGCGCGCGAACTTGCCGAGCTGACTGGGGAAAGCATGAGCTCAGCCGTCACGATCGCCGTGCGTGAGCGGCGCGACAGGGTCCTCGCCGAGCGGTCAGGCGGCCTGGCGGAGCGGATGCTCGAGATCGGCAGGGACTGCGCTGGGCGGCTGCCCGAGCGTGTGCGGAGGATCGACCACGGCGAGTTGCTTTACGACGAGAACGGCCTGCCGGCGTGATCCTCGACACCTCGGCCATCATCGCGATCCTTCGCGCCGAGCCGGAGGCAGCGGCATGCGCGGATGCGATCGAGTCGGCGAGCGTACGTCGGCTGTCCGCGGCCAGCTATGTGGAGGTGGGGGCGGTCATCGACCGCGCGGGGGATGCGATCGCCAGCCGGCGCGTGGACGAGCTATTAATCACCGCGGGCATCGGGATCGAACCGGTGACGGCGAGCCATGCGCGGATCGCGCGCGAGGCCTACCGCGATTTCGGGAAGGGCAGCGGCCACCCTGCCGGCCTGAATTTCGGCGACTGCTTCTCCTACGCGCTGGCAAGGACGACGGGAGAGCCGCTGCTGTTCAAGGGCGAGGACTTCCGGCACACGGACATCGCCTCGGCGCTCACGGGGTAGGCTGGGCTCGCCAGAGCCGCGCGTTCGGCGGAGGGGTGCGAACCTGTCGGCACAAGAGCCCATCACACCCCGCCGGAAGGGGCGCTAGATTCGCCCGAGAGTGTCTGCCGAGCCCCCCGAGCCCTCTGAGCTGAGCACCGCCCACCTCGACGCCGACGCCTTCTACGTCTCGATCGAGCTGCAACGCCGGCCCGAGCTGCGCGGGTTGCCGGTGGTCGTCGCCGGCACCGGCCCACGCGCGGTCGTCACGACCGCGAGCTATGAGGCGCGGCGCTTCGGCGTAGGCTCTGCCATCCCCGCCGCGCGCGCCCGACGGCTGTGCCCGCAGGCGGTGTTCCTCCCGCCCGACTTCCCCACCTACCGCGAGGTGTCGGGGAGGGT
Organism: uncultured Solirubrobacterales bacterium; assembly: GCA_963794715.1. GTDB lineage: Bacteria > Actinomycetota > Thermoleophilia > Solirubrobacterales > Solirubrobacteraceae > Palsa-744. The sequence goes on along the minus strand of CAWCEY010000009.1, from coordinate 122,504 downwards.
GATGGGGATCGTGCGTGCGCAGGTCGAGCGGGTCGAGGTGGTGGGGCTCGACGAGGCCTACCTCGACGTCAGCGGCCTCTACTCCCCTCGCGCGGCGATGCGCCGGCTGGTGCGGGAGATCCGCGAGGCGACGGGGATCGTGTGCTCGGTGGGGATCGGCCCCAACAAGCTCGTGGCGAAGGTCGCCTCCGACGCGGAGAAGCCCGCGGGCTTCGTGGTGCTGAGCCGCGAGCAGGCGTGCGCGCGCTTCGGCGGCTCCCCCCCGGGACTCGTGCCCGGGATCGGCCCCAAGACCGCCGCGCGGCTGGCGGAGCTGGGGCTGACCACGCTCGCCGCCCTCGCCGCCGCGCCCGAGAGTGTGTTGGTGGAGCGCTTCGGCCCCAACCTCGGCCGCGAGTTGGGCCGCCGCGCGCGCTTCGAACACGACGGTGTGGTGGGCGCCGCGCGCAAGGTGGTCTCGGAGTCGCGCGAGCGCACCTTCGACCAAGACCTCCACGACCCCGCGCAGCTGAGAGCGCTGCTGGAGCGGATGTCAACCGAGTTGTGTGCCAGCCTCGCCGCGCACGGGCGCAGCGGGCGCACGATCGGGATCAAGGTGCGCCTCGACGACTTCACCACGGTGACTCGCGCGCACACGCTCGCCGAGCCGACGTGCGATTCACAGCTGGTCAACTCGGTTGCCCAACGACTGCTGCGCGAGTACGCCCCGCCGCGGCCCGTGAGGCTGCTGGGCGTGCGCGTCGCCGGCCTCGGCGGGGTCACCCCCGCCGGGCGCCAGACGGAGGCGGCGGGCATGCCCGCGGAGGATCAGCTTGCATTGCCCGTTTGAGTGGCAGCGGTCGTCGCGGGCACGGATGCCCGCGCCCAGGCGCGCGGCAGGCAAGCCGCCCGCGCGGACGATCCCCGGCCAACGGCTCACTCCACGAACAGGTACGTGAATCCCACCGCGCTCGGGCTGAAGACCCTTGAGCCGGCGTAGGTGGCGTTCGCCCGCCAGTTGCCGGGGGACGGTGGCGTGAATGGGATCGAGGCCGTGCCTTGGCTTACCGTCGCTTCCAGCGTGCGGTAGAACTGCCAGCCGAACACGGGGTCGAAGCGCTGCACTTCGACCTTCACCGGGCCGACCGCGCCCGGTGTGACGCGCACCTTGATTTCCACCGCCTGGCCCGCGCGGCCGTGCGCGGCGCCGAATGCCACCTTCGTACGGGTAATCGTGCGTGACTCGCGCGTGAGCGTGAAGTTGGCTGAGGTGTGGTTGCGCTCGGAGACGACCGCGTAGTAGTGGCCCTTGCGCAGCTGCTGCTGGAGCTTCTGCGAGCCGCTGCCGCCGCACGCGCAGGCGATCAGGCCGCCGTTCTGGTCGCGCAGCTGCAGGTTGAATTCGGCGCTTGTCGGCGCGTTCAGCCGCAGCGTCAGGTTGGAGTGGCTGGTGACGTCGATCCGGTAGAGGCGCAGCACCTCGGTGCCGCGCCCTTCCAGGCGCCCGCTGGAGCGTCCGTAGTTGCCGAGCTCCTGCCCCGGAGTGGTCTGCGCGCCGCTGGCCGCGCTCACCTGCAGGTGGAAGCGCTGCTCGCCCTTGCGTTCGGTGTCGGGGGTCACCTCGAAGCTGTAGATCCCGCCCTTGCCCTGTCCGGGGGTGAACAGCCGGTAGCCGCCGCAGTTGACGCGAAAGCGGGCGGAGGCTCCTTCGAAGGAGTGCGTCCCCGGCCCGAACAGGGCCCCGTTCACGCAGCCGCCTTTCGTCTCGTTTACGAGGTTGACCAGGTAGCTGACCCCGGCGTGCATGACGACGGAGTAGGCCGCGTTGATGTTCTGGATGCGATCGACTTGCCCGCTGGCGCCAGCGCTGGGCAGCCGCGGGCCGGGCGGCAGGACGGACGGCGTCGGCTGGAAGACGTTGAGCGTGAAGGCAGCCAGCTGGGAGGTGGGGAGCGCCGCCACGCGGATCTCGTATTCGGTGTTCTTCTGCGCCCTGAACGTCAGCGAAGCCTTGCCTTCTTCTTCGGTCGCCTGGCACGCGACCGGCTGCAGCTGCGAGCGCACCGCCTTGTACACGTCGATCGTGCCGTCCAGCTTGCCTCCGGCGGCCAGTTCGACCGCGACCCGCTGCGCCGCCGCGCCGGTGTGCAGGCTGTACCACACCGAGGCCACCGTGCCCGGGACGCAACCGGACTGCGCTTCCCCCGGTACGGTTGTGGCGCCGACGGTCGTCCCTTCGATGCTGGCCGGCAGCGAGTGGATCGCCTGTGCGTTCGCGACTTCGTCGTTCGCCGGCGGCTTGGGAGCTTCGCTCGGGGCCGCGCCGGCGGTGGGCGAGAGAGCCGCGAGAATCGACAGGGCGAGCGTAAGGGCCGCGGTGCGCGGGAGGGTTGTCATTGATGGATCGTAGGGTGCGCTTCAGACGGATAATGCCCGGGTGGCCCCGCGCGCGTTGAGTATTCCCACCGACGACGGCGTCCTGCTCGCGGGCGAGGACTCCGGCGAGCAGTCCGCGCCCGCGATCGTGCTGCTGCACGGGCTCACCGCCACCCGGCGCTACGTGGTGATGGGCTCCCGCCTGCTGGAGCGTTCGGGGTATCGGGTGATCGCCTACGACGCCCGCGGGCATGGGCGCTCGACGCCACCTGTCGTGGCCGGCGGAGAGGCAGCCGGCGAGGCCGCGTACGGCTACGCCCGGTTGGCGCGCGACCTGGAGGTGGTGCTCGACGCGCTGGGGCTTGCTCGCGCCGCGCTTGCGGGGGCCTCGATGGGCGCGCACACCATCCTCCGTTTCGCGCTCGACCACCCCGAGCGGGTTGCTGCGCTGGGGCTCGTGACGCCGGCCTTCGACCCGGCGACGAACGCCGGTGACCCCGACGCAGGCGCCGCCCTCGGCGGGGCAGGCGGACCCGCCGGGGTGGTGGTTAGGCCCGAAGGTGACCGCGACGTGCTGGCGCGCGCGCTGCGCGAGGATGGGGTGGAGGGGTTCGTGCGCGCCTACGACTTCTCCACCGTGCTCCCCGCCTGGCGTGAGACCGTCGAGAGGGTCGTGCGCCAGCGGCTCTCCGCCCATGAGCACCCCGAGGCGGTCGCCGACGCGATGGAAGTCGTGTCCCGCTCGCGGCCGTTCGAGGGCTTCGCCGAGCTCGCCGCGATCGCGGTGCCCACGGTCGTCGTCGCCTCCCGCGACGAGGTCGATCCGGGGCACCCCCTCGTGCTGGCCGAGCGTTACGCGGATGCGATCCCGGGCGCCACGCTCATCGTCGAGGACGGTGGGGTGGGCGGGCATCGAATCCGCTCCCCGATCGCGTGGCAGGGGGGGCAGTTGTCGAAGGTGCTCGTGGAGCTCCTCGGACGCGTGCGTTATACATAAAGCATGACCGTACGCGAGTGGGACGGCGGCGTCTACGACCGCATCTCCGCGCCGATGGAGGCGCTGGGGCGGGCTGTGCTCGATCGGCTGGCGCTCGCCGGCGAGGAGACCGTGATCGACGCCGGCTGCGGGTCGGGACGTGTGACCGAGGCGCTCGTTGAGCGGCTGCCGCGGGGGCGGGTGATCGCGGTGGATGCCTCGCCCTCGATGGTGTCCGCCGCGCGCGAGCGGCTGGGGCGGTTGGGGATCGGCCCGGAGCGAGTGGAGGTGCGGGCGGGGGACCTGCTGGAGCTGGCGGTGGACGAGCCGGTGGATGCGATCCTCTCGACCGCCACCTTCCACTGGATCCTCGACCACCGGCGACTGTTCTCCCGTCTGCACGGCGTGCTGCGCCCCGGCGGGCGGCTGGTGGCGCAGTGCGGGGGGCAGGGCAACATCGACGTGCTGCGGGGAGTCGCCAACGAAGTCCTGGCGCGCCAACCGTACGCCGCGCACTTCCGCGACTGGCGGGCGCCGTGGAATTACGCCGGCCCCGAGGAGACCGAGGAGCGCCTGCTGGGCGCTGGCTTCGCGAGCGCCGAGTGCTGGTTGCAGCCTGCCCCGCAGCAGCCCGAGCACCCGCGTGCGTTTCTCTCGGAGATCGTGCTGGGCCCTCATTATCAGCAGCTGCCCGAGGAGTTGCGCGAGCGGTTCATGGACACCGTGCTCGCCGAATTGGGGGAGCCCGTGGTCGTCGACTACATCCGCCTCAACATCGACGCCGTCGCGTAACCGCCGGCCGAAGCGGTGCGGCTGGCGGCTGGGCACGGAGGCCCAGCCCCCGCGCGGTCGTTGATCAGCAGACGCGCGCGGACGCTCCCAAAATATGCGTCAGGCTCACGCCAGCGCGGCGGAGTCCGTCTCCGCCCGCCCCGTCAGCGCCGCGTAGCGTCCCCCCAGCTCCTGCAGCTCATCGTGCGTGCCGCGCTCCACTATGCGCCCCGCGTCGAGCACGAGGATCTGGTCGGCGTCGCGCACGGTGGAGAGGCGGTGGGCGATCGCGATTGTGGTGCGCCCGCGGGAGAGCTCGTCGAGCGCGAGCTGCACCGCGCGCTCGGTCTCGGTGTCCAGGGCGGAGGTGGCCTCGTCGAGGATCAGCACCGGCGGGTTGCGCAGAATCGTGCGCGCGATCGCGATGCGCTGCTTCTCCCCGCCGCTGAAGCGGTAGCCGCGCTCGCCCACGGGGGTGTCGTAGCCGTCGGGCAGCGAGACGATCAGCTCGTGGATCTGCGCGGCGCGCGCGGCGTCTTCGATCTGCTCGTCGCTTGCCTCCGGACAGGCGAAGCGGAGGTTCTCGCCGATCGAGGAGTGGAACAGATAGGTCTCCTGCGAGACCAGCCCCACGGTGGCGGCGAGCGAGGCGAGCGTCACGTCGCGGATGTCGGTGCCGTCGATCGTGATGCGCCCGCGCTCGGGCTCGTACAGACGCGCGACGAGGTAGGCGAGCGTGGTCTTGCCCGAGCCAGTCTCGCCCACCAGCGCGGTGCGCGTCCCCGCGGGGATCTCGGCGGCGATCTCCCGCAGCGTCCACGGGCCGTCGGGTCGGTAGCGAAACCACACGTCCTCCAGGCGCACCTCGCAGGCGACGCCATCGCGGGGGCCCGTTCCGTTCTCCCGGCCCACCGCGCCATCGCGGCTCGCCGCGCCCGCGCCGAGCGGCCGGGCGCCGGGGCGTTCGACGATGTCGATCGGCAGGTCGAGGTACTCGAAGATCCGCCCGAACAGCGCCAGCGAGGTCTGCACTTCTAGGCCCACCGACAGCAGCTGCTGCATCGGGAACAGCAGGCGGGTCTGCAGCGTGGTGAAGGCGACCACGGTCCCGATCGAGATCACAGCGTGACCGTGCACGGAGGTGTAGCCGGAAAACCAGTACACGGCGGCGGGCATGATCGCGAAGCTCATCTGCACCGAGGCCATCCGCCAGCGGCCCGCCATCCGCGCGCGCACCTCCAGGTCGGCGAGCTCGGAGGACTCCGAGGAGAAGCGCTCGACCAGCTCGCCGGAGCGGCCCATCGTTTTGCCGAGCAGGATGCCCGACACCGACAGCGACTCCTCGACCAGCGTGGACATGTCGGCGAGCCGGCCCTGGCGCACCGACTGGATGCGCCGGCGCTCGTTGCCCACGCGGCGCGTCAGCCACACGAAGAACGGCAGCAGGATCAGCGAGAACAGGGTCAGCTGCCAACTCAGCGCGAACATCGCGACGATCGTCGCGGTGACGGTGGCGATCGTGGAGACGGTGGAGGTCGCGGTGCTCGTGACGACGTCGTCGATGCCCCCGATGTCGTAGGCGATCCGCGCCTGCACCTCGCCCGAGCGGGTGCGCGTGAAGAACGCCAGCGACATCCGCTGCAGGTGCGCGTACACGGCGGCGCGCAGGTCGTGCATCACGCGCTGGCCGACCTGGTTGGAGATCCACGTCTGCGCCACGCCGATCACGCCGTTGATGATCGCCAGCGCGATCATGCCCGCCACCAGCCACGTGAGCAGTTCCAGGTCGTGCCCGACGATCCCCTTGTCGACCGCTTCGCGCAGCAGGAACGGCGAGGCGACGCTGAGGATCGAGCCGAACACGATCAGCCCCAGCAGCAGCCCCAGCCGCACGCGATAGGGCACGAACAGCCGCCCGATCCGCCGCAGGGAAACCGGTTTGTCGGGGATGTCCTCGGGGCGGAGCGCTTTGGGCGCACGCGGCGGGCCGCCCCCCTGTCCACCGCGGCCCTCGCCGTGGAAGCTGCTCATCGCACCGTCTCAAATCGCCGCACGTTCATCCAGATGACTGTATCCAGCCACCGGACAGGGAAGATTGGGAGGGGGCTCCGGCTCTAAGGGTTCGCGACAAAGTAGATGGCGGGATCGGGGTGGTCGATTCGGGGATGGGATGCGACGCACGCGAGCGCAGCCGTGCTGGTGGCACGGCGAGCATCGCGGGTGGCGCAGACCGCCGCGAAGCGGCCGCACCGGACCGTCAGATACTTTGTCGTGGACCCCTAAAGCCTCCGCCGGGCGGGTAGGGCTTGACATTTATACGTAGCTCGGCTACGGTGTGCCGCATGGCTGGTCGTCCCACCGTTGTGGGGGCGGCCGGTGTACATAGGGTCTGGTTGGGGTCATACCGCCTTGTGGTTGACTTCAGGCGCTAGCAGGGTCTTGTAGGTGTGGGAGAGGGACTGGATCGGATCGATGAGGGAGTTGTTTGAGCGTGGTTTCTAGAGGGAGATTCGTGATGGGGATGTGCGCGTCGGCCCGTAGGGCTGATGCTAGATGCGCCAGCTTGGCGCTGTCGCATCTCTCTCTCTCTCTCTCTCTCTTCGGCTAGCGGTCTAGCCTCGGAGCCCCCCTGCGTCCCGCTTTCGCGGGCCGCCCGGAACCCCCCGGAGGGGGGAAGGGAAGGGCTGGGGCATTCGCGCCGTCTTTGCTTCGTCCCCGCGGGGGGTAGGTTCTCGGCGCCTCTGAACTGGGCCACTGGGGTCACTGGTTCACGGGCGCTCGTGGGGGGTGGCTGCTGATGGCCGCGTCGACCGATCGGAGATCGGCCAGCAGTGGTCGGGCGACGGCGGTGCGGCCGCGTGTGGCTAAGCGCGCTTTGCCGGTGGAGGGGCGTTTGGCGCGGCGGCGTGAGCAGCGGGTTTCCTTGCGGGGTGCGCCGCGGGTGCAGGTTGAGGAGATTCAGCATTCGCGTTTGTTGGTCGCGGTCGCGGCGACGATCGACGAGTTTGGTTTTGAGCAGAGCACGGTGACGCGGATCGCCGCACGGGCGAAGGTCTCGCGGCGGACCTTCTACGAGTTGTTCGAGAACCGCGAAACGTGCCTGGTCGCGTTGATCGACGCGGTCGTGGAGCGCGTCGAGCGGGATCTCGCCGCGGCGGGTCTTGAGGGCCTGGAGTGGCGTGAGCGGGTCCGCGGCGGGCTGTGGGTGATCCTGTCGTTTCTGGAGCGCGAGCCGTTGCTGGCGCGGATCTGGGTTGTGCATGCGTTGCACGGTGGGCCGCAGACTTTGGAACGTCGTGAGCAGGTCCTCGCGTGGCTGGCGGCGGTCCTGGATGAGGGCCGCGGGGAGGGGCCGCGTGGGGCGGAGTGCACGTTGGTGACTGCGGAAGGTCTCGTGGGCGGCGCGCTCGGCGTCATCTACGCGCGGTTGCGCAGCGGCGACAGCAGGCCGTTGACCGACCTCTTGGACGAGCTGATGGGGATGATCGCGCTGCAGTACCTCGGGCCAAGGGCCGCTCGTCGCGAACAACGGCGTCCTGCCCCCGTGCCGGCTCCGGCGCCGGAGGGCGAGCGGTCCTCCGTGGGTGAGGAGCGCGATCCGCTGGATGAGGTGAATATGCGTCTCACCTATCGCACCGCGCGGGTGCTCGGGTGCGTCGGCGAGCTCTCGGGTGCCAGCAACCGGGCGGTCGCGGAGCGTGCGGGGATCATCGACCCGGGGCAGATCTCAAAGCTTTTGCGGCGCTTGGAGGGTCTGGGTCTCACGGTGAATACGGGCGGGGGTCGTCTCTCCGGCGAGCCGAACGCGTGGCGGCTCACACCATTGGGCGGCCAGGTCGCGCGGCGCCTCAGCGTCCTCACCCGCGACGAGGGCGAGGCAGCGTGACACCGCTTGGTTGCACTACTCCAATCTTCCCGCGCCCCTCGGGCGCGCAGCACAACAACAACCGAGGGGCGTCGTCTGTTCCCTCCGTACTCCTTAGGAGGAGATGAACGATGTTCCAGACACTACGTAGGCACATTACCCCCGCGACGATCCTGGCCTTTGTGGCGCTGGTCTTCGCGATCACCGGTGGCGCGTTCGCCGCGAGCGGTGGCAGGGGCGGCGGTACCGGCTCGAAGACGACTGCTTCCGTCAGGCGCGGAGCCCCGGTTGCGACTATCGCCAAGAGCAAGGCCAAGCCCAAAACGAAGGCCGGCCCTCGCGGCCCCGCCGGCCCCCAGGGCGCTACCGGAGCTGCCGGCCCCGCCGGGCCGGCAGGACCAGCAGGCGCGGCGGGCAAAGACGCCACCAATGGGACCAACGGTCAAGACGGCGCCGCTGGGGTGAGCGTCACCAGTAGCAAAGAGCCCGCGGGCGTCAACTGCAAAGCCGGCGGCTCGAAGTTCGTCTCCGCGAGCGGGACGACGTATGCGTGCAACGGCGAAAACGGCCAGACCGGCTTCACGGAAACGCTCCCCGAAGGCAAGACCGAGACCGGCACCTGGGGCTTCAGCGTCCATACCGCGGGTCTCTACGTCGAACCGCTCTCCTACGCGATACCCCTGGCGGCGCCGCTCGCCAAGGGGAAGGCTCATTTTGTCACCGCTGCTGAAGTGGAAGGTCACACGGCGCCCGCCGAATGTCCGGGATCCGCGGCGGTGCCGTCTGCCGTCGAAGGCAACCTCTGTGTGTACGCTGAAACCGCGGCAAACGGAAATATGGAATTCTTCGAATTCCAAGATGAAAAGCCCGAGGCGACCACCACCCCTACCAGTGGCGCTCACATGATCTTTGTCGCTCCGGAAGAACCAGAACCGGGATATGGTGCCGGCTTCTCCGGTTCGTGGGCGGTGACCGCTCCCTAGCGGCGCTTGCCAAGCTGGGTGTCTCCCCGCGGTCGCCAGTCGGCCACGGGGAGGCCTCGGTGGCCCATCTCTGCATATCGCCAACACATCTCATTCACCGGACTAGACCACATGCGCCACACCAACGAGAAAGGTACGCCCGTGACTTATCTGGAGCGATCCCAAAAGACGCCTGACGCCACGAGGGGTGTCGTTTCTCGTCTCGGTGTCTTGCGCTTGGCCCGGGGCAGTGGCGCGCCCTCATCCGCTCCTGCCCTTCGCCGGTCGGCGGTCATGGCCGTTCTCCCTGCTGTTCTCCTCCTCTTCCTCGCCGTCGCCACGGCGCCCGCAGTTGCCGCCGGCCCCCCTCGCCTCGCTACGCTCGAAATCGAACACGTATACTCCACTCGCGCCGAAGTCGATCAGATCATTTCGGCCGAAGGCGCAACGACCGAAGCACGCCTCGAATACACCACCGAACCTTCCAACCCCGCCGCCTGGCAGCTGTTCACAAGTCTCACCTGCACCGAACAGTGCTCGTTTGAAACTGTCGGCGGCCAATCGATCAAGCGGCTTCATCCCAGCACCACCTACACTGTCCGCGTCACCGCGAAGAACTCTTTCGGCGAAGCGCCACCGAACCAGGCCGAATTCACCACGAAGGCGCCCGCTGCTCCCGAATTTCTTGTTGCTAAATGTGGCAGCGGCGAGGGAATCGAAAGGGTGCCACAGTCCTTCGAAAACACTACACCCCATATGTGTTCTGCTTCGTTGCCTACCCCTACTGCGGCCAGTGTCTTCGCCGAACTGGACACGGATGGCATCCCGACTGAATATCACCTTGCTTACTCGACCGAAGAAAATGGTTTTTACATCCCGGTCGCGGGCACCGAAGGCAGCGTCAGCGTCGCTGAAGATTTTGCTCCGACGAAGGTCGCGCACCTCACCGGCCTCACCCCCCAGACCGTCTACTACGTTCGCGCGTTCGCCTCCAACTCCCTAGGCTCCGCGACTGAGACGGCCACATTCGCCACCTCACCGGCCCAGCCGCGCCCGAACGTCGGCTTGCCCGACAACGTCTCCGCTACCGCCGCCCACGTCCCAGGCACCGTCATCCCCGACAGCTCCGAAACGCATTGGCGCTTTGAAACGGCCAGCTCGGAAACCGGTCCGTGGACCCCGGGCGTTGAAGGAACCATCCCCGCCGGCGAAGCCGACCAGGAGCCTCACAGCTTCTCCACCGACCTCACCGGCCTGAACCCGGCCACCATCTACTATGTGCGCCTCTTTGCCGAAAACGCGGCTGGCTCCCAGACCACCTCGCCGATCGGCTTCGAAACCGCAGGTCCGCCCGCCGCGGTCACGTTTGCCACCCGGGTCCTCGACGGCGAATCGTTCCGCGTCCTCGGCTCGGTCGATCCTCGCAGCGTGACGACTGACGCTCACTATCACGTCGAGTACGTCACTCAGCAACACTTCGAAGCGGAAGGTTTTGCCAACCCTGAGACGAGCCCCGACGTTGACCTTGGCGTCGGGGCTCACCGCACTGAAGAACGCTCACAGGAAGGTAAGGCCAATCTCCTGCTCTACCAGTCGCAGATCGTGGGTGTCACGCTGCCTGGATTGCAGTCTGGCGTCACTTATCATTATCGTCTGCTTGCGCATAGCGAAGCGGGGGTTATCGCTGGTGCTGAACAGACGTTCACTGTCCCTGTTCCCGCGCCTGCGCAGCCGTCGGTGTCCTGTCCGAACGAAAGTTTCCGTTCCGGGCTCGCGGCTCGCCTGCCGGACTGTCGTGCCTATGAGTTGATCACGCCGGCGAGTAAGAACGGCGCGCAGGACAATTTCAACTACGGCTCGGCCTCCTCGCTGGCGCGTCTCGGCGAAGGCGGCGAACACGTCTTGCTGCGGACGCTCGCGAAGTACGGCTCGGATCCCAACCCGTTCGTGTCCGATTATGTCTTTGACCGCGATCCCACTGCCGGCTGGCGGATGACCTCGCTCACGCCGCCTGGCTCTGGGGAGGACACGTATCTGCCGGAAATCTTCAGCGCGGATCTTTCGCAGGTCGCCCTCGCTCGCTATTCCGAACCGACTTATCAGAGTCATTCAGCTGACCAGGATCTGCTGCTTGGTCCCGACGGTGGCCCTTACACGCCTGTCGCTTCGACACCTTTCAATCAGTTGCTCGAAAATGGTGAAGGCAAGGATATGTGGGCGGCTGCCACGCCGACGCTCAGCAAGCTTGTGGTGATGACCCGTGACCACGCGTTGCCCGGACTGCCTCAGAGCACGACCGCCGCGGGCCTTCCCGACCTGTATGAATACACCGCCCGGGCCGGCCTGGCGCAGGTGAACGTCGATTCGCAGGGCCACACGATCGGCGTCTGCGGCGCCAGGGTTCCCCTCGGCAGCGAAAACTTCGAAGGTTACGTGGACGTCTTCGCTGCCCACGCGATCTCCGAAGACGGCTCCAAGATCTTCTTCGAAGCGATCCCTGACGGCCCGTGTCCAGCGGGTGGGCTCCGCTATGACCCGGCCGTATATCACAGCCACCTGTACATGCGGGTGAACGGGTCTGAAACCGTTGACATCGGCGAATATACCTTCGACGCCGCGAGCCCCAACGGCGCGATGCTCTTGCTCGGCCACGACGGCGAACAGATCACGTTCAGCTACGACACCAAAACTCGGACACTCAAGCCGCTCGTGCTCGACGGCAGCAAGGCGATCCTTGGGCAGAGGGCAGGTGAAAGAATCGCCGCGACGGTCTCCAATGACGCCAGCACTGTCTATTTTAGTTCGCCCCGTCAACTCACGCCCGAAGCGCCGCCGACCCCTGATATCACCAGTTACAACAAGGGGATCCAAAATTGGTACGTTTTCGACGTAGCCAGCGAAAAGCTCCAGTTCATCTTCCAGGACCGCGAAGAAGGCCAGGCGTCCGCGCACTTCTTCGTCACCGCGGACGGCCGCTTCTTCTATTTTCAGCAGGGCTTCTTCGGTGCGCCGGGTGCGGGGCCGTATCGCTATGACCGCGATTCGGGTACTGCGACCTGCATCGCGTGCACTGCCTTCCATCCGGCCGGAGGGGGCGAGTTTGCGCCTTATGGGCAGCTCGGCGCGGGCAAAGAAAAGTATATAAATGGTGCTACGCCGCGTCCTACGTGGGGGTCCGACGACGGTCGCTTCGCGTTCTTCAGGTCGGTCTCTGAGCTCGTTCCCCAGGATATCGATGGTGAAGAACCAGAAACGTTTGTACCGCCCAGCCATAGTTGGGATGTGTATGAGTGGCGTGCGAATGGTGTCGATGGTTGTTCTCGGGTCGCGGGTTGTGTCGCTCTGTTGACGAACGGGATTGATGGGTTCCGTAATGTGTTGCTCGGTACGGATCCCTCGGGCCGGGACGTTCTGATAGCCACTCACTCGCAGCTGGCTCCGGCCGATCAGGACACCGCTGGGGATCTTTATGATGTGCGGATCGATGGTGGTTTCGCGCCGCCGGCGGCCTCGACGGTGGAATGCGAAGCGGATGCGTGCTCAACGCCGCCGAGCGCTCCGGTCGACGCGACGCCGTCGAGCTCGACGTTCGCCGGGTCGGGGAACGTGACGCCGGTGCCGTCCGGCAAACCGGCGGTGAAAGGCGGGAAACCGAAGCATGCCACCACGAAGAAAACCAAGAAGCGCAAGCATAGGACGAGACCCAAGAAAAAAGCCGGGAAGGCCGGCAAGAACGGGAGGGTGAAGCGATGAGCGCTGCTGCTCGTTTGAGGCTGGTCGTTGCCGTATGCGTTCTTGCGGGGGGTGTGTTGCCGGCGGGTGCCGGCGCGTTTGCGATCCAGCCCGGCTCGTTTCATGTCACTCCGTCTACTCAGCAGGCCGGTGTTCATGAGGATCTCACGACCGCTTTCAAATTCGTTCATAACGGCGCGGGTCAGACGCAGGGCAACGCGAGGACCACCTCGGTCGAACTGCCCGCCGGTTTCGTCGGCAACAACACCGCTGTTGCGACCTGCACGGCTTCGGAGCTCCTCAACAGCAAACATCCGCAGTGCTCGCCGGATTCTCAGGTGGGGACGATCAGCTTCGCGATCTCGGGTGCTCCCGATCGTCCCACCGCGGAGCTGGTCACTCTTCCTTTGTATAACATGGAAGTCATCGATCCTGGTATCGCGGCGATGTTCGCGTTCAATCTTGGTGGCATTATCACTCAGAATTTGGTGGTCAAGGTGCGTCCTAGCGATCTGGGGCTGACGATCACCAGCGAAGATCTTCAGGGTTTGACCGAACTTTCCGAAGTGTCTGTCACGGTGTGGGGGGTTCCGGCTGACCCGGCTCATGACGAACAGCGTGGCCAGGAATGCACGAACGGTGTGTGCCACGGTGGTGGGCTGTCGGCGGACGTCAGTCCTCGTCCGTATCTCGCCAACCCGACGAGCTGCTCTTCGGAACCGTTCACCGCGACATTCAAGAGCAATGATTGGCAGGATCCTGAAGAAGTGCTCGAAGAAACCACGCAGATCGCTCCGATGGTCGAATGCGAACGCTTGCCGTTTCATCCCTCGATCGAGGTGACGCCCTCGACGGTCGCTGCGGAATCGCCCACTGGCTTGGATTTCTCGGTGGTGAACCCGCAGACGTGGGAAGATCCGACGGCGAGGTCCGCGTCGAATCTGAAGGATGCGGTGGTGACGCTTCCGGAAGGGGTGACGGCCAACCCGTCGCTGGCGGCGGGGCTTGGGGCGTGCACCCGGGGCGAGTATGAAGCCGAGACGGCGGAATCCTTGCCGGGGGTTGGTTGTCCGCCTGAATCGAAGATCGGCTCGATCGAAATCGAAACACCGGTGCTCGCGGAAAAGATCCCGGGCGCGATCTACATCGCCACACCGTATGACAATGTTCCCGCGTTCGGCGATCCGCAGCACCCGGGTGGGTCGCTGCTCGCGCTGTATGTCGTGGCGAAGGATCCCGCGCGTGGGATCGTGGTGAAGGTCGCGGGCAAGATCGAGCCGAACCCGGTGACGGGGCAGCTGGTGACGACGTTTGATGATAATCCCCAGCAGCCGTTCAGCAAGTTCACGCTGAAGTTCCGTCCTGGCGCGACCGCGCCGCTGGTGAGCCCACCAGCGTGCGGGTCATACAGCACCCAGGCGCAGCTGACGCCGTGGTCAGCACCCGCAGAACCGAGCTTTTCCTTGAGCCAGCCGTTCCAGATCACCCAGGGCGTCCGCGAAGGCCCCTGCCCCTCCGGTGGCGTGCCACCATTCCATCCCCAGGTAATCTCCGGCACCCAGAACAACGCCGGCGGCACCTACAGCCCGTTCTACCTGCGGATCATCCGCGAAGACGGCGAACAAGAGCTCACCAGGTTCTCGACCACGCTGCCACCGGGACTGACCGGCAACCTCACAGGGATCCCGTTCTGCCCCGAAGCCGCGATCGAAGCGTCAAAGAACATGACCGGCGCACAAGAGGAAGCAAACCCTTCCTGCCCCGCCTCAAGCGAAATCGGGCACACAATCGTCGAAGCGGGCGTCGGCACCGTACTCGCGCAAACACCCGGCAAGATCTATCTGGCGGGCCCATATCATGGCGCGCCGCTATCGATCGTCTCGATCACTTCGGCCAAGGTGGGCCCATTCGATTTGGGGACTGTCGTGATCCGCTTCGCGCTCGACATCAACCCTTCGACCGCACAGGTCGAAGTCTCAGCCAACGGCTCAGACCCAATCCCCCACATCATCAAAGGCATCGTCGTACACGTCCGCGACATCCGGGTGTACATGGACCGCAGTAAGTTCATCATCAACCCCACCAACTGCAGCCCCCTACAGATCACGAACACGATCGACGGCGCCGGCGCGAACTTTGCCGACCCCTCAGACCAGGTCCCGGTGAGTGTGAACACGCCGTTTGAGGCCGCGGACTGCTCAAGCCTCGCGTTCAAGCCCTCGTTCTCCGTCTCCACCTCTGCGAAGACCAGCCGCGCGGACGGCGCGAGCCTGACCGCGAAGCTCACGGTTCCCGGCGCGCTCGGCACCCAGGCCAACATCAGCCGCGTCAAAGTCGAACTCCCCGAGCAGTTGCCCTCCCGTCTGCCGACGCTGCAGAAAGCGTGCACCGCCGCACAGTTTGAAGCCAACCCCGCGGGGTGCCCGCCGGCGTCGATCATCGGGCACGCCAGGGCGATCACTCCGATCCTCCCGGTCCCGCTGGAAGGCCCCGCGTATTTCGTCTCCCACGGCGGCGAAGGGTGGCCAAGTCTCATCGTCGTGCTGCAGGGCTACGGGTTCACGATCGACCTGGTCGGCACCACGTTCATCAGCAAAGCCGGCGTCACGTCAAGCACGTTCAAGACCGTCCCCGACCAGCCCGTCACGAGCTTCGAACTGACGCTCCCAGAGGGCCCCTACAGCGCACTCACCGCGCTCGGGAACCTCTGCGCGACCACAAAGACCGTCACGGTCAAGAAGAAGGTCACGGTCAAGATCCACGGCCAAACGAAGACGATCACCCGCAAGGCCAAACAGACCAAGCCGGCGACACTGCAGATGCCGACTGAATTCGTCGCCCAGAACGGCGCCGAAATCCACCAGATCACGCCGGTCACGGTCACCGGCTGCGCGAAGAAGGCCGTGCACGCGAAGAGCACCAAGCACAAGACCAAAGGGGGCAAGAAGAGCTGACGGAGGAGTCCTCGGCGCCGTCGCTGGGATACAGACGCAGATCGAGCGTCTTGTAGCGGGTCTCAAGCACCTTGCCACCGACCGCGTGGGTGGCTTCGCCCTCGTTGTCGTCGAGGTCGATCTCGAGCTCGACGGTGAGCAGGTCGCTCGCGAGGATCGCGTCGGCGCCGGTGTCGACCAGGCCTTGCAGCAGCGAGGTGCTCTGGCTGCCGTGCACGAGCGAGACCAGCACGAACGGCCGCAGGATCGGCTGGCTGAGCCGGGTCGAATGGGCGTCCTCCTGGTACGCGTACAGCCAGGGCAGCGGGGGTGTCTCAGGCAAAGCCGAAGTGGTCGCGGAGCGGCTCATCCGCGTACGGGACGCGGCCATGCACGACTACGTGGTTGCGGCCCTTGGCCTTGCGCAGGACCACATGCGGGTCCTTGTCGGCAATCACGATCTTGCCCGTACGCATGTCGATCGCGACCCACTGGCCTTCGTAGCCGGAGAAGTCGGTGTGGATTCGTTTCAGGGCCAATGCCATGCCCAGATCTTAGCCAGCCGAACAAATACCGCACCCGCGTACCACGGCGGATTGCCGCGGGCGCCGTGGTGGTTCAGCAGTCGACGGACGCGAGGATCGCCTCGCGGGCACTCGCCTCTGCCCAGCAGTCCTCGCGCGCATCCAGCTCCTCAGTCGAGCCGTTCGCCTCGTCGGTGAGGTATGCCGCCAGTGCGGTTTGGGCCGCCACCACGCGCAGGGCCGCGGTGGCCTGCGCATCACTCCAACTTGGTGCCTGCTCCAGCAGCAGATCTTTAGCTGTCATAGACAGGATTCTAACGCCCGCGCCGCGACTCCAATCCCCGCCCGGGGAGGTCGTTGCAATGTTCAGCGGCTGGAGACGGCCGGTGAGTGCTCGGTCTGCTCTAGGGCGTCGAGCATTGCCTGGCCGCGCTCGGCGCCTTGGGAGAGGATCATGGCGTCGAGGGCGAGCTCTTTGGCGGAGTTCTCGTCCCACGGTCTGACGCCGTTGCCGTCAGCAATGCAGAGCCCGGGGGGTAGATCCAGGTCTCGGTATCGGATCCTCGTCATGTCCTTGAGGATAGCGCGTGATGGACCCGTCGTTGCGTGGTCATTGCGCCAGCTCCACGATCAGCTCGGCCAGCGGTGCGATCGTGCGCTCGGCATCGCCCCGCATCGCCCAGCCCAGGCACTCGTCGTGGCGGTCGATTGCGTGCCCGAAGCGGACCGTTGGCAGGCCCAGCGAAGCGAGCCCGACCTGCAGCGCGACGTAGGCCGCGCGCAGGTTGCCGTCGATGAAGGGGTGGATCTCGAGGATCGCGGCGTACAGCTCCGCCGGGGGTGTGGCGCCCTCGACGGCGGTGAGCGCTCCCGTCCGGCGCTGAAGCGTGGCCTGCTTGGCGTTGTACGTCTCGCAGGCGCCACGCAGGCGCGTGAGGATCTCGCTGTGTGGGAGCGTGCCGTGCATCGGTGTCGTGACGGTCTCGCCGTCGATGTCGATCGGAATCGCGAATTCGGCGGGCTCATGGTCGGAGCGGATGTATCCGGCCTCGCGCGGGAATGTGCTCAGGAAGATTCCCCGGTGCCAGCCGCACACGCGCTCGACGGTCATCTCGATCGGCCGATGCCCGGCCGCCGCGGTGGCGGATTCGATCGTCTTCTCCAGTCGCCTGGAGGCATCGTTCCAGGTGTCATCGGGCGAGCGGGCGCCCGCTCGGTAGAACGGTGCCTGCGGCGAATCGCGAAAACCTTCGAAACCACTCATATGTCGAGCACGCTACCAATCGCATGCGTCAACGCGATCATCCCCGCCACCATCCACGTCAGCAGTTCCAGGTCGTGCCCGACGATCCCCTTGTCGACCGCTTCGCGCAGCAGGAAGGGCGAGGCGACCCTGAGGATCGAGCCGAACACGATCAGCCCCAGCAGCAACCCGAGCCGCACGCGGTAGGGCACGAACAGCCGCCCGATCCGCCGCAGCGAAACCGCTTTGTCGGGGATGTCCTCGGGAGGTTGCGCGTGGCGAGCCGGCGGACTGGTCGATTCAGCGCGGCAAGTCGATCCGCTCGGCCAGCTGCTCGGAGCCGAGGTCGATCAGGCCGCTGCGCTCGATCGGGCGGTACTCGCCGCCGTCGAGCCCGAGCCAATCGACAGTGCGCTTGGCCGGGTCGATGATCAGCAGCTCGTCGACGTGGTGGGCGGCGTAGAAGGGGAGCTTCTTCCACGTCTCGTCGCCGGGAGAGACGATCTCGATGACGAGCGCCGCGGTGGGGTGCCAGACGCCGCCGGCACCGGGGCGGTGCAGGCCTCCGTCGGGCACGCGGTACTCGTCGGACGTGCCCAGGCCGAACTCTTGGATGACGGCCTCCAGGCCGGCGTCTCGCGCCAGCGGCCCGAGCAGCTCGGCCAGCTGTTGCAGAATGACCTGGTGCTCGTGCGAGGGCGGTGGATTCATCCGGTAGACACCTTCGCAAATCTCGTCGCGGTGGTCGAGCCCGAGGCGACGCCGACGCTCGATCAGCGCGACAATCTCGGCCGGAGCAGGGTCCATCACCAGCGTGGGCATTGCACAAGGATAGACGCTGCTCTCTCGCCTCCCGATCCGGGTTGAGCTCAGCGCGGCCAGTCGATCCGGTCGGCCAGCTCCTCGACGTCGGGGTCGGTGAACGCTGCTGCCCGCAGGAGGTCGCGTTCGGCCGCGGGGAGGGTCGAGAAGTCGATGCTCGCGGTACGGCGCTGCAGCTCGGCGAGCATCGAGATGTAAGCCGGTATGTTCATATGGTTGCTGATCCCCCGCAACGCGGCGAGATAGTCGCCACGGTCGTGGGTGGTGACGATGATGCGCTGCTGACCGGCGGCGGTCAGCTCGGAGTTCATCAGCAGCCTCGCGGTGCGGCCGTTGCCGTCGGCGAACGGGTGCACCTCGGCGATCACGAACATCGCGAAGGCCGCCCGGGCAAACCCGGCCGGTAGCGATGCGTAGAAGCGAAAGGCCTCGCGGAGCGTGCCGTCGAGGAGTCGGTGATCGACGAACTCGTGCCCGCCGACGTGGTTGTTGCGCTGCTTGTAGCGCCCGGGCCCGATCTCCGGACGTTCCCTGAGCATCATTCGATGCTGGTCGCGGATGATAGCCACCAGCTCGTCGGCCCTGCCCGGCGCGCGCCCACGCTGGTGACGGTCGGCGACCAGCCGGTAGGTCTCCAAGATGTCGTGCGCGTCCTGCGGGCGCTGCTGTGGCAGCAGTCCCGCGAAGACGATTTCGCGGGCCTCGGCGACAGTGAACTCTGTCCCCTCGATGTAGTTGGAGAAGTAGGCCTCGTAAAACGCCAGCACGCTCATGTCGGCCGACGCGCCTTCGGGAACGGAGGGCAAGCCCACCCCCAGCAGGTGGTTGGCGAGTTGCTCGAACGCCTCGATCCGCGCGGGGTCGAAGGGCTCGCCCCGGGCGCTCGCCCGGGCGCGGCGGCTGGAGAGCTCGACCTTGCGCGTGCGCAGCAGGCCGCCAATGAGCTCATCGAGCCGCCCGAACTGGCGCTCGGCGTGGAGGGGTCCCGCTAGGGCGCGAGCCTCATCGCGCAGCCGATTCAGGCTGCCCGGGTCATAGCGACCGAACTCCTCCAGCGCCTCCTCCAGCTCCTCCCGGCTCAGCGTGCGCGTCACGGCGCCAGCACGTGAGCGGGAGAGGCTGAGGTTCTCCAAAAAGGCCCGCGGTCGGGAGCTGATGAACAGGTTCTGGCCCATGAACGGCATATCGCCCTCCTGGCGGCCCGGCCCGCGCTGGGAGCGCAGGCGCAAGCCGGGGACGCGCACGTCGCGGGCCTGCCGGGAGCTCACAAATACCGACCCGTCGTCCGCCGGCCTGAAGGCGAACGCCGAGCGGCCGGTGAGAACGGCCCCCGGGAAGTAGCCGGCGGTGACCGCCGCCCAATTGCGACGGCAGACATCCTCCGGCGCCCCGCTCATCGACTTCGTGTATAGGCGTGGCCCGAGCTTGCGGGCACGTCCCGTCTGCACCGCGTACGCAACCGCGTCATTGGTAGCGGCGGTGCTGAAGAACACCTCCGGCTGCGCGTCGAGGGAAAAAGTGGGCATAGCGGTGTCGATCTGACTTGAAGTCCAGGTTTTGTGCGCGTATGGTCAGTGTTTTACGGATTTTCTCAGTATAGTAGCTGGGTCGCGCGGCCAAAGGCGCTGCGTCATACGATTGAGGCCATGAACCTCTCTCCGTCGGAGATCCGCGTGCTGGGCTGCTTGCTGGAAAAGCAGCGCACAACACCGGACGTGTACCCGCTGAGCCTCAACTCGCTGCGGCTGGCGTGCAACCAGTCCACCAACCGCGACCCGGTGGTGATGTACGACGACGAGGTGCTGCGCGATGCCCTGCATCGCCTTCAGCGCCGCGGATACACACGCCTGGCCAGCGGCGCCCGCGCGCCGAAGTTCCGCCACCTGCTGGCGGAGGCGCTGCCGATGGGCGAGGACGAGCAGGCGGTGATGTGCGTGCTGATGCTGCGCGGCCCGCAGACCCCGGGGGAGCTCAAGCAGCGCACCGAGCGGATGCACGCCTTCGCCGACCTCGACGGCGTGCACGAGACGATCGAGCGGCTGATCGGCCGCGGGCTGGTCGCCGTGTTGGAGCGCCGGCCCGGCCAGAAGGAGGAGCGCTACGTCCAGCTGCTGGGGGAGGAGGCCGAGGTTTCCGATGCGGCTGCGCCATCGCCGATGTCGACACCGACGCCGGTCCCGCGCGCGGTGGACGGGCTGGAGGAGCGCGTGGCGCGGCTGGAGCGAGAAGTGGCTGAACTGCGGGCGGCCACATGACGGCCGCGATCCTCGCCGCGACGACCAGCGCAACCGGCGACACGGCCACCGGGGTGGGCATCCCCCTGGCGCTCGCGGCCGGGCTGGTGTCGTTCCTCTCGCCCTGCGTGCTGCCGCTGGTGCCGGGTTACCTCTCGACCGTGATCGGGGTGGCGCCGGCGGATATCAAGCACACCGGGGCGCGCCGGGTACTCGGCCCGAGCCTGCTGTTCATCGCAAGCTTCTCGTTGATCTTCATCCTGCTGGGCCTGACAGCCACGCAGATCGGCTCGGTGCTGACCGATCACATCGTCACGCTGCGCACGGTCGGAGGCGTGCTGATCATCGCGATGGGGGTGGTGTTCCTCGCCACGCCGTTCGTGGACGCGCTCAACTTCCAGTGGCACTCGGAGTCGCTACAGCGCCTGGCAGGCCGCGGCGGGCCGCTGGTGGCGGGGGCGGCGTTCGCGATCGCGTGGACGCCGTGCACGAGCATCACACTGGGGGCGATCCTCACACAGGCGGCGGTGTCGAACTCCGCCGCCCATGGGGCGCTGCTGCTCGCCTTTTACTCGCTGGGTCTCGCGATCCCATTCCTCGCGATCGCGCTCGCGTTCGAGCGCGCCACCGGCGCACTGGCGATCGTCAAGCGCCATTTCTCGGTGATCGTCGGCGTCGGCGGGTTGGTGATGATCGCGCTGGGGCTGCTGATTGTCACCGGCGAGTTCACGGCGCTCAATGCCCAGGCCAACAGCTGGCTTCAGGGCACGGGCCTGGAAGTGTCCAACGTCTGAGCCTGAGGCTTGCGCTCCCGATACCGCCGTTCCCAGGCTTCCTGGTTGCGCTTGGCGTCCAGCACGAACGGGGAGTAGCCGATCGCTTTGACGATCCCCTCGTTGATCGCCGACTCGGGGAAGGGGAGGGGCCGCATCACGTCCACGAACAGCACCACGCGCGTCTCGTCGGTGTCGTTCCACACCTCGTGGTTGAAGGTGTCGTCGAAGACCATGCTCCTGCCCTCCTCCCAGTGGCGAATGTCATCGCCGACGCGGATCCTGCAGGACTCGGCATCCTGGGGCACGATCAGCCCAAGGTGGTAGCGCAGCACGCCCTTGTAGGGGCCGCGGTGGTCGAGGATGTGCTTGCGCGGCGAGAGGATCGAGATCATCGCCGTCTTCATCCCGGGTATCTCGCGCATCAGCGCGGCCGTGCGCGGGCACATCTCCACCCCCAGCTTCGCCTCGAAGCCGTACCCGTACAGGAAGAACGTCTTCCAGCGGTCGTCGTCGGTGATCTCGATCTGGTCCTTGGAGATGTCCTGGAAGTTGGCCAGCGCCTCGTGGTCGTCGAGCAGCGCGGCGGCCTCGTCGCGGATCACCTCCCAGTTGCGCTCGATGTGCTCCACCCAGGGAAAGCGCTCCAGCGGGAAGAACGTCGCGTCGCCCACCAGCGAGCGTTTGCCGATGAAGCGCTCGACCGGGGCCAGAATCCATTCACCTACGGCGATCGTCCATTGGACGACACGATCCCACATACGGCTCAGATCTTACGCGGCCCGTCGGCAGACCGCTGCGCGCGGCTCAGGCTGCCTCGCGCAAAGCCGCCAACTCCGGCGACTCCGCGAGCTTCTTCAGCGCGCGCTGCTCCAGCTGCGAGGCCCGCTCCGCGGAGAAGCCGAGGCGCTTGCCGATCGCGGTGAGCGTCTGCGGCGCCTCGTGACCGGTGCCGAAGCGCAGCGTCAGCACGGTACGCTCGGTTTCGGGCAGCTGCGAGATCGCGAGCTGCACGAGGCGCTCGCGCTCGTTCTCGTAGGCGGTCTCCTCGGGCGGCTCTTGGTCGGAGGGCAGCAGGTCCCCGAGCGCGGTGTCGCCGTCCTCGCCCACCTGCTGGTCGAGGCTGACGAGCGCGGCGCGCTGGTGGCGCACTTCCTCGACCTGCTCGAGCTCCAACCCGGTCTCCAGGGCGATCTCCTCGGAGGTCGGCTCGCGCCCCAGGCGCACCGAGAGCTCGCGCTCGACGCGGCCCACCTTGCGGGTGCGCTGGGCGACGTGCACCGGCAGGCGGATCGTGCGCCCGGAGTTCTCCAGGCCCCGCTGGATCGCCTGGCGGATCCACAGCGTGGCGTAGGTGGAGAAGCGGAAGCCCTTGCGCCAGTCGAACTTCTCGCTGGCGCGGATCAGGCCGAGCATCCCCTCCTGCACGAGGTCGGCGAGCGGCAAACCCTGGTTCTGGTAGCGACGGGCGTTGGAGGCGACCAGGCGCAGGTTGGAGTTGATCATCAGTTCCTTCGCGCGCAGGTCCCCGCGCTCGATCCGCTGCGCCAGTTCGATCTCCTGGTCGGGCGTGAGCAGGGGGTAGCGGCGCGAATGCGCGAGCAGCTGGTCGACCGACTCGGGGATGAAGCTTTCCGGCTCGGCGGCCGCCACCGGACGGCGGCGACGGGCGCTCGCGGCGCGCTCGGGGGAGGTCTCGGCGAAGGGCGAATCGAGGGCAACCGGCGTCCGCGGCGTGCCGTTGGGGGCGTCCGCGGCCTCCAAAGTGTCTAGTGTGGTGATCTGGCGCTTATCGTCTGTCATGGGACTGATCTTTCGGCTTGAAAGGGGCGGCCCTATCGAGCCACCTTCCTGAACTCCTATGTCTGGAGTCGGAATTATAGGGCACAATAGTTGCGTTGTCAATTATTCCTGGCGGAGTGGCTCGACGGGCACGTTCGTCCACCCTGTACACGGCGGTGCGCCCCTGTTGGAGCCCATCGGAGGCCCATAAGTTGCTCTACCCGAGAACTTCCTCTACCCGGGCGGGCAGATCGTTATTCGACAGTTATCTCTCGCGATCCGCTTCTTT
Organism: uncultured Solirubrobacterales bacterium; assembly: GCA_963794715.1. Taxonomy (GTDB): domain Bacteria; phylum Actinomycetota; class Thermoleophilia; order Solirubrobacterales; family Solirubrobacteraceae; genus Palsa-744. Next base: position 99,243 of record CAWCEY010000009.1, on the reverse strand, counting down.
ATTCGTGCGCCAAGCCGAGAAACCTGCGCGGCCTGTGTTCGGCTCATCGGACGGTCGAGAGGTTGGCACGAGCTGCCCGGCAGCTCGCTGGCCGAGCGTTCGTCCCCGGGCTGCCTGGGCCGCACGCCGTCTCATTGCCTGAGCGTACGCCTATGGGCTGTTCCGAGCCTCCGGCTATGGGCTGTTCCGAGCCTCCGGCTATGGGCTGTTCCGAGCCTCCGGCTATGGGCTGTTCCGAGCCTCCGGCTATGGGCTGTTCCGAGCCTCCGGCTATGGGCTGTTCCGAGCCTCCGGCTATGGGCTGTTCCGAGCCTCCGGCTATGGGCTGTTCCGAGCCTCCGGCTATGGGCTGCTCCGAGCCTCCGCTTCAGCCCCGGTTGTAGTGGTGAGGACCGCGGCGCTGCCGCGCGTGAGCGTGCGGCGCACGAGCCCGGGGAGCAGCAGCCGCGCGACCGCCGCCAGGAAGTAGGGGCGCGGCACGTAGCGCTCCGCGCGGCGCCCGAGGCCGACCTCCACGATCGCCTCGGCGACCCGGTCGGGCGTGGAGACGATCCAGGCCGTTTGCGGGCGCGCGAGCAGCTCGCGGGCGGGGAAGCCCTCGGTGGCGACGAACCCGGGGAACACCGTGCCGACGTGGACGCCGTGGGCGTGCTCCTCGGCATACAGCGCGTCGCTCCAGCCGGTGAGCGCGAACTTGCTCGCCGAGTAGGCGCCGGTGCCGGGACGCGTCACCCGCGCGGCGGTACTAGAGACGTTGACGATCGCGCTCGGCGCGCTCTCGCGCAGCAGCGGCAGCAGCGCCTCGGTGAGGCGCACGGGCGCATCGAAGTTGAGCGTCATCGTCTGGCGCACGTTGTCGTAGCCTCCCTCCCCGAAGGGCGCGCGCCAGGCCGCGCCGGCGTTGTTCACGAGCATGGTCAGGCGCCCTCCGTACTGCTCGCGCACATGCGCCAGCACGCGCGCGGGCGCGTCCTCGTCGGTGAGGTCGAGCGCGAGCGTGCTGCACTCGGCGGGCAGCGTGGCGGCGAGCGCGCGCAGGCGCTCCTCGCGGCGCGCCACCAGCACCAGCCGCGCGCCGGGCTCCCGTGCCAGTCGCCGCGCGGTCGCCTCGCCGATCCCGCTGGAGGCGCCGGTGATCAACGCGATGAGTGGTGGGCTCACGGGCGCGACCATACAGCAACGACCCTGTCGCCAACGAACGGCCGAGCAACGACGCCGGCGCCAACGAGTGGCCGACGGAGTGCGAGCGGTGACATATCTCTCTTTTTGGACCCCAACCCTTTACAAAATGAAGGGTTGGGGTCCAAAACGAAGACATCAAGCCCATGCCCTTGCTTCACAAAATGAAGGGTTGGGGGTCGAAAAAGAAGACATCAAGCCCATGCCCTCGCTTTACAAAATGAAGGGTTGGGCCTGAAAAGTTTCATACACAACCCGGACCCCGACCGACGATCAGGGGCTGCGGCGGAGGTTGCCGACGAGCAACCCGATCACGGTCACGAGGTAGATCTGGCCGACGAGCATCTCCAGCACCGAAAGCGCGCGCCCGATGCTGAGGAGAGGCGTGAGATCTCCATAACCGGTGGTGGTGAGCGTGGTGAAGCTGAAGTAGATCTCCTGGCTCTGCGTGACCGCGGCGTTGGTGACCTGCTCGAAGTACTGGTGGGGGCCGATACTCACTATCACGCGCGCCACGAGCGCGAACTCCAGGCCGATCAGCAGGTAGGTGGTGAGCGCGCCCGCGACTGCCTGCACGGTCACACCACGCTCACGGATCAGTCGCACGATCCCGCGCGTGAGCACGACCAGCACCGCCATCACCGCGCCGGCGGTGGCGATTGCGCCGACCCACCGCGGAACGACGTTCAACCCGACCAGCACGGCCAGGCCGAGGATCACCGCCACCGTCAGCGCCGCGGCCAGCCGGCGCGCGGCCAGATCCTGCCCGCCCTCGCGCGCGGTGACGATCACCGCAAACAGCATCGCGCCCTGGAGCACCACCGCGACGGCGCGGCCGAAGGGGGTGTCGGGCGCGAGGATCGAAAAGAGCACGGCGAGGATCGTGAGCGCGAGCACGATGCCGTAGCGGTGCTCCGAGGAGCGGGCGCCCGCCGCGCGCGCGCCCCCGGGGCCGGAGCTGTCATCTGCGCCGTCGGGCGACACCGCAGAAAGGATGGCGCGAGCGGCGGCGGAGGATTTGACGACTCCACCGGTCGCTCCGTCCGCTTGATGTTGGCCTCAGGAGCTCGCGCCGCCCCACTTTCCCTGCCCGTAGCGGGCGAGCTCCAGCCGCGCGATCACCCCGCGGTGGACCTCATCGGGGCCGTCGGCGATGCGCAGTGCGCGGGCCACGGTCCACGCGGCGCCGAGCGGGAAGTCGTCGCTGAGGCCGGCGCCGCCGTGCAGCTGCATCGCCATGTCCACCACGCGCTGGGCCATATTGGGCACCGCTACCTTGATCTGCGAGATGGCCCCCAGCCACTCACCCCCTCCGGCGCTCCCTCCCGAGCTGGCGCCCCCTCCGGGCGAGCCGGTGGCCCCCGAGGGGAGGGAGGGCTTGGCGGCTTGGTCGATCAACCACGCGGCGTGCAGCACGTGCAGGCGCGCCTGGTCGATCGCGATCCGCGCGTCGGCGATCCGCTCGCGGTTGCCGCCGAGGTTGGCGAGCGGCTTGCCAAACGCGACCCGCTCGGTGGCACGACGGCAGGCGAGCTCCAGCGCCAGCTCGGCGAGCCCGATCAGGCGCATGCAGTGGTGTACGCGCCCGGGGCCGAGGCGCGCCTGGGCGATCGCGAACGCCTGCCCGGGCCCACCGACGATCGCGCTGACGGGCAGGCGCACGTCGGTGAAGGAGACATCGCCGTGCCCGCCGGGGGCGTCGTCGAAGCCCATCGTGGAGAGCATCCGTTCGACCTTCACCCCGGGGGTGTCGAGCGGGACGAGCACCATCGAGTGCTGGTGGTAACGGTCGGCCGTGGGGTCTGTGAGCCCCATGAAGATCGCCACCTTGCAGTTGGGGTGCCCGACGCCGGTGCTCCACCACTTGCGCCCGTTGAGCACGACCTCATCGCCATCGAGCGCGGCCGTGGCCTGCATGTTGGTGGCATCGGCGGAGGCGACGTCGGGCTCGGTCATGCAGAAGGCCGAGCGGATCTCACCGGCGAGCAGTGGCACAAGCCAGCACTCGTGCTGCTCGGGGGAGCCGAAGTGCAGCAGCACCTCCATGTTGCCGGTGTCGGGCGCGTTGCAGTTGCATACTTCGCTTGCGATCAGCGAGCGGCCCATGCGCTCGGCCAGCGGAGCGTACTCGACGTTGGAGAGCCCCGCGCCCTGGACCTGCCCGCCGACCACGGGGCTGCCCGGCAGAAACAGGTTCCACAGGCCCTCCTCCCGGGCCTTGCCCTTCAGCTCCTCGATCGCCGGGTGCACGATCCACGGGTCAGAACGCGCGAGGATCTCGCGGTGATAGGGCTCCTCGCGGGGGAGGATCTCGCGCTCGATGAACGCGTCGAGGCGCTCCAGCAGCTCGCGCGCGCGGGGAGAGTGCTCGAAATCCATCACCGCACCTCGAGCACGACCTTGCCGGTGGCGCGCCGCTCGTCGATCTCCCGGAGCGCGTCGGCGGCCCGCTCCAGCGGGAAGCGGGCGCCGACGAGCGGGCGCACGACGCCGCTTTCGATCATCTGCTCCAGACGCGTGCCGATCTCGCGGCAGAGCTCGGGGCGGGTGAGCGCGTAGGCGCCCCAGCCGGCGCCGACCACCTCGACGTTGCCGAGCAGCAGCCGGTTGACCCGCACCTCGGGGATCGAGCCGCCGGTGAACCCGACGACCACCAGCCGGCCGTCGGCGCGCAGCGAGCGCAGGCTGTCGGTGAAGCGATCGCCGCCGACCGGGTCGAGCACCACATCGACGCCGCCGCCGGTGAGCTCCTTGGCCTCCTCCCGCCACGAGCCATCGAGGCGCAGCACCTCGTTCGCCCCCGCCTCGCGCGCCACCAGCGCCTTCTGCTCGCTTGAAACGACGGCGATCGTGCGTGCCCCGAGGCCGGCCGCGACCTGCAACGCGGCCGTGCCGACGCCGCCGGCGGCGCCGTGCACGAGCACGCTCTCGCCCGCTTTCAGCCGCCCGCGCAAAGCCAACGCGAAGTACGCGGTGTGGTAGTTGAGGATCAAGCTGGCGCCCTCCGCGAAGTCCAGCGCCTCCGGCAACGCGAAGGTGAGGAACGGGGGCGCCACGGCGGCCTCGGCGAAGCCGCCGGTCATGCAGAAGCCGGCCACGCGCTGGCCGGGGCGCACGCCGAACTGCAGCGCCTGCCCGCTGGCCTCGCGCACGACCCCGGAGACCTCGCCGCCCGGGACGAACGGCAGCGGCGGTTTGTACTGGTACTCGCCGCGCGTCTGCAGCACCTCGGGGAAGGAGACGCCGGCCGCGTGCACGTCGATTACCACGCCCTCCCCGGGCGTGAACATATGCGACGGGGGTGACTGGGGCATGGGGAGATCGACCAGGCGCAGGGCGCTGGTGGGGCCCGTGAGATCTACGATCTGGACTGCATTCATTGCGTTCTCCTCGTCTGCCGCCGGCGCGAGCGCAGGCACATTCAACACGCTTTGGGCGCGGCGCGGCGGCCCCTACCGCGGACAGGGCACGATGGTGTGTGCGCGGGTGTGGGTGCCGTCTTCGAAGGAAAACGAGGCGGCGAAGGGGAAGCCGCCGTGGGGGCAGGTGCGGGGCAGCACGATGCCGCGGGGGTGGTAGGGGCGGTACTTGCCGCGGATGTGTTCGTAGTAGGTGAGATGCAGGGGGCCGATCGTCGAGCGCAGCTGCACGACGGCGGCGTTGGGTGCTTCCGGGAGGGTGGGGACCAGCGGGATCGTGGTGGCGAGGTCGCCCCCGAAGGGGCTGCGCGCGGGGAGCACGAGCCCGTGGAAGACGATCTGGGCGGCGACCGGGGTGTGGCCGTCGGCGTAGAAGAGCAGGCCGATCCGCCCGTGGTGGACGTGCGTCATGAAGATCATGGTCTGGGTGGTCTCTTGGAGGATTTCGGGGCCGAAGGGGATCTCGACGAGCCCCTTGCCGTAGCCCATCTGCGACTGCGAAGGGCAGCCTTCGGGGCCGTCGACTTCGAGCGTGGCGGCGCTGCACGTTTCCAGGCCGAGACCGCTGGTGCCGATCCCGAGGTTGTCGGGGTAGTAGAGGTTGAGCGCGGTCAGAGGCGAGGGAACCTGCCCGCTGGTGGTGGCGATCGTGAAGCCGAAGACGATGGTGGTGCCCTGGCCGAGGCGCTCGGGGGAGAGCGCCGCGCTCAACTTGGCCGTCGGCTGGGCCACTGCAGTGGCGCTGGCGGCGCTGGCCGTGGTGGCAAACCACACGGGGGGGCAGGCGGCCAGCGCAACGAGCAGGGCGCAGGCCGGGCGCGCGGTGGAGCGCCATCCGGGCGAGGCCGCGAGCGTTCGGATTCTGAAGATGATTCCTTGCATGCAGACCAAACCATACAGCGTGAGCCCGCCGCCGACTCCAACATGTTTCTGACGTTTGTCTACAGCGCCCGGGCTCTGAGCCTGGATGTCGGGCTGTGGACCTTATGCCCCGCCGTAGCTGACGACGAGGTCTGTGGCGACGCCGATGAGGAAGCCGAGGGCGAGCATGTAGAGGCCGAGCTCGCGATGGCCCAGCCGACGCACTCCGGTCCAGATCTCCCCGATCACGTAGAGGATCGCGCCGCCCGCCAGGGAGTAGAAGGCGAGCTGCAGCGCTTCGCTGTGGACCTGATAGCCGACGATGGTGCCGAGAAAGGTTGGTCCCCCTCCCACAAGACCCGCGAGCGCCAGCCAGCGCCACGAGGGCTTGACGTCACCGAGCGGCCCGACGATCCCAAAGCCCTCGGTGGCGTTGTGCAGGGCGAAGCCGATCACCAGCACGGTGGCGAGACCGATCGCGCCGCTCTTGGCCGACACGCCGATCGCAAGGCCCTCGGCGAAGTTGTGCAGCCCGATGGCAAGCGCGATCGTCATGCCGGTGCGCAGCGCCACCGCGCGGCGCGCACGCTCCGCCTCATCGGTGTATACGTGCGACCCCTGCGCGGCCAGCGCGGCGGGTGGCTGGGCTCCCGCGACCGTTGACGCCTCTCCGGCGGCGGGCTCTCCAGCAGCCGCTTCTCCGGCGGCCTCTCGGGCGACGGCCTGCTCGGCACCGGCGATGGGCGGCAATGGGTGCCCGCCCGGCCGGGTGCGCCCGGTGCGCAGACGCCGTTCGAGCGTGCCGATGCCCGCAACCCCCACGGTGAAGCCGACGGCGAGCAGGCAGAAGAGGCCGAGCACATGGGGCATGCCGGTGTGCGTGTGCTTGTAACCGTCGAGGGCCTTGGCGACGATCGCCTCGCCGTGGGCGCCGACGTCCATGAAGATGAAGGCGAGGATCCCCACCGAAAGCATGGCCAGCGCCAGCCGCATACGGGGACCCACGCGGTCCATGCGCCCGAGCGGCAGGCCGATGAAGATCGTGGATCCCGCGATGGCGCCAAGCAGTACGGTCTCGCCGAAGGACAACTGGAAGCTCCTCTGATGGTGGGAAGGGCCGATTTCGGCTCACTGCCGGCGCCCTGTACGACTTAGGGTACCCTAATAAGCCGAGTGGGTGCCCGCCACGCGAGGCGCTGCGCCCGCCGCCACCCGGGCAGGCGCTACACCCGCCGCCAGGTGGCGAGGCGCATCAGCGTGCCGGCGCTGACGCCGCGCGCGGTGAGAATGCAGGTGTGGCCGGCTTCGCGCCAGGTGACGATCGTCGGGTTGGAGGGGCTCAGGATGTGGAAGCTCACGCCGCCCCGCTGCGCGGAGGCGCTGTCCGCGGGGATTGCCAGCACGTCGCCGGAGACGATCGAGTAGCCGATCCGCCGAGCGTGGGAGTTGGCGTAGAAGACGGTGGTGACGGTGCGTCCGCCGACCGCGTCGGTGCGCGCTCCGACCGCCTTCCAGCCGAGCTTGCCGCCCCAGTAGGGGTAGTGGATCCCCGCGGCGGAGGCCGCCAGCAGGTGGGGGTTGCGTGGGCTCTCGGCGGGCGCGGTCGCGGTGGCCGAACGTAGGCCGGCGCCCGATGCCTGTATGACGGTGGGGGCGCTGGTGCCACCCCCGGTGGTGAGCACCAGCACAAGCACCACCGCCACTGCGGTCGCGAACGCGAAGCCGGCCACCAGCCGCGACGGTAGGCGCGGGGAGAGCGAACGCCGCTCTTTAGCCGCGGATGCGGTGTCCCCGGTGGCGGCCAGCTCGATCGAGCGGTGCAGCAAGTTGGGGGCCTCGACGCGCTCCAGCGAGCTCAAGATCATCACGGCGCGGCGCTGATCCTCAAGTTCGGCCGCCAGCTCGGGGGATTCGGCGACGCGCGTCTGCACGGACTCGCGCGATTGCTCGGGCAGCGTACCGTCGGCGAGTGCCGCCAGCGCCGCTTGGATGTCTTCGGTTTCGCGGCTCATGTGGTGTTCTCTGGAGTAAGACTCCGCGCGGAGGGTCCACCTTCCCGCGGGCTGGCGAGATCCCCGCCCACAGGCGCGCCATGCGGCGCGGGAACGTCCTTGCCGCCCCTGTCTGCGGGTATAACTTCGCCGCCCCCGTCCACGGGCACGTCCTCACGCTTATAGCCGTCCTTCGAAGGGGACGAGGATTCAAGCGCGTGCACGACGAACTGGCGCGCGCGGAAGATCCGCGTGGCGATGGTGGCCTCCTTGGTGTCGAGCATTCGCGCGGCCTCGCGGTGGGAGAGCCCGGCGATGTCGCAGGCGACCAGCGCGAGGCGGTAGCGCTCGGGGAGGCCGGCGATCGCCGTGAAGACCTCCCGCGCCTGCAGCGCCTCCTCGGGCCGCTCGCCGCCGCGCGGATCGACGGGCTCGATTTCCTCGATCGCGGTGGAGCTGACGCGGGGACGCCGCGAGGCGGTGCGCCGGTCGGTGAGGAAGGTGTTGCGCAGCACGGTCATCAGATAGGCGAGCTCGTCCTGGCCGCGCAGCGTGCGCGGTCGGGCCAGCACGCGCGCGCACGTCTCCTGGACGAGATCTTCGGCCTCGTGGGGCGAGCCGCACAGGGCCCACGCGGCGCGGTAGAGCCGGTCGAGATGGCGCGGCAGCGACTCGGGATCGAGCGCGGGCATCGAGCCTCGACTGTAGCGGCTGGCGAGTGAAAGGTTTGCACGAAGGTTGGCGTCTGGGATAGTGAGGCGGCGTCAGCGGGCGCCCGAACTCGACCCAGGAGGTCAAACGTGCGACACCCTTCCATCTTTGCCGCAACAACCCTCGCAATCGCCGGGCTGGCGGTGGCCGGCTGCGGATCGAGCGGCAGCTCGGGTTCGGGCAAAACTGAAGCGAACGGCTATCAGTCGACGGGCGCCCCCACCTCCAGTGGCGCGGCGGCCTCCGGGACGAGCTCGAGCGCCTCAAGCACGGCGGGCTCGGGGACGGCGATCGCGACCGAACACACGAAACTCGGCACGATCCTGGTGGCTGGGCCCAAGCACCTGACGGTGTATCTGTTTGTGGCTGACACGGGCTCGACCTCGACCTGCTCGGGCGGGTGCGCGCAGGTGTGGCCGCCGGTGACAACAACGGGGGCGCCGAAGGCCGAAGGCGAAGCGGTGGCGGGCGACCTCGGCACGACCACTCGCTCGGATGGGAGCAAGCAGGTCACCTACAAGGGTCACCCGCTGTACTGGTATGTAACCGACTCGAAGGCCGGCGAAACGACGGGTCAGGGTGTGGCCAGCTTCGGCGCCCCCTGGTATGTGATGTCCCCGAGCGGGAGCGAGATCACCGGTTAGGGTGAGCGGCCGATTCGGGGGTCACGCGCCGCGCTCGCATCCCCGAATCGGTGGGCGTCCCCTTTTCGGCCGAAGCGGGGAGACACTCGCCTTCGGCTCGCATCACCCTTTCGACCAACAGCGCGAGCGTGGGGCAGGCGGCGGCGGCGCGCCGCGCGTGGGCGAGCAGCGCCGGGTCGAGCGGTGAGCCGTCGAGGATTGGGTAGCCCCACTCATCCAAGGAGATGCGCTCGGGCAGCAGCTCGTGGCACATGCCGTGCGCCTCGCAGGCGATTGGGTTGACGCGTAGACGGTGGGTGGCGCTCATCGGCTCACCCCGCGGCGCTCGGAGCCGTTTGGCGCTGGGTGCGCGATCGGACCCCACTCACCCGGCCGCGCTCGGGTGCGGCGAGGCGAGGTCGCGGCAGCTCCGAGGGCCGGGTGCAGGCGGCGCAGGGGCCGTGGTGGGCGTGCTCGGAGAGCTCCTGCGAAAACACTTCGACCGCACTGGAAATGAGGCGGGCGACACCGTCGGGGTGCGAGCAGGCGCCGCGCCCATCAACCAGCCCGGCGAGGGTGTTCAGGCGCCGCGTCAGCATCCGCCGATCTGTGGCCTGCCCCTGCAGGAGCTGCTCGAAAGTGGAGGCGATGGCGTCGAGGCCGAACACGCAGGGCCCGCACTGGCGGGCGCTCTGGGAGGCCAGCCAGCGGGTGAGGCGCGCGAGCTCGGCGACCGGGCAGGCGTCGGCGGAGAGGACCACCACGACGCCCGCGCCGAGCGAGGCCGGGTGGGCTCCGAGCGAGGCGAGGTGGCGGTCTGAGAGCGCCACGTCGCGCAGCTGTGAGCCGTCGATCCAGGTCCCCGAGTAGCCGCCGAGCAGCACCGCGCGCGGGCGCGCGGTGAGGCCGTCGGCGGCGTCCAGCAAGGCCGAGAGGGGGGAGCCGTACTCGATCTCGTATACCCCCGGTTGGACGAGGGGCCCGGCGAGCGTGACCAACGCCGAGCCGGGCTGTTCGGAGGTGCCGAGCTCACGGAACCAGTCGGCGCCGTGGCGCGCGATCAGCGCGAGATGCGCGAGGGTCTCGACGTTGCAGACGAGCGTGGGGCATCCGCGCACCCCCTGTTCGAAGGGCCGCGGGGGCGTGAAGGTGGGTAGCGCGGGGCCGCCGGAGAGGTGGTTGACGAGCGCCGACTCGTGACCGGCGACGTAGCGATGGGGGATCGAGCGCGGCTCGATCCACGGCTCTCCGCGGCGGGGCGGGTTGCGTTCGGCGATCGCGCGGGCCACGGCGTCGAGCGCGGCGGGGTCGGATTCACATACGCCGAGCAGGATCTCCCGCGCGCCCACGGCGCCGGCGGCAAGCAGGGCGCCGTCGATCACCAGGTGCGGCAGGGAGCGCAGCAGCGTGCGGTCCTTGGCGCTGGCGGGCTCGCCCTCGGCGCCGTTGACGACCACGATCGGGCGCGCGCCGCCGAGCGGCGAGCGTGAGGCGCCGGCGACGGCGCGCAGCTTGGCGGCGGTCGGGAATCCCGCTCCGCCGCGACCGAGCAGGCCGGCGCGCTCGACCTCCTCGATCAGGCTGGAAGCGGCGCCGCGGCGAGCGCGCCCACGGCCTTCGACGGCGGGAAGCTCGCCGTGGAGCGCGAGATGCTCGCGCAGCGCAAGCGCGCCGCGAGCGGGGATGCCGGCGAGCAGCCGCGGCAGCCCGGGCGCCTGCGCCGGGAGCGCGTCGAGTCCGTCGTGTGTGTATGTGCTCACGGGCTGACCACGATCTTCGAGCGGGCGGCTGAGGGGTGGCCGAGCAGCGTCGAGGGGGTGCCGGAGCGTCGCGCCCATTCCGAGCCGAGCGGCCCGGAGGGCAGCCACAAAACGAGGCCGAGCGCGAACGCGAAGGCGCCGCCGATCGCGAGACCGCGCGGGCGCGCGCTCTCGCGCGAGAAGCCGGCGAGGGTGCGGGCGAGCACGGCGCCGAGCACGAGCGCGAGGCAGACGACGGAGAGCGCGAGCAGCCAGGTGCTTTTGACGTCGCTGCCGGTGCCGAGCGTGTGCAGCAGTGCGACGGGCCAGCAGGCGTAGACGAGCCAGTGGGTGGCGCGCCACGCGCGCGGGCCGACGCGGGCACGCATCATGCTGGTGATGATTACCGCCAGCAGCAGGTCGAACGCGACCGCGCCGAGCCCCAGCCAGAAGGGCCGGTAGGAGCCGACGAACGGGATGAACGCCGCCACCAGCGAGATGGAGGTGAAGGAGTCGAGCACGGCGGTGAGGATGTGCAGCACGAGGAACACGAGCGCCAGCAGCGAGACGTTGCGGTGCAGCGCATCGATGACGAAGCGCGGCCAGGAGGGGGTGCTGAAGCGCCGCACGTCCGCGACCCCGAGCGCGACGGCGACACTGAGGAGCAGCAGCGCGACGGCGCCGGTGGAACGCGTGAGGTACCAGGCGAGGCTGGGACCGCTGGCGGCGAGTGGGAGGAGTGGGGCGGTCATTGGGGATCGTCCGCGTGCCGTGCTGAGAGTGCCGCTCGCCCGGGGGTGGGACATCCATGTCCCACCGCAGAGGTGGGTTGGCGATCGCGCCGTGTAGGCGCCAACCTGTCGGTCGGCCAGTCGCCGATCCGCAGCACGGTGCCGTCGTGGGCGACCAGGCGCGCGGGCAGCCCGAGCTCCTCAAGCCACGCCGCCGCGCGCTCGCCACGCACGAGCGCGGCGGTGGCGGCGATGTTGGCGTCGGTGCAGTCGGCGGCGGCGACGCTGACGGTGCGCCACGGCCCGCTCGCGGGGGCGCCGCAGGAGGGATCGATGATGTGGTGCATGGTCTGTCCGCCGTGCTGCCAGCGGCGCACGGCGACGCTGGAGGTGGCGAGGCCGCCGTCGGCGATCGCGATCGTCTGCCCGGGGGCGTGGGGACCGGAGCGGTGGTCGTCGGTGACGTGGATCCGCCAGCCGCCGGTGGGTCCCGATCCCGCTCCCCCGGCGGTGGCGATGTCGCCGCCGAGGTTGACCAGCACCCCGCAGCGTGCGGCCTGCCACACCGCGCGGGCGCCACGGTCGGCGGCCCACGCTTTGGCGGTGGCGCCGAGATCGAGCACGATCCCGCGGGGAATTCGCACGGTGGCGTGCGCCGCGTCCAGCTGGACGGTGCGGTGGCCGCTGAGCCGCCGGGCGATCAGCGTGGGAGGGGAGGGAACCGCTGCCGGGGGTACAGGGCGCAGGCGCCCGGACTCGTAAGGCATCTTCGCTGTGGCCCACGTTCCTACCCGCTCACGGAGATCCTCGGCGGGCGACTCCTCCGCGTCCTGGCGCAGCAGCGAGAAGTCGCGGTCGTAGCCGGCGAGCACCAGCGCGGCGCCGACGGTCGGATCGACGTCGCCGGCGGTGATCTGGGCGGCGCGCAGGGCCACCTGCAGCGCCTCGACCAGCAGCGGCGCGACCCGCACCGGGCGTCCCCCGGCGTGCTGGTTGACGCGGGTCAGGTCGGAGTCGGCGCGGAAACGGCTGCAGGCGCGGTCGATCGCGTCGAGCTCGCGCGCGAGAATCGCGCTGGCGCGGGGCAGCCACAGCGGCTCGGTGACGCGCAGCACGACGGATGTCCCGAGCGCCTCCCAGTGTGCCGTCGCACTTGCCCCGTGGCGGGGAGACCGCGCGCACTCTGCCTCACCGCGCATCATGTCCGCACGCCTCACGACCCGCCGGAGACGACCGGGCTTTCGCTTTCCACGGGGGGAGCGGCTTCCTGCGCGGGCGCCACTTCCTGCGCAGGCGCTTCCGAGGAGCCTTCTTCAGATGGCGCCGCTTCCTGGGAGGGGGCGGCTTCCCGCGCGGGCGCTTCCGAGGAGGCTTCGCCGGATGGGGCCGATTCCTGCGAGGGCGCTGCTTCCTGCGCAGGCGTGGCTTCCTGGGAGGGCGTGGCTTCCTGCGCGGGCGCCGCTTCCCCGGTGCTCGATTTGGGGGCTTCGGCGGGCGGGTGCAGCGTCCCGGAGGAGGAGCTTGACGCGGAGCCCGAGGATTTGCTGGAGCCGCGCGTGGCGGAGCGCTGCGCGGCGGCGGTGGAGGAGCGGGTCGCTTTGAGCGTTTTGCCCGGGAAGGCGCTGGCCGCGACCGCCGTCAGCACACCGGTGAAGGCCGCGCTGCCGGCGATCAACCAGCGGTTGGCGCGGCTGAGCCGGCGTAGTGCGGCGTCGCGAGTGCGGGAGGTGTGGGGGTTGCCTGACATTGGTGGCGGTGGCGAATCGCGGTGCACGGGTGGACGGTGACGCCGTCAGTGTGCGCCGGCAACGAAAGCGGTGGCTAAAGGGGGCATGAGAGGTTCCATAAGAGTGCAGAGCCCGCAATGCCGTTCGATCTTCCCAGCGGAACGCCTGCAACGAGCATGGCTGGTGTACGCGAGCTCAATGGTCGAGCAGGACGCGGTGGTAGTGAAGCCAAGGGCCGAATTCGGGGATCAGCAGCAGCGCCAGCACGAGTCCCGCACCGAGTGCGCCCGCCAGCGCGAGAGCCCGGCCGCCACGACCCGCCCGCAGATTCTGCCACTGCGAGCCGTGCGCCCCACCATCGGCTGGCCCGACTGGGCGCCACGGGTCGATCGGGCGCCCGTCGAAGCGCTCGGCGAAGGCCGCCACCTCCGCGAGCACGGCGCCACGCTGTTGGGAGCGGGCGCGTCCACCGCTCAGCAGCTGTGCGACCTCGGGCAGATGGCCGAGCACGTGCACCGCGGTGACGGCCACCCACACGATGAAACTGACCTTGTGCACGGGCAGCAGCACGCCCCGCGAGCTGGGCCCGATTAGCAGCAGCGCGACGCCACTGGCGAACACCACGATCGTGCTGAGCACGACCAGGGGAGCGAGCATCCGCAGATAGGGGGGCGGTGGACCCTTGCGCCGGTAAACGGGGTTGCGGGTGTAGTAGCGCACGAACCGGTAGCCGGTGCTGGAGAGCTTCAGCGCCACCGGCCCGATCAGCAGCAATCCGAGAAACAGGTGTATCCACAGCAGCGTGGTGTGCAGGCGCAGGATCGTCACGCCCAGCACCGCCAGCAGCACGATCAAGACCGTGCCGGTGAGCACGGTCAGGCGTTGGTTGCCGTCCTCACCCCCCGCCGTCAGATGTCCGCTCTCCATCCACGCGAGTGTCGGCACGGCTGCTAAGAGCGGCGTAATCGCTGGATGAGAGAGCTCATATGATCGCGCCGTCGGCCCTCACGCACCCGCCCCCGCCCCGGCGGGCCCTATCCTGGCAGGCGATGGGGCAGTCGGTGGAATCCTCCGAGCCGGCAACGACCACGGCGCCGTCGATCCTGCTGATCGAGGACGAGCCGGGGATCGTGGACTTCGTGCGCCGCGGCATGGAGGCCGAGGGCTTCGCCGTGCAGGCCGAGCGCGACGGTGCGGAGGGCGAGCGCCGCGCGTTGAGCGACGGCTTCGACGCGGTGGTGCTGGACCTGATGCTTCCCGGCAAGAGCGGCATGGAGGTGCTGGGGGCGCTGCGCACCGCCAAGCCTGCGCTGCCGGTGATCGTGCTCACCGCCCGCGGAGAGGTTGAGGACCGTGTCGCCGGGCTGGACGCGGGCGCGGTGGACTACCTCGTCAAGCCGTTCTCGCTGGCGGAGCTGCTGGCGCGAGTGCGCGCGCAGCTGCGCAGCGCCGCGCAGGGCTCGACCACCACGCTGCGGGTGGCGGACATCGAGGTGGACATGCTCAGCCGCAAGGTGTGGCGCGCCGGGCAGCCGGTGGCGCTGTCCACGACCGAGTTTGAGCTGCTGGTCTACCTGATGCGCCACCGCGGCAGGGTGCTCACCCGCGAGCAGATCCTGAGCGCGGTGTGGGGCTACCAGCACGACCCCGCCACCAATATCGTGGATGTGTACATCGGCTACCTGCGCCGCAAGCTGCGCGGGGTGGGCGGGGACCAATCCCCCGCGCCGATCCATACGGTGCGCGCGGTCGGCTACCGCTTCGAGGGTGGCGCAGCCGGCCAAGGGCCGGCAAGCCGGGCCCCTCGTCTGCCAGAAGGAGGTGGCGCAGCCGGCCAAGGGCCGGCAAGCCGGGCCCCTCGTCTGCCAGAAGGAGGTGGCGCAGCCGGCCAAGGGCCGGCAAGCCGGGCCCCTCGTCTGCCAGAAGGAGGTGGCGCAGCCGGCCAAGGGCCGGCAAGCCGGGCCCCTCGTCTGCCAGAAGGAGGTGGCGCAGCCGGCCAAGGGCCGGCAAGCCGGGCCCCTCGTCTGCCAGAAGGAGGTGGCGCAGCCGGCCAAGGGCCGGCAAGCCGGGCCCCTCGTCTGCCAGAAGGAGGTGGCGCAGCCGGCCAAGGGCCGGCAAGCCGGGCCCCTCGTCTGCCAGAAGGAGGTGGCGCAGCCGGCCAAGGGCCGGCAAGCCGGGCCCCTCGTCTGCCAGAAGGAGGTGGCGCAGCCGGCCAAGGGCCGGCAAGCCGGGCCCCTCGTCTGCCAGAAGGAGGTGGCGCAGCCGGCCAAGGGCCGGCAAGCCGGGCCCCTCGTCTGTCTGAAAAACATGCCGGCTGACGGTGGCCGGGAGGGGGTCTCGACGCCCGTGGCCGCGAGCCCGGAGGGGCCGGGCAGCGCCGCGGACGCCGCTGCCGGCGTCGGGCCTGAACCCGCGAGGCGGGGGCGGGAGGGGCGGCCGAGCTGGATGCCGAGAAGCCTGCGTTGGCGGCTGGCGGTGTGGGTGGCGTTGGTGGTGGTGGTGTCCTCGGGGATCACGTTCTTCGCGGTGTACCGAGGCACCGGCACGCAGCTGCGCCGCCAGATCGACAGCGAGATCACCGGCGACTCGGGCGAGTTTGCTCACGCGCTGAGCGCCTCCGCTGCGCGCATGCCCGCCGCGGTGCTGGCCGCCGCCCGCCGATACGTCGCCGGACAGCCGTTCAACGCCAGCTCCACCGTGCTGTTTGCGCGCGTGCCTGGGGCTGGCATCGCGACCAACACGCCCGAGCTGTTTGGCAGCCATCCCCCCGACGACGGCGAGAGCGTCGCGGTGCAGGCACAGGAGAACCGGCTGGCGCACGGGCTGCTGGACGCGCACGACGGCTTCTCGACGCTGAGCCTCCCCGACGTCGGCTATCTGCGCCTGCTCGATCGCGCGGTGCGCATCCCCGGCGGGCGCGGACACGAACCCCAGCTCCTGAGCGTCGGCGTGGGGGAGCCGCTGGCGAGCGTGGCACGCGCCCAGCACGGGGTCGCGCGGGCCTTCATCCTCGCCGGCTTCCTCGCGCTGGCGGGCGCGCTGCTGGCGTCGCTGTTGATCGGCAGTCGCTTCTCACGCCCGCTGCGGCGGATGGCGACGATCGCCGCGCAGGTGGACGCCGGCGACCTGCACCCCCGCATCCATGACGTGGAGCGCGACGGCCGCGAGGTGCAGGTGCTGGCGGATGCGTTCAACCACATGCTGGACCGCCTCACCGACGCGTTTGCCGGCCAGCGCGAGTTTGTGGCCGACGCCTCGCACGAGCTGCGCACGCCGCTGACGGTGATCCGCGGTCAGCTGGAGGTGCTGGCCGCCCAGCGTGACCCCTCCGGGGAGGAGGTGCGCCGCGTGGAGCGCCTGGCGCAGGCGGAGATCGCGCGCATCACGCGCCTGGTGGACGACCTGCTGCTGCTCGCCAAGGCCGAGCAGACACGGTTCCTGCGCCTGGAGCCGATCGATCTGCGGAGCTTCGTGGGCGAGCTGTGGGACGGCGTATCGCTGGTGGCAACGCGGCGCTTCGAGCTCGGGGAGGTGCCCGCCGGGACGCTGCTCGCCGACCCCGATCGCCTGGCGCAGGCGCTGCGCAACCTGATCGGCAACGCGATCGAGCACACCGACGAGGGGAATGGGCTGGTGCGCCTCGATGTTGAACGCGTCGCTGGACACGGTCGCGGATTCGCGGCGACGGCAACCGTGGAGCGCCCGGCGGGGGAATCACTGCGCTTCGTCGTGCAGGACGACGGACCGGGGATCGCGCCCGAGCAGCGCGAGCGAGTGTTTGACCGCTTCCACCGCACCGACGCGGCCCGCGACCGCGCCTCCGGCGGCACCGGCCTGGGCCTGGCGATCGTGCGCGCGATCGCGGAGGCCCACGGAGGCCGCGTGAGCGCCTCGCCGAGCGCCGCCGGAGGGGCCCGCATCGAGCTTGAGCTGCCGCGCTTCACGCCCGCCAGGGCCGACCCGTCGATTCGCGCGGAGCCTGTGGGCGCGGCGCCCGCTCAGCGTAGGTAGACGGCGAAGAAGTCGCGATCGTCCGGGGTCAGATAGCGTTCGGCGGGCCGTTCCATTTCTTCCAGCAGCTTGAATGGCTGGCGGGCGCCGGGGTGGGCATAGGCGTTAACCAGGTCCAGTAGGAGTTGATGTCGAGCTCCATCGCCCTGACCGCGCCGGCGTGGATCAGGATCGCGGCGAGGCTGCCGACCGTCTGGTAGTTGGCGGCGGCGTAGATCAGGTTGCCGTGGCGGTCCACGCCGATCCCCGAGCGCCACACCTGCACGGCGTTGCCGAGCGTGGCGCCCCATTGCGCGCTGTCGTTGAGGGTGGGGCTGGGCCGCCCGCCGGAGGCGATCAGCGGCAGGTTCTGGCGTGCGAACACCACGTTCGCGGGCACGCCGGCGCCGCCGTGCCAGGCGATCACGTCGTAGCGCCCGTCGCTGTAGCGCACGAACGTCGCCTGGCCGTCGCGCATCGGGGCGTAGGCGTGGCCATTCAGCGCCCATCCGCCGCCGGCGTCGGCCAGCTTGAAGCCGCTGTTGAAGGTCGCCAGCAGCCGGCCGCGGGCGCTCGGCGGCACCTCCAGCGGGCCGCGTGAGGGGAGTTCGACCGAGGGCTCCAACCGTCCCGCGTACAGCGACACGGTGGCGCGCGAGGTGTTGATCCAGGCGACGCCCGCCACCAGGCGGGGGTATTCGGAGGGGTCGCTGCGGAAGGTGGTGAGCAGCAGCGGCGGATCGTTGCGGCTCTCGCTGGCCTGCGTGGGGCGCCACACGCCCTCGCCGGGCAGCGGCGGGTAGGCCAGCGGATGCACGCGCGGCGGGCGGTCGACGATCTGGACCCCGCCGGCCCCGCCGATCCCCGCCGCGGCGATGCCGATCTTCGGTAGCGCCCGCAGTGCCGGCCCGCCCTTTTCGGGGGCCTCCAGCGAGTAGTACACCGACTCGACTTTTGTCACCAGCCCAGCGGCGCCGTGGTCGCGCAGCCACTCCACGGAACGGATCCCGAGGCTTGAGTTGGATGGTTCGAGCATCGCAAAGATGTAGGAGACCAGCACTGGCACGAGCGCCACCAGGCAGGCCGCGAGCAGCACCCGGCGCACGCGCTCCCCTGTGCCACTAGCGGGCGGACGCCGCGGGCGGGGTGAGGATGGCGGCTGCCCGGAGGGCAGCGCCGCGCGCGGGCCGATCGTCGATCGGGTGGGCGCTGGGATGTGCGACTCCATCGCCGCCGATCGTAGGCCTCCACGCCTTTGGCGCTCATAAAAAGCGCTGCAACCTAAGAGTATTTTCACCCACCGCTGAGCTGCGCCGAAGTTAGATGTACTGCCATAGCAGCCATCGGTCCCACAGCACCAGCCAGCAGCGAGGAGGTGGCCACGGAGATCGAAGTGGACTCCGTACCTGCCGAGGTGGGCCCGATTGTGGCGCCCGCCCGGAGGATCGTGCCTCCCAACGCGCCCCCGCCCGCCTCCGTTGGGGGACGCGCGCCCGAGCCCCGCCAGGCGCGGCTCCCAGCGCGTGCTCGGGCGACACTCGGCGCGCTGGTGCGCGCCTGCCGCCCGCGTCAGTGGCCCAAGAACGTGCTCGTGGTGGCCGCCCCGGCCGCCGCCGGGATCCTGACCCACCCCGACGTCGCCGGCAAGGTGGTGGTGGCGTTTGTGTGCTTCTGCATGCTCTCCAGCTCCACCTACCTGCTCAACGACGTACACGACCGCGGGGAGGATCGCCACGATCCCACGCGGCGCAACCGGCCGATCGCGGCCGGCGAACTGTCGGTGCGCCTCGCCGTCGCCGCGGCGCTCGGGCTGGCGCTCGGCGGCCTGCTGCTCGCCGCCACGGTGCATCCCGCGCTGGCGGGCGTCGGCGCCGGCTACCTCGCGCTCACCGCCAGCTACACGCTGTGGCTGCGCAGTGTGGCGGTGGCCGACATCGCGGCCGTGGCGGGCGGGTTCGTGCTGCGCGCGCTGGCCGGGGGCGCCGCCACCTCGGTGCCGCTGTCGCGCTGGTTCATGCTGGTCACCTCCTTCGGCGCGCTGTTTGTGGTGACGGGCAAGCGCTACGCGGAGCTGACCGGCGGCGCTGGGCTGAGCGGTGGGGCCGAGTCGACCGGCGGCGAGCCGCCCACCGTGAGGCGGGCGTCGTTGAGCGCCTACTCGGAGCGCTACCTGCGGTTCGTGCTGGCGCTGGCCGCCACCGTCACCACCACCGGGTACTGCCTGTGGGCCTTCCAGCGCGCCCACAGCGCGAAGCTCTCCTGGTATGAGCTGACGGTGATCCCATTCGTGCTGTGGCTGCTGCGTTACGCGCTGCTGCTCGACGGCGGCGAGGGCCGCTCGCCCGAGGAGCTTGTGCTGCGCGACCGGTTCCTGCTGAGCATGAGCGCCGCCTGGCTGGCGGTGTTTATCGTCGGTGTCTATGTCGCCGCCTGACACCGAGCTCCGAATGTCGCCGCCTGACACCGAGCTCCGAATGTCGCCGCCTGACACCGAGCTCCGAATGTCGCCGCCTGACACCGAGCCCGCTCCGGCGCCGCCGTGCCGGGCGGGCTTGCCGGGTGTGGGCGACGGTGGCGAGCGGCTGCTGTGCGGGTGGGGGCGCACGGCGCCCTCCCGCGCGCGGATGTTGCGCCCGCGCACGGCCGAGGAGGTCGCGCACGCGCTCGCCGCGCACGCGGCGGCGAGCGGCGGGGCGATTGCGCGGGGAGCCGCGCGCAGCTACGGCGACGCCGCCCAGAACGGGGGCGGGGCGGTGATCGACGCGACCGTGCTGCGGCAGGCGCCCGAACTGGACAGGGGCGGTTTTGTACGCGTCGGCGCCGGGGTGGCATTTGCCGAGCTGCTGGTGTGGCTGGCCGCGCGGGGCCTCACGCTTCCGGTGGTGCCGGGCACGCGCCACCTGACGGTCGGCGGGGCGATCGCCAGCGATGTGCACGGCAAGAACCACCCGCGCGACGGCGGCTTCGCGCGGCATGTGGAGTCGTTCACGCTCTGCACCCCCGCCGCTGGGCCGCTGCTCGTATCCGCCGAGCGACACCCGGACATCTTCCACGCCACGCTCGGCGGCATGGGCCTGACGGGCGTCCTCGTCGAGGCGATGCTGCGCCTGGCGCCGTTGCGCAACCCTCGCGCCGTGGCCGACATCGACCGGCTCGACACGCTCGAGCGGGCGGTCGCACTTGTCGCCGCGGAGCATCCCCATCGCTACGCGATCGCGTGGGTCGATCTGCTCGGCGAGGGTGGCGCGTTCGGGCGCGCGGTGCTGACACGCTCCGACGAAGGCCCCGCGACCGAAGTCGCTGGAGCGAGGGGTGAGGGGCCGCACGGAGCGCTGGGCCGGGCCGCGAGCGCCGGGGTCGGCCGGGCGGGCGAGGTGCCGATCTCCTCCCGCCCCCGCCTCACCGTCCCGCGCGGCTTCCCGGGCGGGGTGCTGCGACCGGCGCCGGTGCGGGCCTTCAACGCTCTGCACTGGCACACCGCTCCCCGCCGCGCACGGGGGCGAACGCTCAGCATGAGCGCGCAGTTGTTCCCGCTCGACGCGCTCGGCGAGTGGAGCCGTCTGTATGGGCCGGCGGGGATGGTGCAGTACCAGTTCGCGCTGCCGCGCGGCGAGGAGGAGACGCTGCTGCGGGTGGTCCACCTGCTGCGCACCCGCCGGATGCCGATGTACCTGGCGGTGCTCAAGCGCTTTGGCCCGGGTGGGCGGGCACCCGAAAAGGGCGGGCCGCTGTCGTTCCCAATCGAGGGCCTCACGCTCGCGATCGACATCCCCGCGGGCGCCCCGGGCCTGTATCCCGCGCTCGACGCGGCCGACGAGCTGGTGGCCGGCGCGGGGGGGAGGGTGTACCTCGCCAAGGACTCCCGTCTGCGCCCGTCAACGCTGGCCGCCATGTATCCGCGACTGGACAGCTTCCGGGAGCTGCGCGGGCGCGTCGATCCTGACGGGGTGTTGCGCTCGGACATGGGGCGGCGGCTGGGGCTGTGCGGATGAGCGAGGCGAGCGCGACCACGGAGCAGCACGTCGCCGAGAAGCCGCGGGCGAGTGCGGGCGCCCGGGATGGTGTTGGCCCGGGCGCGGCGCGGCTCCGGCGTGTGCTGGTGCTCGGCGGCACCTCCGAGATCGCCGTGGCGATCGTGCGCGAGCTGGCCGCCCGGGAGCCGTGCGAGGTCGCGCTCGCCGGCCGCGACCAGCAGCGCCTGGGCGACGTCGCCCAGCAGCTGCGCGGCGCCGGTTGCGCGCGCGTGCAGACGCTCCCGCTGGAGGCCACCGTTGCGGACAGCCACCGCGCGGCGATCACGCGCGGGATCGAGCTGCTGGGGGGAGCGTGCGACCTGGTGCTGCTGGCGGTCGGCCTGCTGGGCGAGCGCGGCGGCCTGCCGGAGGATCCGCGCGGCGCGGTGGAGGTGCTGGAGGTGAACGTGGTTGGTTGCGGCTCGCTGCTGCTGGAGAGCGCCCGTGCGCTGCGCGCACAGGGCAGTGGAACGATCGTCGTGCTGTCCTCCGTGGCGGCCGAGCGCCCGCGAGCGGCCAACGCCGTCTACTGCGCCTCCAAGGCCGGGCTGGACGCGCTCGCGCAGGGGCTCGCCGACGCGCTCGCGCCCACCGGCGTGCGGGTGCTGGTGGTGCGGCCCGGGTTTGTCACCACGCGCATGACGCGCGGCCTGCCGGTCCCGCCGCTCGCCACCGACTCCGAGAGCGTCGCCCGCGCCACCGTGCGCGGCCTGCGCCGCGGCGCGCACACCGTGTGGGCGCCCTCCGCGCTGCGCTGGGTCATGGCGCTGCTGCGGCTGCTGCCCCGTCCGCTGTTTCGGAGGCTGCCGCTGTGAACTCGCTGCCGCGCCGCCGCGCCGCCGCCGCGCGCGCTCGCCGCCGGCGCCTGCGGCTGATCGACCTGGCGCTCGGCTGCGTGCTGGCGCTGCTGGCGATCGCGCTCGCGCCGGGACTGGGGATCGTGGGGCTGCTCGCCCTCATCGGGTTGCTCGCCTGCGCGGCCTCGTTCGCCGTGGGGCGCGTCCGGCGGCGGCGGGCTGACATACGTCGATCCCCGCCCTGAGGCGCGCAAGTCTGATGCGGCCGGGTCTTGCGCTAGCTTGGTAGCTCCCCTTCCAAATCTAAAATCAAGGTCCGCGCGATCTATCATCCTGATGATGGCTGTTGGCCCGTACCGATAGTCCGGTTTCAGGCAGCGTCAACTGCGCCGATGAACTAACTGGAGATGCCCGCACCCTCACCACACGCCGTTTCTGAAGTTCCTGCCAACCGCGGACCCACGGAGGCTGCTCCAGTGCGAGGCGTGGCCGGCATGTTTGATGTCGACATCTCGACAGCCGAGTATTGGATCGAGGGCGAGGATCATGTCATCCGCAGCCTTGAGTTCGATGTGCTTGCCGGAGGGCGGACCTTCGATGAGGCGTTGTCGCGCTTTCTGACCGAACTACTGGCGTTCGCGGTGTACCTGGGCGAGCTGGAGTTCCCGGCCTCCAACGAGGAGGAGATGTTTCATCGCTTGGCTCCCCGGATCGCAAGGGTCGCACAGCGCGTCGAGCAGACCAACGATCGCAGCAGGCGATCGATTGTCGGGGCCGCGATAGCTGGGGTCCGCCGGAGGCGCGATACTGGCCACGAGTGGCACCAGTTGTCCGAACAGCCTGGCTCAGCGGTGCCGTCGCCCGCGTAACGGGCGTTCGAAGAACCGAGTGCCTGGTTGCCCGATCAGCGCGACGACATCGCCAAGCAGCTTGAGGCCTATGTCGACTTCGTCGTGGAAGAGACAAACTATTTTGTTTCCGACCGCGAGGAGCAGCGCCAACACAATCCCGATGAGCCGTTCGACCCGAAGACGATCTTCAAGGCGAGCACCGGAGTCCGGCCGTTGGAGCGCCAGGAGGCGATTGCCCGACGGGCGGACAGCGACATTCTGTTCGACCTGGAGCCCGGAGCGCCAAGTCAGCACTCGACCTAGCTGCTGACATGGCCCCGAACCGTACCGTCGCAACCTGCCGGTAGGCTCGCAACGATGGCCTACGTCTCACGACATCTGCTCGCCAACGAAGCCCACGCGGCTTCGTTGGCCACCTCGACGGAGGAGGGGCAGGACTATGGGGCCGTGTTCACGCGGCGGTGGGTCGTCGAGCTGATTCTTGACCTGGTGGGGTACACCAGCGAACGCGATCTCGCTGCGATGCGAGCGATTGAGCCTGCGTGTGGAGCTGGGGCGTTCCTCGGCCCCATGGTCGAGCGCCTGTCGCGGTCTTGCCGGCTTCATGGCAAGCAGGCATCCGACGCCGCGAACGCGATCCGCGCGTGCGATCTTCAGCCCATTCATGTTGCCGAAAGCCGCTGCGTAGTCGAAAACCGCTTGCTTGCCGATGGCTGGACGGCTTCCAAAGCAAGAGCGCTCGCCCAGCGCTGGGTGGCGCACGACGACTTTCTGCTTTGCGAGCAAGAGACTGGCAGTTCCGATTTCGTGATCGGCAATCCGCCATACATCCGGCTTGAGGCGGTCTCCGAGGCGCGCAGCACCGCGTATCGGCGCGCGTGCGTGACGATGGGCGGACGAGCGGATGTGTACGTTGGGTTCTTCGAGGTCGGCTTGAACGCGCTGCGGCCCGGAGGGGCGCTGGGGTTTATTTGCGCCGACCGTTGGATGCGCAACCAATACGGACAGCGACTGCGCAGCATGGTGGCCGCCGGGTTCTCTATGGAGGCGGTGATCGAGATGCACGATGTCGACGCCTTCGAGGAGGATGTGAGCGCATATCCGTCCGTGACCATCCTGCGTCGCGAATCCCAAGGGCCCGCGATCGTCGCGATGGCCAATAAGGACTTTGACGAGGCTGGCGCCCGTCGCGTGCGCATCTGGGCGAGCCGCAAGAACGACATCCGGTTGAGCGACCCGGCGTGCGAGGCCGCGCGTCTGCCCGCCTGGTTCGGTGACATCGCGTCGTGGCCGAGCGGCTCGCCCGAGCGTCTCGCCGTCGTGGCTCGCCTGGAGCGCGATCTGCCTGCACTGGAGGACGGCAGCACGGGCACGCGAGTTGGAATCGGGGTTGCGACCGGCGCGGACCGTGTGTTCCTCACAAAGGATCCAACCCTCGTCGAGGATGACCGCGCCTTGCCCCTGGCGATGGCGCGTGACACCGCCGGCGGCGTGTTGCGTTGGTCCGGTCATTATCTGGTCAATCCGTGGGATGGCGACACGGGAGCACTCGTGCCGCTTGAGGACTATCCGAAGCTCAAGGCGTACCTTGAAACGCATGCGGCGGCTCTACGAAAGCGCAACGTCGCTGGACGGCGCCCGCAGCAGTGGTATCGGACGATCGACCGGGTGGCCCATTCGCTCACCGACAAGCCAAAGTTGTTGCTCCCAGACATCAAGGCGTCGATCCATCCCGTGTTGGATCCGGGTGGCCTGTATCCCCACCACAACCTGTATTGGGTCACGAGCGAAGGATGGGACGTACAGGTGCTCGGCGGCTTGCTGCTGTCCAGCGTGGCCCAGATGTTCGTTGAGTGCTACGCGGTGAAGATGCGCGGCGGCTATCTGCGCTTTCAAGCCCAGTACCTACGGCGAATTCGCGTGCCAAGACACGATCTGGTCCGCCGCCGCACGGCACGCGAGCTGGCACGCTCGTTTGAGGCCCGCGACATCGAGCGCGCCACCGCCGCGGCGCTCGATGCATACGGCCTGGAAGAACTCCCGGGGTAGGAGCCGGCGCCAGGGCCGCGAACTACTTCCCATGATGGACCGGGAGGCATTTGAGGCCGCGGTGCGGCGCTACTGGGTGGTGCGCGAGAGCCAGACTCAAAAGCAGCGTGAAGCCGGGAGGCTCGACGCAGGTCTGCGAGGCGCTGTCACAGGCGGCGCCCAGATGGACGCGATGGCAGAGTTGATGGAGTCGATCTTCATCGATGCCGGCTTTGCCCCTTCCAGCATCAGCCGCCGTTCGGCGGTAGAGATCCCCGGCTACTTTCGTCCCGAGAAGAAGTGGGACCTTGTCGTGGTGCACGGGGATGCGCTCGCCGCCGCAATCGAGTTCAAGAGCCAGGTCGGACCATCGTTCGGCAACAACTACAACAACCGCACCGAGGAGGCGATCGGCAACGCGGTCGACGTGTGGAGGGCTTACCGAGAGGGCCGCTTTGGGACCGTCCGACCATGGCTCGGGTACCTGTTCTTGCTCGAGGAGGCCCCTGGGTCGACCAGGCCTGTTCGCGTCAAGCAACCGTTCTTCGAGGTCGATCCCAGCTTCCTTGAAGCCTCCTACAAGAAGCGCTACGAGATTCTTTGCCGCCGCCTGATCCTCGAGCGGCTATACGACGCGGTCTGTTTCGTCACCGCTACCGCGGATCCAACATCACCGATCCATGAGCCGGCTCCCGACTTGAGCTTCATGACTTTCGCCAAGGCGATCCGCGCACGGGCAGCGGGACTGTTGTCCGTGGAATAACCTTAAAAATCCTTTATCTCAGCGCACCATCGGCGTGTGCGCGTTGTTCGGAGTCTGAACGGTGCCTTCCGATCCGCCCCACACCTCTGGCGCCAGCGACCGGCGCACCTTCCTTAAGCAGGGGCTGCTCGCCGCTGGTGGGCTCGCGCTGGGCTCGTCTCGCCATCGCCGTCCTCGCCGCGGGCGCGCGCCGAACATCCTGGTGATCGTCGTCGACCAGCTGCGCACGCCGGTGTGGATGCCCGCGGCCGCGCTGCCCACCGCGCTGATGCCCAACCTGGAGGCGTTGCGTACGGGCGCCGTCAGCTTCGAACGCCACTACACCGCCGCCAACGACTGCACGCCCGCGCGCGGCGCGCTACTGACTGGGCTCTACTCCCACCAAACCGGCTGCCTCATCACCGGCGACAGCCGCCTGGACTCCGACTTTCCCACCTGGGGGACGCTGTTGCGCGAGCTCGGCTACTCGACCTGGTGGTGGGGCAAGTGGCATCTGAACCCCAACCCCAACGCCTCGCTTGAGCCCTACGGTTTCTCCGGCGGCACCTACCCTTCGCCCAACGGCGCCCCCGGGCAGGGCGCCGCGGTCGATCCGGTGATCGCCGCCCAGTTCGCCGAATGGCTGCGTGTGGAAGGGGGCGGGCAGCCGTGGTGCGCCACGGTGTCGTTCGTCAATCCCCACGACATCGCCTGGTGGTATCGCTTCACCGAACAGATCCCTTCGGAGAGCTCTCCGCCCGCGTTCGCCACGGCGCTGCCCGGCAATTTCGAGACGCCCGAAGCGCTCGAAGCGCAGCGCAAGCCCCAGCTGCAACGCTCGCTGCAGGACACCGCCGCGCGCTCGTTCGGCGCCGTCCCCTTCAGCGGCCCCGAAGCGCTCACCGCATGGACGGGGTTGATGAATACCTATCTGATGTTGCAGAGCGCCCTCGACGCGCAGATCGGCACGGTGCTCTCCGCGCTGGCCTCCCAGCCCTCCGTGCAAGCCAACACCGTGGTGCTGTTCACCTCCGACCACGGCGAGTACGGCGGCTCCCACGGGATGCGCGGCAAGGGCGCCTCCGCCTACGAGGAGGCGATCCGCGTGCCGCTGTACGTGCGCGACTTCCGTGGGCTCGCCACGGCCGCGCCCGCGCTCGGGCGCACCCAGCTCACCTCCTCGGTGGATGTGGTGGCGCTGCTGCTCACGCTCGCCGGCGGCTCCTCCGACTGGCGCCGGCACGAGCGCTACCGCCACCTCGCCGCGCGGCACGATCTCGCCGCGATCTGCGCCCGCCCCGCGGCTGCTGGGCGGCGCTTCGTCCTGCACGCCACCGACGAGGACGTCACCGAGTTCGCCGTCGAACCCTATGCGGCCTCCGCGCCCCGCCACGTGGTGGCGCTGCGCTCCCAGCGCGGCAAGCTAGCGCTCTATTCCAACTGGCGCGCGGGCTCGCTGGCGGTCGAACCGGCCGGCCAGGAATTCGAGCTCTACGACTACTCCACCGCCGGCGGGCGCCTGGAGCTGCTCAACAGCGCCGGCTCGTCGGGGTCCCTGGAAGAGGAATTGTGGGTCACGCTCGAAGAACAGGCGCTTCCCGGCGAGCTGCGCGCCCCGCTGCCCGCCTCGCTGCACGCGGCTCAGCGCCGCGGCTTTGCCAACTACCAGTCGGTCGAGGAATTCCAAAGCTACAGGGCCTACGCCGCCCACCTGCGCAACGCCTCCGAACCGGCGCCCACGCCCGATTGAGCCCGATCACGAGTTCGGCGCAGCCGAAAAGTGGTTCAAAATACGCATCATAGACACCCGATGTTTCCAAACGCCCGGTCTGGGGTAACATTTGGTTTGACGAGATTGGTTGACCGAGTTTTGAAATAGGGGAGGGTCCAAAATGCCGCGAACTGCAATACCCCAGAATGAGTGGACGGTTCCCAGCCTCCGCGAGCCGCGCTACTCGCAGTCGCTGGAGCGTGGGCTTGCGATTCTCGCCTGTTTCACGCCCGACCGTCCCGTGCTCGGGATCGCCGACATCGCCGACTCGCTGGGCATGAGCCGCTCCACCACGCATCGCTACGTGATCACGCTCGTCGCGCTCGGCTACCTCGAGCAGGGTGCCTCGCGCAAGTACCGCCTCGGCCTGCACGTCACCGACCTGGGGATGTCGGCGCTCAACTCGACCTCTCTGCGCGAGCACGCCCAACCCTACCTCGACGAGCTGCGGCGGCGCACCGGCTACACGATCAACGTCGCCGTGCTCGACGGCCCCGAGATCGTCTATGTGGCACGTGCCCGCTCCCACCGCCGCGGCCAGCAGCGGATCGACCTCGGTCTCGCGCTGGGCTCGCGCCTGCCGACCTACTGCACCGCGATGGGCAAGCTGCTGCTCGCCCACCTGCCCGACAGCGAGCGGCGCGAGCTGCTCGGCGAAGTCAAACTGGAGCGCCGCACGCCATCCACGATCACCAGCAGGCGCCTGCTGGCGATCGAGTTTGAGCGCATCCGCGAGGACGGTCTCGCCGTCAACGACCAGGAGCTCACCGCGGGGCTGCATTCGATCGCCGCCCCGATCCGCTCCGACTCGCGCGAGGTGGTTGCCGCCGCCAACATGGCCGCGCACAGCTCGATGATCTCGTTGCAGGATCTGATCGACCATCTCGGCCCGCACCTCGTCGCCACCGCCGATCGCATCTCCGCACGCCTGGGCTACCGCCGCGACGACGAGCTCGCCGCGGTCGGTGGGTCGTCCGACCGGTACTAACCCTGGCGCTTGGGGACCGCTTCGATCGCCTGTGCCGCGGTGGACACCCGTAGCAGCACCGTCGATTCCCTCGGCACGCTCGCGGCGATCGCGCCGGTGGTGCTGGTGACCGCGCCCGACCACACGTTGCGCAGCTGATAGGCATTGGCTGCCGGCATCCCCACTTCGGCTGCGCTGCTCGTGAGCTCCAGCGTTTTCGAGGAGCGGTTCAGCAGCGCCACTGCGCGCGTCCCGTTGGCGAGCGGCTTCACCCACACCTCGCCTTCGCCGCTGGCGGAGAGCAGGCGCGCCTGCTGGCCGGCGGGGTCCTGGTCGATCGCGATCGCTTCCCTGTTGGTGAGCGTGGTGTGGGTGGCGCTCGACATTGAGATCAGGTCCTCGCTGACCATCAGCGGCGCCGCCAGCATCGCCCACATGCTGAACTGGGTGCGGAACTGCGCCGCCGACATCCCCTGGTCGGGGCCGAGGTAGTCGGGGTCGTTCCAGTGGCCGGGGCCCGCCGCTTCCGGGGCGGCGGCGTCCGCGTCGAGGTTGCGCAGCACCGCGCTGAACTGCACGTCGCCCGGCACGCCCACGTCGGTGTCGGTACGCCAGCTGTTGCCCACGCTCGGCCCGAACGTGTAGGAGGAGAAGGCGGAGTTTTCGATCGTCGGCACTTCGCTTTCGTACTGGCCGGGCTGCAGGTAGTCGCACACCGACAGCAGCATCGGGCGGTTGCTGGAGTTGTGCGCGATCGCTTCGTGGAGTTCCCCGTATGCGCTCGCCGGGGTGAGGCGTTGTTGAATGCCCCCGCAGAAGTCCACCTTCACCGCGTCGAAGCCCCATTTCGCGAACGTGTTCATGTCCTGCTGGTAGTGGCCGTAGCTGCCCTGCCCCTTGCCGCCGCAGCCGTTGGTGCCCGCGTCGGTGTACAGCCCCACTTTCAACCCCGCTTCGTGCAGTGTGCGCACCGTCCACGCCATCCCGCGTGGCCACTGGGTCGGGCTCACCGTGATTTCGCCCGCCGCGTTGCGGGCGCCCTGCCACCAGCCTACATCCAGCCACAGGTAGTCATACCCGTCCTTGATCAGCCCGCTGGTGCGCATCTGGCTGGCCTGCTCGAGGATTGTCGCCTCGTTGTAGTGCGAGCCGAACGCGAAGTAGGTGTCCCACCCCATGTAGGGGGTCGGCGCCAGCACGCCCACCGGCGTCGCCGCGCCGCTGGCCCTTTTGGCGCTCGCATGGTGCGTCGTCCGAGCGGCGCCCTGGGCGACGGGCAACAGCGCCAGGGTCGCCGCGCAGAGGCCGCAGGCCTTGGCGAGCGTGCTCATCGGCGACGAGCGGAGGCCTTGCCCGCACCGCCTAGCGTCACCGTGGCGTTGCGCAGCTGGGCGCTGAGCGCGCCCACCACGGTACCCCTCACCGACAGCTTCACGCTGAGTTTGTGAAAGCTCGCAAGCAGGCGCCTGCCGGTGGTGTTGAGGGCGACGGTGATCGTGCGCTGCTGGCCGGCCGGCAGGTGCGCGGTGACCACACCCACCGTCACCGTCTTATGCGAGGTGCGTCGCGCCGCCACCGCGATCACGCGTCGCCCGCGCAGCGTCTCGCTCGCCGTCAGGCGCAGCGTGATCGTGCAGCTCCCCGCCGCCTGTGCCGAGCACTTCACGGGCACGCTCACGGTGCGCCCGGCGACGCGCGGTGCCCCCACCTGGGTCTCGGAGATCGCGCCCAGCCCGCCCGCCGGCACCGTCACAAACGCGCTGGTGGCGCTGGCGCTGCCGCCCGCGTTGGTGGCGCTCACGCGGCACTGCAGATGGTGTGAGACATCGGCGCCGCCCACGAGGTAGGTCGAACCGTTCGCGCCGGAGATCGCCCTGGTGTCGCGCAGCCACGCGTAGCTCAGTGTCGCGCTGCTGGCGCCCGTGCCGCTGACGCCCGATTTGCAGGTCAGGCGCTGCCCGGGGGCCGGGATGCCGCCGATCGAAGGGTGCGGCTGCACCAGCGGCGGGGCGCTCGTCTTGAGCGTCGCGTTGGCGCTCCTCGCTTCGCCACTCGCGCTCACCGCCACGAGGCGATAGTCGTAGGTGACGTTCGCCGCCAACCCGCTCAGCGCCGCGCTCACCGGTTGGTTGGCGCTGCCGGCGCCGAGCGCCGCCGCGCAGGGCGCGCTCTGACCGTACGCTTCGCTTGTGCCGTATTCGAAGCGGCAGCTGCTCAGCGTGGCGTCGTTGGTGTTCACCGTGCCCGTGACGGTGGCCGTCGTTTCGGCCACCGCGCTCGGGGTGCCGGTGCCGACCGCCGGCGCGGGGACCTGCGCGATCAGCACATGACCAGTGCTGTCCGAAGCCGCGCACAGCCCTTCGGACTCGCACGACACCCCCGTCAGTTGCAGGGGGGACTCGACGTTTTCGGCCCATGCCGGTTCGGCCGCGGTCGGATTGTCGCCCGTGTATGCGCGCCCGCCACCGTCGACGATCATGCAGAGACCCGGCGCGGCGCAGGAAACGCCGGCGGGGGCGCCGGACGCATCGACGGGCGTGGCGCTCCAAGTGCCCGTGGACGCGGTGGGGTTCCCGCTCGCAAATACTTCGCCCCCGCCATCGGCCGCGACGCAGACAGCGGCAGGCGCGGGCGAGCAGGAGACCGAGGTCAGGTCCAGGTGCGATGGATTGGAGTCGATCGGGCGCGTCTGCCACGAGCCGCCCGCCGGATTGCCGCTCGCCAGCGCTCGACCCGCGTTGTCGACCGCCACGCAGAGCGAAGCGGCGCATGAGACCGAGCTGAACGCATGGCCCGCATCGATTTCCTGCCTGCTCCACGTCGAGCCAACTCCGTCGCTGGGATCGACGCTGACGAGCGCCCGGCCTTCACTGTCCACGGCGACGCAGAGGGTGTTGGAGGCGCATGAGACCGAGCTCAGCGCACGCCCTTCGTCGATTTCCTTCGCTCTCCAGGTCGAGCTCGCTCCCGCGGTGGGGTTCACGCTGATGAAGGCCTTGCCTTCCCCGCCGACCGCCACGCAGAGGCTCTGTGAGGCACACGCGACCCCGGTGAGCGCCCCGGCAATTGGCGCCCGATTCCAGCCCGAGCCTGATCCCGCGGTGGGATCGAGGCTGATGAGCGCCTCGCCACTTTCGTCCACCGCCAGGCAGAGTTTGTTGGTGGCACATGCAATACCCGTCAGCGCCGGCCCGCCGGGAAGCCCGGCCACGCTCCAGCTCAGCGCGGGCGCTGCCCCAGCGGTGGCGCTCGCCAGACAGGTGAGCGCCATGGCGCACAGCAGCGCCGCCGTAGCTGTCACGGCGCGCATAGCTATCGAAGTCTCCTTGGGGGCATGCCCGCCGGGACGGTCCAAGTGCACGTCCACCCCTAACACCGGTTGCGGCTCGCGGTTGCGCATCGGCGCCGAAGATTGCCACAACGCCTGGACCACTTCCCGCCGTACAGACATCTGTCTGTACGGCGTCGGCCCAGCGTTGGCCCAGCGTCGGTCCAGCGTCCGTTAAGGCTTGTGTTCCTGATGCGTCCCTGTCTATCAAACGACCAGCCTATATAAATAATTCTACAAACGCGGCACTAACCCCCGATTTGCGGTACCTTGCCCGCCTAATGCCACGCAAGCGAACAGTTGGACTGTCGGCCGGGGAGGCGGTGCTGGGGCTCGTGATCGAGCAGCCCGACAGCGCCTCGCGGCTCGGCCGCCGGCTGGTCGAGCGCTTCCGCTCCGCGCAATTCACCCGCTCCACCGGCCACAACGCGCTCAGCAGGCTCGCCCGCCAGGGGCTCGTGCGAGCGGTCCCCGACGACGCCTGCGGCGGCGAGGAGGAGCGCTACGAGGCGACGCCGCAGGGAGTCGAGCACTTCCGCGCGTGGCTGCGATCCAGCTCGACCACAGCGCCGGCGCTACGCGAGGAGCTGCAGGCGAAGGTCGCGTTCTGTGCCCCCGGGGACCTACCGCGACTGATCGAGGCAATCCGCGCCGAGGAACACGCCTGCGCGAGCATGTTCGCCGCCGCGCAGGGCCGCCTCAGCGCCACCGAGCTCCTCGCGGCACGATCCGCCACCGATGCGCAGCGTTGGTCGGAGCTTGCCCTCCAGGCGGTGCTACGCGACGAAGCGGCGATGTGGGGCATGCGCTTCAAGCGCCTGGAGCGGCTGCGCGCCCGCCTTGAAGAGATGGGAGCCGACGCGCAAAACGCCGCTCGCCCCGGCGCGGGCAGTGGCGCCGAGACGCAAAACGCCGCTCGCCCCGGCGCCGGCGGTGGCGCCGAGGCGGTCGCGGAGAGTGGGGTGGACCGCCTTGAAAGCGACCCCGCCGCCGCCAGCCAGATTCAAGCTCCGGCACGAGCCGCGCGGGCATGAGCTCGCTGCTCACCTTGGAGGATGTCGGCAAGCGCTACCGCCGCGGCGAGCGCGCGCACTGGCTGCTGCGGCACGTGACGCTGCGGATCGCCGCCGGCGAGGTCGTCGCGGTGGTGGCGATGCGCGGCCAGGGCAAGACCACGCTGGTGCGGATCGCCGCCGGCATGATGACGCCGGAGGAGGGTCGGGTGCTGCTCGCCGAGCACGACTTGGAGCGCCTCTCCGATCAGGCGCACGCGCGGCTGCTGCGCGAGCGGATCGGTCTCGCCGGCCGGCTTGGCCCGGGCCTCGGGGTACAGATGCTCGACTACGTGGCCATGCGTCTGGCGATCGGCGGGCGCAGCCGCCGGCGCGAGGTGCGCTCGCGCGCGTTCGAGGCGCTCGAGCTGGTGGGCGCCGAGCGGTGCGCCGAGCGCCACTGGGAGGAGCTCTCCGACTGGGAGCGGGCGCTGACGGAGATCGCGCAGGCGATCGCGGGCACGCCACGGCTGCTGCTTATCGACGACGTACTCGACGGGCTGGGGATGCACGAGACGTACGAGCTGGCGCGGCTCGTGCGGGCGCTCGCCGAAGACCATGAGATCGGCGTGCTGATGGCGGTCTCCGATCCCGAGGCGGCACTCTGCTCGCATCGCGTGCTCTCGCTTGCCGATGGGTGCCTGACGTCGATGTCGCCGCCGCCTGCGCTGGCGGCCGAGGAGGGTCCGTCGAGCTTCGAGAACGTGATCGACTTCCCACGCAGCCCCCAGCCCAGTCTGCGTGACGCGCGCCCGGGCGCCAAGTGACTTGCGGCAAGGCCCGCTCAGATGCTTGAGCTGCGCGAGCTCGTCAAGCACTACCAGGTCGGCGACGGCGAGCCGGTGCGCGCCGTGGACGGCGTCTGCGCCACGATCGCCTCGGGTGAGCTGGTGGCGCTGTACGGGCCGAGCGGCTCGGGTAAGACCACCCTGCTGATGCTGGTCGCGGCGCTGTTGCGCCCCGACAGTGGCGCGGTCCTGCTCGACGGGTGTGAGGTGTCGGCGCTCAGCGAGAACGACGGCGCCCGCTATCGGCTGCGCGAGGTGGGGATCGTCGGCGCTCCCTCCGACCTGCTGGCGGGGGCGCTGGCGATCGAGAACGCCGCCCTGAAGCTGTGGCTGACCCATGCCCGCGACGCCGAGCGGCGCGTCGAACCGCTGCTCGAACGCCTTGGGTTGGGCGCGCGCATGCGCCACCACACCGAGCAGCTCTCGATGGGTGAGCGGCAGCGGGTGCTGATCGCGCAGGCGCTCTCGACCGAGCCGAAGCTGGTGCTGGCCGACGAGCCCACCGGCAACCTCGACACGCAGCGCAGCCGCGAGGTGCTCGAACTGCTCTCCGAGCTCTGCCGCGAGCGCGGCGCCGCGGTGCTGCTCGCCACCCACGATCCCCAGGCGGCGGCGTTCGCCGACCGCGTGCACGAGCTGCGCGACGGGCGCCTGCGGGAGTACTGGCCCGAGCAGCTGCCCACGGCGCCGGCGGTGCTGCGCTCCCCGGAGCTCTGAGAGCGAGGTGGCGAGGTGGGAGATCCTCTACATCTACCGGGCCCGCCTGCGCGCGCGGCTGGTGCTCGTGCAGGAGCTGCTGGCGATCCTCGGGATCGCCGTCGGCGTGGCGCTGCTGTTCGCCTCCCAGGTGGCATCCACCAGCCTCGACGGGTCCATCCGCCAGCTCTCCAACGGGATCGTGGGGCGCGCCAGCCTGCAGCTGCTGGCGCGCGACCCGCACGGCTTCGATCAGCGGCTGCTCGGCCGGGTGCTTGCGCTTCCCGGCGTCAACGGCGCCGAGCCGGTACTCGAGGCGCGTGCCACCGTGGCCGGCCCGCACGGGCGGCGCACGGTGGAACTGATCGCCAGCGACCCCCGCTACACCCACCTCGGCGGCGCACTGTTGCAGGGCTTCACCGCCACGCAGTTGGGGACGCTGCGCGTGCTCGCGCTGCCCGCCCCCGTGGCGCAGGCGATCGGCGTGGACTCGCTGCAAACGATTCAGTTGCAGCTCGGAGCGCGCCGGCTCACGGCGCTGATGGGGGCCAAGCTCGACGCGGGGGACATCGGCGCGCTGGTGCGCAGCCCGGTGGCGATCGCGCCGCTGGTATACGCCCAGGAAGCGACCGGCCTGCGGGGAGAGATCACGCGCATCCTCGTGAGCACTCAGCCCGGGCGCCGGCGCCAGGTGCGCGCCGAGCTCGACGCGCTCACCGTGGGGCAGCCGCTCAACGTCGAGCCGGCCGACATCGACGCGCGGCTGTTCGCCGCTGCCGCCGCGCCCGCCAACCAGAGCGAGGAGCTGTTCTCGGCGATCAGCGCGCTCGTTGGCTTCATGTTCGCGTTCAACGCCATGCTTGTCACCGCGCACCTGCGCCGCGGCCTGGTTGAAACCCTGCGCCGCCGCGGAGCGACGCGCACGATGACCGTGCAGGTGCTGCTGTTCGACGCGCTCGTCCTCGGGGTCCTCGGCACGCTGCTGGGGCTGGCGCTCGGCGAGGCCCTCTCGATACTCGTGTTCCGCACCGACCCCGGCTACCTCGCATTCGCGTTCGCCGTCGGCGAACAGCGGATCGTCGCCTGGCAGAGCGTCGCGCTGGCGGCCGGCGCGGGACTGCTGGCCGCCGGCGTCGGTGTGCTGGCCCCCCTGCGCGACATCCTCACTCCACGCCTGCGCTCCACGCCCGGGCCCGATCCGGGGGCCGCGCGCCCCCGCGGCCCCCGCAATCGGCGCTCGCAGGCGCTGCGCGTGGCGCTGGGGGCGGGCTGCCTGGCGCTCACCACTGGGATCCTGCTGGCGCGGCCCCAGTCGGCGATTCTCGGCGCCGTCACGCTCGTGGCGGCGCTGCTGCTGCTGCTGCCGATCGCCTTCGACGCGATCCTCGCCGCCTTCACGGCGTTGCAGCGTCCGCTTTACGCGGCGTCCACGCGCATCGCGATCGTCGAACTGCGCGCGCCCCACAACCGGGTGCGCTCGCTCGCGATCGCCGCCACCGGGGCCATCGCGGTGTTCGGCAGCGTCGCGATCGAGGGTGCGCGCAGCAACCTGCTGCGCGGCCTGGACGCCTCCGCGCGAGCGATCGACGCCAACGCCGCCGTGTGGGTCAGCCCGCAGGGGGCGGCCAACACGTTCACGACCATTCCCTTCAACGCCACCGCGCTCGGCACACTCTCCCGCATCCCGGGTGTCAGCTCCGTCGGGGTGTACCGCGGCGGCTTCTTGGATTGGGGGGATCGTCGCGTGTGGGTGCTCGCGCCGCCGCGCGCCGCGGCGCACCCGATACCGGTTGGCCAGCTCGTGCAGGGAGAGCTGGCGCCCGCGAGCGCCGCGATCCGCCGGGGCGGCTGGGCGGTGCTCTCGCAGGCACTCGCCGCCGCCCACCATCTGCGGATCGGCGAGCGCTTCACGCTGCCCGCGCCGCACCCCATGGTGCTCCGCGTGGCGGCGCTCAGCACCAACCTCGCCTGGCCCTCCGGCGCGGTTGTGCTGAACGCGGCCGACTACGCGCGCGCGTGGGACAGCACCGACGCGAGCGCCTTCCTGGTGCAGATCCAGCCAGGCGTCTCGTCGGCGGCGGTGCGCGCGCGGATTCAGCGCGCGCTGGGGCCTCACACCGCACTGGTCGCGGAAACCGCCTCCCAGCGGATGCGCGCCAACTACGCGACCACGCGCCAGGCGCTCTCGCGGCTGGCGCAGATCGGCACGCTGGTGCTGATCGCCGCCGTACTCGCGATGGCGGGTGCGATGGGCTCGATGATCTGGCAGCGCCGCCCGCAGCTGGCATACATCAAGCGCCAGGGCTACAAGCGGGGCGTGCTGTGGCGGGCGCTGCTGTGTGAGAGCGCGCTGCTGCTGGGGGCAGGATGCTCGCTGGGAGCGCTGTTCGGGATCTATGGCCAGTTGCTGCTGAGCCACGCGCTGGCGAGCGTCACGGGCTTCCCGATCATCTTCTCGGTCGGCGGACTCGCGGCGGTGTTGAGCTTTGCGATCGTCAGTGCCACGGCAGTGGCGATCCTCGCGCTTCCGGGTTATCTTGCGGTACGTGTGCGTCCGACAACTGTCAGCACGAGCTAGCGGACGCGGCCCGATGCAACGCCGAGCCCGCGTCGCGTGAGGGATCCAATCCAACGGCCCGTTCGCATCCACACACCACCGCCCTCTCGCCGGGGCAACTCCGCTCGCTGGCGGGCGCCACCGCGCGCGAGCTGCTGTGGGGATTGCGCGCGGTCGCCTGCGAGGTGCGTGGCTGGCACAGGCGGGCCGCCAGCATCCCCGACGAGCAGCTGCGCGCCGACGCGCTGCACTCGCTGAGGAGCAAGCGCGCCAGCACCGACGGCGCGGCCCTCTTCTGGACGCTTCCCGACGGGCGCAGCTCCACCCTGCTGCGGCTGCTGGTCGCATTCGAGGTGATGGCCGACTTCCTGGACAACGTGAGCGAGCGGGGCGTGCACGCGGGTACCGCCAACGGCATCCAACTGCACGTTGCCCTCAGCGAGGCGCTGGACCCCGGTGCGCCGATGTCGGACTACTACCGCCACCACCCCTGGCGTGAGGATGGGGGCTACCTGCGCGCGCTCGTCGGGGCCTGCCGCGAGCGCTGCGCGGGGCTCCCCCACTATGGGGGTGTGCGCGCGCGGGCGATCCACGCTGCCACCCTCGCCCGGATGCTGGGCCTCAATCACGAGCCCGACCCGCAACTGCGCGACACGGCGCTGCGGGAGTGGGCGCGGCGCGAGGCGCGCGGCTGGGAGGGGCTGGCCTGGTTTGAGTCCACGGCGGCCGCCAGCGGCTGGCTGACGGTGCTCGCACTGCTGGCGCTCGCCGCCGGGGGAGGAGAGCCCGAGGAGGGCTGCGTGCGTGCCACCTGCGCCGCCTACCTGCCGTGGATCTCGCTGGTGGCGACGATGCTCGATAGCTACGCCGACCAGGCTCAGGACGCCGCCGAGGCGCAGCACAGCTACATCGCCCACTATCCCTGCGCCGAGGAGGCGGTGGAGCGTGTCTGTGAGATCGTGCGCGAGGCGGCACGCCGTGCGCACGCGCTGCCAGACGGCGCCAGGCACACGGTGATCGTGGCGTGCATGATCGCGATGTATCTCTCGAAGGACAGCTCGCGCACGCCGCAACTGCGCGCCAGTACGCGCCGCCTTGCCGCCGCCGGCGGCTCGCTGCCGAGACTGCTGCTGCCGGTGCTGCGGCTCTGGCGGATGTTTTATTCCCAGCGCGACGAGTAGTTCTCGCCGCCTTGGGCTCCACGGCGGTCGCCGTTGGTGCGCGCTTCCGTGTGAGTCCGGGGTGGAAAACGAAGGCCTCCGCCGCTTTTTGTCTGCGCACATCTTGTTTTATGAAAACAAGTTGAGTTATCCGTGGCGGCCGTATGCGTAAAGATCACTGCTATGAGGCCACGGGGGTCGGCTATCCGGGAGCGGTCGGCTTGAGCGAGCGGGGTGCCCCGCCGCTCGAGCTGGCCGCCGAGCAAGTTGGCACCGTGAGCGCCACGGCGAGCGCCGGATGGCATCGGCCTCGGCAAGGTTGATGAACCGATGCCACGCGTGAACAGGCCCCCGGCGAGACCCGGAGAGATGTCGGACCCCGGCTGGCGCGAGCCGGTTCCCCACCTACTGGAGCCGCGCTACTCGCAGTCGCTGGAGCGCGGGCTGGCGATTCTTGAGTGCTTCACCCCGGAGCATCCGGTGTGGGGGATTGCCGAGCTCGCCGAGGAGCTCGGGATGAGCCGCAGCACCACGCACCGCTACGTGCTCACGTTGACCGCGCTGGGGTATCTGGTGCAGGGTTCGCGCCGCAAGTACCGGCTCGGGTTGGCGGTGACCGAGCTGGGGATGTCGGCGCTCAGCTCAACCGGCCTGCGCGAGCACGCGCAAGCGCCACTGCGGGAGCTGAGCAGACGCGCCCCCTACACGCTTGCGATCGGCATGCTGGATGGCGCGGAGCTTATGTACCTCGACCGCGTTCGCGCCACCCGCCGTGGGCAGGTTCCGATCGACCTCGACCTGAGTGCCGGCTCGCACCTGCCGCCGCACTGTTGTGCAATGGGCAAGCTGTTGCTGGCCAGCCTGCCCGAGCCGCAACGGCGCCAGCTGCTGGCGGAGCTCACGCTCGAGCGGCGGGGCTCAGGCACGATCACCGCCAAGCACGAGCTGCGCGAGGAGCTGACGCGGATCGAAGGCGAGGCGCTGGTCGTCAGCGAGGAGGAGCTGGCGCCCGAGGTGTATGAGATCGCGGCGCCGGTGCGCGGGCAGACGGGTGAGGTGATCGCCTCGGTGAGCATGCAGGCGCACAGCTCGCTGATCACCTTGAAACAGCTGGTGGAGCGTTTGGGTCCGCATCTGATCTCCACCGCCGATCGCGTCTCCGCGCGTCTTGGCTATCGCCGCGAGGACGAGCGTTAGCGCGATCACGCCATGAGCACGGGGCGAGCGTCAGCGCGATCACGCCATGAGCACGGGGCGAGCGTTAGCGCGATCACGCCATGAGCACGGGGCGAGCGTCAGCGCGATCACGCCATGAGCACGGGGCGAGCGTCAGCGGCGCCCTCCCACGGCGCCCTAACCGCGCTCATTGAGCAGCCGCCGCGCGACCGCCCCGCCAGCGGCGCTGCCGACGAGCACGAAGCCGGCCAGCACCAGCCAGCTCAGCAGCGCGAAGGCGACGCCGATCGTGCCGAACTGCTTCGCCGAAGCGCCCAGCGAGTGGGGGAGATACACCACCGAGAAGGCCATCAGCGCGGTCATCCCGAGTGCCGCCAGCGCCGCGCCGGGGAGCAGTTCCCGCCACTGCAGGCGCCGCCCCAGCAGCACATACGGCGTCGCCAGCCACGCCACCACCCCCACCAGCAGCGACCCGACGACATGCCACCAGCCGCCGGCGATCCCGGACACCAGGGGCCGCACGGTGAGGTAAACCGGGATCATCGCGATCCACAGCAGATGCCACGGCGTGCCGCGAATGCCGGCCGCGGGCAGCTCGTAGGAGAGCTCGTACATCCGCTGCAGGGCGCGCGCCAGCGACAGCGCCGAAAACACCACCAGCACGAAGCCGATCGCGGTCACGCTGTGGGCGACCGTCGGGGAGGGGGCAAACACTTCGCGCATGCTCTGCGCGGCCGCGCCGGAGAGCCCCAGTCGCTTGACGATCGCCGCGGCGAAGTCGTGCGCGTCGGTTACCGGCACCACCGTGCTGTAGACGATCAGCAGCGGAAACAGCGAGCTGAAGGCAAGCGCTCCGAGCGCCACGCCACGATCCACCGCCTGGATCGCCGCCAGTCGCTCCAGCCACGCCATGAGCGGCCCCGCGGGGGCCAGCAGCAGCCGCAACGGTCCCCGTTGGGTGTCTGCCAGCCGCAACGGGATTCGCACTGTCGGCCTCAGTCGATCAAGGCGCGTCGTTGCCGGCGCCCTCGCCCACCAGTGCGATCGCAAAGCCGTCGTGGCCCTTTTCGCCCACCGTCTGGATCGCCGTCGCGCTCACCCGGGGCTCGGCGGCGAGCAGATCGTAGAAGCGGCGCACCTCCTGCACGCCGCCCTCGCCAAGCCGCGGGTCGTAGCCGTCGGGGTCGAGGATTACACCGTCGCGCACCACGTTGTCGCCGATGATCACGCTCCCGGGACGGGCCAGCTTCAGCGACCACTCCAGATACCCGGGGTAGTTGCGCTTGTCGGCGTCGATGAAGATCAAATCGAACGGGCCGGCGCCCTCGGCGAACAGTTCGGGCAGCGTTTGCAGCGCGACGCCCACGCGCAGCTGCACCATCTCGCTCACGCCGGCCCTCTCCAGGTTGGCCCGTGCCACCTCCGCGTGGTGGGGGTCGAGCTCGAGCGTCACGATGCCGCCATCCGGCGGCAGCCCGCGCGCCAGCCAGATGGTGCTGTAGCCACCAAGGGTGCCCAACTCCAGGATGCGGCGCGCGCCGTGAATGCGCACCAGCAACTCCAGCAGCTTGCCCTGCGCCGGGGTGACCGCGATCGGGGGCAGGCCGGCGGCCCGGCTGGCCTCCAGGGCGGCGTCGAGCGCCGGGTCATCGGCGAGCAGGCGCTCGCAGATGTAGCGATCCATCGCGGTCCACAGCTCTTGAGTCATCGACGGGGCTCCCGGGTTGTTGTTGTGGCGCTCTATTATGCATGGGCACGTCCGCACGGCCTGATGACGAGATGCTCCCTTCCGGTCACGGTCCCGGCCTGGGACTGCTGGGCCCGCGCAGCCGGCATCTGCTCGCGTTGGAGTTCGGCAGCAGGGAGCAGTTCGATGACCCCCGGCGCGAGTGGCGCAGGCTGTTCTCCGAGCTGCTGGGCACCTTCATGCTGGTGCTGGTGGCCGCGGGTGGAGGGATCCTCCACGGCGAGGGCCAGATCAGCCTCGCGGCGGCCGTGGTGGCGCCGGGGCTGATGGTGATGGCGATCATCCTGTTCATGGGCGCCGTTTCGGGCGCCCACCTGAACCCGGCGGTCTCGCTGGCGTTCGCCCTGCGCGGGGACTTCCCCTGGAAGCGCGTTCCCGGATACATCATCGTGCAGTTGGTTGGCGCCACGCTTGCATGCCTGTTCCTGTACGCGGTGTTCGGCAACATCCAGCACCTCGGCGCGACCCTGCCCGGCCCGGGCTACGCCGACTGGCAGGCGCTGTTGATGGAGATCGTCCTCACCGCCACGCTCGTCAGCGTGATCCTCGGGACCGCCTCGGCGGCCCAGAACGTGGGCGCGATCGCCGCGCTGGGCGTCGGCGGGTACATCGCGCTCGCCGGCCTCTGGTCGGCGCCTGTGAGCGGCACCTCGATGAACCCCGCGCGCTCGTTCGGCCCGGCGCTGGTGAGCGGCGACTTCTCAAGCTACTGGGTGTACGTGCTGGGGCCGCTCGCCGGTGCGCTGATCGCGGTCGGCTGCGCCTACATCCTGCGCGGCGCCGGTGGCGACGCGATCTCCTACGCGGCGGGCTCCGGAGCCCTGGACGAGGGTGCTCTCGTCGCCAAACAGCGCCTCTCGGAGAAGATCGACCGCGGCGAAGTCGTGCCGCCCGGTATCGCCGACACCAACGCCTGAGATTCTCATACCGTGGCGCGAGCTTCTAAGCTTGGCTTTCAGATATGCCATCGTGCGACCATCTCGATCGCGTTGCGATCACCCAGCTGCCCGAGTCGGTGGCGGGCTGCGAGGAGTGCTTGGCCAGCGGCGATCCATGGCTGCATCTGCGTATCTGCCTGGAGTGCGGCAAGGTCGGCTGCTGCGATGACTCCCCCAATCGCCATGCCCGCGCGCACGCGCACAGCAGCGAACACCCCCTGATCCGTTCGCTGGAGCCCGGCGAGACCTGGTCGTGGTGCTTCGCGGATGAGGTCGCGCTGCTGATCGAAGGCGTGCGGGGCCAGACGCGCATCCCGCCGTCCCCGCTGGGCTGATCGGATGGCCGACCCGGTGAGTCGAGTGCTGTCGAGCTCGCAGCTTGCGATGCTCGCCAACCACGGCGAGGAGCGGACCGCGGAGGTGGGGGAGAAGCTGTTTGAAATCGGCGACCGCAGCTATCCCTTTGTCGCGATCGTCGCGGGCGAGGTTGCGGTGACCGACGCCGCGGGGCAGGAGCTCGTTCGTCATGGCGCCTGCGGCTTCGTGGGGGAGATGAACCTCCTCTCCGGGCAGACTGTGTTCCTCACGGCCGTGGTCACCGAGCCGCTGCGGTATATCGCGGTCGACCGCGAAGTTCTCAGGCAGCTGCTGTTCGAGGACGGCGCGCTCGCCGACCTGCTGCTCAGCGCCTTCGTCGAGCGCCGCGAGCTGCTGCAGCAGCTTCAGGGGGTCGGATTCGAGATCGTCGGTCCGCTCGACTCGCCGCACACGCGGCGGCTGCTTGACTTCGCCCGGGTCCAGCGGCTTCCCCATTCGTGGGTCGATCCCGCCGAGAGCGAACCAACGGCCGCCTCGGTCGATGCAGCCGCCGCGGTCGATGCGCCCGACTCCCCAGAGATGCCGTTGGTGCGACTGCCCGGAGGCATGGAGCTGTGGAACCCCAGCAACGGCGAGCTCTCGCGGGCGCTGGGCATTGGACGCGAGCTGGCGCCGCGCGAAGAGGTCGACCTGCTGATTCTTGGAGGCGGACCGGCTGGCCTCGGTGCGGCCGTGTACGGCGCCTCGGAGGGGCTGGACACGCTGGTGCTGGAGAGCACCGTGCTCGGTGGCCAGGCTGGCACCTCGCGCAGGATCGAGAACTATCTCGGCTTTCCCGCGGGGATCAGCGGCACCGAATTGACCAGCCGCGCGATCGTCCAGGCGCGGAAGTTCGGCGCCCGCGTCGCCACGCCCTACCGCGCTCAGCAGCTGCAACCAGGTAATGGACGGCACGTCGTCAAGCTCGAAGATGGCAACCAGATCGCGGCCCGAACAGTGCTGCTCGCCACCGGCGCTCAGTACCGGCGCCTGCCGGTGGCCGACCTCGATCGTTACGAGGGGCTCAGCGTCTTCTATGCCGCCGGCCCGCTTGAGGGCCAGATCTGCGGGGGACAGCGCGTCGGGGTGGTGGGCGGCGGCAACTCCGCCGGTCAGGCCGCCATCTGGCTGGCGCGCGGCGGCGCTCTGGTTACGCTCCTGCACCGCCGCAAAGCCTTGAGCGAGACGATGTCGCAGTATCTGATCAACGATCTGGAGCGTTACGGGGTGGCGGTCCGTGACCGCGCCGAAATCGCCGAACTGCACGGGGAGGGGGGCCAGCTGGAGGCCGTCAAGCTGACCGACGGCGCCAACCTGCCGTTCTCCTTCCTGTTTCTCTTCCTGGGCGCCGACCCCTGCACCGATTGGCTCGGCGATGTGGTCGCGCGCGACACACACGGATTCATCCTCACCGGCGCGGATGTCGCGGCGGCCGGTCTGCACGAGACCAGCGTGCCCGGCGTCTACGCGGCTGGGGACGTGCGCGCCGGGTCGATCAAGCGCTGCGCAACCGCGGTCGCTGAGGGCGCCACGGTGGTGCGCTTCGTGCACGACCATCTGGCTGCCAGCGCCAGCTCGCTTCGCTCCAGTGCCACCGCGGCGTCTCACTGATGCTTGTTGAGTTGATTCTTCCTTCGAAAGCTATCGCGGGCGTGTGCGGCCCGCGAGGCGCCACGGGATCCGTAGAGCTTGCCCGGGACATCGATCCGCTGCTGGCCGTTGATACGCTTGCAGCCCGATCCCAGGGCGATTAGCTCAGCTGGGAGAGCGCCGCCTCGACAAGGCGGAGGTCACTGGTTCGAGCCCAGTATCGCCCACTGAACTTGTCTGTGCGCAAACCGTGGGCGCACCGACGCGATAGGTGGGCAGGATTTCGGCGCGGCTGTTGATGCGCAGG
This sequence comes from uncultured Solirubrobacterales bacterium, assembly GCA_963794715.1. GTDB lineage: Bacteria > Actinomycetota > Thermoleophilia > Solirubrobacterales > Solirubrobacteraceae > Palsa-744. Next base: position 55,407 of record CAWCEY010000009.1, on the reverse strand, counting down.
TCGGCGACGAGGATGCGCAGCAGCGCCTTGGTCTGGTCGATATCGCCTGTGGCGATGACCTGCGCAAGCTGGTCGGCGACCGCGTGGAGCGCTGTCGTGTCGGGCGTTGTGGGCGCGTCTGCGGCGAGTTCGCGTGCGAGTGCTTGGTCTTGGGCTTGGAGGGCGTCCAGGCGCGTGTCCAGGGCGGACAACCGCTCCTTGAAGCGCGCGGGGTTCAGGTCACCGTTCTCGAAGGCGTCTTGGTAGCGCTCGATCGCGCGCTCGGCGCGGGCGATCTCCTTGACGAGCGAAACGCGCTGTTCGGCAAGCTGTGCGCGGTCGGTCTCGCTGCTTTTGGCGGCTTGCTCGATCGCATCGCGGATGAGGCTTCCGTGCCGGTAGAGCCCGGTGAGCTGGTCGAGGATCGCCGTCTCCAGCTTGTCCTTGGGTAGCCGCTCGCCGTCGCAGCCCTTGCGGCCGAGCTTCTGCCGCCCGGAGCAGGCGTAGTAGTGGTAGGTGCCGCCGTTGCCCTTCGCGGACATGCCGACGTAGGCGCGGCGGCAGCGCCCACAGCGCAACAGGCCGGAGAGCAGGAAGTCAGCGCGGTTTGAGGCGCGCAGCGCCCAGTCCTCGCCGCGCTCTTTCAATAATGCCTGCGCCCGGTCGAAGGTGTCTTGGTCGGTCAGCGGCTCGTGGATTCCGGGGAAGGTCTGCTCGCGCCAGTGAACCCGCCCGACATACGCCTCGTTGGCGAGAATCCACAGCACGACCGCTGGCTGCCAGCCGCGCGGTGGCGCGGGCGCGTGTTCTGAGTCGAGGCGGCGGGCGATGGCAGCGCCGCCGAGCCTTCCGGTGGCGTACCACTTGAAGATGCGCCGGATGACCGGGGCGGTGCGCTCGTCGGGAACAAGCTCCTTGCGGTCGTTGCGGGTGTAGCCGAAGGGGATGCGTCCGTTCGGCCAGCGGCCTTCCCTGGCGCGCCGCTCGATACCGCTGGTCACGCGGTCAACGATCGTGGCGTGCTCAAACTCCGCGAACACGCCGAGCATTTGCAGCATCATCCGTCCCGCCGCCGAGCCGGTGTCGAATGGCTCGGTGGCGGAGCGCAGGGTCACGCCGAGGTTGTCGAGTTCCTCGGCGATCCCGGCGAGCTGGCGCACCTTGCGCGATAGCCGGTCTATGCGGTAGACGAGGAGCTGGTCGATACGGCCTTGCCGGGCGAGGTCGAGTGCTGCTTGCAGTCCGGGCCGGTCGAGCTTGGTGCCGGTGGCGCGGTCTTCGTGGTGGGCGATGATCCGCCAGTCCTCCTGCACCTTGCAGAACGCCTCCAGCCGTTCGTGCTGGGATGCGAGGGAGGTTGGCTGGTTCTCCTCGTCGGTCGAGATGCGGGTGTACAGGCAAGTGCGGGTCATGGCATCGGCTCCAGCTCACGGTCGGGGTCTCGTGGGTGGTCGAAAAGAGCAGAACCGTCGGCCGATCTCAACCCCTCATCCGCCAGCGTTGGCCGGGCCTGCTGGAGACCGTTCTTGGCGTCGGTCACGACCGCGAGCGTCGAGCCCGTGCTGCCCTGGCTCCACACGGCCACGGCGATCGGCGCGGTGCTGTTGGCGACAGCGGCGCTGACCGTGCGCGCGCGTGCGGCGCTCGGGACGAGCACCAGCACGAACGGGTCGCGCCGTCTCAGGGCGCTGCGGTACAGGTGCTGCTCGTAGTCCTGCGCCTTCTTGTGAAGCTGTTTGGTTGGCTCGGTGCCGCGGTCAAGCTCGACCAGGAAGCACATGGGGGCGCGGCCGGGGAGGTTGAGCACGCCGTAGCCGTCGGCGACGAGGATCCCGGCGAACAGGTGGTGGCAGGTCCGCTCGCCATACCACTCCGACAACGCGCCACCGCAGGCGTTCGCCTCGACCGCGAGACGGGTGAAGAACTCGTTGACCTCGACGTGATGGGCGAGCTTCTGACTCGTGGCGACACCTGCCGCGACGGAGTGTTGCCAGCCGAGCTTTGAGCGCTCGATGTTCAGGTGGTCGGCGACGATCAGTGCGCCTGCCTCATCGAGAATCCAGTGAGACGGAGCGGTGCCTTGCCCCATCGGCAAGGATGGGCGGAAGCGGTCGAGCACACGCAGGCGATACAGCACGTTCAGGCGAGCGGACGCGGTTCTTGTGCCGGTGAAGTGCAGGCGTGTGATCTGGCTGCTCGTCAGCACGCGGAACTCGAAGCAGTCCTTGGCGATCCAGCGGTCACGCTCGGTCAGATGCGACGCGAGCCGCAACACATCCTCATTCCCGAGCCGTCTTGGACGGATGATCTCTTTCAACTTCTAACTAATCTCCTCTATTGTCGGGGTGGTCTTCAAGCCGCCAATCCGGCTTGTTTGCTGGGGTTTCGTGCGCTCGCGGGGCCTCCGCGCTTAACCGGAGGACCGATTGGAGGAGCAATCGGAGGGCCGGCCGGAGGACGGATCGGCACGGCACCCTGCCCGGCCTTGCGGCGGGCTACGGCGTCGGCCAGCAGCGCTGCGAGCAGCCTCGTCGCCTCGCGCTCCATCTCAGCCGAGAGCCGTTGCACGCGGGGTGCAGCGAGGCGCACGCCATCATCACGACGTATACGTTCATCCATAGCTTTTTCAGCCGAGCGAGAAGACCCTGCACACAGACAGGCGAATCGGGGAGCCGCACGTGACAGCCGTCCAGACGGCCAACCATCCGAGGTTCCCATTAATTAAAAGTGCATTTTGCCCCGCTTGCGGTACAGGTCGAAAGGGCTTACCTGCGGATTGCGCGCGACTTGCGTGTCATGTGCGTGTGCCTTGCGTGTTGCTTGCCAGTGGTCCGGCGCCCGCTCGCCGACCGCGGTGCGCGTGGGCTCCCGCTCGGTGGAGCGGATGAGCTATCCCTGCGTTAGCTGCCTGGGATACTGCCCGTCCAGCTCGGCCGCGTCCTTCCAGAAGCCGACGATGCGCCGGCTGATGCGGTGGTCGCCGCGTGTGGGGAGGGTGTCGTGGTCGGGGTGGTTGTCGTCGGGCTCGGGCCACTCCCGCAGGCAGTGTGTGACCGAGCCCAGTTGCCGGCAGGTCGTGTGCAGTCGGGGCGCGAGGGCGTACCAGGCATCGGAGTCGGTTTGCTCGGCGCTGAGCAGCCGGTCGGCTTCATCGAGCGTTTCTCGAAAGAGCTGGCGCATCTCCCCGATTTGCTCCGTGGCCTGCTGGTGCGCGTGCCGCCATGCCCGGTGCTGCGGGGACTCCGGCAGAGCGATCCCGCCAGCGTGGCGTGCCCGCGCGAGTCGCCGTCTTCCGTTGGCGCTCATCTTTAGGAAGTCGATCCCGAAGCAACGGAACGGCACGAGTGCGCCGGCCGCGAGGAAGGCGTCGATCTGTGGGCGCAGGCTGCGTGTGGTCCAGCCGACGCGGGCGAACCCCAGGTGTTCGATGACCTCGGCGAGCGTCACGCCGTCGGCGGGTCCGCGGTGGTGGCGTTCGGCGCGCTCGGTCGCGGCGAGCACGATGGCATCGGAGACGGGCTGAAACCGGCGCAGCTCGCGTCTCGGGCCGCGTGCTCGCGCTGCGGGCGTTCGTATGCTCGCGCGTCGCGTCATATCGCACCTTGCCCTGCACTCTCGCCAGGCGTCATCAGGTGCTCGAAGTGCATGGCGACCTCCGCGGCGATCGACTGGCCGCCGCGGCGTTCGATGAGCCCGGCAGCATCCAGCCGGTCCAGCGCGGCATTGATCCTTGCCTGCTGCTTGCGCTTCCCGGCGTTGAGCGCGTCGTGAAGCTGCTCTGCGGACAGTGGCCGCTCGCCGTCGCTGGCGCTTCGCAGCAGAACTTCGAGGACGGCGTGCTCGCGCCGGCAATCCGCGGTGCCGGCGCCGTCCTCGCCATTGCTGTGTGTGATCGCGTGCAAGCGGGCGGCGGGGTGTGAGGGTGTCGCCAGGTCGTTCCAACGGTGAATGAGGCCGACCCTGCGTAGGCGCTTGAGGCTGTCGGGTACGTGGCCGGGTACGTCGATCGCACGGGCGATCTCGGCTTCTGAGAGCGGCCGGCCTGTGTTGAGGATCAGCGCAGGACGGCATGATCGAGGCAGGCGTGCGCTTCGGATTCCAGTGAGCTACGTTGATCGAGCATGGGAGGTCACTCTCCTGTGTCAAGGCCGGGCGGGTGCGCTAACACCCGCCCGGCCGCATCGGTTTTTGGGCTTGCCGGCGATCAGAGCAGAGCCCGCGGCGGAAAAACTCGACCATGCTCATGGACCGCTCTGGGCGTCGAACGCCAAGGTGCAGCCACACGGCCGACTACTCGGGATTTCCTCGCGCGCTCTGGTTCGACTTCGGCGACCCAGACTGTCAAACGAGCGCGTGGCTTTCTGCTCGACTTCAACGACTGGGGCTTTATGCTCGACGACCAGCCGGGCTGAGGAGAACCGCGGCCTCTACGTTGCTTGCGCCAGTTCTCGAATCGTCTGGGCAACGTCAGCTGGCATGAGATGACGAGCTTCCTCGCGCCCTGAATCCCATTCGGAGCGCCAGGGCTTCTGTTCGCCGTAGCGATGCTTCGCCCGGCGGCCAAACGCGCCGAGCATACCGGCCAGTCCTCGGGCTCCATGTTCTAGTTCGAGATCAGCGGCGATCTCGCTTGAGTAGCGCCACTCATCGGGATGTTCGGCCATCAAGAGCATCAGTCGTCGATGTTGTTTTTCGCTCTCGTCGTACATCCGCCGCACCAAGCTGCGGTCAAGAACGGCTACGGACTCTGCAAGTGCAGCAGCGTCAGCCTCGGCCGCTGGGGTGCTGGAGAGCTCAGCGAGCCGCTTGTAAATCTCGCTGAGCCACTGCGTAGGCACTGGAACATATGCGACATCGGTAGTCATTTGCTGGCTCCTATTCAAGAGGAAGTTTCCGGCACGCCCTAGCCTAAGGACTTCCTGCTACTCTATCAAGAGTTCGTGAAGTATGCGTGAAGCGTATGGAGCCACCCAAACACTCGACAGACCCTCTCATCATCGCGGCCCTGATCGCGGCCGGCGGCGGCGTGCTCGTCGAGATCCTGAAGATCATCGCTGGCTGATAGAAGCTGGCGATCGAGGACTGTCCGATGTCGGTCCTAGCGTGGCGAAAATGGTCAGTGCAGAAGCTACAGCGATCATCGCCGGGGGCAGCGCGGTGGCAGGCGGCGTGATAGTCGCCGCGTCCAACTACATAATCAACCGCGCTCAAGCAGCCGACGCACGTCAGACCGAGTTGCGGCGCGTGCTTATTGACCTTGGAGACGTCGTATCGCGTGTCGATCAGCGACTCAGGGTCGAGCCCGAACCGGGGAAGGCGAGCCGAGCCATCAACGAGGCGATATCAACACACGCTCCTCAGTTCGACCACGCGATTGGACTGTGGCGCCGCCGACTGCTGGACCCCCACCTCGATGACCTGACGGCCGCGATGTCGAGAGCGTTGAGCGCAGCGATGGTGCTTGCGCCTCCCAGCCTCCTTCCGGCTCTCGGCCAGCTTACGGAGGCCATGAGCGACGCTGAGCGGCGCGACGAGGACTGGTGGGCGCGCTGGAACGCCGCGAGAACAAACTACTTCCTCCGGTGTCGTGAGGCCGTCGGCTACACGGTGCCAGCGCCGAGCGAGGCCGAGAAGAACACAGACGCTCAGAGCGCAGCCACGCCGTAGCGCGGTCGCGCCGCCGCTCCTTCGCCATCGGCCCGCCCCGCATCGCAACTGCGGTTGCGCGGTCAAGGCAGCGCCAGGGTCCGAGCTCACTGGCATCCTCGCAGACATGGACGCTTCTGAACCCCGTTACCGCGACCGCGAGGAGTTCCACTTCTACCAGGCCCGCGGCCTCTCACCCGAGCAGACCTGGCAGGCCTCGACGATGAGCTTGTCCGTGTCATGCAACTTCGTTCCGAGCGAGGGTGGCTGTCCAGGGGTCGGGGGTCGGGCGTAGCATGACGCCATGCCTGACGACGATGACGATGATCTCGAGCTCGATGTCGAGCAGATTGAGGGACCGCGAGCTGGCCGGATAGCCTTCGCCAGAATCGAGCCGCTGACGCTCCATGCCACCGTCGAGCCAGTAGAGGCGCTAGAAAGCGCTCTCGTACCTGGAACGCGCGTAGAACGCCACAAGCGCGCGTGGTACATGGGCCAACACCATCAAGAGGGCACGTCGATCGTTGGGCGGATCGGCTTTGAGGCAAGCAGCATCGCCGAGCTCTGGGACGTTGAGCGCCAAGACTTCTCCGAGGCGCATCTCACGTCGGGCTTGACGTCGCCATTTGCTATTGATCCCCGTGAGCTACGTGTGGCGTTCCAATTGCGACCCGGACTGATCCGCGTCAAGTCATTCACTGGCGCGCTCCAAGCATTGATGAACGAGGCATCGCCCGAAGACCGCTGGCGCGTTTCTCAAGAGCTTGAAACTGTCACTTTTGACGAATGGATTGAGACTGTCGATCGCGTGCTCGGTTTGCGGGTGCGCGTCGAGCGCCCGAATCCGCATTACGCAGATCGAGAGAACGTCAGACGCTTGATCGAGGGGGCCAATGCGCGAATGGCAGAGCTCGCATGGAAGGCCGACGCCGATGCGCTTGACGGACTCGATGTCAATGAGCCCTTTATCCGCGAAGCGATAGACCATGCAAGTAAATACGGCAACTACTCGGCGACCGGCGAGCGTGAAGACAAGCCAGTGCAATGGGGCTCCGACCAGGAAGCTGCGGCAGAGCAACGCGAGGTCGAAGCGGACCCAGCTACGCGCGAGGTCCCGACTGCAAAGCTCCGCGAGCAACTTGGTGATGTCGTAGAGCCAGGCGCATCCGAGAAGGATGATGACCAATGACCACGGCAAATGTCGCACGTAATTGGCTCAAGAATTACGGACGCAACACTTTCGTCTCATGGGACTTCATCGTAGCGGTCGGTTTTGGCGGTGTCGGCTTTGGACTGGCATTTGTTGCTGCGGTGCGACAAGCGGCTGTGCCGATCTTGATTACAGAGGCCGCTATCGGCGTGGCGATGACCGCAACGGTGTTCGGTGCTCTCGCAGTCTTTACGACCTTCTACGATGGCACCTACCGACGTGTGCTGGAGCTGGCGGGTGGGTTCCGCTCAGCTCTCATGCCTTACATCGTGATCGGCGTGGTCGCCGCAACCGCCGGGCTACTTGGCATCATTGCTGCGCTGGCGCTTCCCGCACTTGGCGTCTGGGCCACCGCCTTCGCAGTAGCCATTCCAACGCTGCTTTGTGCGTGGACACTAACCGGCACCGTGTCGCTGATCGAGATAACGCTTTTCCACGCGACTGAGCGGGCAAGGCTGATGGCTGGGGCGGACGAGGCGGAAAGCATCCGAGCCGAGCGCCTATCCCGTCACGCCTCATAAGGGAGCGAGTAGCTCATCTCGACATCATTCGACCCAACAGAAGGCTGTAGCGAGACAGTCTGAAGCAACGGCCGTCGTCAACCATCCGCACTTGGTCGTAGCCTCAGCGCGATGAACGACGAGCGCTCCGAACCCAAGCCCCGGCAGCCTCAAGGCATCCGCCCGCCTGGTAGGGCAGGTTCCGCGACGGGGCCCGCAGCCGCCATGCCTTCTCCGCCGGCGGAGCTTCTTGATCCTAAAACGGAGGCGACGGTCGATGCGCTGGTGGAGACGGTTCGGCACCTCTTGGAGGAGGAGAACTCGCGCGATCAGAGCTTCAACACACGCGGTGTCGGTCTCGCCGGGTTCGTGGGGATTGTCGTGTCGCTGAGCACCACGCTCGGCAACGATGCCCTCACCGCAGACTGGGGCGCCCCGTGGAAGGGCATAGCTGTTGGTCTCTTCGCCGGTGCGCTCGCGTCGTTGGTCGGCAGCGTTGTGGTCGTGGTTACCAAGGTGCTGCGTCCGCGCGAGTCTGCCAGCCTTGGCATAGCGGAGGTCGAAAAGTACCCGCTGCCGGAGTACATCTACAGGCCGAAGGTGATGAATCAGGGCAGCGTCATGCGTGGGTTGATCGACGCCCTCGTCATCGAGCGCTCGCGTGCGGGATCGAAGGCCGCCGGGCTGCATTGGGGCTACAGGCTGCTCCTTGTGGGATTGGCCTGCATCTCTATACTCGGGTTTCTACTCGGACTTCACGATGCCAAGTTGATCGGGGTGCCGCATGCCGGACGAACCATCCAGCCAGGAACAGCCATCTGCACCAGAACCGGCCGCGCCAAGTGCACCCACGGAGAACGAACCGCAGCCGCCGGTCGCCGAGCCGTCCCCCTTCGCCGCTCCGCACATGGACTTGGTCGAGAAGGAAGCAAAGGGCGATAGCGAGCGAAGATGAGCGACGAGAGCACCACACCATCCCCACGCAGTGGCCAGGCACCTTCAAATGCCGGGCCCCCGGCACCCGCTCCCCCAGAGACCAAGCCTGCGGATGGACCGGCATCGCCGTTTCCGAGGCCAACCATGGACATGGTGCCGCTCAGCCAGGACCCAGGCAATCCTCGAACACATTCGCAAGATGACTGACGACAGCCCATTCGCACGACCCGCCGTGATGTTGGGCTACCCGCTCGATCCGGCCGAGAAGGCCGCGGTCGAGCACGCCCTGAGCGAGGTCGAGCACGCTAGGTCTAACGGCTCGGCCCCAAAGACGCCAGAATCATTTGGCCCGATGAACCACGACCAGCAGGACGACCCTACAGTCGCCAAGCCATGATCGAACCATAGGAGCCCAGCTCCGATTCTCGGCCCAGTCATCGTGATGATCCTGCCACCAAAGCGGAGCCCGTCCGACTTGGGCCAGAGAGCAACCTGCCAGAGCATAGGCTTGCGTCGCCCTTCCCGCGCCAGCCAGTCGATCGTCTCGAAGAGAGCGATCAGTCCGTCACGAGCTGGCACGAACTCGACGAATAGCCGGCCGACGCCACACGAGCACGTCGGCACGCACCTGAAGGGCAGGCGCCCGTCGTAAGTCAGCCGAGACCGAGCGGCTCTGCCGACACACGAATCTGGTTTGCGCACAGAGAAGTTTCGCCCATCAAAGAAACCCGCAAATGCGGGTTTTCTTTGGGAGTCACCGCCGCCGGACCATGAGGCACGTGCCGCCGCCGCGGCTCACAGGCCGTGCCGATGGTCTTCAGGTCTTCCGTAGGGACCACTGAGCGGCTATGCCAGAAAACGCGGATGAACCATCTAGCGGGGGGCCGCAACAATGTCTCTCGATGAGCAACCGGCCAGAAGGATCCACGGGATCCGTAACGGAGATCGCGCGGTCCTCGCGGCAGGGCCCGCGTGGCCCGCGTGGCTTGGGGGCCGGCAACGGGCCGCGTAGCGGGGCGCACGCGGCGGCCGAGGCGATCGATCGCGAGCATCTGCTCAACCGTCTGCAGCACCTTCGCGGCATCCTCCCGATCTTCGCCGAGGAGCTCGCGAGTGCACGCCGTCAATCGGCGGCGCTGCGTGTCGAGAACCGTGGCCTGCTGGAGGAGGTACGCCGGCTGCGACGGGAGCGCGAGCGTAGTTCCGCGGCCCGTGGCTCTGCGGCCCGTGGTTCCGCGGCCCGTGGTTCCGCGGCCCGTTGAGAGTCGTGGACGGCTTGGAGCAGCCCCGTCAACGCGTGGCGGTCTTTGCGCCCCACCCGCTGCTCACGGTGACGCTTGAGCGGGAGGGAGCTGGACGCGAGCAGGTTCACTTCCATGCGGGTGGGCAGGGAGTATGGGTGGCGCGCATGGCTGCCTGCCTGGGCGTGGAGCCGCTGCTGTGTGGGTTTCTGGGCGGGGAGAGCGGCGCGTTGCTCGGCGGGCTGCTGGAGCGTCTCGGCGGGCAGCGGCGCCTCGTCGCCACGGCGGCCGCGAGCGGCTGCTATGTGACCGATCGTCGCTCCGGTGAGCGCCAGTTGCTCAGTTGCACGCTGAGTGACCCGCCGTCTCGGCACGAGCTCGACGAGCTCTTTTCGATCACCTGTGCGGAGGCGATCGCCGCCGGTTGGCTGGTGCTCACCAACCCGATGCCCGCCGAAGCGCTGCCATTGGAGGTATATGGGGATCTGATCGCCGACGTGCGTGCGAGCGGGTGTCGCACGCTGGTCGATCTCTCCACGCCGCGGCTGGACAGCGCATTGCGTGGCCAACCCGATTTGGTGAAGCTCAACGACTGGGAGCTCGCGGAGTATGTGAGCGGCCCGGTGTCCCAGCCTGCGCAGCTGCGCGCCGCGGCACAGCGGTTGTGCGAGGCGGGCGCCAGGGCGGTGATCGTGACTCGCGGCGAGCTGCCGGCGCTGGTGCTGGCGGGCGAGCGGGCGTGGCAACTGACGCCGCCGGTCCTAACGCGCGGCTTCCGCGAGGGCTGCGGCGACGCGATGATGGGCGCGCTCGCCGCCACCTGGGCCCGCGGAGAGGGCTTTGAGCGCGCGCTCGTGGTTGGCGCCGCCGCGGGCGCGGCCAACTTCCTGCGCCACGGGCTGGGCAGCGCCTCCCGCGAGGTGGTGCAGCGACTCGTGGACAGCGTCGTCCTGGAGCCACTCACCACGACGGGGGAGTGACGGGCGCCTCGCCGCGCAGAATCGCCCGCGGGGCCTGATCCATCATCCATGCGATCCACCCTGGCGCGCACACCGTCGCGAGGTGCGCGAAGCCCCCAGACAGCCGTAGCGGGCGCCCCGCGTGTGAGGAGTGCGCGTCGCTGCCCAGCAAGTGCACCAGGCCCTGTTCTGCCAGCGCCAGCACGAGATCTCCCGGAGCGGCGCCGGCGAGGAACTCGGCTGTCCACTGGATCAAGCACCCGTCGCCCACCAGTCGCTCCAGGCGCTTCTGGAAGTCGCTGCCGGCGTGCCGCTCGGGGTGTGCGATAACCGTCCGAAACCCTCGCGCGGCGAGTCGTTTGACGCACTCCTCCAAACTGCCGCCTAGCGGGCCGGGCGCCGGCTCCAGCAGCACCCATCCACCTGCTCCGCCGAGTGCCACCAACCGCAGCTGGGCGTCGGTGAGGCGGTCCGCCTCGGTCTGCGCCAGCTCCCCGCCCGGGCAGACCCGAACGTCGATGCCCTGTTCATCCAGGTGTACCTGCAACGACTGCACGCGCCCGGCGATCTCCTCGACGCGCACTTTGTGATCGTGACGTATGTGCGGCGTGGCGCATACGATCGCGATGCCGTCATCCTGGGCTTGGCGGGCCATCGCCAGGCTGTCATCGAGGTCGAGCGCGCCGTCGTCGAGCTGGGGCAGGATGTGACAGTGCAGGTCGATCACGCCAGGGAAGGGTTAGGCGTATTCGTCGCGGCGGCGCACGCTGTACTCCTCGCCGCGACCCTTTGGCACCTGGTCGAGCAGCTGGTAGTAGTAGGGCGCCAGCAGCGGGCCGTCGGGCGCGTGGCGTGAGAACGTGTGGTGGACCACGCCGTCCTGGAGCGCGAACACGATCCAGCCGGGTCCCTCGATCAGCCCGGTCGGGAGGTCGGTGCCGACGTCCACGGCCCATCTCTGGAGGAAGTCGGGCGGCTCCTCCAGAAGCTTTGCGAACTCGCCTGCCGACTGCTGCTCGCGCGTGAGGGCGAAGCCGAAGTCGTAGGGATAGTCGCTTCCGTGAGAGGAGACCCACGGAAACCCCCAGCCCATGCGCCGCTTGTACGCCTGGAGCTTCTGGAGGGGCGCGCGCGAGACGGCGATCATCGTGACGTTGCGATGGTTGAGGTGAATCAAGCCGGCGTCAAAATGGTCGGCGAGGCTGGTGCAGCCGGGGCACGCGCCGGTGTACGACGGTCCAAACATGAGGTTGTAGATCAACAGCTGCGAGCGCCCGTCGAACAACTCGGCGAGCGTCTTTGGCCCCGCGTCGGTTTCGAAGCGGTACTCCTTCTCGACAGGCACCCACGGCAGCGACTGGCGCTGCTCGGCGATCTCGCGGCCAAGCTCCGCCAGCTGCGCTTCGCGCTCTGCCAGCTGCTCGCGCGCTGCCTTCCACTGTTGGCGTGTTCCCACCAAATGCGTCGCCATGGCATTACCTCATCTGTACGGATCTCCACCCCATCAGGGTCTCACCCGATCGGGGTCTTGCTCGATCGGGGTTACCCGATCACGCCGGCGAAGACGACGATACTCCTCGCGAGCGAGCTGCACCGTCGTCTCGTGGCTTCAGCCTCGATAGCGCGGCCAGCTCCTGTTCTGAGTGGCGCATGATCCGCTGCGGGTCGGGCACGAGGCCGGGGTCCACCAGCAGCCCGATCGTTACCTCTCCCCGGTAACTGAAGATGCTCACGCTCATGCCCACGCTCCCCGACGTGGGCGCCCACACGAGCACCGTCCGTACCGGTGTGCCCGCCAGGTACACCACCTCGTGCGGGCCCGGGACGTTGGTCATCACCGCGCTGGCCTTGGCGGTGAAGATGTCCACGATGCGGCTCTCCAGGAGTGGTGGCGTGAGGCCGACGGCCTGCAGGATCGTGTAGGTGATCGCGCCCTCCGGCGAGCGCTTGATCGCGTCCATCCGGCGTTTGACCTCATCCAAACGGGCACGCCCGCCGGCAAGGTCGACGGGCAGCGCCAGGTACACCAACCCGAAGCGGTTGCCCAGCTCGCGGGGGAGCGGCACGTCCAGCGCCCGCAGGTTGAACGGCACGAGCGTCCTGATCTCGCGGGGCTGCTCGCCGCGCGCGCGCAGATGGCGGCGCAGCGCACCGCTCACCGACGCCAGCAGCACATCATTCACGGTCGCGCCCTGCGCGTGCGCGGTGGCCTTCACCGCCGCCAGATCCAGCGGCCGCGTCCACGCCACGCTCCTGCGCACGCCCAGCTCGCCGCGCAGCGTGGTGTCGGCGTCGGCGGGGCTCAACAGCAGCTTCGCGAGCGTCTGCGCGTCGGCCGCCGCTCGATCGGCGAGCGCCTGTGTGTCGGTCGCCGCGTGATCAGCCAGTTCGCGCGCGTGGCCCGGGCGCGCCAGCGTCTCGATCCCCTCGTGCACCATCCCTGAGGCGACCCGCCAGGTTGCTCCGATCGCCGCCCTCGCCGGTGCTGCCACGGCGGCGACGGCCGCAACGGGCGCTCGCACCGCGCTCTGTGCCGCGCCGCGCACTCCCTGCGCTCGCGCCTGCTCGCGGGGTGCGCGGAGGGCCGTGAATCCATCGCCCTCGGGCGCCGTGTCGGTCAGGGAGAGCAGCACGCGCGCCAGCGCGATCCCGTCGGCGATGCAGTGGTGCATGCGTACCACCAATGCGTGCCGAGTGCCCGGGCGCTCGATCAGGTACATGTCCCACAGCGGCTTTGCGTGGTCGAGGGGGGTGGCGATCAGATCGCCCACCAGCTCGCGCAGCGCCGCCTCGTCGCCCGGCTCGGGCAGACCGCGCCGGTGCAGGTGGTGGTCGAGATCGAAGTGGGGGTCCTCCTCGAAGGACGGCCCGCGCAACGGCAGCTGGCTCTCGACCACGCGCTCGCGAAAGCGCGGGTAGGCCTCCACGAGGCGCCGCTGGATGGTTTCGCGCAGACGTCGCTCGTCCAGGCGCTCGTCGAACAGCATCACGGAGTTGATCACCATCAGATTGGTCGGCCTGTCCATGTGCAGCCACGCCGCGTCCGCGCTCGGCAAGCGGTGGCGCTCGGTGGCGATGGCCGGCGCCGCATCGGAGGGACGCGTTGGCGTCGACGTTGGCGTCGCGGCGTGGCCCCGGAGGTGTCGTATGGGCGTTGGTGGGCTCACCACGACTCCCCGTCGTACAGCCCCCTGAAAAGGTCGGCGTAGTGCTCGTACACCGAAGCTCGCTTCACCTTCAGTGTCGGGGTCAGCTCGCCCGCCGTCTGCGTGAGATCGTGGTCGAGGATCGCGAAGCGCTTGATCTGCTCGATCCGGGCGAACCGCGCGTTGGCGGCCTCCACGTCGGCCCAGATCGCCTCGTGCACGTGATCGTCGGCGGCCATCGCGCGGGGCTCGGAGCTCACCCCCAGCTGCGCCGCGAGCTTCGGCGCCTCGTCGGGGTCGAGCGTGAGCATGCACACGAGGTAGGGCCTGCGGTCGCCGTACACCACCGCCTCGGAGATCCAGCGCGTCTCGCGCAGCGCGTTCTCGATGTTCACCGGTGTGACGTTCTTGCCGGAGGAGGTGATGATCAGATCCTTCTTGCGCCCCGTCACACTCAGGTAGCCATCGGCGGACAGCTCGCCGAGGTCCCCGCTGCACAGCCACCCGTCGGCGAACGTCGCGGCGGTGGCCGCGGGGTCGCGGTGGTAGCCGGCGAACACGTGTGGGCCGCGCATCCTGATCTCACCATCCTCGGCCACCATCACCTCGCTGCCGGGCAGCGCCGTGCCGACCGTGCCGAAGCGGGGGGCCTTCGCCGGGTTCAGGGTGGCGGTGGCGCAGCTCTCGGTCATGCCGTACCCCTCCAGCACCGTCACGCCGCAAGCGTCGAAGAACTCCAGCAGCTCGTGGTCGATCGGCGCGGCGCCGACCAGCGCCAGCCGCAGGCGCTCGCCGAACAGCGCCCGCACCCTGTTCAGCGCCAGACGCTCGGCCACGCCCAGGCGTGCCCGGGCCAGGCGCCCGAGCGGCCTACCCGCACGCTGCGCGCGCCGCGCGCGCGCGCCCACCTCGAGCGCCCACGCGAACAGCAGCCGCGCGGGCGCGCTGCCGCTCTCAAGCGCGCTGAGCACGCCAGTGTGGAGCTTCTCGTAGATGCGTGGCACCGCCACAAAGTGGGTCGGCGCGCTGGCGCGGACCTCCTCAAGGATCTTCGTTGAGTCACCCGACCAGTACACCAGCGTGCCGCCGACATCCAGCACCACCACCTGCGCGAGGCGTGCCAGCACGTGTGCGAGCGGCAGGAACATGTAAATCACCGGCTGCACCTCGTCCAGTTCCAGCTGCCCCGTGTACATCGCCGTCGCGGCGAGGAGGTTGGCGTGCGTCAACATGCACCCCTTCGGCGGGCCGGTGGTGCCGGAGGTGTACACCAGCGTCGCCACGTCCTCGGGGGCGACGGCGTGCACGCGTTCCTCGACCACCCGCGCCTCCACCTCCCGAGCGCGCGCGCTCACGGCGCCGAGCGGGTGCGCCCCCTCGGCGTGGCCGTCGATTACGATCACGTGCTCCAGCTTTGGCAGTTGCTCGCGCACCCGCGCGATCTTTGCCACCTGCGCCGCGTCCTCGCAGAACACCAGCCGCGCTTCGGAGTCCGCCAGCACGTGGCGGCACTCCTCGGGCGAGTTGGTGTGATAGATCGGGGCCACCACCGCGCCCGCGCACACCGCGCCCAGTTCACACAATGTCCACTGTGCCCGCGTCGAGCAGAGGATCGACACCACGTCCCCGCCGTCGATCCCGAGCGCGATCAATCCCCGTGCCAGCTCGCGGCTGCGCTCGCCGAGCTGCGCATAGGTGATCGTCTCCTCGCCCGCGAGGGTGGGGTAGCGCAGCGCGACGTCCTCGCCGCGCTGCTGGGCGGCGAGAACCATGCGCCCCAGGGTGCTGGCGCCCGTGATGCGCTCGAGAACGGGAGGCAATGGCGCGGTGGTGGCAGTCATGACCTCACCCTCACTTGCTGCACTTCGAGGAACTCGACAGCGTCTTCGTCGCGCCCGTGGCGTAGAGGAAGTTGGACTTCACCGTGAACTTGGCGCTCGCGCACTTGCCGGCGGTGATGAACGCGGTCTTGCCGCTGCCCAGCTTGTTCACCGTCAGGTTCAGCGCGGTGATCACGATCGTGACGCCACCGAAGGAGATCGGGGGCACTTCGGTCGTTACCTTGTTCTTGGACACCACGCCGTGCAGCACCAGCGGCGCTCCCGCGGGACCCTTGGGGGCGAGCAGGAAAATGATGTTGCCCTTACCCGCATACGCGGTGGCGTTCTCGGGGATCTGCGGAATTGCCGGCGCGCCGTTGGCTTCCGCGCTGCCGCTGCCGATCTTGCTCTTGGCCGGGCATACCGCGCCGCCTGTGCCCTTGATTTCGGTGTCGCCGGCGGTGCACACCGTCAGCGCTTTGCTTTTGAAGTTGAACTTCGTCGCGGTGGGGAGCGTCAGCGTGAGTGTCTTCAGCGCCTGTGGCTTGCCGCCCGGTTCGCCCGGGTCGGCCGACTGTAGAGCGGCCTTGAAGCCGGTGGTCTTGCCTTCCTTGGTGGCCGTCAGCGTGACCTTGGCGGTCTGCGTGAACTGGCTGCTCGCCAGCGCCACGGCCGCCACGGCGAGCATCGCCAGGGCGGTGGTCATCAGGGCTGCGATCTTGAACTGTCTCATGTGCGTCACTCCTCCTCAGGGGTGCGTGGTTGGACGCGACCGGGGATGGCGCCACGTCTCGGGGAATTGCGGCAGATGCCATTTCGCACGGTGCGTCGGGGGCTTTGGCGCCCCCTGTTCTCCGGTGCGCGTGGGCCACCAGCTCCACTGGCCCAGCAGCTCGACCGCGGCTGGCAGCAGTACCGGCCGTACGATGAACACGTCGATCGCCACCGCCACCGCCAGGCCCACGCCCAGCTCGCGCACGGTCAGCAGGTCGGTGGTGGCGAAGGGGATCAGCGCGGCGATCATCAACACGCCCGAGCCGGTGCTGGCGGCGGCGGTCTTGCGCAGCGCCACATCCAGCGCGCCGTCCACGCTGGCGCCCGCCACCAGCTCCTCGCGGGTGCGCGCAAGCAGCACCACCAGGTAGATCAGCGACACGCCGAACACGATCGTGAAGATGCCCACGATCGACATCGGGTCGATGTAGCCGGGGCCGCCCAGGGGCGGGTTGGGGCCGCTGAACAGCAGGCTCATCACGCCGAACGTCGCCGCGGCCGTGAGCAGATTGAAGGCGACCGCCACGATCGGCAGCACCACCGCGCGCAGCGCCACACCGAGCGCCAGCGCGACCGCCAGCGCCAGCGCCAGGATCACCAAGGGCAGGCGCGAGTTGGTGGCGCTGGTGTAGTTCTCCAGGTTGCCCGCGGGGCCGCCGACCGCGACCTGCAGGTGGTTGGCGAGCGCGAAGCGGGTGGCTTGGCGTTCGAGGCGTTCGCCCAGGGCGGCCGTCTGCGCGGCGCTCGCGGGGTAGCGCGAGACGACCACGATCTGCCCGGCGCCGCCGCCGCGGTTGACGTTGACCGCGAAGCCCGCGGCGTTGCTGGCGGACGGCTGCGCACCGGCGATCGCCGCCAGCAGGAAGTAGCCGGAGTTGAACAGGCCCGGCGACTGCGCGTGCAGTTCTTCGAGATCCTTCGGCGAGGGCAGCTGGCCGCGGAACTTCGCCACGCCCGCCTGCATCACGCCGAGGCCGTTGACCAGCTGGCCGGTGGGGGAGACGCCGCTGGCGAGGCCGCTTTCGAGCTGGCCCGCGCCGCTCGTGAGCTGGCCGAGGCCCGCTTCCAGGGCGCCCGCGCCGTTACGCAGCTGCGTGAGGCCGCTGGTCAGTTGGCTCCCGCCGCCTGAGAGCTTGCCCACGCCCGCCGCCAGTTGCGCGTTGCCGCGCTGCAGCTTCAACAGCCCAGCCTGCAGCTTGCTCGCGCCCGTGTGCAGTTCCTCCAGGGCGCTCGCCAGGAAGGCTCCCTGCGCGGCCACCGTGGAGGAGATCCCCGCGGCTTCCTTGGCGCCGGGTGCCGCGGAGGCGAGGCCGCTCGACACGCCGCCCACGGCGCCCGTGGCGCGGTTCAACGCCGCCAGCGCTTCGTTGTACTTGGGGTCTTCCCTGCCGCTGGTCATGGCCCGCAGCGCCGCCGTCGCGCCCGCCAGCTCGCTGGCCGCGCTCTGCGACTGCGACTGCGCGCCGCCCAGCGCTTCGTCTGTGCTCGCCGTCAACCCCGCCAGCTTCTTCGTGGCGGGCACCCCCGCCGCCGCCGGGACACCCACCGAGGAGAGGCCGCTTGAGATTTCCACCGACCCCGCCAACGCCTGGCTGGCGCCCCTCTTCAGCGCGTTGGCTCCCGCCAGCGCCTGGCCCAGGCCGCCGGAGAGCTTCGCCGAGCCGCTCCGCGCGCTCGCCAGCCCCGCGTGCAGCTTCGCCGACCCCGTCTGCGCAACGCCGGAGCCGCTGTGCAGCTGGCCCGCGCCCGAGGTGGCGCTGCGCAGGCCGCTCTGCAGCTGTTGCGCGCCGCTGCCCGCCAGACCCAGTCCGGCGACCAGCTTGCCGAGATCGCTCCTGCCGCCGCTCAGCAGCTTGCCCGATTCGTTCAGCGACTTCGGCAGCTTGCCGAGTGCCTTGGTCTGAGCGCTCAGCGCCCCCGGGCCGGCGACGGAGGCCACCGCGGGGTCGCGGGCGATCTGTTCCTGCAGGGTATCCAGCTTGGTGAGCGTCGCCGCCGTGGTGAGCGGGCCGGCGTGATCGACGACGATCATGTTGTACGGCGTCGGCCACCCCGGGCCCATCACCCGCGCGACCTCTTCGAAGGACTGCCGCGCCCCGTTGCCCGGTGGCAGCTCGCTCACCCCGGGTGGGCCCGTCTGCAGTGAGAACACCGGCACCGCCAGCGCCACCAATACCGCGGTGGCCAGCGCGCCGGCCAGGACGGCCCGCCGGCGAACCCACGCGCCGGCGCCAACCAGCCGGTCCCAGTCGCGGGTGAGGCCCTGTGGGGCCATCCAGCCGCTTGCGATGCGCCGGTCGCACAGCACCAGCGCGGCGGGCATCACCACGACCGCGGCGCCCACCGCCAGGGCGCTGCACAGCAGCACCCCGATTCCCACCGACGTTAGGATCTTGGTCGGCGCGATTGCCGTGGCCAGCAGCAGCGCGAGGATCAGGCCCGTTCCCGCCAACAGGATGGCGCGGCCGGTTCCGGCGACGGCCTCGGTCGCGCGGAGCGGAGCCCCATCCCCATTCCCATCCTCCTCTTCTTGGCGCTCCTGATGGAAGCGGTCGAGGATCAGCAGCGAGTAGCCCACGCTCAACGCCAGCCCCGTCATCGACGCCAGCGCCACCGCGATCGGGTCGATTTCGATCGCGCGGCCCAGCAGCGCCATCAGCCCGAAGGCCGACAGCACCACGCCCGCGCCGATCGCTGTCACCGTCACCGCCGCCAGCGGGGCGCGCAGGCCCACCAGCAGCAGCAGGAAGAGGATGCCCAGCGCGATCAGCTCCGAGCGGCGCGTGCTCGCCAGCGCTTCGTTCTTCAGCGCCCGGTCGATCGACGGCTGGCCGGTGACGCTGGCGTGCACGGGCGCCCTCACCTCGCGCGCCACCAGCGCTTCGATCTGCGGTTGGTCAGTGTTGACCACGTCCTTTTCGGGGCGGTCCACCGACACCACGATCATGCCCGCGGTGGCGCTCGGGCGCAGTCCCTCGGAGGCCGCGCCCGCGTCCCACGCGCTCAGCGCCCGCGTGTGGGGGCGCCTGACCAGCGCGCGCACCAGTCGCGGACCCTCGATATTGAGCTGTGCGGAGGGGCCTTTTAGCAGGATCGGCACCAGCTGCGTCGGGCCGAACTGGGCGTTGGCCAGAGATTGCGCGCGCGAGCTCTCCGTCCCGGGCACCACCACGATCGACGGCGACAGCGCGTGGGAGATTCCCAGGCCGATCGCGCCGAGCGCCACGGCCACCGCGAAGCTCGTGGCGAGCATCGCCCAAGGCTTACGAATTGACAGACCAGCGAGAGCGATCACACTCCGACGGTACGCGCTGCGCGCGCCAGTCTCATCGGTACCGAATGCCGGTCGCGCTCAGTAGTTACATGCTGTCAGTGGACCTCGCCAGCCGCTCGGCGCCGGCACTCTCAGCGGGTGGCGCCTGCCGCCCGGGGGCCAGCGTGTGACGCCAGCCGCCCGGGGGCCAGCGTGTGACGCCAGCCGCCCGGGGGCCAGCGTGTGACGCCTGCCGCCCGGGGGCCAGCGTGTGACGCCAGCCGCCCGGGGGCCAGCAGCGGCGCCTGCCGCCCGGGGGCCAGCGTAGGCCGGTGACGCCAGCCGCTCCGGGTGGGCGTGTTTGGTCCTACCCGGCGCCCTCCACGCGCCGCTTCAACTCGCCGGGACGCCCGTTCACGAAGATCGCGCGCGTCGCGGCCTCCACCGGTCCGCGGATCAGCAGGCCCAGTACGCGGCCCGGATCGGCGTTGAGGGTGAACGTCGCGCGGGTGCGCCCCCCGCCGAGATCCTCCAGTTCCCAAGAGCCCTCCACCGACTTCATGTCGCCCCGCTCCTGGGTCCACGCCAGGCGCCGCGGTCCCTCGTAGCGAAAGCGCACCCGCGCCTTGATGCGCCTGACCTTGACGTCGTTCTCGGTTTCCACGAGCGACGGGCGTCCGTCGGCGTCGTGCTCCAGCGCGGTCATCGCGTCCAGGCCGCCCTGCCAGTCGGGCGCCGTGAGCACGTCCTCGACAACCGCCCACACCTCCTCCAGCGGCGCATCGATCTCGCTGCTTGCGCTACCGCCCAGGTTGGCCATCACTCCGACCCGATGCGCAGCACAAGCTTGCCGATGTTCTCGCCACGGAATAGCTTGAGCAGGGTGTCGGGGAAGGCGCTCACGTCGCCCTCCACCACGTCCTCGCGTGAGATCAACCGGCCTTCGCGCATCCACCCCGCGATCGCGGCGGCCGCCTCGCCGTAGCGCGCGGCGTAGTCGAATACCACCATGCCCGTCATCGACGCTCTCGCCACCAGCAGCGCCATGTAGTTCGCCGGCCCGTGCATGCCGTCGGTTGCGTTGTACTGGGAGACCGCCCCACAGATCACGATGCGCGCGCCGCGCGCCAGACGTGTGAGCACCGCGTCGAGGATCTCCCCGCCCACGTTGTCGAAGTAGACGTCCACTCCGTTGGGCGCCGCCGTGCGCAGTTCGGACCGCACGTCCTGTGTCTTGTAGTCGATCGCCGCGTCGAAGCCGAGGTCCTCGACGATCCAGCGACACTTCTGCTGGCCGCCCGCGACGCCGATCACATGGGCGCCCTTGAGCTTGGCGATCTGCCCCGCGACGCTGCCCACCGCGCCGGCGGCGCCGGAGACGACGACCGTGTCGCCCTCGCTGACCTTGCCCACGTCGAGCAGCCCGAAATAGGCGGTCAGGCCGGTCAGGCCAAGCGTGCCCAGGTAGGTGGGGAGGGGAGCCAGCGAGGGATCCACCTTCATCACTCCCATGCCATCCGACAGGGCGTACTCCTGTACTCCAAAAGCGCCATACACGTGCTCGTCGATCGAGAAGCCGGGGTGCTGGCTGGCGATCACCCGTCCGACGGCGCCCGCGCGCATCACCGCTCCGATCTCCACCGGATCGATGTAGGAAGCTCCCGCGTTCATCCAGCCGCGCATCGCCGGGTCCAGCGAGATGTGGGAGATCGCAACCACAAACTCCCCGGCGCCCGGCGTCGGCACCGGTTCCTCGGTGATGCTCCAATCGGAGGCTTGCGGCAAGCCGGTGGGGCGTGCCGCGAGGCGTACCTGATGGTTGATCTGACTCATATGCTCTCCAAGCGTTGTGGTTGTGCGGGCCGCATGGCGCCCGGGGCCCGCGCCGTGAGGTGTTTGACTTCTAAGATGCCCGCTAACACCCTATGAGAGGCGAGCTGGAATCGACCCGCTCCTGAAAGGCTACTACCATAGTATCTACCAACCAGTTCAAGAACGGAAACCACATCGAGGTGGAGGGCACGGTCTTCAAGATCGTGGAGTTCCAGCACGTCAAGCCGGGCAAGGGTGGGGCGTTTGTGCGCACCAAGCTGCGTCGTGCCTCCGACGGCGCGGTGATCGACCGCACCTTCAGGGCGGGGGAGAAGTTCCGCCCGGTGCGCACCGAGGCGCGCAAAATGCAGTTCCTCTACGCCGACGGCACCGACGCGCACTTCATGGACACGGAGTCCTACGATCAGCTGGCGGTGCCCGAGAGCAGCTTCGCGGAGGCGCTGCGCTGGATCAAGCCCTCAAGCGTTGTCGATGTGCTGTTCATCGACGAGCAGCCCTCCGATGTGCAGCTCCCCAGCGCCGTCGACCTGGATGTCGCCGAGACCGAGCCAGGTCTGCGCGGCGACACCGCCTCGGGCGGCGGCACCAAGCCGGCGACGCTCGAGACCGGCGCCACGATCCAGGTCCCCCTGTTCGTCAATGTGGGGGAGCGGGTGCGAGTGGACACGCGCTCGGGCGAATATGTCTCGCGTGCCTAAGCCACACCCAGCGAGATCTGGACTCTGCGTGGCCCGACTCTCGCTCCATCCGGATGGGCCCCGGCTCGGCCTCAAGAGGGCTTAAGTGCGCCGCTCCGAGCAGCGCCGGGGGGCGGTGTTTGCGCTCTACCAGCACGACCTCACCGGGCTTCCCCTCGCCGACACGCTCCCGCGGGGGGCGTCGCTGATGACGCGCGCGCTCGCGCACGCCGCCGCCGACCGGGCCGCGGAGCTCGACGAGGTGATCGACCGCCACGCCCACGGCTGGTCGGTGCAGCGCATCCAGCCGCTGGAGCGCAGCATTCTGCGCGTGGCGCTGATCGAGATCCTGCACCCCGACGCCACCCCCGGCGAAACCCCGATCCCGCCGGAGGGGGCGATCGAGGAGGCGGTGCGGGGGGCGAAGACGTTCTGCGGCGCGGATGCCCCGGCGTTCGTCAACGGGGTGCTGGGGGCGGTGCTGCGCGAAGTACGGGAGAATGCCCCGATCTCATGAATGACACGGCCGACTCCCTCGATGAGCTGATCGGGCGCCTGGAACGCGCGGCGGAGCAGTTGCGCTCCGGCGAGCTGTCCACAGACGCGGCAGCCACGCTGGTGGACGAGTGCGCGGCGCTGGCCAACCGCGCTGGGGTGGAGCTCGAGCGCCGCGCGCGCGCCGAGGTGCTCGCGCCACCCCCCGGCCAGGATTCGCTGCTGTAGTGCCCTCCGGCGGCGCCCCCGAGGCCTCCTACCCCGAACATCTGCGGGTCGAGGTGGAGCGCTACCTGGAGCAGATGCGCTTCTCCGAGGAGCACCTCACGGCGGGTTTGGACGAGGCGATGCGCTACTCGCTGCTGGCGGGTGGCAAGCGGATCCGCCCCGTGCTCGCACTCGCCACCGCGCAGGCGGTAAGGCTGGAGCGCCGCGAGGTGCTGCCGTTGGCGGGAGCGGTCGAGCTGATCCACACCTACTCGCTGATCCACGACGACCTGCCCGCGATGGACGACGACGGGCTGCGTCGCGGCCAGCCCACCTGCCACGTGGCGTTCGGCGAGGACGTGGCGATCCTCGCCGGGGACGGGCTGTATGCGGAGGCGTTCCGCCATTTTTTGACCCACCAGCGCGCGGCGCCCGAGCGCGTGCTGGCGGCCGCGGCGGAGCTGGCCGCGGCGACCGGCGCGGGGGGGATGGTGGGGGGGCAGTATGCGGATGTGCGCGCCACCGCGCCGCCGGGGCCCGCCGGCTTGCGGCGCCTGCACGAGCTGAAGACCGGCCGGCTGATCGGGGCGGCGGTGCTGTGCGTGCTGACGTTGGGCGGAGTCGACGGACCTGCGACAATGGCGTTCAACCGCTTCGCGGCTGAGTTGGGCGTGCTGTTCCAGATCGTCGATGACATACTCGATGTGACCGGGACCGAGGATGCGCTCGGCAAGCCCCGGGGAAGCGATGAGCGTCACGGCAAGCGCACCTACGTGAGCGAGTTCGGAATCGACCAAGCGAAGGCACTGGCCGCCGAGTCCCACCGCACGGCGCGGGAGGCGCTGGCCGAGGCGGCGCACGCCGGCACCGACCCCGCACAGCCACGCGACACCGGCGAGCTCGAGCGGATCACCGACTTCATCTACACCCGCACCTCATGAGCGACCGGCCACCAGACAGCAACAACGGCGTCAGGCCCGCGGGTGAGGCGGTCGGGGCCACCAAGGATGCCGCGGGCTCGCGCGGGGGCACGGGTGCCCGATCCACTCTGCTGAGCTCGGTCGAAGGCCCACAGGACCTGCACGGCCTCTCCGAGGAGGAGCTGCAGCGCCTGGCGCAGGAGGTGCGCGAGTACATCATCGACACGGTGGGGGAGATCGGGGGGCACTTCGGCGCCAACCTCGGCACCTGCGAGCTGGCGGTGGCGCTGCACTCGCTGCTTGACTCTCCGCGCGACAAGATCCTGTGGGACGTCGGGCATCAAGCCTACCCCCACAAGGTCCTCACCGGCCGGCGCGATCGGCTGCACACGATTCGCCACTACGGGGGCCTGGCGCCGTTCTGCTCGCGCGAGGAGTCCCCGCACGACATCATGGGCGCCGGCCACGCCTCCACCTCGGTGGGGTATGGGGTGGGGATCAAGGAGGGGATGCGCCAGCTCGAACTGGGCGATCAGGGCAAGGTGGTGGCGGTGATCGGCGACGGAGCGATGACCGGCGGCGTGGCTTTCGAGGCGATCAGCCAGGCGGGGGGGCTGGGCACGCCGCTGGTGGTGGTGCTGAACGACAACGGGATGTCCATCTCCCCCAACGTGGGGGCGCTGTCGCGCTACTTCAACCGGGTGCGCCTGCACCCCAAGCTGTGGCATGCCCGCGAGGGCGTCGAGGGAGGCCTCGCGCGCCTGCCGGGCGCCGTGGGTGCGGCCTTCGAGAAGCTGGGCCCGCAGCTGAAGGAGTCGCTGAAGGCGTTCTGGGCCCCGGGCCTGTGGTGGGAGGAGCTCGACTGGGCCTACATGGGCGTGATCGACGGCCACGACGTGCGCGCGCTGCGCGAGGCGCTGCGCGAGGCGCTGGCGGCCGAACGCCCGGTGGTGGTGCACATCGCCACGGTGAAGGGCAAGGGCTTCGCGCCGGCGGAGGACGGGGGGCTGGAGGGGATGGAGAAGTGGCATGCGGCCAAGCCCAAGTCGATCCTCAACGGCTCCCCGACACCCCCGGCCGCGGCGCAGCAGGGCGTGAGCGGGAGTCCCACCGCGGCGGCGGACGGGAAGACCGTGAAGGCCCGGGGAGTGGCGAGGCCGCAGTACACGCAGGTCTTCGGCGAGGCGCTGGTGAGGGAGTGCGAACGCGACCCGCGCGTGGTGGGGATCACCGCCGCGATGAACTCTGGCACCGGCCTCAACATCCTGCAGAAGGCGCTGCCGGAGCGCTACTTCGACGTGGGCATCGCCGAGCAGCAGGCGATCCTGTTCGCGGCGGGGCTCGCGCTGGAGGGAGTCAAGCCGGTGGCGGCGATCTACTCCACGTTCCTGCAGCGCGCCTACGACCAGATCGTGCACGACGTGTGCTTGCAGAAGCTCAACGTGGTGTTCGCGATGGACCGCGCCGGTCTGGTCGGCGACGACGGCCCCACCCACCACGGCGTGTTCGACATCGCCTACCTACGCTGCCTGCCCAACATCGTGCTGATGGCTCCGCGCGATGAGGCGATGCTGGTGCACATGCTGCGCACTGCGCTGCTCCACGACGGGCCGATCGCACTACGCTACCCGCGCGGCGAGGGCGTGGGCGTGCCGCTGCCCGAGCAGCCGCGCGCCATCGCGATCGGCACTGGGGAGATTCTGCGCGAGGCGAAGATCGAAGCCCGCCCACCCCGCCGCGTGGCGCTGGTGGGCTACGGCAGCGGCGTCGGCAAGGCGCTGGAGGCGGCCAGTCTGTTGGAGGGGCACGGTATCGGCGCGACGGTGGCCGACGCGCGTTTCGCCAAGCCGATCGACGCGGGTCTGATGGCGCAGCTGGCGGCCGAGCACGAGCTGCTGGTGACGATCGAGGAGGGCGTGCTGGCGGGCGGCTTCGGCAGCGCGGTGTGGGAGACCCTCAGCGAGATGGGGCTCACCCCCCGGATCCTCCGCGTGGGCCTGCCCGACCGCTACGTGACGCACGGCAAGCCGGCGCTGCTGCACGAGGAGGTCGGCTTCACCGCCGCCAAGATAGCCGAGCGCGTGGCGGCGGCGATCCTCGACCGCGACTCTGCGGTGGTGGGGGCGTAGGGAAGGTCCGCGGGACTCCAGGGTTGTTTGAGGCTGTCCGAGGTAGGTCCTCCGAGCTACTCCTCATTCTCTGGCCAGCGCAGATCGTCCAGCAGCGCGCCGGGCGGTACTCCCAAGCCACGGGCGAGGCGCAGGATCGTCGTTAGTCGGGGCTCGCGGACGCCGCGCTCGAAACGACCGACCGCCGTCGTATGCAGGTTGGTCCTGTACGCCAGCTCTTCCTGAGATAGGCCGCGTTCCGTGCGCACCTGGCGTAGACGCAGACCAAATGCGGTCCGAGCCGAGATCGGGTCCTGGTCGAGGTGGCTCTCAGGTCCTCGCTCGACGCCGGGCGCCAGACGGTTGCCAACGCGGTAGTTGTGAACCCTTTGGTCTGATACTCTTCCGTGCTTGGGTGCAGACATTTGTCTGCACAGTCTACGACCCTCACCGGAGGGGCAGATGCCGGAGCTATCGTGAACCTCGATCGGTACTGGATCCAAGAGCTGCCGGGCGCCGACATGCGAGTCTTTGTCCGGACTGGCGGGCGGCCGATCGTGCACTATGCCGTCATCTTGGAGTGCCGCATATCGGGCTTGGGCCCCCGTTGGCGGGCGATCTACATGATCGACAACCACATGGGTATCTGCCACATGCATCGGTACAATGGCAAGACCAAGCTGGGTCCCGAACGTTTTCCAGCGGGGGCTGGCTTGGCGACAAACGAACAGTTGGCAAATGCCATTCAGCACATGATCGAGCATCATGGCTCGATCTTTGAAGGATGGCACCGACGAGGCGGGTCATGAGCTTGGCGGGTACGACAGACGCTCTGGTGGCCGAGGTGCTCTCGGAGAACCCGCGCTACCCAAACGGCACCATGTTCATGGACGCCGACATCTCTTCGCTGCCGTCGATACTCGATGCGGTGAGGGAAGAGCGAACGTTTGTGATCGTACTGCCCGACCGGACTGAGGTTGCGTGCTCGCCGCGAATGGATCTCCTCGCGCGCGTCAGTCGGCGCATGTGGTGGCCGGTGTTGCGTTGGCGTGCCAAAGCCAGTCCGAGCCTCGTCGTGGACGAGCGCGGGGACGGCTACTACATCTCACCGCCGGACGGCTTCACGGTGAGCCTCCATCACCCGGTGGCGCCGTCTGCCAGCTGACGCGATGCGGCCGCCCGCGCGACCCGTCGAACATACGTGCGGTTTGTTGCTTGCGCAAAAGTCGAACATGTGTGCGCACTCTCACACACAACACGGCCGCCAGCGGGCATCATGCTTTTAGACCCGAAGTACAGCAGCATCCCTCCTCCCTCGAAACGGCCCGCTTTCCCAGGCGGGCCGTTTCATTTAACCGCCTTCCGGCACCCGCCACTTTCCGGGGCCGCGGAATGGGTACCGTTCGGGCGATGGGCAAGCAGCGGTTGGACACCCTTCTGGCGGAGCGCGGGCTGTTCGACTCGCGCAGCCGTGCCGCGGCCTCGGTGATGGCGGGCGAGGTGCGCGTCGGCGCGGGGGGCAGACGTGCGCAGAAGCCGGGGGAGATGGTGGCCGCGGACGTGGTGGTGAGCGTGGAGGAGCGTCCGCGGTATGTGTCGCGCGGCGGGATCAAGCTGCAGAACGCGCTGGAGCGCACCGAGATCGCGGTGGCGGGTCGTGTGGCGCTCGATGTGGGCGCCTCAACGGGGGGCTTCAGCGACTGCCTGTTGCAGCGCGGCGCCGCTGAGGTGATCGCGGTGGACGTGGGTTATGGAGAGCTCCACCACCGCCTGCGCGTCGATCCGCGAGTGCACGTGCTGGAGCGCACCAACGCTCGTGCGCTGCGGCCTGCGATGCTTCCCGTCGTGCCCAACCTCGCGGTGGTGGACGTGTCGTTCATCTCCCTCACCAAGGTGCTGCCCGCCGTGCTCGGCTGCCTCGCCGCCCCCTACGACGTGCTGGCGCTGATCAAGCCCCAGTTTGAGGTGCCGCGCGAGCGCGTCGGCAAAGGGGGCGTCGTGCGCGACCCCGCGGCGCGGCGCGACGCGCTGGTCGCGGTGGGACTGGCGCTGGCCGACATCGAGAGTCCAGCCGCCGCGCCCGCGGTGCTGGGCTTCCGCTCCTCCGGCCTGCCCGGCCCGAAGGGCAACCGCGAGACCTTCATCTGGCTGGCCGAGCCCGGTCGCAGCGGTCGCGCACAGAGCGCGGAGGAGATCGAGCGCATGGCGTGGGGGGAGGAGTTGTGAGCGCGGGTGATCAAGCATCAACCAGCCCGCGCCAGGAGGGCGCCCGTCCCCATCCTCATCCCCAAATACCCGACCATGCGGACGGGGAGCCTTTCAACGTCGCCGTGCTCACCCACCGGCGGGTCGAGGAAACCCATGCGGCGCTGGACGCGCTGATCGAGCGGGCTCGCGCCGCGGGCGCAACGCTGCGCTTCGATCCGGAGGAGACCGTCAAGCACGGCCTGCGCGCGGAACCCGGGGTCGAGGTGGACGCCGCGATCGGCGAGGCGGAGCAGCTCTGCATCGTGCTCGGCGGAGACGGCACGATCCTGCGCGCCCTGCATCTCTACGCCGGCAGCTCGGTGCCGGTGTTTGCGATCAACTTCGGCGAGATCGGCTTCCTCGCCACCGTCGAGCCGGAGGAGATCGAGGACGGCGTTGCGCGCGCGCTCAGCGGCCGCTTCGAGCTGTTGCGCCTTCCGGGGATCGTGCTGGAGACGCCCTGCGGCGAGGAGACCGCGATCAACGATGTGGCAATTCACCGTCGCGTGGGCGAGCGCGTGGCGGAGCTGGCCTACGCGCTCGACGGCGAGGAGGTGGGCTCGGTGCGTTGCGACGGGTTGGTGCTGGCCACGCCCGCCGGCTCCACCGGCTACAACCTCGCCAACGCCGGCCCCGTGATGGCGTGGGGGGTGAAGGGGTTTGTGGTGTCCTTCATCGCGCCCCACTCACTCACCGCGCGCGCGCTGGTGGCGGCGCCCACCGACCCGATCACCATCCACAACCGCTCACGCGAGGCGTTGGACGTCTCGGTCGACGGGCGCCCCGTGTGCGAGCTGGGCCCCGGCGAGCACATCCGCGCGCGCTTCGCCGACGGCGTCGGCACGATCGCGCAGCTCCCCGGCTCCTCCTTCTATCGCCGCCTGCGCGAGAAGTTCGGACGGCTCGCGCGCTGAGGTGGGGCGGCGGGAGCGCCGGCCAAGCGCGGCTGGAGCGTGCAGCGGGATGGGCCGAGGCTGAGCGTCGGGCCGCGCGCGGCTGACCGTCAGGCCGCGCGGCTGACCGCGGAGGCGGCCTGCTCGCCGGTTCGCTCCAGCGAACCCACGAAGCTGTCGAGCTGCTCGCGCGAGAAGCGCCGCTGCCCACCAGGCGTGCGGTAGCAGTCGAGGTGCCCCGCGTCCGCCCAGCGGCGGATCGTGGCGAGCGAGACGCCCAGGTAGCGCGCTGCCTGCGAGCTGGTGAACACCAGCTGGCGGTCGCCGTGTGGGGAGGTGAGTGGGGCGAAGGGCATCTGTGTGTCCTCTCGATGTCGAAGGCGGTCGGCCCCGAAGCTGGGCCAGGGCACTCCGGATGTCGCTCCGGTGCGCCTCTCTGGATCGAGTTTCGGCAGCTGGTCTCCGGAAGTTGAGCGTCGCGCACCTTTGTGGACGTTTGCCCGACCTTCCCGCCGAAACGACTGTCGTGGGCGGCTCTAAAGCCCCTGCATTTGCAATAAATACTGCACAATGCAGTGAATACCTGGGCGAAGCTGGACAATTCGTCCAATCTTGGTACTATCCTAGGCAAACCTACTCATATAGATAGGTTGCGGTTGTCCTGGAGAGGTTGGGACCGGGGGCCGCAGAGCCCCCCATTTTACGTGGCCCTAGGCCCCGAGCTAAGGAGGACGAGCATGGGTTTCAACAAATAAGAATTCCTTGGCTGATGCCAAGTTGATTTACTCACGAGCGCCGCTTCAGCGGCGCTCGTTTGTTGTGGGGCCACTTGTTTTTGAACAGCCCCACCATGGCACAACCGCGTGTAGGCGCCGTAGGGCTATCTCGCCGTGGGCTGGGCGATCGCGCGGGCACGACGCTCGAAGGCCAGCTCGGACTCGAAGTCGGCCTCCCCGCTTGAGGCGAGCTTCCCTGGCCCCTCGCGCTCGAGCATCGCGATGAAGCTGTTCACGAGTTCCCCGTCGAACTGGCGTCCCGCCATCCGCCGCAGCTCGGTCATCGCGTCCTGGGGGGTCTTTGCCGAGCGGTAGGAGTCGCGCGAGGTCATCGTGTCGTAGGCACTGCAGATCGCGAGGATCCGTGAGGGTAGGGGGATCTCGTTGCCGATCAGCCCGGCCGGATAGCCGCTGCCGTCGACATGCTCGTGGTGGTAGAGGATCGCGTCCGCCACCGGCCCATAGCCGTCGAGGCGCCCCACCAGCGTCGCGCCATCCTGCGGGTGGCGGCGGATCAGCGCCCAATCCTCGTCGGAGAGGATCTGCGCGCCCAGGATCCGATCGGGCAACGCGAACTTGCCGATGTCGTGCAGCAGTCCCGCAGTGTGCACGAGGTCCTGCTCAGACTCGCTGCAGCCGGCCTCCTGCGCGAGAGCGCGCGCATAGCGGGCGACCGCGGCGGCGTGCCGTGCGGTCACGCGGTCGCGCAACGCCAGCGTCTCGACCAGCGTGGTCAGCACACCGAGTTGCAGCGAGGCGAGATGCATCGAGCGTGCCTCCAGTTGGTCTGCCCGATCCTCGGAGCGCAGCAGGGCCATCGCCAGGTATTGGAAGATCAGGATCACCAGCACCGAGGAGAGCAGCACGGGGAAGCCCAGGTTTGTGTAAGCCACGGCGAGGGCCGCGGCGAGCGCGGCGGCCGCAATCTGCCCGGGGAGGATCGGCACGAGGACGTCGCGCACCTGATTGGACAGACGACGCCCTTCGAGGACCAGGTTGTCCAAGGCGATCAGCACGAAGTTCATGGCGTCGGTCACCACGAAGACGACGACCACCACCAAAGCGAAGCTCAGGCCCTGCGTGAAGTGATGAACATCGTGGTGAACGTTGCCGGCGATCGCCCGCGTCAGCAGTCCGCCGGCCACCGGGAATGCCGCGAACGTCGCGAGGTTGTTCAGCCAGGCAGCGGGTGGGAGCCTACGACTTGCTGACGCAAACACCATCGCGGCGATGCCAAAGAATGCGGCGGGAGCAGGGCCCAACAAGGTCATCGCGAGCACCAACGCAATGAAGGCCGCTGTGATCTGCTGCCCACGGAGGGTGATGGTCAAGCGCTGCCCACCCAGAACAAGGGCCAGCAGCAGGCAGACGAGCTGAATCGGCTGCCAATCTTCGGCGCGCGAGGTGAGCATTGCGATCGTGATCGCGCACACGAGCACAATCGCCTCCGCCAGCCAGAACAGCCGTGTGGTTATCTTGGATGCGGGCATCTGTCGGTCCTTGTCGTCCTTAACGGCCGATATGAGGTGGCACTTAACGACGGTCGGTCATATCCCGCGAGTTCCCGAGTAGGTGGTACGGACAGGCCCTCCCGGCGGGGAGGCGAGCACGCTGGTGGGAGGCGGTGAGTCGAGTTGAGCCGCCGATGGCGAGTCGAAGGCCGCGGCGGGGGAGAGTGCGTCGCCCCGCCCGGCTGGCCCACCCGTGGCGGCGATGCGGATCATGCCGGTGGCCCACAGCCGCGCGAATCCCAGCGTGGTGGCGGCGATGATCGAGCCGAAGAGGAAGAACGCGATGCGGGGCGAGCTGAGCGCCATCACCAGCCCGCTGAGCGGCAGCCCGATCAGGGGGCAGAGGGCGCCGATCGATTCGACCCCGCCCATCAGCCGCCCGCGCAGCCGCTCGGGTGTGAGCAGCTGCACGGTGCCCAGCAGCGAGGCCCATTGCACGCCGTTGCCGACGCCGCCGAGCAGCGCGGCGAGCGCCGCCAGCGCCAGCGTGGGCGCCGCGGCGAAGCCGAGGTAGGCCAGGCCGACGGCGAGCGTGCCGAGCGTCAGCATTGCTCCCAAATTGCGTCGGGTGCCGCGCGCGAAGAGGAGACTGCCGGCCAGCTGGCCCACGCCCCACACCGCCAGCAGCGCCCCGTAGCCGACGTCGCCCGCACGTAAGGTGCCCTTCGCGTAGAACACCTCCACCGGCGCGGCGGTCTCGAAGAAGACGAGCGCGGTGGCTTGGGTGAGCAGCAGCGCGCGCAGCGCGGACACTTCGCTCACGTACTCCCAGGCCGACGCCAGGCGTCTGCGCACCGAGGCGCCGGCGCGCTCCTCCACATACACGTAGAGGCCCGTCACCAGCGCCCCGCAGACCAGGAACGAGCCGGCGTCGATCAGCAGCGTGACGGGCCCCCCAAAAGCTCGCACGGAAAGCGCGCCGAGCGTGGGCCCGATCACAACCGACGCCGACAGCGCCACGTTGAGCGCCGCGTTGGCGTCGTAGATGCCCTGCTCGGCGCCCTCCTCAGCGCCGACGCGCGCCGCCTGCGCGCGCAGCAGCGAGCTGGCCGTCAGTTCGACCGCCCCATCGATGGCCACCAGCACTAGGATTGCTCCCAGCAGAAAGTGCCACACCAGCGCCGCCAGCAGCACGGCGCAGAGCGCCTCGAACGCGTACAGCGCGCTGAGGACGCGCCTGCGGGTGGAGGCCTCCACGCGGGCCACCAGCGCCGGCACTGCCAGCGCCGGCAGGTAGCGCGCGACGAACAGCGCGGTGACCGCCGCGGCACTGTGGGTGTGGTCGTAGATCGCCAGCGACAGCGCGACCGTGCCAAACCAGGTGCCCAGCTTGTTGACCGTGTAGGCGGCCAGGATCCTCCGCAGTGGAGGCGAGGTGGGCAGCATCGACACGCCGCCACGCTAGCGGCTGAGTCGGAGGGGAGAGATTCCTCTGGACGAGATGGCGGATTTCGTGCAGGGCGGGCTGCCCCACCGCGGCTCACCAGCCCAGCGTGGCCTCGCGGCCGCCGGCGGCCGGCCCGCGATCGCCCGGGAGTTGGAGCGCCACGACGGGGAGGCTGGGGTGGCGGCTGCCAAGCATCCGCATCAGCGATTCCGCGGAGACCTCCCCAAGGTCTCCCGCGAGCATCACCACGCTGCTGGTGGGGGCCCGCGCCAGGACTTCCGACACCGCTCCCGCCTCGCCGAGCTGGGCGCCGGCCGGAAGCGACTCGCTGAGGTCGTGCAGCACTGCCGCGCGCTGTGCTGGGTCGGCACCCGCCACCAGGATGCGCGAGTGCTGTTTGGCGCTGAGGGTTGCGGGGCTCATCTCATCACTGGGTTCAGATGGTCATGTAGCTGGTGTCGATCAGTTCGGCCTCGCCGACGATCCCCAGCTCCGCTTCGATGTTGCGGCTGGCCGACAGGCGCGCGAGCGCCGACAGCGTCACGAACGCCACGGCGGCGATCGCCAGCCATACGAGCGCAACGCCCACCAGGGTCATCGCCGCTCACCCAATTTTGCTTGTGCTGTGGAAGTGCTGCGCATCGTCTCACCTCTCGGTGTGCGTGTGGCGCCCAACATCTCGCTCGCTGGCGGTCCAGATTGGTGGGTGCCGTTTGAATAGGTCACTGCACACGACATGATGCGGCCTGCGCGGGCATTTGTCTGCCGTCCGGATGGTGCTGATCGTGTCGTCCCAAAGGTGCCGATCGATGTCGTCCCAGGGGTGCAGACTCAGCCGCGTGGGCGGGTCGGGGAGCGCTCGGGCGGAGCCCGTTGCCGCCTCGGCGACCGCTACGGTGTGCGCTATGCAAGCAGGCGCACCGGGCGTGGACCGCCCGATCGAGGTGATCATCGCCGACGACCATGCGGTGGTGCGCGACGGGATCCGCACCGTGCTGGAGCGCGAGTCGCAGGAGTTTGTGGTGGTGGCGGAGGCCGCCGACGTGCCGGCGACGATCCGCGAAGTGCGCGCCCACAAACCCGACCTGCTGACGCTCGATCTGACGATGCCCGGCGGGTCGAGCCTCGCGGCGCTGCCGCAGTGCTTTGTGGCCCACCCGCCGCTGGCGGTGGCGATCTTGACGATGCGCGAGGACCCCGAGTACGCCCGCCAGGCGCTGCGGGCGGGGGCGCGCAGCTATGTGCTCAAGGAGGCCGAGCCGGCGGAGCTGCTGCAGGCGTTCCGCCTGGCGGTGGCCGGCGGCAATTACCTGCATCCGCGGCTGGGCGCGCTGATGGCGACCGGCGGGGAGACGGCGCAGGAGGGCGCGGCGCTGTCCGAGCGCGAGCGCGAGGTGGTGCGGCTGATCGCGATGGGCCACACCAACCCGCAGATCGCCGAGCAGTTGCACGTGGCGGAGCGCACCGTCAAGACCTATCGCGCGCGCGCGATCGAGAAGCTGGGCTTCTCCTCGCGGGCGGAGATCACCGCATACGCGCGGCGGCTGGGGCTGGTGGATTAGCCCACTCGTCGTGCCCGCTGGCCATGCGGGTCGGGGCGGGGAGCCCGGCGGTGGGGTGGGCTTTGTTTTTGGACCCTAACCCTTCATTTTATGAAGTGGTGGGAGGTGTTATGCGTGTACTTTTGGGACGCCAACCCTTCATTTTGTGAAGTGGTAGGGGACCAATTGAAATGGTTCTCCCCCAAGGCTCAGGGGTGCGATAAAACCAATTTTTGGCCTCTAACACTTCATTTTGTAAAGGGTTGGGGTGCGTTTTGAATGACATCGAGCAGCCCTGCTTGGCCCATCTCCCATTGCGCCGGTGGCGGGACGCTCGCTTTCCATCGTGGGTGCCGCGCACGCGACGCCCACGGTCCCACCGCGGAAGGGCGACCGATCGGAAATCGGCCAGCGAGGGGCACCGTCACACCGCGGCAGGGCGACCGATCGGAAATCGGCCAGCGAGGGGCACCGTCACACCGCGGCAAGGCGACCGATCGGAAATCGGCCAGCGAGGGGCAGCGTCACACCGCGGCAGGGCGACCGATCGGAGATCGGCCGGCGAGGGGCACCATGAGTCGCACCGTGGCGCCTTGGCCACCGTCGCCGCAGCCGCCCGACCCGAACTCCAGCTCGCCGCCGACCAGCTCGGCGCGCTCGCGCATACCGGACATGCCGAAGCCGCCCTCCAGGCCGTCGCCGCGCGGGCCGAGGCCGGCGCCGCCGGCGGGCAGGCCGCGGCCATCGTCTGCGACCGACACACGGACCGTGGAGCCGTCGCCGTTCAACCCGACGCTGACCACCGCGCGCGAAGCTTGCGCGTGGCGGGAGACGTTGGTAAGCGCCTCCTGCACGACGCGGTAGATCGTGCTCTCGAGCTCCGCGTCGAGCCGCTCGTCGGCGAGGTCGAGCGCGATCTCCGTACGCACCTCCAGGCCGTCGATGGCGTGCGCGCGGCGGGCGAGCGCTTCCAGCGCGGGCACCAGCCCGAGATCGTCGAGCGCGGCGGGGCGCAGCTCGGTGATCAGGTGGCGCAGCCCGTCGATCTCCACCCCGAGACCCTCGAGCGCCTCCGCGACCGCCGCGCTGAGCGCCGCCGCGTCGTGGCGGTCGCGCGCGTCGGCGAGTTTGAGGCGCAGCGCGCCCAGGCCCTGCACGGTCTCGTCGTGAATCTCGCGCGCCCAGCGGGTGCGCTCGCGCTCGCGCGCCTCCATGCCGTAGCGCAGACGCTCGATCTCGACCGAGCGCTCGGCCGCCAGGCGCTGTGCGACGCTGGCGGCGAAGGCGGCCAAAGCCTGACGGTCGGGGCCGCGGAAGCCGCCGCCGGCGCGCAGCGCGATCACGAGGCCCCCGCCGTGGCCCTCCATGCTCAGCGGCTCGACCAGGGCGGCGCGGGCCTCCAGGCCAAGTTCGTGCAGCCACGCAGCGTCCTGTCCGCGCGGGCGGTCGAGCGCCAAAGGCTGCCCGGCGCGGTAGAGGGCGCCAAGAGCGGAGCCCTCGACGGGCACCACCCGCAGTCGCGGCGTGCCAGTGCCGGCGGTGGCGGCGACGCGCAGCTCGGCGCGTTCCTCGATCACCATCAGCAGCGAGGAGGCGTCGAGCAGCGCGAGGCCGCGATCGGCCATCAGGCGCAGAAGCCACAGCTCGGAGCCGGAGAGCATCAGGGAAACCTATCCGCTTGGGGGGTCGTATCCGCTACCGCCGTGGGACTGCCGTCGCATGGGTGGCAGGCGCAATGCACGGCCTACCCGTCGGCGATGTGCGCCCGGCCGTTCGCGGAGCGCCCGAGGTGCGCCGCGACGCGCGCGGCGCCGAGCAGAGCCCCCGCGCTCATCCCCGCGCGCCAGGGCGCGAGCCCGACCGCGACCCCGAGCGAGCGGCGGGCGCCGGAGGATTCCAGCTTGATGGAGCGCAGGCGATCCAGCATCCGCCGCGCGACGACCTCCGCGTGCGGGGAGTCGGCGCCGGGGAGCACGACGAGCAGCTCCCCCTCGGAGGGGCGTCCCACCCGGTCGAAGCGGCGCAGCTCGCGGCGCAGCGCCAGCTCTACGTAGGCGAGCACCCGCTCCACCAGCAGCTCGCCGTGCGCGTGGCGCAGCGCGGGCAGATCGGCGATGTCGAGAAGCAGGCAGCTGAGCGCGGTGCCGTGACGGGCGGCGCGGTTGACCTCCTCCTCCAGGCGCTCGCGCAGGGTGTCGCCCACCAGGAACTCGATCGAGCCCCGCGGGGGAAGCTCGGTGTCGTCGATCTCGCGGGCGACCATGCCGTGTGCGGGGGGAGGGGCAACCACTACCCGATCAACGTAAGTGTATGGGCTGGCCTCACGCGAATGCCGGCCGGGTGGGGCGATGGGAGCGGTGCATGGGGAGCGTCCGCGCGCCGCATGTGGGGCAACATCCGCCCGGGCGTGGGGCCTCCGTGCCCCACGACAATCCGCGCGGCACGATCCGAGGAAGTAAGAACGTCTGTACCCGCTGATAGACCTGCATGCGTGCTACAGGAGTTGCGTGTCGAGAATCTGCTGCTGATCGAGTGGGCCGAGCTGGAGCTGGCGCCGGGGTTGAACGTGCTGACGGGCGAGACCGGCGCCGGCAAGACCGTGCTGGCGCACGCGCTCGATCTGCTGCTGGGCGGGCGCGCGCGAGCAGGCATCGTGCGGCCCGGCGCGGCGGAGGCGTATGTGGAGGGCACGTTCGCGCCGTCCCCGGCGCTGCTGGCAGGCTTACGCGAAGGCGAGTACGGGGAGCTGCTGGCAGAGGACGCCGAGGAGCTGGTGCTGGCGCGGCGCGTCGGCGCCGACGGGCGTACCCGCGCGTACCTGAACGGCCGTACCGTGGCGGTTGGCGATCTGCGCAGGATCGGGGAGGCGCTGCTCTCCTTCTACGGCCAGCACGAGCACCGCAAGCTCACGCTCGCCGCCGCGCAGCTGGAGATCCTCGACGGTTTCTGCGGCCCCGAGCAGGCCACGCGGCGCGGCGCGTGCGCCGCCGCATATCGCGAGGTGCGGGAGCTGAGCGAGCAGTTGGAGAGTCTGCGCGAGTTGGATGGCGCGCGCGAGCGAGAGCTCGACCTGCTGGAGCACGAGCTCGCCGAGATCGACGCGTTGGCCCCGCGAGAGGGCGATCTGGAGCGACTGCGCGCCGAGCGCGAGCGGTGGCGCCAACTCGACGCGCTGCTTGCCGGCGCGGGTGGGGCCGCCGCTGCGCTCGCGGGCGGGCAGGGCTACGACGGGGGCTCCGACGCGCCCGGGGCGATGGCGCTGGGCGCGGAGGCCGCCGCATGCCTGGAGGCCATCGCGGGCGTGGATCCCGGGCTCGACGCGCTCGCCGAGCGCGCCCGCGCGCTGGCGATCGAGGCAGGGGATCTCGCTGGCGAGCTGCGGGACTACGGCGAGCGGCTGCTAGGCGAGGTTGAGGCGGCGGGGGCGGGGGAGACCCCGGGCATCGCTGGCGGGCGCCAAAGCGGGTCCGGAGAAGAGTGGGCCGTCGAGCACTCGGGGCGACCGGCGGCTGGCGGCGATGCGGCGCCCCGGCTGCAGGCGGTCGAAGAGCGCCTCGCTGGGTTGGAGCGCGTGCTGCGCAAGCACGGCCCCACGGTGGCCGCGGTGCTGGAGCACGGGGAGCAAGCGCGCGAGCGCCGCGAGCAGTTGCTGGGGGCGGCGGTGGCGCTGGAGGATGTCGGCGGGCGCCTGCAGAGCGCCCGGGCTGCGCTGGATACGTGCGCCGGGGAGCTGCGCACAGCGCGCGAAGCCGCCGCGCCGCGCCTGGGAGCGGCGGTGCGCGAGCAGCTCGCCGCGCTGGCGATGCCCGACGCGACCTTCGCGGTGGAGCTCTCCCCGCGCGAGGCCGGGCCCGCCGGCGGCGATGCGGTCGAGTTGACGATCGCCCCCAATCCCGGTGTCCCCGCCGCCCCGCTGCGCGAGATCGCCAGCGGCGGGGAGCTGTCGCGCGTGATGCTGGCGTTGATGACGGTCGCCAACAGCGGCTCGCGGGCGACGCTGGTGTTCGACGAGGTGGACGCCGGCATCGGCGGCCACACCGCACGCGCGGTCGGGGAGCGGCTGCGCGAGCTGGCGGGCGCCCGCCAGGTGGTGTGCATCACTCATCTGCCCCAGATCGCCTCGTTGGCGGCGCGCCACTTCACGGTCGTCAAGGATGCCACCGCCGGCAGCACCCGCACGCGCGTTCAACGGCTGGACGAGCCCGAGGTGCTGAGCGAGCTGGTGCGGATGCTGGGCGCCCCCGAGCGCGACCCGTCCGCGCGCCGCCACGCGCGCGAGCTGCGCAAGGCGGCGTGAGTATCAGCGGTCGATGAGCCGGGTGTGCGGGCGCGAGCCCGGTGTTCGCCGCAACCTGCCGGTGTTCGCAAGAACCGCAGCTCTCATGCAGTTGGAAACAGGTATTTACACGCTACGGTGCTGACAGGTATGTTTGCGCGATGCCCACCAGAGCGATCTCATCCGTGGTCGCTTTGGCGCTCGGTGTGTGGGTGTTGTGTACGTGCGGTTCGGCGGCGGCGGCGACGGAAGGGGCGATCGCCGAATTCTCCACGCCGGCCGCCGAAAGCGAACCTGCCGCGATTGTGTCAGGCCCCGACGGCAATCTGTGGTTCACCGAGTTCAAAGCGGAGAAGATCGGGCGGATCACGCCAGATGGCGCGATCACCGAGTTCTCGATTCCCACCCCTGTGAATCGCCCAGACAGCATTACCCTCGGCCCTGAAGGCAGCCTCTGGTTTGCCGAGCGTAAGGGCAACAATATCGGGCGCATCAGTGTGGCTGGCGCGATCAGCGAGTTTCCCGTGCCGACAGCTGAAAGTGAACCAGAAGGTATTGCGCTCGGCCCCGACGGCAATCTGTGGTTCACCGAGTATAAGGGGGACAAGATCGGACAGATCACCCCCAGCGGCGCGATCACCGAGTTCCCGGTGCCGACTGCCGAAAGCGGTCCGCAGGGTATCGCTCCCGGGCCCGACGGCAACGTGTGGTTCACTGAGCTCAAAGCTGACAAGATCGGGCGGATCGCTGCTGGCGGCGCGATCACTGAGTTCCCGGTGCCGACCGCGGAAAGCGGCCCACTGGGGATCGCTCCCGGGCCCGACGGCAACGTGTGGTTCACGGAGATCGGGGCCAACAAGATCGGGCGGATTACTCCCGGCGGGGTGATCGCGGAGTTCGCGCTGGCGTCTAGTGGCAGTCAACCATCGCACATCGCGCCTGGCCCCGACGGCAACCTCTGGTTCACTGAGTACAAAGGGGACAGGATCGGGAGGATCACGCCGACCGGCACGATTGGCGAGTTTCAGCTGCCATCGGCCGAAAGCCACCCGATCGGGATCACGCCGGGCTCTGACGGCAACATGTGGTTTGCCGAGGCCAAGACCGACAAGCTCGGTCAGATCGGCACCGGCGCTCCCGCGGCGTCGGCATCCCCGCCCACCGTCATCGGCGGCGCGCAGGCTGGTACGGAACAGACGTGCGAGACGACGTGGGCGACCTGGGCCTCGCTGCAACCCGCCGCCAGCCTGTTTGGCTTCGACGGCTACAGCTGGCAGCTGGCAGGCGCCCAGGTGGCCACCGGCCAGGTATACACGCCAACCATAGAAGCGATCGGCAAGGCGCTCACCTGCACGGAGACCGTCACCTACCCGCTGCTGGATGTCACCGCCTCGGCGGCAAGCGCCGCGGTTACCGTGGTGGCGCCGCCGCCCCCGGCGATCACCGCCGTGCGCCAGTCGGCCGCGCGCTGGCGCGAGGGAGGCAGGCTGGCGCGGACCAGCCGTGCCAAGCAGCGGCATGTGCCGCCGCTTGGCAGCACGTTCTCGTTTGCGCTCAGCGAAGAAGCGAGGGTTAGCTTCAGCTTCACCGAGCGCCTGGCCGGCCGCCGGGTCGGCCACAGATGCCTCGCCAAGAGCCGAGGCAACGCCAAACGCGGCAGCTGCAAACGTACGGTTACGGCTGGAACGCTCTCCTTCGACGGGCACAGCGGCACGAACAAAGTCGTCTTCCAGGGTCGCGTGTCGCGCTCGAAGAAGCTGGCTCCGGGGCGCTACACGCTGGTGGTTTTGGCCACCAACGCCGAAGGGGCGCGCTCCAAGCCGGCCTCGCTGAGCTTCACAATCGTCGGCTGAATTTTCCGATCGTCGGCTGAATTTTTGTGGCGGACGCGAGGCTAACTTGACTGCTGTTCGTCGGAGGGCGCCTCGCACAGCAGTTGCAGGCCGTCGCTGGAGACATACGGCGGGAGGCCTCCCGCGCAGAGCGGTTCGGATCCGTCTTCGCAGACGAACGCTTCTTCACTCCCGTTTTCGCCTTCTTCGATGGCTTCGGGAGCGCCGCCGTCTTCGCAGCGTGCCGGTGGTGCCCCTGAGGAACCAGCTTTCCCGTGTCGCGCCGGACCCGCGCTCTGGCCGGCGCCTTCCGGTTCTCCTTCGGATTGTCCGCCTTCGGAAGATCCGCCCCCCGCGCCGGAAGTCCGCGAGCCGGCGGGGTGACGATGAGCATCGGTTTTGGAGTGCGGACGCGCCCTGCCCTTACGGTGGCGCCGGCCCGCGCCGGCGGCGCAGGAGTGCGCGGCGTGA
Source organism: uncultured Solirubrobacterales bacterium (assembly GCA_963794715.1). Lineage (GTDB taxonomy): Bacteria > Actinomycetota > Thermoleophilia > Solirubrobacterales > Solirubrobacteraceae > Palsa-744. The sequence continues at coordinate 14,769 of CAWCEY010000009.1, read as the reverse complement.
CTGCTGCGGTTGGCGGAGTGCGTGCAGGCCGCGCTGTGCGCCCGCGCCTCTGCTCCGGGGGAGAGAGCCAGCGCGAGCAAAAGCGCTGCTGCAATCGCAACCGCCGCAGCCACGACTGCCACAAGCGTACGGGCGCGAGTTGAGATGGCCGCGATCACGGCTCGGTCTCCTTCGATCGGGGGTGGAGCGCTGCTGGTTGTGGGGCGCCGAGGGCGGGCGCCGACACATCCCCTGTATCGGCGCCCGCTGGCGGCGAGCGGGAGCGCGCGCAGGTGATCTTGGACGAAGGACGGAGCGTTGGAATGAGCGCCGGGCGGCGATTTCCCCCGCGGTGGCGGGGCGCCCGAAGTTCCGGGGGGCCGGGGGCTAGACTCTTGCGGGAGTACATGAACCGCCCCGCGCCCGACCGCCACGCCGACCCGCCGGCCAAGACCCGGTTCATCTTCATCACCGGTGGCGTGGTTTCCTCGCTGGGGAAGGGCATCGCCGCGGCGTCGATCGGGCGGCTGCTGGTGGCGCGGGGGCTGACCGTGGGGCTGCAGAAGTTCGACCCCTACATCAACGTCGACCCGGGCACGATGTCCCCCTACCAGCACGGGGAGGTGTTTGTCACCGAGGATGGCGCCGAGACCGATCTGGACCTCGGCCATTACGAGCGCTTCACCGACGCCAACACTTCGCGCGCCTCCAACGTCACCGCGGGCGGCATCTACGACACCGTGATCCGCCGCGAGCGCCGTGGGGACTATCTTGGGGGCACGGTCCAGGTGGTGCCGCACATCACCGACGAGATCAAGCAGCGGATCGCGCTGATCGCGCAGTCGAGCGACGTGGACTTCGTGATCACCGAGGTGGGCGGCACCGTCGGCGACATCGAGTCGCTGCCGTTCCTGGAGGCGATCCGCCAGTTCCCGGTGGACGTGGGGCGGCGGCGCTGCATGTTCATCCACCTGACGCTGGTCCCGTTCATCGGCCACGCGGGCGAGCTGAAGACCAAGCCCACCCAGCATTCCGTCAACGAGTTGCGCCGCATCGGGATCGCGCCGGACATGCTGATGTGCCGCTCGGAGGGCTCGCTGTCGCAGGAGATCCGCAAGAAGATCGCGTTGTTTGCCAGCCTGCCGCCCGAAGCGATTGTGAGCGCATGCGACGTGGACAACATTTACAAGGTTCCACTCACCTTCCGCGAACAGGGCGTGGACGACTGCATCCTGGAGCATTTTGGAGTCGAGGCCCCCGAGCCCGATCTCTCCAGCTGGAAGGAGCCGATCGAACGGGCCGAGCGAGCCGGCCGTAGGGGGGGGCGGGCGAGGGATGGGGACCCGGACGCGCCGGAGGACCCGGGAGCGATCGACGCGGTGCGGATTGCGATCGTCGGCAAGTATGTGCAGCTGGAGGACGCCTACCTGTCGGTCTCCGAGGCGCTGCGCCACGCCGCCGCGCTGCAGGATGCGCGGGTGCAGATCGAGTGGGTGGACTCCGAACGGCTGGAGGGCACCGGCGCCCACGACCGTGAGGAGCGCGAGCGCGCCCGCGAGCTGTTGAGCGAAGTCGACGGCATCCTGATCCCGGGTGGATTCGGCGGGCGTGGGATCGAGGGCAAGATCGCCGCCGCCCAGATCGCGCGCGAGCAGCGAATCCCCTACCTGGGTATCTGTCTGGGCATGCAGGTGGCGGTCGCCGAGTTTGCCCGCAACGTGGCGGGTATGGAGGGCGCCAACTCGACCGAGTTCGACATCGAGACCCCGTTCCCGGTGATCGACCTGCTGCCCGAGCAGAAGGAGATCGCCGACCTCGGCGGCACGATGCGATTGGGGGCCGACCCGATCAAGTTGCACGAGGGCTCCCGCGTGCGGGCGATCTATGGGGAGGCGGTCGTGTATGAGCGCCACCGCCACCGCTACGAGGTCAACAACCTGCTGCGCCGCCAGCTGCAGAACGCGGGGCTCGGCATCTGCGGCACCTCCCCCGACGAGCGCCTGGTCGAGACGATCGAGCTGCCCGGCGGGGAGGGTGGGCATCCTTTCTTCCTCGCCTCGCAGTTTCACCCCGAGTTCAAGTCCCGCCCCGAGCGCCCCGCGCCGCTGTTCCGCGAGTTCTTCGCCGCCGCGCTTGAGCAGGCGGGCGAGCGTGGTGGTGGACCGCGGCAGCTCGCAGAGAAGCGGTGAGCGCGGCGGCTGGCGCGGGTGGCCTGCCGGACGAGCCGGCGGAGGCTCTGGCCCATCACGGCCTGACTGAGGAGCCGGTGAGCGTCACGGCCCATCACACCCCGCCCGACGAGCTGGAGCGCCGTTACTTGCACGACATCTTCGCCGAGCTCTGTCGCATCGAGAGTCCCTCAGGTCACGAGCGCGCCTGCGCCGAGCGGATCGCCGGGGAGCTGCGCAAGCTCGGGATCGAGGTGCAGGAGGACGGTGCTGGGGCGGTGGCCGGCTCGGATTGCGGCAACCTGCTGGCGCGGATCGATGCCCCGGCCTCGATGGGAGTTGCCGCCGGTGAGCGGGGGAGCGTGCTGCTGTGTGCGCACATGGATACCGTGCCGCTACAGGCGCCTGTGGAGCCCGTCTTACGCGATGGCTTTTGGGAGAATGCAAATGAGGGGATCCTCGGCGCCGACAACAAGGCCGCGGTTGCCGTGCTGCTGACGCTCGCCCGCCGCATTTGCCGGGAGGGCGCGCCAGTGGACATCGAGCTGCTGTTCACGGTGGGCGAGGAGCGGATGCTCGCGGGCGCCCGCGCGTTTGACCGCCCGCGCCTGCGCAGCCGCTTGGGCTACGTTTTCGACCACGCCTCCCCGGTGGGCGAGCTGGTGCTCTCGGCGCCGACCCACCATCGCCTGCAGGCGACGTTCCGCGGTGCCGCCGCCCACGCCGGCGTGCGCCCAGAGCAGGGCCGCAGCGCGATCCTCGCGGCCGCGCGCGCCGTCGCCGACATGCGCCTCGGCCGGATCGACGCCCATACGACCGCCAATGTCGGCACGATCGTGGGCGGCTCGGCGATCAATGTGGTTCCCGAGCGCTGCTCGGTTCTCGCCGAGGTTCGCGCCCAGCGAGACGAGCGCGGCGAGGAGATCATCGCGGAGCTGCTGGACTGCGTACATGAGGCCGCCAATCTCCCGGAGTGCGAATGCGACGTGGACGTGACGGTGGAGCGCACGTTCACCGGCTACCGCACCCCTCCATCCTCGCCGGCGGTGCGTGCCGCCGAGCGCGCGCTGCGCGAGTGCGGGCATGAGCCCGTGCGGATCGCAAGCGGCGGCGCCTCGGACGCCAACGCGTTGATCGCCGCGGGCCTGCCCGTCGTCAACCTCGCCAACGGCACCGAGCGCAACCACGAGCCCGGCGAGCGGGTCAGCGCCGCGGCGTTGGAGGCGACGCTCGAGATCGCGCTGGCTCTGCCGGGGGCAGTTGCCGCGACTGAAGCCGGGTGACGCTCGCCCGCGCCGCTGGCCGATTCGGGGATGCGAGCGGAGGCGAGTGTCTCCCTGATCGGTCCCGTTTCAGCCGAAGCCGGGTGACACCAGCAGGAGTAGTTCCACCGAGGGCGAAATGCCCCAACCGTGAGCACCCCTGCGGCCAGCGCGAGCACCGAGAGCCTCGCGCTCGATTTCCTTGCCTATCTGGAGCTTGAGCGCGGGCTCTCCCGGAATACCCTGGAGGCCTACCGCATCGATCTGCTGCAGTTCGGAGAGTTTCTGCGCCGTCGCGGCTTGAGCCCGTTCGACGCCGGTCATCGCGATCTCGCCGCGTTCCTCTCCGAGCTCGCCGACGGCACGGAGGAACGCCCGGCGGTGGCGCCCGCCACGCTGCAGCGCAAGGCCGCCTGTCTGCGCTCCTTCTACCGGCACCTGCGCCGCGAGGGGTTGCTGGAGCACGATCCGACCGCCGAGCTGCGCGGGCCTCCGCGCCTACAGAAGCTGCCGTTGGTGCTCACACGCGAGGAGGTCTCCTCGCTGCTGCGCCAGCCCACGGGCATGCAGCCGCTCGCGCTACGCGATCGGGCGCTGCTGGAGGTGATGTATGCGTGCGGGTTGCGCGCCTCCGAGACGATCGCCCTGGAGCTGGGCGACGTGGATCTCGAGGAGGGGATGTTGCGCGCCCGCGGCAAGGGCTCCAAGGAGCGGATCGTCCCCGTGGGGAGCGTCGCCGTCGCCGCGCTGGGCGCATGGTGCGAGCGGGGGCGGCCAGTTCTGGCCGGCGGGAGTGCGGATACCCGACCGCCCCGTGCCAACAAGGGATCCGGGACCCGCCGGCCCCCATCACCGCACGCGGGTGGGGTGAGCACTCACGCGCTCTTTCTCAACCACCGCGGCCGGCCGCTCACTCGCCAGGGCCTTTACAAGATCGTGCAGTCGCATGCTCGCTCCGCGGGGCTGGCCGAGCGTATGAGTCCTCACACGCTGCGCCACACCTTCGCCACGCATCTGCTCGCCGGCGGCTGCGACCTGCGCTCGGTGCAGGACATGCTCGGCCATGCCGATCTCGCCACCACCCAGATCTACACCCATCTTTCCGCGGAGCGCCTGAAGGGCGTCTACTTCAGCGCACACCCGCGCGCACAGCGGTAGGCCGGCGCGGGCGCCGGCGCCCGCGCGGATGCGGGTGGGGGCGATGCGCATAAGCTGGCACCTTGCCCGAGCTCCCGGAGGTCGAGACCATCCGCCGCCAACTCGCCCCACTTGTCGAGGGCCGGCGTCTGCTGCGCGTGGAGATCCTGGACCCGCGCTGGTCGCGTCCGCTCGCGCCCGAGGAACTGGCGGATGCGCTTGAGGGGCGGCGCATCGAGCAGCTCGGCAGACGCGGCAAGTACCTCCTCTGGCGGCTGCGAGACGAGGTGTTCCTCGCACAGCATCTGCGCATGACCGGCGCCGTCCTATGCGAGCCCCAGCCGGAGCCTGCGCATGTGCGTGTGCGCATCGAGTTGGGCGCGCCGCGCCGCGCACCGGAGACGGGAGCTGGCGCGCCACGCCCTGCTCGCTCGCCCCGATCCACCGGCCCGCCCGAGCCACGGCGCCGGCGCCTGGTGATCGTCGATCCGCGCCGTTTCGGCACCGGCGAGCTGCTGCTGGGGCAGGAGGCGATGGAGCGCTTCTTCACCGAGCGGCTGGGGCTGGAGCCGTTGGACGAGCGCTTCACCGCCGAGCATCTGCGGGGGCTCGCGCGCGGTCGGGCAGCGCCGGTGAAGGCTTTTCTGCTCGACCAGCGCCGCGTCGCAGGTGTCGGCAACATCTACGCCGACGAGGCGCTTTTCCGGGCGGGGATCCACCCGCTGCGCCCCGCCGGGCGGCTTTCGCCCGTCCAATATGCCCGCCTGCGCGAAGCCGTCATCGAGGCGCTGAACGAAGGGATCGACGCGCGGGGGGCCACGATCGATGACTTCCGCCACGTCGATGGGGTGCGCGGCTCCTTCCAGGATCGCTTCCTCGTGCACCGCCGTGAGGGCCTGCCCTGTCCGCGCTGTGGCGCCACGATCGTGAAGATGGTTGTGGGCGGGCGCGGCACGTATGTCTGCGAGCGCTGCCAACCGCGTCCGCGGGGCTCCGGCCGCTCTGCGATTGCTCGCGAGCTCAGGCCGCTGGCCGATCTCCGGTCGGTAGCTCGGCCAGCTGGCCGCCCAGCTGGCCGCTCTTGACGGCCGCCCGCGTCTCGCTGAAGCCTCCGACAAGCTGGCCGTCAACCGTCACTTGAGGGAAGGTCATCATCCCTGTTTTGGCGGCGAGCTCCACGCGGCCCTCGGGGTCCTTTGTGAGGTTGACCTCCGAGAACTCCCATCCACGGGATTTCAACAGGCCCTTCACGCGGGCGCAGTGAGCGCACGGCTCGGTGGTGTAGACGGTGATGCGGCTCATTACTTCAAAAAGTATAGCAAGCGAACGGAGCCGGTCAGGCCCGCTGGGCCGCCCTGAACCGGAGCCGGTACAGGCCCGCTGGGCCGCCCTGAACCGGAGCCGGTACAGGCCCGCTGGGCCGCCCTGAACCGGAGCCGGTCAGGCCCGCTGGGCCGCCCGCTCAAACTGAATAGCAGCCCTGGTAGCAAAGCCAAGCTTCCGGGCGCGTGCCGGTTGGCGAGCGGGTCGAGAAACACCGAGGGCCCGCACTTGGGCGGGCCCTCGGCGAATCGCTTGGCGCGATCTCCTACTTCTTGTGCTTCTTGATCTTCTTGACCTTCTTGACCTTCTTCTTCCGCTTAGTGGCGGCGTTCGCCTTGCCCGTACCGCTACCGGTGCCGGTGAGTGATCCCGCCAGCGGGGTCACCAGCGGTTTGGCCAACGTTTCAATTTCCGTTTTGCGTTTGGCCAGTTCCGCTTCGTTGCGTTCTTTGGTCGCCTTTTCTTCTTCAGCGCGCCGTTTGTTGGCGGCTTCGATTTCTTCGGTGGTCTTTTTTTCTTCCACTTCTTTTGCCGCTTCGCGTTCGTGCTGGCGTTTTTCAGCGGCTTCTTCTCGTTCCTGCCGGGCCTTTTCGGCCGCGATTTCCCGTTCCTGCTGTTTCTTTTCAGCGGTTTCCCGTTCGGCTTTGGCTTTTTCTTCAGCCGCTTTCGTTTCTGCTTCCCGTTCGGTTTTCGCTTTTTCTTCCGCGGCTTTCGTTTCTGCTTCCCGTTCGGCTTTGGCTTTTGCTTCCGCTTCAGCTTTTTCAGCAGCCGCTTTTTCTTCTGCTTTGCGCTGTTCTTCGGAGCCGATGTTGCCCGCGAAGCTGACGGTGTGATCACGGATGATCTTCTCGTCTTCATAGCGCGCGGTCACATCGACCGAGGAGGCGGTGCTGTTGTCGACGTCGATCCCGGCGAGACCTTCGTCATTGGTGAACTCGCAGAGGTTGTCGGTCCCGATGTTCTCTGGGAACGGCACGTAGCTGCCACCGAGGTACACGTTCGTGCCCTTGCCCAGCAGTTCTTCAGGATCTGCCAGGTGATTCCCATTGGTGGGATTGCTGAACGGGAACAGCTTGGCCTCCTGCTGTGCGCCGAAGCACACCAGCTCGCCGGCGATCGGACGACCGTCGATGTCCTGCGCCTTGGCAACCACGACCCGCACGTTCTGTTCGTTCGGGCCGGGACCCTTGGGGAACGCGTAGAATTCCTTCTGCCACAGCGAGTGGACCGTCTTAACCACCGTGTTGGATGTCTGCGGACCGAAGTCCACCGGCTGGTAGGGATACTTGGCCGTCGCGGTGATCGACGATTCGCCGATGACCCCTTTGTACAGGTTCTTCAGGTCACAGCCGCCGTCGGCGTTCTTGATGATCTTGCCGGTTTCTTCTTCGCCGGCTTTTTCGAGCGTCGGAATGTGGTTCAGGAAGAACCCATCGCCCGGGGTGTATGTCGCGAGCACTTCGCCACGCTCGTCCGTGTAGAACGTCTCGTTCAACGAGCCACCCGGAGTCTGGTAGTAGCTTGAGCCCTCGCGGTTGGTGCGCTGCAGGCATCCTGTCGATTCCGGGGAGCGTTCGCCGCTGTGGTTCACCGAGGTCCAGAACGTGTATGGGCCTTCTTCGTTGAGGAACCCGGGGAAGTCGCCCCCGTGTTTGGGACCATCGACGCCTGACGCCTCCGGCACCGGACGTTCGGTGGCCGGGATGTAGGCGCTGTAGTACGGGTTGTCCGAGTAGATGTCGGACTTGGTCGCGCCCGAGATCTGACCCACGCCACCCAGGCTGGAGCCGCCTTCGTTCGCCGCGATATTAACGTCGACGCGGATCGCCGGCATCGGGGCGTCGTCGACGTTGAGGATGCCGTTACTGAGGAGCGTTTCGGGGACCTCTGAATCGAATGGCCCCACCACGCCTGAGTTCGGGCCATTTTCCGGGCTTCCGTGGATGTCCCACAGACCCGGATTGGTGCCCGGCGGTTCCAGTTCTTCGGAGCTACTGGCCAGCGCGCCGGCGAGGGTCGCCCAGTCGCTCGGCAGCGTGTAGACGTCCTTGCCTGGTTCGCTGCCTGTTCCGCCCGGAAGGACGTTGTGCAGCAGCGAGCCTTCTTCGACCGGGAAGCTGCCCGTCTCCTTGACCTGAACGAGACCCTTGTCAGCGTTGGATTCCGGTTCGGAGAACGGCGACGGCGAGAATTCGCCATTGCCCGAGGGGTCGCCACCGTAGGGGAGCTCGGTCAGTGTCGGCTTGTTGGCCGTCAGCCAGATCACGATGAACTGGTGCGAGTAGACGATCTTCGCTTCGTCATTGGTGACGACCGCCCTGATCCGCGACAGACCGGGACTCAGCGACTTGTAGTCGACCTTTACGCAGCCATCGCCGCTTGCGGCCTGCGGGCTTCCTTCGCTCGGCGCGAAGAACGCCTGCGTGCCCGATTCCAGTTCGGGAATCTCAGCCGCTTCCGGCTTGCCCGACCAGTCCTCCAACCGGAAGTTGGCGAGCTGGCCTTCGGCTTCGGTGGTGTTGATGGCCGGGTCGCAAGCCACCAGGCGCACGTGCTCGCCGACCCACGCCACGTACGGGACGTTGGCGCTCTGCGGGCCGTCGGATGTGGTCGTGAACGTGCTGGGCGGAGCGGCGGCCGCGCCGGCCGTGAGCGTGCCAAGGGCCAGCACCGCCGCTCCTGCCGCGGAAACGAGTCCCGCGATCTTTTTCCGTTTGATTTGTGGTCGCATTGTGTGCGGCCTCCTCCTTGAGTGGGGTGGGGTGCCGTCCATCTGGCACGAGGTGTGAATGTGTTTACGATGGGCCCATGAGGGGTATTCCATCGTCGCGGATGCTATGGGCATTCCGCACTTCGCACAATCATCATGTGGGGTAGTTTTTTACCCCGCTCGTATGGGTGGGCGGAGCACTACCCCAAAGGCTGTCGTGCTCAATTGTGCGCTCGCCTTCGGGGGCCGTCAGAGGTCCTTGCCCGAGGGTTTGCATCGCCTGCACGCGGTTGTGCACGCCCAGCTTAGAGTAGATCGTGCGCAGGTGAAACTTGACGGTGTTGGCGGAGATCGTGAGGTGGCTGGCGATCTGCTTGTTACTCATTCCCGAGGCCAGCAGCGCAAGGATCTCGCGCTCGCGAGCGCTCAGCGTGGCGAGCGGGTCGTCCGCTCGCAGGGAGGCCGACTGCCAGCCCGCGGGCATCACCGCGCGGCCCTCCAGCACGTTGCGCAGTGCGAGGATCGTCTCCTCGATGGTGTCGGATGTGAGCACCACGCCCTCGGCGCGCTCCTCGATCGCGCAGCGCACCACGCTCGGGGTGGCGAACTCGCACAGCAGCAGGATCTTCAGCTCGGGGTGCGCCAGCTTGATCTCGGCAACCGCCTCGGGGCCGGTGGGGTAGTCGTCGGTGTAGAGGATCGCGGCCTGCGGGCGCAGCCTGCTGGTGCGCATCGCGACGCTCAGCGCGCGCCAGTTCGGATAGACGCCCACCACTTTGCAGCCGCCTTTCATCAGCATCCAAGCGAGCGCCTCGGCGACGAGCGTTTCGGCGCCGCCGACGATCGCGACCCGCGGCTCAGGCGCTGCCACTTGTCATCTGCGCGTGGAGGTTGGCGGCCTCGACGCGATTGCGCACCCCCAGCCGCGAATACAGGGCACGAATGTGAAACTTGATCGTGTTGGGGCTGAGTGCGAGGTCGAGCGCGATCTCCTCATTGCGGCGGCCGGCCGCGATCAGGGCAAGTATCTGGCGGTGACGGGGGCTCAGCTGGGCTCTGTTGGTTGGCTGGTTGGGGAGCAACTGCTGCCAGCCGGCTGGCAGGACGGTGCGCCCGGTGGCGGTGTAGGCGAGCGCGGCGAGGATATCCTCGGTGGAGTAGCTCTTGAGCAGCACCCCGCTCGCCCGATGCTCGATCGCGTTTCTCACCACCTCCTCACAGGCGGTGCGGCAGAGCAGCACAATCCGCGAGCGCGCCGAGGCGGGGCCCAGTTCTTTCAGGGCGGCACCGTAGTCGCCCGGCTGGCCGCTGTCGCAGTCGAGCATCAGCACAGCGGGCGGGCGCTCCCAGGTGGTGGCCAGAAACTCCCCCGCGGAGCCGTACGCGCCTAGCACCTGCAGCCCGTCTTGGGCTGTGAGCAGGCTGGCGGTGGCGTCGCGCAGCAGGCGCTGCCCGCCGATCAACGCGATCGTGATCGCGGGCCGGGGACGGTCCAGACGGGGGCGACGCCGCCATTCCTCGGAGAGGTCAACCGAGTCGCTCACCGCGGGCGGGCTCGCGGAGGAGATGCCCGTGTCGCTCTTGTCGCGCAGGCCGGCGGGGCTGGTGGCGGACAGCTTCGTGTCGCTCTTGTCGCGCAGACCGGGGGGACTGGTGGCGGACAGCTTCGTGTCGCTCGCGCCAAATCGGTCCGTAGAGCGCCGGGTGGGCAGCGGCGACCCGGGCAGGACGTCCATGCCTGACATTGCATTCCTCCTAATCCCATTTCTCCCAACAGCATTCGAGCTTCCTTGCACGATTGGCTGTCGCTGTCCAGCTTCCACCGGCTGCTGCCCTGCCCGAGCGTACACAGGGCCGGTGGACATGATCGTTGCCATATGGCGCGGATCTGGACCGTTACTTCAGTCGGAATGTATATCACGCAAATTAGAGAAATGCGTGGCGGGTCTCAATGTCTCCGCTTGGCGGCATCGAGAGCCGCCCGCCGCTGGTGCTGGCCGAGGCGGCGCTTACACTCGCCGTCGATGCCCGGACCGCTGAAGACCGAGGCTGTGGTGCTGCGCTCGCTCCGCTACGGGGAGGCCGATCGGATCCTGCATGTCTACACCCCCCACCGCGGTCGGGTCAGCGCGATCGCCAAGGGAGTGCGGCGTGCGCGCAGCCGCTTCGGTGGGCGGTTGGAGCCCTTCTTCCGCCTGCGTTTGGAGCTGCACGAGGGGCGCGGCGAGCTGCTGACGGTCACCGGCGCCCACACGATCGACGGCCATCCCCGGCTGCGCGAGGACGCGGGCGCGCTGGACGCCGCCGCGCGCGCGTGCGATGCGGTGGGACGGCTGTTCGAGACATCCGAGCCCCATCCGGGTGTTTTCAATCTGCTGTGCCGCCAGCTGGCGCTGCTCGACGCGCGGGCGGGGCGGGCGGTCTCAGCGGCAGGATTGCCGGCGGCCGATCCGGCTGTTGAGGGGCCGCCGCGCGTCGGTCCAGCGGCTGTTGAGGGGCCGCCGCGCGTCGGTCCAGCAGCGCCCTCCGCGCGCGCGGGCGCGCTGCAGTTCCGTTTGAAGCTGCTGCACGCCGCCGGACTTGCCCCCCACCTGGGAGCGTGCGCCCAGTGCGGGGAGCGCGAGCACCTCGTCGGCTTCTCCGGGGCGGCGGGCGGAGTGGTGTGCGGCGCCTGCGAGGCGGGGTCGTTCCCGCTGGGGGAGGATGCGCACGGCTTCATGGCCGAGGCGCTTGGGCGGGCTCTCGCGGAGACGCCCGAGGTGACCGAGAGCGCGCTCGGGCAGGTGGAGCGCGCGATCTCCGAGACGCTCGAGCACCACGCCCACCTGCGGCTGATGCCGGCCGCTGGGCATTCGCACTGAGGTGCCACAATCGAGAGCATGAGCGTGGTGAGCGATCCGGGCACGGTGGCGGCGGCGTTTGCCGCGCGCCGGGCAGAGCTTGAGGAGTTGACGCTGGCGCCCCGCGCGGCGCGCTCCTACCCGGCGCGGCGCGCGCGGGAGGAGGAGAACTGCTCGCTGCGCACCCCCTTCCAGCGCGACCGCGACCGGATCGTTCACTGCAAGGCCTTCCGTCGCCTGAAGCATAAGACGCAGGTGTTTGTGGCGCCGATGGGCGACCACTATCGCACGCGGCTCACGCACACGCTGGAGGTGACGGGGATCTCGCGCGCGGTGGCGCGCGCGCTGCGGCTCAACGAGGATCTGGTGGAGGCGATTGGGATGGGCCACGACCTCGGGCACCCCCCGTTCGGCCACATCGGCGAGGAGGTGCTGGACGCCTGCCTGCGCGAGCGCTTCGGTGGGGGGTTTCGCCACTACGAGCACTCGCTGCGGGTGGTGGAGCGCCTGGAGCGCGACGGCGAGGGCCTCAACCTCACCGAGCAGGTGCGCGACGGGATCGTCTGCCATTCCAGCCGCGCGCTGGAGCCGGTCACGCTGGAGGGGCGGATTGTGCGCGTGATGGATCGTGTGGCCTACATCAACCACGACATCGACGACGCCGTGCGGGCCGGCCTGCTGCGCGAGCGCGACCTCCCGGCGGAGCCGATCGCGACGCTGGGGCGCTCGGGCTCGGCGCGGATCGACGCGCTGGTGCACGACATGGTCGAGCGCTCCGAGCGCGCGGGGGAGATCGTCCAGGGCGATGAGGCCGCCCGCGCGATGGGGCAGCTGCGCGAGTTCATGTTCGAGCGCGTCTACCTTGGCCCGGAGGTGCGCGCCGAGCGCGAGCGCATCGCTGGGGTGGTGAGGAGGCTGTTCGAGCACTACGTCGAGCACCCCGAGCTGCTGCCCACACAGCCTCCCGGCCTGCCGGAAGGGGACTCGCACCTGGCCGAGCGAGTCACCGACTACGTTGCCGGGATGACCGATCGGTACTGCATCAGGGCGTATACGGACCTGCAAGTGCCGCGCGCGTTTGCGCGCTAGCGTTGCGGCGATGGCGCTTTACACCCGAGAGTCCCGAGATCGCGTGCGCGACGCGGTCGATTTCGTGGAGCTGGTGTCCGCGCGCACCGACCTGCGCCGCGCCGGCGCCAACAGTTTTACCGGGCTGTGCCCCTTTCACGATGAGCGCAGCCCGTCGTTCGACATCGACCCGGCGCAGAAGCTCTACTACTGCTTCGGCTGTCAGGCGGCGGGCGACGTGTTCACGTTCGTGCAGGAGACCGAGAGCGTCGATTTCAACGGGGCGCTGGAGCTGCTGGCCGACCGGTGCGGCGTCGAGCTGGAGCGCGAACGGGAGGACCCGGGGGAGGCGCAGCGTCGGCGCGGGCGCGAGCGCCTGCTGGAGCTGCTTGCTCGCACAAGCGCCTACTACGAGCGCTACCTATGGGAGAGCGAGGAGGCGGCGCGCGCGCGCGAGTATCTGCTGGGCAGGGGGCTGCGGGAGGAGGTTCTGCGCGAGTTCCACGTCGGGTACGCGCCCAGCGCGTGGGACCGCGTGCTGAGCGGCTCGCTGCGCGGGGGCTTCACGGAGGCCGAGCTCTATGCGAGCGGACTGGCGCAGCGCTCGCAGGAGAACGGGCGTCCGTACGACCGGTTTCGCGCGCGGATCATGTTCCCGCTCGCCGACCTGCGCGGGCGCGTGCTCGGCTTTGGCGCTCGCGCGCTGCGCGAGGACCAGCGCCCGAAGTACCTGAACACCTCCGACAACACCATCTACCACAAGGGCGCGCACCTGTATGGCGCCAACCTCGCCCGCGCGCACGCAGCGCGCGCGGGACAGACGATCCTCTGCGAGGGCTACACCGACGTGATCGCATTGCACCAGGCGGGGATGCGGGGCGCCGTGGGGTTGATGGGCACCGCGCTGACGCCCGAGCAGGTGGGTGGTCTCGTGCGGATGGCCCCCACGGTGCTGCTGGCGCTCGACGCCGACAGCGCCGGCCAGGAGGCGATGCTGCGCGCGGCGACGCTCGCGTCCAGGCGCAAACTGGAGCTGCGCGTGGTCGCGCTGCCGGCGGGTGCCGACCCGGCCGAGCTCCTGCAGCGCGAGGGCGCCGCGGCCGTGGAGCGCGCGATCGAGGCGTCCGTCCCGTTCGTGCGATTCCGCGTCGGTCGTGTGCTCGACAACGGCGACCACGGCAGTCCGGAGGGCCGCGACAAGATGCTGGACGAGTTGCGCCCGGTGTTCGCGACGCTGGCGCCCAGCGCGCAGCGGATGGAGCTCACGCGGATGGTCTCCGAGCGTCTCGACCTGCCGGAGAGCCTCGCCGAGCAGGCGCTGGCGGCCCGCGGCTCCGTCCCCACCACGGCGGCGGGATCGGCCGAGCAGAGCGGTGTCCGAACACGCCCCGCGCGCGCCGCGGTGGTGTCGCGCGGTGAGAGCACCGAGCGGGCGTTTCTCGCCCAGTGCATCGTCGAGCCCGACCCGGGCGCGCAGGCTCTCGCCGAGCTGGACCCGGCGGAGTTCTTCACCAGCGACGTGCTGCGCCGCGCCGCACAGCACCTGCGTGGGCATCTCTCCGACCCCGGCGCCGGTCTACCGGAGGAGGACCCCGAGCTGGCGGCGCTGCTGGCCGAGCTGGTGGTGCAGGCCGGCCGGGAGTCCCCCCGGCCGGGAATGCTCGAGTCCCAGCGAATGCAGCTGGAGCTGGCACGCCTGGACCGTCGCATCCGCGCCGCACGCGCCCAGGGCAGCGGCGAGGTTAGCGATCTGGCGAGGCGCCGCGCGGAGGTCAAGCGCGCGTTCGAGCAGGCCTATGAGCGGGCGCTCGCGGAGACCGGGGGGTAGGGGCGGACGGGCGAACCGATGTTCGCTTTTTCTGTCCGGTCCATAACGGACAATGGAGTGCATGGATCGGGCGATGTTGGAGCAGATGCTGGATCAAGACCTCTCGCTTGCGGAGATCGGGCGGCGAGCGGGGAAACACGAATCGACAGTCGCCTACTGGCTCGAACAGTACGGACTGGAGGCTGTCAACCGCGACAAGCATGCCGCGCGAGGGGCGCTCTTACGCGACGATCTGGGGCGCTTGGTCGAGTCGGGCGCGTCGATCGCCGAGATTGCGGACGCGGTTGAGCGGAGCAAGCCGACGGTACGGCATTGGCTGCGCGAGTATGGCCTGAAAACTCGCAGAGGGACGACGCGTCAGGTGCGCGCCGACCAACGGGCAAGATTTGCGCAGCCGACTCGGATGATGCTTGATTGTCCCCACCACGGCGCCACCGTGTTTCAGTTGCGCACC
>CAWCEY010000008.1:0-691328 GCA_963794715.1 uncultured Solirubrobacterales bacterium | reverse complement strand
CCAAACGCAAACGGCACCAGACCCATCACACAATCACCCACAGCAAGATCCCCCACATCGCCCCCTACCTCAACCACCACCCCCGCACCCTCACTCCCAAGCGGAGCCTCACCCGGATACACCCCCAACGCGATCAACACATCACGAAAATTCAACCCCGCCGCATGCACCGCTACCCGCACCTCCCCCGCCCCCAACGGCTCACCAACACCCACACCCCCAAGCGCGAGACCCTCAAGCGAACCCGGAGACTCAATACCCAAACGCCACGACCCCCCACCCCCCACAGGAACAAGCCAACCACCAGACCCAGAACGCGCAAGCCTCCGCACAAGCAGCTCACCCCCCCGCAGCGCGACCTCCGGCTCCCCACTCACCAACGCACCCACCAGGACGCCCATAGAGGCCTCGCCAGCATCCACGTCGATCAACGACAAGCGCCCGGGATGCTCCACACACGCGCTACGCAACAAGCCAGGCAACGCCGCCTGCAACAGGTCAGGGGCCTCACCCCGTACCGCCAGCGCACCCCGCGTCACCAACACCAGCCGCGCCTCCCCCAAACCCTCCACAGCAAGAAAACCCTGCAACAACCCAAGCACACCCACAGCCAACTCACCAACCGCACCAGCCAGCCCACCACACCAGGCTCGCCACAAGCGGCCCACCAACAACAGGCTCGCCACCAGCCAACCCACCATCGCTACCACCAGGCTCGCTACCAGCCGGCTCGCCACCACCAGGCTCGCTACCACCAGGCTCGCCAGCAGCAGGCTCGCTACCACCAGGCTCGCTACCAGCGGGTTCTATCAGCGTCTGCGCGCTCACCAGCACAACCTCCGGTGCGGGCTCACCCCGCTCAAGCGCGGCCCGCAACGCATCCAAATCGCGGTGGCGCTCAAACTCGATACCCGCACCATCCAGCTCCTCCCCGGAGCCCAACAGCACCACACGCCCAACACCACCCTCACCCACAGGCATCCCGTTGCCGACACCTGCCTCTCCCGTGGGCACCGTGTGGCCGGTACCTGCCTCTCTTGTGGGTAGTGGCACCCAGTTGAGCTCAAACAGCGCATCGTGAGCCCCCGGCGCCTTCGCTCTCAATGCGGTGTGATCGATCGGTCGTAGCTGGATACGCTCGACTGAGAGCACGGGGTCACCCGCGGAGTCGACCGCGACCAAGCCCGGTGTGCCCTCCCGCGCATTCAGATGTACCCGCAGCTCGGAGGCGCCGCGGGCGTAAAGACGCACACCCGAGAAAGAGAACGGAACCTGCACCCCCTCGTTCTCGGGTGCTCCCAGCGCCAGCCCGTGTAGCGCCGCGTCAAAGAGCGCCGGGTGAACACAGAAACCCTGCGCTTGGGCCTCCTGCTCCTCGGGCAACGCCACCTCGACGAACACCCCCTCCCCAGAGCGCCATGCCTGCCTGAGTCCTTGAAAGGAAGGCCCGTACTCATAGCCAGCCTCAGCGCAACGCTCATAGAACTCCCCGACATCGAGCTGCTCAGCCCCCGGCGGCGGCCAACCCTCGGTAAGACCCTCCAGCCCTCCTGGCAGGGGGCCCTGTTGCCCGGCGAGGACACCCGAGGCATGCAACGTCCACCCGGAGACCTCGACCTCATCGCCCTGGGCCTCCGCGCGGGAGTAGATCTCGATCGAGCGGCCGCCCGTCTCATCGGGTTCTGAGAGCGCGAGCTGAACCTGATAAGCCCCCTGCTCGCAGAGCAACAACGGGGCGTGCAAGGTGAGCTCCTCGATCCCCTGGGCGCCGACCCGCTCCGCCGCCGTCAACGCCAGCTCAACAAACCCAGCACCCGCCAACAACACCGTCCCCATAACCGCGTGATCCCCAAGCCAAGAATGAGTCCCAAGCGACAGACGACCAGTTAACACGAGCCCCTCCCGGCCGCCCGCCAGCTCCACCGCGGCACCCAACAACGGGTGCCCAGCAGAAGACAACCCCAGCGCACCCGCGTCC
Source organism: uncultured Solirubrobacterales bacterium (assembly GCA_963794715.1). Classification (GTDB taxonomy): domain Bacteria; phylum Actinomycetota; class Thermoleophilia; order Solirubrobacterales; family Solirubrobacteraceae; genus Palsa-744. The sequence continues at coordinate 689,350 of CAWCEY010000008.1, read as the reverse complement.
CCCGCACCAGCCCCAGACTCAAGCCAGTAGCGCCGGCGCTGAAACGCGTAGGTGGGCAGCGAGACCCGCCGTGCGCCGCGGCCCGCGAACAGCGCCGCCCAATCAACCTGGACACCATGAACGTGAGCCTCTGCCAGCGAGCACAGGAACCGCTCTAGTGTTCCCTGCTCGCGCCTGAGGGAGCCGATGACCGCTACCGCACCAGCATCCCCCCCCACGGCCTCAGCCGTTTCCTCTACGGCCATCGTCAATACCGGGTGAGGACTCACCTCCACAAACGTGCTGAAGGAATCCTCAAGCAAAAGACGGGTGGTCTGCTCAAAAAGCACGGTCTGGCGCAGGTTGCGATACCAGTACGCACCATCCAGCCCCCTGGTATCGACCACCGCAGCAGCCGCGGTCGAATAGAACGGGGTCTCACCAGAACGCGGGGTGACCTGCGCCAGTTCTTCTTCCAGACGCCCTTGGATCACCTCAACCTGCGGCGAATGCGACGCATAATCAACAGGGATCTCCTTAGCCCGCAGCCCCCTGGCCTCACAGAGCAACCGCAGTTCCCCGAGTGCCTCGGGCTCGCCTGAGACCACTACTGAGGAAGGCCCATTCACAGCAGCCAACGCCACCCGCTCTTTGAAAGGCTCAAGCAACGAGCTGACCTCACCCACACCAGCCGCTACCGAGACCATGCCACCACCGCCCGAAAGCTCATCCGCTAACGCCCTACCACGCAACGCCACCACACACGCAGCATCCTCCAACGACAGCCCACCCGCCACATACGCAGCAGCAATCTCCCCCTGCGAATGACCCACCACCGCCCCAGGCACAACCCCACAAGAACGCCACAACGCAGCCAACGACACCATCACCGCGAACAACGCCGGCTGAAGCACATCCACCCGCTCAAACTCTGGGGCACCCTCCCGGCCACGCAACACATCCTCAAGCGAAAACCCAAGATAAGGCGCAAACGCCCGCACACAAGCATCCATCTCAGCCGCGAACACCGGCGATGACTCCCACAACCCCAACGCCATCCCACCCCACTGACAACCCTGCCCCGAAAAAACAAACACCACGCCACCCCGACCACGCGCAACCCCGCCCCCCCTGACCAACCCCTCCGCCAGCTCACCACGAGCAAGGGAATCCAGACCAGCCAACAGGCGCTCACGGTCACCACCCACCACCACCGCACGCCGCTCAAGCTGCGCACGACCACCAACTAACGAGAAAGCCACATCCAACAACCCCAACTCAGGACACCCACGCAAACGAGCACCCAACCGCTGCGCCTGCGCCCGCAACGCCACCTCACTCTTAGCCGAAACCAACAACGGCAGCGCCTCGAGCTCACCAAACGCCCCATCCAACACAGCACCACCCAGCCCAGCACCACCCCGCGAACGGCCATCTAGCGGAAGACCACCCGCGAGCACCACCCCGCGAAGCGCCACCCAGCGAAGCACCATCGCCAGCCTCCACCAGCCCAGACTCAGACAAACCTGGCGCCTCCTCCAAAATCACGTGCGCGTTAGTGCCCGAAACCCCAAAGGAAGAAACCCCAGCCCGCCGCGGCCTACCATTAGCCCGCCAAGGCCGCGCCTCACCCAACAACTCAACAGCACCAGCAGACCAATCCACATGCCTCGAAGGCTCCCCCAAATGCAGCGTCTTGGGCAACACCCCATGCTGCAACGCCAACACCATCTTGATCACACCCGCAACACCAGCAGCAGCAGAGGTATGACCAATATTCGACTTCACCGACCCCAAATAAAGAGGCCCATCGGGGCGATCCTGGCCATACGCTGCGATCAACGCCTGCGCCTCGATCGGATCACCCAAAACCGTACCCGTACCATGCGCCTCCACAGCATCAACCTCACCCGGCGAAAGCCCACTAGCCGCCAGCGCCTGCGCAATCACCCGCTCCTGAGAAGGACCATTAGGAGCCGTCAACCCATTCGAAGCACCATCCTGGTTGACCGCGCTACCCCTGACCAACGCAAGCACACGATCACCCCTACGCCTCGCCTCAGACAGACGCTCCAGCACCACCAGCCCCACACCCTCCGAGAAACTCGTCCCATCAGCCGCATCAGCGAAAGACTTGCAACGCCCATCCAGCGCAAGACCACGCTGACGCGAGAACTCGATGAACGCGCCCGGGGAAGCCATCACCGTCACCCCGCCCGCCAGCGCCATCTCACACTCACCCTGCCTCAACGCCTGACACGCCAAATGCAACGCCACCAATGAAGAAGAACAGGCCGTATCGATCGAGACCGCCGGCCCCTCAAGACCAAACGCATACGCCACCCGCCCCGAAGCAACACTCGAAGTGCTACCCGTCACGACATAGCCCTCGAGTCTCCGGCCTTCCCGCCCGGCCGGGCACCAAGACCATAATCAGAAGACATGATCCCCGCGAAAACCCCCGTCTGGCTACCCCGCAAGCTCACCGGGTCGATCCCCGCATCCTCAAACGCCTCCCACGCCCCTTCCAACAACAACCGCTGCTGAGGATCAGCCGCCAACGCCTCACGCGGAGAGATCTGAAAATGATCCGCGTCAAACTCACCCGCCTCATACAGAAAACCACCATGACGCGCATAACTGGTACCCGGACGATCGGGGTCGGGGTCATAAAGCGCCCCCAGATCCCAACCCCGGTCAGAAGGAAACTCCGAAATCGCATCCCCACCCCCCGCGAGCAGCTCCCAGAACTCCTCAGGGCTTGCGACCCCACCAGGGTAGCGACAGCTCACCCCCACGATCGCGATCGGCTCCTCCGACTGCGCACGCCTTACGACCGGTCTACCGCGCTCGGTGCCCTGCACCTTCTCGCGTAAGAACCTTGCTACCGCTGTGGGTGTGGGGTGGTCGAAGATGAGGGTCGCTGGGAGCTTCAGCCCGGTGGTTTGGACTAGGCGGTTTCTGAGCTCGACGGCGGCGAGAGAGTCAAACCCGGCGTCCTTGAAGTTGCGCTGGGGGTCGACCGCGTCACCGGAGGTGTACCCCAGTACCGAGGCGACCTGGCCGCGTACGAGTTCCAGCACGATCGCTTCCCACTCCGACTCGGGCGCCTCTCGTAGCCTGCGAGCCAACTGCCCCCCAGCCGCCGCTGCCCGGCGAGCCGGGGCGCGTACCAGCCCCCGCATGACCCCCGGCAGCAACCCCAGCCGTGCGCCCGGCGCGCAACACCGCGAGATCCAACGAGACCGGCAACAACAAAGGCTGGCCCACAGCACGAGCAGCATCGAAGAGCTCAAGGCCCTGCTCAGAGGAGAGCGCGAGGATACCCGAGCGCTCAAGGCGCGCCAGATCGACCTCCCCCAGGTGCGCAGTCATACCACTCGCATCAGCCCACTGACCCCACGCCAGTGAGCTACCGGGTAGGCCCTCCGCACGGCGGGCGGCCGCCAGCGCATCCAGAAACGTGTTAGCAGCGGCATAGTTACCCTGGCCGGGGCTACCCAGCGTACCCGCGGCCGAGGAGAACAGGATGAACTCGCTGAGCTCCATATCCTTCGTGAGCTCGTGCAAGTTCAGCGCACCGGCAACCTTGGGATCCATCACGCGCCGCAGACGCTCACCATCCAACGAAGAGATCACACCATCATCGATCACCCCAGCCGCGTGAATCACAGCGCTGAGCGGATGCGACCTCGGGATCTGAGCGATCACCCTCTCCAGCTGCGCACCGTCCGCGACATCACAGGCTGCCACCTTCACCTTCGCGCCAAGCTCCTGCAGAGAAGCCTTCAGCTCCCTCGCGCCCTCAGCCCTCAGCCCGCTGCGACTGATCAACAACAGCCGGCGAGCACCACGCTCCACTAGATGACGCGCCAACAGCGCCCCCAACCCACCAGTCCCACCCGTGATCAGGATCGTGCCGTTTCCTTGGGGCCCAGGTGCAGAGACCTCACCGCGATCGTGCTCCTCAACCCGATCTAGCCCGTCGGCCTTCACGCGCGCGAGCCTGGGCACGAGCAGCTCACCCTCCCGCAGCGCAACCTCCGGCTCCTGGCTGGCCAACGCACCCACCAGAGCAGCCACGGAAGCCTCACTGGCATCAATATCAATCAAAGCCAAACGCCCCGGGTGCTCCACGCAAGCACTGCGCAGCAAGCCGGGCAATGCCCCCTGCAGCAAATCGGGGGCCTCACCCCGTACGGCCAGCGCGCCGCGCGTAATTAACACCAGCCGCGTCTCCCCCAGGCCCTCCGCGGCGAGGAAGCCCTGCAACAGCCCAAGCACGCTCGCAGTGAGCTCGTGAATCGCCCCAGCGAGCTCGCCACCAGCAGGCTCTGCCAGCGACTGTGCGCTCACCAACACAACCCCCGGCGCGGGCTCACCCCGCACAAGCTCTGCCCCCAGCGCGTCCAGATCGAGATAGCGCTCAAGCTTGATACCTGCCCCATCCAGCTCCTGGCCCCCCGAGCCCAACAGCACCACACGCCCAACACCGCCCTCACCCACAGCGAGCGGCAGCCAGCCAAGCTCAAACAGCGCATCCTGAGCAAGAGACGCCCTCGCCCTCAACGCAGCACGATCGATCGGCCGCAACTGGATGCGCTCAACCGAAAACACAGGATCACCCGCCGGGTCGACGGCGATCAGACTCGGGGCGCCCTCCTGCACACTCAAATGCACCCGCAGCTCAGAAGCACCACTAGCGTAGAGACGCGCACCCGAGAATGAGAAAGGAACCTGCACGCCTGCCTGCTGCTCTGTCTCTACCGCCGCGAGTAGCACGCCGTGCAACGCCGCGTCTAAAAGTGCTGGATGCACACAGAAACCAGCCGCCTGGGCCCGCTGCTCCTCATCAAGGGCCACCTCCGCGAAGATCGCATCCCCCACTCTCCACGCTTGCCGCAACCCCTGAAAAGCTGGCCCGTACTCATAGCCGGCTTCCGCCAAACGGTCATACAAAAACGCCGTTTGAAGCTCCTGCGCGCCCGCCGGCGGCCAGCTCTCTGAGGCGAAACGCTCAACGCCTGCCGCCAACGAACCACCACCCGGCCCATCCACCTCACCCATACCGAGCACGCCCGAGGCGTGGCAAACCCACTCCTGACGCAACGACTCACCCTCAGAAGACCCCTCAAGACAAGAGTGAATCGAGATCTCACAACGCCCATCCCCGTCGGGCTCACCAACCAGAACCTGCAACTGGACACCACGCTCGCCCAACAACAGCGGCGCCTGCAAAGTGAGCTCCTCCACCATCGCCGCACCTACCCGTTCGCCGGCCACCAACGCCAACTCCAGGAAACCCGTACCCGGCAAAAGCGAGCGGCCCAACACCGCGTGATCCCCAATCCATGGCTCCCCACCAAGCGAAATACGCCCCGTGAACAACCAACCCTCCCGCCCACCCGCCAAACGCAAAGCAGCACCAAGCAAAGGGTGACCAGCCGACACCTGACCAACGGCCGCGGCATCCCCCACCCCAATACCGCTCTCAAGCCAAAACCGCTCACGCTGAAACGCGTAGGTCGGAAGCGCCACCCGCCCAGCACCAGAACCGGCAAAGACCTGTGCCCAGTCGACCCCGCCGCCGCCCACCCACAACTCTGCCAAAGAACCCAGGAACCGTCCGGGACCACCTTCTTCGCGGCGCAGCGAGCTTGTCAGGAGAACTTCGCCGGCGTCACGACCGGCGCTATCTATCGTCTCCTGTATCCCGATCGTCAAGACTGGATGCGGGCTAACCTCGATAAATGCGCAATGACCGTGCGCAAGCACAGCCCGGGTAGCGCGCTCGAACTGCACAGTCTCGCGTAGATTGCGATACCAGTACTCCGCGTCGAGCTCGCGAGTGTCGAGCAGCTCGCCCGTTACAGTCGAGAAGAACGGAACATCGCTACTGCGCGGCTCGATCGCGGAGCACCCCTCGAGCAGCAGCCCGCGGATGCTATCGACCTGCTCGGAATGCGCCGCGTAATCGACCGGAATCATCCTCACCCGAATACCATCGCCTTCCCACTCCTCGACCAGCTCGCCCAGTGCGTCGAGCTCACCAGAGAGCACCGTCGAGGATGGCCCGTTCACCGCCGCGAGCGAAATCCGGCCGTCCCAGCGCCCAAGACGCGAGAGGGCCTCCTCAACCCCAAGTGCGACCGACGCCATGCCACCCTTACCAGCCAATGAAGCCAACGCCTTGCTACGCAACGCCACGACCCGCGCAGCGTCCTCGAGCGATAGCCCTCCGGCTACATACGCAGCAGCGATCTCCCCTTGGGAATGACCGACGACCACATCCGCCTTGACCCCGCAAACGCGCCACAACTTCGCCAGCGACACCATGACCGCGAACAACAAGGGCTGAATCACGTCAACACGATTGAGCCCAGGCTCACCGCGCCCCCCGCGCAACACATCCTCAAGAGTGAAATCTATATAAGGCGCAAGGGCCTCCCCGCAGGCACACATCTGCTCGGCGAACACCGGCGAGGAACCCAGCAACTCAAGCGCCATTCCCTCCCACTGCGAGCCCTGACCCGGAAACACCAGCGCACCCCCACCACTCCTACCCACACCACTCGCCACACCCCTCACCACACCCGAAGCCATAACGCCCCGCGCCAAGGCATCCAAACACCCCAACAACTCCTCACGCCCCGAACCCACAATCACTGCTCGATACTCGAGACTGGACCGGAGACTCAACGAAAAACCCACATCAACCGGGTCAAACCCGGGAACCTCCTGGAGATAAGCACCCAATCGCTGCGCCTGAGCAAAAAGCGCCCGCTCACTCTTAGCCGAAAGCAGCCAAGGCATCACCCCACCGTCCCCAAAACTTCCAAGAGGAACCAAAGCAGATGAAGCCGACGCCGAAGAAAGCGACGGCGCCGGCGAGGCCGCCACCGAAGGCGCCGCTTCCAGGATCGTTGTGGCCGGAGGCTCCTCGACGATGACATGGGCGTTGGTGCCGCTCACTCCGAACGAGGAAATACCCGCACGGCGAGGCTTGCCATCGCTCTCCCAAGGCCGCGCGTCGCCCAGCAGCTCGACCGCTCCCGTGGACCAGTCAACGTGCGGCGAAGGCTCCTCGCAATAGAGCGAGCGCGGCAACAACTGATGCTCCATTGCCTTCACCATCTTGATCACACCAGCAACACCGGCCGCCGCCTGCGTATGCCCGATATTGGACTTCACAGACCCCAAATAAAGCGGCCCACCAGACCGCCCCTGCCCGTAGGTCGCGATCAACGCCTGTGCCTCAATCGGATCACCGAGCGTCGTCCCGGTGCCGTGCGCCTCGACAGCATCCACATCGCCCGCTGACAAACCCGCGTTCGCAAGCGCCTGAGCGATCACCCGCTCCTGCGAAGGCCCACTCGGCGCCGTCAACCCATTCGAGGCCCCATCCTGATTGATCGCCGACCCGCGCACCACGCCCAATATCCGATGCCCGTTACGCCGCGCCTCAGAGAGTCGCTCCAACAGCAAAACCCCAACGCCCTCACCCCAAGCCGTACCGTCAGCCCCTATCCCAAAAGACTTGCAGCGCCCATCTGGAGCAAGGCCTCCCTGGGCACTGAACTCAACGAACATGCGCGGAGTTGACATCACCGTTACCCCACCAGCCAACGCCAACTCACATTCCCCCTGCCGCAGCGCCTGGCAGGCCAAGTGGATCGCCACCAACGACGAAGAACACGCAGTGTCAATCGAAACCGCCGGCCCCTCCAAGCCAAACGTATAAGCAATGCGCCCGGAGACAACACTTGCCGCGGCACCGATCACGCGATGACCAACAACAGCCTTGGGTGGCGACCCTACCTGACCACACCCGTACTCTGACGAGATCACGCCGGCAAACACCCCAGTCTGGCTGCCCTTCAGTCCCAGCGGGTCGATCCCGGCGGACTCAATCGCCTCCCACGCGCCTTCCAACAAGAGACGCTGCTGAGGATCCATCGTCAGCGCCTCTTTGGGACTTATATTGAAGAACGCTGCATCGAACTTACTGGCGTCATCAAGAAAACCACCCTCCCTGGCTTGGCTCCTTTCGGGATGATCCGAACTGGGATCGAACAAACTCTCCAAACCCCAGCCGCGATCCGCCGGGAACCCCGAAATCGCGTCCCTGCCATCAGCCACAAGCTCCCACAACCCCTCCGGCGAAGAAACCCTGCCGGGAAAACGACAGCCCATCCCCACAATCGCCACCGGGTCATCTACAGCAGCAGGCGCACGCGCCACAGCGCGGATCGCGCGCTGTCCTCCCTTCACCTCGCGCGTCAGAAAGTCAGCCACTGCTATCGGCGTCGGGTGGTCGAAGACGAGCGTGGAGGGCAGGCGTAGGCCGCTAGCTTGGCTCAGGCGATTGCGCAGCTTCACAGCAGCTACAGAGCTAAATCCGAGTTCCTTGAAGGCGCGATGCGGATCGATTGAGCCGGGCAAGTCAGGCCGCAGAATGGCTGCCGCCTCATCGCACACAATCTCCAACAATGCGCTCCGCACTCTCTCTTCGGGAGCGCCAGCCAGCCTCGATGCAAGCGATGACTCATCTAATGGCGCGGCCCGCTCCTCGCTGGCGTTGGGAGCCGAGGAACCGTGGGGCTTTCCCGCAAGCAGCGCATCTGGCCGCTCGATCAACTCTATGCACCGCTGCAGGAACAAGCTGGCGTGAAATCCATCCGCCGCCCGGTGGTCGAATGTGCACGAAAGGTTTCCCGTCCTCCGTACGACGACTTCTCCGTCGCGCACCACCGGTCTCTCGTCGACGCGATGCACACCAAGGATTCCCACTTGTGGCACATTGATCAAAGGGGTCGCAAATAGACCGCCAAGTCTTTCGGCATCGCTGATGGTGAACGTCGCGTGCGCCAGCTCCTCGAGAAACAGCTGACCGATCTGCGCCTTCTCCGTCAACCGGTGAACGTCCTCCGTCAGCGACGGGACAGCTCGACGATCGACGCTGCGCACCACAGGAACCACCAGGCCTCCTCGGGCATGTACCACAACGCCTATGTCGTGCCGATCGTGGACGGTAACGTCGCCGTCCGCAAAGGTCGCGTTCAGCTCCGGCACGTCCTCCAATGCCCCGGAGATCGCCTTGAGGAGAAAGGCCGTCCTCGCATAACCCTCCGCTACTCGGTCGAGTGCCGTGAAATCACATTCCTCGACGACGGTTACTGCCGGCACCTCCCGTTGAGTGCGCGTCAGGCGGTCTGCCGCCCGGCGACGGACACCGCTCACAGTGGTCTCCTTTGCCGGCGCCACTCCCTTCGAAGACTCTTCGAACGCGGCGAGCACGTCAGCCTCGCTCAGGGGCTCGGCTGTGGCGCCACGCGCCAGACTATCGATCTCGACGCCCAAGTCACGCGCAAGCTTTCGCGCCCTTGGAGATGCCTTGACGGGCTGCGCGCTCGTGCCTGTCGGGCGGCGTGAGACGTCGGCGGATGGTCGCTTGCTCTCGGTGTCCCCCACATCTCCCGCGGTACAGATCGAAACAAGCCGGGTTCCGACTGGGACGACCATCCCCTCATCGACCTCCAGCGCATCGACGCGTCCCGTCGTCGGCGCCGGGATGTCGAAGACCGCCTTGTCAGTTTCAACGCCGACCAGCGGCTCGCCCTCCCTTACCCACTGCCCCTCCTTAACGTACCACGACACGATCTCCGCCTCGGCAATGCCCTCCCCTAAATCCGGCAACGTTAGGATGTAGGTCATTACATATCCCCTACTGGCCGGCGCATGTTAAGGTCGTCGTGCAGCGATCGACGCCCGCTACCGGACGCGCATCCGCAGCCATAGGGCTTTTCATGTCGGGGGGGCAATGGGTCCGCCCTCATTGGCCCGCGTACCAAACTCGACGTTAGCTCCAATAACTCCTCCGGCGATCCCTCATCGAAGTCAGGTGGCGTGCGTCGACACGCCATCAGACAAACCTCATCGTCTGACGGACAGCCGCCGCGATGCGCTCTACCGATGGTAAATATGCATCCTCCAGGGAGGAACATGGATACGGGATGTCATAGCCAGCCACGCGAATGATGGGGCCGCGAAGCGCAAACATCGCCTTCTCCGCCAGTATCGCCGCCACCTCAGCGGCAAAGCCGCAGGTAAGCGGTGCCTCTTGAATCACCACAGCTCGCCCTGTTCTGGTGACCGACTCAATCATGGTCTCCTCATCAAGCGGACTGATGGTCCGAAGGTCGACGACCTCCGCGCTCGTTCCTTCCTCGAGTAAATCGATGCGTGCCTTTAGTGCCATCTCCACCATTGCGCCGTAGGCGATAAGTGTCACGTCCTCACCACGGGCTGCCACGCGCGCGCGCCCCAGAGGTACCACCCACTCGCCCGACGGCACCTCGCCCCGCGGCGCCCGGTACAAGCGCTTGGGCTCAAACAAAACCACAGGGTCCGGATCGCGGATGGCTGCAGTAAGCAGACCCTTTGCGTCGGCTGGAGTCGATGGTATCGCAACCTTGAGGCCCGGTATATGCGCGTAATAGGCCTCCGGTGAGTCCTGGTGGAGTTCCGGCGCTCGGACTCCGCCTCCGTAGGGCATACGGACTACCAGGCTCATCGCGACGCTTCCGCCGCTCCTCGCCCGATAACGGGCTACGTGGGTGATGAGCTGGTCGAGAGCCGGGTAGCTGAATGCGTCGAATTGCATCTCGCAAACCGGCCGCCAGCCAGCCAGCACCAGCCCCACGGCAGTTCCAACGATACCTGCCTCCGCGAGGGGGGTATCGATGCAACGATCGGACCCAAAGCGCTCCGCGAGACCTGTGGTCGCTCGAAAGACGCCGCCCAGGGTGCCCACGTCCTCTCCCATCACAAGTACACGGGGGTCGCGCTCAAGCTCTCCGTGAAGCGCCCCGTTCACCGCTTCGAGAAGAGTCTTCACTGATTCCCCCCCTGCTGCCCAATCGCGGCTTTATCGCGAAGGAGCTTCAACGGCGGCTCTGCATACACGTGGTCGAACATAGCGGCCGGTGGTGCCGGCGCAGCCTGCTCGACGGTAGCCATCGCTGTCCTGATCTGCGCGCGAGCAGCCTCCCGGCCCTTAGCGGCCTCGTCCTCAGTGAGAACACCAAGGCTCGCGAGCTGCTTCTCGTAGCGTGTTAGGCACTCCCGCTGCCGCTCTCGCTGAACACGGTCGTTGTCCAAATAGGACGAGTCGTCCGCCGTCGCGTGAGGTGCCATTCGGTAGGTAACCGCCTCGATCAGCGTCGCGCCCTCGCCAGCGCGGGCACGTTCGGTCGCCTCCCTGGTCGCGTTATAAACGGCAAGCACGTCCCCACCGTCAACCTGAATCGCCTCGATACCGTAGCCCACGGCCTTATCAACCAAGTGGTCCGCGCCGGTCTGTGCCGAAACCGGAGTGGACATCGCCCATCCGTTGTTGTTGCAAAACAACACGACTGGCGCCTTGACCACACCAGCGAATGTCAGACCCTCATGAAAGGCCCCCTCAGAGGTTGCTCCGTCGCCAAAGAACACCAAGGCACAACTATCCGAGCCTTTCATTTGCGATCCCCACGCAAAGCCAACCGCGTGCGGAACGTGGGTTCCAACTGGCACGCAGACGTTCGCAACGCACGAGTCATACGGGTTCCACGAGCCTCCCGGCTCGCCCCGCCACCACGACAGCACAGCCTCGATCGGCATTCCTCGCAGGAGGCCCACGGCTGACTCGCGGTAAGACGGGAACACCCAGTCTGTGGCCGCGAGAGCTCGCACAGCTCCGACCTGCATCGCCTCGTGACCCCAGAAGATGGCGTAGGTGCCGAGTCGCCCCTGCCGTTGATATGACACCGCCTGCTCATCGAATGCACGAAGAAGCGCCATGTCCGAATGGAATGCGAGAAGCTCTCCTGGACCCAGTCCGCCGACCACTCGCCCGCCTTCTGCCACGCTTGGTTCACAGTCGTCACTGTCGATCACAGCCTTGAGTTTTTCTATACCCATGGGCGTTGGTTCACCTTTCGAACAAAGTCACCAACGCCGAACTCAAGGCCATCGATATCGAGCGCCACCAGTTCCACGCCGACTGGAACTACACCGTCCACCCGAGCGAACGTTAATAAAGTCGTGAGCCCCTACCTCCCCTATCAAGCAATGGAATTTCTCGGCAGCTGCTTGCGGAGATGAGCGTATTAGATAAGCCTGATCCACCTGGGCTTCCACTGCCCGCCGATCTCGCACACTCAGAGCAGGAGGCGATTTATAACGCTCCCCAACGTTCCGCAGACGTGCCAATCTGGCGCAGTAGGCCGTGTAAGACGCACCACATTGTCCCAGCAGGCCTACGCGTGGCACAGCCGTGACGTATTGAATAACCAATGTGCGCAGCGGAGACCCAGAAGTTTCGCGGGTTGCGAAATCAGGCACGTTGGCAATTGCCGGAAGGCCCTCAAGCGTCTAAGGTGGGATGTCCCATGGGTCCAGGCGGCAAACTGATGATGGCATGCGTCGCGGTTGCCGCGATCGCGATCGGGGTCGTGGGTACGATGTCGAGCGCCGCGGGTGAGCTTTCCGCGCGGGCCTCCAAGACTCAGCATTTCACCGAGTCGGCGAAAGTCAAGCGCGCGGGAGAAAAGGGCTCGGTACTTGTCGAGCGCGGAAATGCTACCGGCACCTACAACGCGCTCATGATTGCTGAAATCGTGGTTCATGCCAGACACGCAACAGCGAACGTAACGTTCTTTCCCCGGGGCGGCTCAATGAGCGGTTACGTCACCGCCAACACTGTGTCAGTTGGCACACGTGTATACTTTAAGGGGCTCAATGTTGCTCACGCGTTGCACCGGCAAGCTCCGCAGCACGTGCGAACGCAATCACCAGAAGTTTGGCTTCAGCGGCATGATCGACCGCAGCAAGGATTTCGAGGGCGAACTCAACATGAATGGAGATCTCAACACATGAGGCTGCGGCGCCGGTTGGCCCGCGTTGGGGGACTGTTGTGCATGCTCACGCTTTCGGCTGCTTCCGCTTCCGGCGCGGTCGCCGCCGCTGGTGCAACGTTTACCGAGCCCCCGACCAACGCCGCAACGGCGGTGGCCGCGACCACCGCCGCCACCGCCATGCTGCACGTCACATTTACGCCTGACACACTCGGGCAGCGCACGACGGTGAAACTTGCGCTGCGCATCGGCGCCACGCATGAAACGCCGCTACCGCTCTCGAGCCTCGATTTTCTTCTGCCGAGCGGCATGGGTATCGCCACGACCACGCTGGGGCTGAGCAACTGCGCGCCCGCGAGTCTGATCGGGGCTGGTTTGGCGGGCTGCTCTGTCAACGCCCGTCTTGGCTACGGCACCGCCACCGCGATCCTTCCCGTCGGCTCACGCACCGTGTTCGAGCGCGCGTCGCTTACGCCTCTGATGGGCCCGCCGCACGTAAACCACCCCGAAGTGCTGTTCTACCTGCAGACACGTGCGCCGGTGTTTGTGCAACAGGTGCTGCCTGGCGCGCTCACCGAAGCTCACTCCCCCTTCGGCGAAGAGATCGCAGCATCTGTACCAATGGTTGAAGCCTGGCCTGAAGGTCCGCTCGTGGGACTGCGAACGTTCAACTCGACGCTCGGGCCTTTGCACTTGACCTATCTGCGCCGAGTTGGCGGCCGCACGGTGCCTTTCCATCCGACCGGGATCCGGATCCCCGCGACATGCCCCCGAGGGGGCTTCCCGGTCGCGGCGCACCTGTCGTTTGTCAACGGCACGCACACCACAGCCTCCTACCGCGTCCCTTGCCATGGACACTAGGCCTCCCTGCACCAGTCGTAGGCATCTCGCGGTACGGTGCCATGCGCTGAGTCTGCTCAGCGTCGCCGCCACCGGGCTAATGCTCTTTTGCCCCTCAGCCATGGGCGCCGGACCGCCACAGATCCTCGCTGAGTCAACTGGGGCCATCGGGAACACGGGCGCAACGGTAACCGCCCAAATCGGCACCGACGGGCTCGACACCAAATACTACTTCCAATACGGCGAAACGACCGCGTACGGTGCGACCATACCGGAACCTGCCGGAGACGCGGGGTCCGGAGCCGAACCAGCTACCGTGGAAGCGAAATTGACCGGCCTCAAACCCAGCACGCACTATCACTTCCGAGCCGTGGCCGTCAACGAAGCTGGGGAACCGGTCGTCGGCTCAGACCAAGGATTCACGACCCTGCCGCCACTTGCAATCTCAGACGAGACCGCGATGAGTGTCGCATCGGCCAGCGCCACCTTGCACGCAGAAATCAACCCGCTTGGCAGTGACACCCACTACTATTTTGAATACGGGTCCAGTTCCTGCACAGACAATCCGGGTACCTGCCAGATCGTACCAAGCGCGACCGGGGTCGACATCGGCTCAGGCAAAGTCAACCAGTCCGCAGACGTCAACCTCGAGGGTCTGACGCCGAATACCACCTACTACTTCCGGGTCGTCGCCACCAACGTGCTCGGAACCGTTGCGGAAGCCACCGAGAGCTTCACAACCTATCCGCCAGAGACCCCGTTCTCACTTCCCGACCATCGGGCCTACGAGCTTGTGTCGCCCACCGACAAGAACGGGGGTGATGTCGGCGCCGGGCTACTGCCCGCCGACGGTCAGGCGGCCGCCGACGGAGGCGCGATCACCTATATCTCACTTGCCACCTTCGGCAAACCGCAAAGCGGCAGCATCATAACGCAGTATATTTCAACACGTGGCGCGAGTGAATGGTCGACCAAGGCGATCACGCCGCCGATGCGGCCATCTGCGTCGGCGATCCTTGTTCAGCCCTACCACTTCTTCACAAGCGATCTGACGTCCGCAGTGCTCGACTGGAGCAACACGCAGCTGACAAGCGAAGCAATACCAGAATTCGACAACCTGTATGGGCTACAGACCAATAGCGGTACCTACCAGCTGATTACCAAAGTGCCGCAGCTGAGCACTTCGCCGGAAAACTACACCGTCACGTTCGCCGGCGCCACACCCAACCTCAGCCACATACTGTTTGAAACGAACGACCCTCTCGCGCCAGAAGTTTCCGGCAACACATCGAGCCTGTACGAATGGAACGAAGCTGCGATTCGACTGGTGAGCGTGCTTCCAGCGCCGGCGAACACGCCCGCCGGGAGCGGAGGCGCGGGTGACGGCAGCAGAACCAACCTAGTTAACGTCATATCCAGTGACGGAAAGCGGATCTTCTGGACCGACAACAATGAACAGCTGTATGTCCGGGACTCGGGGGAAGACAGTTCCACCACGATCAAGCTAAACGCCTCGCAGCGCACCCCACCGCTTGGTGATGGGTCAGCGCGGTTCAAGGCAGCGACCCCAAGCGGCAGCCGAGTGTTCTTCACCGATGGCACCCCGCTCACGCAAGCGGCCGGTGACAACGGTGGCCTCTATGAATACTCCTTTGAAACCCACCGGCTGACCAACCTCACCCCCGACCCTGTCGGTAACCCCGGAGTCGAAGGTCTCGTTGGCGTCAGCGAAGACGGAAGCATCCTCTACTTCGTGGCAACCGCGAAACTCGCCGCTGGCGCCACCGCCAGCAGTCCCAATCTCTACGTGGCGCGAAGTGGGGAAATCACTTTCGTCGCGACGCTGGCGACAGAAGACAACGCCGACTGGACTGAGAGCTTGGATGAACGGACCGCTGAGGTTACGCCAGACGGGGGCTCGCTCGTGTTTCTCTCGGATGCAAGCCTCACGGGCTATGACAACACCGACGCGATCGCCGGGTCCAGGGACTCCGAGGTGTTCCTCTACAGCGAGGCGACCGGCAAGCTGACGTGCGTTTCCTGCAACCCCAGCGGCGCGCGGCCGATCGGGAAAGCGACCGTACCCACCGGCTTGAACGGAAGCTACCAGCCGGGGTACCTTGCCGCGGACGGAAGTCGGGTGTTCTTCGACACCGCGGACGCGTTGGTCCCGGGAGACACCAACGACAAGCAAGATGTCTATGAGTGGGATCACGGGACGGTGTACCTCATCTCTTCAGGCACCAGCGACGACGTGTCCGCATTCGTCGATTCAAGCGCCAACGGCGACGATGCGTTCTTCACCACGCGCTCACAGCTAGTGCCACAGGACCAGGATGAAAACTCGGATATGTACGACGCTCGCGTGAACGGCGGCTTCCCGAACGAGCCGCCACTGGCCGCGCCATGCTCCGACGAAGCCTGCCAGGGCCCGCTGAGCGCAACGCCGACACCCCCGACCGCGGCAACCGCCACGTTCGTCGCTCCAGCGGAAGATATGGCACACGGCGAAAGCCCGTATGGCAAGCCGACGCGCACGCACAAGAAGCCACACAAACACAAGCAACGTCACAAAAAGCGCCACAGGCAGCGGACCATGCGCGCCAAGCAGAGGAAGGCGAGGCACCACGCATGAGGCAATCCCGTCCGGTTCTGTGGCTGCTGGCGGTCTGCTGCGTCGCCGCCGCGTCTCAGGCGTTGACCACAGCAGCGCACGCCTCCTACGGCATTCACTCGTTCGAATTCGAGCTCAACGAAGCACCTCCGGCTGGAGCGAGCGCGGGGGCGGTCGGTGGCCCAGACACCCAGGCAGGCTCCCATCCCTTTGAGATGAAGCTGAGCCTCATGTTCAACACAACCAAGGACCCCAAAGGCAACACGATCCCAGACGAAGCCACCAAGGACATGCAGGTACAGTTGTCTCCGGGCCTGCTCGGCAATCCAACTGCGGTTCCCCAGTGCCCAATGGCGTCCCTCGCGCAAAGCGGGGAATTCGTCAACGAACCCCGCAACCCCTGCCCCGCGAGCACACAGATCGGAACGATGGCCCTCGTCACGCCTAATAACAATATTACCTTGCCGGTGTACAACCTCGTGCCGCCACCTGGAACGCTAGCGCAGTTCGGCAGCGTGCTTCTCGGGCCGATCATAATGGAAGTCTCAGTAAACACAGGTGGCAACAACGGCTTGACCGTTAGCCTCAGAAACCTTCTGCAGGCTCTTCCGATCACAGGCGTGACGCTGACGCTGTGGGGGGTCCCCGCAGACCCACTGCATGATCCGTTCAGGATCCATTGCCTGAGACAGGAAAGCGGCACATGTCCGAGCGAAGCTCCCCGCAACCCGTTCCTGACGCTGCCGACATCCTGCGAAGCCCCGATCGTCGCGGTGGCCAAGAGCGACTCTTGGGAAACCCCAGAAACGTTCGTCGAACGCGAAGCTGCGGCCGGCGCGGTCAACGGAGTTCCCAGCCGGCCCTCGGGCTGCGATCGCCTGGAATTCAAACCAAATTTCTCGCTCGCGGCCGAAACGACCGCGGCTGACTCTCCCACCGGTCTCACCGTTGACCTGGGGCTCCCACATAACAGCGATCCCGAAGGGCTGTCCACCTCCGCGCTGAGTGACGCCCTTATCACCCTTCCGGCGGGCATGTCCATCAGCCCAGCCGCCGGCGAGACGTTGCACGGCTGCTCGCTCGAGCAGATCGCCTTGGGGAGCAACGCGCAGGTGTCGTGCCCGGACTCGTCGAAGATCGGGAACGCCGAAATCGAAACCTCGCTGTTGGAAAGACCGCTGAGCGGGTCGATCTACCTGGCTGAACCAGGCAGCAATCCGTTCGGCAGCAAGCTCGCCTTGTATGTCACAGCCGAAGCAGATGGCATCCACGTCAAGCTGGCTGGCGAGCTCAGCGCCGACCCTAACACCGGCACCCTCAGCTTGCGGATGCAGAACGTACCAGAGTTGCCATTCACTGGCCTCAAGCTCAAACTGTTCGGAGGGCCACGCGCACTGGTCGCAAATTCGCTCGGCTGCGGAACGTCCACAGCCACCACTGAATTTACCCCCTACTCAGCACCGGCCTCCGGTCCGGCCACCATCTCGTCGAGCAGCTTTACCGTCGATCAGAACTGCACCGGCGGCTTTAGCCCCACAGTGGTCGCGGGCTCGACCAGTACCGCCGCGGGACAGAGCACACAGTTCACGCTTCAGGTGAACCGCCCTGACGGCCAGCAGTACCTGCAGAACATCACCGCGACGCTGCCAGCCGGCCTGCATGCCAACCTCGGCTCTGTAGCGCTGTGCCCGGATGCCTTGGCCGAAGCCGGCACCTGCGCCTCCACGAGTCAGATTGGCACCGTCTTGATCGGCGCGGGCCCCGGCTCACATCCCCACTATCTCACCGGCCAGGTGTTCCTGACCGGGCCATACGAAGGCGCGCCATTCGGCTTGGCGATGGTCATACCCGCAGTCGCCGGGCCGTTCAACCTGGGATCCCTCGTGATCAGAGGAAAGGTCATGATCGACTCGCAAACCGCTGCTCTGACGATCAGCACCGATCGGTTCCCGTCAATCGTGCAGGGCATTCCGTTGCGGATCAAAGCGGTGTACATGAGCGTCGATCGGCCGGGCTTCATGTTCAACCCCACCGATTGCCGCGCTCAACAGGTCGGCGCCACTGCCGCAAGCGTCCAAGGCACGATCGCAACCACCACCAACCATTTCGGGATCGCAGGCTGTCTCAACCTGCGCTTTGCGCCGACGCTGACGGCGACCACCAGCAGCCGAGCGACAGTAACCGACGGGACCGGCCTCCACGTCAAGTTCGCCCAGCCGTCAGCCACCCCTGGCACGCAGGCTAATCTCGCCAAGCTCACAATCACGCTTCCCAAGCAGCTTCCAGCGCGGCTCACGGCCCTGCAGGGCTCCTGCCCAATCGCAACGTTCGACGCCAACCCCTCCCACTGCCCGCCGTCCTCGATCGTTGGCGTGGCAAGCATCCACACGCCCGCGTTCGCGGGACCTCTGGCTGGACCGGTCTATCTGATTGCCCACGGTCGTACCCAGTTCCCGGCCCCGAACGCCATCTTGCAGGGCGACGGCGTGCGTCTCGACCTGGGCGGATCCATAGACATCGGTAGCCGTGGAGCGGCGAGCGTCACCTTCGACGCGGTCCCCGACGTTCCCATGAGCAAGGTCGAATTCTACTTCGCCCGCGGCCCACACTCCCTTCTGACCGCCGTCGGCAATCTGTGCGCACACGCCCGGCTTGCGACCGTCAAACGAGCCGTGGTGGCACGAGTTGCCGGCCGTTACATACCACACACGCTACGGGTGCGCGAGCTGGTCGAGCCAACGTTGGTGATGCCGGCCGTGCTGGTAGGTCAGAACGGGCTGGTCGTCCACCAGGTCGACAAAGTCGCCGTGAACGGCTGCACGCTACGCGCGATAACGCGCCGGCGTTGAACGCCAGTCTGCCGAGTGCCCAGGTAAGTCCGCGGGGACGACCCCCCGACGGAATCCGCGCACATGCACCTTTGCTTGCGAGCGCAGGTACTCAGCCCTCTTTTGATTGGGCCTTCTTCCTCGGCTTGAGTGCATAGCGTTTGTGGCATATTGCGTGTGCGATGAGTGCAACCCTGCAATTCGACGATGAGGCTTCGCGGCGCATCGAGGCGATCTACAGCACGCCTGACGTGGTCGCCCAGCGCCAAGCAGTGCTTCTGGCCCTTGAGGCCAAGCCTGGTGAGCGGGTGCTCGACATCGGGGCGGGCCCAGGCTTTCTCGCGGCTGAGCTGGCCGCCAGCGTCGCGCCAGACGGCACGGTTATCGGCACCGACATCAGCGAGAGCATGCTTGCGATCGCCACCGCTCGACTCGACTCGACCGACAGCGCAGCTGAGACACGCTTTGAGCACGCCGACGCATGTACGCTGCCGTTCCAAGACGAGAGCTTCGACGCGGTCGTGTGCACCCAAGTGTACGAGTACGTCCAAGACGTCGCAAAGGCACTGTCAGAGCTCGCACGCGTGCTACGCCCCGGCGCCCGTGCGCTCGTCCTGGACACCGACTGGGACTCGATCGTCTGGCACTCCGGAGACCCACCGCGCATGCAGCACGTGCTGGACGCCTGGGAGGAGCACCTCGTCGATCCTCACCTGCCGCGCAGGCTGATCCGCCTGCTGGATGACGCAGGCCTAACCGTGGACCTATGTCAGGTCGTGCCAATCGTCAACGTGCGCAGCAACCACAACACCTACAGCGCTGGGATGACCGAGCTGATCGCCGACTTCATCCCCGGCCGGCAGGGACTCACCGAGGCCGACGCCGTCGCATGGAGCGAGGACCTGCGCGCGCTTTCCCGCAGCGGCGACTACTTCCTGAGCCTCAATCGCTACCTGTTTCGAGCCGCCAAGCGCTGAGCAGTCCACGCTCGTGCCGCGACCGCAACGGCATCGAAGCCGATGGTGCGCATCTATCACGAGCAGCCCGGACACGACGGCATAGCGTCACGCAAGTTCGGCCCTCTGGCGCGCTTCGACCCGCACGTGCGCGACGCTCATCAGCGCCCGCGCGAGGACCCGCAGGGACGCGGCGTACGGTATCTCGCCGCCGACCTTGCCACCGCGCTGGCGGAGTCCCATCCGGGGCAGTGGCCTGAGGTATCGATCTGCCCACACACCCGCGGCGCCTGGGTATGCCCGCCAGCGCCAGTAGCACTGCTCGATCTCTCCGGCGAGGGCGCACTCGCGATCGGAGCGACGGGCGCCCTGCAATGGGGCGATGAGCCACGCAGACGCACCCAACGGTGGGGACGCCGCATCTACGAGCAGTACAGCGATCTCGAAGGCATCCGCTACCAGGCGGCCTACCAAGGCGGCGAGTGTGTGCTGTGGGAGCGAGCACCCGCGCTCGAGCGCCCACCAGGCGGCGATCGCAGACTATGGGCGGTATGGAGTCGAGTCGTAACCGCACTGGCCGGCCAGCGCCGCACCCCGCAGCGAATCGAGGCCGGAGAATGCAGGCGATGCCGCGAAACCGGACTTAGCACAAAGAAATTCAGAAGGTAAAGAGGCACGCCAGCCCAAAAGAGAAGAGCATGACCAAACGTCCCAACCCGCCGTAGCCAGAACAACCCCCGCAAGATGGCGAGGGTTGAGGCTCTCCACGAAGTCTAACTATCAATCGAGGCGAACGGTTAGAGTTGGCTTGAATACAGGGGATTCGGGCTACCGCGGGGGGATTTGCGGGGGTCCAGACCACACTCATACCGGGCCTCGCGTCCGCCGAGACCCGGTGTGTGCCATAGCGAAGACCAGTACAATGCTGCTGACTAGCCCAGCCGGTCGGTGAACTGCCGGGGCGTGACGACCTCAACGGCGAGCTGAGTGGGATCAATGGCGAGCAGGTCGAGGTCCCCGGTGATGATCGCCTCGGCTCCGCTGGCCTCGGCAAGTGCGACGAGATAGTCGTCGCGGGGATCACGACACACGGCTCGGTGAGGGCCAGGCGGATCGACAAGCAGGATCGTCTGCGCCGCTAGGTCCGCCACGAACCGTGCCGCCTCATCGGCCGAGACGTACTTCTGCAAGCGCGGTCGCGCCAGCACCATCGTGACCTCCCTCAGCAGCAGCGGCGAGGTGACCAGCTCGACGCGACCGTCAAGCGCTGCGTCGAGAGTCAGCACCGAAGGCGCCTGCAGGGAGCGGGCCAGGGCCGCGGAGACGAGCACGTTCGCGTCCGCGACGACGCGCGGCATCAAGCAGCGTCGCGTTCGGCGCGAGCGGCGTGCAGCTCCTCCCGCACCAGCGCCATCGCAGCATCTTCGTCCAGATCGCTGCGCGAGCGGATGCGGCCAACCAGCGAGCGCAGGTCATACGCGCGGATAGCACGATCAACGATCTCGCCCTCGCTGACGTGCGCCTCGGCGGCGTGCGAGCGCAAGATCGACGCAACCTCCGCGTCAAGATCGACATTCATCTGCTGGCGAGCAGTAGCCATGAAAGAAGCCTACCGCAGCCCTGGCACCGCTCTCAACGACAGCAGCACCGGGCAACATGAGGCCTGATGCGACCTTCGGGTGCCGACCCTCGGCGCTCAGCTTTCGTCGGGCTCGCCGTCTGCGCGCGCCTCGTGCGGGCGCTCGCTCGGCCTTGCAAGCGGCGTAAGGCGATCGTGGCTAGGTGACTTGTGCGTGGTCGCGCGGGGTGGCGTGGCGGTGGTTGGCGTGGAGTGTGCGTCGTTGGAGTGTGATGCGTCCGCCGCGTGCCGGTACGACGAATACGTTGCGGTGGGCGACTCGCTCTGCTCGCTGGTCGGAGGGTTCCAGGCGGGCGTGGCGCAGGATTGTCCTGAGCACGATTCGCGCCTCGGTGAGGGAGAACGCGGCGCCGATGCATCGTCTGGGTCCGCCGCCGAAGGGAATCCAGGTGTAGGTGCCGGCGCGCGTGCCCAGGAAGCGCTCGGGGCGGAAAGTGAGCGGGTCTGGGTAGAGCTCGGGGCGGCGATGTACGAGCGTTATGTAGGGGACGACCATCGTGCCGCTCGGAATGCTCAGCCCGGGTAGGTCGAACGGCTCGGTTGCGAGTCGTGCGGTGAGCGGGAAAGCTGGGCGCAACCGCATCGCCTCCTTGATGACCGCGTCGAGATATTCGTCCTCTCCGTCAAGCGCGGCGGTTTGCAGGCGCGCTAGTGCGTCGGGGTAGCGAGTGACCCGCTCGAGGATCCACGTCAGGGTGGATGCGGTGGTGTCGTGGCCGCCCAGCAGCAGGGTGCGCATCGCGTCGCAGATCTCCTCCTCGCTCATCAGGCAGTCTTGGCTATCGGGTATGCGCAGGAACATGCCGAGCACGTCTTGGCCGTCGAGTCGATCACTGTTGCGGCGGTGGGCGACCTCTTCGAGCACGATCGCGTCGACCGCGTCGATCGCGCGGCGGACTCGGGGGAATGGTCTGTCCCACCCGTTCTGTCGGCTGGTCGCGATGATCGTCTGCAGGAAGAACCGCCGCGAGTGGCCCTCGGCAAGCAGCGCGAGCGTCGCCGCGCGCAGCCGCTGCACACGCGTGGAGTCGGTGACCCCGAACACCGTGGCCATGATCACCTTGAGGCTGATCGCTTCCATGTGCGGCTGGGAGGGCGTGGGGTGCCCGTAGGGCCAGCGTGCGAGAACCTCTTCGGTCTTGCGCTGCATCGTCTCGTGGTAGCCGCTCAACGCGTCGCCGTGGAACGGGGGGAGCTGCGTTCGCCGCCTGCGCATGTGCTCGGCGCCGTCGATGTTCGTGAGTCCCGTCGGGCCGAGGAAGAGATGGTGCGCGGATGCCTTCGCCAGCGCCGCTCCAAGGCGCAGCACGCCGGTGTCGGCTGTGAAGATGCGCTTGATGTCCTCGGGATCGGTCAGGCACAGCCACGGCCCGGTCGCCGGCATCGGCACCAGGAAACGGTCGCCGAGGCGCTGGCAGTGGCGCGCGAACTGCTCCGGGGCCAGCCAGTACTGGGCGGCATTGACGACCGCGGGGCGCCGCAGTCGCGGCACGTCGATGAGCGTTTGGTCCATAGCCACATCCTCTAGTTACTCGATGTAAAATAGAGTAACATAGTATCTGATGTCGCCTATAGCCGACTTCCTCGAGGTGGCTCCCGTCGTGGGAGAGGACGCGCTCTTTGACCGGGTTGCCGCCGCGGCGCTCGACGAGTTTTCAGAGCACGGCATCCGCCGCACCTCGATGGAAGACGTCGCCCGCCGCGCCGGCGTCTCACGAATGACTGTCTTCCGCCGGTTCGCGAGCAAGCAGGGTCTCGTCGAGGTTGTCATCGCACGCGAGGTCCGCCGCGGCATGCAAGAGCTCGACCTCCTCTGGGAAGGCGCGGAAACGCTGGAGGACCGACTCGTCGCCGGGTTCGAGTTCGCCGGGCGCTACGTCCGCGACCACCCACTATTCGACCGGCTCCTACGCAGCGAACCGGACGTACTGCTACCGCCGCTCACCCTCGACGGCGGACCCGTCCTCGAGCTCTACCGATCACTCATCGCGCACCGACTCCAGGCCGAAGTCCACGCCGGTCGCGCCGCGACACCAGACATCGACGGCGTCGCCGAAGTCATCGCACGCCTCGCGATCTCACTACTACTCACACGCGAGGGGACCATCACACTCGACGACCCACACTCCGTCCGCCGCCTCGTCAACCTCACGCTACTCCCCATGCTCCAACCACAGCTCTCCACGCCAAGCAGCAGCCCGTTGACTCAGGTTCGCACTTGAGCGGCGTTGGGATTATGCCGACACTCGACGGTGGATCACTGCCTCCAGAGCACGACTCGGAAGGCCGGTCGGCATAATCACGAACTCGGGATAATGCGGCTTACGCCGACGTCGGCATAAGCCATAGTCGAGCAGTAGCGCGTCGGACATCACGATCCGCTGCGCGACACTTCACACCAGACCCAAGACGCGCGCCGCGGGCCAGAGCTATCGGCTACGGTGTCCGCTTGAGCGAGCAGGAATACACAGTACGCGCAGCCCGACCCGCCGAGGCGCCAGTGATCCTCGACCTTTGGCGGAAGGAGCGCAGCACGCACGCGACCACCCCCGACCGGCCGGAGATGTCCACCGGCTACTTGACGACGCGCCAGGAAGCCTGCTCGTCGCCGACACGGCCGGCGCGCTCGTGGGTGTCCTAATCGCGGCGTGGGACGGATGGCGAGGGAATATGTATCGGCTCGCAGTGCTCCGAGAGCACCGCCGCCGCGGCGTCGGCTTGGCGCTCGTGCGCGCCGGCGAGGAGTACCTGCGGCGACAGGGCGCCTACCGCATTACGGCCCTGGTCGGGTACGAGGACGAGACTGCCTCGGCGTTCTGGGAGTCCGCGGGCTACCCGCAGGACCGCCAGATAGGCCGCCGCGTGCGCAACCTGTAGCAGGGTGGGCGTGTCTGCGCACCCCAAGCGATGCGCCCGCTCTTGTAGGCGCACTCGCGCACTCGTTCAGCCGCCACGACATAGAACTCCCACTGTGAGACATCGAGCGGTGCGAACATCCCGTACCGAGAACTCTCAACTCGCCGACTCATGCTGACCGGGGGCGAGCTCGAAAGGAAAACCTCATGAAATACGTGACTCTCAACAACGATGTCAAGATGCCAGCCCTCGGCTTCGGCGTCTTCCAGGTACCCGACCCCGCCGAATGCGAGCAGGCCGTCGCACAAGCACTCCAGACCGGCTACCGGCTGATCGACACGGCTGCCTCCTACGCAAACGAGGAGGCAGTCGGACGCGCGCTCGCAGCAAGCGCCATCCGCGCGAAGACCTCTTTGTCACGACCAAGCTCTGGGTCGCGGACGCCGGATACGACCGGACCAAGGAAGCGTTCGACCGGTCACTCGACAAGCTCGGACTCCAGTACATCGACCTCTACCTGATCCACCAGCCCTACGGCGACTACTACGGCTCTTGGCGCGCGATGGAGGAGCTATACGCCGACGGTCAGATTCGCGCGATCGGGGTCAGCAACTTCCACCCCGACAGGCTCATCGACCTGATCCTCAACAACAAGATCACGCCCGCCGTGAACCAGATCGAGACACACGTCTTCAACCAGCGGACCGCCGACCAGACGCTAGCGAGCGAGCACAACCTCCAGATCGAGGCGTGGGGGCCTTTCGCCGAGGGCCAAAACGGATTCTTCACCAACCCGACCCTGACGAAGATCGCGGAGAACCACAACAAGACCGTCGCGCAGATCGCGCTCCACTGGCTGATCCAGCGCGGCATCGTCGCGATCCCAAAGTCCGTTCGCGCCGACAGGATGGCCGAGAACTTCGACGTGTTCGGCTTCACCCTCTCCGACGAGGAGATGCACCAGATCGCAGACCTCGACACGCAAGAGAGCCTGTTCTTCGATCACCGCGACCCCGAGGCCGTGATCCGCCTCAACTCGCGCCCTACGCCATGAGAAACTGAGGCGCGATGTCCGTCGCGTAGATCCCAAGCCCCCGCGCCGCCCCCGGACCGGCGACGAAGCACCGCTCCTCAATGATCGCGTCGGCCCGCCCTGCGTCGGTGTAATGGACAAGAAACTCATGCCCAGCGCCCACCTGAAGCTGTGTCAGCGTCACAGCCTGACCGTATCGAGGCCCTCAGATGTCGGCTCTGCGCGCCGAGCAAAGGCTCTAGGTTTTTGGGGGGTTGGAGTGGTGACCATTAAGGTCCATGTACACCAGTCATGCGACGCGTCACGAATTGCCGCGCCGCAACTGGGTTACGAACCGAGGAACACGAGGACGGCCCGCACGCGACGATGGTCCTCTGGCGCCGGGGCGAGGTTGAGCTTCGCGAAGATACTCGTGACGTGCCTCTCGACGGCGCGCTCAGTGATCACGAGTGTCTCGGCGATTGCCTTATTGCTGCGACCCTCCGCCATCAGGCCAAGCACTTCGCGCTCCCGCGCGGTCAGCACGTTCAGTGGATCGTCTGTGCGTTTGCGACCCAGCATCTCTGAGACGACCTCGGGATCGAGCGCGGAGCCTCCCTCGGCGACTCTTCTGATCGCATCGGCAAAGCGCTCTAGGTCCGAGACGCGGTCCTTGAGCAGGTAGCCGACGCCGGCGGCGTCGTCTCCCAGTAGCTCCAGCGCGTAGGCCTCCTCGACGTACTGCGAGAGCACCAGCACACCAGTGTCCGGCATCTCTTCCCGGATCACGCGCGCCGCACGCAGCCCCTCGTCTGTGTGGGTGGGCGGCATGCGGATGTCGATGATTGCGATGTCGGGCTTGTGCGCCCTGGCCTTTCGCAGCAGCTCCTCGGCATCCCCGGCCTGACCGACCACCTCGAACTTGGCCTCCTCGAGCAGCCGCACCATGCCTTCCCGCAGCAGCAAGGAATCCTCTGCGACGATCACGCGCATGGGATCGTTGCCCTGAGGATGGTGCCCAACCCCTGCGGACTCGTCAGCTCGAGGCGGCCGTCGAGCGCCGCGACCCGATCTTGAAGCCCTCGCAGCCCCGAGCCCTGATCGGCGTCGGCGCCCCCGACGCCGTCGTCGCTCACCTCGACGTCGACGTGGCCGTTGTCGCGGACGACCCCTACCGTTACCGTTTGCGCGCGCGAGTAGCGGGCCGCGTTCGTAAGGGCCTCGGCGACGACGAAGTAGACCGCCGACTCGACCGACGGCGGGAGCCTGTCGGCCGGCGTCTGGAGCAGTTCCACAGGAACCGGGGAGCGGCTGGCGAGGCCTTTGAGTGCTGCCTGCAGGCCGCGATTTGTGAGCACGGCCGGGTGGATCCCTCGTGCGAGCTCGCGCAGCTCGGCGGTCGCCTCGTTCAACTCGTGGAGTGATTCGTCGAGGAGCTCCGCCGCCCCTTGTGGGTCGTGCTCGATGCGTTCTCTTACCATTCGTAGGTCGATGCCGAGGGCCATGAGTCGCTGCTGGGCGCCATCGTGGAGGTCGCGCTCGAGTCGGCGCCTTTGCTCATAGCCAGCCTGCACGATGCGCGAGCGTGAGGCCCGAAGCTCGGCAACCTTCGCCCGTAGTTCGGCGTCCAATCGTTCGTTTCTGAGCGTCAGCCCGGCGGCGGCGCCCGCTGTCTGCACCAGTTCGCGTTCCTCCGCGAGGCCCGGGCTGTGCACGATCGCAGCGATTCGTTCGCCCTCGTGCTCGACGATGGTGGAGACCTTGCCCGCCGGCGCGGGATCGACCCGAACCGGCTGACCGTCGGCGTCTACGTAGGCGTCCTGGTCCGGTACCCAATAGGCGAGCTCCAAGGTCGGGTCTCCAAGTGCTTCCGCGAGCGCGTTGCGCAACGCTCCGCGGCCACCACCCTCACCGAGCTGGGCCAAGAGCTCGCTGATCGCGTCGGCTTCGCTGAACCGGGATCGCAGGAGGCCCACCAAGAAGGCAAACGGTAGGCAGGCGATGGACGCGAACAAAGCCAACGTCTGCGCGTCAGAAATGTCGCTCGACAGGCCGGCCTGTTCGACGATGAGGGCGGCCATCAGCAGCAGAAACGTGAGCCCGCCGACGGCGACGATCGGGGCGAACACCCTCGCTCGCCCTGGGGTGCCGCTACGCCAGCGTCGATAGAGGACCGCGACCACGGCACCCAGCAACGCGATCGAGATGTCTAGTTGCGCCGCTTCGAGTACCTTGGCAGCCTCGGAGTGTTCGATCAGCAGCGGGTTACTGGGACAGCCGGCCTCCGCCTTTGGGGCGGTGAACAGGAACACTCCAAGCTGCACCACCGTCGTGTTGACGTAGGCGATGGTGACCAGGAGACGGTCCAGCCGGGTTTCGAGCCTCCCCGACGGGAAAGGACAGCAGCAGGTGGATGAGCACCGCGTAGATCAGCACCTCCCCGACCGAGGCGATCGCGAACACGACGCTGTCGTTGGAAAAGGCCAACCCCTTCAGCAAGCCGCTGAGGCCGACCGCGACCATCAGCGGACCGATGTTGCCGGCCGGCCGCTGCTTCCAAACCCATAGCCCGACTCCCACGAACCCCCAGCCGGTGGCCAGGAACAAGCCGGCAAACGCGCCCCGGTGAACGTTGTGCTCGCCGCCCAGCATGACCACGAACGCGGCGATGCCCATCAGGAACGCCAAGCCGGCGAGACCGATCAGGGTGCGTCGCGGTGCGGTCAGCGGATGAGTAAAGAGATCGCCTCCGCGCTCAGCTCGCTCTTGGCGACGAACCCGCGCGCGCCGCTGGCGCCCACCGCCTCGTCGAGGTCGGTGAAGTCATGGCTCGAGATAAGCACTATCTGCGGGGTAGCGCCGTTCGCATCGAGTAGTCGCCGCGTAACCTCGAAGCCGTCGATGCCGGGTAGGTGCACGTCGAGTAGCACAACCTCTGGGTTCAGCTTCTCCACGGCAGCCACCACGCCGTCACCGCTGTCGAGCTCCCCAACGACGTCGTAGCCGTTGGCTTCGAGCATGCGCCTCGCACTGGCGCGGAAGCTGGGGTGATCATCCACGATTAGGACAGTCTCTCTCATGAGGGCTGATCATCGCGCAGAGCGGCGCTTGGTTCCATACGGCTGGCCGCCCCGAGCTGGCGGCAAACCGACGTATCCCGGGCCGCTACCCGACGTCACAGACGCCTGCCAGGCCCCCTGGTTTCTTCCTCGCTGAACGGAGAGCCTGTCGTCATGCCCGAAGTCCAGCCCAAAGGAGGATGCAGCATGACCACCAAGACCGCTACCAACAGGAAAGAACGAACCATGCATCCCTCGACCAGACGCTTCAGTCGCGGCCGGATCACCGGCTTGGCCGTGATCGCCGTCCTCGCGCTCGGGCTCGTCTACCTCCACTTCGCCGGCAGTTCTACCGCCGTCTCCGTGCCTGCCGGCGCGCATGCAGGCCAGCTGAGGCTCAAGAACTGTACCTACAACACCGAAAAGGGCGCCTACGCCGCCGACTGCGGAACGCTCGTGGTGCCCGAGAACCGCGCCGACCCGCACTCGCGGCTGATCGCGCTGCCGGTCATCCGGATCCGTGCGCATTCGGCACACCCGGGCGCCCCGATCTTCCGCCTGGAAGGCGGCCCCGGCGTCACGAACATGTCCTTCGCGGACGCCAGTCGGTTCACCGCCAACCACGACGTCGTCCTCGTCGGCTACCGCGGCGTCGACGGCTCCGTCCGGCTCGACTGCCCGGAGGTCCAGTCGGCCCTCGAGCACTCCGCCGACTTCCTCGGCCAGAAGTCCCTCGATGCCTACTCGAACGCGTTGCGCTCGTGCGCGAAGCGGCTCGAGGCAAACGGCGTCGATCTCGCCGGCTACACACTCCCCCAACGGGTCGACGACCTCGAGGCGGCACGGAAAGCCCTCGGCTACCACCAGATCGACCTGTTGAGCGAAAGCGCGGGCACCCGCACCGCGATGATCTACTCCTGGCGCTACCCGACCGCCATCCACCGTTCGGTGATGATCGGCGTCAACCCACCCGGCAACTTCATCTGGTACCCGAAGACGACGGACGAACAGATCGCCCGCTACGCCCGCCTCTGTGCGCAAGACGCGACGTGCGACGAGCGCACCAGCGATCTCGCCGCGTCGCTGGAACGGACCGTCGCGCACATGCCAAACCGCTGGTTGTTCTTTCCGATCAGGAAGGGCAACGCACGGATCGCCAGCTTCTTCGGACTCATGGAGACGACGGAAAATGCCTCGCCGCTCTCCGGGCCGATGACCCTGGACGCCTGGCTCTCGGCCGCCCACGGTGACTCGAGCGGGCTCTGGTTCGAGTCGTTCGTCGCCCAACTCGTTTTCCCGCAGGTGTTTGTCTGGGGCGATGTCGCAGCTGTCGGAATGGCTGATAACCAAGCTGCCGAGCGTTACTACTCGTCAAGCGAACACGACCGCCCCTCGATTATCGGCAACCCCGGAACGGAATTCCTCTTCGGCGGCGGAGGCCTCCTGCACGCATGGCCGGCCAACCCGACCGACAACGAGTACACCCATGTCCGGACATCGAACGTGCAGACGCTCCTGATCGGCGGCAGTCTCGACTTCGCCACCCCGCCCCAGAACGCGACCAAGGAGCTCCTCCCCTACCTGCCCAACGGCCACCAGGTCATCCTCGCCGGCTTCGGCCACACAACCTCCTTCTGGAGCGAACAGACCAAGGCGAGCACGCACCTGATTAACACCTACTTCGACACAGGCAAGGTCGACGACTCGCTGTACAAGCCTCAAAAGGTTAAACTCACGCCCGACTCAACACAGACCGGACCCGCCAAGGCCATCGCCGGCGCGATGGTGGGCTTTGGACTCCTCACGATCCTGTCGCTGCTACTGATGTGGCGCCGGGCGCACAAGCGCGGCGGCTTCGGGCGCAAGGCGAGCGCGATCCTGCGCTCCGTCTACCTGGTGGTGCTCGGCCTCGGCGGATGGTTCATCGGCCTGATCATCGTGCTGGTGGCTTTCCCGACAGTGCCCCTCAACAGTGAGCTCATGGCTGTTCTCTCCATCGGCACGCCGATCGGCCTCGGCACCTACTGGGCCTGGGTCAACCGCGACCGGCCGGCAAGGGCCACGACGATCGGCTTCTGGGTCGCGCTGACGGGCGCCCTCGTCGGCGCGCTGCTGGGGTTCAACGCAACAGCCGGGCTCATAGCGGTCATCACCACGATCATCGGAGCAGCAGCCGGTGCGAACCTCGGCCTGATCGCCCTCGACGTCGCACGAATCGGCGAGCGGCCGGAGACCGTTCGGCCCATCGCCACCGGTGTCGACAGCGAGCCGACGCCGCAGGCCGAGCCAGCGCCCATCGCCATTCCGGCGGTCGAACACTGACCCCCGGAGTCCGTGGGCGCTCCACGGTCATCGAGCCGCTCGTCGTCTTGATCGTCCGGGGTTCATGCCCGTTGCGGTGACTGGCCGTCTCCTCGGCACGCTGGCGGGGGCGCCCGGGCTTGCCGGTGGCGAGGCCGACACCGTCGACCAATGGCAGTCGCTGGGTCACGTCGTTGCGGTTGCCGCCGGTCAGGGTGATCGCGAGCGGGATCCCGCCAGAGTCCGTGATCAGGTGATGCTTGGAACCCGCGCGGGCACGGTCAACCGGCGAGGGCCCGGTGTGGAGCAACCCCAAAAGCGCACGAATATGACTGCCATCAACAACCGCCGCTTCGAGGCCAGGAGGAGGGAGAGCGCCTCATCATGCTGCCGGGGACGCACCCGCGGTTCGCTATCCGGTTGCGGCTTGCTGGCTGTGAAGGGTGGTGGCGACGGCTGTCAGGAGTTGCTCGCGGCTGAAGGGCTTTGCGAGGAACGCGGCGCCCTGGGGCTGGCGAGCGACGCCGCTGACACGCACGTCGTGCGTGGCGTGGGCGCTTGACGCACGGCAGCACCCGCACGGGCCCAACCTGCCGCGCCAGCCAGCGCGCGAGCGCGGTACGCGGTGCGCGCCCACGACGCGGCCACGCGTGCTGCACGACGCCGCCCCGACGATGGACATGGCGCCGATGACCCGCTCCGGCGGGACGGTGTGCCTTGGCCAGATGATGCCCTGCCAGCGGATGTCGCGGACTCCCCGAGGCTGGAGCCGACACGCTCAAGCTCGCGAGAAGCACACAGACGGCGATCAGCGATCTCAGGTGTTTAACGGTAGACCACAACCACCCATCTGTCACATAACTTTACCAGTCAATTGAATTGAATAGTCGGGGTGACGAACGAACGCATACGATCAGCAGGGGGTTGGGCGCCGGAGCGCCCGACATCGCATGGGCAACCAGTTGAGCATCGACAGTGGCGAGGCGATGCCGCGCGGAAGTTTCCCGCAAGTTCGCAGCGAAGAACTACGGTCCTCGCCAGCGCGGCCGTCGTCGTTAAGCGAAGTGACGTGGCGCAGCTCACTCGATCCCGCAACGTGGCCGTGGCGCTCGGCGCGCTGTTGCTTGCGTATCTGAGCTGGCAGCTGTTCCACTGGCTGCCCGGCCGCCAGCAGCTCAGCCAACTGTTCCTGCCACTGTTCGACGTGCTCGCGATCCTGGCCGCCTGGGGGGCCTCGCGGCGCTGCGCGCCCGTGCCCCGGCTGCGCCGTTTCTGGAGGCTGATCGCCGCCGCGATCGCCGCCGAGCTGATCGCCGACGCGATCCTCTCCAGCTACGACATCGCCTACAACCAGCCGCCGTTCCCAACCCCCGCGGACGCGTTCTTCCTCTTCTACTTCGTGCTGCTGCTGGTGGCGCTGCTGTCGATCCCGGTGGCGCGCATGACGCTCGCGGCACGTCTGCGCATGTCACTCGACGGGTGGACGATCGTGCTCGGCGGCGGCGCGGTGGTGTGGTACCTCGTACTCGGCCCCACCGTGCTCTCCACCGGGGAAGCGCTGCTCGCGAAGACCGTCTCGATGGCCTACCCGATCTTCGACCTGGTGCTGCTGGGCGCGGTGGCGGTGGTGCTGCTGCGCCGCAGCCCGGCGACGCTGCGCCTGCCGCTGCTGTGGCTCGCCGCCGCGATGCTGCTGACCGTGATCGCCGACACCGTCTACGGGTACGGGGTGCTGCACCACACCTACACCGCGGGAAGCCCGGTGGACGCACTGTACGTGCTCGGGTACTGCGCGCTGACCGTGGCAGCGCTCACGCAGCACCCGCTGCGCCCGGAGGACCCCGACGCGCGCGTGAACGAGTCAGCGCGGGGCCACGCATCAGAAGAGGAGTCCGCTCAGCGCTACCGGGTCGCCCCATGGCTGCCCTACATCGGCCTAACCGTCGGCTTCGGCGTGCTGCTGGGCGCCACTGTCGGGCACGCCTTCTTCCCCGACGTCAGCCTCGTGCTGATCGTGATCGGCCTCGCCGCGCTGGTCGCCGCCCGCCAGTTTCTGGCTCAGCGGGAGCTGGGCAGGGTGCAGGCCACCCTGCGCGAGAGCGAGCGTCGCTTCCGTGCAATCTTCGACAACGCCGCAGTCGGGATCACCTACACCGACCTCGACGGGCCCGCGATCCTCGACGCCAACAACACGTTCGCCAAAATGGTCGGCTACACCCCCGAGGAGCTGCGCGGCGGGGACTACTCGCGGATCGCCCAGGGCGACTTCAAGGGCGCCGACCGCGCGCTCGCCGAAGCGGTGCGCAGCGGCCAGGTCGACCAGCTCCAGCAGGAGCTCGCCTACACGAGCGCCGACGGCAGCACCCGCCAGGCAATGCTCAGCGTCTCCACCGTCCGCGACGAGCAAGGCAAGCCCAGCCACGTGGTCGGGATCTTCGAGGACATCACCCGCCGTCGTAACGCCGAACGCGCCAAGGAGGAGTTCGTCTCGATCGTCGGCCACGAGCTGCGAACCCCCCTGACATCGATCCGCGGCTCCCTCGGCCTGCTCGCGGGAGGCCTGCTCGGCGAGCTGCCCCCGGAGGCCACGAGCATGGTGGGGCTCGCGGTCGCCAACACCGACCGCCTCGTGCGCCTCGTCAACGACATCCTCGACATCGAACGCATGGACTCCGGGCACCTGCCGCTCGAGCGCACGCCCGTCGGGGTGGGAGAGCTTGTGCGCCAATCCGCGCAGGCGCTGCAAGGTACGGCCGAGGACGCCGGCGTGCGGCTACGCACCGACATCGAGGAGGTGGAGGTGTGCGCCGACGGCGATCGGATCGTGCAGACGCTCGTCAATCTGGTGGGCAACGCGATCAAGTTCTCACCCCGCGACAGCTTCGTGACGGTCGCGGTCGCCCCCGGCAATGGGTGTGCGCGGTTCTCCGTCACCGACCAGGGCCGCGGCATCCCCGCTGAGCAGCTCGACTCGATCTTCGAGCGCTTCAACCAGGTCGACGCCTCCGACGCCCGCGAGAAGGGCGGCAGCGGCCTCGGCCTCGCGATAGCGCGCGGCATCATCGATAGCCACGGCGGTCACCTCTGGGCCGAAAGCACCCCCGGGCAAGGCTCAAGCTTCTGCTTCACGCTTCCGCTGGCAGGCGCCGGCGCCCCCTGCTCCGCCGGCGCACCAACGCTGCAGGAGCTGAGCGCCGAGCTGAAGGAAGCTGCGCCGTGCGCCGGCACGGGCGAGTACGTGGAAGCCCTAGCGATCAGCGACACCGCTGAGCCCGTCGAGGCAACGCAGAGCACCGAACCCGAGGAGGCCCTGCTATGAGCCCGCGTCTGCTGCTCGTGGAGGATGACGAGAGTATCCGCGCGATCGCTCACCTGAGCCTCGAACGCATCGGCGGGTGGAGCGTCGTGGACGCCCCCTGCGGCGAGGACGCCGTACAGATGCTCACGAAAGGCGAGGTCTTCGCGGCGGTCTTGATGGACGTGATGATGCCCGGCCTCGACGGTCCGGCCACACTGCGCCGCCTGCAGAACGACGGATTGCTCGCGGACACACCAGTGGTGTTCCTCACAGCGAAGGCGCAGCGAGCCGAGCGCCAACGGCTCGACGAGCTGGGAGCAGCGGGCGTGATCGCCAAGCCCTTCGATCCCCTCACACTGCCAGGACAACTCCAAGATCTGATCCAGAGTAACTGATTTTTACAGTTCAATGGAACCACGGTAAGGTGTCTGTGATACCCGTATTCGCCACCCCGCAGATCCCCAACGATCGAAAGCCGACGGCCCCAATCGACGGCGACCACCAACACCAACATTGTCCTTGCCTTTACGCAACGTGAACTCGCACCGCCAGCGATCGTGCCCGTCCAGTGGATTGTGTGGCCGTTGCCGGTATGACGCGGGGTGATCCGCAGCTTGATCGACCGAACGCCAGCGCGTCCTCGCCGCCACCTACGCCGCGACACCCGAGCGGTTCGTCCGCCGCCCACCACAACCACCAGCACTACCAGCCAGCAGCACCACATAGGCGAGCGCCGCCAGCAGACCCGTCCTGAGTCATCGCCTGCGTCCACAAAACCATCGCGCCTCCCACGATGGGCGACGGCCGTCCCGGGATGCCGGCGAGCACGACGGCGATCTCGACGATAACCTTCTCAGGACGCGCGGTCAATCGACGGCGACTCGATGAGATTCCGCTTACCACGGTCACGCTCGCCCGCTGAGGTTTAGGATTGATCGGGTGACATTTCGTTCACATTTCCCTGCGGCAATACTCGCGATGGCGATGGCGTTGACGTCCGCTACGGCCGCGCTCGCAACCAGCTCCCCGCGCCCTGCGATCAAGTCCGAGAGAGCGGCGATCATGGCCGCTTTCACCGCCAATGACGGCATCTCCTCCGAGGTGCACGGCGTGTACGTCTCGCGGTCGAGCTCCGGCCTCGCCGTGGTGTGCGTACGCACACCGGAAGCCGGCGCGCGGGCGTTCGTCTTTCGCC
The DNA here is from genome assembly GCA_963794715.1 of uncultured Solirubrobacterales bacterium. Taxonomy (GTDB): domain Bacteria; phylum Actinomycetota; class Thermoleophilia; order Solirubrobacterales; family Solirubrobacteraceae; genus Palsa-744. Next base: position 653,877 of record CAWCEY010000008.1, on the reverse strand, counting down.
ACGCAGGACGCTCGTGGCGCTACGTGACGAGCGGCTCACCCGGCAGCTCCGCCGATCGGCGCCTGGAGCAGGCCTGCGGCTGAGGCTCGGTGAGGCTGCGTTGACGGGCGGGTGTCAGTTGGCGAGGATCGTGAAGAAGTCGCGATTGTAGGGCGCGAGCAGCTGGCCCGGGATCCCGGACTGGCCCGGCACGACGGGGACTGCGGTCGGTCCACCCGGATGGTGTACGTAGAGGTAGCCGGCGACCCACTCCGGGTTGATGTCGAGCTCCACTGCGCGCACGACGCCCGCATCGACCAGGGCGTGGGCGATCGCGGCCGGGGTGAGGCTCTCGGCGGCTGCCCACACGAGCTGGCCGGTGCCAGTGATCCCCAGCGCTGAGCGGGCCACGTCGGGGCCGCCTCCCAGCGTTGCTCCCCAGCAGCTCTGGATGCAGCTTTCGACAGTGGGTGCGGCCACGCCGCGATTCACCAGCAGGTGCAGGTTCTGCAGCACCGAGGCGACCGCGAGCCCGCGGGCCGGGGCGCCCTCCTGCCATGCACCGATTTCGGTCGTGCCGTTGTGGTAGGTCACGATCGAGCCCAACCCCGCTGTGAGCGGGACCGCGACGCGACCGTCCGCCATGAACCCGACGGACCCATAGCTCAGCTTGAAGCCACCATTGAAAGCGGCCAGCACCCGGTGAATCTCGCTCGCGCCGATGCGATCCCCATACCTCCAGCCCCGACCTTCGGGTTCGCCTGATCCCGCGTGCAGAGCGAGGTGCACCAGTCGCTGTTCGAAGCGCAGCAGCGTCACACCGGATCGCTGGGCGATCCAAGCGGCGGGCTGCCCGCCAACGCTTGCGACCACCTTCCACGCCGGCCCCGGCCGGCCAGGTCCGGTGACCAGCGGAGCGCTCGACACACTCCTGACCATCGCGACCGTCGACGCTCGCCCCCGATGCATGCCGACAGGCGCCTGTCCGTCATCGCTCTTCTGGGCGGCGCTCGACAGGCTTCCACAGCCACCCGCCACCATCGCCGCCGCCAGCAGCATCGCGACCATCCCCGCCGACGGTGGCTTCATCGTTGTGTGGGCTCCCCCGTCACAGTTTGTGCGCCCTACCCTCACCACGAGTGTTACCTTTCAGGAGAACGCGATCTCCGGCGGCGCAGCCGCCTACCATCAGGTCAATCTCGCTGGCGTGCGTAATGGTTGCCTAACGTAGGGGTGAGAACACTCTCACTCCATTGCGATCCGGGGTAATCAATGAGGATCCGCCCATGATGACTTCTCGGGCGACACCGGCGCGGAGGGGTGTTCCGCCGCAGGACGAATAGACATTGCGTATTGGCGCGTGCATTGCATAATGACTCGTCCCTCGACCGCGGGAGCCTCGCCCGCTACGAGGCCCGGATCGCCGCCTACGAGTCACGCGGCGACGCCTGCGCTTCAAGTGCGGCCACCCCCAGGGCCGTGCCGCGCCGTACCCACCCCGTTCGCCGACGCCAACGACCGAGCCGGCTGAGGTTTGCCGTCCGTCGGACCGTCGCGCTCGCCGTCCTCGTCCTCGTGGGCACCAAGCTCATCTCCTACACCAGCACGATGCTCGCTCCATCGAACGTCGGCTTCGGTGTGCGCTCGATCGAGTGGCTGCGAGACAACGGCGGCGCGTGGCTCGTCAACGACATCGAGCGGATCTACTACTCCGTCAACGCCCCCCAAAAGGGAGGGCCGCCACTGAAACACCTGCCCACGGCAGGTCTTCAGGACGGCGGGGCGCAATCCCTCTACGCGCCGCCGCCGATCACACCGGTCATCAATCCCCCGCTACCGGGCGAGGGCGAGTGGCGACGCACGGGGCCACTCGTCGGCGGCGCGCCACCCGTGCTCATAACGACTTTCCGTCCCGACCCCAACTATCCCCAGATGGTCGCGGGCGTCGCGTGGCTGGATCGCTCGCGCACCTCGCTGCAGCTCTACCCGGGCCGCTACGAGCCTCCAGCCGGGTCCTATCGGGGACCGATGGAGGTCCCCCCACTCTCGCGCGGGCAGCTGCTCGCGACGTTCAACAGCGGCTTCAAGCTCGAGGACGACGGTGGGGGGTTCGCGGCGCTCGGGCACCTCTACGCGCCACTGCGCGACGGGCAGGCCACCCTCATCGGCTTGCGCGACGGCAGCGTCGACGTGCGTGAATGGAGAGGCGGGCCAGACCCCGGATCGTCGGTGCTGTTCGCGCGCCAGAACCTGCCGTTGATCGTGGAGAACGGCCGGCTCAACCCGAACATCGGCGAAGGATCGCAATGGGGCGCCACACTGGGCAACGCAATCCGTGTCTGGCGCTCGGGGATCGGGGTGGACGCGCGCGGCGACCTCCTTTATGCGGCCGCTGACAACCAGACAGCAGAAAGCCTCGCGCTGATCCTCCAGCGCGCCGGGGCTGTACGGGCGATGGAGCTCGACATCAACTCCGAATGGGTCACCTTCAACTTCTATGGAGGCCTGGACGCGAGCGATCCGTCGAAGCTGCTGCCCGAAATGACCCGGGAAGCGACCCGTTACCTCGAACCCGACGACCGCGATTTCTTCGCCGTCTTCAGCCGCGGCGGACAAAGCGAATAATCATGAGGGAACCGAGCCGACAACGTCGCATCGCGGGCCTCGCGCTCGCGGCGACGGCTGCGGTGGCGGCGCTGTGGATCGGCGGCGTCTCCTCGGCCGCCTCTCCGGGGTCGCTTCCCCAGACGCATGTGTATCCCTCCGGGAGCAGCGCTCAGTTCAAATCGCTCATGGCCTCGCTGTGGGCCGGCATCGTGCGCGACTCGCTCACCCCGGCATTGGCTGCGTTCTTTCCGAAAGGCGCCTACGTCCAGTTGAAGGCGATCGACTCGGCGGGCTCTGACTGGACTGACCGTCTCGTGCACGACTATCGCCTGGACATCGCCGCCGCGCACGCGTTGCTCGGCCGCGATGCCGCCCGCGCGCTGCTTGTCCGGGTCGATGTTCCCTCCGCCTACGGTCACTGGATTGCACCGGGTGTCTGTTACAACAGCATCGGCTACTACGAGCTGCCCAACGCGCGTATGGTCTACCGAGAGGACGGCCAGATCCGCTCGTTCGGCATCGCCTCGATGATCTCCTGGAGAGGTGTCTGGTACGTCGTTCACCTCGGAGCGATCCTACGATCCAGCGATGCGGGCACGGTCGATGACCCGTCGTTCGGTCCGGGCACCTCGGCCTATTCGGGTACCTGCTAGGAGTGCCTGGTGCCCTGGGGTGGGGTGGAGTTCCCACGCACGATTCGCCGACGCCTTTGTGTCTGGGTCGTAGCACGCTGGGCGAGACTGCCTCACCTGTCGTTACCGTGAGACCTGTGGCGCCCGCAACCCAACGTCCGCCTGATCCCGCTGGTGAACGAGCCGCCCGCCCAAGGGCCACAGAGCGCGCCAGGCGCAAGCGAGCCGCCACGCGCCGGGCAGGCCTCGACGGGCGATCTTGCGCAGCTTGACGGTTACGACGCGCCGGTCGCGCGACTAGATGGGATTGAGTGAGAACATCATGTCGCCTATCACGATCCGCCCGCCCGGCTTCAGAACCCGCCTGACCTCAGCGAGAGCGCGATGCTTCTCGGTGTGACGCAGCTCGTGCATGCAGTAGTTCGAGACCACGGTGTCCGCTACCCCGTTTATTCTCTTACGGGTCGTCTAAGTTCAGGATATGCGCTCCGATAGACTTTCCTCATTTTGGCATGAAAACGGTTAAGTTGATGAGCTGCGGGCGTTAATAGTTTAGTGTGCCTGCTCGGCCCGCTCGGTGTTCTCAGCGTCGGTGATCGCCCAGCCCACTCGCTCGATGAGCTGCGCTGCGGAGTGGTCGTCAGCGAGATGCAGCGAGCAGACGCGCTCGTCGAGTAGGATGGGCGCGTCGCGCCGTTCGGTTGGATCGGTCGTCACGATGATTCTGGCCATGAGGTCTCCCTTGTTGATCTTGCGGTGATGTGTGATGTCGATCAGCCATCGGAACACTCCCACGCCATCTTGACGGCGCAGTAAAGCCCGAATGAGACCGTCCTCACGGCCTCGCGGTCGAGTGCCGCCGCCAGTGGTTGACCTACCCGGTGGCCGCCCAGAGGGTGATGGCGGCCACCGGGGGGATCGTCACGCCTTCACGTTCACGTGCCCGGCGACCGCTGCATTCGAGACCGTGGATGCCGGGCCCGGCATCGCGGCATCGTCGGAATCGCCGTCGTGGTCCGGAGCGCCCGGCACCTCGCCGGACTCCTGCCTGCTGATGTTGGCGAGTGCCACATGGCTCTGGGCGGGGCTCACGCCCCCGACTGCACTGATGCTCATAATACCGCTCCTTCCGTGGATGGTTGGCGCTCTTTTCATCGGCACCGTCCGGTGTGCCTTGAGTGATCGACGAGACCCTGTGATGATTCTCACTCTGACGTTAGACGCCACTACAAGGGCCGGGAAAATTAACAGAGATGAAACTGCTGGCGGCAAGCGCGATCGCGATGCTGACGGCAACGGTGGGTGGCTGTGGAAGCCAGTCGAACGCCGCCCAGAAGAGGGGTGATCGCCAGGCATCGGCCGGGCGGGCGTCTGCCATGGCGGTTGCCAAGCGTATGTCGAGCACGTCGAGCGCCCGATCGCTGCTTCGCGAGTTCACGCAGGCGGTCCGTTACGGCGCTCCGCAGCGCCTGCGGACTTGGCCACCCACGATCGCCGTGAGGCAACTCCAAAATCGGGGCGACCATATAAAGTTGGCTTAGATACAGGCTTTCGGCCGAATCTGCAGCCGATTTGCAGCCGGTGTGTACGTCGCACGCACATCCCGAGGGCTCCCGATGCACGCTCGATGTAAGACTATTCATGGCATGGCTATGAACTTCTTGGTGTGTGATCGTGAGCAGACGTTTCTGATGCCGCCGGACCCGCGGGATTGGCTGCCGGAGGGTCATTTTGGCGTGGTTTGTGTTGGCGTCGGTGGAGGAGATGGACCTCGGCGCGTTTTATGGTTCCTATCGCCTGGATGGTTGGGGTCGCGCGGGTTTGAGCCGTCGATGATGGTGGCGCTGTTGATGTACTCCTATGCACGTGGTGAGGAGAAGCTCGCGCAAGGGCGCGAAGATACGCGAGACGGGAACGCCGGAGCGCATGGTGTGGAGCTCAAGCTCGATCCGGACGCGATCGTCGCCCGGGCTGATGGGCGTGAGGGGTGGTTGCGTGAGGCGCGCCGTCAGCTCGAGGAGCATCGTCGGATGGCGGCGGACCCAGTTCCGCGCTCGCGGGCGGAGCGTTTGCTTGAGTGCGAGCGTCGCTTGCAGGAGAACCTGCGGGTTGAGCGCGAGGCGAACGAGGCCTATGAGCACTACCGCGCGCACGGGCGGGACACCCAAGGCCGAAGGCTCAGTCGCCCACCGAGCCCTTATGAGCCACCGGAGATACCCGCCGGGAAGATCAACACGTCGTCCGGTACGTTGAATCGATTGCTGATCCCACGACCGCCATGCCCACCCACGCGACACATACACTGAGATGACCTATGACAACGAGCTTGCCTATCGAATCCGCGAGCAGCTCGCTGACGAGCGCGGCGTAACAGAGAAGGCTATGTTCGGTGGCCTGGCGTTCCTGCTCGACGGCAACATGGCGATCGGGATCTCCAATGGTGGTGAGCTGATGGTCCGTGTCGGCCCGGATGCTTCTGATGAGGCGCTCGCTCGACCTCACACGCGCATCTTCGATATGACTGGCCGGCCGATGAAGGGCTGGATCCTCATCGCTGCGGAGGGATTTGCGACCAAGCGCCAGCTCGGCGCCTGGGTAGGGCGTGGCGTGGTGTTCGCCCGGACTCTCCCGGCCAAGGGGTAGCGCGTGCCCGTCGATGTGGAGAGCCTGATCGAGATCTCCCTGCCGCGAGAGGAGGTCGCCCGCTATGCGTGTGACCCCGACAACGCGACCGCCTGGTACGAGAACATCAAGGCGGTCCAATGGGAGTCGCCGAGACCGCTCGCGGTCGGCTCGCAGATCGCGTTTGTCGCCAGTTTCCTCGGCCGGCACCTCGCGTACACGTATGAGGTGACGGAGTTCGTCCCCGGCGAGCGGTTCGTGATGCGCACCGCCGAGGGGCCCTTCCCAATGGAGACCACTTACACATGGGAGGATGCCTCTGGCGGTGCTACCCGGATGGCGCTGCGCAACCGAGGCGAACCCGTGGGCTTCGCCGAGATCGCAGCCGCCGTGATGGTCCGCGCGATGCGGCAGGCCAACCGCAAGGATCTGCTCCGGCTGAAGCAGATTCTCGAGCGCAAGGCCGCTCGCATCGACGGGTAACGGGCTGGCGCAGCCCTTCTACGCCTGGGTGACAGACGTCGTGAGTACAGGCACGCTGGCGAGCGTCTGGTAGACGACGCAGTAGCGCTCTGTCAATCGCTGCAGCGTCGCGAGCTGCTCCTCCTCGGCATCGGTCTCCAGCTCGAATGAGAGGCGGATCGCCGAGAAGCCGACAGGCGCCTCTCTCTCGACGCCGAGGGTCCCCCGGAAATCGAGATCGCCCTCAGCGCGCACACGCCCCGCTATCACGGCGATCCCGAGCGATGTCGCGACGGCCCGCAGCGTGACACCCGCACACGCGACGAGTGCCTCAAGCAGCATGTCGCCCGAGCAGAGCAGCGAGCCGTCGCCACCAGAGGCGGGGTGCAACCCGGCCTCGGCGAGCACTCGCCCTGTCTGCACCGAGCACGACACTCCATCGCCTATGGCGCCAGTTGCCGACAGCGTGACCTGCGCCGCACCCGGCTCAGCGAGGTAGCGCGCCTTCAGGGGTGCCTGCAGCGCACGAAGCTCATTTCGTTCCACGAAGGAAGCCTAGTAGGGCTTTGTTAGCTTTGTTACTCGTGTTGTGGCCGGTGGATGGGTACCTGGGCGGGATCGATCGTTTGGTGGCAGGTGGTGCAGCGGCCGGTCCAGCACTTGAAGAGGGGCTGGAACAGTCGGACTGCCTGGGGTAGGGTCAGGCCGGCCGCTGGTGATTTGGGTTCTGCCGCTCCAGGGTGAGGAACCCGTGCGCGGCGGTGACGAGCGCGGTGTGGTGGTACCAGCCGAGCCAGGAGCGGCCCTCGTAGTGGTCGAGGCCGAGCTCGCCCTTGAGCTGGCGGTAGTCCAGCTCGATCTTCCAGCGCATCCGCGCCAGGCGTGCCAGTTGCTCTGGCGGCGTGTCGGCTGGGAGGTTGCTGATCCAGTAGTCGAGCGGGGTGTCGTGGCCTTCTGGCCACTCGCAGATCAGCCACTCTTCACGGGGCTCCTGCTCGGCTCCGTTGCCCCAGCGCGCCAGCGCGCGGACGCGCAGGAAAGCGAACTGGGAGGTGACGGGCTCACCGTCGTCTGGGTTCTCCCTGAAGGTGACGGTCTGCAGGTTCGCTGGCGCGAGGCGCTCGATGAGCTTGCGGACGGGCTCCGGTTTGCAGTCCGGACGCAGCCGTGTTCGTCCCCGGCCGGTATTCCCGGCGCGCTCGGGCACTGCGAACACTGTGTCCGGGGCGAACACGCTCGCGATCTTGTCGATCGAGAACACGTACTGGAAGCCGGCGTCGTCGAGTTCCTGGCGAAGCTGGGTGTTCTTGCCATACGCCTCATCGCCCAGGACTGGCGCTCTCTCGATAGCCCATCCGCCGGCGCGTTCGATCAGCTCCTTCCCGAGCTCTGGCTTCTTCTTGAACTCGACCTCCTCGGGGATCTTCGCCCTCGCCCTGCGCTCGGGGTCCTCACACCACTCCTCGGGCAGATACAACGCCCACCCCAACGGAACCGTGCCCTTGCTGCCCACCGCGTGCACGGAGACACCGATCTGACAGTTACCGATCTTCCCCAAGGTTCCCGAGTACTGGCGCTTGACCCCCGGCGAATACTTGCCGTCCTTCGGGAAACCAGTGTCATCCAGCACCCACGCTTCGACCGCGATCCGCGGCGCCACCCGCTCCGCCGTCGCCTTGACGACGAGCGCCGGATCCCACGTACTCACCGCCAAGAACTGCTGCAAGCTCTCATAGTCGGCCTCCCCACCCAGCCGCGCGACCATCGGCTCAAGAGACTTACGAGGACCCTCCTCGATCAACCCCCGCAGATACGACCGGCCATTGACCAGCTGCACCGGCCGGTTCACAGCCTCCGCCAACACCTCCCCGGCGAACGCCTCCAAACGCTCACGCACCACCACAGGCCCATCCACCACCATCTCCATCATCGCCACCACGAGCCTCCCCGCGTCGAGAACCAGACACGAGAAAGGTTCGCCAAACCAGCGACGAATCCTACCAAAAAGCTAACAAAGCCCTACTAGACGGCCGCCATGCGTGAGGCAATACACGATGCGGCGATGTCCGCTCGAGCGACTTTTGGAAGGCCTGCCCGAAGAGCGAGCTGTGGGAGGCGGTCGCTGCCCGTCGCCGTGCGCGTTGACCACTCTCGGGGCGACTGTTCCGAACCTGGAGACCGGCCACCGATCTTCTTTGCGAAGCGAGCAGATCCCAGAGTGGGCGGGTGCGGGTTTGCGGCCGGCCACCGCGGTGCCGGCGCAGACCAATGACAGCGCGATCCCAGCTGTGATACGAACGCCTGCGCACCATGTGATCGTACGCCGCACGCCGGGCGGCGACCGATTATCGTCTGGTCATCCCGCTCTGGGCGCGCTCGCGTGGAGCGCGCCCGGCCAGGCGGAAGGCGTCGCTCCTCCTATTTCGTGTGCTTCATGGAGGGGTGCATGGAGCAGTGGGAGGTGTGGTGCATCATCGCCTGATGGTGGGTGCAGCGCTTCATGTGATGCATGGAGGGATTCGAGGACGCGAGGGAGCTTGTCGGTGCTCCCGCGAGCGCGATGATGGCGCTGGTCGCGGCGAGTACACGGATGGGGTTGGCGCTTATTTTCATTGGTGCTCCTCCTGTTGGGTTAGTGGGTCTCTGTTCGGTCGCTGCGACTGTGCCGGATGGGTATTACGAGTTTCTTACCGCGCTGGCGCGGTCGTCGTAAGGAATGCGCAATATCTGCGGTACACAGTCGGTGCGTGGTCCTTCTGATCGTCTTCGCGTTCATCGCTGGTGCGGCAACCGCACTGTCGCCCTGCGTGCTGCCGGTGCTGCCCGTCGCTCTCGCGGCGGGGGTTACGGGCGGCAGGCGCCGGCCACTCGGCGTGGTCACCGGGCTTGCGCTGTCATTCACCGTCGCAACCGTGGCGCTTGTCTATCTGATCTCGGCGCTTGGGCTCCCCGACCAGCTGCTGCGTACGCTGTCGATCGTCGCGCTGATCGGCTTCGGGATCGCGCTGCTCGTGCCAGCATTGGGAGACCGCCTGGAGGCGCGGCTTAGCACGATCGGCCCGCGTCTGGGCGTCGGCTCGCCGCGTGCCGGCGGCGACGGTGGCTTCTGGTCGGGGATGCTCGTCGGTGGCGGCCTGGGCTTTGTGTATGCGCCGTGTGCGGGGCCGATCCTCGCGGGTGTGATCACGGTCTCGGCGTCGCAGAGCTTCAGCGCCGGGCGCCTCGCCGTGGCGCTCGCCTACGGAGTCGGCTCGGCCGTGGTCCTCTATGGCCTGATGCTCGGCGGCCGGCGCCTGACGGGCCGTCTCGCGCGCCGCAGCGTCGGCTTTCAGATGTCGATGGGCGCGATCATGGTGGTGATCGCGCTGTTGATGCTCGGCAACTACGACACGCGTTTTGAGACCTCGATCGCGGCGGACCTCCCGTCGTTCCTGGTCACCCCCGCCAAAGGCCTCGAAACCGGCAGTGCGGCGGCCGGGGAACTAGCGGCGCTGCGCGGGCACAGGGCACGCCGCGCGGGCGGCCTGAAGGAGGCCGACGCCGGCGAGCGCCTCCCGGTGTTGGGCGTGGCTCCGGAATTCGTGGGCACGCAGAAGTGGTTCAACACGCCCGGCGGCAGGGCGTTGAGCCTGCGTGCGCTGCGCGGACGAGTGGTGCTCGTGGACTTCTGGACCTACAGCTGCATCAACTGCATCCGCACGCTGCCATACCTGAACGCGTGGAACGCGCGTTACGCTAGCAAGGGCTTGACGATCGTGGGTGTGCACACACCGGAGTTCCCGTTCGAGCACTCGGCCTCGAACGTTCAGGAAGCGATCCGCCAGAACGGCATTGGCTACCCCGTCGTCCAGGACAACAACTACAGCACCTGGAACGCCTACAACAACGAATACTGGCCGGCCGAGTACCTGATCGACGCCCGCGGGCGCATCCGCCTGGCCGACTTCGGCGAGGGCGAATACGCGGCCAAGGAGCGGGCGATCCGCAGCCTTTTGGTGGAAGCGGGCGCGGCAGGGCTCGGCCATGCGACGAAGGTGCACGCGCAGGCGCCATCCGCGACAGAAGTCACTTCCGAGTCCTATCTCGGGGCCGAAAAGGCCGAACGCTTCGAGAACGGGACGCTGCACGTGGGCCTGCACGACTTCGGATCCGCCACCGCGCCCGCGCCCGAACACCTCCGCTACGAGGGCAGCTGGCGGCTCGGCGCGAACGCAGCCGAAGCCGTCGCCCGCAGCGGGCTGCAACTGAACTTCTTCGCTCGTAGGGTGTTCCTCGTCGCGGGCTCCGCGCACGGCAGCGGGTCGGCGCGGATCCTGCTCGACGGCCACCCGATCCCCGCGGCCGAGTCCGGCAGCGACGTACGCGCGGGGACGGCGCGCATCGGCTTCCAGCGGCTCTACCGTCTCGTGGAACTGCCGCGCGTGGAGCGTCACGTCCTGAGCGTGCAGGCCTCACCCGGGGTCTCCGTGTACTCGTTCACGTTCGGTTGAGCAAGGGCTGCTGCGATGATCACCAATGCCATGCGCGCCAGCCCGGACCCACCAGGGCCGTACGTCCTGGTCGTCGACGACGAGCCGACGATCGGCGAGATCGTGGCGCGCTACCTGCAGCGGGCAGGCTTTCAGACGGGCGTCGCACTGGACGGCCCCGAGGCGGTAGCGATGAATGCCAAGCATTCCCCCGACCTCGTGATCCTCGACATCATGCTCCCCGGCTTCGACGGTCTCGAGGTGATGCGCCGCCTGCACGAGAACGAACACGGGCGGCCCGCGGTGATCCTGCTCACCGCCAAGGGCGAGGAGTCAGACCGAATCGCGGGACTGCGACGCGGCGCAGACGACTACGTCGTCAAGCCGTTCTCGCCCGGCGAGCTCGTTGCCCGAGTGCAAGCCGTGCTGCGCCGCGGCCCCAGCGAGCCGACCGACGAGCAGCCGCTGCAGCTCGACGGCATACGAATCGACCCCAGCGAGCGCACAGTACTTCTCGATGGGCGCGAGGTGGCGCTGACCCCGCGCGAGTTTGATCTGCTCTGGTTCATGGCAAGCCACCCGGGAATCGTCTTCTCGCGCTCGCAGCTGATGGAGAGCGTGTGGCAGTTCGCCTGCAACGACAGCTCAACCGTCACCGTGCACATCCGTCGCCTGCGAGCCAAGATCGAGCGCGACCCCGACGAGCCCGACCTCATCCAGACCGTGTGGGGCGTGGGCTACCGCTTCAGGCGATGAGACGATCCCTGCTCACGCTCCTGGGGGCCCTCGCGGCAACGTGCGCCGTCATGGCCCTCATCGGGGGCGCTCACGCAGTGGCACTCACGAGCGCCATCCTCCTTCCAGTGGGCCTCGTCGCGCTCCTGCTCGCCCACGCCGCGGACGCCCGACGACTACGGATGAGCACGCTCAGCCACCGCTTCCAGCTGGGCATCGGGCTCGCCCTCGGCCAGCTCCTGGCAGCGCTGATGATCGCAGCGGCCGTGATGTTCGTCTCACCCGACGACGCCTGGACAACAGCGGGCATCCTGCTCTTCGCAGCCGTCATCGCCGCGCGCGCAGCGCAGATCCTCCTGCGCGACGTGGTGGCCGATGTCGGCTCGGTCTCGCACGGCCTGCACTCCGTCGGCCAGGGCGAGCGCGAAGTGCACGTGGAAGCGCGCTCCGGCAAGGAGCTCAGCGACCTGGCCCACGCCGCCAACACGATGATCGAGACCCTCCGCAGCGAGGAACGCTCACGTGACGAGGCAGACGCCGCCCGCCGCCAGGTAATCGCCGCGGTCTCGCACGATCTACGAACGCCCCTGACGTCGCTTCAACTGCTGGCGCAGGCACTCAACGACGACCTCGTAGATCCCGCAACAGCCCGCCAATACGTGACGACGATGGGCGTAAACGTCCGCGCCTTGAGCACGCTCGTGGACGACCTGTTCGAGTTCTCCCGACTCAACGCCGGCGACTTCGCATGGACAACCCAGGCGGTGCCACTCGCGGGGATCGTCGCGGAGATGCTGGAGGCCATCCGGCTGGAGGCAGAGACACGCCGGGTCGCCGTGCGCGCTGAGATCGCCAGCGACCTGCGCCCAGCGCGGGCGAACCCCGAACAGCTGGGGCGTGTGCTGGCCAACCTGCTCACTAACGCAATCCGCCACACCCCGCCCGACGGCAGCGTCCTCGTGCGCGCCCACCAGCGAGACACCACGGCCGAGATCGAAGTGTCAGACACCGGCGAGGGCATCGCCCCAGCCGACCAGCCACACGTCTTCGAACCCTTCTACCGCGGCGGCAACGAGGCGGCTAGGACCAGCTCTGGAAACGGGCTCGGACTCGCCATCGCGCGCACGATCGTGGAAGCCCACGGCGGCAGGATCTGGCTAGCCGAGGAGCGCAGCGGCACACGGATCTGCTTCACGCTGCCGCTCGCGAGCTGACCGCAGAAAGCCAGCCGAGACCAAACGCCCGTCGGCCGGGACGATCTGACCCAGCTCCACATGAACGAGATCGCCGGGTACGAGCACACGCGCCTGGAGCGTCTGCCAACTCCCATCGCGACGCACGCGCGCCGTGACCGCAAGCTGATCCGGAGCGCGGCGATCGCGTTGCCTGCCTGGTGCTCCTCCCAGAAGCCGACCACCCCCATTCCACATCGGCATAAGACAAATATCGGCATAAAAGGTATTATTCCGACGTCGGCATAATAGGATTTCCCGCTCTTCACGAAGAATCCGGTTCTCGTCGCAGAGGATTCAGCCCGCGACGCGCTCAAAACCAACAAGAGCGACAAAACCGTGAGGGGGACATCATGCCGCACAATCGGGGAACACGACGCAACCCGCGCTACTCGGGCTTGTCTCGTACAAGGGCCACACGAAGTGGGTGGGCACGCACCCCTCGATTGCTGCCACAAGCAAGCCGAGCATGAGCGGCTGATCGAGCTGCGCGAAGCGGTCGACCTCGCCGAGGGCCGGCGACTCCCGACCGTCACTGAGTTCGCCTGCGTGATACACCAGAACGGCAAGATCACGATGACCTGGCCAGACGGTCAGCGCGCCCACAAGGAGACCGGGCGCCGCCCGAGCACCGTCAGGCGAATGCGCGACGGCCTCAAGCCGCTCATTCGAGACTTCGGGGACCACCAGCTCGACAGCTTCAGCCGCCACTAGGCGCTGACCTGGGCGCTACCTCAAGGACGCCACGTCCAGCAATCAGCGCGCCAGTTCTTCAACCATGCCCTCGACCGCGAGTTGATCGTCAACAACGTGTTCACTCATCTGGGAGCGATCAAGCGAACACGCCGGATCGACAGGCCCGACTTCGAAGTGATCGGCAACGAGCAATACGAGCGCAGCCATCTGCAGACCATGCCCAGGCTCAGCGAGGAGATCCTCTTCCCCACTCCACGCGGCTGCTACATGCGACGCAGCACCTGGTCCGCTCACTGGCACTCGGTGCATGCCGCCGGCCGGATGCCGGGCCTGGAGTTCTACGAGCTCAGGCACCGCGCGACCCAATGGATGATCGACCCACCCCACGACGGCGGCCTCGCCTGGACATCCAGACGACCGCGCACATCGCTGGCCACCGCGACGGCGGCTATCTCGTCTGCAGCACGTACTCAAAGCGCGCCGAGCACAGGGCGTTGGCACGCGCGCGGCGCGCGATCGACGCTCACCAGCAACGCGCGTATGCCCCCACCGGCGGCCCGGAATCGGCCAGCGTGGCATAAAACCACTCCAGCCGTGATCTACCCGTCTGGGAGTGCCAAGCACTCAGTCTTTGGGCATCCCCACGATGAGGGCGCCGGGACACCCAGGGTTTCTGGGACGGCCGCAGAAACTTAATCGGGGCGATCGGTTCGAGTTGGCTTGAATACAGGGGATTCGGGCTTCTGGGGATTCGGGCTTCTGCATCCCGTTTGCGGCCCTCCAGACCACCTCGATACCAGGCTTCTGGCTCGCCGAAACCCGGTGTATGCCATGCCATACAGGGAGGACGCGAAGACAGTCTCCGCACTACTGGCCGACCTCACGTGCGCATCCCGGTGGGTGGCGCCGGCGAGTCTCGGTGGGTCACGGGCGGGCGAACCGGATCAGCGCCAGGAATTGCGATGCCGTCCCGGAAAAGACATAGCGCCCGGTGGTTCGGGCGCGCGGCGCTCGGGTAGAGCACGCCGCGGTATCCCTCGCTGTGAAGCTGCTCACCGACGGCTTGGAAGGGCTCCCAACTCCTGCGACTCGGGACTGGAACGGGCAGATCAACCTCGGCGAGCTTGGCTGGAGTCGAGAGGTCGGCGACATCGCCGACGGCGATCGTCCAGCGCCACATGTCCCGCGGCATCCCGTGGGTAGGCGGCAGCGCCGTCTGGGCAAGCAGCCGGTACCACTCCGCCCACGCCGTGGACTCCTCGTCAGCGAAGTAGATGGCTGCGACTGTCTCGCCACGTTGCCAGCGGCCACTCGATGGAGGAGAGGCGAGCCAAAGTGGGTCGGAGCCGTGAGGAGTCTGCCGCCACCACGAACCGGCGAGCAACTTTCGCGCTACTGAGCGCACATCAACGGCCTACGAGAAGGGAGCCTCTTCGAGCCCAGAGACAAGCCCGGCGACCTGCATGTAGTCGCCGCTCGCGATCACATCGATCGGCTTGCGCTCCTGAAGCGCAGGCACCGGCTTTCGCAGCCACACCGCGATGTATGACGGCTCCATCACGCGCGCCAGCCGCTCCACGAGCGCCGAGAGCTCGATCAGCCGCTCCGCCCGTTCACCTGTCGGGGAGCGGGTATGGGCCAACCATGCCCGCGCAGTACTGCGCGCCACACCGGTCGCGCGGGCGATATCGGCGTCGGTGAGCTGGGCTATCTCGTGGAGATAGACCGCCTCCCGGATCAGCGGCTGCGGAGCGAGAGCAGGAACGGACATCAGGCTAGCGTAGCACGATTGCAGCAGAATTGTCGCGGGTCCGAGCCCCACCCAGCGTACGTGACGGAAAGCACCTCAGGTGTTACGCCCAGCCGATGGCAGCCGACCGGGCACATCGGGTCTTGTATCACCAGGATCGCCTCGCCCAGCTGCGAAACAAATGCCGGCACCTCGGGCACGGCCTACACCAGCGAGGCGACAGCGCCAACTTGTGGATCGCGGCGATGGCGATCCGCTAGCGCATCCCGCTCGTCGTCCACGACGCTGTCTTCGATGGCTGTCCCGGCCTTTATCTTCAGCCTTTATCTTCAGGCGGGCTGCTGCCTCCGCTATCGGCTAAGCCTCCAGGCAGCACAGTTACGTTCCCCGCACAAGCTCGTCGTTTGCCTCAATCACGGCACCCCTAATCGCGGTGAAGGTCCCCAAAAATCCCTCGAAAGAGACACCTGTGAACCCGTCGCTTTCCGACTGTAGCGCTGTGGCAAACGCCATCTTGGACATCCCGACGGAAGAATTGCTTGAGATCTCGAATACGGCCTCTCGTATCAGTGTCTTTCCGCCCGGGTGGGGCGTCGTATACTTCCCGCTGTAGTGCAGCCCACTGCGCCTGTCAAACTCGCTCGCCTGAAAAAGTCTCCGCCCATCGCTGGCGCGACGCTGGAACACCTCATCCTTATAGAGCAACTCAATACAGACGTCCCCTTCTGCCCTCCAGCTCGGCGCAATCAAAGGAACGGAAACCACACCATTACCCCAATTACGCCAACCCGGCGGGCCGTCAACCTCCTTGACCACCTGCGGATTGTCACGGTCAAAGACGAATACGCAAGGCTGCAATTGTCGCGTCCGCGCCTGGGCTCGACATTGACGGAGCAGAGCATCATCGCCTTTCTCTCCCAGGTCTTGGTACGTAAAGTCCAGATCGGTAAATAGCCCCCGCCGCCGAAGAAAGCGATGCGCGGCGGAAAGATGTAATGCGTCACTCTCACCCTCCGTGAACACCACTGAGCGGAAGACCTGGCCGGCACGTGGCTCCGCGCGGATGAATGAATCGTCTAGGTCATGCAAAGAATTGGCGAGGGCTACGTAGATTGGATTCTCCCAACCCTTTATTCGTCCGACATGCTGTACCCGCCCCCTCACGACGAGATGGAAGCTCGCGGGAGACTTCTCCGGCGGCCAATTGGGCGATCCCTCTGAGCGTAGGAGTGCCGCGGCGGCATCCGCTTCTCCATATCGTCGCCAGATGTACAGCAGTCCCCGAAGCTCTCGTACATACTCTCGCGGAAGATTTAGCTGCTCATTCACAACGAGTCCCGTGATGCGCTGTCTCTGGGTACGACGCATCAACCTTGTCTTCTCATCGTTCAAGGTAAATCCGTTCCCCTTGACGATCTCCGTGATGGCGTGGCCCGCTTCCGAGGTCCCGTCCGATACGGTTGCAATATGTGCTGGAAAGACTGTCCGGTCCGTCGAGAAACACAGGTCATCGGCGTAGCGCGAGTAGTAGCAGCGCTCCGCTTTGGCAAGACGTCCGAGTTCGGTGTCGAGCCTCCGACAGATGTAGTTGGTAATGATCGGCGATGTCGGTGCGCCTTGTGGGAGTTCGTTGTTATGGCAGCAAAGCTGCGCTAGCAACGTTGCGACCTCGGGCTGGTACTCAAATGGGTACTTCATGAACATTCCTCGCACTCGACCAAAGTGGATAGAGGGAAAGAAGTCTGCGATATCCAATCGGAGGAGCCACTGTTGCCGTCGATGCACCCTCGCGTTTGAGACTGGACTCCTTCGAGGAACGAAGCCATGCACATAGGGAGGCGGTTCGTAGGCACGTGTCAGCACGTCCGTCAGCCGACGCTGCATGTCCTTGATCGGCTTTATCGGCGCCTGGATTAGTCGAGATTCGCCGTTGCTCCGCGCAATCTCGAACTGTACGTACCGGCGGTGCTTACGCCACGCCCAGACCCACCAAGTGAGCGTCTTGAGGGGCACTCCGAGCAGAGTGGCAACGTCGGCGCGAGTCAGGAGCTCAGGCAGTGGCTCCGGCTCCCGCGCCGAACCTTGAAGTGCGGCCCCTGGACTCAACCTTCCCGTCCTGCGATGACTCTCGGATCGAGGAATCCCGCGCGTGGCGGGGATAGAGTGAGACGTATGATGACCAAGGCGAATGCGCCTCGGAAAAGCAATCCAGGGAACCGCACGCGTTTAGCATAAGGATAACCGCCTCATGGCGGCGATCGGTGGCCAGCACCGTCACGCTGTAGGGCGCATCAGAAGGGCTCTTGAGATCCTAACCGTGGTCTGCTCTGATCGACGACAGCCATGCGCCACGACGAGCAACGACGTCATGCCGAGCCAGCCACCAGGCGGCGGCGCGACCCTCGCGCCCCGCTCGGCGTCCGATCCTGGGGGCGGCACCGCCGATGACGCCGCTAGACCCGAGCAGCAATGAGCTGCTTTCGCCCGAACCCTGGATCACGAAGCAGCAACTCGCCGACCACCTGAGCGTCACGCGCCGCTGGATCGAACTCCAACAGCCCCGCGGCCTCCCCTACCTGCGCATGGGCAGCATGAACCGCTACCGCATCTCGGAGGTCGAGGCGTGGCTACGAAAGCACTCCGGCTCACCAGCCTACCAAGAAAATTAAGCGCAGCCTGTACCGCAAGCCCCTCCAAATCGACTTTTAAAGAGGGGGACCTCAATCGGGGCGACCGGTTCAAGTTGGCTTGCCAAAGCCATTTTCAGCCGGCCTGCAACGGACTTGCAACGGACTTACCACCCCGGAGCCGGGCTCGATCGCTGCCCAGGCCGCCGGTATGCCATAACTAACATATGTATGTCTTGCTAACGAGACCGACGGCCTCGAGCACGATGCCAGCGAGAGGACTGGGCCGAAATGTCCGGGCGGGCTGCCAGCATGTCGACAGATATCATGAGATCCGTGGCGAAGCAGCAGACCAATGGAAAGATCAAGCGGCTCAGCCCCGAGGAGCTGGCCGAGTTGCTGGTTCCCGCTACGGCGAAGACCCCTGAGGACAAGCGGGCGGCCCTGAAGCGCGCCACCACGGGTCTTCGGGTGAAGGTCCGCGTCACGCGTGACATGTACCGCCCTCGGTAAGTCCCCGATGAGCGCCACAGGCGGACGCCGGCCCGCGCTCACTCGCGGCGTCTTCGCGATCGAGCAGGAGCAGCTTGCGCTGCCCGACCCGCTCGCCCTGGACACCAGCTTCGTCGTCGAGGCCCTGCTCGCGACCCAGCCGCTTCACGCCACATGCAGCGCCTTCCTCGCGCGCATCGTCGAGAGCGGCGTCGCCGTCGTGACCAGCGATCTGCTCGCGATCGAGCTCGCCGAGACCGCCTTCGCCATCGCCCTGAAGGAACGCTGGGGCGGGCGCTGGCGAGGACACCGCATCGATGGACGATCGCGCCGTCCCGGGACACGGCTGCTCAACCACACCGTCACGCGTTACGACGCGCTGCTCTCGCCTGTAAATCATTTGCCGATCCCCGTTCGTCGCGTGACCGTCCACGCGAGGGCCCTGATGACCGGCTATGGACTCGCGTCCTACGACGCCGTGCACGCGGCCAGCGCCATCGCCGCCGGCGCCAAGGCAATCGTCACGCTCGACACCGGCTTCGCGCTGCTGCCCCACAGCCAGCTCGCGATCTACACCGACCGTTCACGACTCGCATCCTGCCGCAACAAGCGACCCCACTAGAGTCAATGCCGCTGACAAGAGCCGGAGCGGGGATGGTCAAATTCCCGGGCCACCGAATGTTGGACTCCATTTCGTAATCATTGGAGCAACTGGATCAAGTGCTCGGCGTCCGCCGCACCAAGCCTTCGACGGCGAAGTCCTACTCGGCAAGCGCTCTTTGTTCCGCCGCCTCCGCTAGTGTCGCGTAGGCGGGCACGAGGAGCTCAACAAGGTTTCGTCCCCCAGCCTCGACCGGGGCGGGTCCTATCTGGAGCAGCAGCGCGTCGCGCGCCTCGCCGGCTAGCGGGCTCACGTGGAAGGCGTCCAACTCGGGCCCGCAGGACCAGAATGAGTCGAGGACGGTGGTGGACAGTGATGCATCTGGCTCGGGCACAGTGGAGGCCCCGGCCGAGGTCGTGCTCGTCTTGGCGCCGCGCCCGGCGGGCGCGCGCCGCCTGCGCAGGCTCTCGACAAGCTCATCCTGATCGCGTCCTCTCCAGGTGAAGATCAGAAACGGGTCCTCGTCGAAGCGCTCGGCGAGGATGTAGTAGGTGGCCGCGATGTGCTTGCACGGGTTCACCCCGTCCGGGCAGGTGCAGGTCGCGGCCAGTTCGCCTGCCGAGCGTGGGAACAGCGTCAGCTTGCACGCATCGAGGAGCTCCTCGATGTCGTGCGGCATCTCGCCAGCGAGCAGCTTCGCGAGCGGCAGCGCCTGCGCCGCCATCGCCTTCTCCACCCGGCGCCACTGATGCTCGGTGAGCGCCTTGAAGCGGATGCGCACGCGATAGGGCGTGTAGCGTGAACCCTGCACCTTCGCCAGCACCACCCCGTGCTCCACATCGAGCTCGACGACCTGGCCGGAGCGGGCGTAGTTGCGTCCGCGCTTCAGCCGCGAGCCAGCGCCAAAGGACTCGAGCAGCTCGATGAAGCGCCGTGACCACCAGGTCTCGCCGATCTCCCCGCGCCGGCTGCGCGCCTCGATGCCGTCCTCCGCGGACAGTGGCACCGAGCGCTCATAGAAGCGGTGGTGGTCCAAGTCGAACGAGGCCATCGTCAGTCCGCCACCGCGCCGGCCGAGAGCGTCACCAGCTCGCGCAGCTGCGACGTGTCGAGCTCGGTGATCCACGCCTCGCCCGTGCCGACGATGCGGTCGGCGAGATCCTTCTTGCGGTTGATCAGCGTGTCGATCCGCTCCTCGAGCGTGCCCACGCACGTCAGCTTGCGCACCTGCACGTTCTTCTTCTGTCCGATCCGGAACGCCCTGTCAGTCGCCTGGTCCTCGACCGCGGGGTTCCACCAGCGGTCGAAGTGGACCACATGGTTGGCGGCGGTCAGGTTGAGCCCGGTGCCGCCCGCCTTCAACGACAGCACGAATACCGACGGCCCGTCCTCGGACTGGAACAGCCGTACCATCTCATCGCGCGCGCTCCTCGAGGTGCCGCCGTGCAGGAACATGACCTCGCGGCCGAGACGCTCCTGCAGATGGGTGCGCAGCATGTGCCCGAACTCGGTGAACTGGGTGAAGCAGAGCGCGCGATCGCCCTCGGCAAGCGCTTCGTCAAGGATCTCCTCCAGGCGTGTGAGCTTGCCCGAGCGCCCGCCCAGATCGGAGCGATCCTTGAGCAGGTGCGCGGGGTGGTTGCAGACCTGCTTGAGCTTGATCAGCGCCGCGAGGATGATCCCGGACCGTTCGATCCCGTCGGCTTGCGCCGCCTTGTGCAGCATCTCCTCGACGACCGCCTCGTAAAGACTCGCCTGCTCCTTGGTGAGGTTGCAGTCCACACGCATCTCGATCTTCTCGGGCAGGTCACCGATGATCTGCTTGTCGGTCTTCAGGCGGCGCAGGACGAACGGGCCGGTCGTCTGGCGCAGCTGTGCGGTCGCGTGCTCGTCGCGGTAGCGTTCGATCGGCCTCGCGTAGCAGCGCTTGAACGTTGCCGCCGGGCCGAGCAGCCCGGGGTTGAGGAAGTCCATGATCGAGTGCAACTCGGTCAGACGGTTCTCCACCGGGGTACCGGTGAGCGCGACGCGATGACGTGCCGCCAGCGAGCGGATCGCGCGGGTCTGCTTGGTGTCGATCGTCTTGATGTTCTGCGCCTCATCGAGCGCGATCCGCTCCCACTTCACCGCGCCGAAAGTCTCGCGGTCGCGCGTCGCGAGCGCGTACGTCGTGATCACTAGATCGCTCGCGCGCGCCTCACGCGCGAACTTCTTCTCCGCCAGCCGTTCGGGACCGTGATGCACGTGCACGCGCAGGCTCGGCGCGAACCGCTGCGCCTCGCGCTCCCAGTTCCCCACCACCGACATCGGGCAGATCAACAGCGTCGGCGCCAAGCGCTTGCGCCGAGGATTGCGGGTGACGGTCTTGGTCTTTGTTGCGGGCGTTTGAGCCGATCCATTGGACTGTCCCCGATTGCCCCGGCCCGCGGCGTGCTCGCGCTCGGCGAGCAACAGCGCCAGCAGCTGCACCGTCTTGCCGAGGCCCATGTCGTCCGCCAGACACGCACCGAGACCGAGGCTCGACAGGAACGAGAGCCACGCCAGCCCGCGCTGCTGATAGGGACGGAGCTCCCCCTCGAGCGTCGCCGGAGTAGGAACCTCCCGCAGCTTGTGCTCGCCATCGACGTTGAGCAGTTCTCTCAGCCACCCACCGGCCTCGATCTCGACGGGCGGCAATTCGGTCTTTGCCTGGGCGCCGGTGCCCAGCTCAAGGCTCTCGTGGATCAGCTCCCCCGCCGGCGCTCGGCCTCGCTCGGCGCGAAGCTCAAAGAACGCCAGCGCCGCCTCGACGTCCTCCGGGCGCAGCACGATCCAGCGCCCGCGGGCCATCACCAGCGGCAGCTTCAGCGCAGCCAGCTCACGCAGCTCGGCCAGCGTGAGCGTCGCATCGCCGACCGCGATCCTCCACTGATACGCGCACAGACCATCCAGGCCGAACAGCCCGCTGCCCTCCTCGATCTCCTCGAACGGCTCCACCTTGAGACTGAGGCGCAGCCGCTTGTTCCACCATGGTGGAGCGAGCACTCCGAACCCGGCCTGCTCCAGCGCCGGAGCGGCGTCGCGCACGAATCCGAGCGCCGCCTCCGGGGTCAGATCGACGCCGGTCGGGGCGGCCTCACGCAGCGCCGGCTCCAAGCCGGGCCACAGTCGCAGCGCATGACCGAGCCCGCCGAGCAGCCGCTCCTGTGGGTCCGCCAGCCGGTGGCCAAGCGCCCGCAGCCCATTTCCGTTGGAGCGCCACACCTCCTCGGCTCCGATCAGCACGCTCGGATCGTCCTTCGCCTGGAGCAGGATCTCGACCCGCCACCGGTCGGAGTCCAGCCAATCATCCAGGTCCAGCCCATCGCGATCCGCGCCCAGCTCCTCGCCGCCCGACTCGGCCTGGAGCTCGCCCTCCAGCCACTCCGCCCGTCGCTCCGGCTCGCACAAGCGAAAGCAGGTCCGGAACATGCGGTGCTCCGCATACCGCTCCCCCGCCTGGCGCCACTCGTCGAGCTCCTCAGCGAGCACCGCCAGCTCCCGCTCGTGCGCATCGACAGCAACCGCGGCGGGGTCCGTCAGCGCCGCCAGCCACGCATCAACGACCGGGAGCTTGGGCTTCGAGCGCCGGCCCGCTCTGCGTCCTTTGAGGCCGTCGGCGAGAAAGCCCCGCGCGCACGCGTCGACGAACGTCCCGAGCAGATCGCCTACGACAGCCTCGGGCGCGTTGGGCTCCTCCCAGGAGGAGGAGATCTCCGCCCGCACGAGGGACGGCATCGCCGCGACCAGCATCCGTATGCGCTCTGTGTCTTCGGGATCGCCGGGCATCGCCCGCCACCACGCGAGCCATCCCTCATCGCGCCGCACCAACCCGGGGAGCAGGCGACCGCGCGCGACCAGCTCGAGCGCGAGCTTGCTCGCTTCGGCCAGAAACCGCAGCGAATCGCCGAGCGCCACGCCCTGGGGATTAGTAGCGCCGCCGGCATAGCCGCCGGCCGGCTGGGCGAGCAGCAGCTCAAGCGCGGCGGCCGGCCCCAGCCCGAGCGCCGGAACCATCCAGGGATCGAGCAGCTCCGGACTGCTGGCGCACCTCTCTTGCACCCCCCGCAAAAGCTGCGGGGAATGCTGCGGGCCCTCGTCGTGGGAGGGCAACAGCAAGTGCAGCTCACGCTCGATGAAGGCGCCTGGTTGCAGTGAAACCTCCAACACCTCGAACGCTCCAGCAAGATCCCGCGCCGGACAGGCAAACGGGTGCTTGCGCGCCCGCGGCTTCGCCGGCCTGCCCCCTCGACGCCGCGGAGCCCGCGCGGGCAAATCGGAGCTCTCTCCCCACACGCAAAGCTGCGAGTCGCGAGACCAGACGGCGTGTAGGGCGATCACGAGCGCATCTTCGCGCGACGGACGGACGCCGCCTCCTGCAAACCATCCGCACCGACACTCCCGCCGTGGACAGCGCGGTCGGATCATCAACGAGCGCCCGTTCCAAGACCACCGAACAGCGACGAACACGTGCGAACCCTCTCGCTGCCCAGTGCGCCCTATTCGGGATGATTCGCTCGTGTTCGCGGCTGTTCGCCTGTGTTCGCTTTTATCGGGGCGAACGGTTCAGGTTGGCTTGGATAAAGGGATTCAAGCCCCTCTGCGTCCCATCTACGTCCCGCCGACCGCCCCCATACCAAGGCTTTCGCCGGCCGAAACCCGGCCCATGCCGACCCGAACGTATGTACGGACCCGTGGCCTCCCGGCCGCCGGTTCGCGGGAGCGACGGGGGCCGGACGCGCGTTGTACGACGGCGCCGCCGACAGTCATGGGATGAGCGTCAGCGCCTGGGTGTGGCGTGGCCGCACGACGCTGAAGTGGCGTCGGTCCAGCGTCACGAGCCGAGTGATGTTGAGACGCTCAGCCAGAGCGACGATGCAGGCGTCCGTCGCGCCGAGCGGCAAGTCCGCATACTGCTCAACCAGCTCGGCGGCGCGGGTGAGGTCGTCCGCGGTGGGACTCACGATGGCGAGGAACCCGGTCTTGAAGGACCGCAGGAACCCGGCCTCCACCGAGGAGCCGGCGTCACGCGCCAGCAGGTAGGCAACCTCCGCGATCACCATGCCCGGCACCAGCCGAGGCGGTGGGGCCGCCGCGAGCGCCTCCGCGGATGCGCGGTGATGCGTGTCGTTGCGGTTCGCGGCGGCGACCAGCGGGCCGGTGTCAACCAGGATCATCGAGCGCCGGGGAACTCCGAACGCAGGATTTCGCCGGCACGTTCGGCCAGATCGGCGGGTCCGTCGAAGCTCGCAAAGAACGACGGCAGTTGCTCACCGGCAGCCTCCGATCCGTTGCGATCCACGACGGCGACGTGGACTCGCTGTCCGGGCTTCACGCCGTGGCGGCGGAACTCGGCCACCAGCTCAGCGTCATCGCCTGGCACGACCAGCTCCCACTCATCGAGTGCATCGATCCTGCTCACGCTTCAAGCGTAGCGGTCTCCAGCCGTCTCCTGCGATGACGCAATCCTCGCGCCGGGCTTGCGCGCCAGGCGCTCCTGCTTCGCCGTACCGTAGAAGCCGCTCAAGGACTCGTCGGCCTCCCATGCCCGTGCACCCGATTGTCTCTTGCGGGGCGGCGCGGGCTCTGCTCTGCTCCGCCACCCCAAGACATCGTGTGGCCGGGCGAGCGTTGATGGCGCCCGCCCGGCCTGCGGACAACCGAAGAACACGCTTCGGATGCCACGCCCGCCACCGTAGCCCGTTGCTGCGAGTCCGGTCATGGCTGCGCGGGCAGCTTCTTCGGCCGACCGGAACGGAGGCAACGTATGAGCGCGCCGAGGATGACCCTGATAGCCCCGTATGAGGACGAGCTACCGGACGAGGAGAACCCACTGCTCAAGAAGTTGGTCGCGGCGATGAACCGGCGCGTGCCGTCCGAGGAAGACCGGAAGCTGCTGCTCGCGCTCGGCGGCGCGGTCCGCCAGCTACGCGAGGAGCGAGGTATGACCCCAGCCGAGCTTGCCTGCGTCGCGGGCGTCAGGCGGGAGAAGCTTGAAGCGATCGAAGCTGGACGCCCCTACCCCGGCCGACGAAGGGCTCGGCATCGAACCTTGAAGTGCGCGTGAGCGGCCCCCGATCCGGCCGCATTCGTCCAAGTACAGCCCACGGACGGCAGCGGAGCGGACTTTACGCCGCGCCGCCGATCAGCAGCCGTGCGCCGAGGTCGATGCTCTCCAGGTCGAGCAGTTCGGCGTTGCGCTCCGCCCACGCGCCGCTATCGAGGTCTTCGGCGAGCGCGGTGACGGCTCGCCGCTCGGCCTGCTCGCCGACTCGCGCCCACACCGAGCAGCCGCGGCGCACGGGCTCCCGCAGATAGGCCGCCGGCCGGCGCCAGTAGGCGTGAAAGAAGCCGTCGATCACGTCGCAGGGGATCGGGACAGGCTCCATGCGCGCGTCGATCGCCGCCGCGCGCTCGCGGAGCGTGGGCCTGCCTGCCGCGAGGGCCTGGTACTCGGGGAGGAGGTAGTCGCGGACCATCCAGAAGCGCTCGCTCTCGGCGTCGTCCCACTGAAAGACGACTACTCGCTGGGCGACGCGGCGCATCTCGCGCAGCCCGGCGATCGGGTCGGGCCAGTGGTGGTCTGAAAGTACGGCCAGCGCCGCGTCGAAGGAGTGGTCGGGGAACGGCAGCGCTTCCGCACGAGCGTCGATGCAGGGCGCCGCTCCCGGTGGGCGCTGGGAGCGCATCACGCGCGAGGGCTCGACTGCGAGTACGTCGCGGTCGGGCGGCTCGTAGGAGCCGGTGCCGGCGCCGACGTTCAGCACGGTACGGGCGTCGCCGAGCGCGGAGAAGATGCGCGCGGCGATCCGCGGCTCGGTGCGACGCGCACCGCTGTACCCGAGGCCGATCTGCTCGTAGGAGGCGTCGTTTGGCTGGTACGCGGGATTCATGCGCCCGTCCGTGTGGCCCAAGAGACTACGGTACGGGCCGCGCTGGTATTCCTTCCAGTCGTGGCCGAGTGGATCATCCGACGCGCTGTCCAGCGCGATCTTGAGCCAGTGCTGGGACTGTGGGCCGCCGCGGGGAGCCCACCGAGCGTCACCGACACGCGCGAGGGCCTACTTGCGCTGCTGGCCGCCGACGAGGAGGCGTTGCTGCTGGCGGTGCTCAACGGGACGGTGATCGGATCGTTGATCGCTGCGTGGGATGGGTGGCGCGGCAGCTTCTACCGGCTCGCGGTGCATCCCGATCATCAACGGCGGGGGATCGGGACGGCGCTGCTACGCGAGGGTGAACGGCGCCTGCGAGCCCAGGGTGCGGTCAGGCTCACCGCGATCCTCGCCAGCGCCGATCCTGTGGCGGTCGGCTTCTGGGAGGCCGTTGGCTACGCGAAGCAGGGCGATCAAGCACGATTCGTGAAGGTCGATCTGTCGGACTCATCGAGGGGTGCATGACTGACCAGCTCGTGGGGTTGCTCGCCGAGCAGGTCCGTTACTACCGTGAGCGGGCCGGCGAGTACGAGGACTGGTGGTTCCGGCGCGGACGCTACGACCGCGGCGCCGACGCGAACGCGCGATGGTTCGCCGATGCAGCCGAGGTCGAGGACGCCTTCGAGCGCTTCCAACCGGCGGGGCGGGTACTGGAGCTGGCGTGCGGCACGGGCTTGTGGACTCGTCGGCTGGTCGCGCACGCCGACACCGTGACCGCCGTGGACGCATCGCCGGAGGTGATCGAGCTGGCTCGCGCCGGCCTGGACGATCCGAGAGTGAGCTACGTGTGTGCAGATTTGTTCGCATGGGAGCCGTCTGTGAGCTACGACGTGTGCTTCTTCGCGTTCTGGCTCTCCCACGTGCCGGAGGCGCTGTGGAGGCCCTTTTGGGCGAAAGTCGGGCGGTGCCTGCGCCCAGGGGGGAGAGTTTTCTTCGTGGACAGCCTGCCGAGCGACCTGTCCTCCGCTGTGGATCATCGGCTACCCGACCGGGGAGAGGAGGCGATGACACGGCGGCTTGCCGACGGCCGCGAGTTTCGCATCGTCAAGCGCTTCTACGAGCCCCGCGCGCTGTGCCGGCAGCTTGCCGACCTCGGGTGGGACTCGCCGCAGGTGCAGGCAACGTCAGAGTTCTTCATCTACGGCCAGGCCACTCACGGCCCCTGAGCGCGTGAAGTGGATCGCCGGTGAGCTCGTGGATTGTGCGGGTAAGGCCACGCGCCCGACGACTGCGGGGTTGTAGCCTGCGTGCGGCTGATGGCAGAACGCGCCGCCCATCCCCTGTTCGCTCGTGTCTACGCAAGGGTCGCTGAGATCAGCGAGCGCCGCGGCGGCGCCGGGCACCGCCGCAAGCTGCTCGCCGGCCTGCGCGGCAGGGTGATCGAGGTTGGTGCCGGCAGCGGCGCGAACTTTCGCCACTACCCTGCGTCGGTCGCAGAAGTGCTCGCCGTCGAGCCCGAGAACTACCTGCGCGAACGGGCGCAGCGCGCCGCAACGGCCGCCCCCGTCGCGGTCTCCGTGGCACACGGGGACGCCGAGCGCCTCCCCGAGGCGGACTTCGACGCGGGTGTAGTCGCGCTCGTGCTCTGCACGGTGCCCGACCAGGACGCGGCGCTGGCCGAGTTGTACCGAGTGATCCGCCCCGGCGGCGAGTTGCGCTTCTACGAGCACGTCCGCTCACACTCCACATGGGAGGCACGCTTTCAGCGGCTCGCGGACGCAACGCTCTGGCCCCGGTTCGCCGGCGGCTGCCACCTGGCGCGTGACACGACGGCGGCGATCGAGCGTGCCGGGTTTCGGATTGAGGTGTGCGAGCGGTTCTCCTTCAGTCCCGCGCCGCTTCTGCCGGCCGATCCCCACATCCTCGGCGTCGCTCGGCGACCCTGACGCGCCTGGTGACTCCCCAATCTCCTATACGTGCATCGGCGAGTGATAACGCTCGCCGACCTGTCCAGCTTCGATGAGTGAGAGCCGCTACGACCTGATCGGTGCCGGCTATGCCACGACGCGCCGCGAAGACCCGCGTATCGCCGCACGTATCCACGCGGCGCTCGGCGAGGCCCGCACGGTCGTGAACGTCGGGGCCGGCGCGGGCTCCTACGAGCCGCGTGGTCGGCGGGTGATCGCGGTCGAGCCGAGCGAGGTGATGGCCTCCCAGCGCCCACCGGAGCTACCGCGTGCGATTCTCGCCGAGGCGTACCCGCTGCCGCTGGCCGACGGCAGCGTCGATGCGGCGATGGCACTGCTCAGCTTGCATCATTGGGACGCCCAGCAGGAGCCCGGCGTCCGCGAGCTGCGGCGCGTAGCGCGCGGCCCGGTCGTGATCCTCACCTACGACCCGCGGGTCAGCGCGCGCATGTGGCTGATGGCTGAATACCTCCGTGAGGTCGCGGAGCTCGACCGGCGCATCTTCCCGCTCCCGGAACAGCTCGCGCGATGGCTCGGCGCCGGCACCGTGATTGAGACGGTGCCGATCGCGCGTGACACACCCGACTGGACGCTCGGCTCTTTTTGGGCGCACCCCGAGCGTGTGCTCGACGCTCAGGCACGCGCCGGAACATCGGGCTTCGCGCGTATGCCGGCCGAGGTGGTCGCCCGCGTGGTGGAGGCCGTCCGCTGCGACCTCGAGGACGGCACATGGGATGAACGTCACGGGCACCTGCGCGACCTCGCCGAGTACGACGCCGGGCTGCGCCTGGTCACCCACCGTCCCGCGTCGCCCACCCAGTTCTGACGGAGCTCGGTCGAGCTGTCGCGGGCGCAGTGCGAGGTTGGGAGTGGCTACACTCCGCGCGTGCGGCGCTGGTCAATGACACTCTGCTCGCTGCTGTCCGCCGCGACTTTCGCGGCGATCAACTCCACCGCTACCGCTGGGAGCGCTTATGCGAACGAACTGCCGAGCCAAGGTCCGCTCGCGTCCAGCGCACAGGCCGCCCCCGAAAGCGAGCCATCAGCGCTGGCCGACGTCGCAGCCATGCTCACTGAGGTCCCGCTGCCGCCGGGGTCAAGTGAATCCTCGACCGATCCACCCGAAGCTGGCTCGCTGCTCGCCCATCCAGCGTACGGGCCGCCCCCGACCCCCAACGCGGTGGACGAGCACGCCTGGTGGCTCGTCCCCGTCACCCCCGCCGAAACGCTCGCCTACATCTACGCACATCTCCCGCCCGGCACCACGCGGCCGGAGTCCGGCACCGGCCTCGGGGGACCAAACGTCCCTGAAAACACGTTCTCGGGATTCAGGTGGCCGGGAAGCCCCGGCACGCTGGTCGTGGACGCGGTGCGGCTGGCGAACGGGTCAACGGCGTTGCGGGTGGACGCCTATGTCGTATGGATCACCCCCCGCGCCGCCTCCGAGAGGATTCCCGCCGGCGCGCGCCTGCTCACGATCAGCGTTCACAGTTGGGCCAGGCGCTCGTCGGGACCAGAGTTCAATCGACTGACGATCCTGAGACGGCTGCCTTCGCGTGTCACCTCCGTCGCACGGATCGAAAAGATCGTGACGCTGCTGAACGAACTCCGGGTGAACCAGCCTGGCCGGCGGGGGTGTTGTCTGCTGGAGTTCGCTGGGGGGAGCGCTCAGCTCAGCTTCTACACCAGTCCGAACGCCCCCCCGCTGGCCGTTGCGGACATCAACACCCTACACAGCCGCGTGAGCCTGACGATCGACGGCAAGGCCGAGCCAGAGCTCGAAGGGGGAGGATGGTCTTTGGTCGAAGAGATCAGCCGAGCACTCGGGATCAGGCCAGTGCCTGAGAAGCCGAAGCCCCACCACCGACATCATCGAACGCAGGCATGAGGTGGGCACTCGTTGTGGCGCTGTTGGCATCCGTGGCGGGCGTCGCCTGCGCTGAGGCAGCAACAAGTGCGCCCAGCCCCGCTCCCGCCACCGTACCCACGACGCTGCAAGCGCTTGAGGGGAAGATGCGCCAGCTACAGGTGAACAGCGAGCGCTTCTCGCAGGTAGCGCGAGGTTACATCACGGTTGCAAACGAATCCAACGGGAAGGTTGTTGGGCGCGTCAAGCACATACCGACGAACGTCCAGCTAACGGGGGAAGCGAGCCTCACACCGCAGAGGAGCGAGACTTTCCTCGGGGCGCGGCACACGCCGACGCGGGTCGTGGTCGGTTCGACCGTCTATTCGCGCGAAGGCGGACGGCGACGGCCTTGGGTGCGACGGCATGATGCAGAGCTCGCGCAGGGCTTCGCTTCCTATCCGCTTCACGGCGATCCCGAAGAGGTGAACCTTGGCGGGACGGGCAGCTACGCGGGTCTGCTAAACCTCCTGGCAACTGCGGTGGGACAGATCAGCACGGGCGCACCGGCCGCAATCGAGGGTCAGCAGACAGAAGGATTTAGCGCGACTGTCGAACCTCTCCGGCTGGTCAAGCATCTGACCCAAGAAGATGAGAGCAACCTTCGTCGCCACCCGATCATCGAGCGGCTCGAGGTCTTCCTCACTGAAGCCGGGCTCCCCATCAAGGTCGTGCAGACCCTCGACTCGGCCGACATCCACGAGACAACCACTACCCAAATCCTTGCGGTCAACGTGCCGATCAAAGTCAAAGCGCCGCCCGCGCGGGAGACGACAGGGCCAGCGCATCGCCGACGACCCTGAGAAACCAACACTAGAGCAAGCCTCCCTATTGGCTTTCGGCTTCGCG
Organism: uncultured Solirubrobacterales bacterium; assembly: GCA_963794715.1. Classification (GTDB taxonomy): domain Bacteria; phylum Actinomycetota; class Thermoleophilia; order Solirubrobacterales; family Solirubrobacteraceae; genus Palsa-744. The sequence goes on along the minus strand of CAWCEY010000008.1, from coordinate 623,361 downwards.
TTCGATCCTGCGCGTTTCTTCTTCGTTCTTCCGGTCCTGTTCGCGGTTTTCGCGTTCGCCCTGTTCGAGCTGCTTCTTGTTTTCGCGTTCCTGCCGTTCGTTTTCGGCCCTCTGTGCTGCTTCTTCCTTCTTCCGTTCGGCTTCTTCCTTGCGCTGCTGCCGTGCGTGTTCTTCGGCTTCCCGCTGTTCGCGTTCGGACTTTTCCTGCGCTTCGCGCTGCCTGCGTTCGCGTTCGATCTTGACGCCAGGGCCTTCCTTTTCGACCCAGCCTTTCGCTGTGAGGCTCGCGCAGAACCGATTGCCGTAGTCGTGTTCGCCCGTGTCGCGGACTTCGATCAGCTCGCTGCCATTCGCCATCGAGCACACGAGATCGCTGCCTTCAACGTAGTTACCCGGGGGCACGACGCGCCAGAACTCGCCGCTTTCCTTCGCGACTTCCTGGTTCAGCTGCGTGCACGCTTGAGGGCCGACCCCGTAGCCTTCGATGCCACGCCCACCGTAGCTCCCTGCGGACAGGTTGGTCGTGCTCGCTGGCAATCCCTTCGGTGCCCGAAAGGAGGCCAGGTGAGCACAGGACCCGTCCGCACATCCGAGGAGCCGCGGCCCGTGAAGACGCCGGTGCTGCTGCTCTACGGCGAGGAGTACGCGAACCTCGCGCTCGCCGACGAGCTGGCGCTCGACGGGTACGAAGTGCGCCGCGCCAGCGACGCGGCGACGCTGCGCGCCGCGTGCCACACCCGCGAGATCGACGTGCTCATCCTCGGCCAGGCCGCGCGCCGAGGATGCGGGCTCGAGGTGCTGCGCCAGTTGCGCGCCGGCGCGCTCGCCCCGCAGGCCGAGCCGGGTCTGCGCACGCTCTGGATGAGCCCAAACGGCGAGCTGGGCGACGTGCTGCGCGGCTTCGAGGCCGGCGCCGACGACGTGATCCGCACGCCGTACGACTACCCCGAGCTCCGCGCGCGCGTTCAGGCGCTCATCCGCCGGGACCGCAACGGCGCCCCCGGCGTGATCGAGGTCGGGGAGCTGCGGATCGACACCGCGGCGTACGAGGTGACGTTCGGCGCCACCCGTGTCGGTCTGTGCCGGCTGGAGTACGAGCTGCTTGTGCATCTCGCGCGCGACCCCACCCGCGTGCATACCAAGGACGAGCTGCTGCGTGAGGTGTGGGGCATCCACACCGCCGTGATGACGCGGACGCTCGACTCCCACGCCTCACGGTTGCGATGCGCGCTCGCCCGCGCCGGCGCCGAGGGGTGGGTATCCGTGACCCGCGGGGTCGGCTACCGCCTCGCCCCCAACTCCCTCACTCCGCGCACCGCGACCAACACAGGAGGTTCACTCTCCCATGCCCGATAACCGCAGCTCAACCGTACCGGAGGCGCCCGACTTCCTCGACCAAGCTGTCCTTCAGCTCATGCTCGACCCCGACCGGCAGCGGCCGTGGTCTGGGGGTGAGATCGCCAGGATGATCGGCACACCCGGCGATGTCACCGTCAGTCTCGCGCGGCTCCGTGCGGCCGGCCTCATCCACCGCTGGAGTGATCTGGCGAGCGCCACGCACGCGGCTGTCTACTTCCACGAGATCACGCAGTCGCTCGACTCCACCGCCGAGGGTGAGCACCACGACGACAGCGCCGTGCTCAACAGCCTGATCGCGCGCGCCAACGACGGCGAGGGCCCGCTGTCCGAACAGGAGATCGGGAGGGCGTTCGACGCCGCGAAGCGCAAGTTGAAGGCCCGCATCACGGACGCGCTGGGCCGCCTCGACGGCGCCGGGCTCATCGAGCGCCGCGACGGACGGTCCATCGCCTCCGAGGCCGCCATGCACCTCGACCGCATCCTTACGCTCTGACGGGCCGGTCGAGACGGATGCGCCCCGGCACGCTCGCGGAGCGTCATCGGCTGTACCTGCTCGCGCGCCTACTGGTCAAACGTCGCTACCACGAGCCTCTGACGCTTGGCGTGATCGCCAAGACGCTCGCAAGTTCCCCCCGCCAGCTCCAGCGCGCCTACGCGCAGTTCGGCCGCGGCACTTTCCGCGAGGACCTTCTCGCCAGACGGATGATCGCCGCCGCTGAGCTCCTGTCCAAGCCCTCGATCCCGACGCGCGACGTGGCGCGCATGGTCGGCTACAGCCAGCCGCCCAACTTCGCGCGGGCGTTCCGCCGGCACTACGGCGTCTCACCCTCGGTCTTTCGGGCCGCGATAGGCTCCCCCACTGCTGTGGACTGGCGCACTTGGCACGAGGACTACACCGACCCTGACTCAGCGTTGGGCCGGCGCCTGGCGGTCGTGCAGGCGCAGGTGCGCGCCGCGCTCGACCGGAGCGCCCCCGGCTTCGCGCGTGCGATCAGCGTGTGCGCCGGACAGGGACACGACCTGATCGGTGTCCTTGCCGGGTATCCGCGGCGCGCGGATGTCACAGCTCGCTTGGTCGAGCTTGACGAGCACAATGCGCTCCTCGCACGCCGCGCCGCCAAGGAGGCGGGGCTTGGAGGGGTGGAAGTCGCCGCCGCAGATGCCTCGATGACGGATGCGTATGAGGGCGCCGTGCCGGCCAACCTTGTTCTCCTCTGTGGCGTGTTCGGCAACATATCGGCCGAGGACATCGCCAACACCATCAGCCATCTTCCGCGGCTTTGCGCACCCGAGGCGACGGTGATCTGGACGCGCCATCGTCATCCGCCCGACCTGACGCCGTACATCCGAGAGACGTTCGAGCGCGCCGGCTTCGGTGAGCTTGCTTTCGAGGATTCGCCGCCGTTCGGCGTCGGAGCAAACCGACTGCTCGCCCCACCGCTGCCCTTTACGAGCGGTGTCAGCCTATTTGAGTTCATCGGGTACGACGTGCTCCAGCCGGATTTTCACGCAAGCCAGGGTGGAACTTGAACGATGTAGCAACCCGCACCGTCGCCAGTCGTGTCCATATTCACCACGGCACCACGGCTCACCCTCAGATATTCGGAGGAAGCTGGAGCAGCTTCGGCGCGCTGCTCATTGTTGTGGGTGCTCTACTGCTGATCTGGGATGCACTCTCCGGCCCAGCCGGTATCAGCGCCGTCACTTTTGGCGGCACGGTTCCCGATCCCAAGAGGCGTCTCGCCGCAGCCGTCGAGCTGGCAGGGTCCGCGCTGGTACTCGTGGGCTCGGCGATCCTCGTTGCTGTCGCTGGCGTGTCGATACTCGCGGTCGTCGTCGTACTATCCTCGACGGCACTGATCCTATATGGGGCGATGGCATACTTCCTCCGCACCCACATGACGCTAATCGCCAAGGAAGGCGAGACACCACCGGGACAATCCTGGCGATGGTGCCTAATGCACCCCCGCTGGCGACCTCCTCCCGATTGAACAGTAACTATCCCTTGTTCAAGCATTTTGCCGGCTAACTAGCCAGCGACACGGGGGATAGCCTCTTGTGCTCGCCGATATTGGGTGCGGTTGATGTGTATGTGACCATGCTGGCCAACCGAGCGTGGCGCTATCCCGAGATCGCTGAGCTGTGGAGCGTCGGAGAGGTTCGTCGAGTGCAGCACATCTACCCATGTAACCCAACCCCATCGTTCTGCCGACTCTGGCGAATCCTGATCGGCAACCAAGTCGGGGGCGTATTCTGGCGGCGCAACTACCCGGACTATAGCTGGACACCCCTTTCGCGGGCCGCGGGTGAGATAGATCACAAGATGCTCACCGCCCTTATATGTCGGCCGAAGCAGAGGCTCACCACCACCTATCCGCTCCGTATGACGATCGGATACCCATGTTCGTCCTTTCCAGTAACTGGCCTGCGCCCTGACCTCCGAGTAGTACTGAGTCTTGAGCCAATATCCACTCTCGCGGGCGTTGTCTCTCAGGTCGGGAAGGTCAATCTCCGATCGGGGCTTGTAGATGCCTCCTCGCCCTTTGCGGCGCTGCTTCTCCGGCACCTTTGGCTGCTCGCGCTTGCGTAGGCTCCGCATGTAGGAGAGGTCGATTGGCTCGGCTGCCTGCCACCAGCGCTCGAAGAAGTCATGTTGCGCTTGGTGAGCCTGCTTGGTACTCAGAACGATTCCAAGCTCGGCATTGCCACCGTTAGAGCCGGCCTCGGTGAGATTACCGGAGCCGATGAGTCCCCAACTCCCGTCGGTAATCAGCACCTTGGCATGGAGGTTACGCAGAGACTTAACCTGAAACTCGCCTGAAATGAACTCCTCGATAGCATCAATACTGAGATAGCCTCCAGCAACGGCACTGTCGTTGAGCGCCGTGATGATTCGTCGCTGCCTTGCCAAGCTCTCGTCAGCAGATCGAACGATATGGCCGGCTACCGAGCGCGAAAGGAACGGCGTAGCGATCACAATTGAAGTCTTCGCGCTCCTGAGCGCGGTCATCATGTCGGCGAGCCCCGCACCCCGGAGAGTCCCAGCAGGAGTCAGTTGGTTCACACCAGTCAGCTTATAGTCCTGATTGGTGCGCGATCACCTTGGACACGATCTCGGTGAGCACGCCTTTTCCAACCTCGCCAGCGGCGCGTCCAAGAGCCCGTAGCCGACTGCGCTCGTCCTCGCCGAGAGAGTCATCGTCGGCCCGAGACTCAATCGCGCCTAGCAGTTGCGCGACAAATGTGGACTCGCCTCCGGCAACCGGCCATCCCGAGCAATACTGCAAGCCCTTCTCGGTTGGGAGAATCTGCTGGGGAAACCCACTGGCGCCGAAGTAGGCGCCTATGTACCCGGCCTGCTCAAGAGCCCGGAAGATCGGCGCGGCTTGATCCTCCGAGATTTCGAGGTCTGCGCAAACCCGCTGGCCGCCCGTCATTCCCGAACTGCTGCGCTCGATGGATGCGTAGATGCCTCGGAGGAGAGGCGCGGCTTCGGTGTCCCATCGCATCGACGGTACGCTACTCCGATAGACGACGACCATCGCAACGCGGATGGAGGTAGTGCCGATCCTTCATGGTGCGGCAGTCATCGACAACTGGTTTCTGACGATCCATCGACTACTCAAGAGGGTATGAGCCAGTCGGCTAGCGACCGGGGATGTTCGAGCCAGGAGATTACGTCGGCGATCTTCTCACGGTAGGCGTCCCGGCGAGCTTGTTGGGCGTCATTGTTGGCGGGGCACCATTCGGTTGGATCGTGCCCGAGCAGGTTCAGAATCTCGCCGCTCGGCGTTAGGAGTTGCTCACCACAGAGTGCAAACCGTCGTCTTTCGGGTAGATCGCGCCGCAGCGTCCTCCAGATTTCGGGCGCGTCTCCCGCCCATTCTGGAGTAGCAGCAAACGTCCAGGCAGCGTTGATTCGCTCAGCTAGCTCATCGAGACTGTCGAGATCGGATTGGCGTAGACCGCCTGGGCGTCGCTTGCACTCGCCCAGCGCGACCGTCCCGTCAAACCGCAAGATGACAACGTCAACCTCGGCGAGTACCTTTTCGCTGCCTTCCTCAAGGAACTCTACGCCGGGGTAGAGTCCAACCATCCCACTGCGGCCGAAGAGGGCGATCCACCATGCAGTGCAGAGCGCGTGTGGCAATGCGTCCGCAGCTTGTACCTCGATCAGAAGGCGGCTCGCTCGATACCGGAACGTGAGTGTGTCGGCTGGAAATGGCTGCGAGATTACGCGGCCGCATCCTGGACAAGCAATTGGTGGCGCCAGTTCGCCTGCTGGACGCCAGGCCTTCGTGCCACACTGGCCGCATTCGATCCGAACGCCCCGAACAAGGAGGCCAGCGGCCTCGGCCCAGGCCAGCCACACACGCGCGTCTTTCGCGCCGAAGATGGTGTGGAGTCGTGATGCCGTAAGCTCGTGTTGAGCGTCGTCCACGGGCGGAACCACCAGAGCATCGAGTCGTTCATCAATTCGGGCGCTCTGCGCTGCGGCGCCCGCATCCACGTCAGCCAAGCTTGCCTGAATGTCGCGGACGCGCCTTCGGAACCACGAGATTCCCTCCCGCTCGCCCAGTCGATCGAGTTCTGCCAAGATTCGATCGTCCTTGAGTGCGTCAACTGCTGCAAACGATCCCATCCGGTCCAGAAGCGCCGCAGCCGCTTGGCCCGGTCGGGACGGCCGTACTCTGAGCCCGTGGTCTACCGCCGTTGCACGTAGCAAGGCCCAAGTGCTCGGCCATGGGACGGAGACCGTCTCCGATGTCGAGTGCGCCTGGAAGTCATAGCCTCCGCCTATCCACCCTCCGCCTGTGAAGGAGTGACCGCGGAGCGTTCGGAGCGGGGGGAGCTGTTTGTCTGACAAGATGATTCTGCCTCGAAGGTCCAGTCCGAAAGCATGTGCCGGTCGCTGTTGGACGATCTCGCGGTCTGTCGGGTCCCATACAGCGACCGTTGCGTTTCCGTTGACGAAGTGCGCGATGTCCGCCGAATGCCGTATCGGGCGGCTCGGCGGTTAGAGAAGGTCCTCTACCGGGAATGGCTGCCATGGTCCCGATGCCTGCTGTGCAATTTTGGCGAGGCGATCCTCCTCGACACTCGCCGAGACGAGAGCCCAGGGTCGGCCGATGCCTCTCAGTCGTGGCGCGAACCTCCCTCTGTCGTCAAGGTTTGTGAGGCTGTTCAGCTCTCCCACGACATCGGCCGTAGCCGGGATAGCGAGCGGGAGCGCGTCAGGGAGACCATGCGTTGAGCGGAGCGTCCAGAGCAGACACAAATCAGGAACGCTTCCCGGCTCGTACACGACGGCGACATTGCTTCCGACGTGCAAAGCGTTCCATCCCTTCTGTACCCACGCAGGCGTGTTGACGAGATCCTGCGACCACTGCGCCGCTCTCACCCCAAGCTCGCGTAGAGAGAGGAACCTGGCATCGACGGTTGCTCTATCCCTAACGCGGTCAATGAGATCAACCGCCGAGGGATCGTCAACGTGTTCTCTGTCGATGTTGACCAATTGATCCCACCGCAGATCGGGAATTAGCCCTGAACGTTCCAGCAGATCGGTGGGCGGCGCGTCTGGGAGCAGCCCCAGCGTGCCCGCGTAGGCGACCCACCAAGGGTCATCATCGGCTGGAAGGGACACTCGGACTCGATGTTCCTCCCGGAGCGGGTGGCCGACCAGAATCGTGAACAGCGACTCAGTGAGCGGAGCTAGGTTGCGCACGTCGAGTCCATTCCACAGCTCTTGGTTCTCGTCCAAGAGATTACGTGCAGCGACATGATCGAGCCGGTTGCTCTGAACGAGGCCAAGCCAGGGTGGGACAATCGTCTGTGCCTCGGGATCGACTGGGATCAGAGCGGAGCACCCGCCGCCCCAGAAACAGCAATGCTCACCGATCACCGATCGAGCGTCTGCGACTGCCGTGGCGTCAACCACCGAAGTCAGGAGCTCTGGGCCGACCTCTCGCCATGCCGCGTGCGTACCCTCCAGTGGGACGGTGGACAGAAGGAGGTCGAGGTCTGATGATCGAGGGAGAGGCATCCGCTCAGTGGACGAGCCTATAGTTGGGGGCCGGCTCCTCGCCACCTGACCCAGTAGCTTAGTCCTGCCCGAGTAGCTGCCGGTACATGACCCGCGTCTCGCGCGTGGGTTGGAGCCCGAGCTGTTCATCGAGGGCGTGGGCGAGTTCGTCGTAGCGGCGCGTGATGGACTCGCGCATCCCGAGTGCGTGTTCGGCTTGCAGCGCCAGACGCCAGGAGGCCTCGTGGAACTGGTCGAGTGCGATGGCCTGCTCGGCTATATGGAGGGCGCCGCGCGCGTCACCGCGCTCCAGGCGTGCGTAGCCGGCGCGCTCAAGCAGGCCGAGCAGGGTGGCGCGTAGCCGGTGGATGTGCCCGTCGGCCCACGTGTAGTCGGCGCCTTCAAGCGGCTCGCCGCGCCACAGCGCGAGGGCCGCTTCGAGGTCGGGCTCGTTGTCGGCGTCGGTGCCAGCGAGTAGCTGGTCGAGCTGGTCGAGGTCGATGTGGACCTTGGCGCGGTCGAGGCGGTAGCGCTCGCCTTCGTGGATGAGCGCGTCGCCGAGCGTGGCGCGAGCGTCGGTTGCGAGGTCCCAGAGGCGGCGCCGGGTCTTCTTGGGGTCTTGTGCGGGCCATAGCGCCTCGATCAGCTCGTCGCGGGTTGCGCCGTGGGGGTGCAGCGCGAGGTAGGCGATCAGCTCGCGTGTCGGGACGCGCTTGGGTGGCTGGCTTGTGCCGTCGATCCGCAGCGGGCCGAGGAGGGAGATCGAGAGCGTCGGCCGCTGCTCGGCCGCGTCGAGCGTTGCCGTAGCGGTTGGCGTCTCGGAGGTTGCGGCCGGCGTCGTGGGAGTCTGCGTGTCGGCGTGGCGCGGGTCGGGGCGTGGGGCGAGTGTGAGCGTGAACTTGGGGCGCGCTGTTGGGGGCGCGGTCGCGCGCGGCCGGGGCGGCGGCGGGTTGGGGATGATCCCGGGCAGGAACGTCTTACGTGGCGGGGGGTGGGCGACGGCGTGTGCGGCGTGGACGAACACGGAGAACGCGATGTAGAGGCTGAGCAGCCATATGACGAAGACCATGCCCTGTTCGGCGAGTTCGCTGGTGAACGGCGCGCCGGGAGAGCTGATGTGCGGCAGCCCCGGCCTGAACTGCCATAGGAGCACCAGCGCCGCAAGGGCGAGTACCGCGGCGCTGGCCGCACCGAGGCGCAGGAGGAGCGGGTGGCGTCTCATAGCAGCAGGGCGATGAGGCAGCCGGCGGCGGTGATCGGCGCGAGCGGCAGCGACATCCTCAGTGCCGCGCGGCCACGCTCGAACAGGAAGAACAAGGCGACCATCACGTAGACCTCGAGCGTGAGCGCCAGCGCGAGAACAGCGAAAGCGTCCAGCGCGCACACGATCAGCAGCGCGAGCTTCACGTCGCCCATGCCGAGCACGGAGGGCGCGGCGAGACTGACGCACAACAGCCCGAGGACGAGACCGACACTGAGGAACAACTGCGCGCTTGTGTGGACTCCTTCGGCGAGCGACAGCGCGGCGCATACACAGGCGGCGGGGAGCACGATGCTGTTGGGTATGCGGCGCTCGCGCATGTCGTGGAGCACCAGGACGCCGAGCGCGCCGCCGAGGACCAGCAGGCGCGCCATCGTGAGCGGGGCGTGCGTGAGCCTTGCGCCGGCCGCGAGCAGTACGGCGGCTCCCAGGCTCGCGCAGAAGACGGCGGGTCGTCTCATGGCGCGCGGGGCGCGGCGGTCGCGTGCGCGTCGATCGTGAGGGTGTCAAGTCCGACGATGCCGAGCAGGATCGTCGGTACGCGGCGGGTGACGGTCACGGTCACGCTGGCGGCGGTCGCGCTCACCTGCCCGGTGACTGAGGGGTTGGCGGCGATCGTGTGCTGCGCTTCGGTTTGCGCCTGCCCGGGGTTCAGTTGCAGGTGGCCTTCGTGGAGGGCCTGCAGGTCGATCGCCTGGCTGCCGGAGAGCGCGGCGTCGTCGGCGATCGAGGCGAGCTGGCGCTTGACCAGGAAGGCGTGGCCGACATCGACCGCGAAGCCGATCACCATTATCAGCGCGAGCGAGAGCAAGAGGCCGGTGATGAGCACCGAGCCCCGCTCGCACCGCAGGCGTGCTCGCAGCCGGCTCACGGTGGGGCTCCTTCGAGCAGGCTTCGATACTGGCCGACGGGGGCGCTCGCGCGGCCGTGGACGGTGATCGTGCCGAAGTGCCCGAGGAAGGGCAGCGTCCCGATCGGGACTCGGGTGGTGACCTGGGCGCTCATCACCTGCCCGCGGGCGTACGTGCCGGTGAGACTCAGCGAGAGCGGCATACCGGACGCGGCGCGTTCGCGGGCGAGCGCTTCCGCGGCGGCTGCGTTCGCCGCCGCGGGGTTGGGTGCCTGCATCGCTGAGCGCACTGCGTCGCGGGCGGCCTGCTGGGAGTCCACCTGCGCAAGCTCGATCCTCGCGTACAGCACGATCAGGAACATGAGCGGGATCAGCACCCCGGCCAACAGCAGCACGCCGCTGACCATCGCGGCTTCCCCCTGCTCGCCGGTCAGCTTGGTTTTCAGCGCACGGGTGGTCATTGGCGTGTTTCGTCGGCCGGGTAGCGCTCGGTCGGGACGCTCGCGTGCGCGCTGATGCCGGGGAGCATCAGGTCAACACCGGGGAAGACGTGTGGCGCCGACCCGGCGACTGTGACGGTGATGACGCTCGCGCTGCTCTGGGCGGAGGGGTGAAGCCCGGCGCCGGCTCCCCCGGCCGCGCCCAGGATCGCATCGGCCCTGGCGATGCCCGCGCCGTTGCCTTCGGATGCCGCTGTCTCGGCACCTTCCTGGGCGGCAGCCTGCGCGACGTTGCGCGCGTGCGCGTAGGCGAGCGCCTGTACCGCGAGGGCGATCGTGAGCAGCACCAGCCCGAGCGTGAGCAGCCCCGAGATCAGCGCGTCGCCGCGCTCAACCGCGAGACGTTTTCGTAGACGCTTCACCACGAGTCCTTTCCCGTGTTGGCGGTCAGCTGCCGGATAGGACGCTGACGATCCTGTTCGCGGCGGCTTCGAGCGCCGGGCGGACTATCACCACGATCGCCGCGGCGGCGACGGCGAGCCCGACGGCCAGCACGACCCAGTTGACCATGCTGTCCCCGCGCTCCTCATCGCGCACACGCAGCGCCGCCTCCAAGAGACGGAACCAGATCGCGTCAAGGATGCCCATAGCCGATTACCTCCCTTCTCTGTTCAGACGGTTTGGGTGAGGAAGTGAAAGAAGCCGTAGGAGACGAGCAGCACGAGCACCGCCAGCAGCGGCACCAGCGGCGCGTGCATCGACAGGTACGCGCGATCGGCGGCCCGCTCCAGGTAGCGGTTCTGCGCTGAGCGCATCTCCCGCGCCTGCCCGCGCAGGAAATCCACATAGGGGCTCTCCTTCGCCGCCAGCAGTTCGCTGAACCGCAGCAGCGCCGGCTCACCCGCGTTCCTGGCGATAACGGTCAGCGCTTCACGCTCCCCGAGCGTGCGGTCGCGGCGCGCGAGCGACAGCGCGCGTGTCAGCTCCTGTCCGAGCGGCCCATCGCAGTCGCGGGCCGCGAGTTCAAGCGCCTGCCTGAGCGACTGCCCCGCGCGCAGCGCGAGCGCCATCACCGACACCGCTTCCGGCAGGTCAAGGAACAGCGCCTCGCGTCGCTGCCGCGCCTCTGATCGCAACACGAGATCGGGCACGAAGAATCCGACCACGGCGAGCACGAAGACCAGCAGCACGGGGGGCGCGTGCTGTGCCGCTGCCGCATAGGGCAGCAGCGGCACGAACGGGACCGCGAACGCGAGCAGTAGCTTCTTGAGAATCAACTGCTCTGCTGTTTCGCTGCGGCCCGCTTGGCGCAACTCGGCCTCATAGGACACGCGGGCGCGCTCGCTCCACGTGCGCACCCATCCGGGCACGCTCGCCGCGAGCGGGCTCGCCGCGCCGGGTGGCTGTTCTCCGCGTGCGCGCGCCAGTCGCACCGCGAGCGACGGGCGGCGCTGTGAGAGGACGTGCGCGTAGAGCAACAGGCCGCCCACCACGAGGCAGAGCGAGCAGAGCGCGAGCGTCACGTTCACGGCCGGCTCCCGGTGGTGGTGCGGCGTGGCTCGGGTACTCGCCCGAGCTTTCGCATCAGCAGGTAGCAGCCGAAGATCAGCCCGCCGCCGATCAGCGCGACGATCGTGCCGCCCGCGCTGCGGTAGGCGTCCAGGTAGCCCGGCGAGGCGGCGCCGATCAACAGCAGAATCACGATCGGGCTCAACGCCAGGATCGCCGCTTCGACGTGCATCGAACTCGCGCGCGAGCGCGCCTTCTCCCGCGCCTCAAGACGTTCGCCCAGCACCTGCGAAAGCTCACGCAGCACCGGCGCGAGGCCGCCCGCCGGCAGCTCCACGAGCGCCGCGCGCAGCAGCAGCACAACCGAGTCCGCGGTGCGCTCTCCCGCGCCTCGCAGACCCTCAAGCGCGGTGTCGAGGTCTGAGCCTCGCAGCCTGGCGGTGAACGCCGCCCAATCCCGGCGCAGCGCCGCCGGCCCCGATTCCGCCACAAGCGCGACGGCGGCCGGCCACGCAAGCCCGGCCTCCAGCGCGTCGGCGAGCTGGGCGAGCACCGCCGGCCACGCACGCTCGCGCTCCCGCGCCCTGCTCTCGCGCCGCGAGCGCGCCCACGCGACCGGCGCACACACACCCCCGATCACCCCGGCGACCGTCACCGCCGGGACTTCCACGATCCACCACGCCAACAGCCCAAGCAACAGCCCGCAGCCCGCGATCCCCGCCATGAACGCATACGCGGAGACCTTGATGCCGGCGGCGTCGAGCAGCGCGACCACGCGCGCGGGCGGGGGCGGTGCTGAGAGCCGCACGTCGAGCACCGCGCCGAACCACACGCACGCGACACCAACGGCGAACACCACGGCCAGCATGAACCGCATCACTGCCCGCCCCTTGCGGTGAGGAACGCGCGCGCCTCGCTCACCGGGTACGCGATCGAGGTCGCGGTCGAGCGCGACGGCAATGCGCCACCGCCCGCCACCGGGCCGCTCGCGGTGTAGCTGATCGACCACTGCACCAGCGCTTCGACTGTGTACCCGTCGGGGCCGCAGCTTGAGAGGACATTCGGGTCGTGTCCTTGATCGCCCGGTAGGCAGCGGGTCTGGTAGACGTGGCGTACCGTGTCGGCCGGCGCCGCCCCCGGCCTGTACGGCACACCCGGCCCGGCGAGAAGCAGCGAACCGTCGCCGAAGCTCCACCGTACGCTCTGCGGCGTAGCGGCGACCGTCACGCGCTCGCCGCCGAGTGTCACCGAGAGCGAATGCGTCGATGTCGTCGGCGAGAGCCAGAGCCACGAGGCTGCGCCCGTCAACCCTTCGGTCTTGGGGCTTGCCTGTATCTGGCCTGCGGCAAGTGCAAGTCGCGCCGCGACGTTTTCAGCGACAACCACCGGGTTCACCGCCGGGCGAGCGGGGCGCGCCGCGCCAGGAGCAGGCGTGGTGCTCACAGGCGGCACGCACGGCGGTGAGTAGTTCAGCATCGGACAGGTCTTGCCCGTGGAACCCGTGGAGCCGGATGATTCACCGGAGCTGCCAGGTGTCGCGGCAGGCAGCGATTCACCCGCAGATGGTGATTCCGGCACGGGAGCCGCGTTGTTTGTGGCGCCTGCGGGCACGCCGGGATGTCGAGAGGAGACTTCGACCGATGCGCCAGCGGTCGCGCTGCTGGGACTGGTCTGCTGGGATACCTGGCCGATGCTGTATGCGGCGCGTGCCCGCGCGAGGCCTGGCACGATGAGCGCCAACAGCAGCATGATCGAGAGTAGCGTCGCGCCGGTTCTCATTTGACTGCCGTTACCTTCCAGACGACGAACGCGGCCTTGTTGCCGTGCCGGCGCAGTTCGATGAGCGCGGGTTCGGTGAGCCTTCTCGGCTTGCCGAGCAAGCGCCCTTTGAGGTCTACGACGACCACGCGACTGCGCTCTGTCACCATCGCCCTCGCGGTCAGATAAGACGGTTCCAGGTGCACCGAGCGAACCTGAACGCTGCTGCTCAGCACCCGGACATGCACGCCCGCCCTCCTGCGCTGCGCAGCAGCGATGCGCAGCCCGGCAAGCGCGGGGCCTGCGGTGGACCGCGGCGCCCACCGCGGGATCGCGTTGTGTTCGAGCACGAAGTCAGAAGCCCTTGCGTTTTCGCGCAACGCCGCACGGATCGCTCCTTCCAGCTCGGCCACCGGGTCGGGGGTCGCGCTTGTGCTGGTCATTCTCGATGCGGTTCGATGGTTCGCTTGCGCTGCACCACCGCATCCACCTATTGCCAGCGCTGCGGCGAGCATGATGCGGGCAAGCGCGACGGGGCGTCTCATTGCGGTGCCTCGTAGCCGGCGTGTTCGAGGTCGGCGAGGTACGCGGGTCCGGTGGCGGCCCATTCCAGATCGGCGCCGGCGCCCGTGAACAGTGGGTTGAGGGTGACGCGGCGCCCCTCGATGCCAGCGACCTCGACTATCTGGTCAATGCGCCTGGGGAGAAAGCGTCGTTCGCCGCTGTCGTAGTTGCGGGGCCGGTCGCAGTGGATCACGAGGTCGATCTCGCGCAGCCACTCAAGCGCCTGGCTCGCTTCGATGTTCGCGCCGGATGTGAGCGCGAAGCGCGCGAGGTTCGTCAGCGCGTGCTCAGCGCTCTCGCCGTGGACGCTGGTGAGCCCTGAGTGGCCGGTGGCGAGCGCCCATAGCATCGCCATCGTCTCGGGGCTGCGGCGGCACTCGCCGATGACGATACGGTCGGGGTTCTGGCGAAGCGCGTCCTCCACGAGGTTCCCGACCGTGATCTCCGTGAGCCCTTCGGTGTTCGCCGGCCGGGCCTCGTAGGCGATGCAGTTGGGGAGCGCTTGGGGCAGCTTCAGCTCTGCCGATGACTCGCACACGACGATCCGCTCGGTGCCGGGTATCGCGCGGCCGAGCGCGTTGAGCAGCGTCGTCTTGCCGGAGCTGACGCGGCCGGCGATGACGATGTTCTTGCCCGCCCCGACGCACGCGGCGAGGAAGTCCGCTGCCTGGTGTGAGAGGAAGTCGGGCTTGACGAGCTCGTGCAGCGTCTCGGCCGCGAGCTTGAAGCGACGGATAGAGCAGATCACGTGACCGTTGGAGGAGACGGGTGGGATCGCGGCGGTCAGCCGCGACCCGTCGGGCAGGCGCGCCTCGATCCTGGGGGTGATGCGGTCAAGGCGCTTGCCCTCGACCTTCTCAAGCAGGCGTTCCAAGAACGCGCGGACCTGCCGGTCGTCTTGGAAGCGCAGGTCGTGTACTCGTTCGATGCGATCCCCGCTGTCGCGGAACACGCGCGTCGGGGTGTTGACCATCCACTCCTGCGCGGTCTCGTCGCTCAGCATCCGCTCGGCGATAGCGCCGAGCCCCACGAGATCGTCTTGCAGCGTGCGGGCGAGTGTCGCGCGCTCCTGCTCTGAGAGCTGGCCGCCACCATTGTTGAGCGCGTCGGCGTGGTAGTCGTTGATCTCGCGGTCGATGATCGCCAGTGTGCGCTCGCGGCCAGCTCGGCTTGTGAGATCGACCTGTTCGACGGTGAGCGCGTGTTCTACGCGCTGGCGGATCGTCTCGGCTACCTGGGCGTCGGTGTGCTCTGGGGTGCTCATCGTTGCCAGATCACTTCCTCGCGCTCGGGGCCGGTGGTGGGCGTGGGCAAGCGGCGTCGGCGCCGCCGCGCTTTCGGGTTGGTGGCGGGCAGGAACAGTTCGTCCAGTAGTCCGGTGAGCGCGCGGGCGTAGGCGCCTCGGGGGCGCGCGAGCGCGAGCGGCTTGCGGCGCTATTCGGCGCGGCGTTGGCCGCGTTCATCCCATACGAGCCAGGCGTCCACCATCAGTTCGCGTTCTGTCAGGTGCTCGGCGATCGTGGTGGTGATGGCGTCCTTGCTCTGGCGCGATGGTCCGCCGAGCGCGTTGACGAGCACCCGTACCCGGTCGGTGGGGATGGCAAGCTCGGTGAGGATCAGGTCGAGTTGGCGCAGCCCTGCGTGGAGCTGGGGTTCTCGCGCGCCGAGGGTGAGGATCACAACGTCGGCGGTGATGAGCGTTTCGCGGTGAAGGTGCGTGGAAAACCTCCGGGTCTGGATGATCGGGCTGCTCGTCGGCCTCGCCTCGCTGCTGTTGACCGTCGCCGGGGTGCGCTACCTGCTGTCCGGCGGCGACCCGGGGCAGATCGAGCGCGCGAAGACCGCGCTGAAGGCCGCGCTGTGCGGCTACGCGCTCGCGGCGCTCGCGCCCGTGCTCGTCACCGTCATGCAGCACATCGTCGGCGCGTGAGACCGCGGCTGAGAAACCTTGCCGCGCTCGCCACGGTGCTCGCGCTCACCGCGCCGATGGTGGCCGCCGCGCCAGCGGCGGGGGCGTCCGGTCACACTGCGAGCGCGGCGGCCGCCTCGCCTCCGCTTCCGCGTGGCGCATCTGAAGGCGAAGGAGCGACCGTTGAAGGTGGCGGCATCCAGGTCGGCCCGCCGTTGCCGACGCCCGCGCCGCCGGTGAAGGGCAAGAGCATGGGTGCTGGGAAGGCGAGCCATCCGGGGTTCTTTGACATCCCCGGCCAGATCGAGAACGCGATCAACGAATGGTTCGCCGGGCTGGTGAAGGATGCGCTGGACCCGGCGATGGTGCTCGTCGGGCGCACGCTGCTCTCCACACCCCAGATCGCGGGGGAGGCCGAAGTTCGCTCCTACTGGCAGCTCGCGCTCGGGGTCGCCGACTCGCTGCTCGTGCTCGTGGTGGTCGCGGCCGGCGCGCTCGTGATGAGCCACGAGACACTTCAGTCGAGCTACACCGTCAAGGACCTCATACCCCGGCTCGCGGTCGGGGCTATCGCGGCGAATGCGAGCCTCGCCATCTGCGGGCAGATGGTGAATATCGCCAACGTCCTCTCCACGGCGCTGCTCGGCAACGGCGTGGAACCCCAGCAGGCCGGGCACACGCTTGAGCTGCTGGTCCTGAACTCGATCTCCAACGGCGGGATATTCCTGGTCCTGCTCGGGCTGGCGTGCGCGCTGCTCGCCGTCGCGCTTCTGATCCTCTACTTGGTCAGGGCGTCGGTGATCGTGCTGTTGGTGTGCGCCGCGCCAATCTTGCTGTTGGCGCACGGGCTCCCACAGACCGAAGGCCTCGCGCGGTTGTGGTGGCGTGGCATGTTCGCCGCGCTCGGCGTGCAGGTCGCACAGGCGCTCACGCTCGCCGCGGCGGCCCATGCTTTCTTCGCGTCGGGCAACAGCGTCTTGGGCATCGGGACCGGCGGAGGCCTGGTCAGTCTGCTGCTCGTCCTCTGCCTGTTTTACGTCTTGCTGCGCATCCCGTTCTGGGCGAAGGAACTCGCGGTCTCGCGCCGGCACTCCTCGACGACCGCGCGAATGGCGAAGTCCTACGTGCTCATCAGGGTCGTCAAGGGCGCGCTCGGGGGTGTGCTGTGAACGCGCGCGAGCGTATCCGGCTGCCGGCGGACGTGGAGATGGAGGACCGTCTCGCGTGGGGCCTGACCGCGCGGCAGCTCGTGATCCTCGGCGTGAGCGCGATCGTGTGCTTCACGGTGTTCTCGGCGGCCGGCTCGGTGCTGCCGACCCCGGTGGCGGCGGCGCTCGCCGCGCCACTGGCGCTCCTCGGCGTCGCGCTCGCGCTGGGCCGACTCGACGGGCTCTCGGGCGAGCGTGTCGCGCTCGCCGCCGCCCGACATCTCACACAATCCCCCCGGCGTGTGACCGCGCCAGAAGGCCTGCCCGGCAAGCTGGCGGGGGCGCCCTCCCAGCCCGGCGTGTCGCTGCTGCGGGCGCCGGTGAGCGCGATCCTGCAGAGCGGCGTCGTGGAGCTCGCCGACGGTCGGAGCGTCCTCCTGCTGACGGCGAGCGCGACGAGCTGGGCGCTTCGCTCAAGCGAGGAGCAGGCGGCGCTCACAGAGGCCTACGGCAAGTGGCTGAACAGCCTCACCGAGCCGGCCGCGATCACCGTGCGCTCAGAGCCCGTCGATCTCGCCGCCAGGGCGCGCCAGGTCGAGCGCGCCGCACCCAGGCTCCCCCACCCGGCGCTGCGCCGCTGCGCCGATACCTACGCGCAGTTTCTCCACGGCCTCGCCAGCGAGGGAGAAGGACTGCGCCGCCGTCAAATCCTGCTCGTGCTGGGCACCAACAACCGCGAGCGCAAGACCGCCAGAGCGGACCTCGAGCGCCGCGCCGGTGAGACGACGGGGCTGCTGCACGCCGCCGGGGTCGAGCTTCACACCCTCGACGGGAGCCGGGCCGCCGCGCTGCTGCTCGACGCGCTGGAACCACCGGGGCCGCCCGCCGGCACACGCCTGGACGGGGTGATCCGCCGATGCTGAGACGCGCCGCGCTCCCAACCCTCCCCCGCGTCCGTGGGCGCGGTGACGGCGGCCCGGCGGGTGAGTCTTCGCTGCCGGCGCCGAGCGCTGTGCAGATCGAGCGTGACTGTCTGCGCACCGGCAGCGTTTGGCAGCGGGCTCTGGCCGTCACCGGCTACCCGCGTGAGGTGGACCAGGGGTGGCTCGCGCCGCTGCTGCAAGCGGCCGGCGAGCTTGACCTGACACTGCATATCGGGCCGATCCCGCCCGCGCTTGCGGCGGATCGACTGCGCCGCCAGCGCGCCCGCCTTGAGTCAAGCCGACGTATCGACGCCGACCGCGGGCGCCTGTCCGATCCGACGCTCGCCGCCGCCGCAGAGGACGCCGAGGAGCTGGCAAGCGCGCTCGCCCGCGGTGAGAGCCGGCTGTTTCGCTCCGCGCTCTATTTGTCGATCACCGCGCCGAGCCGGGAGGAGCTGCAGGAGCGCACCGAACGCGCGAAGGCGCTGTGCGCCTCGATGCTGCTGCACGTCGTACCCGCCACATTCCGCGCCTGGGAGGGGTGGCTCTCCACCCTGCCGATCGGTAGCGACCGGCTGCGGCTGCGCCGCACGTTCGACACGCCCGCGCTCGCCGCCGGGTTCCCGTTCGCCTCAGCGGACCCGCCGTTGGAGGACGGCGTTCTCTACGGGCTCACCCAGAGTGGCGCCCCGGTGCTCGTGGACCGCTTCGCGCACACCAACTTCAACAGCGTCGTGCTCGCCTACAGCGGCGCGGGCAAGTCCTACAAGGCGAAGCTCGAAGCGCTGCGGCTGCTCTACCGCGGCGTGCAGGTCTTCATCCTCGACCCCGAGGACGAGTACCACGCGCTCTGCGAGGCAGTCGGCGGCGCCTACCTGCCACTCACCGGCCCGAACGCGGTAGCGCTCAACCCGCTCGACCTACCCGCCACAAGCGAGGAATCGCGGGCGCTGGACGAGCGGATTCTATTTCTGGCGGACCTGATCGAACTGCTCGCCGGAGGCCTCGACGGCGGCGAGCTGGCCGTGCTCGACCGCAGCGCCCGCGCCGCCTACCACGCCGCCGGGATCACAACCGACCCCGCGACGCACCGCCGGCCGGCGCCGCTGCTCGCCGACCTCGTGCGCGCGCTGGAAGCAGAGAGCGACACCGGCAAGAGGGTCGCCGAGCGCCTGTCACCTTACGCGACGGGCTCGCACTCCTCCCTCTTTGACCGGCCAACGTCGGTGCAACCCGACAGTCACCTTGTCTGCTTCAGCCTGCGGGAGCTGCCCGAGCGAATGCGCGCCCCCGCGCTGATGCTCACACTCGACGCGATCTGGCGCTCGCTTGAGGGTCCGCTGCGCCGCCGCGTGGTGCTGGTCGATGAGGCGTGGGACCTGATGCGCGAGACACCGAGCGCCAGGCGCGAGGCGCCGGGCGCCCGATTCCTTTTCCGGCTCGCCAAGAAGGCGCGCAAGCGCTGGACCGGCCTCACGACGATCACACAGGACCCCGGCGACCTCCTGGACTCACCCCTCGGACAGGCCGTCGTCAATAACGCCTGCGAGCACTTTCTCCTGCGCCAGTCACCGCAGGCGATCGACCGTGTTGGCAAGGCGTTCGCGTTGAGCGCCGGGGAGCGCTCCCACCTGTTGACTTGCCCCGCCGGCCACGGGCTGCTGCTCACCGGCGAGCAGCGCATCCCGCTCGCGGTGAAGGCGAGCCCCGCCGAGCACGAGCTCATCACCAGCGACCCCGCGGAGCTCGCGGAGGCCGGCCGGTGAAGCGCGCGGTGCTCAGCTCGTGCGGGCTGCTCGTGCTGCTGCCCGTGCTTTTCCTCGGCGCCGCCGCCGGGGTCTTCGGCGCCGGCACAGGGATCAGCCTCGGCCAGCCCGCCGCAAACGTCGAACAGGTCGCGGGGATACCACCGGAATACCTGCGGCTGTTTCAGACCGCCGGGGCGCGCTACGGCGTGCCGTGGACGGTGCTCGCCGGGATCGGGAAGGTGGAGTGCGACGACGGCCAGGACCCCAACCCATCCTGCACCCAGGAGGGCGCGGTCAACTACGCGGGTGCCGGCGGGCCGATGCAGTTCCTCGCCGCCACCTGGGCCATCTACGGCGTCAGCGTCAACGGCGGGCCACCTGACCGCTGGAACCCCGCGGATGCGATCTTCACCGCCGCGCGGTATCTGAAAGCGAACGGCGCCCCGCGGGAACTTCAGCGCGCGATCTTCGCGTACAACCACTCCCAGGAATACGTCGAAGAGGTCCTGCGCTGGGTGGCCACCTACGAACAGCAGGCCATACCCGTCACCGCGGCGGCGAGCGGCGCGGCGGGCACAGCGCTGGCGTTCGCGCTGAGCCAGCTTGGCGTGCCGTATGTGTGGGGCGGCGAGAGCCCGTCCGGCTATGACTGCTCCGGTCTGGTGCAGGCCTCCTACCGTGTGGCGGGGATCGACCTGCCCCGTACCGCGCAGGAACAGTACGAGGCGGGTCCGCACCTGCCCGCCAACGCGCCGCTCGCACCCGGCGACCTCGTTTTCTTCGGCGCGAGCTCCAGCGACGTTACGCACGTCGGGATCGTCGTGCGCTCGGGCGAAATGGTGGACGCGCCCCACCCCGGGACCGTCGTTCGCACCGAGCCGTTCCCCACTACCGTCGGCGCGCAGTGGGGTGAAGACCACTACCTCGGCGCGACTCGTCCCGCCGCACACGAAGGCAGCGGGCGATGAGACACCATCGCCCGCCCCATCACCTGAGCGGCGCGGCGGCGGGGCCGCATCCAAACCGCGCGCTTGAACGCTACCTGCTCGAACCGAACCGGCCGCTGCACGAAGGCCTCGGATTCGCGCGTCATGCGCTTGGGACGATCGAGCATCTTGCGCTGCTCGCCGCGGCGCTCGCGCTCGCCGTGACCATCGGTGTGCTGCTGCTCCGCGCGGTGCAGCGCAACCTTCTCCCGCGAGGCGCGCGGCTCGTGCGGATCGGTGTGCCGCCCGACGTGCAGGACACGGGCGGACATCTGCTGTGGTCGGCGCTTCACGACCTGCTGCGCCCCCGCCTCGCGCGTGTGCTGATCGGCCAGCCACATCTCTCCTGGGAGATCGCGGCGAGTGAGACGGGCACGATCTTCCGCCTGTGGGTGCCCAAGGTGATCCCGCCCGGCCTGATCGAGCGCGCGGTCAGCGCGGCGTGGCCCGGCGCGAGCGCCAGCACCGAACCCGTGCCAGTCGATGAGCCCGACACGGCCTATCCGCCGCGCGGGATGGTGCGTCTCACATCCGAGCTTGCGCTGTCGGGGCCGGGATGGTTCTCGCTCGATGCCTCGCTGAACCCCGATCCGCTGCCGTTGATTCTCGGCCAGCTATCGGGGCTCACTGACTCCGAGCGCGCGCTGATCCAGGTCATCGCGCGGCCGGCGACCAGCCGTGAGCAGCACCGGCTCAGGGACGCCGCGCGGCGGATACGCCGGGGCGAGCCAACCAGCCGCGTGCTGCGACTCATGCAGGCGCTCTGCACCCAGCCCCCCGCGCCGCCGCGGCTCGACCCGACGATCACCCCGGACGTGCGCGAGGCGATGAGTAAGAGCGCGGGGTCGATGTACCGCGCCGTCATCCGCGTGACCGTCACCGCCGACTCGCGCAAGGAAGCACGTGGGCGCATCCACGCCATCCTGGGCGCCTTCGCCCCGTACAACGGCACGAGGGTCTTCCTGCGCCGCCGGCGCGCCCCACACGCGCTTCTGCGGCTCCGACAGCGGCGACTCGGGCGCCGCGCGTTCCTGCTCGGCGTGGACGAGTTGGCCGCGCTCGCGCACCTGCCCGGACAGGACGCGATCCCCGGCGTCGTGATGGCCGGCGCACGCGAGATCGCCCCGCCACCAGGGCTCCCCGCGACCGGCAAGCCACTCGGCCGCGGCTCCACCGGACGGCAGATCAACCTCGCCGTGGCCGACGCGCGCCAGCACATCCACGTCCTCGGGCCGACCGGCGTGGGGAAGTCCACGCTGATCGCCAGGCTCGTGCTCGCCGACTTCGACGCCGGCCGCGGCACAGTCGTGATCGACCCCAAGGGCGACCTAATCGAGGACATTCTCGCGCGCATCCCCGCCGGCCGCGAGCACGACGTTGACCTCCTGGACCCGCTGGACGAGGCGCCGCCCGGCCTGAACGTGCTCGACAGCCCCGACCACGACCTCGGCACAGACCAGCTCGTCGGCATCTTCCGCCGCGTGTTCGAGCGCTACTGGGGCCCCCGCACCGACGACATCCTCCGCGCCGCCGTTCTCACCCTCAGCACCGCCTCGCCGACAAGCACCCTCGCCGACGTGCCGCGGCTGCTCACCGATCACCACTGGCAATCAAGCCTCGCCAAACAGATCGATGATCCCGTGCTCGGCCCGTTCTGGGAGTGGTACGGCGAACTCTCAGAGCCCCTACGCGCGCAGGCCTCCGGGCCGCTGCCGAACAAGCTCCGTGCGTTCCTGCTGCGCCGCCCGGTGCGCGCGATCGTCGGCCAGTCAAAGACGACGCTCGACGTTCCCCGCGCGATCAACACCGGACGCCTGCTGCTCGCCAAGCTCCCCAAGGGCACCCTCGGCGAGGACACAAGCCGGCTGCTCGGCTCATTCCTGTTCGCGCGGGTCTGGCAGGCCGCGCTCGCCCGCGCCGCCCTGGAGCCCGACCAGCGCCCCGACGCCTCCTGCTACGTCGATGAGGTCCACAACTACCTGAACCTCCCCACCCCGTTCGAGGACGTTCTCGCCGAGGCCCGCTCCTACCGCCTCTCGCTCTGTCTCGCCCACCAGCACCTCGCGCAGCTACCCCGCGACCTGCGCGAGGCGATCGGCGCCAACGCCCGCACCAAGGTCTACTTCCAGGTATCGCGCGACGACGCGCAAGCCCTCGAGCGCGAGGTCCGCCCCGAGCTATCCGCGCACGACCTCGCGCACCTACCCCTCTACACCGCCGCTGTGCGGCTCTGCCACGAAGGGCAGCCCGGCCGCGCGTTCACCCTCAGCACCGAGAGCCTGAAGGCGGCCACACCCGAGCAGGCACAGGCGGTCAGGGCCTCGGCGCGGCGGCGCTACGGCGTCACGCGCAAGCAGACCGAGGCGCAGCTCGCCGCCGACCAGCGAGCGCCGGCAATCCCGATCGAGGCACAGCGCGACGTGCGAACCACGATGGCGCCTGCCGATACGCCCTCCGATACGCCCTCCACTACCACCTCCAATTCGCCCTCCAATTAAGCATGGAGAACCCCGATTCCATGAAAACCGCCGCAAATCACGAAATCCAGTGAAAATAAGCAACCCCGATAAGGTAGGGGGAAACACAAAACTCTCCGAGAGAACAAGGGCAGGACGCCCGAACCGACTGCGAGAGCGCAACATCGCCGACCTACCGGCGCACCTGACCGAGCGCGACAGGCGTATCGCCCTGGACTGCTACGAGCACCACGTCCTGCGCACCGACCAGCTAAAGCGCCTTCACTTCACCGGACTGAGGACCGCATCCGCTCGCCTCGGGCTGCTGTACGAACTGCGAGTGCTCGACCGCATCCGACCAAGCGCCAAACGAGGCGAGGGCACGCTGCCCTACCACTGGATACTCGATGAGGCTGGCGCCCTCATAGTCGCCGACCACAAGGGCATCGACCCCAGCCAGCTTCACTACACGCACGCCGACGCGCTCCGCTACGCCACCAGCCGCAACCTCACGCACCACGTCCAAGCCAACGAGTTCTTCACGCGCCTCGCCACCGATGCCAACCACGCCCGCGGCGCACTCTCGGAGTGGTACGGAGTCCGCACCCTCGCTCACCTCTTCGCCGGCACCCTGCTATCCGACGGTTACGGCGTGCTCAACCTCCCCGGCCGCGCGCCGCTGCACGTTCTCCTTGAGCTTGACCGCGGCACCGAGTCATCCCAAATCCTGCGCGAGAAGGCCAAACGCTACGCAGAGATTCTGCCCCGCAGCAGCCTACGCGACCTCCACCCGTTCGTGATCCTCGCGGCGCCGAGCGTGCGCCGCGCCGAAACCGCGACCGCCGCCATCGCCAACACGCGCGCGCCGCTCACCGTAACCGTGTGGAACGCGGCAACCGTTCGCTCGGTGCTCGCTATCGTCACCACGGCCGCCGCGAACCCGCGAATCCCGCCTATCCGAGCGCAAAATCTTAACCAATCTTAGGGCAATCTTAGAGCTTTCCCCTTGAAATGCTCTATACGATCGTTTATAGTGTAGGCATGATGAACAACACACCCAAAATCACCATATTCCGCACGGCCGAAGCTACCACCTACGAACACAAGGAATCGGGCATCGTCATTGCGTTCGTCGGTCGCTGCGCCGATCGCTGGCACTCGTATTGCTTCTACGGCCCGGAGGAATACGACGAGGAAGTCTGGACACTGCGCTCGACCGCCGAGTCAGTCGCAAGAAGCTACGCGCTCAGCATGGCCGACGCACTCTGAAAAGACCGGAAAAGGAGAGCAGAGAATGACCACGACTGGTAACACACGTCCTACTTACAGGGAACGCAGGGAAGCCCGCGCCGCGCGACTACGCGAGTGGGCCACAAAACGCGAGCAGCGAGCCGAGCAGACCGCCGGATCGGTAGACGCGATCACGAGCATCATCCCACCGGGGCAGCCAATACTGCTCGGCCATCACTCGCAGAAACGCGCGGAACGCGACCAAGCCCGCATCCAGCGAGGGATGCGCAACCTCATCGACCACTCCAACAAGGCGCGCGAGTTCAGCGGGCGTGCCGACAACATCGAAGCGGCAGCGGAACACGCGATCTACTCCGACGACGCCGACGCTATCCCGAGGCTCAGGGAGCGCATAGCCGAGCTGGAAAGTGAACGCGCCACGATCAAGGCCCACAACGCAGCGTGCCGTAAAGGCACGGCAGACCCCGCGACGCTACCGCCCCGGCTGGCGCGGGAGCTTGCCTCCTCTATTCGCGTGTGGGGCAAGGATAGCCGCCAGTGCGCCGGCGGACGGTTCCCGAGTTACTTCCTGACCAACCTCGGAGGGAATATCAACCGCAACAAGAAGCGCCTCGCCGAACTTGAACGCCGAGCCGCCAACTCGTAAGTAGGCAAACCACCGACGCACCTCGAGAGGTAAACCATGACACACGACACGACCCATACCGTCCGAACCACGATCGAGACCAAGCGCCCGATCGTCCCCGACAAACACACCTGCAAGCCGCTCAGCGAGCGGTGGCCCAATTACCACGACCACGTAAACCGCGAGTCGATGATCGACCTGTCCCTACAGACGATTTATGCCGACCGTGCCTGCCCTGCCTGTGCCGCCTACCATCGTGCGCTCACGCCCGCCGATATCGAGGAGTGCCGCGAGTGCCTGCGCCTCGCTCCCGAGGTCGCAGCATGGGCCGAGCGTGAGGACGTGATCGAGACCGGCCGCAACCTCGAACCGGAGACGTTCGACACCGAGACCCGCGTCGCGCGACCCGGCAAGTACCAGGGAGCGGGCGATTTGCCGCTCGTAGTCGCGCTCGACATCATCAACAGCCACGGCTTCGCCGACGACAACACAGGGGAAACGGCAATGGGCGGAAGCTACGCCTGGCGAGTTAACCGTTTCGTCGGCATCGAAGACTCGCAGGGATTCGTCAGTATCGAGGAATACCCGACCGAGCGTGAAGCGACCGCACGCCTGCGCGACTTCGACGTGCCGGCCGAAGATGACGAGCCATAGAGCCGGCGCCCACAAGAGCCCAAACCGGCAAGGACCGCGCACCGAACTGACACACCAGCCAACCGATAGGAGCACACGATGTCCGCCTTTGTCGTATCCAACAGCCATATTCACCTGCTCGTCCATACCGCGATGTACGGACCTACTGACGCCCGCCGGACGTGGCACACATTCAGCTACTACCACCGGACGCCCAACGAACCGGCCGGTAACTCCGGCACACAGCACACGATCCGCCCCGGCGACTTCGACGCCGCGGACAAGCTGGGACAGTTGCTCTTGAGCGAGAACGTCGAGAGCGTTCACTACCGCTACCCGAGCGACCACGACCTACCCGCCGGCGACTACGCCGCACTGTATCGGTTTGGCAGCGCGCCCCACGTCTCAGCCGTGGACGTGCTCGTCGCGCTCGACGGCTATGAGTACCAGTCATGCGAGCATCCCGGCTGGCGCACAAGTGAGGCTCACTCGTTCGCGGACGCACTCCGTCGAGCTGTGATCGGACACCTGCCCGGATACTACGAGAGCCGCTGCTGGGCGATCGGGGAAGCGGCAACAGCCGCATAGCCCGCCCACGCACGAAGGCGCTCCGCAAGTCCGACACCGGGGCGCCGACGACCACGAGCAGCAGGTACGATGCGCGCGCTCGATGCCTCAACGTAAACACCGACCGATCGCCCCCGAGGACTTGCTCGGCCCGGCCGAAGTGCTCGCGCTCGTCGGCTGGGCCACACGCAAGAGCATCGGGGACGCCGAAACCCAAAATGGCTTTCCTTCTCCCGTGCGGGTGCTGCAGGGCACGCGGATATGGGATCGCGCCGACGTGCTGGACTGGCTCAAGCGCGAGGGCCGCACCCCGCAAGGATCGGGCGACACGTAGAGCGAGCGCGCCGGGCGCGCTCACGTCATCAGTTCCCACCTGAGCTTCTTCCCGACCGGGTGACGATCAGCACGGGCGCGTCGCCGTCGGTCCCACGTGCCGCCGCCGACCACTCCAAACAGGACAAAGCCGCTTGCGCGCAGCGAGGCGCCGCTCTCGTCGGGCAACGTGTACGTCACGAGTCGGCGATAACCGAGCGCCCGTACCGCGCGCCAAGCGGCACCGTAGAGCATCGAGCACGCATTAGGAGTGCCATCGGTGCAGCATCGCGTGACCTCCGCGGTGAAGCCATCCTGTAGCAGCCTTGCCACCGGCCGCCCGATCACCGCCACGCCACATAGCCGGCCGTTCGCAGCGACTCCCACGACACTGATACAGCCTCGCGCGGGCCGATGGTGGCGGTGATGTTCGGCGATAAAAGCATTGGCGGCACGCAGCGTCAGCGGTACAAGAGTCAGCTTGGGCGGGGCGATCGACCCTGCTCCGGTCAGCTTTCGTCGCATGGGTGGTGCGTGTTTGGTGCTCAGTGTTTCGTGGCGCCGGACGGGCGACCTCTCACTAGATAAAAGTGCCGCCAAGGCCCCTTGCGGTACAGACCCCCCTCCAATTGGAGAGCGAAGGCCATCCCTTTTCCCTTTTTCGTGGTCGAGCTGTACCGCTGGGGTGCCGGAACGCACCTTTATCTAGTGGAAGACCCTTCCGTCCGGCACCCATCACCTTGACCAAATCCGCTCGAAAGACATCTGACCTACCGCTCGCGGTCTGGCCGTGCGCGCAGAAGACGAGCCAGTGGCAGCGATACCGCCGCTACGTGCCCGAATCAAATCGCCACCCCGCGAAGATGCTTCCCGCGCTCGCACGTCGCGCGATCGAGACCTACAGCGACCCGGGCGATCTTGTCGTGGACCCCATGTGCGGCATCGGCACAACGCTGGTCGAGGCCGCCGACCTCGGACGCCGATCGGTTGGTATCGAGCTTGAGCCCCGCTGGGCGAAGCTGGCCGCCGCCAACCTCAACCATGCTCGACGGGACGGGCGCCTCCGCTCATCGGTACAGGTGATCGAAGGGGACGCACGCCAGTTGCCCCGACTGCTCACCACTCGCGCGCAGAACCTCCTCGTCCGCGCCCGACCGCACGGCAGAGCGCTCGCGCGTATGGCCTATGGCCGAGTTGATCTGATCCTGATGTCGCCACCGTACGCTTGCGAGGTCGCCGACATATGCTCGGATATCCGTAATAAAAGTGAACCTCTGTGCCGACACGATACGACCAACTACAGTCCCGATCGGCGCAACCTCGGGCACGC
The DNA here is from genome assembly GCA_963794715.1 of uncultured Solirubrobacterales bacterium. Classification (GTDB taxonomy): domain Bacteria; phylum Actinomycetota; class Thermoleophilia; order Solirubrobacterales; family Solirubrobacteraceae; genus Palsa-744. Next base: position 595,710 of record CAWCEY010000008.1, on the reverse strand, counting down.
CCGTGGAGAGGCATACCTCGCGGCAATGTCGGAGATTTACCGGGCGTGCGTAGCAACGCTCAAGCCCGGCGGGTTCCTCGTATGTGTCACCAAGAATATGCGTACCCGCGGCGCACTGCGCAATCTGAGCGGCGACACCATCGCGCTCTGCGAAGAATCAGGTCTGCTCTACTGGCAGCACGTCATCGGCCTGCTGGCAACGATCCGCGACAACGAGCTGGTGATGCGCCCCTCGCTGTGGCAGACCCTCCAAGTTCGACGCTACCGCGCACGAGGAGACCGCACACAGGTGGCCGCGCACGAAGACGTGCTGGTTTTCAGGAAGCCTCTCTCCAGCCAATCCAACCCCCCCGCTGCCGCAGCGCGCAGGCGAGCAGCATGACTAGACCGGCAGCTCCGCATCCGCAAGAACTCGTTAACCGCGAGCCCGACGAGCTGATCGTACAAGCCCGCGACGAACACAATCCTGTCGCCGTATGGTGTCTGTTCAGCGGAGGTAACGACTCCACGGTGCTCGCCCACCGCTGCCGTACCCATTACGACGGCCTCGCCTACATCGACACCGGAACGGCCGTCCCTGGCGTGGCGGAGTTCGTCCGCGACTTTGCCCTTTGGGTGAATAAGCCGCTCCGCGTCCTGAGCGCCAGGGACGCATACCGCAGGCTCGTTCTCGGTGGCACAGTCAGGCGCAACGGAACGATCGAGCGCGGCATCGGGTTTCCCGGCCCGGCTATGCACGGACGGACATACGAGCGCCTGAAGGAACAGCAGATAATCTCGTTCCTGCGCGAGTGCAAGGAAGGTCGATCCCTACGTGCCCGCGTGCTGTTCCTGTCAGGCGTCCGCCGTGCGGAGAGTCGCCGCCGCGCCAAGCGCGCACCGATCACCCGCCTGCACCGTACTTCGGCGGTGTTCGTCAATCCGCTCATTAGTTGGACAAACCTCGACGTGCTCCGCTACCGCCGCCAACACCATCTGCCGGAGTCAGACGCCGCCGCGCTGCTGCACCGATCCGGCGAGTGCAACTGCGGCGCGTTCGCATCCGCCGCGCAAGAGCGCGCGATGCTCAAGGCGCTCTACCCCGAGTTCTTTCAGAGCATCGAAACACTTGAGGCCGAAGCCGAGGCGGCAGGCCTGCGCTGGTGCCGATGGGGCGGATATGACCGCGACGGCAACCGCGCCACCGATGCGTCGCGGCAGGCGCCTGGCCTGCTGTGTGAATCCTGCGACAGTCGGCAAGTTGCGGTGGCACTCGGGAGGCGCCGATCGAGCGAGCGCGTATGACTCGATCCACCACACACACCAGGCTAATTGTCGCAACCCTCATCGGGCTCTACCTCGCCGCGATCGTCGCCGCGAACCTCATAGCCGCGAGATTCGGACCCACAGCTTCGATCTACAACGCCTTCGCGCTCATCGGCTTCGATCTCATCACACGGGACCGCCTGGCCGACTTTTGGGGCACGACCCGCTGGGCGAAGATGGCACTCCTGATCCTCACGGGCGCGCTGCTGAGCTACCTGGCGACCCCCGACGCGCACATGATCGCCGAGGCCTCGGCGATCTCCTTCGCGTGCGCAGAGACAGAGGAGGGCGTTCTCTATCACCTACTACGCAAGCGCCGATGGATGCAGCGCGCCAACATCGCCGCCTGGCTCGGCGCTGCGATTGACAGCTTCGTTTTCCCGACGCTCGCCTTCGGCGGGGTGATGTGGAGCACCACCGCCGGGCAGTTCATCGCCAAGACCGCCGGGGCGCTGCTCTGGTCGCTGCTGATCGCCCGCGTGCGTGTGCGCCAGCGCGCGGAGGCGGCGACGTGATCCACTACCACGGCACGCCGATCACGCCTCGCTCGAAGCTGTTGGAGCTCGCCGGCCGCTGCTTCTGCGTCAGCTTCGCGCACCCTCAGGACGTGCGGGTTTGTCACGAGATCGGGCAGTCGGTAATGCTCGACAACGGGGCGTTCACACTCTGGCGCACAGGGCGCCCGGCCGACTGGTCGGCGTACTACAGGTGGTGCGAGCGCTGGCTTGAGTACCGCACCACGTGGGCCGTCATCCCCGACGTGATCGAAGGCACCGAACGGGAGAACGACCGGCTGCTCGCCGCTTGGCCGTTCGGCGACCGCGGCGCCCCCGTGTGGCACCTGCACGAGCGCATTGACCGTCTTGTGCGGCTCGCGCACGAATGGTCGCGCGTATGTCTCGGCAGCTCGGGCAGCTATCGCAACGTCGGCGGCCAGCGCTGGCAACGCCGGATGACCGAAGTGCTGGACCGTCTCTGCCCGGACGGGCCGGCGCCCGTATGGCTACACATGCTCCGCGGCATGAAGCTCGCCGGCAGCCCGTACCCGTTCGCCTCAGCAGACAGCACGAACATCGCACGCAACCACGCGGGCGTCCCGAGCCTCGGTGTCCCGCCCCGCCGGCCACGAGCGATGGCAGACGAGCTTGACCGGCGCCAGTGCCCGGCGCGCTGGCGCGCTTGTCTTCGGCCTGCTGGCGTCCGATGAGCGCGTTCTCCGCACCAGCACACGCGAAACGCACGGCGGACCTGTTCATCGGGCACGCGAGACCCCCTCTCTGTCAGGGCCTTGAGATCACGGCTCGGGTCTGCTCTGATCCAAGGCAGCGATGCACCCAACTTGCGGGACACGGCCAGCAGCGCCGGCCCCCATCCGGCCGGCGCCCAGCGCAGGCCACTGGCGCAGGCCGAACGAGTACCGAGGCGCCGCGCACATGACGGCCGCGATCGAGACGCGCGAGCCCTGGGTCACCAAGCAGCAGCTCGCCGACCATCTTCAAGTCACCCGTCGCTGGATCGAGTTGCAGCAGCGCCACGGCCTCCCGCACCTGCGGATGGGCAGCATGAACCGCTACATCGTGTCCGAGGTCGAGGCATGGCTGCGCGAGCGCTACGCCTCGACCGAAAACGCGGAGGACATCTGATGCCGTACAACCGGGGCTCACGCCACAAGCCGAAGTATTCCGGCTATGCCAAGTACAAGGGCCGCAAAAAGTGGTCGGCACCTACAACAGCATGGAGGAATACCGCGACGCCAAGGAGCGATGTCTACAGGAACTGCGCGAGGAGGACGCCAATCCATCCCGGCTGGGCGCTCCGACCGTGCTTGAGTTCGCGGGCGCGACGATCCACGAGAACGGCCGGATCACGATGAGCTGGCCGGACGGGGAGCTCGCCCACAAGGAGAGAGGCCGCCGCGACTCGACCGTGCGGAGGATGCGTGACGGGCTCAAGCCGTTCATCCGCGAGTTCCACGATCGCCCGATCGACAGCTTCACTCGTGACGAGGCAGTGACCTGGACCCGCCCGAAGGGCGCCCACACCCAACAGTCCGTCCGGCAGTTCTTCAATCACGCACTCGACCGTGACCTCATCCCGCGCAACCAGTTCATCCGGCTCGGCGCGAGCAAGCGCAAGCGCCGAATTGACCGGCCCGACTTCGAGATCATCACCGACGAGCAATACACACGACTTCGCCAAGGCGCGCGGAACTGCCGCGCCGATGATTACGGACTCGTTCTTGAGGGAGCGGTCCTGACGATCGGTGACGAGGCGCTGCGCCCTGGCGAAATCTTCGCGCTGCACCGCTCCGAGCTTCACTTCGACAAGAACCTGATCCACGTCAAGCGTCAAATCGACCTCCACACCGGCAAGATCACCTGGCCCAAGGACGACGACGGGCGATGGGTCGTGATGAGCCCCGCATGGCGCGAGCACATCGAACGTATGCCTCGCATGGGCAAGGTCGTACACAAAGACATGGGCGAGATCGTCTTCCCAGCACCACGAGGCGGATACATGCGGCGCAGCATCTGGTCGTCATGGTGGACAGCCATATGCGCCGCCGCCGGGATGCCCAGCCAAGACTTCTACGACCTCAAGCACCGCGCGATTCAATGGATGGTCGATCCCGTCGAGGACGGCGGACTCGGCCTCGACCCGCCAACCGCCGCAGCGATGGTCGGCCACGACGACGGCGGCTACCTCATCGCCACCGTCTACACAAAGCTCGCCCAGCGCCGCGCCATCGCCCGCGCACAGCACGCGATGGATGCCTACCAACAGCGGCAAACAGCCGCCAACACACCCCGCCATCTACACGTCGTCAACTCCGCGTGAAGTCACAGCGCGCGCAGCGCGCCTTCGACCTCGGCGAAGACACGCCCGGTCGCCTCAGCGCGGCTCGGGGGGAGGGTCGTGCTCGACGCCGAGCGCCCGCTGCATCCACGCGACATCGTGCCACGCGCCGAGCTTCCAGCCGATCCGCCGGTAGACGCCGACCGGCTCGAAGCCCATCGCTCGGTGCAGGCCCACGCTCGCGTCGTTCGGCATCGTCATGCCCGCGACGGCCATCCGGTAGCCGCGCGCCGCGAGCCGCTTGAACAGCGCCTCGTACAGCGCGCGACCCGAGCCGGTGCGTCGCCGGCCCTGCTCGACATAGACGCTGACCTCGCACGAGAAGCGGTAGGCCGCTCGCTTCTGGTGCGGCCCGCCGTAGGCGTAGCCGACGATGCGGTCGTCGTCTTCGTGCACGATCCATGCGTGCGTGCGCGTCGCCGCCGCGATGCGTTCGGCCATCTGCGCGGGTGTCGGCGGCTCGCTCTCGAAGCTGACGGCCGTCTCGCGCACGTAGGGCGCGTAGATCGCCGCGCACGCCGGCGCGTCGTCCTCGCTCGCATCTCGTACCGTTGCACCGGACACGTTCGGGCCGTAGCATACGCGGGCGCGTGCGAGGCGTTCGTCGCTGAGCAGCCGCACGCCCCAGCGCGCTTGGACCTGTGTTCGGCCGGTGGCCTTGCGTCCCGTTTGCGTCCCGTTTGGCTGCTCCTGCGTCCCATCTGCGTCCCACATGCCACCGAACAGCCGCGAACACAGGCGAACGGGCCTCCACGAAAGCCAGTATTTGAGCGGATTTTCGCCCGTGTTCGCTGACCTTCGCAGAACTTGAACTTATCGGGGCGCCCAGATTCGAACTGGGGACCTCACCGACCCGAACGGTGCGCGCTACCAGGCTGCGCCACGCCCCGACGCAGGTTGCAGTATCCCACAACGCGACCCCAACCCGCCTTGCCTCGGGTACCGCGCCACGCCGCCTGCATCCCACCCAGCAGTCCCACTCGCCGCCTCGCACCCCGCGCACCCCAACGCCGGTCGCGCCGCAAACCAACCCGCCGGCAACCCCAGCCAACTATCCTCGCCCAATGCCCACCCCGCTGCATGACATCGTGGCGGAGCTCGACCGCCTGCTGGAGCCGGAGCGCTTCGCCGACTACGGCCCCAACGGCCTGCAGGTGCCGGGCGCGGAGGAGGTGACCACGGTTGTCACGGGCGTGAGCGCCCAACTGGAGCTGTTCGAGCGCGCCCGTGCGGAGGAGGCCCAGCTGGTGCTGGCCCACCACGGGCTGTTTTGGGGCTCGGGCCCGGGGCCGATCGACGCCGCGCTGGCGCGGCGGCTGCGGGTGCTGTTTGCCGCCGACATCTCGCTGCTGGCCTACCACCTCCCGCTCGACGCCCACCCAGAGGTGGGGAACAACGCGCTGCTGGCGCGCGCGTTGGGGGGAGAGCCACTGGCGCCGTTTGCGCCCCACCGCGGAACACCGATCGGGTACCTCGCCGAGTTCCCCGGCGCCGGCCTGCCGTTCGCGGAGCTGCTGGCGCGCGTGGAGCGGGTCACCGCGCGGGCGCCGCTGGCATTTGACTGCGGCCCAGCGGTGGTGCGCCGGCTGGGAATCGTCACCGGCGGCGGCGCCGACCACCTCGCCGACGCGATCGAGGCGGGCGCCGACGCCTTCCTCACCGGCGAACCGGCCGAGCGAGTGATGGCGCAGGCGCGCGAGGCGGGGGTGCACTTCATCGCCGCCGGCCACTACGCCACCGAGACGTTCGGGGTGCGCCGAGTGGGAGAGCACCTGAGCGAGCGCTTCGGGATGCGCCACGTGTTTGTGGACATTCCCAACCCCATATAGCCATCCCTCTCCGCGCCAGCGCTCCTGCTGCCTGTGCCGGCGACCGGCGTTCCTGCTGCGTATGCCGGCGACCGGCGTTCCTGCTGCGTATGCCGGCGACCGGCGTTCCTGCTGCGTATGCCGGCGACCGGCGTTCCTGCTGCGTATGCCGGCGACCGGCGTTCCTGCTCCCTGTGCCGGTGTTTGGGACTGCGGCAAATCCAGGGTTGCCAACGTCCGCTGGCGGCGCTATATGTACATGTACTCCCCCTCCCCCTCCACCCCAAGGAGATGCCGATGGCCAACCATCTGACGCCCACCGAGCTTGCCCGCGAGGCCGGGCTGGGACGCAAGGAGGTCCTGTCGAAGTGCATGGAGCTGGGGGTGCCGATCTTCAAGGGCCGTATCGATAAGAGCCTGTTCCTCGCCAGCCTGCGCCACGGCGCATCCTCGGCGCAGCGGCCGGTGGCGTTGAAGGGCTGACCCGCCCGCCCGGCGCCCGCGTTATGGCTGTTGGAGCGCGGCAAACCCGGCGGCGGTAAACCCTCCCAGGGCGCGACCGAGCGCCTCGGGCGTCCAGCGTTCCGGAGAGGCCAGCATCATCCGCAGGCCCCCATCGCCGACGCCGGCGAGCATCTGCGCCACAAACTGGGCGGTTGACTCGACACGCCGCGTGGGGGTTCGCCCCTCCAGCCAACGGCGGGCCAGCTCGGTGAGCTGCGCCACCAGGTGCTCTCGTCCGCGCCGAGCGCGCGCGTCGATCAACGCATTCTCATCCCCCCCGCCCAGCAGGGCCACGCGATAGGCCTCCGGCGTGTCGCTGACGGCTTGGAGCATCGCGGTGAACCCGGCCACCAGCATGGCTTCCGCGTCGTCGGGTTGCGCGCCCGTCGCAAACGCAGCGCCAAACTGCGCAAACATGCGCTGCTCCTCGCGGTCCAGCAGCGCCCCAAACAGCTCGGCCTTGCTGGCAAAGCAGGCGTAGATCACCGGCTTGGTGACGCCGGCCGCGCGGGCGATGGCATCCATCGAGGTTCCCTTGTAGCCGTGCTCCAGGAACAGCCCAAACGCCACATCCAAGATCAGAGGCCGCCGCCGTTCGGGGCCAAGGTGTGTGGCGCGAGCACGCGGGGCGGCTGTTTGCGAGCTTGCAGACATCTTCCTACTCTGGTAGGTTTTTGCTACTTGGGTATTTTAGCGAGTGATCCGGTGGTGCAGGCGTACGACGACGATGGAGACATCTGCGTCGGCACGGTGGTGCTTGAAGCGCAGCGTGTCCACACACCCGCGCCCACCCTCGTCCGGTCGTTGAAGCTCGCCGGCGCTGGCCCACTCCAAAATGGCGGTGGCCCGCGACAAATTGCCCCACCAAAGCAATATCCTCTCCTACCGAAAGGGTCATCGAATCCGTTGGAGGAGGACGCCATGGAGGCAGGCACCGCAGCGCAAACCGCAGGATCGACCGTCGAGCACGATCCGCGGTCGCCCACCGCCCCGGCACCTACCGCCCCGGACTCGGCGCCCACCGCCACAGGTCCAGCGGGGAGCACAATCGCCGACCTCCTTCCCCGCGCGGTGGCCTCGTTCGGGGAGAACGTGGCTATCCGTCACAAGCAGGACGGAACCTGGCTGGACGTCACCTACGCCGAGCTGGGCGTGATCGTGGAGGAGATCGCACTCGGCCTGATCCAGCTGGGCATCCAGCCGGGCGAGCGGGTGTGCATCCTGGCGGGGACGCGCCAGGAGTGGACATACGCCGACCTGGCGATCACCGCCATCGGCGCGGTGGTGGTGCCGATCTACCAGACCAACTCCCCCGAGGAGTGCCACTGGGTGATCTCCGACTCCGGCGCCTGCGCGATCGTGTGCGAGAACGCCGAGCAGCTGGCGAAGGTTGCCGCCGTGCGCGACCGCCTGCCGGAGCTGCGCACCGTGATCGTGATCGACCCCGACACGAAGGATGGTTATAGCCCCGAAAAGAATGACACGACAACCACCGCCCCCACCGCAGCGGACGAGGGAGCGGCCCGACCCGATGCGCTCCCGCTGGAGCAGCTGCGCGCCGACGGCCGCGCCCGTGCCGAGAACGGCGGCGCCAAGGAGCTGGAGCGCCGCCGCAAAGCGCTCACCCCGGATGACCCCTACACCTTCATCTACACCTCCGGCACCACCGGACCGCCGAAGGGGTGCGTGCTGTCGCACGGCAACTACTGCGCCGTGGTGGACATGGTGCGCGAGATCGGGCAGATTCACGAGGGCGAGATCGCCTACCTGTTCCTGCCCCTCGCCCACGCGTTCGCGCTGCTGATCCAGCTGGGGGCGATCGACCGCGGCACCACGATCGCCTACTTCGGGGGCGACGTCAAGCAGATCGTGGGCGAGCTGCAGGAGGTCAAACCGACCTTCCTGCCCTCGGTGCCAAGGATTTTCGAGAAGATCTACACGCTCGCCCACGGCGCCATCGAGGCGCAGCCGCCCGAGGAACGGGCTCGCACGGAGGCGGCGATCGAGCTGGGCAAGCGCGTGCGCGACATGCTGGCCCGCGAGGAAGAGATCCCCGAGGAGTTGCGCGCCCCCTTCGCGGAGGCCGAGGAGGGCCTGTTCAAAAACGTGCGCGCCATCTTCGGCGGGCACATGCGCCAGGCCGCCACCGGCGCCGCCCCGATCGCGCGGGAGATCCTGGAGTTCTTCTGGGCCGCCGGCGTGCCGGTGCTGGAGGGGTATGGGATGACAGAGACCTCCACGATCGCCACCGCCTCCACGATCGAGGACCACCGCTTCGGCACTGTCGGGCGTGCGCTGCCGGGCGTGCAGCTGCGGATCGCCGGCGACGGCGAGATCTTGATTAAAGGCGCCAACATCTTCCAGGGCTACCACCACAACGCCGACGCCTCCTTTGGCGCCGTGGAGGACGGCTGGCTGCACACCGGCGACCTCGGCTCGCTGGACGCGGACGGCTACCTGTCGATCACGGGGCGCAAGAAGGACATCATCATCACCGCCGGCGGCAAGAATTTGACGCCCGCCAACATCGAGAACGACCTCAAGCAGTGCCGCTGGATCTCCCAGGCGGTGATGCACGGCGACCGGCGCCCCTTCCCGGTGGTGTTGATCACGCTGGATGAGGAAGAGATCGCGGGCTACGCGCGCGAGCACAACCTGCCCGAGGAGCCTGCCACGCTGTCCCGCGAGCCCGCGATCCACGCGCTGATCGCGGCCGAAGTGGAGCGCGTCAACGCGGGGTATGCCAACGTGGAGCAGGTTAAGAAGTTTGCGATCCTCGAGCGCGATCTGTCGCAGGCCGGCGGCGAGCTGACGCCGACTTTGAAGGTGAAGCGCAACATCGTTGAGGAGAAGTACGCCGAGATTCTCGATTCGTTGTACGCAGGCCGATAGGCTGTATACAGATGCGAAGCGATCCCAGCGACACCGGCGGCCTCTTCGTAGGTAGGCGCCCCGGCACGGCGCCGGTCCACTACCGCGGCAAGCCCACGCGCGGCAGCGAGGGGCGCCGACGCATCGACCGGCGTTTGGCGGACGCGATGCTGGCGATGATGACGCTGCTCAGCCTCTGCTGCTGGGGGCCGATTCCGGTGGCATGCCTGTGGATCGGCGCCCAGGTCAACTACCAGTCGGGCAGCGTCAGCCTCGGCATCCTCGCCGCCTTCGCCGGGCTGTTCGCGCTGCTGTTTGGGGCGCTGAAGATCATGCGCAACCTCGATGAGGCGTGGATCCTGGTGCGGCGCGCCGCCGGCGTCGACCAGCGCATCGGGGCGCTGGGCCGCGTATTTGCGATCACCGCCGCCATCTGCGCGACGATCTTCGGGATCTGGTTTGTGCTGTTCAACGGCACCGGCAACATGGTCACCCCTTCCGGCGGCGGCCTCTGAGTCCAGTGGACAGCCGGCGGCTCCCGCAAATCGCGGGACGAACCGCCGGCGACAGACGCCACCATGAGCCTCCTCGACTACTACCGCCAGTTCGAAGGCGTACCCGAGGAGGAGGTCAACCGCGGGCTGCGCGAGGAGGCGGCGGAGCGTAGGCGCAAAGCGCTGGCGCGCGTCACCACGCTGGACCTGTCGCAGACCACCTGGCCGGACCTGCCGCACGCCAGCATCGTCAACGCGATCACGTTCAGCGCGCGCGCGGGAATGCAGCGCTACCCCCACCTGCGCGGCTCGCGGCTGCGCAGCGAGCTGGCCGAGCGCCACGACATCCCCGCGGGACGCCTGATCGTCGGCAACGGCGCCGCCCAGCTGCTGAGCGCCGCCACCAGGGCGCTGATGAAGCCCGGACAGGAGCTCATCACCTCGTGGCCGTCCTACCCGCTGTTCCCGATTATGGCGCGCCGCGCGCACGGCCGCGCGGTGCCGGTGGGCGGCGGCGGGGAGGGAGCAAGGGGAGGGAAAGAGGCAGGGGGAGGAGGGGGAGGAGGAGTTGCGCTTGTGGACGCGCTGCTGGCGGCCGCCGCCAAGCACAGCACGCGCGTGGTGGCGCTCGCCAGCCCCAACGACCCGACCGGCGAGCTGCTGGTGGCGGCGGAGCTGGAGCGCCTGCTGCAGGGCTTGCCCGAGGGAATCGCGGTGCTGCTGGATGAGGCGCTGGTGGACTTCGCCGACGCCCAGCCAACCGACGCGTCGCTGAAGCTGCTGGAGGCGCACCCGCGGCTGCTGGTGTTCCGCAGCTTCTCCAAGGCATGGGGCTTGGCGGGGCTGCGCGTGGGCTACGCGATGGGGGGGCCGGGCTCGGAGGAGCTGCTCACCGAGCTGGAGCCCGACCTCGGCGTCAGCGAGCTCTCACAGGCGGGCGCGCTGGAGGCGCTGCGCTCGGGCGCCAAACCGCTGGCGCGCCATGTGCAGAGCGTCTGTGAGGAGCGCCCGCTGCTGAGCGCACAGCTGCGCGAGCGCGGTTTCGAGGTGACCGACAGTCAGGCCAACTTTCTGTGGGTGGCCCACCAGCGGCTGGACGGCGCGGAGCTGGCCGCGCGGATGGCGCGCGCGGGCGTGCTGGTGGCCGCCGGCGCCGGCTTGGACGAGCCGCGTCACGTACGCATCGCGCTGCGCAACGCCGCCGCCACCGCCCGCGTGCTGAGCGCGGTGGACAAGGCGCTCGGCTGACATCAACTGGCAGTGGCCAGCGGCAGCCACGACAGGCCGGCGCTCGGCCGGGACCACGGCGAGACCGCGGCTCAGGCGCCAGCCGATTGGCTTTGGCGCAGCAGCGCGCCGGTGGTGCCCTCGAGGATCCGCCGCCAGGCGCTGGTGTCCTGCCCGGACTCCTCGGCGGCGGCCTGCGCCTCGAAGTGCTCCACCACCATGCGCAGCCGCTCGGGCGATATCTCGATCCCGTGCCGCTTGGTGACTGTGCGGTAGTGCTCGTATTCGCCCGCGAGGTGGTGGGCCACCGACTGGAAGCCGTGCCGCGCGATCGCGATGCGCGAGGCGAAGTTCATGATGGACGTCTGAAACATCAGCTCGTCGGAGGGCTCTGGCTCGATCAGCACGATGTCCACCCCGGGGTAGCGTTCCCCCCAGTGGGTGGCCATCTCGTGCAAACGCTGGTGGGCCAGCAGCTTGAACGCCTGGAAGCCGATCTGCGGGAAGCCCATGTCCGAGACGCGCCGCGGGCGGCGCCCGCGCAGGGTGCGCACGTCGGTGGCGAAGTCGTTGACGAACGGCACCACGGGGTTGATCACCACCACCAGCTTGGCTCCGGCCTCGACGGCGATGTCGAGGTTGGTGGTGGAGATCAGCCCCCCGTCCACCAGCTCGCGACCGTCGAGCCGCACGGGGGCGTAGACCATCGGCAGCGCCCCGGAGGCGCGTACGGCGGTGGAGATCGGCACCTCCTCGAAGCCCTCCGCGCCAAACACCACCCGCTCGCAGGTGTCGAGGTCGGTGGCGGTGATGTACAGCTCTCTGCCGCCACGCAGCGCGCGGAAGTCGTCGGTGCGACCGGGCTCGCCGAGAATCTGGCTCAGGTAGCCCTCGATGCCGGCGCCGGTGTACAGCCCGGAGGGCAGCGCCCGGGCGAGGCCGAGCGCCAGGTCCATCACCGAGACCTGACCGGGCTGGGTGAGCACCTGTCGCGCGAGCGAGGCGATGCGCAGCGGCAGCTGCAGCCCGCCGCGCACCAGCTCACCCAGGTTGGGGCGCAGCAGATCGCCGAGGTCGATGTCGCGGAACGGCTGGGGCGCCTCGCTGGTGGCGACGCGCATCATCTCATCGGGGGTCACACCGTTGGCGCAGAGGGCGGCGATGAACGCCCCGGCGGAGGTGCCCACGTAGATGTCGAAGTCGTTGACGTTGCTGTTGACAGCCAGCAGGTCCAGCGCGCGCAGCGCCCCGATCTCGTACACCCCGCCGGTGAAGCCGCCTCCGCCGAGCACCAGCGCCGTCCTGGAGGAGCGCCGCCGCGCGCGGCGGGCACGTGCGCCGCGGGCCTTCTCCTCCAGTTTGACAACGCTACCCATACCACCCATTATTCTAGTGGGGCATGCCCCGGACCCGGCTTGCACTGCTGCCGATCGCGCTGTGCGCGCTCGCCCTCGCGGGCGCGATCGTGCCCCGTACCACCGCCACCGCGGATCTCCGCATGACGGCAGCGGTGCGCGCCGCCGTCGCCCGGGCGGAGCACCCCGACCTGCGGGCGATTCCCGGCGTGCCGAGCACACACTCCTCCCCCGAGCCACTGCTGGCCGCCCACCGCCCGGCGCGCGCCACCGCCGGGGGCGGGGCGGGGGCCGTTACCGCGGCCACCACGGCGGCGCTGCAGCGGCACATGGCGCACGAGCTGAGCCTGGCGGGGACGCGGTCGGGAGCGTACGTGTACGACATGTCCACCGGCAAGGCGCTGTTCGCTGAGCGCGCCACGCTGCGGCATCCGCCGGCGTCGGTGGAGAAGCTGTTCACCGCGGTTACCGCGCTGGAGCGGATGGGGCCGACCGCGCAGCTGGAAACCGCGGTGCTGGGCGTCGGCAGGCTGGCGCCAGGGGGCGTGTGGCAGGGTGACATCTATCTGCGCGGCGGCGGCGACCCGACGTTTGGTGCCAGTGCGTTCATCCGCGGCCATTACGGCGGGGTGGGCACGTCGGTGTCGGCGCTGGCGGGGCAACTGAAGGCGAGCGGCATCAGGCGGGTCACCGGGAAGGTATATGGGGACGAGTCTTACTTCGACTCGCTGCGCGGCGAGCCCTCCAGCGGCTACGCGTGGGATCCCTACCTGGAAGGGGACCTCAGCGCGCTGGCGTTCAACCGCGGGGAAACCGGTACCGAAAAAGGCACGCACGCGCCCGCCGCATACGCGGCGCGTCAGCTGCGCGCGGCACTGCGGAAGGCAGGCGTGGCGGTTGAGCAGGGGGGTGGTGCGGCGAGCACCCCGGCGGGAGCAGTGAAGCTGGCAGGGGCGCTTTCGCCGATGATCGACCAACTCCTCGGAATGACGCTGCCGCCGTCAGACAACTTCTTCGCCGAGACACTCCTGAAGGATTTGGGCGCGCGCTTCGGAGGTACGATCCCCCGTGCCACCCCGGGCGGCACAATCGCGACCCCCGGCGCTACGACGGCCCCGGCGCCGGCCAGCCCGCCGGCGCCGGTGACCGGCACCACGGCGAGGGGGGCGAAAGTGGTGCGCGAAACGATCGCCGAGCTGGGCGTCCATCCCAGGGTGGTGGACGGGTCGGGGCTCTCAGAAGAAGATCAGACCTCCCCCTATGAAGTGGTGGGGCTGCTGAACGAGATCGCGCACACCGAACTGGGGACGATCCTGCGCGGGGACCTGGCGGTGGCGGGCCACACGGGAACGCTCTCCGAACGGATGCGCGGCACCGCGGCGGCGGGCCGCTGCGAGGCCAAGACGGGCACGCTGACCTACGTGTCTAACCTGGCGGGCTACTGCGCGGCGGCCGACGGCGATGAGCTGGCGTTTGCGTTCTTCAACGACGGCATCTCGACCGCGGCGGCGCACACGCTGCAGGACAACATGGCGATCACACTGGCCAACTACTGACCAACCACTTCACTAAATGAAGGGTTGGGGGCCCAAAACAAACACCAACACCTCCAACCAACCACTTCACTAAATGAAGGGTTGGGGCCCAAAAACAAAGCACACAACGACTCTGCCCCGTTTCGTGGGGTCGTTGGAAAACGGGGGCAGAGCACACACTCCACCCAATCCCCGGGGAGCTATTCAGGCGGGTCGCCGAGCAACCGGCGCAAACCGGCCTCGTCGATCACGGGGACCTGCAGACGCCGCGCCTTTTCGAGCTTCGAGCCGGCGCTCTCGCCCGCGACGAGGTAGTGGGTCTTCTTCGATACTGAGCTGGTGACGCGCCCGCCGGCGGCCTGGATGCGTTCGGTCGCATACTCGCGCGTCCAGTGCGGGAGGGTGCCGGTGAGCACCAGCGTGAGGCCGGCGAACACGCCCTCCGAAGGCGCAGGCCCCTCCTCGGCGAAGCGCAACCCGAGCAGGCGCAGGTCGGCGATCACTTCGCGCATGTGCTGCTCGTCCAGCTGCGCGCGGATTGAGCGGGCCATCTTCTCGCCGATCCCGGGCGTCTGCGCGATCTGCTCCTCTGAGGCGTGCAGCAGCGCGTCGACGTCGCGAAAGCGCTGGGCGAGGTTGCGCCCCGTCACCTCCCCCACCTCCTCGATCCCCAGCGCGAACAGCACGCGCGCGAACGGGCGCTGCTTGGAGGCGTCGATGGCGGCGAGCAGGTTGCGCACCGAAATCTCGGCGAAGCCCTCCAGCTCCAGCAGCTCCGCCTGACGCTCAGCCAGGCGGTAGTAGTCGCCGGGCACCTTGACGAGGCCCTCGTTCTGCAGCAGCCGCACCTGCTTCTCGCCGAGCCCCTCGATGTCCATCGCACCGCGCGAGACGAAGTGCTTGAGCAGCTGCCAGGCGCGCTCGGGGCAGGCGCGGTTGGGGCAGGTGGTGTAGACCGAGTCGCGCGGCTTGGTGGTGCGGGTGGCGCAGAAGGGACAGTGCGTGGGCGGTCGCGGAAGCGGCGGGCGGCGCTCGTGCTCGACGACGTGCGGCGCGGGGGAGATCACCTGCGGGATCACGTCACCGGCGCGCAGCACGATCACGTCCTCGCCTTCGCGGATGTCCTTGCGGCGCAGATCCTCCTCGTTGTGCAGCGTGGCCAGCTTGATCGTGACACCGCCCACCGATACCGGCGCGAGCATCGCGAAGGGCCGCATGTCGCCGAACTTGCCCACGTTCCAGCCGATCCGCTCCAGGCGCGTCATCGCCGTGGTGGGCGGGAACTTCCAGGCGATCGCCCACCGCGGGTCGCGTCCCACCGAGCCGAGGCGGCGCTGAAGCGCGAGGTTGGAGATCTTCACCACCACGCCGTCGATCTCGAAGTCGAGCTCACCCCGGCGGCGCTGCCAGGCGAGGCACTGGGCGATCACCTCGTCCTCGGAGTGCAGCTGCTGGATGTCGCGGTTGACGCGCAGGCCGTGCGCGCGCAGCCACTTCGAGCGCCTCCCAATGCGTGGTGAACGACAGCCCCTCGGTGACCCCCACCTGGTAGCACCAGATCGACAAGGGCCGTTCGGCGGCGAGCGCCGGATCGAGCTGGCGGACGGTGCCGGCGGCGGAGTTGCGCGGGTTCATGAACGTCGAGAGGCCCTGCTCGGCGCGGCGCTCGTTGAGCGCGGTGAAGTCCCGCAGCGACATGTAGAGCTCGCCGCGCACCTCCAGCAGCGGCGGCGCGTCCTCGATGTGCAGCGGGATCGCGCGGATGGTGCGCAGGTTGTGGGTGATGTCCTCGCCGATCTCCCCATCCCCGCGGGTGACGCCGCGCTGGAGCACACCGTCGCGGTAGATCAGCGAGATCGCCAGACCATCGACCTTCGGCTCGACCACATACTGAAAGCGCGGCTGGGAGATACCCTCGCGCGCGAGGTGGTTGCGCATCCGCTCCACCCAAGCGCGGAACTCCTGCTCGGAGCGGGCGTTGGAGAGCGAGAGCATCGGCTCCATGTGCGCCACCTTCTCCAGCCGCCCCACCGGGGCGCCCCCGACGCGCTGGGTGGGCGAGTCGGGCGTGAGCAGCTCGGGGTGGGCGGCCTCCAGCGCGCGCAGCTCCTCGAACAGCGCGTCGTACTCGCCGTCCCCGATGAGGGGATCGTCGAGCACGTAGTAGCGGTGGGAGTGGTACTCGACCAGCCGCCGCAGCTCAGCGATGTGTTGTGCGGGGTCGGGCATTGGGGGGGCATCCGCGCGGCTCATCTGCATATCCCACTCGCCCAGGGGCGGGGCGTCCTGCCCCGCCACCACCCGAACAGCTCCTCCACCTCAGCCGGCCTCCACCTCGGCGGCGTCGAGCAGGCCGTTCAGATCGAAGCCGGCCAGTGCCTGGATGCCGGGAATGTAGGTGAGGTCGAAGTGCATCGGGGTGACGGCGATGCGCCCCGCGGCGACGGCGGCGAGATCGGTGCCGGGCTCGTCGTGGAAGCCGGGGTCATCGCCGTAGATCCAGTAGCGCCGCCGCGCGGGGGGGCCCACCTCCTCGCGCTCCAGCTTCAACTCATCGCGGTAGATGCGCTTGCCCAGGCGCGCCACCTCCACGCCGTCGGGCAGCCCGGCGGGGACGTTGACGTTAAGCAGGGTATTGGGGGGCAGCGGCAGCGACTCCAGGCGCTCCACCAGCCGCGCGACGAAGCCGGCGGCCACGTCGAAGTTGAAGCCGCCGTGGAAGCGGTAGTCCAGGGCGCGCGCCCCGGACTGCTGAGAGACCGCGATCGCGGGCAGCCCCAGCACGACCCCCTCTAGCGCCGCGGCGACGGTGCCCGAGTAGGTGATGTCGTCGCCGAGGTTGGCGCCGTGGTTGATACCGGAGACGACCACGTCGGCGTCGAAGCCCTCCATCACGCCGAGGCGCGCGAGGCGCACGCAGTCCACGGGGGTGCCATCAGTGGCATACCCGACGCTGCCGTCGGGAAACTCCACCTCCTCGACCCACAGCGGCCGACGCGTGGTGATCGAGCGCGCCATCGCCGAGCGGTTGCCGTCGGGTGCGATCACCGCCAGGCGCACGTCGGACAGCGCGGCGAGTGCCTCACGCATCGCGCGCAGCCCCTCGGCCTCGATCCCATCGTCGTTGGTCAGCAGTACGTTGAGCATCTCTGCCCCCCAGCATAGGGGCATTCCCGGTGGTGGATGTGGCCTACCTGTAGGCGACCGACGCCAGCGCCAGCCCGTGCGCGGGCGCCGTGGGGCCTGCCTCGGGACGGGGCCGGCCATCCAACAGGCGTGCGAACTCCTCCACGGTGCGTCGCCCGGCGGCGACCTCCAGCATCGTGCCGACCAGCACGCGGTTCATGTGGCGCATGAACGTGTCGGCCTCGATCCAGAACTCCAGCAGGTCGCCCTCCGCGCGCCCCTCCGCGAGCCCCTCCGCGAGCCCCTCCGCGAGCCCCTCCGCGCGCCCTGCAGCGGGCGGCGTTCTCACCGGCCAGTCGCTTGCGAGGGGTGAGCCGACGCGCCATTCGGCCGCCCACACGTCGCGCTCGAAGCGCACGTGGTCGGTCTCGGTGGGCGTGAACGCCGTGAAGTCGTGGGTGCCCGTGAGCGCGCCGGCGCACGCGTTGAGCGCGTCCCGGTCGATCGGCTGCGGCCACCACAGCGCGCTGGCGCGCGTGAACACGCCGCGCGCGGGGCGGGCGAGCACTTGGTAGCAGTAGGTGCGGCTGCGGGCGTCGCGACGTGCGTCAAAGCCTTCAGGGGCGGGCTCGCAGGCGAGCACGGCCATGTCCGCGGGCAGCAGCGCGTTGAGCCGTGCGGGGTCCACCGCCTCGTGCGCGTAGCTTGCGACCTGCCGCCACGCGTGCACGCCGCGGTCGGTGCGCCCCGCCACCGTCAGCGCCAGCGGCTCTCCGTCGGTGCCCTGCTCGCCGAGGATCGTGCGTAGCGCGCGCTCCAGCTCCTCCTGCACGGTGCGCAGCCCCGGCTGGCGCGCCCACCCGGCGAACTCGCCGCCGTCGTACTGGAGGGTGAGCTTGGTGACCAGCCCTCTACACCAGCTCGAGGAAGACCATCTCGGTTGAGTCCGAGCGGCGCGGGCCGAGCTTGAGGATGCGCGTGTAACCGCCGGGGCGATCGGCGTAGCGAGGGGCGACCTCCACGAACAGGCGGTGCACCGCGAACTTGTCCTGCGCCAGCGCCGAGAGCGCCTGGCGGCGGTTGTGCAGGTCGTCGCGCTTGGCGAGGGTGATCAGTTTCTCGATCTCCGGCTTGACGGCCTTCGCCTTCGCTTCGGTGGTTTTGATCCGCTCGTGCTCCAGCACCTCCTTGGTGAGGTTCATGAGCAGCGCCTTGCGGTGCGCGGAGTCGCGGCTGAGCTTGTTGCGTGTCTTCTGATGTCGCATGGTGGTGTGGGGGGAGTCTAGTCAGTCGAGCGTTGGGGTGTGGGGAGGGGAGGAGAGGAGCTGGTGGTGTAATGCTCTTTTCAAAGGCCGATAGCGATTGCGCACAGCTTTTGGATTTTTATAACAACACCCACCCCTCCGGCGATGCTGAGATGCAATAGTTATACGGACTGCGGCTTGGGTGGTGCTCAATCCTGGCGCAGATGCAGCCCGCGCCCTTCGAGCGTCTCGATCACCTCGTCGATCGACTTCTTGCCGAAGTTGGGGATCGCGTTGAGCTCCGCCTCCGACTTGGAGATCAGATCGCCCACCGTTTGGATGCCGGCGCGCTTGAGGCAGTTGTAGGAGCGCACCCCCAACTCCAGCTCCTCGATCAGGATGCCCCACTCCTCGCCCTGCAACGCGGCCTGACCGCCGGCGCCGGGCACCGCGAGGCCGTGGCCGTCCAACTGGCCGCCCGGCGAGGCGCGCAGCTCCTGGATGCGGTCGGCGTCGGTGAAGATGGCCAGCTGTGAGATCAACAGCTCCGCGGCCTCGCGCAGCGCGGCTTGCGGCTCGATCGAGCCATCGGTCTCGATGTCCAGCGTGAGCTTGTCGAAGTCGGTCTTCTGACCCACACGCGCCTGCTCAACGGCGTAGGCGACGCGCCTTACCGGGGAGAAGATCGAGTCGATCGGGATCACCCCGATCGGCTGGTCGGGCGACTTGTTCTCCTCCGCCGGGCGGTAGCCGCGGCCGCGGCCGATCGTCATATACAGCTCCAGCTTGGTTTTTTTCTCGAGCGTGGCGACGTGCACGTCGGGGTTGAGGATCTCCACGCCCGCCGGCAGGTCGATGTCCTTGGCGGTGATCTCACCGGGGCCGGTAACCACGAGCGGGGCCTCCACCTCGGAGGCGTCGGAGTGCATCCGGCAGACGATCCCCTTGAGGTTGAGCACGATGTCGGTCACGTCCTCCTTGACGCCGGTGATCGTCGAGAACTCGTGGGCCACTCCCTCGATGCGTACGCTGGTGACGGCGGCGCCCGCCAGCGAGGAGAGCAGCACGCGGCGCAGCGAGTTGCCGAAGGTGTAGCCGAACCCGCGGTCGAGCGGCTCGATCGTGAAGGTGCCGCGGTTCTGCTCCACGGACTCGCTTGTGATCCGGGGGATTTGGAAGTCGAGCATCAGCGTCCTAACGTCGTGGTGTTCTGACTAATAGAAGAGGGGCCCAGCTCGCCAGCCTCTAGCTGGCTGCGCCAACCTCTTGGACCGGCGCCCGGTCGGGCACCGGCTCCTAGGCATCGCACCCGCGCGAACGAGAGCGATGCCGGTAAAACTCTCCGAGCCCGTGTGCACGCGCCCTTACTTCGAGTACAGCTCGATGATGAGCTGCTCCTGCACCGGCGCCGCCACCTCGCGCCGCTCCGGCTTACGCAGCACCTTCGCGGTCAGCGACTCATGATCGGCCTGCAGCCACGCCGGGATCTGCCCCGTGAGCTCGGTGGCATCCCTGATGACTTGGGTGGCGGGGGTGCCGGCCTTGATCGCGATCACCTCGCCCGGGCGCACCTGGTAGCTGGGGATGTTCACGCGCCTGCCGTTGATCGTCCAGTGGCCGTGGCGGATCAGCTGCCGCGCCTGCCGGCGCGAGGCGGCGAAACCGAGGCGCACCAGCACGTTGTCGAAGCGGCACTCCAGCAGCGCCAGCAGGTTCTCGCCGGTGATCCCGGGCTGGCGTGAGGCCTTCTCGTAGTAGCCGTGGAACTGCTTCTCCAGCACTCCGTAGTAGCGGCGGGCCTTCTGCTTCTCACGCAGCTGCAGGCGGTACTCGCTCTGTTTCTGGCGGCCCCTGCCGTGCTCGCCGGGCGGGTAGGAGCGACGCTCGACGCCGCATTTGTCGGTCAGGCAGCGCTCGCCCTTGAGGAACAGCTTCTGCCCCTCACGGCGGCACTGCTTGCACTGGGGGCTTGAATCCCTCGCCATTAGACACGCCTCCGCTTGCGGGGACGACAACCGTTGTGGGCCTGCGGGGTCACGTCCTTGACGCCCGTCACTTCCAGACCGGCGGCCGAGAGCGAGCGGATCGCGGTCTCGCGACCTGAGCCGGGACCCTTGACGTACACCTCGACCTTCTGCAGACCCTGTTCGAGGCCCTTGCGCGCGGCGGCGTCGGCGGTCACCTGCGCCGCAAACGGCGTGGACTTGCGCGAGCCCTTGAAGCCGGCGCCGCCCGCCGACTCCCAGGCGATCACGTTGCCCTGCACGTCGGTCAGGGAGACGATGGTGTTGTTGAACGAAGTCTTGATGTGGGCCTGCCCCACGGGGATGTTCTTCTTCGGCTTGCGTTTGCCGCGAACGCGTTTGGGAGCAGCCATCAGCCGCCAACCCGGGGCGTGGAGGACAGTGGCCTGTCGGCGCGCGCCGACGGCAGAGTTTCTTGCATGTGGCCCATCACTTCTTACCGGCCTTCTTCTTGCCGGCCACCTGCATCCGCTTGGGGCCCTTGCGGGTGCGCGCGTTGGTCTTCGTCTTCTGTCCCCTCACGGGCAGGCCGCGGCGGTGGCGCAAACCGCGGTAGCAGGCGATCTCCTGTAGACGCTTGATGTCCTGCGAGCGCTCCCTCCGCAGATCGCCCTCGACGGTGAGGTCGGCGTCGATCGCGTCGCGCAGACGCGACACCTCGTCCTCGGTGAGGTCGCGCACGTAGGTGTCGGGGCTCACCCCGACCTCGGCCAGCAGCTTGTTGGCGGTGGAGCGGCCGATGCCGAAGATGTAGGTCAGCCCGATCTCCGAGCGCTTGTTGAGGGGCAGGTTGACCCCGGCGATGCGTGCCATCAGATACCTGCCCTGCCGTCGCCAAGGATGAGCTGGGGAGGCTCAATGGTCGCCAGGCAAGGACGGATTGAACGCCCACCCACCCCAGTGCACCCGCACGGACCCGACTTAGGACGCAGCATCGCGATCATCTGAGGCCCCCAGATCATCCTTGGCGTTGCTTGTGGCGCTTGTTCTGGCAAATGACCAGCACCGCCCCATGGCGGCGAATGATCTTGCATTTTTCGCACATCGGCTTGACCGACGGTCGTACCTTCATGGTCCCTTTCGGCTGGTCCGGCGAACGAGCTCTGGCTGCCGGGGCGGCTGCCGCTACTCGATCGAGGATACGCTCGCAGCACGAAACGCATTCGCGTGCGCGCGGACAGTCGATAGTAGCAGGTGGGCCTCAGCTTGCGCTCGCGACCTGCTCGCCCACCGACGGGGCGGCCGGGACCGCGTGGCCGTTGGTGGACTGCTCGCCCGCCTCCTCCTGGAGATGCCACGGCGTGAGCACCCGCGGGCCGTTCGCGGTGATGGCGACCGTGAACTCGAAGTGCGCCGCCGGCGAGTCGTCCTGGGAGAACACCCCCCACCCATCGCCTCCCACGCGTACCGCGGGCCGGCCCGCGGTGGTCATTGGCTCGATCGCCAACACCATCCCCTCCTCCAGCCGTGGGCCCTTGCCCGGCCGGCCGTAGTTGGGGACCTGCGGGTCCTCGTGCATGGAGCGACCCACGCCGTGTCCAACCAGCGAGCGGACGACTGACAGCCCGGCGCCCTCGACCACGCGCTCGATCGCGTGCGACACATCGCCCATGCGGTTGCCGGCGCGGCACTGCCGCACTCCGGCGAGGAGCGCCTCGCGGGTGGCGTGCAGGAGGTTTTGCTCGACGGGGCCGATCTCCCCAACGGGGAAGGTGCGCGCGGCGTCCGCCACCCAGCCGTCCAGCGTGACGCCCACGTCGATCGAGATGATGTCGCCCTGATCGAGGCGGTAGCGCCCGGGGATGCCGTGCACAACCATCGCGTTGGGGGAGGCGCAGATCGAGCCGGGGAAGCCGCGAAAGCCCTTGAATGTGGGGGTGGCCCCGTGCGAGCGGATGAAGCGCTCGGCGGCCGCGTCCAGCTCCTCGGTGCGCACCCCGGAGCGGATCATGCGCTCCACCAGCTGCAGCGTCTGCACGAGGATGGCGCCCGCCGCCGCCATCTTCTCGATCTCCGCGGGAGTCTTCTTGATGATCACAGGATCAAGGTTAGTGACTGGTTATGGAGGGGGCCCAACCGAAGCCGGTGGACACTCGCCTTCGGCGAGCATCCCCGTTTCGGCCAGCCGGCCTAGAGCTGGTCCTCTAGCCGCAGCGTAGCCAGCGTCGCGCGGATGTGGTCGTGCACCTCGTTGGGGGCCCGGCTGCCGTCGAAGCGACGCAGCACTCCCTGATCCTCGTAGTAGCCGATCAACGGCTTGGTTTGGGCGTGGTAGACCTCCAGGCGCGTGCGGATCGTCTCCTCCTGATCGTCATCGCGCTGGATCAGCCGCGAGCCGTCCTGGTCGCAGATGCCATCGCGCTTGGGCGGGTCAAACTCCACGTGGTAGATGTGGGTGGGATTCTTCACGCACACCCTGCGGCCGGCCAGCCGTCGCACCACCTCGCGGTCGGGAACCTCGATCAAGAGCGCCGCGGTCAGCCGGCGCTCCAGACCCATGAGCGCCTGCGCGAGCGCCTGCGCCTGCGGCTCGTTGCGCGGGAAGCCGTCCAGCAGGAACCCGTCGCGGGCGTCGTCGGCGCCAATCCGCTCGGTGATCATCCCCACGATCACCTCGTCGGGCACCAGCTTGCCCGCCGTCATGTACTTCTGCGCCTCCGTGCCCAGCTCGGTGCCCTGCGCCACCTGCGCGCGCAGCATGTCCCCCGTGGAGATGTGCGCCAGCGCGAAGTCGCTCTGCAGGCGGTCCGCCTGGGTGCCCTTGCCCGCGCCGGGCGGGCCGAGCAGGATCAGGTTCAACTCCGACACTCCCCGTCAGCCTACCTGCTCCGGCTACTTCAAGAAGCCCTCGTAGCTGCGCATCATCAGCTGCGCCTCCAGCTGCTTCATCGTTTCCAGCGCCACCCCGATCACGATCAGGATCGAGGTGCCTCCGAGCTGGAGGCTGACGTGGGTGCGGTCGAACAGAATCGTCGGCAGCGCCGCCACCGCCGCCAGGAACAGCGCGCCGGGGAATGTGAGGCGCGCGAGGATCCGATCGAGGAATTCCGCGGTCGGGCGCCCGGGTCGCACGCCGGGGATGAAGCCGCCGTACTTCTTCAGGTTGTCCGCCTGATCCACCGGGTTGAAGGTGACCGCCGTGTAGAAGTAGGTGAAGATGATGATGAAGATCGACTCCCCCACGATGTAGTGCCAGCCGTTGGGGTTGAAGAAGTCCGAGACATGCTGACCCCAGGGGGTTTTGACGAGCGACCCGATGGTCGGCGGGAACGCCATGATGCTGGCGGCGAAGATCACCGGGATCACGCCCGCCATGTTCACGCGCAGCGGCAGGTATGTCTGCCCGCCCTCGCTCATCCGCCGTCCAATCACGCGCTTGGCGTACTGCACCGGGATCCGCCGCTGGCCCTCCATCACGAACACGATCGATGCCACCACCACCAGCACGAGGAACGGCATCATCACCTTGAATACCTGGTTCTGGCTGGTCCACCACGTCTGGATCCCCGCGGGTAGACGCGAGACGATCGAGGCGAAGATCAGCAGCGAGATGCCGTTGCTGATGCCTTTCTGGGTGATCAGCTCGCCGATCCACATCAGCAGAATGCAGCCCGCCGTGAGGCAGACGACGATCAGGAAGATGTGGGGGAAGTCAAACTTCGTGACCACCGATTCGCCGGCGCTGGCCTGCAGCGAGTGGAACAGGAAGACGTAGCCCACCGACTGCGCGAACGCCAGGCCGACGGTGAGGTAGCGGGTGTACTGCGTGATCCGCGCCTGCCCCACTTCGCCTTCCTTGGAGAGCTTCTCCAGCGAGGGCACCACCACCTGCAGCAGCTGCAGGATGATGGAGGCGGTGATGTACGGCATGATCCCCAGCGCGAAGATCGCGATCCGCGAGAGGCTGCCGCCCGAGAAGAGGTTGAGCAGGCCGAGGATGTTGGAGCCGCCCAGCTGCTTCTGGATGCTGTTGACCGCGGTCAGGTTGACTCCTGGCACGGGCAGATGCGAGCCCAGGCGGTAGATCAGCAGCATCGCCGCCGTGAAGCCGATCTTCCTCCGGATGTCCGGAACCTGGAAGGCGTTCAGGATGGTCGCAAGCATCAGGCGATTCTAGACTGAGATTGCCGCTCGCGCGCGGGTCTTCTCAAGAATGTTTCAAGAGGCCGACTCGTCGAGCACGACGCAGCTGCCGCCGGCCGCCTCGATGCGCTCGCGCGCGGTTGCGCTGAAGGCGTGCGCGTGGACCGTCAGCGCCTTGCCCAGCTCGCCCTTCGCCAGCACCTTTACCGGCACCGCCTTGCGAGTGCCGAGGCCCTTCCCACGCATCGACTCCAGCGTGACCTCCGCGCCCGCCTCGAAGCGCGCGTCGAGATCGCCGATGTTGACCGGCTGCGTGTGCGTGCGGAACGGCTCGAACGGCATCGACTTCTTCATGTGCGGACCCCTGAGCTTGCGCATCCGCATATGGATCGGCATCTGCCCACCCTCGAAGCGCGCCCTGCTCTTGGCGCCAGAGCGCGAGCCATAGCCCTTCTGGCCTCTGCCGGCCGTCTTGCCCGTGCCCGAGCCTTCCCCGCGTCCCACGCGCTTGCGCGGCCGGCGGCTGCCGGGGGCCGGGGCGAGGTTGTGCAGCCCGATGCGGGGCTCCTGCTCGCGGTCCTCGGCGGGGCTCATTTGGAAGCCCTCGTGGTGCTCGCCGCGCCTTTCGAGGAGGCATCCGAGTCGCCTTGAACCTCCACGAGGTGGCGCACCGCGTGCAGCATTCCGCGCGACTGCGGGCAGTCGTCCACCTGCACGGTGTGACCGATCCTGCGCAGACCCAGCGAGCGCAGCGTGTCCAGCTGGCGCTTGTTGGAGCCGTTGCTCGATCGGCGCTGGACCACCGTAAGAGCAGCCATCAGGCCGATCCCTCCCCGGCGGACTCTGCGACCGGCGATGTCTCCGTCTCGGCCTGCACCGCCACCGCGGGCTCGTTCGCCTCGGCGGATGTCGCGGATGGCGCGGCCGCGGCAGGTGCCCCCTCGGCCGACGCCACATCCGCAGGCGCCCCCTCAGCCGAAGCCCCCCCAGCGGGAGCTCCCTCCGCCGTGGCCTCCAACGTCTCTCCCTCGCCCGGCTTGTCCGCCAGACCCAGCACCTGATTGATGGTCAGGCCGCGCAAACGTGCGACCTCCTCGGGAGTGTTCAGCCCGCGCAGGCCGGTGATGGTGGCCTTCACGAGGTTGATCGGGTTCTGAGTGCCGAGGCTCTTGGAGAGGATGTCGTGGATCCCCGCCAGCTCCAGCACCGCGCGCACGCCTCCGCCGGCGATCACGCCGGTGCCGGGGGCAGCGGGCTTCAGCAGCACGCGGCCGGAGCCGAAGATTCCGGTGGTCTGGTGGGTGATGGTGCTCCCGTGCTTGGGAACGCGGAAGAGATCCTTCTTGGCGCGCTCCACGCCCTTCTGGATCGCCAGCGGCACCTCGGTGGCCTTGCCGTAGCCGACGCCCACCACTTCTCGTTCGTCGCCAACCACCACCAGCGCGGTGAAGGAGAAACGCCTCCCGCCCTTCACCACCTTGGCGACGCGGTTGATCTCGACGACCCGCTCCTGGAGGTCCAGGCCGGCGGGGTTGACGGAGCGATCTGTGGGGATGGTGGACATGGTGGAAGTCGAGAGGGTAGCTGGTGAGAGATGAACGGGGGGTTGGTGGTGGACGGGGACGAGCGGCGGCCTAGACCACGATCCCCGCCTCGCGCAGCGCCTCTGCGAAGGTCTTGACGTGTCCGTGATAGCGGTAGCCGCCGCGGTCGAACACCGCTTCGGTGGCCCCCGCCGCTTTGACGCGCTCGGCCAGCAGCGCGCCACCGCGGGCGGTGCGCTCCGCCTTCGCGAGCGTTCGCAGCTCGGGCTCGTACCAGTTGACGGCCGCCAGCGTGCGGCCGGAGAGGTCGTCGATCGCCTGCGCCGACAGCCCCTTGTTGGAGCGGAACACGGAGATCCGCGGCCGTGTGGGCGTGCCGGCGATCTTCGCCCGCACCCGGCGGCGGCGCTTCAGCCTGCGCTCCGGCTTGGTCAGAAGGCTCATGCGCCCCTCCTCGTCCTGCTCGTCAAGCGCTCGCTCTGGGAATGGAGGCTCATGCGCGCTTGCCCACCTTGCGGGCGACGTACTCGCCCTCATAGCGGATGCCCTTGCCCTTGTATGGCTCCGGCGGACGCTGCTTGCGGATGATCGCCGCGGTCTCCCCCACCAGCTGCTTGGAGATGCCCTTCACAACGATCCTCGTGGGCTGGGGCACTTCGAACTCGATCCCGCTTGGCGCCGGGATCGGGACGGGATGGGAGTAGCCGACGGCCAGCTCGAGATCCTTGCCCTTCAGCTGCGCGCGATAACCCACGCCCTGAATCTCCAGGCGCTTCTCATAGCCCGCGGTGACGCCCTGCACCATGTTGGCTACCAGCGTGCGGGTGAGTCCGTGCAGCGCGCGATGTTCGCCGCGGTCGGTGGGGCGGGTGACAAGCAGCTGCTCGCCCTCCTGCACTACCTGGATGTCGCGGTGCACGCGCTCCTGCAGCTCGCCTTTGGGGCCGCTCACGCGCACCGTCTCCGGCTCGATCGCGATGGTCACGCCGGCCGGCACGGGGATTGGTTGTCTTCCGATCCTGGACATCTTGAGTGTGTCTCCCGCTCTCTCTCTCTTCGTCCGCGTTCGTCCGCTACCAGACCTGCGCCAGAACCTCGCCGCCGACGCCAGCCGCGCGCGCATCGTGGCCGGTCATTACGCCTCTGGAAGTGGAAACGATCGAGGTGCCCATCCCGCCCTGCACCTTCGGAATCCCACCGGCCGGCACGTAGGTGCGCTGGCCAGGCCTCGATACCCGCTTGAGGCCCGCGATCGCGGAGCGGCGGTCGGCGGTGTACTTGAGGCGGATCTCGATCACCTGCCCCGCGCCACCGTCGGGCGCCGGCGCCATCGACCAGCTTTCGATGTAGCCCTGCTCGTTGAGGATTCTCGCCAGCTCCGCCTTCAGCTTGGACGCGGGGATCTGCACCGTCTCGTGGGCAGCGTGAATCGCGTTGCGGATCCGCGTGAGGAAGTCGGCTATGGGGTCGGTCATTGGCATGGTGGCTTCAGCGAGTGGATGGACGGCGTCGGGTTGTTGTATTCACTTTTAAAAGGGTGTGTGCTATGGCGCACGGCTTTTGCAAAATGCGGATGTCCGTACTCCCGCCCTACCAGGAGGACTTGGTCATCCCCGGGATCTGGCCGTTGTGGGCGAGCTCGCGCAGACAGATGCGGCAGAGCCCAAACTTGCGGTACACCGCCTTGGGTCGCCCGCAGCGGTTGCAGCGAGTATAGGCGCGCGTCTTGTACTTCGGCGTCCGCGCCTGCTTGACGCGTAGCGAGGTCTTGGCCATCAGTCTGTCGTCTCCTGGTCGGTGGTGCTCTCCTCGTCGGCGGCCCTCTCCCCAACGGGAGCCTCCTGAGCGGCGGCGTCAGCACTCGCCGCCACGGGAGCCTCCTGAGCGGCGTCCGTACTCGCCGCCACGGGAGCCTCCTGAGCGGCGTCCGTACTCGCCGCCACGGGAGCCTCCTGAGCGGCGTCCGTACTCGCCGCCACGGGAGCCTCCTGAGCGGCGTCCGTACTCGCCGCCACGGGAGCCTCCTGAGCGGCGTCCGTACTCGCCGCCACGGGAGCCTCCTGAGCGGCGGCGTCAGCACTCGCCGCCATGGGAGCCTCCTCGTCGGCGGCATCGGCGCTCTCCCCGAGGGCCTGCGCGAACTCCGCCGGGCGCCCGTAGGTGGAGAAGGGCATCCCCAGCGCGGAGAGCAGCACAAAGGCCTCGACGTCGGTGCGGGCGCTGGTGGTGATGGTGATGTCCAACCCACGTACGTGGTCGATCGCGTCGTAGTCGATCTCGGGAAAGATGATCTGTTCGCGCACGCCCATCGAGTAGTTGCCGCGGCCGTCGAACGAGCGGGCACGCAGACCGCGGAAGTCGCGGATTCGCGGGATCGCGATGGAGACCAGCCGGTCGAGGAACTCGTAGGAGCGATCCCGGCGCAGCGTCACCGACACGCCCACGGGCATCCCCTCGCGCAGTTTGAACGCGGCGATCGACTTGCGCGCGCGGCGCACGCTGGGCTGCTGGCCGGCGATCGTGGCGAGCTGGTCCTGGGCGGCCTTCAGCGCCTTGGAGTCCTGCTTGGCGTCGCCGACGCCCATGTTGAGCGTGATCTTCTCCAGGCGCGGCGTCTGCATCGAGGAGCTGTAACCGAAGCGCTCGATCAGCTGCGGGCGGATCTCCTCCATGTAGCGGACCTTCAGGCGTGCGGGGGCTTCTGTGCTCATCAGTCGATCCTCGCCCCTGAGCGGCGGGCAACGCGATAGGCCCGGCCATTCTCCCGCTCGACTCCCACGCGCGTGGGCTTGCCCCCTTTGGGATCCAGCAGCATCACGTTGGAGACGTGGATCGGACCCTCGCGCTCGATCACCCCTCCCACCGTCTGCCCTCGGTTGGTGTCAGCCACCTGCTGGGGGCGGGTGTGACGCTTGATCATGTTGAGGCCCTCCACGTACACGCGTTCCTTGTCAGGTTCCACGCGCAGCACGCGTCCGCTCTTGCCACGGTCCTTGCCCGCGATCACCTGCACGCGATCGTCGGAGCGAATCCGCAGCGTGCGCCGCACGGCTTTCGCCGGGCCGCTGGAGCGTTTTGCGCCGGTGCGCTTCGCACCCGTGGGCTTGCCGCTCGCCCGCGACCCGCCCTTGCGAGTTCCACCGGTCTGTGCACGAGCCCGCGCCATCAGCGGCTGCTCCCGTGAGTCTGCCCAGCCACTAGATGACCTCCGGTGCCAGCGAGACGATCTTCATGAAGTTGCGCTCGCGCAGTTCTCGCGCCACGGGGCCGAACACGCGCGTGCCGCGGGGGTTGTTCTGCTCGTCGATGATCACTGCGGCGTTCTCGTCGAAGGAGATGTAGGTGCCGTCCTCGCGACCGAACGGCTTCTTCGTGCGTACCACCACGGCGGTAACCACGTCGCCCTTTTTGACGGTGCCGTGGGGGGTGGCCTGCTTGACGGTAGCGGTGATCACATCGCCCACGTGCGCATACCGACGGCGCGAGCCGCCCTTGACGCGAATGCAGAGGATCTCGCGCGCGCCGGTGTTGTCGGCCACGCGCAGCCTGGTCTCGTTCTGGATCATGCCGCAGTCCTCTCGCTCATCGTGCCCGCTCCAACACGTCCACCAGCCGCCAGCGCTTGGTGCGCGACAGGGGGCGGCTCTCGATCACGCGCACCACGTCGCCCTCGTGCGCGTCATTGTTCTCGTCGTGTGCGTGCAGCGTGGAGGAACTGCGCACAATCTTTTCGTAGCGCCGGTGACGGCGAGCGACGTCGATGCGCACGGTAATCGTTTTGTCAGCCTTGTTCGACACCACCACGCCCTGGCGCACACGGCCCGCGCCCTCGCGCGGAGGATGCACGGGCGCAAGCGGCTGCGCCGCCGGGGCTGAGGCGCGGTGCTCGGCACGTTTGGCGCGTTCTTGCAGTCGCCGCGCGCGGCGCTTGACCGCCTTTGTGCGACGAACGGCATCTCGCTCGGCCTGGCGCTCCTCGGGCGTGCGGGAGGGGCGCGCCGAGCCAACATGCAACGAGCGAGTTTTGCGGCGACGCTCCTTGGGAGAGAGCTGCTCGACGGGCTCAGAGGGCGCCTTGGCCACAGACTTTGATGCCTGCTCGGGCTCCACCACCGGCTCGGGGGCAACCGGCTCGGGCTCCGGGGTCTCCTGCGCCACCGGCTCGGGGGCCTGCTCGGGCTCGGCCGCCACCGGCTCGGGGGCCTGCTCGGGCTCGGCCGCCACCGGCTCGGGGGCCTGCTCGGGCTCGGCCGCCACCGGCTCGGGGGCCTGCTCGGGCTCGGCCGCCACCGGCTCGGGGGCCTGCTCGGGCTCCACCACCGGCTCGGGAGCGGCCTGCTCGACCTGCGTCTCCTCGGGCTGCTGCTGGTCGGTCATCTCGTTGTCCTGTTCGTCAGCCATCATCACACCCCAAGCTCCCGCTCGCGCCGCACGGTGAGCGCGCGTGCGAGGTCGCGCCGGGCGCGGCTCACGCCGGCGGTGTTCTCGAGCTCGCCGGTCGCGTTTGCGAAGCGCAGCCCGAAGAGGTCCTTGCGCAGCGTGCCGATCTGCTCCGCCAGCTCATCGTCTGGCATATCGCGCATCTCCTTGGCCCTCATGGTCGCCTCACTCCTCCCGCATCACGAACTTGGACTTGACGGGAAGCTTGTGCGCGGCCAGCCGGATCGCGTCGCGGGCGAGCGGCTCGGGCACCCCGGCAAGCTCGAACATCACGCGCCCCGGCTTCACCACCGCGACCCAACCCTCGGGCGAGCCCTTGCCCGAGCCCATGCGGGTCTCGGCCGGCTTCTTGGTGACCGGCTTGTCGGGGAAGACGTTGATCCACACCTTGCCGCCGCGCTTGATCTTGCGCGTCATCGCGATACGGGCGGCCTCGATCTGGCGGTTGGTCAGCCAGCCCTGCTCGAGCGACTTCAGGCCGTACTCGCCAAACTGGACCTTCACCTGACCGCGCGACATCCCGCCACGACGGCCGCGGTGCTGCTTGCGGTGCTTTACGCGCTTGGGGGAGAGCATCAGCGGGTCACCTCGGGACTGCCACCGCCGCGGCCGCCACCGCCCGGGCCACGGCCACCGCCGGAGCCTCCAAAACCGCCGCGGCCACCACCAGGCCCCCCGGGCCCGCGACCACCACCAGGCCCACCGGGGCCACGACCGCCACCGGGACCGCCCGGCCCACGACCGCCGCCACCCGGCCCACGACCGCCGCCGAAGCCTCCACGTCCACCGCCCGGACCCCCCGGGCCACGGCCGCCACCCGGACCGCCAGGCCCACGACCACCACCCGGACCGCCAGGCCCACGACCGCCTCCCGGACCGCCAGGCCCACGACCGCCTCCCGGACCGCCGGACCCACGCCCACCACCGGGACCACCGGGGCCACGACCGCCACCGCGGCCGCCACCGCCCGGACCACCCGGGCCGCCGCGGCCCCTGCCGCCACGGCCTTCGCGGCCGTCGCGTCCACCACCGCGGCCGTCGCGGCCATCGCTTGGGGGAGGCGGAGCGGTCATGTCGGTAAGATCGGCGCCGGTGTAACCCTCGGGCATGATCTCGCCCTTGTTGACCCAGCACTTCACGCCGATGCGCCCGAATGTGGTGGCCGCCTCGTGGAAGCCGTAGTCGATGTCGGCGCGCATCGTGTGCAGCGGCACGCGCCCGTCGGAGTAGCTCTCGGTGCGCGCCATCTCCGCGCCGCCGAGGCGCCCGGAGACCTGCACCTTGACGCCCTTGGCGCCGGAGCGCATCGCGCTGGTGAGCGCACGCTTCATCGCGCGGCGGAAGGCAACGCGGTTCTGCAGCTGCTCGGCGATTGACTGCGCGACAAGCTTGGCGTCCAGCTCGGGGCGCTTGATCTCGAGAATGTTGACCTTGATCTGCTTCTGAGTAATGCGGTGCAGGTCGCGCCGCAGGGCGTCCACTTCGGTGCCCGACTTGCCGATCACGATGCCGGGACGAGCGGTGTGGATGTTGACCTCCAGTTCACCGGCGTCCTTGCGGATCGTGATGTCGGAGAGGCCCGCGTGGGCGAGGCGGTCGGTGATGTGCCGGCGGACGCGGATGTCCTCCGCGAGATACTCGGCGAAGTTTTTCTCGTTAAACCAGTTGGACTTCCAGTCGTGGATGTAGCCCACGCGCATGGCCTCTGGATGAACCTTCTGTCCCATCTTGATCTCTCTCTCGATTCCTTAAAGCCTGTCTCTCGCCTCTACGACCGCGGTGTGAGCGTGATCGTGAGGTGACTGGTGCGCTTGCGGATCGGCGTCGCCCTGCCCATGGCGCGCGGCCGGAAGCGCTTGATCGTTGGCCCCTCGTCGGCGTAAGCCTCGCGGACGATCAGATCGTCCTCGAGCAGCTCGTGGTTGTTCTCCGCGTTGGCCACCGCGGACTCGAGCAGCTTGCTCCAGTCGCGCGCCACGTCGCGGGGCGTGAAGGCGAGGATAGCGCGTGCCTCCTGCACAGACTTCCCCCGGATGTGCCCGCACACCATGCGAGCCTTGCGCGCGGAGGTGCGCACATACCGCGCCCGCGCGTGCACCGCCTGCCGGCGCACGGCCGGTTTGCCTTTGGCGGCGGCTGGCTTGGGCTCCGGCGCGGACTCCTTGGCCTCCTCGGCAACCGGCTGCGCGGCCGACTGCTCATCCGCGGCCGGGGCGGCTTTTTGGCACGCCTCGCTTTGGCTGGTTTCTTCGCTGGGGACTCGCCCTCAACGGGGGGCTCCGCAGTGACCGCAGCCGTCTCCTCGCCCTCAACGGGGGGCTCCGCAGTGACCGCAGCCGTCTCCTCGTCCTCAACGGGGGACTCCGCGATGACGGCAACCGTCTCCCCGTCCTCGGCGGTAGGCTGCTCGGGCTCGCCCTCGGCGGGCTTCTCAGCTTTCGCGGCCGGTTTTTTCGCGGCGGGTTTTTTGGCGGCCGGCTTTTTCGCGGCCGGCTCGGCCGGCGCGTCCGCGGGCGTTGCGTCCTGTTTCTCGTCCTCGGCGCTCATCTCAACGGACCTTCCCGGACCCCGCGTGCCCGCGGAAGTGGCGGGTGGGGGCAAACTCTCCCAGCTTGTGACCCACCATCGACTCCGACACGAACACGGGAACGTGCTTCTTGCCGTCGTGCACGGCGATCGTGTGGCCAACCATGTCGGGGAAGATCGTGGAGGCGCGCGACCAGGTGCGGATCATCTGTTTGCGGTTCTCCGCGTTGAGCGCTTCGATGCGCTTGAGCAAACGCTCTTCCACCCACGGCCCCTTCTTGCTGGAGCGGCTCATCGGTCCTCACACCAACCTTCCACGGGCACGGAGGGCAAGCCGGACAAGGACGCAGTGAGCGAAGTGTGCTCTGCACACGAGCGATCGAGGACGCCGCTCCGGCGCAGCCATCCGTGTTCGTGGCGGCTCATCGCTGCTTGCCCTTCCCACGCCGACGGCCGCGCACGATGTAGCGGTCGGATGTCTTGTTCTTCTTGCGGGTGCGATACCCAAGTGTGGGCACGCCCCATGGGGTGACGGGGTGGCGGCCGGCGGTGGTGGAGCCCTCGCCGCCGCCGTGGGGGTGATCGACAGGGTTCATCGCCACGCCGCGGGTCTGGGGGCGCACTCCCATGTGGCGCTTGCGCCCGGCCTTGCCCACCTTGATGTTCTGGTGGTCGGAGTTGCCGATCGTGCCGACCGTGGCGCGGCATTCGGCGCGCACCAAACGCATCTCACCAGAGGGGAGGCGCAGGGTGGCCATCTCGCCGTCCTTGGCCATCAGCTGCACGCCGGCTCCGGCGGAGCGCGCCAGCTGCCCGCCGCGGCCGGGGTGAAGCTCGACGTTGTGCACCACGGTGCCGACTGGCATGCGCGCGAGCGGCAGGCAGTTGCCGACCGCGATGTCGGCGCCATCGCCGGAGCTGACGGTCATGCCCACGGTCAGCCGCTGGGGCGCGAGGATGTAGCGCTTCTCGCCGTCGAGGTAGTGCAGCAGCGCGATGTAGGAGGAGCGGTTGGGGTCGTACTCGATCGCGGCCACCTTCGCGGGCACGCCGTCCTTGCGCCGCTTGAAGTCGATCCGGCGGTACAGCCGCTTGGCGCCGCCGCCGCGATGGCGAGCGGTCTTGCGCCCGTGGGCGTTGCGCCCGCCGCTCTTCTTCAGACCCTCCACGAGCGTCTTCTCGGGCTCGCTCTTGGTGATCTCCGCGAAGTCGGCGTAGGAGGTGAAGCGACGGCCGGGGGAGGTGGGCTTTGGTTTGCGAATTGGCATGGTGGTTGGTGGCTCTCTCTACAGCGCTCGGTTTGCCTACACGCCCTCGAGCGCCTGGAAGACGGGGATGGTCTCGCCCTCGCGCACCTGCACGATTGCCTTCTTCCAGGTGCGCGTTCGGCCGCTGATCGCGCCGCGGCGCTTGGGCTTGGACTTGACGCTCTGGGTGCGCACGTCGACGACGTGCACGTTGAACAGCGATTCCACCGCCTGGCGGATGAGGGTCTTGTGCGCGTCTGGGTGCACGCGGAAGGTGTAGCGGCCGAACGCCGACAGCGCATAGCTCTTCTCGGAGATGACCGGGCGGATGATGACCTGCGAGTGCTCCATCACTGCTCACCCTTTCCGCCGCCGGCGCGGGCGGTGAGCCCGTCGAGCGCGGCCTGCGAGAGCACCAGCGTGGCGGCGCCCACGATGTCGGCAACGCCGACGTCTTCGTGCGCCAGCACCGCCACACGGGCGAGGTTGCGGAACGACAGCGCGGCGTTGGACTCCTCGGCGGCAAGCGCGACCAGCGTGGGACGGGGCTGGTTCCAATCGTCCAGCAGATCCATCGCCTGGCTGGTCTTGGGCGCGGTGAAGGCGTCGGCGTCCAGCACCGCGAGCGACCCGCGCGTGGCGTGCAGCGAGAGCGCGCTGCGCAGCGCGGCGCGCTGCTCCTTGCGGTTGACCTTGAAGGTGTAGGAGCGGGGCTGGGGCCCGAACACGGTGCCGCCTCCCGTCCAGATCGGCGAGCGGCTGGAGCCGGCGCGGGCGCGCCCGGTGCCCTTCTGGCGCCACGGCTTGGCCGAGCCGCCGGAGACCATCGCGCGGGTCTTGGTGGCAGCGGTACCGCGGCGGCGGGCGGCCTGCTCGGCGCGCACACTTTGGTGCACCAGCGGCCCGTGGAAACCGGCGGCGAAGGCGGCGCCGTCCAGGCCGACGGTCTTACCGGCGGCGCCCCCCAGCACGGGGGCCTTGAGCGAGGCGTCAGCCATCGGCGCGCACCTCCACGACCCCGCCGCGCGGGCCGGGCACCGAGCCGCGCACCATCAGCAGGTTCTGGGCGGCATCCACGGCGACGACCTCCAGGCCGGGCTGGGTGACGCGGCGGTTGCCCATCTGGCCGGGTCCGCGAATGCCCTTCATCACGCGCGCGGGCGTGGCGGAGGCGCCGATCGAGCCGGGGGCGCGAACGTTGTGTGAGCCGTGGGACTTGGGGCCGCTCTTGAAGCCGTGGCGGCGGATCGTGCCCTGGAATCCCTTGCCCTTGGAGACCCCGGAGATCTTGACGCGGGCGCCGACCGCAAAGGACTCGACGGTGACGCTCTCGCCCAGCTGCTGGGGGATCTTCGATCCGCCGTCGGGGTCGTGGCGAAACTCCACCAGGTGGCGCAATGGCGGGGCGTCGGCCTTCTTGAGGTGTCCCAGTTCGGCTTTGGTGAGGTGCTTCTCGCGAGCGGCGCCGAACGCCAACTGCACCGCGTCATACCCGTCGCGCTCGGCGCTGCGCACGGCGGTGACGGGGCAGGGCCCGGCCTCCAGCACGGTGACGCGCGCAACCGAGCCGTCCTCCTTGAACAGCTGGGTCATCCCGAGCTTCTTGGCGAGGATCGCTGGCATCACGTGGCGAGGCGAATCTCGATGTCGACGCCCGCCGGCAGATGGTCGAGGCGCTGCAGGGAGTCGACGGTCTTGGGGGTGGGCTGGTGGATGTCGATCAGCCGCTTGTGGGTGCGGATCTCGAAGTGCTCGCGCGAGTCCTTGTCCTTGAAGGGGGAGCGGATCACGCAGTACACGTTCTTCTCCGTGGGCAGCGGCACGGGCCCGGAGACGGTGGCGCCGGTGCGCGTGGCGGTCTCGACGATCTCCTTCGCGGCCGACTCGATCGCGGAGGTGTCGTACGCCTTCAGGCGGATACGGATCTTGTTTTGGCTGGCTGGCATTTGAAGTTTGATGAAAGAGCGAGGGGCCCGGCTCGGCGGCCTTACGGCCGCCTACGCCACCCTCTTGGGATCTTGTTCTGGGCGGATGGTGCCATGAAAATGTGTGTGGTTTGAAAAAGGCGGGCTGGCTTGCCGACCTGCGCCGGCTGCGCCGCCCCTGATCGGAAGGGGACCCGCCCACCGGCCACAGCCGGACGCGGCATCCTCAAGGGACTCGCTGAAACTCGTATCTGACAGACAAAAAAAGTCCCCCGGTGGTTGGCCGGGGGACGATGAAGCAAACGCTACTCGATGATCTCGCTGACCACGCCCGAGCCCACCGTGCGACCGCCCTCTCGGATCGCGAAGCGCAGGCCCTGGTCCATGGCGATCGGCTGGATCAGCTCGATCTCCATCTGGACGTTGTCGCCGGGCATCACCATCTCCACGCCCTCGGGCAGCTTGGCCACGCCGGTGACGTCGGTGGTGCGGAAGTAGAACTGTGGCCGGTACCCGGAGAAGAACGGCGTGTGGCGTCCACCCTCCTCCTTCTTGAGCACGTAGACCTCGGACTTGAACTTGGTGTGCGGCGTGATCGAGCCGGGCTTGCACAGCACCTGCCCGCGCTCGATCTCCTCGCGCTTGGTGCCGCGCAACAGGCAGCCGACGTTGTCGCCGGCGCGGCCCTCGTCGAGGATCTTGCGGAACATCTCGACGCCCGTCACCACCGTGGAGGTGGAGTCGTGGACGCCCACGATTTCGACGGTGTCGCCGGTTTTGACGATTCCCTGCTCGATACGCCCGGTCGCGACGGTGCCGCGGCCGGTGATCGAGAAGACGTCCTCGACCGGCATCAGGAAGGGCTTGTCGAGCTCGCGCACCGGCTCGGGGATGTAATCGTCGAGCGCCGCCGCCAGCTCGATGATCTTCTCCTTGTACTTCTCGTCGCCTTCCAGCGCCTTCAGCGCGGAGCCAATCACGAACGGGATGTCGTCTCCGGGGAAGTCGTATCTCGGAGAGCAGCTCGCGCACCTCCACCTCGACCAGTTCGAGCAGCTCCTCGTCGTCGACCATGTCGGCCTTGTTGAGGAACACCACGATGTAGGGGACGCCCACCTGGCGGGCCAGCAGGATGTGCTCGCGCGTCTGGGGCATCGGGCCGTCGGCGGCGCTGACCACCAGGATCGCGCCGTCCATCTGCGCGGCGCCGGTGATCATGTTCTTGACGTAGTCGGCGTGACCGGGACAGTCCACGTGTGCGTAGTGGCGCTTGTCGGTCTGGTACTCCACGTGCGAGGTGGCGATTGTGATCCCGCGTTCCTTCTCCTCGGGAGCGTTGTCGATCTCCTCGAAGCTGCGGGCTTCGGCGCCTCCCTTCTCCGCCAGCACAGTTGTGATGGCAGCGGTCAGCGTCGTCTTGCCGTGATCGATGTGACCGATGGTGCCGACGTTGACGTGCGGCTTGTCGCGCTCGAACTTCTCCTTCGCCACTTTGTTCTGCTCCTCTGGAATCGACTGTTGTGTTCGCCTACGTGCGGGCGAACCCGAGAAATCTATCTAAATGCCAAGTTTCGTGTGTGCTGCCCTACGCAGCTACCGGTTCCCCCGTGCGTTGTTCGATGATCTTCTCCGCGATGTTGGGGGGTACCTCCTCGTAGCCCTCAAACTGCATCGTGTAGGTGGCGCGCCCCTGCGTGTTGGACCGCAGGTCGGTCGCATACCCAAACATCTCCGAGAGCGGCACCCTGCCGGTGACCGCCAGCGCGTTGCCGCGCGGCTCCTGTCCCTCCAGGCGCCCGCGGCGGCTGGAGAGATCGCCGATCACGGTGCCGAGGAACTCCTCGGGTGTGACCACCTCGACGGCGAAGATCGGCTCCAGCAGCACCGGCTTGGCGCGCCGCGCGGCCTCCTTGAAGGCGAGCGACCCGGCGACCTTGTAGGCAATCTCCGAGGAGTCCACCTCGTGGTACTTGCCGTCCACCAGCGTCACGCGCACGTCCACCATCGGGTAGCCGGCCTTGACGCCGTTCTCCAGCGCCTCCTCGACACCCTTCTCCACGGCGGGGATGAACTCGGTGGGGATCGCGCCGCCCTTGATCTTGTTGACGAAGTCGAAGCCCTCGCCGGGCGCCGGCTCGAGGTTGATGTACACCACCCCGTACTGGCCGGAGCCGCCGGTCTGGCGCACGAACTTGCCTTCGACCTTCTCGGCGGTGCCGCGGACGGTCTCGCGATAGGAGACCTGGGGGCGCCCGACGTTGGCCTCGACGCCAAACTCGCGCTTCATGCGGTCCACCAGCACTTCGAGGTGCAGCTCGCCCATGCCCGAGATCTCGGTCTGGCCGGTCTCTTCGTTGGTGCGCACCTGGAAAGTGGGGTCCTCCTCGGCGAGGCGCCCCAGCGCGATCGACATCTTCTCCTGGTCGACCTTCGTCTTGGGCTCCACCGCAACCTTGATGACCGGCTCGGGGAAGATGATCGTCTCCAGGCGCACGGGGGCGTCGGGTGCGGCGAGCGTGTCGCCGGTGACGACCTGCTTGATCCCCACCGCGGCGGCGATGTCGCCGGCGTAGACCTCCTGCACCTCCTCGCGCTCGTTGGCGTGCATCATCAGGATCCGCCCGATCCGCTCGGTGCGCCCGCTGTTGACGTTGAGCACGCGCGAGCCGGCCTGCAGGCGCCCGGAGTAGACGCGGAAGTAGGTGAGCTTGCCGACGTAGGGGTCGGCCATGATCTTGAAGGCCAGCGCCGAGAACGGCTCGGAGTCATCGGCCTGGCGCGTGACCTCGCGCTCCCCCTCCTCCCCCCGCACCAGTTCGGTGCCGGTGACCGGGGGCACGTCAAGCGGCGAGGGCAGATAGTCGATCACCGCGTCCAGCAGCGGCTGCACGCCCTTGTTCTTGAACGACGAACCGCACAGCACCGGCGTCAGCTTGGTGGAGAGCGTCGCCTTGCGGATCGCCTGCTTGAGCTGCTCCTCTGGAATCTCCTTCTCCTCGAGGATCAGCTCGACGAGGTCGTCGTCGTAGTGGGAGACCTCCTCCAGCAGATGCTCGCGCGCGGCGGCGGCCGCGTCGGCAAGCGCGGCGGGGATCTCGACTTCGTCCTGCTCCTTGCCGAGCTCGTCTTTGTAGACGATCGCCTTCATCGCCACCAGGTCGACCACGCCTTGGAAGTCCGCCTCGGCGCCGATCGGCAGCTGGATCGGGACGGGGTGGGCGCCAAGCCGGTCGATCATCGTCTGCACGCCGCGCTCGAAGTCGGCGCCGATGCGATCCATCTTGTTGATGTAGGCGATCCGCGGCACGTGGTACTTGTCGGCCTGGCGCCACACGGTCTCCGACTGGGGCTCCACGCCGGCCACCGAGTCGAACAGCGCGATCGCCCCGTCGAGCACGCGCAGCGAGCGCTCCACCTCGACCGTGAAGTCGACGTGCCCGGGGGTGTCGATGATGTTGATGCGGTTGTCCTTCCACTCCGCCGTGGTCGCGGCCGAGGTGATCGTGATGCCGCGCTCCTGCTCCTGTTCCATCCAGTCCATCGTGGCGGCGCCGTCGTGCACCTCGCCGATCTTGTAGGTGCGCCCCGTGTAGTAGAGGATGCGCTCGGTCGTGGTGGTCTTGCCCGCGTCGATGTGGGCCATGATCCCGATGTTGCGGGTCTTCTCGAGGGTGAACTTGCGTGGCATGGCTGTGGCTGTGGAGTGTGTGGTGGGGCGGCGGAGTGGTGGGGTGGTGGACGTTGCGGGTGGGTGGCTGAGGTTGAGTCAGGGATGTGGCGGTGCGTCAGGGCGACGGGCCGGTCCAGGGCAAAAAAATCGGGCCCCCGGGGCCCGCGCGCGCTGCTTGCAGTGAGGCCGGTTGCGTCGCTATGTGGTCAGGGTCTTCATCTTGATTGCGCGCCCCGCAGCGGCACTGTTCGCACACCTAAGCCGCCCGCCGAGCGGAGGCCGACTATAGCAGAAGCCTTCGGGGTGCCCCCCAACCGCGCCGGAGCGCTGGAGCCGGTCGCCGGAGACCTCTAGCCCACGCGCGCAGGCGCGTCAGCCCGGAGACATCTAGCCCACGCGCGCAGGCGCGTCAGCCCGGAGACATCTAGCCCACGCGCGCAGGCGCGTCAGCCCGGAGACATCTAGCCCACGCGCGCAGGCGCGTCAGCCACGACACGCACAGAGGCGTTAGCGGTGGCGTGGTCGCGCGTGCAGTTGACGTACACGCTCGCGCTAACCACGTATCGGCCCGCGGCCCTGTAGCGGTGCTTGAGCCGCCACACCCGATGCGTCGGGAGGCCCGGCCCGGCGACGCAGAACTGCGGGACCGCGCCCGACCCGGCGCCGGTGCCGTCGCCGTAGCGCAGCTGATACCCCACCGCTCCCGGGGCGTTCCGTGCCCGCGCGAGGAGCTCGATCGCCACGACCCCACCGGGCTTCACGGCCGCCGGCGATACCACGAGCGTGGCGGTCAGCCCTCCCGAGCGCGCCGTCCCCGCGTCCCCGCGAGGCGCGTCCTGGGGATCGGAGCCGATCGACCCCTCGCCCGCGCCGCAGCCGGGCATCGCGGCCACGCACGCCACCACGGAAGCCGCGATCGCCACCGCCCGCCCAGCCAGCGCCACCAGCAAGGCGGATCGACGCGGGCGCGCACGGGCAGGCGCCGGGGCCCCGGGGATCGCTCCCAAGTGCCCCGGCGCCATCGCCATCGCCCTCGACCGCCAGGCGCTACGCGTGTTCCTCCACGAGCGCGCCTTCGGTACCCACGCCGCCGACCGTGTGGCCCACGGCAATACACGCGGTGGCCGTCTTGCACGACACACCCGTGAGGCTGTTGCTTTCGACTTCTTCGGCGTTGGGGGTTTCCTGGATGGCCCATTTTTTGGCGGTGCTCGTGAACACCTCCGCCAGCGTCTCTTCCACGCCGCCGCTGCTCACATAGTGCCCCACCGCCGTACACGCTTCAGCGGCCGTGCACGACACACCCGACAATGCCGCGCTTTTCGCGCCCGCCGGATTCGGGGATTCCTGGATGGCCCATTTTTTGGCGGTGCTCGTGAACACCTCCGCCAGCGTCTCTTCCACGCCGCCGCTGCTCACATAGTGCCCCACCGCCGTACACGCTTCAGCGGCCGTGCACGACACACCTGACAACGCCGCGCTTTTCGCGCCCGCCGGGTTGGGCGATTCCTGGATGGCCCATTTTTTGGCGGTGCTCGTGAACACCTCCGCCAGCGTCTCTTCGACGCCGCCGCTGGTCACATAGTGCCCCACCGCCGTACACGCTTCAGCCGCCGTGCACCACACACCCGCCAGGCTGCTGGCTTTTGCTTCAGCCGGATTCGGGGATTCCTGGATGGCCCATTTTTTGGCGGTGCTCGTGAACACCTCCGCCAGCGTCTGTTCGACGCCGCCGCTGGTCACATAGTGCCCCACCGCCGTACACGCTTCGGCGGCCGTGCACGACACACCCGACAACGCCGCGCTTTTCGCTTCGGCTGGATTGGGGGGTTCCTGGACGGTCCATTTTTTGCTGCTCCACACCTCGCCCAGCGTCACTTCCTTGCCGCTGCTATTGACATAGTGCCCCACCGCCGTGCAGGCTTCGGCGCCCGAGCACGACACGCTCGCCAACGCCGCGCTTTTCGCGCCCGTCGGATTGGGGGTTTCCTGCAGCGACCATTCTTTGCCGTTCCACCGCTCCGCGAGCGTCACTTCCACGCTGGAGCTGTTGAGATAGTGCCCCACCGCGGTGCACGCTTCGGTCGCGCTACACGACACACTCGCCAGGCTGCCGGTGGCTTCCTTCGGGTTGAACGCTTCCTGGAGCGCCCATTTTTTCGCTGTGCTCGTGAAGACCTCGGCGAGCGCCAGTTCCCCACCGGAGCTGTTGAGGTAGTCACCCACACCGGCGCACGCTTCGGCACCCGTGCATGAGAGTCCCGACAGGACCGCGCCTTTTGTTTCGGCCGGATTTGGAGATTCCTGGATGGCCCATTTTTTTTCGGTTTTCGTGTAGGTCTCGGCCAGCGTCAGTTCTTTGCCTGCGCTGTTGACGTATGACCCCACGGCGGTGCAGGCTTCGATGCCCGAGCATACGATCCCCGCAAGCGTCGCGCTTTTCGCTTCCGCCGGGTTGGCCGATTCCTGGATCGTCCATTTTTCAATGTTCCAGTTCTCGGCCAACGTGACCTCTTTGCCGGCGCCGTTGACGTAATGCCCAGCTACTGTGCATCCGAACGGGCATGACACGGCGTCCAGGCTGCTGCTTTTCGCTTCCGCCGGGATCAGCGGCGTCTGGATCGTCCATTTTTTGGCGATCAGCACCTCCGCGAGCACTGTTTCGGTGCCGGCGCCGCTCACGTAGTGGCCGACCGCGTCACAGTCTTCGGTTTCTTTCTCGCAGGCGACGCCGATGAAGGTGGAGCTTTTCGCTTCCGCCGGGTTGGGGGTTTCGTTGATCGACCATTCGCCGCCGCCGGGCTGCACCGCGAACGTCTTTTCGGTGCCCGCGCTCGTGACGTAGTGCCCAACCGCCAGGCAGATTTTTTCGCTGCACGCCACGGCCGACAGGCTGGTGCTTTTGGCTTCGGCCGGGAGCGCAACCGTCTCGACCGTCCAGCGGCTGAAGCCCGCTTCGGCTTCCCAGCTCTCGCCGAACGCCCGTTCGGCGCCCGAACTGTTGACGTAATGCCCGGAGACGAAGCACTGTTCGAGGAAGAACGGCAGTTCCCGGCAGGCAACGCCCGTCAGCGTGCTGCTTTTGGCCCCGCCGGGAGCCGGGACTTCGGTCCTTTCCCAGCTCGACCCGTTCCAGCGCTCGGCCAGCACCGTTTCGGCCCCGATGGAGTTGGTGTAGTGCCCCACCGCCATGCAGTGTTCGGCCGATATGCACGATACGCCCGCGAGGCTGATGTGTTTTGCGTAGATCCCCGCGGCCAGGTTCGGGACCGCCCGCGTGAACCAGCCGCTCATGTGGGGGACACCGTCCGGCGTGCCCCATCCGGTGGGGCCGTCGTAACCCACTTCGGCCTTGCACAGATAGGCATCTTCGGCCGGCGGGGTACACGTTCCGTTCGCTCCCGAGGTGACGTCGAAGAGCATACCCGGGTGCTTGTAGAAGGCTTCGGCCGCCGCGGTTTTGGTGGTGCTGTCCGCGTGAGCCTCGATCGCCGCGACCAGCGGCGCGGAGGCACTCGTGCCACCGACGTTCACCCATCCCGCGGCGTAGGGGGTGTTGTAAATCGATACTGGGGTTTCCGGAGACGCCACCGCGGAGACGTCGTTGTCGGTGCGCTTGGAGCAGCCCGTGTCGAGCTGCCACGCGGGCTTTGTCTCATACAAACTGCAGCCGCCACCGCTGTCGTTCCACACCGTCTCCTTCCAGCCGCGAGCGTTGGTTGCTTTGTTGAGGTTGGTGCCGCCCACCGCGATCACGTTGGGCGAGGTCGCCGGCCAGCTTGGCGCGCCGACGCTGTCGTCGTAGGCGGAGTCGCCCGCCGACACGGTCACCGGGATGCCGGCGTGTTTGTAGGACGAGAGATATTCGGCGCACCCTTTTTTGGCGGGGCACGACGTTTCATTGTTCTCGGGGTAGCCGTAGCTGTTGCTGATCTCGGTGGCGCCGAGCGTCGCCGCCTCTTCAGCCGCG
Organism: uncultured Solirubrobacterales bacterium; assembly: GCA_963794715.1. Classification (GTDB taxonomy): domain Bacteria; phylum Actinomycetota; class Thermoleophilia; order Solirubrobacterales; family Solirubrobacteraceae; genus Palsa-744. The sequence continues at coordinate 551,956 of CAWCEY010000008.1, read as the reverse complement.
GCCGCCGTGTCTTTCGGTTCCTGGGTGGTGGCCTCCACGAGCATGATATGGCAGCCCGGGCAGGCGGCCGACACCATGTCCACGTCCAGCGCGCTCTCCAGCGCCCAAACCTTTTCGAGTTCGCCGCCTTCGGCGGGGTAGTTTTTTTCTTCGCCTTTCTCGTTGACCTTTTTGAAGCAGCCGCTTGCTTTGGTACATGCGGCGAGGCCATATTTTTCGCGATATTTGGCAAGGTCCGCTTCGGCTTCTTTGTAGCCGTAGGCGTCGATCAGCGCGACCGTTTCGCCGCTGCCTCCCGATGTGGGAATGTCGTAGGCCGACTGGAGGTTGGCGGGATCGTAGCCGCCGAGTTCGCCGCCGCCTTCGAATAGCGGCCCACCACCTGGGAGTTGGTAGCCCGCGGAGGTTTTGATGGCGTGGGGGTCGATCACGATGTTGCACTCGATCATGCGCCCACCGGGCGGGCACGGTGTGTAGGGCTTCGTGGTGGAGGGTGTCAGGGAGTACCCTCGACCCTTTGCGGATGCCTTGGCTGCGCCGCCCGCTTGCGCAAGCGACACGCAGAACAGCACACCGAGCAACAGTGCTGTCCTCACCGGGAGCATTTGACGAGCTGGCGGCTGACCGCCGCGAGCCGCCGCTACATTGCCACGCCGCCCGTCGATCGCGCAGCACCGATCCTGCCGGGCCCTCAGGCCACGGCGTACCCATCCAACGCCCATGTCTGCCTCCTCTGTGTCCTGGCTTGTTCGAAGGCGATTTGCAACCCGCTGCTTCGCCGGCCACACCCGCCGTGTGAACGCTTGCTTTGATCCTAAACAGCCGCCAGAGAGGAAGTCAACCCCTTACTCGGCACATTTCGATTTATTCTCCAGGGTCGAAATGTGGATAATTAACCTCGGCCTGCGACTTGTTTCGGCGATCGACATCTGCTTGTTCAAGCGGTTCACCGCCTATTCAATGTGACAGCGATAGAGGCGGCGTTTTACTGCTCACGCGGACTCGGCACTCAACCAACGTACGACGGCGTGGCCGCCCGAGCGCCCCCAAGGGCGCATGGCGGGGGGACTTCGTCGGTGCAGTCACGCCCGCGGAGACCGCTCCACCGGGGCCCCGAGCGAGCCGTCGCTACTCCGAGCGGTCCTGCGGCGCCCGCCCGGCAGCCTCAGCAGCCTCGGCGACCCCGTCCTCGAACACCGCCTGCAGGCGGGTCAGCACGCGCGTGGCGGCTCGCAACTCCTCAGCGTCAACGTCCGCCAGCGCCTGCTCCCAGCGACCCTGCCACTTCGCGCGCTTGGCCTCGATCGCCTCCCGCCCGCGCGGGGTGAGGCGGGACACCACCACGCGCCTGTCGCGCTCCAGGCGCGCCCGCTCCACATGGCCGCCGTCGGCGAGGTGATCGAGCATCTGCGTGACGGTCGCCGGCGTCAGCTGCGCGGCACACGCCAGCTCACCCGCGGAGAGCTCGCCGCGCTCCTCAAGCTCGAACAGCAGCTCGCACTGCGCGTGGCTGAGCTGGCCGGCGCCGAGATGGGTGTCGCGCCCCCGCAGGCGGCTCAAGCTGCGGAAGGTACGACGAAACGCTTTGCCGAGCTCCAGCAGCTCCGCCGCCCACCGCTTCTGCTCCTCCGAAACCTCCACCGAGACCGCCATCCCACCCTCCGCGCTCAGGCCCCCACCGGCGCCATCGCACCTATCGGCGACGGCGCAACCACCGCCGTGATCGTACCGACCGGTGTCATCGTTCAGGCTCCCACCGGCTCCGGAACTCGCTCGGGGCGCTCGGCGCCCTCCACATCAGCGCGATCCCCGCCGGCCGTCGCGGGCGCCGGATCGCGCGGGCGCTCGGCGCGCAGCAGCATCGTGCAGGGAATCAGCGTCAGCGCCGCGATTCCCAGCGCCCACCAGTAGGCGGTGTCGAACGCGCTGGCGCGCGCCTCGGGCGTGAGGGCATCCACGCCGGCGCGCTGCAGCACCACCGCGAGCACCGCCGTGCCGATCGCCCCGCCGGTGCGCTGCAGCACCGTCAGCTGAGGGGTCGCGTCGGAGACCTGCTCGGGTCGCATCGAGGCGAACGCGGCGGTCATCGCGGGCATGAAGCACAACCCGATGCTGAGGCCGCGCACGACCAGCACCGCCGAGATCGCCACGATCGACGTGTGCGCCCCCACGAAGGTGAGCGGGATCGTGCTGAGGCACAGCACCGAGACCCCCGTGAGCGCCACGCGCCCGCCGCCGAAGCGTTCGGTCAAGCGGCTGGCCAGCGGCATCGCCACCAGCGCTCCGATCCCCTGCGGCCCGGTGAGCAGGCCCGTGCTGATCACGTCCTCGCCGCGCACCGACTGGTAGTAGTAGGGCACCAGGATCATCGCGCCGAACAGTGCCGCACCGAGGCCGAAGTTCACGAACGCGGCCCCCGCGAACACGCGGTTGGCGTACATGCGAATGTCGAGCAGCGGACGCTCCACCCGCAGCGCGTGCCGGCAGAAAAGCACGATCATCGCCACTCCCGCGACCGACGGCACGAGCACTTCGCCCGAGCCCGCCGCCGCGCCCGAGCCGAGCTGGCTGATGCCGTAGATGAGCGCCGCGAACCCCACCGGCAGCAGCGCCAGGCCCACCACGTCCAGTCGTTCCGCCTCCCCGGGTACGGTGCGGGGCAGCATCCGCCAGCCGAGCGTGAATGCGATCGCTCCGATCGGGACGTTCACGAAGAAGATCCACGACCAATGCAGGTGCTGCAGGATCAGGCCGCCCACCACCGGGCCCAGAATCGGGGCGATCATCGCCGGCATCGAGACGATCCCCATCACCTTGCCCATCTGCTGGGGGCCGGCCACCTGAGCCATAATCATCATGGCGACCGGCATGATCATCCCGCCGCCGGCGCCCTGCAGCACGCGGAACACCACCAGCGAGGTGAGCGAGCCCGCCAGGCCGCACAGCGCCGAGCCGGCGGTGAACAGCACCAGCGACACCATGTACACCTGCTTGGCTCCGAAGCGCCGCGCCGCCCAGCCGGTCACCGGGATCACCGCTGCCAGCGAGAGCAGGTAACCCGTGATCACCCACTGCACCTGCGACAGCGGGCTGTGCAGATCTTTGGAGAGCGTGTCCAGCGCCACGTTGACGATGGTGGTGTCGAGGATCGACATCATCATCCCGAGGATCACCACGCCGCACACCACCCACACGTGGCGCGGGATGTGGCCGGCCTCGTAGCTCATGCGGCCGTCCACCGTCTGTGTCGATCCGGGCGAAGACATTCGGTACCTAAATGTTAGGTACCAAACCTTCCCCTTTCAAGGCCTGTGTGCGCGATCGCACACGTGTGCGGCGGGGCGCCCTACCAGCGATAATGAGCGAAGGCCTTGTTGGCCTGCGCCATGCGAAAGATGTCGTCCTTGCGCTTGTAGGCGCCGCCCTGCTGGGACTGGGCGTCGAGCAGCTCGTGCGCGAGGCGCTGGGCCATCGTCTTCTCGCGGCGCTGGCGCGCGAACTCCACCAGCCAGCGCACCGCCAGCGTGCGGGCGCGGCGGGGCGCGACCTCGACGGGCACCTGGTAGGTGGCGCCGCCCACGCGGCGCGATTTGACCTCCAGGTTGGGTGTGAGCGCCTTGATCGACGCCTCCAGCGTCTCCAGCGGGTCTTTATCGCTGCGCTCGGCGAGGATCGCCAGCGCGTCGTAGACGATTCGCTCGGCCACCGACTTCTTGCCGTCCAGCATCACCTTGTTGATGATCTGCTGCACCAGTTTGGAGCGGTGCACGGGGTCGGGCTCGACCGGGCGTACGTGGGCGGCTGCGCGGCGGGGCATCTACTTTTTCTTCACGCCGTACTGCGAGCGCGCCTTTTTGCGGTCGTTGACGCCGGCCGCGTCGAGCGTGCCGCGCACCACCTTGTAGCGCACGCCCGGCAGGTCCTTCACGCGGCCGCCCCTCACCAGCACCACGGAGTGCTCCTGCAGGTTGTGGCCCTCGCCGGGGATGTATGCGGTCACTTCGATCGAGCCGGAGATGCGCACGCGCGCGACCTTGCGCAGGGCGGAGTTGGGCTTCTTCGGTGTGGTGGTGTACACGCGCGTGCACACCCCGCGCCGCTGCGGCGCGACGACCTTTTTCTTGCGGCCCTTCCCCGACTTGAGTCCCGGGGTGGCCAGCTTTTTCTTCGGGGCTTCGCGGCCCTTGCGCACTAGCTGAGAGGTGGTTGGCATTCGGTCGGGGATGGTAGCAGCGCTACGCAGCCTCCGGCGCGATCCCCGCCGCGCGAATCGGCGCGGGCATCAGCGCCGACGCCACGATCACCAGCACGAACGCCAGCCCCTGCATGACGATGCCGACCGCGCTGCCCGGCATGGGGTCGCCGAACACGACGATCCCGCCCGCGATTCCCGCGATGTTGGCTGCTGTCCCCGTCACCGCGATCACCGGCACCGCCTCGCCGTCCTGCAGGCCGCGCGCGGAGGCGTAGAAGGCGACGATCGACGCCGCCAGCGCCACCGCCAGCCACGGGCTGAGAATCACGCCGAGCACCCCGTGCGCGCCGACGATTCCCGTCAGCGCCTTGATCGATGTGTCGGACACCCCGAACAGGATCCCCGCGGCGGCGCCAAGCATCACGCCGTGATGCTCCACCGGCCCACCGATACGGGGGCCCATTATCAACAGGCCGCCCACGCCGAACAGGCCGGCCTCGAAGGAGATCATCGCCGGGTCGGAGAAGCGGGCGTCCGCCCCGTGCATGGCTGGCAGCGTCAGCCCCAGCAGTACCAGCCCGGCCGCCATCAGCCACAGCCCGGCCCACTGCCGCCGGCCCACCTTGAAGCCGAACATGCGGTCGGCCATCACGGCGATCAGCACCACGCCGCCCGCCAGCGACACCTGCACAACCGACATCGGCGCCAGCGCCAGCGCCGCCACGTGCAGGCTCCACGAGCCCGCGGCCACCAGCATCCCCACCGCAAACCACTTCGAGGAGAACAGCGCCCGCGCCGAGCGCAGCGGGTGTCGCACGTTCACAGCGCCCACCTCGTTGGCGCCCCGGTACTTGTAGAAGAAGCCGAGGTTGGCCACGAACGCGCAGGCGAGCGATAGCAGGATGCCGAGATCTAGAGTCATGGACGGGGGTGCTGCTGGTGGTGGGGCGGCGGTTGGTTGGACCGTGCGCAGCTCCATCGGCAGCCGCCGAGGGATGCTTTACTGCGCCGAGCCGATCCGAGCAGATTAGCCCCGCCAACCTGTGCGCAACCTAAAGAGGGCTCCTTGCATAAGCCATTGCTAATGGTGGACATCGACGGGGTGCTGTCGCTGTTCGGGTTCCCCGTCCACGATCCCCCCGAGGGGTCCTGGCATTCGATCGAGGGCATACCTCACTTCCTTTCGGCCGCCGCCGCTCGGCACCTGCTCGCGCTGGCGCCGCTGTTTGAGCTGGTGTGGTGCAGCGGCTGGGAGGAGAAGGCCGACGAATACCTTCCCCTCCTGCTGGGGCTGCCTCGCGGGCTGCCACACCTGAGCTTCGAGCGCGGGGCACGGCCGGGCGTTTCCCTCCATGGCCACTGGAAGCTCGCGGCGATCGACGCCTACGCCGCCCGTCGCCCGCTGGCATGGGTTGACGACTGCCTCGACGATGCCTGCCACAGCTGGGCACGTGCACGACAGGCGCCAACGCTGCTCGTGCAGACGTCGCCCACGCAGGGCCTCACCGAGCGGGAGGCCGCACGGCTGGGCGCGTGGAGGGAGACGAGGACATCAACCGAGAGGCGGATCGAGTCCCGCGACAGCTCGTCCATCTGATCGGATCCATCTGATTGGAGTCATCTGATCGCGCCTGTACGGTCAGGACGTGCCCGTTGCGATTGACGCTTCCGACGATCCACTCCGCTGATGGCTTCCGGACCCGGGCGACATCCGGCGGGTAGCTCGATAGCCGTCACCGGGCCTCTGCTCGTAGCCCGCGCCCAGGCGCATCTCGACGGCGAAGAAAGCCGTGGCCAGTCGTTGATAGGCCAGCTCGCGACGGTCAGCGGCATCGCGGGGTTGGCGCTCACGCTCGAGGCGACCGTCCTGATTACGCTGCTCCCTCGGCGCCTGCCATTTCAGGACGTCTATGGGCTTCCTCTGGGGACCATCCTCGCCTACGTGCTCGCCTCGGTCGGCCTTGGGCTGTTGACGCTTGCGACGTTTGGATTCCAGGCTCTGAACACAGGCAGGTATCGGGCCAGGCCGGCGCAGCTGCTGATCACCACCTACCTGGAACAGGTCGGCGAGGCCGAGGAGCAGGTGGTCAGGGACCAATTGCTGGAGATCCACCGCCAGGTGCAGGTGGTCGAAGGACTCAACAGCTTCCGCGAGCTCGCGCTCGCGCGCACCGCCATGCTGGTCTTCACAGGATTTGTTGCGGTCGTGTGCCTTGCGGCTATCATGCTGGTGGGCTCACCGCGCACCGCCGCCGTCAAAGTCATCGGGCCCGTCCAGATCCAGAGAGCGAGACGTGCAAGCCATGATCAGCCCACTCAGCGCCGGCTTTGGTCTTCTCACTCACGGCATCGACGCCAAAGTACGTGCCAAAGCGCACGGAAACGCTGCCGGCACAGCCGGGGTGCTCGAAGTGGACACAGAGCTCGGCGGCGAAGATGCCGCGTTCAGTAGCGACGTGCTGGAGGCGATTCGGTCGAGTCCCGGCAGTACCCTCTCGCAGCTCAGGGATCGCCTCCAAGCCACCGAGAACCAGGCGGCAATCCTGTCGAGCATTCTTGCGGAGGCCCGATACGAGGACCTCGTGTACGCCGACCCACCCGCATCGACCGACCCGGGCTGGCACATCACAAAGCAGGGCGAAGCGCGGCTGAACGAAGTCGAAGCGCAGATGAACAACGCCTAGCTCGGCCAGCCCCCGCTTCGCCCACCCTCCTCCGGCCTCCCAGCCCTTACTCCTCGACCGCGTCGGGTACCACGTCTGGACCAGCCTTACTCCTCGACCGCGTCGGGAACCACGTCGGGCACTTCGAGCTCGGCTAGCTCCTCCACGAAGCCCGGGTCGGAGTCGCCGGCGCCGATTCTCTCCAGCGAGGCGAGGTCGGCGTCGAACTCCTGGCCGTAGGCGCCGCTGAGCGGGTCGCCGCTCTGCAGGCCGAGCTCCGCGGCGATCTCCTCGTGGTCGAGCAAACCGACCTCGTCGATCGCGCGCGGGAGCGGTTCGGAGGGCTCGATCTCGATCCGCCGGTAGCGCTTGAGGCCGGTGGCCGCCGGGATCAGCTTGCCGATGATCACGTTCTCCTTGAGCCCCAGCAGGCGGTCGGTCTTGCCCTCCAGCGACGCGTCGGTGAGCACCTTGGTGGTCTCCTGGAAGGAGGCCGCGGAGAGGAAGGAGTCGGTGTTCAGCGACGCCTTGGTGATGCCGAGGATGATGTCCTCGAACTGCGCCGTCTCCTTCTTGGCCGCGTCCAGCTCGTCGTTGACCCGCGCGAATTCGAAGCGGTCCACGAACTGGCCGGGCAGGTAGTCGGTGTCGCCCTTCTGATCGACGCGCACCTTCTTGAGCATCTGGCGCACGATCAGCTCGATGTGCTTGTCGTTGATGTCCACGCCCTGGGACTTGTAGACCTCCTGCACCTCGTTGACGAGGTAGCGCTCCGTCTCGGTGCGCCCGCGCAGTTTGAGCAGGTCGTGCGGGTATAGCGAGCCCTCGTTGAGCTGCTTGCCGGCCGCAAGCTGCTCGCCCTGGCGCACGAACAGGCGCGTGCGCCGCGGGAAGGCGTGGCGGTGCTCCTCGCCGGCCACGTCGGTGATCACGACGGTGAGCGCCTTCTCGGTCTCTTCGATCGAGACGATCCCGTCCTGCTCGGCGATCTGCGCGAGCCCCTTGGGCTTGCGCGCCTCGAACAGCTCCACCACGCGCGGCAGGCCGTGTGTGATGTCGGCGCCCGCGACGCCGCCGGTGTGGAAGGTGCGCATCGTCAGCTGCGTGCCGGGCTCGCCGATCGACTGCGCGGCGATGATCCCGACGGCGTCGCCGATCTGAGCCATCTGGCCGGTGGCCATGGCGCGTCCGTAGCAAGCCTGGCAGACCCCGCTGGTGGCGCGGCACTTGAGCACCGAGCGCACCGGCACCGTCACCTGCGTGCCGCGGTCGTGGTCGTCCTGGTTGGCAGTGACGATCTCGGCAAACTCCGCGCGGCCGATTTCGACGCCCTGCTCGACCAGCTTGCGACCCCGCTTGGTGGCGATCTCCTGCGCGGCGACGCGCCCCACGAGGTTGTCGTTGGGGTCGCCTCCGTCCTTGAAGACGGCCATCTCGATGTGCTCCTCCGCGCCGCAGTCGGGCTCGCGGATGATCACGTCCTGGGCAACATCCACCAGTCGGCGCGTCAGGTAGCCGGAGTCGGCGGTGCGCAGCGCCGTGTCGGCAAGGCCCTTTCGTGCGCCGTGGGTGGAGATGAAGTACTCCAGCACCGACAGGCCCTCCATGAAGTTGGCCTTGATCGGGCGCTCGATGATCTCGCCCTTCGGGTTGGCCATCAGCCCGCGCATCCCCGCCAGCTGGCGGATCTGCTTGAACGAGCCGCGGGCGCCGGAGTTGGCCATCATGAAGATCGGGTTGAGCGTGTCGAGGTTCTCGATCATCGCGTCGGCCACCTCGTCGGTGGCGGCGTTCCACTTCTCCACCACCGCCTCGTGGCGCTCCTCCTGGGTGATGAGGCCCATGTCGTACTGCTCGGAGATCTCCGCCACGATGTCCTCGTACTTCTTGATGATCTCGCCCTTGCGGGGGGGGATCACCACGTCGTTCTTGGAGATCGTGATGCCGGCCTGGGTGGAGTACTTGAAGCCGAGGTCCTTGAAGGCGTCGAGCACCAGCGAGATCGTGGTGGCGCCGTAGGACTGCACCAGCGCGTCCACCAGCCGCGTGGTGTCGCGCTTCTTCATCGACTGGTTGACGAACGTGTACTTGGAGGCGTCGAACTCATCGCCCAACGCCTCTGCCAGCGCGCGCTCGATGCGGTCGTTGTAGACGATCCGCCCGACCGTGGTGAGCAGGTGGCCGCCCTCGCGGCCGAAGGGCCGGAACTCGGCCACGTCGTGCAGCGTCACCACGCCCGCCTCGTAGGAGAGCTCGGCCTCCTGCGCGGTGCGGAAGACGTGCGGGCGCGGCTCGCTGGCCGGCCATTTGCCGCCGGCCAGCAGCTCCTGCTTGGCCGCCAGCTCCTCGGCTTCGGGGCCGTATGTCAGGTAGTAGGCGCCGAGGATCATGTCCTGCGTGGGCGTCGCCAGCGGCGCGCCGTGGGCCGGGGAGAGGATGTTGTTGGAGGACAGCATCAGGATCCGCGCCTCCGCCTGCGCCTCCGCGGAGAGCGGCAGGTGCACCGCCATCTGGTCGCCGTCGAAGTCGGCGTTGAAGGCATGACAGACCAGCGGGTGCACCTGGATCGCCTTGCCCTCGACCAGCAGCGGTTCGAACGCCTGGATGCCCAGGCGGTGCAGCGTGGGCGCGCGGTTGAGCAGCACCGGGTGCTCGTGGATGACCTCCTCGAGCACGTCCCACACCTCGCCGATCATCGAGTCCACCATCTTCTTGGCGGCCTTGATGTTCTGGGCGGACTTGCGCTCCACCAGCCGCGCCATGATGAACGGCTTGAACAGCTCCAGCGCCATGATCTTCGGCAGCCCGCACTGGTGCAGCTTCAGGTAGGGGCCGGCGACGATCACCGAGCGCCCGGAGTAGTCCACGCGCTTGCCCAGCAGGTTCTGGCGGAAGCGGCCCTGCTTGCCCTTGAGCATGTCGGAGAGGCTCTTCAGCGGGCGGTTGCCGGGACCGGTGACCGGACGGCCGCGGCGGCCGTTGTCGAACAGCGCGTCGACGGCCTCCTGCAGCATGCGCTTCTCGTTGTTGACGATGATCTCGGGAGCACCAAGGTCGAGCAGCCGCTTGAGGCGGTTGTTGCGGTTGATTACGCGCCGGTAGAGGTCGTTGAGGTCGGAGGTGGCGAAGCGCCCGCCGTCCAGCTGCACCATCGGGCGCAGCTCCGGTGGGATCACCGGGACGGCGTCCAGCACCATCTGCTCGGGCCGGTTGCCGGACTGCAGGAAGGCGGAGACGACCTTCAGGCGCTTGACCGCGCGCGCCTGCTTCTGGCCCTTGGCGGTCTTCACCTGATCCTCGAGCTCCACCCGTTCGGCCTCGAGGTCCACCTGCTGGAGCAGGTCGCGGATCGCTTCCGCGCCCATCCCGCCGCGGAAGTACTCGCCGAAGCCGTAGGGCGAGCCGAAGCGCTCCTTGAGCTCGCGGAAGGTGGTCTCGTCGTGCTCGATCTGCTTGGGTTCCATCGTCTTGAACAGCTCCCACACGTTGCGCATCCGCTCGGCGGCATCCTCGATGTAGGCTTCGGTGTCGGCGATGTCGGCCTCGAAGGCCTTGCGCAGCTCCTTGAGCAGCTTCTCGCGATCCTCGTCGGAGAGCTTGTTGAGGTTGACGTCCAGCGAGTCGGCCCACAGGTGGTCTTCGTCGGAGAAGCCGGTTTGCTTGCCGCTCTGCAGGTACTTCTCGCGGCGCTCCAGGGACTCGCGCAGCTCCAGCACCCGCTCCTCGCGCTCGGCGGTGTAGGAGTCGAGCACCTTGTTGACCTCCACCTCCAGCGTGTCGAGATCCTTCGTGCGCGCCTCATCGTCGACCCAGGTGACGATCGAAGCGGCGAAGTACAGCACCTTCTCGAGCTCCTTGGGAGCCATGTCGAGCAGGTAGCCGATCCGCGAGGGGACGCCCTTGAAGAACCAGATGTGGCTGACGGGCGCGGCCAGGTCGACGTGGCCCATGCGCTCGCGGCGCACCTTCGAGCGCGTGACCTCCACGCCGCAGCGCTCGCACACGATGCCCTTGTAGCGCACGCGCTTGTACTTGCCGCAGTAGCACTCCCAATCCTTGGTGGGGCCGAAGATGCGCTCGCAGAAGAGGCCGTCCTTCTCGGGCTTGAGCGTGCGGTAGTTGATCGTCTCGGGCTTGGTCACCTCGCCGGAGCTCCAGCCGCGGATCTGCTTGGAGGAGGCGAGGCCGATCTCGATGGCGTCGAAATTATTGATGTCGATCATGCTTTAGCGCTTTCGCTCGCGGGTGTAACTACTGCGTACTGCGTCTCTGGTGCGTTGTGCGTGTGGCTCGCTGTCGGTTGGTGCCTGCCCTCTCTGCTCAACTCTCCTCGACCCCCTCTGCCAGATCCACCTCGAGCGCTCCCTCACCGAGCACGGCCTCCAGGTCGATGCCGGCCCCGTCGGCCAGCAGCTCCTCCACGCCAAGGTCTTCCTCGACCTCCTCGAGCTCCTCGGCGGAGTCGGCGTCGGCGTCCTCAACCTGCGCGCCCTCACCCTCGCCCGCGGGCTGTCCCGCGGCCTCGCCGACGTCGGTGTCGTCATCGCCCTCGACCGCCTCATCGGCGGCGTCGGGCGCCGGCGCGCGCACTCCCGACAGATCGATGCCGAGCTCCTCGGCGGCGCGCAGCAGGTCGTCGTCTTCGTCGCGCATCTCCGCGCGCTGGCCTTCTTCGGAGACCACGTTGACGTCGAGCGCCAGCGACTGCATCTCCTTGAGCAGCACCTTGAAGGACTCGGGGATCGAGGGCTCGGCGATGTTCTCGCCCTTGACGATCGCCTCGTAGGCCTTCACGCGCCCGACGGTGTCGTCGGACTTGATGGTCAGCATCTCCTGCAGCGTGTAGGCGGCGCCGAACGCCTCCAGCGCCCACACCTCCATCTCGCCGAAGCGCTGGCCGCCGAACTGCGCCTTGCCGCCCAGCGGCTGCTGGGTGACCAGCGAGTAGGGGCCGGTGGAGCGCGCGTGGATCTTGTCGTCGACGAGGTGCAGCAGCTTCAGGATGTACATGTAGCCGACCGTCACCTGCTCGGCGAACGGCTCGCCGGAGCGGCCGTTGAACAGCGTCATCTTGCCCGAGGCCTGCTCGCCGGGGCGGCGGCTCTTGTCGACGTCCATGCGGATCCGCCCGGTGTGCTCGTCCTGCCATTTGACCAGCGCCTGGTCGACGTCTTCGACGGTGGCACCGTCGAACACGGGCGTGGAGACGTACACGCGGGTGGGACCGCCGTTCTTGCGTTCCCCGCTGGCTTCGCGGTAGGCGTCGGTGCCGTCGTCGTACCAGCCCTGCGCCGCGGCCCAGCCGAGATGGGTCTCGAGGATCTGCCCGACGTTCATGCGCGAGGGCACGCCGAGCGGGTTGAGGATCACGTCCACGGGTGTGCCGTCCTCCAGGAACGGCATGTCCTGCACGTCCACGATCTTCGAGATCACACCCTTGTTGCCGTGGCGGCCCGCGAGCTTGTCGCCCTCGGAGATCTTGCGCTTCTTGGCGACGAACACCCGCACCAGGTCGTTGACGCCCGGGGGCAGATCGTCGCCGGCGTCGCGCGAGAAGGTCTTCACGTCGATCACCACGCCACCCTCGCCGTGGGGCACCTTCAGCGAGGTGTCGCGGACCTCGCGCGCCTTCTCCTTGAAGATCGCGCGGATCAGCTTCTCCTCGGCGGTCAGCTCGGTCTCGCCCTTGGGCGTGACCTTGCCGACGAGCAGGTCGCCGGAGAGCACCTCGGCGCCGACGCGCACGATGCCGCGGTCGTCGAGGTTGCGCAGCGACTCCTCCGAGCGGTTGGGGATGTCGCGGGTGATCTCCTCCTCGCCGAGCTTCGTGGTGCGGGCGTCGATCTCGTACTCCTCGATGTGGATCGAGGTGAGCTCGTCGTCCTGCACGAGGCGCTTGGAGAGGATGATGGCGTCCTCGAAGTTGTAGCCCTCCCAGGACATGAAGGCGACCATCAGGTTCTTACCGAGCGCCATCTCACCCTTGTCGGTGGAGGACCCGTCGGCGAGCACGTTGCCGGCCTTGATCTTCTCGCCCGCGTTCACGCGGGGCTTCTGGTGGATCAGGGTGCCCTGGTTGGAGCGCATGAACTTCTGCAGCTCGTACTCGTCCTTCTTGCCGTCGCTCCTCTGCACGACGATCTGGGTGGCGTCGACGAACTCGACGGTGCCGCCGTTGCCCGCCAGCAGCACGTCGCCGGTGTCGAGCGCCGCGCGGCGCTCCATGCCGGTGCCGACCAGCGGCGCGTCGGCCTTCAACAGCGGCACCGCCTGGCGCTGCATGTTGGAGCCCATCAGCGCACGGTTGGCGTCGTCGTGCTCGAGGAAGGGGATCATCGCCGTGGCGACCGACCAGATCTGCTCGGGCGAGACGTCCACCAGATCGACGTCCTTGGGGCCGACCGTGACGTACTGGCCGGCCTGCGTGCGGCAGAGGATTTCGCTGCCCTTCAACTTGCCGGTCTTCTCCTCCACGGGCGTGTTGGCCTGGGCGATCAGCTGCTCCTCCTCCTGGGTGGCGTCCAGGCGCACGATCTCCTCGGTGACCACACCATCCTTGACGACCCGGTAGGGGGTGGTGACGAAGCCGTGCTCGGAGACCTCGGCGAACGAGGAGAGCGAGCCGATCAGGCCGATGTTGGGCCCCTCGGGGGTCTCGATCGGGCACATGCGCCCGTAGTGGGTGGGGTGCACGTCGCGCACCTCGATCGGCGCGCGCTCGCGCGTGAGGCCGCCGGCGCCGAGCGCCGAGAGGCGGCGGCGGTGGGTGAGCCCGGCGAGCGAGTTGGTCTGGTCCATGAACTGCGAGAGCTGGGAGGAGCCGAAGAACTCCTTCAGCGCCGCCACCACGGGGCGGATGTTGATGATCGTCTGCGGCGTGATGGTGTCGGCGTCCTCGGTGGTGAGGCGCTCGCGCACGACGCGCTCCATGCGGTAGAGGCCGATGCGGAAGGCCTCCTGGATCAGCTCGCCGACGGTGCGCAGGCGGCGGTTGCCGAAGTGCTCGTACTCGTCGAGGTGGTCGGCGACGGGCTCGCGCGGCATGGACATCGCCTCCGCGGCGTAGTCCTTGATTTCGAGTTCCGGTTTCTCGGGCATGCCGAGGCGCTTGGGCAGCGACACCAGCTCCTTGATCAGCGCGACGATGTCGTCCTTGGTGAGCGTGCGCACGTCGAGGTCGGTCTGCTGGCTGAGGCGCGAGTTGAGCTTGTAGCGCCCCACGCGCGTGAGGTCGTAGCGCTTGGGGTCGAAGAACAGCTGGTTGAGCAGCGCCTTGGCGTTCTCGACGCTGGGCGGCTCGCCGGGGCGCTGCTTCTTGAACAGCTCGATCAGCGCGCCCTCTTCGGTGCGCGTCACCTCGGTGTCGGAGTCCAGGGTGTTGGCGATGTAGTGGGAGTTCTCGAAGATCCGCAGAATCTCCTCATCGGCGGCGTAGCCCATCGCGCGCAGCAGCACCGTGACGGGCAGCTTGCGCTTGCGGTCGATGCGGACGTAGACCTTGCCCTTCTTGTCGATCTCCAGCTCCAGCCACGAGCCGCGGGCGGGCATCAGGTTGGCGATGAAGACCTGCTTCTCGCGGTCCTTGGGCTCCATCAGGTAGGCCCCGGGGGAGCGCACCAGCTGCGTGACGACCACGCGCTCGGTGCCGTTGATCACGAACGTGCCGCGCTCGGTCATCCACGGGAAGTCGCCCATGAACACCGACTGCTCGCGGATCTCGCCCGTCTCGCGGTTGATGAAGGCGACCGTGACGGTGAGCGGGCGCGCGAAGGTCAGATCCTTCTCGCGGCACTGTTCGAGCGAGGCCACGGGCTCGTCGAAGGCGATCTCGCCGAACTGGACGGCAAGGTTGCCGGTGTAGTCCTCGATCGGCGAGATGTCGTCGATCGTCTCCCGCAGACCACCCTTCTGCGGGTCGGTGAGCCACTCAAAGGAGCGGCGCTGGATATCGATCAGGTTGGGTACGTCGCACGACTTGTTCAGACGCGCGAATGTGCGGCGCGTCCGGAGGGCATCAGCAGCAGCCAAGGAAGACTCCTTCGAGGAGAGAGACAACACAAACGGGTGCAAACAGCGGTCAGAGCGGTCAGGCGCAAGCGCGACCCGTCAAGATAGCACACGCCACCGCCACCCTCAAGTGGGCAGCCAGCGCTCACGGACCCCGCCTCCGGAAAACCGCGTATGTGGCGCGGTCTCCATGCCTCTGAGGCGGCTGCGGCTATCGGCCAGCGGGCGTGATTCTACCGGAAAATCCGCTGATTTGTTAGGCGCGGGTAAAGACGCCCCAGAGCGGGGGCGAGCGCGCCCGGTCAGTTTTGAGCGCATACCGCTCCGTTGCTCTGGAGACTTGGTGCTAGGTATAGCGATAGTATGCACAGGTAGGGCTGGTGGTTGTTATAAAAAATTCAGAACCCGATAGCCATTGCGCACGGCCTTTTAATTTTTTGTTCAACACCCCGCCCTATTGCAATGGCTATACGGGTGCCTCGCCCGGGGTGCCTCGCCCGCGCCCGCTACTCAGGGGCGATACGGGCGCCTCGCCCGCGCCCGCTACTTCAGCTCGACGGACGCCCCGGCCTCCTCCAGTTCCTGCTTGAGCTTGTCGGCCTCGTCCTTCTCGATGCCCTCCTTGACCGGCTTGGGGGCCTCGTCGACGAGCGCCTTGGCCTCCTTCAGACCGAGTCCGGTGGCGGCGCGCACGACCTTGATCACCTGGATCTTCTTGTCGCCGGCTCCGGTGAGCACGACGTCCACGGTGGAGGGGCCTTCCTCTTCGGCGGCCGCCTCGCCGCCGCCACCGGCGGCTGCCGCGACGGGCGCGGCCACGGCCGCGGCGGAGACGCCGAACTCCTCCTCAAGCGCTTTGATGCGCTCGGCGAGCTCGAGCACGGAGATGCCCTTGAGCTCCTCGATCCAATCCTGGGTGCTGGTTGCCATCGTTCAGTCTCCTTCGGTTGAAGTTTCGTTTTGATCTTCAGGGAGGGGGCTCGAAGACCCTCCCCCCGCACTCTGCTTCTGGTCGTGCACCTGGCCGAGCGCCACGGCGAGGCCGCCGAGCAGCGCGTTAAGGGTGCGCACAAGTCCTGAGATGGGCGAGGCGACAACGCCGACGAGCTGCCCGTAGAGCACTTCGCGCGAGGGCAGGCGCGAGATCGCCCGCAGCTGGTCGGGGTCGAGCGCGACGCCTTCCATCACGCCACCCTTGAAGGGCAGCAGCTGGGTGAGACGCGCGTAGTCGGCGATCGCCTTCGCGGCCAGCGCCGCGTCGCCGCGCACGAATGTCAGCGCCGTGGGCCCCTGCAGCAGCGGCTTGAGATCCTCCGCCCCGGTCTGGTCGGCGGCGCGTTCGGAGAGCGAGTTCTTGACGACGCGGAAGACCGCGTCGGCCTCGCGCAGCTTGGCGCGCAGCTCGGCCGCCTGGGGCACGGAGATGCCGCGGTAGTCAACGGCGAATACCGCCTGGGAACTCTCGATGTCGGCGGCGATCTCGGCGATCGCCGCGGCCTTTTGGTCTCGGTTCACTGTGGCTCCTGTCCCGGGCTTCTGCTGCGACAGCGGCCGGGGGTCTTAGGTTGCCGTTGAAAGAGCGCGCTTAGGCGGCGACTGCCGCAGGCGAGCCCTCCTCAACGATATCGCGGGTGCGGGAAGGGTCGACTTTCACGCCGGGGCCCATGGTGGAGGCGAGCGTGATGGTGCGCAGGTAGCGGCCTTTGGCGGCGGAGGGCTTGGCGCGGATCATCTCTTCCACGACGGCGGCGTAGTTCTCGAGCAGCTGGCGCTCGTCGAAGGAGGCCTTGCCGATCACGAGGTGGACGATCGCGGTGCGGTCGGTGCGGTACTCGACCTTGCCGGACTTGGACTCCTGCACCGCTTTGGCGACGTCCATCGTGACCGTGCCGACTTTCGGGTTGGGCATCTTGCCGGATGGCCCGAGGATCCGCCCGAGGCGCCCGACGACCGCCATCAGGTCGGGCGTGGCGATCGCGACGTCGAACTCGTCGAAGCCCTCCTGGATCCGCTGCGCGAGGTCCTCGCCGCCGACCACGTCGGCGCCGGCCGCTTCAGCCTCGGCAACCTTGGCGCCCTGGGCGAAGACGGCGACCTTGACGTCGCGGCCGAGGCCGTTGGGCAGCGCGATCGTGCCGCGCAGCTGCTCGTCGGCGTGGCGGACGTTGAGGCCGGTGCGGATGTGCACCTCGACCGACTCGTCGAACTTGGCGGCGGCAAGACTCTTGACGAGCGCGATCGCCTCGGCCGGGAGGTAGTCGCGCTCGCGGTCGACCTTCGCGCGGGCGTCGGCGTGGCGGCGGGAGTGGGTGGCCATTACGCCTCCACCTCCACGCCCATCGAGCGAGCGGTCCCCGCGATGATCCGCGAAGCGTGCTCGACGTCGTGCGCGTTGAGATCGGGCAGCTTGCGCTCGGCGATGGCCTCCAGCTGCGCACGGGTCAGCTTGCCGACCTTCGTGCGGTGGGGCTCGCCGGAGCCCTTCTCGATCCGCAGCGCTTCGCGGATCAGCACGGCGGCGGGGGGCGTCTTTGTGACGAACGTGAACGAGCGGTCCTCGTAGACGGTGATCACGACCGGCACGATCGTGCCCGTTTCGCTCTGCGTCTGGGCGTTGAAGGCCTTGCAGAACTCCATGATGTTGATGCCGTGCTGCCCCAGCGCGGGGCCGACCGGCGGGGCGGGGGATGCCTGCCCGGCGCGCGCCTGCAGCTTGATTGTTGTCAGAACCTTCTTGGCCATTTTGTGAAGATTATCCCTATCGGTTGCCCACGGGGCATGACTTTCAAAGCGATGGCCGATCGGCGCAAGCGCCGATCGGGGGGAGCGCACATGTGCGCTCCCCTGGGACGGGCACATGTGCCCGTCCTCGAACGGGCGCATGCGCCCGTTCGCCGGCCGGCGCATGCGCCGGCCGGAACAGCATCCTTACAGCTTTTTCACCTGGTCGAACCCCACCTCCACCGGAGTCTCCCGGCCGAAGATTGATACCAGGACCTTGAGCTTGGCGGCGTCGTCGTTGATCTCGGAGATCTCGCCGGAGAAGTCCGACAGCGGCCCGGAGACCACCTTGACGGTCTCGCCGATCGCGAACTGGGCGCGCGTGCGCGGTGCCGTGGCGACCTCCTTGTGCAGCAGGCGATCGACCTCGACCTGGGTCAGCGGCACCGGCTCCTGGGCGGCGCCAACGAAGCCGGTGACGCCGGGGGTGCCCTTGACGACGCCCCACGAATCCTCGTTGAGCTCCATGTTGACGAGCACGTAGCCGGGCATCGTGCGCTTCTCCACGGTGATTTTCTGGTTGTCCTTCATCTCCGAAACGGCTTCGGTGGGGACAACGACGTTGCGCACGGCGCGCTGCTGGCCGAGCGAGACGACACGGTGTTCAAGGTTGTGCTTGACCTTGTTCTCGTGTCCGGAATATGTGTTGACGACGTACCAGCGAAACATTCACGGGGCTCCTAGGAGGGCCTATCGGGAGGGTTGATGTACATGGGCGCTAGAGAATAAAATTGACTATCTTCTGCGCCACCCAGTCGGCCGCGCCAAGATAGACGCCGGCGACCGCAACGAAGCCGAGCACGACCGCCGTGGCCTGCGAGACCTGCGGGCGATCGGGCCACTGTACGCGCTGCAGCTCCGCCCAGGAGGCACGCAGGAAGGCGACGGCGCGAGCCGGCAGCGAGCGCTTGTGTTCGCGGCGCTCGGCGACCCGCTCGATCTCGTCTCCGCCGCTGCCCTCTTCGGCTGGCTCCAGCGCGACGCCGCCGCCGCGGCCGCCCCGACCACTGCCACCGGCACCAGCAGGGGCACCGGCAGGGGCGGTCTCGATGTGGGCGCCGCCGAGGAACAGCTCGGGCAGCGCCCGCTCGGGCTCGATGTTGGCCGCGGCCTCGTCTTCGGACTCGCTGACGCGCGCCTTGCGCTCTCCGGGGGCCGAGCCGTTGCCGTCCTCGGCGTCCTCGGAGACCCCGTCCGCGGGCATCGGCACGCCGCCCGCGCCGGCGATGAGCGCGGCGTCGAACTCGTCCACCTCACCCGAGGCGTGCTCGAGCGCACCGGGCAGATCGGCCCGGTGGAGCTCGGCGTGCGCGGGCGTGGGCGCACCCCGCGGGGCACGCCGTTCCCGACGCTGCTTGGCGCGTTTACGGTCACGGGCCACAGCGCGCTCCCGCGCTAGCGGGTCTCCCGGTGCCCGGTGTGCCGGCGGCACCAGCGGCAGTACTTGCGCAGGGAGATCCGATCGGGGTTGTTGCGCTTGCTCTTGTTGGTCTGGTAGTTACGCCGCTTGCACTCCTCGCAAGCGAGCGTGACTGCGATGCGTACGTCTCCGCGGGCCATGTGGGTCCCAGTCTTCCAAGCGTGGTGGTGTGCAAAAGGTTTGCCCCAGGCGAAGAAAAACCCCGCCTGGCGCGAGGTCCCGCAAGTCTAGCGCGGTTTGCGCCCAGCGGTCGCGTTCCCGCCGGTTCTTTACACGCGGGGCTGGCGGGCGGGAGGATGGAGTCCCCCGGCGCTGTCTCCGACGGTGCCGGCGCACGGGAGCAATGGGAGTGGGGATGGGAGCGTCCGCGCGCGGTGGTCGCCGTAACGTCCGCCTGAGCGTCGGGCCTCCGTGCCCGGCTACGGAAGCCGCTTGATCCCGCTCAGCTGGTCGAAGCCCCGGTCGAAGCTGAGGATCTCCGTGATTCCGCGGCGGCGCATGACCGCCGCGTGCAGGGCGTCGCGGGCGGAGAGCCGCGGGTGCGCGTGAAGGAGATCCTTCGCCGCGAACACGTCGGGCTCCTCGACGGCGAATACGTCATCGACGAGCCCCCGCAGGGTTTCGAATGCGGGCTCAAGGGCGTCGCGGCGACCGATCGAGACATAGCGGTGGAGAACCTCCTGGAAGACCTCGCTGCTCGTGACCAGCCGCCGCCGCTCGGCGATCTGCCGCTCGACTGCGAGCCGGGCGTCGATCCGCAGGCGCTCGTCGTTCCCCATGACGTACATGGGGACGTTAGCGTCGACGAAGATCACACGTCGCCCGCGAGCCCGGCCTCGATTTCCGCCAGACGCCCGGACTCGGTCTCGGCCAGCATCGTGTCGATGTCGTCCACTGGGAAACGGTAGCTCGCGGCCTTGCGAATGGCAGCCAGCTTGGCCTCGACGTCGCCGCTGGAGGTCTTGCGTTCGGCCTCCCTGAGCGCCTGGCGCACCCACTCCGAGACGGTCTGCCCAGTCGCCTCGGCCGTGCGCTGGTAGCGCTCGAGCTCATCGTCCCCGACCACCACCTGCAGACGCTTACTCATGGTAGTAGTATAACATACTCGCAGGACGTATGATGGTTCTGCGTCCCCGGTCACATGAGCAAAGATGATATCATTTATGACATCATGGGGCCCGGAGAGCTGGTCCGCTCCACGCGGGAGCGCCTTGGTCTGAGTCAGCGGCGGCTGGCGCTGCGCGCGGGGACCACGCAGGCGGCGGTGAGCCGGATCGAGCGCGGCGTGGTGTCACCTACGTTTGCGACGCTGCGCGAGCTGATGGTCGCGATGGGCGAGGAGCCGGTGCTGAGCGCGCGGCGGCTGCGGGCCGACTGGGATCCGGTTCACATGACGAGCACGCTCGCGCGCACGCCCGAGGAACGGTTCGAGCTGGCGGTCTCGTGGAACCGGATGGCCGCACGCCTGGCCGCCGCCGGACGGGCCGCACGCGAGCATGAGTGAGACTCCGCCACTCGACCCCGAGCGGATCTTCGCCGTGCTCGACGCCCATCGAGTGGACTACGTCCTGGTCGGCGGCCTGGCGGTGCAGGTTCACGGCCACGTGCGGATGACCAACGACGTCGATCTGATCCCCGCCCCCAACCCGCGGAATCTCAAGCGCCTGGCGGCGGCGCTCGCCGAGCTCGACGCGCGCGTGCTGAACCCCGGCAGCGAGAAGCTGCCGATCGACGCGCAGATGCTGCCGCGGGCAACGCTGTGGCAGCTCTCCACACCCCACGGCAACATCGACGTGCTGCACGACGCGCCGGGCGCCGCCCCATTCTCCGAGCTGCGCGAGCGCGCGCTCGTGATTGCGGTGGGCAACCGCTCGATCCCGATCGCCGGCCGCGACGATCTGATCCGGATGAAGCGCGCCAGCGGCAGGCCGGTGGACCTCGCGGACATCGCCGCCCTCACCGAGGCCGAGCACCGGGCTTGAGCACGGCGAGATCACCGACTTAGGTTCGCAACTTCGGCGAGCAGCTCGCCTCTCGGCGGTAGCTATATTCCGGATTGGTCGGTCATACTATTCCGGATTTCTCGTCCTCGCGGGGGGCTTCCCCGGGGCCCGCGCCCCCCGCCAGCGCACGCGTTACTTTCGATCCTATGTGCAGACGGTTCTCGGTCGCAACCTGCCCGAGATCGGGGAAGTGCGGATCGGCTCCTCCAAGCTCGAGCAGCTGCTGCGACTGCTCGCCGCGCGCACGAGCGCGATGGTGAACTACGCCGCGCTCGGGCGCGAGCTCGAAGTCGACGACAAGACTGTCAAGGCGACACGCTCCTTGACGACGTAAGCACCGGCGATGTCGCCGCTGAGGGTTCGCTCGACCGGACTTCGGTCAAGGTGAAGTACTTTCGGCACACGATGGCCGGCCGCCTGGCCGCCGCCTGGCGAGCCGCGCGCGAGCATGAGTGAGGCTCCCTCACCCGGGGATGGGGTGGCGCCAGCGGAGACCGTCGAAACGGGCGAAGCCCCGGTCGGTGGTGATCCATTCGCTTCCCGACTCGATCGCCAGAGCGGCGAGATAGGCGTCGGGGACGCGATTGCCCGTGGCGCCCGTCGTATGGCAGAGCTCGATGAAGATCTTCCAGTGGCGCGGTCCCGGCGCCACCTCCACACAGTTCGGGCTGCCGCGCAGCGACTCCACAAACTCCAGCGCGGTCTTGATGGGGGTCGGCCGCGCGAACACGCGTGGATGGGTCACCACTCTCAGCACTCCACTCAACACCAGGCTCGAGAGGCCGAACTGGGCATCGCCGCCCAGCACCGTCTCCAGCCACGCACCGATTCGCTCATGCTCGGGCGTGCCCCCGCGGTGGGCGTACACGAGCACATTGACGTCGGGCAGGATCAGCGCAGGCCGTCCATCAGGTCGCGCAGCGCGGCCGAGTCATCCAGGTCCACGCCGGGGAGCGTCTGAGCATCCCCGAACGGACGTATCGTGACGCGCCCAGCCCGCTCCGCGGAGCGCTGAGCAAGCGCCCGCCTGAGCGCGTCTTCGATCAGCGACCCCAACGTCGTGCGATCGGCCGCCGCACGCTGCTTCGCTTCCGCCAGCAGGTCATCGTCGAGCCGGACCGTCGTTCGCATAGCATCAAAGCATACCGGTTAGGCATCTTGATGCTTGACCCCAATCCGCGGGGGGATTCGCGCATGGCCCCGCGCGCCGCCGCTCCTCAGAGGCCGGCCTGCGCGCGGATCGCGTGTTCGATCTCGCGACCCTTCGGGGTGAGGCTCCAGGCGTTTGCCTCACCGCGCGCGAGAGCGGGGGTTTCGTTGGTGATCAGGCCGAGGCGCGCCAGGCGCCAGAGGAGCTTTGACATCTGACCGGGATCGGTGACGCCCGAGGCGTCGGCGATCTGCCGGCCGGAGGGACGCGGTCCCAGCGCTCCCAGCTCGGCAACGGCCAGCAGCACACGGACCGTGCGATAGGTGAGGCGCATGTCCAGCTCGCGCAA
Organism: uncultured Solirubrobacterales bacterium; assembly: GCA_963794715.1. Taxonomy (GTDB): domain Bacteria; phylum Actinomycetota; class Thermoleophilia; order Solirubrobacterales; family Solirubrobacteraceae; genus Palsa-744. Next base: position 529,388 of record CAWCEY010000008.1, on the reverse strand, counting down.
CAGGTTGCCGCCCGGCCTCGGCGACGGCGCGGCCCTGCGCCGGGGTGGGCGGCGCGCGAACTCGCGCTCGGCCACGTCAGGACCAAGGTAGGGCAGCACGATCATGCTCGTCAGTGGGCCAAGCAGGCCGCTCAACGGCCTGGGGTCGGCGGCGGTCATGCGCGCGTGGATCACCGCGAGCACCGCCCCCACGGCGCCCTCGGCGACGATCCGCGGAGGGCGCCTCGGTGAACTCCGGCCGGCGGAGTCCAGGGCGGGTGGACCGCCGTTCCTCTTCGCGCCACGCGCGGCGGCGGAGGGCTTGGTGCGTCCACCCTCGTGCACGGCGTCGACCAGGATGTCTACAACACGCGTGCGGCGCTCCTGCACCGCGCCTTCCGCCGCGAGCGCGTCGACGACACAGAGGGCGCCCATCTCGGGCTCGGCGTCGAGGAAATCGAGCGCCGCCTCGAGGCCGGCACCGATCCTCTCCCGCCAGCCGCCCGCGGCCTCGTAGGCCGGCAACACCGTCTCGGCGGCGCGCCCCACCGCATGCTCAAACGCTGCCCGTAGGCAGTCATTGCAATCGTCGAACTGCTCGTAGAAGGTGCGACGCGACACGCCCGAGCGGGCGACGATGGGCGCGACCGCAACGCCTCGCACGCCGCGCTCGCGCACCACCTCGGTCACCGCCGCGAGGACCCGCGCGCGCTGAAGCTCGCTCACCCGCGCGCGGGTGAGCACTCCGTCTTGGCCGTCTCGATCCAAGCTGCCGCTCTGCGCGCCGTCCGGGCGCCCGCCGCCTACGCCGTCACGACCACCGCCGGAGCGCCCGGCATCGTCGCTCGCGTCGCCGCGCGCCATACATGCGCCACGAGTGCCCGAGAAAGCCGCCACATTTCACCCCTATTTCTGCTTCCGCTTCCCCCCGGCGGCCGTCTTGCCCCTTCTTCCGGCCTTGCCCTTCTTCTTGTGCTCGGGCTTCTTCGCCTTCGGGCAGTCGGTGACCGAGATCTTCGTGTTCTGCCGTACGGTCGCGCCGTTTTGTGCGGTGAAGGTGGTGGGCATGATGAGTGTCGCTGGCCGGGTCTGTTTGACGCGGCGGGTGAGGCGGCGGGTGTGCCCGTGTTTGACTGTGACGCGCCGCTTGACTGTCAAGGTAGTGGTGGGATGGCAGAGGTTTCCGAGGGCGGTGAGGGCGGAGTAGGGGCCTTTGGGGAGCGTCATCTGGAAGCTCTGGACCGGCTCGTCGGGCACCGCTTGGAAGGTGGTGCTGGTGACCCCTTGGGGGCTGATGTGAGTCGTGCCAACGAGGTCGATTGTGACGCCGTAGCCCTGGAGCACGAGCACGAGGCTGGGCCAGCCGGCGCCGCCGTGGCTGACGAAGATCGCGGGGCCGCTGAGCGGTTCGGGGATGATCGGCGTGATCGCGGTGGCATGCCCAATCGTCGACGCCGGTGGGCAGCCGGCCGGGTTGGCGTTGAACTGCGTTTCGGTGCACGCTTTCTGCAGGGTCGGCAAGCGTGAGGGGAGTTGCTCGGGGAGTTCGACGCGGACGGTCTTGATGTTGGCCTCGGAGCCGAGCTTGATCGGGTTGGTGAGCTTCACTGAGAGGCTGGCTCCGTCGATGCGGCTGGTGCGCCCGCCGGCGGAGGCGGTGAACTTGGGTTTGAAACTTCAGTTCGTCGCAGTCGTTGGGCGCGAATGGTGTGGTGATGGTCGCGGTCTGTGCCTGTGGGCTGGTGAGAGTGCTCGCGGTCGGCGCGGGTTGGCAGGCGGTGGGGTTGAGCGTGAAGTCGGGACGGTCGATCGAGACGCGGATGTTGCGCACGTGCGTGACGATCCCGTCGATGATCGTGGGGATCGGTTCCGAGCCGGTCGGGTCGATCGAAACCCTGGCGGTGTAGGGGTCGATGTGCAGCGCGAAGCGGATCACGATCGTGCCGAGGTCGAACGGGCCGACCACCGCCGAGGTGATCGACACCACCGACAAAGGGTCGCCGTGAAAGGGGCCAGACATGTACAGCCGTCCCGGCACATAGTCGAGCACCGCGCCGACACCGGTGCCCACGAGCGTGTGTCCGATCAGGCTGGCGGACGGGCACGAGGGTTCGGCTTGCTCCTGGGCGCCGGTCTTGGTGCGCGCCCGTTCGATGTCGGTTTCCGAGCAGAACGGCACACCCGACAGATTGGCCGTGAGGCCTTGGGGCAGGCTCGCGGAAAACGTCGAGATCTCGCTCATCGCGTCCGTGCGCGCCAGTTCGACATAGAACGGGCTGAACACCCCCGCCTGCGAGTCGAGCGTGCCCGCCTTGATACTCGGAGCGAACGGGGGCAGCCCGTTCGGGCACGCGGAGCCTTCCGAGCCCGACGTCACCTGAAACGACGCTGTATCCGTGAGCGAGCTTTCCGGCGCGGAGTACGGGGTGAGCTGCGCGGTGGTGGTATAGGACCCGCAGGTCGCCGGGGTGATCAGCGGTGCCTGCGCCCCTTCGCGGAAATGGAAGTTGAAGCGCTCGAACTGCAGCGGCGGATCGCCTTCGAAGCTCACGGTGAGCCGCCCGGTGGCGGGATCGGCGCTGACCCGGCCGGCGAGCTTGACGATGATCCCCCGTTCCGCCCGGCTCCTCGCGACCACATACAGCGCGATCAACGATTTGAACGGGTTCTCGTATGGCTGCGCGAGATACAGAGTCCCATACACCGTCGTGAACAGCAGCGGCGTTTCGACTTCCACCGTTCCGAGCTTGGAGTCTTCCGGGCACCCCGCGCCAGGCGGGGAGCCGAGCGCCTCTTGCGCGTACTGCGCTTCGGTGCAAGCGCCCAGTCCGACGCCGGCGGAGGGGTCGATCGTGAGCCCTTCGGGGAGGCTTGCGACCGTATCCTCAAGGTTTGACTGGGCGATGCCTGTGCCGCTCGTGAGACCTTCTCTGGCGAAGCTCAGATCGAAAGAGAAGCCCGACGGCGAGGAGGCCGAGGCGGTGGTGGTCGTCGTCGAGATCGTCGGGGAGAACGGCACGTTGGCACAGCCCGAGAGCGCCTGCAGCGGTTCGCTCGCAAGGAGGCTCACATAGGCGCCAGGCGCTTCCCAGGAGTCCGCTTGCAGACTCGATGAGAGCGAGGAAGTGCACGAGGTCGGCAGCGTCACGAAGGCGGGCGGTTCCTGCTCTTCGAAGTGGGTGCACGCTTCGTAGATGTCAGAGCGACCTCGCGCTTCCGCGAGGCACCCCCAGCCGCGCGCATTGTCGTGGGTGGCTGAGCCCGCAACGCCCCAGAACGTCACGCGCACACTCGATATGCCCGCGTTATCGGGGATTTCAGCGGAGGAGATATCCACACCCCAATCTTCTGATGAGCGCACGCTCGTGGTCAGGTTCACCGGCACGCCCTCGATCGGGACGAAGAAGCCGAAGCGCGCCGGTTCGCCGGCTTCAGGTTCGACGTTGAATATCGGCGTCGCCACGGTGCGAGTTCCCAGGCCGCCCGGCTGATCGAACGTGACCGACGCGACTCCTACCGCGCTCTGGTACGGGCATCTGTCCTGTTCGGCGCCGCCCACGCTTTCCGCGAGCTGCCAGGAGAGGCACCGCGGTACCGCACTCGGGTTCGCGATCAACCCCGGCGGCAGACGCACCACGACATCGCGCGCGGGCGCGGCGGCGGCGGCGCTCGGCTGGCTCGTGAGCGGCGCCGCATCAGGCCCCTGGTTCAGCAAGATCGACCCTGTCACCTGAAAGGGGTGCGCACCCGCCTGCGTCACCGACCCCCCACCCTCGCCTTCGGCCGAAAGCTCATATCCTTCCACCCCAAAAACGCTTGCGCTCCCGATCGCGACAGGACGGGCGATCTGCGCGCTCGGCGCACCGCCACCGGAGACGCTCAGCGTGTCAGCTTCCCCACTCTGCGCGCCCGCCAACACTTGCACCTCGATCCGCACTTCAATCGCGTCGTACGGAGCGATTCGTCCCGCCGCTTCACAGCTCAGCTGCGCAAGCGAGCACGAGAGCGCAACGGTTTCCCCGAGCGCCCCGCCACGCTTGGGTTCGCTGCCTGAAATGCCAGTCGCGCGCACGCCAGACGGGAGCACATCCGCGAGCGTGATCGGGCCGTCCGCCACCCCCTCCCCCACATTCTCGGCGCTTAGCACGATCTCTCCCTCCGAACCCGGCGCCAGCACCGACGGCCGCGCCCCCACGTCGAGATGCCACCACGAGCCGCCCGCCGCGGACGCGGGGGACGCCGGCGCCAGCGCCGCGGCCGCAGCGACCAGCGCGAGCGCCGACGCCGAGCGCACCAACCGATCCGGCCTCCAACGCCGAGACCCCAAACGCCGAGAGCGGAACATGTGCGCCTACTTCTTTTTCTTCGCGTGCCTGGTCTTCGGGTGAGCCCCAAACAGCCCGCGGGCCGCCTTTTCGCAGGCAATCCGTCTGCCGCGGCGTCCCCGACCCTTGAACCTGGACCGGCACCGCTGTAGCGCAGCCGTGAGCTTCTGCGCGCGAGTCACGGGCTTCGTCTTGGCGGTCGAGCAGCCGGTCACCGCGATGTCGGTTGTTTGTTTGACGACAACACCGTTCTGGCCGGTGATCGTGGTGGGCATTTCCAGCTTCTGACCGCAGAGGCTGCTGGTCGCCCGTTCCGGCTGATCGGTGTACAACACCGAGTGCGGGCCCTCGGGCAGCGTCGTTTCGAAGCTGCTGATCGGCGCGTCGGGGACAGTTTCGAATTTGGAGTAGGTGATGTTGTTCTTGATCTGAGTGGCACCGTCGAGGACGATCTCCACGCCGTTTTCGCCCTGCAGCACCAACTCAACATCCGGCCATCCCGCATTGCCGTGCGAGACGAGGATCGCCGGCCCCGTCAACGGACTCGACAGGATCGGGGTGTGCGCAGTCGCGCTCCCGATGAACGACGCTTCCGGACAGGCCCCGGGGTTGGCGTTGAACTGCGCTTCGGTGCACGCTTTCTGCAGCGTCGGCAGCCGCGCCGGGAGCTGCTTGGGCAACTGCAGGTCCACTTTGGCGATGTTCGCCTGCCCGGGCAGAGGATTGACCTTTACGGTCAGGCTCGCCCCGCTGGCTTTGCTGGTCATGCCCTGCGTCGAGGCCGTGAACGACGGTTGGAACGGAAGGTTGGTGCACCCGCCAGCCTGAAAGCGAGACGACAAGCTCGCAACCTGCCCGGTCGCGCTCTTCTCTTCCCCGCTCACAGCCATCACATTGCAGCTCGTCGGGTTCAACGTGAATTCGCGCCGGTTGATTTCAACATCGATATCGCGAATGTCGAGCGGTATCCCATCCAGAATCGTGGGGAACGGATCGCTCTTGACCGTCACCTGCGCCGTGCCGCGATCGATATAGAGACCCGCCCTGACGACCACGCTCCCGAGATCGAGCGGCCCCGCGACCGCCGGCGTCACAATCACCAAACTGAATGGCGCACCCTGATACGGGCCCGCGAAATACGCATGACCAGCGACGTAATAGGGCGCTCCCGACCCCGCACCGACGTGAACGACACCCACTTCAGACCCCGTCGGACACGAGGGGTTGCTCCGCTCGAGCGCGCCTTCACCTTCGTGGCCGCGCCGCTGCGCAGCTTCGATATCGGCTTGCGGGCACTGTTCGACACCGACGACTTTTCCGATCAACCCCGGTGGCAACGTCACATTCAACGCACCGAAGCGCTGCGAGCCATCTTCACGAGAAAGCTTCAATACGAACGTGGAGTAGCTCCCCGCGACGGGACTCGCCGTACCCGCTTCAAAGCCGGGGCCGTTCTGAGCCTGCGCTTCGCTGCTCACACATGCCCCGCCACCGGGCTCTGTCGCGATCCCGAACGGACTCGACGGTGTCGCGTCCCTGCCTTCCGGTGCGCTCCACGGCGTAAGATCCGTCGTAGTCATGTAGGAACCGCACGCAAGCGGCGTCGTCAACGTCGCACGCGAACCAGGGAACAGGTTCACCTTGAAATCATCGAACGGCAACTGCGGGTCTTCATCGACTGTCGTGGTCAGCTGTCCGGTCTGGGGGTCGAGAGTGACCTTGCCGGGCAGCTTGATCACGACGCCTGTCTGCGCGTCGTACACAGTGAAATAGAGCGCCAGCAGCGACTTGAACGGGTTGGCGTCCTGCTGGGCGACATACAACCCCCCAAGCAACGGATGCGAGACCAGCGGCGTGTTGACTTCGACCGAGCCGACCTTCGACCCGTTCGGGCATTCCGGAGGATCAGGCGTGAACTGCGGCCTGCCCTCTTCGGCGCTCCGCTGCGGCAGGTAGCCGATCTGCGCTTCCGAGCAGGCCTGCAGCCCATCCGCCGAGGATGGATCGACCACCATGCCGGCGGGCAGCGTCACCTCTGTGTCTCGCACATCTGCAGTCGCGAGACCATTTGGTTCTTCGTGTCCTTCTTTGTTCACGTCTTGCGGCACGTGGAGATCGAGGTGCAAGCCGCTCGGCGAGTCACCGACCGTGCTCGTCGGTTGCGCTTCGACGTTCGGTTCGAACTGCAGCTTGTCGCACCCTGTGAATGCCGGCATTTCAATCGTCTTGGTGGCGTACTGTTCCGGTTCCTGCCACGAATCGGCGGTCGCCGTGACTCTGAGAGGGCCCGCGCAGGATGTCGGGTTGATCAACAGCGGAACCTCGGGTTCCGTGTCGGCGCAGTTTCCGTGAGCGCTTTCCGGGCAGCTTCGCTCCCCGTTGTGGCGAGGATCCGCGGGGACGCCCCAAACGCGCGTCCGTACCCGCGAGATGCCGCCGCCGATGTCGGTCAGGTCGATCGAGTTTGCGGTGATCCCGTAATCGCTGCCCGTCCGCACTTCGAAGGGAATCCAGGCCGGGGCCTCACCCTCGATAAACGCCGCGAATTCGGCCGGGTGCGCGCCCGCCGGTTCGACGTTATAGATCCCCTCCAGGTAGCGTCTGCCGACAAGTTCTTCGGTTTCGTATTCGTCGGGTAGGGGCCAAACCTGGTTGCCGCGCGCCAATGGGTAATCCACCCAGACTTCGATCATCCCCACCTGCGTGTTGGGTGGGCATTCCGAAAGTTGCACCAGATACCGGTTGCACTTCGGCAGGCTCGTGGGGTTGCCGATCACACCCGGCGGCAGGTCCACCTTTATGTCCTTGGTGTTGACCGCCGTGCTGCCCACGACTTCGATTTCGCCAGGGCAACCCAGCGCCGGGAATCCAACGTATGTTTCGCTGCACGTCGAGAACTCCGTGGTGTGGCTCAACGTCACGGTAGTAACGAGTTCGTATGGATGCGCGCCGGCCTGGAGCGGTTCCAGTTCTCCAGCTTGCCAGATCTCGTTGCCGTTGAAGGTCGTGATGGCGTTCTTCAGGAATTCCAGCGACACGTGGCGGACGCCGTACGTTTCAAAGGCTGCGCCCGAGGCGGTGCCGGCGCCGGCCTGATTGGCCGCCAGGAACCGATAGTGGTAGATCGTTGCTCGGGTCAGGCCGCGCACTTTGACCTTCGCGGTGATATCGCCGAATCCCGAGCCCAAGTCTTCGGGTTGACAGGGCATCGTCGTCGCGTTGACCCACTGCGATTGTTGGAAGTCGGCGTCACTGACGTATTGCAGTTGGCAGGTCGTGGCGTATCCGTGTGGATCGATGTGCGCCCTCAGCTCGGCAACGGTTTGCAGGGCTTCGGAAGATTCGCGATCGACAGAGGGCGGCCCGTAGGTGGTGAAGGTCTTGGTTTCGCCCGTCGCGGGGCCTTCGGAGTCGGCCGCCGTCAAACGGTACTGGTAGGTGGCGCCCGGAGTGAGGCCGCTCGCTTGCGCCGCCACCTGCTCGGTTTCCGAGTAAGGCGCGGACGGTTGGCAAGCCGCCTTGGTGGCCGCCGACCAGTCCGCTTCGACGCCACCTTCGACCGAGGACGCAATCAGTTCCATTTCCAGCAGCGGTACGGGCACCGATGCGAGCCTCCCGGTGAATTCGACCGTCCATGGCCCACCCGCGGGCCCGCTCACCGCGATGTCGCCGCTGCCGATCCTCTGCGTCGGTATCACTCCCCGGCGCGGTGGACCCGGCGCTTCCAGGGCATCCTTGATCAATTCGGGCGCCGCGTCCGCGGGAAGCTCGGCGTCCAGCGACGTGCTCTTGGCGGGCACCGCTGCTTCGGTGGCTTGCGAGAGGGTGATTTCCCGCGTTTTGGGGTTGTAGGAGACGATCGTGGTGCCGCTCCTGATCCCAGATTCGGGTGCAGATCCTTCGATTTCCTCGCCGACTAGCGGCAGGCCATTCATGCCTTCCGCCTGCGCGACTTCCGTGACCGTCGTCGATTCAGGGGCGAGTTTGCCTTCGCCCCTCCAGCCCGTGCTCTGGCCATCAAACGACAACCTGAATCTGCCTGGAGCGCGGGTCGTTTGCACGCTCACCCGCTGGATGTGGTGCAGCGTGTATTCGCTGGCGTATTCGAATCCACACGATTCGACGCCCGAGCCGCCGAGCGTGAGGTCGGGTTCCACTTCGCCGTGCAGCGTCGCGCTTTGTTCCTTGACTTCGCTCGCGCCGCCGGTCACCGGGTTCGGAAGCGCGATCGCCTTGCTGTACATGTAGACAGACGGACTGTAGAACTGGGTCACGTAGATCCGGCCGGTTGCGCCGCTCACGGCGACCGTGCCGGTCTGTTTCTTGCCGAAGGTCGAGACGAGCTTGCCCGACGAGTCGTATTCGGCGGCCTCTTCTTCGCTGCCCCCGGCCACGTACACCCTGCCGTCGGCCGGATTTACGGCGACGTAGTCGGGAGCGCTTTCATCGAGCGTGGAGACGTAAGCGCCGCTCGAATCAAGCTTGACGACGTCTTCGCCGCCGATGATGGCGCCGTTTGTCACATAGAGTTCGCCCGATTGGGTGAACGAGAGCGAGCCCGGCGAAGTGATGTGCGACCCTTCGATCTGGCCGATGTATTCGCCGGTTGCGTTGAACTCGTCGATCGCTTTGTCTGCGGGGCTCGATACGTAGACATCCCCGTTCTGCGGATCGACCGCGACGCCAAGCGCATCGAACGAGTATTCGCCGACGTGGAAGCCATCCGCGGGCGTCTTGCTGCCGGCCGCGCCGGCGCACTCTTGTTCCTGTTCAGCGGTCGTGAGCGAAGAGTATTCTCTGCCGGTGATCTCGCAGAGGAACGCACCTCCTTCGCTGAAGCGGTCGATCACGTCGTGTTCGGAGTCAGCGACGTAGACGTCGCCCGCGTTTGCGCCCGACGAGCTGTCCACGGCCAGGCCACGGCTGGCCTCGAAATTGGGCGTGAGGAAGCTGAAGGAGCCCTGCGTCGTATCAGGGCCCTTCAGTTCGATCCCCGTGAACTTGCCTTCTTTGGTGAACTTGTATACGTACCCAGTGCTTTCAAAGCCGGGGTTACCGCCCACATACACGTCGCCGGCGCTGGGCCCCGCCGAGTTGTCGACGGCGAGCGCCAGCGGAATCCCAAACAGCGGCAGCCCGGATTTCCCCGCAGGAGTTTCGGCGCCGGTGAACTTGCCTTCGTAGTCATGGATGACCGTGGCGTCAGCCGGGACGGCAGTGACCGCGACGCAAGCCCCGAACGTGCAGACGAGAGCGAGTGCGGCGCGAATGACGCGCAAGCGCAGCCCCATCGTGGCGTGGCGGGTATTCGCGTTCAGGTTCATCGTTGCTCTCTCCTCATTGCTTTCGCGATGGCTCACTTGCCGGCCCTCCGATGGCGTCGGTGGCTGCGGTTGCGCTTTCTGGGTCGCTTCTTCTCACACTTGCCGTCGCGACGACGCATGTATCCCTTCCGGCACTTCACCGGCTTTGTCGCGGCGGGTGTTTCGGGCGTCGGAACGAGGTTGCCGGCGCCGGCAAGGGAGACGGAGGCGACCGAGAATTCCGCGGGCGGTTCGGTCAGCGGCGAGCGGCACCCATTTCGCTTCGTCCTCCGCGGCGAATCCGCCCCCCACTCGGGCGTCGTACAGGTCGTAGTCGGCGCGGTCGTCAGCACGCAGCAGCGATTTATCGGTGACGAAGAAGACGTTCGAGCCGTCGGGCGTCGCATTGATAAAGAAAGACGGCAGGGCGCTTTGACCGCTGGAGATCAGGTGCAGTTGGGCGCTCGCGCCTTCGCCCCCATCATACTCGTACACGTCCCAGTTCCCATTTTCGTCAGCGGAGACGAGCTTTTCCATCGTCTCGAAGAAGATCTGCCCGGCGTTTGAGACGGCGTTGTTCAGTTCGATCGACCCTTCCTGGCGGTCAGCCTGCTCGATCACCGACCAGGCGAATTCGGCAGCCGGCGGCTGCCCGGTCGGGTTGCAGGAGGCGCAGGTGAGCTCGCCCTGGGCGCCTGGGGCGGCCGCGTAGCGATAGGCCTCGATGCACGGCGCTTCGGCGGCGTTCGTGAGGCGTCGGCACGCTTCCGGATGGATCGGATGGTTGTCATATCCCGTGATGCTGGCGATCGAGTCGAAGGCGATAAAGAGACCGTTCTGGGAAACCCGAGCGGTGAGGCAGGAGGCGGTCCAATCGCACCGGTCGCCGCCTTCGGCGTTGAGAGTCGTGATAAAAGTGGTCGTATCGCCGTGGTGCAAATATAGATTCGCTTCGCCGGCCGCGGCGCTGGCGCCATGGCTGTTCTGCTGGCTACCGCTGAGGACGCCGCGGGCTACGAAATAAACGTACGAGCCATCCTGCGAGACGCCGCTGACGCCGAGCACGCCCGCCGCTTCGGCGGCGTTGCCGGTGAGATCTGTGAGGCGCTGACCCGCGGGCTTTTCCAGGTCGTATTCGTAGAGGTCGGGCTTGCCGGCTTCGGCGGTTGCGCCTTCGGTGAGCCTTTCTTCGTCGGTGAAGAAGATCTTTGTTGTTTCGGCGTTGGCCCACTGGAACTGACCCCCGCCGGCAGCCCCGGTGCCGCCTGCCTCGGGTGCGTCGATCTGCACCGTGCAGCCCTTGCCCGATTCAGTGCATTCGTCAAATCCATTGACAGCGCTCTGTTCCGCGCCCGGATGTTCGCGGAGGTAGAGGTCGCCGTCGATAAAGGGAGCGTCGGGCCGCTGTTTTCCAACGGAGCCGGAAATCGTTTCCCAGCCGGCGCCGACGTAGAAGATCACGCGTTCGCCATCGCTTGACACCGCGTGCGTGAAGCCGGCGCTCTGCCCGGGCACCGTGGCGCAACGGTTTATGTGCCCCCCCGCAAGGGTCCCACGCGCCGGGGCGCCGCCCGGAAGCACGGTGACCAGATGCTCGGCTCCCGCAATCCACTCGTAGACGTTGCCGAAGCCGCTCGTGCAGTGTCCTTCGGTTTCGGTTTCGTACAGAGCTTCACCGTTGGGAGCGTCTCCGGTCAGCTGCGCTCTGGACAGGAACACGACGTGACTGCCGTCATCGGAGACCGTCGCCAGATGCGGGTCATAGCCAGAGGCCTTGACTCCCGGTGGCGTCAGGTTGATCAACTGGAACGAATGTGTCGCCGAATCGCGCAGGAACAGGTTGGCCGATTCCTGCGATTCCCCGGGAACGAGTTCCGGTTCGGGGTGCCCGCAATCTTCGACACTCGAATCGCTATTTTCGCTCAAGCCGATAGTTATCGCGACCTGTTCCATATTCGGCGAGTACCCCACATATCCAGCCGGATCACACAGGAAGCCGTGCCGGGACACGCGGGGAACGATGTTTTCGCCGCTCCAACCGTTTACGCCGCGCGTCGAACGGTTGCTGCGCAGCGCGTCGGATTCCGAGTTCGGCTGGTAGGACTCGAACAGCGCGGCGTTCCCATCTTCCGCCACCGACACATCGGGTTGGGCCGCCGGTAGGCTAGCGGGCTCTTCCCCATTTTCATAGCCGGTGCCAGGGCTGGGCGGAAAACCGTTGAAGTAGCCGCTAAACGCCGGCACGGGCTGGTAGGGCTGGCTGACGAGCTCGTACGCGCGACAGTCTGGCAGGAACGTCGAAACCTGTTCCACGCGCCGCGCTTCGTTTTCGCAGACTTCCGCAGCGTCGGCAGAAGTGGCCAGCGTCGTCAGGGAGAGCGCCAGCAGAAGCCACGCCACACACAGCGAGGGGATTAGCCCCAGGGTCAACTTACCTGCACGCATCAGAGGATCACCCCTTTCTCCCATAGCTTGCTTTCCCTGTTGTCGTTGCCGAAAAGGCGATCACGCGCCTGGTTGAGCGCACACGCGTGTTGTCGGGTCAAGCCAGTGTTGAAGGTCGAGGAGAGAAGGTCGCTCCGCACTGTGCGCGAAGGCATTGTCACAGCAGCCATACGAACCATCCCCTCCTAGAAGAACCATACGAAGCCCACCCGCGCGAGGGAGCACCTGCGCCGCTTTGAAAAAAGGTAGCGACGAGCGCAAGCCAGACCCGAGCCAGACCCTATGTTTGCTTTCAACACTCCCCCGCAGCCCCTTCCAGACCGCTGGGTAAGACCACTATACGCAGAGTGCGGGTTAGTTGTCAAGTCCCCTCCATCATCGCGTCCCCATCCAGCCGGGGGTTGCGCCATCATTGGCGGCCCACCCACCACTTTTTGAAGCCACCCCAAGGAGGCCCCGCGATGCAGCTACCCGAGCCGATTCCCACTACGATCCGCGACGAGAGCTTCGCCGACGTGACCTACCACATCCGGGGTGAGTTGGTGCCCGAGCTGCAGATCGTGCTCGGGCCCGGGTCGGTGATGTTCGAGCACCACGTGCTGCTGTGGAAGGAGACGCGCGTGGAGATCGAGCTGAAGAAGCTCTCCGGCGGGGTCAAACGGAAGATCGCGGGCCTCGACTACTTCGTCACGCGTACCTCCGGCGCCGGGCACATCGCCTTCTCGCGCGACGCGCCCGGGCAGTGCATCCCGATGCACCTGCGGCTCGGCGAGGGGCTGGACGTGCGCGAGCACCAGTTCATCGCCGCCACCGACAACCTCGACTACTCCTACGAACGCGTCAAGGGCATCCAGAACATGCTGCTGGGCGGGTCGGGCTTCTTTATCGACAAGTTCCGCGCCACGACCGGCGACGCGATCGTCTGGTTGCACGGCAACGGCAACGTCTTCCTCGTGCAGCTCGGCGCCGGCGAGCAGCTCGACGTCGAGGCCGGCGCCTGGCTCTACAAGGACCCGTCGGTCACGATGGAGTCGGTCACGATGGGCCTCAAGACGGGGCTGATGGGCGGCGGGGGCAAGCTCACCTGGAACCGCTTCACGGGGCCGGGGCGCCTGGCGATCCAGACGATGTTCATCTCGCCCGCCGAGGCAGCGGACGGCGGCAACGTGCAGGCCGCCACGGCCGGGGGGCTCGCGGGGGCTTTGATTGGGGGGTTGACGCGGGGGTAGGGCTACTGGTAAGCCGCCACCACGGCCACGATCGCGTAGATCGCCGCCAGCGCCCAGCCCTCGAAGGCCGCCGCCTCGCCGTCGGCAGTGACCTGCCAGACCGCGATCGTCATCAGACCCAGCGCGCCGATGTAGATCGGTTGCAGCGCGAATGTCAACTGGGTGGGGAGCGCGAGCGAGATCAGCACCAGCGCCGGGAACAGGAACGCGGCGATCTGTGCGACGGAGCTCTTGACGACGGCGATCGCCAGGTCGGCCTTGCCCCGCGCCGCCAGCGTGATGCCCGCGAAGTGCTCCACGGCGTTGCCGGCGATCGCCACGATCACGAGGCCGGCGAACGCGGTGGAGATGTGCAGGATCTCGATCGCGGGGCGCAGCGCGCTGACAAACCACTCCGAGACGAAGCCCGCGCCGACGCCCGCCGCCACGAGCAGGATCAGCGCCGCGCGCAGCGAGATGCGGGCCTGTTCGGGCGGCGGCTGCGGCGCCCGAGCACCCGTGGCGGAGGCTTTGGGGCGCAGGTAGGGCACCAGCCACGTCGCGTACACCCCCAGCAGGCAGCAGGCCCCGACCACCGAGATCGTGTCCACGTGCGCGCCCGCCTGGCTGCCCGAGCTGAGCGCGAGGCCGATCAGCACGATCAGGAAGACTGTCACCAACAGCAGCGTCGTGGCGTCGTTGGGCAGGCGCGAGGAGAAGCGCATCACCCCGTCCGGCGCCTGCCGCGCGCCCGCCACGATCGTCAGCCCCAGCACCAGCAGCGCGCTCGCCAGCAGTGAGCCCACTAGCGCCGTCTGCGCCACCACCAGCTCGCCGGCTTTCAGCGCGAACACCACCACCAGCAGCTCCGGCAGGTTGCCGAGTGTCGCCTGCAGCACCCCGGTGGCCTGCGGGCCGATGTGCTCGCCCAACTGCTCGGTGCCCAGCGCCACCGCCCACGCCAGGCCCGCCAGCGCGAGCGTCGCCAATGCGAAACGGGGCACCGCGGCCCACTTCCCGTAGTTGGCGGCGCCCGCCAACACGACCGTCATGGCCACCGCCGCCAGCAGCAGGCGCTCCACTTTGCTCAAGCCGGCCATGATTACACCGGCGTCCAGATCCGGTCGATCGGGAGCACGTGCAGGCGCTCCTCGAAGCGGTAGGCACGCTCGCCGGTGTACAGCGCGACGCCCGCCAGGAAGCGTTCCCCGAGCGCGTCCCGCAGCTTGCGCAGGTGGCGCATGTCCGCGTCGGGCACCCGCCCGGCGGCCTTCACCTCGAAGGCGAGCACGCCGCCGTCGGCGCGTTCCAGCACGAGGTCGATCTCATCGCCGTCGTATGTGCGCCAATGTCCGTGGGTGGCGATCTCGTCCTCCAGCCACGAGGCCTGTCTCAGCAGCTCGCCGACCACAAACGTCTCCAGTAGGTGGCCGAACTGCGTAAGGGAGGTGGCGTCACGGCGCGCGAGTCGCTCCGGCGCGAGACCCAGCAGCCGCGCCGCCACGCCACAGTCCACCACGTGAACCTTGGGGGCGCCGGCGGCACGCCTGCGCAGCGTGCTGCCCCATGCGGGCAGGCGCCTGATCAGGAACACCGCCTCCAACAGCTTCACGTAGTCGGCCGCCGTGGCCCGATCCAGGCCCGCCTCGCTCGCCGCACTGGTCACGTTCAGGATCTGCGCGGTCTGTGCCGCCAGGCGGCGCAGCAGCGCCGGCAGCTGCGCGCGCTGGCGCAGCCGCGAGAGCTCGCCCACGTCGCGCTCCAGCACCAGCTCCACGTAGTCGTCATACCAGCGGTTGCGCCCCCGCCGGGTGGCCCTCGCCAGGGGAATCGGCATCCCCCCCGCGGTGGCGCGCGCGATGTACTGCTCCCTGGTGGTGCGCGACACGGTCCCCCGCGGCAGCGCACCCTCGGGGTCGGCCAGCAGCGCCTCGATTAGGTTCTCGCGCACCCCCCCGATCTCACCCTGGGTGAGCGGCCACACCGACAGCAGGTGCAGGCGACCCGTGAGCGACCGCGCCGCGGTGGGCAGCGCCTCGTAGCTGGTGGAGCCGGTGATCACGAAGCGCCCCGGTCGCAGCTGCCGGTTCAGCTGCGCCTTGATCGCTTCCAGCACCACCGGCACGTGCTGGTACTCGTCGATGCACACCGGCGCCGGGCCATCCACGAACGCACCGGGGTCGGCCTGCGCCGCGGTGCGCACCGTGGGATCGTCGAGATCCACCACCTCCACCCCATGCGCACGGGCAAGCTCGCCCAGCAGCGTCGACTTGCCCACCGCGCGCGGGCCCTGCAGCGCGAGCACCGGCTCATCACGAAGGCGTTCGAGGGCGAGTCCGAGAAGGCGACGCGTGAGGAGCCCCGAGATCGGGGAAACATCAATACTCATACTGAAACGGTAGCATGAATCATCGATTTCGAGGGGCTTTAGTCAGCGATTTCGAGGGGCCTGAACCAACTATTTCGAGGGGGATTAATCCACAATTTCGAGCGGTCTCAGTCGCAATCTTCCAGGGTTGCGCACGGCTCGCGAGCGGCCACGCCGCGGTTGACGTACGCTGCCACGATGCGCCTCGCCACGTTCAAGCCGCCCGGCAGCAACGCCCCGCGCGCGGGGATCGTGGCGGATGGGCGCGTGAGCGCGTTCGCCGACGAGCGCCTCACCGTGCTGGACGTGCTGGGCAGCCCCGCGCTCGCGCACAGCGCCGCCGCGGTGGGCGGGGCCGGCGGGCCGGGTCCCATCTGGCCGCTGGAGGAGGTGACGCTGCTGGCGCCCGTGCCGGCGCCGCGGGCGATCTTCGGGATCGGGCTCAACTACGCCGACCACGTCGCCGAGACCGGCGGCGAGCGCCCGGCACAGCCGCTGGTGTTCATGAAGCTGCCGGCCTCCGCCGCCGCGCCCAACGCGCCCGTGCGCTGCCCCGCGGTGGTGCGCCGCCTGGACTACGAGGGCGAGCTGGCGGTGGTGATGGGCGCCGAGGGGCGCGTCGCCGGGTATGCCGTGGCCGACGACGTCAGCGCGCGCGACCTGCAGGGCCGTGAGCCGCAATGGACGCGCGCCAAGGGCGCCGACGGCTTCTGCCCCTACGGCCCCTGGATCACCACCGCCGAGGAGGTTCCCGACCCGCACGCGCTGCGCCTGCGCACATGGATCAACGGCGATTTGCGCCAGGACTCCAACACCTCCAACCTGATCTTCACCGTCCCCGAGCTGGTGTCGTTCATCAGCGAGACCTGCACGCTGTTCCCCGGCGATCTGATCCTCACGGGGACACCCTCGGGGGTGGGGCTGGGGCAGAGCCCGCCGACGTTCCTCTCAGCGGGCGATGTGGTGCGGATCGAGATCGAGGGGCTGGGCGCGATCGAGCACGGGGTGGCTTGAGTAAGAGGCCGAAAGACTGATTTGTGCTGCATTAGCTGATAAAATAGCGGCTATATGCCACAGAAAAAGGCCTCGGCAGCAAGCGGTCGCTCCGCGCCCCCGGTGCCGCCTCCAGTCCGACGCGCGCTTCGGCACGCCGCCGAGGACCTCACCACATGGCGCAAGCTCCGGGGCCTAACACAGGCACAGCTGGCCGATAGAGCCCATATCTCCCGCGACACGGTGGTCCGCCTGGAGAGCGGCGAGGGAGGGGTGAGCCTGGAGAACCTCCTGCGTATTCTCCGCGCGCTCGGCATCCTCGACACAACCGTCAAAGCGCTCGACCCCTACCAGACCGACGTCGGCAGGTTGCGTTCCGAAGAACTGCTACCCCAGCGTGTGCGGCCTCGAAATCTGACTCAACGAGACCGGGCAACTGGCGATCGCCAAGTTCCCGAGCCCCACCACCGATGAATGGGACGTGATTCGCCGGGAGGCCGTCGCCCTGGCGCTGGCCGGGAAAGCCGGCATCTCGATCACTCCCTGGAAGCTGCACCTGATCGACGGTAAGGCGGTGCTGATCGTGGTTCGCTTCGACCGGCGGGACACACAGAGGGTGGGCTACATGAGCGCGATGACGACACTCGAAGCGACCGATGGCGAGGAGGCCAGCTACCTAGACATAGCCGACGTCATCGAACGCGGCTTCCCCAGCGTGGGCAAGGATCTGCGGCAGCTGTGGCGGCGGATCGCCTTTTCGATCCTCATCAGCAACACCGACGATCACCTGCGCAAACCACGGCTTCCTACGAACGAGTTCCGCCGGATGGTCGCTGTCCCCCGCCTTCGACATCAATCCCAACCCGGCGCCAGGCCCCAAGCACCTGAGCACCGCGATCAACTACGACACCACCGCGGCCCGCGTCGACGTCCTGATGGATGTCGCCGAGTACTTCCGCCTCTCCGCGGATGAGGCCCGCAAAATACTTGGAGAGGTTCAAGATGCCACCGGCAAGTGGCGAACAGCGGCGCAACGAGCGGGACTCACTCACACGGCGATCGAACAGATGGCTCCCGCATTTGAACATGGGCAGTCCCAGGCCGCGCGGGAAGTCGCCGGTTCCCTCAGTGGCTCTCCAACACCCGGTCGATCATCCCGTACTCCAAGGCCTGCTGGGCGGTGAAGAAGCGGTCGCGCTCCATATCGTGGCGGACCTCCTCCTCGGAGCGCCCGGTGTGGGCGGCGTAGATCTGGTCGATGCGCGCGCGCACCTTGAGGATCTCGCGGGCGTGGATCTCGATGTCGGTGGACTGCCCTTCAAAACCCGCGGAGGGCTGGTGGATCAGGATGCGGCTGTTGGGCAGGCAGGCGCGCTTGCCCTTGGCGCCGCCCGCCAGCAGCAGCGAGCCCATCGACATCGCCACCCCCACGCACATCGTGGCGATGTCGGGCTTGACGAAATTCATCGTGTCGTAGATCGCCAGGCCCGAGTAGATCGACCCGCCGGGGGAGTTGATGTAGATGGAGATGTCCTTTTCGGGGTCCTCCGCCTCGAGGTGCAGCAGCTGCGCCACCACGAGGTTGGCCACCTGGTCTTCGATCGGCGTGCCGAGGAAGATGATGCGCTCGCTGAGCAGCCGCGAGTAGATGTCGAATTCGCGTTCCCCGCGCGCGGTGCGCTCGACGACCATCGGCACCAGTTGCATGTCCATAGGCGCCACCCTAGCGTGCCGCCGACGGGGGCACCGCCAGCCGCCGCCGCCTTCAAGCAAACCGCGCCCGGACGCGCCACAAAAGCCACCTGTGAGGCGGCCTACCCGTTGACGGTGGTCATCCCCTGCGCGTCATAGCGATCGCCGCTGGCCGGCGGCACCGCGGCGGCGATCCGCTCGGACTCCTCGCGGCTCAGCCGCACGGCGGCGGCGGCGAGGTTGTCTTCGAGGTAGGAGCGGCGCTTGGTGCCGGGGATCGCGACGATCCGCTCGCCGCGCGAGAGCACCCACGCCAGCGCCAGCTGCGCCGGCGTGACGTCCTTCTCGGCAGCCAGCTCGCGGACGCGCCGGGTGAGCACGAGGTTG
Source organism: uncultured Solirubrobacterales bacterium (assembly GCA_963794715.1). GTDB lineage: Bacteria > Actinomycetota > Thermoleophilia > Solirubrobacterales > Solirubrobacteraceae > Palsa-744. Next base: position 510,688 of record CAWCEY010000008.1, on the reverse strand, counting down.
CGCTCGAAGTTCTCCTCGCTAAAGCGGGGGCCGTAGCGGCGAAAGTCGCCCTCCTCGATCTCCTCGCGCGAGGAGAAGCGCCCGGCGAGGAAGCCGCGACCGAGCGGCGAGTAGGCCACCAGCGCGATCCCCAGCTCGTCGAGCACGGGCAGGATCTCCTCCTCGACGTCGCGCGTCCACAACGAGTACTCGCTCTGCACGGCGGCGATCGGGTGCACCGCGTGGGCGCGGCGGATCGTGGCGGCGCTGGCCTCGGAGAGGCCGAGGTGGCGGACCTTGCCCTCCCCCACCAGTTCGGCCATCGCGCCGACGGTCTCCTCGATCGGCGTGTTGGAGTCCACGCGGTGCTGGTAGTAGAGGTCGATGTGCTCCACGCCCAAACGCCGCAGCGAGCCCTCGCACGCCTCGCGCACGTACGCCGGGCTGCCATCCACCGAGCGGCGCGGCGTCGGCGTCAACTCCAGCTTGATCCCAAACTTGGTGGCCACAAACACCTGATCGCGCCGGCCGGCGATCGCGCGGCCGACCAGTTCCTCGTTGGTGTGCGGCCCGTACATGTCGGAGGTGTCGAGGAAGTCGCACCCCAGCTCCAGCGCCCGGTGGATGGTCGCCGTGGACTCCTCCGCGTCGGTGGCGCCGTAGAAGGCCGACATCCCCATGCACCCCAACCCGATCTCCGATACCTCGGGGCCGTCGGGCCCCAGCGTGCGCCTGTTCATGTGCGATTCCTCCTTGCCGACATAATGCTGCGTAGCACCCGTTCGCTCCCTCGACTCAACGCGTACCCCACCTACCCCAACCCCCTACCCGGCGATGTTCCCCCTGAACCTACCGAACCTCCTGACCGTGCTGCGGATCATGCTGGTTCCGGTGCTGGTCGTCGCCCTGCTCGGCAACACCGCCTCCGGCGACGTGCTGGCGGCGGTGGTGTTCGCGCTGGCGTCGCTGACCGACTTCGCCGACGGCTACCTGGCACGCACGCGCGGCTCGATCACCACCTTCGGCAAGCTGATGGACCCGCTGGCGGACAAGCTGCTGATCGTCGCCGCGCTGCTCTCGCTGGTTTCGCTCGGGCGGCTGGCGGCGTGGGTGGCGATGGTGATCATCACCCGCGAGCTGGCGGTGACGGTGCTGCGGATGGGCGCCACCCAGGCGGGCGTGGTGATGGCGTCGAGCATGTTTGGCAAGGTCAAGACCTGCATGCAGATCGCCGCCATCCTCGCCGTGATCGCGGTGCACGGCAACCCGCTGTGGGTGGCGCTGCTGCTGTACTGCACCGTGCTGGTGACGGTGCTGTCGGGCCTCGACTTCTTCTTCGGCCTGCGCCGGCAGATGGCTCAGGCGCAGACGCGCCAATCAAGCTGAGCCGTCGTTCAGCCTCACCGTTAAGGGAGGGGGCTTGAATGCCCGCCCCGGGCCTGCCCGGGTGGGCGGGCGTCGATCTCTCAAGCCACTCCTCCAGCGTGGTCTGATGCGCGGCGGGCAGGCCGGAGTCGATCTCACCGCGCAGCTCGCGCAGCAGGCCGTGGCGTTCGGCGACCACGTTGTGCACGTGGATGGTCTCGAGGTTCTCCTGGCGCGCGGAGACGAAGCTCGCGCCGTCCAACCCGGGGAAGGCGGCCACCACCCCTGCGACCATCTCGCGCACGCAATCCTCGACGAAGCGCGGGCGGCGGTGGGCCTTTTCGACGACCTCCACCTCGTCGGAGCGCTTCATCAGCTCGTAGATCTCCGAGGACATCGAGCCCTCGACGATCTCCAGCAGCGCCTTGGCGTCGATCTCCGCCTGGCAGTCCTCCAGCAAGCCGATCCGCAGCGTGCCCAAACCGCGCTGGTTGTGCGTGGCGACCGGCACCTGGGCGAGGATCCGCTCGATCTGCTCCTCGCTGAAGCCCTCCTGCTCGGCCAGGCGCCCGCGCGCGCGGGCGGCCACCAGCTCCTGCGCGCAGGGGCAGGCGGTGATCCCCGTCGCGGAGACCCCCACCATGTGGCGGGTGCCGCCCTCCAGCGCCACGGCGCGGCCGTGGAGCGTGTAGATCTCCTGGGTGGATACGCCGGAGACGGGGGCAGGCTTGTGCTCGGGGTAGCGCGCCTGCACCGTCACCTCCGCCCGCGCGGCCCCCTGACGGTGACGCACCAGCTCGGCGATGTCCCGTGCCAGCGTCTCCGCGCGGAACGGCGACTCGGTGAGCACCACCTCGCCGATCGCCTCGTTGACGACCTCCTCAAAGCGCGACATGTGTGCGCCCTTCTGGTCGCGGCTGAGGTCCACAAAGCACTCCAGGCGGGCGAAGAACAGCTCGTCGCGGATGCGCACCACCTTCTCCACGCCGGTCACTCCCACGCGCGAGAGCCCGACGCGCACCGCCGGCGCGCGCGCCTGTACGTCCTCCGGCGCCCGCTGGTCAAGCGAGGGTGTCACGCGCATCGTGGGCGCAAGCGTAGTACACCCGTCCCGACCGGGTGGACAGCTTCGAATCCTGAGAAGCTACGCACGGGGGCCTTGATATCTGGTATCACTCCGCAGATCATTTGGGGCAAGCGCCGCAACGTCTAAGGTGTTTGCGGGTTTGGGCAGGCAGAACCCAGCACGAGCGAGAGAAAACGAAGGGCTGGAGTGGTGTGGAGCAGAGCGGTGACGGTTATCACCGAACAGACGCGTGGGAGGCGCGCACGAGCAGACTGGTAGGGGAGGCGCGGCGGGTGCGGCTCGCCGCGATGGGCGCAGTACGGATCCTGGGGGTCCACAGAGGTGAGCGAGAAGGTGTTTGAGTTTGCGGGGTTGGAGGGCGGGGGAGTCGGCGGCGCTCCGGTGCAGCCGGTCGCCGCGGCGGATGTCGCGGTGGTCGAAATCGAGGAGCTGCAGACGCTGATCGCCGATGGCCAGGAACGCGGGTTCGTGGCCTCCGACGCGCTCACGACGGCGCTCGAGGAGGCGGACGTCGCGCCTGAGCAGGCGCAGGACCTGCTCAGCTACCTGGAGGAGCACGGCATCGAGATCGTGGGAGAGACCGCGCACGAGCGGCTGGAGCGGGGACTGAGCGATGAGCCGGACGAGCCTCGGCCGATCCCGCTGCACCGCGACGAGGCGCCCGAAGAGGAGGATGAGGCGCCGGAGGAGGCCGTGGACCTCGACCATGTGGTGGAGCTGCGCGGGCGGGCGGGCTTCGACAACATCGAGCTGCGCCCCGCCGAGATCGAGGGCGCCGAGTCCAGTCTTGACTCGCTGCGCCTGTACCTGCGCTCGATCGGGCGCGTGCCGCTGCTGAGCGCCGCCGAAGAGGTGAGCCTGGCCAAGCGCATCGAGCGCGGAGACGTGACGGCCAAGCAGCAGATGGTCGAGGCCAACCTACGCCTGGTGGTGTCGATCGCTAAGGGCTACATGGGCCGCGGCCTCACCTTCCTGGACCTGATCCAGGAGGGCTCGCTGGGGCTGATCAGGGCGGTGGAGAAGTTCGACTACCGCCGCGGCTACAAGTTCTCGACCTACGCCACGTGGTGGATCCGCCAGGCGGTGACGCGCGCGATCGCCGACAAGGGCCGCACGATCCGGATCCCGGTGCACATGGCGGAAAAGCTCAACAAGGTGCTGCACACCGAGCGCCTGCTGATCCAGTCGCTGGGGCGCGACCCCAGCGCCGCCGAGCTGTCCGCGGAGCTGGACTACCCGATCGGGGAAGTGCGCGAGATCCTGCGCATGGCTCAGCAGCCGATCTCCCTGGAGAAGCCGGTGGGCGAGGAGGACGACTCGGCGCTGGCGGACTTCGTCGAGGACATCGCCGCCGAATCGCCGTTTGAGACCGCTTCGGAGTCGCTGCGCCGCGAGACGGTGGTGCGCGTGCTGGCGGTGCTGCCGCGCCGCGAGCGGGAGGTGCTGGAGATGCGCTACGGCATCACCGGCGGGCGCTCGCGCACGCTGGAGGAGGTGGGCCGCGCCTTCAACATCACCCGCGAGCGCGTCCGCCAGATCGAGAACCGCACGCTCAAGAAGCTGCAGACGCTGCCCGAGGCGCAGCTGCTGCGCGAGGCGTCGTAGGGCTAAACTGCGTTAGCCCCGGTGGGGTGTCCGAGTGGTTAAAGGAGATCGGCTGTAAACCGATTGGCTCTGCCTACGCAGGTTCGAATCCTGCCCCCACCATGCAGCATGCTTTCGATGCGTCTTTTCGCGCCAACTTAGACGACTGTCTGAAGGTGATGGGCGCCGCGGGACGAAGATTGCGGCATGGCCGAGGAGCAAATCGATCCGCTGGAGCAGGGCGGCACACAGTGCCTGGTGGTGCTGCAGCTGCTGCGTGACGATCACCCACCACGCTGGCCGTGCGGCGAACTGGAGCGCGAGCTCTACGACGTTGACCCGAAGGCCATTGGCGTCGCGCTCGAACGGCTGCGCCAACAGGGTGTCGTGCACGCCGAGGGCGAGCGGGTGTGGGCGTCCGCGTGCGCTCGGCACCTGGACGCGCTCGGCTTCATCTGCATCTGAGCACGCGTCGGGTCCAAGGGCCCGTCCGCCGAGCGCCTAAAGATCAAGTCCGCCACGTGCCGCCGGGCGCGAACTTGGCCTATTTGCAGCCGATGCAGACCAGCCGCTGCTTGTGTATAAGCTAAGGAAGATGTTTATCAACTCGGCCGCGCATGGGGAGGAATTGCGATGCCGACAGCATGTAGACAAAGGTCTGTAGACCTGTCGTCTGCGAGGCGCGAGAGTTAGCGGGTGTCCGTGGAGCAGATACGCAGCCAATTCGCCAAGAACCTACGCGCGCACCGGGAGCGCTCGGGCCTTTCGCAGGAGGCGCTCGCCGAAGCGTGCAACCTGCACCGGACCGAGATCAGCCTCCTGGAGCGGTGCAAGCGCTCGCCGCGCCTGGAGACGCTCGTGATCCTCGCCCGAGGCCTCGAGCTGGCCTCGCCCAGCGAGCTGCTCGACGGCATCCGCTGAGACACGCCCGCCACTGGCGCATCGCGGCTCCCGTCCGCCCACCGCAAGTTGGTGACTGGTCAGTCGGCGCAAGTGGGTGACTGGTCAGTCGGCGCAAGTGGGTGACCGGTCAGTCGGCGCTCTCCGGCACGGGCTCGACCCGCGGATGCGGATCGGCGGCGACGTGCGCGGCGCCCTGCACGTCCCGGCGCGTGGCGGCCAGGTAGGCGACCAAGCCGAAGATGAGGATCCCCAGAGCCAGTGCCACGCTGCCGTCGCCCAGGCCGAGCCCGCCCACGCTCTTGGACTTGCCCAGCCAGTCAGCGAACGAGGCGCCGAGCGGCCGCGTGGCGACATAGGCAAACCAGAACGAGAAGATCGCGTTCCAGCCCAACCTCCAATAGCCGATCGCGGGCACCGCGATCACCGCCGCGAACAGCAGGCCGGACGCCAGGTATCCCAGATGCAGCGTGTTCGCGGTGAAGTCGCCGATGGCGGTACCCATCGCGAAGGTGGCCACCACCGCGGCCCAGTAGAACGCCTCCCGGCGCGGGGTGTCGACGCTGTGGATCGACAGCGTCCGCTCGGTGCGCTGCCAACTGACGAACACCGCCGCCAGCACGATCGCATAGAAGCCACTGGTCACCGGGTAGGGGATGCCAAAGCCGACGTGCAGGACGTCGGCGGCCATCGTGCCGAACACGCCGACCATGACGACCGCCAGCCAGTACGGCCACGCTTCGTAGCGACTGCGCGTGAGCTGCCACCAGAGCACCGCCAGAAAGCCGACAAACCCCAGCCCGACAGCCACCACCGGCGCCATCGCGTGGACGAGATAGTCCGACGTGGACTCGCCCATCGCAGTGGAAAGGGCCTTGATGACCCAGAAGTAGACCGTGATCTCGGGAACCTTGCGGGCACCGCGAACGGTCAGTCGTTTGAGCAGAGAACGATCGATCATGGCGGCAGTCTCGCACGTCCAAACCGGCCAGACCCGAGCCGTCCCTATGCTTCAGGCAGGCATGAGGCTGACCACACGAGGGGGCGAAATGTCGGGGAGCCCAGACCGGCCGCCTCTGCGCGCCGCGGCGCGGCGCAGGGTCCTGTGGCGAATATGCGTGGCGGGCGCGTTGGCGATTGCGCTGCCAGCCGTGTCCGCGGGCGCCGCGCAAGCTCACGTGGTGTTCATCCACGGCAAAGCCTACGGCGTGACACCCCCACCCGGCAGGGCGGCGGCCATCGGGCTTGCCTCGCCGGCTGGGCGCGTCAAGCCGCTGACCATCGGCGGCCCACAGCCCCCGCTCGAATACCACGGCGGTCCGCTGATGCTCTCCTCAAAGCTCTACCTGATCTTCTGGGATCCGGAAAAACGCTTCTCGTCCACCTATACGACGCCGATCGTCCAGTATGCAGAGGATCTGCAGGCCGACGAGTCACTGAGGACCAACGAGTTCTCGGTCGCCACGCAGTATGCCAACGCCAACGAAGAACACATCACCGGCAAGGTGGACTTCGGCGGCGAGGTGCCTGACGAAACGGCCTACCCCCCGCTGGAAGAAACCGAAGGCTGCACCAAAACTCACAAGCCATGCGTCACCGACAAGCAGATCCAGGCCGAGATACTCAAACAGATCAAAGCCAATACTGGCTGGCCAATCAACGCGCCGGCAGCGCCGGAAGCGCAGTACCTGCTGTACACCCCCGCCGGGGTCTCCGTCTGCATCGAAGCGGGCTCCTGCACCTACTCCAATAAGACGGGCTTCTGCGCCTACCACGGCCAGATCCTCAAGAGCGCAAACGAAGTTGCCACGTACAGCGTCCTGCCAGACGAACCCTTGTGCGACTCTGGCCAGGCGCCCCCGGGCGTCGCGGGCAACAAAGACGTCGACGGCACGCTCGATTCGGAGATTCACGAGATCGTGGAGTCTGCCACCGACCCCGAACCCGAAAGCGGCTACACCGACGCAAACTTTGAAGAGGCGGCGGACAAGTGCACCTACGAAACGGTAACCACCGAAGCGGAGATCTACGGCACCCCGCTTGGCGGCAGCCTCAGCGCGGACACCGCCTTCAACCAGCTGATCGACGGCCACAGCTACTACACCCAGCAGATCTGGAGTAACGCGCCGACGCAAACACCTGTCCCGGCGAAACCGACCGAAGCGGCCGGCTGCGTGGCGCGAAGCGGGCCGACGCCGTCGTTCACCGCGCCCGCGAGCGGCCAGACCGGCGAGGAGGTGAGCTTCAACGCAAGTGGGTCGTATGACATCCATGCGCCGATCACCACATACGAATGGAACTACGGCGACGGCTCTCCGATCGACACAACCAGCGGCGCAAGCCCGAAACACATCTACCTGCAGCCCGGCCCCTATCAGGTGTCGCTGACCGTTAGCGACAGCCCGGGGAGCGCAAACGCCTCCACCCAGACGATGCCGGTCACTATCACCGGCGTCGCGATCGGGCCGCCGACAGCATCGATCGACTCCCCAGCCGACCACCAGACCTACGCCCCCGGCCAGGTCGTTGCGACGAGTTTCACCTGCACGGAGGCAACCGGCGGACCCGGGATCGCCTCGTGCACCGACGCCATTGACAGCGCCAGCCCGGGCACACTCGACACTTCGACCGCGGGGCCGAACAGCTATACCGTGACGGCACTCAGCCTCGACGGCCAGCGGAGCACCGCGACGATCGAATACACGGTCGCCAACCCGAGCACCAACCCGGGATCGGGATCCCCCGGCGGCGGCTCGGGGTCGGGATCACCGGGCAGCGGCTCGGGCTCCAGCTCTACAACCGCATCGAGTTCGTCCACCTCGGGCGCAAGCTCGACTTCCGGGGCGACCTCCACGACCGGGCAGGCGGGCGCCAAGCCGGCCGTGCTCACCCGCTCCCAGAAGCTGGCACGTGCGATCAAGCAGTGCGAGAAGCTGAAGAAGAGCAAACGCGCAAACTGTGTCGCCGCAGCCAGGCGGCGCTACGCGCCCGCGAAGAAACGCACCCACGCCAAGAGGCGGTAGGACGAAACCGTCTGCCCGGAGGCCGGCTGGGCGGGGATCCGCCGCGACTCAGGCCCGGCTCGACGGTGACCCACCCCCGCTCAAAGGCCGTCTGGACGGTGACCCGTCCCCGCTCAAAGGCCGTCTGGACGGTGACCAGTCCCCGGCTCAAAGTCCGGTTTGAGCTGCGATCCTGCCTGCCTTAACCGCCTTGGCGAGCGCCTTGTAGTCGCGCTCGTTCTGCTCGGCGTAGGCGCCTGAGAACTGGACGATCGCGCGGTCGAAGCTGGAGCCGCGGCCGAGATAGGCCGCGATCGCGATGCGGTCGCCGCTGCGGGCGTGCGCACGTGCGAGCGTCCAGCCGCACAGCCGCCCGTAGGCCGACAGGCCCGACGGGGCCATCTGCTCGATTTCCGCCGAGCCCTTCCAGTCCTTCAGCTGGCGGCCGTAGAAGTCGCGCTCCCTTCCGTCCAGCCCCGACTCGATGTGCAGCCAGCCGAGGAAGATGTCGCTCGACGCCTGCATCAGCCGCTGGCCGGTCACCACGCGCTCGCCGTGGTTGTCAAACTCGCTGGGGCCGAGGAACTCCTCCAGCACCGACGCCTCGGCCTCCTTCATCTGCAGGAACAGCGGGTCCTGGCCGTCGCGGCCGAGCATCAGCGCGATCCAGGCGCGCGTGCCGACGCTGCCCACGCCAACCACCTTGCGCGCGAAGTCGGCGAGGCGGAACTCCTCCAGCAGCACACGCCGGTCGTGCTCCAAAGTGGCGCGGTAGGAGCGCACCAGCGCCTGCAGGCCCTCGAACATTTCATCGCGTTCGGGGCCCTTTACGAGATCGTCGATCGGGACGATCAGCGGCGGTTCGGCGACGATCCGCGCCTGGCCGTCCACCACATGCGTCAATTTGGAGAAGGCCGACATGCTGTCCTTGGTGCGGGCCTTGGCGAGCGCCTTCTCGGTGCGCTTGACCTGCCCCGGTTTGAGCTGGGACCCCAGCTCCTTCAGCGTGTTCTGGATGTCCAGGTGGGCATACCACACGTCGAGGTTCTTCATCGCCGCGAAGCCCGTCATCGCCACGCGGTACTCCTCGACGGTGTCCAGCACCACCTGCTCCTGATCCTTGACCGGGAAGCCGTTGTCGCGCGCGGCGATCAGCATGCTGGCGGCCAGGCGCTTGACGTCCCACTCCCACGGGCCAGGCAACGTCTCGTCGAAGTCGTTGACGTCGAACATCAGCTGCCGCTCGGGCGAGGCAAACACGCCGAAGTTGGACAGGTGCGCGTCACCGCAGCACTGCACCATCAGCCCCGAGCGCGGCGTGGCGGCCAGATCGCCGGCCATAATCAGCGCGGCCCCCCGGTAAAACGTGAACGGCGACACCAGCATGCGGCCGTAGCGAATCGGCACCAGCTCCGGCACGCGCGTCTGCGCCTGGCGCTCCAGCAGCGCGAGCGGGTCGCGGTGGGCCGCCGGCTCGAACACCGCGTGGCTGGAGCGCGGCACCTCGGCTCGCGCCGCCTTGCCGCGCGCCGCGCGCTCGGCCGCCGTCAGATGCACCACAGGGGACGCCGTCCCACCGGTGCTCTCCCGTCGCGAGCCCGACGCGGCGTCCTTCGAATTCGTGCTGGGGGTCTTGGCAGCGGTTGGCACGAGCGCCTCGATTCTCTCGGCTCTATCGCCAGACGCACGGACATGAGCGGAGGAGAAGTCCGGCGCGTCGTGTGCTTTCACTATACGCCCGGCGTGCCCTCGTGGGTCAACGTCCCGCGCCGGGCAGGTCGTCATGGCGCCGACGGCCCCACCAGGGACTGGATTCATGCCCAGCGGTCGCGGTATTCAGCAACTACCCCTCCCCCTCCTCCCCCCTCCCGTAGGCTCCAACCAATGGGATGCTCCCGTGCGCGATGTGGGTCGTGGCGCAGGCACCGACGCCAGGCGGCGGCCGCGACGCTGATGTCGGCCGCCGCGGGGCTGATGGCGCTGCTGTGCGCCGGCTGCTCCGGGACGCAAACCCACGGCGAGGCGGCTGGCGCCCAGAGTTGCGATGGCGCCGCGGCGCTGTGTGGGCGGCGCCTCGACGAAGTCGTGTTTGCAGGCACTCACAACTCGTATGCGGCCTCCTCCGAGCCCGGCTGGCATTTCGCCAGCCAGCGCTACGGCATCGCGCGCCAGCTCCACGACGGCATCCGGGCGCTGCTGCTGGACGTTCACTTCGGGGTGTACGACCCAGCCAGCGGCCTGGTGCGGACCGACCTGCGGGCCGAGGGCTCCAATCGCAACAAGGTGGCCGCCCAGGTCCCCGCGCGCGCGCTGCGCGTCGCCGACCGGATCGCCGGCCGCGTGGGGGTGGGGACGCCGGGCGGCACACCCGCGCCCTACCTCTGCCACACCCTGTGCGAGCTGGGCGCCTCGCCGCTCAGTCGGGAACTGGAGGTGATCGGGGGTTTCCTGCAGCGCCATCCCAATCAGGTTGTGATGGTGATCGTCGAGGACTACGTTCCCCCCGCCACCATCGAGCGGGCGTTCGCGCAGGCGGGGCTCACGCGTTACGTTGCCACGCTCAACCGGCGGGCGCCGCTTCCCACCCTGGGGGAGTTGATCGCGCGAGGACAGCGCCTGGTGGTGTTCGCCGAGGAGAAGGGCGGGTCGCCCGCCTGGTATATGCCCGCGTTCACATTCATCCAGGACACGCCGCTCGGTGCCACGCGCCCGGGTCAGCTGCGCTGCGAGCGCTACCGGGGCCAAGCCGGCAGCCCGCTGCTGCTGATCAACTACTGGATCCCTCCCTTCCCCCCGAGTCCCACCCTGAACGCGACGATCGGCCGCACGGCAGTCCTGCGCCGCCACGTGGAGCGCTGCCTGCAGAAGCGTGGGTTTGAGGGCGCTATCGTCGCCGTGGACTTCTACCAGCGCACGTCGGTGGTGGACGTCGCCAAGGAGCTCAACAGCCGTGAGCGCTGAACCGGCCTCGCGTTCGACCTCGCCAGGAGCCAAGCCATGAGCGCTGAACCGGCCTCGCCGTTCGACCTCGCCAGGAGCCCAGCCATGAGCGCCCAACCAGCTTCGCGCCACGCACGCCTGCAGTCCGGGGAGTCCGCGGAGCGCGGTCGGCTGGCCCGCAAGCGCACGCCCCGCTCAGCGCACGGCGAGTGGGCGCCGGCGCCCGACCGGCCCGACCCCGTCGCGGTGCTGGCGGCCCAAGCGGCCTCGCGCGTGCGGGAGCTGGTGCCGATCCGCTACGGGCGGATGCTGGTGTCGCCGTTCACCTTCTACCGCGGCGCCGCGGCCGTGATGGCGGCCGACCTCGCGGCCACGCCGGATTCGGGCATCGTGGTGCAGTGCTGCGGCGACGCCCACATCTCCAACTTCGGTGGGTTTGCCGCCCCCGATCGCCGGGTGGTGTTCAGCCCCAACGACTTCGACGAGACGCTCCCGGGCCCCTGGGAGTGGGATCTCAAGCGGATGGCCGCCAGCGCCGAGATCGCCGGGCGCGACGTGGGCCTCCCCGCGGACAGACGTCGCTGGATCGTCGAGGAGAGCGTGCGCGAGTACCGCCAGGCGATGCGCTCGTTCGCGGACCGCAGCCACCTCGATGTCTGGTATGAGCGCCTCACCGCCAGCGAACTGGTGGATCGCTTCGGCGGGAGGTTGAAGGGCAGGGGGCGGATCGAGTTCGCCCAACCGTTCGCCCGGGCCCGTCGCAAGACCAGCCTGCGCGCGGTGAAAAAGCTGACCGAGCGCGCCGGCGGCGGGCTGCGCTTCAGCCACGTCCCGCCGCTGCTGGTCCCGATCCGCGAGCTGGTCGGCCCGGTCGACGCGCGCGAGCAGTCGGCGTTTGTGCAGAGGGTGCTGGACCAGTACGCCGACAGCCTCGACGCCGACCGGGAGTACCTGTTTCGAACCCACCGGTTTGTCGACATGGCCCGCAAGGTGGTGGGCGTCGGCAGTGTCGGCACGCGCGCGTGGGTATTCCTGCTGGTCGGCCGCGACGGGCAGGATCCGCTGGTGCTGCAGGCCAAGGAGGCGCAACCCTCGGTGCTGGAGCCGTATCTCGGCGCCAGCCAGTTCGCCAACCACGGCGAGCGGGTGGTGCGCGGCCAGCGCATCTCGCAAGCCGCCAGCGACATCTTCCTCGGCTGGCAGCGCAGCGTGGGACTGGACGGCAACGAGCACGACTTCTACGTCCGCCAGCTGTGGGACTGGAAGGCATCCGCCGACCTCTCCACGCTGACCGAGCCGGGCCTGCACGCCTACACGCGGGCGTGCGGGTGGTCGCTGGCGCGCGCGCACGCCCGCTCCGGCGACCGGCTGGCGATCGCCGCCTATCTGGGCAGCGGGCCGGTGCTCGACCTGGCCATCGCCCGCTTCGCCGCGGCGTACGCCGATCAAAACGAGCGCGACCACCAGCGCCTCGCCGACGCCGTCGCCGCGGGGGAGATCCTCGCCGAAACCGGGGTTTGACGCCCGCCACGGCGTTGCGCGAAGCGCCGGCCTGGGCAGCGGAGCGCTGGGCGTTGAGCGAAGCGCCGACGCGGACAGCGGAGCGCTGGGGCGTTGAGCGAAGCGCCGGCCCGGGCGGCGCAACGCTACGGCGTGGCAGGCGCTCCCGCCGCTCGCGTCTGCTCGTCCTGGAACGGGGGGTAGGTCTCGGTGAGCAGCGCCAGGTAGGCATCCGAACGCGCCATGTAGGAGTTGGCCAGCACCATCAGATCAAACAAACCGCGCGGCATCTTGCCGGTGATCAAGATCACAAACCAGGCCGCCACCGCGCCCACCTCCAGCATCAGGTTCATGACGTAGCGCAAAATCACGATCGGGATCGCCAGGATGAAGCGGAAAAACGTCTTCAGACGGCTGTAGCTGGGGAGCGGCCCGTCGAAGCGCATCCGCACCGGGTAGGCGGGGTCGTCGGAGCCGCCAAAGGAGGGGTAGGGGTCGCACAGCAGCGCCGCATAGGCGGTGAAACGCGCATAGAAGCGCGTGAAGCCCGCCACGAACTCATAAAGGCCGCGCGGGTAGGCACCGGTGATGACGATCGCAAACCACGCAATCACAATCACGATGTAGGCCACGATCGCGTACAGATACAGCCAGATCGCCAGCGGAATCGCCAGAATCAGCCTGAAGAAAGCGGTCAGCCGGCTGCGCTGCTCCACGTACTGGGCTTCGAAGGTGACGGGATAGGACATGCGATCAGCTCCCCCTCTTGGTTGTGCCGGAATGCTCATACTCTCCACATCCTGCGAAGGCACCCATCCTACCCGGGGCATCTGTCGTATGGAAAAATCCCGCGATACCCGGTGAACTCAAGTACGTTGACCCCCACCGCCGGCGCGGCTCCTTCAGCCGCGTGTTGGCGGCGTTTTCCAGCACCCGACCCGGCAGGCTGATCTCGGCCAACGTGGTATGGAAGGTCGATCCATACCTGTTGCAGGCCACAGGGGGGCGATTCGGACTGGGCCTCCTCCTCCCCACCGCGCTGCTTGAAACCCGAGGCGCGAAAAGCGGCGCCGTGCGGCGCAACGCGGTGATCTACTTCCACGACGGCCAGCGGGTCACGATCGTCGCCTCGAAGGCCGGCGCCGAGAAGCACCCAGCGTGGTTTCACAACCTTCGCGCCCACCCCGACGTGGTGTTCGGCGGCATCCCCATGCGCGCCGTTGTGGTGAGCGACGCCGCCGAGCGCCGTCGGCTGTGGGAGCTCGCCGACCGCATATTTGCGCCCTACGCCACCTACCGTCAAGAAGCATCCGCGGCGGGCCGGGCGATCCCGATCGTCCAGCTCACCGCGCGGCGGTCGGGTGCGGCAGCCCAACTCTAGCGGGCGCTGTTCAGCTATGTAGCTGCTATGATGCGTATATGACGCTACAAGCGCAAACCTACGAGGTCGGTGTGCGTGCACTGCACGATCGTCTGAGCGAGCACCTGGAGCGCGTAGAGGACGGCGCGGAGGTGCTGGTCACGCGCCGCGGACGACCGATTGCACGCCTCTCCGCGGTCAAGGAGAGCGATCCGCTGCAGGAGCTTGTGCGGCGTGGCCTCGTGACACCGCCGGACCGTCCGCGAGCCGCGCGGCGCGCACAGGCGAAGGCGCGTGGCCCGGTTTCCGAGCTAGTCGCCGAGCAGCGCCGCTGATCCTCTACTTCGACACCTCGGCGCTCGTCAAGCTCGTGATCGTCGAGGAGGGGTCCGAGCTGGCGAGCGAGCTGTGGGCGGCGCCGCACCCTGGGGTCTCGAGCATCCTCGCCTACCCCGAGGGCCGCGCGGCGCTCGCGGCCGCGCGGCGCGGTGCGAGGCTCGCCGCAGCCGCACACATGCGCGCGCTCGAGGACTTCGAGTCGCTGCACACGGAACTGACGCTAATCAGCGTCGACACACAGCTCGCGCGCGACGCCGGGGAGCTCGCCGAGAAGTTCGCCCTGCGCGGCTACGACGCCGTACATCTCGCCAGTGCGCTGTCGGCCGGGGATGCGATCACGCTCGTAAGCTGGGACGAGGATCTCAGACGCGCAGCCGCGCGCAACGGCTGCGCTCTGGCCCCACCGACAAGCACGCAGGACGCCCGATGACGGCGAGAGAAGAGAAGCTCTACCTGGACGTGCCGTTCCCCGAGAAGGACCAAGCGAAGGCTCTCGGTGCGCCATGGGACCGCGATGCACGGTCTTGGTACGTGCCCAACGACCTCGATGTCGAGCCGTTCGCCCGCTGGCTGACCCTGCTCCCGTCAGATCGCGATCCGGTCCTACCCATCGCAGGTCTGCCCCAGCGCTGCTGGAAATGCGGCGAGGACACCGTGGCTGTGATCGCTTGGGAAGACGAGGGCCAACTCGTCTTCGCCCACCCTGGAGTTCTCCAAGTGATCGCGAGCCAGCTCTCCGAGCCGGACCTGCGGTAAAAAATGGAGAGCCGACGAAGGGACTCGAACCCTTGACCCCCGCCTTACCATGATGCGCATGGAGGCCCTCCTGGGCTCGTGAGGCCCCGTCCTGTCTGGGTTTTCGGTGCCCTGGAGGGACTGCGAGAGACTGTTCTGCGGGAGCAACACACCCCAGAACACCCCCAGCAAGCCCTCAAAAACACCCCCAGAAAGACGGGGAGTCTTGGGTGGTCATCGTGAGCCCGATCCTACCCGGTCGGTCACCAGAACGCTAGGATTGGTCGTCCGCGCCGACGTAGCTCAGTTGGTAGAGCACCTCCATGGTAAGGAGGCCCCCGCAAGG
The DNA here is from genome assembly GCA_963794715.1 of uncultured Solirubrobacterales bacterium. Taxonomy (GTDB): domain Bacteria; phylum Actinomycetota; class Thermoleophilia; order Solirubrobacterales; family Solirubrobacteraceae; genus Palsa-744. The sequence goes on along the minus strand of CAWCEY010000008.1, from coordinate 495,551 downwards.
CGCCCAATCTGTAGGCAGGACGCCATATTCTGCTCCTTCACGAGGGTTTCGCGGCTGCCACTGAGCGGACAAACGCGGACAAATACGGAAAAAAACTATACCGAACTGCGGTGACGCTGCGGTAAAAAATGGAGAGCCGACGAAGGGACTCGAACCCTTGACCCCCGCCTTACCATGGCGGTGCTCTACCAACTGAGCTACGTCGGCATGACGGCTTCCATCGTACTGTGGCGGGGCCGGGGTCGCACCGGGCGCCAGCATCACATGCTACCATCTGCGGTACCGAAGTACCGAGCGATCCATGCTGCGTGCACAGTCCCCGATCAAGGTTCATGAGGCCACCAAGGAGAAGGTCCGCTACGCCGCGTTGATGGCGGGCCTCAAGCAGGCCGAGCTTGTCGAGCGCGCCGTAGACGAGTACGTCGAGCGTCACCGCGAGGACTTCGCGCAGCGCATGGAGCAGGCGCAGCAGGCGCTGCTGGGCGGCAAGAGCGCGACGCTCGCGTACTCGCTGGGCGTCGAGGAGACCGACGTGCAGCGAGTCGGCGGGGTCTCCCCCGATCAGCTCGGCGGCTCACGCAGCCCAAGGCGCGCGACCTCGAACCAGGCGAGCTCACCCGAGGGCCAGTCCGCGCGAGGCTCCCACACCTCAGCCTCCGCAGCCGCCAGCACCAAGCCGAAGAGCACGTCCCGCAGGCGCTCCTCGACGAAGCGCCCGTCGGCCGCCTGAGTCGCAATCGCAACCCACACCTCCTCGCCCGGCGCGGTGACGTGCAGACGAGCATCGATCAATCCGCCGAACGAGACTGCGACATCGCGGCCTCGACGATCGAAGGCATCGGCGAGGACGGAGGCGATCGAGTCGGCAGCGTCGTCGATGATGCGGACGTTACGCTCAAGCGCATCGCGGAGTCGGTCATCGTCATCGGGCAGTAGTCGTCCCGTTCGGTGCAGCGCAGCGAAGAGCTCGTAGGCGTCCTCGCCGGAGTCCTCCTCGCGCTGCGCGCCGGCGCAGAGCCAGAATCGTCCAGCGTCGGCTTCCAGCCAGGTCGCGCCACGCCACCGTCCGTGGCGCAGCCGGTACACGAGCGGACGCTCGATCGAAAGGATGCGCTTCTGTCCACGCGGCGCCGTCGGCGCGACACGCCTCGCCTCACCAACGAGCGCGTGGTCGAGCCCACCGAGATCGACCTCGACAGGCGGCAGCTCGATCTGCAGATCCTCACGCAGACAGCGAAGAGTCACCCGCGTTCGTCGTGCCCGCCTGCTCGACATGGGCAGGCACGCTATCTGGGAGCACGACAGCCGTGTACCGTCGGCCAATGGCTGACTGGACGGACTCCCTCCAGGTGTTCTGTGCGGACATCGGATCGATCGCGCAGGAGCACTTCGCATGGGCGCGTCGGATCCCGAGTTCAGACGATGAGGAGGTCCATACGCCGGGGAACATCGAATCGCTCGCGCGGGCAGTCGTCTACCAACTCAAGCAGGAGCACCCGGTCGCACTTGGTTTCGAGATGCCCCTGTTCGTACCGGTGCCCGTTGAGTCGTCACGTCTGGGAAAGGCGCGTCCGTGCGACGTCAATGCCCCGCCGTGGTCATCCAGCGCCGGCGGAGCGGTGTTGGCGACGGGTCTCGCGCAAGTCCCCTGGCTCATGCGCTACATCCGCGAGCAAGCCCCCGACGCGGAACTGCACCTGCAGTGGACGCCGTTTGCCGCTCAGCGCAGCGGCCTGTTGTTGTGGGAGGCGTTCGTCACCGGGGCAGCGAAGGGTCCGACTCACGAGGAGGACGCGCGGATCGGAATGAAGGCGTTCTGTGCGCAGCTACCGACGCCTGGGGACGCGAACGCTGATGAGACGGAGCGCCCGTTCTCGCTCGTAGCCGCAGCCGCACTGTGGGCCGGGTGGGATCTACCATCTCGCGAGTTGCGATCCGCCTGTGTGCTTGTCCGCGCCTGACACGCCCCCGCCTGCCCACACCGGGCAACAATCTCAACGCCTGGCATGCCTGGTTTCGCCCGTAGGCGGAAGTCCGCTGATCGGCGATTCGCGCGGCTTCCCTGCGGGGAAGCAGGAGTGTGAGTGGAGGGGAGGATCTGACACGCTCATTTGGTCGTGTAAGGAGGAGTCTGGGGGCCGCTGTTGCCCGTCGAGCCTGAGCACACGAAAAAGGGTCTCCGAGATTCTCGGAGCGGCTCATTCTCGCGCGGGTCGAGGATCGGGTTTGGGGTGCGGTTTGGGCGAGGTATCCCGGACGAGAGCGACGCGCGACGTCTGGCTTCGCGCTGGTGAGCAAGTCGGGCCTGCGCGCCCACGCCGAGTCGCGACGAGTGCGGCGGCCACTTCGTGGGGGCGGCCCGGCGAGGACCGCGGGCGGCGTTGCGGGTAGCATGCGCTCGGCCGATGATGCCCGCGAAATCTACGTGGTAGCCGAGTCATGCGGATACTGCACATCTCAGATCTGCACGCGGCAGCGAGTCCGGACCATGATCGCGACCAGATAGTCGCGGCGGTCCTGGACGACATCGGAAAGGAGGAGCGAAGGACGCGATTCGACCTAGTCGCGCTATCTGGCGACGTGGCGCAGGACGGCACCGCCGCTTCGTTCGCGGCAGCGCGAGCGTTGCTCCTCGACCCGCTGCAGAAACTGCTCCCCGGTCGCGCGCTGATCATGACGCCCGGCAATCACGACGTTGACCGAGATCGCATCAACGTGATCCTTGAGTCTGGACTCGAACATAGCCTCACAAGTCGGGAGGCCTTGGCACAACTCCAAGCCGATGAGGCTCTTCTGGGACAGGCGATGGGTCGTCTCCATGACTGGGATGCCTTCGCCGCCGATTGGTACGACGGGAACACTTCGAGGCAGCAAGTCGGCGCGTCCTCCTTTGTGCATCGCTTGGACTGTGGCGAAACGAGCGTCGGGATTGCGGTTTTGAACTCCGCTTGGCGCGCAAGCGGAGGGCCAGGTGACCAAGGCAAGCTCATGGTCGGCGAGCAGACGGCGCGCGACGCACTGGACGCTATCAACGACGCCGAGGTTCGCCTCGTGGTCGTACACCATCCGCTGACATGGCTCGCAGACTTCGATGCTGCCGCTTGCCGCACCCTATTTGAGACACGCAGCGTCTTTGTGCTCACGGGCCACGAGCACGCAGCCGACCCTGCAGCGGAGATCACCACACGCGGAGCCGCAGTCTACAGCCGCGCAGGATGTCTCTACGCGGGGCATTCGTTCTCCAACAGCTACACCATTCTCGACTTGGACACGACTGCCCATACGGTGCGAATCGGGTTGCGCCGGTGGTGGCCCGACCGCGGTGAGTTCGACGTTGCAACTGACCTGCACCGTAGCGGGGCGTTCGTTCTATCGTGGCCTGCAAGGTCAAACGCACTACCGGCGCACACGACGTCGTTTGTCGAGGTGCTCGCGCCCCTAGCAGAGCTTGCCCAAGAGCAGAGTCTCATTGCAGGAGACTTGGCGATAACGGAGAGTGCGACTGTCTCCGATTTGCTTATCGACCCGCGATTCTGGCCCGTGCCCAACCGCGAGGCCGTCGACAAGACCGTCCCAGCCGAGCGCCGGCCGAAGCCGGTCGATCCGCTGGAAGCGCTCGCTGACTCCCGCGTCCTGATCGTCTCGGGAGAACACTCGGCAGGTGTGACTAGCGCGCTCTTGTGGATCCTTGAGCAGCACTTCCGCCTCTATGGGACAGTCATGCCGGCTTACGTTCGAGCAGATGAGCGCTTCAGCTTGGGTCGGTTGAATCACGCGGTAGCGACCACGCGGGCGCTGGTAGTGCGTAGCGAGAACGATCCGCCACCCCCGGTGCTGCTGGCGATCGACGACGTCGTGTTGTCGGACCGGCGGGCGCGTGCACGGCTCAAGAGCTTTCTTGACAAGAACCCAGAGGTGATCGTCATTCTCGGGTGCCACGATGACCAGCACAGCCTCGCCGGCGAGGCCTTGGGTGCGCACGCTGTCAGCTTCGAGAGAGTATTTCTCGCGCCATTTGGTCGGCGAGAGATGAGGCAGTTGGTTATGCGGATCGCGGGCCCAGATTCCGGAGAGCTCGTTGGGCGGGTGCTGAGCGTGATACACGGCCAGGGCCTTGCGCGGAATCCCCTAAATGTGGCAGCTCTGGTCGCGGTGGTCACGCGCGAAGAAGACTTGACGGAGCTCAACGAAAGCGGCCTCCTGCAGGCGTACGTCACGATCCTGCTCGAAAACCCAATCGCCGTAGATCCAGAAGGCCTAGCGATGGACTATCGGCGGAGAGAGCATTTCCTCTCACGGTTTGCTGCGCACCTGCTTGAACTAAACACCGCACGACTCCCGCGCGGGGACGCTGAGCAGTTCGTCTTGACCTACTTTGAGAATCTGGGCTGGCGCTCCGCTTCTGCCGGGCAGCTCATCGATAGTCTCATCCGCAGGCGGGTATTAGCGCAGAATGAGGCTGGCGTCGGGTTTCGCTACGCGGCTCTCTTGCACCTCTTTGCTGCAAAGTGGGCACTTGACGACGAGACCTTTGCAGGTCGGATCTTGGAGGCCCCGATCAGGTTCGCCGATGTTGTGAGACATGCCGCTGGGTTGCGGCGCAGCGATGCCAACTTGTTGTCGATAGTTGGCAATATGGTCAAGGTCCTTGTCGAGAGGTCGACGCCGGGCCTTAGTTTGGGCCAATTTGAGCTGATTCAAGACAAGGACGGCTGGTCCCAGATCCGAGACTTGGAGCACGTCAGGCAGCTCGTTCGGGCTCCCGCACCTGAGCCGACCGAGGACGAGCTCGATGAGCTTTACGAGGACGTCGCGGACAACGAGCAGTCGGTGGAACACCGCGAGCCGTTTCCTTCGCCTGAAGGTTCATCGGCCCTGGAGGAACTGGCACCGCCCGTGGAACTGCTGGCATCGGTTCTTAAGAGCTCAGAGCTGGTCGCCGACGTGACGCTGAAGACAAAGATCGCACGGCAGGTATTGGAGGGTTGGGGGCTGCTCACGATTCTGTTTGCGGTAAGGGAGGACGAGACTCAGGAGCTAAAGCGCGTTCTGGAACGGCTGTTTAGCGACATTGAGGACCTACAGAAGCGTGAGAGTGCGGCGGAGCATTTTTCTCGCGTTCTGGTCGTGACGTTCATGAACTTTGGCCTCTATAGCAGCGTTGGAAGCAGGCATTTGGAAGGCGTACTCGAGATCCTCCTCGCTGACTCAGCTTTCATGGAGGAAGCCGCGAATGCACTTTTCGCGACGATGGTCTACGCAATGCTCGACTTTGACGGATGGCCCGCGCGAATGGCCAAGCTCCACGAGCGGCATCCGCGGCACCCGATGGTCGGGGAAGTGGCACGCAGGTGGGCGGTGCGCCGCTACACAAGCGGTACGCTCGACACGGCAGTCCAGGCACAGCTGGAGGTGGTGCTGGTGGAGATGCTCATGCCCGCATCGGCCGCCGCTGGTGGCCCTGCAAGAGCGGCCGAAGCAAACCAGATCAGGGAGCGGCTACGCTCGCGGAAGACCCGCGCAATGTGGATAGGTGATCCCGATAACCGCGACCTTGAGTGAGGCGCTCAGCGGGAGCCCGAGCAGCACCGGGAGATCCTAAGGACCGCAAGATCTCCCCACCGGCCTGCCACAAAGCCATATCGTCGCTGTCGGCCGCGCACCCGAACACGCACATCCCCTCGGCGACCCCGGCGGTGACGCCGGAGGGTGTGGCAGCTCATTCTGAAGATCGGAAGTAGTGCTTGCCCTAAATAATAGACGGCGACTCGCATCTGCGTAAGCTTTAGAATACCGTCGTGGGCACGACTATGGATCATCACGAGTTTTGGGCAGTAGATGCGAAGACTGGGATGCTCCCTGCTGCTCCCGCGCGTCTCGATTGCGGCGTGGTGGCTTATCCAATCGTCCGGGTCGACGATATTGCTGCCGCCCTACCCCATACGTCGCGTAGGGTATTGCAAGGCGCGATAGCCGATCTTGACGTCGCAGACGGCCTGGAAGCGATGCCGGCCGCTTCGCGCGAGGCTGCACTTCGCGCGTACTCGTTCGTAGCTACCCGCTGCATACATGACGATCTGCTAGCCCCGGGACGCACTCTCGGCCGTGCTATCTCCGGACCGCTTTGGGCTCTCGCGCAGCTAGTCGACCGGCCTCCGGGCCTTACCTATGCCAGCTACGTTCTTGCAAACTGGTCGGAGCCCCCGGCTCCCCGGTCACAGCCGGAGGCACTTCTTGTCCTACGCACGTTCTCTGGGACGCCGGACGAGGCCTGGTTCATTGCGGTTCATCTCGCGATTGAGTCGATCGGAGCTGAGGTCGTGATCGCGATCAACCGCTGCCGACGCGCCTTGGACGAAGCGGACCGTCAAGCGCTCGTCGCTGGTCTCGAGGCTATCGCCGATGCGATCAGGTGGGCGAGTGACGTACTTGTCCGTATTCAGGAAGGCGTGGATGCAGAGACCTTTCGCATAGCGGTACGCCCAAACCTTTTCGGGTTCTCGAACGTGACATTTGATGTTGGCCAACCCCCGGTGCAGGTTAGCTACGTGGGAGAGACTGGAGCGCAGTCAGGCATAATCCAGGCCTTGGACACGGTGCTCGCGGTCGATCATCAGCCGGCAATGGAGCGTGCCCTCGCGACATTTCTCGATTGCGCCCCGCCACCACATAAGGAGTACATGACGATTGCTCGGGACGTAGGGCGCAGAATCGCGGAGGAGGCAAGATCGCACCTTGAGGTAAAGCGTGTCTACATACATGCTCTGAACGATTTGCATCAGTTCCGCGACCACCACGCCACCATCGTGGAGCACTATCTGTTTGCTGGTGGACCGGGCACCGGTGGCACCTCCGGTCATCCATGGCTCCGGACCCTTCGTGATGACGTTTCGCGGACTGTGGCGTCGTTCTCGTGATGCAGGCGTTGTGACGCTGCACAGCCAGCTTGCTGCGCTGCTGGTGTGCGGCATGGCAGTCTCGCCTTTCCTGGACGGCCGTCTCGAATCTACTTTCGCGGCTGAACGGTCACTTGCGCTATCGCCCCAGGTAGCGTGCAACCGGTCATCTCGGGTCACTTGCGCCTTGTCGCCCGCTAGCAAGGAGGCAGTCGAGCGTGATAGCCGGGACAGGCTTATCGGTTACGCGGGAGGATCGCCGAGGCAGCCAGCTCGACCGATCCGCCGTCATCATTCGAGAAGGATCCCGGTTCTCATAGTGATCGCGTGTCTAGCGCTAATAGGGCTCCTCTTCCTGGGTGGAGGACGCTGGTATCGTTATGCACAAGCAGCAGGGGTGACGGCGCTCTGCGGCTGGGTGATCGGTAGTGGCGCTGGACTCGCTCTCGCCCTCGCGATCGTTTCGGTTGCCCTGTTTCTCGTTGAGGGCTGGGTGCGGTCTAGGCTGCCCTCTCGGCCTCGCCTGACGGCTGCGAGGAGGCAATATCGAGAGCGGCTGCTCGAAACGCGTGCGGCCACGAGCATCGTCCCTCGAGCTCAAACTGCGGCGGGCTGCCTGCCGTACTTCCAGCTCCAGTGCACGAATCGCAGTGGGCATATTTTCCCCTCTGCGCTCGATGAGTTGCTTGCATGGGCCTCTAGCCGGAAGACGAGGTTCATGGTGCTATACGGAGGGTTCGGAACAGGTAAGTCAACCACGTGCCTTGAGTTCTGTCTGACCCTGCCGGAGCGGGACCCTGAAGCACTCCCGATCTATCTTCCGCTCAATGGCGTGCCCCATGACTCCGACACAGGCTCGTGGCTAGCTAAGACTGTCGGCGAGAAGTATGGTCTCCTGAACCGCTTGGACGATCCCACTTTTGCTCTCACGCATGATGAGCGAGTTTGCCTCGTGGTGGACGGACTTGAGAGCATTGAGGATTATTTCGTTCATCCGGTTGTTCGATCTCTCCTAGACAAGCTTTCTACAGGAGGGCCTCGCGTGCTGCTGGCTGCACGGCGCCTAGCTGCCGACCTTCCGGTCAGCGAGCAGGCTCGGGCTCTACCGTCGGTCCTACACGTCGGCGAGTGGCTAGGTCTTGTGCCCATGGATGCCGATGCTCAGCACAGATACGCTGCCACCGTCCACGGGTCGCGAGATGAAGGCCCGCCTATCGCGTCTCGTTTCGACACCCTAGATCGCCCATTTCTGATCGATCTGGCCTACTGTGCGACCGGATCAGGTACACCTGTGGGTTCTCGTCTCGCGGCACTCTACGCGGCGGCCACGGAGTCGGTGCTTGCAGCAGATGCTCAAGAGAAGCCATGTGCCCCGCCAAGTGCCAACACGAAGATGATCCTGAGGGCGTTCGCACTGGAGGCGTACCTTCTCGGCGAGGAGCAGCTCCCGCTTGACGTCGCGGTTCAGTACATAGCCGCAAGAACCACGCTTCCTCAAACCGAAGTCATTGAGGCACTCAACTCGTGTCGCCTCCTAACAGATTACGGTGGTCGGATAGGTTTCGCACATCGTTCGCTGGATGAGTTCTTTGTAGCAGCTGCCTGTATCGAGCAGATACGCCTAGGAGAGTGGGCCGCATTGACTGGTTTCCTGGTTGTGGATCCCGTTCTGGGCTTCCTCTTGGATCTCCTCGCCATCGCACCAGAGCGAGATCGGCTCGGGAGGCAAATCTCACAGCGCTTCACTGATGCCGCAGCGGTGCGAACAGTAAACTTCAACGGGCATTTGGCAGCGAACCTGGCATCACTGATGAGTGGTCTCAATCTGTCGATGTGCGAAGCGCGGCTGAAACAGGTTTCGCTAAGCGGGGCAACCATGCGTAACGCAGATCTTCGCAAAACCCGCCTTCAAGACGTTGACTTCTCAGGAGTCGACCTGTCCGGCGCCGATCTCACTGACGCGGTGCTCAACCACGTCGACTTTCGCAATGCTTTTATACGCGCCGTCAACTGCCAGAACGCCGAGTTTATCGACTGCGGCTTTTGGAACTTGCGATGGATTGATGAGCCCCCCTCGCTGTGGGCCGCGCGCTGGCATCGACGGAAGCGGACAATAGTTTGCGGAGTTAGCACGGGCCAGATAGTTCTGGCGGCTTTGACCACCAGTGGCGAGCTAGGCAAGATAGATACGTATGCACTAAGCTCAGCCGGCGTACTCGACGTCGACACTGATGACTCGGGGACGGTCGTGCTGGCCAGTGACAGAGCGGGGCGAGTCGTCGAGTTGATCTCGTCACCACGGGGAGAGTGTCTGTCTGAGGTCACGTCGGACGACACGACGCATGCGGCGAATGTCAGACGCATTCGCTTTGCACCTGATGGGCCGGCGTGGTACGCAACCGCATCGAGAGATGGCTTTGTCAGGCTCTTTGTTCGTCATGCTTCGGTCCCGTACAGGCAGCACGGGCGGCATCGGGCACCTGTCATGGATCTGGCATGGCATCCACGTGGCTCGCTGCTTGCGAGCGTCGGGTACGACGGGCAGGTCTTTGTGTGGGATCTCACAGCAGACTACGCTCAACCTGTGGCGGCACCCACGATCAGTGATACTCCGAGCATTATGAGAGCTGTGGCCTTCTCTCCGTCGGGTCAGCGGATAGTTGCGGGCGGCGAGGCAGGAATGGTGACTGAGTGGCAAGTGGATCGCCATGGAGCGGCATCTAGCCCAACCGTAGTTTGCCGATCAGGCTCCGCGATCTTCGCCCTCGCATATGTTTCAGAGAACGCGGTGCTTGCGGGAACATGGGATGGAGAGGTTCTGCTAGCTCGCGACGAAGAGGTGAAGTGCGTATGGAGGCACCGCGATACCGTACGCTCAATCGACATTGCACACGACTACGTGATGACTGCGTCGTGGGATGGTGATATCGCGATCGCCACCCTGGTCCCTGAGCTGGTTAGCGGTTTGCATACCCTTCCGTTTCCAGACGTGCCAGGCGATGCTGGATCAAACTTCGTTGGTGCACGGATGGTGCGGCCAACTAGTCTCAGCGCGCGGTACATTCGTCATTTCGAGCATCTAGGTGTGGACGTCAGACAATGAGATAGGGCTGCGGATGCCAAGGATGACGGGTGCAGTCGCAGCAACTCGCAGACTTCTGTTTGTGAGCCCGAGCGAGCGCGCCAACGGACACCGCTCACGCTTCTGCTTTGACGGCGAGGGACCGCTCGCCTCGCCGCTCCGCTGACTTCTGCTCCTGGGCGAGAACAGGCGCGCCATCGGAGGGATCCAGGGTTGCGCAATGGGCTTGCGATCTCGCGAAAGGCTAAAGCCTCGGCCATCCCTCAAAGCTGAGTGGTGTGGTTGCTATGACACGCGGAAACCTTGCCGACGGGCAGAGAGCCAAGCAAAGAATGACCTCCGCCGACGCTCTGCACCTTCGTGTTCTGAGGCGGCGCGCAGAGCTTGCTCATGCGAAAGACGGTTCGCCTGCGCGGCGCGTGCGACGCGCCACTCGACATCGGCCGGGCGTGGTCCGTGCCGGCGTAGATCTTCGATGGCGAATGCGTAGTGGTCGCTGAGCATCTTCAGGCTCGTCCCGCACTCGCTGGCCACGGTCTGCGGGTCCTCGGCGCGCAGGCGCAGTGATATGCCGCCTCGGCGTAGCGCGTATGGGGTGGCACCGAGGATCGGGAAGAGCTCAGGGCGCCGGGTGGCCTTCGTGACGGCCGGGGTGAAGAAGCGCGCTCCCCATGCGCGCGCTTGGCTTTCGCTGAAGTGGCAGGCGCCGGTGCGAGCGTCCCGGACGCCGTGCTGGGCGCCGGCGAGGTCTCCGGGGATGATGAAGTCGAGCTCGCGGGCGGGGTGCCCTGAGCGTCGCAGCACAGCCCGCCATTCGGCCAGGTCTTCCCGCAGGAGGCTCGGCATGAGGGTGCGTCGTTGGGTGCTGTGCGCGGTCTTGCCCCACTCGTCGAGCTGCCCGCAGGAGAGCACCTCGAGCACCCACGCGTACTCGTCGGCGAGTGACATCCAGCGCAGCCCCCAGACCTCCTGGTTGCGCGCGGCGAGCCCGTACTGGAGGCTCACGACCATCGCGTCGCGGTGCGCGAGGATCTCGCGCCGGCCCTTGACCCGCGCGAGTATCTGCGCGCGGATCGCCTCGACGGCCTGCGGGGAGAGCGCCCAGCTGGCCACGAGTGGCCCGCGACGGCGGGCTGCTGGGGCGTAGCCGGTGCCTCCGCCGCGAAGCGAGCGGCGCTGGTTGCCGCGCGGTTCGGTCGCGAGGCTGCACCCGTTGATCTCGATCTCGGGCACCAAGTGCGATGCGGCGGCCCAACTCAACGCGGCTGAGAGCACCCGCCACGCCTGCTCGCGTGATGCCTTGGGCGCTCCTTCGCGCACCATCTGCTCACGCCACGCCCGCGGCGCCTGTGGCCCGTTGAAGCGCGCCGCCGGCACCGCCACGACGGCCAGCGCGTAGGGCGTGGGCGCCAGCGCGCTGCCCTGGGGCCGGCGGCGCGGCTTGCCGAGGAGGTGACGGTTCGCGGTCGACTCGTAGCGCTCGTAGGTGGAGGGCGCGAGGCCGCCCTCGTTGCGCGGGTGGGCGTTCACGGCGAGGTAGAGTTCGAGCACCTCCCCGATCGTGCGGGCTTCGGCCTCGTTGGCATCCTTGGCGTCGAGGTCGAGCAGGAACCGTCGCAGGCTGTCCCGGCCCCGGCGCTCGGCGGTGACGTAGCCGTCCATCCACGCGCGGGCGTGGCGCACCGACGGAAAGGTCCGGCAGCGCTCGCGCTTCTCGTGGTCGTAGAAGCCGACCGTGTAGGAGCGCCGGCCGCTCTTGGCGAGGTACGGCCACGCCGAGCGTTTGGGCCAGGGTCTAGCCATCCGCGGCACCTCGCGGACGCGGAGCAGTCCCGGCGTGCACGGCGCACATGGGAAGGGTCTCGACCGCCGCTCAGCTCAGCCGCCCCGTGGACCTCCGATCGAGACGGCGGAAAAACCGCGGTGGCGTTGCGGGGATGGCACCCCACAAACCACGCTCAGGTCCGTTGAAACATGAAACATGCCGATTTGCGGGAACAAACGCCTCGGGGGACCACCTTCCATGGTAAGGAGGGGGTCCGGGGTTCGAGTCCCCGCGTCGGCTTGGCTCAAAACCCGCTCCAGCAAACGATTTCTGATCGTCCCATGAGTTCTGGGGGTGTTTTAGGCGAGTTGCTCGGGGAGCGAAAACACCCCCAGGAAGGTCGGCATGCCTCGGTTTGTGCATCAGCCGAGGCTGGCCTTGTCGAGCATCGCGATGAGCGTCGGGCGGCGGCGGTGACTCTCGCGAAGGTCGGCGAGACGGGTCGCGAACCACTCGCTCTGGTCGGCCGCCTCGGCGGCGCGGCAAGCGCGCTTGAGCACTGGGACGGCCCGGGCGTAAGACCGGCGGCCGGTCGCGATCAGCAGCTCATCAACGACGAGCATGTACCACGGCAGCGCCTGATCCGGCCGCTGCGCCTCACGGGCTTCGGCAAGACGCAGACGCCGTTGCAGCCCTCCTCCTCCCGCCCGAGCTCGACCATCGCCTCGCTGACCCGGATGAACTGGTGCGGTGCGCTGAGATCCCACCAAGCAACGCGACGATCGCCTCCCCGTCCCCGTCGAGCACCGCGAGGCGCTCGCGTGCCCAACGCACCGCAAAGACCCGCTCGCCGTCGCCGCGCTCCTCGATCGCGCGCCGGTAGGCCGCAAGCCCACGCTCACCAAGAGCGCTGGCGTCTCGAACGGGATCGACCTCGAAGAAATCCTGTGCATTTCGCGTCCGCCCTACCCTCCTCGGCGCCGCACCCACGGAGGCGCATAGTCGCGTACCCACGCGGCGAGCAGGGGATCCGCGAGCGCCCACGTGCGTGGCTGTGGCTGCCAGGTGAGGCCGAGTTCGCGGAGGCGCGCGAGGGCGTCGTTGACGCTCTTGGGGTTGGCCGCGACGGCGTGTGGTCTGAGCCCCACGCTGACCGCGGCCACGACCGGTTGTGCACTGGAATGGACACGCCTGAGCAGATCCCACTCGCGGGCCGTCAGGCTGGCGGTCGTCTCCCGCAGATGTCGCCAGCCGGCGAGGGCGCGGGTCTGGTCGTCCTCCCCACGGGATGGCGCGAGGTCGATGATGCGCCAGGTGAGAGCCGGCACGCCGGCCGCGAGGTCGGCTGCGGCGCCGATCAACTCGACGCGTGCCTTGGTCCAAGGGCGAGTGATTGCGAGGTCGTCGATGAAGCGCGAGGGCTTTGCGCGACGGATGCGTATGAGCTGTCCGGCGTGGTAGAGGGGATGACTGCGGTCCTCCAGGGCTCTGCTGCTGGGGCCGTCGGGATGTTCGACCAGAACGAGGTCCAGATGCGGGTGTCGCTGGCGGGCAGCGCGGAGGTCACCAAGGAGCTCGCGGGTCTCGTGGTCGGATAGCGATGAGAGCATCAGGCCAAGGTGGTCGATTGCGAGCAGCGCGTCGTCATCTGCGAGTGCGAGCAGCAGCTCGATGACGTCAGAAAGATGGTGCCCTCCTATCTCCGTGCCGGCTTTGGAGCGAAGGTCCTCGAGATCGATGCCGCGCTGATGCAGGGAGCGTGCGAGTCGCAAGCCGGCGGCGCTCGTGGGTGACGCTGTCTGCGCCCACCGTGCGGCCGCGTCGGGGGCGAGCTGGGCGATGGCCGTGTCGGCGATCGCCGTGGCGAGGTCGCGGCCGTTCGCGCAGCTGCGTGCGTCCACCAGCACGCGCGTGCCGTGAAGCTCGTCGATCGCGGCGGCCAGCAGAGCGCTCGTCCCGCTCCAGGGGTCGCCGGCGATGACCGTGAGACCGGGCCTCTGGTCGAGCACGTCGAGCAACTCCTGGTACTCGGCGATGCGGCCGGTCAGCACTTCGGCGTTCCCGGCCTTCTGCGCAGTCTCAGGCATGGTCATCCTCCGCGAGATGCCGTCGCGCCTCGTCGATGGCCATCTGGACATCGAATGCTTCGACAGTGGCGCTTCCGAGCTTGCGGGCGCCCAGGGCTGCGTATCGGGCTGCCGTCATCGTCGGATACGGGCGTCCTTCTCCGAAGGCGATCAGCTTCTCGAGCGCCTCGGGCTGCAGCTCGAGGCCCGCTTGGACGAAGCGCTCCGTGAGGCCCGCGCGCCAGATGTCGGCGGAGATTCTTGGATCGAGAGTCAGCCGATCGACGAGCTTGCCGACCGATCGAAGATCGGCCAGCGCCGGAGCGCCGAGCATCCCGTCGAGGGCTCGCTCGTCGCTGCCGTCGACGAGCACGACGACCTTGGTGTTGCCGCTGTAAAGGTCGACAAGGTCTCCGAGTAGCTGCTCACCGTCGGCGTAGTCGGCAGCGCGTTGCAGCTCATCGAGGAAGAGGACGACCGGCCTGTCCCTCTCCTCGGCCAGCGCTAGCGGCAGGGCGAGGATCTTCCGCGTCGGCAGCGGGCCAGGTCGAGCGGCGAGCTGACCGAGGTCGAGGGGTATCCCCTGATCGGCGAGCGTCTGCTCGATCAGGGGCAGCGCGACTCGTAGGAGCCCGCGAGTGGCCGCCGAGCGCGAGATCCGGTTGCAGCGGTCCACGACGAGCTGCAGCAGGTCCTTTGCGTCCGTGCGCTCGGGGACCTCGATGTCGACGACCACCGTGCCATCCCGGCGAAGCTGCTCGCACACCGCCGCGCAGACAGTCGTCTTGCCGATCCGGCGCGGCCCGGTCAGCATCGTGTGGATCGCCTCGCGCGATCGGCGCACGATCTCCTCGATGTCCCCCGTGCGCCCGATCACCAGATCGGCGGGCACCGGGCCACCGGCGGGGAACAGGCGTCCTATACGGTCATCCATCACGCTAAGAATAGTACCAATGGGTAATGACATTATTACCTCCGGGTACTATATGGCTGCTGCCCGTCCTGAGCTTTGCGGCACCGCGACTTCGAACCAGGCGAGCTCGCCAACGACCAGCGCGTCTACGTAACCCCACCCGGCAGCGCCAAGGCCTCGTTTACGTCACCCACAGAGACGATCGGGCGGGGCGGGACTACGGCTTGGGGCGATGGGAGTGGGCCTCCTCGGCGATTGCCTCGCGTAGGGCCTGCTCAAAGGATCTGGGTTGGATGTCGAACAGTTCCATGCCGGATGGGTCGGTGATGGTCGTGTCGGTGGAGAGCCCCTCGATCAGTGGTCTTGCGACGCCTGCGTCGACGGGTGTGATGAGCCCGATCCAGTGCGAGGAGAGCCACGGTGTCAGCAGTGGTACGGGGATGCGCGGGCGGCGGCGCAGTCCCAGCGCGTCGGCCATCTGGTCGAGCATCTCGCCGTATGTGAGTATTTCAGCCGACCCGATCTGGATCTCGCGGGAGCGCGTCTCGGGTATGCCGGGAGCCTCGATGAGGAAGCGCAGCACATCGCCGATGGCGATTGCCTGGGTGGGTGTGGCAAGCCACGAGGGTGCGAGCATCATCGGCAGGCGCTCGACGAGCGAGCGCAGCGTTCGGTAGCTCTCCGATCCGGCTCCCACCACCATGCCGGCGCGAAACCAGGTGAGCGGTGGTCCTTGATCGCGCAGGATCTCTCCGACGTGCAGCCGCGAGCGCAGGTGCTGGGATGCGGGGCGATCGCCGAGGCCGCCGAGGTACACGACCCGCTCGATGCCGGTGGCGGTCGCGAAGCGAGCGAAGTTGGAGGCGGCGACGGCGTCGCGCTGCTCATAGTCGGAGTCGCCGCCGCGACCCATCGAGTGGACGAGATAGTAGGCCGTCGTGTAGCCCTCGCCGATCGCGCTGAGCGAGCTTGGGTCGAGCATGTCGGCGCGGTGCACCGTGACGGCCGGGTCGAAGCTGACCCGGCTCGGGTCGCGTGCTACGCACCCCACCGGAACGCCGCGCGCGTGAAGGTCGCGCACCAGTCGGCTGCCGATGTAGCCGGAGGCTCCCGTGACGAGCGCGTGGCCCATGTTCAGAAGACCAGCGCCCGTCGCGCCTCGTATGCGCTTATGGGGCCGGCGTTCTGGCGCCACGCCGGCTTGGCCAGCGTCATTTGCGTGACACCGATTCGCCGCTCGGTGAACCCGGCCTCGCAGTAGGCGAGGTACATCCGCCACAGCCGCCGGAAGCGCTCGTCGTAGCCGAGATCCTCGAGGCGCGCGGTCGCGGCCTCGAAGTTGGCGCGCCAGCGCCGCAGCGTCTCGGCGTAGTGCGGCGTCAGATCCTTGAGGCCGATGGTTCGCATGTCGGTGCGCCCGGCGACGCAGCGCGCGATCACCGCGAGTGAAGGCAGACAGCCGCCCGGGAAGATGTGGGTGCGGATGAAGCTCCGCGAGGCCTTCTCGACCTCGTAGGCATGATTGTCGACGGTTATCACCTGCAGCAGCATCCTCCCGTGAGCGGCGAGCAGGCTTGAACAGCGCGCGAAGAACGTGCCGAAATCGCGATACCCGACGGCCTCGACCATCTCGATGCTGACGAGCTTCTCGTAGCGTCCGCGTAGGTCCCGGTAGTCCTCGCACAGCACTGTGACTCGATCAGCCACACCAGCCGCCCGCGCCCATTCACGGGCGTGCTCGTACTGCTCGCGCGAGATTGTGGTGGTCGTGACCCGGCAGCCCCTTGTTCGCGCGGCGTGGACGGCGAATCCCCCCCATCCCGTGCCGATCTCAAGGACGTGGTCACCGGCTCGTAAGTCGAGCTCGCTGCACACCAGCTCGAGCTTCGCTCTGGATGCTTGTGCGAGCGTCATTCCCTGGCGGGGGAAGTACGCGGATGAGTACATCATCGTCTCGTCGAGCATCAACGCGAACAGCTCGTTCCCGAGGTCGTAGTGGGCCGCGATGCCGCGGCGGCTGCGCGCGTGGGTGTTGCGTGCGCGGAGCCCCCGCGCGGCCTGCAGCGGGACCCGTGCCGGCGCGACGCGGCGACGCCACTCATCGAGGCTCCTCGCGTTGCGCGCCGCCACGCGCACCACGGCCGTCAGATCCGGGGACTCCCACAGGCCCTGCATGTACGCCTCGGCCATCCCGCGGCTGCCGTGCAGCAATCGCGGCCACAGGCGTGGCGAGCGAACCTGGACCGTCGCCTGCGGGCTGCCGTGGCCCAGCACCAGCCGGCGCTCGCCCTCCACGACAGTCAGCTGGCCCGAGCGCAAACGCTCCAGCAGGCCAAGCGCGATGCCGCGCGCGACGCGCTGTGCCACCGTCACGCCGGCTCCTTGGGACGGGGTTGCAGCGGTACGCCCTTGAGCTTCAGCGCGAGCGCGTGCCCATAGATGAGCGCGAGCACGCGCAGCGTCGCCGCCGGGTAGAGCGCGGTGAGGCGAGCCAGGCCGCGGCTGCTCAGCGGCGCGCGACGCAGCGCGAGCGTCGCGTCGAACGCGAGCGCTCCGAGCTCGTGGCTTTCGATGTGAGCCGCCAATGTCGCGTCGGGCGTGGCTGCGCGCAGGGTGTAGCGCTGCTCCATCCCCATGAACGGGGATACGTGCAGCGCCTTCGCGAAGCTCCCGGCCAGCACCGGGCCTTCGCCGCTGCGCTCAAGCACATAGGCATGCCGCTCCCCCCACGGCGTGCTGGTCACCTCCGCCACGACCGCGTGGAGCTGCTCTTGGGGGGTGAAGCAGTAGTAGAAGCTGACCGGGTTGAAGCAGTGCCCGAACGTGCGCAGGTGCGTGAGCAGACGAATCGGGCCCGCGGGCGCACTGCCCATCCGGCGCTCCAGGAGCGTGCGCACAGCGTCCCCAAGCCCGACGTGGGGATCGCCGAAGTAGTCGCCCCGGCGGAACCGCACCAAACCCGGGCGGCCGGCTACCAGCCGGCCGGCGAGCAGGCCGTCAAGCTCCTCCAGATCGAGGTACACGAGCGCGATACGGTGGCGCAGCTCGTGGGGGCGCACCGCAAAGCGACGATGACGGATCGTGCCCTCATAGATCGCGCTGACCGTCATGCCCGCACCGGTTGCGCTCGCTGCAAGGTGAGCTCGCCCACCACTCGTCGCGCGCTGTTGAGGCCGTCCTCGTGGAAGCCCCATCCCCAGTAGGCGCCGCAGTAGTGCGTGCGATTGCTCCCGCTGATCTCGTGGTGGTGTGCCTGCGCGGCGACGCCCGCGGGGGTGTAGACGGGGTGTGCGTACCGCGTCTTCCAGATAATCTTCTCCGGGTCGATCGTCTCCGTGCGGTTGAGCGTGACGCAAAACTCGCGGTCGGCGCGCAACGACTGCAGACGGTTCAGGTGATAGGTCGCCATGCATCGTCCCAGAGCACCGTCGTCGAGATGGAAGTTCCAGCTCGCCCACGCGCGCCGGCGCCGCGGAAGCAGCGAGCGATCGGTGTGGAGGACCACCTCATTCTGTTGATAGGGGATCGCCCCAAGCAGCTCGCGCTCGCGCTCGCCCGGATCGGCCAGCAGCGCGAGCGCCTGGTCGGAGTGCGTTGCGATCACGACCGCGTCGAAGCGCTCCGGCTCACAGCCGCGCGAGAACACCGTGACATGGCTGGGATGACGAGCTACCTCCGTCACAAGTGTCGAGAGCCTGAGGCGCTCACGCCAGGGCTTTATGAGCGCCTGCACATACCTGCGCGATCCACCGACGATCGTCCGCCAGCGTGGCCGGTCACGGAATCCCAGTATCCCGTGATTCTCGAAGAACTCGACCATAAAACGCGCCGGGAAAGACCACATCTGCGCAGGGTCCGCCGACCACACAGCCGACGCCTGCGGGACGATCAGCCGCTCGACGAACATGCGTGAATAGTGCTGCTGTGAAAGCCACTCTCCCAACGCCGGGTCCTCCTCGCTACAGAGCAGCCGACGGGCGTCCCGGTTGAAGCGGATCAGGTCGGCGATCATCCGGTGAAAGGAAAGCGCGAACAGATTGCCGCGGGTCGCGAACAGGCCGTTCGGTGAGGCCCCGTTGTACTCGAAGTCCGCGCCGTCGCTCACCCCGAAGCTCATCTGCGAGCGCTGCGTCGCCACTCCAAGCTCGCCCAGCAGGCGTTCGAACCCGGGGTAGTTGCGGTCGTTGAAGACGACGAAGCCCGTATCGAGATCGTAGGCCCCGGTGTCTGTATTGACATGCACCGTGTTGGCGTGTCCTCCCGCCCGGTCGCTCGCCTCGAATACGACCAGTTCGTGATCGCGGTGCAGCAGATGCGCGCATACGAGCCCGGAGACTCCCGCACCGACGATCGCGATCCTCATGCGTGTCCTACGACAACAAACGTTTCCAGAGTCATCTACATAGCACTATTCCGTCTACGGGGCATGGGAGGGACGGGGACGAGGCCGATGCGTCATGCTTGCCACGTGCGGTATTCGCACCGAGACCCAGGATCGCCGGCATGATCGGCCCGCTGCTCGACACGATCCTCGACCGCACCGTCCTCGCGGGCTATACCCGCGTCGGCTATCGCATGCGCAGAGGCATGTGGAGCACTGCCGAGGAGCAGCCGATGGGCGGGAAGGTCGTGCTCCTCACCGGTGGAACCTCGGGTCTCGGCCTCGCCGCCGCCGAAGGCTTCGCGCGTCTCGGAGCCACGGTCCGGTTGGCGGTCCGCAGCGAGCAGCGCGGCGAGCGCGCCCGCGCGCAGATCGTGGCACAGTTTCCCAACAGCGACGTCCAGGTCGGCACCTGCGACCTCAGCGACCTGAAATCCGTGCGGCAGTACGCCAAGCGCCTCGGGGAGAAGACGGGGCGCCTCGACGTGCTCGTCAACAACGCCAGCGCACTGACGAGCGAGCGGACGCTCTCGGTCGATGGCATCGAGCTGACCTTCGCGACCAACGTCGTTGGGCCGTTCCTGCTGACCAACCTCCTCCTCCCCCTGCTCCAGAAGAGCAAGCCCGCCCGCATCGTCAACGTGTCCTCGGGCGGCATGTACACGCAGCGAATCCACACCGACGACCTCCAGATGGCCCATGGGGAGTTCAATGGCCCGACCGCGTACGCGCGCACCAAGCGCGCCCAGGTCATCCTGAGCGAACTGTGGGCGCAACGTTTGCAGGACACCGGCATCGTCGTCCACGCGATGCACCCGGGCTGGGCAGACACCCCGGGCCTGGCGTCCTCGCTGCCACGCTTCTACGCTCTGACAAAGCGGCTGTTGCGCACACCCCAAGAAGGCGCCGACACGATCGTCTGGCTCGGCGCCGCGACCCGCCCGGCGCGCAGCTCCGGCGGCTTCTGGCACGACCGCCGAGAGCGCCCGACCCACCGCGTGCCGTGGACCAAGCAGACGCCCCGGGACCACGAGCGGCTATGGGCCGAATGCGAACACCTCAGCGGCTGGCACCAAACACCAACTTCGGCCAGCTCAGACCGATAAGGAGAACCCGATGGCTCACTACAACGCAAGCGTCGATACGTCGCGTCCGCGCGATGAGATGTTCGCCTACCTGAGCGACTTCTCGAGCACCCAGGAGTGGGACCCGGGCGTCATCGAAGCCAAGCGCCTCGGCGACGCACCAATCCACGAGGGAACCGAGTTCCGGCTCCTGGCCAGCTTCCTCGGCCGAAAGATCCCCCTCACCTACCGCATCGTCGAGTACGACCCACCAAACGCCGTCACATTTCGCGGCGAAAGCTCGACCGTCGTCTCACTGGACCGAATCACCTTCGAGCCATCCGAGAGGGGCACACGAATCACCTACGACGCGGATCTCACGCTGAAGGGATCGTTCAAGCTCGCCGGCCCGTTACTCGGGGTCGCTTTCAAACGAGTCGGCGCTCGCGCGCTCGCGGGTCTACACAAGACGCTCGAAGCGGGCCACTGAGCAGCACACCTTGTCACGAAACGTTCCAGAACGAGGCGTGGCGAGGCCGGGGCCGGGGCCGCACCCCAAGCCGAAGAGCACGTCCGTGCTCGCTGGATAGCAATATTCTACGGCCGAACGTGTCCGGTGCGACGGTGAGAAATGCGAGCGAGGACGACGCGCCGGCGTGCGCGGCGATCTACGCGCCGTACGTGCGCGAGACGGCCGTCAGCTTCGAGGGCGCACCGCCGACGCCCGCGCAGATGGCCGAACGCATCGCGGCGGCGAAGCGCACACACGCATGGGTGGTACTCGAAGACGACGGCCGCGTCGTCGGCTACGCCTACGGCGGGCCGCATCAGAAGCGAGCGGCCTACCGCTTCTCGTGCGAGGTCAGCGTCTACGTCGAGCGGGGCCGACGACGCACCGGCTCGGGTCGCGCGCTGTACAAGGCACTGTTCAAGGGACTCGCGGCGCGCGGCTACCGGATGGCCGTCGCGGGCATGACGCTGCCGAATGAGGCAAGCACGGGCTTGCACCGAGCGATGGGCTTTGAGCCGGTGGGCGTCTACCGGCGGATCGGCTGGAAGCTCGGCGCGTGGCACGACGTCGCGTGGATGCAGCGGGCGCTCGGCGTCGAGCACGACCCTCCCCCCGAGCCTCGCTGAGGCGAGGGGGCGTGTCTTCGAGGGGAAGCCGCGCCAGCTACGGGTGAAGGCGGGGGACGACGGCTTCAGCTTCGCGGCTACCGTGGTGCGTACACATTCAGCCCGGCGTCGCGGGCGGCGCTCGACATCCGCTCGTCGTAGGTGAACAGGCCCTTGAGTCGTTCGCGCAGGCTCAGCGCGCTGGCGACGTGGATCGCGTCCAGCGACCTGATCGACGGCGGGTCCAGTTCGCCCGCCAAGGCTCGGATCTCGTCGGTCAACGGCAACAGTCGCACCGCCGCGAGCTGTGCTTGAGCGTCGTGCGTGTCAGCACCCGCACGACGGCTGGCGCGCAGCACCTCGACCTCGAGAATCTCCGAGGCGACGACCCGGACGACGCCATTGAGAGCGGCGCTCAGGCTCGGGGTCTCGGGCTCGGGTACCACCAGCTTGACAAACGCGGACGCGTCGAGATAGATCAACTCGGTGGCCGGCAATACTCAGCGATCTTCTTCGGCGCGCATCTCCGCCAGTGCGTCTGAGAGCGGGCGCGGATTTCCGGGGTCATGAGGGCCGAGGGCCGCCGCGCTCTGCAGAAGCTCGCCGGTGGAACGGGTGGCGGGTGTAGCCCCTCGTCCGGTCAGCCATTGGTCGAGCTCATCGCCGGCGTGCGCAAGAAGGTCTTGGACGCCGCGCATGATCAACTCACGTGCCACGCTGGCCGTCGGCTTGGACGGGCCGAGCACAGATGCGCCAACCCTCAGCGCGCGATCGAGCTCAGGATCACGGGTCAAGGCGATGCGGGGGTGAGCTGTCGGCACAACGGTAGTGTAGCACCGCTGTTACACCGGCGCCGCCGAGGCCGCATTCACCCCGCGGGAGAAACTGATATCCACAAATCCCGCCGACTACGCCCCTAACCGCACAACGCCAGGCGGGGACGCGCGTGCGAGCGATCTCACCGGCGGCGTGGTCGCGGTTGACGAGGAGCCCCCCGCAGCGCTTCGCCGAGCAGGCGGTGGTCGGGACCGTCACCGGCGTGCCGGGCGCGATGGCTCCACACAAGCTGGCCGCCGCGCGCAAACACGAACGCGCCACCGAGCTGGTGCCAGTCCTGTTCGGGCCGGGCCTTGGGGCGGTTGCCGCCCTCGGCCTGGCGATCGAGGCCGACGCCTTTCGCGCGACGCCGCGCCACCCGCTGCGCCGCAAACCCAAAGATCTGCCTCAGCGAGCCCCGCGGCAGATTCATCGCCTCGTAGGCTCCCAGGTCCGCGGACAGCAGCACCGGGAAGCGCACGCCGGTTTGCTGCTTGAAGGCCCGCGCCTGCGCCGCGGTGCCCATCCCGATCAGCCAGACATTGGGGTCGGGCGCCAGCAGGTGGCGGTCGCGTTCGAGCTCCATGGCCCCAACGCGGCACTGCACGCACAGGTAGTGCCTCAGAAAGACGATCGCCGCGGCACGGTTGCGCCACAGCTGGTCAAGCTGCACCTCCGCCTCGTCCTGGTCGTGCAGGACGAGCCCCGACAGGGGGTTCACGGGTGTCTCGCCGACGGGTGCCTGCGCCACGGGGAGCGACGCTACCAGGGTGGGTCCGCGCCACGTCCGAATTCTCCGCGTATCGTTGGCGCCACCTTCGGATTCTGTGCGTACCGAGCGGCAGTGATAGACGTCGACACGGTCTCGGGCCTGGGGCTCTATGTCACCCAGCGTGCGTCCGCCAGCTCGTCGGTCTCCAGCGCCCAAGGCCTGACGTCGGTTGCCGGCGGGACGCCCACCCGCACCGGAACGATCCAACCGGGCTGCGCCACCACCACATACCCCGCGGCCGTACTCTCCAGCGCCGGGCTGTTCCCCAACCAGATCCTCAGCGCTTACGCACCCGGGTTTGACCTTGCATCCGGGCTCGGCTCGCCGCTGGCCAACCAAATCGCCCAGGACCTGTATCACTGAAGCTGGCGGCCGTCGGCGAAGGGCCTGGAGAACATAAGCTGCGCCAGAACAATCACGACCATGGGGGGAGACCGGGTGAGCGGACTCGTCAACTATCACCTCGACAGCGCCGTCGCAACCATCGCGATGGACGACGGCAAGGTCAACGCGTTTTCGCTGGACATGCTGGGCGCGTTGCACGAGGCGTTCGACCAAGCCGAGCGCGACGGTGCGGTCGTCGTTCTACGGGGCCGCGACGGCTACTTCTCGGCGGGCTTCGACCTGCGGGTCTTCGCCAGCGGGGACGCGCAGCGGATCGTCGAGATGCTCCGGCTGGGAGCCACCCTGGCGCAGCGGATCCTGGGCTTTCCGGCGCCGGTGTTGATCGCCAGCGACGGTCACGCGGTCGCGGCGGGCGCATTCATGTTGATGGCGGCGGACGTGAGGATCGGGGTCGACGGCGAGTTTCGAGTTGGCCTCAACGAGGTGCAGATTGGGCTGACGATGCCTCAGTTCGTGATCGAGCTCGCGCGCCAGCGGTTGCACCCCGGTCACCTGGCGCGCGCGGTGATCGACGCCGCGATCTACACGCCCCGCGAGGCCGTGCAGGTCGGCTACCTCGACGAGGTGGTGCCGGCGGCCGAGCTTGACGAGGCGACACGGCGCGAGGCGCAGCGACTCGCCGGCCTGAACCGCGCGGCGCACACGGCAACCAAGCAGCGCGTACGGTCGCCGTCGCTCGCCGCCATCGGCGCGGCGATCGAGAGTGAGATGAGCGTCGAGGCGCTCAGCGGAGCCAACCCGCCGGGATAGTCGGCGACGAGGACCCGCTGGCGCAAGGCCGGGCCTATATTCGCCGAATGAACCAAACATATACGATTAGCTGACTCACCGCCCAGCTCGAAGGAGGCCCGTGAAATGCAGTCGCGTATGACAACTGGTCGGACAGCGAAGCAGGCAGCGAACATCGGGGCGGCGGTTCTGATCCTCCTGGCGGCACTCGCGCTCGGGGCGACCGGAGCGCCAGCCACGCTCGGCGCGACCGAAGCGCCAGCCACGCTCGGCGCGACCGGAGCGCCAGCCACGCTCGGCGCGACCGGAGCGGGAGTCGCGACGGCGTCGGGCCGGCCGGCGCCGGCGGGCAACCCCGCGGCGCGCGGGTCCTCCTCGCACCCAGCGTCGCCGCAGCCACGCTTCAATCCGCGCTCGGTGACATTCGCCTCGCTGCGCACCGCGTGGGCTTTGGGAACGGTGCCATGCGCGCATCACCGTGGGTGTCTTGCGCTGCGGAAGACCACCAACGCGGGGCGCTCGTGGGTCGCCAGGCCGTTCCCCGCGGCGCTGGCAGCCGCAGCCAACCGCAAAATCGGCGGCGTCCCGGCCGAACTCATCGATGGCGTCCCGTTGCGCGTTTATTTCGCCGACCCGCGGGATGGATGGATCTACGGAGCGCTCGCCGTCCCGGCCCGACAGGCGGGCGCCTCCTTCGCCGTCGAGTTGACCCTGTGGTCCACCCACGACGCAGGACGGACCTGGCGTAAGCAGCCTCCCCGCGGGCTGGGTTTGGGAGGCGAAGGCACAATCCTCGACCTTCAGTCAGCCGCCGGCACGGCGTACCTGATGGAGTCCAACAGCAGGGGCGATGTCACCGTGAGGAGCTCACCGGCCGGCGCCGACAGATGGCGCGTCGCGAGCACCGTGCACCTGGGCGGCCCCGCCGGCGGGAGCTTGCAGTCGGGTGCGTTCGTCCTGCAGGGCTCGAGCGGCTGGTTGGTGGAGGGTAACGATCGCGGCACCACCGGCAGCGCCCAGCTCAACAGCGGCGGGAAGTGGGTGAGCTGGACCCCCCCGTGCGCCTCGGTGGGCGGCAGTTTCGCGATCCCCGCGGCCTCGACGGCGCGCAACCTGGTTGCGGTGTGCGTGATGGGTGGATTCGCCTTCCCTCTCTCGCCGTCCGCCCCTCCGGGGGCGACGCTTGGGTCCAGTTGGCTGTACCTCTCCAGCGATGGGGGCCAAACCTTCACCGCCGGGCCGGAACTCGGGCCGCAGGGGAGCTTCTTCGGCGGGGTGCTCGCTTCGCCGAGCCCGGGGGTCATTCTGATCGGCCACACCACCGCAAATCGCGAAGACCTCCTGGCCAGCTTCGACGGGGGCGTCCACTGGACTGTCGCCTACCGTGGTTCGCTCTCACTCCTCGAATTCACCAGCCCCAACCAGGGGGTGGGCCTCGTGCGGTCTTCCAACCACGCCGCCAAAATGATCATGACCTTCGACGGCGGCCACCACTGGGTTCCCGTTACCTTCTGAGAACGTCTTTCGAAATGGAGGATGCGACCGGGCGTTCCTGGACCAAGCCGGGCGGCGCGGCCGGCTGTCTGCATTTCAACGGCGGGCGGCGCGGCCGGCCATCTGCATTCAACGGCGGGCGACCCAGCCAAAGTTGCTTACGGTTGCTTCCCGTAGCTATTTTCGGGCTTGGGCCCGCTGGCGAAGAATTCCTTCGCCGACTTCCAGCCCGATTCGTACAGGTATGTCTTTTCCTGTGGGGAAAGGTTGAAGTTCAGTGTTGAGACCTCACCCGTGGGGATCGGTATCACGCGCTGTTCAAAGCGCCGCTCGCTGAACTTGTCGAGCGCGTTCATCGCCGTGTCGAGGATGCCTTCGAGCATCTGCTTGGGCCACTCGATGCCGCCAATCTTGCGATATGACGCTTCGTTCTCCTTCGCGTCGAGTCCGCCATGCAGGTGATAGCCCCATGTGGGATGCCGCGGCTGGGGCTTGTCGAACACGAACACTGGAAAGGCCCCCGCCACGCCACCATCGACGAACACGCCTTCCTTCTTTGTGACACGGTCCCACATGCCGCCAACGGGCGGGAAAAAGTAGGGATAACCGGCGCTGATGCGCACCGCCTTGGCGATGGGGAACTTGTCCTGTTCGAACTGCTTTCCAGCCTCGTCCTGATAGAGCTCGACATCGCGCGGAAACTCCACCATGCGCGAGTGAGCCAGATCGGTGCCCACAACCACGAGCGTGCGCCCGGTGAGCGCGGTGAGCTCTCCAAACGTGGTCGTCCGGTTGATGCCCTGCACCGGCGAGCCGTCGAGCAGGTCTTCGATCCAGTTGGTGAGCTCATCGCCTTTGACGAGCGACTCGTGGAAGATCAGGTCTCGCACGGCGCCGAGCACGTGGATCGGGCTTCCGTAGTCGGCGAGGAGGCCGAAATCGAAGGCATCCAGGGTTTTTCTCAGCAGCCCGGCGTCGTAGCCCGCCGCCAGCGCCATCGCCGTGATCGCGCCGGCAGAGGTGCCGGCCAGCTCATGCCACTCGCGATAACCGGCTTCTTCAGTGGCCGCGAGCGCGCCCGCGAACGCGAGGCCCTTGATACCGCCGCCGGAGAATACCCCGTCGGCAGCCAGCTGTTCACGTCCCGCGGCACCCCTATCAGCACTCACGTAGGCCCCACTTCCGACTAGCCAATAGTTTCGAGTCTCTTATATCAGAACAGGGTGCGGGCGTGCCGATGGCATCGACGGCGACGGGCGTCTGGTAGTTGAGCTCGCTGGCGGTGAGCGG
This sequence comes from uncultured Solirubrobacterales bacterium, assembly GCA_963794715.1. GTDB lineage: Bacteria > Actinomycetota > Thermoleophilia > Solirubrobacterales > Solirubrobacteraceae > Palsa-744. The sequence continues at coordinate 468,762 of CAWCEY010000008.1, read as the reverse complement.
AGAATCTCGCGGCCAGACGGTTCACCGGCGCCCGGGCAGCACCGCCAATTCGCGTCGGCGCCTGCGCTGATAGCGTCACCCCACCATGAAGGTTCCCAACCTGTACGAGGGCCGGTCACGCGAGTTGGCGTTTGGGCACATCAAGGGGGTGTGGCGCGACCCGGGACGTGAAGCTGGTACGCGCGCCGTTGGCCTGCGGCGTATCGAGGTCGCAGGCGGGCACTTCTCCACCCCCGCGCACGACCATGGGGCCGACGAGGAGATCTTCTTCGTACTGGCCGGCAGCGGGATGTTGTGGGAAGAAGGCAAGACATGCGAGGTGAGCAGCGGCGATTGCATCGTGCACCGCCCGATGCGCGGGGCCCACACGCTGCGCGCCGCAGACGGAGGACTGGACGTGCTGGTGTTTGGCGAGCGTCGCGACCCCCACCTCACTGCCCTGCCCCGCATCGGCGCGGCGTGGAGCTTTCCCCACTGGGTGGAACTGGCCGGCGGCGAGGGTCCCTTCGCCCGCGAAGCCGCGGCCGGGCCACCCGAGTGCCCCCCACCAACGGCCGAGCGCCCCCGCCATGTGGTGGCGCTGGCAGACGCTCCCAGCACTTTCGGCGGCGCCGTGCGGTTGCTGAGCGAGGCGGCCGGCGCCCGCGCCACCGGACTCAAGCACGTCACCCTGCCGGCGGCGCAAGGAGGCGCTCCCGCGCACTGTCACTCCGAGGAGGAGGAGATCTTCGTCGTGCTCGACGGCGCGGGTGTCCTTCAGCTATGGCCCCGTGGCGGCGCGGGAGCACCCGAGGAGCATCCGCTGCGAGCGGGCGATGTGATTTCGCGCCCTCCAGCAACCGGGGTGGCGCACGCGCTGCGCGCTGGCCAGCAGGGTCTCACCTACCTCGCCTACGGCACGCGCCAGCCGGGCGACATGTGTTTCTACCCGCAGAGCGGCCGCGTGTCGCTGCGCGGCCTCGGCATCGCCCTGGTCGCGCCTGCGATCGAGCCACTGCCCTCGTAGTCGCCCCGCAGGCCAGTCATCATGTGGGTCCGTGAGCTCGATACGCCACAATCGCGCAGACACGCCCAGCGATCGCGCAGATACGCCCAGCGCGGCCACCCGCGCGCGGCGGCTGGTGATCCGGACGCTCGACCGGTTGCTACCCGGCGAAAACCCCGCGGGTGCGGTGTATGGGACGATCACGGTCGGCGCGCTGCTGGCAGCGGAGAGCAGCCTGCGCGACACCTACCCCGAGACCGTTGGCGCGGTTGTGGTGGCGCTGCTGGTCTACTGGCTGGCTCACTCCTACGCCGAACTGCTCGGCCAACGCCTCACCGCCGGCGAACGCCTCACCGTGAAGGGGCTCGGACGGGCGCTGGGGCGCGACTGGGCGATCGTGCGCGGCGCGGGCGCGCCGGTCGTGGCACTGCTGATCGCGTGGGCGGTGGGCGCCAACCAGGAAACCGGTGTCACCGTGGCGCTGTGGACCAGCGTGGCGAGCCTGCTGGCGTTCGAGTTGCTCGCGGGGCTGCGCGCCCGGGCACAGCCGGCGGAGCTGGCGCTGGAGCTGTGCATCGGCGCGGCCATGGGCCTCGGCGTGGTTGCGCTGCGGGTGATCCTGCATTGACAACCTGCAGCCGCCTGAGCGGTTAGGCTGAGGCGATGGCTGGCACAGGCCCGATCCTGATCGCCTACGACGGCTCGCCGCCGGCCCGCGCCGCGGTGAGCGAGGCGGGCCGGTTGTTTGCGCCCGGCGAGGCGATCGTGCTCACCATATGGGAGCCCGGCCTGGCGGAGATGATGATCATGCCGGACGCCACCGGGATGGGCAGCACGATGCTGCCCTTCGATCCCTCCGTCACACGGGAGGTGGAGCAGGCGAGCGAGGAACGCGCGCAGCGCATTGCAGCGGAGGGCGCGGAGCTCGCCCACGAGGTGGGCCTCAGCGCGCGAGCGCTCGCGGTCGAGGGACCTCACCGACCCCCCCGACGCGATCGTGGCGGCGGCCGAGACGCACAATGCGCGGACGATCGTGATCGGCTCGCGGGGGCTGGGCGGACTGAAGTCCAAACTGCTCGGCAGCACCTCCAAGGCTGTGCTGCGCCGCGCCGCCTGCCCCGTGGTGGTTGTACGCCACCCCGACGAGCACGGCGCGCACCAGGACGAGTCGCCCGAAGAGGAGTGAGCCTCGCCCGCCGCGCGCGGGGATCAATGAGGCCGTAGACATCCGGTGGCTCGCATTACGAGCCGGCTGCGATCAAGCCGGATGACCTGCTCGGGCGGTGGCGGTGACTCTTGTGCGGCTGTGGCGCTATCCTAAAAAGCACCGTGATTACTGGGGAAAATCGCCAGATCGACGGCGCTTGACGCAGCAGGGAGGGATTGCGTAGAGTACGCTGTAGACAAAAAATCGCTGACATGGGAATGTCTTGTCTACGAGATGCCATGACAGTCGGAGTTTCGAGAGGATGCAGGGATGTCGAATGTCTGAGTCCAAGGGAGGGAGCTCGGGGTCGTCCGCGGAGGGCGATCGCAAACCTGGGCGAGATGGCCGCAAGCCGGGCGCGGACGCTCGCGCGGCCGTGGGGAGCACAGGCAATACCTTGGGGAGCACACGCAAAACCGCGGGCAGCTCTGGCAAGACCGCCCGGAGCGCTCGCAAGGCCACCGGCAGCGCGCACAAGCCGGCGCAGGCAAACGGTAAGTCCACGCAGCAAGCGGCGCCCAAGATCGTCCCGATCTACGCCCGCCTACCTCGGGGACCGCACCCGCTCGGCGCGCCGGGAGTGGCCCGCAACCAGCGCATCCGCATCCACGGCGGGATGATCGAGGCAGTCACGACGCGGGGCTACGCTCAGACCAGCGTGAAGCTCGTGATCGGGCTGGCGGGGGTCTCGCGCAGGTCTTTCTATGAGCAGTTCTCCGGCAAGGAGGAGTGCTTCATGGCAACGTTCGACCTGATCGCCAACCGCGCGGTCAAGCGACTCACGGACGCCTACCGGACGGCGGAGGGCGACCAGCGCCAGCGCCTGCGCGCGACGCTGCAGGCGTGGGGCGCGGAACTGGAGCAGAACCCGAAGGCGCTGCGCTTGGCGCTCGCCGAGTCCCAGGCCGCGGGCGCCGAGGGGCTGCGGCGGCTGCAGAAGACGACCGCCGTGTGCGAAGGGCTGCTGGCGGGCGCGCTCTCCGGTCGCTGCCCCCCGGCCGGCGGCGAACAGGGCGATGGAGCACCGCGGGGAGCCGGCAACGGCGCCGGGACCGGTGCGGATTTGACAGCAGCAAGGCAGCCTCGCGCGGGCGGCAACGGAACCGGCGTGGCTTCCAACGGCATTGAGGCGCACGGCCCCGAGACCCTGCCGCTGCCGGTGGTGCGAGCGATCGTGGGAGGGCTGCGGCGGGCGACGCAGATGCGCCTCCTCGACGACGACACCCAGGATCTCGACCCGCTGGTGCGGGAGATGGGGAAGTGGACGCTGCTGTTCAAATCGCCAGCACTGGGGAGGTTGCGCCCGCGTCGCTGCGCCAACCAGCCCTTCCCGGAGACGCTCCTGCTCGAGCCCGACGCATGCGGCGGAGAAGGCCGCCGGGCGCGCGTGCTGCGCAGCGCGATCGAGGCGGGACTGCGGGAACGGAAATTTGCCGACCTCAGCTCGCCCCGGATCGCCGAAGCCGCGGGACTGCCGTTCGAGTCGATCACCGAGCTCTACCCCGACCCGCAGGCGTGCTACCTGGAGGCGCTGAATGTCCTGGGCGACGAACTGCTGCGGTTCATCGCCACTCCCGAGCTTGTCTCCCCCGAATGGCCGGCGGCGGTGTGTCGCACGATCGACGGGCTGCTCGCCTACCTCGCCAGCAGCCCCGCCCGTCTGATGACGCTCACCGTCAAAGCGCTCGAAGCGGGACCGGCGGCGATCGCCAACGTGGGCGATCTCGCCTACGAGTTGGCGACGCTGCTCACGGAGGGCGCCCCCCGGCGACCGCGCACCAGAATCGCGGTCGAGGGGATCGCCGGCGGGCTCTGGAACATCCTTTGCTGCGAGGCGCTCGCCGGCAGGGGCCACCGGCTGCCGCTGCTCTCGGAGTACATCTCCTACGTCGTGCTCGCCCCCTACGTTGGCCCCGAGGAGGCGGTGGAGGCGATCGTGGGATCACGGCCTCATCAGAGCGGCGTTGGCAACGGCACAGTGCCGAGGAACGGGTCGGCACACCCGCCGGCGAACGTGACGGCGATTGCTAACGACGCTTCGCCGAGCGCCGCTCGGCGAAGTGTGTGAACACGACTCCAATCAGCGCGGAGATCACGATCACGATAATCAACGGCACCTGGCCCTTGCCGAAGATCCAGTTGACCTCGACCTTTTCGAGGTTGAACACCGCGAACAGAGTCGCCAGCACCGCCAACGCCACCAGCCCGGTGGTGCGCGCCAGCTCCCGGTTGCTGCGCTTGGGCTTCGAGGGAGTCTCGGTGGACGCGGACATGACCCTGGTCAATGGTAGGGCATCGCCGACAGCCTACCCCGCGGCGAGCTCGGACTTGACCCAGGCGCAGCCGCTGGAAAGATCTTCCACGCCGAGCGCGGCGGCGACGTTGAGCGCCATGCCGTGCCGGAAGAAGTCGTCGATCCGCTCGTCCTCGGCGCCGGACAGCCGCTGTGCGAGGCCCACCAGCTCGGCGTAGCGGCGGCGCATGCGGGCGCGCACCAGCTCGTCATCGCAGGCGGCGTAGGAATGGTGCTGAAGCATCAGGTAGTCGCGGTCGCTGGTGAGCAACTCCACATAGGCCTTGCCCATCGCCTGTAGTGCATCCTCGCAGTCGGCCGGCGCCCGTCCCTCGCGAAAGTCGGCGGCGGCCTGCTCGAAGGCGGCGGCGATCCGCTCGAAGCTGCGCTCCAGCGCCGCCAGGAACAGCTCGCGCTTGTTGCCAAAGAGGGTGAACACGTACGGCTGGGCGACACCGACACGGCGAGCGATGCGCTCCACCGGCGTGCCGTGCAGGCCCCCGTGCGCAAACTCGTGCACGGCGGCGGCGATCAGCTCCTCGCGGCGCTCCGCCGCGGGCACGCGCGTGCGGGCGGGCGGCGCCTCGGCGGAGTCTCCACCGGCGCCGGTCGGCGTGGGATCGGCGCTCGCGCGCGCGCGCTCGGGATCGGCGGCGGTGCTCAAGCGGCCTTCCCCGCCACCCCGGCCGCTCGCGAGATCTCACGGGCTGGACGCGGCCCACCCGCCGTGGGGATCGCGACCCCATCCGCGGCGGGCTCCGCTCCCATGACCTTGGTCGAGAAGGGCAGCGCCAGCACCGCCAGCGTGCCGGCGCTCAGCACCGCCACCGCCACCCACAGCGCCGGGGCGAGGCCGTTCACGAACGCCTGCGGCGAGCCATACCCGCCCGCGTGGGTAAAGATCGTGGCGAGCACCGCCACTCCCAGCACGCCGCCCGTCTCGCGGATCGCGTTGGTGGCACCGGAGGCCTGCCCGGCTTGGTCGGCGCGCACCGCGGAGAGCACGGCGTTGGCGGAGGGGGCAAACACGAGCGCCATCCCGGCGCCCGCCATGACGAACGGGACGATCATCTCCGCGTAGGGCGTATCGGTCGAGAGGATCGACGCCAGCCACGCCAACGCCCCGGCCTGTAGCGCGAGGCCCGAGAACATGAAGGGACGGCTGCCGAAACGCTGGGAGAAGATGCCCGCGAACGGAGCCACCACCATCGTGGCGCCAGTCCACACAAGGATCTTCAAGCCCGCCTGCAGCGGGGTGTTGTGCAGCACGTCCTGCATGAACTGAGAGAGAAAGAAGATCGACCCAAACATCCCGAAGTACATTGTGAGCGAACCGAAGTTGGTTACCGCGAAAGCGCGGCGCGAGAAGAATGACATCGGCAGCATCGGCTCGCGCGCCCGGCGCTCCCAGGCAACGAACAGCCCCAGCAGGACGGCGCCCGCGCTCAGCGAGGCGAGGATGGTGGTGGAGGTCCAGCCGAGCGACTGCGCGCGCACGATCCCGAACACGATGCCGAACGCGCCGGCGGAGGCGAGCGCCAAGCCGCGGAGGTCCAGCGTGCCGTTGGGTCCGCGGCTCTCGCGCAGGCGAGTGGCGGCCAGCGGCACCAACACGAGGCCGAGCGGGACGTTAATCCAGAAGATCCAATGCCAGGAGATGCTCTGCACCACCGCGCCCCCCACCAGCGGGCCGAGCGCCACAGCCGAGCCGGAGACGCCCGACCACACGCCCAGCGCCATCCCACGGCGGGTGGCGGGGAACGCCTCTGCCAGCAGCGTGAGCGTCAGCGGGGTGACCATCGCCGCGCCCATCCCCTGCACCGCGCGGGCGGCCACCAGCAGACCAGTGCTGGGCGCCAATGCGGCGCCCGCGGAGGCCGCGGTGAACAGCGAGAGGCCCACGATGAACATACGCTTGCGCCCGAAGCGGTCGCCGAGCGCGGCGCCGGTCAGCAGCAGCACCGCGTATGCCAGCACGTATGCGTTGACGGTCCACTCCAGCGACTGGATCGAGGCGCCGAGGTCGCGGTGGATCGAGGGCAGCGCGATCGACACCACGAGGTTGTCGAGGACCACCATGAACAGCGCCGTGGAGACGATTCCGAGGGTCCAGTTGTTGTTGGTGCGTGAGCTGCTCATCTGCATCCTCCCGCCTACCGCCACCAGTCGCTTGGCTCATGGAGCGAAGCGGGGCGAACTTAGTGATTGCTAACTACACAGTAGATTAGCAGCGACTAATAACCTTGTCAAGGTAAGGCTTGGGGGTTGGTGAAAGTAAAAAAAATGGCCCTAACCAAATAGGATCGAGTCTTATTCTTGTTTGGCTGGGGTCCAAAAAGAACATCCGCCGCACCCGGTTCGGACCCAGAAGGTAGGACCGAGTCTTATTCTCGTTTGGCTGGGGCCTAAAGGGGCCAGAGGACCATCACGTCCCCCAGGCGATGGGATCGAGTCTTATCCTCATTTGGCTGGGGCCTAAAGGGGCCAGAGGACCATCACGTCCCCCAGACGATGGGATCGAGTCTTATTCTCATTTGGCTGGGGTCCCAAAATAAAGACACAACCCCAACCCCCGGCGCAACCCGCCCCTCACCGCCGTGTTGACGAGCAGGTGGGAACCAGCGCGGTGACGAAATACAGAGGAATGATTCGACGGGCGGGGCCGCTGGTATGCGCGCTGGCTCTGGGAGCCTTGGGAGGCGTGCTGCTCGGCGGCTGCGGGGGCGCAACCAAAACGGTCACCGTCTCCGGCGCCCCCGCGGCGAGCGCCGGGGCCCGGGCCGGGTCGCATACGAGCTCCACCGCCTCCACGCCCGCCACCACCACCACGCCCACCACCACAACCGGCGGTGGCGGGACTTCGAGCGCGACGGGACAGCCCACCAGCACCACCCGCACCGCGCCCGCGCCCGCCTTCCTGCATGGGGGGCAAGCCGCCGAACAGGCCACCTCCGCCGAAGCCACGGCGGCGGCCGCGGTCGTGAGCGCACACGGGTACACCCCCGTCGCCCTCTCCACCTACCACCCCAACCAGACCCTGCGGGTGCTGATCGGGACGCGCAAGGGCTCCACCGCCGGCTACAACCAGCTCGCCTTCTTCTTCCTCGGCAACCACTACCTCGGCACCGACTCCAGCCAGCCCAGCGCCGCGGTGCACGTCGTCGACCAGAGCGACACCGAAGTGACGCTCGCCTACGCCCTCTACCGCCCCCACGACACCCAATGCTGCCCCTCCGGCGGCCAGGCCGTCGTGCATTTCCAGCTCGACAACGGCACGCTCACCCCGCTCGACCCGATCCCGCCGGCCAGTTCTTCGGCCTCTCTCTCGCGCCAGTAGCTTCGGCGCGATCCCTACCACCCTCCCAGGCCGCCACACGGGCCGGTCGGTTTGGGGGGAGGGAGGATGGGGGGAGTCCGTTTCTCCCTACATCCCTCCCCACAGGCCACGACCGGGCGGGTCAGGTGGGCGAAATCGTTTCTCCCCTATCTTGATGGGGTGCGATAACCCCACCCGAGGAAGGAGTACCCCTGATGAGCGCAAAGATCGAGGGTCCCGCCGAGCAACTGCTGCGGGGCAAGAACTTCTGCAACGTCGCCACGCTGCGCCCCGACGGCTCCGTACACGCCGCGCCGGTGTGGGTCGATCTGCAGGACGGCCTGCCCACGCTCAACACCGCCGAGGGCCGCATATGGCCGCGCAACCTCGAACGCGACCCCCGCGTCACCCTGACGGTGCAGAACATGGACAACCCCTACGAGTACCTCACGATCCGCGGGCGCGTCGCCGAGCGCACGCACGAGGGCGCCGACGCGCACATCGACGCGCTGGCGATGAAGTACCTCGGCCAGGACACCTACCCCTACCGCCAGCCCGGCGAACAGCGCGTGATCATTCGCATCGAGCCCGAATACGTGCACACCTACGGAGCGTGAGGGGCTCGGTGTGCGCCTGATGAGCATCACGGAGATTTGCGTGCACCTACGGAGCGTGCGTGCGATTGGCGTGAACCTATGGAGCGTGCGTGCGATTGGCGTGCACCTACGGAGCGTGAGGGGGCTCGGTGTGTCGCAGTAGCCGCCGCCACCACGGCACCGGGCGCGGCTGGGAGCGCAGCCACTCATCGCGCAACACCAGCTGTCCCCGTTCGCGCGCTTTCACCACGCATTTGGTGTGCGCGTGGCGGCGGCGGCGGGTGTCGCCTTCGGGGGCGATCAGCATATGCTCGCTGAGCGCGGGCAGCTGATGGCCGCAGAACGGACAGCGGTACGTCGCGGGCTTGCGATTCGCCGCGCGGCGCACCGTCCACCATGGGGCCGGCGGAAGGCGCGGGGGCATGGGCCAATTGTGGCGCCCCTCGCCGGCGCACTCGCGGTGGTGGGCGTCGGCGTCGCCGTCGCCCTCGCCAAAGGCCAGCTGGAGCGCCGCGCCGAGCGCGCGAAGGAGCCCCCTCCCCGCCGCCCCCGCAACCGCCGGACGGCGCTGCTCCCCGGGGAGCCCTTCGCGGAGGGACTGCGGCGCGTGATCCTCGGACAGCTCGACCTCGCGATCGAGTTGCTGGAGGCGTATCCCGAAGGGGCGCCGGGTGGCCGGTCGGCAGGCGGCCGGTCGGGGGACAGCCGGTCGAGGGACAGCGAAGCGGCCCACGATCCCGCGCGGGCGGGCGCGCGCACCGTGCACGAGACCCGCAAGGCACTCAAGCGCCTGCGCGCGCTGTTCACGTTGCTACGCGCCGAGCTCGGCGCCAAGCGCTACGTGCGCGAGAACACCGCGCTGCGCGACTGCGCCCGGCGCCTCGCCGGGGCGCGCGACGCCGAGGTGATGCTCGGCACGCTCGACGCCCTTGTGCGGCGCGATCCCTCGCATTTCAAGCGCAGCGCCGCGTTGGGCACGCTGCGCGCGCAGCTGCTCGCCGAGCGCGACACCGCCGCCGCGCACGCCATCCACGACGCCCGCGTGCGTGGCGAGGTGGTCCTCGAGCTGCGTGCCGTGCGCGCGCGAGTGGAGCGTTTGGAGCTGCGCGAACGCAACTTCAAGCTGGTGGCGCCCGGCGTGGAGGGCATCTACACACGGGGGCGCCGCCGGATGCGCACCGCGCGCAGGCGCCAGAGCGTGGAGGCGCTGCACGCGTGGCGCAAACGCGTCAAGGAGCTGCGCTACGCCGCCGAGACACTCGACCGCGGCGGCAAGCCCCACCAACCGGTACGCCGCGTCGCCCGCCGCGCCGACCGGCTCGGGGAAATGCTCGGTGAGGAGCACGACCTCGCGCTGCTGGAAGCGCGGGTGCGCGAGCGCTCGCGCCAGTTCACCGGTGAGCGCAAGACGCGCAAGCGGCTACTGCGGCTGATCGCCGCCAGGCGCAAAAAGCTGCGCAAGCGCGCCCTGCGCGAAGGCGAGCGCCTCTACCGGCGCCCGCCGCGACACTTCGTGCGCCGCCTCAAACGCGCACGGTAGGAGGCGGCGCGAACCTCACACGCGCCGCACGTGCCGCGGACGGGCGCGATAGCGCGGCGAGGCCACCCTCCCCCTCCCCACCCAACCTCGACAACTCGCGCAGGTCCGGCAATTCCAACTTCAGGGCCGTGCCCCCGCCGCCGATGCTTGAGGTGAGTGGGGATGCACACAACGATGCGAACAAGACCCCTGCCTGTCACCCTGGTACTCGCCCTGCTGGTTGGGGGGCTGGGGGTGCTGGTGCTGCACACCCTCGCCGGCCTCGACGGCCTCGCGCGCGGGGGAATCTTCGACCACTCCATCTACGGGCTGCTGATGGGCGCCTCGGCCTGCACGGTGATCGCCCGCGGCGTGGTCGTGCGGGCCCAGCGCGCCGCCTGGCTGACGATGGGCGCCGGTCTTTTGTGCTGGTGCCTGGGCGACCTCTACTACGCGCTGTACGTGGAAGGTCCCGGCGCCGCCGGCGGCCGTGTGTCGCCCGCCGACGCGCTCTATCTCGTCTTCTACCCCTGCTGCTACGTGGCGCTGGTGCTGCTGCTGGGCGCCCACCTGCGCGAGCTGCGGATCGGCATGTGGCTGGACGGCCTGATCGGCGGGCTCGCCGCCGCCGCGGTCGGCGCGGCGCTGATCCTGCCGCCGATCCTGCATGGCGCCCACGGCGACACCGCCTCGCTCGGGGTGGCTCTGGCCTATCCGATCGGCGACCTGCTGCTGCTGGTATTCACGCTCGGCGCGCTCGGCATGACCGGCTGGCGCCCTGGGCGCGTGTGGCTGCTGATCGCCGCCGCCATGCTTTGCAGCGCCGTGGCCGACTCCGGCTATCTCTACCTCACCGCCACCGACGCCTACCGTATGGGCGACTGGGTGCAGTGCCTGTGGCCTGCCTCCTGCGTGCTGCTGGCGCTCGCCGCGTGGACGCCGTGGCCGCGGCCGGCGCGCCGGCGAGTGGAGGATTGGCGGCTGGTGTCAGTGCCCTCGCTCTCGCTGCTCGCCGCGCTGGGCGTGCTGATCGACGGCAACCTCGACGGCGCGCTCACCCCGGTGGCGCTTATCCTCGCGATCGTGACGGTGCTCGCCGTGTGCGTGCACCTGATGATGACCGTGCGCGAGAACATCGCCATGCTCGCCGGCTCCCGCCTGCTGGCGCTCACCGACCCGCTCACCGGCCTCGGCAACCGCCGGCAGCTGATGGAGGACCTCAACGTCGCCTGCCGCCGCGTCAGCGCGGGTGAGACGTGGGAGCTGATGCTGTACGACCTCAACGGCTTCAAGCGCTACAACGACACCTTCGGCCACCCCGCCGGCGACGCGCTGCTGGCGCGCCTCTCCGACAAGCTAAAGACCGTCGTGGCCCCCTACGGCACCGCCTACCGCATGGGCGGCGACGAGTTCTGCGTGCTGCTACGCGATTGCGCCGAGCGGATCGACGCGCTCACCGCCGCCTCCGTAGCGGCCCTCTCCGAGCGCGGCCCCGGCTTCTCGATCGGCGCCGCCCACGGCGTCGTGTGCATCCCCCCCGAGCTCGACGACCCCGCCGCGGTGATGCAGCTCGCCGACCAGCGCCTCTACCGGCGCAAGGAGGAGACGCGCGAGGCCTCCGCCGTGCACCAGCTACGCGACGTGCTGCTGCAAGCCTTCCAGGAGCGCCACCCCGACCTGCAGGAGCACCAGCGCGGCGTCGGCGCCCTGGTGCTGGAGGTCGGCCGGCGGTTGGGGATGGCGGGCGAAGAGCTCGACGTGCTGGCCCGCGCCGCCGAGCTGCACGACGTCGGCAAGATCGCCATCCCCGACGCCATCCTCACCAAGCCCGGCCCCCTCAACGACGAGGAGTGGGGCTTCATGAGCCGCCACACCATCCTCGGCGAGCGGATCCTCGCGGCCGCCGCCGCGCTGCGCCCGGTCGCGCGCCTCGTGCGCTCCTCCCACGAGCGCTTCGACGGCGCCGGCTACCCCGACGGCCTACGCGGCGAGGGGATCCCGCTCGGCGCGCGCGTCATCTTCGTCTGCGACGCCTTCGACGCGATGACCTCCGACCGCTCCTACTCCTCGGCCGTCGCGGTCGACGAAGCGATCGCCGAGCTGCGCGCCTGCGCCGGCAGCCAGTTCGACCCCGAGGTGGTGGAGGCGTTCATCGCCTCGTTCGGGGGGCCGCCGTCAGCGCGGCCGGCGGCGGCAGGAGCGCTCCAGGCGGCGATCACGCCCGTGGACGAGATCGAGCCGGCGGCGCGGGCGTCACTCCACGCTGACGATGCTCAGCACGCTCTCGCCGCGGGGCAGCGCAACAGCCACCTGGTCGCCGGGGCGCGCGCCCACCAGCGCGCGGGCGACGGGCGACTCGGCTGAGAGGCGCCCCTCCGCGGGGGCGGCGTCGTGGGAGCTGACGATCGTCCAGGTTTGCTGGCGCCCATTCTGATCGCTAACCACCACGGTCGAGCCGAAGCCCACCGCGCCGTCGGTGCCCTCGCCCTCCTCCACCACCACCGCGGTGGAGATCTTTTCGCGCAGCCGCGCGATCTTCGTCTCCAGATGGGCCTGGTCGTTCTTGGCGTCGTGGTACTCGCTGTTCTCCTTCAAATCCCCCCACTCGCGCGCGGTTTTGATCCGCTCGGCGATCTCCCGCCTGCCCTCGCCCTCCAACGCCTCCAGCTCCGCGCGCAGCGAGTCCAGGCCCTCGGGCGTCATCAGGTTGGGAGCGTCGGCCATGTCGATCTAGCGTACTGGCGATCGGGTGCGGGCGCGGAGAGGCTCACCAATGCGTATGAACACCTCTCGCGCACGGGTTCCCTTGCGCGGGGGTTCCCCACACACTCGTCGAGCACCTGGCCGGCTATCCTTGTGGCGATGGCCACGGTGGTGCTCGACCCTTACGCCTACGAGCTGGATGTGCTCAAGGAGCGGCGACGGGTCTCCGGCCTGGACCGCCTCGACGAGGTATGGGAGGGTGTGCTGCACATGGTTCCCGCTCCAACCTTCGGACATGCCACCATCGGCCAGCAACTGGCCGAGATCCTCGGTCCGCTGGCGCGCGCCGCAGAGCTGGTTCCGGCCATGCAGGAGTTCAACCTCGGCGACTCCGTCGAGGACTTTCGCGTACCCGACGGCGGCCTGCACCGACCCGGCGCCGCGGGTATCTGGCTCCCCACCGCCGCGCTCGTCGTCGAGATCGTCTCGCCCGGCGATGAGACCTGGCAGAAGCTCCCTTTTTACGCCACCCACGGTGTCGAGGAGATGTTGATCGTGGATCCTCAGGAGCGCGCCGTCCACTGGCTCGGGCTCACCGGCGGCGCGTACCACCCGATCGAGCACAGCGGCCTGATCGACCTCGGCGCCGCCGAGTTGACGAAGCTGATCGACTGGCCGCGCTGAGCCTCCAAGCGCCCCCCCCAGAATCGGCGCACCCTCTTGCGAGCGCTTGGGTGAGCACACCGTAGGTAACCTGACCCGCGGTCGCCAACAATGGAACTGGGACTCGCCACCTTCGCCGACCTGCCGCTGGGCGCCGATGCGCCTCATGCCGCGCGGCGGCTGCGGGAGCTGATCGAGGAGATCGAGCTCGCCGACCAGCTGGGGCTGGAGGTGTTTGGGCTGGGCGAGCACCATCGGCCCGACTATGCCGTGTCGGCACCGCCGATCGCGCTGGCCGCCGCAGCGGCGCGTACGCGGCGCATCCGCCTCAGCAGCGCCGTCACGGTGCTCAGCTCGGCCGACCCGGTGCGGGTGTTTCAGGACTTTGCCACGCTCGATCTGATCTCCGAGGGGCGCGCGGAGATCATGGCCGGTCGCGGCTCCTTCACCGAGTCGTTTCCGCTGTACGGCTTCGACCTCGACGACTACGACGAGCTGTTCGCGGAGAAGCTGGAGCTGCTGCTGGCGCTGCGCTCCAGCGAGCGCGTCACCTGGTCGGGGCGGCATCGGGCCGCGCTGCACGACGTGGGCGTCTACCCGCGCCCCCTGCAGAACCCGCTGCCGGTGTGGATCGCCGTGGGTGGCACGCCCACGTCGGTGGCGCGCGCGGGGATGCTGGGGCTACCGCTGATGATCGCGATCATCGGCGGGCCTCCCGCGCGCTTTGCGCCGCTGGTCGATCTCTACCGCCGGGCCGTCGCGCAGGGTGGCGCGCAGTTCGCGCTGGACACCGCCCCGGGTGGCGCGCCTACCGCACAGGCTGGTGCGCCTCCAGGGCAGGCTGGTGCGCCGCCAAACCCCGCCGGCCCCGCGGTGGGGATCAACTCCCACACCTACCTCGCCGCCACCTCCCAGCAAGCGGCGGATGAGTACTTCCCCGCCTACTCGCAGGTGATGAATCGGATCGGGCGCGAGCGCGGCTGGCCGCCGATGTCGCGCGCCCAGTTCGACGCGGCGTGCGGCCCGGAGGGGCATCTGCTGGTGGGCAGCCCCCAGCAGGTGGTGGAGAAGATCCTCGCCGAGCACCAGCTGTTCGAGCACGACCGCTTCCTTGCGCAGGTCAGCATCGGCGCGCTGCCGCACGCGCGGGCGATGCGCGCGATCGAGCTGTTTGGCAGCGAGGTGGCGCCGGTCGTGCGCGAGGCCCTCGCCACGCGCGCCGCCAGCGCTGCGGGGTGAGCACGCACTGAAACTCGACGTCGTCGGGCAGCCGCAGCCGGCCTTCCCCCGCGCGCTACGCTTGCGGCGAGCAATGGCGGACACCGGCAAGATCGCCAAGAACCTCGAGCGCTTCGCCCAGGCGGTGGCGGCGCACGACCGCGAGAACCCCACGCACACCGCGCACGGGATCGGGCTCGCCCACTTCGACATGGAGCGGCTGGGCTTCGAGGAGGGCGAGGAGATCCTGCCCGGGATCACCATTCACGCCGACAGCGGTGTCACCGGCAACTTCCGCGTGCTGTGCGACGGCCAGCACGACGAGGAGCGCGAGGAGTCCGAGGCCGAGGTGGTCGAGGCCATCGCCACCCACGCCATTCCAGCCGGCGCTCCCGGCGGACCCGGCGGACCGGGCGTGCCCCGGTTCAGGCCGTTCGGGGAGTAGTTCGTTCAGCCCGCGGGGATCGGCGCGGGGACGCCCACGCGCCTGGCGATCATCCCCACCAGCCGTTCGATCGTCGGACATTGCACCCCGTGGCGGGCCGCCGCGCGCAGCACCGCTCCGGGGATCGCGTCCAGCTCGGGGGGACGGCCGGCGGCGATGTCGCGCTGCATCGAGCTGCCCAGCGTGGGGTGCGCGGCGCTCAATTCGCCCAGCGGGTCGGCCGCGTCGATGCTGGCCCCCTCAGCCGCCGCCACCGCGCAGCCCTCCTCGATCGCGCCCACCAGCTCGGCGCGCAACTCGGGCGTGGCGAGGATTTCGCCGAGCAGCCGGTCAAACGCGCTGGTGGTGCACGCCAGTGCGTTGAGGCGCACCAGCTTGCCCCACATCACCTGCGCCTCCGACTCCTCCACGCGCGCGGGGATCCCCGCCTCCTGAAGCGTTGCCGCCAGCGCCTGCATCCCCGGCCGCGCCGCTTGGTGCGCGGAGGCCATGTCGATGCGCAGGAAGGGGCTGGTGTGCACAACCACGCCCGGCTGCGGCCGGTCGGCCTCCACGCGGATCGTCCCCGCCACCACGGTCTCCTCACCGAAGCGCTCGCGCAACACCGCCAGGTGGTCGAGGCCGTTGAGCAGCGGCAGCACCAGCGCGGGGGGGCCAGCGATGCGCTCCAGCGCCTCCCCCAGGCCGGTCGCCTTGGTCGCCACCACCAGCGCCTGCACCGGCTCTTGCAGGCGCCCCACCGCGCGGGGGTGCGCGACGAAGTCCCCCAGCCTCACCGAGCGCACCCGCAAACCGCGGGCGGAGATCAGTTCCGCGGTGGACTCGCGCGCCACCACCACCGCCGGGGTGCCCGCGCGGTCGAGCGCGCCCGCCACCAGGCCCCCCACCCCGCCGGGGCCAAGCACGGCGATCGTCATCGCACGCCACTCCAGCTCCGCCTCGCCGGCGGCACCGCCAACCCGGTGACGAAGATGCCCGTCGGGGCGATGGTCATCGCGGCGGGTCCACCAGCACGCCCGGGTTCATGATGCCCCGCGGGTCCACCGCCGCTTTCGCGCCGCGCAGCGCCGCCGCGAACGGGTCGGGGCGCTGGCGGTCATACCAGGGGCGGTGGTCGCGGCCCACCGAGTGGTGGTGGGTGATCGTTGCACCCGCCGCCTCGATCGCGTCGGACACCGCGCGCTTGATCGCAGCCCACTGCTCCAGCTCCGCCCCGCGCCGCCCTCGCGCCAGCACGGTGAAGTAGGGGGCGGGGCCGTCGGGGTAGACGTGGGTGAAGCGGCACGACACCCCGCCCGGCTGCGCCCCCACTTCGCGCATCGCCTTTTCGGCCGCCCCCACCACCTGCTCGTGGAGCGCGGGGAAGCGCTCCCACGTGATCGCCGTCTCGAACGTTTCGCTGATCGCGCCCATCGCCACAAACACGTCGCGCAGGTAGGGCGTCGCGAAGAATGTCTGGCGCCAGGCACCCACGGCGTCCGGCCCCTCGTCACCGGCGCCGTCGCCCCGCGAAACCGCGCCGCCCAGCGAACCCACGCCGCCCCGCGAAACCGCGCCTTCCCGCGAACCAGCGCCGCCGCCCCGCGAACCCGCGCCGTCCCCCCTGCTCCCGCCACGCTCGGTGGCCTCCCCGCCATGCTCCCCGCAGATCTCCAGCGCCCGCGCCATCGACGCGTCCACCGGGTGGTCGGTGGACTCGAAGCCCAACACCAGCAGGGCGCTGGCGCCGTCGCCCACCATCGTCATCTTCGCTTCGCGCTGGTCGATCAGGCGGCAGTTGGCCGGGTTCAGCCCCGACTGGCTGAGCTCTCGCACGCACTCCACCCCCCGCGCGAAGTCGCCGAACATCACGCCCACCGAGCGGCGGTGCACCGGGCGCGGTTGAACGCGCATCCACGCCTCCGTGATCACCCCCAACGTGCCCTCCGATCCGGCCAGCATCCGGTCGGGGCTGACCCCCGCGCCCGAGCCCGGCAGCCGGCGCGACTCCCACACGCCCGCGGGTGTGATCGCGCGCGCCGACTCCACGAAGTCCTCGATGTGCGTCCACACCGTTGCGAAGTGTCCCGCCGCGCGGGTGGCGATCCAGCCGCCCAGGGTGGACAGCTCGAAGGACTGCGGGAAGTGGCGCAGCGTGAGGCCGTGCTCGCCGAGCTGGCGCTCCAGCTCAGGTCCGGTGGCGCCGGCCTGGATGCGCGCCGAGCGGGAGATCGGGTCGACCTCCAGCAGCTGGTCCAGCGCGCCGAGATCGAGCGTGATGGCGCCGTTGTAGGAGGAGTCCACCTCGGGGCGGATGCCCCCCGCCACGCTGGTGCCGCCACCGTAGGGGATCGCGGCCACGCGCGCCGCCGCGCACCACTCCAGCAGTCGCTCCACCTCGTGCTCCTCGCGCGGATACGCCACGAAGTCCGGCGCGTGCTCGAAGCTGCCGCGAAAGCCTCGCACCACGTCTGCGTAGGACTTGCCCCATGCGTGCGAGGCGCGCGCGTGGGCGTCCTCCGAGCAGATCTCCGCCAGGTCGGCCGGCGGCCTGATCCGCATGGGCGGCAGTCTCGCATCCTCTAGCGCCACCGGATCCTCCACCTCCACCCCCTCTCCCAACCCCAGATGAGCGGTCAGCCCACCGGCCGCCGCGCGCACCTGCTCGGGCGAGAAGCGCTGGTCCTCATACCCCCAGCCCCAGTGGTTACGGCGACGCGCATGCATGGACGGCGAGTCTATTGGCCAGAGCGCGCTTGATCGCCTCATCGAGCTGTTGGCTGGAGTAGGGCTTCTGCAGCGTGGCCGCCGGCTCGATGCCGAGCTCCGCAAACGCCGCCGGAGGACCCATCACGCTTGCGCACACGACCGGTACCGGCGGGTCGGCAAAACTCGCCGCCTGCGCCAGCGTGACCCCCAGCGGGGCCACCGGCTCGAGCAGCAGCACGTCCGCGCTCGCCAGCTGTTCCTGCACGGACAACCGCGCAATCACCGGCTCGTAGCCCAGCCGCTCCACCATTCGCTCCAACATTCGCCTCACCATCGGGTGGGGCTCGCTTATCAGTATCCGTATGTTCGTTGTTGTTGTCATGGGACTATCGTCGGCCCCTCCCGTCGGAGCGAGGACTGCGGGCGGTATGAACCGCGTATGAGCCAACGCGGCGGCCTCCACCCCAAAATGCACGGCAGCCTCAACCCGAAAACGCACAGCAGCCTCAACCTGAAAAAAGCACGGCAGCCTCAACCCGAAAAACGCACAGCAGCCTCAACCGAAAACGCACAGCAACCTCAACCTCAAAATGCACGTCGGCCTCAACCTCATCTACCTCGTGCCAGGCGACACCGGCGGGATGGAGGTTTACGCCCGCGAGCTGATCCCAGAGCTGCTGCGCGCAGCGCCGCCGGGCACCCGCTTCACCGCGTTCGTCTCGCGCGAGGCCACCGCGGCGGGCGGACCCTGGGGCGAACTGCTGCCGGCGGTCACCGTGCCGGTCAATGCCCGCCGGCGCGAGCAGTGGGTGCTGGGCGAGCAGGCCTTCCTGCCGCGCCTGGCCGCGCGGGCGGGCGTGGACGTGGTGCACAGCCTCGCCTCCACCGCGCCCGCGTGGGGTCGCTTCCGGCGGGTGCTCACCGTGCACGACCTGATCTACGCGCGCTTCCCCGACGCCCACCCCGGTCTGCGCGACCGCGGCATGCGCGTGCTGGTGCCGCTCGCCGCGCGCCGCTCCACGCGGGTGATCGCAATCTCGCGCTCCACACAACGCGATCTCGTCGCGCTGCTCGGCCTCCCGGAGAGCCGGATCGACGTGGTACCGCAGGGTCTCGGCGCGGTGCGCCGCCTGGCCGCCAGGACGCCGGAATCAGGCATTCACCACCCCGCCGCGCTCCCGGCCGAGGAGGTGCAGGAGTCCGGCATCCACCACCACCCCGCCGCGCTCTCGGCCGAGCAGACGCGGGCGCGCTTCGCGCTGGGCGCGCGGCGAGTGCTGCTGACGCTCTCCGCCAAGCGCCCCCACAAGAACCTGCTTGCGCTGATCGGCGCCCTCGCGCGGATCCCCGCCGAGCGCCGGCCGGTGCTGGTGCTGCCCGGCTACCCCACCTGGCACGAGGCGCAGCTGCGCGCGCGCGCCGCCGAGCTCGATGTCCTCGCCGACGTGCGCTTCGAGGGGTGGTTGGGGGAGGAGCAGATGGAGGGGTTGTGGGGGGTTGCCGACGCCTTCGTCTACCCCTCGCTGTATGAGGGGTTCGGGCTGCCCGTGCTGGAGGCGATGGCGCGCGGGGTGCCGGTCGCCTGCGCCGACACCTCCTCGCTGCCCGAGGTGGCGGGCGACGCCGCGCTGCTGTTCGACCCCCGCTCAGAGGACGCCATCGCGCGGGCGATCGAGCGGCTGCTCGGCGACCCCGCGTTCGCGCGCGACCTGCGCGAGCGCGGCCTTGCGCGCGCAAATCAGTTCAGCTGGGAGCGCACCGCGCGGCTCACGCTCGACTCCTACGCGCGAGCGCTATCCGTCCCACTTGGGTCGCGATGAGCGTGCCGGCATCGCGAGCCGCACTGGCCATGGAATGACCCGACGCCCAGCTGGGTGGGTGTGTGGTGTATCTATCTTTTTCGAAGGTGTGCGCTATGGCTATCGGGCTTTTTATTTTTTATAACAAACCCCGCCCTCTTTGTGTATATGCTTTGGTAAATACTCCACCCTACTTCTCTTCGGGCGTATAACGTTGGTAGCTCGCCAGCACCACGTGCAGCGATGACTCCAGCGACAGCCGCCGCGCGTTCTGCGCAAACCAGCGGGCCGTGCTCTCGCGCATCGCCATGCCCGCCTCGCGCACCTTCACAATCGCCGTCGCGATCGCCTCGGGGTCGGCGGTCGGGGCGACCACGCCGTTGACACCCTCCTCGATCAGCTCCACCGCCGCGTTGTCCTCGCCGTAGACCACCACACTCGGGGTCGCGTGCGCGGCGGCCTCGATCACAACCATCCCGTAGCCCTCGCGGCGGGAGGTGGAGAGCATGCACATCGCCCTGCTCAACGCCTCGTCGATCCGCGAGGCCCCGACGAAGCCGGGGGCGCTGGCGATCTCCCTCACGCCGTGCTCCTCGATCGCGCGATCCAGCGCCTCACGCTCGGGACCGTCGCCATAGAACTCGCCGCGCAGCCCCCCGATGCGGCGGGCCGCGATCGCAAACGCCGCCACCGCCAACGGCGCCTGCTTCTCGGGGATCAACCTCCCCGCGAACACCACCAGCGGCTCGGCGGGGCGCGCGGTGGGCGTATCGAGCGCGCCCGCGTACTCGCCCTCCAGCACGGTCGGCTCCCCGCGCAAGCCCTCCGCGCACAGGCGCCGCGCGTGCAGCCGCGAGAAGCAGAAGGCCCGCTGTGGCAGCCGCGCGCACAGCAGCTGCACCCCGTACCCGACCGCCCCGCCGACGGCGCCGAGGTATTCGCGCCAGTATGCGCGGCTCCACACCTCGTGCCAGTCCACGACCAGCCCGTAGCGGCCGAGCGGCCGAGCGGCGGCGGCGGCCAGCAGGGAGAAGTAGGGGAAGGAGCAGGTGTGCACCACCTCGTAGCGGCGCCCTTTGCGCAGCAGGTACCACAGCACCCCCAACCCGAACACCAGCGGCGGCGCGATCTTGCGCCGGCCGTCGGCGGTGTACAGCGCCAGCCGCGGCCCGACCGCCACCACCTCCACCCCCTCGATTTGCGGCTCCTCGCCGCGCTCCCACTGGCGCAGCGTCAGGTAGGTGACCTCGTGCCCCTCCCCCGCGAGGCGCTCGGCCAGGTTGCGATACCAGCGCTCGGCGCCCCCCACGGTGCAGGGAAAGAGGCAGTCGTATACGAGGCAGATGCGCATTTGCGTGAGTGAGGGTGCCACAGGCGGGGGACGCGCCGCGTATAAGAGGACGAGTTGATGGCCCGCGAGGACGAGTTGATGGCCCGCGAAAAGATCTCATTATGAAATAAGATCTTTGAGAAT
The DNA here is from genome assembly GCA_963794715.1 of uncultured Solirubrobacterales bacterium. GTDB lineage: Bacteria > Actinomycetota > Thermoleophilia > Solirubrobacterales > Solirubrobacteraceae > Palsa-744. The sequence goes on along the minus strand of CAWCEY010000008.1, from coordinate 447,856 downwards.
AAGATACTCTATGATAAGAACCAATGGCGCAGTTCTACGACCGCAGAGACGAGCTGGCCGCGCTGGAGGACAACTGGAGCGCCTCCGAGGCTCGCTTCTATGTGCTCTGGGGGCGGCGCCGGGTCGGCAAGAGCGAGCTGCTCACCCACTTCGTCGCGGGTCGACGCGCCCTCTACTTCGAGGCCACCGACGCCGCGCGCGGAGATCAGCTGCGCGACCTCTCACGCGAGCTGGTGCGTGTCTCGGGCAACGAGTTGCTCGCCCGCCAGCCACTCGAGAACTGGGAGGCGGCGCTGGCGGCAATCGCGCAGTACGCCGCGTCGGAGCGCACGATCGTCGTGCTCGACGAGTTCCAATACCTCGCGATGCAGGATCGCGCGCTCGGCACGCTCCTCAACCGCTGGTGGCGCACCGTGGGGCGCACCCTCCCACTCGTGCTGGTGATCGCCGGCAGCGAGATCTCGTTCTTCGAGCGCCAGGTGCTCGCCGGCCAGATGTACGGCCGGCGCACCGGACAGTGGCAGCTGACGCCGTTCGACTTCCGCTCGGCGGCGCTGTTCACCCCCGGCTACTCACCCGAGGACAAAATCCGCACCTACGCGGTGTGCGGGGGAATGCCCTACTACCTGGAGCGCTTCGACGACACCACCCCGCTCGCCGAGAACATCCTGCGCCACATCCTCTACCGCGACGGCTTCCTCCACGAGGAGGCGGAGCTGCTCCTGCGCCAGGAGCTGAACGATCCACACAACTACTTCTCAACGCTGCGCGCGATCGCCGCCGGGCGCACGCGCAATAGCGAGATCATGGGCTGGACCAAGCTCAACTCCGCCCAGGTCAGCCAGATCACGAGCGTGCTGGAGCGCCTGAAGCTGGTCGAGCAGCGCCGACCCGTCACTGCGGGGGCGCGCTCCAAGAAGACGACCTACGCGATCCTCGACGGCTTCCTCGGCTTCTACTTCCGCTTCGTCGACCCCTACCGCTCGCTGCTGCGCACCCGCGCCGGGGCCGAGCAGCACCTGCGCGAGACGGTGCTCCCCCAGCTCGACCACTTCGTCTCCAAGCCCGCTTTCGAGGACATCTGCCGCACGCACATGCAGGCGACCGAGCGGGCGCACGCGGTCGGAGCCTGGTGGGGGCCCGTACCCACCGGGGAGGGCCAGCGCACCGAGCAGCGCGAGCTCGACGCGGTGGCGATCGACCACAGCGCCACGGTTCTCGCCGTCGGCAGCTGCAAGTGGACAAGCGCCCCGGTGGGCTTGGAGGAGGAGTCGCTGCTCACACGGCTGTCGGCTCACGTCCCGGGCGCCGGCTCCGTTCGCCGCCACTACTTCTACTCTCGCGCCGGCTTCGCCCAGCCGCTGCGGCACCTCAGCGCCGCCGACCCGGAGCGCTACCGGCTGGTGGGGCCTGGGGATTTGTATGCGCAGTAGCGCCACAGCGTGCGCTAGCATCCGGTTTCGGCGCCCCGCGCCACTTTCCGCCCCCTCGCGCGTTATAACCGCATGACTCGGCTCCCGCCGCCACCATGCCGGCGCGGCGCAGGGCGGGTCCCCCAGCCATGAGCACAGTCGAGCAGACAAGGCCCATCCTCCCCGCGGAGCTCGAGCGCCGGGGATTGGCGCCCACCGACCCCGGGCCAGACACGACGCTGGTGTCGGTGGTGATCCCCTGCCTCAACGAGGCCGAGAACATCGAGCGCTGCGTGCGCGCCGCCCTCGATGCGCTGGAGCGCGGCGCGCTCGACGGCGAGGTGCTGGTGGTGGACAACGCCTCCGAGGACGACTCGGCCGCGCTGGCCGCCGCCGCCGGGGCGCGCGTGGTGCACGAGCCCCGCCGCGGCTACGGCAGCGCCTACCTCGCAGGCTTCGCCGCCGCGCGCGGGCGCTACATCGTGATGGCCGACGCCGACCTCACCTACGACTTCAACGAGATCCCGCGCTTCGTGGCGGAGCTGGAGCAGGGCGCGGAGCTGGTGATGGGCGACCGCATGGACAACATCCAGCCGGGCGCCATGCCGTGGCTGCACCGCTACGTCGGCAACCCGATCCTCACCGGGCTGCTCAACATGTTCTTCGACACCGGCGTCAAGGACGCCCACTGCGGGATGCGCGCGCTGCGCCGCGACGTGCTGCCCCGCCTGGACCTGCGCACCACGGGGATGGAGTTCGCCTCCGAGATGGTGATTCGCGCCGCCAAGCAGAACCTGCGGATCGCGGAGTTCCCGATCGAATACCACCCCCGAGGCGGCGAGTCGAAGCTGTCGAGCTTCCGCGACGGCTGGCGCCACCTGCGCTTCCTGCTGGTGCACTCCCCCACCCACCTCTTCATCCTGCCCGGCACGCTGCTCGCCGGCCTCGGTACGCTGATCGTCGCGCTGGTCGGCGGCGGCCTGGATCTGTTCGGGCGCTCGTGGGGCATCCACGCGCTGATCGGCGGCTCGCTGCTGATGGTGGTCGGCACGCAGGTGCTGGCGCTCGGCCTCTGCGCCCACGCCTACGGCACCTACTTCATGGGCGAGCGCGACCCGTGGTTTGACCGCATGCGGGCCCGCTTTCGCCTCGAGCACGGCCTGCTGCTGGGCGGCGCCTTCGTGCTGGTCGGGCTCGTGCTGGGCGCCGTGATCGTCTGGGCGTGGATCTCCAATGGGTTCGGCTCGCTGTCCGACGAACACATGGCGGTGGTGGCGGCCACGCTGCTGATCGTCGGAATCCAGATCTTCTTCTCGTCGTTCCTGCTGTCGATTCTCGGTCTGCGCCGCGGCTGAGCCCATGCGGGTGCGCCGCCTCGTGCTCGGCGTGGCGTTCCTGCTCGCGGCGGGAGCGTTGGTGCTGGACATGTCCGGGCGGGCGCCGCGGATCGCCGGCACCGACCACATCAGCCCCGCCGCCTTCTCCGCCACCCTGCCGCACGGCGGGACCCTCTGCCAGCCGGCGATGGTGCTGCCGGGCGACGCCCAGCGCATGGAAATGCTGGTCGGTACCTACGGCGCGCCGGTGCCGGCGATCGCCGCCGACTTCGTGGCGGGCGACGGCGCCACGATCGCCTCGGGGCGACTCGCGCGGGGGGCGCCCGAGGGGTATGTCCAGATCCCGTTTCACTATCCCCACGGCGCCACCGCGGAAGGCTCGCTGTGCCTGCACATCGGCGGCCACGGCAAGGTGGTGCTGGGTGGCGAACCCTCCGGCGGAGCGGTCGCCGAGCGCATCGACGGCACGCCGCAGCCGGGGCGAATCGACGTGGTGTATTTGCGCCCCGGGCGCGAATCGTGGTGGCAGCTGCTGGGCACGCTCGATGAGCGTTTCGGCCTCGGCAAGGCTTCGTTCTTCGGCGACTGGACGCTGCCCGTGGCGGCGCTGGCGCTGATCGGCGTGTGGATCGCCGCCGCCCGTCTGCTCCTCAAGGAGATCACTTGAGCACAGCCGCGGCCCCGCGGGCGCAGGAGGGAGCACCACGCCGGCCGAGCAGTGGCCGCGCGCGGGCACTGTGGGGGGCGTTCGCGCGCGGCGTCGCGCGCATCCCGCGCGCCGGGCGCGTCTGCTTTGCGATCGCGTTCGTCAACGCCGCGATCTGGGGAGTGGTGGTGCCGCCCTTCCAGGTGCCCGACGAGATCAGCCACTTCGCCTACGCGCAGTATCTCGCCGAGACCGGCAAGGCCCCGCCGCAGGGGGCCGGGGCGCAGTACTCAGACGAAGAGCAGGGGGTGCTGGAGCGGCTGGACTTCTTTGCGGTGATCGGGCGCGCGGGGCAGCGGGGGATCCTCACGCCGGCCGAAAACCACGCCGTGAGCGCCTTCCTGGCGACCCATCCCAGCCCCGTCGGGCAGGGCGGCGCGAGCTCCACCACCAACCAGCCGCCGCTGTACTACGCGCTGGAGGCGATCCCCTACTGGCTGTCTCCCTCCGCCGACATCCTCACCCGGCTGGCGCTGATGCGGCTGCTCTCGGCGCTGATGGCGGCCTGCACGGTGCTGGCGGTATTCCTGTTCCTGCGCGAGCTGCTGCCACGCACGCCGTGGGCGTGGACGGTGGGGGCGCTGACGGTCGCCTTCCAGCCCACCTTCGACTTCATCGCGGCGGGCGTGCACGGCGACAACCTCCTGTTCCTCGCCTCGACGCTTACGTTCCTGCTGCTGCTGCGCGCCTACCGGCGTGGCTTGACGATGCGCCGCGCGGTGGCGATCGGCGCGGTCATCGCCGCCGGGGTGCTGGCCAAGCTGACCTTCATCGCGCTGCTGCCGGGGATCGCGCTGGCGCTGCTGCTGCTGTGCTGGCGCGCGCGCGGGCAGGGGGCGGGCCGGGCACTGGCGATGCTGGCCGTGATGGTCGCCGTGGCGTTCCTCCCGGTGGCGCTGTATGCGCTGCTCAACGTCGCCGTGTGGCACCGGGGCGGCATCACCGCCGGCGGACTGGCCGGCGCCACCAACAGCGCGCTGCCCGGCGGCGGCACGATCACGCTGCACCAGACGCTCGACTACACCTGGCAGCTCTACCTCCCGAAGCTGTGGTTCATGAACCACACCTACTTCCCGGAAGACCCGATCTGGGCGACCTGGCTGGACGGCTCGATCGGGCACTTCGGCTGGCTGGACTACACCTTCCCTGGCTGGGTGTACAGCGACGGGCAGAACATCCTCTACGGCCTCGCCGCGCTCGCGCTGATCGGGGTGGTGCGGCTGCGACGGGGAATCCGCTCGGTGCTGCCGATCTTCGCCTGCTTCGCGGTGATGGCCATCGGCCTGCTCGGGGCGATCGGATACGCCGGCATCCGCTACCAGCTCAGCACGGGCTACCCGTTCGCGCAGGCCCGCTACCTGTTCCCGCTGGTTGCCCTCTACGCGCTGTTCATCGTGCTCGCCGCAAGCGCCGCGCCGCGCCGCTGGGCGCCGCTGCTGGGGGGCCTGCTGGTGGTGCTGGCGATGACCCACGGCCTGTTCGCCGAGACGCTGACGATCTCACGCTATTACGGCTGATTCGCGCTCGCGCAACGCGTGGCGCAGGCCCGCTTCGACCTCGTCGGTGGCGTGATCCCAGGTGTGGGAGGCCACGAAGGCGAGGCCCTCGCGCGAGCGCCGCTCGCGCCCCTCGCCGTCGCTGAGCAGGCGCTCCAGCGCGTCGGCGATTCGCGGCGGGTGCAGCGGCGCCAGCTCCAGCGGGCCATCCTCGCCGAAGATCGACTCGGCGCTGATCCCCGCCAGCTCCACGCAGGGCAAACCGCAGGCCAGCATCTCTTTGGGCATCAGCGAGAAGTTGGTCAGCGATAGGCACAGCCCCACCGTGGCCTCCGAGTACAGCCGCGCCAGCTGCGCGGGGGAGAGCACGCCCATGTGCTCGTAGGGGAAGGCGGCGTGCAGCGGCTTGTCGGTGCCGAACAGCACGATGCGCACATCCGGGCGGCGCCGGTGCAGCTCGGCGAGCGCCATCAACCCGATCGGCACCGCCCGCCGCGGGGTGGCGTGGCGGGCGTAGTAGATCACCGTGTCCGTGCGCCTCTGCACCGGCAGCGGTCGGTAGGTGTCGCCGTCCACGCCCAGCTGGAAGGCGTCGGCGCTGGCGCCGTAGCGCTCGATCAACAGGTCGCGCAGCCAGGGGCTGGCGGCGATGCAGTGCAGGCCGTGGCGGTAGGTGTCCTCGGCCAGCACCTGCTCGGTGGAGGCCGCGTAGAACTCGGGCTCGTGGTCGTTGACCACGTACGCGCGGGCGCGCGTGGCGTCGAGCGCCAGCGTGGCGTGCACGGTCTGCCAGCCGGTGGCGATCGCCACGTCGGCGCCCTGCCACCGCTCGAAGCCCTTATACACCGGCCCCTCGAAGGGCGCGAAGTATTCGCGGATCTCGCGGCGTATCCGCGCGGCGCGCACGTCGCGCATGTGGTTGTGGTAGTCGGCCAGCCACACGCTGCACGCGTGCCCGCGGCGCTCCAAACGGGTGAAGATCTGAAACAGCGTGTTGTGGCCGCCGCTGCCGCGGCTGTAGGGGGGGATCACCAGCGCCAGACGCAGCCGCTCGCGCTCCGCCATCCCGGGCACCGCCTCCAGCAGCGGCGCGGGGCCCTCCTCCCACACCCGAGTGACGACGTCGTAGTCGTCGTGGGGCAGCAGCTGGCCGACGCGCTCGGTCGGGGGCAGCGCGGGCAGCGAAGCTTCAGGAGGTCGGTCATCCCGTCCCTCCAGCGACAGCCACCGCCGCAGCGGCGCCGGGACCTGTTCGGCGCGGGAGCCCAGCGCGGAGAACACGCGCCGCCCGCCGTGGTGCACAGCCGAGCGGGCCGTCCAGCGCGCTTGCTCGGCGGCGCTCATCTCCCCCCGCAGCGCCATCCAACGGCGGTCGGCCGCCACCGCGCCGGCCACGTGGCGCGCGGCGCCGAGCGGCGCGAACGGCTCGACGTGGCCGGTGCTTTCGCGCAGGCCGCGGTACTCGTCGAAGTAGCGGCGCATGAACTCGACCGCGCCGTAGTCGTGCGCGTGCAGCACCGCGGCGGCGGGGTGGTACACCTTTGCCCATCCGGCCGCCAGCAGGTCGCCGCCGAACGCCTGGTCCTCGGAGTAGGGCACCTCGCGGAAGCGGATCTCCTCCCAGCAGGCGCGCGCGTAGCAGGCGTTGACGTTGGAGAGGAAGGTGGGGTCGCCGCCGCGCTGGAGCACCGGCACCCCGCCCGTGGCAAAGCCCGCGAAGAACTGGCTCAGCTCGCGGGCGATCATCGGGCTGGTGTCATCGCGCGGCAGGTGCGGACCGTAGGCCGCGCCCACGCGCTCCCCCAGCGCAAACGCCTCGCGGTAGGCCTCCAGCCAACCCGGCACCGGCGTGGCGTCCTGGGTGAGGAAGCAGATCAGCTCGCCGGAGGTGCGCTCGGCGCCGAGGTTGCGAGTGCGCCCGTGGCCGAACTCGGCTGGCTCGATCCGCAGCAGCTCCACCCCGGCCGCGCGGGCGATCTCCAGCGAGCGGTCGCGCGAGCCGGAGTCGATCACCAGCACCTCGTCGGCCCGTTCGCGCGCCAGCGCCTGCAGCAGCTCCTCCAGGTAGCGCTCGCCGTCCTTGACGGGGATGACAACGGAGACGCGGCTCACTGTCCGCCGTCCTTGACGGGGATGACCACCGAAACGCGGTTCACGACGGCCCGAGCAGCCGCCGCTTGATCCGCTTCAGGCGCCACCACACACCGCGCGCGGCGCGCAGCGCCCCCAGCAGCTCCATCGCCCCGGGGCGACGCATCAGCGCGTCCAGGTCGTAACCCCAGCGCTGCGGCCAGTAGGCGATCTCCTGCCATTCCGCCACCGCCGCGTTGGTGCGGGCCTGCACCTCCACCAGCTCGGCTTCGAGGGCCGCCACGCGCGCGCGCAGGCGCTCGTTTTCCTCCTGCGTCGTCAGCTGTCCGTTGTCTGTCTGCTCGGTGGGGTGGATGGGGTTCATGTCAGAGATTCTCCGCGATTCGCGCCGCCGCGCGGTTGAACACCACGAAGCCCACCACGAAGATAGCCACCACGATCGCCAGCGCCCCAAACAGCGACGTCCAGCTGCCCAGCACTTCGCCGGCACTGGGGGTGGCGTTGGTGATCATGGCGTGGCGGAACTGCTGGAAGATCACCGCCAGCGGGTTGAGCATGTAGATGTGCAGCCATGAGAGGTGCAGTACCGGCGTCGTGGTTGTGCCCAATTTGGCGATCACCGTCTGAACCGAGATGATCACGGGCGAGGCGTAGAAGAGGATCTGCGCGATCACTTCCCAGATCGGCTGGATGTCGCGGAAGTGCACAAACAGCGCCGACAGCAGCATCGCCATGCCGGTGGCAAACACGATCAGCGCACCCACGATCAGCGGCAGCTCCAGCCAGCTGAGCATTGGGCGCACGCCGGCGCTGACGGCGAAGATCGCCACCACAATCAGGTTGAGCGCCAGGTTGAACATCCCCAGCAGCACCACCGACAGCGGGATCACCAAACGCGGGAAGTGGATCTTGCGCACGAGGTTCTCGCGATCCACCACGCTGCGCACCGCGTTGGTGGTGCCTTCGATGAAGAACGTGAACAGCACGATCGACCCCAGCAGCTGCGCGCCGTAATACTGTTCCCCCGGCTTCTTGCCGTCGTTGACGTGGCCGATCTTGGTGAAGAACACCCATAGCACGCCAAACAGCAGCAGCGGGCGCATCAACGTCCACACGTACCCCAGCACCGAGCCGTAGAAGCGCAGCTTGAATTCGGTGCGCGCCAGCGTGAACGTCAGCGACCAGAAGCGGCGCAGGTCGCTGCCCAGCGCCGACGGGCCGTGCACGCGGTGGCTGACCGGCGCACGGCCCAGAACGGGCAGGCGCATCCCCTGGCCGGTGCTCATGCGCGCTCGATCCTCGCCTCGACCGGCAACTCCAAAATCCCGCCGCTGGTGGTGCCGTGGATGACGACCGAGGTCATGTCCTCCACCAGCGCCAGCGCGTCGGCGCCGGTGCCCTCGCGCGCCAGCGAGGGGGTGAGCGTGTAGCGCGAGGGGGTCAGCCACGGGGGGATCGAGAAGCGCGCGACCGCCGTGTTGCCCGCCTGGAAGGAGCCGCTGGAGCCGCCGTGCTGGTCGGAGCGGGCGACGACAATCGTGTGCCCCAGCTCGGTGCGCAGCGTCACCGCAAACACCGGATCCTCGACGTCCTCGCCGAAGCGGACCTCGAAGCACATGCTCAGGGTGTCCTCCTGACTGGCGCTGGTGATGCGCTCCCCGCCGGCGTTCTCAAACCAGGCGTCGGCGATCGTGGTGCCCGACGCCGAGCGCTCCTCGGCCGGCGCCTGGTGGGGCAGCTGGCCGAAGTTCAGCTTGTGGTAGGCGCGGCCGATCGTACGGGGATCGCCGATCTGCACCATGCTGCCCCGCTCCATCAGCATCGCGCGGTTGCAGAAGCGCTCCACCGAGTACATGTCGTGCGAGACAAACACGATCGTGCGGCCTTCGCGCTTGAGCCGGTAGAACTGCTCGAAGCACTTCTGCTGGAAGGCGGCGTCGCCGACAGCCAGCACCTCGTCGATCAGCAGGATCTCGGCGTCCACCTGGATCGAGGTGGCGAACGCCAACCGCACCAGCATCCCGGAGGAGTAGTTCTTGAGCTTCAGGTCGATGAACTCCTCCAGCTCGGCAAACGCGATCACCTCGTCAAAGCGCGCCCGCGCCTGGCGGCGGGACAGCCCGAGCATGATCGCGTTGATGATCACGTTGTCGCGCGCGGTGAGGTCCATGTTGAAGCCCACCCCCAGCTCGATGAACGGGGACAATCTGCCGGCGATCGAGATGCGCCCGGCGTCCACGCCGTAGATGCCGGCGATGCACTTCAGCAGCGTGCTCTTGCCGCTGCCGTTGCGCCCCACGATCCCGAAAAACTCCCCATCGGCGATCTCCAGCGTGATGTCCTTCACCGCGTGCAGCTCGTCGTAGTCGGTGCTGCGAAACGGGTGCAGCGCGCGCTCCTTGAGCGTCGAGTACTGCTGGTGGGGCAGGCGGAAGGTCTTGCTGACGCCCTCGATCGACACGGCCGCGGGGCCGCTTGGCTCGGCTGCCAGGGGCAGCGAGGGGGATGATGGGGGGGTGGTCGCGACGGTGGACAAGGCAGCTGAACGCTACCAATCGCGTGCTCGGATCCCGCCACATCCGTTGCCTGCGCGCAAGATAGTTCTTGTCCCGATCGGGACAACCAGGTATTACAGCGGCCCCTAGAGATGAGAATGTCCCGATCGGTAAATTTCTTGCTTGAACGGCGCGATTCCAGCTATAATTGTCCCGATCGGTAAATATGCCCGATTCGATCCACAACCCCACCGACCTTGGCCGCGCCCTGCGCCGCGCGCGCAAGGCGAGGGCGCTGCGCCTCGAGGACGTCGCGTTGACAGCCGGCGTGGGAATCCGGTTTGTCAGCGAGCTGGAGCGCGGCAAGACGACGGCCCGCCTGGCTGAGACGCTGCGCGTCGCCGAGGCGCTCGGGGTCAACCTCGTCTTGGAGGACCCGCTTGAGCAGCCGGATGCTTGAGGTCGTGTGCTTCGAGCGGCGGGCCGGCACGCTGGGCGATTCACCGGGCGGCCTGAGCTTCACATACGACCCCGCCTGGATCGGTGGCGGCGGGCACCCGCTGTCGCAATCGCTGCCCCTGAGCGGCGACTACGGTCCCGCACAGGTGGCGGCGTTCTTCGGCGGGCTGCTCCCAGAGGGCCCACCCCGCGAACTGCTGGCGCGTCAGCTGGGGGTGAGCACCGGCAACGACTACGGCCTGCTGGAGCGGCTGGGCGGCGACACGGCCGGCGCGGTGAGCCTGCTGGCGCCGGGAGCACCGATCCCCGACCAACCGGCCATCCCCCGCGTGCAGTGGCTGAGCGAGGACGGGCTGGCAGAGCTGATCGCGGAGCTTCCCTCGCGTCCGATGCACGTGGACGCCGAGGGCGAGTACCGGCTGTCACTCGCCGGCGTGCAGGACAAGCTGCCGGTGATCGTGGGCGAGGACGGCGGGGTGGGACTGACCGAAGGGCGCACACCCTCCACCCACATCCTCAAGACCCCGATCCGGGGTCTACGGGACACGGTTGCAAACGAGGCGCTGTGCCTGGAGATCGGACGGCGGCTTGGTGTCCCAACCGCGCGGGCATACCCTCGCCGCGCCGGCGATCACGAGTGCCTGCTGGTCGCCCGCTACGACCGTACGGTGAGCGACGGGCACACCCAGCGGCTGCACCAGGAGGACTTCTGCCAGGCACTCGGCGTTCGCAGCGATCGTAAGTACGAGGCGGAGGGCGGGCCCGGGACGGCGGATTGCTTCGCACTGACGTGGTGGGATCGCGCGCGGGGATGCTCGCCGAGCTGGCGGCCTGACCGTGCGCGGGTCACACCCGCTGCAACACGTACACGTCCTGGTTGTCCTGGTTGCGCCCGGGGGCGAACTCCAGCACGCGCCAGCGCGGGCAGAGTTGCGTGAGCAGCCACTCGGGCGAGAGGAAGGCGGTGCCCCAGTCGGGGTTGATCACTCCCCAGTCGCCGTTGGCGCCGAACTCCTGCGCGTACCACCAGCCGCGCTGGTAGAGCCCGCCGACGATCTCATCGGACTGCTGGGGGGTGCGCAGCGTGTTCTTGACGTAGAAGTCCACCGACGTGAAGCCGTGCGTGGTGCAGACGAGGTGCCCGCCGGGGCGGATCAGGCGGTGCATCTCATCGAACCAGCGCACACCGAGCGCGGGCGCGAAGTGCGACCAGATCGAGATCGCGCACACGAGGTCGAGCGAGCCGTCGGGCAGCTGTAGCGGCGGCGCGTTGGAGCTGAGGAAGAGGTTGACGCGCGGGTAGGCGCCACGCGCCCACTCGATCGCGGGGCCGTTGGGGTCGCAACCGTGCCATTGCACCTCGGGGTAGGCGGCGCACAGCACCCGCACCAGGCGCCCGGAGGAGCAGCCGAAGTCGAGCGCCGCCGCGGCCGACTCGATGCCGACACCGACGCTGGCCAAGGCGGCGGCCACCATGTCGGCCTCGTACAGCCCGCCGGCGGCGGCAAGCGGCCCGCGCGCCATCGCGTGCACCTCCTCGGGCGGCTGCTCGGCGCCGAGCGCGAGCTTGTGCAGCACCGCCGGTATCTGCAGCCACACGCCGAAGCTAAGCAGCAGGAACACCCGGTGGCGGCTGTCGGGGGCGCCGGTGTAGTAGGCCTGCAGCTGATCGTCGCGCGCGATGGCGGCCTCGATCTCGCTCACGTCCTCCGCGGACAGCCGCTCGTACAGCCGGCGGCTGACGATCTGATCGGCCTCGCTCGCCCCCACCGGCAGGAGCTCGCGGGCAAAGCGCGCGGGCGCGCCGGGTTCGGGGGAGATCGGCGGCGGCGGCGGGCCGGCCTGCCCGTTGGCGTTGCCGTTCGCGCCCGTGCCGGCGGGGTGCTCGGCCGGGGCGCCGGCGCGCGCGGCGAGGAATTCACCGCCGTTTCTCGCCATCCGCCGCAGCCATTGCGTGCTGGCCGTCTCTCGCATCCCCGGAACGTATCAGCCGCGCCCGGCGGGGCTGATAGCGTGTGTACAATGTCGGGACAATAACTTTCAGGTTTTGCCGATGTCTTCGACCACCACACGTTCTCGCCGCATCGATGTTCGCGTGACCGACGAGCAGGACGCGATCATCCGCGAGGCTGCCATGCTGGCTGGGGAGACAATCACTGCGTTCCTGCTCAGCGCGGCGCAGGAGCGTGCCCGCGTGCTGCTGGATGAGCGCCGCCATCTCATTATGAGCGACCGCGCCTTTCAGCGGCTGGCCGAGGCGCTGGAAGGACCGGCGGAGCAGGTTCCGGCGCTGACGGAGCTGTTCCGGTTGCCGCGCATCGCTGGCCGGTGACTGCTATACGGCTGGAGTTGCTCAGCGCCGAGCACCACCTTGCAGGCTTCGACTGCGCCAACGAGCAGCTGAACAGATGGCTGATCGACCATGCGCTGGCCGGGCAGCGCGCCGATCTGGCCCGCACCTACCTCGCGGTGGTTGGGGACGCCGTCGTTGGGTATATGAGCCTCACCAGCGGCTCGATCCGACGCGAGGAGGCGCCCAGACGCTACGCGCGCGGCATGCCACGCCACCCCCTGCCGACGATCCTGATCGCCCGCCTCGCAGTCGATCGTCGCCACCAAGGCCACGGGCTCGGCAGCCGTCTGCTGGCCGAGGCGCTGCGTCGCGCGGTCGCCGCCAGCGACGCGGTTGCCGCGCGACTCGTCGTAGTCGACGCGATCGACGACGACGCGGCGAGGTTCTACCGCGGCCGGGGATTCATCGACGTCGAGGAGAACCCCCATCGCCTGTTTCGCAAGATTGCGGACATCCGCTGCTCGCTGGAAGCTTCGGAGTAGAGACTGCACGTTTTGTTTCTTTCTTGCAATCCTAGAAGTCCTGCTAACGCGCACAATCGGCGCCCCCGAGGTTGGTGACGAAAAACCCGGTTGCACGGATCAAGTGCCTGTGCTACTACTGAGATGCCGTATGACACAGGGCCGCCCGTTGGGGTGTTGTGCGGGTTGGCCGGCCCCCTCCGCGCCATGCGGGGAGCAAGTAAATCGGGCAGGGCGTCGGTCGTCCGACCGGGCGTCGCCGTCGTGTTGTCCCATAGAAAGGTGACTAAATGAAAGCCAGGGCTATCGCGATCGCCTGCTTGGCAGCCATCGCGTGCGTATCGGTCGCAGTCCCCAGTGCGGAGGCCGCGAAAAAAGGCGAACTCGTAAATGAATCGAAAGGCGCGCTGAAAAAAAATGTCGTGAAAGGGACGGCGAAAGCAATCACCCTCGAAGGCTCGGGCGCAAATAAATTGACCTGCAGCGAAGGCGCGCTGGAAGGGAAAGTGACCAGCACCACGGGTGGAGAAGGGAAAATAACCTTCAAAGGCTGCGAATTGCCGGGCCCCGGAACCGGCTGCGCGACCGGCACCGAACCGGTGGGCACCGTCACTTTCCCGTTACTGTGGGGTTACGTCGAAGTCGGAGGGAAAGACGTGTGGGAAAAAACGATCAAACCAGAAACCGAAATCGTCTGCGGCACCACGAAAATAAAAACCAAGGGCGCTTTCCTGTCACTGGTTTCGCCCGAAGAAACACTGACCAAAGAATTCACGCTCAACTCTAAAGAAAAACTCGAATCCGCAAAAGAAACACTCGAAATCAACGTAAATGGGAAAGGTTTCGAAAAAGCGCACCTATCGCTGGAACTAAAAGTCACGCTCGAAGAAAAAGCAGAGTTCATCTAAGCGGCACGTAAAGCGGTCGGCGGTCCGCTTGCTTGGAGGGGGCCGCCGACCGGATCAGCGCACGCACAGGCCTGAGACGCCCCGCACCCCGCGGGCAAACCGAGCGCCCGCCGCGCGCGTGAATGCCTCCTCCTCTTCCTCGCCGAGCATCCGGACTCAAGCAATCGTGAAGTCACCGTGGGGATCGTTGAGCCGCTACAGCCAATCCTCGCCGTCGGCGAGATCGCGCTCGGCCGGGCAGACCGCGAGCTTGAGCTCGAGCGCTGCGACGATGCGGCCGGTGTCAGCCCTCGTGCGGCGGTAGCCGCCGGGGATGAAGATCATGCCGTAGTCGCCGGGGCCGCCGGGGATGATTGCCTCGTAGTGCAAGGGTCGCATGTCGGAGAGGTTGTCGGTCACGACTGCCCTGCGCTCGCGCCTGGCGAGCTCGAGCACCTGGCGATCGTCAAAGGCCTGCCACTCGGGGTGCTCCTGAATCGCCTGCACATCGTGCCCCCGGGCACGTAGCTCGCGCGCGATCGTCGGGGAGAGCATCTCGTCCAGCAGCAGCCTCACCCGCCGAGCGCCCCACGGCCCGCGAGGAAGGCCGCATGGGCCTCCTCGTTCTGGCGCCGGCCCAGCTCGATGCGCTGGTCGATCTCTTGGGGGTAGGCGCCGTAATAGGTTGCGGCGGCCTGCACCAGCCCGAACGGCAGCTCCAGATAGGACGCGGTCTCCCGCAGGTCGCCTTCATTCTCGCGCGCCACCGCGATCACCTGCCAGACATCGGGGCCCCCGATCAGCCGCGCACGGCGACCGGCGGGACCCTCGGCGAAGCGCACCAACGGATGGTCGTCCATCCGCAGACCCTCCTCCACGTAACGCTGAGCGAGGGTGCGCGGGGCAAGGCCGCTGCGGCTGGAACGGTCGGCCAGTCGCCCAAGGGTGGGCTCGGGAAGCCGGATGCTCAATGGCACTGCACTCATGTAGTACAGCGTATCACTGGCCGCTACGGCAGGACGGGCCTCCCCCGGCACCACTTCGACCACGGTGGTCGTGGCGTACTACGCATCATCCACTGCCTCGGTGATACGCGCCGCGGCGCATCGCTCAATCGACCCACTCACCCTGATGATGCTGCTTCCCTCCCATCGGTCGTAACCCACGCACGGTTTCAGCGCGACGGGCGCCCACGATATGGTCCTCGGTCGTGAGCTTGCAACGTCGTGCAGCGGCCCCGCGCCTAATCGAGTGGACCGGTGAGCGCTGCGTGCCCTGGACGCCTGATGTGCAGGTGGTCTACGAGCACCTCCACCGCTATCTGTGGGCAACGCGGATCGTCGACGGCCGCAGAACGCTCGACTTGGGAAGCGGCGAGGGGTTCGGCGCGGCCATCCTGGCCGAGTCGGCCGAGCGTGTGGTCGGCGTGGATCTGGATGAGCGGACCATCGAGCACAGCAAGCTCAACTATGCGGCGCCGAACCTCGAATTCAACGTAGGTACCGCGATTGATCTGTCGTCCTACGAGACGGGATCCTTCGGCGCGATTGTCGCGTTCGAGATCATTGAGCACGTACGCGAGCAGGAGCAGGTCCTCGCCGAAATCGCGCGCCTATTGGACGACGACGGCATTCTGGTGGTCTCTACGCCCGATCGGCGCCTCTACAGCGAGGCCAGCGGGCAACACAATCCATTCCACGAGCGGGAGTTGGGGCTCGAGGAGTTCACCGCACTTCTGAAGGCGAATTTTCAACATGTGACCATTTGGGGCCAGCGAACGATCACTGGCTCACACATGAGCGCACTTGACGGCGCGTCGAGCAAGGACAGCGTACCCGACTCCCCCGACTTTTACATCGAGCGTTCGGGCGAGGAGTGGCGCACCGCCGGCGACCCCGCCCCGCTCTATCTGGTCGCCCTGGCATCAAAGGCTCCACTACCCCAGTTGGCAGGCACGTCGACCCTCGCCGACTGCGACCTCGAGCTTATGCGCCTGAAGGAACGTGAAGCAGTCGTTGCCAAAGGCCATATGTTGACCTTGGAAAGTGAACTCGCAGAGCATGGACGCGCGCTGCGTGAGGCCAGCGCGCAAGCCCAGGAAGAGCTCGCACAGCGCGATCAGGACATCGTGCGTGGCCAGGAGGACATTGTCCGCCTGCGCGCCTCCCGCGATGCGGAGATTGCCTCGCGTGATGACAAGATCGCCTCCGTCGAAGCAGAGCTGACGGCCGCCAGGCAACTTAATCGCCGCACAGAGGAGTCGGTGACATGGCAGGCCTTCCTGCGGGCGAGGGGGCGACTCTATAATGCGCTCGGCGAGGGATCCTTCGTTGCTCGCGGCTTGCGTTTTTCGCTGCGCCTCGCTGGCAAAGTGCTGGTGAAGCGGCCGAAGCTGACGCCGCCGCCCACGGAGCCCGCGAGCGTGGGCGCGGAAAGTGACGACGGCGGCATCGAGCCGATCTCGCTGCCGGAGTATCAGCACCCAAAGGTTTCGCTAATCATCCCGCTGCACGCCCACGCAAAGCTGACACGAGCATGCCTTGTATCCATCCGCGAACACACAGCCCACGCGAGTTACGAGGTGATCCTTGTGGATGACGCCGCCGATCACGAGACAAAACAGCTGCTCAATAGGGTGCAGGGAGCAAAGATCCTCCACAATGACGAGAACCTTGGGTATCAGCGCAGCGTCAATCGCGGCGCGAGCGTCGCTCGCGGGCGATGGTTGGTGTTGTTCAACAACGACACCGAAGTGACCCGTGGCTGGCTCCTTGCGATGCTCGCATGCGCAGAGTCCGCGAAGGATGTGGGCGTGGTGACTCCGAAGTACCTCTATCCCGATGGCAGCTTGAACGAGGCCGGCGGGATCATTTGGCGAGACGGCACAGGTGCGAACTATGGGCGAGACGATACGCCCGATCTCTTCCAGTACGAATACCGTCGAGAGACCGACTATGGCTCGGCGGCGGCGCTTATGGTCAGCGCGCAACTCTGGAAGGAGACCGGGGGCTTCGACGAACGTTATCACCCGATGTATTACGAGGATACCGACCTGTGTTTCGAGGCACGAGAGCGTGGTCTACGCGTTTTATACGAGCCCGAGGCGATCATTATCCACATTGAGGGCGCGACTGCAGGAAAAGATGTCGGGGCGGGTCATAAGCGCCACCAGGAACGCAACCGCCCAAAGTTTGTTGCGAAGTGGCGCCACCAGCTCGAGGCTGAGCATTTGCGCTCCTCCCCGACGAACGTTCGAACGGCGGCAAATCGCCACCGGGGACCACACGTACTGATAGTCGACCACCGGGTCCCAATGTGGGACCGCGACGCTGGCTCTCTGCGGATGCTGAACATCATGCGTGCGTTGCTGGGGCTCGGAGCTCGCGTTACGTTTATGCCGGATAACCTCACACCCCACCAGCCGTACACCAGGATTCTCCAACGTATGGGGATCGAGGTGCTGTACGGCCAGCTCAATGCCAACGCCGAGCTGGCAACCATAGGCCCCGGACTGAGCACAGCGATTCTCTCCCGCCCCCACGTGGCCAGCCGCTGGCTCGATTCGGTGCGGGAGTTTGCCCCGTCAGCCACAGTTGTATATGACACGGTCGATCTGCATTGGCTGCGTGAGACGCGACGAATCGCCCTAGGGACTTTGCCGGGAAGCTTCGACATGAGCAATGGCCGCCCCCCCGTCCTTCCTCCCAAGGCCGAGGCGCTACGCCAGCTCGAGTTGGCAATGATCCGCGCCGCAGACACCACACTCGTCGTAACCGACGTCGAGCGCATCCAAGTCGAGCGGGACGTGCCGGGTGCAAGCGTGCTTCTGATGCCAACCATCCATGAGATCGAGAAGTACGTATCACCGCCCGAGGATCGCTCTGGAATCCTCTTTGTCGGGGGCTTCGAGCATCCCCCAAACGGCGATGCCGCGATCCGTCTGGTGAAGGAGGTAATGCCGGCGGTATGGCGCGAACTCGCAGACATACGAGTCACCATTATCGGCTCCCATCCGCCACCGGAGGTGCAGACGCTGGCCTCGTCGTTGGTAGACGTGACCGGATGGGTTGAGGATCTCCAGCCCCTGCTGGACAGTGCTCGGCTGATGGTGGCACCGCTTCGCTATGGCGCAGGCATGAAGGGCAAGATCACCCAAGCGCTTGCGGCGGGCCTTCCGGTGGTGACCACGCCAATCGGCGCCGAAGGCTTGGAAGGACACGACGAGAAGTGCCTGCTTGTCGCGGAGGATCCGCACGAGCTGGCAGACCACGCACTTCACGTTTATCGCGACGACGAGCTCTGGCGGCGCCTCTCCCGCGCTGGCCAAGAACTCATCGATGAGCGTTGCTCCATAGGAGTGATTTCAGAGCGGCTCGGCCAGTTGCTTGATGGCAGTGCGATTACGACGGGCGGTGGCCATGTACATAGATGATGTGGTGGGCAACCTCGGGACCCAGGTAGAGCGTCTGCGAACAGCGCGTTCGCAGATTGGAGACGAGATAACGTGGTACCCGTATGACATCCTTGCCAACCTCGTCCATGTCGACCGGATGCTCTCGGGGGAGAACCGTGATCTCGATCGGCTGGCGCAGAACCTCCCGGTGGCAGATATTGGGGCAGCAGACGGAGACCTCGCCTTTGCCCTGGAGGATCTTGCGGGCTGGCAATTCGACATCGTGGACACAGCCGCCACGAACATGAATGGATTGCGTGGTGCCCGAGCTTTGCGCGACCATCTGGGCTCGCGGGTCGAGATTTACGACATAGACCTGGATCGTCAGTTTGCGCTCCCACGGGAACGCTACGGCCTTGTCTTCCTGCTTGGGATTCTTTACCACCTCCAGAATCCATACTACGCCTTGAGGGAGTTGGCCTCCCGTGCCACTTACTGCCTGCTCAGCACAAAGGTCGCACGGTTTGCGGGGCCGGCGCGGACACCGATCGGCGATCTGCCCGTTGGGTATCTGGTTGCTCCCCACGAGACGAACAACGATCCGACGAACTACTGGATCCTCTCGCCCGCCGGCCTGGAGCGGCTCGTAGCGCGCGCCGGCTGGAGCGTTGTAGACCGAGCGAATGTGGGTAACACTGTCGCGTCGGATCCGGCGACCCCTGAGAACGACGAGCGGATGTTTTTGCTGCTGTCTAGCAGGCATAGTAGAGCCCAGGTGTAAATGCGAATCCCCCTTAGGCACAGGCTTATGCAGGACCACATTGCGGTCCCACACGGCCATGGACTGGATGGCCAAACCGTGGCAGGCTCTTCGCACGATCATGCTGATAGGTACCCAACTCAAACACCACGCCAATATCGCACGGCTACCGTGACCCACGAGATGGGACATCCACATCGAACGATAGGGACCGGTCTACTTCTCGCGCTGCCTTGCGGTGTTGTCGTGCTGAACCTCATAGTGTGGATTGTCGGCGTGTCGCGCAGTGGCTTCTGGGCAGACGACTTCCTAAATGTCACCCAATACGCACGAACGTTGGGGAACCTCTCGAACTACCATATCAATACCGGAAAGTATATCGGTAATATCTTCTGGGCGCTCGGGACGGAGGCCTTTGGTAATGGATCGGTCGTGCCGTTCCTGCTACTCAACTCTTTGGTGTTCGCGGCAGGGGTAATTACTTGGCTGTGGGTAGGGTCAAATAAGCGATGGAGCGCTGTCGACTCATGGTGGATTGGTGGCCTGTTCCTTGCAACGGCAGCATGGCTTCCGACAGCCCTCTGGTCATCAAATATCGTGCACTCGGGTGGTTTCCTGGCTCTGGGAGTGGGCCTATTCGCGCATGAAAGAGCGATGAGCATGCGAACGGCGCGTGGCTGCGCAGGCTGGTCTGCCCTCACTGGGGCTGCGTGGACATTCGCGGTCGTGAGCGACCTGCTCTACATCGGTCTAATGGTGATTGCGGTTTACTGCGCCTGGTACCAGATCGGCAGGCTTCGAGGTTTTGGGATGAAGACACCAGGGGTCGCCGTCTTTGTTGGTTTCTGGAACCTACTGCTACCGATTTTCTACTTCGTGGCGGTTGCATATCCGGGCACGACCTCCAGCACAGCATATGCGGTCAATGGACCACAGTTCGTGCACGAGAACCTCAGATTCTACAAGTTACTTTTGGCGCCAACAGATCTATTGACGGCCGTATATGCCGTGTTGCTGGTTGGTGGAGTCATAGGAGCACTCGCCGCACTGCGTCGTAGAGACCCCTTCCCTTTCGCTCTACTTGGTGCTGCCGGTGCGACGGCGTTGCCCGCCCTCGTCCAAAGCCAGCAGCGAGATATTCACTACATGGCCATGCCACTGCTGCTCCTCTTCAGTGCCCTGGCAGCAGGAGTACGCCCCGTACTGCTCGGCAAATCAAAGCGGCTAGCGGGCACCATACTGCTCGCCACTGCGGTAACATTGCTTCTTTTGTTCCGACAAGGTGCCGACATTCGCGCATTCTTTGTGCAGACCCCATATGGCAGCAACCTCGCGACGTTTCGCTCGGAAGTCGCGTCGTTGACACCCGAAGGGGGCGTTATCTGCACAAAGCTAGACCTTGACGCACCGCACCAATCGCTCTTTATCGCAGAGATGTCGGGTGAGAATGGTTTCCTCGTGCCGCCGATCAACGCAACCCAGGTCTACTTCGCGGCTAGCGCCACACCTTGCCCCGTAAGTGCTGTCACACACATCACCGTCAGTCTGAATGCACGAGGCAACTTTGTCGCATCCGGGTAGGTTCGGCTGTCTGCCTACCTTGACTTAACCGCTCGTGACGATAGGTAGACGAGCGGCGCCAACTGATGTGTGTCCCGAATGCGTCAAGTCCGGGGCAGCAGCGACTGCCCAACGAGCAGACTCGGCCAGCAATGCTTCTCACTCGATGACCCAGGATTACGGGAGGTGCCGCTTCACGCGCCAATAACTTGTCGCAATGCGCCACGCGCGGGTCTCGCGCATGGCGTCGACTTGCGCCTGCAGTCCTTGCGCCCGAGCCTCAAAATGCGTGGCGTTCGCCTGAGCGCGAGCGAGTGCGTCCTCGGCATCGGCCGCTAATGCCTCGGCACCGGCGAGACGCTCGCGAAGCCACGCCTGCATTCGTTGCGAGCCAATAGTGTCCCGATCCGAGACCCACAGGAGGTTCGTCAGCCGCGAAAGCTCTTGCAACGGCGCGGCGGGGCGGGATCCCGGGCGCAGCTCGCCAATTGCGGAAACAAGGGCCATGACGTGATCGCGTGCGCAGTGGTGCTGGACGACCAG
This sequence comes from uncultured Solirubrobacterales bacterium, assembly GCA_963794715.1. Lineage (GTDB taxonomy): Bacteria > Actinomycetota > Thermoleophilia > Solirubrobacterales > Solirubrobacteraceae > Palsa-744. The sequence continues at coordinate 426,903 of CAWCEY010000008.1, read as the reverse complement.
ATCCCGGTTCGCCATGCCCATCCGCGCGTCGTACTCGCCAAGGTCACGTGCAAGCTCAGTCGCATCGATCACACGGTCTGTGGCCTGTCCGGCGAAGTTGTCTGCCTCAAGCACCGCGTAGCGGTCGGGCGTGACCCAGCCATCGCCGCCAAACATGTCAAAGACGTACACGGCACGCCCGCAAGCCATGGCATCGAGAGCCGCACGATTCTTGGCGACGACGATATCGGCGTCCGCGACCGCCTCCGCCACGTCGTACCGCTGCTGCGACCCGCCGACCACCGTGACCTCCACGCCGTGGCGTCCCCACACCTCGCGCACGAGCTCGTGGCGATCGGGGTAGTTGCCCAGCATCACCGCTCGTCGCGGACGCGGGCGGATCGACCCCAGGGGGGTGAGCCGATCGATGTCGATCGGGACACGCAGCCGCAAAGGCTCCGACGTTACGGCACACGCGCCGGCGAATCGGGCAAAGCGATCGTTGAGGACGAGGATCACGTCCACGATGCCACGCAGTTGTGGCGGCACCGAGAGGCTGAAGACATCGCTGCACGCTCGGAAGACGTGCCGCGCGTCCGGGTAGCGATCGGCAAGCTCGTATGCGACCACCGCATCCTGCGTCATCAGGACATCGCAGTCACCCGGAAGCTCGTGAAGCTCATTGTGAACCCTGACGCCCCGGGTCCGCGCGTGCTCGCTGAACGGTCCGACCTCGTGCACGTAGATGGACACCTCGTGGCCAAGTCGCTGGAAGTGCTCGGCGACCGTCAGGAGATAGACCTCAGTTCCGCCCGAGCGGGCGAATCCTTGGTTTGCGAGCACGACGCGCACCGGCGGAGCATAGAAGACTCCGGTAATCCCTGCGAGGGGACGAGAATTCGCGGTCGCGGCACCAGGGGCGCACTCGCTCCCGCAATGGGGCCAATCTCGATGACGGTGTTGAGCCGATCGGCGATCGGTCCACCACCCACGGCCAGACCAGCGCGGCCGAACGCCGCGCGGGCCTTCCCATGAGACGTCGTCAGCTATCACAGTTCACCGTTCGCCCATTTCCCCGCCGCGTTGGCCCAGTACCACACGCTGTTGTTACTGCTGTTGATGTAGGTTTCTCCTTCGACGATCTCCGTCGCACCACCGCGGCGACCGTCGCCTCCGCCATCAGCGGGTGGGGACCATCGCCCGATCGGATATGAGCACGCCCAGCGTCCACCAGCAGCACGAGCTCCTGCAACTCGCGCGCCCTCACGCTTAACCCCGCGGGGCCGGCAGCGAACGCCTCCACCAAACACACCCGCGCCAGCTGCGGCTCACCGTCTAAAAACTCCAGCAGCGCCACCAGCCCCGCCAGCACCCGCTCCGGCCACACCGCCTCCCGCGCATACGCCTCCGACACGCACGCAATCACCCGGCGCCTCGCCATCGTCACAGCCGCCACCGCACAACCGTCCATACTCCCGAACAGGTCATACAACGTCCGTCGCGACACCCCCGCCCGATCGATCACGCGCTGCGCCGTCACGTTGCGAAACCCCCGCTCGGCGATCAACCCCACCGCCGCCCCCAGGATCCGCGCGCGCTGCACCTGCACCACCTCCTCGCGCGACAGCGGGCTGCGTCCCGCCCGCGTCCCCGCGCGCACCACCACCCCCCCGCCGTTCACGGCCGGCTGATCCCCGCTGAAAGACACTCCCTTATCTCGCCTGTCTCATCCCGGTCTTCAACGGTTGGACGCCCCGACCGCCGTGTGGTGCGCATCAAACACCACCCTGCCCCAAATGTCAATGATACGCCGGGGGGGAAGGCCTCACTCGATCCAATCTTTGGGCGGGCAATGTCCGCGCCGGTCGCGAGCGGTGTTCTAACTTTCAATGCCCTCCGAGGCACAGGCCACCCGCCTCAGCTTGTGCTATTTGTGGCCAATAGTTGATACGGTGGTCACGTGCGCGAGCCCGCCGGAACGCTGGGTACCATCGGGGAAATGTCGCCACAGTCAAAGACGGATCTGGCTCGCGAGCACCTCACGAGAGCCAGCGGAGCGTTTGAGGTCGGCGATCCCGTGGTCGGCGTGACCTTCCTACATCTCGCCGCGGAGGCGGCGATTGTAGCGCTCGCCGAGCTGAATGGCATCGCGACCGAACGCCAGCACTGGCGTAAGGGTGAGGCGGCGACCGAGCTGCACACGCGCGGCATCCTGCCCACAGACCTTGGTCCGATGCTGGAGTTGCTGAACCAGGCGCGCAAGGACGCCGGCTATGAGGGCGAGGACCCCGACTTTGGCGACTGGACTTCAGCGGAGCTCGTGAGTACCGTCGAGGATGCGGTACGCACAGCCGAAGGGGCTGTACACACTGCCCCAGATGAGGATGAGGAAATAGAGGAAACGTCAGCCACCCCAGAGGAGTCGAGCCCATGACCGCGGTGGATGTAGCGACCCAGCTTTCCGTCGACGCTCGATGGAGTGAGCGTCTGCGAGACGATCGCGAGCGAGCGACCAAGCTCCAAACACGCTCACAGCGGCAGGCCACGGAGGCAATCATTCAGCGTGCGCTTGTCCTTGACGCCGAGGCGGTGGCGCTCACCGGCTCAACTGTCCGCGCCCAGCGGACGGCGATCAGCGATCTCGATCTCATGGTCGTCGGCAGTCGCCCTGACCTTGGTGGTATCCGGGAAGACGTTGATGTGTACGCGGCCGACGCAAATGCGTTCTGGAAGCGATTGCTCGCTGGCGATGACTACATCCAGTGGACGCTGCGCTTTGGCTGCATACTGCACGACGACGGCATCCTTCGGGGCGCCAGCCGCTATATAGAGAAGAACGGTCTCACCCCGTCCGCTGAGCGCAAGCTCACCCAGGCCCGGCGCGGGCTCAGCCTGGCCAGGCGGGTTCTCGAGAGCGGAGACGTTGAGGCGGCCCGTGAGCAGTGTCGTGCGGCGCTGACCACGATCGCACGGTGGTGGTTGATCGCAAACGGAGAGTTCCCGCTCTCCCGTAACGAGCTCGCTGACCAGATGCTTACGCTCGACTGCTTCGATCTGGCCGCGACGCTGCACCGACTGATCCACGACGAGCCCTCCCGCGAGGAGCTGAACACCGGCCTCGCGCTCGGCAAGAAGCTCATGGACACGCCACCAAAGCGCTCTCGGCACGCCCTCCTCGCGTGACAGCGGACTGCGTCCCGTCTGCGACCTCGAGCGGTCGCTCGCGGTCAGCCGGTGCGCGTGACCCTCTGCGGTCGGCCGCTGGCCGACATCGTCCCAGCCGGCGCCTCTACCACAGACGATCGCCTGCGCGAACTGGAGGCCCAGGGGCGATTGGTTACACGGTTGTAGGGCTCACCCCGACCCACCAACGGCGATCTTGTCGCGATCGACCTCCGCGATGAAGAACGACTCGATCTCACGACGCTGCGCCAGCCACGCTCGCTCGCCCGTGCTCAGCGACGCCTCCGCAAGCTTGCTCATTGGGTCAATGTACAACCAGCGGGTCGCCAGCTGGGATTTATATGACGCCTGGTGGAACCCACAACCCCGAAGGCTCCCCGATACCGCGCTCATGGCGGGCCGCGCCGCCGCCGGTTGTAACGGGCCATGTCGAAAAAGTACAGGCGCCCGTCGGAGCTGACGAGCGGCTTGACCCCGAGCGCGCGCGTCAGCTTGGAGATCGGCGCCGCCCCGCGATCGGCATAGCCAAACGTGTCGAGGTAAATACCCTTGAACCCCAACGCCGAGAGCTCGGCGAGCATCCGCGCCGGCGGGCGGCGCACCAGCGTCGCCTCCCACTTGGAGGGCGGGCCCTTCAGCTGGCCGTAGCTCCACCGCAGGCGAGTGGAATGCAGGTAGCCGATCAGCTCGGCGTAGTCTTCCATCCGGTGGACCCGCGGGTTTTCGGGGAATGGGACGTACGGCAGCTGGAACACCTCGGCGCCGGCCGGCAGCTGCCGCTGGATGGCTTCGACGAAGTGGGCGTCGGTGAAGTATCCGGCCTCCTGTGTCTTATACGGCAGCGGCGCGGAGGAGCGTGTCTGGTCGAGCACACCCACCGCCAGCACCGCGGCCAGGCAGGCCACGAAACCCCAGCGCCGCCGGCGCGTACCGCTGCCGATGCGACGCCCCAACGCATCCAGCGCGAGGCCGGCTCCCATCAGGGCGAAGAACGCGATGAACACCGAGATGCGATTCCAGGCGCGCAGCTGAGGACTCACCAGGTAGGCAAACAGCGTTCCCAGCCCACCTACCGTCCCAATCAGGAAGGCCAATCCCGCGCCGAGCGCCGCGTACGCATAGCGCGGATCGGCAAACCTCAGTCGATCGGCGCGCAGGCCGCGCGCCACGAACGCGATCGCCACGCACAGCAACCCCAGCGTGCCGATCAGCCCGAGGTTGGCGCTGTGCCCCTCCCCGATCGGAGCGGTTGCCGTCGCCCGGTAATTCTTGGCCAGCCGCGAGAGCGCCCCGACGCGGTCTCCCGCGATCGGCAGCACCAGGTCGGCCAGCGACAGCGCATACTCGTCGCTTTCCTTCGGCTTGCGCTGCCCGACAGCCGGATCCCCGCCGTGCTGGGATCCGTAGATCAGCGTGGGCAACCCGTTGAGCGCCACCGTGGCGAGCACCAGGGCGGCCACCGTCGCCCCACTCGCCAGCCCGCGCCAGCGACGCTTGGCGAGGAACGCCAACACCGCCGCCAGCAGCACCAGCGACGCGGTGAAAGCGGCGTAATAATTGTCGGAGGATCCCATCACCACACACGCCAGCACGGTCGCGCCGGTGCGCCAGCTCAGGTAGCGCCCGACACCATGCCCACCCGCGCGGCGAGCGAACAGGGTCTTGCCGCAGAGCACCGCGATGACCAGACAACAGCCCAGTGGGACGGTGAAATAGGCGCCCTGAAAAAGGTGGCCCTCGCCGTCGTAGAAGTGATAGGGCAGCAGCGTGAACAGCACGGCGCAGACGATCGACGAGCCGATCGAGATCCCCAACGTGCGCAGCGCCGCGTAGGCGCTCACGGCGATCAGCGGAAAGCAGAGCACAAAGAAGAGATTCTCGATCACCGCGGGGTTGCCGAACGGAACCCCGATGACCTTGACGATCAGCAGGTAGAGGCTGTCGCCGCTAAACACCGGGTAGTCGTAAAGATGCTGTCCCGCCGGCGCGCCGACGCTCGAATTGGTCAGATACCAGCCGTGTTCGACGATGCCCTTAATGATCGCCAGCGCCAGGGTTGCGTCGCCGCCCGTATAGAAAGGGACCCTCGGGTTGGCCCGCCACAACTGCAGCACGACGATTGCGATCGTGCCGGCAAGCGCCGCCGCGAGGAGCGCGGCCAGCAGGTCGGGGCGGCGGCGCCCGATCCATGACCCGGCGGCGCTCACGCTCAACCGGCTGGCCGCCTGGCAAGCACGGTGTACCCCAGGCAGTCATCGCCACCATCGCGGCGCAGAGACAGCCTAGCCACCGCCACGCTGGCCGCCAGCAGAGGCGACAGCGCGAGCCCGCCGACGCGCAACGCCGCCCTGCGGGTCAGCCCCTCCCCACGCGGCATCAGCAGCGGCAGGATCAGCGCGATCACCTTGTAGCAGGCGACGGTCAGAGCGTTGCCGCGCCGATAGATCTCGACGTCCGCGAACCCGCTCTTGCTCAACAGATGCTTCAGGCCTGAGGGGGTGAACCGCCAGTAGTCAAACGGGACGTAGTGCCATCGTGCCGCAAACGGCACGGTGAGAATCAGCCTGCCACCCGGGCGCAGCGAGCGCCTGGCTTCCGCGAGAAAACCCAGCGGCTCCAGAACGTGCTCCAATGTCTCCGTGCACAGCACCGTGTCGGCCGTGGCGTCCCGCACCGGCCACCGCTCGCCCGCGAAGTACACCGTGTCGGGTATCTCATAGCCAAATCGATCCTTCGCGTCCGCGGTGTCGATCCCGATGTACTTCACCTGCGAGGGTACCAGCGTGCGGTAGGGCTGCGCGCCGCAGCCGACGTCCAGCAGCGTGCCGCTCGTGCTGCTCAGCTCGCCCGCCAGATCGTTCCAGATCGAGCTGGCCTGCACATCGAAGAGGCGTCGAACGCGCGTTATCGCTCGACTGGCGCGACCGTCAAGCCGGGTGAAGGGCGGCGGCTGCCAGCGCTCGTCGCTCTGGCCGGCGACGTCGGTGCGGCGGGTGGAGGTGGAGGTGGAGGGGGAGCTATGCACAACCAGATGGCACGGTCGGTTGCAGGGGGTTGGCCGGCGGTGGTGTCGTTACCTGTGCGAGCCCGATCATCCGCAACGCACGCATGCCATGTCCATCGGCGGCGATCAGCCGCAATGTGAAGCGATCTCGCAGGAGCGTGAAAGTGTATTGCTGAATCGGCAGCAGTTCACCGGCATCGGTGGGGACACTGCTGGTGACCACGATCCCGCCGGGGCGCAGCGCGCGCACCTCCCGCACGGCGCGCCCGGGAGCCTGGCTGGAGAGCGATTCCTGACACGGCTGGCTGGACCCCACCGCGTTGGCGATGCCAAGATGCAGGAGCGCCTCGGTCGCGACATTCGGAGTCAGCAGCAGCGTCACGCCGGCGTGACCGGGCTTCAGCGATGAGACGAACTGGATGACGTGGGCCGATTCCGGATAGAAGATCGGATTGTGCCACAGCGTGCTCACCTCACTGGTGAGCGACGGCGCGTCCCCCAGCACCGCGGCAAGTGCGGTGCTGGGGTACTTTTCGCCGAGCGTGCCGCTTTCGTTGGCGATCACCATCGCGCCGGCGAACACCGCCGTGGCGCTCGCCACCGCCACGGCGAGACGGCTGTTGAACGTCGAGCGGACGATGCCCAGCCATACGAACACCAGCGCCACGCCCGGCGGGGAGATGTGGTAGAGGTTGTTGGGGTGGGCGCGGCCGAGGAAGTATGTGTAAACAAGCGCCCCCAGCACCGTGAGGCCGCCGGCGGCGCTGAACGCGACGATCCGCTCGCGCACCAACGCGGGCCGGATTAGCACCAGCAGCACGATCACGATCGCCGACGCCGTGTACGCCGCTCCGAGCGCCAGACCCGGGGACCACGGGTCGATCGGCAGGTTGCCGAGCCCGCCCGTGGTGTACAGGCGCACGTAGTACAGATACGCGCCCCAGTTCGGCCACGCCCCGGCCAGCGCCCGCGTGAGCAGCGTGAACGTCAACAGGGCGCCGATGCTGGTGGCGAGCAGCCGCGCGACGCGACCGGCGCCGATCAGCGCGCGCTCGCGCCAGCCGGCGTCCGCCACCGCCGCGTCGAGGCAGGCGAGCGCCACCGCGGTGCCCAGGCAGTACACGCCGGCCTCCCCGCTCCATACGGCGGCGACCGCGACGGTCGCGTACAGCAGGGCATCGAATAGGCGCCTGTGGGTCGCCGTCCTCGCCGACGCCAGCGAGAACAGGATCACCAGCCACGGCAGCCCGAATCGCAGGACGCCGGTGCTGGGAAACCACGCGTAGTAGCCGAGCGTGCCGAAGGTGCCGAGCACGACGGCGACCGCCAGACCCATCGCGGCGATCAGCAGCGATTCCGTGCTCCAGCGCAGGACGATGTACACCACCACGTACAGCAGCGCCGTCAACGCGGACAGCAGCAGGGTGAACGTGCCGTAGCCGATGGGAACGACCAGGAACACCGCCGCCAGTGCGTCCATCACCCCGAAGCCATACTGCGAGAACGTGCCCACCAGCATCGGGTGGCCGTGGAGCACGTCGTTGGCGGGCCCCAGGAAGTAGTTGTGATCGCCCGTGAGCGCGATGCCCCCCGTCGCGAAGTTGGCGGCGCCCACATATATCACCACGAGCAGGCAGAGGACGCCGACACCGACGTCCATCGTCAGAATCCACCCGCGCGACGGGCTCCAGCGGCCCGCGAACGCTCTGACCAGGTCGAAGCTCGCAAGTCCCGCCGCCAGCGCCACGGCGATGTCGAAGACGCTGAGCGTGCCGAAGGGAACGAACGGTGTCACCGCCGCCGCCAGCACGAGCGGCGTTGCGGCAATCAACGCCCCCCTTGGCACTCGCCGCGGCCAGTCAGCCGGCATGAACCGCGCGGCGAGCGCGATCCCAGCGCGGGCCACCAGCAGCCCCAGCAGCACGAACAGCGACGCGTCGAGCGTTGCCGCCGGTGAGAGCGCCAGCAGGCGCGCCAGGCACAGCACGCCGGCGCTCGCCGCCAGCGTCGCGAACGCGAGCAGCTGCTGGCGCTGGCCCCTCGCACCCGCGCGTTGGCGGCGCCATGCGAGCGTCACGCTCAGGGGCACCACCACGAGGACCGCGAGAAAGAAGCCGAGCCGTTCGATCGGCTTGGTTTGCCCAAGCAGCGCGATCAGCGCGGCGGCGCTGATCGCGAACATCATCACGCCATCCGCAATCGCCCCGCTGAGCAGCGATGCAAGGTCCCCGTCGGCGTCCTCGTCAACGGGCGGCGTGCGGCGCGCGCTCACGATCAGCCCGGCGACGATCAGGTCACAACCGACGATCAGCAGCGTCGCCTTCTTCCAGCCGAACGCGGAGGAGGCCGCGACGCCCAGCGTGGTGGCGGCGAGCGCCAGCACCACCGCCGCGCCACCCGCGACGAACAGGCCGATCGCCAGTCGCGAGCGCTCACCGAGGGCTGTGGCCAGCATCTTGGTCGGGCGCCTGAGACGACGCCTCCCTCTCTCTGCCAATGTCGCGTGGTCTTTCACAAGTTTGGGGCTCGATGGCGTACGACGAAATACCGGTGGGTGAGACGTTCTAACGCTGGAGGACTTCGCGGGCGAAGTCAATCAGTTGGCCGGCACGGCGGATAGCACCTGTCCGGTCCTGCGCGGACACATTGAGAAAGCTGTAGTGAGCCTTGTCCTTGAGGCCCACAAGCCGCTCGAAGTTGTTGGCGGCGACCTCGCCGCCGGGAGCAATCCGGCTTAGGAATCTCGCTGCGTCCCGATGGTCGGGTCCCCGCGAGCTCTCGCCGAGCGCCTTGCAGCAGGCGGCGTCCGCGGCCGCGATACCGGCGAGCACCGCGAGTCCGGTGGCGACGTTATGAGACTCCAGCGAGTCCTCCCCGGCGACAAGCTCGGCGACCTCCAGGTACTTCTCAGCGTCCCCGAGCCGCTTGCGAGCGTCGGCTGCGTCGCACTGGCGCGAGCGGAGGTCCTTCGCGGCCCCGCGGCTCATACCGCTCTTTCCAGGAGCTCGCGAAGCGGGGTCCCGGCGAGCTCGATGCCGTCTCGTTGAAGATCTTCCAGGACAGGGGGGCGCTCCTCGCGCATCCGCTGGATGTCCCGCTCGGCGAAATCGATGATGCCGGCGTGGTTGCCCGTCCATGCAAGGACGGCCTCGCCGATGTCCCGCAGCTGCGTCTCCCACGTTGCGTCCTCGGTATCCACGCCGACTGGGCGAACGATGAAGATGTCGATGTCGCTGTCCATGTCGCCATCCCCTCGTGCGGCAGACCCGAACAGGGATGCATGGATCGGGGGGGTGCGCCAACTCGAGAACCCGTGGCGCAGGCGGTCGATCAGCTCTATGCGAATCAGAGCCAGGGTCTCGACCGCGGGTGCCGCGAGGTGCTGGCGGTTGAGCGTGTACAGCGATGCTGGCGGCGCCTCCTGGCGCAGGACGATGCCCTGGCTCACAAGCCGGTTGAGCGCCTTCGCGACAGCCGCCACCGAACCGCGTCGCGCCAGCCTTGCAACCCGGCGACCCGTGAGCGGCTGCGTCGTTCCGGCGAGGACGACCAGGACGTCTCCCTCCACGGTTGGGGCTACGGCGCTGTATGCACGCGATACGTTCACGACGTCCATCATGCCATACATTTGTCTTGAATACAATACATTTGTCTTGAAAACAAGGCCTTTGGGCGATTATGCGCCCACCCCCACCCCATAGCGCTCCCACAACCCGGGCCGCTCCCGCAGCCACGCGGCCGTGTGGGTGAGACCCTCGCGGAGGCCGGTGCGGGCCCTCCAGTCGAGCAGCGCCGCCGCCGCGCGCGGGTCGGAGACCCACACGTCGGTGTCCCAGCCGCGCCGGCCCATCGTGTCCCACCGCGGCTGCGCCGTCACGCCCAGCGCCCCGCGCGCCACCTCGACCAGCTCATCCAGGCGCGTTTGCGCGCCGGAGCCGATGTTCAGGGTGGCGCCGGGGCCGCCGGGTGCGCCGCGCTGTGCCGCGCGCAGCAGCGCCTCGCAGCAGTCCTCCACATACACGAAATCGCGCGCCGTCTGTGGTCCGACCAGCGGCGGCAGCTCGTCGCGCACGGCCTCGCGCACCAGTGCCGGCACGAGCCGGCCGGGGTCCTCCCAGGGGCCGTAGATGGAATACAGGCGCAGCGTCACCGCCGGCAGCCCGCCCGCCGCCGCGAGCGCCGTGAGGTGGGTGCCCGCGGCCTTGGTGACGGCGTAGTGGCTGTTGGGCTCCAACCGCTCCTCCTCGCGCGGGGCGTGCGTCTTGAGGCCGTACTCCGAGGAGGAGCCCGCATTGACGAACGCCTGCACGCCCGCCGCGCGCGCGGCGGCCAGCAGCGCCGCGGTGGCGGCGACGTTGACGGCGATCATCTGCGAAAGGTCGGTTTGCCAGGAGTACGCACCGTGAGCAGCCAGGTGAAACAGCCACTGCGGCCTTGCCTGCTCGACGGTCCGCGCGATCGCGGCGGTGTCGCGGAGGTCGAGCTCGAGCATCGGCACCTCCTCGGCAATCTCCTCTAGGCGCCACGGGATTTCGCGCGAGCGTGTGAGGGCGATCGGCTGGTGCCCCGAGGCGGCCAGGTGGCGGACGAGGTTGGCGCCGAGGAAGCCCCCGGCGCCGGTGACGAGCGCGCGCACGGTCCCGCTCAGCCCGGCTTGCGCGCGATCAGACAGAGGTTGCCGAGCGGCACCGTCACCCGGATGCGCCCGGCCGGCCCCCCGCGCAGCGCTCCCAGCAGCCTGGACTTCGCGCCGGCGGGCAGCGGCACGAGCTGCGCGAGATAGGCCAGGCTGTAGGTGTTGCGCACACTTCGCACCGACGGATCGACGAAGCCCGCCTTGGCGAACAGCCGGCGCATGGTGGCGGGCGAGTACAGGTAGGTGTGCTCGATGTCCACGATCGGGCTGCGCTCCCCCAGCAGCCGCGCGGAGTAGGCGCGGACGTTGTGGTTGAGCGCGAGAATCTGCCCCCCCGGCCGCAGCACCGCCAGGCACTCCTCCAGCAGCTCGACGGGGTGGGCGATGTGATCGAGCACCTGAAAGAGGCACACCGCGTCGAAGCTGTCCGCGGCGAACAGCCCCGCGCGCATCACGTCCCGCACGATCGCGCCGTGGAGCTCGGGCGGGGCCTTGGCGACCGCGTCGGCGCTCGGCTCCACCCCACGCACCTCCCGCCACCCCTGCCGCCGCGCCTGAGCCAGGAAGAAGCCGTTGCCGCAGCCGATCTCCAGCAGCGCCTCACGGCGCGGCGAGCGCTCCTGCAGCCAGCCCAGCGCGCGGCCGTAGGTGGCCTGAATCGAGCCCACCTCCTCGCCGTAGTCGAAGCTGCTGGATGCGTACAGCTCCGCCAGCAGCTCCTCGCCGGCGACGGGATCCGAGCGCACGAGGCCGCAGGTGTTGCAAGTGACCATCCGGTAGTGCACGCGGTCGGGCAGCCGCCGCGCGGAGAAGACGCGGGCATTGAACGCCTCGGGGTCGAAGGTGGCTGGCCAGCGCTCGCTGGCGTTGCCCTCGCGCTCGCAGATCGCACAACGGGTGGTGCGCATCTCCGGAAGCTGCACGTCGAGCACGTCACTCATGGCTGGGGCACCCGCGGCATGTTGTCTAGCACGTCACTCATGGCCGGCGCACCTGCGTGCCCCGCAGGGACCCGCCCTCGATCGCGGCGGCTCCGTTCTCGCGGGGAGCCTCCGTGGGGTCGTTGAGGATGCTCTCCACCAAATACGGCGGGCGATGCTTGCTCTCCTCGTAGATGTGCGCCATGTAGGAGCCGATGATCGCGAGGCACAGCAGCTGGATGCCGCCGATGAACAGCATGCCGACGATCAGCGTGGTGAAGCCCTTGGGCGCGAGGCTGGGGTCGGCGAAGTGCAGGGTGAGCTGTGCCACCAGCGCAAGGAACGAGACGCCCACCGTGACCAGCGCCAGCCAGGCGATCAAATCGAGCGGCACGTAGGAGAACGAGACGATCGCGCGGCGCGCCCAGCCGATGTTTTTCACCAGCGAATTGGTGGTTTTACCGAACATGCGCTCGGGGCGCACATACGGCACGCCAACCTGGCGGTAGCCGACCCACGCGCGCAGACCTCTGATGAAGCGGTGGGACTCGGGCAGGCTGTTGAGCGCGTCCACCACGCGGCGATCGAGCAGCCCGAAGTCGCCGGCGTCGAGCGGGATGCTCAGGTAGGAGAGCCGGCGGAACAGGCGGTAGAAAAGCTTGTAGGCGCGGCGCATGAACGCCGTGGTCTCGCGCTCGACCCGCACGCCGTAGACGATGTCGAACCCCTCACGCCACTGCTCCACGAACTGGGGAATGATCTCGGGGGGGTCCTGCAGGTCGCCGTCGAGCAGCACCACGGCGTCTCCGGTCGCGATCCGCATGCCGCTGGTGAATGCGCTCTGCGAGCCGAAGGCCCGCGTGTGGTTGACGACCACCACCTTGGGATCGCGGCCGGCCAGCTCGGTGAGCACCTCGCGCGCGTTGTCGGGACTGCCGTCGTTGACGAAAATGATCTCGTAGTCGGCGCCGATCTCGCTGAACATTTTGCTCAGGCGCTCGTGCATGATCGGCACCGCCGGGGCGTCGCGGTAGCAGGCGATGACGGCGCTCAGCTTCACGCCGTGGCGGTGTCGAGCGCCGCCTGCGCGGTGGCCGCGAGCCGCTGCGCGGAGAGGCCGAAGCGCTCCTCGAGGAAGCGCTGCGAGCCGGTGAGTCCCCTGGGCGTGGTATCGACGCCGGCACGGATCAGGCGACAGCTCAAGCCGTGCTCGGCGATGGTCTCGGCCACCAGCGAGCCGAGCCCGCCGTTGAGGTAGTGGGTCTCCACGGAGATCGCAAGCGTCACGCCTCCCAGCAGCTCGAGGAGGTCCTCGACGGGCGAGGGGTTGAACGTGGAGACGACCGCCACGCTCGCGCCGATGCCCTCTTCGGCGAGTATTTCGGCCGCGAGCGTCGCCTCGCGGGCGATGGAGCCGATCGCGATCAGCGCCACGTCGGTGCCGTCGCCGATCAGCTGCCCACGGCCGGTGGCAAACCGACCGTCCAGGCCGGGGACCGGCGTGCCCTGCTTGGCGATCCGGAAATAGATGGGCCGCTGGAGCTCGCGCGTGGCCCGCACCGCAGCGCGCGCCTGGGCGCTGTCGGCCGGGGCGACCACCGTCAGGCCGGGTTGCGCGCGCATCAGCGCGTAGTCCTCGAGCGCGAAATGCGTGATCCCGTTGTGGCCGTAGTCGAATCCACCGCCGACGCCGACGATGCGGACCGGCAGGTTGTGGAGCACCGGGCCGTTGCGCACGAATTCGTAAGGGCGCATGGTGGCAAAGGTGGCGATGGAGTAGACGAAGGGCACGTAGCCGGCCTCCGCGAGACCGGTGGCGATCCCCACCATGTTTTGCTCCGCCACGCCGACGTTGAAGAAGCGGTCGGGAAAGCGGCTGGAGAAGACGTCCAGAACCAGGTAGCCGAGGTCGCCGGTGAGCAGCACGACGCGCTCGTCAGCCGCCGCCAGCTCGGCGAGCTCCGCCACGAAGTCATCTCTCACGCGACGGCCTCCAGCTCCGAGAGCGCCTGGTCGTACTGCTGGTCGGTCATCGGCAGGTAATGCCAGTCGATCACGTTCTGCATGAAGCTGACGCCCTTGCCGAAGGTGGTGTGGGCGATGATCAGATGCGGCGCTCCCGTCGCGAAGTCCAGGTCGTGGATTGCGCCCTGCAGGGCGCAGGGGTCGTGGCCGTCGCGCTCGTGAACGTCCCAGCCGAATGCGCGCCACCGTTGCGCCGGCGCGGAGAGGTCGAGCACGTCCTTGGTGTAGCCCATCGCCTGCTGCCCGTTGAGGTCGAGGATCACGACCAGATTGCAGAGGCGGTGGTGGGCGGCGAACATGACCGCCTCCCAGACGGACCCCTCGTTGAGCTCGGCGTCGCTGAGGACGACGAACACGCGCCGCGAGGATGCCTGCAGGCGTGCCGCCAGCGCCGCCCCCACCGCGATCGGCAGCCCGTGACCGAGGGAGCCGGTGCAGAAGTCGACTCCGTCGAGGTCGCGCTCGGGGTGCACACCCAGCGGCGTGCCGTCGGTGCAGTAGCCGGCGGTCGTCCCGGCGGGCAGGCGCCCGGTCAATTCGAGCGCCGCATAGAGGGCCAGCGAGGCGTGGCCCTTCGATAGGACGAGACGATCCCGCTGAGGGCGAGCGGCGGGCAGGTGGAGAACGCCGCCGTAGAGCGCGGCCAGGATGTCCGCGATCGACAGCGCCGAGCCGATGTGGCCCACGTTGGCGCGCTTGGACTGCTCGATCACTGTGCGGCGAATACCCTCGGCGAGGGTGTTGGTGCTTTCGATGTCAATCACTGCTTCCACGGAGGGTGGGGGGCCTCTCGGCATACTACGTTAAGCGCGTGACACACCCCCCGCAAACGCCGAGCGCCTCCAACCGCCGTGCGCCGCGAGCGTGGGGTGGGCGTCTGCGCGATCCCGGCCTGCTGCGCCAGGGCGCCCGCTATGTGCTGGCCGGCAGCACCGTGACGCTGATCTACCTGGGTACCACCACGGTGCTGGCGAGCGTGGTGGGACTGCCCTTTCAGATCGCGCTGATCATCGGCGCCTGCGTGGGGCTGTCGGTTCATTTCACACTGCAGCGGCTGTTCGTGTGGGCGCACCACGAGGAGTACGCCCTGCCGCTCAATCATCAGGCGGCTCGCTACCTGATGGTGGCCGGCACACAGTACGGGCTGACCGCCGCATCCACCCTGATCCTGCCGGCAGTGCTGGGACTGCCGGTCGAGGTGGTGTATTTCGCGACCGTCGCCGTGTTGGTGTCGGGCAACTTCCTGATCTTCCGCAACAGGGTCTTCCACGCCAAGGTTGCGGGCTGACGACGCCGGCGTGGTTGCCGGTCCACCAAGGACGGCCTCGCCGCAAGGGCGGCCTCGCCGACGTCTGTCACTTCACAAAATGAAGGGTTGGGGTCTGAAAAAGACATATAAGCCAACCCCAACCCCGGGGGAATCCCGACAAGTTCAACTCGCCAGTGGTTCGGGCCTCGAAGTGCAGTACCTCGGTGCTACACTCACTCCCGAGATGCCCACCCGCTACCCGCGCCGTTCGATCACCGAGACGCCTCCCGTCCACGAGGCGCTCAGCGAACTGCGCCGCCACGGCGAGCGCATCCGGCTGGGAGAGCTCGTGATCCTCGGTGCGCGCGAGCGGCTGCGGGAGCTGCAGGAGGATCGCGACGAGGAGGCCCGCAAGCTGCAGCTTCGTCGTCAGCTGGTGCAGCAGCTGCGAACAGGCGAGGGCCTCGACGCCGCCGCTGCCTATGAGGTGCGCGAGCACGGCTGGACGCATACTTGAGCGGCTACAACCGCTCGCTACTGCTCGACAACTCGGCTTGGTCGAGGCTCCTCGACGGACGCCTCGTCGGCTCCCACCGCAAGACCTTCGAGGCGGCGCTCACCGCCGGGCAGCTTTGGACCTGCCCACCAACGCTGCTGGAGATGCGTTACAGCGCGCTCGATGAGCAGGGATTCGCGCTGACGGCGGGAAGGCTCGACGCCCTCCCGCACGCCCCCCTCACCGAGGCAGCCGCCGCCCACGCGCTCACTGCCCAAGCCGAGCTGGCCACCGCGCCCGGCGTCTCGCACCGCGTCAAGCCAGTCGATCTGCTGATCGCCTCCGTCGCCGCCTCCGAGGGGCTGGGCGTGCTGCACTATGACCGCGACTACGACGCGCTCGCCGAACACACGTCGCTGGCCTTCCCCTCCGTGTGGATCGCG
The DNA here is from genome assembly GCA_963794715.1 of uncultured Solirubrobacterales bacterium. GTDB lineage: Bacteria > Actinomycetota > Thermoleophilia > Solirubrobacterales > Solirubrobacteraceae > Palsa-744. The sequence goes on along the minus strand of CAWCEY010000008.1, from coordinate 410,968 downwards.
CCGCGAGGCAGCCTCGGCTGAGAGACACCTGCCGCCACGACTCCACGCGGGGCCGGCCATACCTCCGTGACGCCAATCTCGCCGCGGGTCACTAGCCTTGTCGGTATGTCCGCCCAACCCGAGCCCGCAGTGCAACGCCCCGAGATACTCGCGCGCGGCCCCTGGCCGCTTGAGCGGGTGAGCGTGCGCTGGAGCGAGCAGTGCTTCGAGCCCCCAGCCGCGCACGCCGCGGAGGCGGACGCCGCGATCACCGCGCTGCAGCAGCGGGGCTCGCCCAGCCACGACGGAGTGGCGGGACGCCTGCTGGGCTACCGCGAGCAGGACGGGGGCATCGAGATCGAGATGCAGCCGGTGCGCTGGGCGCTGCGCCTGGTGGGCGGCGACGCCTCCGGCAGCATGGCCGCGCTGTGCGTTACCCGCGACGCCGAGGGGCGCTGGCTGGCGGGAAGGCGCGCGCCGTGGGTGGCCTCGTGGGCTGGGCGCTGGGCGCTGGGCGCCGGCGGCGCGGTGGATCTCGGGGAGAGCCCCGCCACCACGCTGGTGCGCGAGCTGCAGGAGGAGTGGTCGGTGGCGCCCGCGCGCGTGCGGGGGGAGGCGCTGGTGAGGCTGCCTCACCAGATGGTGATGTTCATCGGACAGGCGTGGCTGGCGGAGGGCGCCGAGGTGACACCCGACCACGAGCACGACGAATTCGCGTGGTGGCCGGCGAAGATCGACCAGTGGCCCGATGAGGCCGGCGAGGCACTGCCGGCGGTGGCGCGCTGGCTGACGGCGTGACGCGGGTGTTCACCCGCCTGAAGTGGACGTCGTTCACACACTCATGCATCTACACGGCGCTTCTGATCTGCGCCTTCGCCGCCGGCAAGCCCCAGCCGGAGACGTTTGTGCTGGGGCTCACTCACGGGCTGCTGTGGATCGCGATGTCGATCGCCTGCATCGTTTGCGTGCGACTGCGGATCGTCCCCCTGCGCCTGGCCACCGCGGTCGCCGTGCTCGGCGGGATCGGGCCGTTCTTCGGCAGCTTCGAGTTCGTGCGCGAGTCGCGCCGGCGGACGAGCCGGACGGCCGGGGAGCCCTGTGAAGGGCAGGTTAAACCGCCGGTTGGCGATTCGCTCCGCCCGCCCGCCACGCTAGAGTGAGTGCAGAGATGGCGGCATCCACGACGACTGGGCAGACGATCGACGTCGTGACCCCTGCCGCGGGCGAGTCGGTCACCGAGGGAACAATCGTCGAATGGCGTGTCAAGGTGGGCGACCCGATCAAGCTGGACGACCCGATCGTCGACATCTCCACCGACAAGGTGGACGTCGAGATCTACGCTCCCGCGAGCGGCACGGTCAGTGAGATTCTCGCCCAGGAGGGCGACACGGTGACCGTCGGCCAAGTGATCGCGCGCATCGCGGTCGGCGGCGGCGGTGACGGCAGCGGCGGGGGCCCCGCCGCGAGCCCGCCGGCGCCCGCGAATGGAGCCGCCGGCAACGGCGCTCCCGCCACCGCGCCGGCTCCAGAGGGCGTGGGCGCTGGCGAGGGTGTGAGCGCTGGCGAGGGTGTGAGCGCTCCCGAGCGCCCGGGCGCTCCCGAGGGTGTGAGCGTCTCGCCGGTGGCCGCCCGCGCGGCCGCGGCGGAGGGCGTCAACCTCGCCCGGGTCTCAGGCAGCGGACCGGCGGGGCGGATCGTCAAGGCCGACGTGCTGGACGCCGCCGCCGGCAACGGCTCCGCGACGGCACCCGCGGCACCCGCCCCCGACACAACAACGAGCGCGCCGGCGGGCGCACCCGCCGGCGCCAAGCTAATGAAGGGCAGCGCGGCGGCGCTGGCGCGGTATATGGACCAGTCGCGCTCGATCCCCACCGCCACCAGCTTCCGCACGCTGACGGTCACCGCGCTGGACGCCCGCCGGCGCGAGCTGAAGGCGGCGGGACGCAGGGTGTCGTTCACCCACCTGATCGCGTATGCGATCGCGCGCGCGGCGGAGGACCTACCGGTGATGGCCGAGCACTTCGCGGAGATCGACGGCAGGCCGCACCGCGTGAGCGACGGGCAGGTGAATCTGGGGCTGGCGGTGGACGTGGAGAAGCGGGACGGCAGCCGCACGCTGATGGTGCCGGTGATCTCAGACGCCGCCCACCTCTCCTTCGAGCGCTTTGTGGCCGCGTATGACGCGCTGGTGGAGAAGGCGCGCACGAACACGCTCACCGCCGACGACCTGCAGGGCGCCAACATCACGCTCACCAACCCCGGCGGCCTCGGCACGGTGGCGTCGGTGCCGAGGCTGATGAACGGCCAGGGCACGATTGTGGCAACCGGGTCGATCGGCTACCCGGTGGGGCTGGGCAACATCGGCGCGATGATTGGGGCGGAGAAGGTGATGACGATGACGTCCACCTACGACCACCGCGTGATCCAGGGCGCGGAGTCGGGGCGGTTCCTGGCGCGGATCGAGGAGTACCTACAGGGGGAGAACGGCTTCTACGACGGCGTGTTTGCCTCGCTGGGCGTCGAGCTGGGCCCCGCTCCGGCGATTCCCGCGCCGGCCGCTGCGGCCGCCGCGGCGGCGAGCACCGTCGAGCAGGCGCGCCGCGGCGGCGAACCGCGCGTGATGCCCGATGAAGAAATGCTGCAGGCGGTGCAGTCGGCGACCGCTTTGCTGAAGGCGTTCCGCACCCACGGCCACCTGGCGGCGCGCCTGGACCCGCTGGGCGTGGAGCCGGAGGGCGACCCGGCGCTGGACCCCGAGCCGCTCGGTCTGACCCCCGAGCTGATGGCGCTGATCCCCGCCAAGATTTTGCGCATGTGGGTGCCGGGGGCGACACTGGCCGACGCGCTGCCGCACCTGCGCGAGACCTACTGCGGCACGATTGCGTATGAGATCGAGCACATCTCCTCCCACCGCCAGCGCGTGTGGCTGCGCGAGAAGATCGAGTCGGGAACGTTCCGCCAGCCGCTGAGGAGCGACGAGCAGCAGACGCTGCTCAAGCGCCTGGTGGAGGTGGACGCGCTGGAGCGCTTCATGCACAAGGCGTACATCGGCCAGCACCAGTTCTCGATCGAGGGGCTGGACATGACGGTGCCGATGCTGGACGAGCTGATCCAGCTGGCGGCCGCCCACGGCGGCAAGGAGGTGGTGGTGGGGATGGCCCACCGCGGGCGACTGAACGTGCTGGCGCACAACCTGGGGCGCCCATACGACACGATTTTCGCCGAGTTTGAGGGCGCCTCGACGCTGGAGGCCGTCACCACGATCCCCCAGGGGGGGACAGGCGACGTCAAGTACCACCACGGCACCCACGGCTCCTATCAGCTGCCCGACGGCGAGACGATTCAGGTCAACCTCGAGTCAAACCCTTCCCATCTGGAGTATGTGTCGGCCGTCGTGGAGGGCGCCACCCGCGCGGCGCAGACCACGCGCAAGGGGCCACACGCCCACCAGGACACCGATGCGGCGGTGCCGATCGCGATCCACGGCGACGCCTCGTTCCCCGCGCAGGGGGTGGTGGCGGAGACGCTCAACCTGCAGGCGCTGGACGGCTACAAGGTGGGCGGCACGGTGCACCTGATCATGAACAACCAGATCGGCTTCACCACCGACCCCGACGACGCGCGCTCCACGCGGTGGGCCTCCGATCTGGCGAAGGGCTTCGACGTGCCGATCATCCACGTCAACGCCGACGACGTGCCCGCCTGCATGAGCGCCGTGCGACTGGCGTTTGCGTTCCGTCGGGAATTTGGCCACGACGTGCTGATCGACCTGATCGGGTACCGCCGCTTCGGCCACAACGAGTCAGACGAGCCGGCCTACACGCAGCCGGAGATGTACGCGAAGATCAAGGGGCACAAGCGCGTGGCGGAACTGTGGGCCGAGCGCCTCACAACCGATGGGGTGGTATCCAAGGAGCAGGTGGACCAGCTGGGGCAGGGGGTGTGGGACAACCTCACCACGCTGCACCAGCGCCTGAAGGCGAAGATCGCCGCCGCCGCCGAAAACGGCTCGGGGAGCGGCACCGGCGAATACCAGCTGGACCGCTCCCCCTCCCCCACGGTGCAGACCGCGGTGCCCGCCGAACGCCTGCGCGAGCTGGGCCTGCAACTGCTGCGCACCCCCGATGGCTTCACGGTGCACCCGAAGCTGGTCAAACAGCTGGAGCGCCGTCGCGCCGCTCTGCGGGAGCCGGACCGGGAGGCGGGAGGATCCGCAGAAAAGGCGGGAGCAGGGGGGGGCGGGGCACGTGTCGGCGGGGACACCGCCGTTGCGGGTGCCGCCGCGGACGCCACCGCCGCGGGTGCCGGCGCCAACCAGCCCGCGCGCCTGGACTGGGCGCACGCGGAGGCGCTGGCGTTTGCCTCGCTGCTGACCGACGGCACCCCGATCAGGCTGACCGGCCAGGACACCGAGCGGGGCACCTTCAGCCAGCGCCATCTGGTGCTGCACGACGCCAAGACCGGCCAGACGGTGTGCCCGATCCAGAGCCTCCCCGAGGCGCTGGCCCCGTTTGAGCTGCACAACAGCCCGCTGTCGGAGCTGGCGTGTATGGGCTTCGAGTACGGCTACTCCCAGGAGGCCCCGGAGACACTGGTGCTGTGGGAGGCGCAGTTTGGCGACTTCGTCAACTCCGCGCAGGTGATTGTCGACCAGTTCATCGTCTCCGGGTTGGCCAAGTGGGGGCAGACTTCGCGCCTCACGCTGCTGCTGCCCCACGGCTACGAGGGCTCGGGCCCCGAGCACTCCTCCGCGCGGTTGGAGCGCTTCCTGGCGCTGGCCGCGGAGGGGAACATCCGCGTGGCCAATTTGACGACGCCCGCACAGTACTTCCACATGCTGCGCCGCCAGGCGCGCATCGCCAAGCAGCGGCCGCTGGTGATCATGACCCCGAAGTCGCTGCTGCGGTTGCCGCAGGCCTCAAGCGACATTTCCGAGCTGGCCGAGGACAGCAGCTTCCAGCCGGTGCTCCCCGAGCCGGGCGTGCAGGATGAGAAGGTGACGCGATTGGTGCTGTGCACCGGCAAGATCTACTACGACCTGGTGGGCCACCCCGACCGCCAGGGCAACGAGGCGGTGGCGGTGGGTCGCGTGGAGCTGCTGTACCCCTTCCCCGAAGGCCAGATCCTCGCGCTGATCAACCGCTACCCCAACCTGCGCGAGGTGGTGTGGGCACAGGAAGAGCCCCGCAACATGGGCGCCCGCGCCCACATGTTTCCGCGCCTCATGCAGATCCTCTCCGGCGAGGTCCACTTCGGCTACATCGGACGCCCCGAGCGCGCCAGCCCCGGCGAGGGCTACCCGGCGGCGCACGCCGCCGAACAGTCGCGCATCGTGCGCACTGCGCTGGACCTCAGCCTCGACACCTCCCAGTACCCCCGCAAGACGCCGGGCGAGCGGTAGGCATGTCCTTGAGGCGTGTCACCCACAAGACGCCGGGCGAGCGGTAGGCTTCACCAATGCTGTGGCGCCGCTTCAAGAACATTTTCGCCCAGTGGCGTCGTAAGCGCCGCGCGCGGGGCTGAGCGGCCATCCCAAGCGCCGGCCCCGGCGCCCCGCTGACTCGACTCCAGCTGACCCCGCTGCTTGAGTCAGCTGACTCGCACCGACTCGGTGGTGGCTTTCCCGCCCGCCGGCGAGAGCACGAGCTTGGCTGGCAGCGGATGGTGCTTTGCGTGAGCCAGCAGTTTCCGGCCGGTCGCCGTCAGGTCGAGGGCGATCGTCGCATTGCTGCCCTCCGCCAGCGAGAAGGATCCCTTCGCAAGCACCACCGTGCCGGTGTGCAAGGTGGTTTTCTTGCCCTTGCGCCGTTTGGTCAACACCCGCGCCGTGAGCTCCACCGACCCTTTGCAGGCGGCCTGGCTGCAATTGAGCTTGACCCGCAACGACTTCGCGTGACCCGACAGCACCAGCTGCGATGAGGCGATCGTCACCTTGGGAGCCGGCGGTGGCGGCGGCGGTGGGGGCGGTGCGACCGGGATGCTCACGGCCACGCTGAGCGCGCTCACGCTCTTCACAGCGCCGTTGACGACATTCTTCGCGGTGACCTGGCACGCCAGGCTGTGCCCTTCGTCGGCGCTCTGCGCCTGGTAGGTGGCGGCGGTGGCGCCCGGGATCGGCGTGCCACCAATCAACCACTGGTAGGTGAAGGTCGGCGCCGGGGCGCCGCTCCACGAGCCGTTCGAGCACGACAGCGTGCTACCAACGGCGGTGGTCCCGGACACCACCGGCAGACCCGTGTTGGCGGGCGCCTTGGCGGGGCCATGTTCCATCGCCGCATTGATGCCGGAGGCGACGTTTTTCACGACGACCGTGATGGCCTGTGCTTCGGCGAAGGAGTACTGGTTGTTGTAGTACTGAGTGATGTAGGCTTCCCCACCACCGAACCCGACCTTGTACTGCCCACCAGGCAGCCCCGAAATCGTGTATTCCCCGTTTGGGCTGGTGAAGGCGCAGCCCGCCAGTTCCCCTTCGCTGCTGGCCGGGAATGCGCATACAAGAAGGCCGTTGATCGCCGCGCTGGTCGAGGCGTCTGTCACTCTCCCGGCGATCAGCCCCCCTTCGTTGAGCTGGTCGTTGATGCCCGCGCTTTCCTCTCCGACCGTCACCGACACTTCGCTTGCTTCGGAAAGCGATGCCTTGTCGTCGTAATACTGAGGAATGTAGTTGAGCGAGCCGCCGAAGGGCGAAGAGAACGCAACCGTATACTCCCCGCTCGCCAGAGAGGCGATCGTGTATTTGCCTTCGGAGTTGGTGGGTGAGCAATGGCCGCCGAAGCTGTGCTTGGAGAATGCGCAGACCTGGATGCCCGCGATCGGATCGGCGGTCAACGCATTGGTGACCTTCCCGGTGATCCATCCGCCTTCTTCGAGTTCTGCGTCGATTTCCCGGGTCGCCACCCCCGCGACGACCGGAACCTGCGCGGCTTCAGCGGGCGAGGACTTGTCGTCGTAGAACTGGGTGATGAAGTTGAGCGGGCTTTCTTCGGGAACGGAGAATTCGACTTCGTATTTGCCGGCGGGCAACCCTGAGATCGTGTATTGGCCATTCGTTTCGGTGGTAGCGCACCGGAGGACGAAGCTTTCTTCTTCGGAGGATCCGCCTTCGACAGCGACTTCGGTGTAGGCGCAAACTTCGATGCCCTTGATGGGGCCCTTCCCAGAGGCTTCAATCACCGTGCCGGCGATCTGCCCCGTTCCGGCCCCCCACGCGTTGGCCGCAAAGCCACCGGCAAGCGCGAGCGCGGCGAGCGCGGCGGACACCAGGGCGAGCCCGTAGCGGCCACGGAGACCAGCCAATGACGGGCGGCGATTCAAAGCCTTCACGTTTCCCCTCCACGATTCCATAGGACGGCAGAATTTCGACGACGTTGAGCGCGGCAGCATACACGAAGCCGGCCTCCGTGGAGGTGCCTTAGCGCTCGACCTCCGTGGAGGTGCCCTACCGCCCTCGCCACACCGGATCGCGCTTCTCCTTGAAGGCGGAGGCGCCCTCTTTGGCGTCCTCAGAGGCGAAGACGGGGCCGGAGATCGCGGCCTGGCGTTCCCACATCTCGGCGCTGGACCAGTCGAACTGCTCCTGCAGGATCTGCTTGGAGGCGCTCAGCGCGAGCGGCCCATTCTTGGCGAGCGTGCCCGCCAGCTCCAGCGCCGTCTCGACGGCGCCGCCCGGCTCGGCGAGACGGTTGACCACGCCGAGCTCGTGAAAGCGCTCGGCCGCCATCGTGTCGCCGGTGAGCGCCAGCTCCATCACCACGTGGTAGGGCATCCGCCGCGGCAGGCGCAGCAGTGCGCCGCCGGCCGCCACCAACGAACGCTTGGCCTCGGGGATACCAAGCTTGGCGCCCTTCGCGGCGACGATCAGATCGCAGGCCAGCGCCACCTCCATGCCGCCCGCCACCGCGAAGCCCTCGATCGCCGCGATGAGCGGCTTGCGGGCGGAGCGCTGAGCGATACCCGCGAAGCCGCGGTCGCCAAACCACGGCGATTCCCCGCGCACGAACGCGCCAAGGTCCATGCCCGCGCAGAAGAACCCACCCGCCCCGGTGAGGATCCCCACCGCCAGCCGCTCATCGGCGTCGAGCTCCTCCAGCGCGTGCGCCACGCCCTCGGCGACAGCGGCGTTGACGGCGTTGCGTACCTGCGGTCGGTTGAGCGTGATCAGCAGCACGTTCCCGCGGCGCTCGGCCAGAACGGCCGGGGGCTCGGCGGCGTCGGTTGGGGTTGCATCGGGAGTGGTGGCGGCGTCATTGGTCATTCCCGGAGCGTACCTACCCACGCACCGTCCTCGCAAGCGGGAGCGGGGCTGCCCGATCAGTTCGGTTGGGGGCGCCAGGAGAGATGCTCGATACGCTAATCCCGTGCGATCCCGAGTAGGTTCTCCCCGCGCCACCGACCCACCAGGGATAGATAGCGTCCGTCACCCGCTCGCCGTCCCCGAGACCGTACTCGCCGCTCGCCGCCGCCCGATGTCCGAGCGTTTGGAGCTGGCGTTGAGCTGGAACGCCGTCGCGGCCGAGCTGCGCGTCGGCCTCGCCGCGGTCACCAGGAAGCCTGATACCGGCCAGTGAGTACCCAGGCCGGCCAGCCGGGCCGATTCGATGCCCGCGAGCTCTTCCGAGCCCTTGCGCGCCACGACGTGGACTACCTGACAATTGGTGGCATCGCAATTCAGGCACACGGCGGTCAGCGGCTTACACAGGATCTCGACGTTGTGATTGGAACATCGGCCGACAACATCAGCCGGCTGGCCGGCGCTCTGCTCGACCTGGACGCACGTATCCTCGGCCCCGCAGGCCAGCGCTCGCAGGCTGTACCAACCGCCACACTCCTTGCATCGAGTGACCAGTGGCATCTCATCACCATCCACGGGCCACTCGACATTCTCACGCTCCCAGCTCATCTCGGATCATTCGAGAAGATGCGGGCCCGGGCTCACGAGGTCCCACTCGGCGACCTTTTCATTCCCATCGCCCACCGCAATGACCTCCTGAAGATGAAGCGCGCCGCCGGCCGGCCGCAGGATCTCGCTGACGTTCAGCTGCTGGAATCGCTCGACGAGGACTCCTAGCGATTCGACGCACTCAGCCTCAAGGAGGTCCGGCCGAGCAGCGTTGTCAGGACCTAAAGCTATGCCGCGAACAGCCGCAGCTCTGGCTCACGCTCGCCGCGCAGCACCTCGAGATCGACCTCGACGCACTCGATCCCGCGGGACTGCGCGAGCACGCGCGCCTGGGGCTTGATCCGCTGCGCCGCCAGCACCCCGCGACAGGCGCCGAGCGCGGGGTCGCGCCGGATCCGTTCGAGGTAGCGCGTCAGCTGCTCCACCGCGTCGATCGTGGCGATCCGCTTGATCTCCACCGCCACCCATTCGTCCTCGGCGTCGCGACACATCAGGTCCACCGGGCCGATGTCGGTGGGCCACTCGCGGCGGACCAGCCGGAAGCCCTCTCCGCACCACTCTGGTGAGTCGGCGAGCAGCTCCTGCAGCTCGCGCTCCAGGCCCTCCTTCTCCAGCGACACCAGCGTGTCCAGCTCGTGCTCAATGTCCGACAGCACCTCAGCGACAGCGATCTCCAGGCGATCCTCCTGGCGCTGCTTGCGCACGGTAAGACGTCTCAGCACGCCCTGCGAGTCGGTCTCCTGTTCGAGCACCGTCGGCGGGGTCATCCAGTTCAGCGGCTTCACGTTCGGGCCGCCGCCGTCGGCCCACACCATGAACGTGCCGTCAGCCTTGTGCATCAGCAGGCGCACCGCCTCGGGCAGCACCGTCGTCAGACGGCCGACGTAGGAGACCTCGCAGCGGGCCACGATCAGGCGCACCTCGGAAACCTATCCCTTGCGCCGGTCAGCCTCGCCCGCCAAACCAAGCACGGGCGCCCGGCTGCTACCGGATCTCCACCCGCACCGGGCGCCCAACTGATATCGGACCCCTCCGGGCATCCAGCGAATATCGGACTTCCACCTGCACCGAGCGCCCGGCCCGCGCGCTCGGCCGTATTGTTCACCCGATGACACGCGCAACCGCAATCCGCACCTACCGCGCCGTCGGGAGCCTGGCGATCCTTGCGGCGGTCGGCTACCAGGTGTCCAGGGGGCTCGAAGCGTCGCACTGGAGCACCGCGGACTACTTCAGCTACTTCACAATCCTCAGCAACCTCTTCGCTGCCGGCATTCTGTTCTCGGGTGCTCTGCGGGGTGACGGGCCGCGATCGACGGGCGTCGAGCTGCTGCGTGGCGCCGCCGTGGTGTACATGCTGACGACGGGCATCGTCTATGCCGTGCTGCTCTCCGGGCAGGACTCCGCCACCCCCTGGGTCAACACGATCGTCCATCGAGTAATGCCGGTGGTGGTGGCGCTCGACTGGGCGATCGACCCGCCGCGGATGCGGCTGCCGGTGCGCAGCACTTTGGTGTGGCTGAGCTTTCCGCTCATCTACATCGCCTACACGCTCATCCGCGGTGCGGTGGTCAACTGGTACCCCTACTTCTTTGTCAACCCACACCACTCCGCTGGGTATTTCGGAGTAGCGGTCGGCTGCCTGGCGATCGGGGCCGGGATCCTCGCGCTGATTCTCCTCACGACGTGGGCGGGCAACGTCCGCTCAGCCTCGATCGAACCGCTGGCGGGCGGAGCGGTGTCAGCCCGGTAGAGTCAACTGCAACCCCTCCGCGGCCCGGGTGTACGGGTATCTATCTATCATCGTTACGGGACACCCGCTCGGGCTCCGCCAACTGCCCACCCGGCGGCGGCTCGTCCACCACTCCGCCATTCAGCGCCTCGCGGAACTCGCGGATGCTCTTGCCGGCCGCCCGGGTCAGTTCGGGGAGGCGCTTTGGGCCGAGCACGACCAGCGCCACCACCGCCACGAACAGGATGTGAACTGGGTTCTCGATGCCCATGTACTCAGGCTAGCGCGACCATCACAGCTCGCCAGCCCATGCGGGCGTTTGGCATATGCACCGCCCGCCCCTTTCGAAGGCCGGCGTAAGGTCGCGGGCGACATATGCCGCGTATGGTGCGCGCGAGACCAGCCGATCCGCGCCGTACCCTGCACGCGTGGACCAGGTGTCCCCCTCCGAAGCGGCCTCCTCAACCTCTCCCGGCCGGCCCTACCCGCCGCCGGCGGCGGCCGAGCCCTTCTGGCCGGCGCAGGCGACGATCCTCGCGGCGATCGCTTTGCAGTTGCTGCTCCCCAGCCGCCTCACGATCGGCCCCCACTGGCTGATCCCCTCCCTGGAGGGAGCGCTGCTACTCGGGATGTTCATGGCCACCCCCAACCAGCTCGAGCATGAGCATCCCCGCCGGCGGCGCTTGGCGCTCGGACTGACCGCGTTCGTGAGCGCCGCCAACATCTACTCGCTGGCGGCCCTCACCCATTTCCTACTGCATCACAACGTGAAAGACGGCACCCAGCTGATCACTTCCGGGGTGCTGATCTGGCTGACCAACTTCCTGATCTTCGCGCTGTGGTACTGGGAGACCGACCGCGGCGGTCCCGGCCGCCGCGCCGCCGGACACGACGGACCGCCCGACTTCCTCTTCCCGCAGATGAGCGACGACCGCATCGAGCCGCTGGCGTGGCGGCCCAAATTCATCGACTACCTGTACGTGTCGCTCACCAACGCCACCGCCTTCTCCCCTACCGACACGATGCCGCTGTCGCCGACCGCCAAGAGCATCATGAGCGTGCAGTCGCTCGTCTCGCTGGTGACGATCGGGCTGATTGTCTCGCGCGCGGTGAACATCCTCGGCTGAGAGGAGAGGGGTGCGCTGCTCGACTTCAGGCGCGCGCCCTGGAGCGAGGTCCCGCGAACAGGCGGATAAGCACAAACGCAACAGTGAGACCCAGCACCACCATGGTGTCGGCCCTGAGCATGGCCGCCGAGTGGGCGTCGGCGACCTTGCCACGAGAGTCAACCGAGAGGCCGGCCGTGATCATCAGGATCCCGCGCACGGAGCTGATGATCCCGATGACCATGAGCGCCCGGAGCACCCGCAGCCCGTTGCCGCCCGAGGTGTCAACCGTGGTCATGATCTCCAGGATGATCACGGGCAGCAGCACGCCGCTCACCAGGCCCATCGCCGCCGAGGACGACAGCGGACCGTCCGACAGCGGATGGTGCGTGACAAACGCGCACACAGTGTCCACCATGATGATCGCCGCCGCGATCAGCAGCGTCCCGGCGATCACTTTGTGCAGGGCGTCACTGGCGCGCTTGAGCGGCCTGCGGCGAGGCCGCCCGCGGCCCTTGCGGAGGCGGTCGCCGCCGTCGGGCGGGTCGCCGGCCAAGCTGGGGCGCGGGGGCGCCGCACGCCCGCCTCCGCCGAAGTGACTCTGGCTGAGCGTGGCGAGGCTGGAGGCATCACCGCGACTAAGGCTGAGCGTGGCAGGGCCGGAGGCATCACCGTGACTAAGGCTGAGCGTGGCAGGGCCGGAGGCATCACCGTGACTAAGGCTGAGCGTGGCAGGGCCGGAGGCATCGCTCGTGGCGCTCTCGCTGATTGGGTCTGTCGTCTGGAGGCTCATGTTCGTCCTTTCATGGGAGATGGTTGCCATGCCCACATCCTCTCCGCGGCCCCACTGCCGCAATAGGCACCCAAGGTGTCGAGTTTGCACACCTCCCGATCTTTCGACTACGCTTTGACAGGATGTGGAAGCCAGTCCGCCGGGGCCGCGCGCTCGGACTGCTCGCGGTCGCGCTGGCCGCGGCCGCGGCCGGGCTCGCGGCGCACGCCGGCGGCGTCCTCGGCTGGCTGGAGCGCGCCACGGTCGACGCCCGCTTCTCGCTGCGCGGCAGCGAAGGGCCGCCCGCGGGCGTGGTGGTTGTGGGCCTCGACAACGACAGCCTCGGCGTGCTGCCCCGCTTTCCCTTTTCACGCAAGCTGCACGCGCGCGTGATCGACAACCTCCGCCGGGCGGGCGCGCGCTTGATTGTCTACGACATCGCCTTCGACCGCCCCACCACGCCGAACGCCGACCTCGCGCTGTTCGAAGCGGCCCGTCGCGCAGCCCCGATCGTGTTCGCGACCTCGCTGATCTCCCCATCGGGCGCCACCGAGGTGCTCGGCGGCAACGCCAACCTCGCCTCGATCGGCGCCTCCGCCGCAGCCGCCGACCTGGTGCCTGACGGCGACGGCGTGCTGCGCCACCTGCTCGACCAGGTCAGCGGGCTGCCCACCATCGCCGCCGCTGTCGCGCAACGGCTGCACCTGCACCCCGCCGACCGGGGATTGCTGCACGGCGGCTGGATCGACTTCCCGGGGCCGCCGGCAACTGTGCGCCACCTCTCCTTCGCCCGGGTCCTTCACGATCGCTTCGCCCCCGCCGCGGTGCGCGGCAAGGTGGTGGTCGTCGGAGAGACGGCGTCGGTCCTTCACGATCTCGACACGACCGCCGCCGGCGGCCCAATGCCGGGGCCCGAAGTACAGGCCGGCGCGATCTCCACGGTGCTCCGCGGCTTCCCCCTGCGCAGCCCCCCGGCCGCCGTCACCGCCGCGCTGATCGTCCTGCTGGCGCTGGTGGCGCCGCTCTGCGGCCCGCGGCTCTCCCTGGTCGGCGTGACGCTCGCGAGCGTGAGCGCGCTCGCGCTCTGGCTGCTCGCCACCCAGCTGGCGTTCGACGGGGGCACGATGCTCGACTTCACCGATCCAATCCTCGCGCTGGCGATCGGCGGCGGCGCCACCCTCGCGCTCGACGTGTGGACCGAGCGCCGCGAGCACGCGCGACTGCGCAGGCTGTTCGCCGCCGGCACTCCGGCGGTCGTGCAGGGCGTCCTGCGTCCAGGGGGGCCGCGGCCGCTGGAACCCACAGCGATCATCGCCGGCTACCGAATCGAGGAGGCGATCGGGCGCGGAGGCATGGGTGTCGTCTACCGCGCCACCCAGCTGGCGCTCGGACGGGCGGTCGCGGTCAAGCTGATCGCTCCTGAGCGCGCCGAGGACCCCGTGTTCCGCGAGCGCTTCAAGTCCGAGTCGCGGATCGCCGCCGCGATCGAGCACCCCAACGTGATCCCGGTGTACGAGGCCGGCGAGGACGACGGCCTGCTGTTCATCGCGATGCGGCTCGTTGACGGGGTGGACCTCGCGCGGCTGCTCGAGCGTGGCGGGGCACTCGAGCCGGCGCGGGCGCTGCGCCTGATCGCTCAGCTCGCCGGCGCGCTCGACGCCGCGCACGCCCGCGGGCTGGTGCACAGGGACGTCAAGCCCGCCAACGTGCTCGTCACCTTCGACGAGCCCGAGCACCTCTATCTCACCGACTTCGGCGTCGCCCGCCACATCGGCTCGGGCGCGGGCGCCACCCAGACCGGCCAGTTGATCGGCACGCTCGACTACCTCTCCTCTGAGCAGATCCGTGGCGAGCCCGTCGACGCGAGCGCCGACATCTACGCGCTGGCCTGCGTGCTCCACCACTGCCTCACCGGCCAGGTGCCCTTTCCGCGCGACAGCGAACCGGCGAAGCTGTGGGCGCACGTCAACGCGCCGCCCCCGTCGCCCAGCACGCTGCGTCCGGGCCTGCCCATCGCACTCGACGAGGTGATCGCCCGCGGCATGGCCAAGGACCGCGCCGAACGCTATACGACAGCCGCCGAGCTGGTTCAGGCCTGCGCCGCGGCACTTGGAGAGGCGGTCGTTCCCACCGCCCCGCCCGCGGGCGCGCTCGGCGGCAGGCCGCGCATCGTCGACGGCGCGCCGCAGCCGCGGCACCCCTCATCCTCGTATCCCTCATCCTCGTATCCCTCGCCGTCGGATCCCTCGCCGACCGAGATCTCGCGGTAGGCGGAGACTCAATCGAGCTCGCGCGGGGAAATCACCCCGAACTGCAGGGCGCACTCGACGAGCCGCGCCCGCTTCTGGTTCTGCGGCAGATCGCTGAGCTCGAACTTGGCAAACAGCGAGCGCAGATGCATCTTGACCGCGTCGATGCTGAGACACACCTCGGCGGCAATCTGCGAGTTGGTGGCGGGGGTTGAGAAGCCGCCGGCTCGGTAGGGCCGGCAGAGCGCGAGCAGCACGCGGCGCTGGGTTTGGGTGAGCTGCGGCACCGGCCGCTCGTCGGAGCACACGGTCGCCACCGCGGCGCTCGCCGTCGCCGCGTTGTACACGAGCAGCGTGCGCCCCACACGGATGCGGTCGCCATCGCGCAGGCGCTGGCGACCGTTGATGCGCTGACCATTCACGTAAGTGCCGTTGGTGGACAGCCCGTCGTCTGCGATCGTCCACTCCGCGCCGAGGTGCTGGAGCTCGGCGTGCAACCCCGACACCTCGCGATCCCACGAGATCGAAAGGTCCATCTCGGCACGGCGGCCGATCGTAGCGGCCGCCCCGCCGCGCGCGGGAGCGAACAGGCCGAGGTGGCCCTCGGCGCCGCGGAAGATCAGGAACGGCCCACCGCGGCGTTCAGCGGCCAGAACCTCCTTGAGCTCGCTCGGCGAGAGCGAGTGCGGGGCCAGCGGATCGCCGCCCATTCGAATGTCCATTTGCGCTGACATTTCACCATCCAGAACCCAATCCTCGCAATCGTATGCAAAACTGCGCAACCATGCTAGCTGCCGTGCTCGCCGTCGCGCTTGCTCCGAGCCTCGCCGTCGCACCCACCCCGACCCTCGCCGCCACACCGACCACAAGCCTCGGCCTCCTCCCCGCCCCTGTCCTTGGCGCGACCACGCCGGCGGAACCGGTGGTGGGCCAACTCGAGACCGTCACACCTGTCGCCGGCGTGGTGCGCGTGCGGATCAAGGGCACCCCGCACTTCGTGCGCCTGCGCGGCCCACTCAGCGTTCCCGACGAAAGCGAAGTCGACGCCACGGCGGGGCGCGTACAGGTGACCGTCGCCACCCCTCAGACCGGGCAGACGTCCAGCACGCTCGCCTACAAGGGGCGGTTCTTGCTGCATCAGGACGCCCCACCGGGGGCGGAGACGCACCTCGACCTCTCCCAGCCACTCACCGGCTGCGGAGGGTCGCGACGTGGCCGGCGCGCGACCGCACGAGGTGGCCGCGCGCGGGTCGCCGCACACGGCCATCGCTCCTCCACGTCGCGGCGCCTGTGGGTTTCCGACAACGGCGGCAACTGGGGAACAGGGGGCCACGACGTAAGTACCACCGGGGAGGGCACACGCTGGCTGACGCTCGACGAATGCCGCCGCTCGGAAGTGCGGGTGTCCGAAGGTACGGTGCTCGTGCACGATCTCATCCGCCACACCTTCGCCACAGTGACAGCCGGGCACCGTTACGTGGCCGCTCAGCCCACCGTCGAAGGGCGCGCGCTGATGCCGCCCCTCGGCCAGGTGTTCACCGGGGTGAGTGGCGGAAGCGCCCACGCGTTCCAGAGTCAGGTGGGCAAGCACCCCGCCGTCCTCGGCTACTTCGCCAACTGGGGGGAATCGATCGAAACCCCCCTCTCCGAAGCGCACGGGGCGCACGCCCGGTTGCTGCTGCACATCTCGACCGACATCGGATACGGCGGCCAGGCAGCGGAGATCATCTCGCCCGGTGAGATCGCGCACGGCGACGGCGACGGCTACCTGCTCGCGCTCAGCCGGCAGCTCACACAGAGCGGGCGGGCGGCCTACATCGCGCTGCTGCCCGAGATGAACCAGGCCAACAACGCCTACTGTGCCTTCACCGCGAGCGGCGCCTCGCGCGACCGGGCTCACTCCACCGCGGCCTACCGGCAGGCGTGGAGGCGCTCGGTGTTGATCCTGCGTGGTGGCGCGGCGGCGTCGATCGACCACCGCCTGCGCGCGCTCGGCCTGCCGCCGGTGAGGACTGGGCAGGTGACGCTGCCGAGTCCTCGCGTCGCGTTCATGTGGGCGCCGCAGACGGCGGGCACACCCACGATCCCGGCCAACGAACCAGCCGCCTACTACCCGGGCTCGGCGTACGTGGACATCGTGGGCACCGACTTCTACTCCGCCTACCCCAACTTCGCGGGTCTTGCACGCCTCTACGGAGCGTACCGGCCCAAGCCTTTTGGCTTCAACGAGTGGGCGATGTGGCAAAGCGCCAACCCCGGGTTTGTCAGCCAGTTGTTCGCGTTCGTCCGCGCCCATCGCCGCATTGGGCTGATGCTCTACAACCAGGGCCTCAACCCCGTGGGTCCCTTTCGTCTCTACCGCTTCCCGGCCGCCACAGCCGAAATCCGCCGCCAGCTCCGGGCGCCGCGCTTTCTCGCCTACACGCCCGAATGGGCCGGCGCCCGAGGCTCGATCGCCAGCGCCTTCACCACGAGGTCTTTGACCTCGCCGTTGGCGCCGAGGCTGAGCGCGCGCTCCAGCGCCTCGAGGGCGCCCTCGCGGTCCATCATGCGCAGTCGCAGGCGGCCCAGGCGCTCCCAGGCGCCCGCGTCGGAGGGGCCCCGCTCGGCCGCGCGCCGTGCCGCTTCCTCAGCAAGGTCCACCGCGCCGACGTCTTCGTAGATGCGCGCCGCAAAGCGGTGGGGCGCCGGGCGCTCGCCATCCACGCGCGCCCAGTCGCGCACCGCGCGCGCGGCCGCCTCCAGCTCGCCGGCCTGCCAGAAGGCCAGTGTCATCAGCCGCAGCACCCCCACGTCGTTGGGCTGCGCTTCGCGCGCATACACCAGCCGCTGCGCCGCCAGCGCGTATTCGCCTTCGGCCATCGCCCGCTGCGCGGCGACCATGAAGCGCTCCATCCGCTCGCCGGCGGGGTCGGGCTTGGAGAAGTCAACGAAACACATGCTGCCCGCCGGCACCGTGCGGATGCCGTGGCTGAACTTCACCCGCGCCCACTGCTGGACTTCCTCGCCCGCCTCCCCGCCGGCGCTGTCGCCGGTGAAGTAGATCCCCGCCACGGTCCCCACCCCCCACTCGGGGTATGACGTGCAGCGTGCGTAGCGGTGCACCACCGAGTGGTCGGGCACCCGGCTGCCGAAGGGGTCGTGCTTGGCGTTCTCCGCGGCGCTTGCGCGCGCGCGCTGCTCAGCTTCATAGGCGCGGCGCCCCGCCTCCTCGCGTGCCTTGCGCGCCGCCGCCGCGCTGGCCCGCACGGCGTTGCGCGAGACCCGCCCGCCGCGCAGGCTCTCGGCCATCCGCTCCAGCTGATCGGCCGCCTCGTTGATCGCCTTCAGGTGGCGCTCGTGCTCGGCCTGGCGCCCGGGAGGCGCCAGATCCGGGTGCCAGCGCTTGGCCATCTTGCGACGCGCCAGCTGCACCGCGCGCTTGTCGAACGGGGGCTCCAGCTCCAGCAGCATCATCTGCTGCTCGATATCCAGCACCGTTGGCATGAAGCACAAACGGTAGCGCCTCAGATTGGGGACTTGTGAGGAAAGCGGGCCCCACCCGCCCCGGCCGAAGCCGGGGAGACGCCCGCGGCGGGTGGACGGGTGGCGGGCCTCTATCCTCTCGCGGGAATGTCCGCCCAGTACATCTTCACAATGCACCGGCTGTCGAAGCTGCACCCGCCCGACAAGACGGTGCTTGACGACATCACGCTGGCGTTCTACCCGGGGGCGAAGATCGGCGTGCTGGGCTACAACGGCGCGGGCAAGTCCACGCTGCTGCGGATCATGGCGGGCGTCGATCAGGAGTACCGCGGCGAGGCCGCGCTGGCTCCGGGCGCGAGCGTGGGGATGCTCGAGCAGGAGCCCCACCTCGACGAGAGCAAGGACGTCAAGGGCAACGTCGAGGATGGCGTGGCGGAGACCAAGGCGCTGCTGGACCGCTTCAACGAGCTGGCCGCCAACTACTCCGAGGAGATCGCCGAGGAGTTCGGCAGGATCCAGGCGAAGATCGACGCGGCCGACGCGTGGAACCTCGACACGCAACTGGAATACGCGATGGACGCGCTGCGCCTGCCGCCGCCGGACGCCGACGTGAGCAAGCTCTCCGGCGGTGAGCGCCGCCGTGTGGCGCTGTGTCGCCTGCTGCTGCGCGCGCCCGATCTACTACTGCTGGACGAGCCCACCAACCACCTCGACGCCGAGTCGGTGGCGTGGCTGGAGCAGCATCTGTCGGAGTACAAGGGCGCGATCGTCGCGGTCACCCACGACCGCTACTTCCTCGACAACGTCGCCGGCTGGATCCTGGAGCTCGATCGCGGCAAGGGCATCCCCTACGAAGGCAACTACTCCAGCTGGCTGGAGCAGAAGCAGGCGCGGCTGGCCCTGCAAGAGCGCGCGGACAAGGGTCGCGAGCGCACGATCGCCGCGGAGCTCGAATGGGTGCGCACCAACCCCAAGGGCAAACGCACCAAGTCCAAGGCCCGCCTGGCCCGCTACGAGGAGCTGATCGCCGAAGAGCGCAACGTCAAACTCGACGAGGTCCAGATCCACATCCCGCCCGGACCGCGCCTGGGCAACAAGGTCCTCACCGCCACCAACCTGTCCAAGGGCTACGGCGATCGACTGCTGATCGAGTCGCTGTCGTTTGACCTGCCCCGCGCCGGCATCGTCGGCGTGATCGGCGCCAACGGCGCCGGCAAGACCACGCTGTTTCGGATGATCACAGGCCAGGAGCAGCCCGACGGCGGCGCGATCGAGCTGGGCGACACCGTGAAGCTCGCCTACGTCGACCAGTCGCGCGACTCGCTGCACCCGGAGAAGACCGTGTGGGAGGAGATCTCCGAAGGGTACGAGCACATCCAGGTGGGCGAGCGGGAGGTCAACTCGCGCCAGTACACCGCCGGCTTCAACTTCAAGGGCCCCGCCCAGCAGGCGCGCATCGGCAAGCTCTCAGGCGGCGAGCGCAACCGCGTGCACCTGGCCAAGCTGCTGCGCAGCGGCGGCAACCTACTGCTGCTGGACGAGCCCACCAACGATCTCGACGTGGACACGCTGCGCGCGCTGGAGAACGCACTGCTCGAATTCCCCGGCTGCGCGGTGGTGATCTCCCACGACCGCTGGTTTCTCAACCGCGTGGCCACCCACGTGCTGGCCTTCGAGGGCGACTCGCAGGTGACCTGGTTTGAGGGCAACTTCGACGCCTACGAGGAGCACCGCCACCAACAGCTCGGCGCGGCCGCCGACCGCCCGCACCGGATCTCCTACAAGCGACTCGTGCGGGGATGAGGTAGGAGGCCCGCGCCGGGGCGAGCTCGCCCCGGTAGGTCGGCCGGGCCCATCCGGCGTTGCTGTATACTGCGCGGTATATGGCTGCTACGCGCACACAGGTGTACTTGACCCAGGAACAGCGCGATCGCATCGAGGAGCTGCGCGCCAGCGACGGGCGCACCCTCGCGGAAGTCATTCGTGCAGCGCTGGACGAATACCTGGCGACCCACGGCCGGGAAGCCGAAGAGCGGGAGCGGGCCGAGACCCAGCGCGTGCTCGACGAAACCTTCGGAATCGCCCCCGACTTCTCGGTTCCGCCGCGCGAGGAGTGGAATCGCTTCGACCTCGACTGGAATCGCATTGAACGTAAATGACGGTGAGGTCGTGCGGTGAGCGGCCTCTTGCTGGACACCGATGTTCTGATTGACCACATACGGGGACGCCAGCGCGTCGAGATAGGAGGCTCTGCGGTTTCGGTAGTCACTCGTACCGAGCTATTCGCCGGGAGCGAGCGTGAGGAGCCAGCAGTGGAAGCTCTGCTGGGAAGACTCTCCGAGATCGAGGTTACCCCCGACATAGCCCAGCGGGCGGGACGCATTCGCCGGTCGACCGGCCTGGACGTCGCCGACGCACTCATCGCCGCCACCGCGCTGGAGCACGGCATGAAGATCCTGACTCGCAACCGGCGCCACTTCGAGCGGGTCGCGGGACTGGAGTTGCAGACACCAACAGGGGAGTCGAGCAACTCCTAGCTACGTCCGGTTGCTCCTGACATGGACGCCATCGGGTTGCTCACCGTATGCGGGCAATCGGCACCAGGGCGGCGGATGGTGCCACCACGGTCGCCCGCGCCATCCTCATCGTCTCACCGTCTCGCCGCGTGAAAGCTCGCGGCGCCTTCGGCATTCTGGCTTCCGTCGGCGGAAACCAGATAGATTTCGATCGTGTAGCGCCCGCCGCCCGGCGGCGTCTGCACCCAGGCGCCTTCGGTGTTTTCGTATTTGTCCGCTTGCGAGACGATGCGTTCCGGCGGCCAGATGCTGCCCAGCTCATCGGCCACCACCGTCCTATTGCCGGCGTTTTCGCGAAACAGCGTGTGGGTCAGCTTGAATTGACGCCCAGCCGGTCCTTCCAAGGAGATCTTCCACTGCACTTCAACTCCCGGCTGGCGCAGCGCCTGATCGATTTCCCCCTGGGTCAACGGCGGTTCCCGGTTGCGGATCACAGCCGCCCGCAGTTGCGCTTCTTCGCGTTTGAGCTGCCCGGGATGGCTCTGGAGATAGGTGTACTCGCTAACGCCGGGGCGCACTCGGACCTCCTTCACTTCGGTCGCCAGCACGGCCGGCGCCGGCACGGGCTTCAGAAAGGTGTTCCAGAGCAGCACCGCCACGGTGATCACGGCGGTGAGCGACCCGGCTATCTGGCCGGCTTTGATCACCCGGGTGCCGAGCCCTTTGGCGCTGTCCTTCGATGGTGTCTCGGTCTCGGGCAGGAATCCAAATTATATCTAGATCCCAATCTTGCGTCATGTCGGAGAGTTCAGTATTCTCGCAGCCATCGTGACTCCCCCATGGCGAAGCTGGCCCGCGCTTGGCGCAGTTGCTGTGGTCGGGGCAATCGCGGCGGCGCTCACGCCCACCCCCGCGGAGGGCTCCTTCCCCGGCGCCAACGGCGTGATCGCGTACTCGGCCGAACACAGCATCTGGGCCGTGGACCCCGCCACGGGCGATCAGCTGCGGCTGACCAGCGGCCCCGAAGACTCCGCTCCGAGCTTCTCGCCATCGGGCGACCTGTTGGCGTTCCAGCGTCGCACGACGAGCACCCTCACCATCCCCCCGCGTCCCCCGACGGGCCCGGCCACCACATCCCGGCGTCGCCCGGAGAACACCGTCGCCACTTCCCCGCGTCCCCCGACGGGCCCGGCCACCACCTCCCAGCGCCGCCCGGCGAGCACGATCACCATCTACATCGCCAACGCCGATGGCTCCAACCCCACGCCGCTCGTGGTGGGCAGCGAACCCGCCTTCTCTCCCAACGGCAGCCAGCTCGTGTTCGTCGGGCCATCCGGCCTGTTTCTGACCGGCGTAACGCCGGGCTCGCCCGTGCGGGCGCTCACCGATCGCCCCGGCGATCGCACGCCGCGCTGGAGCTCGAAGGGGTCGATCGTGTTCCAGCGCTCCGACGGAAAAGACAGCGACCTCGACATCGTCGTTCCGCCAAGCTCCCACGTGCGCCGACTCCTCAGCTACCACAATGGGATTGGCGAACAGACCCCGATGTGGCCGGAATGGTCGCCCAACGGCGCCAGCATCTCGGTGGCGCTCTGCGCACCCGGCAGTGAACCGCCCCCGCTCGAAACGGTCCCTTCGGTCGTATTCCACTCAAACTGCGCTCCGGACGTGTGGGCGCCGGTGGGCGAGCGCCTCGTCGAAGCCGGCGCCGGCGTGCTCAGGGGGAGACCGGAAACCACCTGCCCCCCGTTCATCGAAGGCGGGGGCAACGAAGAGGAGGGCTTCGCCCGCGACGGGCACCAGCTGTACCGCGACGAAGGCCCGAGCTGGCCGATCGCATGGCAGCCGCTGCACCGCGGAACGCTGCGCGTGCCCACCGTGCCGTGCGCGAAGGACAGGGAGAGGGAAAACGCGGCCACCACGATAGACGTGCCGCAGAGAGTGAGGCCCGATGGGCTTGTGTGCGTTTACTTTCGGCGACGCCACCGCAAGATCTGCCATCGAACGTGACGGGATCGGGGCGGCTGTCCACAGGCCGGATCGGAGCAGCTGTACACAGGCCGGATCGGAGCGCCTCATGTCCAAGCCAAGATCGGATCCAGCCCACGCGGCCCGCATGGATCGGACGACCTTCTTAGTTAGCAGTCGCTAAGATTGCTGCCTCAACCTTCGGCGACCACAGATAGGGAGTTGTCATGCCTGGATACACCGCGAAGCAGATCGACGAGATGGAGGGCGCGTTCGGCGGCGGCCTGAAGAAGGCGCGCGCCGAGCTGGGCGTCACCTCCTTCGGCATGCAGGTCGTGGATCTGCCCCCCAACTACAGCGACTACCCCGAGCACGACCACGAGAAAGATGGCCAGGAGGAGGTCTACTCGGTGATGCGCGGCTCGGGCGCGATCGAGGTGGAAGGCGAGCGCGTGGAGCTCACGCCCGAGGTGATGGTGCGGGTCGGCCCCGGCATCAAGCGCAAGCTGTTCGCCGGCCCCGAGGGGCTGCGGGTGCTCGCGCTGGGCGGCAAGCCCGGCTCGGCGTACGAGATCGCCGAGTTCACCGAGCTGAGCACCGCCGGCGCCTGACTGGCAAAAGAGGGGCCCGGCCAACCTGCCTGACGGCCGGCTGCGCCACCCTCTAGCGCGCCAGCGACGTTTCCGCGCCGAGCGTGCGCGCCGCGGCGGCGATCAGCCGTGCGGCGGCGTGCACGTCGGCCAGCTCCACCAGCTCCACCGGGGAGTGCATGTAGCGCAGCGGGATCGACACCAGCGCGGTGGGGACGCCGCCGCGGCTGAGGTGCACGGCGTCGGCGTCGGTGCCGGTGTTGCGCCCGATCGCCTCCACCGTGAAGGGGATCTGCTCGCGCTCGGCCGTGTCGTGCAGCAGCTCGAACAGGCGGGGGTGAAGCGTCGAGCCGCGGCTCAGTACGGGGCCCGAGCCGAGCGGGTGCTTGCCCGACTCCTTCACCTCGATCCCGGGCGCGTCGGTCGCGTGAGTCACGTCCACCACGATCGCCGCGTCGGGCTGTAGCGAGAAGGCACTGGTGCGCGAGCCGCCGAAGGTCGTCTCCTCCTGGGCGGCAGCCACCGCCACCAGCTCCCACTCCCCGCCGCCCGCCTGCGCCACCAGCCGCGCGGCCTCCAGCGCCACGAACGAGCCGAGGCGATTGTCCAGCGCGCGCGAGGCGATGCGCCCGTTGGGCAGCTCCACCGGCTCGCCGGCGATCACCGCCACGTCGCCCACCCGCACCAGCTCGCGCGCCTGCTCGCCGTCGCGCGCGCCGATGTCGATGTGCAGATCGCGCACCTCCGCCACCTTCTTGCGCTCCTCCTCGCGCAGCAGATGGATCGGCTTCTTGCCGATCACGCCGGTGAGCTCACCCGCGCGCGTGCCCAACACCATGCGCTGGCCGACGAGGATCTGCGCGTCCCAGCCCCCCACCTCGCGAAACCAGAGGTAGCCCTCGTCGTCGATGTGGGTGACGATCAGCCCAATCTCGTCGATGTGGCCCATCACCACCAGGCGCCTTGGGCTGCCGGCACCCGCACACGCGGCGTCCGGGGCCGGTTGGGCCGCGGGTGCGGAGTCGCCCGTGCCGCGCGTCGGCACCCGTGCTGAGGGCGTGCCGACCACGTCGATCTCCACCTCGGCGCCAAACGCCTCCGCCGCCGCGCGCCACACCTCTGCCGGCGCGGTCTCATAGCCGGACGGGCCGCGCGCCGCGAGCAGGTCGCGCAGGACCTGCGGGAAATCCTCGGCAGCGCTGCTCATCTTCTTCTCGCGCAGCGCGCGGGCGAGGTGCTCGTCATGCGGCGAGCAATCCTCGCAGGACGTACTGGAGGATGCCGCCGTGGCGGTAGTAGTCGGCCTCGCGGGGGGTGTCGATGCGCACGCGCGCCTGGAACTCGACCGGCTCCGCGCCCGCCTGCTCGCTGCTGCGCTCGGCGCGCACCGTCACCTCGCGCGGGGCCTCGCCGCCGCTGTTCATCGCCGCGGCGAAGCCGTCGATCGAAAAAACCTCCTCGCCGGTGAGCCCCAGCGACCGCGCGCTCTCGCCCTCGGGGAACTGCAGCGGCAGCACCCCCATCCCCACCAGGTTGGAGCGGTGGATGCGCTCGAAGCTCCGCGCGATCACCGCGCGCACGCCCAGCAGCTTCGTGCCCTTCGCCGCCCAGTCGCGCGAGGAGCCGGTCCCGTACTCCTTGCCGGCCAGCACCACCAGCGGCACCGCTTCCTGCTGGTAGCGCATCGCCGCGTCGTAGATCGATAGCGGCTCG
Organism: uncultured Solirubrobacterales bacterium; assembly: GCA_963794715.1. Classification (GTDB taxonomy): domain Bacteria; phylum Actinomycetota; class Thermoleophilia; order Solirubrobacterales; family Solirubrobacteraceae; genus Palsa-744. Next base: position 385,982 of record CAWCEY010000008.1, on the reverse strand, counting down.
TCCCCCGGCGGGCCGGACTCCTGGCTGCCCGTCGGTGCCCGCAGGTGGACCGTGACGCCGCCTTCGGGCAGCGCCGCTCCGTCGGGGGTGCGCAGCAGGTTGCGGATGCGGATGTTGGCGAACGTGCCGCGCATCATCACCTCGTGGTTGCCGCGGCGCGCGCCGAAGGAGTTGAAGTCGCGCGGTGCCACTCCCTGCTCCTGCAGGTACAGCCCGGCGGGGCCGTCGCGCTTGATCGCGCCCGCGGGGGAGATGTGGTCGGTGGTGACCGAGTCGCCCCACACCGCCAGCACGCGCGCGCCGTGCAGATCCTCCACCGGGGCGGGCTCGGCGGGCATCCCCTCGAAGTAGGGGGGCAAACGCGCGTAGGTGGAGCGCTCGTCCCAGGCGAAGCGCTCGCCGGCGGGGACGTCCAGGCCGTTCCAGTGCTCATCGCCGGCAAACACCTCGGCGTAGCTCTTGCGGAACATGTCCGACTGCACCGCCCGCTCGATCGTCTGCGCCACCTCCCGCCCGCTCGGCCAGATGTCGCGCAAATAGACATCCCTTCCGTCGGCGTCGCGGCCGAGCGGGTCGGCGACAATGTCGATATCCATCGTGCCCGCCAGCGCGTACGCCACGCACAGGGGAGGCGAGGCGAGGTAGTTCATCTTCACGTCGGGGTTGATCCGCCCCTCGAAGTTGCGGTTGCCGGAGAGCACCGACACCACCGCCAGGTCCTCCTCGCCCACCACCTTCGAGATCTCCGGCGGCAGCGGCCCGGAGTTGCCGATGCACGTGGTGCAGCCATACCCGACGAGGTTGAAGCCGAGCTGCTCCAGGGGCTCGGTGAGCCCGGCGCGGTCGAGGTATTCGCTGACCACCTTCGACCCGGGCGCCAGCGAGGTCTTCACCCACGGCTTGCTCTGCAGGCCCTTGGCGAGCGCGTTGCGCGCGAGGATCCCCGCCCCGATCATCACGGAGGGGTTGGAGGTGTTCGTGCAGCTTGTGATCGCGGCGATCACCACGTGGCCGTGGCGCAGGGTGGCTGCAGTGCCGTCCGAAAGCGCCACACGTACCCCCCCCTCCTCCTCCCCTCTTTTTTTATCCGCCTGCGTCCCGCCCACCTCGCTCGCAGCCGCGGCCTGCGCGTGCGACGCCCGCGCGCCTTCGCCGTTGGCCGGCTCCTGCGAGGCGGTGGGGTCGCTGGCGGGGAAGGTCGCCGCCACCGCTTCGTCGTCCCCGTTTGACGTGGGCACATAGCCGGCCAGCGCGCGTCGAAACGCCGGCTGGGCGTCGGTCAGCGAGATCCGGTCCTGCGGACGCTTGGGGCCGGCGAGGCTCGGCACCACCTCGCCCAGGTCCAGCTCGATCTGCTCGGAGAAGCGCGGCTCGGGCGAGCGCTCGTCGTGCCACATGCCCTGCTCGCGCGCATATGCCTCCACCAGCTCCACCTGCTCGGCGGGCCGCCCGGAGAAGCGCAGATAGCGCAGCGTCTCCGCGTCGATCGGGAAGATCGCGCAGGTGGAGCCAAACTCGGGCGACATGTTGCCGATCGTCGCGCGGTCCGCCAGCGGCAGCCCGGCGAGGCCGGCGCCGTGGAACTCCACGAACTTGCCCACCACGCCGCGCTCGCGCAGCATCTCGGTGACGGTCAGCACCAGGTCGGTGGCCGTCGCCCCCTCGCGCAGCGCGCCGTGCAGGCGGAAGCCCACCACCTGCGGGATCAGCATCGACAGCGGCTGGCCCAACATCGCCGCCTCGGCCTCGATCCCGCCGACACCCCAGCCGAGCACGCCGAGGCCGTTGACCATCGTCGTGTGCGAGTCGGTCCCCACCAGCGTGTCGGGGTAGGCGGACGGCAGCGCGCCGGAGGCCCCGGCCGCACCGGCCCGCGCGGCGGCGTCGGCGACAAACACCACGCGCGAGAGATACTCGAGGTTGACCTGATGCACGATCCCCGTGTCGGGTGGCACCACCTTGAAGTTGTCAAACGCCTGCTGACCCCAGCGCAGGAAGAGGTAGCGCTCCTGGTTGCGCTCAAACTCGCGCGCCGCGTTGATCGCGAAGGCGTCGCGCGTGCCAAACGCGTCCACCTGCACGGAGTGGTCGATCACCAGCTCCGCCGGCGCCAGCGGGTTGATCTTGGCGGGGTCGCCCCCCATCCGCGCCATCGCGTCGCGCATCGCCGCCAGATCCACCACGGCGGGGACGCCCGTCAGATCCTGCATCAGCACGCGCGCGGGGGTGAACGCGATCTCGATCGACGGCTCAGCGGTCGGGTCCCAGCCGGCAAGCGCCTCAATGTCGGCGGCGCGCACCGTGCCGGCGCCCTCGGTGCGGAGCAGGTTCTCCAGCAGCACCTTCAGCGAGAACGGGAGGCTCGCCACGTCATAGCGCTCCGCGAGCGCGCTCAGGCGGAAGATCTCGTACTCGCGCGCCCCCACCGAGAGCGTGCCCCTCGCGTCAAAGCTGTTGCCGGCCATAGGCCTTCAGTCTATGCGGCCAGCTCGACGCGGCCCTTGCCCGCGCGCTTGCTGCGCAGCAGCGCCGCGTCGCACGCTTCCAGCAGCTGCTCCGGGCTCATCGGCGGGTGCCACTGGGCGACGCCGATCGAGGCCGACACGCCCGCCACGAGGTCAAACGAAGAGATCTCCGCCAGCCGCTGCAGCGCGCGCTCGCCCGCCAGCGCCGCGCTGTGCAGGTCCGCGGCCGGGAGGATCACCACGAACTCGTCGCCGCCGTAGCGCGCCACCCGGTCGAAGGCGCGGAACTCGCCCTGCAGCGCGCGCGCCACGCCGCGTAGCACGGCGTCCCCGGCCGGGTGGCCGTGGCGGTCGTTGACCTGCTTGAAGTCGTCGAGATCGATCAACAGGCATGCCAGCTCGCCGTCGGTGCGAGTGGCGCGGCCGATCTCTTCCTGCAGGCGACGGCGCATCGCGCGGTGATTCATGCAGCCGGTGACCGCGTCGGTGCCGGCCTCCGCGCGCGCGCGCAGCAGCGCCAGCGTGTGCGCCGCCTGCTCCACCAGCGCCTCTGCGCGGGCCACCTCGTGCTCCGCCCACCCTTCTGGGAGTCGCCGCGCCAGCACAACCACCGCCTCGATCTCACGCCGCACGGTGAGCGCCAGCAGCAGCGCACCGCCGATGCCGGCGGCGGCGACCCGGGGCAGCGCCGCGGACAGCTCGCGCGTGCCCACCACCTGCACGCTGGCGCCGGTGTTGGCGAGCTGGGCCACCGCCGACGGACGCTCGGCGCGGGGCACCACGTAGCTGAGGCGGCCCTCGCCGCCGAACAGGTAGGTCACGACCGGCTCCCCCTCCTGTTGGCCGAGCTCCGCTCGGCCGCTCTCGGGGGCAAGGTGGTGCACCTGCATCTCATCCGCACCCAGCAGCACACACAGCTCGTGGGCGAGCGCGCGCAGGACGGCCTCCGCATCGCCGCCGCCGTCGGCGATGCGCATCAGGCGGCGCAGCGCGCCCAGCAGGGGATCACCGTCGATGCTTTTTGCGACGACAGAGCTGATGGGGATGTCGATGCCCGCGGTGGCCATGCCCGTGAGACTTTAGAAGGCGGCATCGACGTCGTGTTGCTTTCTTGTGCCGCGGGCAGCCGCCGACGGCGATCTTCGTCATCTGTACTACCCGCGCCCCGCTCTGCGCGACGATTGTGGTGGGCATCGCCAGGTGAGCGCCGCACTGGCTGCCGTTACGGTTGGCGGTGAGTACCGAGCGCGGCCCGGTGGGCAGGCTCAGCGCGAAGTTCGCGATCGGCACGTCGGGCAGCGATTCGAAGGAGGAGCTGAGGATCCCCGTGCTCGCGATGTGGGTGTGGCCGACCAGCACCACCTCCACGCCGTCGTCGCCGCTGAGGATCACGTCGAGGTCGGGGTAGGCGGCGCCGCCGTGCGACACCAGGTAGGCGGGGCCGGTGAGCGGCCCGGGCAGCACCAGGGTGGTGACGGTGGCCGAGCCCACGCGCGCTTCGGCGCCGCAGCCGCCGGGCGGCGGGCCGGCTTCGAAGCTCGCCGCGGGGCAGGCTTTGTGCAGCGTGGTGATGCGTGCCGCCAGCCGCTTGGGCAGCGAGGCCAGCACCTCGCGGATGTTGGCCTGGTGGGCGCCCTGCGCGACCTTCACTTCGAGGCCGGCGCCATTCACGCGGGAAACCCTCCTCCCGGTGGAAGCCGTCAACTTCGGCGCAAACGCCAGCTTGTTGCATTCACCCACCTGGAAGGCGCTCGAAATGCTCTGTTCGGCGAGGCCGCTTTCACCGGGGAGGAAGCCCCCGAGCAGCGATTCGGTGGCCAGCGGAGCGCAGTTGGTGGGGTTGAACAGGAAGTTGGGGCGGCTAACGTTCACGCTCAAGCTCCGCAGCCGCAGCGGCACCCCTTCCACGATCCTCGGCAGCACGGCGGTGACGATCGCGCGGCCGCTGTACAGGCCCACGCCGATGCTCGCGCGCGTGATGACCCGGCCAAAGTCGTAAGGACCGGCGATCGCCGGCACCACGATCGACAGGCCGTACGGCGCGCCCCGTAGGGGCCGGTGAGGAAGACCTTGCCGGCGAACGCGTACGGTTCGGGGCCCGCGCCCGCGCTCACCGACACCCTGCCGATTTCGCTCGCCGCCGGGCAGGTCCCCGCGTCGGCCGGCGCCTGCGCGCACAGCGGCACAGAGGAGATCGCCCCGAGCAGGCCGGGCGGCAGCGTGGTCTGCACCTTCGACAGGTACTGCTGCCCTTCACCGCGCGCGAGCTGGAACGTGAAGGGGCTGTAAGCGCCGGCCTTCGCCGGGCTCTGCGGCGGCGTGCTCTGCGTCGGGGCGAACGGCATTGGAGCCGCGCAGGCGCCGCCGTTTCCATCCGCGTCGACGGTGAAGCCATGCGTCGCCGGCGCCTGCGGCGGCTGCCCGCTGTAGGGGGTGAGCGCGGCCACCGGTTCGGCGAGGCCGCAGCGCAGCGGGTTGGCCAGCGGCGCGCGCGACCCGCCCCTGAAGGTGAGGGCGAAATCTTCGAAGGGCACCTGCGGGTCATCGGCGAAGATCGCCGTCAGCCTGCCGGTCTGCGCGTTGGCCTTCACGTGGCCTTCGATACGCAGCCCCACCCCATACCGCGGCGCTTCGACGGCGAGGAACACGCGAAACTCCTCGCCCGATTCCGCTCCTCCCGGTTCGGGTGAGCCGAGGTAGACCTTGCCCGCGAGCGATCCGCTGGGGATCCCGGGGGCGTTGACCGTCACCGTTCCGATTTCCGAGCCGGCGGGGCATTCGATCTTTTCATCGCTGCCCAGCTTGATCTGCGCATTGGTGCAGCCTTCAAGACCCTGCGCAGCGGCCGCGTTGAGCGTCATCCCTTCCGGCAGTGACACTTCGGCGCTCTGCAGGTCGGGCGGTCCGGGTTTGCCCGGTTCGGAGATCGACTGGGGAATGTGCAGGTCCACCGTGGCCCCGTCGGGCTGGTCGGAGCGGCTGGTTTCGGGGGCCAGCGAGAGCGACGGGTTGCGGAACGTCAGCGCGTCACAGCCGGTTGCCAGCACCGGTGTCCCGTCTTGCAAGCGCGTTTCGTCGGCATATTTGAGGAAGGCGCCCGCGTTTTCATAGGAATCGACGTGCAGGTAGGTGGTCGAGGGGTTGGCGCAAACGCTCTGCGAGCTCGGCATCGTGATGAAGGCCCGGGGCGCTTCACCGGTGTGCGTGTGTTCCTGTGGCACACCCCAGAAGATCAGTCGCGACTCGATCAGTTCGGGCTGCGTGGGAATGTTGTGAATCTCAAAGAACTCGTGGTAGTCGCCCGTGGGCACGCCGCTGCTTTCCACGGTTTCGGCTTCGTGGTGCCAGCTGATGGCGCCTTCGAGGTAGATCGCGGTTTGGAGTTTCGCGCCACTGATCCCTTCGGCGAGCGCGAGTGTGGCACTCTTCACCTCGACGCCAAACCGCGCCGGCTCGCCCGGTCGGGGTTCGAGGGTGTAGACGGGAAAGCTTTCCGTGACGGTCTTCCTGATCCCCAGCGCCAGTTCCGCCGTGCCCTGCGCTTCGTCTTCCCCGACCTGGCTCGATTCGGGGCATTCCAGCGCTTCGATCTGCGCTTCCGGGCACTCCGTGACGGCTTCGGGGTCCACCGCCAGACCCGGGGGAGGTCGACGCGCGCGTCGCGCACATGACCTTCTGGGGCACGCACTTCTTCAGCCAGGATGTTGGTTTCTTTGGCGTAAGCGAAGGCGAAGTCAGTGATTCCGAAGTCGGGGTGCCCGGCGGCCTGGGTGTAAAATTCGGCGGCGGGATCTTTTCCTTCGCTGTTGCATGCCTTCTCCTTACAGGTCCCCGCTTCCCACCTGTTCACCCCGAACGCCACGGCGGCCGTCGGCGCAACCACAGCGCAGGCCGCGCCGCACAGCAGCGCAGCCAGCCAAACCCGAGCCTCTCCGGTCCTCACGTATATCTGATACCCCCGATTGATGATTTCTACTCACCTGGCAACACAGAACACGCCGCCCGGACAAGCCGCGACGGCGTCTCTGCGTGACCCTCCCTGCGTCTGGCGAGGGAGCGGGCGCTGCCCGCCCCCCAGCGCGTGACCCCCTCAGGCTTTGAACGTCACCGTGGCAAACGCCTTGGAAGTGACGTTGCCTTTTTTACTCTTTGGCACGAAGCCGACGCGCACCTTGATCCGCAGCTGGCGGAATTTGCGCAGCACTTCCGCGCCGGTGCGGGTGAGCGACACCTTGACATTGGTGCGCCCGCCGCCGCCGACGTTGCGCTTGGTGAACTTGAGGTCGGTGCCGCCGCCGCTGACGGTGCCGGCCGCCGGCAGCTGCACGTTGAGCGTGGCGGTGGTGTTCTTGGTTTTGTGTTTGATGATTTCCACCGGGCAGTTGCGCACGGCGACGGTGGGCTCCTCGAGGATCGTCGATGTGTTCTGCCCGACGAGCGTGGTGGGCATCCTCAGCTTCGAGCGGCACAGCTTGCCGTTGGCGCCCAGCACCGAGTTGGGGCCGGACGGCAGGTAGAGCGAGAAGCTCGACAGCGGCACGTCGGGCAGCGTGTTGAACGAGGTGGTGATCTGCGAGTTGGCCACTTTGGAGAGCCCCACGAGGATCACCGTGACGCCGTCCCCACGCAGGATCAGGTCGAGGTTGGGGTAGGCTTCGTTGCCGTGGGACACCAGCCAGGCAGTGCCGGTGAGCGTCCCCGGCAGCACCGGCGTGGTGGCCTTCACGGTGCCGACGTTCGCTTCGCTCTTGCAGCCGCCGGGCGCGGGACCGGCTTCGAAGGTCGCCGCCGGGCAGGCCTTGGCGAGCGTCGAGAGGCGCACCGGCAGCTGCGTGGGCAGCGTCGTGGTCACCTGCCTGATGTTCGCCTGGCCGGCCGGCTGGCTGACGTTGACTTCGATGTTGGCGCCGTTGGTGTGCGACGTTTTCGCGCCCGCGATCGCGCCGAAGCTCGGCTTGAAGGGGAGCTTGTTGCATTCTTCGAGCACCAGCGGGCTCTTGACTTCAGCCGTGGTGAACGTGCTGGAGCCCAGCAGTGTGACGCCGGTGAGCGTCGATTCGGTCAACAGCGTCCCACAGTTGGTGGGGTTGAGCATGAAGCCCTGCCGGTTGACTTCGACGTTCAGGCTCTGCATCCGCAGCGGGATGCCTTTGTAGATCGCGGGCACGCTCCCGGCCACCACCACACGCGAGGTGTACGGTTCGACGTTGATCGTCATGTGCGTCACCACGTTGCCGAGCCGGAACGGCCCGGCGTTGGCGGGCACCACCACCGCGAGGCCGTACGGGGCCCCGTTATAGGGGCCGGTCAGGTAGGCCGAGCCTTCAAAGCGGTACGGCGCGGGGCCCGCGCCGGCGAGCGCCGTCACCGAGCCCAGCCGGCTTGAGGCCGGGCAGCCGCCCGTGCCGGCGGTCGCTTCCGCGACCTGCGCTTCGGTGCACAGCGTCACCGCGGGGATCCGCCCCACGAGGCCGGCCGGCAGCACCGTCTTGATCTGGGTGATGTACTGCTGGCCGGGTGCCCTCGTCACGGTGAAGGAGAAGTTCGTCGATGCCCCGCCGGTCGCCGGCTGGCTTTCGGTTTTCTGAACGGGCGTGAACGGCAGCGGGGATTTGCACGCTTCGCCGGCGCCGTTGGCGTCGATCGGGTGAGCGGTCGAGAAGGAGGGTTTTTCCGTAAAGGCTTTACCGATGTACGGCACGAGTGCCGATTCGATCGTCGCCGTCCCGCACGCGAGCGGGTTGGCGATCGGCGCGAGCGGGCCGCCGTCGAAGTGCAGGATCACATCGCTGAAAGGCTGTTCGGGGTTCTTGACGAAGCTCGCCGTAACCCGCCCGGTCGTTTCGCTAAGCGTGACCGAGCCTTCGAGGCGCACCGAGATGCCGTAGCGCGCCGACTCGGCATCGATGTACATGGTGTAGGGCTGTTTTGTGATCGGCCCCGATTCAGGCCCGCCAAAGTAGACGTCGCCCTGCAGCGATTCCGGCGGGAGATCGGGGACGTTGAGCGTGACCGTGCCGATCTTCGAGCCGGGTGGGCACTTGACTTCATTCCTCGTTCCGATGCCGATCTGCTTGGGCGTGCACGCTTCCAGCCCGTGCGCGGCCGCGGGGTTGAGCGTCATCCCTTCCGGCAGTGTGACGGTCGCGTTTTCTACCTGCGAAGAGTCGATGCCTGTAGGGCTGGGGTTATGCGGAACCGTCAGTTCGGTCGTGATCCCGTCAGGTTGATCGGACTGAGTGGTTTCCGGCGTCAGCGCGATCGTAGGTTTGAAGGGAACAGGAAGGAAAGGTTCGAGCCCGTTGCAACCTTCGACGCCGATCGGGCCTTCGTATGACTTGGGGAGCGCCGGGCCAAAATCAGATTCGAGCGTGACCGTGCTGGTGGTGGCCACCCCAGGAGGTGCGCCAGAAGGTGGGCAGTTGCTCGGGTTGGTGATGAATCCGCCGTTTTCGCCAGTGCCGATATCGCCTTTCAGGATCAACCGCGATGCGATCAGCGGCAATTCGGGAGAGACTTTTATTTCATAGTAGTCGTGGTAGTTGCCGGCCCATTCGACGTGGCCTTCGATAAAGGTGTGGGCATAGATCGGTATTCCAAGCAGCGGTTCTAGATCAAGCGCAACCCCGAAGTCAGATGCAAGGCCTTTTGGCTGTTCGAGATTGTAAACTTTGCCTTCAAGCGGGACGTCTCCACCTTTGGGAGACGGTTCCGGGCCGGCCCAGATGATCACTTTATTGACCCCGATTTCAGCGCCTTTCTTGCACGTTGGCGCTGGATAGACTTCTTTACCGGGTATCGCCTCCGTTTCGCCGAATTCAGCGAACGAGCACTTTTCCACGGCCTCCGGGTTGGTGCTTACGCCAGGACCGACGTCGGTTCGAACGTGTTCGACGACCTTGCCTTCTGCTATGCCTGCGGGAACCGCGTTGGGGAGAGTGCCTTCTGTGTTGATCTTGAAGTCCGTGATTCCCCAGGCAGGATGCCCGGCGGCCTGGGTGTAACCCTGTTCTTTGGCTTCGGCGAGCGTGGGTTCCTTGGGGATCGAATATGGTCCGAAGGTTTCCGAGCCACATTTTTCAAATTTTTCGGAACAGTTGGCAGCAACGAACTTTTCAACGCCAAATGTAGACGCAGCCTGAGCAGCAGGCACGACGACGGCAACGGCGATACAGGCGAGCAGTGCGACCAGCCAGACCTGCGGCGACCGTACAGTCGTGTCAGTGGGGAGCCTCATGTCAATCCTCCTCGTAAGCCCAGGGCATCCTTGTTGTCCCTTAGAACACCGAGTCTAGACACAGGTTGCGCAGACCTTAAGCAACTTTTTGCCCACGGGGATCGGTCAGCGGTTTTGCACTCGGCCCGTTTACCGAGAGCGCGGCAGTATTTGGTACCGATGCCTACATTGGGGCCTGCGGAATCGAGGCTTACGGCGTGTCCGGCTGGGCGGTCGTCAGCGGCGCGCGCTCTTCGCGGGCGATCGCGAGCGTCTGCTCGAGGCCGCGGCCGGTGCGATCCGCCAGCGGCTGGATCAGCATCCGCAGCGCCAGCGCGGGCGAGACCCAGCCCGGTGCGGTGACGCGCCGGGAGCGGCGCTCGACCCCCTGCTCGATCGCGTCGAGGGCGCGCGCAAGCGGCACCGGTTTGACGATAGCGCGGCGTGGACCACCCGCCTGCTCGACGGCGCGCGTCTGCAGGCCGCGGCTGACCATGTCGGTGTCGATGAAGCCGAAGTAGGCGACGCCCACGCGCGCGCCGGTGTGCAGCAGCTCGATGCGCAGCGTGTCGCCGAGCGCCTCCACGGCGGCCTTCGAGGCGTTGTAGGCGCCGAGCATCGGCCCGTGCAGCGCCGCCGCCAGCGAGGCGATCGGCAGCGCGTAGCCGCGCGGGTGGGAAATGTGCGGCCCGGCCGCGCGCAGCGTGTAGTAGACGCCGAGCAGATTGACCGCGATCGTCCGCTCGAAGATCGCCGGGTCGCCGCCCACCAGCGGCAGTTGCGCGGCCACGCCGGCGTTGGCGATCACCACGTCGAGGCCGCCGAGGCGCTCGACCGCCCCCTCGACCGCGCGCTCGACCTGGGCGCGGTCGGCCACGTTGCACTCGAACCACGGGGCCTCGCCGCACTCCGCGGCCACCTGCGCCAGCAGCTCCGGCTCGAGCCCCGCCAGCGCCACGCGGGCGCCCCGGGCGTGCAGCCGCCGCGCCGCCCCGGCGCCGATTCCGCGCGCCGCGCCGGTGATCAGCACGCGCCGGCCCTCCAGCGGTATCGCGCCGGGGCGTCTCATCTCGTGCTTGGGGCGTGGGGTCTCATCGGACCGCGGAGCCTACCGGCCACGGAAGCTGACATTTGGATCCGCTCAAACCTAGCGCAAAATTGCGCTCGTGGCCGAGCCGACTAAAACGTCCCAAGAGGCACGTACCCTCGCGTGGATGACAGTCCGTGCGGCAATCAGCGACCCCACGGGGATGACGGTCGAGTTGACCGAGGAGCGATGGGGCCACATCATTGAGCGACACCCTGAGATCGAGCCGTTTGGCGAGGCCGTGCTACGCGCTGTGCAAGCACCCGATCGTCGTATGCCCGGACGACTTGGCAACGAGGAGTGGTACTACTCGAAGACGGACGAACCCAGCGACTGGCTGAAGGTCGTCGTAGCCTACAGTGGAGAACGTGGGCACGTTGTTACGGCCTATGCCACCGGATCGGCGCCATGACCATCACCATCGGCTCATTCACATTCGATAACGTCTTCTACGACGCGGAGGTCGATGTGCTCTATCTGCACAAGGGGGACCCATCCTCGGCGGTGGCCTTTGACGAGTCGCCGGAGGGCCACGCTTTGCGCTTCGATGCAGAGGGAAGTCTTGTCGGTGTGACGATCGTGGGAGCCAAGTCGCTCCTTGACGGGACGGGGGAGATCAAGATCACTGTCCCCGAGATCGTCCGGGTTGGCTCCGACGCAGTCGCTCCAGCGCTGGCCAGCGTGTAGATCGCGTGCGGCCATCCGCCGAGACGAGCGTGGTGGCGAGGTAGGATGCCCGCCTCCTTGCGCTCGGCTCCCAACCCGCCCGCGCGGACGATCTCCGATTATCCGCCCACGTGCACGACCGCTGGGGACTCGCTCACCCCTTCAGCAGCACCGGCCGCGCGAACGCCCCCGCTTCGGGGATCACGAGGCCCGCTTCGGTTTGGAACCACTGCTCCAAAAGCGCGCAGTACATCGCGCGGAAGTCGGAGGTGTTGACAAGGTTTTCGTTTTCGTCGAGTTTGGCGAGGCCGGGAAACTCGCCGATCATCGTGCCGGCCACGCGCGTGCCGATCAGGAACGCCACGCCGGCCGCGCCGTGGTCGGTGCCCGAACCGTTTTCCTGGGGGTGGCGGCCGAACTCCGACCAGAGCTGGATCAGCACGCGGTCGGCGAGGCCGCGGGCTTCGAGGTCGCGCTGGAAGGCCAGCACCGATTCCACGGTCTGGCCGAGGTTGGCGCTCAGCGTGGTGGGCTCGTCGGAGTGGGTGTCGTAGGTGCCGATCCCGCTCAGCGAGGCGCATTTGATCGGCAGCCCCGCCGCCAGCATCGCCGCGAGCGCTTCCAGGCGCCCGGCGAATTCACCGCCGTCCTTGGGGTAGGGGACGGGCGCGGTGTAGGTCGGCTTGCCTTCCGGGCCCACGAACGGCGCCATCTCCCGCAGCACGATGCTGGTGTCCCACGCGGCGCCGCGCGCCTGGGCGTAGGCGGGGGACGGCGCCGCGAGCGTCCCGAGCTGGCCGAAGGTTTCCATCGCCGCGCCCGCGATCGGTTCGTCGAAGCCGTACGCCCACATGTTGTAGTCCGCCGGCGAGGAGACGGCCGCGACCGGCATCTTCGCCGTTGCCAGCGCCGGCGCCAGGCTGTAATCGAGCGAGAGGCCCTGCAGCGGGTTGTCGGGTTCGCCGGTCGCGTCGAGGAAGCGCCCGATCCAGCCGGTGCGCGCGTTGGCGTCAAGCTGGCCCACCTCCCAGTAGTGGCGGCTGGTGAAGTGGCTCTCATCGGGAGGGTCGTACCCGACGGCGGGGAACACGCTTACCTTGCCCTCGCCGTGCAGCGTCGCGAGGCCCTGCGCCTGGGGGTGCCACATCAGGGTCGGGTCCTCGCTGAACGGAACGCCCGAGCCTTCGGCGAGCGCGAGCGCCGGTCGCAGCTGGCGGTAGCGGGCTTCCTTGACGGGCGCCAGCACCGACAGCGCGTCCCAGCCGCCTTCCATGAAGATCGACACCAGCACCGGCTGGTTGGAGGAGGTGGCGGTGGCCTGGGCGATGCCCTCTTCGAAGTGGCGCGCGCCCAGCATCGAGGCGCCGTACACCGACACCACGGCGCCGGCGGTGCGCAGCAGGAAGCTGCGCCGGTCCATCCCGGTGCCCGCCGGCAGCGGCATTCCCGGCTCGATCACCGGCAGCCCGAGGCCGGGCACCGCGACCCCGCCGCCGGGCACGCCGACGCCGCGACCGGGCACCGCGACCCCGCTGCCCTGCACTCCGACGCCGCTGCCCGGCACTCCGACCCGGTTTCCAGCAGCCGCGAGGCCGCGGCGCAGCAGCTGCGCGCGATTGAAGTCGTTGCAGGAGCAATTATTTGCCATCTAATGCCGCCGGTGGGGGTTGTGGTTGCATTGCTCTTTTTAAAGGTGTGTGCTATTGCGCACGGCTTTGAAATTTTTTATATACAACACTCAGCTCACCTGCAGATCGGGCGAGGTGGCGATCAGCATGCGCAGCGCGTTCTGGCGGATCGCCCGGTAGGGGCTCTGCTCCCATTCGGCCATTTCGCCGGGCAGGCAGGACTGCGCGAACGCCGCGATGCACTGCAGCGATTCGCTCGACAGCGGCGGCTGGCCCCAATACGCGAGGGCGCTCGCCAGCGCCTGCGCGGCCGTCTCGGTCGGGTCGTATTCCGGTTCGCCTTCGGCCGGCCACGGGTTGGGGTAGGTATTGGCGACCACGTAGTTGGCGATTTCCCAGCGCGCCTTCAAGGTGGAGGTGTCAAGCCAACGGCCGAATTCCCAGCCGGCGACGTTGGGCGGGTAGAACAGCAGCTGGCCGGCGCCGCTGCCCAGCCACGCCCACGCGGTGGTGTCGATGTGGCGGCCGATCGCGCGCAGCAGACCGGCGTTGTAGACGGCCGGTGGCGTCAGGAGCTCGGGACCTTCGTAGAAGTCGGGGTGCTGCAGGATCGCCTCCACCACCGCCCGGATGCTGAAGCCCGAGCTCGTGTAGAGACCCTGCAGCGAGGACAGCGTCGCTTCGTCGGGCTGGGTGGGGATGAAGTAGCCCCACAGCTTGGTGACGAAGAACGAGGGGTGAAGCGGATGCTCGACGCACATCCGCACCGCGTCTTCCCAGTTCCAGTTGCCCGTCCGCCCGAACACGGTCTTCTGGCCTTCGTCGTGCCGGGAGGGGTCGTAGCGAAAATTGTGCATCCCTCCTTCGGATGACCATTCCGCCTGCCAGCCGGTCAGCGCGCGCCCCATTTCGCGCACGTCGTCCTCGGTGTAGGCCCCGCGGTCGGCGCCGAGCGAGAACAGCTCCATCATCTCGCGCGCGTAGTTCTCGTTGGAATCGCCCTTTTCGTTGTCGATCCCGTCCAGGAAAACGAGCATCGCGGGGTCGACGGTGACGGCGTTGAACAGCTCGTGAAAACTGCCCAGCGCCTTTTCGCGGAAGAGGGCATTCTGGTTGAGCATCAGCTGCGGGCTGTTGACCTGCTCGTTGGAGTTGGCAAACCAGTCGTGCCAGATGAAGGTCATGCGCTCGATCAGCGGCTGGTTGGAGCGGACCATGCGATCCAGCCACCAGCAGTGGTCATCGCCCCAGGTGTGCAGGGGGTCGAGCGGCTTGCCTTCGTCATTCACCGGCGCCGGCCCGCTCAGCACGGCTTCGCCGGAGGGTCGCGTGAGGCCGTACACGACCTGCCGCAGCGGCTGTCCCGCGAGCGCCTGCGCTTCGCCGGGCCGCGGCCCGAAGCCCGCGCGCCACAGCAGCCGCTGCGCCCCCGCCAAGGTCAACGGCGCGCCGAGCGAGGCGACCGGGGCGCTGGACGGCGGCGGCGGCGTGGCCGGCGCGCTCGGCAGCACCACCGCGGCGGCCGCGAGCGAGCGCGGGTGCTTGACCTTGTGGCGATGGTGGTGCTTGTGCTTGCGGCCACGCTTGGGGTGTCGGTGCTCTGCAGCCTTGGAATGCCCCTTCCCGCCATCGGGATGCCCGTGGACCCCCTTCGGATGGCCGTGGCCGCGGAGGGGAGTGCCGCGATGCGCCGCGGCACTGCGTGAGGCGCCCTGGCTGGTCCTCCCCATCCGCTGCTTGTACAGCACGCCGATGCGTTCACTCCCAGATCGGGGGCTAGCTGGACGTTTGTTGGAGTTGCCAGCCGTGGGTATGTTTCAGTTTGCGCCCATAACCATCAACTGGACCTCTGGGGCACTACGAGACTGCGGCCTTGGAAGGTCCAGTAGCTGGTAGGGGGCCTAAAAGTGTTTATGGCGTCCCGCTCCGACTCAGCTCGGCAGGTGAAACGGCACCGTCGTAATCACGATCCCCGGCAGCTGGCGCAGCGCGCGGCGCAGGCGGGGGGCGACGCCGTTGTGCAGGGCGCGGTGCCAGTAGCGGCGAGGCACCAGTTCGGGGAGCACGACGGTGATGGTGAAGTGGGGCGCCTGATCGTGGAGTAGGCGCAGGTAGCGTCCCAAAGGCGCGACCAACGCACGATAGGGGGAGAGCACGATCTCCAGCGGCACATGGTCGCCCCACTCCTGCCAATAGGAGCGGAAGCGCTTTGCCTCGTCCTCATCGGCGGAGATGTGCAGTGCGAGCACCGGCTGGCCGAGCGACGCGGCGTAGGCGAGCGCGCGCAGCGAGGCGAGGTCCATCGCGATGATCGGCACCACGGTGAGGTTGAGCACCTGATCGGGCGCCTCCTCGTGCTCGAACTGGCCGCTCAGCACCACGCTAGCGCTGCGCTCCAGTTCGGCGCCGCCGCTGGGCGGCGGCGTGATGCTCCGCGCGCGAGCCTTCGCGGAGAGCGGCTGCAGCGCCACCGCGCGCCCCACCGCGAGGTAGTGCTTGCGAATCCGTAGAAACAGGGTGACGAGCAGCGGGATCAGGATCACCACCAGCCACGCGCCCTCCAGGAACTTCGTGAACGAGGTGATCAGCAGTACGATCGCCGACAGGAAGGCGCCGAGCGCGTTGAAGCAGATGCTGCCCTTCCAGCCCGGCTCGCGCGTGCGCAGCCAGCGCACGACCATGCCGGTCTGCGAGAGCGTAAAGGCGAGGAACACGCCGACGGCGAACAGCGGGATCAGGCTGGTGACCGAGCCGTCGAAGGCAGCAAGGATCGCGGCCGCCGAGGCGCCCAGCACAACGATCCCGTTGGAGAACGCGAGGCGGTCGCCCATCCGCAGGAAGAAGCGCGGCGCGGAGTAGTCGCGCGCGAGGAAAAACAGCAGCCGGGGAAAGTCGCTGAAGGCGGTGTTGGCGGCCAGCAGCAGCACCAGCGCGGTGGCGGCCTGCACGTACCCGTACACCGCGCCGCCGCCAACGTTGTAGTGAGCCAGCTGGGAAAGCACGGTCTGCGAGGACTGCGGCACGATCCCGTCGAGCTCGATCAGCGCGATGGTGCCGATGAACATCACCACCAGGAGGCTGACCATCCAGGTGAGTGTGGTGCGCGCGTTGCGCCACTCCACCGGCCGGAACGCGGGGATCCCGTCGGAGATCGCCTCGATCCCGGTCATCGCGGTGGCGCCCGAGCCGAACGCGCGCAGGATCAGCAGCAGACCCACCCCCTCGGCGGCGTGCACGGGCGGACGCGGCACGGCGTGGAAACCATGGCCGGCGCTGTCAACGAGGCCGACGACAACCAGCAGCAGGATCGCGAAGATGAACATGTAGGTGGGCGCCGCAAACAGCAGCCCCGCCTGGCGCACGCCGCGCAGGTTGCCGGCGACGAGGATCGCGATCACCGCCAGCCCCAGCGGCACGGTGTCGGGCGCCAGCGAGGGGATCGCGGAGGTGATGGCGGCGATCCCGGAGGCGACCGACACGGCGACGGTGAGGATGTAGTCGAGCATCAGCCCAGCGGCGGCGATCAGGCCGGGGAGCAGGCCGAGGTTGTCGGAGGCGACGATGTAGGAGCCGCCGCCGCGCGGGTAGGCGCGAATGGTCTGGCGATAGGAGAGGCCAACCACCACCATCAGCACGACGACCGCGATCGAGATCGGCACCGAGAAGCCAAACGCGGTGGCGCCCCCGAGCGCCAACACGACCAGCATCGCTTCGGGGCCGTAGGCCACCGAGGAGAGCGCGTCGGAGGAGAGCACCGGCAGGGCGACCAGCTTGCGCATCCGCTCCTCGAGCACCGCCGCGCTGTGCAGCGGGGGCCCTAGCAGCGCGCGGCGCACCCGCGCGCTGGTCCAGCCCCCGCGCGTCGGCGCGTGCCCCGCCTCGCGCGTGGCTTCGAGCTCCTCGCCGGGCGCGCCGTCGGCCTCGACCGGCACGAAGCGGGTACCCCTGCCCCCCAGACGCGTGGTGCCCGGGCGACCGACTCTCGTGGGGCCGGTGGCCGGGCCGTCGGACTGGCCGAGGTTGGGGTCGCAGGGCAGCGCTTTGATCCACTCCGCGCGGTCCCCCAGCGCCGCGCCCCAGCGCCGTCCGATCCCGCGCAGCACCTCCAGGTCGGAGTCCCCGAGCGCGGGGTAGCCGGTCGCAGGGCTCAGGACGACGGGCACGTGGTCGCCGTCGGGTGCCGGCGAGGAGCCCACTA
This sequence comes from uncultured Solirubrobacterales bacterium, assembly GCA_963794715.1. GTDB lineage: Bacteria > Actinomycetota > Thermoleophilia > Solirubrobacterales > Solirubrobacteraceae > Palsa-744. The sequence goes on along the minus strand of CAWCEY010000008.1, from coordinate 368,722 downwards.
GGGGCGGGGCGGCCGGCTCGGTGTGCGACTCGGGGGGGCTCGCCATCAGCGCAATCATCACAGAGCAGGCGGTGGACCCCACCGCTTGGACCGCACCCGGCGCGCTGCGCGGTGGAGACGCCCGCAGGATCTGGCACCATCTCCGACATGGCCACTGTAATATCGACGACCGATACACGTTCCGTCGCAGAGTTGACGACGGCGCTCTTTGGCGAGGCGCTGAGCATCGACCAAGTACAAGCTAGGCTCGAGCTATTCGACATTCCCGCACCACGGCTTGCAGAGATGACGAAGGGCTTGTGGCTCGGCTCTGTGGGATACGAACTCCACAGAGACCACGTCGCCTTCGCGCGCCATGTGCGAGCGGCAGGAGTTGAGCGACTGATCGATGTTCGCGAGTTGCCCATCTCTCGCCGTCGCGGATACGCAAAGAGCGCACTCGCGCAGGCCATGGCGAATGTTGGTGTTGAGTACTTACATATCAAAGCACTAGGAAACCCGAAGCCCTTCCGCGACCTCTACAAGAGCGGCAAAGTCAAAGAAGGCCAACGCTGCTACGAAGAGCACCTGCTGGGGGAGCGACGAGAAGCTCTTGAAGACCTTGTCCCACTGCTCCAGGAGAAGCGCTGCGCATTGATGTGCGTCGAGCACAATCCGGAGACTTGTCACCGCATGGTGATTTTCGAGGCTCTACAGGGTGAGCTTGGCGTTGAGCTAGACGTGACCGAGATCAGTTAGGGCGAGCTGCTCGGGGCGCCGAGGAGGCCACCATGCTCCAAGGATCAGGAAGGACCTCGGATGCTGGTGCATGTTGCCGACGAAGAATGCTGTGTCACGATCGACACCACAGACTTCATCGACCCAGCGCTTTCTCATGCGATCACGCCAGTCGTCGAAATTCCGCACGCGTCGATAGAACTGCGAAATCTCCTAATCGATGATCGACTGACTGTGGCCCGGGCAGCCGGCCACCTCGCATTTATGGCGATACCTGAAGGTCCACGGGACCTGCTCCAGCTCGCGGATCTGGTTGGTGCGCTCATCTGGCCCCAAGCCGTCCAGAAAGCTCGTCTGCGCGGACCACGCCTTGCTATCTGACGTTTCTCCTCATCGACGCTCGCTTTCTCGATTTTGAAGTCGGCGATCTGTCCCGGTCGAAATACGCCCAGCGACGTCCCGTCGCGCCGCTGGCGACGACTGACCTCGCACATCGATTCGACCATGAGGGGCTCGACAAACCGGCGCCGCAGCGCCCATCCATTCTTCGATGAGACTGGTCCGCCGCGCAACTCGATCGAGTCCCGATCGGGACGGCGTGTCTCGGGACGAAGATCGCCACGGTGAGCTTCAACGCGCAGATGCACCGGTTGGTACTTGCGGAATTGTCGATCGTCGTCCAGCGAACGGAACGGAACCGGATAAAGACGGATCCAACGTGGGCCGTTCGCGGCCATCTCCACTCCAGCTACACACGAAACCTCTCCATATTTACGGCTCAGCGCCGGGTAGGCCTTGACCAGCGGGATGAAGTCGATGGCTTCCATAATGGCCATGAGACAGACGCAACATAAATCCCAAACCGGCAATCCATATCGTAGTCCGCTTGTTGATATTAGACGATCTAGGGCACGGCTCGATACCTCCAAGCGGAATTCGGTCTCAGAAATACGTGCGCGGCGGGATCGCCAGCAGCGCATAGATCTGCGTCAGGGCGGCCTGGCCGAGCAGTTCGGCCGTTGGTGGGGAGCCGTAGGCGAAGAGGTTGTCGGTGAGGCGGTGGCGCAGCCACGCCCAGTAGGCGTATTCGCGCGCCGAGAGCGTGCCGGGCGCTTCGTGGGTGATGGAGTCGAGGTAGATCTGGTTGCGGAAGTAGACGGCCGCAAAGAAGGGGTTTTCCGAGGAGAGTTTGCCGTAGTCGAAGTACGCGTATGCGGCCTTCGCGGTGGCGCGCGCCTCGCTGAGGTAGGCGCCTGTGTGGGTGACCTGCCACAGCAGCGTGCCGGCGCCGATCATCACCCCCTGGGTGTAGCTCCACAGCGAGTGGTTGACCACGCCGTCGAGCCCGATGTGGTCGGCGTACAGTCCATTCGCTTCCAGCAGGCATTCGCGCACCCACCCGTACGCCATCTCGGCGAACTGCAGGTAGCGGGCTTCGTGGGTGATGCGGTACAGCTGCACCCCCAGCTCCGCGGCGGGACCGTCGGTGATGGTGTTGCGCTGCGTGTTGTTCTTGGCGTTGGAGAACGGCACCCCCCCGGGGCACGGCAGCGTCTGGCCTTCGGCGCCGGTGGTTTGCCAGCCGGCCATCACGAACTGCATGATCTGCTGGGCCCCGCTCAGCGCGGTGGGATCGTGGTCGAGCTCGTACATGCGCGCCAGCTCGATCCCCACCCACTCGTTGTCGTCGTAGAAGCTGGCGCCGCCGGGGCCGATCGGGGGCGCGGTGACGTCGTCGTAGGAGTGCAGCGTGGTGGCGGTGGAGGCGCCGGTCGCTTCCCCCGGCGGCGTGGAGGAGCTGGCGTAAACCTGCAGGCTGGTGCCGAGGGCGTTCAGGCCGGCTTCCAGCTTGGGCTGCTGGCCGGGGATGTGCGCGACGCTGACGCTCGCCGCCAGCGCCTGCGAAAAGGGCCACAGGAAGGAGTACTCAGGTTCGCCCTTGTAGAGGCCGGCGGAGGCCACATAGAAGTTCTGCTGCATCGCTTCATAGGCGGCAAGAGCGCGTCTGGCGTAGAGGTTGAGCGCGGGCGACTTGGGCTTGGCGGGAGCGTGGGTATGGCGCGTGGTGCGCGCGGCGGCCTTGGCCGACTTCTGGGCATTGCCGGACCGCGCGGCGAGCTTGGCCGACAGCCGGGCATTGCCGGACCGCGCGGCGAGCTTGGCCGACAGCCGGGCATTGCCGGACCGCGCGGCGAGCTTGGCCGACAGCCGGGCATTGCCCGAGCGCGCGGCAAGCGCCGGCGCGGGCACGCAGAACACCGCCAGCGCAAGCGCGAGCACGGCCGCAGCGCGCGCGGCGAGCGCAAATCGATGAGCAGTTCGGGGCAAGGTCACGGGCCGTCAGAACCTGAGAACAGGCTAGCGGGGCGTTGGTTGCGTTGGCCGCGAGTCGATCCTTTGTCGAGACTTCGTGAGCACCGGCGGACAGAAGGTGTCCTCACAGAGAGATCTTATTTCTGCACATGTTCGCAATACCCAAACAGATCAGGAGGGAGTATGAGAGCGATGAACGAGAACTTGCGTCGCCCGCCGGTGCCGGGCTCGCTGCGGTTGGAATTCGAGGGCGGCGAGGGGATGCCGCTGCGGGCGGCGGTGCACGGCGAGATCGACTATGCGGGGGCCTTCTCGATGCAGGTGCGGATCGCCGCCACCTGTCGCCGCCGCCGCTCGCGCGGACTGATCGTGGATCTGTCGGGTACGGAGTTCATGAGCTCGAGCGGGCTGGCGGCGCTGCTGAACCTGCAGCGCGAGGCCCCCTGCCTGCGCGGCGGGATGCTGCTGGCGGCGCCGACTCCGGAGGTGCGGTATCTGCTGGCGATCACCGGCGTCGACCGGCGCCTGCTGGTGGTGGACAGCTGCGAGGAGGCGGAGATGCTGTTGCTGTACAGCGCCGCCGGCGCCGACGTGACCCCGAGCCTGCCGCGAGACCCCTGCTTCAACTGAACACCGCTCGGGGCCGCGCTGGGCTTCAACTGAACACCGCCCGAGGCCGCGCTGGGGTACGGTTCCGTTCGTGACGACGGTACGGGAGGCGACGTTTGAGCTGCTGCGCGCGCGCGGCATGACCACGCTGTTTGGCAACCCCGGCTCCACGGAGCTGCCGATGCTGGGCGAGTTCCCCGCGGACTTCCGCTACATCCTCGGTCTGCAGGAGTCGGTGGCGGTGGGGATGGCCGACGGGTATGCGCAGGCGAGCGGGCACCCGGCGCTGGTCAACCTGCACACCGCGCCGGGCCTGGGCAACGGGATGGGGGCGATTTTCAACGCGCAGGCCAACAAGTCGCCGCTGGTGGTGACCGCCGGGCAGCAGTATCGCTCGCTGATGACGCTGCAGGCCAACCTGACCAACCGCGACGCCACGCGGATGCCGCACCCGCTGGTGAAGTGGAGCTGGGAGCCGCCGTGCGCGCAGGACGTGCCGCACGCGCTGGCGCGCGCCGTGCACACCGCCGCACTGCCCCCCCGAGGCCCCGTGTTTGTGTCGATCCCAATGGACGACTGGTACGCGGAGGTGCGCTCGGAGGATGAGCTGCGCCACCAGACCACGCGCGCGGTGAGCGGCGGCGCGGGACTCCCCGGCGCGGGGAGCGTGGCGGGCATCGCGCGGCGCCTGGTGGAGGCCGCCAACCCCGCGCTGATCGCCGGCCCCGACATCGACGCCAGCGGCGGCTGGGAGGCGGCGGTGCGTTTGGCGGAGCGCGCCCGCCTGCCGGTGTACGCCACGCCGGCGACCGGCGGCGGCAGGCTGGGCTTCCCCGAGAACCACCCCCTGTTCCAGTCGATCCTGCCACCGGCGGTGCAGCCGCTGGGCGAAACGCTGGCCGCACACGACTTCGTGCTGGCGGTGGGCACCTCGATCTTCCCCTACTACCCCAACATCCCCGGCCCACTGCTGGCGGAGGGAACCAGCCTGACGGCGATCACCTCCGACCCCGACGAGGCGGCAAGGGCGCCGATGGGCGACGCGATCGTGGCCGATCCGGCGCTGACGCTGGCGGCGCTGGCTGACGCGGTGGGTGCGCTGCTGGGGGGAGAAGGGGAAGGAGAGGGGGGCGGGGGGACAGCCTCGCCGGGGGCGTCGGCGGGGCTGGCCCCAACGGCCGCACAGGGGGGCATCGGCCGCGAGCCTCCGCCCGTACGAGCGGCGCCCGAGGCGGTGGCTCTGACCGACCCGATGAACCCCTCCACGGCAGTGCGGGCGCTCGCGGAGGTTTTCCCCGAGGACGGCATCGTGGTGCTGGAGTCCCCCTCGGCGACCCCCGCGCTGCGCAACCAGCTGCGAATCGGGCGGCCGGGGAGCTACTACTTCTCCGCCGGCGGCGGCCTTGGCTTTGGGATGCCGGCGGCGATCGGCGTGCAGTTGGCGTGCCCCGATCGGCCGGTGGTGTGCGTGATCGGCGAGGGCTCGGCGCAGTACGCGGTGCAGAGCTTCTGGACGGCGGCGGCCTACAAAGTGCCGGTGAAGTTCCTGGTGTTGCGCAACGAGGAGTACGCGATCCTCAAGTTCTTCACGCTGCTGGAGGAGATCCCGGGCGCGCCCGGCCTCGACCTGCCGGCGCTGGACACGGCGGCGGTGGCGGCGGGGTACGGCATCAATGCGCGCCGGGCCTCCGACGCGGAGGAGCTCGGCGTGGAGCTGCGCCGCGCGCTGGCCTCCGACGAGCCGGAGCTGGTGGAAGCGCAGGTCGCGCCGGGCATGGCGCTGGCGTAATACCACCACGCGCGTATAACTAAAGTAGTTATATGGGTAGGGTGTGTGTCGATATAAAAAATTAAAAGGCCGTGCGCCATGGCTATCGGCTTTTAAAAAGTTCATACAACACCACGCCCCCCACCCCCATCCAACCCGCACCAACCATCGCCGTCGTCATCGGCCCATCGGCGACCGGCTGAGCGTGTGGTCCCCTACCCTTCGCGCAATGACCACCTCCAACGGCAACGCCCCCGACGATCCGCCCACGCCTGACGCGATCGTCGTCGGCGCCGGCCTGGCGGGCCTGGTGAGCACCCTGGAGCTGCTGCGCAGCGGCCACACGGTGCTGCTGCTCGACCGCTGCCAGCCGCATGAGCTGGGCGGTTTGGCGCGCGAGGCCTTCGGGGGGATGTTTATGGTGGACTCCCCCGAGCAGCGCCGTTCGCGGATCCGCGACAACGAGCGGCTCGCGCTGGAAGACTGGATGCGGATCGCCGAGCTGGGCGCGGGGGAGCAGTGGCCGCGCCGCTGGGCCGAGCAGTACGTGACCCGCGCTCGCGATGACGTCGGCGGCTGGCTGCGCGAGCTGGGCGTGCGCTTCTTCCCCGTGGTCAACTGGGCCGAGCGGGGAAACTTCGGCGACGGCAACTCCGTCCCGCGCTTTCACCTCACGTGGGGCACCGGTAAGGCGCTGGTGGAGGCGGTGTGGAACGGGATCGAGCGCCACCCGCGACGCGCGACGGCCCTGGAGGTGCGCTTCGGCACGCGCGTCAGCAGCCTGCTGGTCGAGGAGGAGCGCGTGGTGGGCTGCCAAATGGAGAACGGGGATGAGGCGAGAGCCACCAAGGCGGTGGTGATCGCCGCGGGCGGGATCGGCGGCAACCACGAGCTGGTCAGGCGGGTGTGGCCGACCGCGGAGCTGGGCAGCCCGCCGAAAAGGATGCTGATGGGCTCGCACCCCTACGCCGACGGCGCGCTGCACGAGGAGGTGGAGCGCGTGGGCGGCGCGGTGACGCACCTGGAGCGGATGTGGAACTACGCCGACGCCGTGCGCCACCCCGCCCCGCAGCGCCCCGACCACGGGTTGAAGCTGATCCCGCCGCGCTCGGGCGTGATGCTGGACCCCGACGGGCGCCGCTACGGCCCGGTGCCTGTGATGCCCACCTACGACGCCTACGCCGCGCTGGAGCGGATGTGCGAGGACGAGCGCAAGTACTCGTGGCTGATCTGCAACCGCAAGATCGCCCGCCGCGAGCTGGATGTGTCGGGCTCCCAGCACAACCCCCACCTGCGCGAGCGCCGCTGGCTGCGCTTCATGCTGGGCGTGCTGTTCGGCAAACCGCGCGTGCTGGCGCATCTGCTGGAGGGCTCGCCGGACTTCGTGTGCGCCGACACGCTGCCGGAGCTGGCGCAGCGGATGAACGAGGTGACGGGCGAAACCGCGATCGATCCCGAGGTGCTGGCGGCGGAGATCGGCCGCTACGACGAGTCGATCGCGCGCGGCAAGGGCCTCTTCAACGACGACCAGCTGCGGCGCATCGCGCAGCTGCGCAACTGGCGCGGAGATCGCCTGCGCACCTGCGCCTTCCAGGCGATCCTCGACCCGAAGGCGGGGCCGCTGATCGCGATCAGGCTGCAGGTGATGGCGCGCAAGAGCCTCGGCGGGATCCAGACCGACCTGGCCTGCCGCGTGCTGCGCAGCGAGGACGGCAACCCGATCCTCGGCCTCTACGCGGTCGGCGAGGCCGCCGGCTTCGGCGGCGGCGGCATGCACGGCAAGCGCTCGCTGGAGGGCACCTTCCTCGGCGGCTGCGTCTTCACCGGCCGCCTCGCCGCCGCGGCGATCGCGGGCGCTGAGCTGCCGCGGCGAATCCCCCCGCGCGTGGGCACCTCCGTGCAATAGCGCTCGCGCTCGCAAGCCTGCCACCACAATCAAGCCGGTGCCCCGCTACGACTACACGACCGTAGGGCACGTCACGATCGACGTGCTCGCCGCCGAGTCGATCGAGAAAGAGGGGCCTGGCTCACGGCTGCGCCACCCTGTGGAGCGCCGACCAGGCGGGACGGCCTTCTACAGCGCCCTGCAGGCCGCGCGGCTGGGCCTGCGCACACTGATCCTCACGCGCGGCGTGCCCGCGGAGATCGAGGCGCTGCTGGCGCCCTTCCGCGACGAGCTCGACCTGCGCGTGCTTCCCGCCGAGCACACCACCACGCTGCAGCGTGGCTCGACGGTCCCCACCGCCACCAGCGGCTGCTGGCCTGGGCGGGGCCGATCGGGCCGGTGGAGGTGGACACCGCGATCCTCCACCTCGCCCCCGTGGCGCGCGAGACGCCGCACAGGTGGTTCGAGGCCCACTCCCCGCGCGCGGAGCTGGTGGGACTCACGCCGCAGGGACTGGTGCGCGACTGGAGCGCCGCCGGAGAGATCGCCCTGGTGCCGTTGCCCCCCCAGCTGCTGCCGGAACGCTGCGACGCGATCGTGCTCAGCGCCACCGAGCGTGAGAGCTGCGCGGGGCTGCTCGCCGGCGCTCCCGCCGCCAGTGCTCGCGCCGCGGGCGCCACGCTGGCGATCACCGCCGGCGCCCAGCCCACCGAACTGCGGCTGCCCGACGGCACCCTCCTGCACATCCCGACCCCCCCGATCGCGGCCCCCGTCGATGACCTCGGCGCCGGCGACGTGTTTGCCGCCGCCTTCTTCATCGCGCTGCGCGAGGGCCTGCCGCCCGCCCGCGCCGCGGCCTTCGCAAACGCGGCCGCGGCGGTGCGCATCGCTGGAACAGGACCCAACGCGATCGGAGACCGCCGCGCCATCCAGGCGCGGCTGGACATCAAAGGAGATACCTGAGGCCGTCGCCATCTCGCACGAAATGCCCGTCTGGTGCCTGCGGCGAGAACTGCCGCCTACGGGCTCTCACCCAGCTCCCGCAAGAACGAGGTCAGCCCCCCATCGCCTCCCCGATGAGCGCCGCCAGGTCGAGCTCCTCGAGCGCCGCTTCGGCCCCGCACGCGCGGGCGGCGAGCAGCAGCGAGCCGCCGACGGGCGCCATCTCCACGACCTCGACTCGCGCCCGCGGGGCGAGTGCGTGGATCTCGCGCGTGAGCGGGTCCACAAATACCGCTCCCGCCTTGTAGGCGCTGCCGATCAGCCCCACGGGAAACTCCCCCTCCAGCCCGGTTTGGCGGATCACCGCGGCGATCTGCCCGGCCAGCTCGCTGGCGCCGTGCTCGTACAACTCGCGCGCCACCGCGTCACCGCGCTCCGCCAGCCTTCCCGTCTGGATCGCCAACGCCGCGATCTCGCCCTTGGTGAGCGGCTTGCTGTACACCAGCGCCGCCAGCGCCTCCACGCTGGCCACGCCGAAGTGCTCCACCGCGGCGTCGCTCAGCGCCGTCTCTGGGCCCGAGCGCTCGCGGTCGCGCAGCGCCGCCTTGATCGATTGCAGTCCATACCAGTAGCCCGAGCCCTCGTCGCCCAGCTGATGGCCCCACCCCCCCGCGCGCCAACCGCGGCCGTCGGCGCCCACGCCGAACACGTTGCTGCCGGTGCCCGCGATCGCGCCCACGCCGGGACGCGCGCCGGTCGCGGTCGCCCACGCTCCCACCACGTCGCCCACCACGATCCACTCGCGCGAACGCTCGGCGCGCACGTGCGCGACCACCGCGTCGGTGTCGGTGCCCGCCACCGCCAGCACCGCCGCGTCCAGCTGGCCGTCGTTGATTCCGGCGCCCGCCAGCGCCTCGCCGGCGGCCCCGAACAGCGCCTGCCCGGCGGCGCGCACGCCCACCGCGTCCTGGTTGCTGGGCCCGCCGTGCCCGAGGTGCAGCCGCCGGCGCTCGATATCCAGCACCCCCGCCAGCGTCTTGGTGGCGCCGCCGTCGACACCCAGCAGGAAGCGCGCGTCGCCTCGCGCGGGCGTCGCGTCGAAGTGGGCCAGCACCGCGGGCAGCCTAACCAGCGAGTCGCGCTCCATAGCGGGATACTTGCAGCCCGTGGCCTCCGCCGGCACACAGCCCACCCTGCAGCCCATGCCCCCGACCGGCACACAGCCCACCCGCCGGCCTGCCCGCGACGCCCCGTGGAGCGCGTCGGAATGAGCGAGCCCACCGGCGTCCACGCCATGTTTTCCCACACCCCGCCGCGCGCGGGGATGTACGAGTCGTTCTACCTGCGCGCGGTCGCCCCCGACCGCCCGCTGGGGGCGTGGATCCGCTACACCGTCCACAAGCATCCCCGCCAACCGCCACAGGGGTCGCTGTGGTGCACCGTCTTCGACGGCCTCAACGCGCCGCCATACATGCACAAGCTCACCACCGACGCGCTGTCCGCCCCCGAGGACGCCTGGATCGCGGTGGGCAGCGCGCGGCTGGGCCCCGGGCACGCCGAGGGCGTCTGCGGCGAGGCCCGCTGGTCGCTGCGCTTCGCCTCCGAGGAGCCCGAGCTGCGACACCTGCCGCACGCGCTGCTCTACCGCGCGCCGCTGCCGCGCACCAAGCTCTCCAGTCCCGCGCCCGCCGCGCGCTTCGAGGGTACGCTGGAATTGCCGAGCGTCACCCCCCCCTCCCCCTCCCCCAACCCCTCCGCTCTCCCAGGGCGCACGATCCAGCTGGACGGCTGGCGCGGAATGGTCGGGCACAACTGGGGCGCCCAGCACGCCGAGCGCTGGATCTGGCTGCACGGGGTCGGCTTCGAGGAGCAGCCCGAGGCGTGGATCGACGTGGCGATTGGTCGGGTGCGCGTGGCGGGCCGCGCCACCCCGTGGGTGGCCAACGGCGCCCTGCACGTCGACGGCCAGCGCCTGCGGCTGGGGGGCGTGGGGGCGCGCGGGCTGCTGGTCGCCGAGCGTCCCCAGCGCTGTGTGCTGTCGCTGCCGGGGGCCGACGGTGCGGTGGTCGAAGCGCACGTGCAGGCGCCTCCCGAGGCGCTGGCGGGCTGGCGCTACGCCGATCCCGACGGCGGCCATCCCTCCGCCAGCCACCAGCACGACGTGAGCAACTGCTCGATCGCCGCACTCACGCTCACCGTGCGCCGGCCCGAACTCCCCGCGCTCACGTTGCACACCGCACATGGGGCCGCATACGAGCTGGGGATGCGCGAGCGCAACCACGGCGTCCCGATCGCCCCGTTCGGCGACGGCTAGACGCGGGCGTGGCGCGTCCCTCCCGTCCGGCGGCCAGCTGGAGGGGAGCCGGCCCGTCCCAACCCCGCTCGGCGCCTGGCGGGGGGCCTTGAGAAACATTCTGGCCCTCATTGCACGCGCGTCGCGACAAATCCCGGCCGCTCCGCAGTTCCCCGCAATTTTGAAGTCATCCTGTGAATTTGATCGTAAATTGCGGGCTTACCAGCTACAATCCCGCCGGTAGGCTAGGGAATGGACAGAAGTGGCAGGGATGGCTTTCAGTTCAGATCGCGGCTTGCGCCGCGAGTGGGTTTGTTTGGCCCCGCAGGGTCGGAATAATGAGCTCATTCTGAATTGACGACAGCTCCGGGATGCGGGAGCGGTGAGGACCAGCGAGGAACACGGATGATCATCGCAAGTGGCAATGAGGATCGCACCGACACAGTGTCGAGCGCGATCGAACCGGTCGTGCTCCACGGCGGAGCGCAAATCGAGGCAGATTGGCCCGCCGCCACGGGGCTGCTGGCCCGTGAGCGCCGGCAGATGGCCACCGACGTTCACGACCTGATCATGCAGGATCTCTCACTCGCGCTCGCCCACGCGCGCGCGCTTGGCGAGGACCCCGCGCACGCCACCATCGTCGTCGGCGCCCTGGAACGCTCGCTGACGGGCGCCCGCGACGTGCTCAGCGGGCTCTCCGCGCACGACACCCGTCCGATCGCGCAAACCATCGAGGCCAGCGTGCGCACCGCCGCGCGCCACACGCCGCTGGCGTTTGACGCCGCCGGGGTGCCGCCCTCGGCGCAGCCCAACCAGCCGACGCGCGAGGCGCTCGTGCACATCGCCCGCGAGGCCGTCACCAACGCCGTCAAGCACGCCCGGCCCAACGCGATCGAGGTGGTGCTCCAGCACGCCGGCCAGTGGCGGCTGACCGTGCGCGACGACGGCCGCGGCTTCGACGAAGCCCCATCCCCGGCCCCCGCCCTCGGCGGCTTCGGGCTGGCCAGCATGCGCCAGAGCGCCCACGCGCTCGGCGGCGCCGTGCACGTCGGCAGCGCCACCGACGGTGGCACCACGGTGGAGGCGGTACTCCCGTGAGCGGCCCACCCACAGTCGTGATCGCCGACGACCACCCGCCGATTCGGATGGGGGTGAGAATGGCGCTGATGCGCGGCGGTTTCCGCGTGGTGGGCGAAGCCGCCGACGGCGAGAGCGCGGTCGAGTCGGTGTTGCACGAGCGTCCCGACGTCTGCCTGCTCGACGTCGGGATGCCCGGCGGCGGCATCGAGGCCGCCACGCGCCTGGCTCAGCTCGCGCCCGACACCGCCGTGGTGATGCTCACGGTCTCCACCAGCGCCGAGGATCTGCTCGCCGCGTTGCGCGCCGGCGCGCGGGGCTACCTGCCGAAGGACATGTCCCCCGAGCGGCTGCCCGCCGCGCTGCGCGGGGTGCTGCGCGGCGAGGCCGCGCTGCCGCGCACGTTCGTCGGGCGGATGCTGCACGAGCTGCGCGCCCTCCCCGCCCCGGGCGCCGGCCTGCTGCGCGTCGGCGACGTCGAGCTCACCCCGCGCGAGTCGGAGATCCTGCGGCTGCTCCGCTCCGGGCTCTCCACTGTGGAGATCGGCGAGCGCCTCTCGCTCTCCCCCGTCACCGTGCGCCGCCACATCTCGGCGGCCGGCGCCAAGCTCGGCGCCGAGGGGCGCGACGAGGCGCTCCGGGCGATCGCCTAGCGCGCCGACGGGCGGGACGAGGCGCTCCGGCACTCGCCCAGAGTGGGGCTTCTGAAGCAACTCTTACGCAGCGCGCGCGCCCGATGTGGCATTCTTCCCCGCTCGACGCTCGCGGGCGCGACCAGCGCGCGCATGGGTTGTTTCGTATCTACACGTGCGCCGCAACGTATTCATCATCCTGGGAGTCGCCGTGCTCGCGTGGGGCGTGGCGGCGCTCGTGCTCGGCTCCCCCAGCCTGACACTGCTGGATTCCAGCGCCACCACCGTTGCGGGCGGCGGCGTCTCGCCCGCGTGTTTGCCCACCAGTTTCGAGCGCTCCGCCGCGCTGCCGGGCACCGCCGTTGACGTCTCGCCCCTACCGGGCAGCGCCACCGCCAACCCCCACACCCAGATCAGCTTCCTCGGCGTGCCCGCCGCCGAGATCCACGGGGTCTCCGTCAGCGGCCAGCGCAGTGGCGCGCACGCCGGCAGCCTCCACCAGTACTCGCAGGGCGACGGCGCCAGCTTCGTGCCCGCCACCCCGTTCGCCGCCGGCGAGCGCGTGAGCGTGCACGCCACCATCGGCGCCGGCGGCGGCCGGCAGGTGGCCTTCGCCTTCCACGTCGACACGCCCTACCCCACCGGCTCGGTCTCGGAGTTCCCCAACCCGCCGGCGGCGCCCGCCGACTACCAGAGCTTTGCCACCCTGCCCGGCGCGCAGGTCCCGATCCTGAGCGTCACCGTGCCCGACCGCGACCCCGCGGCGGGCGACATCCTCACCACCAACGGCCCCGGCCCCGGCCAGTATGGGCCGCTGATCTACACGCCGCGGGGCCGGCTGGTCTGGTTTCAGAAGCTGCCCACAGGCGAAACGGCGGAGGACCTCAACGAGCAGACCTACGCCGGCCGGCGCGTCCTGACGTGGTGGCAGGGGCGCGTGCTGTCGCTCGGCTACGGCGAGGGCGAAGACGTGGTGATGAGCTCCCGCTACGCCACCATCGCCCGGGTGCCCGGCGCCAACGGCCTGCACGCCGACCTGCACGACTTCCAGATCGCCCCCCGCGACGTCGCTTTCATCACCGCCTACAACCCGATCCGCTGCAACCTCGCGCCGGTGCAAGGCGCCTCCGACGGGGCGATCATCGACACGGCGATCCAGGAGATCGACATGCACACCGGGCTGGTGCGCTGGGAATGGCACAGCCTCGACCACATCCCCGCCTCGGAGTCCGAGACCCCGGCGGCCACCAACACGCGGCCGTGGGACTGGTTTCACATCAACTCGATCGACGTGGAGGGGGCGGGCACCGGGGGAGCGACGGGCGCGGCGGCCGCGGCGGGGGCGGGCGCCAACTCATCGGGGACGATCCTCATCTCCGCGCGCAACACCTGGGCCGCCTACCTGCTGGCAGGCGCCAGCGGCAAGATCCTCTGGCGGCTGGGCGGCCTCAACAGCTCCTTCAAGATGGGGCCGGGCACCGAAACGGCGTGGCAGCACGACGGCCGCATGCTCCCGGACGGGGAAATCACCCTGTTCGACGACGGCTCCAACCCGCTGATCCACCACCAGTCGCGCGCCGTGCGGATCGCGCTCGACCTCGCCACCCACCAAGCCCGCCTCGTCTCCTCACTAACCCACGCCAACCCGCCGCTGCTGGCCGCCAGCCAGGGCAACATGCAGACGCTGGCCGGCGGCAACACCGTCGTGGGCTACGGCGGGGTGCCCGCGATCAGCGAGTATTCGCCCAACGGGGCGCTGCTGCTCGACGCCCATCTCCCCTACGAAATGGCCTTCTACCGGGCCTTCCGCTTCCCCTGGAGCGGGCGCCCGCAGAGCCCGCCCGCGGTGCTCGCCAGCCTCAACGACACCGGCGAAGAGACGATCGTGCACGCCAGCTGGAACGGCGCCACCGAAGTGGCTGCCTGGCGTGTGCTCGCTGGCAAACACGCCAGCGGGTCGCTCGCGGCACTCGCCACCGTCCCCGCGAACGGCTTTGAGAGCTCCACCACCCTGCCCGTGAAGTACGCGCGGGTTGCGGTGCAGGCGCTGGACTCATCTGGGCACGTGCTCGGCACCTCGCGGACGGTGCCGGTGATCAGCTTCGCGGCCTCGCTGCCGAGCGCCCGATGATGCTCAATAACCGGGTTTGGTGGCGTGCTTCTGGGGGACCGTCGTGGTCGTCGTCGTCTTGGTGGTTGAACTCGACCCTTTGCCGCCGCACCCAGCCATTGCGGCAGTGGCAGCCAGGGCGGCCGCGAGCGTTAGCATGGCGGTCAGTGGCGGTTTTCTCATCGGCCGGACTCCAATCGTCGCTCGAGGGATCGCGCGCTCACCCTACCAGGCGTTTTCAACGCCAGGCACAGGGATCTGGCTTGGGATGGCTGCTGGCCGTGTGCTGCGTGGCGCAGTTCATGGTGATTCTCGACCTCTCCATCGTCAACGTGGCGCTGCCCTCCATCCAGTCGAGCCTCGGCTTCACCTCGCCCGAACTGCAGTGGATCGTCGACGCCTACGCGATCACGTTCGCGGGCTTCCTGATGCTCGGCGGCCGCGCGGCCGATCACTTCGGCCAGCGCCGGATGTTCGTGATGGCGCTGCTCGTGTTCGCGCTCGCCTCGCTCGCCGGCGGCGTCGCCACCGACCGCGAGACGCTCGTGCTCGCGCGCGCGGCGCAGGGCGTCGGCGGCGCGCTGATGGCGGCCTGCTCGCTGGCGATCATCACCTCCTCGTTCGCCCCCGGCCCGCAGCTGCACCGCGCGATCGGCGCGTGGGCGGCGATGAACGGGCTCGGCGGCGCCGCGGGGATGCTGTTCGGGGGAATCATCACGCAGGAGCTCTCCTGGCGCTGGGTGCTGTTGATCAACCCCCCGATCGGGGTCGCCGCCGCGGTGGTGGCATATGCGGTGGTGAGCGAGCGCCGTCGTGCGCCGAAGCGCAGCTTCGACCTCGCCGGTGCGCTGACGCTGACGATCGGCCAGATGGTGCTGGTGTTCGGGGTCGTGGAAGCCGGCCTCAAGGGCTGGGACACGGTGGCGGCGCTCGGCCCGATCGTCGGCGGCATCGCCCTGCTCGCGGTGTTCGGGGTGATCGAGACGCGCATTGCCTCCGAACCGCTGATCCCCTTCAAGGAACTGACCAAGCCGCTGCGGGTCGCCAACAACATCGTGCTGCTGTTCAGCGCCTCGCTGTTCCCCATGTGGTTCGTCAGCTCGCTCTACCTCCAGCAGGTGCTGGGGCTCTCCCCGCTGCACACCGGCCTGGTGTTTCTGCCGATGACGTTGATGATCATGGCGGTGGCCTCGCGCGCCGGCAAACTGGTCAGCCGCTTCGGCGTGCGCCCGGTGCTCGGCGGCGGCCTGGTGATGCTGGCGGCAGGGATGCTGCTGATGGCCAAAATCGGCTCCAGCGGCAGCGCAATCGTGTACATCATGCTGCCCGGCCTGCTCACCGCGGCGGGGATCGCAATGTCGATCGTCCCCTCCACGATCGCCGCCACGCAGGGCGCCAAGGAGGGGCAGGCGGGGCTCGCCTCCGGCCTCGTCAACACCTCCCGCCAGATCGGCGGCGGGCTGGGGCTGGCGATCCTGGTGACGCTCGCCACGCAGCGCTCCAGCCACCTGATCGGCACCGGCGTGCAGGTGCCCCAGGCGCTCACCGACGGCTTTCGCCTCGCCTACCTGATCGGAGGCGGCCTCGCCGCGGCGGCCGCGCTCGTTACGTTCCTGGCGGTGCCCGCCCCCGCCGGCGCGCTGCGCGGAGCAGCGCGCCGGCTGACGGTGACGATCGGCGTCGTGGTGGTGGGCTTCATCGCGATCGACCAGGCGTTGGCGGGCTCGCACGGCGCGCCCGTGGGGGCGTACACCACCGACGGCGCCTACAGCTTCCTCACCGAGCCCTCGCTTCACCCCCCGGTGCTCCACCGCGACGGGCCCACCCTCGCCGGCAGGCTCGCGCCCGGCTACATCCTCACCACCAACTTCTACAACCTCAACTACCCCCCGCTGGTCGGCCAGAGCGGGCCGCTGATCCTGGACAGCAACCTGCAGCCGGTGTGGTTCCGGCCGGTGCCCGAAAAGGTCGTCGCCGCCAACCTCAGCCTGCAGCGCTACGAAGGCCGCCCGGCGCTGGCGTGGTGGCAGGGCGTGGTCACCAACACCGGCTCCACCGAGAGCGGCGAAGACGTGGTGGTCAACCAGCACTACCAGACGCTCGCGCGGCTGAAGGGCGCCGACGGCTGGGTGCTCACACTGCACGCGCTGGTGATCGAAGGCGAACACGCGTGGGTGACCGCCAACAAGAACATCGCCAAGAACCTCTCCAGCTACGGCGGCGCCTACAACGGGGCGCTGATCGACTCGGCGGTGCAGGAGTACAACCTCAGGACCGGCAAGCTGCTGCGCACCTGGGACGCGCTCGATCACATCCCGCTCGGTGACTCATACGCCAGCATCCCCACCAACGGGTTCCCGTGGGACGCCTACCACGTCAACGCGCTCGAACTGAGCGCCCACCACACCTTCCTCGTCTCGATGCGCAACACCTGGGCCGCCTACCTGGTCAACATCGACACCGGCAACATCCAGTGGACGCTGGGCGGCCGCCACTCCAGCTTCAAGTTGGGCAGGGGCGCCGACTTCCAGTGGCAGCACGACGTGGCGTTCGCCCCCGGCTCCACCGTCGCGCAGGCACGCCCGACGATCACGATGTTTGACGACCACTGCTGCCAGCTCACCGGCGGCGGCACCTCGGTCCCGGCGACGGGCCCCTCGCGCGGGCTGGTGCTGAAGCTCGACCAGCAATCGCGCACGGCGACGCTCCTGGCTCAATACCCCGGCGGCGACGCGTTCGAAACCGAATACATGGGCAACACCCAGCCGCTGAGCAACGGCAACGTGTTTGTCGGCTGGGGCTCGGAGCCCTACTTCTCCGAGTACACCCGCTCCGGGCAGCGGCTGCTGGAAGGGCACTTCCCCGGCTCCGACCTGAGCTACCGCGAGACGCTCGACCCGTGGGTCGGCCTGCCGCTCACCCCACCGGTGGGCGCCGCGCGCCAACAGGCGGGCAGAACCACGGTGTACGCCAGCTGGAACGGCGCCACCCGATTCGCCGCATGGCGGGTCCTCGCCGGGTCCATCACCGGCCCGCTGAGCGCCGTGGCCCGCGCCCCCAGGTCAGGGTTCGAGACGGCGATCCCGCTGCCGCACAGCTACGCGCGCTTCGAGGTCCAGGCGCTCGACAGCGCCGGGCGCGCGATCGGGACGTCGCGGTCTTTCACTCGGTAGGGGGTGGCCGGGACGTCCCGGCCGTTCACGGGGTAGGGCGGGCGGTACGTCGAAGTCCGGCAAAACGGTAGTGTGGGTTGCCTTGGCAAACTGGTGTCCGTTAGCGGGTACACTATCGCCATGGCAACTCGCCACTCCCGCATTCAGGTACCCAGAGACCAGGCGCTCGACCGCGCGATCGCCCGAGGACGCGGCGTCATGGGACCGGGGGTGTCGTCCTCGAAAATCGTGCACGAGCTCGCAGTTCGGGGAGCCGCCGCGCTGGAACACGACCACGAGTCCGAGCGCCGCGCGCATGACTTTTTGGTAAGCGTGGCCGAGGGCACCTCTGGGCTTGATCTCGAGCGCCTTCTAGACGTTCGGGATCGCGCGTGGCGCTGAACTGGGGCGAAGGCCCATGGGTCGCCGACACTTCGGCTTGGGCGCGGGCAGCGAACACCGCGGTCGCACCCCAATGGAAGGCCGCGGCGCGCGCGGGAGAGATCGTCGCCTGCCCCGTCGTCACCCTTGAGCTGCTTTACGACGCGCTCGATCGCGAGCAGGTCGAGCGGGTGGCCGAGGCGGTGTCGGCCCTGCACCAAGCACCGATCTCTCGCTCGGTCACAGACGCGGCCATCTCGGCCGTTCGTGAGCTCGCCGCCAGAGGCTCAGCCGGCAGCCATCGCGTGCGCGTGCCAGACGCGATGATCGCGGCGGCGGCCGCTGATCGCGGCTTTGGCGTGCTGCACTACGACCAGCATTTCGATCGGCTCACCTCGGTGCTTGGTTTCAGAAGCCAGTGGGTCGCCGAGGCCGGCAGCATCCCGTAATTGGCGAGCGCTTCCACCCACGTGGTCGCGCACCTCAAACCAGCCCCGCGCGCACGGCGTGGACGGCCGCCTGCACGCGGCTGCGCACGCCCAGCTTCTCGAAGATGTTGGTCACGTGCTGCTTCACCGTGTGCGGGCTGATCGACAGTGCCTGGCCGATCGCCACGTTGTCGGCGCCCTCCACGATCAGCCGCAGGACATCCACCTCGCGCTGGGTTAGGGTCGGCTCCTCCAGCGCCACCACCGCCTCGGCCTCGGCCCGCGCCGTGGCCGCCGCGGCGTTGGCCGCGTGAGCGTCGGCGTTGGCGCGCACGCGTGCCGCCAGCGCCTGCGCCACCTCGCCGGAGAGCATCACCTGCCCTTCCGCCGCCTGCCTGATGCCCTCCGCCAGACGCTGCGGGTGGGTGTCCTTGAGCAGATAGCCGCACGCCCCCTCCGCCAGCGCCTCCAGCACGTCGGCGTCGTCGGCCGAGACGGTCAGCACGATCGTCTGAATGTCGGGGCAGCCGCGCGCGATCCGCCGCAGCGCTTGCAGACCGGAGGTGCCGGGCATGTTGAGGTCGAGCACCACCACATCGGGCTCCAGTTCCTGCGCCAGCGCCACCGCTTGGGAGCCGTCGGACGCTTCGCCCACCACGTCCATGCCTGCCTCCTGCAGCATTCCGCGCAGGCCCTCGCGGAAGAGATGGTGATCGTCGGCGATCACCACGCGCAGAGAGTCGCCGGATACGCCCACATGCGCAAAATAGAGCAATCACACCGCACGGATCGCCTCGCGGGTGACATTCCGCTCCGGCACGCGCTCGACGGCGGTCTCGATCGCTGGGGTCAGCCGCGGTGCGCGATGGTCTATCTGTACGTCGTGTGCGTCGCGCCAGCTCCATATAGGGTGGGTGCTACCCTATGCAGATGAAGAAGACCAGCATCTACCTGGAGCCCGACCTGGATACCGAGCTGGCGCGGGTGGCTCGGGGAGATGGGGTGACCAAGGCCGAGCTGATCCGCCGTACGCTCAGGCACGCCGTCGAGGAGCGTCCTCGGCCACGGATCACGGCGATTGGCGTCGACCGCGACCCCAAGCCCGCGGGGCTCTCACCCGAAGACCGGCAAATCGCCGAGCTGCTGCTTGCCGAGCACGACGCGCTGTGACCCTCGCCGACGCCTCGGCGATCTTTGCCCTACTCGATCGCGCCGACGAGCGCCACACCATCACTCGCACGTGGTACGAACGAGCACGCCCAGCGCTGGCAACCGTCCCGCTGGTGCTGGCCGAGGTGGACTTCCTGGCCGCCAGTCGGGGAGGCCAGGGGATGCGCGCGGCATTCCGCTCAGATGTGATCGCCGGCGCCTACCGCGTCAACTGGTGGGACGACGCGGCGATACAGGCAGCCGAGATCGCCCAGCAGTATGCGGACCTGGGTGTCAGCCTCGCCGATGCCAGTCTGGTCGCGCTCGCCGCACGCCTACAGACAGTCGAGATCGCCACCTTCGACGAGCGCCACTTCCGGGCGATCCGGCCCCTGTGGGGCGCCGATGCGTTCCGCCTGCTGCCGCTTGACACGGCGTGACCTCACCGACGCGGCGGGAAGCATCCCATCATTGCCGAGCGCTTCCACGCCGAGGACTGCGCGCTCAGCCGTGGTGCTGCTTGCCGTGGCGGTGGAGCTTGATTTTGCCCGAGCCTTTGGTGCAGCTCTTGTAGGTGCCGCTCCCGGTCAGGCGCTGTTTGAGGATCGTGGTCGCCACGACGTTGACCGTGTAGGTACCGATGGCTGGCAGCTTCCTCAGCTTCACGCCCTTCTCGAGGCGCTTGATGCCCCTGACGTCAGCGACCTTCTTGCCGTTGATCTTGACCAGCACCTCCACTAGGCGGTCGTACCTGGGGTCGTGCAACTTGATCGTGAGGGATTTCTGGAGCGTGCACTGACCGCTCGGCGGCAGCGTGATCGTGTTGGCGGACACGGGAGGGGTGGGCAGGGGCGCGATCAGGTTTGAGTTCACGCAACCGTATGTGTCTGCGGTCGCCGTGCCGTCGCGCGCGATCTTCGGCTGAGAGGTGCCCGGGTGGCTGAAGCAAACCTCGAGATAGTGGGCTCCGGCCGGGTTGTCGAGCACCCGCCACGCGGTCGGCCCGAGGCTTGGCTCCTCGGTGCATTCGCCGGTGGCTTCACTCTTCTCATACCACTGGTGGTACCCCCAGAAGGAGCCGTCGGGCTGCTGCTTCACGTTCGTCCACATCACCTGGCCGAGCGGATGCGGGCACACGCCGAATTTCGTTTCGGTCTCGACAATGCCCTGGAAGGTGCCATCCGGCAGCGGCGAGATCGCCACGGTGCCGTTTTCGAACGACCACACCCCTTCGATCGTGTTCGGTTCGGCGGCGCCGGCACCGCCGCCGAACGCCAGGGCGGCGGCGATGACGACGGGGACAGCTTGAGCGAGCGGCGGGCGATTGGGTGGATGCGCGTGGGCGAGAACATAGTGCACCAACGACCAGCGGGTTACAGTCCTTCCATGCAGCCGACCGGCCTGCGCGCATTCGGTCTCACCCTGCTCCTCGACACGCCGCCCCCCGGCGCGTGGGTGGCGGCGCCACTGGCCGAGCCGCTCCTGCATCTGCGAACGGCCCCCGCCGCGGAGATCGCCGAGCGCTGGTCGGGGCGGGATGCGATCGGCTGGGAGGGGACGATCGACGGCGCCCCGTTCGTCGTCGAGCGAGGGCGGGCGGGGGACCACCGCTTCGTGCACGGCGCACCCCCCAAGCCGCACCGCGGGTCCGCCGCGGGGACCCGCGCAATCCACCACCTCTCGGCCAACGCCGTCGAGCTCCGATGCGCTCCCGCGGACCCAGCCGAGCAGTTGTGGTGGCGCGTCGTGCTCGACTCCGTGCTGTTCACGGCCGCGCTGCTGCGGGGCTATGAGGCCCTGCACGCCGGCGCCGTCGCCACCCCCGGGGGGGCGGTCGCGATCGCGGCCACCACGGGCGGTGGCAAGAGCACGCTGCTGAGCGCGCTGCTGAGCGACGGCCTGCCACTTGTGAGCGATGACGTGCTCGTGCTGGAGCCCCGCGGCGGCGACGCCCCGCTCGCCCATCCCGGCCCGCCGCTGATGACCGTGCCGGCGAGCATCGCCCCGCTGCCGGGCGCCCCGATCGCGCCGGTCGGCGATGAGCGGTGGGTCGCCGTGCCGGCCCACAGGAAGGCGGTCCCGCTGGGCGCGCTGGTCGTGTTGAACCGCGGCGTGGGCCTCGCCACCGCCATGCAACGGGTGCGCGACCCGCTCGCCGCGCTGCTCGGCTCGCTGCTGCGCTTTCCGCGCGCGCCCGAGCGCGAGCGCGCCCGTTTCGAAGTGGCCGGCGCGATCGCCGCGCACGTCCCGATCTGGGTGCTGAGCGCCGAGCCGAGCGTCCCCCCGGCGTGCTGGCCGACGTGCTGCGGGCGGAGCTGGTCGAACCACCCCGTGCGCAGCTGCTCGACTCCCCATCGGCCCCGCAGACCAACCCGCCACCGAGTCAGCCGATCGACCCACCGCGGGCGCAGCCGCAGAGCCGATCGGCCGTCGTGTGAAGGCCGCACGTATGCGGCGTGTTCGACCGTTGTTAGGGTCACGCCAACGTTGAGCGCAATCCACATGAGTCCAACCTCCGCAGCCCCGACCGCTCCCAGCGAGGCGCTCGTCCACGTGCCGGGAGCGCCGCTGCTGGAGCTGGAGCACCTCCACCATCGCTGGAAGGGCCCGAAACCGCCCATCCTGAACGACGTCAGCCTGACGTTGCGGGCGGGCGAGGTGACCTGGATCGGGGGCCGCAACGGCGTCGGCAAGACGACGCTGCTGCGCCTGGCCGCCGGCATCCTGCTGCCGCAGCGGGGCAGCGTGCACATGGGCGAGCTGACGCCCCGGTCGAAGGGAAATCGCTACCGGCGCCAGATCGGCTTCCTGTCGGCCGGCGACCGCAGCCTGCAGGCGCGCATGCTCGTCCGTCAACAGCTCGACTTCTGGGCGCGGCTGGCGTACGTGCCGCGCGAGCGCCGGGGCGCGCTGGTGGACGTCAGCCTGCGGCGGTTTGGCTTGGAGGAGTTCGCCGAGCGGCGGGTCGACCGCATGTCGATGGGCCAGCGCCAGCGCATCCGCCTGGCGATGGCGTTCCTGCACGAGCCGCGCGTGCTGCTGCTGGACGAGCCGCGCAACTCGCTCGACGACGAGGGCTACGAGGTGCTCGGCAAGCAGATCGAGCGGGCGGCCGCAGGCGGGGCCACGGTCCTGTGGTGCTCGCCGCGCGGAGAGGACCGGGTGCTGACGTCCGACACCGGCTACGCGCTCGAAGACGGCCGCCTGGAGCGCGTCGAATGAGGCCGTGGCTGGAAGCCATGCAGGGGATCATGCGCCGCGACATGATCCTGTTCGTCAGCTACCGCACGCAGCTGGTGTCCCAATTCCTGGGGCCGCTGTTCACGATCGCCGTCTTCTACTACATCAGCCGCCTGCTGACCGCCAAAACCTTCACCTCCCCGGGCGGCTACTTCGGCTTTGTGATCGTCGGCCTGGTGATCGTGCAGATCCTCACGCTCTCGCTGGGCCTGATGCCCGGCAACGTGCGCCAGGAATTGATCTCGGGCACGATCGAGCGCTTCCTGGTGAGCGCCCACGGCCCGGTCAACGGGATCCTCGGAACGATGCTGTTCCCGCTGTGCAACGCATTCCTCAGCGGCATCCTCACACTGGCGATGGCCGCCCTGTTCTTTGGGCTGCCGCTGGCCGGGAGCGCTTTCCTGGCGATCCCGGTGGCGCTGCTCGGCGTGATCGCGTTCGTGCCGTTCGCGCTGTTCCTCGTCGCGCTGGTGATGGCCTTCAAGCAGGCCGCCAGCGCGACCCAGTTCATCGTCGCCGGCATCGCGATCGTGGGCGGGCTGTACTTCCCCGTCAAGGTGCTGCCGGGGTCGATTCGGTGGCTGGCCGAAGTGCAGCCGTTCACCCCCGCGACCGACCTGCTGCGCCACCTGCTGGTGGACGCGCCGCTGGTGCATCCCGCGACGGTGGAGCTGCTCAAGCTAGTGCTCTTCTCCATCGTGCTGCTCCCCGCGGGCTTTGTGCTCCTGCGAGCCGCAATCCGATACGGTCAGCGCACCGGGACTGTTGCCGAGTACTGAAACCGTTCAAGCTACCATGACCTCCCCATCCATCAGCGAACTGCTCGGCGCCCGTGTGCGCATGCCCCAGCACGTGGTGCACCGCAGCTTTGTCGCGGAGACCGTCGTGCTGAACCTGCAAACGGGTCAGTACCACGGGTTGAACCCGACCGCGGGCAGGATGCTCGAAGCGATCGACGCGGCACCGAGCGCCGGCGCGGCCGTGCCCGAGCTTGCCAGCGAGTACGGGGTCGAGGAGGAGCAGATTCAGAACGACCTGGTGGCACTCTGCCAGGGCCTGCTCGAGCGCGGTCTGATCGAGATCGTGGATGCGGATCCGGCCTGAGGCGTACGCCGGTGCGCACCCCGAGCGAACGGTGCGCGCATCCGCGTTTGGCCTGCGGCTGGAGATCGACCCCGAGCTCGATATCCCCGGCATCGACGACCGCGCGGAGAATCTGGAGAGTTCGGGCGTCGACGACGCCACCCCCGCCTTGAACCTCGACGCCCACGCTGTCGACGCCGCCGCAACCCCTCCCCCCTCCCCCTTCCCCGCCCCCCCACCAACGAGGGTGCGACTCGACCCGCCGGAGCTCCAACGACGGTGGAGCCCCGTCGCGCACACCGCCGAGGTCGTGCGCGAACTGCGCGACGGGCACGCGGCGCTGCTCACCGTCGCACTCGCCCACCCCGCCGGCTATCTGTTGCACGCGCCGGGTGTCGGGCGCATCCTGATCGCACCGGACGGCGGCGAGCTGCTGTGCGACCCCGAGCCCGGGGCCGCACAGTGGGCCACACTGATCCCCGCCCAAGCACTGCCGCTGGCGGCGACCCTGCGGGGACTGGAGGTGCTGCACGCCTCGGGCGTGGTGTTGGGTGGGCGGGCGGTGCTGTTCGCGGGTGCGCCCGGGGCGGGCAAGTCGTCGTTGGCGGCCGCCCTGCTGTACCGCGGGGCCGCGCTGCTTTCCGACGACACGGTCGCCCTGCGGCTGCGCCGCGGCGCGCTCCTCGCCCACCCCGGCGCAACCCTGCTGCACCTGCGGGCCACCGAGCACGATCGCCTGTCGGCGCGGGAGCACGCGGTGCTCGGCCCGCCCGCCGCGTTCGCGCACAAGCGGCGCTTTCACCCGCGCGTCAGCGCGTCCTCGGCGCCGTTCGGCGGGCTGTGCCTGCTGGAGCGTGCCACGCACGGCCCCCCCGTCGAACGCCTCGCGACGATCGATCCGTTCGCGCTGCTGGCGAGCACGTTCAACCTCTCGGTGCGCACCCCCGAGCGGCTGGTGCGCCACCTCGACCTGGCGGCTGCGCTGGCCGCCACCGAGCGCATCTACCGCCTGCGCGTCCAGCCGGGCGTGAACGCGACGCAGCTCGCCGACGCCGTGTGCGAGCGTCTGCCGGAGCGCTGATGTTCGCGGTGGGGTGGGGCGAGCGAGCGGTGGAGCTGATCGGCCGCGCCGCCGCGCGGGACGGCATCGCGCTCGAGCGCGCGGGGGCGCTGGCGGTGATCGGCGCGGAGGGGACCGCCGCTGGGCGCTGGCGGTGCTGGATCTCGGGACGCCTCACCAACGCGCGGGCGCTCCGCGAGCGCTTTGGGCTGCCCCTGGACGTCGACCCGTCGGCGCTGCTGGCGTGTGCGCACGAGCGGCTGGGACCCGAAGCCTGCCAGCTCCTGCGCGGGACGTTCGTGGTGGTCGCGTTCGACCGCCAGCGCTCCACGGCGACGATCGTCCGCGACCACCTCGGCGGACGCCCGCTGGTGCACGTCCGTGTGGGCGGGGGCGCGCTGTTTGCCGAACACGAGCGCGCGCTGGTGGAGCTGCTGCCGCGCACCCCCGCTCCCGATCGGCTGGCACTGGCGGGGTGGATCGAGCACGGCGGCACTCCTCCCGCGCGCACCCTGTTCGAGGGCGTGCGGCGCATCCCGCCGGCGCACCGGGTCGAGCTCTCCGCCGGCGCCGTCGCGATCGAGCCCTACTGGCGCCCCCGCTACGAGGGTCTCGCGACCGGCTCGCGCGAGGTGGTGGCCGAGCGTCTGCGCGACGCCGCGTTCGCCGCTGTGGCGCGCGCCGCCGAGGGTGCGCGCCGGCCGGCGCTGCGGCTCAGCGGGGGGCTCGACTCGGCCTGCGTGGCGGCGGGTCTGGCGGCACGGGGAGCGCCCGCGAGCGGGGCGGTGGCGCTCGCCGCCGTGTTTCCCCACCATCCCGCCACCGACGAGCGAGAGCTGATCGAAGCGACGGCACGCCACACCGGCATGCCCCTCGAGCTGATCTCCTTCGACGAGCGCGCCTCGATCCTGGCGCCGGCGCTGGAGCACATCGCGCGCTGGAGCCTGCCCCCGGTCACGCCCAACATGTTCGTGTGGCGGCCGTTGATGGCGAGCGCCCGCGAGCTGGGCGTGGACGTGATGCTCGATGGCGAGGGTGGCGACGAGCTGTTCGGCTACGCGCCCCACCTGTTCGCCGACCGGCTGCGCTCCGGGAGATGGCTGGCGGCCTGGAGGTTGACCCGGCGGATCCCGGAAGTCGGCGCCGACGCGGACCTCCGCCTGCGCCTGCGGGCGATCCGCAAATACGGCGCCAGCCCGCTGGTGCCGGCCGCCGTGAAACGGCTGCGCCGGCGTGCGCGGGGAGCGAGTGCCCCGGGATCGCTGCTGGCACCCGCCGACGCCGCGGCGCTCGCGGCGCTTGAAGGGGGGGAGGAGGAGGGGGGGTTCGCGCAGCTCGACGGCCCGATGTGGTGGCGTGAGCTGGCGCGGGAGTTGATTGGCGCGGACGAGACGCTCGGCGCCGCCAGCCAGCTGCGCCGCGAGTCCACCGACGAGCGGATCGACCGCCGCCACCCCTTCCTGTTCGACCTCGAGCTGTTGCAGACAGCGCTCACCGACCCGCCCCTGCTGCAGTTCGACCCGGCCCGCGACCGCGCGCTGCTGCGCGACGGGTTGGTGGGGCAGATCCCCGAGGCGGTGCGCACCCGGCACGCCAAGAGCTTCTTCACCGGCCTCCTCTCCGCCGGGCTCGCCGCCGACGGGGCGGTGCTGAGCGAGGGCCCCGCCCACGCCGGCGCGCCGGTACGCGCGTTCGTGCGCGGCGAGCCGCTGGACGCGCTGCTGCGGGATGCGGCTCACCCGCGCAGCCCCCGAGCCGCGCGGCGGCTGTGGCACGCCGGCCTGGCGGACGTGTGGCTGCGGACGCTGCAGCGGCCGGAGTACCCGCGCGAGCTACTCGACCGGGTGGCGCCCCGCCCCGCATAGGCCGGTACTTTTTTCATACCGGTACTTTTTCTAGTCTTGCGGGCCACACGAGTGTCCATATCCTGTGCTCCACCGTCCTGCGCCTACGAAAGGAAACCATGGAGAAGGACACCAAGGAGTACGAGGCCCCCAGGATCGAGGATCATGGAGATCTGGCGGAGCTGACCGCCGGCCAGAAGACGGGCGCATCCACCGATGCCGCCTTCCCCGCCAAGACGCCCGTGGGAGATCTGACCTTCTCCACTCCGTAGTCAACGGAGTGGAAGGCCGAGTGACCATATGCCGGTCTCCTGGTGGAGACCGGCATATGGTGTTGTATTGGAAGAACCCCCGCGCCGCCGGAGTTGATCGGGGCATGGACGGCCCAGCGAAGGGCAGCGGCTTGACGCCCCAGCGCTCGCGGAGCCCCGGGGAGCGCGCGCGGCTCGTCGGCGAGATCGTCGCGGCCTACCTGCGGGCACGTCGTGAGCTGCGACGCGCCCCGATCGAAGCGGTGCTCGCGGCGCTGCGCGCGGAGTCCCCGCCCCCGCGGACGGCGCCGGGGCAGGCGGCGGCCCAGCTCGAGGAAGCCCGCAGCCTCGGATGGGTCGTGGCGCGTACCCTTAAGTTGATCCCTGGCGACACCCGCTGCCTGGCGCGCTCGCTCGTGCTGACACGGCTGTTGGCTCGGCGAGGGATCCCCGCAAAGCTCGTGATCGGCGCCCAGGCCGCCCCGGAGTTCCTCGCCCACGCCTGGGTGGAGTGCGACGGCCGGCCCGTCCTTTCGCCCGGCGACGGGACGCTCGGGCGGCTGGTCGAACTCTGAGACGCTGGGTGGGCCGTAAGTCCAGCCGCGATCCCACCGTTACTCTGCCGTGCCCGAGTCCCCCGCCTCCAGAGCGCCGCTGGGACAGCCCGAGACCGCAAGCCACCCGCTGGACACCAGCGCCGCCGTCGCGCTGATCGCGCGGGAGGGGCCGCGGGAGCGCATCGGCGCGGTGCTCGAGGAGCAGGGATGGGAGTTCGCCGCGTTCGCGGACGTGGAGGATCTGATCGAGCACGGCGCGGGCGACTGCCGGCTCGTCGCACTGTGGATCGAGGATGCCAGTTCCTCCGCGGCGCAGCGGGTGGAAACGCTGCTGCGCGGCATCGAGCACGCCACGGCGGTCGTGATCTGCCCCGAGATCCAACGGTGGGAGGTTCGCGCGGTGCTGGCCGTCGGCGTGGCGGGGGTGGTGCTGGAGCGCGAGATGGCGGGCGCGCTCGGCCCCTGCCTGCACGCCGTGCGCGTGGGTCAGGTGTGCGTGCCCCGGCAGCAGTGGCGCCAGATCGCTCCGCCGGCACTCTCCGCCCGCGAGAAGCAGATTCTCGGGCTGGTGGTGATGGGCTACATGAACAGCCAGATCGCCGAGCGGCTGTTCCTGGCCGAAAGCACCGTCAAGAGCCATCTCTCCTCGGCTTTTGGGAAGCTGGGGGTGCGCTCGCGCAACGAGGCGGTCAACCTGATTCTTGACACGGAGCGGGGATTCGGCATGGGAATCCTGTCGCTGGGAGGGGAACCGCTGGAGGAGGAGAGCGGGTAACGCCAACAAACGCCAGGGAGGCAAACGATGAGCGGGGGCATCGGCAGCGAGACAAAGATGACATTTCCGGAGGCCATACCGAGTGCGGAGACACCTCCAGATCCGGCAGGCTCCACCTCGCTCGATCGCCGGCGCATGCGCATCACCGGCGCACGCCAAACGCGGCCCGCCGAGACGCGGGGCCTGCTTGAGAACCGCTCGCGCGAATCGCTGTTCCGCCGCGCGCTGCTGACGGCCGATACGGTGGCGATCGTCGGCGCTTTCGTGGTGCTGGCGACGGTCTCGGGGAAGTCGCTGCAGCTGACGTGGGTGAGCGTCTGCGGGCTGTTGACGCTGCTGTTGGGCGCCAAGGTGATGGGGCTGTACGACCGCGACGACGTGCTGCTGCACAAGACCACGCTCGACGAGGCGCCCAAGCTCTTCCAGGTGGCGACGCTCGGGGCCCTGGTCGCGTGGCTGGCCGGGGGCTTCGTGATTCATGGCGACCTGCTCAGCCGCCGCGAGGCGCTGCTGCTGTGGCTGGTGCTGATCCTCCTGCTGGTGTTCGCCCGGGCGAGCGCCCGCACCCTTGCCTTGCGGGCGTTGCCTGCCGAACGCTGCCTGTTCATCGGCGACCAGGCCGCGGCGCGAACGATCCGCTCGAAGCTCGCCGGGCACGGCGGCGTCAAGGCCGAACTGGTGGGATATCTCGACCTCGACGACGTCGGGACGTGGTCGACGAACACCATCTCGGGGCAGCGGGTCTCGGAGATCCGCGAGCTGGCGCGCACGCGGAACGTGCACCGCGCGATCGTCGCGCCCACCAGCGCCGACGGTGGCGAGATGCTCGATCTGGTGCGCACGCTGAAGGCGGTGGGGGTGCGGGTCAGCGTGCTGCCGCGACTGCTGGAGGTGGTGGGCTCCTCGGTGGAGTTCGACGACCTCCACGGCGTCACGCTGATGGGCGTCAGACGCTTCGAGATGACGCGCTCCTCGGCGGTCGTCAAGCGCGCCTTCGACCTGGCCGGCGCCTCGCTGGGGTTGCTGGCGGTGGCGCCGCTGTTCGCCGTGGTCGCGGTCGCGATCACGCTCGAGGACCGCGGCCCGGTCTTCTTTGGCCAGCAGCGCGTGGGGCGTCACGGCAAGCACTTCAACCTGTTGAAGTTCCGCACGATGGTCCCCGACGCGGACGCATTGAAGGATTCGCTGCGCCGACCGCAACGAGGCGCAGGCCGGCCTTTTCAAGATCGCCGACGACCCCCGCGTGACGCGCGTCGGGCGACTGCTGCGCAAGAGCGCGCTGGACGAGCTGCCGCAGCTGCTGAACGTCATCCGCGGCGAGATGAGCCTCGTGGGGCCGCGGCCGCTGGTGATCGACGAGGACCGCTGCGTGGAGGGGTGGTACCGCCGGCGCCTGGAGCTGATGCCGGGGATGACCGGCCCTTGGCAGATCCTCGGTCCGGCACGCGTGCCGCTCAACGAGATGGGCGCGATGGACTATCTGTACGTCGCCAACTGGTCGCTGTGGGGTGACGTCAAGATCATGTTGCGCACCGTCCCCCACGTGCTCGGCAGACGGGGGCTGTGAGTCGCCACTTCGAGCTCGCTATCGCCGCGAGCAGCCATCCGGCAGGCGGCGATCACCACCACGCTCACCGCGAGCCACACGAGCGCCAGCAGAATTAGGAAGAGAGTCAGCATTGGATCACCACGCCGGGGAATGGACCTTGTGCCTTACAACACTTTCTACCCCCAGTTCATACCCCCAATCGGACGGATCGTGGATCGGCTTTACCACTCGTGCCGTGCGCGGACGCAACGCGGTGCAGCGATGGGATCGACCGCATGAACCAAAACGCCAGATCCGGCGTTCACCAGCCCCCTGCTGCGCCGCTATATCGCGGGGTCGGGCCATACGACTGAGGCGGGGGCACGCCGGCCAACGCTATGCGCCGGAAATGGCGCATGATGCGCCACCGAGGGCGCATCATGCCATGCGACGGCCACGCGAAATCTGGGCGTCAGCCCGGTAGGTGCCCACCGGGGCGGGGCTCCAAACCACCCGACCTAGTATGCGTTGCGTATGCTATCATCCCGCTGCGTATGGGGGTTCTTGTCCAGGTCCGCGACGTTCCCGAGGAGGTGCATCGAACGTTGAAGGCGCGTTCGGCCGTCGCGGGCGTGTCGCTGTCGGAGTACGTGCGCGGCGTCCTCGCGCGAGCGGCTTCGCGCCCAACGCCAGCGGAGCTGTCCGCGCGCATCAAGGCGCGCGGCGCCGTCGCGCTCGATGAGCCGAGCGAGAACGCCGTCCGCGCGATACGCGACCGAGGCGAGTGACCGTCCTCGACACCTCGGCCGTCGTCGACTACCTGCTCGGCACCGGGGTCGCGCAACAGGTGCACACGCTGTTCGGAGACGAGGGTGAGCTTGCCGCACCGGACGTGCTCATCTTCGAGGTGCTCGCCGTGCTGCGCCGCGAGACACACCGCGGCGCGATCGCCGACGATCGCGCCGGCGGTGCCGTCGAAGACCTGGGCGAGATCGCGATCCAGCTGTTCCCGTCCCTGCCCCTGCGTGAGCGCGTATGGGCGTTGCGGCACAACCTCACCGCGGCCGATGCGCTGTTTGTCGCGCTCGCCGAGACCCTGGACGAGCCCCTCGCCACCAAGGACGGCGCGCTTGCCAGCGAGATCGCCAAGCACACGTCCGTCACCGTGCTTGCGCTCGGCGGCGACCACACGGCGGCGTAAAGATTCGACGTCGCCGCAGGCAGCACACCTGACAGCGGCTGGCCGCAGCGCCGAGCGACCGTACCCGCGTAAGTCCGGCGGCGTGCCCACCGTTGGTCGGGCATGGCAGGGAGCAGCATCCAGACGCTCCAGCTCGAGACGCGCGCGAGGTGACCGAGGTCGCAGTACGCCGCGAGCCGGCGGTCGGCCTGGCTCGCCAGCGTGAAGCATGGCGGCCGAGCCCGATTGAGTTCGTGCTTGCGCTCACAGTGCTTGGTGGCGTGCTGCGATTTGCGACACTGAACGTATCGAGCCTGGAGCTCGACGAGTCGGCGACGTTGATCCTCGTTCATCGCGGATTCTCCGGGATGCTTTCGCACCTCGCAAACAGCGAGTCGGCGCCACCGCTTTACTACATTCTGGTCTGGGCATGGACGAAGGTTTTTGGCGCCGGGCCGCTCGGCTTTCGCTCCTTCTCCGCGTTCGTCGGGACATTGACCATCCCGGTCATGTATATGGCGGGACGACAACTATCGCCGCGGATCGGGCTCTGGGCGGCGGCGCTGGCGACCGTCAGTCCGGCGATGTACTTCTACTCGCAGGAGGCGCGCGCGTACGCTCTGATGGTCCTGTTCAGTGCCGCGGCATTCGCCGCCTGGCAGTGTGCGCTGCAAGACCCTGGGCGTCGGCAATTGGCGCTGTGGGCCGGCCTGTCGATCCTCGCGGTGCTCACGCACTATTTCGCGGCGTTCCTGTTCATCCCCGAGGCACTCATCCTGGCAAGACGACTCGGCTGGCGCCGCATCTGGGCACCTACCAGCGCGGTGCTGCTCGCGGGATTGGCGCTCCTGCCACTGGCCGCAAGCCAGCGGGCGGCGGGCAAGAGCAACTGGATCGAAGACCTGGCGCTGCGCGGGCGCATCACCGAAAGCATCAAGCTGTTCACCGTCGGGGTGTTCGGACCGCTGGTGCTGTTTGCCACGGTGCTCGCGGTACTGCTCGTGGTGGGCGCCATCGCCCTTGTGCTTCGGCGTGGAAGTGAGCGCGAGCGGGCGGGAGCGTTGGATGCTGCAGTTGTCGCCATCGTCGCGATCGTGCTGCCCATCCTGCTGGCGGTGACCCACCTGGTGGATGTCTACGACGGACGCAATATCCTCGCCTTCTGGGTCCCGTTTGCGGTGGTGGTGGCCGCCGGCCTGGGGGCCGAGCGCGCGCGGCGCAGCGGCGCACTGCTCGGCGGGGCGCTGTGCGCGATCTCGCTGGCGATGATTGCGGCGGCCAACCTGATTCCGGCCTACCAGCGTGACAACTGGCGAGGCGTCGCCCACGCGCTGACAAAGCCGGCGGGCGCCCGCGTAATCGTCGCAGCGCGGTTCGCCGCACTTCCGCTTTCGATCTACATGGGCCCCTTGAACACCGTCTCCAGCCAAGTCCCCGCGGTCCGCGAAGTGGACTTCGTTGGCCTGCGCCACCTGCGCACGGTCGGCGCACCTGAAGCCCCGGCCGTGCCAAGGAGCCCACCCGCCGGCTTCCGCCTCGCGGGCGTCACCAAAACCGAAACGTTCGCGATCTCCCGGTTCGTCGCGACGGGGGCAACGACCCCGTCACTCGCCTCGTTGGACCGCGCAAGTGGTCAGGCGAAGGCCTGCTCCTTCTGCGCGGCCGAAGTGATCCTCCAGCGATAGTGCATCGCTCCCGCCGACTTACGGAAGGTTGGGTGGACCGCCTTCATAGGCCTGGATATGCACGCGGGCGGAGTCGGCCCAGTCGTGGGTGCGGGCTGCCGCCAATGCCGCGCTCCGCCGCAGGTCATCAGCGACATCGAGTGCCTCACTCATGACCTCAAACGGGGACGCCTCCCAGGCAAATAAAGCGGGCCTGCCGACGAACTCGTCAGTTCCCTGGCGGGGCGTGAGAACAGCGAGCCCCAACGAGAGTGCGAGCAAGAGCGCGCCGCTGGAAAATACCTCTGAGTAATTAAGTACCGCCAGATCAGCCAGCGCGTAGAGTTCGGCGACTTCACGCTCGGGGATGTAACGATCCAGCAGGACAACCCGGTTATTGGCTGCCGCCATTCTTTTGAGCTCCTGCGTGACGCCGGTATCCTTTGGTGCGCCCGCGATGATCAGATGGGCGGAGGGCGGGGTCGAGGCCTCAAAATCACCCACCAACTCCACGAGTCGCTTGTACGTGCGGATCTGACCAAACGCAAGCAGGATCTGATCTGTATCGTCAAAGCCATACCTACCACGCAACGTTTTCCGATCCAGCTTCGGTGAAGCGTAGGCGCCCAGGTAGTTCCCGTGACGGGCCAGATACATGGGTCCCGTTCGGCCCAGGCGTTCACGAACAAGTTGACCCGCATGGGGCGTATGCACGATAACGGCATCCGCCTCCCGCCCAAGCCAGCGATACAGATCGATCTGCGAGGCGGGAACGTCCGGGTCGTGCGGGCGGATGTTATGCGCGGTCCACACGATCCTGACCCCGCGCGCCCGCAGTAAGCGCACGCTGGCATGGAGCGCGAGCGCAGCGCTCCTCACACGAATCTCATGAGTCAACCCGCTCCCAGCGCCAACCATGACGTACTCCGGCCAGTGTATGTGGAGCGCTTCATACCCCTGCCCTCCCGCAAGGAGCCGCCACGGACGCAGGTCGGCCGCCTGCACCGAGACGCCCTGAGCCCGCAGCGCCGTGTACAGCAGGGCGATATACGGGTTGTCGTTCTTGATTGGTGCCGCTCCGACGCCGATCACTGCTGCTCCTCGTGCGAGCGCGTTTGAGTTCAGGGGCCATGCAGATTAGCTCGTATGCGTCCAACGTGAGCCTGAGCAGGCGGCTTATCTGTTTATATACGGCCAGTGTCAGACACCAACCCCGAGTCTCCGCATCCCATCGCCGGGGATGGCACGGGCCTGAATCCAGTCGCGGACGCCGAGCAGATTCGCGAGCAGGCTCAAGAACTGCTCCCAGAACGTCATACCCTGCTGTCAAACGACCGCAGCGCGGTGGCCGAGGGGGCCCTGCGATCGACGATCTTCCGCTCCGTCGGCTGGGTAGCCGTCGGGAGGTGGGGCAACCGACTGCTGTCGCTGCTGGTCTTCGCCATCCTCGGCCGATTGCTGTCTCCTTCGCAGTTCGGACTTGCCGCTCTCGCCGCGGTGTTCATCACACTGTTCACGTTGCTCGCCGAACAGGGCTTCAGCAGCGCACTGATCCAGAAGGCCGAGGTGACACAGGCAGACTGCGACACGGCATTTTGGATCTCGATGGCATCTGCCGTTGGTCTGACCATCCTGACAATCCTGATGGCCCCGCTGGCTGGTCGCGCGTTTCACCAGCCCGAACTCGCGGGTGTACTGCGGGCACTCTCGCCGGCACTGATCCTCAGCGCCCTGGCGGGCACCCAGGAGGCATTACTCGAGCGAGACTTCGCCTTCAGGTCGCTGAGCATCCGCACTCTGTTTGGTTCAGTCATAGGCGGCGCGGCAGGTGTCACGGTCGCGGCACTCGGGGGCGGAGTCTGGAGCCTCGTCGTACAAACCCTGATTACCAGCGCCGTTCAGGTCGTGGTGCTCTGGACGATCACCCCATGGCGTCCGGGGATCGCCGTGCGTCGCGCGTCGCTACATGCTCTCCGCGTTGTGGGGATAAGCGTCCTCGGAATCGAGATGTTTGGATTCCTGAATGCACAGGCCGACAAGTTGTTCATCGGCATCTATCTAAGCGCAGCGGCGGTGGGCTACTACTACATCGGCAATCGGATCGTCTCAATCATGATCGAAGTGCAGACGTCGGTGATCGAGGCGGTTTCGCTGACCACGCTATCGAAGCTGCGAGATACTCCCGAGCGACTTGTCAATGCGTTTTACCGTCTCACCGGCTTCAGCGCTTCGGTCTCCATTCTCACGTTTTCACTACTCGCGCTGCTTGCGCCCCAGCTCATCCCGTTGATCTTCGGCAGCCACTGGCATCCATCGGTGCTCATCATGCAGGTGCTCTGCCTGTTGGGCGCGCTGAACTCGGTGATCGTCTTCGACCGCAACGCACTGATTGCGGTCGGTGCAGGTAAATCGGCGCTGTTCATCACCGCTACCCAGAGCATCGTCGGCGTGATTGTGATTGTAGTAGCGGTCCACTGGGGGGTGGTAGCAGTCGCCGTCGCTGTGACCGTCCGGCAGTATCTCGTCTGGCCGCTGCGGCTGCGCGCGCTTCGCCAACACATCGGCATACAGATCTCCAAATACCTTCTACGATGGCTTGGCCCGATGTTAAGCGGCCTCCTCGGTTGCGGCGCTGGTTTTATTGTGGCCCACCTTTGGCATCCCGGAAGTAGTGGTGTGGCCCAACTCGGCTATCTGGCTGTTCAGACCGTTCTGGTATCAGCCATCTATCTCACATCGCTGCGATATACCGGCGAGGACTCATGGCGAGAACTGGTGCGAGTTCCTTCATTGCTGCTGGCCCGCAGGCGTGGCAAGGGGATCGGGGCCGAGCCCGCCGGCTGAGGCCCCGACAGCCCACCGCGAGTCCGTCCTGGCGGGGGCTGAACCGGCTCCGGCCCGCCGCGCGTCCGTCCTGGCGGAGACCGAACCGGCTCCGGCCTGCCGCGAGTCCGTCCTGGCGGGGGCTGAACCGGCTCCGGCCCGCCGCGCGTCCGTCCTGGCGGAGACCGAACCGGCTCCGGCCCGCCGCGAGTCCGTCCTGGCGGGGGCTGAACCGGCTCCGGCCCGCCGTGCGTCGGTCGTGGCGGAGACCGAACCGGCTCCGGCCTGCCCCATGGCGCGCGACGGCGGACTTCCAAGTAAAGTCTCGACTCACTGTGCTTGTCTTCATCACCTCAGTCCGGCACCCACACAACGCCACCGACTACAGCCGGGTGGAGCAATTGCTGCGACGAACGCTTGCCTCCGTTTGTGCGCAAAACGATCCAAACTTCCGAGCGGTTGTCGTCGCCAACAGGCCACTGAGCTTTGCCACACCAAAGACGGTGGAGACAGTTGTGGTCGATTTTTCGGCGCCGAGCGATCACCCTGGCGCGCAGATTGACCGCGAGGCCATTCTTCGCGATAAGGGGACCAAGTTGGCAGTGGGCGTACTGGCCGCACGCAGACACCCAGCGACCCACATAATGCCCTTTGATGCCGACGACTTCATCAGCCGGCGCCTCGCCGGATTCGTCAACGACCGCCCAAGCGCCACTGGCTGGTATATCCCTAAAGGATATGTCTACTACGAGCGACGGGGCCTGGTACGTCAGATCAACAACTTCCATGAACGGTGCGGCACATCGTTCGTGATACGCCAAGACTTATATGGACCGGCCGATCCACCGGTGACCGCGACGCAGGACGCACTCTACGAAGGCTTTGGAGAGTTCGTCGTCAGGGAGCTACTTGGATCCCACAAGGTCGCGCTGGAGCACTTTAGCGCCGTTGGCACACCACTGCGACCCCTCCCATTTCGGGGAGCCGCTTACACTCTTGAGACTGGCGAGAACTGGTCCGGTGACAGAGCGGCCGGATTCGCATGGCCCATTCGTCGAACGCTGGAGCGCGAGTTCGGTTTGCCGCGATCCCCATTCAACCTGTCAATGGCGAGGAACGTTCTCAGCGGTGCCGCAACTTCCGTGGCCCAGAGGCTGCGGAACTAGCTGGCAGGGCGCGTCACTGCAAACGCCAAAGGTCGAGGGGGAAAGCATCGAGCAGCTCGGCTGCGTCGAAAATGGGACCGCTTTCACCACCCATGCATATGGCTTGCTCGATGGTGCGGGCTACTTTAGCGTCCGGACGGCCCGTGCCCAGATAGTAGTCCTCGTACTTGAAGGGGTCCTCGACCGTGGATGAGATGAGGCGGGCGGGAATGCCCAACGACTCGGCCACAACGATCGCGTGTAGAGACGAGCCGACAACGAATTCGCTTTGAGCAATACGCTTGAGACATACTCCCACTGGGGAACGGGGATCGAGAAGCGTAGGCGCGGGCTCATACGCCGAGAAGTCATTGAGGTTGGGGATGACCGTAAGGGGATGATGCTTAGCGCGTGCGTGCTCGACGAGCTCGGGCATGACGCAAGGCAGTAAAAGGGCAGGATCACCAAAGACGGCCGGCGCGTCGATGCCGCGGCGGGAAAGAAACTCGTGGGTGCGGGGACCTCGGACAGCCCTCACATCCAGTGCGCCGAAGACATAGTCGGTGTCGGGCCGCTTCCCGTTGACACCGGTGCCCCAAATGACATCGTGGTCACGGGCAAAATGCAAAATGGACCCTACCGAAAGCAACCTGCGGTCATGGGGCGCCCCGCGAGGATCGACTTGATACTTGGCCAGGATCCGTGCGACCAGCATGGGGCCAAGCAGGTCGCCAAAGTTGTTTACGCGACGACCTATTTCTATCGGAAGCCGCTCAGTCAACGCGAGCGGCAAACGAGAGTGACGCGGGTTCCAGCTAAACACTTCGACCCTGGGCATGAGGCGGACTAGAACTCCTGTAATTGGGTCTCTGCGATAAGCTGTTTGGCGGGCTGCATCGCTGTGACGTCGACGACGAAGTCACCCAACGTATGCTCCACGGCCTCCCACGACTCCGACTCGGGTGCCTGCAGGTCGATTGGACGCCAAGGCTTTGAGAGGTGCGATGCAACAATCTCGGGGGACGTGCGGCTCTTATCCTCGATCACGGCCCAACCCGGCCGATCCGCCACGTATGCGGCCAGGGCGTCGTCGACGCCGGAGTTTACCATGGCTATTCTGGGAATTGGCAGGGTCAGATACTGAACGGTCTTGCTCGGCATTTGCGTCGGATTTTGCCAGCCGATCACGATGGCCGCGTGAAAGGTGTGCGCCTCCGCAAGAACCTCCGTCCAAGAAATCGGCGGCCGATGATCGACCTCTATGCCGCTTGCGATTGACTCGAGGGACCTTCCCCAATCGGGGCCATACTGACGAAGCGTAATTCTATCCCAATTACCGCTCTCAGCAAGCCGTTTGAAGATCCCCACGAAGTCGACCCTCGCGCCATACAGACTGCCATAATGCACCAATCGCAATTCGTTGCCGGGAGCTTCTGTTACGTTTGGCCGAGGGGAGCCGATTTTGACTTCAGAAGAATTGTAGCCATTGGGTCGGACCAGGACGCGCAGATGTGGAAATAGGCGCCTAAGTGCGTCGCCCTGGCCCTGGGTGGTCACAATCACCCCCCGCGCAGAGGCCCATAGCTTGCGCTCCAGACGTGCGGCCCGCCATCGCTGAAACCGGCCCCCTTCCGGATATGGATTGGTGAGAATCCACGGGTCACCGATATCGACAAGATAAGGTATGTCGTAACGGACCAGCTTATGAGCGGCAAATGAGAGCGGGGAGCACGGATATCCCACCAACACGGCAGCGTCGATTTTTGGCGACCAACGACGTAACGATTGCCTGGCGGTGATCTCATACTTATCAATCAAGACATGCGACATGAGAGTTCGCGCCAAACGCCGATACCATGACGACCCCGTCCGTTCACCGTCGCCCGCCAGCCATCGGGGGATGTTCTTTTCTCCGATCCTCTCGACCCGACCATGGTGTTTCAATGCTTTGACGAGATGTTCGGTACGTTGACCGCGAGGCGAAAGATGCACGGGGAGAATCTCTGACCAGGCGATGACGCCAAACCGCGTCGAGTCGGGCCTCGGTCTTTGGATGCCTGTCCCAGTCATATCTTTCCTGGCGAGGGGTACACAGACAGACGCGATACGTTCCGGGCTTGCCACGAAACGCCAGCCGGCTTCCCTCGTTGTTCGGCCGCCTCAGGTCTTGACGGTCGGGATGAGCTCGTCGGGCGCGGAACCATTGTTCGATGCAGAGGCGCCATTGTCCAACGCGGCGCCGGAAGAGGAAGAGGACTTGCGGCTCTCAGCATAGGCGTAGGCGGATCCCCCGCCCGCCTTCGAGCTATTGGCGATGACCCCAAGCAGTGGCGCGCGGCTGCTTGAGAGGACCCGGCGGAGCCGCTCCGCGGCCTCCCGCTGGCTGTGCCCGACCCTGCCAACGATCACAACGCCGTCAACCCTCGTGAGCAGCGGGAATGCGTCCGAGACGGCAATGAGCGGCGGCGTGTCGATCACAACGATGTCGTATGCAGACTTCGCCTGCTTGAGCAAGGCATCCATCGCGCGACTCTCGAGCAGCTCGCCTGGATTGGGAGGCAGCACCGCGCCCGCAACCAGCACGTCCAGCGTCCGCCCGTCGATCCCCTCTCCGGGCGCGACCCCCACGGGGACCGACTGTGTGGCGCCGCCGGTCGCGAGTGCGTCGATGAGCACCTCAGCCAGACCCGGGCCGGGCTGGATGTCGAGCCGCTGAGCGAGCATCGGATGGCGCAAATCCACCTCCACGAGCAGCGCCCGCGAGCCCGACCTCGCCGCCGCCTCGGCCAGGCCGCGGGCGATCGTGGTCTTACCGTCACCCGGCGCGGGTGAGGCGATCAAGATTGTGCGTAGGTCGCGATCGATATTGAAGAAGCGCAGATGAGCACGGATCAGGCTGAACGCCTCGGCCTCCGCGGGTGCAAGCGCCGCCCTTCCCTGTCCACCGCGCCGCCGGGAGCGCCCAAGCGCCGCGCTCTCGGTCACTTCCCCAAGCAAGGGCAGGCGATAGATCTCCTCCAACTCCTCCGGCCCCTTGATCCGGCGGTCAAAACCAGCGAGCGTGAAGGCCAGACCAAGCCCTATGAGCAGACCCAACAGCCCACCAAGGGCCGTATTCCTCGATGTCTTTGGCGAGGTGGGGCTGCTTGGCGGCAACGCTTCCTGGGAGACCTGCACGTCGTTGTAATGAAGTTCTTTGAGGAGGCTCAGCGTTTGTGCCCGATCCTCGAGACCGAGCCCGTCTTGGCCGAGCCTCTGTGCTGGGGTGAGCTTCGCCAGCTGCTTGGTCACGAGCGCCAGAGCGGACTTGAAGTACCGGCCGTTGGCGCGCTGCTGCTGGCGCACGAACTGGTTGGCATAGGTGTTCGCGATGCGGGCCGCAAGCGCCGGAGAGTGCGCGGTGGCCGAGAGGTCGACGACGTTCGATTCTCCCTGCGCGGCTATGCTCACGCTTTCGCTGACCGCTTCCTCAGTCAGTCCACGGCCGAGCACGCTCGCGGTCACAGCCGCCGTGTCGCCGCCCCTAACGAGTTCGACGTTGCTGGTCTGTTGGGTCAGCGAACCCCCGCCGGCGCCGCTGGCCGATAGTCCGACGATCTGTTGGCTGAGCGGGCTGTTGCCGAAGACCAGCGAAGCGGTCGCCGTGTACTTCTTCGTCTGATGCTTGGAGACCCCAAACGCCGCCGCGGCGGCGAGCACACAACAGAGTACGATCAGCGGCGCACGCCGACGCAGCGTACCCAGAGCTTGCTCGAAATTTAATCCTTCAGAATCCCGCTGCACTTGGACGCATTTCCTCGTGTCGCCGCCAGTCTCGCTCCCACAACCAACCACAGTTGCGCCCTGAAACTTGTAGGGCACAGCATAAGGAATCCATGCCGCTAAGCGTTGTAGGCGATGCGGGGTAATCCTATCCGATCCAAGACACGTCATGACTAGACTCAATCCAGCGACGCCCTACCATCAATCATCGCGCGCGTTAAGAGTTCCATTCGGGCAGATCGAACACATGCCCTGGCCGCGGACAGTGCTCGGGTTTGCGGCGATAGCGTCTCTTGCGATCGGTGCCATGGCGGCGAAGTCGCCCATCGAGGCCGTGGGGTTGCTGGTCGTTTGCGCCGCCATCGCCACGGCACTGACCAGGCCGGCACTCCTGTTTGCGGCGGGCATCACCCTCCTCGCCATCGAACCGACGCTAATTTTTGGGGCAAACTCCACCGCCGGCCGGCCGGAAACGTTTAAGCTCGTTCTCTACGCCTGCGCTCTGCCGCTTCTTCTCAGCCGAGGCATCGACCGCCGAAAGTGCGCTCCGCTCGTCGCGTACGGGGTAGTCGCCGTAGTGACCGAGCTGCTCGCGACCCCGTTGCCGGGCCTGACCAACACACAGGCGGCGGATAGCTTGGCAACCCTATGCCTGGGATGGCTGGTATTTGCCATCAACTGGGACTGGCGCCGCGATCGTCAGCTGCTCAAGATCTTTGCCTGGGTGCCGATCTTGAGCGTGCTGATCGGGCTTGCCCTTCAAGCCGCGGGGGTCCTATCGCTGTTTCGAGGCTCCACCCCGCCGCGCCTGGAGGGCGCGACGATTGCCGCGTGGCTCGGCGCCCTCAGTCTTTACTCGGTGATCGCCTGCCTGGCGCTATATCGGAGAGGGCAATGGCGATGGGCCAAGGGGCTTGGTTTTATGAATGTGATTATCCTCGGTGCCAGTCTCAGCCGCGGTGCGGTGCTCGCGCTGGTCATCGTAGCGGTTCCTGTCCTCGTAAG
This sequence comes from uncultured Solirubrobacterales bacterium, assembly GCA_963794715.1. Taxonomy (GTDB): domain Bacteria; phylum Actinomycetota; class Thermoleophilia; order Solirubrobacterales; family Solirubrobacteraceae; genus Palsa-744. The sequence goes on along the minus strand of CAWCEY010000008.1, from coordinate 327,349 downwards.
ATTCACCCGCCACCAGCTCTCAGCAAAAGGCGTAGCTGGACCCGTCAAGCTGGCGCTTGCCGGCGCAGTCGCCACCGTAGGCGTCGCGGTACTTGCGTCTGGGCTGATTGAACGCGATGAACATGCGACCACCTATGATGCGGCGCGATACACTGTCAAGCACGAAATTGCCTCTGGACGTCTCCAAGCTTGGGCGTTTACATACAAACAGGCGACGGTAAATCTCGCATTTGGTCGCGGCATCGGAGCCGGTCCCCTCGTCGTCAAGATTCCTGGGAGCCCCCAGGGCTTCACCGCACAACACAACGAGTACATCCATATGCTGCTCGAAGAGGGGTTTGTCGGGGGTGTCATTCTGCTCATGACGATCACGCTGACGTTGTGCTCGTCAATCCGGCGTGCCCCTCCGCGAGTTCGGGCTGACCTTGGCGCTGCTGGAATCGCTTTCGCTGTGTTTTCCGTCACCGAAAATACACTTTCGGCAGCGCCTCTCGCCGTGGCGTTCCTGCTCGTGTTTGGCATCGCGTGCAGTCGTGCAAGCTCCTCGCTCCCTGACCCCAGCCACCTATGACACGACCGTTTCATGGGGCATGGATCGGTATCCCGGGGCCCCTGCCGACCCCTTTCCACCCTTGTTGGGAGCAGACGCTGTGATCAAGGTGGGAGTCGTCGGCCTGGGCAAGATGGGGTTATCGCATTATGCGCTCGTCAATGCACACCCAGACGTGGATGTGACCGGGATCTGCGATTCGTCCAGCTATGTCCTTGGCGTAATGAGGAAGTACACCGGGGCGAGGACGTACTCCGACTTCGACACGATGCTGGGCAAGGCCGATCTGGATGCCGTCGTGATCGCGACCCCTTCCAGCTCCCACGCCACGATGGTCCGCTCCGCCCTCGAGCGCGACCTGCACGTGTTCTGCGAGAAGCCCTTCACGCTCAACCCACAGGACGCGGGCGCGCTAGCCGCACTCGGCGACGAGCGAGGCCTGGTGACGCAGGTCGGCTACCACAACCGATTCGTCGGAGCGTTCAAGGAGGTCAAGGGACTGCTCGACACTGGCGCGATCGGGGAGGTCACCCACGTCCTGGGCGAGGCATACGGGCCTGTCGTGCTGAAGTCCAAGGGCGCAACGTGGCGCAGCCGACGAACCGAGGGCGGCGGGTGCCTGTACGACTACGCCGCGCACGTCCTCGACCTCGTCAACTGGTATGTCGGCGAACCTGTGGGCGTCGGCGGGACGGCGCTGAACAGTGTGTTCTCGCGCGAGATCGACGATGAAGTCTTCAGCACCCTGTACTACCCCCAGGGCACGACAGCCCAGATCTCCGTCAACTGGTCTGATGAGTCCTGCCGCAAGATGACGACCCGCATCGCCGTCTGGGGCACGAAGGGACGGATCTTCGTCGACCGGCAGGAATGCCAGGTATATCTCCGGGACACGGCAACTCCTCCCGTCGGGTACAAGCATGGCTGGAACGTCCGCTACACCACCGACCTGACCGAGCCGGTGTGGTTCTATCTGCGCGGCGAGGAGTACAGCGCCCAGATCGGCGCGTTCGTCCAGCGCGTGAGGGAACGCCGCACGGACGGCGTCAATCGCTTCGCCAGCGCGGGAGTCACGGACAAGATCATCGGCATGCTGATCGCGGACGCCGAGAAGGGCGTCTCGACTGTCGCCGATGGGACTGCCCCCGAACCCGTGCGCCGGAAGCCATCAAAGCGACTCCGCCCCTGGTGGCGGTGACCTGGAGAACGTAATGGACCGACTGCTTTTCGGCGATAACCAGTTCTTCGGCGTGAACCACATGTCCGAGGAGAAGGCCCGTGCCCAGGCATTGCGCTTCCAGGAGATCGGCGCGGTGATCGACGTGCTCGACGCGGCTTATGAGGAGGGCGTGCGGACATTTATGTGCACCACGCACGACCGGATCTCCCTGGTATGCGATCACGTACGCGCGGATCCCGACAGATACGCCGACTTCATCTTCTACCCGGGCATGCCCTACGCGCACAAGTACGCGAACGCGGTGACCGAGGATGGGATGCTTGGCGCGGTCAAACGATTTCTTCCCGACGAGGGCCTGATGGACGCGGCCATCCGCGGGGGCGCCTCGATGGCCAAAAAAGACATCGAGGGCATGACCACCCTGCTCATCGACGCGGAGATGAAGATGTTCCAAGGATTGAGCACGCCAGTCATTTTTCTCCAGAACGTGGTCGTCGACCTGCTGCTCGGCCTGGGGTTCAAGGATGCGTTTCGCATCTTCGCCGAACACGTAAAAGATCGGTACGACGCCGAGCCTGGGTTCATCACGATGAATATGCCAGCGCTGCTGGACGTACTGGAAGAGCTTCAGATCGATAACCCGATCGTCTGCTCCAACATCAACAAGATCGGTTTCCGCATGTGTGGAGGCTTTGCGGCCTATGAGGCCGCGCTGCGTGAGCGCCAGTTCCGCGCGGTGGCGATGTCGGTCTACGCTTCTGGGGCCATACCACCCTGTGAGGCCATCGAGTGGGTTTGCGCCCAGCCCAACGTCGCGTCCATCGTCTTCGGCGCCTCCAGCAGGGCAAACATCCGCAATACCCGAGAACTGGTCTCGGAGTATTGGGGAGACATTGTGCCAACACAACAACCGCTGGCACTCAGAGAGTGGGCATCGATTTGAGCACCCTGCTTGTAGCCTCCACCGGTGGCCATCTGAAGGAGCTGCATTACCTGCATGGGCGCCTGTCGGGGGTCGATGGGCCGTTTAGGTGGGTCACATTCGACACGCCACAAAGCCGCTCGCTGCTCGATGGCGAGAACGTCGAGTTCGTGCCATTTGTGGGCGGACGCGATCCCCTGAACGTGGCGCGCAACCTGGTGACGGCAGGTCGCATCTTGCGCGATCGAGACCTGGATACGGCCGTCAGCACGGGCTCTGCGGTCGCACTCCCATTTTTCGGGCTGGCGCGCGCCCGCCGGCTCCGCTGCCACTACATAGAGTGCTCAGCCCGGGTCGAGGGTCCCTCCGTCACGGGGCGCCTAATCAGCGGAATCCCCGGCGTCAATCTGTATGCGCAATTTCCCCAGTGGTCGTCCGGGAAATGGGGTTACAGCGGTTCGGTGTTTGATTCATTTGTACGTGCAGATCTTCCCGACGCCAACCAACCGCGACTCGAGAAAGTCGTGGTCACCATAGGGACATATCGTGGATACGGGTTTCCGCGCCTCATACGTCGTCTCCTTGAGATCCTTCCACCGGAGACCGACGTCCTGTGGCAGACAGGCGATACCGATGTCAGCGGCTTTGGGATTACAGCACACGACACGATTCCCGAACTAGAGCTGACTGAGGCGATGCGTGAGGCGGATGTGGTCATTGCCCACGCGGGCATCGGGACGGCCCTGGCAGCATTCGAGGTTGGCAAATCGCCGTTGCTCGTGCCGCGTCGGGCCGCTTGGAATGAGCATGTCGACGATCACCAAATCCAGATCGCCGATGAGCTCGGCAGTCGTGGGCTCACGGTCGCCGTGGAGGCCGACGGCCTCACCCACGAGGATCTTCTTGCCGCGGTCGGGAGAAGAGTTACAACGCCCGTCGAAGTGCCCGCGTTTGTGACAAGGTGACGTGCGCTCACATCTGTGACGACACCCGGGTGGGTGGGTGGGTGGGTGGGCTGACGGAGAGGCCATGACACCGTGAAGGAGGATCTGTCAGCGCGGGTCCATCAGATGCCGTAGAGCCGCGCGAGACTGACACCGACGGCCTCAGGACTCATTGTATCCCGGCAATACATTTGCCCGGCGGTCCCGAGCGACTGAGCGCGTTCGGGGTCGGCCAGCAGTTCGATCAAGGCTTCCGCGAGCGCCTGATGGTCTTCAACTGGAACGATGAGCCCGCCGACGGCCAGAGAGGCTGTGCCGCCGGTCGGAGTGCTTACAAACGGCCTCGCTGCCGCCATCGCCTCGGTCAAGATCATCGGCAACGCCTCGCCGCGGGAGGGGAGCGCAACTACGCGCGCTTGGCGAATTAGCTTCCTCACATTCTCCGAATCGACAGGACCACGAACGTCGAGTCGCTCCGTCTCCGGAAGGCGCAGCTCAGTGGCCGGCCCGACGATGATGCACCTGGCGAGCGGACGGCGGGAAGCGACGGCCCCCCACGCCCGCTGCAGCACGTCAGCGCCCTTGCGCAATCCAACCTCGCCGGCGAACAGCACCAACTCGGGCGTCTGGGCGACAGGACCGGCGTCCACGTCGAGCATCATCGGGTTTGGGAGGATCTCCACGTGGACGCTTGGAGCCACACGGCGGACCGCGACGAAATCGAGGTCGCTGAGGACGGTGACGGCACTGGCCATACGCAGCACCGCTCCGACTAAGCGTGGCCGGCGCTCGCTGAAGTCGGCGAAGGCGGGGCCGTGGATCGTGACGACGCGCGGCAGGCGTCGGCGCTTGGCGGCCGCCAGGATTGCGGCCTCACGAACGAAGGAACCCCCCTCCGACATATGCACATGTATGGCGGTGCGGCGAGGAAGGCGGAGCACAAGCGCCACGGCCCGCGCAGCCAGCAACCCGGATCTGATATGCGATCCCGGTACCCAGGTCGCTACAGCCATGACCCTTTCGGCGCCGATCTTTTGTGTGACCAGGAGCGTGATGACCGATGCCATTCCCCCGACGTGATCGGTGCTCGGCCCGAAGTGATATGCCGATGTTTCCGGCGCGTGTCTCTTCATGGCACCAAGGTCGCTCAGCGCAACGTTTCAGGAGCACGCACCAGACGAGCCGCCGTCAGCCCATACCGGCCGAGCATACCGACGCCGCGATTCAGAGACGATCTCGCCCGCTGCTTTGGCGCGCGCCGGTCGAGCTCGTCCAGGACCTCGGGCGGGAGTATCACCTGGCGCCGTACGAACGCACCGAAGCTTCCCCGTGGCATCAGCAGCCCATCGATCAATCCCATATCGGCGTAGAGCTGTGACTGGCTGGCGCGCGGGTTGGGGTTGGCGAGCCGCACAGCCATGCGCTCGCGAAGATCCAGCCTGGGCATGTGTTCGATAATCCTCGCTGCCGGCAGGCCCACCGTATTCTCGGCCGCCCTGACCGCGGCCCGAATGACGCGCGCGAGCGCGGGATAGACGCCAAGCAGCTCCTCGACCGCGCCGGGCGGTAAGTCGGCGCCGCAAGCATCCCACCAGGCGCTCAGGTCGCTTGCCAGGCGCAGGTCGACGAAACCATCCCTCGCGTAGAACAGCAGCAGCGCGGTCAGCTCGTCGGCGGGCGCCGGACGCCAGCCGCCCTGTGGCTCGCAGGTGGGCGGCAGCAACCGCTCGCACGCGAATGTCTGCTCGTACCAGTGGACGCGCCAGTGCAGCTCCACCGGTGGCCGCTCTCGCCGCTGGTGTGCAAGCGCGAAGTGCAGCCGAGGCAGACCGCAGCGTTCGACGTAGTCGGTCGGAGCGTCGTAACCCAGTCCGCGCACCACCTCCACCGCTGCCCGCAACTGCTCCGGCGAGACGAGCAGATCGATGTCGCTGGAGAGACGCCTACCGGAATCGCCGTAGATCGCCTCGCCGAGCAGCGGGCCCTTCAATGCGGCAGAGCGAATCCCCTCGGCGGCCAGCGCAGCCATCACCCGCAGGGAGATGATCTGCAGAAAGGCTCCGTGCCGGCGTCCCACCGTTAGCGCCTGCTCCATCGCCGCGGCAAAATCCTCGCTCGCGCTGCCCTGTGCCAACTCCAGGATACGTGGGCCCAAAGTGGGCAACAGCCTACGTCTACGTAGCGTTTCGGTGAGTCGCGGCCAATCGACTCCCTCCAGGAGCCTACCGGCCTCCTCGCGCATGCCCAGTCGTCGTGTGGCGGTGCCTGCGCTGAGCAGAATCAGCTGCCGTTCGGCTCGAGAGTTGGGCATCGACGTTCAGCGCGGCATGGTAGCCGAAGGGGATAGTTTCGCAGGCAAGGGGGACCTCATCAGGTACCGTGCAGTTCCATCTTGAGGAGCTGCAGGTGATCCCAAGGAAAGGCAGCCAGGATCTGCGCCGGCGTCTTCCCTTCGAAGTAGCCCTGCGGACCAGCATATGGTTCGGTCCCAGTGGGTACAGGGTCCTGAGCATAAAAGGTCACATTCGCGGTGTGATCCCTCACTACGATCCCGTAGCGCTGTGCCGCTTCGGCGATCATCAACGTCGAGTGCGGCAGATGCAACGCCGCCAGATCAAGGCTGGGATCCAGCCTCAGATGAGCGCCCTCCGGCAACGACAGCGAGCTGATCGCCGTCCCGTCCGTCCGCCGAGCAGGCGAGGCGTAGACCCCGGAACGCACATCGGGAATCCCGATCGCCAACGCATGATTGATCTGACCCTTTTCGAGATCTTCCAACGTGATCAACCCCCCGGCGATTGACAACGAAGACGCGGAGGCACCCCAGTAGGGACTCGCGCCCGGCCAAGCCTTTCGCCCGTACACGCCGGGGTTGGTGGAAACGTGCCGTATTGCGCCCCCCCACGCCGCCTGCCAGCCGGTCGGCGTCTGTTCAAGGCGCCAGAACTCCCACAGCCGGTTCCTGCTCGGCTGCCACACCACGAGATGCCCGTCGGTCCCGGCAGCGGGCTTGGCCTCAGCCGGCAGCGGAACCGCGTCCCACGCCGCCTGAAGCGAGGGCGGTGGCTGCGTGTGGTGGAGCGTGACGCGAACCGTCGGTTCCGCAGCGCCCACGGTGTAGATCGGAACGCTGTAGGCGATGGTGTTGATAAAAGGCGCCTGAAGACCCTGCTCCTCGCGAGCGACCTCTTCGTCAAAAGCGCCCACCACCGCAGCCGATTGGCGATCCACAGGCGCTCGCGCCCGAAGCGGCGTGTTCCAGAAGCTCGTGGGAGAAAAGAACCGGAATGGCCGCTTGCCGGCGGACAACCCGGCGCCACTCGCCGGGCTCCCAGATCTGGCGCTGGCCGCGAGCGCCGAAGATCGCGTATCGCCGCAACCGGTCGCCTCGCCAAGCGCAAGTAGAAGCACAACCAAGAGCGCGAATCGCGAGATGGACGCCGACATCGTCAAGAAATCTACAGACCTCGGCCTCACGAATGGCCGCTTGACGTCGCCACGCTCAGGAGGCGCCGTGCAGTTCCAGCTTCAGCAGCCGCAGGTAGGTCCAGGGGAATGACGCGAGGAGCTGCGCGGGAGTCTTTCCTTCGAAGTAGCCGTGCGGCCCGGCGTACGGATTCGCCCCGGTGGGGGTCGGATCCTGCGCATAGAAGGATACGGTCGCGGCATGGTCCCTGACGACGATCCCGTAACGCTGTGCCGCCTCGGCGAGCATCAACGTCAATCGCGGGAGGTGCAGCGCCGCAAGATCAAGGCTGGGATCCAGCCTCAGATGAGCACCCTCCGGCAACGACAGCGAACTGATCGCCGTCCCATCGGTCCGCTGAGCAGGGGAGGCATAGGCCCCGGCACGCACTTCCGGAATCCCGATCGCCAACGCATGGTTGATGACACCCTTTTCGAGATCTTCCAACGTGATCAGCCCACCCGCGATCGACAGCGAGGACGCCGACGCGCCCCATCCCGTCCCCGAGCCCGGCCAGGCTTCCGATCCGTAAACCCCCGAATCGGAGGAGACGTTCTGCATCGCGCCGCCCCAGCCAGCCTGCCAGCCTTCGGAGGTGTCTTCGAGCTGCCAGAACTCCCATAGCCGGTCCGTGCTCGGCTGCCACACCACGAGATGTCTATCGCTCCCGGCCGCCGGCCGAGCATCCGCCGGCAACGGGACCGCGTCCCACGCCGCCTGCAGGGCGGGTGTCGCCCAGATATTTTCAGTCGCCACCCTCACTTTGACCGTGACCTGATTGGCAGGTACCGTATAAATCGGAACAGACCACGAGGTCGTGTTGATGGCAACTGGAGTTGTCCCGGCTTCCTCTTCCCTGATGATCTTTTCATCGAAAGGCCCCACGATCGCCGCCGAGCTCGGGTCCAGCGAAGCGTTTGTGGGTAGCGCTTCATTCCAGAAGCTCGTCGGCGAGAAAAAACGAAGCGGGGCGGGCCCACCCGAGGGCGGTTCGACCGTTTGGGTGGAGGTGGAGGACGTCGAGCCGAGGTAGTGGCTGTCGCCACCGTAGGTAGCGGTGATGTTATACGAACCCCAGTTGGCGTAGCTTGCCATGGTGCATGTGGCTTTGCCGGAGTTGATTGTTTGTGCGCTGCATCCCGCGACGGCGGTGCCCGCTTCCCGGAACGCGACGGTGCCGGTTGCCGTGGTCGGAGTGACTGTAGCCGTGTAGGTCACGGCCTGACCGACCGTCGAAGGGTTCGACGAAGATGACAGCGCCACGGTGGTGGCGTCTTGGTGGATGACCTGCGTAAGCGTGGGGGATGTGGAGGTGGCATACGTGTTGTCGCCGCTGTAGACGGCGATGACCGAGTGCCAGCCGGCTGCCGAATACGTGGTGGTGCAAGTCGTCGCCGTGCCGGAGGCAATGGGTTTTTTGGTGCAACCCGGGATCGCCACGCCACCTTCCTTGAAGGTGATTGCGCCGGTCGCTGCTGCGGAACTCACCGTGGCCGCGTAGGTCACGGCCTGGCCGATAATTGAGGGGTTTGCAGATGAGGCGAGTGCGGTGGTGGTGGCGGCCTTATTGATCGTTTGCGTTAAATTGGAGGATGTGGAGGTGGCGTAGGTGTTGCTCCCGGAGTAAACGGCCCTGATCCACGGACCGCCCGCGGCGGAAAAGGTCGTGGTGCATTTCGCGCTGCCCGAGCTGATGACCTGCGCCGCGCACCCGGCTATCGGGCTGCCGGAGTTCGTGAATTCTACAGTGCCGGATGCCGTGACAGGATTGACCGTAGCGGTGTAGGTCACAGCCTGGCCAACCGTCGAAGGGTTCAACGACGACAACAGCGTCACGGTCGTCGGGTCTCCGTGGATCACTTGGGTCAGCGTGGGAGACGTGGAGGTGGCGTGGCTGTTGTCACCGCTGTAGACCGCAATGATCGAGTGCCAGCCCGACCTCGAATATGTGGTGGTGCAAGTCGTCGCCGTGCCGGAAACGATGGTTTGTTTGGCGCAGCCCGGGATCGCCATGCCATCTTCCTTGAAGGTGATTGCTCCGGTCGCGGCAGCGGGACCTACCGCGGCCGTGTAGGCCACGGCCTGACCGGCCGTCGAAGGGTTCGCGGACGAGACAAGCGTCGTCGTAGTCGACGATTTGCCACCCGCAGAAGTTTCAACCAGCGGGGTTTCGACAGGCCCATTTAGAGGCGTTTCAACGGGAGGCGTTTCCGGCGGCGTTTCGACCGGAGGCGTTTCAACCGGAGGCGTTTCCGGCGGCGTTTCAACCGGAGGCGTTTCCGGCGGCGTTTCGACCAGAGGAATTTCAATCGGAGGCGTTTCCGGCGGCGTTTCAACCGGAGGCGTTTCAACCGGAGGCGTTTCGACCAGAGGAATTTCAACCGGAGGCGTTTCTGGAGGTGGAGTTTCACCCGGAGGAGTTTCACCCGGAGACGAACCCGAGCCTCCCGACGGCCCTGGAGTGACGCCGCTGCCTTCTGGATCAGTCGGTTCTGAGTCCTGCGCGGGCGAGACCTCTTCCTCTATGGGTTCCTGGACGCCAGGGGACGCAAACGCCGACGACAGAGACGGCTCGAACGGTCCGCCAGACACGCTCGGCTTCCTTGCACGTGCCTTTGCTTTCTTGATCGCGCAAGCCCTGCGTGTCTTCTCGGTGCGTGCCGCGGCAGCGCACTCGGCCCGTCGCGCGAAGGACTTCCGATGGCTCGACCGCTTGGAGATCGACTGGACGGCGACGGGTGCGGACAGGCCGGCGGGACGCGATGCGGCGCCAGCCCGCGACGGGTCAACGCTGGCGGCCAGCGCCAGCCCGATCGCACTCGCGAGCACGGCGGCGAGCAACCGCAAGCAGGGTCGAACGGTGGGCAGGCGGTGGGCAGGCGGTATCAAGACAGGCCGATCCGCCCGCACGCCGCGGGCACTGGCAGACCCGGCGCGCGGGTACGTGAGCAGCGCGGTCGCCGCAGCGGCTGCAACTCTTCTTGCGGACGTCATGCTGGTGCTTCATCGGACGATCGCCCGGAGCTTCAAGGCTGGGGTCCCCGGCTGGACTCATGTCGGCCGGGAACCTCAACATATGTTGAGGCCGCCCCGATCACCAGCGGCGTTCGTGGTTAACCGCCGGCCCGCTTGGCCTTCCGGACGAGGGGCTTCTTCAACCCGCGGATCGTGATGCCAACCTGCGCCGTGTATGTTGCGCCCACGGGATCGTGGGATGTGACGGTCGCCTGTACACGCAGCACGCGTGTACGTGCCAGCAGAGCGCGCACCTTGCTCGAAAGACGCAGCCGGACGGTGCTCACCCGTCCCCCGGTGACCGTGAACGAGCCCTTGGCGAGGATCAGGCTGGTCAGCTTGGTCGCCTTGGAGTGGGCGCCCGCCGCCCCGGCGGCGATGCGTGTTCGCAGCGTGATCGTACCGGCACAGCTGCTCTCCGCGGTCGGGCAGCTCAGCTTGACGCCGATCGTGCCCGAGGCGCCCTCCGTCAAGGCCGTGGCCACCAGCTGAGCGCCCAGAAACGGCGGCCTCTTGGTTTCCGGAGCGGTGACTCCCGGCCCCCCAAGACTCCCGAGGATCGGCTGGACGAGCGTTTTGCCGGCGGGCGGTTTGGGTTCTGGAACGATGCCAGTGCCATTGAACTTCACGTCGTGCAGCCCCGTCGCGTCCTTGCCGTTGATCGGCCAATCCGCGCTCGCCGCGCCGACGTCGGTTGGTGTGAAGTTGACCGTCTCAGTCACGCTTTCGCGCGGCGCGATCGTCGTGCCCTCCGACAGCGATGTGGTGGCTTCGAAAGCGCCTCCGATCGGCGGCTTGGACTTGGTGATTTCGACGGAGGTGCCACCGGTGTTGGTGACCGTGAAGCTCTTGGACTCGCTGGAGCCGATAGCCACCTGCCCGTATTCGACAGCGTCGTTGACTTCAAGTGCTCCGGGCAGGCCGGCGGCTCCGGAAAGGCCGATCGCGCCCTTGCCGCCGGTCGTTTCCAGGCCGATTTCATCGTTGAACACACCGGTCGTGGTCGGACTGAAGGTGACGGTGACCGTGATTGAGTGACCCGGTTCGATCGTTGTGCCGGCTGTGGGCGAACCTTCGACGCCGAACGGCGCCGACGGCAGACTCACCTTTTCGATCGTCAGCGGCGTGCCGCCGACGTTGCGGAAGGTCGCGCCGGCGGAGGCATGTTCGCCGACGGCCGTGCCGTCGAAGGTCACGACCACCGGCGAAACTTCGAGCTTGGCGGCCGCCACCTGGCCGGTGCCGGAGAGCCCGAAGCTAGCCGTCTTGCCGGTGCTCGCGGTGGCTGTCAGCATCCCGCCGATCGGCCCCGACCCGGTCGGCGAGAAGGTGATGGGCACTTCGATCGTCTGGCCGGTCGTGAGGGTCGCCGGCAGCGGCGAAGAAGGTTCGCCGAGCGTGAACTGAGAAGAACTCGAGGCCAGCTTCGACAGTGTGAGCGGTTCGGTCGCTGTGAGTGTCAGGGTCTTTTTGGAGGATCCCCCGATCGTCGTCGTCCCAAACGCGGTCGGTGAGCCGCTCAGGATGGGGGTGACAGGCGAGCCGAACGCGATCACGTGGCCGTCGCGAGTGCCCACGTAGAGCCGCCCCGCCCCCACGCCGGGGATCGCGAACTTCGCCGAGGTGCCGATCGGCGCGCTCCACAGCATCACAGGTTCGCCGTTCACCGGGATCGGATCGTAGGCGCGTAGCTGCGCCCCTTCGCCGCCACCGTTCGGCGCCCACACGATCCACACGAGCGCGGAGCCCGGAATGGTTTCGTCGGAGGTGATGATCGGCGCGCTGGATGAGAACCCGAACGGTTCTGAGGAGGTGCCCTGGAGCGAGAGCGTGGGCGTGCCCGTCCCGGAGAGATCGTACTGATAGACGCGCAGGTTGCCGGAGGTGCCCCCCGCGCTCGTGCCGTTGGAGGCAGTTGGGATGTAGACCCATCCGCCTTCGCCGGGCCACACGCCCGGCCGCGACCAAACTCCACCGTAAGGTCCGATCCGCTGCACGACGTTGTCGGCACCCGACGAACCTTGGCCAATCCCGCCGAGGTTGTCGCGGTTGAGCAGATAGACGTAGCCGTCCTTGCCGACCGCCACCGCGAGATGCGGGATGGCCGGAGTGCCGAAGTATTCTTCGGGCAGTCCGGTCACGCCTCCGGAGGCGAAGTCCGCGTCCCATTCATCAAGTGTCGTGGCGTTGTACGGCGCGAAGAAGTCTTCCGCCTTGAGCTCACCGTCGGGGTGGACGTTCAGTCGCACGATCGACTCGCCGAGGTCTGGCGGGGGATGGTTTCCGGGTGTCGGCGTTGTCGGGGCGCCACCGTTGCCGGTGCTCAGCAGGATCCTGCCCGGGCCGTCGGAGGTGAGTCCCGCGCCCGACTGCCAGATGCCGGCGCCGATGTATGTCTCAGCCGAGACCCAGCGCGCCTTGACCGTACCCGCGGTCGAGACGCCGAACACCCAACCCTGCCAGGGGGGGGCGTCGCAGTCGGAGCCGAAGGCGGCGTAAACGACGCCTTCCATCAACAGCAGCCCCGGGCGCTGCAGCTCAGTTTGCGGATGAAATTCCTGCCCGGGCGCGTTCCAAGCGGTGCCGTTCAGCGGCACCGGGAAGCCGGGCTCCTGTGCACCGGTCGACACGCTAACCGCATCCATGAACCACTCCGGGTGCTTTACTTTCTTCCCGGGTTCCGGTTCTGTTTCCTTTCCATAGGTCTTGTACGTCAGATACGCGACATTCGTTGCCGGGTCGATCACGGGCGTCGAAGTCACCCCGACCTTCGGAGCGAGATCAGCGCAGCTGAGTTCGCCCGGGTTCCATGGTTCGCCGAGATTCTCGGTCCATTCCTGCACGCCGGTCGCGGGGTTCAGGCCGTAGAGGTTGTTTTCCTCGGTCGCCACGAGCAGCGTCCCGTTACTCAGCAGCGGCTGCGCATACACCTGGCCGGCGACCGGCGTCGTCCACAGCTTGCCGAACGTGCCGCCCCCCACCAGTTCCGGCGTGAGCGTCGGCTGGTTCGGGTACCACCCCGTGCGCAGATCTCCGCCCGAATTGGTCAGGCTTGACCCGAACACTTCCGATGCCTGCGCCTGTGCGGCCGCCACAAACAGCAAGCACACGCAGAGAATCGATACCGTGCCCATCCGGCGCATTTTTGATCTATCCCCCGGTGGCATCTCAGGCACCCGACGATCACAGGCCAGGGTCGCGGGTCATACGCACTATTTACGCTTCCCGGAGCACGATTCTTCCGCGATATGGCTGGCACGATCCGCCACCCTGGTCGTCGCCACCCATGCGATCCGGCCCGCACTGACTTGCGGCCGAGGGGTCTGGTATTCTACACCCGCAAATTGCCCACACCTTCGGGCACCGGAAGGAGCTGTAGACAATCCGCCTCACGCTCGACAGCGCGGATGGGATGCTGGATGCCGGTGGCTCTCCTCCTCGCGTGGCCCCGCCGAGGACAACCAACCTTTTTTGGTACCCCATGGGAGCTCATGTGCGGCAAGTCTGGCCGCCGCATGACGTTGGAGCAGAGTGCAGTGCGAACCGACCTCGACGGTGATCCCCGTGCGCGCTGAGTCCGGTCCGGAGGGCTCCGGTCAGCTCGACTCGCCGAGCTCGCGCGCGCTGAAGTTCGAGCTCGACACCTTCGCGTACATGGCGCTCGAACAGGAAGCGGCTCGACTCGCGGTCTCGGTCGAGGAACTCGCCCGCTTCGCGGTGCTTTACTACCTCGCCGATCGCGACAGCGGGCGCATCGCCCGACAGCCACCACAGCTGCCACAGCCGCCACAGCCGCCCTCACCCGACCAACCGCACCCGCTCGACAACCTGCTGGACGGCTGACTCCTTATCAGACCCGCGTGCGGCCGGCCATCGTGGTCGGCGCCATGCCGCGGTTGGCCAACTCAGCCGCGAGTGTGCGGCGCCCACGGTGGTGCAGGCCGTGGATCGACCCCTCGCTCTTGCCCGTCAGTCGCGCGATTTCAAGTGGAGAGAGCCCCGCCACGTGGCGTAGGATCAGCACCTCGCGTTGGGCGCATGGCAGCATGTCGAGCGCCTCGCGTAGCTCGTCGATCGCCCCGCCCGCCGCCGGGTCGGACTCCTCGCGCCCCGCCACGTGCACCTCCTCGACCGGCACTAAGCGCTCGCTGCGGATGTGGTCCATCGTGACGTTGCGCGCCACTCGTAGCGCCCATGCAACGAAGGGGACGTCGCGCTCCTCATATTTGCCGATCACCCGCATCAGCTTGGCGAAGACGTGCTGGGTGATGTCCTCGGCCTCGTGATGGTTGCGGACGATGCTGCGCACATAGCCGTAGATGTTCTCGGCGTAGCGCGCGTAGAGGAACCCCAGCGCCTCCCGGTCGCCGGCCTGGGCCCGGATGATCGCCCGCGACACCAGCGGCGAGTTGGTCTCCTCGTCAAGCATCGCCCCGCCCGCGGCGCCCCATCTGGCCCCCCAGGGCGGCGGCGACTCAGCCATCGCGCGTTCATCGATCCCCGCCGTTGCCACTTTTCACTACCTCCGTATGTCAGCCCGCCGGCTTGCTGTCGGTGAGACGAAAGCCGAGCGGCGCAAATCCGCCGTGCCCGAGGAAGCTACTCATCGCTGACCAAAACCGCGTTATGACGCTGTACAAAATCTGCGCCCGAGGTGTGTGACGATTGCCGGCAGGCTATTCAGGACTGCGGCACGCCAGCAACCCCTACTTCCAGCGACTCCGGACCCGCCAGGCCGCAGAGAACGCAGATCACAAAGCAACCACGCCTCAACGCAATAGCTCAACCCCTCCGTCGCTACCCCAAGCCCGCCAACCGTCTGATATCGCAATTTGCGGGCTACTTGAGCGGGACCCTACCACACTCAACAAGTCTTTGACAACAGTTTCTGCGGGGGATGAAGACCGACCGCACGATCTCAACCCAGCCCACGCAGCACCGCTTGACCTCAGCCCAGAGCCACGTGAGACGAGCAGGCCAGCGCCCCGCGAGACGAACAGGCCAGCTCCGCGTGGGTCGACACCGGACTCGCCCGCGCGCAAACGGGCGTCGTCCCCGGCACTGGACGCCGTGTAGTCCTTTCTACCCATACGCCTGTCGTTCCAACCTACGGAAGCGCGCAAGAGTGGCTGCCCGAACGTTTAGCGACCCGTCAAGCCGGTCAAGTGAGGAAGTGGGTCCGCCGAGTGTCGTAGGGCTTTAGCCAACCCAGCCAGGAGAGGTATCGATGCTTAAGCCAGCGCCCCGCGGGTGCCAGCCCGCTCACCGCAGAGCCCATATTGCCGTCGCCTCGCTACTGCCCTCGCTACTGCTGATCGCGTGGGCGCTGCTGCTCGCCACCTCTTCGGCGCTCGGCGCACACGGCTTGCGGGATGAAACGGCTCGTGCAAGCAGGCACCACACCCGCGCCGCCCGCCATCGCCGCCACAGATCAAGCGTCAGGCGCGCGATCGTCCGCCAGGCGTCCACCACCACGTTGGTGACGCTGCTCGGAGACGAAACGGTCGAATTCAACTGGGACAACCTCGCCGCGGGGCAGGCCGAAGCGTTCCCCTTCCAGGCGCGCACATCGGGCGCCGCCGGGGTCGCGCACGTCTACCTCAGCTCCGGCAACGCCGCCACCACGCTGCTGGTCGGCATCTACTCCAACGCCGGCGGGCACCCCGGCACGCTGCTGAGCAAAGGCTCGCTCGCCTCCCCCAAAGCGGGCGCCTGGAACGCGGCGCCGCTGGCGTCCACCCAACTGGTGTCGGGTACAACCTACTGGCTCGCGGTGCTCGGCACCGGCGGGACGCTGCGCTACCGCGACCACGCGCATGGATCGTGCACCGCGCTCACCAGCGCCCAGACCAACCTCAATGCGCCTGCCACCACGTGGAGCAGCGGCACGGCCTACCCGACCTGCCCGATCTCGGCGTACGTCACCGCCGCGACCGTCACCTTCCCGGTGGAACCGCCGGCACCGGGGGAACTCGGGTCACCGACCGAACCGGTCCCGCCGACCGAACCGACTCCGCCGACCGAACCGACTCCTCCCCCCACCGAACCCACTCCTCCAGCCGAACCGCCGCCACCACCACCCGCTGCCCCCACCAGCAGCTCCGCGCCGACGGTGGCGGGCACCACCACCGAAGGCCAGCAGCTGAGCGCCACCACGGGCACCTGGACCGGTAGCCCCACCTCCTACAAATACCAGTGGCAGGACTGCTCGACGACTGGCAGCAGCTGCGCCAGCGTGAGCGGTGCGAGCGCCTCCACGTACAAACTCGGCGCGAGCGACGTCGGCCACACGATGCGCGTGGTCGTCACCGCCACCAATGCGGGCGGCTCCACCGCAGCCAACTCCGCGGCCACCGCCGTCGTGGCCGCCGTTCCTCCGCCCCCGCCGGGGCCGCCCACCGCGAGCTTCGCCTACAGCCCAACCTCGCCGCTCACCGGCCAGGCTGTCACGTTTGAAGACACGGGCTCCACCTGTCCGGACGGACCCTGCACCTACGCGTGGTCCGACGACGGCGGCACCACCCGGCCGGTTCCGGCCCTGTGGCCGCTCGGCAGCGGGCAGACCCTGAAATACACTTTCTCCGGTGCCGCCACCAAGTACGTGCGGCTGGCGATCATCGACGCGGCCGGGCGCGAAGCCACTGTCGAGCACAACGTTGTGGTCGAAGCACAGCCGCCACCGCCGCCGACAAAACCCAGCAACACCGCGCTTCCCACCGTCAGCGGCAGCGCCGAAGTCGGCAAGATGCTGAGCGCCGGCAGCGGCGCCTGGAGCGGCACCGCGCCGATCGCCTACGCCTACCAGTGGCAGCAGTGCAACGCCTCCGGTGAAGCTTGCGCGAACGTCGCCGGCGCCACGGGTGAAACCCACGTGGTCGCCGAAGCCGAAGTCGGACATACCATTCGTGTGTCGGTGACCGCCACCAACAGCGCCGGCAGCACCCAGCAGAGCTCCGCGGCGACCTCGACGGTGTCAAGCGGCAAAACCGTCGCGTGCACCACCACGCTGTCTTCGGGTACGTCGGCGAGTGTGATCGCCGGTGATGTGGTGTCGGCTGCCAACGGTTCGACGATCTGTCTGGCGAGCGGTAGCTACCCGCTGCTTAACATCAAAGGCGCGACGCATAGCTCGTATGTGACGGTGCGCCCGGCGTCGGGCGCGACGGCGACGGTTGCCGGGATCGAAGTGGCCAACAGCTCGTTCTTGCGCTTCCAGGACCTGCGCCTGACCGAAGGCATCAACATGCGCGACCCCAGCACAGCCGCCAGCCACGACTACCAGATAATCGAAAATACCTTCGAAGACCCGCTCTATGGGATCGTGCTCTACGGCGGCTCCGGGCCAATCAAAAAAGTACTGATCGAAAAGAACTACATCCACTACGTCCACACCGAAAAGCCCGAAACCGAAGGCAAATGCGTCACCGGGTACGCCCAGGGACAGGACGTCACGATGTACAGCGCCGAAGGCGTCACGATCGCGCACAACACATTCAACGAAGCCTCCATCCACTACCTCCAGGGAGGCGGCGCCGGCCCCGAAGGCGTGGACGTCGAACACAACCTGTTCGAGGGACACGTCATCCTCGCCTGCGCCCACCTCAACCTCTGGCAGATCTGGGCAGGCGGCGAAAACGACACCTTCAAGAACAACATCGCGATCGGCGACGGCACAGGCGAATGGAAGAAAGGCCTCTCATCCGAGGCCGCCACCGACGGCGTCATCTTCGAGAACGGCTCCGGCGGCAACGAATGCGCCACCAAGCTCGTCAACAGCGTCATCGAAAACAACCTCTTCATCGACGCCGCCACCAGCTACGAGCTACAGATCTACACCAACCAAGGCGCCACCATCAAGAACAACACCGTCGTCGGCTCCCAGTACGGCACCGCGCTACTCACCGAACACTGCGGCGCCGGCAGCAACTACACCATGACCCACAACATCGACGTACTGGACACCGGCCCCGGCTACGACTTCCACTTCGGCGAATGCACCGGCACCTGCACCTTCGACTACAACACCTCACAAGACACCAGCGCCAACCAACTCGGATCCACCCACTACGCCACCAACTGGACCCCAAAATGGTCCACCACCACCTGGAACCCCCTCACCGAACCCACACCCCCCACCGGCTACTACATCCCCACCGGCCTCCCCATCGAAACCGGCTACCACGGCAACGGCGGACCCTGAACGGGGCATCCGAAGACAGCCCGACAGCCCTCCCTAAACGCCGTCGCGAGGGGCTGACGGCAACCTCGATGCCCGATCGCAGCGCGGTCGGGCATCGAGCCAGATGGGTCGAGCGAGCTGGGTTCACCAGGCGCGCGGCGGCCGCACGAGATCATCCACAAATCATCGCCCTCCGCTTCGGGTACGATGCACGGCTGCATGACAGCGCGAGCGAGGGCGATGCTGATCTCTGTCACCATCATGGTGGCGGCTGTCACGGTGGCGACCGCAGCCGGCGATCAGGGTTTTACCGCACGCGCAAGAGCAGGGCGGGCGGGGAGGACCCACCGCCGGTCCACCAAGCCGGTGCGCTGCGCGCCCGCCACGCACCCCAAACACGGGCACACCCGCCCACACGCCGGACACCGTAAGCTCGCCAGATGCCCGGGCGCACCTCGCCGCGGCAGACATCCCCAGGTCAGACCGACGCGCGCTCCCTCCAGCGCGCCAGGCGTGCCCATCGCACCGAGCGCTCCCACGATGCTCAGTGCCATCGAGCCGCTTGAAGCGGAGGCGGCCATTGGCGGCTCGGTAGCGACCCCCTCTGCGCCCGGCGAAGTCGTGGGCGCCGCCGGATCGAATCAGACGCTGGTCGGCAACTCCACGCTTCAGCCCAGCGGCGATACCGACTCCGCCGGTTCGGCCGAGGCCTTCGAATACAAAGCCGCCGCGGGAGGGACGGTGGAAAGCATCTCGCTGTACGTGAACTCGGGCAACACCGCCAACTCGATCGTCGTCGGGCTTTATCTGAACGCCTCGGGGCGCCCCGGTGCGCTGCTGACAGAGGCCACCATCGACGCACCGGCCGTGCATGCGTGGAACACGGTGAACGTCCCGCCAGCCATCGTCAACGTCGGCGAGGACTACTGGCTGGCCGCCCTGGCACCAAGCGGAACGCTCGCGCTGCGCGACCGTGCCAGCGGTGGCGGCCCAACTCAGAACAGCAAGTCGAGCTCGCTCGACGCCCTGCCCCGGCATGGGTGGGTGGGCGCTCCTGGCTGAACTCGCCTGCGTCGTTCTACGCGTCCGGCACCACCGAAAGCGCGCCGCCGGAAGAATCGCAGCCGCCCGTCGAAGAACCCCGGCCGCCAGCGGAAGAACCCCAGCCGCCAGCGGAAGAACCGCAGCCGCCCGCCGAAGAACCCCAACCCCCGGCCGAAGAACCACGGGAAGAACCCAAGCCGCCCACGGAAGAACCAAAGGCGCCTGCGCCTTGCACAAGGACCCTGTCTTCGGGTACGTCGGCGAGTGTGATCGCCGGTGATGTGGTGTCGGCTGCCAACGGTTCGACGATCTGTCTGGCGAGCGGTAGCTACCCGCTGCTTAACATCAAAGGCGCGACGCATAGCTCGTATGTGACGGTGCGCCCGGCGTCGGGCGCGACGGCGACGGTTGCCGGGATCGAAGTGGCCAACAGCTCGTTCTTGCGCTTCCAGGACCTGCGCCTGACCGAAGGCATCAACATGCGCGACCCCAGCACAGCCGCCAGCCACGACTACCAGATAATCGAAAATACCTTCGAAGACCCGCTCTATGGGATCGTGCTCTACGGCGGCTCCGGGCCAATCAAAAAAGTACTGATCGAAAAGAACTACATCCACTACGTCCACACCGAAAAGCCCGAAACCGAAGGCAAATGCGTCACCGGGTACGCCCAGGGACAGGACGTCACGATGTACAGCGCCGAAGGCGTCACGATCGCGCACAACACATTCAACGAAGCCTCCATCCACTACCTCCAGGGAGGCGGCGCCGGCCCCGAAGGCGTGGACGTCGAACACAACCTGTTCGAGGGACACGTCATCCTCGCCTGCGCCCACCTCAACCTCTGGCAGATCTGGGCAGGCGGCGAAAACGACACCTTCAAGAACAACATCGCGATCGGCGACGGCACAGGCGAATGGAAGAAAGGCCTCTCATCCGAGGCCGCCACCGACGGCGTCATCTTCGAGAACGGCTCCGGCGGCAACGAATGCGCCACCAAGCTCGTCAACAGCGTCATCGAAAACAACCTCTTCATCGACGCCGCCACCAGCTACGAGCTACAGATCTACACCAACCAAGGCGCCACCATCAAGAACAACACCGTCGTCGGCTCCCAGTACGGCACCGCGCTACTCACCGAACACTGCGGCGCCGGCAGCAACTACACCATGACCCACAACATCGACGTACTGGACACCGGCCCCGGCTACGACTTCCACTTCGGCGAATGCACCGGCACCTGCACCTTCGACTACAACACCTCACAAGACACCAGCGCCAACCAACTCGGATCCACCCACTACGCCACCAACTGGACCCCAAAATGGTCCACCACCACCTGGAACCCCCTCACCGAACCCACACCCCCCACCGGCTACTACATCCCCACCGGCCTCCCCATCGAAACCGGCTACCACGGCAACGGCGGACCCTGAACGGATGGCCTCAGATTGCTCGCTGCCTCAGCCGACGTGCGCGGCAGAGAACGATCGATCCTCCCTGCTGAGCAAAGGCTCCACGGCGGTGAGGGGCGGCTGGCCAAACGGCGGCTCGGCCCTGCCCGCCAGCGTGCGCAATGCACGCTGGCCACCCTCGCGCCAAGCGGTCGCATCGGCGCCGGCTCCACGCGCGCCGGCAATGCGAACCAGGTAGCGCAGACCCAGCGCCGCGACGTACAGGCGCCGGTAGAGCCAGCCGAAATACTTGTGCGCATACTGCCGGCGCGCATATGCTTCCTGCGCGACCATCCGCGGACGCACCCCACCCTTGCGGGCGTGGTGGACAATCGTCATCTGCGGCAGGTGGCGCACCTGCCAGCCGGCGCGTGTGACGCGCAGGCAGAGGTCGGGCTCCTCGCAGTAGATGAAGTAACGCTCGTCGAGCAGACCAACGCCGAGCAACGCCTCGGTGCGCATGAGCATGAACGAGCCCGAGGTCCAATCGCACTCCACGTCCCGGTCGTATACCTCCCAGTCGAGCACGCGCTCGCCCGCCCAGCTCGGGCGTAGCGGCCAGCGCTCGGAGAACAGCGCCTCGCCGAGCGCCCGCAGGACACTGGGGAAGCGGTGGATCGTCGGCCACAGCGTCCCGTCCGCGGTGCGCTGACGCACCCCCACCAGCCCCACCTGCGGGCGAGCGTCGAGCTGCTCTATCAGCTCCCCGAACGTGCCCTCGGCGATTTCGGTGTCGGGGTTGAGCAACAGCACATAGCGGGCATCCGTCTGCTCCAACCCGCGATTGTTGCCATAGGAGAAGCCGTGGTTGGGGGAACTCACCACGCGCGCCTGAGGAAAGTTCGACTCGACCAGCTCGCGGGTGCCGTCGGTCGAGGAGTTGTCAACCACGATCACATCGAGCTTCGCCTCGCCGGCGCGATCGAACACGGTCGATAGGCAGCGCTCCAACCAGTGGGCCTCGTTGGTCGACACCACCACGATCGCCAGATCGGCCATCTCCGACGGGTCACCGAGCAGCGGGCTCACAGTTACCCCGGTTCAGCGCGCCAAGCCGCGGGCGGCCAGCTCGCGGGTGGCGTCGTCGACGCGATCGACCGCCTCCTGGTCGGCCAGCCACTCAAGCAGTGCGCGCATGCCGTCCTCCAGCGTGGTGGCCGCCTCGAAGTCCAGCAGCTCGCGGGCGCGCTGCACGTCGGCGACGCAGTGGCGGATGTCTCCCGCCCGGTACTGAGCGTTGCAGACCGGCTCGATGTCGGCCTCCAGGCCGGCTGAGAGCGCCTGTGCGATCTGTGCCACCGTGCTGGGACGGCCGGTGCCGAGGTTGATCGCGTGGCCGGCCGCCCGGTCGCTCTCCAGCGCGAGCATGATCGCGCGCACGATGTCGCTGACGTGGATGAAGTCGCGCGACTGCTCGCCGTCCTCGAAGATGATCGGCGGGCGCCCGTTGAGCAGGCGCGAGGCGAAGATCGCCGCCACCCCGGTGTAGGGGTTGGAGAGCGCCTGGCCGGGGCCGTAGACGTTGAAGAAGCGCAGCGCCACCGCGGGGATCCCGTAGGCGGCGCCGGTCACCAGGCACAGCTCCTCGTGGTCGCGCTTGGTGATTGCGTAGATCGAGGTGGGGATCAGCGGCTTGGTCTCGCGCGTGCCCACCGGGCGCAGCTCGCCGTCGCAGTGCGGGCAGAGGAGCTCCCACTGGCGCGCCAGCAGCTGCTCCTCGGGCCGCGGCGGCGGCGCCATGCGGCCGTGCTCGGCACACTCGTATTCGCCCTCGCCGTAAATCGACATCGAGGAGGCCACCACCAGGCGGGCGGGCAGCGGCCGCTGGGCCACCAACCGCTCCAGGAAGATCGCGGTCTGCATCGTGTTGCGCTCGGTGTAGCGGGCGATCTCATACATCGACTGACCCACGCCCACCGCCGCTGCCAGGTGCACGACGCGATCGACTCCCGCCAGCGCGCGGTCGGCGGCCTCGCGATCGCCGACGTCGCCCACGATCAGCTGCACCGAGGCCGGCAGGTCGGGGGTGAGGCCGCCGTGGACCTGCTCCTCCAGCGAGTCGAGCACGACCACCTCATCGCCGCGCCGCACGAGCTCGTTCACGACATGACTGCCGATGAAACCAGCTCCTCCTGTCACCAATGTCCTCACGCTTCACCTCACCGTTCCGTGGTCCTCGGTTTGTGTCCGTCCGTGTGAGTTAACGGCCGTCCGAAATGGGTTCTTTCGCCCGCCCACGATCCGCTAACAGAGCGCGACCTCGTCGCCGTCGCCCACCTGCAGGCGCATCGCGCGCGGCATCGAGAAGTCGCGGAAGATGCGCGCGTCGCGGCCCACCACACTTGCCACCAGACGACCGCCCACATGGAGGATGCTGGCTCCAGCGAGGACGATCGAGCGCTCGATCTCGGCGCCGTCGATGTGGACTCGCTCGCCGATCGAAGTGTGTGGGCCGATGTAGGAGTTGGCGATGTAGGCGCCCGCGCCGACGATCACCGGCCCGCAGATGACGCTCGCGCTGACCGTTGCGCTGGCATCGATCAGCACCCGTCCCTCGAAGCGATTTTCCTCGCCGTGCAGCGCCGGAGGCCTGGCCTGGAGCGCGTCGAGCACGGCGCGGTTCATGTCGAGCAGATCGAGCGCGTCGCCGGCGAACGCACGCCACTCATCGTGCACCACCCGCACTTGGACGCGACTGCTGCCGTGCTCGATCTGCGACTCGACCAAAGCCCCGAACTCGAGCGCCCGCGGGCCGGCTTGGTGCATCTGGGCAAACGCGCCCGGGCCGAGCACGCACACGCCGGCTACTCCCAGCGCGCCGTTGTCCGGGTCGAGCTCTGTGACCCGCAGCAGCTGCTGGGCCGCAGGGCCGATACGTTCGGGGTTGCGTGCGCCCTGGGCGATCAGCAGCACCATGTCGGGCTGCTCCCGGTGCAGCAGTTCCAGGAACGGGGCCAGCGGCTGACCCAGCAGGCCGTCGGCGCGGTGGACGATCGTCGGGGCGTCGCCGGCGAATTGCGCGATCGCGCGCAGCGCCGCCTCGGGTTCGCTGTTGCAATCGTAGGCCAGGTTGCTCACCTCACAGCCCGACGGTCCCTCGCTCGCGATGCAGCCGGCGATCTCCTCGGTGAGGCTGGGGGGCGCCAGCACCGCGACCTCGGCCACGTTCGCCGCCAGGAGCGCGTCGAGCACGTGACAGACGATCGGGCGGTTGGCCACCCGTTGCAGGGAGGGCGCGCGCGTGGCATCCAGCCAGCGCCCCGACCCATTGATGGTGGGCACCATGATTACTCCCCTGCTCAGCACCCCTACAGAACGCTTGGAGCCAGCCGCCACTCGCGCGCGACCCCCGGATGGCCGCAAGCTGCGAGCAAATTGACGGGTTTCGGAGGTGCTCAAGAGAGGCGCAGACGCGGCACGTCGCGGCGGGCACGAACGGCCTTGCCGGCGGCACGTTGGAGGTCGGCGTAGGTGAGCGACTCCACCGCGCGATGGATGGCCAGGTCGCGAAGCTCCAGCTCGCCCGCGATCTGGCACTGATGGTCGTCGATGTGCTCTGCGTGGGCGCGCTCCCGCGGGATGAGCACCGGGCAGCGGCCCGCGTCGAGCGCCGCCAGTGCCGATCCGATCCCGGCGTGGGCGACCACCACGTCGGCTCGCCGCATCTCCGCGTCGAGCTCTTTGCTCGACAGGCTCGCCACCCCGTCGATCGGCAGCGAACGCGCGTCGGTGCCGCCCACCTGCCACAGCACCGAGACCTCGGGGGGAATGATTTCGATCAGCCGCTCCAACAGTCTGGGGAACCCGAATTCGATCGTCCCCAAAGTGACCACGATCCGTCCGATCGGCCGCGAATCGTCGCCCGGGGCGACCTCGAAGCCGTCGAACACCGAGCCGGCGTATTGCCACTTGCGGTTGGCCCACTGCGTGTACTGGGTGAACAGCCGGACGCCGGGTGTACGGCTGAGGATGTTGCCGGTCAGCGACGGGCCACCGCTGCGGGCCGCGCTCTCGATATAGATCGGTTCGGCTTCGTGCAGCAGCGTGATCGGCAGGAACGAAAGCGCCGGCGCCGCGCCCGTGCTGATCACCCGCTGGTAGCTGCGCTCGCGCAGCACGCTGTGCGCGGTCAGTGCGTTGCGCGCCGTCTGCAGGTAGGCGCGCGGGCCGGTGTAGGGCAGATAGCGCACGTCCTGGCCGGCCAGCAGCGAGCGGCTCTGGGGCGTGTCGAAAGTGATCCAGGTCCGCTCCGTGGAGGGATGGGGCAGCCGGTCGGCGAGCCTGTGCAGCTGCGCCAGGTGACCACCCCCGGATGCGACCAGCAGATCAGCCATCGCTCGTCGGCCTCCCGGATGAGCCCATCTGGCCCAAGCCCTGCCGGCCTGCGTGTGCAGTCAGGGTCATCACTCCCAAACCCCTCAGAGCCCGCGTCGCCCGATGACGTGGGGCACGGTGCGCAGCATGATCTTGACGTCGCCCCACAGCGACCAGTTGGCCACGTAGAGGTAGTCGATCGCCACCATCTCCTGCAGCGGGACACGGGAGGGACCAAGGATCTGCCAGGGACCGGTCATGCCCGGCATCAACTCCAGGCGCCGGCGATACCAGCCGTGGATGCGCTCATCCTCGTCGACCACCAGCGGGCGCGGGCCGACGAGGCTCATCTCGCCGCGGATCACGTCGAACAGCTGGGGCAGCTCGTCGAGGGCGCACTTGCGCAGGACCCCGCCCACCCGCGTAATCCGCGGGTCGCGCGCGATCTTGAAGAGGCCCTCCTGGGCCTCGTTGAGATCACGCAGCGACTCCTTGAGCGCGTCGGCGTCGCGCACCATCGTGCGGAACTTGAACATCCGGAAGCGCTCGCCGTCCTGGCCGACGCGCAGCTGCCTGAAGAACACCGGACCCCTGCTGTCGAGCTTGATCGCGAGCGCGATCAGCGCCATCAGCGGCGCGAGCGCGGCCAGCGCGAGCGATGCACCGGCGATGTCGAAGGCGCGCTTGACGGCGGCGGAGGAGCGTGTGAGCTCGAAGCGCCGCACACCCATCACCGTCACGCCGTGAAGATCGTCGAACTCCACCGAGGAGCCCACCACCTCCAGCACACGGGGGAGCACGCTCACGCGCACCCCGACCGCCTTGAGCGTCCGCACGAGGTCCAGCATCTCGCCGCTCTCGGTGCGCCCCGGCGCGATGATCGCACGGTGGATGTCAAGCGACTGGGCGAGATCCCGGATCTCCAGGAGCCGATCCGCCGAGAGCGCGTCTGCCGTCCAGAAGGCCACCTCGTCGGCGTCCAGTTGCGCCACCACTTCGGCCTTCACGCCGCCGTGGCCCGTCAGCTTGGAGCAGACCGTCTTGGCGGTGGCCGCGTCGCCGATGAACAGGCAGCGCTCGGGAGGCGCGATTCGCAGCGCCAGCGTGCGCGCCGTCGCCCGCGAGAGCAGCAGCAGCGTGAACAGCGCCAGCCACAGGAACAGCAGTTCGGGCCGGTAGAGCGCGGGACCCAGCACCCAGCCTCCAGCCAGCCAGGCCACCAGCGCGCTGAGCGTGGCGACCTCGAAAAGCTTGGGCGCCTCATCGAGCGTCGTCTTACGCAACAGCATCTCGTCGCGGTCGTAGAGGCCGAGAATCTTTGCGCCCACCAGCAGGATCGGCACGCCGAGGATGCTCAGCCACGTCAGCCGCAGCGGGTGGGTGGAGAGCAGCACGGTGAGCTCGAACGCGACCACAAACGCCAGCACGTCGGCGCCGAGCAGCATGCGCCGGAACAACGTGTCGCGGCGCATGCCGACGCGCGATCCGCGTGTCTTGCCCCGCAACTCGGTGTGGCGCCTGCCCAGGGGCGCCCGTGTCGTCTCGTCGGCGCGCCGGCGCGGGGGACCCGTGATGCGCGTCCGAGGGGCCAGGCCAGCCTGGCCTGAACCGCCTAACTGGCCCGCAAACGCGCCCGCGCCGGTTACGCCGCTCTGCCCCGCGAACCCACCCTGACCCGCGGCCCCCGGGCCAACGCCAGGGTCGGCCACAGGCGCCGCGCTCCAGGCCGCGTGCACCTCGGTCCTACCACCGATTCCAATCTCGCCGCTCATGGCGTCTCATTGCCTCCCTGGCTTTCACGCAATTCCCCCGACCAGCCAGCTTCGATCGCGGTGAGCGGAGCAGCCCACCGTTGAATGGCATGAACAAAATGAACAAAGAACAGATTTGCCTCTCGCGATCCCAAGCTCGGGGCGAGAGGGTCCTACGCTCATGTCGGAGAAACGCGTGGCTGGGAGCCCATCTTTTGCGCGGATGTCATCGCCGCGCGAACCGCATGGGACGCATCTGCCGCGCGACCCGCTTGGGCTACAGTGCACCGCATGGCGCAGGGAACAGCACGCGGGGCGATCGACCGCTTCACACCGTTGCGCATCGTGGTGAAGTCGCGCCCGGGACAGCATCTGATCCAGACCGCCAGAGGCGCACTGGTCGTGCGCCAGCCGCTGCGCTTCGCGGCGCTGCAGTGCGGCCCGTCGCGGGTATCCAGCTACCGACTGCGCGACTCCGGCATCACGATCTTCCTCCGACACGGCACCCGCGATGTGAACATCCTCAACGAGATCTTCGGTGGCACCGCCGGCCGCCACAGCTACGAGCCCCCCGCCGTGGTGGCCTCGATGCTCGACGCCAACCCAGCGCCCTCAGTGCTCGATCTCGGCGCCAACATCGGCCTCTTCGGCGCCTATGCGCTCAGCCGCTGGCCGCGGGCGTCGATCAGGAGCTTCGAGCCCGACCCCACAAACCTGCCCCTGCTCAACCGCACAATCGCCGCCAACAGGCTGCAGGGAAGCTGGTCGGTGACCGACGCCGCCGTGGCCAATGAGGCCGGTGAGATGCACTTTGCGGCGGGGCTGTTCGCGGATTCCCATCTCGCGCACGTGGACAACGCGAGCACGGCACACGCCAGCTCGGCGGCGGATCTCGACGGCGGCGAGGGCAGCGACAACGACGACAACGACAACGACAACGACGCGACGATCGTCGTCCGCACGGTGGACCTCTTCGCCCAGAACCACGACGTGGACCTGATCAAGATGGACATCGAGGGGGGCGAGTGGGCGATTCTCACCGACAGCCGGCTGGCGAGCCTGAAGGCCGACATCCTCGTGCTCGAGTGGCACACCAATGGCTGTCCCGAGCCGGATGCGCGCCTGTACGTGATGCGCCTCCTGCGCGCAGCCGGCTACAGCGGGCTGGAGGAGGTCGAATACGGCCCCAACGACGGCCTGCTGTGGGCCTGGCGCGAACCGGAGCAACCCCGCGGCGAGTGATCTGAGCCGCGGTCCAGGTTACGGGGAGGAGACGCCGCCGTCCACAGTGGAGCGCAGAGAGGGCGCGCCGACCCGCCGCGACTTCGCCAGCCCGACCGCGCCCAGCATCCGCCCGCGCAACTCCCGGCGCACGAACCTGCCGAAGGCCGGGTCCTCGACTCTCGGGCCGCGGCTCACAGCCGAGCGCAGATAGCCGTACAGGAACGCCACACCCGAAAGCCCTCGCGGTCGCTCGCGTGCCATCTTGAACGATCGCAACGCGACCCACAGCAGCGTGAAGCGCGCGATGTAGGCGCACTCGCCGTGCCTGGCGCGACCCCGCAGCGTGCCGTCGGCGCTCGCGCGCGGGCGGTGGTGGTGGGCGATGAGATCGACGAACGCACGCGTGCGATACCCGCGCATACGCGCGTAGATCTCGTCGATCGTGTCCCATCCCAGCCGCTCCTGAATGCCTCCCACCGCCTGCAAGCAGGCCAGCGAGTAGCACTTCAGGGTGCCCGGCACGTGATAGTCGGAGGGCATGCCGATCACCTCCCAGCCGTCTCCGCCGGGAGCGGGATCGGCGTACAGACCGCCGGCCAAACCAAGCTCGGGGTCGCGCGCAAACTCTTCCAGCAGGCGCTCAAAATAGCGCGGCGGCAGCTCCGTATCGCCGTCGAGCTTGGCGATGTGGGTGAAGCTCTCCCACGCCACACTGTTCAGGCCGAGGTTGAAGGCCCTCGCCTCCGCGGCCGTGGCCAGACGATCGTTCACGGGGCCGATCGCCGGCAGATCGGCGGTGTTGAGCACCTGCAGGAACCCAATCCGCCGCGCCAGCTCCGCCAGGATCTCCGATGTACGATCGGTGGAGCCGTCGTCAACCACCAGCCACAGATCCGGCGGACGCGTCTGCGCCGCGACGGCTTCGGCGATCAACTCGATATGTGTCTCCTCGTTGCGCACGGGAGAAATCAGCAGCAGTCGCTGGCTCATAGCACCGAGGTGGCCGCCGGCACACCGTGGTCGGGGGTCTCAACGATCCTTGCGCGAGCCGAGCCTGAGGCTCCTTCCACCACCGCGCGCGCGTTCCTCGCCAGCCGCTCGGCGACAAGCGCGTCGATCTGGGCGGCGCGATCCTCCCAGGTGTTGGCGAGCGCGAAGCGACGGCGCTCCTCACGGCCCGCGGTGGGATCGGCCAACACCCGCTCCACCATCGCAAGGGCCGCGTCGGCGCTCTCCCCGTAGTACATGAGCGGCGGCGAGTAGCGCCGCAGCTCGGCCGACCCGGTACCGAGGATCGGCGGACCGGCGTAAAGGTACTCCCACAGCTTCATCGGCGACTGGTGGCGCGTCCACAGATCGTCCACGTACGGCAGTAGCGCCACGTCGAGCGAGCTGATGTACGCCGGCAGCTGCCCACGGGGACGGGGACCAAGCAGATGGATGTTCGACCGGGCCGCCAGCGCCGTGTGCGCCGCGGCGGAGAGGCGCGGGCTGACGGGGCCGACGAAGACGAATGAGCCGTGGCTGAAGCGATCGGCGAGTTTTAGGATCAGGTCGTAGTCCAACCGATCGTCGATGCTGCCGGTGTAACCGAACAGCGGCCGCGGCAGCGCGGCATACTCGGTCGGCACCCCCGCTCCGTCGAAGGCCGCCACCAGATCGGCGGGAAACCCAAAG
Organism: uncultured Solirubrobacterales bacterium; assembly: GCA_963794715.1. Taxonomy (GTDB): domain Bacteria; phylum Actinomycetota; class Thermoleophilia; order Solirubrobacterales; family Solirubrobacteraceae; genus Palsa-744. The sequence continues at coordinate 297,629 of CAWCEY010000008.1, read as the reverse complement.
GGCACGAGCTCGCTCTCCCAGCCGCGCTCGGCCAGCAGCTCGCGCATCGGATGCGAGGTTGTCAAGATCAGATCGCAGGACGCACAGATCGCCGACGCTTCCGCCTCCAGATCGGCCGGGTCTCGACCGAGGAGCGCCGCCCCCGCAGCGGGATGATCCATGATCACTCCCGCGCGCAGCGCCTCCCCCGCCACGCCGGTGAGCTCGGGCAGCCAGCGCCATGCCAACACAACCGGCTGCTTGAAACCGGCAACCGCGACGGCACGGCGCACCTGCATGCGCAGCAGCGGCTGCGAAAGCGCCCGCATCCGGGGATGCTCGACGGGAGGCAGCGTCAACGGGCTGAACACGCGCAGGCGTCCGCGTGTGCGCAGACCCCGATCGGCGACGGCCCGCAGCCGTGGCCAGGTGTTTGGACTCAGGCCATAGCGGATCGGGCTGAGCGGGCTCAGTGGCGGATCGACGTAGAGCACGGGATGGCGCATCGCCAGCGCATCGGCGAAGTTGTGCGCAGCCTGCCGCGGGCTATCCCAGGGCGCCGGGGCGTAGATCACATAGCTGCGCGGCTCGGCTGCGCCAACCTCGTTGGGCGTGACTGAAGGCCGCTGACTCACGACCAGGAAACGTCGCGCGCATATTTGAACTTGTGCCGGAGCCCGCGGAGGTGTGTGCCGGCAACCGCGGGCATACTCTGGGCATGCCGGCTTCGGGACCACAAGAACGGCGCGACCCCACGCGTTTTACCGCGTAGGCATCGAGATGAGCGAGCGCTGTGTCAACCTCACGTTCCACGGCATAGGCGAGCAGACAAGGCGCTTGGAGCCCGGTGAGGAGGAGGTGTGGGCGAGCACGGCGCAGTTCCGCGCCATCCTCGACGCGGTGGCGCACCGCGACGGCGTGCGGATCAGCTTCGACGACGGCAACTCCTCCGATCTGCGGCTGGCGCTTCCAGAGCTCCGCCGCCGCGGCCTGCGCGCGACCTTCTTCCTCGTCGCTGGCAGGCTCGCCACTCCCGGGTTCCTCGACGAGAGCGGCATCCGAGAGCTGGCCGACGCGGGCATGACCATCGGCTGCCACGGGATGCGCCATCGGCCCTGGCGAGCGCTCGGCGCCGAGGATCTGCGCGATGAGCACCGCGTCGCCAAAGAACGGCTTGAGCAGGTCATCCAGCAGCAGGTGACGCAGGCCGCCTGCCCATTCGGCGCCTACGATCGCCAGGTGCTGCGCTCGTTGCGCCGCCACGGCTACGAGCGGGTGTTCACCAGCGATGGGGGGACATCCAGGGCGGGGGACTGGCTGCAGGCCCGCAACAGCGTGCATCGCGGCGACGACCCCAGTCTGCTCGCACGGATTCCCGCACTGGAACGGCCACTTGCGAAGGCGTTGGGCCGGCGCACGAAGCTCGCGGTCAAGCGATGGCGCTGAGCGACACACCCGACGCCGGCGCCGTCTTCGCGAACGGCCGTGGCGGCCGCAGCTGGCCGGTCTTGATCGGCTTCGCCGATGCGCTGGCGGCACCCGAGACGGCCTGGAGCCTGCTGGAGAGCGGGTCCTCGGTGGTCGCGTTCGCCCGTCGTGGCTCGCGTCCGCCGCTCAGACATTGCAAGGCGATCGAGATCGTCGAGATCGCCGCGCCCGAGCACGATCTCGGCCAGGCGCTGGCCGATCTACGCGAGCTGCTGCGGGCGGACGCCTACCGCGCGGTGATGCCACTCGACGATGTCGCCGTGTGGCTGTGCAACGCCGCGTTCGAGAGCGGCTCCTCGACGCCGGTGGCGGGTCCCACCGGAGAGGCGGCCGAGCTCGCGCTCGACAAGCGCCTGCAGCTGCGCGCCGCCGCTCGCGCCGGCCTGCGGGTGCCACCCACCAAGTGCCTGAACTCGGTCGAGGAGCTCATGGCGCTGTCGGATCTTCCCGTTCAGCTCAAGCCGGCACACCCGGTGGCGGAGCGCGACGGACGTCTCGGGCGCGGCGCCAACCACGTTTGCGCCAGCCGCTCGGAGCTGGAGGCCGTCGCGCGTGCTTGGCGGGGAGTTGAACCACTGCTGGCCCAGCCGCTGCTGCACGGTGTCGGCGAAGGCCTGTTCGGGCTCGCTGGTCCGAGCGGCCTGTTGGCGTTGAGCGCGCATCGGCGCATCAGGATGATGAACCCCGCGGGCTCCGGCTCCAGCGCCTGCGCCACAACCGCGGTCGATCCCCAGCTGGCCGACGCCGCCGCGCGGATGCTCGCCGAGTCGCGCTGGCAGGGTATGTTCATGCTCGAGTTTCTGCGCGACCGGGAAGGGACCCCGTGGTTCATGGAGCTCAACGGCCGCCCCTGGGGCAGCATGGCGCTGGCGCGGCGCGCCGGTTTGGAGTATCCGGCCTGGGCGATCAAGCAGCTCGGCGACCCCGACTTCGCGCCCCCCTACACCCTGCCGCCCGAAGGCATCGTCTGCCGCCATCTCGGCCGCGAGCTGGTGCACCTGCTGATGGTGTTTCGCGGTCCCAACTCCGCCGCGCTGACGCAATGGCCGTCGCGGCGGCGGGCAACGCGTGAGGTTCTGCGCTTCGGTCGCGGCCAGCATTGGTACAACTGGCGCGCGGGCGATACGCGCTTGTTTCTGGACGACGCCGCCGCAACGGTGCTCGCGCGGGTACGCCGAGGAGCTGGGACATGAAGCGCATCCGCGCGGCGGCTCATGTTCACTCCGACTGGTCCTACGACGGCCGCTGGAGCTTGGCGGAGATCGCCGCCGGGTTCGCCCGGCGCGGCTACGACGCGGTGCTGATCGCCGAGCACGACCGCGGGTTCGACGCTGCGCGCCTGGACGCGCATCGGGCCGCCTGCGCGGCGGCCAGCACCGCGAGCATCGTGCTGGTGCCGGGGATCGAGTACAGCGACCCAAGCAACACCGTCCACGTGCCGGTCTGGGGTGAGGTCCCGTTCCTGGGCGAAGGGCTCGCCACGGGAGAACTGCTACGGCGGATTGGTGAGGTGGGTGGGCTCGCGGTGCTGGCGCATCCCGGGCGGCGCGAGGTGTGGAGGAGCTTCGAACCGGAGTGGGCCTCCCACCTGCTGGGAGTGGAGCTGTGGAATCGCAAGTACGACGGCTACGCGCCCAACCGCGCGGCGGCGAGGCTGCTGCGCGAACACTCCCAGCTGCTGCCGTTTGTGTCGCTCGATTTTCACACCGCGCGCCAGCTGCATCCGCTGGCGATGGTGCTGGAGCTCGACGGGGACCCCACCGAGGCTCGGGTGTGCGATGCGATGCGCGCAAAGCGCGCGCGCCCCACGGCCTTTGGTCTCCCGGCGCTCAGCCTCGCCGGCGACGCTGCCTGGCCCGCAATGCGCGGTTTGGAGTGGTCGCGCCGGCGCCTCGCCTCCTCGGCGCGACGCGCCAGCCGCGCGCGGCACAGGCTCCGCTGAGGAGCCTGTATCGCTCAGATCCCCCTGAGCCTCAAACGCATCAAACTGACGTGGCGCTGCGCGCGATGAGCCGCGCCGGTGAGGAGGAAGGGCGGGAAGCACAGCGAGCGCCTGGCGCCGATTCGCCGGCGCAGCCGCAGACCGCGCCACTCCGGCAGACGGCGCGCATCGGGGTAGACGTCCAAGGCAAAGTCCGTCAGCCCCTCGATCAGACCGTCCTCAAAGCCGCGGTCAACCGCCCGGCTTGCTTTCCACAACGCCTGCCTGGCCAGGGTGCGCGCCACCCGCCGCTGCAGCCCGTCGCGACCGTCGAGCCGCGACCCCGAGCCCGCGCCCGCGCCCGCGCCCGCGCCCGCGCCCGCGAAGAATGTGTCAAAGGCCACGCGGCGTTCGCGCAGTTCAACCACGGGACCCTCCTGGCTGCGCAACATGCTGCCCTGGTGAACGCGGTAGATCGCCTGCGGCACGCCCCGCACGTGCGCGATATCCGCGACGGCCGCGATCCGCAGCCACATGTTCAGGTCGCTGGAGTGGTAGCAGGCGGGGTCATAGCCGCCCACCGCACGCTGTATGGAGTTGCGCACAACCACCTCGGGCGAGGAGATGCAGTTTTGCCCCGAGCGGCAGCGCAGCCGGATCCACTCCCGCCCCGGCCAGACCTTGGTGGCACGCCATCTGCCGGCGGGCGTGGGCATCGGACGGTCCTCGAGGGCGAGCAGGGGGCGCCCATAGACCATGCCCACATTCGGGTGATCGGTCATCACAGTGGTGGCACGCCACAGCGAGCCGGGCACCAGCAGGTCGTCTGCGGAGAGGAGCACCACATACTCCCCATGCGCCCACTCCAAGCCCTCGTTGGCGGTCGCGATCAAGCCCCTGTTCTCGGAGTGCTGGCGAAACTCGATGCGCTCCTCGCGCGCGGCCAGCTCGCGGCACACCTCGGCGCTGCCATCGGGGGAGCAGTCATCGATGATCAGCAGCCGCACATCGACTCCCTGCTGGGCGAGCACACTCGCAACGCATCCCTCCAGGAGGTGACCGTAGTTGTAACAGGGCACCACCACGCTCACCGACTTTGATTCACCCCGACTGGCCGTGGTCATCATCAAAGCAACGTCCACGGCGGTGGTTTCTCACGGCCGCAAAAAAGCTCCACTTCGACACGTTGCTTGCGGTAGACCACCACGCATCCGCCGGCCCTTGGTGGCTTGCAGCGGGAGGTGGCTCGCATGGTGCGCCGAAGACAATCTCGGCGCAATCGACAAAGACAACCGCAGAAGGGTCGAGTTTGCATGGAGTTCGCACTTCTACTACGTGAGCTGACGAGGCATCGGGTGCTGCTGGCAGTGGGAGTCCTGGTCGCGGCTGTGGCCGCGATCTTCAGCGTCTACCGCATCGAAGACTCCAAGCTCAAGGCCCGCTCGCTTCAGTATTCGAGCGCGACCACCCAGGTGCTGGTGGACACACCAGCCTCGGTGCTGGGCAACGTCTCGCAGTCCTTCGAACCGCTCAGCGCCCGCGCGGTGGTCTACGCAAACTTCATGGCGAGCCCCGCCGCGCTGAAGCTGATCGGTCAGCACGCCGGCATCCCGGGCGACCAGATCTACGCCGCCGGACCGGTCGACGAACTCCAGCCGCGCGCGGTGCAGGAGCCCACCGCGCTGAAGCGCAACGTCGAGATCACCGGCGAAAACGACCCCTACCGCCTGAACTTCGCCAGCACCGCGAATCTGCCCACGATCAACATCTTCTCGCAGGCCCCCACCACCAGGCAGGCGCTGGCCCTCGCCAACGGCGCGGTCGCCGGCCTCAAACAGTACGTCGTGAGCATCGAGTCGGCCAACGGGATTCCGCCCCGCTCGCGAGTATTGCTCCGGCAGCTCGGGCCGGCCAACGGCAGCGTGGTCGACGGCGGGATCAGCAAGGCGCTGATGGCGATCGTGTTCCTCGCCACGTTCCTGTTGTGGTGCATTCTCATCCTCGCCGGAGCGCGCTTCCGTGAGAACTGGCGCGCGAGCTCGGCGCTCGCCACCGCGACGTCCAAGGGCTCCAACGAGGACAACGGCTCCGCCACCGCGGGCGCGGGCGCGGATGACGCGTCCCTGCCAGCCGGCGTGGGCTCGGTTCTGTCGAGCCGCGATGAGGACGACGCCACGCCGGTCGCCCCACGCACCCGCGCCTACGCTCCCGACGCCGATCCGTTCGAGGCGCTCTCGATGAGCGCCGACGAGCGCACGCCGGTCACGTCGCGGAGCGCACGGTGAGTCCTCGACCGGCCAGGTAGGTCGTGCCCGGGACACCTTCAGCAGCCCTCCACCCACCTCGCGGGAGGAGACAGGCGGCCAAAGCGGCCTCACGCTCGCGTCGCGGGTGGCCACATGCGGCCGCCCCGCCGCCCGCCGGTGAGCGGATGGTCGCGGCAGAGGTGGAAGAGGCGTCCCCACACGATGCCTTTCCCCACACCCGTCGTCCGCTGCCGTGGTTGCTGGCGGCGTTCCTGGCGATGCTGTTCTTCGTCCCGATCGCCTCGACCGAACTAAAGATCCACCTCCCCGTCGACTCCCGGATCGATCGCTTCGCGGTGATCGTGCTCGTGCTCGCGTGGTTTTGGTTTGGCGGTGACCAGCGGGCCTTCCTGCGTACACGGCGATCCAAGCTGTATGTGACCGCCGCGACCGTGTTCCTCGTGCTGGCCGTCGCCAGCCTGCTGTTCGACGTGGTGCGGATCAACAACCTCGGCGATCTGTCGCTCGCCGGCAAGCGCTTTGCGCTGCTCGGGTCGTTTCTGATTCTCTCCTGGTTCGTGCTCACCTCCCTGCGGTTCGAGGATGTGCGGGGCTTTGCGACCTACCTGATCGGGCTCGCCTCGCTGATGTCGATCGGGATGCTGATCGAGCGCCACACGGGATACAACGTCTTCTACGAACTCACCAGGTCGCTGCTCGGCCCGATCGCCAAGGTCGCGCCCTCGCCGACCGACATCCATCCGACGTACGGCACCGAAGGCCGAGTGGTGGTGGTCGGCCCGACCCAGCACGGTCTCGCCGCGGCGAGCATGCTCGTGATGGTGATGCCGTTCGCGCTCGTTCGCGTGTTCGACTCCACTTCGCGCAAGGAGTGGTGGCTGAACGCCGCCGCGTTCGCGCTGATGTTCGCCGCCGCGATGGCCACCGATCGCAAGACGGCCGTGTTCGTCCCGGTCGCGGTGGTGATCTACATCGCCTGCTACCGCCCCCGCCAGGTGCTGCGGCTCGCACCGATCGGGCTGATCGCGCTGGTGGGGGTGGCGCACCTCGCCTCCCCCGGAGCGCTCGGCAAGATCATCGACCTGCAGAAAGCGGCCAGCAGCAATTCCACCACGCACCGGTTCCTCGACTTCACCGACATCGAGCCCGACATCCTCGCCCACCCGGTGCTGGGCCGCGGCTTCGGCACGATCAACCCCGATCAGCCCAGCCAGTTCCGGATCAACGACAACGAGTACATCGACGAGCTGTGGGAGGTCGGCGCCGTCGGCCTGGTCGCATTCCTGTGGATGCTCCTCGCGCCGGTGATCGCCGCCCGCGCGGCGATCCGTACACGCGGGCCGACGGTCGCCTCGCTCGCGCTCGCCACATCCAGCGGATGCGTCGCCTTCATCGTCGCCTGCGCCCTGTTTGACGCGCTGTCCTTCCCGCAGGCGCCGTACATGTTCTTCACGGTCGCCGCGCTCACCACGATCGCCGCCGCCGGGCCGGAGGGGAACGTGGTGCCTTCGCGCGAGCTGGTCCGCCGGCTCGCCGCCGGACGGCCGCGCGCGGTGGCGGCGTGAGCGACGACTCACTGGCGCCCGAGGAGCTGCACGCGAAGACATTGCGCGGCCTGCGCTGGACGGTGATCGGCCGGCCCGCCACGCAGGCGGTGCTGATGATCTCGATGGTCGTCCTCGCACGGCTGGTCACGCCGGTCGAATTCGGCCGCTTCGCCGTGGCCGCGATCGTCGGCAACATCGCCTCCATCCCGATCGCCGGCGTGGGCGCTGCACTGGTGCAGCGGCGGTCGATCGAGCGCGAGCACCTGCAGGCCGGTTTCGCCCTGGCGCTGCTAACCGGCATCGCGTTGGCCGCCCTGACACTGGTGGTGGCCACCGTGCTGGTCGCCCCGCTGATCGACGAGCGCACCGCACAGCTCGTGCGGGTGGCCACGCCGCTGTGTCTGATCGTCGCACTCAGCACCGTTCCCTCCGCGCTGCTGCAGCGCCGCCTGGCGCTGCGCCGCCTGAGTGTCGTCAACTTCGCCGGCGCGGTGGTGCGCGTGTCGGCCTCGATCGCGCTGGCGCTCGCCGGCTTGGGAGCGTTTGCGCTCGTGCTCGGAGTGATGGCCGGCGAACTGCTGGAAGCCTGCGTGATGTGGATCTGGGCGCCGGCGCCCGCACCGCGACTGCGCCGCGGCCCCACCAGGGAACTATGGCGATACGGCCGCCCCGCCACGCTCGCGGCGGCCAGCTGGGTGGGCTTCCTCAACTGCGATTACGCGATCGTCGCCGCGCGCCTCGGCGCGCTGCAGGCCGGCCTGTACTTCCGTGCCTACACGATCGGCGTGGAATACCAGAAGAAGGTCAGCGTGGTGATGACGACGGTGGGCTTCCCGATGCTCGCGCGCACGCGCGACCCCGCGGAGCTCGCGGTGCTGCGCGCCCGGATGGTGCACCTGCTGACCGTCGTTCTGTTCCCGCTGCTGGCGCTGCTCACGATCGAGGCCCCCGTGCTCATCCCGTGGCTGTTCGGGCCCCGCTGGACGGCGGCGATCGTGCCGACCCAGATCCTCACATTGGGCGGAGCCTCGACGCTGGTGATCGACGCCGCCGGCTCCACGTTGATGGCCTCCGGCCGGCCGCGCGCCCTGCTCGGCTTCGGGTGGGCGCACTTCGGCGCCTACGGCCTGGCCGTGCTGATCGTCGCGCCGTACGGGATCGTCGCCGTCGCGATCGCCGCGGGGGTGGTGCATACACTGTTCCTGGTGGTCGCCTACGTCCTGCTGATGCACGGTTCTCCCGAACGGCCGCTGCGGCGCCTGTGGAGCGACATCGAGCCAGCGGTCGTCTGCTGCGTGGCGCTCGCGGCGCTGGCGGTCCCGGCCAGCCTCGCGCTGAAAGGCGCGCACGCGCAGCCGGTTCCCTATCTGGCGGCGGTGTCGCTGGCGGGCGGCTTTGGGTATCTGCTGAGCCTGCGGATCGGCTTCCCCGCGTCGCTGCGGAGTCTGCGGAGCTTCGCCGCCCGCCTGCTGCCGGGCAACCCTCTGCGCGGTATGGCGCGACGCCTGGCGCCGGCCGATACACGGTAGATTGCGGCCGCGGCCGATAGGGGTGGTGGCCGTAGTCGCGGTGGTGAGCGCGGCCGCTATCGTTTCGATCCTTACGGGCTGTGGAGGGACAAACTCGACGAGCGGCGGGACAAGCTCGAACGCCAACAACGGCGCAACTGCCGCCGGGCATGGTGTCGCCTGCGCCACAACCGTGAACCCCGGGCAGTCCGCGGAAACGATCGCCAAGATCATCGTCCAAGCGCGGGACGGCACGACGATCTGCATGAGCGCCGGCAGCTACCCGCTGATTCACATCGTCGGCGCCGTGCACGGAGCGTATGTGACGATCCGACCCGCGAGCGGCGCCACCGCCACCGTCGCCGGCGTGGAAGTCGCCAACAGCGCCTTCCTGCGCTTTAGCGATCTGCACATGACCGAAGGCTTCAACATGCGCGACACGGCAAACGGCGTCAGCGGCCACGACTATCAGTTCATCGACAACACCTTCGCAGAACCCCTCTACGGCATCGCCCTGCTCGGCGTCAAGGCACCGATCAGGAAAGTATTGATTGAAGGCAACCACATCCACCACGTGCACCTCTCCGCGCCCGAAAGCAACGGCCGGTGCATCACCGAATATGCGGCCGGCCAGGACGTCACCATCTACTACGCCGAAGGCGTCACGATCGCCCACAACACCTTCAGGGGCGCCGATCTGCACTACCTCCAGGGCGGCAGCGCGGGACCCGAAGGAGTGACAGTCGATCACAATCTCTTCGAAGGCCGCGTCTACCTGCCGTGCGCGCACCTCAACCTCTGGCAGATCTGGGCGGGGGGAACCAACGATACCTTCACCAACAACATCGCGATCGGCGAACCCGGTCAGGTGGCGGCGACCGATGGTCTGATCTTCGAGAACGGCCGCGGCTCGCACGAATGCGCCGACAGGGTGAGCAACAGCGTAATCGAGAACAACCTCTTCGTCGACGCCGCCTCCAGTTACGAGGTCCAGATCTACACCGCCGACCGGGCAACCGTGTCGCACAACACCGTCGTGCGCTCCCAGTACGGCACGGCGCTGCTCAGCCAGAGCTGCGGCGCCGGCGCCAACTACACGATGACGCACAACATCGACGTCGAAAACACCGGCGAGGGCCACAACTTCTCCTTCGACGCCTGCACCGGCGCCTGCAGCTTCGATGACAACGTCTCCGAAGATGAATCGGCGCAGGCGTTCGGCGCCACCCGCTATGTCAGCAACTGGTCGCCGGCCTGGAAGACGACGGCTTGGGATCCCGCAACCGAGGCCACATCGCCGGCCGGCTATTACCTGCCGAGCGGCCTCCCATTCGCGGCCGGCTACGAAGGCGGCGGCGGGCCGTAGCTGGCAGGCAGGTTCGTCACTATCCGGCGCGCAGACCCGCCATCCGATGCAGCGCCGCAGCCGCGAACCTCGCGCCGATCGGGCAGGGCGCCACCACGCTCAGCACCCGGCCGTCGCCCGTCGCGACGAACGTGGTGGGCTGCCCATAATCTCCGCAGTAAGCCGTGCGACCGGCGACGCGTAGCTGCTGGCGATGCCGGATGCGATGCGCAAACTTGGCAAGCTCGCCAGGCTCCAGCGCCACGGTGACGAAGCTCCTGGCCCCCGTCGGCTGGTAGATGCAGGTCGGCCCGAGCGGCGCCTCCTGTGGAACTCCGAGTGGGCGAGCGAGGATCGCCTGCGCCTGCGCCCGCGAGACGAGCGTGCAGGGATTCAACTGGCCGGCGCTCGGCCCATTGCCGCTGTCGGCCCGCCCGGGGTTATCGTCATTGGATTCGGCGCCGCCGCTGCCTCGTTTTGGGCGCTGCACAACCGGCCCATTGCTCACCGTGTCGGGCCGGCTCGGTCCGCTCCCCCGTGCGCTGGAGGCGCCCGCGGCCTCACGCGCTCCGGACGCGCCAGAGGTGCCGGAGGCGGCCACCGCCGCCGACGGGGCGGTGGCTCCGGTGGACGTCGAGGCAGAGCCTCCGCAGCCGGCGATCGGCGCCGCTGCGATCAGCAAGAGCAGGATCGCCGCGCAGCCGAGCGGAATGTGCCGAACGCGGCGTGGATGACGCTCGGGCGGTGCGGTGGAGCTGGTGGCCGGCATGACGTTGTGGCCGGTGTCAGCTGCCGGGCGTGAAGTCGAGGTCCACCCAGTAGTTGGTCGCTTTGTAGGTGCTCGTCGGGAAGACACTGCTGGAGCTGTAGCTATACACCCCGTTGGCGCTGATCGAGTTGGCGAGTGCCGACAGTGGCGCGTTCAGCACGCCGGCGGAGGCGAAGCCCGAGGAGGTGTCCGAATAGTGTCCTTTGGGCGCCAGGTAGGCGGCCACATACGTGGTATTGGCCGTGATCGCCACTGGGCTTGAGAAGCTCACCTGCTGCCAGCCCGACCCGCTCTCGCCGCTGAAGGTGGCGGAGGCCAGCAGCGTCCCGTTCGCGCTCCACAGACTGCCGATGTGCGTGCCGGTGTTGGCGGTGGCCTTGTAGAAGCGGATGCCCGTGACTTTGCCGGCCACTTCGGAGGTGAACTTCACGCCGAGCTCGGTCGAATGGGCATCGCCCGAGTCGAGCGTGGCCGGGGTGGCGAAGTCGAAGATCGTGTCCTGCGGCGTCACCGCGTTGGAGGCCGCGGAGGCCGGCCCGCTCCCCGCGGAGTTGATCGCGGCGACGGTGAAGGTGTAGCTGGTGCCGTTGCTCAGGCCTTTGACGATCGCCGAAGTGGCGCCTGCTCCGACTTCGAGCGTGGTCTGGGCGCTCACGCCCACGTACGAGGTGAGCGTGTAGCCGGTGATCGAGCCGCCGCCGTTGTTGGACGGCGCGGTCCAGCTCACCAGCGCCTGGGCGGTGGCAGCGCTCGCCGTGACGGCGGTGGGGGCGGAGGGAGGATTGACCGAGGTGGGGGTCACTGAGTTTGAGTGTTCCGATGGAGACCCGGCGCCGTTGGGGTTGGAGGCGGTGACCACGAAGGTGTAGGAGGTGCCGTTCGTGAGGCCGCTGATTTTGGCGCTCGTAGCCGGCGGAGTCCCGCTGACCGTCGTCGCCGTCTGCGCTTCGGAGCCGATGTAGGGGGTGACCGTGTAGGTGGTGACGGGTCCCCCGCCGGCGGGCGCGCTCCACGTTACGTTGGCCGTGCCGTTGCCGGCCGTCGCGCTCACATTCGTCACCTGACCAGGCATCGGCGCCGGCGCGAAGTCGACGTCCACCCAGTAGTTGGTGGCGTTGCTGGTGCTGGTCGGGTAGACGCTCGAGGAGCTGTAGGAGAACACCCCGTCCGCGCTGATCGGGTTGGCGAGCGCCTGCAGCGGCGGGTTGCTCACGCCGACGGAGGCGAACGCGGTGGAGGTGACCGAATAGTGCCCTTTGGGCGCCAGGTAGGCGGCCACATAGGCGGTGTTGGGCATGATGTAGACCGGGTTGGAGAAGTTGACCTGCTGCCAACCCGACCCACTCTCGGCCGAGAACGTCGCCTGCGCGAGCAGCGTCCCGTTCGTGCTCCACAGGCTGCCGACGTGTGTGCCCGTATTGGCCGCGGCCTTATAGAAGCGGATGCCGCTCACCGCACCGTACGTTTCCGAGCTGAACTTCACGCCGAGCTCGGTGGAGGAGGCATCCCCCGAATCGATCGTCGCCGGGGTGGCGAAGTCGAAGATCGTGTCCTGCGGCGTCACCGCGCCGGAGGCGCCCGACGGCGCGCCGGTGCCGATCGCGTTCACAGCCGCAACCGTGAACGTGTAGCTCGTGCCGTTGCTCAACCCTTTCACGACCGCCGCGCTGGCGCCCGCTCCGACTTCGACGGGCGACTGCGGGTTTGCGCCAATGTACGGCGTCACCGTGTAGCCGGTGATCGGGCTGCCGCCGTTGCTCGCCGGTTCGCTCCAGCTCACCAGCGCCTGGCCGGTGGCGGCGCTCGCCGCCACGCCCGTCGGCGCGGAGGGGGCCGTCACGGCGCTCGGCGTCACCGCATTGGATTCAGCGGACACCGGGCCCGCGCCGTTGGCGTTTGACGCCTGCACCGTGAAGGTGTAGCTCGTTCCCGGCGTGAGGCCTTTGATCGTGGTGCTCGTCGACGGCGGCGAGCCGCTCACCGTCGTCGCCGTCTGCGCTTCGGAGCCGATGTACGGGGTCACCGTGTATTTGCTCACCGGGCCGCCCTGGGAGGGCGCGCTCCACGAGACCGTCGCCGACCCGGGGCCCGCGGTCGCGCTCACGCCGGTCACCTGGCCGGGCACCGCGGTGGGCATGAAGTCCACGTCGACCCAATAGTTGGTCGCGTTGGCCGTCGAGGTCGGGAAGGTGCTGCTGGAGCTGTTGGCGTATACGCCGTTGGCGCTGAGCGGATTGGCCAGCGCCGCCAACGGCGGGTTGCTCACGCCGACGCTGGTGAACGCCGCGGGGTTGACCGAATAGTGTCCGTTGGGCGCGAGGTAGGCAGCGACATATGTGGTGTTGGCCGTGATCGCCACCGGGTTTGAGAAATTGACCTGCTGCCAGCCCGACCCGCTCTCGCCGGAGAACGTCGCCTGCGCCAGCAGTTCCCCGCTCGCGCTCCACAGGCTGCCGACGTGCGCGCCGGTGTTGGCGGCGGACTTGTAGAAGCGGACGCCCGTCACGTTGCCCGCGACTTCCGAGCTGAACTTCACGCCAAGCTCGGTCGAGGTGGTTTCCCCGGAGTCGATTGTCGCCGGAGTGGCGAAGTCGAAGATCGTGTCCAGCGGCGTCACCGCAGCCGAGGCCCCCGATGGCGCGCCGCTGCCGACCGCGTTGGTCGCGGTGACGGTGAACGTGTAGCTGGTGCCGTTGCTCAGTCCTTTCACGATCGCCGAGCTCGCACCCGCACCCGCTTCCACCGGCGTCTGCGCCGACGCGCCGACGTATGGCGTCACCGTGTAGCCGGTAATCGGGCTGCCGCCGTTGCTCGCCGGTTCGCTCCAGCTCACCAGCGCCTGGCCGGTGGCGGCGCTCGCCGCCACGCCGCCGGGCGCGCCGGGCACCGTCAGCGGGGCGGGGGTCACTGCATTGGATTCCGCCGAGGCCGGGCCCGCGCCGTTGCCGTTGGAGGCCCTCACCTTGAACGTGTAGCTGGTACCGCTGGTCAACCCGTTGACGGTCACGTGCGTCGCCGGCGGGGAGCCGCTCACCGTGGTCGCGGTCTGCGCTTCGGAGCCGATGTACGGCGTCACCGTGTAGGTGCTCACCGGCCCGCCTTCGGTGGGCGGGCTCCACGACACCGTCGCCGACCCCGGGCCCGCGGTCGCGCTCAGGCCGGTCACCTGCCCCGGCGGGGGCGTGGGCGTGAAGTCGAGGTCCACCCAGTAGTTGGTGGCATTGAAGGTGGAGGTCGGGAACACGCTGGAGGCGCTGTAGGCGTAGACGCCGTTGGCGCTGATCGGGCTGGCGAGCGCCTGCAGCGGCGGGTTGCTCACGTCGACGAAGGCAAACGCTTGGCCGGTCGTCGAGTAGTGCCCTTTCGGCGCCAGATAACCGGCGACGTAGGTCGTGTAGGGCGAGATCGTTACAGGGCTTGAGAAGTTGACCTGCTGCCAGCCCGACGCGCTCTCGCCGCTGAAGGTGGCGGACGCCAGCAGCGTTCCATTCGCGCTCCACAGACTGCCGATGTGCGTACCCGTATTGGCGGCGGCCTTGTAGAAGCGGATGCCGGTGACGGTGCCCGCGACTTCCGAGCTGAACTTCACGCCGACCTCGGTCGAGGTGGTTTCCCCGGAGTCGATCGTCGCCGGGGTGGCGAAGTCGAAAATCGTGTCCTGCGGCGTCGCCGCGCCGGACGCGGCCGAGGGCTGGCTGTTGCCCACCGCGTTCACCGCGGTCACCGTGAAGGTATAGCTCGTGCCGTTGCTCAGCCCTTTCACGATCGCCGAAGTCGCGCCGCCGCCCACTTCCACCGGCGTCTGCGCCGTGACGCCCACATAGGGAATCACCAGATAGCTTGTAATCGAGGTGCCGCCATTGCTTGCCGGTTCACTCCAACTCACCTGCGCCTGGGAGCTGGCCCCGCTCGCCGTCACGCCCGTCGGCGCCCCCGGCACCGTCAACGCCGTCGGCGTCACCGCATTCGAGGCCGCGGACACCGGACCGGCGCCGCTGCCGTTGGACGCCTGCACCTTGAACGTGTAGCTCGTCCCGTTGGTCAAGCCTTTGATCGTGACGTTGGTCGCCGGCGGCGAGCCACTCACCGTCGTCGCCGTCTGCGCTTCGGAGCCGATGTACGGCGTCACCGTGTATTTGCTCACCGGGCCGCCTTCGTTTTCTGCTGGAGCGTTCCAGGACACCGTCGCCGACCCCGGCCCGGCGCTCGCGCTCACGTTTGTCACCTGCCCCGGCGGCGGCGTCGGCGCGAAATCGACATCCACCCAGTAATTGGTCGCTTTGAACGTGCTCGTCGGGAACACGCTCGTGGAGCTGTACGAGTACATACCGTCCGCGCTCACCGCGTTGGCCAGCGCCTGCAGCGGCGGATTGCTCACCCCGGCCGACGCAAAACCTGACGCGGTTACCGAGTAGTGCCCTTTGGGCGCCAGATACGAGGCCACATACGTCGTATTCGCCAAGATCGCCACCGGCGAAGAGAAGTTGACCTGCTGCCAGCCCGAGGCCGTTTCGCCCGAGAACGTGGCCTGCGCCAACAGCGTCCCACTCGCGCTCCACAGGCTGCCGACGTGCGTCCCTGTGTTCGCCGCCGCCTTGTAGAAGCGAATCCCCGTCACAGAGCCTGACACTTCGGAGCTGAACTTCACACCCACGTTCACCGACGAGCCATCGCCCGAATCAATCGTGGCCGGCGTCGCGAAATCAAAGACCGTGTCCTGCGCCACCACCGCACCCGACGCCACCGACGGCGAACTGTTGCCCAGCGCGTTCTTCGCCGTCACCGTAAACGTATAGCTCGTACCGTTGGTCAGCCCTTTTACGATCGTCGAGGTCGTGCTCCCGCCCACTTCCATGGGGGTCTGCGCCGTCGCGCCCACATACGGCGTCACGGTGTACCCAGTGATCGAGCTGCCGCCGTTGCTCGCCGGTTCGACCCAGCTCACCAACGCCTGGGCGCTCGCCCCACTCGCCGTCACGCCAGTCGGCGGCCCCGGCACCGTCAACGCCGACGGCGTCACCGCATTCGACGCCGCCGACACCGGCCCCGACCCGTTGCCGTTGGAGGCCTTCACCTTGAACGTATAGCTGATGCCGTTGGTCAACCCTTTGATCGTGACGTTGGTCGCCGGGGGCGAGCCATTTACGGTCGTCGCCGTCTGCGCTTCGGAACCGATGTAGGGCGTCACCGTGTACGACGACACCAAGCCACCTTCGCTCGGCGCGCTCCACGACACGCTCGCCGACCCCGGCCCGGCGCTCGCGCTCACGTTCGTCACCTGCCCCGGCGGCGGCGTCGGCGCGAAATCGACATCCACCCAGTAATTGGTGGCTTTGAACGTGCTCGTCGGGAACACGCTCGAGGACCCGTACGAGTACACGCCGTTCGCGCTCACCGAGTTGGCCAGCGCCTGCAACGGCGGATTGCTGACACCGGCCGACGCAAATCCCGACGAAGTGACCGAGTAATGCCCTTTCGGCGCCAGATACGACGCCACATACGTCGTATTCGCCAAGATCGCCACCGGCGAAGAGAAGTTGACCTGCTGCCAGCCCGAGGCCGTTTCGTTCGTAAACGTGGCCTGCGCAAGCAGCGTCCCGCTCGCGCTCCACAGGCTGCCGACGTGCGTCCCCGTGTTCGCCGCCGCCTTGTAGAAGCGAATCCCGGTGATGGTGCCCGCCTGTTCGGAGCTGAACTTCACACCCACGTTCACCGACGAGCCGTCGCCCGAATCGATCGTCGCCGGCGTCGTGAAATCGAAAATCGTTGCCTGCGCCGCCACCGCACCCGACGCCGCCGACGGCGAACCGTTCCCCAGCGCGTTCTTCGCCGTCACCGTGAACGTATAGCTCGTACCGTTAGTCAAGCCTTTCACGACCGTCGAGGTCGTGCTCCCGCCCACTTCCACGGGGGTCTGCGCCGTCGTACCCACATACGGCGTCACGGTGTACCCAGTGATCGAGCTGCCGCCGTTGCTCGCCGGTTCGACCCAGCTCACCAACGCCTGGGCGCTCGCCCCACTCGCCGTCACGCCAGTCGGCGGCCCCGGCACCGTCAACGCCGACGGTGTCACCGCATTCGACGCCGAGGACACCGCGCCGGCGCCGCTCGGGTTGGAGGCCTGCACGGTGAAGGTGTACTGGACTCCGTCGGTGAGGCCGCTGACGGTCGTGCCGGTGGCCGGCGGCGTGCCGTTGATCGTCGTCGGCGCCTGCGCTTCGGAACCGAGGTAGGGAGTGATCGTGTAGGTGGTCACCGGGCCGCCTTCCGCAGGGGCGCTCCAGGTCACATTGGCGGAGCCGAAGCCAGCAGTGGCGCTCACGCCGGTCACCTTCCCCGGGGCGCCGGCGGGCGTGAAGATGGGGTCGACCCAGTAGTTGGTTCCGGCGAAACTGCTGGTGGGGAAGGTGCTCGAAGCGCTGTAGGAGAACACCCCGTTGGCGGAGACGAAGGCGCCGCCCACCGGGGGGGCGTTCGCCGCAAGCGCGTGCAGCGGCGGGCTGTTGAGCGCGTTGCCGCCGGTTGGAGGCGGCGTGTAGAAGTAGTAGGGCGATGCCGCGTAGTGACCGGAGGGATCGAAATAGGAGGCCACATAGGTGGTGTTCGGGAAGACGTCCACCGGCGTGGAGAAAGTGACCTGCTGCCATCCCGTTTCGGTTTCGCTCGTGAAGGTCGCCGTCGCCAGTCGCTGCCCGCTGGCGCTCCAGAGGCTGCCGGTGTGCGTGCCCGTGTTGGCGGCCGCCTTGTAGAAGCGGATGCCCGTCACGACGCCGAACGTTTCCGAGGTGAACTTCACTCCGAGCTCGGCCGAGTGCGGATCGCCCGAGTCCGGGGTCGGCGGCGTGACGCCCGTTCCCCAGATCGAGCAGGGGCAGGAGATACTGACGTGCACGCCCGCGGAAGGGCTCTCCAGATTGCCGCTGTCGTCGACGGCGCGGGATTTGATGGTGGTGGTGGGGTACCCGTGCGCCGCCCACGCGTAGGACCAGTTGACCGTCTGTTCAGCGGGAGTCGTGAGTGTGGCGGGATGCCACGTGGTGCCGTTGTCGGTGGACACTTCGACGCCGGCCACGACGCCGCCGCCGGCGTCGCTGGCCGTGCCCGCGATCGTGATCTGGTTGCCGTCCTGCAGCGACGCGTTCTGGCTGGGAGAAGCGATCGTCGAGGTCGGGGCGGTGGTGTCGCTCGATTTTTCCGCGGTATGGAGGCCGGCGAGCAGCGAACCGGGCTGGGCGCCCATTTCCGCGAACAGGTTGACCGTGAACTGCTCCATGTTGGGGTCGGGCAGGTCGTGGCTGGGGTCGGTGGTGCCGACGCTCCACGCATTGATGTTGGCCAGCCCCCAGGCCCACTGCACGGTGCCGGCGCCGAACACCAGCGCGCCGCTGGGGGTCCGGTAGAGCGTCAGATGGTGGGTGGCGGTGGCGTTTGTGTTGAGCGTGCTGCCGTAGTCGGTAAACGCCTGCACGCCACTGACTGTGGTGCTGGAGAGGTCAAACTCCCCGGCCGGGCGGAAGCCGTTGTCGACGTCTTCGTCCCACTCGTAGCCAAGCGTGCCGGTTTCCGGAGACAGCGTCAGCGTCTGTTCCGGATTGAGCCCCGCCACAGAGGTGTTGCGCCACAGGCGCAGCTTGCTGTACTGGCCGGGCACGGTCATGTCGGCAGTGCCCGAGTTGACCGTGAACTGCTGGCCCGACAACGCATTCTCGGGCTTGCCGCCGTCGGCCTGCGGCCCGCCGCGCGGATCGCGCCACGCCCCGGTCCACGTCGGCGGATCCTGCGGATCGGCGGGGCCTTCGAAGTGCGTCTCCTTGTACGTCGTCACCGTCCGGTAGGGCGTGTTGGAGCCGTCGATGCTGGGTCCCCAGCGCGTCTTCCAGAACAGCTCGTTGCCGCTGAAGAAGGCGAGGTTGACGCCCGCTTCGCGCGCCGCTTCCACGCTGGCCCGCTGTCCTGCCGACCAGTACTCGTCGTGACCGCTGGAGATGAACAGCTTGTGGTTCTTCAGCAGCGCGCCGTTGTTGTCGACTTCGGCCTCGCTGGTGTAGCTGACGTTGTAGCCGTTCTCCTCCAGCCAGTAGATCATCTGGTATTCGGCGTAGTAGAGGTAGGAGGCGCCGTTGTCGGTCGTGAAGGCGCCGTCGAAGGGGCGGTTGTAGGAGACCGCGTACGCGCCCTTGTAGCTTTTCGGGCTGCCAGCCGGGCAGGAGACCGTGCAGGTGTAGAGGGTGTTGCCGCCGTAGGCGTTATACGCCTCCCAGGTGGCGTCGGAGGTCTGCAGTACGACTTCGGAGTGGCTGGAGTCGTTGCGCACGACGAACGGGATCTGGCTTTCGCCGCCGGTGTCGTTGCGCACGAGCTGCGCGATGTAGACGCCGGAGACGGCGTTGGTGGCGACCGTCCAGGAGGCCGACACTTCCCAGTTGCCGCAGTCGATCAGCCCGGTGGCGGATTCGTGCAGGCATTCCGGCTGCGTCTGGGGAAGCGACGCGGTCGGTTTGATGTTGGAGGCGACCAGGCGCGCGCCATTGCCGCCGTAGTAGCCCAGCCGCAGGATGTTGATGTGGTAGGAGCTAGACGGGGTCTTGATCTTGAAGTACTCGGTCTGCCCCACGTTGACGCTCATCGAGGTGGCGTAGCCCTGAATCGTGGGGTCGCCCACACCCTGCACCTCCCAGTTGGCGCGCGGATCGCCCGGGAGGGCGTTCTCGCAGACGATCGGGTTCGGCGCGGAGGCGCATTTGTCCGCTTCTTCGTAGGCCGAAGCGCCGACGGGCGCGAGCAGCGAGAGCAGGGCGAGCAGGGCCGGCGCCAGGATCAGGGCCGCCAGCCGCAGCCACCTGGGTTGGTGGGGCACGGCACACTGATCATCCGCTCGCGTCGGCACATCGGAGATACGAGTCGGCGAGGCCCGAACTTTCGTCCTTCGAAACTGAAGACCTGCCGAAGAACTCCGCGGCCTGGCGCCTCTTCTCCAAGCGGCGCACCCCGTAAGCGGGATTGGGGTCGTCGGTGCGACGGCGCCGGGCCGGGCGATCCTCACGCCGCGCACGCGATGAGGCAGGCGGACAGCCGCTCGATCACGTAGCTCTGCTGCTCCTCGGTGAGATCGGGGAACAGCGGCAGCATCAGCGTGTCACGGGTCGCCGCCTCGGTGTGTGGGAGTTCGGCGTGCACGGCGATCCCCTGGCCGATCTCGGCACCAGCCGGCTGCGCCCGCTCGCTATAGGCGCCCTCTTCGTGGATCGCCATCACCCCGCGGCGGGTGGCGATGCCGTCGCGCAGGAGGCTGCGCATCACCTCGGTGCGGCCGATTGGCGCGTCCGCGGTGAGGCGCACGCAGTAGGACTGCCAGGTGCGCTCTGCGTAAGGTGGGTCATAGGGCGCTTCGATGCATGGAATTTGGTCGAGTGCGGCGGTGTAACGTTCGGCGAGCAGCCGGCGGCGCTCGAGAATCCAGTCGAGCGCCTCCAGCTGGCAGAGCCCGAGCGCCGCCTGCATGTCGGTCATGCGGCTGTTCCAACCGCGCTCGGGGTAGGCCTCGACAACCACATCGCGCGACGCGTGGCGGGCGAGGTCGGAGGTGTCCATCCCATGCGCGCGCAGCCGCCGCAACCGCTCGGCGACGGCGGGGTCCTGGACGGCGATCATGCCGCCCTCGCCAGTCGTGATCACCTTGCGGGGGTGCAGCGAGAAGCACGCAAGCGGGCCGAGCGAGCCGATCGGGCGGCCCTTGTAGAGCGCGCCGATCGCGCAGGCGGCGTCCTCGACGAGCGCCACGCCGTGGCGATCTGCGATCTCGAAGAAGCGGTCCATGTCTGCCGGGAGGCCGATCTGGTGCACCGGCATGATCGCCTTCGTGCGCGGCGTGATCGCGCGCTCGGCTGCCCCGGGGTCGAGGTTGTACGTTCGCGGGTCGATGTCGGCGAAGACCGGGCGCGCGCCACAGTGCCACACCGCGTTGGCGGTGGCGATGAACGACAGCGAGGGCACGATCACCTCGTCCCCCGGCCCCACACCTGACACGTACAGCGCGAGCGCGAGCGCGGTGGTGCAGCTGGTGGTGGCGATCGCGTCCGCCGCCCCCACGCGCTCCGCAAACGCCTGCTCGAACGCCCGCACGCGCGGCCCCTGGGAGATCCACCCGGAGGCGATCGCCTCGGCGACGGCCTGCTCCTCGCCGCCCGCGAGATGGGGACGCGTGATCGGGATCTCCATCTTGGTGGGCGCAGGCATTGTCGAAGTCGGGGTCATCGGGCGAGCGGCGTCACGGGAGTCGTCGGCGCGGCAGTCATCGCGCGAGCGGCGTCGCAGGAATCATCGGCGCAGCGCTCATCGCGCGAGCGCCGTCACAGGCGCGGTCCCGGCGGCGGTTTCGGCCCGCCACCACTCAACCAGCAGGCGCAAGCCCGCTTCGAGCCCGACCTCGGCCTCAAAGCCCAGCCTCTCGCGCGAGAGCGTCGTGTCGGCGAGCCGGCGCGGCACCTTGTTGACCGAGCGCTCGGGGCCATGTTCGACGGCGACGTCGGCGCCCATCACCTTGATCAGCATCTGGGCCAGCTCCAGCAGGCTGGTCTCGGTGCCGCTGGCGACGTTGAACACCTCGTCGCTCACCGCGGCGTTGGCCGCCAGCACATTGGCGCGGGCGACGTCGCCGATGTAGATGAAGTCCATCGTCTGCGAGCCATCGCCCAGAATCAGCGGCGGGGTGCCGGCTTCGATGCGCTCCATCCAGCGCACCAGCACCTCTGTGTAGACGCCGTGGATGTCCATTCGCGGGCCGTACACGTTGAAGTAGCGCAGCGCCACGTAGTCGAGGTCGCGCATCGAGTGGAAGCTGCGCAGCAGCCCCTCGTTGAAGGTCTTCGCGGCACCGTAGAGCGTGTCGTTGGCGTAGGGGTGGTGGGACTCGGTGGTGGGAAACTCCTCGGCCAGGCCATACACCGACGCGGAGGAGGCCGCGACGATCCTGCGCACCCCGTGCGCGAGCGCCGCCTCGATCACGTTGTAGGTGCCATCGACCATCACCTCCAGCGCCGCGCGCGGTTCCTCGGCGCACTGCGTGATCCGCAGCGCCGCCTGGTGGAAGACGACGTCGATCCCACGCGTCAGCTCGTCGAGCAACTCGCGGTCGCGGATGTCGCCTTCGACCAGCCGCACCGGCCCGTTGGCGAGCGCCCACGAGAGGTTCTCGCGGCGGCCGCGGACGAAGTTGTCGAGCACCACGATCTCCTGCGCGCCGGCCTGCACGAGCTGGTCGGCGATGTTGGAGCCGACGGCGCCGCCGCCCCCCGTTATCAGCGCGCGTTCACCGCGCATTCTCAGAGCACCTCATGCTCAGTCAACGATTCTCGGCGGCGCGATTTTCCGTGGTTGCCCGAATCTGGACGGCCGCAGCCGTCAATTGCCGGAGCCGTCGCCGAGCAGCTCGACCGCGGCCATGTTCCACTGGTCGGTCGTCGGCGCGGTGTCGTTCATCGTCACCGTTTCCCCGGCAGGGCCGGTGATCGCGCCGGTGTATTGCGACCAGTAGGCGTCGCCCGTGCTCGTGTCGAGGTCCTGGCTGAGCATCACCTGGTTGGAGCCGAGCGTACGCGCGGTCGCTTTGTCGTAGTCGTTGCCGACGGCGAACACCAGCGCTCCTTCTTCGGTGGTTTTGAGCGAGACTTTCGGTTCCCCGCTCGCCGCCCCGGCGGACGCCGACGCGCCGATCCCGTCGGACATCTGCATCCCGATCACCGTCAGCGACTGGTCGTACCCGCCAGCGCTGGGGGTCGATGTGACGGTCACATTGACGAGCTGCGTTGGCGCCGTCGCCGCCCAGATCTCGGCGTCGCCGGAGCGCGAGTTGGCGCGCTTGACGAGCGTCCAGGTGAGACCGGCGCCGGAGACCGTAACCGATTGCCTGCCGCCACCGGACGGGCCGTCGGAGCCGACAAACGCGAGCATCTGCTCGCCGGCTTCGGCCGTCGTGAAGCTCGATGTGGTCACCGCGCCCGTGCCTTCGGCCACCGCCTTGACGTCCATCACGAAGCAGGGGCCTTCTTCGGCCGGGTTCTGCACGGTGACTTTGACCGCGGCGGCTTCGCCGACGTTGTTATCGACATCCGTCGCTACCGCCGTCAGCGTGTGGCTGGCGTTGGTCGCCGTGGTCGTATCCCAACTCGTCGCGTATGGCGAGCTGGTGACAGGTTCGCCCAGAGCTTTGCCGTCCAGGTAGAACTGCACCGAGCGGATCGCGGCCTTGTCGCTCACGTTGGCGGTCACCTGCACGGTGTTGGAGACCGTCTGCCCGGCGGCCGGGTTGACGATCGACACCTTCGGCGGTTCGGTGCTGTGTTCTTCTTCGCCCGCCACCACCGTGACGGGAGTGTCCGCCGCGGTGCCAATAAAGCCTTCGCTGTCGGTGGCCTGCGCGCTGAGGAAGTGTTTGCCCAGCGGCGTGCTGCCAACCGCCCATTTGATCGTATACGGCGGCGCGGTGACCGGCGCGCCGATCGGCAGGCCGTCGAGCAGGAACTGAACCGACTGGATCGCGTGCGGGCCGCTGGCGGTGGCGGTGAGAGTCACGTTCCCGGAGATCGTGGCTTCGGAGGCGGGGCTGGTGAGCGTCACGGTCGGCGGCGTCGAATTGGGGTGGGTCTGTTCGAGCACCGTGACGGTGTTGCCTTCGATCTGCAGCTTGGTGTCGGTGATGTCGTTGGCGGTGTTGGATTCCTGAAAGTAGTGATCGGGATCGACCGTGGCGCGCAGCCAGTAGATGCCGTTGGGCAGGCTCGAAATTTCAATTCCCTCGCCGCCGTCGGTCGCGTCGTACTGGTCGCCCCAGCCGACGGTCAGGCCGAGCACGCCTTCCGGTTTCGTGCAGGCGCTGCTCGGGTAGCCGTTTTTGTTGGGCGCGTTGGGTACCCCGCCGACAAACGTGTCGGAGGTCATGCAGAAGAGGTCCTTGGGGCTGGTCGCCACGACGCTCCCCGGCCCGCCACCGGACCCGGAGCTGTTGTAGAGCTGGAACTTGTCCAGCGGGAAGCGGTAGTCGCTCGGCGGTTCCCAGAACATCGGCCCCACCACCGGGACCGAGTGGTCGTAGGTCCAGACGCCCGGGCTGGGGCTGGTGTAGAGCGCCTGGTAGCCCTGCGAGATGCCGGTCTTGGAGTTGTACACCGGGCGCAGCTCCCATGGACCGGCGCCGAGATCGGAGGTGATGTGCTCGAACTCCAGCGTCCGTTCGGTGCCGCTGTGCTCGATGTAGATGTAGGAGGTGGGCACAACCGCCTGCAGGTCCGGGTAGGCGATCGGCGTGGAGGTGGGCGTGACGCCGTTCGACGGAGCGGAGGCCGGGCCGGTGCCGATCGCGTTGGTGGCGCTCACCGTGAAGGTGTAGGTGGTGCCGTTCGTCAGCCCACCGATCGTGGCGGTGCTCGCCGGCGGCGATCCGCTTACGGTGGTGGTCGCCTGGGCGGTGGAGCCGACATATGGGGTGACCGTGTATTTGGTGATCGGACTGCCGCCGTTCGCCGGAGCCGCCCAGGTCACCGTGGCACTGGCGTTGGCGGCGGTCGCGGTCACGTTGGTCGGCGCGGAGGGCGCGGTGAGCGCCGTCGGCGTCACCGGGTTGGACGGTTCGGAGACCGGCCCCGAGCCGGCGGAGTTGGAGGCCTGCACCTTGAAGGTGTAGGTGGTGCCGGCCGTCAGCCCGCTGACCGTGGCTTTGGTAGCCGGCGGGGCTCCGGTGACAGTCGTCGGCGTCTGTGCGCTGGAGCCGATGTAAGGCGTGACGGTGTAGGTGCTGACGGCCCCGCCGCTGGTGGGAGCGCTCCAGCTGACGCTCGCCGATCCCGTGCCGGCGGTCGCGGTCACGTTGGTCACCTGGCCGGGCGGGGTGATTGGCGTCGCAACGAAGTCGACGTCAACCCAGTAGTTGGTGGCTTTGTAGCTGCTGGTGGGGAAGGTGTTGGTGGCAGCGTAGGCATACACACCGTTCGCGCTGGTCGAGTTGGCGAGCGCGGTGAGCGGCGGGCTGCTGACACCCGTGGCCGCGAACCCGGAGGCGGTGTCGGAGTAGTGCCCTTTGGGCGCCAGGTAGGAGGCGATGTAGGTCGTGTTGGCGGTGATCGCCACGGGCGCGGAGAAGTTGACCTGCTGCCACCCTGACGCGGTTTCGGCCGTGAACGTCGCTGAGGCCAGCAGCGCCCCGCCCGCGCTCCACAGGCTGCCGATGTGGGTACCGGTGTTGGTGCTGGCCTTGTAGAAGCGGATGCCGGTCACGTTGCCCGCCACTTCCGAGCGGAACTTGACGCCGACCACAACCGAATGCGCATCGCCGGAGTCGATCGTGGCGGGCGTGGCGGAGCCGAAGATCGTGTCGGGTGGCGGTTCGGCCGCAATCGCCGCGATGGCAAGAAGGGCCACGACCGCCGCGATGACGGCCGCAGCGGCTGCGAAACGGCGGAGGCCACTCGTGTGGCGGCTGGCCCGGCCGCTCAGACCGCGCACACCCCCCTCGGGATCGCCTTGTTGCCCTGCCACGCCATCATCCAACATAAATCGGCCCCTTTGTCGCCTTGTCGCTATGGGCCGCTGCAGTGCCATCCTAGCGATAGCGTCGCAGCATGGCGTGACAGCTGTCTCTGCCCCAGCCGCGCATACCCATACCCACGACAGTTAACGTGCTGTCTGGGTGGATCTTTTTGGGCGCTAGGACGGCATCTATAGCTTGGGGATCGATCTGATCGCACGGGCGGGCGGGCGTACCTATATCCCGGGGATCGATCTGATCGCGCGCGCAGGGTTGCCCGCCGCGATCGTTGCGGGGGGAATTGAGGCGGTGACCACGCTGCCGGCGCCGATCACCGAGTCGGCACCGATGCTCACGCCCTTCAGGATCGTCACCCGATCGCCGACAAAGACGTTCTCGCCGAGCTCGACCGCCCCCATCCGTGGCTGCCCGCCGCGGCGCCGATCGGGGCGCAGATCGTGGAAGTCGCTGTCGTAGATCGTCACCCCCGAGCCGAGCAGCGCGCGGGCGCCGATCTTCACGCCCGGCCCCTCGCACTTGATGAACACGTCGTTGTTGATCTGCGCCCCGTCGCCGATCTCGATCTTCGCCTCCGGCCGCGCCGCCTCGAGGTGGCAGTAGCCGGTGTGGAACGACCGGGATGTGGGCCAGCCCAGTTCGACCTCGCGGCCGAAGACGATCGCGCCGGGACCCAGCAGCAGCACCGGCTGGCGCACGATCGGCGCGCCGCTCACGCGACGACAGTTGGAGAGCGCCCGGTACTTGAAGACCCGGAGACGCTGGAGGAGCTCCTGCAGCCGGGCGCTTGCCCTCAGCATCGCCGTACTCTACGCCAGCTTGGCGACCCGCTACGCCGCGGCCCGCGCCAGGCGCGGGGTGAGGGCCAGCGGGATGCCGTTGTCGCGGATCGAGGCCGTGGCCATCTCCACCGCGGCGACGATGTCCACGCCGAGCGACAGGTTGGAGCGGGGTTCGGAGCCGGTGCGGATCGCGCCGGCGAAGTCCTCAAGCTCCAAACGCAGCGGCTCGGAGGCGTCGACGCGCGGGATGATCACGTCGCCGGAGCGGTAGATCAGCTGGTGCTCGCCGAAGGTGGTGGCCGGCTTGACGTCCATGCCGCGGTCGTACACGCGGATCGGCTCGTCGGCGGCGGTGTCGTCGTACTGCACCATGCGGTTGCTACCCACAAGGATCATCTGGCGCACCTTGCGCGGGGCCAGCCATGACAGCTGCACGTTGGCGGTGGTGCCGCCCGCGAAGGTGAGCGTCAAAAACGCCGTCTCCGGCACCCCCTGCTCGATCACGCTGCTGGCTGACGCCGCCACTTCGACGATCGGCTGGTCCAGCCAGTACATCAGGATCGACAGGTCGTGCGGCGCCAGGTCGCAGACCACGCCGTGGCTCTGGTACTTGCCGAGGTTCATCCGCGCGGAGGTGACGAAGTAGACGTCGCCGATGGTGCCGTCGCGCACCAGCTCGCGCACGGCGTTGACGGCGGGGCTGTAGAGGAAGGTGTGGCCGGGCATCAGCACCAGCTCCCGCTCCTGCGCGAGATCGGCCAGCTCGTGCGCGTCGGCGAGCGTGGTGGCCAGCGGCTTCTCCACCAGCACGTGCTTGTCCGCTTCCAGCGCCCGCTTGACCAAAGGGTGGTGGGTGGGGGGAGGGGTGGCGAAGATCACCGCCTCCACCGAGGGATCGCACAGCACCGCGTCGAGCTCCTGCACCGCCTGCACCTGCGGGTGGCGCTGGGCGAGCACCCGCAGCTGCGCGGGGTCGCGGTCGCACAGCGCCCGCAGCCGCAGCTCGGGGCTGTCGGCGACGTTGCGAGCGAGGTTGGGACCCCAATAACCGCAGCCCACCACCGCCACGCCAACCGGCTCGGGCCGCGACACGATCAGCCCCGGCTGCCGCGCCTGCCCCGCCGCACCCCCCCAGTCGCCGACCGTCATTCCGACACCCCCTCGATCATCGCCTTCACGCCATTTGCCAGCGTGCTATTCATCGTCGCGCTCGTCCAGATCCCAGCCATGTACCGCATCAACGCAGGCCCGCCGCGCCGTCTTGCGCGGTGAAGCTCGCAACCGCCTCCACCACCCGATCGAGCTCGGAGTCGCTCATCCCGGGGAAGATCGGCAGCGAGCAGATCCGCTGCGCCAGCCCCTCGCTCACCGGGAGGCTGCCCGGTGCCAGGCCGAGATCGGCGTAGGCCGCCGTGCGGTGGATCGGCACGGGGTAGTGCACGGCGCTGGCGACGCCCCGCTGGGCGAGGTGCTCGCGCAGCGCGTCGCGCTCTGGGCAGCGCACCACGAACAGGTGATGGACGTGGTCGGCGCCCGGGAAGGGCAGGCGGACGGGATCGACCGCGTGGGCGTGATCCCGCCCCGCGGTATCCGGCGTCCCGTCCGCCGTCCCACTTCCCTCCCCCGGAAGGCTGGAGATCCGCTCACGCAGCGCCACCCCCAGGCGCCGGCGTTCGTCGTTCCAGCCATCGAGGCGTGTGAGCTTGCGTCGCAGCACCGCCGCCTGCAGCGCGTCCAGACGCGCGGTGGAGCCGATCACGCGGTGGTGGTAGCGCGGCCGCTCGCCGTGGGCGCGCAGCAGCCGCACCCGGTCGGCCAGCTCGGGGCGCGAGGTGCTCACCGCACCACCGTCGCCCCACGCGCCGAGGTTCTTCGCCGGGTAGAAGCTAAAGCAGCCCAGCGCCCCCAGCGTGCCCACGCGGCGGCCGCGGTAGCGCGCGCCGTGCGCCTGGCAGGCATCCTCGATCACCTCGATGCCGGCTTCGCCGGCGAGCGCGAGGATCGGGTCGAGATCGACCGTGGCGCCGAACAGATGCACGGGGATCACGCAGCGCACGCGCGGCGTGAGCGCCGCCGCCACCAGCTCGGCGGTGATCAGGTGCGAGTCGGGGTCCACGTCGATCGGCACCGGCGTGGCGCCCACCGCGCTGACCGCCTCGGCGGTGGCGATGAACGAGTTGGCGGGCACAATCACCTCATCCCCCGGGCCGATCTCCAGTGCCCGCAGCGCCAGCGCCAGCGCCTCGGTGCCGGAGGAGACGCCAACCGCGAAGTCGCTCTCGCAGTAATCGGCAAACTCGCGCTCGAAGGACTCCACGTGATGACCGAGGATGAACGCGCCGTGCTCGGCGACTTCGCGCACGGCGCCCAGCAACTCCTCCAGCAGTGCCGGGTCGGCGAAGTCCATGCGCGTGAAGGGGACCTGCACGGCGGGCACGGCGGCGGAACTCGCCATGGGGGAACCGACTGGAGCGGAACTCTCCGGCGGGGAACTGACCGGGGCGGAACTCGCCGGGGGGGATGTCGCAAGTGCGGTGGACATGGCGCCCCTCAGCAGGCCGCGGCGACGGTCGCGGGAGCCGATTCCAAACGGATCAGCTCCAGTTGCAGCGCGCGGCGCCCGCGGTGGTGAAGACCGTGGATGGAGCTCTCCGAGCGGCCCATCCGCGCGGCGATCTCCGGCGGCGTGAGACCGATCAGGTGGCGCATCACCACCACGTTGCGCTGCTCCTCGGGGAGCGCGTCGAGCGCGTCGCGCAGGTTGCGGGCGCGGTCCTGCACGCCCTCGTCCATGTGCGTGTCGGCGCCAAACACTTCTTCGGCGGGGATCGCCCGGCGCCGGCGCAGGTGGTCGAGCGCGACGTTGCGCGCCAGGCGCAGCAGCCACCCGGAGAAGGGGATGCCGCGGTCGTCGTACTTGCAGATCACCGTGATCAGCTTCAGGAAGACGTGCTGGGTGAGGTCTTCGGCCTCCTTCTCATCGCGCACGATGGAGCGCACATAGCCATACACGTTGTCGGAGTAGCGCACATACAGCAGCCGCAGCGCCTCGCGGTCGCCCTCCTTGGCCCGCGCGATCGCCAGACGCACCTGGCGCATCGCCTCGGGGGACTCATCCAGCGTGGTACGAGCCCGTAGGCCGATCTGGCCGCTCTCGTAAGCGTACGTGTCCTTAGTGAGCACCTGAGGAACCTCCATCCATGGTTGACAATCCGTTCCCTGAACTGCGAAGAGGGACCCGCCAGCCGGCAGACCGCCGACCGCGCCACCCTCTCGGTTCGGTCCCCTTGTGCTGCCCCCGGGGCCCGCCGTGTGTGTTGCCAGCGATGATGCGCGGCGCGCAGAGCACTCACAATCGCCCGTTGGTCGCTACTTGCGTTCAACTCACATGAACGCCGCGATCCGCCATCCTTCGGTTGACCCCAACCTCAAGGAGCCCCGCATGAGCGAGCACCCGCACTCCCGCCCGCAGCCCGACGAGGAGGATCCCTACGAGTCGCTGATGGCCCGCAGGGGAGCGCCCAAGCGCCGTTTCCCCGCCCGCGAGAGCGACCCGCGACTGGCGTACGCGCTGGTGCACGACGAGCTGTTGCTGGACGGCGTGGCGCGCATGAACCTCGCCACCTTCTGCACCACCTGGGCCGAGCCCGAGGTGCTGAAGCTGCTGGCGGAGTCATTCGACAAGAACATCGTCGACAAGGACGAGTATCCCCAGACCGCGGAGCTGGAGACCCGCTGCGTGCGGATGCTGGCCGACCTGTGGCACTCGCCGCACCCGCTCACCACGCTCGGCACCTCCACCACCGGCTCCAGCGAGGCCGCGATGCTGGCGGGGTTGGCGGCGAAGTTCCGCTGGCGCGAGCGCCGCGAGGCCGAAGGCAGGCCGACGGACAAACCCAACTTCGTGTGCGGGCCGGTGCAGGTGTGCTGGGAGAAGTTTGCGCGCTACTTCGACGTGGAGATCCGCGAGGCGCCGATGGACGCCGGCCGCTACCTGATGGAGCCCGCGCAGTGTTTGGAGCGCTGCGACGAGAACACGATCATGGTGGTGGCCACGCTGGGGCAGACATTCACCGGCCTGTTCGAGGACGTCCCCGCGATCGCCGCCGCGCTCGACGACCTGCAGGCCGAGCGGGGTCTCGACATCCCCATGCACGTGGACGGTGCCAGCGGCGCGCTGCTGGCACCGTTCACCGCCCCCGACTTGGAGTGGGACTTCCGCAACCCGCGCGTGAAGTCGATCAACGCCTCCGGCCACAAGACCGGCCTCGCGCCGCTGGGCTGCGGCTGGGCGGTGTGGCGCGAACAGCACGACATGCCCGAGCGGATGATCTTCAACGTCAACTACCTGGGCGGCGAGATGCCAACGTTCAATCTCAACTTCTCCCGCCCCGGCGGCCAGGTGGTCACCCAGTACTACGACTTCATCCGCCTCGGCCGCGAGGGGTACACCCGCGTGCACGGCGCCACCTACGAGACGTGCGCCTATCTCGCGCACGAGATCGCCAAGCTCGGCCCGTTCGAGCTCGTCCACGCCGGCGACCCCAACAGGGGCATCGCCGCGGTCTCGTGGAAGCTCACCGACGGCGAGGAGCACCCCTTCAACCTGTTCGACGTGGCCGACCGCCTGCGCGCCCACGGCTGGCTGGTGCCGGCCTACACGCTCCCGCCCCACCTGGAGAACCTGGCGATACAGCGGATCCTGGTGCGCCACGGCTTCAGCCGCGACATGGCAGACCTGCTGCTGGCCGATATCCACCGCAGCCTCGCCACACTCGCCGAGCACCCGCCCAGCAGTTCGCTGTCAGAGCGCGAGGTCGGGTCGTTCAACCACGACGCCAAGGCCGCGGTGGCCTGAGCCGGGCGCGTGGATCGCGGGGGGTGGGTGGGGGCGCGTCCGCGCGCCGCCCCTCTCCCCCGGCCGCCCAGGGGTGGGGCCTCCATGCCCCACCACCAGAGCCCAGACGACTCCACGGCCGCTAAGGTGGTGAGATGCGAACGGTGGTTCTGGATCCTCCGACGTCCGGGTTCGAAGAGTTGCTCGAGCGCCGTCGCCGCTCCGGTCTGGATCGATTCGATGAGGTGTGGGAGGGTGTGCTGCACATGGTTCCCGCCCCGATCGGCGAACACGCCGACATCTCACAACAGCTGGCTGAACTGCTCGGCCCGCCCGCGCGGACCGCGGGACTGTGGCCGACGATGGGCGAGTTCAACCTCGGCGACTCGGAGAACAACTTCCGGGTGCCCGACGGTGGCCTGCACCGAGAGCGGCTGCGCGGCGTGTGGCATCACACGGCCGCGCTCGTGGTGGAGATCGCCTCGCCCAACGACGAGAGTTGGAAGAAGCTCCCCTTCTATGCCGCCCACGACGTCGACGAGGTGCTGATCGTCGACCCGCGCGAGCGTAAAGTCCACTGGCTGGGCCTGATGGACGGTGACTACGCCCCGATCGAGCACAGCACCTTGATCGACCTCGGCCCGAGCAAGCTGGCCGCGCGGATCGACTGGCCCTAACCGCCCGGCGGCCCGTCGCGGGGCATGGATGCCGCGCCCGCGCGGTTGGAGTGCCGGTGCGACGCGCCCGCGCGGTAGGGGTGCCGGTGCGACGCGCCCTCGCGGTGGGGGTGCCGGTGCGACGCGCCCTCACGGTGGGGGTGCCGGTGCGACGCGCCCTCACGGTGGGGGTGCCGGTGCGACGCGCCCTCACGGTAGGGGTGCCGGTGCGACGCGCGGACGATCCCCCTCCCCTATAGCGCCTCCTGCGCGAACGCGTCGGCGAGGTCGCCGTGCCAGGTGGCGAAGAAGGCCTCGGCCGTGGCGGCGTCGAGGGGACGGGCGAACAGGAAGCCCTGGCCGCGGTCGCAGCGCTCATCCTTGAGCAACTCCAGCTCGTGCTGTCGCTCGATGCCCTCGGCGAGCGTCTCGATCGACATCGTCTTGCCGAGCTGCACCAGCATCCGGATCAGCGTCTCGCCTTCCGGGCTCTGCGTGAGGCGCGCGATGAACGAGCGGTCGATCTTCAGCGCGTCCACGGGGAATTGCTGCAGGTGGGAGAGGGAGGAGTAGCCGGTGCCGAAGTCGTCGATCGCGATGCGCACCCCCAGCTGCTTGACGGCGTGCAGCCGGCGCACCGTCTCCTCCGTGTCGCGCATCAGCGTGGTCTCGGTGATCTCCAGCGTCAGCGCGTCGGGCTCCAGGCCGCTCAGCCGCAGCGCCTCGCGCACGTGGGCCACGAGCTCGTCGGTGTCCAGCTGGCGCGCGGAGACGTTCACCGACATGCCGATCGCATACCCCGCCTGCCGCCACGCGGCGCCCTGGCGGCAGGCCTCGCGCAGCACCCAGCCACCGATCTCGGCGATCATGCCGGTCTCCTCCAGCAGCGGCACGAAGTCGTCCGGCTGCACCACGCCGCGCAAAGGGCTGTTCCAGCGCAGCAGCGCCTCCACCCCGGTGGGGTTCATATTCTGCAGGTCAAACGTGGGCTGGTAGAGGAGGAAAAACTGTTCGTTTTGCTGCGCTTCGCGCAGGTCCATCTCGAGCTCCATGCGGCTCTGCACCTCGTCCTGCATCGCCGACTCGAACACCACATAGCGGTTCTTGCCGTCCCACTTGGCGCGGTACATCGCCACGTCGGCGTCGCGCAGCAGCTCCTCGGCGGACTCGCGCGGCCCCATCGCAATCCCCACGCTGGCGGTGACCGCCAGGCGCGCCGCCGGCCCGTCATCGAGGCGGAACGGCGGCGCGAGCGCCTCCAGCATGCGCTCGGCGATCAGCTCGGGGCCGGCCGCCAGCGACATCCCCTCGGCGATCACCACAAACTCGTCGCCGCCGAGTCGCCCGAGCGCGTCGGTCTCGCGGATCGTGGCCCGCAGCCGTCCCGCCACCGCCTGCAGCAGCCGGTCGCCGGCGCCGTGGCCGAGTGTGTCGTTGATGCCCTTGAAGTTGTCGAGGTCCACAAACAGCGCCGCCACCGGCGTTTGGCTGCGACGCGAGCGCACCAGCATCTGCTCGACGCGGTCCAGGATCAGGGTGCGGTTGGGCAGGCCCGTGAGCGGATCGTGGGTGGCGAGGAACACCAGCTCGTCCTGGCGGCGGGAGAGCTCCTCGTGGGCGCGGCGGCGCTCCTGCTCGAAGGACTCGCACATCCGCACCAGCGTCACGTCGAGGCTGCGCTGCAGCATCGCCAGCCCTGTCCGCGCCACCTCCTCCGGGAGCTCCAGCGCCGCGGCGCACTCCAGCAGCACCTCCTCCGCCGCGTCACGCCAACGCAAGCAGCGCTTGGTGACCTCGTTGAGCGGCGCCGCGCGCTGCGCGGCCAGCTGTCCGAAGATGCGCCACGACTCGCGGCCCACCTCGCGCGCCACCTCCTCGCCGTCGCCCGCCATCCAGCGCGCCACCGCGATCGTCGACACCGAGCCGACCCGCGCAAAGCTGTCTTCGACAAGCGGGTCCAGCACATTGCCGGACGCCGCCGAGCGTCGCTGCGAGCGCGCCACCACGTCGTCGGTGGCCCGTTTCAGAGCTTCGCCGAGACGGCGCAGGTCAGCGGCTGGCATGTCCCAGCTATCGACCCCGCCCCCGATTCCTTGAGCGATTCGCCGTCAGGCCGGGCGCCCTCGGCCGGCGGGCGCCGCCTGCTCTCGACACGAGCGCTTGTAAGCGGTAGTTTTTCATCGATGCGCCACATCCGCAACTTGCCCGCCCGTCACGGGTTTGACTGTATGACAGATGTAATAGACAGCGCCTTGACGAAAAGCCCAGTGGGCCGGTAGGGTGCTAGGTTCTACCCTGGGTCTAAACAAGAAAAGCAGTGGAGGAGAGGATCGTGGTCATGAGAAGCCTTGCTCGTCGTAGCCTTGCCGTCGGGGGTGCCCTCGCGGCAGCCGCCGGGACGCTCGCCCTCGCCGTTGGCGCCACCGGCGCCGCGGGATCGACCGCCCACGCGGCGCGAACGGTTTCGCTGAACGACACCGGCCACCTGCACAAGACATCCAAAAAGGGGTTCAACCTGTACGAGTCCGGCAGCACCACCGGCTCGATCTCGGGCTCGATCTCGCTGCACCTGGACGTGGTCTCCACAAATCGCGTCACCGCCGAACTGACCGTCTACCCGAAGGGCGGCTCGCTCACCGGCAAGGCCTCCGGCAGCTACCGCACCAACGGCGGCACCGCCAGCTTCGCGGGCACGCTCTCGATCACCCACGGCACCGGCAGCTACGCGGGAGCCCACGGCTCGGGCATCAGCTTCAGCGGGACGATCCAGCGCTCCAACGACTCGGTGACCGTTCACGTCAACGGCAAGTTCTCCTCCTGAAGCGCGGGGGAGGGGGGAACTAAATGCGCAACATCAAGACGCTCGCCGCGGCGGCGGCGCTGCTGGCGTGCGGGTGCGCGCCGGCAGCCGCAGGCGCGATGGCCACCGAGCAGGCATCGCTGAAGGCATCGTTCTCGCCCGATCGGCTGGGGGTGAGCACGACGATCGGCTTCTCCTTCACGGTCGCCACCACCGAAGGGTTGGCGCCGCCACCACTGACCAGCATCGATCTGCACATGCCCGCCGGCATGAACTACACCGACACCAACCTCGGTCTGGCGATCTGCAACCCCGAAAAGCTGCAGCGCGAAGGCCTCTCCGGCTGCCCTGCCAACTCGCGCCTGGGGTCCGGCAGCGCCAATGTGGAAGTGCCCTTCGGCGACGGCGCCGGTCACGAGCTGCCCGAAGTTCAGGCCGTGATGGGCCCTTCCAACAACGGCAACATCGTCGTGCTGTTCTACGCCAACGGCAAGACTCCCGTCTCCGCGCAGCTGGTGTTCAGAGGCGAAGTCCAGCCTGCCTCGGGGGGGATCTTCGGCTCGCAGCTGGCCACCGTGGTGCCGGCGATCCCCAGCGTGCCCGACGGCCCCAACGTCTCGATCATCAGCGTCAAAGCGACGATCGGCCCCCAGGGCCTCACCTACACCAAGCACGTTCACGGCAAACTCGTGCACTTCCACCCGACCGGCATCGGGGTGCCCGAACACTGCCCGCACGGCGGCTTTCCGTTCTCGGCCGCGTTCACCTTCGAAGACGGCTCGGCCACGAGCACCACGGCGACGGTACCCTGTCCCGCGCGCAGCTCGCACAAGAAGTAGCAGCACCACATCCCTGGTTGCAAACACGGCGCCCCTCGGGATCTCCCCGGGGGGCGCCGGTCGTTAATCGAGTCCTGCAGCGCCACCGCCGGCGGCACCCGGGCGGCGATGGAATGACTGCCCACCCGCCCCGCGCGAGTGCGTCAGTCCTGCAGCGCCACCGCCGGCGGCACCCCGGCGGCTATATAGCCGGGGATCGCGACGATCGCGACTGCCGCCGCGGTCACCAGCGCGAGGCTGGCGAGGGCCACCAGGCCACCGAAGGAGTAGACCACCGGGAAGTTGATCACGTTGGCCAGGGCGCGGTC
The DNA here is from genome assembly GCA_963794715.1 of uncultured Solirubrobacterales bacterium. Taxonomy (GTDB): domain Bacteria; phylum Actinomycetota; class Thermoleophilia; order Solirubrobacterales; family Solirubrobacteraceae; genus Palsa-744. Next base: position 262,047 of record CAWCEY010000008.1, on the reverse strand, counting down.
CAGCAGCTGCTGGCCGTAGAGGCCGAACACCGCGCCGCTGACGCAGCCCACGCCGAGCAGCAGCAGACTCTCCAGCAGGATCGTGCGCCACAGTTCCGCGCGCGGGAAGCCCTCCAGCTTCAGCTTCGCCAGGCGCGGGCGGCGCTGCCACACCATGTTGCCCATCGCCGCCGCCATCGCCAGCACCGCCGCGATCAGGATCAGCGACGCAATCTGGGTGAGGCGTTCCAGGCCCTGGCGGCTGAGCGCGCGCTGCTGGGCGGCGTGCGCTTCGGCGGTCTGCACCGCGAAGCCCGAGCCTTTGCCGAGCGCCGCTTCGATCTCGCGCTGGCCCTGCGCCTGGGAGACACCCGGTGCGAGCAGCACGTTGTAGGCGCTTGCGTCCGTCGAGCCCCACACACGTGCGTAGTCGTCGGCGTTCATAATGATCGCGCCCGGCGCCCAGCCGATGTTGGTGCCGATCGCCGCAACCCTGAAACTGCTCGGAATCGGGGTGGGCAGCGCGAAGGACTCGCCGATGTGCAGGTGGTGTTCGTCGGCGATCGCCTGCGACACCACCGCCCAGCCGCCGGCCCGCACCTGCGCTTCGGCGCGCGCCGTGTTGCCTTCGACGATCTGGCTGGCCGGCAGCAGCGGCGCGGCTTGGCGTGGCGGCGCGATCACCCACACGCGCCGTTCGCCGATGTCCAGTAGCCCCCCGCGGTACAGGCGCACCGCGCTCACGCCCGGCAGCTTCGCCAGCTTGGCTTGATCGCTCGGCGGGAACGGGGTGGTCCGCAGCAGGTTGTAGGAACCGGCCGGAGAAACCCACACGTCGGTGAAGGCGTTCATGTCGTGCGCCGCGTTTTCCAGTCCGTGCAGCAGATCCCCGTGCGCGGCCTCGATCGCGACGCTGCCAAACACCGCCACGGCGCCGGTCGCGGCGATCGCCACCGCGCGCGCGCGGCCGGCGCGCAGCTCCATCACCGCCACGTGCGGCACGGCGCTGGTGATCCCCGGGGCGATCCGCCTCACCAGCGCGAGCGTGGCGTTGAGCGGGATCGGCAGCAGCAGCAGCAGCGCCCCCACCAGGAACACCATCCCCAACACAGCCGACTTGGGCGCCGCCAGCAGGATCGCCGTGGCGGCCGCCAGGCACGCCACCCCGCCCAGCGCCAGCCAGCGCGTGTTGGCGAGCGTGCCCGCGCCATCCTTGTCGGTGATCGCCGCCAGCGGCTGGCGCGAGACGATGTCTTTGAGCGGGCTCAACACCGCCACCGAGGCGGCCAGCATCCCACCCGCGACCGCGATCACGACGCTCTGGGCGCTCACAACGCGCTGCGCGCCCACAGCAAAGGCGGAGGAGAGATAGCCGGGGTTGGAGTGGAAGAGGTGGATCGAAAGCTCCTCGCCGAGCGCCAAACCGAGCACGCAGGCGAGCACGCCAAGCACCAGCGCGTCGAACATCATCACCCCGATCACCGTCCGCGGGGGGTACCCGTCGCGGCGCAGGTCGGCGATCAGCCGCCGCCGCTGGGGCACCGTCAACAGCATCGCGTTGAACGCAAACAGGAAGCCCACCAGCGCGCTGATCACGGCGAACAGCGCCGTGGACTGGTTGGTGGCGGCGGCCGCTTTCGTGAACAGCGTTTCGTCGTAGTTGGCCGGCTCCACGTTCAGCCGCCCTCCCGCCAACCGTTCCAGGCCCGCGCGCACGCTCGCTTCCGCGCCCGGCGCCGGCTCGACCAGCACGCGGCTGACACGGCCCTGCAGCCCGGCCAGTTCCTGGGCGTATTCCAGCGTCGTCACCGCAATCGGGCTGGACACCAGCGCGCCGATCTGGCTGGAGTGCAGCAGCGAGTACAGCGGCGCCTCCTCGACGTGCCCGTTCGCCCTGACGGTGGCTTCTCTGCCGAACTTCACGATCCCGATCTTGTGGCCCAGCGGCGCCGGCAGCACGATCGCCCCAAAGCCGCCAAACGCTTCCAGTTTGGTCTTGCGCACCAGCGCCCCGCCGAGTTTTGCGATGTTGGCGTCGACGCCCACCAGCTCCACCGATTCGCTGCCCTTCGGGCCGGAGATTTCGGCGTTGCCTTCAAGCAGCGGCGCCGCCACGCGCACCCCCGGGAGGTGGCGCACCCGGCCGAGGAGCCCCGCTTCAAAGCCCTGCGCGTCGCGCGCCAGCAGTTGCAACGTGGCGTTGCCGACAATCCCTTTGGAGAGCTGCGCCACCGAGCTCGACAGGCTGGAGCTGGCCACCTGCGAGGCGAACAGCAGCGCCACGCCCGCCGCGATGCCGACGATCGCGAACAGCTCCTGCAGCGCGCGCGCGCGCAAACGCACGCGGTAGAGGTGCAGAACGTTAAGAGGCTTCACGTTGGTACCGGGCCCCTACTGCGCGGTTACCCGCGCGGCCCACTGCTCGGGCTCGTACTCGCCCAGCTTGCCGTCGCGCAGCGCGTACACGCGGTCGGCGTACGCCGCCGCCTGCGGGTCGTGGCTGACCAGCACGATCGCCACCTCGTGTTCGCGGCACAGTTCGGTCAACAGCTCCAGCACTTCGCGTCCGCGCTGCGTGTCCAGGCTGCCGGTCGGCTCGTCGGCCAGCAGCAGGCGCGGTTTGGTGGACAGCGCACGCGCGATCATCACCCGCTGGCGCTCGCCCATCGAGAGCGTCTCCGCGCTGTGATCGAGGCGCTCGCCGAGGCCCAGGCGCTCCAGCAGCGGCGCGATCTGGCGGTGGGCCTCGCGCCAGCGCATACTCTTCAGGAGCTTCAGCACCGCGTTGTCGATCGCGGTGACGCCGGGCAGCAGATCGAAGTTCTGGCGGATGAAGCCCAGTTCGGAGAGGCGAAAATGCGAAGCCTCCTTCTCGCTCAGCGAGGAGACGTCGCGGCCCCCGATCAGCACCGCGCCGCTGGTCGGCGCCAGCAGCGTGGCCACCATCAACAGCAGTGTCGTCTTGCCCGACCCGCTCGGCCCATACAGCGCCACCATCTCGCCCGGCTGCACCTCCAGGGAGACGCCGTCCACCGCTCGCACCGGCTCGCCGCCGACCTGGGGATAGTGCTTTACGAGATCACGCAGCTCTAGCACCGGGGGCTCTCCCTCAATGTATGGCACATCGGAAATGCGACCCACCGGCTCCCACGGAGCCCGAGTTTGACCCGATCGGACACCGATCTACTTTATGCGACGCGCGTCGTGGCTGAGCGGGGTGGGCGCGACGGCGATCGCCGAAGCGGCGGGCAGCATCTCCTGCGCGGGGGGCATCACTACCTCCGCCCCACCGCCGCGCCGTGCCGGCGCGCCGGGCGCGCTGGGCGCCAGGCGCCGCAGCGCAAGGCGCGAGCGGAACACCGTCATCGCCAGGCGCGCCGGCTCCCCGAGCGCCTCCAGCACGGCGTCGGCAACCGGCGCGGCCTCGGGCGCGCGCGCCTCCGGAGTGCTCAGGTAGAAGCTCGCCATCGCCGCCAGCACCAGCGTGTGGCGGCGGCCCGGCAGCGCCTGTGCGGCCTCGATCGAGCGTCGCGCCAGCATGCCCATGCGCGTGGCCGCATCGCACGGGGAGGCGTAGCAGCCCACGAGGCTGCGCTGGCCGGTCGCGTAATCCTCAGCGGCGTCGATCAGGTTGTCAAGCAGCGAGTGCAGCGACCCAATCCAGGGGAAGTAGGCCGCCTCGATCGCCGCGATCTCCTCGGGGTCCACGCGCGGCTCGGCGGCAGCCGCGATCAGTGCGTAAATGCATAGCGAACTCCCTCCGGCGGCAGCCGTCTCCCACCAGCGCATGCCGCTGGCGCGCGGCGTGTGCGCCCGCGCCCACCGTTCCAGCGCCAGGTAGTCGCCCTGCAGCTCGCCGGTGTTGCAGCTCTGGAAGGCCACGATCCGCTCCGCCGCGCGCAGCGCCGCCGGCGCCACCGCCGCGTAGGAGGGCAGTTGCGCGAGCGCCGCCCGGCAGCCATCAACGGTCTCGGCCAGGTAGCCGCCATCCTCGTGCAGATGGTGGTGGGCGTAGTAGTCGAGGTGCTCCGCTTCGGGGTCCAGCGCCACCAGCAGCGCCCGGTGCAGCAGCCTGCCGTTGGCCACCGGGTCGGTGTTGGGCAGCTCGGTGAGCATGTCCAGGTAGTTGTAGGCCGCCTGGAAGCACACCATCGCCCGTGCCGCCGCCGCGCGCCGGCGGCGGGGGACGAACGCCGCGAACGCGCTCGCCCCCTCGATGTTGCCCCACTTGTGCAGCGCATCCACCACAACCTGACGCAGCAGCTGGTCGGGGATCTCCTGCGCGCGCGCCTCGCGCCGGCGGCGCTCCGCGCAGACGCCCGGGAACACGCCCAGCCAGTAGCGCCGCGCGGCTCCCGCGAAGGAGCCCGCGAGTGCGGCACGACCGCCAGCTGTAGAACTCATCGGCACCTCCCCAAGACCCTAGTTCCTCGACCGCACCGACCCGTGCGGTCGTCGCATTATAGACGCTGAAACGATGGATTGTCCAGCGTACTGTCTTCACATGTAAGACAGTGTTCCAGATCTTGCGTCGTAAGTGGGGCGGCTCAGCGATCCTCGCGGGCGCGGATCGCCTGCTCGAGTTCCTCGCCGCGCTGCGTCAAGCGCCACATGTTGGGCTCGCCGCGTACCAGACTCTCGCCGCCGTTGGCGATCAGCCCCAGACCCTCCAGACGCGCCAGCAGCTTCGACATCTGGCCCTGGTCGGTCACGCCCGCGTCACGCGCGATTTGGCGGTTGTTGAGCCCCGGCTGCGCCCCCACCGCGCTCAGTACGCGCATCGTGCGATAGGTCAGGCGCATATCCAGCCGCTTGAGCGGGTCATCCTGGGTGCGCCCCGGGCGACGCGCGCGCGGGGTGCGGCGGGCCAGCTCGGCCGCGGCCGCCTCGGGGCCGAGGTAGGGCAGCACGATCATGCTCATCAGCTGCCCGCGCAGCGCCAGCAACGGCTTGGGGGCGGGCTCGCGCAGGCGGGTGTACAGCACGCCCAGCACCGCTCCCACCACGCCCTCCGCCACCACCCGGTTGAGACCGGTTGGCGCCTGCGCCTCGCGGCGGCCGCGGTCCACCGCTCCCACCAGCGCGTCCACCACGCGCGCGCGGCGCTCCAACGCCTCTGGCCCGGCGGCGAGCGAGTCCACCACGCACAGCGCCGCCGTGGCGGGATCGGCATCGAAGCATTCGAGCATGGCGCTCAGCGCCATGCCGATCCGCGCGCTCCAGGAGCGCTCACGCCGGTAGGCCGGCAGCACCGCCTCTTCGATTCGCCGCAGCGCCTCATCCAGCGCTTCCAGCAGACACGCTTCGCGATCCTCGAACAGCTCGTAGAAGGTGCGGCGCGACACGCCCGCGCGTCCGACAACGTGCGCCACCGTCACCCGCTCGGCGCCCCGCTCACGGGTGAGGTCCACCATCGCCCCGAGCATCCGCGCGCGCTGAATCTCCGCCACTCGCTCGCGCTCGATATCGAGCTCGGCGCGCCTCGGCGGCGACTCGCCGACGTCCGGCCCGCGCCGGTGCCCACCGCCATCCTCAACGCCCCGCCTGCTTGCCACTTTGCCCATGACTTCCGATCCTCTCACCTCCTTCCGGCCTGCCCCGGCATGTGGAATATAGGCGACAAGCAGTGATGTTGTCAAGGGATGTCTCTGTTTCCCCAAAAACGCATCTTTGGGGACTTCTACGCATTCGCGGCGCTGACCACACGGAGCACAGCGGACCCGCTCGGCGCCCACCAGTGCGCCTGCCCGCGACCTTCCGCCACGGCGCGCGAGCGACTCGCGCGTTGTCCGGACGTTCGCCGCTCATACGACTGGCAGCGAAAAATTCGAGCATCTGGTCATAGCCGGGAAGATGGTTGAGCAGTTTCGTTGTATCCTCCACTGTAGAGCGCATCGGCATCGGGGCGTGGAACAGGGCTAGGCTCGCCAAAGTGGTTGTACCGAGACCGTCCGTAGTCGTTTCCACCAGGCGCTCGCCACATAATTCTCTCTGGGAAAAACGATGGACCGTGCCGTACGTGGAGTGCTGGATCTAGCCCGCGACGTGCTCGCCGAGCTCGACCTCGACGTGGTGCTGGAGCGGGTGCTCGACTCCGCGCAGGAGCTCACCGGTGCCCGCTATGCCGCGCTCGGCGTGCTCGACGAGTCCCGCCGCGAGCTCTCGCGGTTCATCACGCGCGGGATCGACGAGGCCACGCACGCGGCGATCGGGGCGCTGCCGCGCGGGCGCGGCGTGCTGGGCGCACTGATCGAGGACCCCGTGCCGCTGCGCCTGGAGGACGTCGGGCGCCATCCCCGCTCCTACGGGTTCCCGCCCGGACACCCCCCGATGCGCACCTTCCTCGGCGCGCCGATTGTGATTCGCGGGCTGCCCTACGGCAACCTCTACCTCACCGAGAAGGCCGGCGGCGCGCGGTTCTCCGCAGAGGACGAGGAGGCGCTCACCGTGCTCGCCGAGCTGGCCGGCGTGGCGATCGACCACGCGCGCCGCTACACCGGCGCCAGCGAGCGCCGCGACGAGCTGGAGCGCACCGTCGCCACGCTCGACGCCACCACGCAGATCGCGCTGGCCGTGGGCGGCGAGACCGACCTCGACGTGGTGCTCGAGCTGGTCGCCAAGCGCGGCCGCGCGCTGGTGGGTGCACGGGTGCTGCTGATCGAGCTGCGCCACCAGCAGGAGCTCGTCGTGGCCGCCGGCGCCGGCGAGCTGCCCGCGGATCTGATTGGCCGGCACGTCCCGCTGCACGACTCGCTCGCCGGGCAGGCGCTGCGCGCGCGTCGCACGCTGCGCCTCGACGACGAAGTCAACCGCGCCCGCTTCGACGAGCACGGCACCGGCCGCCTCGGCGTGAGCGCGCGGGGCGGGCTGGTGGTGCCGCTGCTGTTCCGCGGCCACGGCTACGGCGCGTTGCTGGCGCTCGACCGGCTCGAGGACGGGCCCAGCTTCAGCGCCGAGGACGAGCGACTGCTGGAGGCGTTCGCGGCGAGCGCCGCCACCGCCGTGGCGACCGCGCAGTCGGTCGCCAGCGAGCGCCAGCGCCAGCGCCTGGCCGCCGCCGAGGGCGAGCGCCAGCGGTGGGCGCGCGAGCTGCACGACGACACGCTGCAGAGCCTCTCCGCGCTGCGGATCGGGCTCTCCACCGCGGCGCGCTCGGAGCGGCCCGAGGCGTTGCGCAACGCCTACCACCAGGCGATCGCACAGCTCGAGGAGGGAATCACCAACCTGCGCGCGCTGATCACCGACCTGCGCCCCGCCGCGCTCGATGAGCTCGGCACCCAGGCGGCGGTCGAAGCGCTGGCCGAACGCGCCACCCGCCACGGCATCGAGGTCGACGTCAGCATCGACCTCGGTCACGAGCGCGTGTTGGGACAGGGCGGCGACGGCCAGCAGGCGCTCGAGCGCCACATCCCGGAGCTGGAGACCGCGATCTACCGGATCGTCCAGGAGGCGCTCACCAACGCCACCAAGCACGGGGGCGCGCGGCGCGCGGTCGTCGAGATCCACGAGGACGGCGACACCGTGCACGTCGAGGTGCGCGACGACGGCGCCGGCTTCGACCCCGTCGCCGACACCAGTGGTTTCGGCGTGCTGGGGATGCGCGAGCGGGTGGAGCTGCTGGACGGCACGCTGCAGATCGACTCCTCTCCCGGCGCGGGCGCCACCGTGCGCGCCAGCTTCCCCATTCAGCGCCGGGCGAGCGCCACCGCCGCGCCCGCGGCTTCCACCGCCCCCACCGCCCTGCGCGAGATCCGCGGCGGCGAGCGGTGAACATCGGGGCGTGCGGTGAACATCGGCGCGAGCGACGAACATCGGGGCGTGCGGTGAACATCGGCGCGAGCGGCGAACATCGGGGCGTGCGGTGAACATCGGCGCGAGCGGCGAACATCGGGGCGTGCGGCGCTTGGAACGGCTTTCAGACGTGCTTACGCGTCGTTCATCAAACCGCGCTCCATCGCGTAGCGCACCAGCTCGGCGCGCGAGGTGAGGCTCAGCTTCTGCTGGATGTGCGCACGGTGGGTCTCCACCGTGCGCACCGACAGGAACAGCTGCTCGGCAATCTCGGCGTTGGTGTGGCCGAGCGCGATCAGGCGCAGCACCCCCACCTCGCGCTCGGAGAGGTCGTCCGGGCGCCCGGGCGGCGGCTCGGATGCCAGGCGCGCCCCCAGACGGGGCGTCAGGTACGTCTCACCCGCGGCGGCGGCGCGCACCGCTTGCACGAGCTCGTCGTCGGCGGCCTCCTTGAGGACATAGCCGAGCGCCCCCGCCCCCAGCGCGCGGCGAGCGAAAGCTGGCTCCTCCTGCATCGTCAACACCACGATCTGGGTGTGCGGCGATTCGGCACGCAGTGCGGGGATCGCTTCAAGGCTCGACCCGCCCGGCATGTTGAGGTCGAGCACCAGCACCGCGGGGCGGTGGCCGCGCACGTAGCGCCGCGCGCTCTCCACCTCGCCGGCCTCCGCCACCACCTCGAAGTCCGTCTCGCTGTCCAGCAGCAGGCGCAGCCCGCTGCGCACCACCGCGTGGTCGTCGGCAAGCACAATCCGGATCGCCCCATCCCGATCCGCCGTCGCCGCGCCGTCAACCTCGCGATCGGGCGCAGCCGCGCCGTCAACCTCGCGATCGGGCGCAGCCGCGCCGTCAACCTCGCGATCGGGCGCCGCCGCGCCGTCAACCCCGTTCACGCCGAGCGCCTGGGTCTCCTCTTCGGGCGTCACTCGCGTAGATATACAGGCCGCGCGCGGCGCCGTGAGCCGTAGTTACCCGTAGCAGCGCTGCGGGATATACGTGATTGGGGCCGATCTCGGTAGGCCGCACTGAATGCGGCCGATTGCATCCGGGAGGCGGGCGGCTACGCGGTGCGCCGATAGCGGTAGCCAAAGCCGCGCACGGTCTCGATCGGGGTCGAGGCGGGGGCGTCGGGGTCGAGCTTGCGGCGCAGATAGCCCACGTACAGCTTCACCTGATCGGAAGACACCCCCCACGCGTCGCCCCACACCAGCTCCAGCAGCTGTTCGTGGCTGAGCACCTGGTTGGGGTGGCGCACGAAGGCGCCCAGCAGCTTGAACTCCAGCGGGGTCAGCCGCGGCTCACGACCCCCATAGGCGACCGCGCGGCGCGCGAAGTCGATCTGCAGACGCGCGTCGGCGTAGGTCTGCTGCTCGGTCGGCGCGTCGGTGTGCGCGCGGCGCAGCAGCGCGTGCACGCGTGCGGTCAGCTCCTGGTGGCCGAACGGCTTGACCACGTAGTCGTCGGCACCCGCGCGCAGCCCGCGCACGCGCTCCAGCTCGCTCTCGCGCGCGGTCAGCATCAGCACCGGCACCCCGCTGAGGTCGCGGATGCGCTCGAGTGTGGCCCACCCGTCCAGCTCGGGCATCGTCACGTCAAGGATCACGAGATCGGGCGCTTTGGCATACAGCTCGCGCAGGCCGCGGCGGCCGTCCTGCGCCTCGCGCACCTCATACCCCGCGCGCTCCAGCACGCCGCGCAGCGCCGCGCGCGCCACCTCGTCGTCGTCCACCACGAGGATCCGCGGGCGGGCGGTGGAGCTTCGAGCGGGGGGGCGGGTGGCGGACATCGCTTGCTGGCTCGGCATGCACAGCTAATCGGCGTAGGCGCGGCGTATCGCCTCGGCCTCCGGCAGCGCCCCCATAAACGCGTCGAGCAGCTGCGGCTCGAAGTGCGTGCCGCGCTCGGCCCGCATCATCTCCACCGCCGTGCCGCGCGGGAACGCGGCACGGTACACGCGGTCGCTGGTGAGCGCGTCAAACACGTCGGCCACGGCGGCGATCCGGCCCTCCTGTGGGATCTCCTCGCCCGCCAGCCCCCGCGGGTAGCCGCTGCCATCCCACCACTCGTGGTGGGAGCGCGCGATCACCGCCCCCAGCTGGACCACCTCCGAGGCCGAGCCGGCCAGCATCTGAAAGCCGATCTCGGCGTGGCTCTTAATCACCTCGAACTCCTCCACGCACAGCTTGCCGCGCTTCTGCAGGATGCGGTCGGGGATCGCCACCTTGCCGACGTCGTGCAGCTGGCTGGCGAGACGGGTCAGCTCGCTGCGTGGCTCCTCCAGCCCGATCCCGCGGGCCAGCAGCTCGCAATATGAGCTCATCCGTTGCAGGTGGTGCCCGGTCTCCTCGTCGCGGAACTCCACCAGGCGCGCGAGGCGGAAGATGGTCTCCGCCTGGGACACCCACACCTTGGTCTCCGACAGCCGCAGATCCTGCAGCGCCTCGTCGAGGCGCTCGCCGCGCTCCTGCGCGGCGCTCTGCAGGCGGTCGAGCAGGCGCAGGTTCTCCAGGTCGCGGCGGCGGCGGTGCAGCGCCCCGACGACGTTGATCGACAGCTCGCCCGCGCCCACCGGCTTGACCAGGTAGCCGTAGGCACCCTGCTCGATCGCCGCCGTCGCCAGCTGGGGGCTGTCCTCGCCGGTCACCATCACCACCGCCGCGGAGGGATGCTCGCTGCGGATGTGCGAGAGCAGCTGCATCCCCGATTCGCCCGGCATGTTGACGTCGAGCAGCACCAATTGGTGATCATCGGCGCCCAACAGCTCGCGCGCGGAGGCCGCGTCGCCGGCGGTCTCGCATGTGTAGCCCTTCTCCTCCAGCACCCGCTGCGCCCAGCGTCGCAGAGCCTGGTCGTCATCGACGATCAACAGTTCGCTCATCCCTGAGTCACCTCCAGTCGAGGACTCGCTCATCGCCGCAGCACCTGGTTGACCTTGGCCAGCAGCGTGTGCCCAGAGAACGGCTTCTCCACCAACTGCACGCCCTTGCTCAGGTACTCGCCGGAGTCGAGAATCGGCTGGGCGAAGCCCGACATGAACAGCACGCGCACGGAGGGCAGCTCGCGCTGAATCTGCTCGGCCAGCTGCGGGCCGGGCATCCGCGGCATGATCACATCGGTCAGCAGCAGGTCGATCGGGCCCTCGTGGGCGGCCGCCGCGTCCAGCGCCCGGGGGCCGTCGGCGGCGACGATCACCTGGTAGCCGCCGCCCGCTAGGATGCGGCGCGTCACCTCGCGCAGCGCATCCTCGTCCTCGACCAGCAGAATCGTCTCCTCGCCGCGCGGCTGCGCTCCGTCCGCGGCTGGCTCGGAGCGCACCGGCTCCCCGTCGGTGACCGGCAGCAGCGCCGTGAAGGTGGTACCCACGCCCGGCTCGGAGTAGATGTGCACGTGCCCGCCGGCCTGCTGGACGATCCCGTACACGGTCGCCAGTCCGAGACCGGTTCCCTGCCCCGGCGGCTTGGTGGTGAAGAACGGGTCGAACACGCGCTCCAGCACCTCGCGGGGCATGCCCGTGCCGCTGTCGCTGACCCGCAGGCGCACAAAGGGGCCGGGCGCCAGCGCGGGCAGCGTGCTGGCGTACTCTCCGTCCACATCGAGGTTGGCGGTGTCGATCCTCAACATCCCGCCGTCGGGCATCGCGTCGCGCGCGTTGACCGCCAGGTTGACGAGGATCTGCTCCAGCTGGCCGGGGTCGATCAGCACCGGGTGCAGCGTGCGAGCCAGCGAGCTGACCAGCTGAACGTGCTCGCCGAGCGTGCGTCGCAGCAGCTGCTCGATGTCGCCCACCACCGCGTTGACGTCGACAACCTCGGGCTGCACCACCTCGCGGCGTGCAAACGCCAGCAGCTGGTGGGTGAGGTGCGCGGCGCGCTCGCCCGCGAGGCGGATCTGCTCGACGTCTTCGCGCGTTCCCCGCCAGCGGTTGTCGCCGTCGACGCCCGCCGCCGCGTCGAGGTCGTTGGCGATGAAAGCCGCGTAGTTGACGATCACCGCCAGCAGGTTGTTGAAGTCGTGCGCGATGCCCCCCGCCAGCTGGCCGAGGCTCTCCAAACGCTGGGCTTGGTGCAGCTGGTTGCGCAGCCGCTCGCGCTCGGCCTCCGCCTGCAGCCGCTCGCGTTCGCGCGCGGCGCTGACGCGATCGCTGACGTCGCGGATCGCCGCGACCCCGATGCGCCCGTGCTCGGTCTCGATGCTCGACAGGCTGATCTCCGCGGGGAACTCGCTGCCGTCGCGGCGGCGGCCGAACAGTTCAAGACCGGCGCCCATCGGCCGCGTACGCGGATCCTCGAAGTACCTCCTGCGGTGCCCGGCGTGCGCCGCGGCGAAGCGCTCGGGCACCAGCAGCTCCACCGGCTGCCCCCGCAGCTCCTCGCGCGGATAGCCGAACAGCGCTTCGGTTTGACTGTTGACCAGCACGATCGCCCCGTCGCGATCGATCCCGACGAACGCGTCCGGCGCGAGCTCCAGCAGCGACGCCTGCGCGCTCAGCTCCAGCCGCATCGCGGGCTCTCTCGCGGCCCGCGGGGCCCCACTGCCTGTGGTCCGCGCCCGCGGACCTCCTGCGGCTCGCGTCGCCTGACCACGGGCGCCGCGCGGGGCGGCGCCTTTTGCGACCCTTGCACCCATCGCCTTATCTTCCATGATTTGGGATATGGAACTGAGACAAATATCTCATCCCAGAGTTCCATACCCTGGGTATCTTCCATCTACGGAGCTTAGCGCCTAATTCGCCGCGAGGCGCAAACCGTGGCGTATTTGCAAGAGATCTGCCGCGGCCGCCGGAGCTTGCCGGGCCTCACGCCTGCTCGCACGACATCGACCTGCTTATCGATCTGCCCCGCCCACCAACATCGCGGTGCAGGCCGCCAGTTCCGCTCCTACCGTGGTAGCATCAGGGCGATGGCGACCCAGAAGCGATCGATCTCGTTTGACGAGTCGGTGCTCCGCGAAGCCGAGCTGCGGATCGCCGAGTCGGGGGGCTTCGGTGCCATAGTCCCCTAGTGGCGAGGTCAGAGATGGGAGATCGCGAGAGCACGCCCAAGGCCGGCGTCAACCTGTGCCATTACCCAGTCTGGGAGGGCGCAGATGCGCTCCTCCAGGGCGACTCGGTCGACGGTCGCGACCTGCGTGACGTTGACGACGGAGTCGTCTTCCAGGTCAGCGAGATCCGCCGACACCGCGACGTTGCCCGGCAGCGCCGAGAGCTGCGTGTTGGACGTGAGGACAACGACCGTGACCGTACGCAGCGTGGAGCGGTTGTACTGGTCGGCGCTGACGATCAGTACCGAGCGTCGCAGCGCCGGAGCGGAGCCCCTCGGAAGGCCGAGATCGGCCCACCACACCTCACCGCGTTCCATTAGATGCGATCGTTGACTGCCAGGGCCGCGGCCGCCGCGTCCGTGAACGCATGGTCGAGCGTGAGTCCATCGATCACACGGTTGATCGCCTCGGTGGTGCCGTCATCTTCCAGGGTGTCCAGCCACCGCTCCGCGGCCCGCGCGAAGAACTCGCTACGCGAAACCCCCAGTCGCCTAGCAGCGTGGTCGACTCGTTGAAAGGTGTCGTCCGGGAGCGAGATCGCAGTCTTCATGCCGCTGAGTATAACCATGTTATACCCAGCCAGGGAAGGCACAACGGCAAAAAACGGGGAGGGAGGGACGAAGATCGAACCCGGTCCTCGTGTGGAAGCGCATCAGAGAGCTACACGCCCGGCGCTATAGCTGACAGGGCGGCTTGCCATTGGCGGCCGTGCGGACTAGAATTACGGTCATGGCAGATATTCTTCCGCTTTCGTCCGTCAAGGCGCATCTCTCGGAGATCGTCGATCGCGTCGAATGCGAGCAGGAGCGTGTCGTGCTCACCCGGAATGGGAAGGCTGCGGCAGTCCTCATCAGCACTGACGACCTGGAAGGCCTCGAGGAGACGCTCGCAATCCTGTCCGATCCGACGCTCCGCGAGCAGATTCGCGAAGGCGAAGCGGCGGCAGCGGCCGGTGACACCGCCACGCTCGAGGAACTGCAGGCCGACCTCCGGGCCAGACGCGCGAACGACCAGGCCGCGTGACCGACGGGCCGTGGGAGCTGGTCGCCGCCGGCTCTGCCCGCCGTGATATCCAGAGCCTCCCGGAGAAGTACGCGGCGGCGGTCCTCGATCTGCTGCCGATCATCGCCGCCAACCCGAAGCGCGTGGGCAAGCCACTGCGCTTCGAGTATGAGGGTCGCTGGTCGGCCCGTCGCGGACCGTATCGCGTCATCTACAGCATCGATGAAGCGTCCAGAACCGTCACTGTCCTGGCCGTAGGACATCGCGCGGACGTCTACCGCAAGCGCTGAAGCCAAGCCGCTCGTTCGACGATGGTCGCGTGACCTCCTCTGCGCGACGGACACTTGTCCGCCCCGAGGCGACCAGTCCCGCTCACATGCCACAATCCCGGCGGAGAGGGAGAGGGAGAGACTAGCGAGGCGTCTGCACGTAGACGTTGACCCCTTCACCGCCGCAATTTACTGTAAGAGGTGACGAGCGGGCTTCACGAGGCGGTTGCTCTAGCGCCCGGGTTGGCGCGGGCGGCATCTCGGCGGCACCTTGGGAGACCCCCGCTGGCCGTAGCTTGGCGGCGGGTTTCCAGTCAATCAGTGCGGCTTCCCAGGCGGTGACGGCGGTCAGCCAGCCGGTGCCCTGTGTCTTTCGCACTACCGCCGCGACGAGCATCAGGAGCAACAGCACGGACAGGCCAAGCGAGATCGCCACGATCACGACAGGCCAGTCGGCGGCTGGCTTGAGGGCCGTAGTCGCCAGGCTGCTCATCCCAGCTCACCGCCAGCGCGATAGAGATGCCGCGTTCGCACGGTTGCTATATCGTTACGGTAGGCAGCGCGTTGAACGGATCGTCGGTGTTGATGCCTTCCGGGAGCGCTTCGACGGCTTCTTTGAAGGCTTCCCAGGCGCTACTCGCCGCTTCGCCGGCTAGCTGGGCGTAGAGTTCGGCGAGGGTTCCGCTATCGCCGAGCCCGACCATCGCCTGGGCGATCTGGCTGAGTTTATGGCCTTTGCTGAGAAGCCAGGACAAGAATGCCATCCCGCAGCCGGCGCTGTCTGGGTCCTGGTCAGTAGGGGCTGTCTGATCGACCCAGTTCGGCATTTCGTCCTGAGCCCACTTCGGGGCGGTAGCGAAGTCTGCGAGGGCGTTTGAGCCGACCACGGCCGCGCACCACCGCGACAACGCCTCGCCGGTGCTCTCGCCGCACAGTCGTCCGTTCATCGCGCACTCGCTCAGCTCTGCCTCGAACAGCGCAACCACCCGAGTGGAGTTGTCGAAGGACGCGTCGACCTCGATCGCGTTCCCGACCGTGAAGTCGCAGCCGTCGTGGTCGGCGCCGCCGGTGCCGTCCGTCGGCCCATTCAGCGCGCATACGATGACATCGACCGCGCCACCGGTGATGCCAAAGATTTCGTTGTTCTGCTGTACCACTTTGTCCGCTTCGGCGAGCAGGTCTTTGGCGTTTTGCAGTGCAGGTGCGCCCAGGGACGGGTCTACGTACACCGTGACACCTTTGCTGCTTGTGCCGACCAGTTCCGCTTCTCCCTTGAAGCTTGGCCAGGCTGGTGTCGGTGCGCCGGGTTCGCGGGTGGCGCGTAGGCGCGGCGGGCGAAGGGGCTGGTTGACGCGCATCTCATGGTTGCTCATGCTGAGTGGTCCTCCAGATCGATTGGCAAAGCAGGATTGAGGCCTCCGATCAGAACTTGAAGGAGTCTTCGGCAGGGTAGACATGTGCTTCTGATCCGTCTGGCATTTCGCCGGGGGTGACGGCTATGTATTCGCCTTCGCCGGTCTGCCCTTTGATCGTCAGCTTCAGGAAGCCGTAGCGCCGATCGTCGCCGTACTCGAAGACAACGCCGTTATCAAGTTCCTCGCCGGGGGTGGAGCCTTTGGCGAACCTGTGCAGGTTGTGGTAGCCGCCGTTGCCGGTCACGATGTAGGGAATCTGCTTGCCGTTGATCGTGCGGGTGAACCGCTGGTAGTCGTGAACGTGTCCAGACAGGATCAGATCAGGCGTCCGTGCAGCTTCTTCAAATGCTTTGTCGAGAGCTTCTCCCATGCGTTTGCTCCCACCGTGGTGTGAATCGATCGAGTAGGGCGGATGATGGAGCCCGAGGATCAGGGGCTTGTTGGGATCTGCCTTCTTCAGCTCGCTTATGAGCCGTTCAATCTGCCGATCTTCGAGGTCGCCGCCGGTCGGCACGTTGCTATAGACGGCAACGATCGTCGCTGCCGCGAGCGGCAGAGTCCACTCGCAGTAGGGCAATGTCTGAGTGTGCCGGCCATACTCAAGCTGGGGGTCATCGACGGGGACTTCCGGCTTGGGGGTGCAGAAGTTTTCCATGAAGCCCTGTAGTGGCGGGGGCGGCGGTTCCGGGGCTGGTTCTTCCGGTTCGCCGTCGTGGTTGCCGGGGAATGCGATGATCGGCTTGGCGAGCTTCGCGTAGGGCTCGTAGAACTGATCGCCGTAGCCGGTCTGCCGGCCTTCGACAAGACCCATCTGCTGACCGTTGAAGTAGACCACATCGCCCACGATCAACACGAAAGCGGCGGCTTGTCCCTCTTGGAGAAGCTGCTCCATAGCAACGCTGACAGCGTTCTGTGGGCCAGGCGCCTTCACGCCGCCAACGTCGCCCAACACGAAGAAGCTAACCCCGTCGCCCGGGTCTTTGATACCAAGGTGAGCAGGCTCGACCGCCGCAGGCGCGTACGGCTCCGGCAGCGGCTCCGGTTTCGTGGGCGGATGCTGCCTTTGCAGCTGCTCGCGCGCTGAGCCGCTCCTGATGCCGAAACCACGTGCCATGCTCGCTACCTCCAAGAGTCGATCTTCAGTACCCGATGATACGTCGAGGCCACCACCGGCGATCCCGCCAGCTAACGGCCCAGACCCAGCGCGACTACCATCCATCGGAAAGCGACGATTCTACAGCAACAAGGGGATGATGCTGATGACTGGAACCACCCGCTTTGTGAACATCTTGTGATCCTCTGGAGAGGTGGTGGGACAGGTATGGCTCGTGGTAGGAGTAATGCGGCTTCTTGACTACGCCGGACCAGGTTCCGCCCACCGCTTTGAGTTTGGCTCCCACGGCCGCATGGCCTGGAGCATGCAGCTTCCTATCACCCCAATGGGTGTCCGATTCGCTGAGCCGCTCGTCGCGATCCGTGCCGCCCGAGCTCAATCTTGGCCTGGCTGAGCGGCATCGAGGTCGTCCAAGTCAACGAGATCGCGCGGACGTCCAGCAGCCCGCTTCATCATCCGAAGGTGGTCGAGCGCGCATATCGCAATCGTCACACCCACCATCTCGACATCGATTGCCCCTGCGCGAAGCTCGGCGTACGGCGGGACTCCCTCAAGACCTTGGACCACATCCAAATCCCCGAGCTGTGTAGCGATCAACGCTCGCTCACCGCTGCGGAGCAGCCCCGCGATGGAGCGCTCGGAGCCAAGCAGCGATTCCCCCAACTGGACGTGACCGCCGAGTTCAGCCGCGACGCGGGCGAGCCTGTCGAGGTTCTCGGGCGCCGGGTCGGGCACGATGTCGCAATCCTTCGTTCCCCGCACAACGCCCCACGATCCCAGCGCCAGACCGCCGATGACGACGAAGCGGACATTCGCCTGAACGAGGCGGGCGAGGATCTGGTCGAACGACGGTGCACTCAACGGGCACGCCGTGCGGAATCGCGCAACTCGAACAGCTTGCGTGTTAGAGAGATCGTCTCCCTGAGGTTCACGACAAGTGGCCGCTGCCCATCCGCGCGCAGCCGCAGTCGCCGCACCCGCTCGCCCTCCGGGTCATGCAACTGCTGCTTAGGTGGCTCCCGCATCGATCCAAACACTACCGCGCTCACCACCGGAAAACGAGCGTGCCCGCGTCGCCGAGAGCCCCTGCCGGCAGACCCGAACCTTGGCTCGGGGTTCGTACGAGAGCCAAACGCTGGTCCCGGGTCCGTCGCTCGTTTTGGGCTGCACGAAGCCAAGAACGACCCAAAATCGCTATCAGCGGAGGGGGAGGGACGAAGATCGAACCCAACGCCCGTCTGGCAGCGCATCCGCGATCTGCACGCAAGACGCTTTGACGCCACGTGAGGCGCCGAGTATGGCGGCGCCTTGGTTGCCGCTACTTACCCGGAGCCGGCCGGGGCACCGGCCGTGGGTACGATCCGCCGCGACCCTCTTCGATGCCGATCGACGTCGAGGGCGGCTTGATCTGTTCAGGAGGCAGAGGCTTCGGTGCCATAGTCCTAGTCTACCGCCAACGCCGCCAGCCACGCGAGGGTCTGCACGACCATGAGCACGCCCAACGCTCCCGACAGCCACGACATGCGCCGCACCTTCCGCGCGTTCTCCTCGCGCAGCTTCTGGTAGCCGAAGCCCGCCGCCGCCAGCCAGCCAAGTGTGTCCGCCTCCGCCTCGGCAAGAGCCTGCTCGTAGAGCTCCTCGTACAGCTCGCCCGCGTCGACGGCGAACTTCAGGTGCCACGGCGCGAGCAGAACCGCCGCTGCGACGAGGCCGAGCACCAACGCCACCAGCGCAACCCAGCCGAGCGCGTGTAGTCCCTGATCGCGCACGGTGGTTGCCCCCAAGAATGAAGCCACGAGCGCGTGCGCGGCCAGGAGCGTCCCCGTCCGCTGACGCACTCCTGCCACAAGCGACTCCTGGTCGGCCAGCGCCGAGCGACCCGCCTCATAGGTGATCTCCTCAAGCGTCCGCATACGGGCACCGTATGTGCTGGACCGGACACGCTGATGACAACTCGCATCACGAGCTGGGCGGTACGGAGGGGGAGGGATTCGAACCCAGACATTGTGTGGAAGCTCATAAGCGAGCTGCACGCCAGGCGCTTCGACGCTCCGTAGCCGTGCGTTGGCGCTAGGGAAGGATCTCGGCGCGAAAGCTACTGAGGTGGAGCACGCCCGCCTGAGGACCTGGCGTGTCGAGCAGAGCCGCGATTGCGTCCCAATGTCCGAGCAAGCAGCGAAGCTTCTGCCACTGGCTGTATTTGGCGTCGCCGAACGCGAAGACGTGCGCCGCGTTGTCAACGACTGCTTGTCGCTCGGCGGTCACGATTCCCTGCTGGAGCCTCTGGCGTAGGCCGAGAATCGCGGCGTCTTGCGTGAGAATCGCCATGCCGCGCGCCGCTATGTCTGCGATCCACCACTCGTCTCCTTTCTGGGGGGCGCTGCATCTGGGGGTGTATGTCGTGCTGAAAGTGCGCGGTCACCCCGTGGTTTCGCGTGAAGCGATTGATCGTGTCAGTCAGGGCACGACCGACTGAGTTCTCGACGTAGAGCTCGCGGATCACGCGGCCAGGATCGCCGCAACCACCTCGGCCTCTGTGGCGCCGGTGTCGCGCTCGATTTCGTCGTTCGAGTAACCCTCGCGATGACGCGTCGCGATCGCGTCTAGACGCACCCCGGTTCCGGCGGTGATCGCGTGTCCGCCAGCGACCCGTGTGTCTACGACCACTGGCACAGCCCTGGTCTTGAACCACCAGCGCCGGGCGCGCTCGTCCTCGTAGTCGATGTCCCGCGTCCAGAGTGCGCCTTCAACGAGCTTCTCCGCGGTAAGCTGCCCGCCTCGAGACGCATTGAGGAGCATTGCGCCGTCGTCGGTCTCGATGAACTTCGTGAGCAGGTCCCCGCCATAGACGTGGAACTGCCTGGTCATCAGCGGACGCTGCTCGCCGAGTTCTTTGCCTACGTACTCGAGAGCGCGTCGGATGGCTTGAAGCGCGGCGTCGCCCCGGTACATCGAGAGGGTCTTCAGTTCGAGCAGGTTGAGGAAGGACAGCGCGAGCCCACCCTTGGCTCCGTCTGCCGGGATCAGCGGCTCGTCCCGGCGTGGCTGGCCCTTGTAGAGACGTTCGTGGCCGAAGCTCCACCGACTGACCGTCTCGGGGCGTCGCCCAACGAGCGTGGCAGCCTCGCTGATCGTGTACCTGGGGGTCAGGGCGCGTTGTTCGATGCGAGCATCCATGCGCTTAGCGTAGTCCACCCGTCGGCACCTGCAGCCGACAGCGCCGGACCGCTCAACCAAGGTCTACGCCTCGCTTACCGAGCGCGCGGCCAGCCTTCAGTCGCAGCGGGGTTCGAACAACCGCCACCAACCCGGCGAAAACGGAGGGGGAGGGATTCGAACCCTCGTCGGAGGAGAAACCCCCGAAACAGTTTTCGAGACTGCCGCATTCAACCGCTCTGCCACCCCTCCAAGGCGACGCCACTTAGGCTAGTAGATTGGCCGCGACGAGTTGCGCAAGCCGCTGTAAGGCCGCCAGGCCCGAAGAAGGCTCAAGGCGCCTCCTCGGGCCTGCTTCGTGCTCGCCGCCGCGCCTCCCGCCCGACCGGCTCCATCAGCGCCTCAGCTGCTTCAGCCGCCCGATCGCCGCCCTGACGTGCGTTAGATATTGCTTGACCGCCGTCTGCACGGACGGCTCCGCCGCGTGGTCGGGGAGCGCACGCAGCAGGTTCAGCCGGCTGTTGGCCACCCATGCTGAGAGGTCGGGCTCGTTCAACCACCGCCCCTCAGTTCTCCATGTGCGGCTGATCATGCGCGGCCAGTCCTCGATGCTGCTGGCATAGGGATTGGGTGGACAGAGCCGGTTCTTGTCCGCGTCGTCGTCCCGGTGAGCCTCGACGAAACCGACGATGGCTGCGTTGAAAGACGGCGAGAGGTGCCGTACCGGCTGGAGCACGATCCGACTGGGCTGGAAGATCGGCGTGGCGGGGGCGTCGCTCAGGCCGAGCGCCGTGCAGTCCACGTGCAGGACGTCGGGGCCGGTTGGGGTCTCTCCGCGCTCGAGCACGATCCGATCGGCCTCGATTCGCCGCACCCGGCCGAGTCTGACGACGTCTGTGATCTGGCGCAGAGCCGCCAGCTCGCGGGCGCTGAGCATCGTGCCGCGGTACATCCTCGCCGGCCACGCCGGGTCGATGCGCACCAATCGCCCCGAGGCCTCGAGCCGCTCGAAGAGGTCCTCGACGTTCGCCGCCCGGGCACCGGCCTCGGCGTCGAGGGCGTTCCCCTCCATGATCGCGCCGACCTGCTCCAGCGGCTCGTAGGTGCCGACGCAGATGCGCCCACCGCTCGCATCGGGACGCGCGAACCTGGTCGAGACGCCGATTTCCCCGCTCCACAGCAACTGTGGGAAGCCTCCCACCGGAACCGCGCCGTATGCATTGAGCGTAGAGCCTTTGCATCCGGACGAATTGGAGCACCGGCTGACCCAGACTATCCCCGAGCCTGCCGTGGTGCCGTTGGAGGTGACCAACGGAGAGCCCGAGCCAAATTCGAAGTGTTCGGAGGAAGTTGCCGCCAGGGATAGGTGGGGAGCGCCGGTTTCGTCCGTGCCGTACTTGAGCACCTGGAGCGCGCCTTGCGAGGGTATGTAGATGTAGCCCCCGTCGCCGGGCCAAGCCGCCATCGAACCCCACAAACCGCTGGTGCCGGGGATCTCCTGCACGACGGCGTCGCCCCCTTTGACTCCCTGACCCATGCCCCCGAGATTGTCCCGGTTGAGTAGATAGATGACGCCCTGCTTGCCCATCTGAACCAGAAGGTGGGGGATGGCCGCGGTGCCGAAGTAGGCTGAGGGCAGCCCCAGCGGACCTCCCGAGCCGAAGTCGAGGTCTTTTTGGGTGAGAGTGACGTTATTGAAAGGGGAGAAGAAGTCGGTGGCTTTGAGAGTGCCGTCCGCTTGCACGGCGACGCGCCCCACCGATTCGCCGAGTTTTCCTTCCGGAGGACTGCTGCCGGGGCCGGGTGGCGGAGGGGAGCCGTTGCCGGAGGCGAAGAGGATCTGGCCTTCGCCGTCTGAAACCAAACCTCCACCAGACTGCCAGATCGAGGCGCCGGCCGCCGCGGTGGCCCACATCGCCTTGATCTGCCCCGAGGTGAGACGCCGACGATCCAGCCCTCGTAGGGCTGGCGGTCACACCCCGATTGCCTCATTGCCCGGCTGGAAGATGTAACTCGGCTCACACCCGCCAACTTGCGCGCCCTCCCGCGAGTATCCGAGCAGCCCTTGCGCAGCGGGACCGCTTTGGCGGCGGGCCGGCCGCTCAGGCAACGGCTCCGGCATGTGCCAGTGCCGCGGCGTTCGCGCTGCCGTTCGCGCCCTCCAGCACGACCTTCAGCGCGCCCGTGTTGGCGGCGTCGGCGAACACGTCGTAGGCGTCCATCGTGTCGCCCAGCGCGAAGCGGTGCGTGGCGAACAGCGAGGGGTCGAGGCGCCCGCTTGCGATCAATCGCATCAGCTGGGGGATGCTGAAGGTGTCCACCAGCCCCGTCGTGATCGTCACGTCGCGGATCCACAGCTTCTCCAGGTGCAGGTTCGCCGGCTTGCCGTGCACGCCGATGTTGGCCACGCGGCCGCCGGGGCGAATCAACTCGGTGGCCAGTTCGAAGGTCTGCGGCACGCCCACCGCCTCGAAGGCGCTGTCGGCGCCGAGACCGTCAGTCAGCTCCATCACCCGCGCCACGGCGTCTTCGCGGCCGTTGTTGATCGTCGTGTCGGCGCCGAAGCGCGTGGCGCTCTCCAGGCGGCTGTCGGCCAGGTCGATCGCCACGATCCGCCCGGGGGTGTACAGGCGCGCGGTGAGGATCGCCGCCAGCCCGATCGGGCCGGCGCCGACGATCGCCACCGTGTCGCCCGGAGCCACCATGCCGTTGAGCACCCCCACCTCGAACGAGGTGGGCAGGATGTCGGCGAGGAACAGCACCTGCTCGTCGCTCAGCCGCGCGGGCACCTTGTAGACGGAGTTATCGGCAAACGGCACGCGCGCGTACTCGGCCTGCAGCCCGTCGATCAGGTGCCCGAAGATCCAGCCGCCCCCGCCCACGCACAGCCCGTAGTGGCCCTGCTTGCAGAAGCGGCAGCTGCCGCAGGAGGTGATGCACGAGATCAGCACCCTGTCGCCCGGCTTCATGGTGCTTACGCCGGCGCCCACCTCCTGCACGGTGCCCACGGCCTCGTGGCCGAGGACCGTGCCGGGCGTCGTCTCGGGCACGTCGCCTTTGAGGATGTGCAGGTCGGTGCCGCAGATCGTCGAGGTGTCGATCCGCACCACCGCGTCGGTGGGCTCGTGGATCGTGGGGTCATCGACGGTGTCCCAGCCGCGCTCGCCGGGGCCGTGGTAAACAAGCGCCTTCATCGTTTTGCCTCCTGCTTGCTGGGGGTGGTGAGTGGACACCTCCGAAGGTAAGGGCGCGGGCGCGGCGCAACATCGGTGACTTTCCCGTGACCGGGTGCGCGTTTCTACGCACTCGCCCGCTCGCGAAAACGGGGGTCGGCGGGGGATGTGCGTGTATTTTCGCACCCCAACCCTTCATTTTGTAAAGGGTTGGGGTGCGCGAAAAGACATCTTCCCCCGTCGATTGCTGGAGTGCGCGCCCGCGGAACTGGGGGGAGGGAGGAGGAGGGAGGGAGGGGGAGGAGGTGGGAGAGAGATGTCTTTCGGGATGGGACGGCCGCTAGCGCCGCGAGGCGAAAAACTCGCTGAGCAGCGCCCCGCACTCCTGCGCCAGCAACCCGCCCGCCACCTCGGGGCGGTGGTTCAGACGCCGCTCGCCCAGCACGTCCAGCACGCTGCCCGCCGCGCCCGCCTTGGGGTCGCTCGCGCCGTACACCACGCGCGGCACCCTCCCCAGCACGATCGCGCCCGCGCACATCGCGCACGGCTCCAACGTCACATACAGCACCGTGTCCAGCACCCGCCAGCCGCCCACCGCGCGGGCGGCCTCGCGCAGCGCCAGCAGCTCGGCGTGGGCGGTGGGGTCCTGGCGCAGTTCGCGCTCGTTGTGGCCGGCTCCCACCACCTCGCCGCCGCGCACCGCCACCGCGCCGATCGGCACGTCCTCGTGTTCCAATGCATGTTCGGCCTCGCGCAGCGCGAGGCGCATGAAGTACTCATCGCGCGGAAAGAAGCGGTCGCTCACCGTCCCCTCCGCGGGGCTCTCCAGACGGGGGTGGGCTCCTGTGGGGCCATGGGCCATCATCATTACCAAACCCATGTCCCACCGTCTCACCCACACCCGGCTCGCATGGTGGTCAGCCTGCACGGCGCTTGCCGCGTCGGGCGCGCTGGCGCTTGCCGACCCGGGAGCGCTGGCGCTCGCTCCCCATTCCAGCACAGCCGCCATCGCGCGGCGCAACCCGGGCGGGAGCGCGAGCACAACCCCTCCCCCCTCCTCCGAAGCGGTCCCCTACGCGGCGGGCCAGGTTGTGGTGGGCTACGCCTCCTCCGACAGCCCCGCCGTGGGCGCCGCGATCGCGCACGCCGCCGGCGCGGTGGACCCGGTCGAAGTGGAACCGCACACGCGCCTGCTGACGCTCGGGGCTCACGCCTCGGTTCCAGGCGCGCTCGCCCGCCTGCGCCACACGCGCGGGGTGGCATGGGCGGCACCCGACTACATCGCGCACGCCGCCGTGCTGCCCGGCGCGCACTCCACTCCCGTTGCCGGCGCCCAACTCGCGGGACCCGCCAGCGCCTCACCCGCCGGAGCGTTTGCGGCCATATCGGGGCCAGCCGCGACAGGCGCCGGGGCATCCGGGGTTGGCGCCCGGGCATCCGGGGCGAGCGCCACCGCCGCGGCGGCCGGCGAACCCTTCCCCGACGATCCCGGCCTGGCGAAAACGCCGGGAGGGTGGCGCAATCTGCAATGGAACTTCGCCGGCGAATACGGCGTCGAAGCGCCCGGGGCGTGGCAGAACCTGATCGCCGACCACGCCCCCGGCGGCCGGGGGGTGATCGTGGCGGTGCTCGACACCGGCGTCGCCTACACCAACCGCGGGCGCTTCCGCCGCTCGCCCGACTTCTACCGCTTCCAGTTTGTGGCCGGCTGGGACTTCGTCGCCCACAACCGCTTTCCCAACGACCGCAACGGCCACGGCACCGACGTCGCCGGCACGATCGCGGAGGCCACCAACAACGGCAAAGGTCTCACCGGGCTGGCCTACGGGGTGCGGATGATGCCGGTGCGCGTGCTCAACAGCGAAGGCAACGGCGACGCCGCCACGATCGCCAAAGGAGTGCGCTTCGCGGTCAACCACCACGCGCGCGTAATCAACCTCTCGCTCGAATTCCCCGGCGGGATCACCGCCTCCGACATCCCCGAGCTGATCTCCGCGCTGCGCTACGCCCACCGCCACCGCGTGGTGGTGGTGGCCGCCGCCGGCAACGAGGCCCACTCCTCCGCCGCCTTCCCCGCGCGGGGGCCCGACGTGATCGCGGTGGGCGCCACCACCGAACACGGCTGTCTGGCCTCCTACTCCAACTTCGGCTCCGGCGTCACGCTGGTCGCCCCCGGCGGCGGGCCCGACGCCAACCTACCCGGCGACCCCCACTGCAACCCCGACCTCGCCTCCGGGCGCGACGTCTTCCAGGTCACCTTCCTCGGCACCTCCCCCCGCCGCTTCGGGATCCCGGGCGGGTATGAAGGCACCTCGATGGCCACCCCCCACGTGGCCGCCGCGGCGGCGCTGATCATCGCCTCCGGCGTGCTCGGCCGCCACCCCACGCCCGCGCAGATCGCCGCCCGCCTCACCGCCACCGCGCGGCCGCTCGGCGGCCCCTCCGACAGCCGCCTCTACGGGGCCGGCCTGCTCGACGCGGCCGCCGCCACCGCCCCCGGCGGGCCGGGGGCGGTGGGGTAGCCGGGGTTTGGCGATGACCCCACGCCCGGCGGGTTGGGGAGCAGTTACACACTGAGCGTTAGCACTGTCCACACTTTTTGTGTACTTGCCCGTGAATAGCTCACCTGGGAGGAGCGCCGAGAGATCGTCCGCATCCCCCAGCGAAATTTCCCATGATCTCCAAAAAACTATGGTCTTTTGGAGAAATTTCTCCATGACACTGTGGTTTTTTGGGGCTAGGCCTCCAAGAAAGTTCGGTGTTTTGGAGGATCCACTATAGAATCGGGGCCGTGAAGGACAGCGAGATAGGCGATCGTCTACGTGAGCGCAACCATTGGTGGCGCGGAGAGCGCGATTGGGAGCGGGAGGATGAGAACCTGCGCGAGGCGGCCCGGGCGCCGTTTGAGTACCTCCCGGGAGTCCTCGACGACATCCAGGCGGGTGGCCTGTACACGCTCAGCGGCCCACGCCGGATCGGCAAGAGCCTCGAGCTGAGGCGCACCATCACCGCACTGATCGAACGGGGGGTGCCCGGCCGCAACATCGTCTACTGCTCCTGCGACGGCTTCTCGCCGCAGGACCTGCGGCGCACGTTCCGCGTCGGCGAAAGCATCACGCGGGGGGCGCAGGGCACCAAGTGGTGGTTGATCGACGAGATCACCTCGATCGGACGGGGCTGGTCGAACGTTGTCAAGGACCTTCGCGACGACACCCCGCTGCGGCGCGACTGCCTCGTGCTGACCGGGTCCAGCTCGCGGGAGCTGCGCGAAGCCACCAAGGATCTCGCCGGCCGCCGCGGCCCCGCGGCGGGGAGCTCCGACCGGCTGCTGATGCCGATTCCCTTCCGCGACTTCTGCCGGCTCGCCGGCGGACTGGAGGACCTGCCCGAGATCGCAGCGATCCAGCCGCGGGAGATGATGGAGCGCGAGGCACGCCACGCCATCGCGGAGCTGTCGTTTTGGACCAACCACCTCGTGGACGCCTGGGAGCTGTACCTGCGCTGCGGCGGATTCCCGCGCGCCGTCCGGGACCTGATGGAGACCGGGGACGTGACGCCCGCGTTCATCCAGGACCTCTGGGATGTGGTGCGCGGCGAGGCGATCCGTGCCACCAGCCTCGGCGACGCCGACCTGCTCAACCTGCTTGCCCGGATCGCGCACAACCTCTGCAGCCCGCTGAACGCCAGCGCCGTCGCCAAGGACGTCGGCCTGGGCAGCCACCACGCGGTCAACGACCGCATCAACGACCTCGTGTTCGCCTTCCAGACCTGGAAGTGCCACCAGATCGATACCCACGGGCGGCCCAACACCAACACAAGGCGCAAGGTGTACTTCGTGGATCCCCTCATCGCCCGCATCCCCAGCGTGCGCCACCAAGCCTACCCTCCCCTGGACGTGAGCAGGATCAGTCAGCAGCAGCTCGGCCTCTCCCTCCTGCGTGCAGCCACCGGCGGGCAGGCCGACGCGTTCATCGCGGCCGGCGAGGTGATGTACGAGCGAACCTCCACCGCCGAGATCGACTTCGTCGGTCCCACCATCGGGATACCGGTCGAGAGCAAGTATGTGGAGCGCAACTGGAAGAGCGCCACCCGCGCCATCGCGGCCCGCCACGGTCGCGGGATCCTCGCCACCCGCAATATTCTCGACACCGACGGCCCCATCTGGGCGATGCCCGCCAGCATGCTCGTCTGGCTGCTCGGGAGTTGAGGGCGCAGCACCAGACTGCCGACTTGGCACTTGTGACAGCGCACGTCGGGGTGGCGGGTAGTTCGCAGCTCACTTTCGTGGGGCGCCCGTCGACAGACAGCACGGTGTTTGTGCGATCACGTTCGGCTAGACGGTGGCCGGGGGCTGGGGTGAGTCAGCCTCGGGCGAAAGAGGCCGGATGCGCGACCCTTCACCTGAGCGGTCAGACTCGGTCCCACCATCGGAATGCCGGCCGAAAGCAAGTACACCCGCTGGGCGCCCCCTGGCAGGTGCGATAGCTGGGATTGCAGATGGTATGCTCACCGGGATGTCCCAGCAGATCGCGATCCGCCTCGACGACGAGGATCTGGAAGCCCTGGACGCGGCGGTCGCCACCGGGCGCTACCCCAGCCGCGCGGCCGCGGTACGCGCCGGCATCGGCGAACTGCTGCGCCAGCAGCGCAACCGCGAGATCGCCGAGCAGTACCGCCGGGCCTACGGGGAGCGCCCGCAGGAGCCCTGGTTCGCCGAGGCCAGCGCCCATGCCGCCGGGGAACAGCTGGCGAATCGCTCCCCCTCCTCGTGATCCATCGCGGAGACGTCTACGACGCCGACTTCCCGCTCGCCGGCCCGCACCCGGCGGTGGTCGTCACCCGCGAGCAGGCAATCCCCGTCCTGAGCGCGGTCACGGTGGTGCTCGTCACCTCGACAGTACGCGGACATCCGGCGGAGGTGGCACTCGACGGGCCCCATCTGAATCTGCACGAGCACTCCGTTCTCAACTGCGACGACCTCGCCACACTCCCCAAGCGCCGGCTACAACGCTACCGCGGCCATCTCTCCCCGAGCCAGCTTGCCGCGCTCGATCAAGCCCTGGCGATCGCGCTTGGGTTGGACGCAATACCGTAGTGGGCTGGGGAAGTGAGTCGGCCGCGCGGCACGCTCGATGGTCACCACAAACTGCATCTGCCTGACACGGAGAGCGACGGGCATATGCTATGCCGGCTCCATGTATTTCCACTCCTTCTTCTTTGACGGCCGTCCGATAGCGGTGCGCCCCTCGTTGGTGACAACCCACCAGTCATCCTCGTAGACCCGGTGAACGACGCCACCGTCTCGCGAGCGTTGGGCGCCGGCAAAGGTCGCTCGCGATGTCGTCATCAAGCCACGAGCTACAAGACTTCGCAACGCATTTTCAATGACTGTACGGTCGAGGTCCTCTCGCAACATCTCCTCGTGCAGGGTGGTGGTCGTCTCACCCATATAGGCCGCCATAGCGCACAACTCAAGCAACTCACGCTCCATGCCTGTCAACGACACGGCATCCATAGGGCATCAACAACACAGTCCCGGCTATCCGTAGGTTTCATATGACCAGCTACGGCCTCTCTCTAGTCTGCGAAAATTATCTTCGACCGGGCCGACGCATCACGAATCTTTTGCGACTCTATCTTATGGCATGACAACTGAAGCTCCATCTTGGGCCACTCACAGACGAACACAATCGGCCCAGGGGGGGGAAGCGGCCAGATCCAGTAGGACTGATCCCACCGACCATCTCCTCCGCTCCCGCCACGCTCCAAGATCACAGGTACTGACGGCTCATCGCCGCCGGGATGGGCTGTAAACTGAGTATTGGCTGCCTTGGCGCCATCAGCAAATTGCACGCCGAATCTCAGCATCTCGGGCGGCACTTCACCACCTGTAGCAGCTCGAAAGCGACGTGATCCGAATGGAACAGATTGAATATCAGCATTTTCATCACCGGATACGATCGCCATGTCGACCTCAAAACCCGAAGGGTATGCCTTTAGGCAGACCAGGCACACCGCTACCTTCTCATTTTGGGCAAGGGTACACTCAAGCGGGACCACTCCAGAGAGCGTCCTCTGTGGCGGGCCAAGCCATGGCAACACAGGCGTGCTACGACGCAGTCGCTCTGACGACCCGCCAAAGGAAGTCGACTCAAAAAAATCGCTGAAACTAGAGTCCATAGTCACTGATTGATACTATATCACATCAATCCACAATTCTTCTTCTTCCACATTTTCTTCCCAACACGCTACTTTCTCAGGACTCAACATTTGTAACGCATCACCAGACCCTGGCTCCCATACCCACGCCCATGCATCATAATTGTGGCCTACCTCGCATAGTGCCACGAGATGCGCCTGGCCGTTGCTTCGATTTATATGCTTCTGCGTGGTACATGCCTCTTTATTATTCGTTAGATCCCGTAGGCATAGCTCGAATTGCCCATTATGCAATGACTTAGTACATTCAAACCACGCGCGACCATGCAGGAATCCGTCTCCATCCTGGTTTGGATTAGCAACGTGAAGGTTACAAGCCACGGGATCGCCGATAGTACCTTCTATGATTCCTTCCTCTTCCGCTCCGCCCCCCGTAGGTGAAAGCCCCGCTCCACATCCGCCCTCCGACTGGCACAATTCGAGGAGTTCTTTTTCTTCCTGTTCTTTCGCTTTTTGTCGTGTGGCTTCGGTTTCGGCGTAGTCTTTCTCGGCTTGTGCTTCGGCGGAGGCGAATGATGCGGTGAAGACTTCTGCTGTGTATGGGGTTGCTGGGCCGAGGCCGTTGGGGAATGCGCCGGGGGGTATGACGGGGAAGGTTTGGAGGGTGCGGGCGACTTGGGGTACGTAGGAGGCGCCGCTTTTGAAGGTTACGCCGGATCCGAGGGCGGGTTCGCTGGATAGCCCGCCGGCGCCTAGCCATGCGTACTTCGGCGGGGTGGTCCCGGACTGGGGTACCCCGAATTCGGTGCTGTTGTAGGTGGTGAGGAGTTTGGTTTCTGTTTCGCTCAAGGCGGCGGTCGCGATGATGTTGCCCTGGAGGTCGTGGAGTTGCAGGGTGGGCGCGGTGGCGCTTTGCTGGGTCGCGGCGAGGGCGCCGTCGATTCCGGGGATGTTGCGCGTCCATTTTTCTGAGCCTTCGTTGACCCACGCGAGCGCTTCCCCTGGGCCGGCGTAATGGTCGATCACTTTCGCGGCGCTCGTGCCTTCGGAGATGGCTTCCATGGTGCGTCCGGCTGGGTCGTAGAAGTACCTGAGGGTCTCGCCGTTTTGTTTCTGGGTGGCGACCTGGCCGTCGAGGTAGTATTCGCTTGTGAGTTCGTGTCCGCCGGCGTCGTTGGCGGGTAGGGTGGTGGCGTTCCCGAATGTTTCGTAGGTAATGCCTTCGTCGTTGAGGCGGTCGGCGGGGTCGTAGACGTGGCGTTCGGTGCTGCCGCCTTCGGTAGCGCATTTGCCTTCGGTGCCTGGTTCGCGGGTGGTGAGGCTGGTGCGGTTGGAGTCTTCGTCGTAGGCGTAGACGCGGGTTGCGCAGCCTTTACCGGCCGGGGTTTCCTGGGTTTCGGCCAAGCGCCCAGCGGTGTCGTAGCTGTAGTACTCACTGGAGAGCGTGCTGGTCTGCGCGAGTGTTTCGCCGTGGATCGCGGGGGTGACGCTGTCGCTGAACCAGGTGCATTTTTCGCTGCAGTGCGTCAGCTTGACGTATTCCAGTGTGGTTGCTTGGCCCGTGGGGCTGAGAGTGTAGCCGGCGCTCATGCCGTTGGGGTACCCCTCGCTGACCATGTTGCCTTCAGCGTCGTAGGACGCCGTGAAGGTCATGTTCGCTGCGGGCGCGGTGTCGTGGAGTTCGGTCATCAGGCCGGTTGTCGGATCGTAGGAGTATACCTGGCTGTCGATGTTTTCGCCCGTTTTTTTGCCGGGTAGTTCGTAGCTCACTTTCGTGGGGCGCCCGTCGATGTCGTAGGCGTATTCCGTTGTGGAGTCTTCGGCGTCGGTATACGCGGTGAGCTGCCCGAGCGTGTTGTATTTACTGGCGATCGTCTTCGTTTCGCCTTTGATCGTCGCGCTCTGCTTGACGAGCGCCCCGGTTTCGCTGCTGTATTCGTTGGTGACCCTTGGTAGCGGCGTGTCGATTGTAGAGGTCGTTTCGCTGCTCAGCGCGCGGCCGGAGCTGTCGTAGGTCTCTTTCTCTGTGCGGGTCGTGGACCCCGTTTTGCCGGGGACCGTTTCGGTGGTCGTTTCGACCTCATCCCAGAGGTTGTAGGTGTAGGTCTTGACTGGTAGTTCGGGGAGCCCGCTTTCTGGCTGCGCGGCTGGGGTGCTCTCGCACGGCAAGCCGACCCATTCTGGGTGGTTGCGGCAGGCGGTGGCTTCGGCTTCTTCTTTGGCGGTGTAGTAGATCGTCTTGGTGTCGTGGACAGCTGGGTTGTTTGGTGCCCAGATCTCGATGCGGTTGCTGCTGTCGGATACGTAGAGGTCGCCGGCGGCGTTGACGGCGATCCCTTCGGGGCCTTGGAGTTGGCCTTCGCCGCCGCCTTGGGTGCCGTAGCTTGCGAGGTATGTGCCCGAGGCGGAGAACTCTTGGATGCGGTGGTTGAGGTTGTCGGTGACGTAGAGGTTGCCGGCGGCGTCGGTCGCAATCATTTCAGGGCCTTTGAACTGGCCGCCGCCGTTGCCGGGCGAACCGAACTGCGCCACGTAGCTTCCTGTACTTGAGAGCTCCTGCACGCGGTTGTTGGCGTAGTCGACGACGTACAGGTTGCTACCGGAGAAAGTCAGCCCCCAGGGTTCTTTGAACTGGCCGTCGCCGGAGCCAGCGGACCCGTAGGCCGCTTGGAAGGTGCCTGTGGAGGAGAACTTCTCGACGCGGTTGTTAGCGCTGTCGGCGACCCACACGTTGCCGCTGGTGTCGATCTTTACGCCGGCGGGGCATTTGAACTTGCCTTCTTCTGATCCTTCGCTGCCGAAGGACCTGATGAATTCGCCTTTTGATGAGAGCTCTTGAACGCGGTCGTTAGCGCAGTCGGAGATGTAGACGTTACCGGTGCCTTGGTTGACGTCGATGCCGGTCGGTTCCTTGAACTGGCCGTTCCCGGTGCCGTAGGAGCCGTAAGCCGCGATGAACTTCCCGGTCGCGGAGAACTCCTGGATGCGGTGGTTGGCGTCGTCGGTGACCCAGAGGTTGCCCTGCCCGTCGATCGCTGATCCGCGCGGCGCTTTGACCTGCCCGTTTTCGGAGCCCGATGACCCGAACTGCGTCGAGAAGACCAGATGGGCGCCGCCGGCGCCGGGCGGCAGCCACTCCTGGACGCGGTTGTTATAGATGTCAGCGACATACAGGTCACCAGCGGCGTTGATCGCCATCCCGACCGGGGAATGAAATTGCCCCTTGCCCGTGCCCCAGCTACCGGCTTCGGTGAGATACTTCCCGGCCGGTGTGAACTCCTGCATACGGTAGTTGTTGGTGTCGGATACGTACAGATCGCCGCTGTTCGGGTTCACCGCGATACCCGCCGGCCGGTTGAACTGTCCCTGGCCTGCGCCGCTTGAACCGAACTGGTTGAGATAGGTGCCCGACGGGGAGAACACCTCGATACGGCTGTTGCCCGTGTCCGCAACGTAAATCTCGCCTTCAGAGACAGCGAGAGCGGACGGGGCGTTGAATTGGCCATTGCCGCTGCCTTTGCTGCCGAACTGCGACAGATATTCGCCGGCCGGGGAGAACTCCTGGACGCGGGCATTCGCTTCGTCGGCGACCCAGATGTCGCCTTTGGAGTCAAGCGCGAGCCCGGTCGGTTCGTGCAGCTGCCCGTTGCCGGTACCGGCGAGACCCGCTTTGCATCCGGTGGCGCAGGTCTCCATTTCGGATTTGCCGTCTTTGACGCCCCAGCCGATCGCGAGTTCGAAGGTGCCGGTGGAGGAGAACTTCTCGACGCGGTTGTTCGCCGTGTCACTGACGTACACGCCGCCGGTGCCCTGGCTGATAGCTATCCCCTGTGGTTTGGAGAACTGGCCGCCCCCGGTCCCGCCGGACCCATAGGTCGCTGAAAAGGACCCGGAGCCGGAGAACTTCTCGATGCGGCTGTTTTCCATGTCCACGACCCAGACGTTCCCAGAAGCGTCTGTCGCCACGCCCTCCGGGTCTTTGAACTGCCCGCTGCCGGAGCCTTCGCTACCAAACGCGCCCGAGTAGCTCGGCGGGGCCACGGTCTGCGAGCTACCGGCCGGCGACTTCGTCGCCACGACATTCCCCGTCGTTTCGTTGTATTCCGTAGTGCTCGTCAGATTCAGGCCCGCGGGGTCAGTCGTTACCGACGTGGGCTTGCGCAGCGTCCACCCAAGCCCTTTCTGCCCCGCGTACGAAGTGAGCGTGGTCCGGACGTCCGCTTCTTTGCCTTCGTACAGCGCCCCATCGGTCGTCTTCGTAACAAGCGAGTATTCTTCCCCGGTTTCAGGGGCGCCTTCGTCGTAGTGGTAGACCATGTGGTTGCGAGCCAGGACTTCGCTGCCGGAGGCGAGCTTGACTTTGTGTTCCGGCCCCAACGTTTCCACGAGCTGCCCGCCGGTGTTATAGGTGCTCTGGTTATCGAGTTTGGCTGCTACTTCGGCGGATTTGCAGTGTTCTTTTGATTCGCAGGCTTCTTTCAAAGCGGCCGCCCGGTTATCCGCGCTCAGCGTTCGAGCGGCCTCGTTCAACGCGTTGTATTCCGTCGTCGCTATGCCCCCGGTCGGCCCGACGGTATTGACCCGACGGCCCTCGGCGTCAAGGTACTGGATGGTCGCGCGTTTGTAGTCGCTGGCGGGCCAGCCCTGGGGCTCATCTGGCGGGAAGATCGCCATCCCTTCCACCGGCGGGTCTTTTGTCTGCCCCCACTTCGAGACTTCAGTTTCGCCAAGATTGTAGGGGGCACCGCTGCCGGAGGCCGGCACGTGGTACTCGATCGTGACGCCGGGCCCTGGCGAGTGGTGTTCGCCTTCGCTGGGGTGGAAGTTGACGGTTCCTATCTTGTTGGCTCCGTACTCGGTGAACCAGATGTTTTTGTCCGCGCCCACCGTGATCCCGGTTGGCTGGCTGCCGGATGGCAGCGCGTATTCGGTGATCGTGCCGCTCGTCGTGATCACGCCGATCTTGCTTGTCCCGTAGTCGGTGAACCAGAGGTTGCCTTCCGGCCCTGGGGTGATGCCACGGGGATCACTGCCTGACGGGAGCGCGTATTCGGTGATCGCTCCGCTCGTGGTGATCTGCCCAATCTTGCTGGTCCCGCAGTCCGTGAACCAGAGGTTGCCGTTGGAGCCCGCCGTGATGCCATACGGTCCGCTGAGGGATGGCAATTTGTATTCGGTGATCGTGCCGCTGGTGGTGACCTTGCCGATATACCCGGTGCCAAAGTCGGTGAACCACAGGTTTTTGTCTGAGCCGGTCGTGATCCCGTACGGCTGGCTTCCACCCGGAAGTTTATATTCACCCGTGACTTCGTCTTTTGAGGTGATCTTGCCGACATAGCCCGCTTCAGACTCGGTAAACCACAGGTTCCCGTCCGGGCCGGAGGTAATACCGACGTTGGAGGTGCTGGTCCGGGTCAGCGTGTATACCGTCAGGGCACCTGAGGTCGTCATGTGATTCACATGGCGCACCGTGTGTTCGACGAACCATAGGTTCCCGTCGGGACCGGCCGTAATTCCCTCTGGTTCGTCTTTTTCAGCGGCGTATTCTTTGGTTTCGCCTCCGGCCGTTATCTTCCCGACCTTTCCCGTGCCGCTGTCGGTGAACCACAAGTTTTCATCCGGTCCGGAGGTGATCCCGAAGGGATGGCTGCCACTGGGCTGCGCGTATTCTTTGATTTCTGCGCCGCTCACGGCGCTTGCCGTGGTGTTTGCGCTGAGCGAGCCTCCACCGTTCGTGGCCGTTACCTGAGCCATCAGCTTGTGCCCTATATCGCTCGTCGAAGGACTGTAGTTGGCGTTCGTCGCCCCAAGGATCGCCGCGCATTCTTTTTCTTCGGAGTTACAGTCATACCACTGGTAGCCATACGCGACCGGTTCCCCGCTCCACGTGCCAGGCGAGACCGCGACGTTGCCACCAACGACCACCGACCCTGAGAGTTTCGGGGTCACACTGTTAGCTACAGCTTCGCCTTTCCACAGAGGCGCCGAGGCGGGCGCCTGGGTCTCCTTCAACAGACGACCCGCGTTCGAGTCCCCAGAGGTGGTGCCGTAGGTCAGCGCCACGGTCTCCTGCCCGGCACGTGTGACGGCCGTGATGTGACCTTCGGCGTCGTACCCGTAGATCGTCTTGAGCGCTGGGGAGATCCGCGGATCCCACTCGGCGCGCAGCCGGCCTTTGCTGTCGTAGGTGTACTGCGCAACGGCGGTTTCGCTCATCGAGCCTTTGGCGGGATCCCACGCGGTGAAGTACACACGCGTCAGGTGGCCCTTGTAGTCGCCCCACTGCGACTGCAGTTCCCCGGTAGCGGTCGTGCTGGACGCATAGTTGAACGTCAGCGCGCGGCACCCCTTTTCGAGTGTCGGCGAGCACGAGACGCCCGGTGGCGCCGGCGCCAACGCCTCAGCGGGCTCCAACAGCACTTCTTCGCCGACTTCAGCGGTCTGGTAGGAGTACGTTGTGGAGCCGCTCGCGAGCGGGCCTTGGCTGATCGTCGGCAGCCACGTCGATCGCGCCCACTCCTCCACCCGGCTACCTTTGCCATCCGCCACATATATCTCATTGGACGGGCTCACCGCGATGCCCGTTGCCCCAACGAACTGCCCACTCCCGGTACCCGAGGTCCCGAACTTCGTGATGAACCCCCCCGCCGGCGTGAACTCCTGCACCCGCCCGTTACCGCTGTCAACGACATACAGGTCCCCCGTCGCCGGTTCGGTGGCGATCCCATACGGGTTTTTGAATTCTTTGTTACCTGAGCCGGCTTTCCCGAACTGCCCTTCGTAGCCGCCCGTCATCGAGAACTGCTCGATCCGGCTGTTGCCGTAATCCACGACATACATGCTCGCGCCCGAGAACGCAATGTTCAACGGCTCTTTAAACTGACCATTGCCCGACCCTTCGGTCCCGACTACTTTCGTGAAGCTGCCATTTTCGTTGAACTCCTCAAGCCGGCTGTTACCGAAATCCGCGACCCACACGTTACCGCTTGAATCGACGCTCACCCCAGCGATCGTTTTGAACTGCCCGCTGCCAGTTCCAGCGATCCCAGGCTGGCATTCTTTCGTACAGACCTCGAATTCGTTGTTGCCGTTACTCACCCCCCAACCAAACGTCCTGATGAACGACCCTGAGGACGAGAGCTCCTCCACCCGATTGTTGCCCTGGTCGGTGACATACACATTCCCGGTGCTCTGGTTCACCGCAATCCCCCACGGGTACTTGAACTGGCCCGCTTCCGAGCCATACGAGCCGTACGCCGCCAGCAGCAGACCAGTCGGCGAGAACCTCGCGATACGACTGTTCGCGAAATCGACAACCCACAAATTCCCTTCGGAATCGAGGGCCTCACTCTCGGGTTCCTTCAGCTGCCCAGCTTCCGCCCCGAACTGGTCACTGAACGTGGGGCGCTCCCCCGCGGGCTGCGTGAAATGAGTCGCGGTGCCCCCCGCGGCGTCCGCCATCACGTATTCGGTGATGCCTTTACCTTTTTTTTCTTCCTTGGCTTCGACCTTGAGGTTGCCATCACCGACGGGCGATTCGTATTCACCTTTTTTGTTGCGGGCAAAGGTCGTGACCCCGCCACCCGAGGACCCCAACACAACGCCGCCCGTCGGTAGCACCGTCAGACCCTCGCCAGCCCCCAGATTGATCGCCCACTGCGACCCCAACGGCCCTTCCGCGCCCCCCGCCAAGTTACGCGACTGATACGCCCGGGCAACCCCGGTCACCCCACCAAGCGACACATCGGAAGCGTCGATCGAGAACTGCCCCGTGGTCGGGTCAACCGCGCCAGGTCCCATCGCTACCGGGGCCGCATGGCGGACATCGAAGTAGAAGTCTTTGGCGGCCTTATTCCCTGCGTTATCCGTCGCGGTCACTGTTATCCGATGTTCGCCTTCAGTCACATTTTCGGCATGCAGCGTCCATTCGCCTTTTCCGGTGCATTCCCCCGGCGCACACGACGCCCCTGAGACTTCCACAGGCTGGCCGCCGTCGATCGAGACCGTGATCGACTTCACCCCCGAACTCGGTGTCGGTTTTGTCCCGTCCGTCGCTTCAAGCGTCAACGTATGTGGCGCAGCACTGATTTCGGCGCCTTCTTCCGGCATACCTTTGACGTGGATATCGTACGGTTTGGCAGCGTCAACTTTTATCGTCTTGTAGGAATAACCATACAATTCGGCGGCGTCTTCGGCGTAGAGCTCGATCGAGTCTTCACCGTTCGCCATTGACGGCAAGTACGTCAACTGGCCGCTGTACGACTCGGGGCACTGGATTCCCTCACATGCGCCATTCTCATTGCGAATGAACCGGTTCGAGACCATGCCACCACCTTGGACACGAACAAAACTCACCCCGATACCAGGATCGTGCGCTGTGACTTCATACGCCCCCTGCTCAGGGCTCAACCAACTCCCAGCGCCATACAACACATTCGCCCGGTTTTCCGCCCCCGCGATCGTCGCACTCGACGTATTGAACCCACACTGCGGACAGGCAGAGGTAGGTTCCGCTTTAGGATGCTTGCTTTCTTCCTGCGCGACATACACACGAGCGCCCTGGATCAAAGTCCAGAACCCGTAGACGCCTTCGTGTTTCGTAGTGTAGTCCATGATCCTCACCTCATTATTGCGAGGAGTTTCCAACGGGTTATGGAAATACCCCGATGTCATAGACAACGGCTCGTATTTATAGAGTTCCTGTTTTATGCCCCCAGACAACAAAACATGATTGTCAGTGGCCGGCCCCCGTTGTTCGGTCCCGCCGGACCGAACTCAGAGGGTCAGGCCACCACGCCTCCACGCACTCGCCAAGCTAAACGCCCATACTATCGCTCATAGGTCGCCCACCGGGGCGGAACACCGGCTTGCCCCTGAGAAGACGACCCACACCCCTCAGCGGCGGACGAACCAACAGGACAACCGCGAGCAACAGGAAAAAGATTACGACGATCTGCTCGTTTCCAGTGAGCGTGCCCTCCAAGCCGCCTGCATCAACAATGGAATGTACCGCGATCCCCGGCAACAGCGATCCCGTGCGCTCGTAAAGCAAACACATGACGACGCCGAAGAACGCCTTCGCAGGCAGCGAGACCGCTGCGTAGGCACCCGCGTGGACAAGGCCAAACATCACACCCGCGATCAGTGCAGCGGAGAAAATCGGAAGTTGATTGCGGAGACTTCGGTAGAGCAGTCCGCGAAAGAAGAGCTCCTCGACGATCGGAGCGCTGAGCGCAGCGGTGAACACAGCTAGCGCGATATTGAAGTCGTCCTCGTGAGAGACACCTACGAATGGATTTACCGATGACGCCTTGACGCCATATGGGACGATCTTTCTCCAGCAGACGTCGAAGATCGCAATAACGACCAATGCGAGCAATGCATAGCCAACCGACCGCGCCCCAGCTACGCGCCTCACACCAAGATCGCGCAGAGCGACACCGTCTGACCGATGTAACGGGACCAACGCCGAGAGCAACATTATGTCCACCATCAACACCCTTGAGCCAACATGGAGCTCCACCAAGGGCCCTAACACAACTATTAGCAAATTCCCAGCAACCCACGAGGCCACGTACGCAACGAGCGCATAGCGCACCGTCCAATGCCGCGAGCGCTCAGTAGGCGCAGGCCACGGAGCAAGCCAATGCGAGACACGGAATTGTCGATGCCATGGTGCGCACCGAACTTCACCGTCGGTCATCGAAGCTCACTATGGGCGAGGAACGCACGACCCAATCAAAATATCTCCATAAGAACTCGACCATCTTACCTCACAAATCCCGTATAGGGCCACCATACTATTTGCTTTCACATCGACGAATCCGTATCGCTCGGCCACAGGCGAAGCCTGCTACAGTGTCGGCCATGCGCAAGGCTGTGTTGGCGATCACTAAAGCAATCCTCGATGTGATCGAATGGCTGTTGCGTCTCGCGCCCTGATCCGCATGATGTAGTGATGGTCGCATAAGTGACGCACCACCATCGCTCATCAGGCGCAACTGTCATGGTGGCGGGCCCCCATCGTCCATATATTCCCTTAGGCCAACTTCAAAGCCGGTCCTCACCGTATTGAACGATGCCCCAGACGCCCGGTATGCGTCAGTAGCACCCCTCACGATATAGCTGACCGTGGTTTTCCAAACATGCTCAGCAGGCCTAATAATGTGCCTGCTAACCCAGTGGCCAACCGAACCAAAGATGCTCGCGTACCGCGCACACGGGCCCTCCTTCCTCACCCCATCTGACGCCACCCGACATACCCGCACTACCGCGCCCGTCTTGGCTTTCGTTTCACCGGTCAATTCCGACAGGGGCTGAAGCAAGAGTCCAGGTTCGACTTGGGCTTCATGCCCTTCCTCGCTACCTGGATGGTATGAAGCATATTCGTATTCGCCTTCTTCTTCCCACCATTCTTCCCATTCTTCGTCTTCGGCATATTGGGGGCCGGCTGCGGCTGCGGCGGCGGCCGCTTCTGCGGCGGCGCGGGCGGCCAGTTCCGCGCCTCGCCTTTCAGCCGCTTGCGTTTCTTCCTCACGAATTTCCGCTCTATAGCGAGCGGCTATTTCTTCGCCCTGCCGGGCCATGATTGCCAAGACTGCTGCGGATGCTTCGTTAGTGTAGGCGCCGGTGGGGTCGGTGCTGTTGACGGGGTCGCCGAAGGTGTAGCTGTAGGCGTTGGCTGAGCCGCCGGGGATGGGGTCGGGTTGGAGGAAGCGTCCGATCTGGGGTACGTAGGAGCGCACGCCCATCGTGGTCACGCCGGATGGGAGTTCGGTGGGGAGCTCGCTTGCGCCGAGCCAGGAGTATTTGGCGGGGGCGGTGACGGTGGGTACGCCGAACTCGCTGGTGTCGGCCTTGGCGGCTAGTTCGGTGGCGGTTTCGGACAGGTAGGCTTTGGCGATGATGTCGCCGTGGAGGTTGGTGAGCTGGAGTTCTGGGGTTTCGCCGTTGTTTTGGATGGCGACAAGGCTACCATTGATGCCGGTGATGTTGCGCGTCCATTCGTTTGAGACTGGGTTGATGGTCCATGCGGGGGTGTTGCTGGGGCCGGTGTAGTGGGAGAGGATGGTGAAGTTGTGGGGTTCGCCGGTGGAGATGGTTTCGAGGGTGCGTCCGGCGGGGTCGAGGTTGTAGCCGATGGTTTGTTTGTTTTGTTTTTGGCTGGCTACTTGGCTGTCGGTGTAGTAGGTGCTGGTGAGTTCGTGTTCTGCGCTTTCTTCTGCGTCGCTTGCGGGGAGGGTGGTGATGTCCCCGAAGGTGTCGTAGGCGATGCCGGGGTCCGTGAGGCGGTCGGCGGTGTCGTAGGTGTGTTCTTGGGGTTTGCCGCCTTCGGTGGCGCATTTGCCTTCGGTGCCTGGTTCGCGGGTGGTGAGGCTTGTGCGGTTGGTGTCTTCGTCGTAGGCGTAGAGGCGGACGGTGCAGCCTTTGCCGGCAGGGGTGTTCTGCCCTTCGGTTAGGCGTCCGGCGTTGTCGTAGGCGTAGACTTGGTGGGAGAGGCTGCTGGTTTGTTCGATCCATTGGCCGTGGATCGATGGGATGATCGTGTCTTTGAACCACTTACATTTTTCTTTTTCTTCTTCTGTGCAGTTGGTGGTCTTTTTGTATACAAGGCTGGTGGGCTTGTCGACCTGGTTGTAGGTATAGGTGGCGGTCATGCCGTTGGGGTATCCTTCGGTGAGCATGTTCCCTTCGGCGTCGTAGGTGGCTGTGAATTTCAGTTTGGTGGCGCCGTATTCGTTGACGAGTTCTGTGGGGAGACCTGTCGTTGTACTGTAGGTGTAAGTTTCGGTGCCTTTTTCCCCGGTGACTTTTTTGATGCGTCCGTCGATGTCGTATTCGTCTTTGGTTTTGTTTGCGGTTTCGGCTGCGTCGGTGTAGCTTTCGAGTTGGCCGAGCTTGTTGGCAATATCCGTGATCGTTTTGGTTTTGCCGCCGGTCGTGGTGCTCTGCTTTTCCAGTGCGCCCGTCGTGCTGTTGTATTCGTCGGTGACTGTTGGTAGCGCTGTGCCGACGGTAGAGCTGATAGCGGCGGTTTTTAGGCGTCCAGCGGCGTCGTAGGTGTTGGTCTTGGTGCGGGTCGTGGCGCCTACGGTTTCTATCACCGTTTCAGGCTCGTCCCATGTGTTGTA
Source organism: uncultured Solirubrobacterales bacterium (assembly GCA_963794715.1). GTDB lineage: Bacteria > Actinomycetota > Thermoleophilia > Solirubrobacterales > Solirubrobacteraceae > Palsa-744. Next base: position 220,818 of record CAWCEY010000008.1, on the reverse strand, counting down.
GGTGTATTTAGTGGTCGGTAGTTCCGGTAGCCCGCTGGTCCCGGGTTGTGTGGCCGGCGTCGTCTCGCATGGGAGGTTCGCCATTCCCGGGTGTTCGCCGCATTCTTTGTATTCTGAGTTTGCAGCGGTGGTGTAGTAGATCGTCTTGGTGTTGTGGGCGCCTTCGTTGCCTGTTACTGTTGGATTCCAGTGGTCGACGCGGTCGATGTTCACGTCGGCGATGTACATTTCGCCTTCCGATGTGATGGCGAGTCCCCACGCAGCTTCGAACTGGCCGGCTCCCGCGCCCTTCGAGCCTGCCGTGGACAAGAAGGCTCCCGTCGAGGTGAACTTCTGGATCCGGCCTACCTTGGCATCTGTCACCCAGGTATTGCCAGCGCTGTCGATCGCGATCCCCTTCGGTTCCTCGAACTGGCCGTTGCCGGTGCCGTAGCTGCCGGCCTTCGCTAGGAATTCGCCGCTTTCGCTGAACTCTTGGATCCGGCTGTTGTTCGTGTCTGCTACCCAGACGTGTCCTGTCGTAGACACCGCGTCGCCGCGCGGTTCGGAGAACTGGCCGTTGCCCGAGCCAGCGATGCCCGCGCGACATTCGCTCGCTTTTACGCAGGTCTGGAGTTTGGCTTCACCGTTGCTCACACCAGACCCAAACGTCGATATGAATTCGCCTTTTTCGTTGAACTTCTGGATCCTGTTGTTGGCCGCGTCGACGACGAAGAGAGTACCGCTGGCGGTCACGGCGATCGCCTTCGGTTCTTTGAACTGGCCGCCGGCTGTGCCTTCGGAGCCGAACTTCAATACGTATTCGTGTTTGCTGTTGAACTCCTCGACCCTGTCGTTGCCAGTATCGGCCACCCATATGTTCCCTTTGGAGTCGACGGCGAATCCAAAGGGCCCAGAGAGCTGTCCGTTGCCTTTCCCCGGGGCACCGAAGGTGCCAGCATAGCTACCCGATGGGGTGAATTCCTCGATGCGTGAGTTGCCCATGTCGAGAACGTAGACATTGCCATTCGGGGCCAGCGCTGTTGCTCTAGGCGTTTTCAATTGACCAGGTTCCGACCCGGCTGTGCCAAACTCCGAAAAATATGCGGGCGGCACCTTTGCGTCTTTCCCCGACGCCGCCGGCATCTTGGTCTGGGTTACATAGCCGGTACTCCCATTGTATTCAGTTGTGCGCACAAGATCCAGCCCGCTCGGGTCTGTTATCACGGATGTCGGCTTACGCAATTCCCAGCCCAGGCCGCTCTGCCCGCCGTAGGACGTTTCGGTGGTGCGCTTATCGAATTCTTCTTTGCCTGCCGTTTCGGCACCGTCAATCGTCTTCGTCACCAGATGGTAGGGTCCACCTTTCGAAGGGGCGCCTTCGTTGTAGAAGTAGAGAGTGTGCTCGCGCACCAAGGCTTCTTCGTTGACTTTGCCTTCTTTGCCTACCGCGAGCTTGACCGTGTGCTGGGGGCCAAGAGTGCTCAGTAGCTGGGTGCCGGGTTCTGAGCCCGTTTCTTCATAGGTGTTTTCGGTCGCGGACTTGCATTCTTCACCGGCTTTACACCCTTCCGTTACGGCCTTCAGACGGTTATCAGGAGTGAGCGTACGTACAACGTCGTTGTAGGCGTTGTATTCGGCGACCGAGATCCCACCCGTCGAGCTGGCCGCGTTCACGGTACGGTCCTTACCATCGAGGTAGTAAACGGTCTCACGTTTGTATTCCTTGGCCGGCCAGCCCATCACTTTGTCCGGCGGGAAGATCGCCATCCCTTCATAGGGGACATCAGTCTGGCCCCATTTCGCGACTTCCGTGGAGCCCATTTCATACGGCGCGCCGCTACCGGACACCGGCACCTGATACTCAAGCGTCGTGACAGCGTTCGAACCAACTGCCGGAGGTTCAGGTAGCGGGGTATTCGATGTGCCTGATGCAACCGTGGACGTCGCTTCGCTTGAGACCGTCGTGGCGCCCGTAGCATTCAACGCTGTCGCCTCAGCGACCAACTCATGTCCTTCATCGCCTGCGACAGGGTAGTAGGCCTGATTGACTGCGCCTGGGATCGGTGAGCATTCTTTGCCTGAACTGTTACAATCCTCCCACTGGTAGATAAAGGCCAGCGGGCTCGCTTTCCATTTCCCCGGCATGTTTTCGGTCAGGTTGACGCTGATTTTCGTTCCCACGGCCGGTTTCGAGCTCGACAGCGTGGGAACGACTTCATTGACTGGTGCTTCACCGCTACCGAGGGCCGTTGCCGCGGCGGGTACGGCTACGGCCAACAGCCGACCGGGGTTAGCATCGCCGGGGACGGTACCCTGCTCCAGCAACGTTGGCTCGTGGCCCGCCGTGCTGAGCGCGGTGACCTGCCCTTCAGTGTCGTACCCGTAGGTCGTCTTCAGCGGCGACGGCGTGATTTCGGGGTTCCACTCTGCACGCAGCCGACCTCTCACGTCATAGGCGTATTCCGCCACAACGGGTTCGGTTTTTGTTTTGCTCGCGTTCCAAACAACGTACTTGACCTTCGAGAGATGCCCTATGAATTCGCCCCAATCGCTGGCCTTTTCGCCTTTAGCTTTGGTTTCGGTGGCGTATTCGAACTTGAGCGCACGGCAGCCTTCTTTGAGTTCGCTGATTTCTTTCCCGCACGACACTCCAGCCGGGATGGGCGCTAGCTCCTCGGTGGGCTCCACCACACCACCAGACAACCTGAATTTATAGAGCGCTTTGTTCGTGCCGTTCGGTCCTTCGGTGCTCGATGGCATCCATACACTACCGCTGCTACCCGCCGGCAGTTCAAACGTCGTCACCGAACCGTTTTCGCTCAGCGTGAACACCGCTTTACCTTCCACCGTTTTTTCAAGCAGCGTCAATCCTGCGTCGCCTGTTGGCGAGGTGAATTCGCCTCCGCCTTTGCCCTCAAACACCACCTGTCCGCCGCTGCCACCGGTCAAGACCATCCCTCCTGAGACCCTGGTAAGGCTTTGCTCAGCCCCCAGGCTCATAATCCACTGTGGGCCAAGGGGGCCTTCGGTGCCTTGAGCGACATGGCGCGAGCGGTAGCCGCGGCTCACCGTCAACTGGCCTCCTGGCACGCTAAGCGACACGTCAGTAGCACCTACGCTGAGCTCACCCGTCACGGGATTCACCGAACCAGGACCAACAGCCACGCCTTCTGGATGATGAATCTTTACATGATATTCTTCAAAAGCTACGTTGCCAGCGTTATCGGTCGCCACTACCGTCAGCGTGTGTTCGCCAGCAGCGTAGTTTTCGCCACTCAGTGTCCATTCAGCGTTTCCAGTGCACGGCCCCAGCGTACAGCTACCCTGTGGCCCACTCACTGCTTCCCCGTCGACCTCAAGCATGATCGATGCTATCCCTGAGCTTGGTGTGCCTTCCACCCCATCCGTCGCGCTCGCTTTCAAAAGGTAGTGTTGCCCGTCGACCACTTCGTGGTTGCTGGGCAAACCACTAAATGTGATACCGTGGGGGGCGAGGTTATCTATTTTGATTTTCCCACTGGCCGTGGCTTTGAGCCCGACGTCATCTTCCACCTTGCCTTCAATAGTATCTTCACCTTCTGGTAGTTCGCCGCCTTCAGCGGACGCCAACGCCCAGGTGAGGGGTTTTCCGTTGCCGCTGGCTTTTCCAGCGCAAGGCGGTTCGTAACATTGGTTGCACTGAACACCCTGGCATTCATTTCGGGCTTCATGTTTGCTAGCAAACCCCCACCCGGATTTACTTGGCGAACTCAAGCCCTGTTTGTAGACGCCGATACCCGAGTCGTCAGCGTAAAGGCCAAATGTTACCGCTGATTTTGATTTATACCATTTTCCTGTGAGCAAGGCATTGGGCTGTCCTTCAAGCGTCGAATCTGACGTATCGAAACTCGCTGTTGGACCTTTTTCTTGTTGGATCTCGACCGAACCACTCGTAAGTGTAAATCTAAAATGGCCGGTTTCTTCGCCTACCACTTTCTGCTCGAAATAGGCCGCATTCTGTTCCGAGCTAGCAACACCTACCGGCCCACATGCTGATTCCGCACACACCGTAACTCCTGTGCGTTCGGTTCTGCCTGTTTTCGCCGGCTCGGTTATCTCCGCTTTCCCGCCTTCACCATTGCCGCTTTCAATTTCCCCGTTGCTACGCCGCAGCTCAAACTGGTCGACGACGGAGGGATTACCGGTACTCTCTTCTTCAATCGCTGATCCTATGAACGCATATATCCGCGACGCACCTTGGGTCGTATATGAAAAGAACCCGTACTGCCCTGAATAATACCGTTCCCCGGGTTTATCGTCGTCTTCGAGGCCTGGTTCAGCGTTGAACCCACCGAATACCGCGCTATTATCCGTAAAAAAGGCCCAATTCCCAGGTTTAAACAGAAGTTCTTTATCAGTCACTGTCGGATCGACATAAGCCGGATACTCGTAGTTCCCTGCGTGGAGACCAACCGACAACTTCAACACATCTCCTGAAACGCTCATCGCGACTGGCACCGGCGTACCCGTAGCGTCCTGCGCATGGGGAGCAAACACACTCGCGACCACCGACCCTTCATCAACGACCTCAACGGCGCCTGAACCACTATTCGCCTGCACAAGGCTCGCGCCTTCCGGCAACCCCACACGGTAGAAAAGCTGTTCCGGGCTTGCAGCCGAGCGCAGGATCGCGTCCTCGCTGAACCCGCTGGTTTCAGGCTTAACGAGCTCATCAACATCGCTTCCGGCACTCACCCCGCCGTAGAACACAGCCGCGCCGTCCACTCGGCCGTCCGAGCTGCGCACTGCCGCACCCGACGCGTCCACCGGCGTCAACGACACCCCCGAATCCACCAAACTCACCCCATCCTGCAGTCGCTTCGGGATACTCACATCCACGGCCGGGTTATCGACCTGGAACACCCCGCCCACTTCACTCAGGCTCAGGTTGATCGGCGTCCATTTTTCCGGCGATGACTCCGTTGCGATCGGTTCTATCGACTCCAGCACTGCGTGACCGCCTTCGCCCGATGGCAAAGTCACCTGGGCCGCATCCGCACTGATGAAACCCGTAATATGCTGCCCTTCAGGCAGCTGCGGCGGACCGCCAGCAGGGTAATCCACAACCCTCGGGAACACTTCCCCTGCCAGCTTTGAAGCTTCTCCAACGCTCAGACCCTCATACTCGGTCTGAGACACCTGGCGCGCGACGGCCGCTTCGGGGCTCTCACGCCGCGCTTCTTCAGCGTTGCTCACCGCTTCCCCACCCAACAACGGCAACGCTTCCGGAACCACCAACGGGCTTTCAAGCGGCGACGAGCCAGTACCACCCAACGCGGAGGATTCCGCCGCAGATGCCGACCCGGCACATAACGCGAGCCCTACAAGAGCAAACACCAAGCACTTCAGCCATACCGTCAATTGCGCAACGCGCATTCCCCCTCCTTCGATTGATTGCTAGTGCTCACCGTGGTACTCCAGAACGACTGAGAAACACCCTGCTTTTCAAATGTTGGATGAAGCCTAATTAGCCTCAGCGGCACGACACAAGGAGTGTTTCTCATTAAATGCTTCCTTCCACTCATTAGGCGGCTATGGAAAGGTCGATGTGGTTCTGCTCGTCGTGCATTAGGTTTCCCTGGGGCGCTCAGTCCAGAGCCTCAGCGATGCGCTGAGCGGTGACTGTGATCTTGGGACCAAGATCCAGCAGCTGCTTACGGGTGTACGCCTCAGCCGGCACCGCAAGTTCGACCGCCGCAACTGGCCGTCCCTCCGCGTTCGCCACCACGGCGGCGATGGCGCGCCTGTCGCCAGACAGCTCTCCGTCCTCGACCGCGATACCGCCGTCCGCGGCGATGCGTTCGAGCTCTGCGCGCAACGCCGTCTTGGTCGTGATCGTCTTGGGGGTACGCCGGGTGAGACGCAGTTTCTTGAGCAGCTCTTGCTGCTCCGCCGCGGGCAGGCGTGTCAGGAGCGCCTTACCCGCGGCGGTGCAGTGGACTGGCAGGCGAGTGCCAAGCCCGATGCCCAGGTCCACCGCGTACTGCCCTTGGAAGGACCCCTGCCAGCGATGGATGTAGGCAACCTCGGTACCCCACAACACCACGAGGCTCGTGGTGCGCCCGGTCCGCGCCCTCAACTCCCTCAGGGGCTCGCGAGCGACCCGGCGGATCTCCATCGAGTCCAGCAGCGAGAGCCCGACGTCCGAGACGCGTGAGGAGAGCAGGTACTTACGCGAGGGGCTCTGCTCGAGATAGCCGAGCGTCGCCAGCGTCGTGGCGTAGCGGTGGGTGGGTGCGCCACGAGGCGCCATGAGAAAGGAGATGCAGAACGATTGAAGGACAACATCTCTCCGTGTCGGCTGTGATGCCGGCCCCGGGCTGATGCAGCGGTCCGGCGAAGCTGGGGGCAGTCCTGGCGTGGAATCGCACGCTGTGGGCGAGAGCGCCCCGATGACGTAGCGGCCGGGTGGTACTGCCAGACACCCGAGTGCGCGCAAGCGAGACCGAAAGGCAGAGCGAAAGCGAATCGATGGTAGAAGCCCCTTCATCGGTAGACCGGCCCGAAACCTGGCGGACATGGGCTGGATGCAACAACGAGACCGCTCTCTACGCTGGCGGCTCGCTCCACGTACCTCTTCGGAGCTGGGGTGGAGGCCGGCGGGAGACTGCGATTGTCCGTCGGATGGTTTGCAGGGGTAAAGTCGGCTGCCGACCCGGTCAAACGGATCATGGTGAACGTGGGAAGCGCCCCGTGCGTGCCTGCCCGGTGGGGGTAGGCAAGGCGCGATGTCCGCTGATGCGTATGGGGCGTGGCGGAGTCCGCGTAGTAGTCCGAGGGCGGGAAAGCCGCCCACATGGCGAAGGCGGACAGCAGGACCGCAGCATGAGAAGCTATTCGGGAGGTCGAGTGTGAATACGCTCGCGCCGCTCTCGGTCGATGACGCCGAGCAGCGGGTACTGGGATGGCAGACCAAGCTGCACCGCTGGGCAGAGCAAGACGAGCAAAAGCGCTTCGGTGACTTGTTCAACCTGCTCTGCGACCCCGCGACGCTGCTGGTCGCGTGGGAGCGGGTGAAGCGCAACCGGGGGTCTCGCACCCCCGGGGTCGATGGCATGACACGCAAGCGGATCGAGGCGGTCGGCGTGGAGGTGTTCCTTGGCGAGCTCAGAGAGTCGCTGCGGGACCGGACCTTCACGGCGCTGCCGGTCCGCGAGCGCGAGATCCCCAAGCGCGCAGCCGGGAAGACTCGGAAACTAGGCATCCCAACCTTGCGTGACAGGATCGTCCAGATGGCGGCAAAGCTCGTGCTGGAGCCGATCATGGAGGCGGACTTCTGCCCGTCCTCCTACGGTTTCCGACCCGGGCGAAGAGCACAGGACGCCATCGAGGAAGTGCGGCACTTCATCAACCCACACGCCAGTTATGAGTGGGTCATCGAGGGAGATGTCGAGGACTGTTTCGGCAGCATCCACCACGGATTGCTGCTGGCCGAGCTGCGCCGCCGGGTAACCGACAAGCGCGTCCTGGCATTGGTAAGACAGTTCCTCGGCGCGGGTGTCATGCGTGAGCTTGGCACCCTCGCCGCCACGCCATCGGGCACACCACAAGGAGCGATCCTCTCGCCGCTGTTGGCGAACGTCGCTCTCACGGTACTCGACCGTCACTTCCAAACGGCCTGGGAAGCGCGCACAACAAAACAGCGTGTGCGTGACCGAGCCAAGGGCCTGCCCAGCCATCGAATGGTCCGCTATGCGGACGACTTCGTGATTCTGGTGCACGGCACCGAAGCTCACGCCCAAGCCATCAGGGAACAGACAGCCGAGTTTATGCGTGAGCACATGAGGCTCACACTCTCGCCCGAGAAGACAGCAATCACCCATGTTGACGACGGCTTCGACTTCCTCGGCTTCCGCATCCAGCGGAGCCTCTGGAACAACCGATCGCTGGTCGCCTTCAGCTTCCCAAGCCAGCAAGCACTCGGGGACATCAAGTACCGCATCAAGCAGTTGACCGGACGTCACACGACGAGCCTCTCGCTCGACGAACTGGTCCGCACGCTCAACCCAATCCTTCGAGGTTGGACCAACTACCATCGTCACAACGCCGCGTCGCGCTGCTTCGACTATCTCGACTACTACCTGTGGTGGCGGATAGTCAGATGGCTGCGCAAGAAGCACAAGCGGCTGACCTGGACACAGGTCAAGCGACGGTACTGGGGGCACAACTGGACCAGCCCCGACGGTACGAGGCTCTACTGGCCCGGCGAGGTGAAAATCAAAAACGGTACCGCTACCGCGGATATCGTATCCCCTCGCCGTGGACGACCGAAGGAGAACCCCGATTCACCGATCGGCCAGAGGTCGCCGACACCTGACCAACTACCCAACAGCGGACAGCGCATGTCCTGTGGAGAGCCGGATGCGAGGGAACCCGCAAGTCCGGTTCGGCGGGCGGCGGCGAGGAAACCACCAGTCGCAAGACTGACAGGCGCCTCGCCGCCGACCCAACTGGAACGCTCAAGGTCGAGTTCCTCAGCCATCTCGGCGATCCCACGGACAGGGTGCTCAGCGGTGAAGCACGTGAGCATCGCTAGGCCGGCGACCAGCGAGGAGGAGAACCTGCCGGGATGCTCGGGATCCAATGACTTGCGCATCGCTCAGAACCGATCCGCGGTGTCAGGCGGGTGCCAGCGGGGTTGGGGATCTGAACGCCGGGCCGGTCTACCGTAGGTGGGGTGGTAGGCGGTCTGGGCGTGGGCTAGCGTGCATAAATCGCGCGGGCGACCAGCCGCCTCTCCATCGGCGGGCGCCCGCATGGACCCGAGCACCAAGGCAAGCCGGCGCGATGTTGACCGCCCGGCTCGGTCTTGCTCGCTGATCATTGCCCGCCACCCCCTACCAACCGATACCAGTTCATACTCGGGCTCGCTCGTCGTCGCGCCGGTACCCCAGCCGAGCGGAGACCCCGTCAGCCGTCGCAATCAGATGCGGACCAAGCGAATCAACAAGATCCGCAAGCGCGATCATCGACGCGTGCGCGTCCATCCCAACGGCCGCTACGACCTCCCGGGACTCTGAGCGGACCGGCGCGGCGATCGAGTACACGCCGGGCGCGAGCTCTTCCTCCGCCGCAACGAGGCTTTCCCCACGCACACTCTGCAACTCCGCTCGCAGCGCTGTCTTACTCGTGATCGTCTGCGGCGTGCGCCTGGTAAGAGACAACTCAGAGATCACGCTCCGCTGCGCGGCGTCAGGCAGATTCCCGAGCAGTAGCTTGCCCAGCGCAGTGCAATGAACGGGCAGCCACGGAGAGCTCTGGTCGAGATCGATTAGGCGCTGGCCGCGGCGAGTCCCACGCAAGCTGTCCACAACCTGGACCCTGGGTCCATCGAGCACCGCCAACGCGACCGTGAACCCGCTGCGCCTCTGCAGATCCGCCAGGAACGGCTGGGCATGATCCTCAAGCTTCATGCTGCTCATCGCCGACAGCCCGAGATCGACCACACCCGTCTCCAGGCTGTACTTACGCCTTGCACCCTGCATCAAATGCCCCAGCTCGACCAACGTGATCACGTAGCGGTGGATCACCGAGGGATTCATCCCCAGCTCATCAGCGAGCTCTGCGATACCCCACACCGGCCGCTCCGGGGCGAAACAGGCAAGGATCGCCAACCCACGCTCTAGCGACTGCGAAAAGCCCGGCTCCTTCAGAGTCGGGGTCGACGCCAGCATTTCCCCACCGACCATCCTGGGGCTCACCACTCGCGCTCTCGGCATCGACCCCGCCTACCCCGCCAGCCGATACATGCGGCTCTCCGGATCCTGCACCACCAGCCCAGCCTCCAACAGCGTCAGCACATACCTGTGAGCCGCGTCCTCAGAAAGATTGAGAGCCGCCGTGAGATCCCTCAGACTGGCAGGCTCGCCCCCCGCGAGGTGCGCCAGCAACACCAAACCCCTCACCAGCGAGAACGAGATCCGCGACTCCACCGTCTCCCCCCGGTCACGCCCCTCCCACACCTCAATCGGAGGGATCCCAGCACGATCAATCCGCCCCGACAACAGCACCGCCAGGCCCGCCATCGTGTCACCCTGCGCCGGGTCCACGATCGACTCCACCTTCAGCCTCAGATACACAGATCGCTTACTCATGACACCACGGGCCTGTAGATGAACAGCCGAAGATGCGCCGTTGCGGAGGACGCGCTGAGGTGCTCCGGTCCCATCGCTGACCGCGTCGGGTGCCCGCTGCCTCTCCTACAAGCGGACACCCGCACTCCCTCTCCCTCCCGCGCCAGGGCGGCGCCATCGGTCACTACCCGGCCCCATGTCCACCGCGTACTGCCCTTGGCGAGACCCTCGCCAGCGATGGATGTAGGCAACCTCGGTATCCCAGAGCACCAGGCTCGCTTAGCCATGTCGGTGATCTCACGGACAGGGTGCTCGGCGGTGAAGCACCTGAGCATCGCCAGGCCGGCGACCAGCGAGGAGGAGTACCTGCCGGGATGCTCGGGTTCCAATGGCATGGGCATCGCTCAGAACCGATCCGCGGTGTCAGGCGGGTGCCAGCGGGGTTGGGGGTCTGAACGCCGGGCCGGTCTACCGTTGGTGGGGTGGGCGGCTTGGGTGTGGGCGAGCGTGCATCGATCGCGCGGGCGACCCGCTGCCTCTCCTTCGGCGGGCGCCCGCGCAGACCCGAACCCCCGGGCGCGCCAAGGAGGTGTCAAGCTCTTGGGGCAGCTCTGCCGCGCCCAGGTGAGCGCGTAGCCCACGGCCGCCGACTGGGTCCCCGCTGGGGATGGGCCTCTGGAGAGGGAGGTATGCGGCGCGGGCGAGTGCGACGCGATGTGCGGTGCCCTTCTCATCCTTCGGCCCACTGTGCTGTCGATTGGGTGTCCGTAGATGCCACGAGGGGCATGATCGGGCCTTCGGGAAGGTTTGTATAGACATGGTTTGAGGGTTCAAACTTTGTAAGTCCCTGCGGGGTAGTCAGAAATAGTGCTTTTCAGCGAGGGCGAACTTCCAGTAAACTGCATGGTTCAATGAGCACAGCATCGGTGGATACGGCGACTGGCCGGGCGATGACCTCGCCCGTGAGTTGGGCGCTTCTAGGTCTTGTGATCGCGCGTCCGAGCTACGGTAATGAGCTTTATCAGCGCTTCCTACGCGTGTATGGAGGTGTGCTGCCGATCAGCGGCCATTCGCATATCTATTCCGCGCTCAATACTCTTCAGTCGCGTGGGCTGATCGCGCCGATCCCTGGGGTTGATGTGCTCGCTCGTCAGCCCAAGCCGCACTATCAGGCCACGCAGTCGGGGGTCGAGAGCTATGTGGAGTGGCTCGTGCAGCAGGTGGACGCCGAACGCAGACGCCAGGAGCTGTGGGTGCGCCAGCTGGCGGTCTTTGCGCACAATCCCAGCGCGGCGCTGGATGTTCTCGGCCGCTTCGAGCACCAGTATCTGAAGGGGGCGGGGCAGGTGGGACGCCAGCCGGCCGAGGCCGCGGCGAGGGGCTCTCGCGATGAGCTGATCGACGCACTTGTCGCCGAGCAGCAGCGTATCGCCGCCGGGGGAATGCTGACGTGGCTTCGCCATGCCCACGACACGTTCGAAGCTCGCTCCCAAAGCGTCGCACGCGATGACTCTCCTTGAGCTTGAGCATGTCGCAAAGAGCTACGGCCGTTCGCGTGTCGCGCTCGTGGATGTATCGCTGAGGATCGACGCGGGGGAAATGCTCGTGGTGTGGGGCGAGCGCCGGTCGGGCCGCTCGACGCTGATTCGGATCGCCACGGGTATCGAGGCGCCGGACAGCGGTGTCGTGCGTTTCGAGGACCGCGACCTGGCCGGGCGCCACGGGGAGAGGCTTGGTGGCGGGATCAGCTACTGCCGTCGAGCATTCCGGGTGGATTGGGGTCGGACTGTCCTCGATCAGCTCGTGGCGGGCCAGTTGGCGCGCCGAGTTGGGCAGTCCACGGCACAGACTCGTGCCTGGCGGGCACTGGAGCGGGTTGACGCCGTGCGGTGCGCGGGGCTGGTCGCGAGCGAGTTGAAGGTCGACGAAACAGTGCGTGTCGCGCTCGCTCGCGCTTTGACAGCCGACCCTCGTCTGCTGGTGATCGATGAGCCGACAATCGGCGTTGACTCGACCAAGCGAGACGACATTCTTAGGTTGTTGCGCTCGCTCGCGGACGAGGGCATCGCGATCCTTCAGAGCACCGGGGACGGGACTGGGCTCTGGGGCGCCGACCGTACGCTGGCGCTCGGCAAAGGTCGGTTGATAGGCGAGCTGACACCCAATCTCGCTCCGGTGAGCGACCTCGTACGCCATCGGCTGGAGCGAGAAGCCAGGAGCAGCGTTGCTTGAGCTCGAAGGAGTTGTCAAGCACTACCACGGCGAGGGGGAGGAAGTACGCGCGGTCGATGGTGTGAGCTTTACGATCGCGCCGGGTGAGATGCTCGCGCTGCTGGGTCCCAGTGGCTCTGGGAAGACGACGCTGCTGTTGTTGATCGCGGCGCTGCTGCGTCCCGAGGCCGGTGCGATCCGCTTTGAGGGTCGTGACATCACGTCGATCTCCGAAAGCCAGGCGAGCGAGTACCTGCTCAGGGACGTCGGGTTCGTCTTTCAGAACTTTCATCTGATGCCACGGGTCTCCGCGATCGAGAATGCAGCCCGTAAGCTCCTCATCGGTGGCGTCGGAATGCGCGACGCGCGGTCCCGTGCGATCCAGTGGCTCGAGCGCGTGGGACTCTCCGATCGCCTCGAGCACACACCGGAGAAGCTGTCCGGGGGTGAGCGCCAGCGTGTCGCGATCGCACGCGCGCTCGCGGGAGAGCCCGGCCTGATTCTCGCGGATGAGCCGACCGGGAACCTCGACAGTGTCCGCAGCAGGGAGATTGTGCAGCTGTTGCGGACGGTCGCGCATGAGCGCGACGCGCAGGTGCTGCTTGTCACGCACGACCGCGAGGCCGCCGCGCTCGCGGACCGTTGCTGCACGCTGCGCGACGGGAAGCTCATCGACGGTGACCCCGACCCACCCCCCGACGGGGACGTACACGACCCTTTCGATGTCAACGCTCAGGCACGCTCGGCGCACGCGCGGGGCTGAAACGTTCGTGTGGCACTCCGCGGTCTCCCTGGGAAGGGTCTGATGCGGGCTAGCGCGCTCGTCTACTTCTACAGCCGGCGGCTGCGGGTTCACGCGACCCAGGAGTTGCTCGCCGGCGTCGGGATCGCCGTCGCGGTAGCACTCGTGTTCGCGGTGATCGTCGCCAATGCCAGCATCACGAGCTCCGCGAGCAACGTGGTCCATACCGTGATCGGCCCCGCCGACCTGCAGCTACACGCGCGCGGCCCCGACGGTTTCAACGAACGCCTCCTCCCCCACGTGGAAGGGCTGCCGGGTGTCGAACAGGCAGCGCCGCTGCTGGAACAGACAGCGACTGTCGTGGCACCCAGCGGCCAGCGCGTGACGCTCACCATCGCCGGCACCAACATCGGTCTCGCGCTGATGGACGGGCTCGCGCATACCCTGCCACTCGGAGCACTCTCACCCGGGGGAATCGGGTTGAGCCAGGCAAGCGCAAATGCGCTGCATCTACACGCCTACAACCCGAACAGGCCGCGCAGTATCCGCCTGGAGTTGCGCGGGCGCTCCTCCAGGTTGAAGGTGTCCTCGGTGCTCGGCCATGAAACGGCAGGGGCGCTCGCCCAGGCCCAGGTCGCGGTCATGCCACTCACGCAGCTGCAGCGCCTCGCCGGCCTGCACGATCGCATTACGCGGATCTTGGTTCAAAGCAAACCCGGCCGTAAGCCACTGGTCGAACGGGAGCTGAATGCATTCGCCGACGGCAAGATCACAGTGGCCCCAGCCGACCAAGACATCGCCCTGCTGCACCAGGCGCTACGACCGAGTAGCCAGGCGAGCGCCCTGTTCGCGGGGTTGAGCGCGCTGCTTGGCTTCCTATTTGCGTTCAACGCGATGCTGCTGACCGTCCCGGAGCGACGCGAAGCGATCGCCGACCTGCGCCTGGACGGGACGAGGCGCAGCGCGATCGTGCAGATGGTGCTCTTCCAGGCCCTCTGCCTCGGCGTCCTCGCGTCACTCGTGGGGCTGCTCGGCGGCTACGCCCTCTCACGAGGCCTCTTCCACCAGTCGCCCGGGTACCTCGCGAAGGCGTTTACGCTTGGGACCGCCACCGTGATCGGCGCACAGCCCGTGGTGCTCGCACTCGCGGGCGGGATACTCGCTACCTGTCTCGCCTCGCTGATACCGCTGCAAGACCTGCGCCGCGGCCGCCCTCTCGACGCCGTCTTCTCCGAGAGCGACCTGGGAGGCGGCACACCGGTCGGCGCCCGGCGATCGCTGCTCGCCGCGACGGGCGGCCTAACCCTGCTCGCAACCTGCCTGTTTGTGCTCGTGCCCTCAGCGGCGATCCTCGCGTGTGTCGCGCTCGCGCTGGCGACAATGCTCGCCGTCCCACTCGTACTCCACGGTGTACTACGAGCCGCCGACGCTATCGCGCTCAAAAACCCCAGGCTGACGGTTCTACCGCTGGCGCTCTCCTCCCTGAAGGCCACCACGCTGCGGTCGCTGGCGCTCGCCGCGACCGGCGCGGTCGCGCTGTTCGGCAGCGTCGCACTGGGCGCCTCCCGCGACGATCTTCTACGCGGCATCGACGGGTACACCGCCCACTATGTGGGCAGCGCCAACGTCTGGCTGGTCAACCCAACCGACAACCAGGCGATCGATGACTTCGTTCCCACCATCAGCCAGGCGCACATCGCTCGTCTCCCGGGGGTGGCGAGCGTCAATGCCTTCCAAGGCAGCTACCTCGACTTCGCCGGTCGGCGGCTCTGGGTAATCGCCTGGCCATCCAACACACGCCCCGCGCTACTCGATAACCAGATCATCCACGGCGACCACGCCATCCCCGCCACCGGACTTTGCGAAGGGCAGGTCACCGTCTCCGACCAGATCGCAAGCGAACAACACCTCAAAATCGGTGGCGCGTTGGTGCTGCCAACTCCCACCGGGACGGTCAGGCTCAGAGTCGCGGCGACGACCACGAACTTCGGATGGAGCCCAGGAGCGGTCCTGATGAACACCAGCGACTATCGGCGCGCCTGGGCGTCCGCGGCTCCCTCCGCGCTCGGCGTCAACCTCAAGCCCGCCGCGAACCCGGTCGCGGTCCGCGACGCGATCGAGCGCCTGCTGGGGTCAGGCAGCGGCCTGGAAGTTCTGACCGCGAAGGCAAGAGAAACAGCGATCGGCAGCTCCGCAAGCGAAGGGCTCGGGCAGCTCGGGGAGATCGCGGCCCTGCTGGTCATCGCAGCGATCCTCGCGATGGCAGCCGCCCTCGGGGCCAGCATATGGCAGCGACGCAGGTCACTGGCCGAACTACGAATTGAAGGCGCCCCCAGCCGCCAGATCAAGCTCGTGCTGCTCACCGAATCCACACTGATGCTCAGCGCCGGCTGCTTGACCGGCGCCATCGCCGGGGTCTATGGTCAGGTCGTGATCGACAGCTATCTCAAGCACGTCACCGGGTTCCCCGTCGCCGGAGTCGCCACCAGCGCACGCCCGATCGAGATCTTCGCGCTGGTCATCGCCGCCGTCCTCGCGATCGTGTCCCTCCCAGGCTGGCTCGCCTCACGAGTACCCCCAACACTCGCCCTCAATGAGTAGAACACACATCCCCCCACCCGGCGAAACGCCACGCATACCCGAGCGAGCAGCAAGCGGCTGAGCGAGTGGCACATGCCCGCTTTTGGTGACCGCCGGCTCCTCGCGAGAGCCGGCGTTGCCCTCCTCCTCGCGAACATCCGCTACTGGCCAACCGTCGCGCCCCTCGTGCGTGTCCAGATCAAGCGCTACAAGCAACGCGCGCGAGCAATCCGCGACCCCACCCTCCAAACAATCGCGCTGGACAAGCTCGATGACCAACGCTTCCACGCCCAGGTAGCCGCGACACTCGCCACACTCGCGCCAAGAGCGCACCGGAACGCGGCGGTCCAGGCGATCGTGGCGATCGAGGTCATGTACGACTACTTCGACGGCCTCACCGAGCAACCCACACCCGACCCACTCGTCCGTGGCCACCAGCTCGCCCAAGCGTTCACCGACGCCATCAGCATCAACCGCGCACCCACCGGCGACTACTACGCCCTGCACCCACAATCCGACGATCATGGGTACCTGCAAGCATTGGTAGCCGACGCTCGCGAGGCCCTCGCGCAGCTGCCGTCTGCCAACGCGATCCTTGCGATCGCGGAACGTTGCGCGGCCCGGTTCACGGAGGCGCAGATACGCGCCCACGCGATCCCCCAGCTCGGCAGCGGCCAGCTGAAGGAGTGGGCCACCCATCAAGCCGCCGGCACAGGACTTGGCTGGCTTGAGTACTTCGCGGGCGCCACATCTACCGTGCTTGGCCTGCACGCGACGATCGCTGCCGCCGCCAACCCACGTACAACCCTTGAGGACGCGGCCCGGATCGATGCGCTCTACCTGTATATCGGTGTGATCGTGACGATGCTCGACAGCGTCATCGACTACGAACGCGACATGACGAGCACTGGCCAGCCCGGGTACACACGCTACTACCGGGACACCGGGGAGCTCCTACAAGGACTCACCAACGCCGCCCAGCAAACGATGGCCCGTGCCCCCGCCACCCCCGATGCGGCGCACCACGTGATGACGCTCGCGGGCGTCGTGGCGTTCTACACCTCCGCGCCGACCGCGACCAGCCCGTTCGCCGCCGAGATCACCGCACACATCCAGAACGAGCTGCGGCCGCTGATCACGCCAACGCTCGCGATCATGCGCGCCTGGCGGGCCGCCAAGCGCACACGGAGCGCGCTCCCAAGCACCCACCGCTGATGCCGGCCCGTCCGCAAGCGCCACCAGACCGATCATGGCGATGTAAGATCTATCGAACAATTCGGTTCAACGACAACAGCAGACACGGACTATCTCAATGATCAAGCAGCACGTCGCCAAGCACCCACGCTCCTTCGGAGCAGCCAACCCCCCGCCACGAACACGGCGTGTGCCCATCCTCCTACCCGGCGTGCTCGTGGCGCTCATCGCTGGCGCGGCCCCCGCCGGCGGCACCCCTCCGCCCTCCGCACCACTGGCGATGGCGGCTCGCACCCTCCAGGCGAGCGATACCGCCAAGCTGCGCTACCTCAAGCACTCCGGATCTCAGCTCATCGAGGAAGGCACAGCACAAGGAGACCTCCCCGGCAACATGCGCGCCAACCTCAGCATCGGCGCGACCTTCACCGCCAGCTTCACGATCTACACCCACGGCGCCACGATCACCGGACACGGAACAGCCACCCCGCATGGCGCCAGCCTCGACGAACACTTCTCCGGAACGCTCACCATCACCGGCGGCACCGGCCGCTACACCCACGCCCACGGACACGCAAAGCTCGCCGGCACCTTCAACCGCCGCACCTACGCCGTCACCCTGCAAACAAGCGGCTCGCTCTCCTACTAACGCACCCAACCCGTGAGGCGAACCCAGGCCGCGCGCCAAACCATCTCCCTCCTCGCCGCCACCCTGCTCTGCACGATCGCCTGCGCCACCGCCGCCGCCACACAGTCAGTGATGCTCCACGCCACCCTCACACCCGAGCACCTCGGCCACAGCACCACCATCGGCTTCAGCTTCAAGATCGCCGCACCCGGCAACCAGGTGCCGCCACCCCTCACCAGCGCCGAAATCAGCTACCCCGTCGAACTCGCGTTCGCGCTCAGCGAACTCGGGCTCGCCACCTGCCCACTCCACACCCTCGAAATCCACGGTGTTGAAGGCTGCCCACCCAACTCCCTCATGGGATACGGCACCGCCCTCGCCGAGATCCCGATCGGCCCCTCGATCGACACCGAGAGCGCCCAGGTCACCATCCTCAGGGCCGCCAACCGCGCCGGGCACCTCGCGCTACGCATCTACATCGACGCCCCCTCCCCCGTCAGCGGCCAGATCACCTTCCCCGCGCTCGTGCTCCCCGCCACCGCACCCTACGGCGGACTGCTCGACATGAACATCCCACTCATCACCAGCCTCCCCGAAGGCCCCGACGTCGCCGTGGTCCAATTCCACTCCACCCTCGGACCGCTGCACCTCCACTACCGCGAACACACCCACGGCCACACCATCGAATACGAACCCAACGGCGTCCCCCTCCCCGACAAATGCCCACACGGAGGGTTCCAGTTCGCCGCCCGGTTCGCCTTCAAGGACGGCAGCCACTCACAGGCCACCACCACCGTGCCCTGCCCGCCGCGACACCGTTAGGACGCTCCCAAGCCGGCACCATAGTGGTCTCCCCCGCGGTTCGCACACGTATCCGGTGCGCCGGACACTCCCGATCCCGGACGGGTATGAAGGCACCTCGATGCTGGGTTGCAGTGGCAATATCCACACACATATGAGTAACAAACTTATGGGTAACTAACTTGTAAGTTTGCTACTGTGGGACCATGATCGACCGTGAGCGGGAGCAGGCCCGCCTCCAACAGGCGGCGGCGCAGGCGCCGCAGCTCGTGGTGTTGCGTGGTCGCCGACGCGTCGGCAAGAGCTACCTCTTGGATCACAGCTTTGCGGGGCGGCGCTTCGTGTACTTCCAGGCCGACGAGGGGGAGGAGCGCGACCACCTCGATCTACTCGCCGCGGAGGTGGGCGCGCTCGTGGGCGCCCCTCTTAGCTTCGCCGACTGGGAGGCCGCCCTGGGCTATCTGGGCTCGCTCGCCGAGGACGCCCCGCTGGTGGTGGCGCTCGACGAGTACCAGTGGATGCGCAAGGCTCAGCCGCGGCTGGACTCGATGATCGTGCGCCACTTCGACCGCTGGGAGCACGCGGGGCGGAGGCTTACACTCGTGCTGAGCGGCAGCGCACTTACGCTGATGGAGGAACTGCTGGAGGGCAACCAGCCGATGTTCGGTCGCGCCGCCTACCGCCCGCTGCTGGAGCCGTTCGACTTCCGCGACGCCGCGCGATTCGCCCGCGAGCGCCTCAGCGCCGAGGAGAAGCTGCGCCGCTACGCCGTGCTCGGGGGCACCCCTCAGTACCAGGTGTGGGCCGGCCGCGGACCGCTGCGCCAGGTGCTCGCCGAGCGCATCCTCGCCCCTGGCGAGTCGCTGCACGAAGAGCCCCTGCAGCTGATCCGCGGAGAGGATGAGATTCGCGAGCCCGGCTCCTACTACGCCCTCATGCGCGCCGTCGCCGGGGGAGCCACGCGCTTCGCGGAGATCCAGTCAGCCTCGAAGATCACCTCGAGTTCGCTGCTCACCAAACGTCTCGCGCGGCTCTCACAGCTGCGCTACCTGGAGGAGCGGCGCCCCGTGGGCGGCAACGGGCGGCCGATATGGGCGCTCGCCGACCCCTACTTCGCGTTCTGGTTTCGCTACGTCTACCCCAACCGCTCGGCGCTGCAGCGAGGTCGCGTGCAGGAGACGCTGCAAACCATCCTCGCCGACCTCGACAACCTGATGGGCCCCTGCTTCGAGCAGGTCTGCCGCGAATGGGCCAGCCGCCACGCCCGCGCCCCCGAGTTCGCCGACGCCACGGAAATCGGGGCCTACTGGACGCGCACACATGACGTCGAGATCGACCTCGTCGCGCGCGCCAAGGGGCGCTACACCGCGGTCGGCTCGTGCAAGTGGTCGGCCCGCGCCGACACCCACGATCTCGACCGGCTGCTGGAGCTGCGCGACGCGGTGCGCAGCGCGGGCGACGCCTCGGTGTGGCTGTTCGCCCGCGGCTTCCACCCCGCGCTGCGCCGCCGTGCTGGACCGGAGGGCGTGCGGCTTGTGTCGGCTGGCGATCTCTTCGTGTAGCCGCATCGCCAATACGGCCGGCCGGGGGCGGTGGGTAGCCGGGATTGCGGACCACAACGCGTCCGCCGGCCCGGGAGGCAATTACACATCGATTGTGAGCAATGTACACGCTTTTTGTGTACTTGCTCATGAGTTGCTCACGACCTCGCGCTCAGAGTGCGCGCTGCTCGATCAGTCGCCTTCGCAGCAGTGGGTTGAGGATGCGATATTCGCCATGCCCGGTGCGCTCGATCATCTCGGCCTCCTGCAGCTTCCGGAGCGCGCGATCGGCCTCGCCGCGGTGCATGCCCTCGGTGAGCGTCGCGCCCACCGCCACGCGGCGGGCGATCTTGAGTGCCTGCCGGTGACTGGAGCGCTCCCGCAGCCCCTCCCCCCACTCCTCGGGCGCGATCGCGCGCAAGTGATAGAAGCTGCCAAAGCCGCTCAACGCGCGATGCCCGGGGGCAAACAGGTCGCGCATCACGTGCTCCAAGCTCCCCGTGAAGAGGTAGCTCACCTGGCTGGAGCGCTGGAAGATCGCCCGCATCCGCTTGGTCACCGCATCCGGATCCCCATACGGCCGCCGCTCCCCCGCCAGCTCCTGGAACTCATCGAAGAACACCACACACCGCCGCCCGTCCACCGCCGCCACCCGGTTGGTGTGTATTGAGGGGTTGGGTTACGCCGAGGCCGCCTTCGGATCGGGGAGGCAGCGCGTTCATATTCGTTATGCACGATGCTACATGCGTGAAGCCAACAACCATCGGGCTCCCCGACAAGCCACGATGACGCTCACCCGCTGCCGAGCACTGGGCATCCTGGCCCGCAGCCGCGTCGGTACGGTGACCCTGGCGGCGCTCCTCGCCCTGCTCGCCGCCGGCCCGGCGTCCGCCGACGTGACGGGCGCGGCCGACAACCTGCGCACCGGCTGGTATCCGGACGAGCCCTCGCTGACGCCCGCGCTGGTGAGCGGGGGCAGCTTCCAGCAGGTGTTCGACCGCCAGCTTCTGGGCCAGATCTATGCCCAGCCGCTGGTGGCCGACAACACGCTGCTGGTGGTCACCGAGGAAGACCGGGCCTACGGCCTTGACCCCGTCACCGGCGAGATCCGCTGGGAAAGAGAATTCGGCGCACCCGTGAACGCACTCGAACCGCCGATCGAATGCGAAGACCTCAACCCGCACATCGGCATCACCGGCACGCCAGTGATCGACACCGCCACCAACATCGCGTACTTCGTCTCCAACAGTTACATCCAAGGTAACACCGGCCCCATCGCCTGGTACATGCAGGCGGTAGAAATGGGCAGCGGCAAAGAGGCACCTGGCTTTCCAGTCGAAATTGCCGACGAAGCGCAGAATCTTCAGGGCGTTAAATTCGCTGCCACACAGGAGCTGCAGCGGCCGGCGCTACTGTTGATGAACGGGGTCGTCTACGCCGGGTTTGGCAGCCACTGCGACAAAACGCCTTTCCAGGGCTGGCTGGTGGGGATCTCCGCGGCGGGGCAGATGAAGACGATGTGGGCCACAGCGCCCGAAGGCGGGTCGATCTGGCAGTCCGGCGGCGGCCTGATCTCCGACCGTCCCGGGCAGATCCTGTTCGCCACCGGCAACGGGCCCGGCACCGGTGCCGAAGCCTTTCCCCTGCCCGGCCCCGGTAACCGCCCGCCCGAAGGACGGCTCGCCGAGTCGGTCGTCCGCGTGGAAGTGCAGCCCAATGCAACGCTGAAAGCGATCGACTTCTTCTCCCCCTACAACAACGAATACCTCGACGCCAACGACCTCGATCTCGGCTCCGCCGCGCCAATCGCGCTTCCCTCTGAATACTTTGGCACACCCAAGGTGCCCGACCTGCTCCTCCAGCCCAGCAAGGAAGGGGACATGTATCTGCTCAACCGCGACGACCTCGGCGGGGCGGCTCAGGGGCCCGAAGAAAAGGATGCCGTCCTCCAGACGTTCGAAGGCAATGGCGGCGTATGGGACGGTGCGGCCGTGTGGCCCGGGGACGGAGGCTTCGTCTACGTTCCCTCGGTCTCGCCCGGCGGCGGGACGGGAGGGGGCGGACACCTGCGCGCCTTCAAATACGGCGTCGACGCAGAAACCGACGAGCCCACCCTGTCCCTCGCCGCGAGGAGCTCTGAAACCCTCAGCTTCGGATCGGGCTCCCCGATTGTCACATCCAACGGCACCGCCGGCGGCACGGCGGTCCTGTGGATCACACAGTGCCCAACGTATGCGTGCACCGAAACCGAACTTGTCGCCTACAACGCGGTGCCGCTCGGGGGGACGCTGCAGAAGCTCTGGAGCCAGCCGATCGGCGCCGCCGACAAGTTCGTGCGCCCCGATGCCGCGGGCAACCACATCTACGTTGCCAACAGCGAAGGCCACATCATGGCCTACAGCCCTCCGCTGTTGACGCCCTCCCCCACGCCTCCACCCACCCCGCCCGCCGAAGCGGGCGGGGCCGCGACGACGACCAGCCCGACCACGCCCGCCACCAACCCGCCCCTCACCTCGTCCCCCACCGAAGCGCTGGTGAATCTCACGCATCTGCACCTCGAATACCCGGCATCCAAACGTGCGCGGCGCCGGCACGAGATCCGTCTCACCTACACGCTCTCGGCGGCGGGCACGGTGGCGGTGAGGATCGAGCGCCGTACTCTCAGCCACAGCTGCCGGCGCGGCACGCGCACGTGCATCCACGACGTGGCCACGAGCGTCAAGCTGAAGGTGGCGGGACACGCAGCCGAGAACGCGCTCACACTCAGCCTTGCGCGACTTCCCGCCGGCAGCTATCGCCTGCTCGCCACCCCGATCACACCTTCAGGTATCGCCGGGATCACGCGATACGTACATTTCGCGATCGCCCGCTAAACGCGGCTCAGCTCGCCGGCTTGCGAATTGCGACGATCGTCTGACGAAAGTGCGAGCGCAGCCGCGGCACGCGGCGGGCGAGCCGCACGTCGGCGCGGTCACAGGCGCGCAGCAGAGCATTGTTTGGGCACACCGGAAGCAATGAGGTGAGAATCGCGGCGGGGAAGGTGAGGTAGTTGACCGGGTCCAGCTCGACCGACGGGTAGTGCTGGCGCAGCCAGCGCAGATCGTCCTCCATGAACGACTGCTCGTCGGGTGTGTGCGCGGACGCCACCAGTCGTGCGTAGAGGCGGATCAGCAGGTTCTCGCCCTGGGGCTCCATGAACAGCATCGTCCCCCCCGGCGCCAGATGCTCGTCGTAGAGGCGCGGCAGGGCGCCGCGGTAGTCGATGTGGTGGAGGATGGAGCGGCCGAATATGCACCCAAACTCGCCCTCCAGCTCGCGTGTGACGTCCCCCAGACAAAACTCCAGTCGCCCCGGCCGCGCTCGCGTCTGGGCACGCGCGATCGCCGTCTGGGAAATATCGATGCCCAGCACGAACGCGGCCCCCAGGTCGAGCAGCCGCTCGGAGCTCGCGCCCTCGCCACAGCCCATGTCGAGCACGCGCCTGCCGGTGACCGCCGCGCGCGTCAAGGCGTCGAAGCGCTCCTCCGCGCGGCGCGTGTTGGGGCTCTGGAAGACGTGCGGGAAGCGGCCGTGCCACGTGCCCATCGCCGCCTCCACGCCATGCTCGTCGTAGGCCTCGCGCTCGCGCCGGGCACGCTCAATATCGACGCCGGGCACCGACTGTGAGGAGCTCGCCCGCGCCACGCCGGCGACTGTAGCAGCGGCGGCGATCGCCGCCGCCATCTCCCTGTGGAAGCGCTCGCGGCCGAAGCGCGCGGCATTGGCGCGCACGTCTGCCTCAGCCATCGCCAGCCGCTCGAAACGCTCGATCGCACTCGCCATCCCCGCCACCGTCGGCTCGTCGAACAACACCCCTGTGCGCCCGTCGCGCACCGTCTCGGCGGCGCCGCCAACGCCGTAGGCAATCACCGGCACACCGGCGGCCTGTGCCTCGACCGGCACGATCCCGAAGTCCTCCTCCCCCGCAAACAGCAGCGCGCGAGCACCGCCCAGCAGCGCGTCGCGCTCGCGCTCGCTCACGCGGCCGAGGAACTCCACGCCAGCGCCCGGCAACGCCGCGGCACGCACGGCATTCAGCGCCCTTCCATCGCCCGCAACCTTCAGCGGACGGCCCAGCCGCGCACAGGCGGCGACGGCAAGATCGACCCGCTTGTAGGGAACCACCCGGCCGAATGTCAGGTAGAAATCCTCCGGGGCGCGCGGCACGCCGAGGTAGTGCTGGACATCCACCGGCGGATTGACCACCTCAGCGGTGCGTCCGTAACAGCGCTCGATGCGCGCGGCGACATGGCGGGAGTTGGCGATCAACACGTCCGGTCCGGCCGCCCCGCGCAGGTCCTGGCGGCGCAGACGGCCGAGTAGCAGCGGCAGCGCCAACCGAGCCGCACGCCCCAGCTCCTCGCCTTCGAGGAACTCCTCATCCCAGGCGTAGCGCATCGGCGTGTGGCAGTAGCAGACGTGCAGCGCTCCAGGGGGCGCCAGCACGTTCTTGGCGAAGGCGTGGTTGCTGGAGAGGATCAGGTCGAAGCCGGAGAGGTCGAAGGAGCGGTAGGTGCGATCCATCAGCGGCAACAGCCTCTGGTAGTGGGCCGCCGCCCCGGGAAGACCGCTGAGGCGGGAGGCATGCACCGGGCGCTCAGTGATCGTCGGCGGCCACGGCGTGGGGTCGTAGATCGAGCAGAACAGCTCCGCCCAGGGGAACATCTCGAGCAGCTCCACCACCACCTGCTCGGAGCCGCCGGGAATCGTCAGCCACTCGTGGACCACCGCCACGCGCGGGAAGCGCTCGCGCAGCTCGTCGAGCAGGGGAAAGCTCACCGTCGCGAGGGTATCGATCATGCCGCGCGAACCTGTGATGATGGCCGCGATGCCCGAGCCTCACCGTCTGCGTGGACGCGAGATCGTGTGTGTCGGGTTCGCCGACTGGGAAACCGATCTGTGGACCAACCAGCAGCACCTGATGTCGCGCTTGGCGCGCGAAAACCGCGTGCTGTTCGTGGAGTCGCTCGGCCTGCGCCGCCCGCAACTGGCGGGGCGCGACCTGGCGCGGATCGCGCGCCGGCTGCGCCGGGGCCTGCGGGCGCCGCGCGCGATGGACGGTCTGCACGTGCTCTCGCCGCTGGTGCTCCCGCTGCACGGCAACGCCGCCGTGCGTGCGCTCAACCGCCGTCTGCTGCGCGCGCAGGCGCGCCGCGCGACGCGCCGTCTGGGCATGGAGCGCCCGATCCTCTGGGCCTACGTGCCCCAGGCGGAGGCGCTGATCGAGGTGCTCGACCCCGAACTGGTCGTCTACCACTGCGTCGACGACGCCGCCGCGGTGGCGGGCATCGACGCGGACAGCTTCCGCGCCGCCGAGCGGCGCTTCCTCGCCAATGCCGACCTGGTGCTGGCAAGCGCTCCCGCGCTGGCGGCCCGCATGCGGGAGCTGTCGGAAAACGTGCTGTATGCGCCCAACGTCGCCGACACCGCGCTGTTCGCGCGTGCGCTCCAACCGCTCCCGTCGGGCACCCCGGTGCCCGGCCCAAGCAAAACCGAGCCCGGCCCTACCGACGGACGGTCGTCCAACACACCCATGCTCCAGCCAGACCCCGCGCTCGCCGCGCTGCCGCGACCCCGGATCGTCTTCACCGGGGCGATCGTCGCCACCAAGCTCGACGTGCCGCTGCTCGCCGCGCTCGCGCGTTTACGGCCAGAGTGGTCGTTTGCGCTCGTCGGGCCAGTCGGCCCGGGTGATCCCCGCACAGACGTCTCCGTGCTGCGCGAGCTGCCCAACATTCACCTGCTGGGGCCGCGCGCCTACGCACGGCTGCCGGAGGCGCTGCGCGCGGCCGACGCCGGCATGATTCCCTACGCGCGCAACCCGATCACCGAGAGCGTTTTTCCGATGAAGGTGTACGAGTACCTCGCGGCCGGCCTCCCCGTCGTCGCCACCCCGCTGCCGGCGCTCGCCGATATCGCCGAGGTCGCCACCGCCCCCGACGCCGAGGGTTTGGCGCGTCTGCTGGAGGACGCCATCGCCACCGACAGCCCCGGGCGCCGAGCGGAGCGCTCGCGCGCCGCCGCCGCGCACTCATGGGAGCGGCGCTTGGAGGAAATCGCCGCCGCGGTGGGGGCCTTGGAGACCAAACCGCGACGTCGTGGTGGTGGAGGACGAGGAGGAGAAGGAGGAGGGGGAGGAGGAGGAGGAGGGGGAGACGGCCCGTCGTGAACGACCTGCTCGTCACCACCCACACGCCGGTGCTGCGATCAGGGCGCGCGCTGCGCACCTACGGCGTGGCGCGCGCACTCGCCGTGCACGGGGACCTGGATCTGCTCTATGCGCGCTTTGAGGCCCCCGAGCCCGACGCCGCATTCCGCGCAATCCCCGGGATCGAGCTGCACGAGGTGATCCCCTCCCGCGGCGCACGCCGCCTGTTCGCCTATGCAGCCGCCCGTCTCGCGGGTGTGCCGGGGGAGCTCGCGCGCGGCGTCTCCCCCGAGCTGGCCGCGGAGGCCACCCGTCTCGCCCGCGCCCCCCACCGCGGCCGGGTGATCGCCGACGGTCCGGTCGCCGCCGCCGTGCTGGCCCGCCTGTCCGGCGAGCGCCCGGTGATCTACAACGCCCACAACTTCGAGTCGGGCTTCCGCCACGAGCTCGGCGACGGACGTGCGATGGGCGGCGAGCGCGCGCTGCGCGCCTTCGAGCGTCGGCTGCTCCAACGCGCCAGCGAGTCATGGATGGCGAGCGCGGCCGACATGGCGGCGGCGCACAACCTGTGCCCCTCCGCACAGCTGCGGTACGCGCCCAACGTCGTGGACGTGGCGGCGATCGCCCCAATCGATCCCCCCGCCAGTGAGCAGCGCGCGATCTTCGTGGCCAATTTTGCATACGAGCCCAACCGCAACGGTCTGCGCTTCCTGCTCGGAGAGGTGTTCCCGCTCGTGTGGGCGCAGCTGCCCGAAGCCAAACTTGCGCTGGTGGGAGCCGGCTTGGAGCAACCCGCCACCGCGCAGGGCGCGGGGCTCAGCGAAATCCTCGATGACCCCCGCGTCGAGGCGCTCGGTTTCGTCGAGGATCTGCGCGCCGCCTACGCCCACGCTCGCTGCGCGGTGGTGCCGTTGCTGCAGGGGGGCGGCACACCGCTGAAGCTGATCGAGGCGCTCGCCTACGGCCTGCCGGTGGTTGCCACCCCCCGTGCGACCGCCGGCCTGGAGGTGCGCGACAATGAGCACTGCCTGATCGCCGACGGCGCCGCGCCGTTCGCCGAGGGGCTCGTCCGCGTACTGCGCGACGGCGCTCACCAACTCGGTCGGCGCGGACGGGAGCTGGTGGCGGCGCGCTACTCGATCGAGGCGCTCAGCGAGCTGGTGGCGGCGTAGCGGGCACCGGGGCAACCGACTCGGGCGCCGTCCTCGCCAGCAACGCGAGCAGCCCAACCTGCGCTCCCAGCAACACCGTGAAGCGGGCGTCGACACCGGTGAAGCTCGCGGTGGTGTCGATCGCCACCAGGCCCGCCATGGCGCAGAGCGACGCCAGCCCAAAGGCGCTCAACAGCGGCTCGCGGCTACCTCGCCACACCTGCCAGGCGAGCGTCATGCTGCCGATCAAGATGCCCACGTAGGCAAACAGGCCGAGCACGCCAAGCTTCAGCCAGAACCACAGGGCGGCGAAGTGAACGTACTGGCGCCCTTCTTCGTGTTCGACCGACAGCGGCTGCGCATCGGCCGACCAGGGAATCGTCACCCCCAGCCCGGTCAGCGGGTGTTCGCCGATCGCGTTCAGGACGTTGACGCGCTCGTCCAGCCGGTAGCGATCCTGAATGTTGGCTTCAAGCTTGGAGGGTGCCAGCGAGGCGACGCGTTTGACCAGCGGCAGCTGCGACTGAAAGTTGACCGACCCGAGCAGCAGAATCGCCGCCCCCACCCCCAGCGCCGCAGGCAGCAACAGGCGCCGTCCAGCCGCCGAGGTGCCCAGCAGCAGCACCAGCAGCAATCCCAGCACGGCGCCGATCCAGAAGGAGCGCCTGTAGGAGAACACCAGGCAGGCGATCAGCAACGGGCTGCCGAGCAGCGCCCACAGCGGCGGCCGGGCGTGGGCGAGGACAGCCGCGAAGATGCCGAGCAGCACGGTCATGATCAGCCAGTTGGCAACCGGTTCGTAGTAGGTCAGGGTCGCGGCGCCTTCGATCGGCGCGCCGTAGTGGCCGGCCACCTCGATCAAGCCCAGCACCGCCTTGACGATCGCCAGCGCCGTCGCGCCCCCCAGCAGGCGCAACACCTCAGAGCGTTCGAGATCGAGATTGGCCACCGCGATCGGCAGCAGCAGCAGATAGGCGAGCACGTGCTCGGATGCGGCCGCAAACCGCAGCTTCGCGCCCCCGTTGTAGCCCGTGATCACGCCTGCCACCATCGCCAACGCGAGAATCGCCAGCGGGAGCGCCAGCGGACGCGCCACCAGCAGCGGGCGGCGGTGGCGTAGGAGGTCGAGACCGATCGCCAGCAGCGCGAGCGCGACCAGCCCATCCAGCATCGAGATGTCTCCGTAGAGCTGGACATACAGGTGGGACGTGAAGGTCAGGATCCCGAACTGCGGGCCCTCGCAAACGATCGCGAGCACCACCACCAGTGTCACCGTCAGCAGTGGCCGCAGTAGTAGAACGCAAGCGAGCACCACCGCCACCGGAACGAGCAGGCCCGCCGTGCCCAGCTTGTGGACGCCGGCGAAAGCAAGCAATCCCGTGAGGCCCGCCGCGACGGCGGTGGCAATCAGGTCACGGCCATTTGGCGCCGCCGCATGCAGCCGCGCGTTCATGACGCCCTCAGCGCCGCGTCGTCCGCCGCGAGGCCGCGACCTTCGGCGAGGCGGACAATGCCCGCACATCCGTCTCGAGCGTGGGGGCATCCCCCTGGTAGGACCCGTCCCCATAGCCGTAGCGGCCCGTGTCGCGGATGCCGGTCACGACGACCCCAACGGGCTCGACGATGTGGCGGTCCAGGATCGCCCGGGTGCGACGCACCTGCTCGCGCGTGGTGCGCTCAACCCGCGCCACCAGGATCGCGGCGTTGACGGCCTCGCTGTTGAGCAGCACGTGCGCGTCAGCCACCGGGTTGAGCGGGGGCGCGTCGACGATCACCATGCTCTCGCTGCTCGCCAGCTCGGAGAGGATCTCGCTGAGGCGTCCGGAGCCCAGTAGCTCCGAGGGGTTGTGGGGGACGGGCCCAGCCGGCAAGACGAGCAGGTTTGGCACCTTGACGAGCGGCTCCAACAGGAGCTCGGAGAGCTGCTCGCGACCGGTGAGCGCGGTGGTGAGCCCCCGCGAGGTCTCGATCTTGAAGTGCTCGGCAAAGGTGGGCCGGCGCAGGTCGAGCTCCACCAGCACCGTGCGCCGCCCGGTCAGCGCGACAGCGTGCGCGAGGTCGATGGCCACCGTCGTCTTACCCTCGCCGGCGATCGCGCTGGTAATGAGCAGCGTGTCCAGCCGGCGGGTGACAGCCGCGAAGTCAAGCGCGCTGCGCAGGATGCGGTAGGGCTCGAGCAACTCCTCGCGCTCCGCGGCGCGGCCTCCACGAAAGGCCGACTGGGGAATCGCCGCGAGCGCCGGCAACCGATACTCGCGCTCGAACTCCTCGATCGACTTGACGCGCCGGTCCAGCGACTCGAGCAGGAACACCAGCGAGAACGCGATCGCCAAGCCGATCAGCAGACCGATCGCCACAGTGCTCGTCAGGCTGGTGCCCGCGGGGCTGCTCGGAGGGGTGGCCCGCCCGATGATGTTCGCCCCCCCGCCCGCGACCGCGCGCGCCGCGCTGAGCCTCTGCAGCGACTGTTCCAGGGACGCCCGTTCGGAGGAGCCGGCGGGCAGCGCGGCGATCTGCTGCTGGAGCTTGCTCGCGGCGGTTTCGACCCCGGCGAGCTGTGACTGCGCGCGGAAGGCGATGTACTGTTCGGCGAACGCGTTGGCCAAACCCGCCGCTTCCCGGGGATGCCCCGCGGTGGCGATGATGTTCAGGACGTCGGCGTTGGGCGCCGCTTCGACCTTGACCTTGTCGAGCAGTTCGCTCGCTCCAGCCTGGAGGTGCAGCTGCCGGTTCACCGCCTGTGCCACTTCGGCGGAGTGGGCGATCAGCACCTCGGTGTTGGCTTCTCGCTGAGGTTCGCTGCTGTTCGAGGGCGTGACCTGCAGGCCCGCCTCGGAGAGCGTGCCGCTCTGGAAGGCGACGTTGGCGGTGGCGGCGTAGGACTTGGCCTTATGCTCGTGGGTGGCGACGAGCACCACCACAGAGGCGAGCGCCACCCCCACCACAATCAGCCAGCGGCGACGCAGCACCTCGAGCAGGTTGGCAAGGCTCTCGCCCTCGCGCGCCCGCTCGAATCGCCCGGGGGCGCTCATGCGGGCGGCCGCCGCTCGGCGTGAAGTAGCACAGAAGATCTCATCGCAGGGCTCCTATCGTCGGCTGGGAGCTCGCACTTGACGCCGCCTGACTGCGCGAGCGAGACCGCACTGTTGCCATGGTATCGCCCGGCCGCGAGTCGGCCGGAGGGCGCGGGCGAGGCGGCCCATGGGTCGGCCGGGCGCGCAGGGATCAACTGCGCATCACCGCCGCCCCCGCGTTTTTCCCGCACTCCGTTGCGGACAAACCACATGGTGGCATGCGGCCAAAATCCTGAGTGGGGACGGGAGGCGTGGACATCTGTCCAGCGGCCGCGCACGGGGTGGCGGAGCGCTTGGACACGCCGATATCGAGGTTAGAACGAGCTCAATACAGAGCGCACCACGACAAAGGCACACCCGTCGCGAGGCGGGGTCGCAAAGCCAGGGGTCTCCCCGAGACAGCCCAGCCGCCGAAGGAGTGCAATGTCCATCAACCTTCATCTCGGCCGCATCCTCGCAGCCGTTCTAACCCTCTTCTGTCTCGCTTCCATTGGCGCTCTCGGCACCGGCGTCTCCGGCGCGCAGCCCCTTAATCGGCAGCAGTCCGGAAAGCTTGCGGTCGCCTCGCAAGCCGCGTTGCAAGCCGGCACTCGCGAGCGCAGCCATCTGCAGCAGGTGGCAAGGCGTGCCTGCGCATCGCACAAGCATGCTCTCTGCGCCAAGAGCCGCGCCCAGCTCGCGCGTCTCGACGCACAGAGCACCAGCGTCGGCAGGGTCAGCACCGCCCGCCGCCAGATCCGCAGGAAAGCCACTTCCCCGCCGTCCGGCTCCTCCACCAGCGGCTCGGGCTCAACAGGCTCCAGCACAGGCGGCTCAGGATCAACGAGCGGCTCGGGCTCCACCAGCGGATCCGCCACCACCGGCGGCTCGGGCTCGACAGGCTCCAGCACGGGCGGCTCAGGCTCCACCAGTGGGTCGGGTTCCACCGGCGGATCGGGCGGCACCATCACATCGCCTCCCGCCGAACCCGGCCCCGTCGTCGAATCGCCCGCGCCCTCCTCCACGTTCCAGCCGGGAATCGACTCGGGCACCAACATGACCCTCGACCTGCAAGCGTCAACGCAGCTGGGAGCCAAGCTCGTTCGGATCGAGTTCCCGATCGCCACCACCACGCCAACGCAGATGGAATCGGTGATCGGCGGCTACGCCGCCAGGGGCATCCGCGTGCTGGTACTGGCCACCTTCCGCGGCACGCTGCCGACACCCGCGCAGGCGCAAAGCCTGGCAGGGTGGGCCGAGATGTATGGCCCCGGCGGCACCTTCTGGTCCACCCACACGGGCGGCCAGGTGGCGGTCCAGTCGATCGAATTCGGCAACGAGACCTCCTACGGCTACCAGTACGGCGACGGCGCCGGCACCGCCTCCTACCGCGAACGCGCCGAAAACTACGCGCGGCGCCTCAAGGAAGCGGCCGAAGCGATCGCCGCGACCGGCATCCACGTCGGGCTGCTGGCGCAGGCCGACGATTGGACCGGAGACTGGGTCAACGGGATGTATGCCGCAGTGCCCAGCCTGAGCAAGTACGTGGCCGGCTGGACAATCCATCCCTACCACCACTGGAGGGGCCGGCTGGAAGACCTCGTCGAACAGACCGCCTCCCACGGCGACACCACGATCCCGATCGACATCACCGAGTTCGGACTCCCCACCGACAACGGCCGCTGCATCGGGGAAAACGAGGAATACAACGGGTGCATGCCTTACAGCGAAGCCGCCTCCATCCTGCACAAAACCGTCAGCGAAATGCGCAAGATGCTCGGCAACCGCCTTGGCATGCTGATCCTCTACCAGATCCGCGACCAGGCACTCACCGGCGCCAGCACCGACAACGAAATGTACTACGGCGCCCTGCAGCACGAACTGCAGCCGAAGGGCGAATACACCACGGCTGTCAAGGAACTGCTCGCCAGCTCCTGAGTCCCGGTGCCCACGCGGTCCTGAGCGCCTCAATCCTGAGCGCCTGAGATAATCGATCGCGTGGGCATCAGCATCGAGCCCCACAGCAGCTCCGCCGCAACCTCTCGCGAGTCCGCCGCCAAGCGAGCTTGGCCATCGGCGGGCTCGCGACCGCGGCACCCGGGCACGATCGTGCTCGCGCTGACACTGGGCGCCGCGGCGCTGCGGTTTGGGACGCTGAACGCGCAGAGCATCTGGCTGGACGAGTCCGCCACGATGATCCTGGTGCGCCGCGGCTTCTCGGGGATGCTCTCGCATCTGGCCTCCAGCGAGTCGGCGCCGCCGCTCTACTACACACTCGTGTGGGCCTGGACCAAGCTCCTCGGCGCGGGCCCGCTCGGCTTCCGCTCATTCTCAGCGCTCGCCGGCACGCTGACAGTGCCGGTCCTATATGCGGCGGGACGGCGGATCTCCACCCGCGCCGGGCTGTGGGCAGCGGCGCTCGCCGCGGTCAACCCGGCGCTGTACTACTACTCCCAGGAGGCTCGCGCCTATGCGCTGGCGATTCTGCTGAGCGCGGCGGCGCTGGCCCTGTGGCAGCGCGCGCTCGAGGCGCCCAGCCGCCGCAACCTGTGGCTGTGGGCCGGCATGTCGAGCCTCGCCGTGCTCACGCACTACTTCACGGCTTTCCTGTTCCTACCCGAGGCGATCGTCCTGGCACGACGCCTGGGGTGGCGACGCACGCTCGCCCCAGTTGGGGCGGTCGCGCTCGTCGGAGTCGCGCTCGCGCCACTGGCATTGCGCCAGCGCGCCGACGGCAAGACCAACTGGATTGAAGCCTCCTCATTGATCTCGCGCATCGGCGAGAGCGCCAAGCAGCTGCTGGTCGGCCTCTACGGTCCGCTGGAGATCCTCACCGCGGGGCTGAGCGCGCTGCTTGTCGCCGGCGCGCTGGCGCTCCTGCTGAGCCGCGGCGATCGCCGTGAGCGATGCGGGGCACGGGACATGGCGATCCTCGCGATCGCGGGGTTGGGGCTGCCGCTGCTGCTGGCGATAGCCCATGTCGTGGATGTCTTCGACGGGCGCAACGTGATCGCGACCTGGGTTCCCTGCGCGGTTCTGGTCGCGATTGGGCTGGGGGTGGCGCGCGCACCGCGCGCCGGCGCGGTGCTGGGAACCTGTCTATGCGCCCTCTCACTGGCAGTCGTCTTGGCGATCAACGAGATTCCCAGCTATCAGCGCGACGACTGGCGCGGCGCGGCACGCGCGCTACCAACCCGAACGGGAGCGCGTGCGATCATCAGCGAGGAAAACGCTTCGCTCCCCTTGTCGATCTACCTACAGGGGACAAGCCCCGCCGAGCGCGGGAGGGTCTCCGTGCGCGAACTCGACTACATCACGCTTCGCACCAGACAAACCGGCCGTGCCCCACAGCCACCGGCGGTCATCGCGCGAGCGCCGCGGGGATTCCGTCCGGCGGGCATTCGCCGCAGCGAAACGTATGCCGTCTCCCGCTTCCTGGCCCCGCGTCCCACGAGTGTCGCGATCGTGCGGTTGCGCCAGCTCAGCAGCGAATCCAAAGCCGAAGTCCTCGTGCAGCACTGATGGCGATCGGAGAGCAGGCTCAGCCGATCGCCTCATCGGACCCCCACTCCTCCCCGGGAGATCGGCAGCCCGCGCCGCCCAGTCCGCCAGCGATCGAAATTGGGGCCCGCCGCGCGTCGCTTGACATCGGCGTGCAGGTCGCCGGCCGGATCGCCAATCTCGCGCTCGGCGTGGTGGTGACTTCGATCATCGCCCGGACGCTGGGCAGCAGCGGCTTCGGGGAGTGGTCGACGATCTTCGCGATCACCCAGATCGCCACCAACTTCGGCGAACTCGCCCTCACCCCGGTGGCGGTCAACCGCGCGGCGAGTCAGCCCGACCGCCAGGGGCAGTGGCTGGGTGCGCTCGTCTCCCTGCGCCTGGTGCTCGCGGTACCGACCACGATCTTCGCGCTTGCCGGTGTCCTGCTGATCGCCCCCAGCCAATCCGCAAAGCTCGCGGGGGTCCTGATCGTCGCCACGATCCTCGTCGGCGCCCCCACCGCGATCAACGCGATCTTTCAGTTGCGCGTTCGCAACGACATCACGATCGCGATCATGACGCTCAACAGCGTGCTGTGGGGCGCGGGCGCGATCGCCGTCGTCCTGCTCACCAAAAGCATCGCGGCGCTCGCCGCGGTGTTCCTCGTGGTCAGCGCGATCACCACATGCGTCACGATCGCACGGGCGCGGCGCCTTGTCTCCGTGCGCCTTGCGGGCTCCAGTGAGCTGTGGCGGGGGCTGTTGCGGGTCGGGCTGGCACTTGGCGCCGCCGGGATGCTGGTGACGCTGTACGTGAAGCTCGACCAGGTGCTGGTGTTCGTGTATGCCGGCAGCCGCCAGGCGGGGCTCTACGGGGCCGCCTACCGCATCCTCGACCAGATTCAGTTCATCCCCAGTTCGGTGATGACCACGCTGTTCCCGCTGATCGCCACCGCCTATCCCAGCGAGCGCGAGCGCGTCCAGAGGCTGCTGCAGGCCGCCGCCGAGTATCTGACGATGGCCTCGCTGCCGGCGCTCGCGTTCACACTGGTCGCGGCTGGCCCGATCATCGAGCTGCTGTTTGGCGCGCAGTACGCGCCGGCAGCGCCGGCGCTGCCGATCCTGATGGGCGCGTTCGTCTCGATCTCGTTCGGCTATCTCGCCGGCAACATGGTGGTGATCCTCGAGCTCCAGCACAGGTTCCTCCGCTACGCGGCCATCGGACTGCTGGTCAACGCCTCGCTCAACATGGTTCTGATCCCCCGCTATGGCTTCCTCGCGGCGGCTTGGATCACGCTGCTCACCGAGCTGTTGGTGATGTCGCTCACCATGCGCAGCGTGCTGGGTGAGCTGGCGATGACGCCCCGTATGCGCCGGTTTGCGCGCACGCTGGCCGCAGCGCTTGCGATGGGTCTCCTCACCTGGCTGGCAAAGGAACTCGGAGCGCCGCTGTTCGGCCTGGTCATCGTCGCGGCGCTCACCTATCCCATGCTGCTGCTGCTCCTCGGGGCGCTCACCCCCGGGCAACTGCGGTCGCTATTGCGCAAGGAACCGGTGTAAGCGTCTCATGGCGGGTGTAAGCGTCTCATCGCCGCCAGCATCTGGAAGCACTCCAACGCCTCCTTGGAGTGGCCGGTGTAGGCTGGGCACATCGTCACCTTCAAGTGATCCGCAGCGGGTGCCGAGAAGAACACGATGCCCAACGGCGAGCACACCAGGGACATCTCGTTTGTCGTGCCCAGCCACAACCGGCGGGACGCGCTGCGCAAAAACCTACCCGGGCTGCTGCGGCTGGACGATGTGCTCGAGGTCGTGGTCGTGATCGATCGGCGCTCCGACGACGGCACCGAAGAGATGGTTGCGGCGGACTTCGGCTCCGAGCCGCGCGTGCGGCTGCTGCGCCAGAGCAGCAACGGACTCTCCAGCGCTCGCAACGCGGGGTGCGCGATCGCCCGGGGCGAGTGGATCGTGATCTCCGACGACGACCTGCGCTACCCACGGGACTACGGACCCACCCTCAAGCGGGTGGCGGCCGAGCAGCACGCCGACATCGTCGGGGCGCCCTGGCTGAACATCACCAGCGACGATGTGGAGTCGGCGCTTGCCGCCGCCCGCGCCCGGCGCGACGGGGTACCGACGATCGACGATCATTCCGTGGTGCCCGAGCGCGAGCTCGAGACGCCCTTCATGCCCGCTCCGGCGCTCATCAATCGCCGCGTGTTTGAGCGCGTTCGCTACGACGAGAACTACGGGAACACCGGCTGGCGCGATGAGACCGACTTCTTCATCCAGGCGGTGCGCAGCGGCTTTCGCTGCATCCTCACGCCCACCACCGCGATGTACCAGGTGGAGCAGTGGGAGGGAGGCTCGCGCCGCCCGCGCCTGGAGTACGAGTGGTCGGCGATCAAGAACAACTGGCGCTTCCTCTCGCGGCACGGGCGCTGGCTGGCGGAGCAGGGCCACATCAAGAATCCCACACGGGGTCAGCTCTCATTTATTTACGCTCGCGCCAAGCTCACGCTCACCGGCTACATGGGCGAGCGCCTGAGACGCGCCCGCGCCGCGCTCGCAAGCCGTCGCTGAGGCGCCCCGGTGCGCGCCCGATGACAGACAGACACGCAATCGTTCTATCGCCTGTGCCCAAGGGCAATGCCGGCGGCGTCGAGCGCTTCAGCGGGCTGCTCGCCGCGATCCTGCGCGAAACGGGGTGGCGGGTATCGATCGTGGGACCCACCCGCCAGCCCGGTCGCTGGACCTTCCGCTTCGGCGGCTCTCCGCTGGTGTGGTCGCTCTCCTGCGGACAGGCCGCCACGGCAACCGACCGCCAGCCGGACCTGATCGTGGGCAACGGCTTCCTCGGCCTCGGCGCACCCCGCGGCGTCCCGCGCGTGCAGGTCTTTCACGGAACCTCAGTCGGAGAAGCGCTCGCCGCGCGCCGCGGCCTGCTGCGCCGCGACTTCCTGCGACGCCTGGTCGGCTACTGGCCCCTGGAGGCGCTCACATGCCGCGCCGGGGAGCTCGTGGTCGTCTCCGAGAGCGCCGCACGGGAGACCGCGCGCTACTACCGGCGCGCGCCCGCGGCGGTCATCACCAACGGCGTCGACACGGGGCTGTTCCGTCCGCACGAGCGTGGCGAGGCCCGCCGGCAGCTGGGGCTGCGGGAGCAGCCGCGCTATGCCCTGTTCGTCGGGCGACCCGAGTACCGCAAGGGCGCCGACCTGCTCGCCGAGAGCTGCCGGCAAGCCGGCTGGGAGCTGCTGCACGCGGGGACACCCCCGCTATCCGGCGCTCGGCACCTCGGTCTGCTCGATCCCCAGCAGCTCAGCCACGCATACGCCGCGGCCGACTGCCTGCTGTTCCCCACCCGTTATGAGGCATGCAGCTATGTGCTGCTGGAGGCGCTTGCATGTGGCATCCCGGCCGTGACCACGCGCGTGGGCTGGACACGCACGCTGCTGCGCGAGGTGCCACATTACGAGGCGCTGTGCGTATCACCCGCGGTGCCCGACATCGCGGCCCGCCTGCGCTGGCTGGAGGCAGCCGACACCCGTGCGTTGATGGAGGAGGTTCGCACGTTCGTATGCGCGCACAACAGCCTCGAGCGCTTCCGCACCGACTGGCTTGCAGTGATCGAGCGCCTCACTTGCGTAAGATGAAAATCACCTCAGAGGCAAGCTCCTTGGGCAGGTGGGCGGCGATCCGAACGTCGGCGCGTGTCCAGCGGGAATCGACGTGGTACCCCGCCAGCTTCGCGATCAACGGGGAGAGTATCTCCAGCGGTATTACCTCCAAAACCGTGAAGCGCTTGGAAAATTCGTGCTTCCACCAATTGGGTGAATGAAAATGCTCGACGTCCTGCCGGATATCTCCACGAAAGCGATTGCGGCGAAAGAGGGTGCGGGGATCGCGATCGTTCAGGATCGCGAAGCTGCCATAGGCATTCAGCTGCCCGAGCACCGCGATGCCGCCGGGGCGCAGCACCCGCCACAGCTCCCCAAGGGCACCCTGCAGGTCTTTGACATAGGACAGCACAGATATACAAAACACCGAGCCAAACTGCTCGTCGGCATAGGAAAGCCTGCTGACGTCCTCCTTGGCGATCGCGATGTCGCGCCCCACGATCGCCGCATTGGCGGCGAAGTTCTCTCGCGCGCGCTCATCGTAATCGGACGCGGTGACATCGTGACCCCACTGCGCCAGGTGCAATGCCAGCCAGCCCGTGCCGGCGCCCACGTCCAGTACCGGATCGCGCGCCCACTGCGCCGCGATCTCCAAGCGCCTGCGTATCGGCCACCAACTCGCAACCGGGGTTTCGGGCGTGAACCGACCCTGCTCGAACTCCGGGATGAGCGTCGCCATCAACTTGAGTTTAGGATGGCACAACTCGGAAAGGAGATCCAATGAGTTCGAAGACGTTGGTAACGGGCGGCAGCGGCTACATCGGCGCGCTGCTCGTACAGGAGCTGCAGGACGCCGGACGTGAGGTGCGCGTGCTGGACTCACTGCTACACGGCCAGGAGGAGCTCGCCGCCGCGCAGGAGCGCGCCGGCGTCGAGCTGATTCGCGCCGACATCCGCGACACCGAGGCGCGGCGGCGGGCACTCACCGGCGCGGAGGCGGTGGTGCACCTCGCCGCGATCGTCGGCGATCCGGCATGCGCGCGCGACCCCGCGGCCTCCGAGGAGGTCAACGTGCAGGCCACCCGCGCGCTTGTCGCCGACGCCAACGAGGCCGGGGTGGAGCGTCTCGTGTTTGCCTCCACCTGCTCCAACTACGGGCGCATGGCCGATCCCACCGTGCCGATCACCGAGGAGGGGGAGCTGCGCCCGGTGTCGCTGTATGCCGAGCAGAAGGTGGGAATGGAGCAATTGATTCTTGGCTTGGCAAATGGAGTCCCGCACGCCGCCCCCGCGAGCGCCTCGGCGACCAAGCCCACGTGTCTGCGCTTCGCCACCGTGTACGGCGTCGGGCGGCGCATGCGCTTCGACCTCACCGTCAACGAGTTCACCCGCGAACTGTGGGCCAGCCGCGAGCTGGAAGTCTTCGGGGAGCTGTTCTGGCGCCCTTACATCCACGTCGGCGACGCCGCCCGCGCGGTGCGCACCGTACTGCAAGCGCCCGCCGAGAAGGTCGCGGGCGCGGTCTTCAACGCGGGGCGCTCCGGCGAGAATTACCGCAAGCTCGACCTCGTGCAGGAGATCCACAAGCAGATCGACCGCGGCACGGTCTCCTACGTACACCGCGACGAGGATCCCCGCGACTACAAGGTGAGCTTCGAGAAGATCCGCGCGGAGCTTGGATTCGAGACGCTGATGACGGTGCCGGACGGGATCGCCGAGGTGATCGCCGCACTCGACGCCGGTACCTTCGGCGATCCCTTCGACGCGCGCTACAAGAACATCCCCTGAACGGCTTCGCCGCCACAACCAAGTTGGCCACAACCGATACCTTCCCCGAGCTGCCGCTGTTCGACCTACAGTTGCAGCCGCAGGACCTGAGCGCGGTCGCGCAGACGCTGCGCTCCGGCTGGCTGACGCTCGGCCCCCGCACCGCCGCCTTCGAGGAGGCGTTTGCGGCGCACCTCGGCGCGCGCCACGCGATCGCCGTGTCGAGCTGCACCGCGGCCCTGCACCTCGCCTACCTCGCCGCCGGCGTGGGCCCCGGCGACGAGGTGATCGTGCCCTCGTTCACGTTCGCCGCCACCGCCGCCGCCGTGCTCTACTGCGGCGCCACCCCGGTGTTCGCGGAGATCGTCTCGCGTGAGCGCCCAAGCCTCGACCCAGAGGACGTCGCACGGCGCATCACGCCGCGCACCAAGGCGGTGTGCGTGGTGCACTTCGCCGGCTACGCCGCCGCCGCCGACCGCTTGCGCGAGCTCTGCGACGCCCACGGCCTCGCGCTGATCGAGGACGTCGCGCACGCCCCCAGCGCGACGCTCGCCGGACGCAAGCTGGGGACCTGGGGACTGGCGGGGGCGTTCAGCTTCTTCTCCAACAAGGTGCTCTCCGTCGGCGAGGGGGGGCTGCTGTGCACCGACAGCGACGAGGTCGCCGCGTTCGCGCGTTCGCGCCGCTCACACGCCATGACCAGCGGCACCTGGGACCGCCACCGCGGGCGCACCGACACCTATGACGTCGTCGGGCTGGGCTACAACTACCGTATCGACGAGCCCCGCGCGGCACTGCTGCTCTCGCGTCTGCGGCGGCTGGAGGAGGAGATCGGCCGCCGGCGGGAGCTGGCGTTGCGCTACCGGGCGCTGCTCGCGGAGATCGAAGGAATCATCGTGCCCTTCACCGACGCCGACGTGCCGCACTCATCCTGCTACGTGATGCCAATCATGATCGAGCAGGACGGCCGCCAGGCGCAGGTGAGCGCGCGGATGCGCGAGCGGGGAATCCAAACAAGCATCTTCTACCCCTCCATCCACCGCTTCAGCGCCTATCGCGAGCGCTTCCCCGACGTGTCGCTGCCGATCACCGAGCTGGCCTCGCGCACCGAGCTGACGCTGCCGTTCTACCCGCACATGACCGACGCCGACCAGGATCGCGTGGTCGGCGCGCTGGCGGAGGCAATTCGGTGACGCTCGCGGAGGCGATAACCGCGGCGGGGGCGGAGGGGATCCCCGTGGCGGGAGCAGAGGCGATCCGATGAGCGACTGGCGCGTGCCGCTCACCGACATCGCGATGCCCGATCAGGACGTGGAGGCCGTGCTTGAGTGCCTGCGCTCGGGTTGGCTGACGATGGGACCGCGCACGCAGGCCTTCGAGGAGGCGCTGGCCGCCTACACCGGCAGCCCCCACGCGCTCGCCGTCTCCAGCGGCACCGCCGCCCTGCACCTCGCCTGCCTCGCCGCCGGGATCGGCCCCGGCGACGAGGTGATCGTGCCCGCGCTCACGTTCGTCGCCAGCGCCGCCGCCGCCCGCTATGTCGGCGCCGAGCCCGTCCTCTGCGACATCCGCGGCCGCGACGGCAACTGCTACGACCTCAACATCGACGTGCAGGACGCCGCGCGGCGAATCACGCCGCGCACCCGCGCGATCATCGCCGTGCACTTCGGGGGCTACCCCGCCGACGTGCTCGCCCTGCGCGCGCTCTGCGACGAGCACGGTCTCATACTGATCGAGGATTGCGCCGAGGCGATCGGCGCACGGATCGAGTCGGACGGCCGCCAGGTCGGCACCGTCGGGGAGCTCGGCGCGTTCAGCTTCTTTTCCAAGAAGCAGCTCTGCGTGGGCGAGGGCGGCATGGTGTGCACCGCGAATGAGGATCTCGCCTCGCGGGTGCGGCTGCTGCGCTCGCACGCACTCAGCAGCAGCACCTGGGACCGCCACCGCGGCCACGACCCCGCTTACGACGTGGTCGACATCGGCTTCAACTATCGCCTCGACGAGCCCCGAGCCGCGTTGGGACTCAGTCGTCTACCACGCCTGCAAGAGGAGATCGCGACCCGTCGCAAGCTGGTGTGCGCCTACCGCGAACAACTCGCCGAGGTACCTGAGCTGGAGCTCGTCTGGGACGAGCGCGCCGTCGAGCTCGCCTCCCACTTCTTCTTCCCCGTTCTGCTCCCCTCCCGCGACGCACGCGACCACTTCCGCTCGCAACTCGCCGCGTCTGGAGTGCAGAGCACCTGGTATCCCGCACTGCACACCTTCACCGAGTACCGCCACGCCGGCTCGGCCACGGAGCTCCCCAACGCCACCGAAGCGGCCGATCGCCACTGTGTGCTGCCGCTCAGCATCACCATGCACGAGGCAACCCTTGGGCTGGTCGTCCAAATGGTGCGGGCGGCGCTCTCGTAGCTTGCCGACCCGCTCTCAG
This sequence comes from uncultured Solirubrobacterales bacterium, assembly GCA_963794715.1. Taxonomy (GTDB): domain Bacteria; phylum Actinomycetota; class Thermoleophilia; order Solirubrobacterales; family Solirubrobacteraceae; genus Palsa-744. The sequence continues at coordinate 179,339 of CAWCEY010000008.1, read as the reverse complement.
CTCTCAGGCGGGATCAGCCGCTCGCGCACGCTCTCAAACTCTTCCTGCGCCTGCTCGTAGTCGTCGTGGCGACCGATGTCCAACCAGTAGTCCTCGCTCGGCCACGCGCGCACCACCTCCCCCGCCGCGATCATGCGCAGAATCAGGTCGGGGAAGTCCAGTCGCTCGCCCGGCGCGATATGCGCGAGCGCCCGCGGCGCGAAGCAGTAGACGCCCATGCTCGCGATGTAGTCGATCGCCGGCTTCTCGTCATACCCGGTCAGGCGGGTGGGGTCGCCGTCATCGCCGAAGCGCAGCACGCCAAGCGAGATCTGCACGTGGCGCGTCTTGGTGGCGATCGTGGCCGCCGCGTCGCTTTGGCGGTGGCGCTCCAGCAGCGCGCCGTAGTCGATGTCGGTGAGCACATCCCCATTCATCACCAACACATGCTCGTCCCGCACCCCCTCGATCAGCGCAAGCGCGCCGACCGTGCCGAGCGGCTCCTGCTCGCGGTAGTAGTCGATCGGGATGCCATACGCGGCGCCGTCGCGGAAGAACGCCTCGATCAGCTCCGCCAGGTAGCCGGTCGCCACGGTGATCCGCTCGAAGCCATGCGCCTTCAGCTGACGCACCACGATGTCCAGCACCGGCCGATCGCCGATCGGCATCAGCGGCTTGGGCAGCACAGTGGTGTAAGGGCGCAGACGCGTCCCTTCGCCGCCGGCAAGGATCACCGCGCGTTTCATGCGCCTAGCATATGCCCGTGACCGACCGGCGGCCTCCCCGCGTGCTGCTGGTCGAGGAGGTCGGTCTAGGCGGGATCGCGGCATACACCGACGAGCTGGCGCGGGCGCTCACCGAAGCCGGCTGCAAGGTCGAGCTCGCGACCGGCCGCGACCACGACTGCGCCGCGGTCCCCAGCGCGACCGTTCACCGCCTGTTCCCCTACATCCGCGGCAGGAGCCGGCTGGGGGGACTGGCACGCCGTATGCGGATTGCGCGAGCGCTCAACGGCGCCACCCACCTGGCGGGGTATTTCGCGGTGGCCGCACTTGCGAGGAGATGCGACGTGATTCACGTCCAGGGCGAGGAGTGGCCGCCGCTCGCCGCGATCCGGGCGCTGCTGCTGCGCGCCACCGGGCGTCCGGTGGTGTACACCCCGCACAACACCTTTGATCGCGGCACCCGCGCCTACCCCCGCGCCCACCGCCTAATTCGCCGCTGCGCGGCACGCATCGTCGTTCACTGCGAGTACGACCGCCGTGCCCTCCCCGCGGCCGCGGCGCGCAAGGCGACGGTGATCCCGCATGGCGAGTACGGCGGGCTTGCGCGCCGCGGCGGCCTGGATGTCGACGCCGAGGCCGTCCGCTCGGAGCTTGGCATCGGCCCCAGCAAGCTTGTTGTGCTGCTTTTCGGACAGTTGCGTCGCGATAAGGGAGTGCGCGACCTGCTCGCCGCCGCCGCCGAGGTGGATGACGTTCACGTGGTGCTCGCCGGCGAAGATTGCGGCGCACTCGGGGAAGCCGCGGATCTGCTGTCCGACCCGCGTCTGCGTGGCCGGGCACTGGTGCTGCCGGGGTTTGCCCCAGCCACCCAGGTCAGCCGCCTGTTCGCCGCCGCGGACGTGGTGGCGCTCCCCTACCCGAAAGCGAGCGCCAGCGGCGTGCTGCTGCTCGCCTACGGCTACGGACGGCCGGTGGTCGGCTACCCGGTGGGCGGCCTACCCGAGTACATCCTCGATGACCGGACCGGGTGGCTGTGTGAGCGCGCCGACGTCGCCGCACTCACAGAGAAGTTGCGCGAGATCAAGACCGCGGGGCGCGACCACTGCCGCCTGTGTGGCGAGCAGGCAAGGCGCTTCTCGCGGGATCGCTTCGGCTGGGATGCGATCGCGCGACGGACGATCGCGCTGTATGGAGAGGTGCTCAGGTCGTCCGAATGATCAGCACCGAACAGGGGGCGTGGTGGGAGACCCGGTTGGGCACCGAGCCCAGCAGGAAGCGCTTGGCGCCGCTCATACCCTTGTTACCAACCACGATCAGGTCCGCGCCGCGCTCCTCGGCAACATCGAGAATCGCATCGGCGGGGTCACCCTGGCGGGCGTAGACGTTGACCTCGACGCCCGCATCGCGCGCCGGCGCAGCGGCGGCCTCGAGCGCCGCGTCCACATCCTCGCGGGGGTTGATCGCCCACTGCAGGTCCTCTGGGGCGTCGCGCCTTTCTGAGCGCAGGCGCCCGGCCGGCACGGGCTCGTAGGCACTCACGATCTCAAGCGTCGCGCCCAGCGTGCGCGCCAGGTCGCCCGCCTGGCGCACCGCCTCGCCAGCCGTCTCGGAGCCGTCGGTGCCAACCACGATCGATTTGAACATGCTCTGACCTCGCCTGCTTGTGGGTTGGGAGCTGTGAAGCATTTGGGAGCGATCGCTGACGAGGCTGCCATCGCACTCGCCGCCACCGCACCGCCAGCCGGCTCGATCATATCTGGGCCTGCCGCCACGGGCCCACCGTACGTTCGCTGGCAAGCCTCGCGTAACGTTCCGGGCAAGCGTGATCGACCTGCACTGCCACGTGCTGCCTGGGATCGACGATGGTCCCACCACGATCGAGGGCTCACTCGCCCTTGCGCGCGCCGCGGCGGCCAGCGGGACGCGAGTGATGGTGGCCACCCCGCACGTCAGCTGGCGCTACCGCAACGACGCGACCACGATCGCGCGGCTGGTGGGCGAGCTGAATGCCCGCCTGGCGGCGGAGAGGGTGCTCAGCGCCGGGGGAGCACCGCTGGAGATCCGCGCCGGAGCCGAGATTGCGCTGACGCAGATCGCCGAGATCCACCCCCCGGAGTTGGAGCGCCTCACGCTCGGGGGAGGAGAATGGCTGCTGGTGGAGCCCCCCTTTGCCCCGGTGGCTCCCCACCTCGATGAGCTCCTGCTGGAGCTGCAGCGCGACGGGCGACGTATCGTGGTGGCCCATCCCGAGCGCTGTCCCGCCTTCCAGCGCAACCGGGGCATGCTCGAGCGGCTCGTGCGAGAGGGATTCCTCACGTCAGTCACCGCCAGCTCGTTCGGTGGCCGCTTTGGCGCCGAGGCGCGTCGCTTCGCGCTTGAGCTGGCGCGCGACGGGCTGCTCCACAACGTGGCCTCCGACGCCCACGACCACCTCCACCGACCCCCCGAGATCCTCGCCGAGCTCGAGCGGGCGGAGCTGGCCCCGCTCACCAGATGGCTGACCGAGGCGGTGCCCCGCGCGATCCTCGACGGCGGGGAGATTCCGCCTCGCCCGGCAACGACCCTGCCCGAGGTCAAAGCCCAGCGCCCGCGCCGGTGGCCACACCTACGCCGGTGAGCGGTGACTTGACCGATGGAAGAGGCAAGGCTCGCCAACCAACCGCCGGCCGCGCCCTTTAGGCCAGCTTGATGATTGCGATGAGCATCCCGATCACCACAAACACGACGATCGCGATCTGCATCCATATCCAAGTGGGGGACATCACCGAACAGCGTATCGGCGGCAGCTATGGTGGAGGGGTGGCAGGACGCCAACGCAAGCTTACGGCTGGGCACCTATCGAAGCTCGCAGTAGCACTGACGCTGTATCTGTGTGCGCTCGCCTGGCCGGCATTAAGCGGTGCGACCAGTGGGGCGATCGGCGTGAGCGCCACCAACACCGCACCGCTCGGCGTGAGCGCCACCAGCACCGCACCGATCGACGCGAGCGCCACCAACACCGCACCGCTCGGCGGCGTGAACGTGGCCGGGGTCGCAGGCAACCTGTCACCCTCGCTCGCCGACCGGGAAATCGCGCGCGCGCACGATTTGCACGCAAAGCTGGTGCGAGCCGAAGTGGCGTGGTCAACGCTCGAACCGAGCGGCCCGGGCGAGATCGAACCCCGCGCGCTGGCCTACCTCGATCGCCTTGTGAGCGACGCGGCAGCGAGCGGCATCGGCGTGATCGCCACCGTCGACAGCACCCCGTGCTGGGCCTCCTCAGCAGCCGCTTCGCTCCTGCGCAAGTGCATGCCGGGACAATCCAGTAAGGCCAACGCCTGGGCGCCGCGCGAACCCTCGGCGTACGCCGCCTTCGTCGCCTACCTTGCCGCGCGCTACGGCACGCGCCTGGCGGCTATCGAGGTGTGGAACGAGCCCGACCAGGCCAACGAAGACTATTTCGCCGGGCCAAACAAACCCCAGCGCTACGCCGCCTTGCTGCGCGCAGCCTACCCCGCGATCAAGCAGGCCAACCCGAACGTCGAGGTGCTCGCCGGCTCACTGGTGGGCTCCAACGGAGTCTTCCTGCGTGCGCTCTACGCGGCCGGCATCAAGGGCTACTACGACGGTCTTGCCGTGCATTTCTACAATCTCATACTCGGCTCGCTGCGCGCGATCCATGAAGTACAGCTGGCAAATGGCGACAACACGCCGCTATGGCTGGACGAGTTCGGTTGGAGCAGTTGCTGGCCGCGCCAGAAAACCCAACAGGAACAGGGCTGTGTGACCGCCGGAGCGCAGGCGGACAACATCACCAACCTCGTCCGCTCGCTCGCTCGCACCTCTTACATCGCCGCCGAGGTGCTCTACAAGCTGCAGGACTCCACGCGCGAAAACTTCGGTGTGCTGAGCACCAAGGGAAAGCGCAAGCCAGCTTTCGCCGCGCTTGCAGGGGCACTCGCCAACCCCTTCGGGGGCCTCACCTTCGTGAGCCTGCATCTCGCCCGGCGCCACGGTGGAGTCCTCGCCAGCGGCGCAGGCCCGGTGGGCGACTACATGCAGCTCGAAGCCTTCCAGGGCAAGGTGCTGCGCTACAAGGCGCTGTTCACGCTCGACCGGTTCAACCGCTACGCAATTCCCCTGCCGCGGGTGCTTGGCACACACGGTCTCACCGTGCGCGTCTACCAGTACTGGCAGGGCCCCGGCAGGGACTCGCAGCGCAGCATCTGAAAGAGCGGTCCTTCCGTGGCTTTACGCACGCCAGACATGCGCAGAACCGACCGCGTTCCCCACACGCGCCAACCGACCGTCGTACGCTACGATCTTGCCCGTGTCTACTCGGAGCCGTCGCGTGGAGTGCAGTTGAGTCGATGGCCGATGTCAAGCTGCACCGCTGCGGGATCATGTTCGTCAAGGGGCCCCACCCCTGCTGGCGCGTGCAGAAGGCACTCGATGAGGCGGGCGTCGAGTATGAGCTCGTCAAGCATCCGGCGATGCGCGGCCGGCGCACCGATCTGATCCAGCAGACGGGGCAGAAGCTGCTTCCAGCCGTCGAGCTTGCGGACGGCACCGTGATCCGCGAAGAGTCCTCGCAGCTCGCCGCTCGCATCCGCGAGGGGTGGCTGGATGAGCAGCCGGCGACGGGCATCAGCGGAAGCTGACGCCCGCCCAGCCCGCTCCAGGATTTGTCCAGCCCAGCCATCCGGCGAGCCTCGGCGCATCGAAAAATAGGCTTGGACACACCGGCTGATACCATGGACACATGGGATCGATGCTGGCTCGCTCGGCGGCAGCGGTGGGCTGCAGCGAGCGCACCTTGCGCCGCCACGTCAGCGGCGGCCTGCTGCGCGGTCGCCGCGTCGTGCGTGGCCAGCTCGAACTCTCCCAGGTGGAGGAGACCTACCTGCGCGATCACTGGGCGCTGCTCAGCAAGCTGATGACCACGCTGCGCACCGAGCGCGAAGTGCGCCTGGCGGTGCTCTTCGGCTCGACCGCCACCGGCGAGGATACGCCGTCGTCGGACGTCGATCTGCTGATCTTCCACCGCCGCCCCGAGTGGATGGCCCAGGTGGACCTGCGCATCCGTCTGCGTCGCGCATTGGACACACGCGTGGACATCGTCCTGCTGGAGCAGGCCGAAGCCCAGCCCTCTCTGCTCGCCGACGTCTTGCGCGAGGGGCGAGTGCTGATCGACCGCGACGATCTCTGGGGCGCCCTCCTCCAGCGCCGCGACGAGGTCTTTGCGGCGGGGGCCCGTGAAGACGAGCTGATCATGGCGCGGGCGCGTGAGACGCTCACAGCCGCCAGGGAGCGATTGGCCCAGACGTCGTGACAGCGAGTGGCCTTTCAAAGGGCCAGCGCCGGATCGGCGTCATCCTCCAGGAGATTCCGGATGCCCACGAGCAGTTGCTCGTGGCGATGGAAGGGTTCGGACTGGATTTCGAAGAGGGGCAGTTCGTCGCAGCCGCCTCCTCGCGCGAGGCCCACGAGCGCAACAGTGTGGCGGTCGTCGAGCGCCTGTTCGAGGTGCTCGTCAACTGGCTGCACGAGCTGGCAGCGCGCAGCCTGGCAGAGGGACAGCGCCTCGGCGTGGTCGACAAGGCCCCCGGTAACCCCTGGGAACGACTCGCCGCGCTCGACGCTATCTCACACGAATCCGCCTCGCGCCTGCAGAGGATCAAGGAACTGCGCGACATCCTCGGCCACGCCTACCCGCCCGCCAGCTGGAGGACACTGCACGGGGGCGTTCAGGTCCTCGCGGAGGAGCTCGATCCCTATCTCGCGGACTTCGAACAGTGGGTCTACGAGGAGGAAATCCTCCCGTCGGCTTGAGTGAGGCCCTGCCTCAGCGAGCCACGAGTGCGAGGGACGGCGGGATCACTCCGCGCTGTGCAACAGCGCCCCGAACGTGAGCGCGAGGATCTTCAGGTCGAGCGCCAGCGACCAGTGGGCGATGTAGTAATTGTCCCACTCCACCCGTTCGGCGAGCGAGGTTTGGCCGCGCAGGCCGTGCACCTGGGCCCAGCCGGTGATCCCCGACTTGACGCGGTGGCGGTCACCGTAGCGGGTGACGTCCTGGCGGAACAGCTCCACGAACTCCGGGCGCTCGGGGCGCGGGCCGATCACGCTCATGTCGCCGCGCAGCACGTTGAAGAACTGCGGCAGCTCGTCCAGTGAGGTGCGGCGCAGGAAGCGCCCGATCGGGGTGCGGCGGTCCTCCCCCTCCACCCCGCCGGGGGCGGTGTCGCCGTTGGGCGTGAACCGCAACGCACGCTCGTCCTCGCCGTCCGCCTGGAGCTCGGGGCTGCCGACGCGCATCGAGCGGAACTTGTAGAGGTCAAACAGCGTGCCGTCGCGACCGACGCGGCGCTGGCGGAAGAGGATCGGGCCGGACGAGGTGAGGCGCACGGCCAGCGCCGTGAGCGCCAGCACGGGGGAGAGCACCAGCAGCAGCGTGGCCGCAAACACGCGGTCGAAGGCGTGCTTGAGCGCGAACTGCACGCCCTTCGGGTTGACGGTGGTGAAGGACAACAGCGGCAGGCCGCCCACCGTGTCGTAGCCGACGCGGTTGTTGATGGTGTCGAACATGCGCGGCACCACCGACACCTCGACCCCGAGCTCCTGGCAGCGCTGGATCAGGCGGCTGACGTGCGCGTCGGCGATCGAGGAGAAGGCGACGATCAGGTTGCGCGTGTGCGTCTGGCGCACCACCTCGTCGAGATCCTCCGTGCTGCCCAGCACCGGCACGTCGCGGCCGCCCACTTCAGCCAGCGGACGCGGGTCGTTGTCGAGGAAGCCCGCGGGGTACAGGCCGTACTCGGGGTGGTCCTCCAGGCGGCGTGCCACCTGCGCGCCAACCATCCCGGCGCCGACGATCAGCACCGGGCGGCCCACCAGGCGGCGGCTGCGCGCCCACCGTTGCGCCAGCGCCAGCACCATGCGCCCCACGCCCAAGGTCGCCAGCGCGAGCAGCCATGCCGCCACCCACTCCGACTGCGGGGGGATCCGCCCGTTGGCGAGCAGGCCGATCGCCGCGACCGCCATCGCCGCGACCGACACCGCGCTCACGGCGGGCGCCAGCCCGTCGAGCACCAGCGCGCGCAGACGGGTGCGGTAGAGCCCACGCAGGTAGAGCGCCAGCAGCGTCAGCGCCGGGAGCGCCAGCAACGGCGCGGCGGCGGCCGAGACGTGCAGGGTGGCGTGGATGCCGCCGAGCGCAAGCACCATCGCGAGGAACAGCATCGCGAGGTCGATCGCCGGCACCAGCACGTTCCAGCCGGGCTCCTCGAGCAGCAGTTGCAGCGGGCCGTGGAAGATCCCGGGGTGGGCAGAGCGCGGCCCCGGAGCCGGCCGCGCGGCCGGGTGCCGAGTGAGCGGCAGGCTCGGCGCGGTCGTCTGCTGGGTGAGGCGAGGTCCGTTCATGTGAGCGAGGGCGTCCTTGTCCGTCGTGATTTGCGTTCGAGCCCCTGCCGTCCAAATTCGTGTCCCAGCCCCCGCCGTCCAAATTCGTGTCCCAGCCCCCGCCGCCTATTCATGATGAGCACCCATACCCGACAAACGCACGGTGGCAACCGCCACGAGCGCCAGCACACCGGCGGCCAGCACCAGCGCCAACAGGTCGCCGCCGGTGAACCACGATGCTCCCGCGCTCACCGAGGCGGCCACCGAGGCTGTCGCGTGCGGCGGGATTTGGCGCGCACCCCTGCTTCCCGCGGACTCCCCGCCGCTGGCGGAGCTCCGTCCGTCGCCGTGCCGGGAGGGAGGGCTAGCGCCCCGACCGCCAGAGCTCCCGGGCGCGGTCTGCCCTCCACCTGCAACGCGGCTTGCATTCGTCGCAGACGAGGAGGAAGCGGAGGACGACGACGAAAAAGAAGAGCTGGAGAATGACGAGCTGCCCGCGCCACCCCCGGCGCCCCCGCCCGAGCCTCCCTTGGGCCCGTTCAGCAACGTCCCGCCGATGATCGTCTGGGCACCCGCGCCGGGGCCTCCGTAGCCGCTGAGCAGCGGGCCGCCGGCGAGCGCCACAGATGCGTTGCCAGCGAGGAGCAGCGGCACAATCAGTGCCCCGAGGGTCATCCCTTTACGTTTCATCCTTCCCTACCTTGGGTAATCCTTTCGGCGTTGAGCAACTGCTGTGACCGTCGCTCTCCTTGCCCTGACCGCCCGCTCGCCTCGCCCCCGGCGCCCACCGCGATGGAAAGCGGCTCCACGCGGCGGTCGCGACCCGCGAACAACAGTCACCACACAAAGTAGCGAACTTACGTCTGATGTCGGGCGGAAATCGCTGTTTCTGATCCGTAGTTCTACTCAATCCTCATTCGCATCATGAGAATTGCTGAGCGTTGAGCAGGATTGAGCGGTTGAGTTCGACGACGTCCACGCGGTGGCCGCCGCGCGCCACCGCGAGCGCCGCGCGCGTCAGCGGATCGCGGGGGTCCAGGCGCACGGCCCGCCGCAGCAGCGCGAGCGCTTCGCGCCGATCGCCGCGCGCGCTGGCGATCGCCCCCGCTCCAGCGTCGCGTAGGCGTCGCCCGGGGTGCGCGCGAGCGCCAGCGCGAACTGGCGGCTGGCGCGTGCGTATTCGCCCAGGCGCAGCGCGATGCTGGCGGCCACCACGTACGGTTCGTCGCTCAGCGGGTCAAGGCGCGCGGCGTGGTCGAGGCGTGCGTACGCCTGCGCCGGGGAGCGCACCCACACGCCGGCGGCGCTTTTGACCTCGAGGCCGCTCAGCCATGGGGCCGTGAAGGAGAGGATCGCCGCCAGCGCGGCGAGGGCGCCCAGCGCAATCGGCCAGCGTCGGCGATCGTTGCGAGCACCAGTGGGGCCACCGGCGAAGGACCGGGAATCGGCGGCGAGCGATTGGTCGGGGGCCGGCAAAGTCCCGAAGTCGCCAGCCGCCGTCACCTTCTGCGCCAGCGGGGCGCGCGGCGCCAGCGCGCAGGCGAGGCCGAGCAGCGCGAAGGCGGGCGCCCCCAGGCCGGCAAACTCCCAAAACCAGTCGACCGAGCCGTGCACGGCCCAGTAGGCAAAGCCCGCCACTGCCGCCGCGGCGACCGCGCGCGCAAGAGCGGCGTCGGGGTGGCGTTGCGTGAGCGCCCGCCAAGCCGCCAGCAGCGCCGCACCCAAGCCGACGAGGGCGAGTAGCGCCCCCACCACGCCGGTTTGCGCGAGCGTGCGCAGCTCCACGCTGTGCGGGTAGCGCGGGGTCTCGGTGGAACGCCCGTGCGCGAGGTAGGACTCAGCGAAGTTGTCGGCGCCGATCCCCAGCAGCGGGTGCGCGGCGAATTCGTCGAGCGCCACGCGGTAGAAGTCGTAGCGGCTGGAGCCCAGCCCGCCGGTGAGACGGCTGCCGGTGGTGCTGTTGTTGGCGGCGTAGCCCTTGGGGCTCTTGAACGTGTCCCACGCATGGCGTGCCCGTGCCACCGGGTCGCCCGCCACCGCCAGGCCACCAGCCAGCAACGCCACCAGCAGGGCCACCGCAACCGCGGCGAGACCCCGGTGCACCCGCGCGGCCGCCGCCGGGGAGAGCGTACGCCGGCTCTCGATCGCGGCCCCCACCGCCACCACCGCGCCGACCGCGAGCGCGCTGAGCAGCGTCGCCACCACGGCGGCGTGAACGGCCGCTTCGGCACCGCGCAGGGCGGCCGCACCGTGCGACGCGCCTTCCAGCGCGACGACCCGCCCGTCCACGCGCAACACCGCCGGGGCGCCCGCGCCGATCCCCGCCGCCACCGGCGCCAGCAGCGTGAACGTGCGCACGCGGCCGGGGAGCAGCGCGAACACCAGCACCAGCATCACCGGCGTGACGTACACCGCACCGCGGCTCTGGCCGAGCAGCGCGATCTCGGCCAGCAGCACCGCACCGCCCGCCAGCGCGCCCCGCAACCACCATGGCAGCCGTCGCTCACGCGCCAGCAGCAGCGCCGGCCAGGCGGCGATCAGCCACAGCGCGGCGTCGGCGTTGACGTAGCCCGACGGGTACACCAGCCGCCCACCGGGGAGCAGCGCGAGCAGGTGCGCCGCGCCGGCGGCGGCGTCGAGATGCACCAGCGCGAACAGCGCCACCCCGACGATCGCCAGCGTCCACGCGCACAGCAGCAGCGCCGCCGTGGGGCCGGTCTGCGCCCAGCAGGCAAACAGCGCAAACACCAGCAGATAGAGCAGCGTGCGGTTGGCCCCTTCCCAGGCGTCCCCAGGCACGCCGGCCCACAGGATCGAGAGGAAGCTGAGCGCCGTGTAGGCGGCCAGGCAGCCCACGGCGACCCGCACCGGGATGGGAATCCCCGCCCCACCCGCCCAGCGCGGGGGGGCGGCCAGCAGCGCGATCGCCAGCAGCGCGAGCACGATCAGCCCGCCGGGCGCCCAGTGGGTGAGCGGGTAGCCGGCCTGATCCGTGGCCCACACCACCATCAGCGCGAGCGCGCCAAGGGCGGGCACCGTGGCGGGGGCCGCGCGCAGGGGCGCAATCAGCCTCATCCGGGGCAGAGCCTATCGCCGGCGCTGGCGCCCACCGTGGGTGGGTGTCATAATGTCGCCTGGCTCGCCAGCCAGGACGCGGGCCGCCGCGGCCCACGACCACAGGAGCAGACGAAAATGGCGAGCAGCGCTACCCCCACCTCCGCCGGCGCGCCGAGCGCGACCGTCAACGGCGACAGTCCACCGGCCGCGGCCGCGCTCGGCAGCCTCCCCGCCGACGCGATCTCCTACGAGGATTTGTACGCCCGCTGGGAGCGAGGCAACTGGAGCGCCACCGAGCTCGATTTCACCGAGGATGCCCGCCAGTGGCGGGAGGAGTTCTCGGACTTCGAACGCCAGGCGGCGCTGTGGAACTACGCGCTGTTCTTCTGGGGCGAGGACGCGGTGGCCGACAATCTGTCGCCCTACATCGACGCCGCGCCGCGCGTGGAGCAGAAGTACTTCATCACCACCCAGCAGGTCGACGAGGCGCGCCACGCGGTGTTTTTCAAGCGCTTCATGCACGAGGTGGCCGGGGTCGGCGATGGCTCGATGGCGAGCGGCCTCGCCGCGGTCAAGCCGCAGCTCAGCCCCGGCTTTCGCAAGATCTTCGAACGCCTCGACCGGATGGCCGACGAACTGCGCGCCGACCACTCGCCCGCCAAACTCGCGGCGGCGGTGACGCTCTACCACATCGTGATCGAGGGCACGCTCGCCCAGCCCGGGCAGCACCTGATCTGCAGCTACCTGGAAGAGCGCGACAAACTGCCGGCCTTCCGCGAGGGGATGCAGAACATCCAGGCCGACGAGCAGCGCCACATCGGCTTCGGCGTGAAGCTGCTGGCCGACCTGCGCCGGGAAGATCCCGTCGGCGTCCCCAAGGCGGTGTCGCGCATCCTGCACGACGTCACCCGCTACACCGCCCAGGTGCTGATGCCCCCCGGCTGGGACGAAAACTATCTGACCGTGTTCGGCTACAGCTTCGACCGGATCGGCCCCGAAGGCGTCAACTCGCTGACGACCAAGCTGCGCTCCGCCGGGATGCCCGCCGAGACGCTGCCCGGCCCGCCGCTGTTCCCCCCCGGCCTCACGCCGCTGGAACTCTCCCAGCGCGGGCGGCGCCTGGCCCAGGCGGGGGTGCTCGGGGTGCGCGATGGCCCCTCGATGCGCGATCCCGAAACGGTGGCGCTGCTGTTCGACACGGTGCGCCGCCAGGTCAATCCCAACCACGGGCTGCGCCGTCCCACGATCATCCAGTGGGAGTTCACCGACCCCGACGTCCCCACCTGGCACCTCACCGTCGAAAATGGCTCCTCCGCCGTCGCCGAGGGAGCGTCGCCAAGCGCCGACGTGCGCCTGCGGATCGCCTGGCAGGACTTCGTGGACATCATCGGCGACCGCCTCACCCCGGTGCGCGCGCTGGCCACCGGCCGCATGCGCCCGCGCGGCAACCCGCTCGGGTTGAGGCTGCTCACCAAAGTGTTCCCGCGGCTCTGAGGTTCATACCGACCCGGGTGCCGAGGGGTATAAGCACAAACTTTCGAGCTTTCGAGACCCTAGCCAAATAAGACTAAGTCTTGGTCTTGTTTGGTTATAGGCCCAAAAAGAGAGCAAACACAACACACCACGACGGCCTTTTATTCAGGCCCGAACTCCCGTTCCGCGTGACTCGGGGGGCCGCTCGTCGTCGAGGCCGATTTGGGTTGCGAACCGCCGGAGTTGGATTCCGCGACGCTTACCGCCGACGCGGTGGTGCCCGCCCGCTGGACCGAGGCCGCACGGGCGGCGAGGAGCGCAGACTGTCGCGACGAGCCTGTCGTCCCCGTCGCGGAGGCGGGTTGTTCGAGGCCGAACTCGCGCTGGGCGTGCCGGCCCGCGGCCCGTCTCACCGCGGCAGCGCGCGCGGCCGGCGAGATACTCGGCGAGACGGCCTTCTCGGACGAGCGCCCCAAGACAGCCGCACCGAGAGCGGTCGATCCCGCGAGTGCAGGCGACCCCGTCGCGGTTGCCCCCGTATCCGCCAGCGAGGCGCTCGCCAGGCGACGCCCACGGCCTCGATGGGGTGCTCCCGCGCGGTGGGGCGCAACCGTGAGCGCCACACACCCGACGCTCAGCGCCAGCACACAACCCACCGCCAGCTTCACACCCACCGAGCCGCCCAGCAGCCAGCCTCCGCCCGCGACACCCCCGGCGCCCGCAGCACCTGAGGCCGTGAGCGCCCCGGCGCCAGTCCCCGCTCCCGCCTTGGCGCCCGCCCCGGCGTGGGTGGGCAAGGCTCGAGCAGAGGAAGGCGGGGCCGTGTGGGGGCCTCCAAATCCCAGCCCCCACGGCAGCGGCAGCGGCGGCAGCACCGCGGCGAGGCCGCGCAGGGAGAGGACGTAGGCGCGACAGGCCGGGCACTCGCGTTGGTGCAGACGCGCGAGGCGGTAGCGCTCGCCGCGAGGGTCGAGGATGCCGAACGCGAAGCCGCGCATCAACGAACCCTGCTGCTCACACCACTGCCCGCCGCGGATCGCCTCCAGCAACTCCCCCACCTTGCCCGCCACCCCCTGGCTACCCGGGCCGCGGCCCTCCATCAGCTTCGTCATGCGCGCCTCGCTGATCCCCATCTGACGTGCCGCCTGCGCGCGCGTGAGGCCCTGCAGATAGCAGAGCGCAGCCGCCTCGCACTCGCGCGCGCTGAGGCGGCTGCGCAGAGCCTCGAAGAGGTGGCGCAACCGGGCACGGTCGTCGAGTTCCGCCGCAAGATCGGGCTCGGCGTGGGCTGCGTGCCCCACCGCCGCATTGCCCATCGCCGCGTGCCCCACCTCCGCGCGCTCGGGGCCGGGGGGCTCGACCTGAGCGAAGCTGTCAAACCCGCGTGCGCGGGCGCCGCGGTGCTCGTCGATCGCGCGCCGGAACGTCACCACCGCCAGCCAGCCACCCGGGTTGGCAATCTCCTCACCCGCGGCGGTTGCGGCGTAGAGGCCCTGCCACGCCTGGGCGTAGCACGCTTCGAGATCGCCGCCATCGATGTGCACGCCGCGGGCGCGCAGGCGCCCACGAACGCTCCGCAGCACCTCCTCGCGCAGCCCCCCGAACTCCTGGCGCAGCAGGCGCTCGGCACGGTAGCGGCGCAGCGTCAAGGGGCTCATGGTCCCGAAGACTACGACTTGCGGGAATCTTGCGATCCAATCAAATCAGAACAAATAAAACGCGTGCAAATCGGTAGTTTCGGATGGGGTCGAGAGAGCTGTTGCTTGGCGAAAACCGCACGGCCCCGCCAGCACCAGCGCGACAACGGCATGGCCCGGCAGCACCTGGGCGACGGTATCTTCACCACCATCCCCTCCCCCTCCCCCTCCCTCCTCCCGGCAACCCCGCCCCGCGCGGAGATCCTCGGCATCCCGCTCGCGGTCTCCGACTACGAGCGGGTGCTCGACTGGATGCAGGCGATGATCGCCACCGGCGAGCAGGGCTATGTGACGGCCGCCGCCGTCAACCTCGTGATGAGCGCGCGCGAGCAGCCCGCCACGCTCGCCGCCACGCTGGGCGCCACGCTCGCCGTGCCCGACGGGATGCCGCTGGTGTGGGCGCTGCGCCTGCTCGGCCACCGCGGCGCCACACGCATCTACGGGCCCGACCTGATGGCGGCCTTCTGCGCGCGCGCGGCGGACGATGGAACGCCGATCTACCTCTACGGAGGCCGCACCCCCGAGGCACTGGAGTTGTTGGAATGCCGCCTGCGCGAGCGCTTCCCCGGCCTGGCGATCGCCGGTGGTTGGTCGCCCCCCTTCCGCGAGCTCACGCCCGAGGAGGAGCGGCGCGTGACCGCGGAGATCGACGGCTGTGGCGCGCAGGTGGTGTGGGTCGGCATCGGGCAGCCCAAGCAGGAGCAGTGGATGCAGCGGATGCGCCCCTGCCTTAGCGCACCGCTGCTGGTGGGCGTCGGCGCGGCCTTCGACTTTCACGCCGGTCTCGTCCCCCAGGCGCCGGGGTGGATGCAACGCAACGGGCTGGAGTGGGCCTACCGGCTGGCGCGCGAGCCGCGCCGGCTGTGGCGGCGCTACGCCCGCTACAACCCCCGCTTCGTCGTGGACTTTGCGCGTCAGTACCGGCGCGAGCGACGCCGCTGATCGGAAATCGAGGAGGCGAAGGGGGAGGGGGAGGGGGAGGGTGGCGAATGTCTTTTTTGCACCCCAACCACTTCACAAAATGAAGGGTTGGAGTCCCAAAATAAAGCATCCAACCCAGCTAGTCACTTCACAAAATGAAGGGTTGGAGTCCGAAAAAGAACATGCACAACCAGCCACGCCGACCCGTAAACCTGGGACTTCATCCAAGCGAGGGCGCTCATTTGCGGGTCAAGGGCGCCCGCTCACGGGCACGGAAAGCTAATCTGGGCCCGTGACCGCGCTGGAGCACACCGCCGACGTTTCCGTGATCGGCCTTGGCCGCGTCGGGCTGCCGCTCGCACTCTCGTTCGCCGACCGCGGCCTGCGGGTGATCGGGATCGACAACGACGCCGCCCGCCTTGGAGCCGTGCGCGAGGGCGTGATGCCCTTCCAGGAGACCGGCGCGCAGGAGCTGCTGGAGCGCGTGCGCAGCCAGCGAACGGCAAGGGGGAAGGGGGAGGAGGGGGTTGGAGCCGGCGGCGTGGGCGCAGATGGGCGTCTGCGACTCTCCGAACGCGTGGCCGACGCCGCCCGGGCACGGCACATCGTGATCACGCTCGGCACCCCCTCCTTCTCGCACATCGAGATCGACATGCGCGACATCCGCTCCGCCCTGGACGACCTGCTCGGGGTGCTCGCGCCCGGGCACTCACTCGTGCTGCGCTCCACCGTCGCGCCCGGCACGACCGAGTTCGTGGCGGGCTATCTGGAGAAGCACCGCGGCTTTCGCGTCGGCGAGGATGTGTTCGTCGCGCACGCCCCCGAGCGGATCGCCGCCGGGCGCTTCCTGGAGGAGATCGACACGCTGCCCTGCATCGTCGGCGGCGTCGGCGCCCGCTCGGGCGAGGTGGCGGCCGAGCTGTTCGGGGTGTTCGACGCGCCGATCGTGCACACCACCCCCGTACAGGCGGAGCTGGCGAAGATCTGGGCCAACATCCTGCGCTACACCCTCTTCGCGCTGCCCAACCTCCTGATGATGGACTGCGAGCGCCACGGCGCCAACGTGTTCGAGGTGATCGACCTCGTCAACCGCGACTACCCCCGCGGCGGCCTCGCCCAGCCGGGGCTCACCGCCGGCACCTGCCTGCGCAAGGACTTCGCCTTCTCCGAGGAGCGCTCCAACGCCCCGGGGATGCTGCTGGCGGTCTCGCGCGTCAACGAGTCGGTGCCGCTGTTCCTGGTCGAAGGGATGCGCCGGCGCCTCGGGACGCTGGCCAACCGCAAGGTCGCGGTGCTCGGCCTCGCCTTCAAGGCCGACACCGACGACGAGCGCGACTCGCTCGCGCACAAGCTGATCCGTTTGCTGGAGCGCGAGCTGGCCGATGTGGCCGTGCACGATCCACACGTTGCCACCCCCACGGCACCGCTTGAGCAGACACTGGAAGGCGCCGATGCGGTGGTCGTGGCCGCCAACCATTCGGAGTTCCGCGATCCCCGCGCGCTCGCCGCGATCGCCGCGCTCGCCGGCGAGGAGTGCCTGGTGGTGGACCCGTGGAACTGCTGGGGAGGGGGGCAGGTGTTCGCCTACGCGGCAGAGCTCGCCTCGGTGGGCCAGCAGGCATGAGTCGCGTACTGGTGACGGGGGGCGCCGGCACGATCGGCGCCGCGGTCGTGCGCCGCCTGCTCGCCGACCCCGCGTACGAGGTGCGGGTCTCCGACCAGCGGCCCGCGCCACAGTGGATGCGCGAGGGGTGCGAGGTGCACACCGGCGACCTGCGCGAGCTCGCGCAGGCGCGGCGGGCGACCGCCGGCTGCTCGCACGTGATCCACCTCGCCGCGATCGTCGGGGGAATCGCCAACTTCCACCGTCTTCCCCACACGCTGACGGAGGTCAACAACGCGCTCTACAACGCGATCGTGCGGGCCGCGCTGGAGGAGGATGTCGAGCGCTTCGCCTATGTCTCCTCCTCGATGGTGTTTGAGCGCGCCACCGAGTACCCCACCACCGAGGCGCACCTGCCCGACTGCCCCGTGCCGCTGTCCGCCTACGGCTTCTCCAAGCTCACCGGCGAGGTGTACTGCCGCGCCGCGCACGACGAGCACGGCCTGCCCTACACGATCTGCCGCCCCTTCAACGCCTACGGCCCCGGCGAGCTGCCCGACGCCGAGCCCGGCATCGCGCACGCCGTGCCCGATTTGATCCGCAAGGTGCTCTCCGGGCAGCGGCCTCTGCGGATCTTCGGCTCCGGCGAGCAGACGCGCACGCTCACGCACGTCGACGACATCGCCGACGGGGTCGTCACCGCGATGGGCTCCCCCGCCGGGCTGAACGAGGACTTCAACATCTCCGCCGCCCGCGAGCTCACCGTCGCGGAGATCGCGCGGATCGTCTGGGAGGCATGCGGCGAGGACCCCGACGCGTTCGCGCTGGAGCACCTGCCCTCCTTCACGGTGGACGTGCAGCGGCGCTGGCCGTCGGTCGAGAAGGCCCGCACGCTGCTCGGCTGGGAGGCGCGGATCGGCGTCGAGGAGGGCATCGCCGCCACGGTGGGCTGGCTGCGCGAGCGGGAGGCCGCGGCCGGCGAGCCCACCGGGGCCGGGTGCGCATGAAGGGCCGCCGCCGGCAAGCCCACCGGGGCATGAGGGCCCGTGGTGGCGATCCCCCCGACCTTGGGCGCCGCTAGGGTCCGCGCGATGGCCGTCCCCCTGTTTGACACCTCCACCCCGCTTGACCCGCTGCGCGATGAGCTGCGCGCGGCGATCGCGCGGGTGCTCGACGCCGAGCGCTACATCCTCGGCCCCGAGGTGACCGCATTCGAGCGGGAGCTCGCCGCCTACTGCGGCGCCGCGCACGCGATCGGCGTGGCCAACGGCACCGAGGCGCTCACGATCGCCCTGCGCGCGATGGGCGTCGGCCCGGGCGACGAGGTGGTGGTGCCCTCCTTCAGCTTCTACGCCTCCGCCGAGGCGATCCCCCCCACAGGCGCCATGCCGGTGTTCTGCGACATCGATCCCTCCACCTACTGCGTCACCGCCGACACGGTGCGCGCCGCGCTGACCCCGCGCACGAAGGCGGTGATCGCTGTGCACCTGTTCGGCAACCTCGCCCCCGTCGCCGAAATCGAGGCGCTTGGGGTGCCCGTGCTCGAGGACGCCGCCCAATCCGCGGGCTCACGTTCTCCCAGGGGCCGCCCCGGAGCGCTCGGCACGGCGGCCACGTTCTCCTTCTTTCCCTCCAAGAACCTGGGGGGCTTCGGCGACGGCGGCGCGATCACCACCTCCGACACCGCCATCGCCGAGCGGGCGCGCACGCTGCGCTTCCACGGCTCGCACGACAAGGTCACCTACGACCAAGTCGGCTACAACTCGCGCCTTGACGAGCTGCAGGCCGCGATCCTGCGCGTGCAGCTACCCCACCTCGACACGTGGGCCGACGGTCGCCGCGCCGCCGGCGCCCACTACGAACAGGCCGGTCTCGGCGAGCTGGTGACGCTGCCCATCCCCGTCGCGGGAGCGGAGCCGGCGTGGCATCTCTACGTGATCGCCCACCCCTCCCCCGGACCTTTGGAAGCGGCGCTCGCAGCGGCAGGCATCGGCCACAAGCCCTACTACCGCACCCCCATTCACCGCCAGCCCGCGATGCGCGCGTGGGGTGCCCGTGTGGAGTTGCCGGGGACCGACCACGCCGCCACGACTCACCTCGCGATCCCGATGAGCGCCGTACTCACGCAGGCGCAGGTCGAGGAGGTCGTCGCCGCCGTGGGGCGCGCTTCGGCGCCGTAGTCGTGGCCGTGGTCGTTTCCGTTTCCGTTTCCGTTTCCGTTTCCGGCGCATGCTGCTCGGCCAGCTGCTCGCCGGCCTCGCCCTGCCCCTGACGCAGTTGCCCGTCCAGCGCGGCCTGCAGCGCCGCCAGCCGGCGGATGAGGTGCGTCTGGGTCTGCTCCAACTCGTCCATATCCAGCAGCCGCGGCCCATCGGATGCAACTGCCAGCCGCGGTGGCGCAGCCGCCGCGCGCGACACCGGGACGAGCTTGGGATGCTCGGCTTCGATCTTCACCAGCAACTGCTCCAGGGTGGCGATCTGGATACGCAGCACGCGCCTGCGCTCCGCGGCCCGATCGTGGGGCTCGGGCTGGTGCTCGGGCTCGACATATAGCGCGGCCGCCACCTCGCGGGGATCGATCCCCGTCTGGCGGGCCTCCTGCGCGGCGCTCGCCGCGATCGCGCCGGCGGCCGAGCCCCTGTGGGCAGTATCGGCGACGTAGGTGCCACTGCCCTGCTGGCTTTCGATCATCCCCTCGTGCTCCAGGCGCTGGTACACCGCGCGTACGGTGTTGGCGTTGATCTGCAGCGCGTGCGCAAGATCCCGCAGGCCCGGCAGGCGCTGGCCGGGGGCAAAACGTCCGTCGTGGATGCGCGCGCGCAGCGCCCACGCCAGCTGCACCCCGATCGGCACCTCCGCTCGGCGATCGATCGTGAGGTCCAGCTCTCCGCCCCCGGTCTCCGGCTCGCGAGTCACCCCCCTACGGTAGCGGCCCGCGCGCCTGTTGTGGAGTTTGCTAGTCAACTAGCACACTAAATTTATGAGTCATCGTCGCGGGAGGACCTTCGCGCGGTGCCGCGGGCGGGTTCGCGCCTCACGCCGGCGACCCCAGAGACAGAGGCGAGTCGGTTCGCCAGGCGGGGCTCAGCGCCAGCGCTCCAGCAGATCCTCCGCCGGCACCTCGCGCACGACACGGGCGGGAACGCCCATCGCGACCGCGCCGGCGGGGATGTCGCGGGTGACAACCGCGCCGGCGGCGATGAACGCCTCCTCGCCGATCTCCACCCCGGGGGTGAGGACGGTGCCGCCGCCCACGCGGCAGGCCCGGCGCAGCGTGGCGCCGCGCAGGGGGGTGGAGTCGTCGTGGCGGGCCATCGTGTCGTCGTTGGTGGTGGTGGCGCCGGGGCCGACAAACACGTCGTCCTCGATCACGGTGAAAGCGGTGAGGTAGACGCCCGTCTGCACTTTCACGCGCACGCCCACCCGCACGTCGTTGTCGACCACGCTGCCCCTGCCGACCACCGAGCCCGCGCCCACCGTGGAGCGCTCGCGCACGAACGACTGGTCGCCGAGAATCGCCTCCTCGCCGATCGTGGCGCCCGCGAACACGACCGCACCGGCGCACACGGTCACACGCTCGCCCAGCTCCAGGCGCCCGACCTCCCCCTTTGCGGAGGAGCCGCGCGCCAGCCGCGGGCGCTTGCCGAGCACCGCGTGATCCTCGATCACACAGCCGGCGCCCACCACAGTGCCGGCGTGGACGACGACGTAGGCGCCAAACGACACGCCCTCGCCGATCTCCGCGCCCTCGCCCAGCAGCAGGCCCGGGGCCCGCGGGTCCGTTCTCAGCCGGTTCAGCTCACCTGTCGCGCTCATCGCTCATCCCCTGCGGTCGCCTCGCCCTGGACGCATCCGATCGCTATGTCCACCGCCAGCCCACTCACAGCCGCACCGCGTTTGCCACCGCCGCGCCCCGCGTGACCCCGCGCAGGTCCACGACCACGCGCGCTCGCTCGGCGGCGAGCGCATGGTCGACCGTGGGGTGGGCCGTCACAATCAAGGCGAGATCCGCGTCGCGCAGAGCGTCCTCCAGAGGCACACTGCGCAGACCATACTCGGGCAGCTCCGAGACGTGGGGGTCGTGGTAGCGGAGCTGCGCCCCCAGCGCGCCCAGCAGCGCGATGATCTTCAGCGCCGGGGATTCACGCACGTCGCCCACCCCCGGCTTGTAGCTGACGCCCAGCACCGCGATCCGGGCGCCTTTGACCGGGAGGCCCGCGTCGTTGAGGGCGCGCTCCACCTTCATCACGCAGTGGTAGGGCATCTGCTGGTTGACCTTGCCCGCCAGCTCGATGAACTCCGTGGCCATGTCGAACTCGCGCGCGCGCCAGCTCAGATAGAAGGGGTCCACCGGCAGGCAGTGCCCGCCCATCCCCGGTCCCGGCTCGAAGCGCATGAACCCGTAGGGCTTGGTGGCCGCCGCGTCCACCACCTCCCAGATGTCGATCCCCATGCGGTCGGTGAGCATCGCCAGTTCGTTCACCAGCGCGATGTTCACCGAGCGGAAGATGTTCTCCAGCAGCTTCGTCAGCTCCGCCGCCTCGGGGCTTGAGACCGGCACGATCTCCTCGCACACCAGCCCATACAGGCGCTCGGCGCGCTCCGCGCACGCCTCGGTGAGACCACCCACCACCTTCGGGGTGTTGCGCAGCGTGAAGTCCGTGCGGCCGGGATCAACCCGCTCCGGGGAGAACGCCAGGTGGAAGTCGCGGCCGGCCACCAGACCCGACTCCTCCTCCAAAATCGGCAGCATTCGCTCGCGGGTGGTGCCCGGGTAGGTGGTGGACTCCAGCACCACCAGTTGGCCGGCCTGCAACACATCGGCGAGGGCGTGTGTGGCCTCCAGCAGCGGGCCGAGGTCCGGCTCGCGGTTGCGCGTCAGCGGGGTGGGCACACACACCAGCACCGCGTCCGCCCGCTCCAGCCGCGCGTAGCGCGTGGTCGCATGGATCCGCTCCCCCGCCGCCCCCAGCTGCGCGGAGGGCACGTCCTCGATGTATGACTCACCCGCCTCGATCGCCCGCACCTTGCGCGGGTCCACGTCCACCGCCACCACGTCGCAGCCCTCCTGCGCAAACGCCACCGCCAGCGGTAGACCCACGTAGCCCAGCCCGACGATGCCGACGGTCGTCATCGGGCGTAGTGTAGAGCTGTCGCACCCTCGTAAATCTCCGCCAGCCGTGCGGCCACGAGCTCAGGGGCGCACAGCGCGCGGACCCGCTCCAGCGCGCGGGCGCCGGCGTCGGGATCGCCGCGCACGCGTTCGATTGCGCCCGCCAGCGCGCCGGCGTCGCCGGGGGGCGCCAGGCCGTCCTCCTCCAGCAGCTCGGACAGCGCCCCCACCCGGCTGCCCGCCACGGGCAAACCGGCGGCCATCGCCTCCGCGGCCGCCAGACCGAAGGTCTCGGCCGAGCGCGAGGGCACCAGCGCCAGCGCCGCGCCCGCGCGCAGCTGGGCCAGGCGGATGTCGTCGACGCGGCCGACGAAGCGCACCGCTTCGCCATCCCCGCCCGGGCCGCCGGCACCGCCGCCCAGGCCCACGCCCGCCCTGAAGGTTGCTCTGCCGGCACCGCCGTCCGACCCCACCCCAGCCCTGAAGGCTGCTCCGCCGGCACCGCCGTCGAGACCCGCTCCAGCCACCACCAGCGGGATGCCAACCCTGCGGCACGCCTCAATCGCCACGTCGATGCCCTTCTCGGGAGACATTCGCGCCACCACCAGCGCATACCCACCCCGCGGCGGGTGCGCGACGGAGCCGCCCGCATCTCGCTCCGATCCTGGCCGCGTGGCGGGCATGCCCTGCTCCAGCGCCCGCACCGGCGGCGCCAGCACGTGCACCCGCTCCCACGGCAGCGGCGCGCCCAGCTCGCGCAGGCGCTCCCGCGCAAACTCGCTCGGGACGATCACCGCGTCGGCCTGCTCCACCACGCGGCGCTGCCACAGCGCCAGGCCCGCCCCGTACACGAGCGCCTCGGCGCGGCTGCCGCGGCAGTTGCGCAACACCCCCGGCAACGTGTTGGCGCCATGGCAGCGCGTGCACTCCTCGCCATCGGTGAAGCACACCCCGACCGCGCACACCAGGCGGTACTGATGCAGGTGCAACACGACCCGCGCCCCCGCGTCGCGGGCCGCCGCCAGCGCGCGCCAGCCGAATGTGGGGTGGATGTTGTGGGCGTGCACCACCCGCGCTCCGGTGCGACGCACCGCATCCCCCACCTCGCGCGGGTCGGTGCCGCCGATCAGCAGCCCCGCGGCGGCACGCGCCCTGCCGGTATTCCCGGCACCCCCGCCCACCGCGCGAGCGCGCTCTCCCAACGCGCCGCCGTGACTCGCCGCCAGCGGGCCCCGCGCCAGCAGCTCCGCGGGCTCTTGCATCCGCTCGCGCACCAGCCACATCAGGTCCTCCACCACTCGCTCCTCGCCCCCGGGCGCGCGGTAGCGGTTGTGCAGGAAGAGGATCATGGTCGCGATGCGAATACTCTCATTGCGACTACTCGCATCGAGAACACTCGCATCTTGAACCCCCCTGACCCCACCGCCTCGATCGTCATCCCCACCCGCGCGCGGCCCGACTATCTGAGGGTCGCGCTCGCCTCGATCGCCCCCCAGGCCGCCGCCGCCGGGGCCGAGCTGCTGGTGGTGGAGGACGACCGGCCCTCCCCCACGACCCGCGCTTTGGCCGCGCGCTTCGGCGCCGGCTACCTCCACCACACGCGGCCGCTCGGGCTGAACGCCGCCCGCAACACCGGCGTTGCCCACTCGCACGGCGAGCTGCTGGTGTTTGTCGACGACGACGTCGAGGTTGGCCCGGGATGGCTGCAGGCATTGCTGGGCGCCGCCCGCGAGCATCCCGACACACAGGTCTTCACCGGACCAATCCGCCCGCGCCTGGAAGGCCAAACCCGGTGGAGCAGGCGCTCGTGCGGGCGTGAGGGGCCTCCGATCACATCGCTCGACCTCGGAGCGCAGGACACCGACCGCGTGCGCTTCGCCTGGGGTGCCAACATGACCGTGCGCCGCGAGGCGCTGGAGCGAGTTGGGCCGTTCGACGCGGCGCTGGTGAACGGCGGCGACGAGCAGGAGTGGCAGGAACGGCTGCTCGCGTCGCACAACGATCACGGGGATGCCGGTCGGCCAGAGGTGGGCGAGGGGAGCCCGCCTTTCTCAGAGCGACCGATCCTGTACGTCGCCGCGGCGGCGCTCGACCACCGGCGCTCGCCGGCCGACGCCCGCCTGCGGGCGCTTGCCCGCGCCGCCCGCGGCCGTGGGCGCGCAAGCCGTTGCTATGACGCATGGCGCGGGGAGGCTCCAACACTGCCTCGCGAGCTGCGCACGCTCGCCGGCTGCCTCGGCCACGTCATCCGCCGGCGCTGCGCCGCCGGCCTGACGATGGCGGCCCACAGCCTCGGTCGGCTTGAACAGGGAGCGCAGGAACGATGCGCTCCCCACGCCGCGGGGGGCTGGCGGACGCTCAGCGCCAAGGGGCACGACGGCAACGCCATGGACCGCGAGAGCGCCGTGGCGACCCCGAGACCCGGCGGCGACACGACCGAGGACTTCCTCTCCGGGGAAAGCGGCACCGTCGGCGGTCTCGACGCAGTGCGGCGCGAGCTGTACGACCGCGCGGTGGATGCCCGCGAGCTGCTCGGCGCCCGGCGCCTGCGTCTCGATCGCGCGGCGCGCCGCTCGCCCGCGCGCCGGCGGGTGCTGGTGCTTGGCGTGGAGCGCCCCGAGCGGCGTGCGCTGGCAGGCGCGATCCGCGCGGAGCTGATGCGCTCGCGCCACAACGTGGAGATGCACCTCTGCGCGCCGGGCGATCTGGGGAAGTTTCAGAACCTCAACCGCCTGCTTGCCGCCCATCCCGCCGACGATTGCGACTGGCTGCTGGTCGTCGACGACGACGTGGTGCTGCCCCACCATTTCCTCGACCGCCTGTTGTTTCTGGCTGAGCGCTTTGACTTTCAGCTGGCCCAACCGGCCCACCGCGCGCGCTCGCACGCCGCCTGGCGCGTCACCCGCCGCCGTGCCGGCGTGGTGGCCCGCCAGACGCCGTTCGTCGAGATCGGCCCCGTCACCGCCTTCGCCCGCACCACGTTTCCGGTGCTGCTGCCGTTCCCGGATGTCCGCATGGGCTGGGGCCTCGACATGCACTGGGCGGCGCTCGCGCGCGAGCGCCGCTGGCGCTGCGGTGTGCTCGACGCCGTGGCCATCCGCCATTCCGCCGCGCCCGCCGGCGACGCC
Organism: uncultured Solirubrobacterales bacterium; assembly: GCA_963794715.1. GTDB lineage: Bacteria > Actinomycetota > Thermoleophilia > Solirubrobacterales > Solirubrobacteraceae > Palsa-744. The sequence continues at coordinate 154,263 of CAWCEY010000008.1, read as the reverse complement.
TATTCGCGCGCGGACGCCATCGCCGAGGCCCGCGCGCTGCTCGCCGAGCGGCCCCATCTGAAGGCCGCTGAAGCCCAGACCACACTCGTCACCCACCGCCACTGGTGAAGGTCGCCGTCGTAGCGGAGTTCTACCCCCGCCAAAGCGATCCCGTCCTGGGAGTGTGGGCCCACCGCCAGGCGCTCGCCGCGCAGGCCGCCGGAGCCGAGGTGCAGGTGCTGGTGCTACACCGCCTCGTGCCCCCACGCACCTCTTCGCACGCCCGCGCGCTCGGCGGCCTGTTGCGCGAGCCGCGGCGCCAGATTCGCGACGGCCTGCAGGTCGTCTACGTCCCCTACGTTTCTCCCGCGCGGTGGCGCTCCTACCCATCCTGGGGCGCCTGGGCAGCCCCCGCGCTGGGGATCGCGCTACGCCGCCTGCGCCGGCGCTTCGGCTTCGAGCTGATCCACGCCCACAACGCGGTCCCCGCCGGTGACGCCGTGCGCCGCGTCGGTCTGGATGTGCCGCTCGTGGTCTCCGTGCACGGGGGCGACGTGCTCTACACCGCGCCCCGCTCCACGTCGGGCCGGGAAGCGGTGGCGCACGGGCTCGGCGCCGCCCGCCTCGTGCTGGCCAACAGCCGCGGCATCGCCGAGCTCGCCCGCGCCGACGGCGCCGGCGAGGTGCGCGTGGTGCACCTCGGCGCCGACCCTCCGAGCGCCGGGCTGGCACGGGATGCCGAGCCGGCGCTGGTGACCGTCGGGCATCTGGTCGCCCGCAAGCGCCACGCCGACGTGCTGCGCGCGCTCGCCGTGCTGCGCGAGCGCCACCCCACGTTGCGCTATGTGATCGTCGGCGAGGGCCCCGAGCGGGTGGCCCTCGAAGGGCTCGCCGCCCGCCTCGGGGTTCGCGAGCGCGTGCAGTTCTGCGGGCAGCTCCCACCCAGTGAGGCGATCGAGCGCGCGTGGCGCTGCACGCTGTTTGCGATGCCCTCCACGGAGGAGGCCTTCGGCGTGGCCTACATCGAGGCGATGGCCGGCGGCCTGCCCGCGATCGGCTGCCGCGGCGAGCCTGGCCCGGAGGAGATCGCCGCCGCCGGCGACGGCTTCATGCTGGTGCCGCCAGGCGATATCGAGCGCCTCACGCAGCGCATCGACGAGCTGCTCTCCGATCCCGCGCGGCTGCGCGAGGCGGGGCGCCGCGCGCGGGCCACGGTCGCCGCCAACTTCACCTGGGAGCGCTGCGGCGAGCAGACGGTCGCCGCATACGAGCACGTCCTGCGAGAACGATGAAGCCAGTGCTGTTTGTCACCGGGCATGCCCCCTTCGACCGGGTGGGCGCCTTCGCACGGCTGCACGAGCTGGAGGGCGTCGAGTTTGCGCTGTTCGGGGGACCATCCCAGCACGGGGGAGCCGCCGGCAAGGATTGCGAGGGGGGACTTCCCTTCCCTCACCGGCGCCTGCACCAGCGCGACGTCGCGGCGCTCGCGGCCTCCGGACGCCACCGTGCCGTGGTGGTCTCCACCGGCGGGCGACTCGCGCTGCCCGGCGCCTGGACCGGGGCGCGGCGAGCGGGGGCTCCGTTGATCCTCTGGACCTCGCTGTGGGCACACCCCCGCACCGTCGCGCACAGGTTCAGCTATCTCGCGCTGCGGCGCCTCTACCGCTCCGCGGAGGCGATTGTCACATATGGGCCCCACGTCAGCGCCTACGTGCGGGCGCGTGGCGCACGCAACGTACACGTGGCGCCGCAGTCGGTGGACAATGAGTTTTGGTCCCACCCGCTCAGCACCCCCGACGCGGGCACGCCCGACACGGGCACCCCCGACGCGGGAATCCCCGACGCGGGAATCCCCGGCGAAGGGTTACCCGGTGACGGCCCCCCGCCGAGGAGCTGGCCGCCGGCAACCGCGGTGAAGTTCCTGTTTGCGGGGCGCCCCATGCGGGAAAAGGGTCTCGGGGTGCTGATTGAGGCCTGGTCCGATTCCGGTCTCCGGGCACCCTCCGCCGCGCTCGTCCTCGTCGGCGTGGGATCCAGTCCCCCTTGGATCCCCGCCGGCGGCGCGGTGGGGAGCGAGGTCACCTTCGTCAATCCGCTGCCGCCAGCTCAGCTACGCGACATGTACGCCGCCGCCGACGTCCTCGTGGCGCCCTCGATCGCCACCCGCACCTTCCGCGAGCCGTGGGGGTTGGTGGTGAACGAGGCGATGAACCGCAAACTCCCCGTGATCGCAAGCGACGCCGTGGGCGCCGTCGCCGGCGGGCTGGTGCGCGACGGGCGCAACGGTCTGGTCGTGCCGGCCGGCGACGCCGGCGCGCTGGCGGGCGCCATGCGGCGGCTGGCCGGTGACGAAGAGCTGCGCACCCGCCTCGGCGCCGCCGGGGAGCGCGACGTGCGGGCTTACACGCACGACGCGTGGGCGCATGGCTTTGTGCGGGCTCTGGACAGCCTGGGCCTTTCCCGCGGGGGGCGCTGGTAGCGTGCGTCACTTGCTCAAGGCGGCCCCCACCCACCTGGCGCTTGCCCTCGCGGCCGCGCTGTCGCTTGTGTTCCCCGTCGCCGCCACGGCAAGTACGAGCGAAGTCACGAAGATCTACGAAGCCTGCGGAAATGGCACGGTGCCCACCGGCTACAGCCAGCAGGCCTACAGCCAGGCGATCAAGGAAATGGAACCCTTCCTCGCCGAGTACAGCGCGTGCCCCGACCTGATCCACAAAGCTCAGCTCGCCGACGCCGCCGGCAACCACGGCGCCGCCGGCAGCCCGAGCGCGGCTGGCACCGTCGCCGTGGCGCCGCCCACGCCGACCGAACAACACAGCCTCGAAACCATCCCCCACGCGAGCGCGCCGCCGGTGCAGGTCGGCGGCGAGGTGGTGCACCCGGGGGTCGTGCACGTCAATCTAGCCTCGGCCTTCAACACGCTGCCGACGCCGCTGCTGGCACTGCTCGCCTTCCTGCTCGCCTGCGCCCTGCTGCTGGCGGGCCGTGCCCTCCGCAATCGTGTCCGCACCCGCGATCCCGGCAACTGACGCGGCCGTGGCTGTGCCGAGGTGGCTTGCCCGCGTGGCGGGGCTTACGCTTGTCGCCCTCCCAACACTGCTGGTCGCGGGCGTCCTCTGCCTGATCACGTTCCTCGGCGGCGGCGGCCTCAACCTCAGCACCCGCACCCCGGTGGAGATCGCGCTGACGCTGGCCTGCGGGGTCGCGATTGCCGCGGCGATCGTGCTGGCGCCCACCGGCCGAAACCGGGAGACACCAGCCTCCGGCGAGCATCCCCCGTTCGGCTCGCATCCCCGTTTCGGCCGGCCCGTGTATGGAGCGTGGTCGATGGGCCTGCTGCTGGCGCTCGCCGCGCTCTCGGCGCTGTCGGTGATCTGGTCGGTGCAGCCCGACGCCAGCTGGCAGGACGCCGGGCGCCTGTTCGCCTACGGCGCCCTGTTCGCGCTCGCCGTGCTGCTCGCGCGTGCGACTCCCACGCGCTGGCCGGCGGTGCTGGGAGGGGTGCTGTTGGCCACGGTGATCGTGTGCGGCTATGCGCTGCTCACCAAGATCTTCCCCGACGCGGTGGGCGCCGCCCAGAACAGCGGGCACGTCTACGCGCGGCTGCAGGCGCCCTACGGCTACTGGAATGCGATCGGCCTGGCCGCCGCGATCGGGGCGATCGGCTGTCTGTGGCTGGGCGCGCGCCGCACCGGACACGCCCTGCTGAACGCGCTGGCCTACCCCGCGATGGGGCTGATGCTGGTGACGCTGATGCTCGCCTACTCGCGCGGCGCACTCGCGGCGCTGGCGCTCGGGCTGGCGCTGTGGCTGTGCCTCGTCCCGCTGCGCCTGCGCGGGGCGGCCGTGCTCTGCGTCGGCGCGCTCGGGGCGCTGGTGGTGGTGGCCTGGGACTTCTCTCAACGCGCGCTCACCACCGACGACATACCGCTCGCCGAACGCGTCAGCGCCGGACACCAGCTCGGGGTGCTGCTCGCCGCGACGCTCGCCGGGCTGACGCTCGCGGGGCTTGCGATCGGCTTTCTCTGCGGCCGCCGCGCACTCTCGCCGCGGACGCGCAGACGTGCCGGCGCGGTGCTGCTCGCGCTCCCCGTGATCGCCGTGATCGCCCTCGCCGGGCTGCTCGCCGTCAGCCACCGCGGCCTGTTCGGCAGCGTCTCGCACACGGTGAGCACGCTCACCAACCCCAACGCCCCGCCGCCCTCAAACGGACCCGGCCGCCTGACGGCGATCGGCAGCGTGCGCGCGCGCTACTGGAACGAAGCGCTGGAGATCTTCTCCGATCACCCGCTGCTGGGGGCGGGCGCCGAAGGGTATGAAACGGCGCGCCTACGCTACCGCACGGCGATCCTCAACGTGGGGCAGGCGCACGGCTTCATCGTGCAGACGCTGGCCGACCTCGGGCTGGTTGGGCTGCTGCTGGTGCTCGCGCTGCTCGGCGCCTGGCTGACCGCCGCGGGGCGCGCCACGCACCCCTTCAACCGGCGTTGGCGCGGCTGGCGCTGGAGGCCGCTGCCAGACGGCGGCCCCGAGCGCTTCTACAGCGCCGAGCGCGTCGGGCTGCTCACACTGGTCTGCCTGGCCGCGACGTTCGGCGTCCACTCGTTCGTGGATTGGACCTGGTACGTCCCCGGTGTCGCCTGCGCCGCTCTGCTGTGCGCCGGCTGGGTGGCTGGCCGCGGACCGCTGGCTTTGGGGCTGGTGCCTGCCGGCGTCCCGCGGTGGCGCTCACTCACATTGCGCGATGTGGGCCCGCTACGTGCCGGGGTCGCCGCCGCGGTGATCGTCTGCGCGCTGCTGGCGGCCTGGGCGCAGTGGCAGCCGCAACGCTCGGTGGACGCGTCCAACGAAGCGCTCGCGCTGGTTGCGCGCAGCCCGACCGCCGCGCTGGCAGCCGCGCACACAGCGATCGGCCGCGACCCGCTCTCCGCGGAAGCGCTGCTGACACTTGCCGCGGTGCAGGAGGGCACCGGCCAATCGGCCGCTGCCGCCGCCACCTACGAGCACGCCGTGCACCTGCAACCGTCCAACTTCCACACCTGGCAGGCGCTCGGCGAATACGACCTGCGCGTCGCTCGGCCGCAGGACGCACTGCAGGCATTGCGCGCCGCCGTCTACCTCAACCCCGAGGCCGTGGCGCCGCGCGCGGAGATCGCCACAAATACCGAACTGCTCTCGATCCAAAACGCCTATCTGCAGGCGCTGCGCGACACCGCGAGCGGCGGCGGCGCCGCGGCCGTGCATTGAGGCGGATGAATTGCCTGGTTGTGGGTCGGCGTCCGGGGTGTATATGTATTTTTCGGCCTCCAACCCTTCATTTTGTGAAGTGGTTGGGGCGTTGGAGGAACATCTTTTTCAGCCTCCAACCCTTCATTTTGTGAAGTGGTTGGGGCGTTGGAGGAACATCTTTTTCAGCCTCCAACCCTTCATTTTGTGAAGTGTTGGGGCGTTGAAAAAACATTTCCACCTCCTCAGCTCCCCATCAAAAACGCCTACGCCGCGCCGCCACCAGCAACACCCGCCGCGGGGGGAGGGGCCCGATCGAGCCGCCGACGGCGCGCGTCTCGATCGGCTCGAAGCCAAACTCCTCCAGCAGCGCCACCAGCGTGCGGCGAGTGTAGAAGCGCAGGTGATCGGAGCGCGGATCGAAGTGGGACGCGAACGCGCGAGCGGACAGTCCGAGCGCCACACGGGTAAGCCACTCGTGCGCGGGCGTGCTCAACACCAAAGCTCCCCCCGAGCGCAGCACCCGGCGCACCTCCGACAACCACCCGGCGGTGTTGGCCACGTGCTCGATCACCTCCCCAGCCCACACCGCGTCGAAGCTCACGTCGCCCAGCGGCCACGCGCCCGCGGCCGGGACGCAGCGCAGATCGAGGCTGGGATCGCGCGCGAGCGCGCGGCGCAGCGGCTCCCGCGCAACGTCGATCCCCACCGCCTCTCTGCCCGCCGCCGCGAGCGCCGCGGTGAACCAGCCTTCGCCGCAGCCCACGTCCAGCACATGCGCGCCCGCCGGCACGCGCTGGAGCAGGAAGTCCAGCCGGGCCCGCATGTACGGTGGGCGAATGCCCTCCGGGACAGCCTCCCACAGGCCTTCGTGATACTCGTGCGCCATCCCTTGAGGCTATGGAGAATCCGCACGGAGCGGCAACTCCGCTGTCATCTCTACCACTTCCCCCGCAAACCGACTAGGGTCCCCGTCGTGCAGGATGAGGCCCCGCCCTCCCGTCGTGACGCGAAGGACCACGAACGCCCGTGAGGCTGGCGTTCGATAGCCGGCCCACCGCCGACCCGCAGGGGCTGGGGCACTACTCGCGCGGGCTGCTGCAGGCGCTGCACGACACCGCCGAGGAGCAGGACGAGATCGTGGAGGCCCACCGCCCCCGTGGGGCGGACCTCTTCCACACACCGTGGATGCAGGGCGCGATGCTGCACAGCCCCTGCCCGATGGTGGTCACCCTCTACGACCTCACCGCGCTCAAGCGCCCCAGCGAGCGGCTGCGCGGCGGCGGCATGCATCTGCATCTGCGCCACCTCGCGCTGCAGCGCGCCTCGCACGTGATCGTCCCCAGCGAGGCGCTCGCCCGCGAGGCGGTCGCCGAGCTCGGGCTCGAGCGCGAGCGTGTGGCGGTGATTCCGGCGGCACCTGAACGTGCGGCTCTGATCCCGGAGGCACCCGACCGTGCGGCAGTGATCCCGGCGACGCCCGACCCCGTGGCCTTCAAGCCCGAGCGGCCGGCTGAGCCCACCGTGGCGGCGACCTGGACCTGGGAGGACGCCGCCCGCGAGACGTGGCGCGTCTACCGGCAGGCGCTCGCCCATCCCCACCGTCCGTGCGTAACCGCCTGGCGCCGGCCCCAAAGCCTCAGCGCGCGGCGCATTGGCCGGGCGCGCGCCGATCTAACTCAATAGGCCCCGCGGCGCCTCTCGGCACGGCAGGCTCAGTGGGGGCCACAGGCTCAGTGGGGGCCACAGGCTCAATAGGCCCCAGGCTCAGTAGGCCCCGCGACGCGTCAGCACAGCGGGGATGGTCTTCAGCAGGATCGTGAGGTCCACCGCCAGCGACCAGTGCTCCAGGTAGAGGAAGTCGAGGTGAACGAGGTCGTTGAAGTCCAGCTCCGCCCTGCCCGACACCTGCCACAGGCCGGTGATCCCGGGCAGCACCAGATAGCGCTTGCGGTGCCAGTCATCCAGTCGTTCGAAGTCCCGCTCCGGCAGCGGGCGCGGCCCGACCAGCGACATCTCGCCGCGCAGCACGTTCACCAGTTGCGGCAGCTCGTCCAGCGAGAAGCGCCGCAACAGGCGCCCCACCGGGGTGGTGCGCGGATCGTCGCGGATCTTGAAGAGGGCGCCCGAAGCCTCGTTGAGCGCTTCCAGATCTGCCTGGCGGTGCTCGGAGTCGACGTACATCGTGCGGAACTTCAAGCAGGCAAACGGCCGCTCGCCGATCCCCGGGCGGATCGAGCGGAACAGTGCCGGGCCCTTCGAAGTGGCCCGCACCGCCACCCAGATCGCCGCCAGCAACGGGCTGAGCGCCACCAGCAGCAGCGTCGCGCCGACGATGTCGAAGGTGCGCTTCAGCGCGAAGTCGATCCCTTCGAAGACGGGCGGCTTCAGCTCGAACAGCGGCACCGACTCGCCCGGCACGAACTCCGCGCGGTGGATCAAAATCTCCATCGTGGAGGGCGCGATCCGTACCCGCACCCCCCGCTGGTGGCAGCGGTCCACCAGCTCCACCGCGTCGCCCTGGGGGAAGTCGGGGTCGGCGATGATCACCTCGTCGATGCGCTCGCTCGCCAGCACCTGCTGGAGGTCGCGGGTGGTGCCCAGCGAACGCAGGCCGTTGGCGGGCAGCGCCACCGGCGAGACGAACCCCACCACCTCGATGCGCGAGTGGAGCGCATCCTGCAACGCGTGCGCCACCTCGCGGATGTGCTCACCGGTGCCGACCAGCACCGCGCGGCGCTGGTGGCCGGCCGCGCGCAGGATCGCGCCGGTGCTGCGCTCATAGAGCAGGCGCAGCACCGGGATGTACAGCAGCGCGAACGTCAGCGAACCCCAGAAGATGTAGTAGCTGGAGAAGTGCTCGCCGCTCACCAGCGCAAACAGCAGCGCCACGAACGTCACCTGGAAGAGGCACCCGACGATCCGCGTCATCCCCGGCCGCTGCGCCCGCACCGCGTACAGGCCGGAGCGCGCGAACAGCAGCGCCGTCAGCAGGTAGGCGAACGCGAGGATGCTGCGCGTCTCCTCGTAGGCGCCGTGCGCGCTCACTTCGCTCAGCACCGCCGCCTTCAGCACCAGCGCCGTGAAGATCGCCGCCGACAGCCCCACGAAGTCGAGCCCCAGCAGCGTCAGCACGCGCAGCGCGCGGCGCGCCGTCTCCACCCGCAGCAGGAACGACAGCGCCGGCGAGCGCTTGCGGCGCATGTCGCGCGCGGAGGGCTCTCTGCGCACCGTCGCCTCCGATAACACCGGGATCTCCAGGGGCTCCTGCGGCGGCGGGGGCGCCGTCAGGGCGCTCGATTCCAGAGGGTGCATCTCGGGGGGAGGAGTGTCGAGCGGGGTAGCAGACATCCGCGTGGCGGGGGCCATCTCGCCATTCACAACGCTTCAGACTCGCATATGTAGCGGTCGGGATGCATCCCGGTAGGGATCGTGCACCGCGGGGCGGCGACGGTTGAGCTCCGCAACGCCCCGCCCGGCCTCGCTCGCCGGCCCGCGGTGGCCGATCGAGACTCGGCCGACGTCAGCCGACCAGCACCTCGATGCCCGACTCGCTGATCGTGCGCTCCAGCCCCTCCTTCAACGCCACCTCCGGCGACCAGCCCAGCAGCTCCCGCGCCAGCGCGATGTTGGGCCGGCGCTGCTTGGGATCGTCCACCGGCAGCGCCTCGAACACGATCTCCGAGCTCGACCCAGTCACCTGCTTGACCGTCTCGGCCAGCTCCAGCAGCGTGAACTCGTCGGGGTTGCCGATGTTGACCGGTTCGTGGTGGCCGGACTCCGCCAGCGCGATGATTCCCCGGATGAGGTCGGATACGAAGCAGAACGAGCGCGTCTGGCCGCCGTCGCCGAACACGGTGATCGGCCGGTTGCCCAGCGCCTGGCGCAGGAACGTGGGGATCGCGCGGCCGTCGTGCGGGCGCATGCGCGCGCCGTAGGTGTTGAAGATTCTCACGATCGCCGTGTCCACGCCCTGCTGGCGGTGGTAGGCCATCGTCAGCGCCTCCGCATAGCGCTTGGCCTCGTCGTAGACGCCGCGCGGGCCGATCGGGTTGACGTGCCCCCAGTAGCTCTCCGACTGCGGGTGTTCCAGCGGGTCGCCGTACACCTCGCTGGTGGAGGCGATCAGGAAGCGCGCGCGCTTGGCCTTCGCCAGGCCGAGCGTGTGGTGGGTGCCGTAGGAGCCGACCTTCAGCGTGTGCAGCGGCAGGCGCAGATAGTCGATCGGGGAGGCCGGCGAGGCGAGGTGGTAGACGAAGTCGATCGGCTCATCCACGAAGTAGGGATCGATGATGTCGAGGTTGAGGTGCTCGAAGCGCTCCGGGTCGCGGATGTGCTCGATGTTGGCCAGCGACCCCGTCTCGAGGTTGTCAACGCAGATCACCCGGTGACCGCGCCGCAGCAGCTCGTCGCAGAGGTGCGAGCCGAGAAATCCAGCGCCGCCGGTTACAAGACAGGTGGCCATCGGTTGGCAGCATAACCCTCTCGGGAGCGGACGGTCCTTATCATCCAACCATGGCCACCATCGAGCGATACCCCCGCGGGAGCGCCGACGACGAGGATTCCGAGATCGAGCGATACCCCCGCGGGAACGCCGACGACGAGGATTCCGAGATCGAGCAATACCCCCGCGGGAGCGCCCACGACGAGGATTCTGAGCGTTTGACGGTCGCCCCGATCGTCGGGCCCGACGATCCGCGCCGCTTCACCGACTCCGGGATCGAAGTCGCGCCGCTGTACACCGAGGAGGATCTGCCCGCGCCGCTGGAGCTCGGCAAGCCGGGCGAGTACCCCTATACGCGGGGGCCCCACCGCGAGATGTACCGCAAGCAGCTGTGGACGATGCGCCAGTACGCCGGGTATGCCTCCGCTAAGGAGTCAAACGAGCGCTACCGCTACCTGCTGTCCAAGGGCTCGACGGGGCTGTCGATGGCGTTCGACCTGCCCACGCAGCTGGGCCTGGACTCCGACAACCCCCGCTGCCTCGGCGAGGTGGGGCGCACGGGGGTGGCGATCGACACGATCGACGACATGCGCACCGCGTTCGAGGAGATCCCGCTCGATCAGGTGTCCACCTCGATGACCATCAACGCCCCCGCCGCCTGTTTGCTGCTGCTGTACGAGCTGGTGGGCGAGGAGCAGGGCGTGCCCTCCGAGCAGCTGCGCGGCACCACCCAGAACGACGTGCTCAAGGAGTACATCGCCCGCGGCAACTACATCTACCCGCCCGTCCCCACGATGCGGCTGACGACCGACCTATTCCAGTACTGCCACGAGCGGGTGCCGAAATGGAACACGATCTCGATCTCCGGCTATCACTTCCGCGAGAAGGGCTGCTCGGCCGTGCAGGAGGTGGCGTTCACGCTGTGCTCGGGGATCGCCTACGTGCAGGCCGCGATCGACAAGGGCCTCGACGTGAACGATTTCGCGCCGCGCCTGGCGTTCTTCTTCAACGGTCACAACAACGTCTTCCAGGAGGTGGCCAAGTTCCGCGCCGCGAGGCGGATGTGGGCGGCGATCATGCGCGAGCGCTTCGGCGCCACCGACCCCCGCGCGACGATGCTGCGCTTTCATACGCAGACGGGGGGCGTAACGCTGACCGCGCAGCAGCCGGAGAACAACATCGTGCGCGTGGCGCTGCAGGGCTTCGCCGCGGTGTGCGGTGGCACGCAGTCGCTGCACACCAACGGCTTCGACGAGGCTCTGGCGCTGCCCACCGAGCACGCCGCGAAGATCGCGCTGCGCACCCAGCAGATCCTCGCCCACGAGTCGGGCGCCGCCGACACCGTCGACCCGTTCGCCGGGTCCTACTTCGTGGAGGCGCTCACCGACGAGATCGAGACGCGCGCGCGGGAGCTGATCGGCAAGGTGGACGCGCTCGGCGGGTCGGTCGACGCGCTGGACTTCATCACCGGCGAGATTGACGAGTCGGCGTGGGGCTACCAGGAGCGCTACCGCATCGGCCAGGACATCGTGGTGGGGGTCAACAGGTACGAGGAGGACGACCTCGAGGTCCCCGACCTGCTGCGCGTGGACCCCGAGTCAGAGCACGAACAGGTCGCGCGGCTCACCGCCTTCAAGGCCAACCGCGACCACGCGTTTGTCGATCGCCGCCTGGAGGAGCTGCGCGAGGTGGCACGCGGCGAGGGCAACCTGCTGCCCGCGATCCGCGCCGCACTCAAGGATCGCTGCTCGTTGGGCGAGGTGTGCGGCGCAATGCAGGACGTGTTCGGCAAGTACGCCCCGACGTTCTAAGACTTCTGGGCCACCCACATGCTGCCCCGCAAAGCGGGGCGGGCAATGCCACATGTGGCATTGCCGGAACGGCCGCATGCGGCCGTTCCCCGAACCCGCACATGTGCGGGTTCGCACCGGACAGCACATGTGCTGTCCGAACAATAGGATCCCCCCGTGCTCCTCGCCGTCGCCTTCTGGAAAGTCGTCCTCGCGCTGCACATCATCGCCGTCGTGTTCGCCTTCGGAGCGACCTTCGCCTACCCCGTGCTGCTCGGCGCCGTCGCCAAGGCCGACCCACGCGCGCTGCCCGCCCTCTACCGCGCGCTGCACGCGATCAGCCAGCGGGTGATCATGCCGGGCCTCGCGGCCGTCATCGTGTTCGGCATCTACCTCGCCTCCCACCTGCACCTGTGGAGCTCGTTCTTCGTGCAGTGGGGCCTCGGCGTCGCGATCGTGATCGGCGCCGTCGAGGGTGCCTACCTCGGCCGGCGTGAGAAGCGCCTGATCGAGGTCGCCGAGCGCGACGTGGCCGCCGCGGGCAGCGACGGCGCCATTACGTTCAGCTCCGAGCACGATTCGCTCGTCCGCCGCATCGGCGGGATCGGCGCCCTGATGGACCTGCTGGTGGTCCTCACGATCTACTTCATGGTCGCCCACACCGGGTCATAGCTCTCCGCCGCGCGCCTCCACGCCCGCGATACCCCGCGATACCCTGAACGGCGATGAGCGACCGTTATCGCATCGCCGTGGTGGGCGCCACCGGCCAGGTGGGCTCGCTGATGCTGCGTCTGCTGCGCGAGCGCCAGTTCCCCGCGCGCGAGGTCGTGCCGTTCGCCTCCGAGCGCTCCGCCGGACGCGTGCTCGCCGGCGCCGGCCCAGACGGCGAGGATCTGACCGTGCAGGGGCTCGGCGACGACGCCATTCGGGGCTTCGACCTGGCGCTGTTCTCCGCCGGGGGCGCCACCTCGGGCGAGTGGGCGCCGCGCTTTGCCGACGCCGGCGCCGTGGTGGTGGACAACTCCTCGCGCTGGCGTATGCACGACGACGTGCCGCTGGTCGTCGCGGAGGTCAACCCCGACGCGCTGGACACACACCGCGGGATCGTCGCCAACCCCAACTGCTCCACCATGCAGATGGTCGTCGCGCTGAAGCCGCTCCACGACGCCGCCGGGATCGAGCGGCTGGTGATCTCCACCTACCAGGCGGTCTCCGGCACCGGCAAGTCCGCCGTGGACGAGCTGCTCGACCAGTCCCACGCGCTTCTGCACCAGCGCGCGATCGAGCCCCCCAGCGCCTACGCCCACCAGATCGCCTTCAACGCGCTCCCCCATGCCGGCTCGTTCGCGCCCGGCGACGACCACACCGACGAGGAGCGCAAGCTGATCAACGAGACCCGCAAGATCCTCGGCGACCCGGCGATTCGCGTCAGCGCCACCTGCGTGCGCGTGCCCGTCGTCAACGGCCACTCCGAGGCCGTCAACGTGCAGACCCGCCGCGAGCTGTCCCCCCAGCGCGCCCGCGAGCTGCTCGCCGCCGCGCCAGGCGTCACCGTGCTCGACGATCCTTCCGCCGCGCTTTACCCGCTGGCGATCGACGCCACCGGCAGCGACGACGTGTTCGTCGGGCGCATCCGCCGCGACCCCGGCCACCAGCGCGCGCTCGACCTGTGGATCGTCGCCGACAACCTGCGCAAGGGGGCGGCCACCAACGCGGTGCAGATCGCGGAGCTGCTGCACGCACGGGGCCTGATTCGGCCTTCGCGGGAGCGCGCTGTGGCCTGACGGGAGCGCGCCGTGGCCTGAAGGAGTCCCGCCGTCGTTCTCGAAACATGGGGCGATGCCCTCCATCGAGGCCCAACGCACCCTTGTGAAGTCTCCGCCCGAGCTGTGGGCCGAGCTGAGCGATCCCACGTCGCTGGCGCGGCATCTCGGGGAGTTCGGGGAGATCCGCATCGCCCGCGTCGAGGCCGAGACCAGCGTCGCATGGGAGGCCGAGTCGGCAAGCGGGACGGTCGAGCTCAAGCCATCCGGCTGGGGCACAAAGGTCACGCTCACCGTCGTCCGCGACACTCACCAGCCGGTCGCCGCCCAACCGGAGCCGGAGCCCGAGCCGGTGCTGGAGTCCGAGCCAGAACTGGAGCCCGAGCCGGTGCTGGAGTCCGAGCCAGAACTGGAGCCAGAACCAGAACCGGAAGCAGAGCAAGAGCCCACACCGGCGGTCGCGGATCCGCCTCCCATGTTCTTCACCAGGATCTTTCGGCGCTGGCGTAGACGGCGGGCAACCGTCGTGCCCGACCCGGCAGCCGTCGAGCCCGATCCGGCGGCCATCGAGCCCGACCCGGCGCCCGGCGCCGAGGAGCAGCATCCCGCTCCCGACCTAGCCGCCGAACTCGCGGCGGAGCTGGCCCGGGTGGAAGCGGACATGGCCGAGCAGGACGCGCAGCTGCTGAGCGCCGTGCTGGATCGCCTCGGGGCGGCCCACCACCGGCCGTTCTCGCGCGGCTGAGCGGGCGCCACACCACCCTGGCGCACCCGGGCGGCGACGCCACGCCACTGTGGCACGACCGGATGAGCGATTGCGCGGATAACATTCCGCGCCCCATGATGCGCGCAAAGGCACCGGAAACCTACGAGGAGAAGCTCACCCAGCTGCAGGAGCTGCGCAGCGCCGCGCTGCACTCCGCTCCGGAGGCCGAGAAGAAGCAGCACGATCGCGGCAAGTACACCGCCCGCGAGCGCGTCGAAAAGCTGCTGGACCCCGGCTCCTTCCAGGAGCTCGACACGTTCGTGCGCCACCGCACCTACGAGTTCGACATGCAGAAGAACCGCCCGTGGGGCGACGCGGTGGTCACCGGCCACGGCACGATCGACGGCCGCCAGGTGTGCGTGTTCAGCCAGGACTTCACCGTCTTCGGGGGCTCCCTCGGCGAGGTGATGGGCGAGAAGATGTGCAAGATCATGGACCTCGCCGCCAAGATCGGCTGCCCGATGATCGGCATCAACGACTCCGGCGGCGCCCGCATCCAGGAGGGGGTCGTCTCGCTGGGCTCCTACGGCGACGTGTTCCTGCGCAACGTCCGCTCCTCGGGGGTGATCCCGCAGATCAGCCTCGTGATGGGGCCATGCGCCGGCGGGGCGGTGTACTCGCCGGCGATCACCGACTTCATCTTCATGGTGGCCGAGACCTCCCACATGTTCATCACCGGCCCTGACGTGATCAAGACCGTCACCGGCGAGGAGGTCGGCTTCGAGGAGCTGGGCGGGGCGATGTCGCACAACACCAAGTCCGGCGTCGCCCACTTCGCCGCCGCGGACGAGGACGCCTGCCTGGAGGATTGCCGCTACCTGCTGAGCTTTCTGCCCTCCAACAACCTCGGCACCGCCCCGCGCGTGCAGCCCACCGACGAGGAGCTGCGGATGGACGAGGCGCTCGACCACGTCGTCCCCGACAACCCCAACAAGCCCTACGACATGCGCGACGTGGTGCGCCTGATCGTCGACGACGGCGAGTTCCTGGAGGTGCACGAACACCACGCCAAGAACATCGTCTGCGGCTTCGCGCGCATGGACGGCCGGACGGTGGGAATTGTCGGCAACCAGCCCAACCAGCTCGCGGGCGTGCTCGACATCGACGCCTCCGCCAAGGCCGCCCGCTTCGTGCGCACCTGCGACGCCTTCAACGTCCCGCTGCTCACCTTCTGCGACGTCCCCGGCTTTCTGCCCGGCACCGCCCAGGAGTGGGGCGGGATCATCCGCCACGGCGCCAAGCTGCTGTACGCGTTCGCGGAGGCCACCGTGCCGAAGGTGACGATCATCACGCGCAAGGCCTACGGCGGCGCGTACGACGTGATGTCATCCAAGCACCTCGGCGCCGACTTCAACTTCGCCTGGCCCACCGCCGAGGTCGCGGTGATGGGGCCGGAGGGCGCGGTCAACATCATCTACCGCCGCGACATCGCCGGCTCCCCAACGCCGGAGGAGCGGCGCAAAACGCTGATGGACGACTACAAGGCGCGCTTCGCCAACCCCTACACCGCCGCCGAGCGCGGGTATATCGACGACGTGATCGTCCCCCATGAGACCCGCCCCCGGCTGATCACCGCACTGCGCACCCTGGAGACCAAGCGCGAGCCGGGCCCCAAGCGCAAGCACGGCAACATCCCGCTGTAGGGGTCAAGTTTGCCATGCCCTCGGATTCGCCAAGGCTCCCGCGCGGATTGAAAAGAGTCTATCTGGACTGAAAAGCGTCGATGTGGATGCTATACTGTCGATATGGACGTAGCACGCCCATACGCCGCGGTCTGCCCCAAACTCGAGGGAGATGTCTTGCGCGTGCTCGCGGGCACAACCAGGCTGCTCACGGGCCGTGAAATCACGCTCCTGACCGGCAAAACGTCCCATAGCGGGGTCATGGCCGTTCTCAACAGGCTCGTAGATCACGGTCTCGTCGAGCAGACCGAGCTCAACAGAGCGTCTCTGTACGCATTGAACAGAGATCACCTGGCGGCCCCCGCAGTCGAGATCCTCATGGGAATGCGTGAAAAGCTGCTGGATCGAATCCGTCACGAGTTCGACGCCTGGCAGATCGCTCCCGTCCATGCCTCGCTGTTTGGCTCAACAGCGCGGAGCGATGGAGACACCCAGAGCGACGTCGACCTGTTCGTGGTGCGGCCGAATAGCGTAGACGAAGACGAGCCTGTGTGGTGCTCTCAAGTCGACGATCTCCGGACACATGTCCTCCGGTGGACGGGCAACGGCGCCAGCATCGCACAGGTCGCCGAGTCGCAAATCGCCCATCTGCTCGCCGACGAGCCACCGATCGTAGCCAGGCTTCGTTCAGATGCCATCGTTCTCCATGGACCGGAGATCGACGCCCTGTCGGAGATCGACACTCTGACGTACGCGGCGTGAGCCCAAACGACTCCGGGCGAACGCAGCGATGCACCGAGAGGGACGCCACCACGCGCCTGCGCCATGCACAAAAGTTCCTCGAAGTCGCGGAACTGGCCTCAGGCGAAGGACAGGACATCGAGTACGCCAGCGCGGCCACAGCGTTGTCGGTACTGGCGGGAATCGCAGCGTCAGATTCAGCGTGCTGCAAGGCACTCGGACGCCGCGCGCGCGGGCAGAGCCATCAAGAGGCCAAGGCGCTACTCGAAAAGATCTCACCTGGCGGAAAACGAGCCGCCAACTCTCTGAGCCGCCTGCTCGACCTCAAGGACGATGCCCACTACGGCCTGTTCGACGTCGGCGGCCAGCACCTCAAGACCTCGCTCCGGCAGGCCACCGACCTGGTCGAGTTTGCCGCGAAAATTTTGGCGCGGTGATTATCTACCGCCGCCGGCCGGCACGTTCCCCGAGCAAAAGCCACCACGGGTAGGTCGCGAAGATCAGCGCCGACACCAGATGCGTGCGCCAGCCGGCGCGCTTGTAGTCAACGCGAAACACGCCCGAGTTGAGCATCCAGTCGCGGCCGCTCTGCGCCCGGCAGAGCCGCCAGATCGGGCGCGTCCAGGGACGATCGAAGTAGAGCGAGATGCTCGTTGCCAGGAACGCGCTCGCGGTCGCGGCATGCACCGCGCGCGATGCGGGGGTGCGCTCGGGCATCAGGCGGCCGTACGTGCGCCCGGCGGAGTACAGCCAGGGTGGGTCGATCAGGAATGACATTGAGCCTCCTCGTCGGTTGCGGTATGGGGTGTCTCCTGCGCCGTGTTAGGGGCATCGCCGGCGGTGTGGGAGACCGCCCGATCCAGCAGATGGTGGGCCAGGCGCGTGGCGAGCGCCATGATCGTGATCTGCGGGTTGACCCCGAGCGAGCTGGGCATCACGCTGCCGTCGGCGACGTACAGCCCCTCGATGCCGTGCACGCGCAGATCGGGGTCGAGTACCCCGCGTGCGGGGTCCGCATCGGCACGGGCGGTTCCCAGGGGATGGAAGCCAAGCAGTTTCAGATCGCGGGCGCGAGCTCGCTCGGGGGACACGCCCGCCGGCAGCGGCAGGTAGACCTCGCGGGCGCCGGCCGCACAGAAAAGCTCATCGAGGCGGGCGATGCCGGCACGGAACTTCGCGACGTCCTCCTCGACTATGTCGTAGCGAATCAACGGAGGGCCACGGCGCGCCAAGCGCAGGCTGCCGCGCGAGCTGTCGCTGACCATCAGCCCAAACTGCGCGAGGTGGCGGTAGTTGGCCATCGCCGCGGCATGGCGGGCGCCGGTCAACGGCAGGGAGAGCGCGGCATACGCCGGAGGGCCCGCGATCCCCTCAAACATAACCCCCTCCGAGGCGAACTCGTCCACGTAGAAGCTCTGCGGCACTCCGCGCGCCATGTCGACTACCTCGTCCATCAGCGCGAACGCAGCTGTGGCAGGGTGCAGCACGAGGTTGCGCCCGAGCTGTCCCGAAGCGGCCCCGAGCCCGTTGCGCGCGAGCAGCAGCGGCGTGTGGACCGTGCCGGCGGCCAGAACCACGCGGGGAGCGCGCACCTCCAACTCCTCCCACGACCGCTCTCCCCTTATGCGCAACCGTCCGGGTCGGCTCTCTCGCTCGTCGAGCGCACCGTCTCCGTCCCCAGACCGCGCCCCCTCCGGGGCCCTGAGCCGCGCCTGCACCCCCCGCGCGCGGCCGCCCTCGACGAGGATCCGCCGCACGTCCGCACCGGTGATGATGGTGGCCCCCGCGGCCTGCGCGCGCGGTAGATAGGTGATCCCGACGTGCTGCTTGGCGGAGGTGGGGCAGCCGAAGGCGCACACCCCAGAGCCGACGCAGCCGCGGGCGTTGCGGCGCAGATAACCGTGCGACCAGCCCAGCCGCTCGGCTCCGCGGCGGGCGACCGCGGCGTTGGCCCCGGCGAGCTCGGGCGTTACCTCCGCCACCGACAGGGCGCGTTCGACCCGCTCGAAGCAGGGAGCCAGCTCCCCTCCGTCGAGCTCCAGCCCGCACTCGCGCCGCCAGCGCTCCAGCACGTGCGCGGGGGTGCGAAAACAGGTGCCCGAGTTCACGAGCGTGGTGCCCCCGAGACCGCTGCCCAGCAGCAGCGGGATCGGGGGCGCGCCGAGGGTCACGGTCTGGCCGCCGTCGCGGTAGAGCCGCGCCATCATCTCCATCGGCCGCGCGGTGAAGTCGTCGGGGTCGTGGTGATAGCCCTGCTCCAGCACCACCACCCGCGCCCCGCCCTCGGCCAGCTCCGCGGCCGCCACCGCGCCGCCGGCTCCGGCGCCAATCACGCACACGTCGGCGTCGAGCGTGCGGGTGAGGCTCACGGCCGCCCCTCGGCACGACGCAGGGCACGCCCGCGCGCGACAACGGCTTCGGCGTCCCACCCGAGCGCCCGGGCGAGGACAGGATCTTCGTAGCGCTCCATCCCGAGGAGCGACTGGGCCAGCTGATCGGCAGGCGGGAGGCGCCTGAGCAGCCAGACACCGCGGGGGCGCCGGCCGAGGGCGGTCAACACTCGCAGCCCCGCGCGCTGCGGCAACGGGGCGGCGGCGAGGAAGCCGTCGAGCGCCTGGGACACACCAGCGAGCCTACCAGCGTCCTGGCCATACAGCCAATCATTTTCAGCGCCTACAATGTGGGGCGGAGATGGTCAACCGCCGCCCCCAGCTGGAACTGATCGCCCCGGCGGCCTCGCCGCAGGAGGCCGCGGCGGTGGTGGCGGCGCTGGAGCGCTTCATGAGAGACACCGCGCCACAGCTGGCGCCAGTGGCCGACCGGCGCGACCTATGGACGCGCATGGCGATGCTCGAATGCGTCGGGCGCGAGGATGAGTGGCCGTCCGACTGGGGAGACCCACACCCCTGGGAATGAGCGGGCTGGAGCCCCGGATGGGCGCCTGGCGCACGCGCCTGTGAGCAACTCTCACACAGCCGCCGTCTCTCGCTCTGGATAAATACCCAAAAGTCGCTAGCCTTTAGGGCCAAATCGCGGCAGCCGCCGATAACCTGGACGAAGCAGCCCCAGCAGCCAGCAACAGAGCAGCCCAAGCACCCCCGCCAAGCACCCCCCGAGAAGGCATGGATCAGGAGGTCCCGTAGATGGAGCCAACGGCAGTACCCACCGCCCCCCGTGGCACGCTGGAGGATCCCGAGATCCTGCAGAACGTGCCGGGCCACGTGATCCCGATTCTGCAGCGGGAGTTCGACGACTTCAAGACCGAGGCCCTGAAATTTCTTGAGGGGCAAACGCCGGAGGACGAGTTCATCAAGTTTCGCCTCAAGCAGGGGGTGTACGGCCAGCGCCAGCCCGACGTGCAGATGATCCGCGTGAAGCTGCCGTTCGGGGGGATCACCCCGGAGCAGCTGGAGAAGTTCGCGGACGTGGTCGAGAAGTATGTGCCGCTCAACAAGGGGCACATAACGACGCGCCAAAACATCCAGATGCACCACATACCCCTCCCGGAAGCCGAGAAGGCGATCCGCGAGCTGGGCGAGGCGGGCCTCTCCAGCCGCGAGGGGTGCGGCAACACCGTGCGCAACGTCACCGGCGACCCGTGGGCGGGAGTGGCCAGCGACGAGCTGTTCGACATGACCCCGTATGCGGGGGCATACGTGCGCTACTTCGTGCGCCATCCCACCACGCAGGCGATGCCGCGCAAGATCAAGACCGCGTTCGACGCCAGCCAGCCGGGCCGGGCGATCAGCGAAATCCACGACATCGCCTTCCGGGCGCGCGTGCGCGAGTCCGAGGACCCCGCCCACCCCGGCGAGGTGCGCGGGGCGCAGATGCTGGTTGGCGGCGGCACCTCGATCATGCCCCGCAAGGCGCCGGTGCTGTACGAGTTTGTCGAGCTGGACAACGGCGAATACCTGAAGATCGCCGAGGCCGTCTTCCGCATCTTCGACCGCCAGGAGTGGCTGCGCGTCAACCGCGCGCGGGCACGGATCAAGGTGTTCGTGGACAAGTACGGGATCGACGAGCTGCGCCGCCAGGTCGAGGAGGAGCTGAAGGGCGAGTGGGTGAGCGAACGGGATTTCTCGGTCGAGCACCGGCTGTTCCTGGACGACGAGCGCGAGAGCGCCCCGGCGCCGCCGGCCGCCTATGGGAGCCCCAACGGCGACATCGCGGAGTTCGAGCGCTGGCGGGCGGCCAACGTGCGCGCTCAGAAGCAGGAGGGCTTCGTCACGGTCGAGGCGAAGATCACGCGCGGCGACCTCACCCCCGAGCAGTTCCGCGGGTTGGCGGCGATCGTGCGCGACTACTCCGGCGGGTATGCGCGCACCACCGTGCAGCAGAACCTCGTGCTGCGGTGGGTGCGCCACGAGAGCGCCTACGACGTGTGGCGCGCACTCAGCGAGCTCGGTCTCGGCGACGCCGGCTCGCGGGAAATCGACGACGTCGTGTCGTGCCCCGGCACCGACTCGTGCAAGCTGGGGATCACCAGCTCGATGGGGCTCAACCAGGCGGTGCAGGAGCGGGTCGAGGCGATGAACATCTCCGACCCCCTGACGCGCGCGATCCACATCAAGATCAGCGGCTGCCCCAACGGCTGCGGCCAGCACCACGTGGGCTCGATCGGCTTCACGGGAGCATCGATCAAAGTAGGCGAGCACACGATCCCCGCCTACATCCCGCACGTCGGTGGGGCCTTCGAAGGCAAAGAGATCGCGTTCGGGCTGCGCCTGAAGGCGCGCCTGCCATCCAAGCGGGTGCCGGATGCCGTGGAGCGGTGGCTGCGCCACTACGAGTCCACGCGCCAGGACGGCGAGGAGTGGGGCGCCTTCGTGCAGCGCGTGGGCACGCCGGAGCTGGAAGCGCTCGTCAAAGACCTCTCGCTGCCCGTGGAGTTCGGTTTGGAGACGATGGGCCAGTTCATCGACTGGAACCGCAGCGTCCCCTTCGAAGTGATCCGCGGTGAGGGCGAGTGCGCGGTCTGAGCGACACCCTGCGCGAGGCAGCGACCCGCCACGGCAGCGGTGCGGTTCTGCTGTGCTCCTTCCAGAAGGAGGAGTCGGTGCTGATCGACGAGCTGCTGCGGGTCGAGGGCGGTGAGCAGGTGAGGGTCGTGACGATCGACACCGGGGTGCTGTTCGAGGAGACGCTCGCCACCTGGCGGGCGTTCGAGGAGCGCTTCGGGATCTCCGTCGAGGTGTTCGATGCCGGCGCACCTGAAGGCGACCGCTGGACGGGGCCGGAGCACTGCTGCTCGCAGGCAAAGGTGGCGGCCCTGGAGCGCGCGCTGCGACACGCGGAGGGCTGGATCACCGGCATCCGCCGCGAGCAGGGCCCCACGCGCGAGGGCGCGCAGCTGATCGAACACGACGAGGGACGCGGCCTATGGAAGTACAACCCGCTGGCCGACTGGACCGAGAAGGACCTGTGGCGCCGTATACACGAGCGTAACCTGCCCTACAACCCACTGCACGATCATGGGTACGCCTCGATCGGCTGCGAGCCGTGCACCCAGCCGGGCAGCGGCCGCGAGGGCCGTTGGGCGGGCACCGAGAAGACCGAGTGCGGCCTGCACGTGGAGGCCGTCCGATGAACGACGAGGAGGACGCATGTACGGCGGGGCCGGAGCGACGATGAGCGTGGCGGAGCGCCCACAGCTGAGCCACCTGCGGGCGCTGGAGAGCGAGGCGATCCACGTGATGCGCGAGGTGGCCGCCGAACTGGAGAAACCGGTGCTGCTGTTCAGCGGCGGCAAGGACTCGATCGTGCTGTTGCGACTCGCCGAGAAGGCGTTCCGCCCGGCGCCGTTCCCGTTCCCTCTGATGCATGTGGACACCGGCCACAACTTCCCCGAGGTGATCGAGTTCCGCGACCGTCGTGTGGCGGAACTGGGCGAGGAGCTGATCGTGGCCAGCGTGCAGGAGTCGATCGACAGCGGGCGCGCCGTGGAGGAGACCGGGCCACGGGCCTCGCGCAACCGCCTGCAGACGGTGACGCTGCTGGACGCGATCGCCCAGCACGGCTTCGACGCGGCCTTCGGGGGCGCCCGCCGCGACGAGGAGCGGGCGCGGGCGAAGGAGCGCATCATGTCCTTCCGCGACGACTTCGGCCAGTGGGACCCCAAGAACCAGCGCCCCGAGCTGTGGAACCTCTACAACGGGCGCATCCGCAAGGGCGAGAACGTGCGCGTGTTCCCGCTCTCCAACTGGACGGAGCTCGACGTGTGGGAGTACATCTCCCAGGAGCAGCTGGAGGTGCCCTCGATCTACTTCGCGCACCAGCGCGAGGTGTTCAGCCGCGACGGGATGCTGTACGCGTGGCGCGAGGGCGTGGAGCTGATCGACGGCGAGCGGGTGAGCTCGGAGATGGTGCGCTACCGCACCGTCGGCGACATGAGCTGCACCGGCGGCGTGCGCTCGCAGGCGGCCACGCTCGAGGAAGTGGTGGTGGAGATCGCCGCCACGCGGATCACCGAGCGGGGCGAGACGCGCGCGGACGACCGCGTGTCGGAGGCCGCGATGGAGGACCGCAAGAAGGCGGGGTACTTCTAATGACCCTCGACCTGCTGCGCTTCACCACCGCCGGCTCGGTGGATGACGGCAAGAGCACTTTGATCGGGCGGCTGCTGTACGACTCCAAGCAGGTGTTCGAGGACCAGCTGGAGCACGTGGCGCTGGCCAGCGCGCGGCGCGGCGGGTCGGGCGCGCTCGACCTGGCGCTGCTCACCGACGGCCTGCGGGCAGAGCGCGAGCAGGGGATCACAATCGACGTGGCCTACCGCTACTTCGCCACCGCGCGACGGCGGTTCATCATCGCCGACTGCCCCGGCCACCAGCAGTACACGCGCAACATGGTGACCGGCGCCTCGACGGCCGACCTGGCAGTGATCCTGCTGGACGCGCGCAAGGGCGTGCTGGAGCAGTCCAAGCGCCACGCCTTCATCAGCGCGCTGCTGGGCATCCCCCACCTGGTGGTGGCCGTCAACAAGATGGACCTGGTGGAGTACTCACAGGAGCGCTTTGAAGAGCTGGTGGCGGAGTTCGAGGGGTTTGCCGCGAAGCTGAGCGGCAGCGCCAAGATCGTCTACATCCCGATCTCCGCGCTGGAGGGCGACAACGTGGTGGAGCGCTCGCCGCGAATGCAGTGGTATGAGGACCAGCCGTTGCTGGAGTTCCTGGAGGAGGTGGAGGTGGCATACGACCACCCCTACGACACCCAGGCGCGCTTCCCCGTGCAGTGGGTGATCCGGCCGTCGAATGGCACCGCGAATGGAGTTCCCGCCCGCCCGGGGGGGCATTCGGATCACGGCGACTACCGCGGCTATGCCGGGCAACTGGCAAGCGGCGCGTTGCGCGTGGGCGAAGAGGTGGTGGCGCTGCCGAGTGGCCTGAGCACGCGAATCGCCGCGATCGACACGTTCGAGGGTGAACTGGATGAGGCGCAGGCGCCGATGTCGGTGACACTGCGCCTGGAGGACGAGCTGGACGTCTCGCGCGGCGAGCTGATCTGCCGCGCGGAGGAGGCCCCAACGGTGAGCAGAGAGCTGCAGGCCGACGTGTGCTGGTTGAACGAGCGCCCGCTGCGCGCCGGGGGGCGGTATGTGATCAAGCACACCACGCGCGGCGCCACCGCGATCGTGGACGCGCTGGAAGACGTGGTGGACGTGCATACGCTGGAACGCGCCAGCGCGCCCCGGGAGTTGGCGCTCAACGACATCGGCAGGGTGCGCCTGCGCACCAGCACCCCGCTGGCGTTCGACCCCTACCGTTCCAACCGCCGCACCGGCAGCTTCATCCTGATCGACGAAGCCACCAACGAGACCGTCGGTGCGGGGATGGTCGGGGCCGCCTGAACACCGCTCTCCGACGCCGTGCGCCCTGCCACCTGGCGCCCGAGCCGACTCTCGAAACACCCGGCCACCCGGCGCCCGGGCCGACTCTCGAAACACCCGGCCACCCGGCGCCCGGGCCGACTCGAACACCCGGCCACTGGCGCCCGAGCCGACTCTCGAAACACCCGGCCACCCGGCGCCCGGGCCGACTCGAACACCCGGCCACCCTCGCCCGGCCAGGCTACGTAGTTCGGGCATACGTCCTGCCGTCCCTTTCGACAGACATTCGAGTTTGGCCCGACAAGTAGAACTCGCGCTTTGGCGGCGTCGATAAACGTACCGGCGAGGCGGCTCAGCGCCGCGCGCCGGCAGGCAGGCACCGAGCGCGAGAGCGCGCCAGGGCGGTGCCGATACCCGCGTCCGGGGTCTGTGGAGCGCTTACCCCGGGCGCGGGCGCCTGCTCAAACGCCGGTCGCGCCAGGGACACGCACTCCGATCGGGGCGGACCCCAACCGGGTGGTAATCTGCCGGCCCTCCATGTTTACGAAGGTGCTTGTAGCCAACCGGGGCGAGATCGCCGTGCGTATCGTGCGCGCCCTGGAGGAGCTGGGGATCGCCTCGGTGGCGGTGTACTCCGAGCACGACCGCGACGCCCTGCACGTGGGCCGCGCCGATGAGGCCTACAACCTCGGTGGGGGTCCGGCGGCGGAGAACTACCTGAGCATCGAAAAGATCCTCGACGCCGCGGCGCGCTCGGGCGCGGAGGCGATCCACCCTGGGTACGGCTTCCTGGCGGAGAACGCCCCATTCGCGCAGGCATGCGCCGACGCGGGGGTGGTGTTCATCGGACCGCCCCCCAGCGCGATCGAGGCGATGGGCTCGAAGACGCGCGCGCGCGAGCTGATGCAGGCCGCGGGCGTGCCGATCGTGCCGGGCACCACCCAGCCGGTGGCGACCGTCGCCGAGGCGCTGCGGATCGCCACGGGCGAGATCGGCTTCCCGGTGGCGGTCAAGGCGGCAGGGGGCGGCGGCGGCAAGGGCTTCCGTGTGGCGCTCGTCGAGGAGGAGCTGGAGAGCGCGTTCGAGGGAGCCAGCCGCGAGGGTGAGAAGTTCTTCTCCGACCCCACCGTCTACCTGGAGCGCTACCTGCCCGACCCGCGTCACGTCGAGGTGCAGGTGCTGGCCGACCGGCACGGCAACGTGATCCACCTCGGCGAGCGCGACTGCTCGATCCAGCGCCGCCACCAGAAGGTGATCGAGGAGTGCCCGGCGCCCGAATGGGTGGTGGACGCCGAGATGCGCGAACGGATCGGCAAGATCGGGGTGGAGGCGGCGCGCGCGGTGGACTACGTGGGCGCCGGCACGATCGAGGGGCTGCTGGCCCTCCCCACGGGGAATGGAAGCCCGCCCGCCCGCGCCGCGGGCTCCGCGCCGGAGTACTTCTTCCTGGAGATGAATACGCGCGTGCAGGTGGAGCACTGCGTGACGGAGCTAACCACGGGCATCGACATCGTCAAGGAGGGGATCCGCGCCGCCGCCGGCGAGCCGCTCTCCTACACGCAGGAGGACGTGCGGCTGCGCGGCCACGCGATCGAGTGCCGCATCAACGCCGAGGACGCCTCGAAGAACTTCGCTCCCGCACCCGGGAAGATCGGCCGCTATCGCGAGCCGACGGGGCCCGGCGTGCGCGTCGACTCCGGCGTCGGCGAGGGCGGCGAGGTGTCGCCGATGTACGACCCGATGGTGGCGAAGCTGATCGTGTGGGACGCCGACCGCCAGCAGGCCACCCAGCGGATGCTGCGGGCGCTCGCCGAATACGAGATCGAGGGCCTGCGCACGCTGATCCCCTTCCACAAAGCGCTCCTCGCCACCGAGCAGTGGGCGCGCGGGGAGACCTGCCGGGACCTCCTGGAGGACCGCGCCTGGCTGAAGACGCTGGCGTTTGAGAAGCCGCAGGAGAGCGCAGCGGCCGCCGAGGACCCCACCGAGCAGGAGGCGGAGAAGGTCGAGCAGTCCTACACGGTGGAGGTGTCGGGCAGGCGCTTCGACGTGAAGGTGGTGGGCCCCCCCTCCGGGGCCGTGCACGGGCAGGCGGGTGCAGGCGCGCTGAACGGGGCGGCCGGCGCCCGCCGCCCCCCGCGCCGCGGCGAGCGCAAGTCGGCGGCGGCGGGGGGGGCGGGCGGGGCCGATATCCTCCCCTCCCCCCTGCAGGGCAACATGTGGAAGGTGCTGGTCAAGCAGGGCGACACCGTGCAGGAGGGCCAGCTGCTGTGCATCATCGAGGCGATGAAGATGGAGAACGAGATCACCGCCCACAAGAGCGGCGTGATCGCCGAGCTGCCGATCGCCGAGGGCGCCCCGATCGCCGCGGGCGCCCCGATCGCCACGATCAAGAGCGCCGAGTAGCCCGACCGGGCAGCGGCCGCGTCCTATCGCCCCACCGAGGGCGGGGTGCGGCGGCGGAATGCATTTTTAACGCCCCTACCACTTCACAAAATGAAGGGTTGGGCTCTGAAAAGTGCCTACACACCCCCACCCCAACCGGCCGATCGGAGACACAGACGGACGACCCCGACCCCGGCGATACAGCGCATCGTAACGACCGTTTGACCCTCTTTCGGCGATCGGCCAACGTTCGGTCGGTCGGTCTCACTATCCCGACGCATCCAAACCGTCCGCCCTCGCGCGGACCGATCAGCCATGCCGAGATGAGCACCACCACCACCAACGCCCTCCTCACCGAAAGCCACGGCGAGCCGGCATGCCTCGTGTCGGTGGTGATCCCCTGCCTGAACGAGGCAGAGAACATCGAGCAGTGCGTCGCCACCGCGCGCGCCGCGATGACGGCGGCGGGGATCGCCGGCGAGGTGGTGGTCGCCGACAACGGCTCGGTGGACGGCAGCGCCGCGCTGGCGGAGATGGCGGGCGCGCGGGTGATCCACCAGCCGGTGCGCGGCTACGGCAGCGCCTACATCGCCGGGTTTGCGGCCGCGCGCGGGGCGTACATCCTGATGGCCGACGCCGACCTCACCTACGACTTCAACGAGATCCCCCGCTTCCTCGCCAGCCTGCAAGCGGGTGCGGACATGGTGATCGGCGATCGGATGCACAACATCCAGCCGGGCGCGATGCCGTGGCATCACCGCTACATCGGCAACCCGCTGCTGTCGCGCTTCCTGAACCTGCTGTTCCACACCGGCGTCAACGACGCGCACTGCGGGATGCGCGCGTTCCGCCGCGAGCACCTCGAACGTTTGGATCTACGCACCAGTGGCATGGAGTTCGCCTCCGAGATGGTCGTACGGGCGGCGAAGGCGGGCCTCGTCATCGATCAGCTGCCGATCGAATACCGCCCACGCGGGGGCGAGTCGAAGCTGTCGAGCTTCCGCGACGGCTGGCGGCACCTGCGCTATCTGATGATGCACTCGCCTCGGCACCTGTTCATCTTCCCGGGCATGGCGATGGCGGCGCTGGGGGGCGTGATCTGCGCGATGGTGCTGGCACACATCGACGTGCTGGGACGCCGCTGGGAAGTGCACGCGCTGATCGGGGGCTCGCTGCTTTTGATCGTCGGCACTCAGGTCGTCACGCTCGGGCTGTGCGCGCGCACGTATGGGATCTGCTTCATGGGCGAGCGCGACCCCTGGTTTGAGCGCATGTGGGCGCGCTACCGGCTGGAGCACGGCCTGCTGCTCGGCGGCGCGATCGCCGCGGTGGGGCTGGCGATCCTCGCCGGGATCCTGCTGGAGTGGGCGACACGCGGTTTCGGCAGCCTCTCCGAGGAGCGTCTGGCGATCCTCGCGGCGACGCTGCTGGTGCTCGGCATCCAGGTGGTGTTTGCCTCGTTCCTGCTCAGCATCATCGGGCTGCGGCGGCGCTGATGAGGATCAGGGTGGCGCTGGCGGTCGGATTGGCGCTGATCGCGTTCACATTGGCGATCGTGCTCGCGCACGCGCCGCTGACGGTCGCACGTAAGGGCGTGGCCGCCGAACACACCGTGGTGAGCACCAGCAAGCCAGCATCGGCCTGCCAGGAGGGCGAAACGCTGCCGCGTGGCACGACCGCTCTGCGCCTCAGCCTGACCGCCGCGCTCGGCCCACGGGTGGCGGTGAGGGTGCTGTCGGGCGCACGCGTGGTGGCGCGCGGAGTGGCCCAGCCCGGCTGGTCGGACGCCTCGGTGACGATCCCCGTGCAGCCGCTGCCACACACGGTGGCGCCGGTGAAGGTGTGCTTTGCGATGTCGCAGATGAACGGGAAGGTGGTCATGCGCGGCTCGCCGACCAGCCACACGCGAGCGGCGGTATCCGGGAAGGAAACCCTGCCCGGTCGCATGAACATCGAATACCTGCGCCCGGGCCCCAGCTCGTGGTGGTCGCGCGCAAGCGCCGTTGCGCACCGTCTCGGCCTCGGCCGCACGGCGAGCGGCACGTGGAACGCGCTGCTTGTGATGGCGCTCGTGGCGTCGTTCGTCACGCTCACCTCGTGGCTGGTCGTGAAGGAGCTGCGATGAGCAGGCGCTCCAGGATCTCCGCACCTGTGAAGGCGTCCACTCCCGGAAAGACGTCGGTGCCCGGGAAGACTTCCGCTTCCGGGAAGACGTCCACGCCCGGGAAGATTTCCGCGCCCGGGAAGACGTCCACGCCCGGGAAGACTTCCGCTTCCGGGAAGACGTCCGTGCCCGGGAAGACGTCCACGCCCAGGAAGACGTCCGCGCCCGGGAAGACGCCCACGCCCAGGAAGACGTCCGCGCCCGGGAAGATCGGGCCAAGACAGGGCGACCCCCGCGCAACTCCAGCGGTCGGAGCGCGGTCGTTCACGCGCGGCGCCCGGGATGCCCGCCGCCGAGCCGCTCGCAGACGCGCGCCCGGCGAGCAGCAGCAGCTTGGACCGCTGCTGGGCCACCTGCTGCGACGGGTGCCGCGGGCGGCATGGGTGTGCGCGCTGGTGGCATTTCTGAACGCCGCCTGCTGGTCGGTGATCTCGCCCCCATTCGAGATCCCCGACGAACCGTCTCATTTCGCCTACGTGCAGCGCCTGGCCGAGACCGGAAAGCTGCCCAAGTCGAGCGCCGAAACCTTCCCGCCGGCCGAGTACACGGTGCTCAACGGCCTGAACTACTCACAGGTGCGCTTCCACTCCGAACAGGGCACGATCTCGACGTCCGCGCAGCAGCACACGCTGGAACGCGATCTCGCCAAGCCGCTCCCACGCTCGGGGCCGGAAGGCGGGACCGGGGTGTCGGCGTCCCAGCCGCCGCTGTATTACGCACTGGAGACAGTCCCCTACGCCCTTGGGTCGGTCGGCAACCTGCTCGACCAGGATGCGCTGATGCGGCTGCTGTCGGCGTTGATGGGCGGGCTGACGGCGCTGTTCGCCTTCCTGTTCCTGCGCGAGGCGCTCCCCGGCGCGCGGTGGGCGTGGACGGTCGGCGGACTCGGCGTCGCGCTCACACCGCTGCTCGGGGAGATCTCCGGTGGGATCAACCCCGACGCGATGCTGTTCGCGGTGTCCGCAGCGCTCTTCTACTGCCTGGCGCGGGGGTTCCGGCGCGGAATCACGCCGCGGCTGGCGGCCGCGATCGGGGCGGTGCTCGCCGTGGGCGTGACCACCAAGCTCAACTTCCTCGGCCTGCTGCCAGGCGCGCTCCTGGGGGTACTTGCGCTGTGCGCGATCCAGCGGCGCTCCTCGCCGCGGAGCGCCTACCGCTGCCTCGCGCTCGCGCTCGGCATCGGCGCCAGCCCGATCCTGCTGTACGGCCTCGTCAACGCGCTCTCGGGCCAGGCGGTGGGCGGCGCCTTCTCCTCGATCGTCGGATTCACCCGCAAAGGCGGATCGCTGCCCGGGGAGATCGCCTACATCTGGCAGTTCTATCTGCCGCGGCTGCCCGGCATGAGCCCCGACTTTCATGGCATCCTCACCACGCGAACGTTCTGGTTCAACGGCCTGGTGGGGCTGTACGGCTGGCTGGACGCCACGTTCCCAAGCTGGGTTTACACCGTCGCGCTGATCCCTGCGGGTCTGCTCACGCTGCTGCTGGCGCGGGGGCTGGTCGTATATCGCGGCGCGCTGGCCGGCCGAGCGCTCGAGCTGGGGGTCTACCTGGCGATGGGACTGGGGCTGCTGATCCTGATCGGCGCCGACGACTACGTTCACAACATCCCCGGCGAGTACGCCGAGCCGCGCTATCTGCTGCCGCTGCTCGCGTTGTGGGGCGCCGCGCTGGCGCTGGCGGCGCGGGCAGCGGGGCGGCGCTGGGGCCCGGTGGTGGGCGTGGCGATCGTCTGCCTGGTGCTGGCGCACGACCTCTTCAGCCAGCTGCTGGTGATCTCCCGCTACTACGGCTGAGCGATGGTCTACGACCCGGCAAGGCAGTGGGAGCGCTATGGGGCGCTCGACCCCTATTACGGCGTGCTCTCAGAGCCCCACTTCCACCACTCCCGCCTCGACGACGCCGCGCGGGAGCGCTTCTTTCAGACCGGCCGCCGTCACGTCGCCGAGTCGCTGAGGGCAATCGAATCCCTTGTGGGCGCAGATCTCGACCGCCTTGCGGCGCTCGACTACGGTTGCGGCGTGGGGCGCCTGACGCTGCCTTTGGCGGAGCGCTGCAAGCACGTATACGGGGTCGATGTGTCGCCCTCGATGCTGCGTGAGGCGGAGCGCAACGCCAGGCTCATGCGGCTAGCCAACGTGGACTGGATCGCGGCCGAGCGACTCGACGAGCTGAGCGGCACCTACGACCTCGTGCACTCATTCCTGGTCTTCCAGCACATTCCCGTTCGCGAGGGCGAGCGGATCTTCGCGAAGCTGGTGCGCGGGTTGCGTCCCGGCGGGGTGGGATCGATCCAGGTGGCGTTGCGCCCCAGCCATCCGGCAGCCGGAGCGTTTCATTGGGCCATGAAGTCCCTGCCGTTTGCCTACAACCTCGTCAACGTCGCGCGGCGCAGGAGCTGGTCCTACCCGCACATGCAGATGAACCACTACTCGCTCAACCGGCTCGGCCGCCTGCTCGCGGACGAGGGGATCGCGGAGTGGCACACGCGCTTCCTCGCGGGACTCGACCGGATGAGCCACGACAGCGCGGTCATCGTGTTTCGCAAGCAGCCCTGACGCGGGCGGCGTTCTCCACATGCAGTCCTCGCTGGAATGAATTGCGCCGCCCGGCGGGAAGGTCGGCCTCGGCGCCGCGCTCGCCGAGGGCATGCAGGTAGGCCAGATCCTCCTCCAACACGGCAAGCGCGCCTGTGGAATCGAGCACCGGCCCGTGGCCTGGCACCACGTGCTCGGCGCCCTCCACCAACGCCCGCAACCGATCCAGGGTGGCCAGGTAGGACTCCAGCGGGCTCCCGGCGTGATCGGGAGTTGTTGAGAAGTCGCCCAGCGTGGGGATCTCGACACTCGACAGGTAGTCCCCGGCGAGCAGCACCCGCGCCCACGGAATCCACAGCGCCATTCCATCCTCCGTATGCCCCTCGGCGCGATGAAGCTCGAGCTCGCGCTCGCCCAATCCGCAACGCCCGGGGACAGGCAGTTCCTGGACCGCACCAAGCGCCAGGGGCCGGGGGCGCTCGATCAGGTACTGCTCATCGAACTTGCGTAGCTCGCGCTGCGCTGCTCCAGGCGTCGCGCGCATCCGTTTGGCGGTGCTCTGCGCGCAGCCCAATGCGACCCCCGCGAACGCGAGCGGCCCGAGCAGGTGGTCCCAGTCGCCGTGCGTGGCCAGCAGGCCGCTGGGGGCGGGGAACCGCGCCTGCTCCAGCAGCGCGGGTAGCGCCTCGAGCTCCTCGGGAAGGACAGGCGAATCGATGACGAACACCTCATCGCCCGTTTCATCGCCTTCGGAGCGTCGCTCCCCACCCCCGCGCACCACCACGCAGTTGGTCTGCCAAATCGCGCTGGTGGCAACCAGCACATCCGGGTGCAGGGCCAGCACCCGCACGGCTGCTCAGGAGACGCCGAGCAGCTTTGCGGCCTCGCGCAGGTTGGGAACCTCCGCGGTGGGCTTTTTCTGCGAGGCGTCGAGCGTCTCCTTGTTGCGGTTGACCCAGATCACCGGGACGCGCTGCTTGAGGCAGGGCTCGACATCGTGGTGGTGGCTGGAGGCGATGTGCACCCACCCCTTCTTGCCGCCGATGCGCCGAGCGCACTCGGTGAAGTGGGCGAGGTCGGGCTTGTAGGAGCGCACCTGTTGGGCGGTGACGACGAGATCGAAGTCGATCGGGATGTGACGCCGTGTCTGGCCGAGGAGCTTGTCGTCGATGTTGGAGAGCAGGCCGAGCTGGTACTTCTTGGCCAGCTTCTGTAGCTGGATCGGGGTTTCCTTGAAGGGCATCCAGCGCTGCACCGAGTCGGGTAGAAACCCCGAGCGCGAGGTTTCAAGCGGCCAGTCGAGCCGTTTGGCGATCTCCAGGGCGGTGCGCCGCAACACCTCGGCGTACAGCTCGTAGGAGCCTGCCTCGATTTCGCGGGAGATCTCGTGGAAGAGCGCGAGCAGCTCCGCGCGGTCGAGCGTCATGCCATCGCGCTCGGCCTCTTTGGCGAACGCCTCGTAGACGCCGGTCTCCCAATCGATCAGCGTTCCGTACACATCGAATGTGACAAAGGTGACGTTCTTGGGAAGGGGCATCGCGCGGGCATTATGCCGCAGGGAGGGGGAGGGGGGAGGGCTGGCCCTCCCCCCTCCCCCTCGGACCCCCTCCCCCCTCCCTTTCTGGGTGCGCACCCTGCTCCCGCTAAGTGCGCACCCTGCTCCCGCTAAAAGAGCGGCCGCGGAGTCGCTGGCCTTGCTTTTCGGTTAGTGTCCCGCGCCGCTATGGACCTGCTCGAGTATCAGGGCAAGCAGTTGTTTGCCCGCCATGGGTTGGCCGTGTCCCCCGGGCGGGTGGTCACTGGCGTTGAGGACGCCGTTGCGGCGGCCGGGGAGATCGGCTATCCGGTGGTGGTCAAGGCTCAGGTTTTGATCGGTGGACGTGGCAAGGCGGGCGGCGTGAAGCTGGCGGGGGATGAGGCGGAGACGCGTGAGCATGCCGGCAACATCCTTGGGATGGACATTCATGGGCACACCGTGCGCAAGCTTTGGATCGAGCACGCCAGCGACATCGCCAGCGAGTATTACGCTTCGGTGCTGCTTGACCGGCAGGCCAAGCAGCCGCTTGTGATGTTCAGCACCGAGGGGGGCGTGGACATTGAAGAGGTGGCGGAGAAGACCCCTGAGAAGCTGGTGCGCCACCATGTGGACGCGCTTGAGGGGCTCTCACGCGAGGAGGCTGTGCGGATCGCCACTGAGGGGCAGGCTGACGGCGACGTGGTCGCGGGCGTCGCCGACGCGCTGGTGGCGCTGTACGAGGTTTGGATCCAGGAGGACGCCACGCTCGCGGAGATCAACCCGCTGATCGTGACACCGGACCGCGTGGTCAAGGCGCTCGACGCGAAGGTGTCGCTGGACGGCAACGCGCTCTACCGCCACCCCGACAACCAGGGGCTGTCCGACGCGGAGAACGAAGATCCGATCGAGCGGCGCGCGAAGGAACAGGGCGTGCAGTACGTGGCGCTCGACGGCGACATCGGCATCCTCGGCAACGGCGCCGGTCTCGTGATGTCGACGCTCGACGTGGTCGCGCAGGCCGGTGGCAGCCCCGCCAACTTCCTCGACGCGGGCGGCGGCTCGGATGCCGCCAAGATAAAGCAGGCGGTCGAGCTAATCCTCTCCAACGACCGCGTGAAGGCGGTGCTGTTCAACATCTTCGGGGGGATCACCCGCTGCGACGAGGTGGCGAAGGGGCTGATCGCCGCGTTCGAGGAGCTGAAGGCGGCGGGGGGCGGCGGGTGGGATCCCATTCCGTTCGTTGTGCGCCTCGATGGCACCAACGACGTCGCCGGGCGCGAGCTGTTGACTCAGGCGGCGCTGCCCAACGTGCACCCCGCCGCGACTATGAACGAGGCCGCGGAGAAGGTCGTGGCGCTAGCGAAGGGGCAAAGCTGATGAGCAATCCGGTGGGCCGGCGGTGCCATCCAAACGCGCCCCTACCACTTCACAAAATGAAGGGTTGGGGTCCAAAAAGTGCACATATAACCCCCGAGCGCTCCGATGCAATCCGGCCGTACGCCCCCGTCGCCGGGGCAGGTGGCTGACGATGTCCGTCCTCGTCGACAAGAACACCCGCCTTGCGGTCGCCGGGATCACCGGCAAGGAGGGCTCCTTCCACACCCTCAACAACCGCCGCTACGGCACCAACGTGGTGGGCGGGGTGACGCCCGGGAAGGGCGGCCAGGACGTCGAGGGCATCCCCGTGTTCGACAGCTGGGCGGAGGCGGTGGCCGCGGAGCAGCCCAACACGGCGATGATCTTCGTGCCGCCGCGGTTTGCGGCCGACGCCATCCTTGAAGCCGCGGCGGCGGGCGTGGCGCTGGTGATCGCGATCACCGAGGGCATCCCCGCGCACGACGAGCTGCGGGTTTACAACACGCTCAAGCGCGACCATTCGAGCACGCGTTTGGTGGGGCCCAACTGTCCCGGCATCCTCTCGCCGGGGAAGGCCAACGTGGGCATCATCCCCGCCTCCTTCTTCAAGGAGGGCAACGTCGGCGTGGTGTCGCGCTCGGGCACGCTGACCTATCAGATTGGCAACGAGATCGCACGGGCAGGCTTCGGCAACAGCTCGATCGTCGGGATCGGCGGCGATCCGGTGCCGGGGTCGTCGTTCGTGGACATCATCGCGCTGTTCGAGGCCGACCCCGAGACGGAGCTGATCGTGCTGTCGGGCGAGATCGGCGGCTCCGCGGAGGAGGAGGCGGCGCAGTACATCGCCGAGCACGTCACCAAGCCGGTGGTGGCCTACATCGCCGGTTTCACGGCCCCGGCAGGCAAGCAGATGGGCCACGCGGGGGCAATCGTGTCGGGTAGCTCCGGCACCGCGGCCGCCAAGGCGCAGGCGCTGGAGGAGCGGGGAGTGCGCGTGGGACGCACCCCCACCGAGGTCGCCGAGCTGGCTGTGCAGATCCTGCGCGGCTGAGATTTCCCCGATCGCGGATCGCGGCGCAGCGAGCGATCCGCAACATGCGGCCCAAGACTCGTGCCCCGGCCGGCCGCGCCCGAGTAGGATGGATGGCGGACCGCTTCCCCGATACCGATGACCGACACCTTTGCCAATGGACCGAGCGCTTCAGGTGGCGCAGCTCCGGACACGCCCCCGCAAACCGGTGACGTGACGGGCACGCTGGCGGAGCTGGAGCGCAAGCTGCGCGAGCTGGAGAGCGAGCTGAGCTCCATCGGCAGACGCCGCGAAGTAGTTGGCGCCACGCCCCCGGACTCCTCGATCGAGGCATCGCCCTCCTCGCCGGGGGGGAGGCTGGTGGATGAGGCGATCGAGCCGCCAACGCAGGTGGCACCGGTCACGTCGATCGTCCCTCCAGCACAGGGGGCCCCGGCGCCCGTGGCGCCGTCGGCCACAAGCGCGTCCGCGCCCATCCGTCCCGCCACCGAGCCCGCCGGCGCCGGGCAGCCGGTGAAGTTCATGAGGCCACAGCGTCCGCGCCCGAGCGAGACCCAGCTGGCGAGCCTGGCGGAGCTGCGGCGCTTCCGTGACCGCCTGGAGCGCTTTGCGCGAGAGCTGGCAGCCGAGTACGACGCGCTGCTGGGCCGGGTGATGTCGGGGCTTACCGCGCCCTCCATTCCGGCTGATCTTCCTACGTCCACCCAGCTCGCGGCAGAACCCACCGCCTCCACCCAGCCCGCGGCCGAACCCACCGCCTCCACCCAGCCCGGTGCGGGACCCATCACGTCCACCCAGCCCGCGGCGGAGCCTCCCACGTCCCTGCAACCGACGGGGGAGCCGCTCCCGGAGGCTACGCCCGGGTCGCCGGAGGACGTGCTGTTCGAGGGCCGTGTCGAGCTGGGAGTGGGACCGTTCTACGACATCGCCTCGCTGAGCGCGTTCGAGCGGGGGCTGGCTAGCCTGCCGTACGTGGTCGAGGCGTCGGTGCGTCGCTTCGAGGCAAGCCACGCTGTGGTGGACGTGCGCCTGGCGGCGCCGGTGGCGCTGGTGCGCGAGCTGCGCCGTACGGTCGAGAGCGACTTCAACGTCCGTGAGGTCGCCGACGGCCGCGTGCTGCTGACTTTCGACGAAGGCTGAGTAAGCTACTCCGCGATGGCGGAATCCACGATCTCCTTCGCCCGCGGCGCCCCCTCGCTCGACATCGTCGACGTCGATGGCCTGCGTGAGGCGGCGGCACGCGCATTTACGAACGACCCCGCGGGGAGCACCGCGTACGGGACCGCGGTCGGCTATCCGCGGCTGCGAGCGTGGATCGCCGAGCGTCACGGGGTGGCGCCGGAGCACGTGCTGGTCACCAACGGCTCGATGCAGGCGGACGCGTTTCTGTTCGACCACCTGGTGGGAGCGGGCGAGCACGTGGTGGTGGAGCGCCCGACCTACGACCGCACGCTGCTGTCGCTGCGCGAGCGCGGCGCGCACGTGCACCAGGTGGAGCTGCTGCCGGACGGCATCGACATCGACGCGCTGGCGGCGCT
Organism: uncultured Solirubrobacterales bacterium; assembly: GCA_963794715.1. GTDB lineage: Bacteria > Actinomycetota > Thermoleophilia > Solirubrobacterales > Solirubrobacteraceae > Palsa-744. The sequence goes on along the minus strand of CAWCEY010000008.1, from coordinate 117,578 downwards.
GCTGGAGGGGTCGCCCCAGCCGGGCGCCACCGGGCCAAACGGCGGATCGGGCGCGGCGGTGCGAGCGAAGCTCGCCCACATCATCCCCAACTTCCAGAACCCCGCCGGCTACACGCTGTCGGTGGCCAAGCGCCACGCGCTACTGGAGCTGGCGGCCAAGCACGAATTCACGGTGTTCGAGGACGACCCCTACGTCGATCTGCGCTTCAGCGGCGAGGGACGCCCGACGATGCTCTCGCTCGACCCCGAGCGCGTGGTGTATGCCTCCTCCTTTTCGAAGACCGTGTGTCCCGGCATCCGCGTCGGCTATCTGGTGGGGCAGCCCGACCTGATCGCGGCGATCGCGCGGCTGGCGACCAACACCTACATCTCACCCAACATGGTGGCGCAGTCGATCGTGTACGAGTTCTGCGCCTCCGGCGCGCTGGAGCGCTCGATCGAGACGGTGAGGACCGCGCTGGCCAAGCGCGTGCGCATGCTCGAGGTGGCGCTGCATAGCGAGCTGCCGCAGGCCCAGTTCGTCACTCCCGAGGGCGGCTACTTCATGTGGGTGACGCTGCCCGAGGGCACCGACGTGGCCGCTCTGCACAGGGCCGCGGGCGAGCTGGGGGTGGTGTTCGTGAAGGGCACCGACTTCCTGCTGGGGGGCGGCGAGAACACGCTGCGCCTTGCCTACTCGGGCGTCACGCCGGAGGAGATCAAAGAGGGCGTCGCGCGGCTGGCCGCGGCCTACCGCTCGCTGCAGCCCGCGGCGGCGTAGCCGCGAGCAACCGAGGACGCCGCCAGGCGCCGGTATTTGCGCGTCAGCGACCGTACCGTTGCTGGCCCAACACCAATTGCTCGGGCAGCGCGGTGCGCGGCGGCGGCGAGGGGTCGGCGGCCACCGAGACGGTCTCGGCGACCGACGGGGTTAGCGTGCAGCGACGGCCGTCCGCCGTCTCCACGACAACCTCGCGGCGGTCGTGGGCGGCGAGCGTGCCCCGCAGGCCGGGCTCGATCCCGGAGTCCTTGAGGTAGCGGAGCAGGTCCTCGGCCTCGTTCTCGAAGCGCAGCACCCGCACCGCGGCGCCCACCTCGACGTCGGCGAGCGGCACGCCGCTCTCGCGGGCGCCGGCGACGATCGGGTGGCCGTGGGGGCAGGTGGTGGCGTCGCCGATCGCGGCGAGCATCCGCTGTTCGAGCACCGGGGACATTGCGTGCTCCAGGCGCTCGGCCTCCTCGTGCACCTCATCCCAAGGGATCCCCAGAACATCGGTGAGGAAACGCTCGATCAGGCGGTGGCGGCGCACGATGCTCTCGGCCTGAGCGGCGCCGTCGTCGGTGAAGGCGATCGCGCGGCTCTGCCCGCGGACGATGTAGCCGTCGCGTTCCAGGCGCCCCACCATCTCGTGGACGGTCGGGGCGGAAAGCCGCATCGCGCGCGCGACGTTGGCGCCAGTCATCGGCAGGCCGGCCTCCTGCAGCCAGAAGAGGATCTGCAGGTACTCCTCCTCCCCCACGGTTGCGCTGTCGGTGCTCATCCCACGGTCGATGCTAGTGGACGGTCGCTACTGAAGCTGGTCGAACGTGCACTGGCGCGGGTCCTTGTCCTCGCGCCAGCGCCGCAGCTTGGCGCCGTGGCGGATGCGCCCGGCGGAGATGTGGTCAAAGTCGATCTCGAGCACCAGCTCGGGGCGCAGCGCCACCCACTCGAGGTTGCGCCCCGCGCTCCAGCGGGAAGGGTCGGCGGTGCCGCGCTCGCCCGTCTCGTACGGCGCGAGGAAGCCGACGAGGCGGCGCTTCTCGGCGGCGGTGAGCCCGGAGCAGTGACCGACGACGCGCAGCTGATCGCCGTCGTAGAGCCCAAGGATCAGCGCGCCCACCGTGTCGGGCTCCTTGCCCGGGCGCCATCCCACCACGACGGCGTCGATCGTGCGGGTGCGCTTGACCTTGAACATCCCCCGGCGCTCCCCCGGCCGGTAGGGGGCGGCGCGCTCCTTGGCCATCGCGCCCTCGGCATCCCGCAGCCAGCGCTCGGCCTCGCCGACGGTGTCGGCGGTGGGCATCAGCTCGATCGGGGCGCCCTCAAACCGAGGTTCGGCCAGCAGCCCCTCAAGCGCCGTGCGGCGCGCGCTGAGCGGCTGCTCCAGCAGGGAGTCGGAGTCGCGGGCGAGCAGGTCGAAGGCGACGTACACCGCCGGGGTCTCGCGCGAAAGCAGCTCGATGCGCGAAGCGGCGGGGTGGATGCGCTGGCCGAGCGCGTCGAAATCCTCGCGCCCGTCGGCGCCACGCAGCACGATCTCCCCGTCGAGCACGTAATGCCCGGCGGGGAAGCGCAACTCTGGAAAGTAGCGCCCCAGCGGGCGGCCGTTGCGCGACTGCAGGAATGTCTCCTCGCCATCGACAAACGCAAGGCAGCGGAAGCCGTCGAGCTTTACCTCATACACATACATCTCGCCCTTGGGCAGCGCCTTGCGCGAGAGCGCCAGCTGCGGCTGCAGCGGGGGGATGAGGGGGAGGGTCATGGCGTCTCACGCGCCCGCGAAGGCTGCACCCGCCGCGGCTCGCCGCGCTGCTTGCGAAAGTGCGGCGGCCAGGGGGCGTCGCCGAGCCCCTCGCGCTCGTCGCGGTCGGCCAGCTCCAGCAGCGAGTCGAGCGGGCCGGGGTGGCGGTCGATTTCGGCGGCGGGGTCGCCGCGCTTACGCAGGCGTGCGGGGACGGTGTCCAGGCGCAGCTCGGCGGGCTCCACGTCGGCCACCTCGTCCCACTCCAGCGGACAGGAGACGCGCGCGTCGGCGACGGCGCGCACCGAGTAAGCTGAGGCGACGGTGCGGTCGCGGGCATTCTGGTTGTAGTCGATGAACACGCCTTCGCGCTGCTCCTTCCACCAGCGGGACGTGGCGCGGCCGGGCAGGCGCCGCTCCACCTCGCGCGCGAGCGCCAGCGCCGCCCGGCGCACCTCGTGGAAGTCGCGCTCCGGAGGGATCCTCACGAACACGTGCATCCCGCGCGAGCCCGAGGTCTTGGGGAAGCCGCGCAGCCGGTGCTCCTCGAGCACCTCGCGCACAACCAGCGCCACCTCACGTACCTGCGCGAAGGGGATGTCGGGCTGTGGGTCCAGGTCGATGCGCAGCTCGTCGGGGTGGTCGGCGTCGGCCCGGCGCACCGGCCACGGGTTCCAGTCGATCACGCCCAGGTTGGCGCCCCACACGAGGTGGGCGGCGTCGTTGACCACCAGCTCGCGGGCGGTGCGCCCGCTGGGGAACTCGACGACCGTGGTCTGCAGCCATTCGGGGGCGTGGTCGGGGACGCGCTTCTGAAAGAAGGGTTTGCCCTGCACGCCATCCACCCAGCGCTTCATCACGGTGGGCCGCTCGCGCAGATGCACGAGCACAGCCTCGGCGCACTCGACGTAATAGCCGATCAGGTCGAGCTTGGTGAAACCGGGCTCGGGAAAGTAGAGCTTGGAGGGGCTGGAAACCCGCAACTCTTGCCCAGCCGCCTCGATCGTGACGTACTCCTTCTCCTCAGCCATGCCTGTAAGGATGCCGGACCGTGATCCCGCATACCGTGCTGATCGCCGTGGAACCCTTCGGCGAGGGGTTGAGCGCCGCGCGGGCGGGAGCCGCGCTCGGGCGGGGGCTGCTGGCGGGCGACCCCTCGCTGGGGGTCGATCTGTGCCCGATCGAACCCACCGTGCCGGCAGACTTCGACACCCGGATGCGCGCGGCGCGGGCTGTGGTGGTGGGCGCGAAGCGGCTGGACGAGAACACACTGCTGGGAAGCGCGATCTTCGAGATCGCCACGCGCGCCCGTCAGGCGGGAGTGCCGGCGTATGCGGTGACCGGCGAGAACGCGCTGAGCCTGTTCGACGCGAGGATCCTCGACCTGCAGGTCATCCTCCAGGCGCGCGACACGCGGGCACTGCGCAAAATGGGCGAGAAGCTGGCGGGGCTGGTCTGACTGAAAGAGGGGCCCGACCGAAGCCGGGGGACACTCGCCTTCGGCGAGCATCCCCGTTTCGGCCAGCCGGCCTCTGGCCGACCGCGCCACCCTCTTGGGAACTCAAAGGAAGCACTGCCCCTCACCGCGGTAGGTCGGGACCACCTCAACGATGCGATCGCCCTCGATCAGGTGGAGGTGTGAGAAGCGCTCGCACAGCTCGCCTGCCTTGGCGTGGCGCATCCAGACGCGGTCGCCCACCGCGAGCGCGCCGGCGGGGACGCCGAGCAGCGGGGTCTGTACCTCCCCGGCTCCCTCCTGGCGATCGAGGTGCAGGCCGGCGGGCAGGTGAGGCCGGGGCAGGCGCGCGCGATCGGCGGGACCGGAGGCGAGGTAGCCGCCACCGAGCGCAGTGGCCACGCCGGGCCCAGGGCGGCGCACGATCGGCAGCGCAAACAGTGCGGCAGGACGGGGAGAGAAGGCGCGGTAGGCGTCAAACAGCCCCGGCCCGTACAGCCCCGAGCCGGCGGCAAGCTCGGTGACCGCGGCCTCGCGCGCTGTGCATTCGAGGCTGCCCGTGCCACCGCCGTTGACGAGCTCCAACGGGGCGACGGCACGCACGGCCGCCACCGCGGCGGCGCGGCGCGCGGCGAGCTCGCGGGCGGAGACCGATTGCAACCTACGCACCACTCCAGCCCGCAGCCGAGCGGCGGCTCCCGGCCCGGTCGGGGCATCGCCGAGCCCGGCGATCTGGGCCTCGTAGGCCATCATCCCGACGAGCTCCACACCCTCGCGGGCGACGATCGCGCGGGCCAGCGCGGCCGCCTGCGCGGCGGTGTGCACGGGGGAGCGCTTGGCGCCGATGCGCACCCGCCCGCCCAGCAGCCACAGCCCCGCGTCGAGCTCCAGGCAGACGCGCACGGGCGCGGCGCGGGGACCCGTGGCGGCGTCGAGCAGGTCGAGCTGGGCGAGCGAATCGACCATGATCGAAACGCGCGACGCGGGCCGCTCCGCGGTAAGCCGCGCCAGCTCACGCAGCGCCTGGCGATCGGCGGTTGGGTAGGCCACGAGAATGTCCTCAAATCCATGCGCGGCAAGCCACAGCGCCTCGGGCAGGGTGTAGGCGAGCGTCCCGCAAAAGCCGGGCCGGGCGAGCACCCGCTCCTGCAGCGCGCGGCAGCGCACCGACTTGCTGGCGAGCCGGATCGGCTTGAGCGCGGCGCGGCGTTCCATGTCGGCGGCGTTGGCCCAGAACGCGTCGAGGTCCACAATCGCAAACGGGGGATCGAGTGAGGCGGTGGCTCGTTCGAGCCGGCCGAGCGCATCACCCATCGAGCGGCCCGAGCACGCGGTCGGTGTAGGCGTTGGCGAAGCGCCCCCCAGGATCCAGCCGTCGGCGCACAGCCTGAAAGCGCTCCCACTCGGGGTAGCGCTCGCGCAGCGTGGCGGCGCTCTGGAAGTGGCGCTTACCCCAGTGGGGCCGGCCGCCGAGCTCGTCCATGATCGCCTCCACTGCCCGGAAGTAGGGCTCCCACTCCATCCCCTCGAACATGTGCACCGCCACATACCCGCTGTCGCGCCCGGTGGCGGTCGAGAGCAGCGCGTCGTCGGCCGCCACCGTGCGCACCTCGATCGGGAAGGGCACGGCGAGGGAGGGCGGCCCCTCCACCAGCTCCAGCACGCGGCGCACCGCCTCCACCGTGTGCTCGCGCGGGAGCGCGTACTCCATCTCGGTGAAGCGCACCAGCCGGGGGCTGGCGAAGATCCGGTCGGAGCGGTCGACGCGGCGGCTGGCGCCCGCGAGGCGCGTGACCAGTCGGTTGATGCGGGGGATCTGGGCCGGCATCCGCCGGGCGAGACGGCAGAACAGCCCGAAGACGTGGTTGGTGAGCAGCACGTCGTTGGCGTATGAGCTCGCCCGCCCGCGCGGCCGTGCCGGCTCCTCGGTGCGGTTGTTGGTGCGCGTCAGCGCGGTATCGGTGTGCGGGAAGACGAAGAACTCGAAGTGGTCGTTGGCGAGCGCCAGCTCCTCGAAGCGCTCCAGCGTCTCCCGCAGCGGCGCGGGGGCGTCGAGGCCGCGCAGATTAAAGGCGGGCACGCAGCGCAGCGTCACCTCCGCCACCACGCCGAGCGCGCCCAGCCCCACGCGCGCGGCGCGCAGCAGCTCGGGATCGTCCTGCTCGGAGCAGTGCAGCGTGGAGCCGTCGGCAAGCACCAGCGTGAGCGCCGCCACCTGCGAGGGGATGTTGCGCAGGCGCGCGCCGGTGCCGTGCGTGGCGGTGGAGATCGCGCCGGCGATGCTCTGCACGTCGATGTCGCCGAGGTTCTCCAGCGCCAGGCCGATCGCCGCGAGGCGGGCGTTGAGCGCGTGGATCGTGATCCCCCCCTGCACCCGCACCAGGCCACTTGAGCGATCGACCTCCAGCAGCCGGCTCATGCGGTCCAGCCGCAACAGGCGCCCGTCGGTCAGCGCGATGTCGCTGAAGGAGTGCCCCGCGCCCACGACCCGCACGCGCTGATCCTGCGCTGCGGCCCGCTCCAGCGCGGCGGCGATCTCGGCGATCGAGGAGGGCCGCTCGATCGCCGCGGGCGCGCAACGCTGGTCGCCGGCCCAGTTCTGCCACTCCGGGACACCGGCGCCCGGCGCCGTCATGCTCGACTCCGATCGCCAGCGCTTGCAATAGGCTCGCTCACCGATGAATGAGCCTACCCCCACGCCAGCGCCGGCGCCAGGGACAGAGGCTGCAGCCACACGCGCTCCCCGCTCGCGCTCGCTGCCGACCCCCGGCGCCAGGCGCGCGACGGTGATCGGGGCCGGCTCGTTCGGCACCGCGCTCGCTGTGCTGCTGGCGCGCGGCGGCCTGCGCACGACGCTGCAAACCCGCACCGCCGAGCAGGCGCGAACGTTGGAGGAGCAGCGCGAGAACCGCACCTACCTGGCGGGGGTGGAGCTGCCCGCGCAGCTGCGCATCGAGCCCTCAGCGGCGGGCGTGGCGCGCGCCGACTACGTGTTCCTGGCCGTGCCCTCACAGCAGCTCGGGCCGGTCGTGGCGGGGCTGCGCGAGGCCGGCCTGGGGCGGCGCACAGCGGTCGTGTCGGTCGCCAAGGGCCTCGTCCCGCCGGATGGCGCGCCGCCGACCACCATCCTCGAGGCGGCGTTTGGCGCCGAGCGCGTGGCCTGCCTGGGGGGACCGGCGCACGCGCAGGAGATGGTCCACGCGGGCGCCGGCCTGGTGGCGGCCTCCCGCGACGAGGAGCTGACGCGTGCGCTCGCGCAGGTCTTCACGCGGGCGGGGGTGGTGTGCGAGCGCTCGGACGACCCGCTCGGGGTCGAGCTCGCGGGTGCCGCCAAGAACGCCGCGGCGCTCGCCGCCGGCGCCACCGAAGCGCAGGGCCTCAACGCCGCCGGAGCGGCGGCGGGGCACATCTTCGCGGAGGTCTGGCGCTACGCGGAGACCCTGGGAGCGCGGCCGGAGTCGATGATCGGCCTGGCCGGCACCGGTGATCTGGTGGCCACCGCGCTCGCCCCCGAGAGCCGCAACCGCCGCGCGGGCGAGCTGCTCGCGGCGGGCGTGCCGGCCGCGGAGATCCCGGCCCGCATCGGCCAGGCGGTGGAGGCGCTCGAGTCCGTGCCGCTGCTGGCTCGCGCGCTGGAACGCCCGGGCGGCTGGGCGGAAGCCGAGCCGCCCGTGGACGAGCGGGCCTCCAGTGAACGGGCGCCGGTGACCAGCGCCCTCGGGCGCCTGATCGCGGGGGAACTGCCGCTACAGGAGTGGGTCGCGCTGGTGCGTGCCACCGTCCCCCCGCCGGCCCTGTGGCGCCGCCGGCCACAGCCCGGGTTTTGGCGGCGGCTGTGGAGGCGACTGGCAAGGACTTGACCACCAACTCGTCGGGCGAGTGCATAAACAACCCGGGGGGACCGGGAAGTGGGCCGATGGGGTGCTGTGCACATACCAGAGAGGGGACGGGTAGGGCCGGTTGTATGTTCTCTTTTAAAAGGCGTGCGCTATGGTATTTGAGGTAGACAATGGCGCACACCTTTTAAAAAGTGTTATATCTACCGAGCCGTCAGTCGCATATACCATCATCACTACCCCCCGAAGCCACAGAGGAGAAGCATCGCCGATGCCACCAATCGACAAACCCAAGGCGACGGAGACGAAGAGCGCGGGAGAGCCCCCCTTTGGCCTGAGGTTCGATCCGGACGAGTTCGCCGAGCAGGAACTTCGCCGCGAAAAGATCATGAAAATGCAAGACACCATCCGCCCCGGCCGAACCATCCCCGTCGCGATCCGCTTCGACAAATTCACGCTCCAGCGGTTGAAGACGCTCGCCACGCTCCACAACACCGGCTACCAGACGCTGCTGAAGGCGTTCGTCCTCGAACGGCTTTACGAGGAGGAGAAGCGCGCGGGGATCATCGAGTCCTAGCACTCGCGTGGGGCAGATGGGGTCAGCCAACGTCCGTTGCGGGGCACGGAGGCCCCGCCCCGGGCGGGTGGAAGCCGCATCCACGCGCGCGGACGCTCCCCCCTACCCCTCCATCAACGTGCTCACGACGGCCTCGTAGACGCCCGCCCCATTCGCCGCCTCGCACACGCGCACGTTCGCGTACCGCGCGATCGTCTCCGTGATCGTCGGGTCGCGCAGGTGGGCGTTCGCCACCAGCCAGAAGGTCTGCACGTGCGGCGCGCACGCCATGTCCTCGCGCGAGTCCCCCACCGCGAAGGTCTCCTCGCGGGCATACCCCCGCACGCGCTGGTGGAACGCCACCGCTCCCGCCTTCGACGCCCCCGCCGGCACGAGGTGGTAGCCGCGCACCTGTTCCAGTCCCGCCAGCGCCGCCGAGCGCGTGCTCACCGCGCCGTTGTCCACCAGCCGCAGCCCCTCATACCCATGCTCCGCCAGCACCCTGTCGGCCTCGCCCGCGTCCACCAGGCCGCGGAACAGGTGCGACACTTCGCGTTCGACGTGCCACGGGTCGTGGTGCTCCAGGCGCCCCGCGTAGTGCTCCAGCAGCAGCGCCGGAGCACCGGAGCGCTCGATCTGCTGGGCGATCGTCAATTCGCCGGGCTGCATGCTGCCGGTCAGCCAGTGCTCCTCGCCGTCCAGCACCACGCACGCTCCCGCCTCGTAGATGTAGGAGCTCCCTCCCAGCAGCCGCGCGTCCTCCGCCAGCGTCACCTTGCGCCGGCCCGACATCAACACCACCTCCACGCCCGCGCGCAAACACGCCTGCACCGCCCGCACGCCGTCCAGCGCCACCGCCCCCTCGCCGTCGTGCAACAGCGACGCGCCTTTCCCCAGCAGCGTGCCGTCGAGGTCGAGGTACAGGCAGCGGACGTTCACGTCACGCCCACGCTCGCGAGCGGCGGGCGCTCCAGCGGCGCGGCGTTTGACCCCATCGCGCCAGGGTCGGCCGGCTCGCCATCCCGCCCCGCCAACCGCCCTTCGCGCTGCAGCCGTCGTGCGATCGTCGCCAGCACCGTCGTCGCCATCGCCGTCAGCTCCCGCAGCGGCTGGTGGCGGTTGCGGTGCACCTCCAGATCCACCTGCGCAATGCCCTCCATACCAACCTCCCGCCACGCGTCAATCAGCATCGCGATCTCCACCCCGTACCCGGTCGCGAACGGCAGCCGCTCCAACAGGCCCCTACGGGCCGCCACCTCGCCGGCAAGCGGCTGGCGCACGGCCGCCAGCGGCGGGTAGAACAGCGCAAGCGCGGGGCGCGCCGTCAGGTGGTTGACGCGACCACCGCCATCCGGCAGCGAGACCCCATCGTGCTCGAACGGCCGCCGGTAGAACCCCTTCACGAACTCCACGCCCGGCTCGCACACCAGCGGCCCCAACAGGCCGGTGGCGAAATGCGCCGAGAACTCCTCGCTGTCGCCGTCCACGAAGCACACCAGCTCGCCCTCCAGCACGCTCAGCGCCCGCCACATCGCGTCGCCCTTGCCCAGCACCTGCCCGCAGTGCGGCATCAGCTCCCCCTCCTGGAGCACCGTCGCCCCCGCCGCCCGCGCCACCGCCGCCGTGCCGTCCGCCGAGGCGCCATCCACCACCACCACCTCGTCGATCGCCCCCGCCTTCCTCAGCTTCAGCAGCTCCCCCACCACCCTCTCCACCGTCCCCGCGCACTCCTTCGCCGGCACGCACACCGACACGCTCGCGGTGCGCTCGCGCGCGATCCGCTGCGCCGGGTAGCGCGAATGGTGGTCAGCTGCGCATCGGCTCTACTATCGCAACCGGTGGCCATAGACCGCACGATCGAGCCGTGGAGCGCCCTGTTGGAGGACGGTCGCGCCGACGGGCGGCTCGTGCGCGGGGCCTCCGAAGGACCCACCGCCGCCTCCCTGGTGGACGTCCCCGCCGCCCTGCACCCCGACGTGCTCGCGGCGCTGCAGCGGAGCGGGGATCGAGCGGCTCTACTCCCACCAGGCGCAGGCGCTGCAGGCCGCCTGGGAGGGGCCGCTGATCGTCACCACCGGCACCGCCTCCGGCAAGTCGCTGTGCTTCAACCTCCCCACCCTGGAGGTGCTCTGCCGCGACGCCCACGCGCGCGCTCTCTACCTTTACCCCACCAAGGCGCTTGCGCAGGACCAGGCCCGCGCGCTGGCCCGCTTCGGCCTCGGCGATCGTCTGCGGCCCGCGATCTACGACGGCGACACCCCCCGCGAGGCGCGCACTCAGATCCGCCGCCGGGCGGGCATCGTGCTCACCAACCCCGACATGCTCCACCTCGGGATCCTCCCCCACCACGAAGCGTGGGCCAACTTCTTCGCCAACCTCGCCATCGTCGTGATCGACGAGGCCCACGTCTACCGCGGCGTGTTCGGCTCCCACGTCGCCAACGTGATGCGCCGCCTGCGCCGCATCGCCGCCGCCTACGGCACCGCGCCGCGCTTCCTGCTCGCCTCCGCCACCATCGCCAATCCGCGCGAGCTCGCCGAGCGGCTCACCGGCCTGGAGGGGATCGGGTTGATCAACCAGGACGGCGCCCCCGCGCCGCGGCGGCAGATCGCGATCTGGAATCCGCCGCTCACCGACGCTTCGCTCGGGGCACGCCGCTCCGCGCTCGGGGAGGCCGCCGAGCTGCTCGCGCGGCTGGTGCGCGACGGCGCGCGCGCGATCTGCTTCATGAAGTCGCGCAAGGGTGTCGAGCTGCTTTCGCGGCTGGTGCGCGAGGAGCTCGAACGCGACGCCGACCCATCGAGGAGGCGCGGGGGATCGGGCGCGGACGCAGAGAGCCTCGCCGACCTCGTGGTCCCCTACCGCGCCGGCTACACCCCCCAGCAGCGGCGCGACCTGGAGGGCCGCCTGATGCGCGGCGAGCTGCGCGCGGTGATCACCACCGATGCGCTGGAGCTGGGGATCGACATCGGCGAGCTCGACGCCGCCGTGGTCGTCACCTTCCCCGGCACCGTCGCCTCGCTGCGCCAGATGTGGGGACGCGCCGGGCGCCGCGGGCGGGGTCTGGCGGTGTACATCGCCGGCGAGGACGCCTTGGACCAGTTCTTCTGCCGCCACCCCGACGAGTTCCTGGAGCGACCCGTCGAGTCCGCGATCCTCGACCACGAGAACCCCCAGATCCACCTCGCCCACCTGCTGTGCGCGGCCTTCGAGGGCCCGCTCTCCAGCGATGACGCCGAGATCCTCGGGCCCCGCTGGGAGGCCTACGCGGAGATGCTGCTCCACCGCGGGCAGCTGCGCCGAAGATCCGCTCCCCACCCGCCCACCTACGTACCCCGCCGTGCCGACGCATACCCCGCCGCGGCGGTCTCGCTGCGCTCAGCCTCGCTCGATAGCTTCGCGATCGTCGACACCACCTCGGGCGAGCTGCTCGGCACGACCGAGGCCGCGCGCGCCTTCTCCACCGTCCACCAGGGCGCGATCTACCTGCACCTCGGGCGCTCCTACGAAGTGTGCGAGCTCGACCTGGAGCGCCGCCGGGCGCTGGTGGCGCCGTTCGACGGCGGCTGGTACACCCAGCCCAAGCGCGACACCTCCACCGACGATCGAGAGCACGCTCGACAGCCGCGAGGCGCTCGGAGTGCGGCTGTCCTTCGGGGAGGTCTCGGTCACCGAGACCGTGCTCGCCTACCAGCGGCGCCGCCTCCTCGACCACGCTCAGATCGATCTCGTCCCGCTCGATCTGCCCGAAACCCGCTTCTCCACGCAGGCGCTGTGGTTTGAGATCGACCCCGATGCGCTCGACACCGATGCGCTCGGCACCCTGCACGCCGCCGAGCACGCCCAGATCGCCGTGCTGCCGCTGATCGCGATGTGCGACCGCTGGGACATCGGCGGGCTCTCCACCAATCTCCACCCCCAGACGGGGCTGCCCACGATCTTCATCTACGACGGCCACCCCGGCGGCGTCGGGCTCACCCGCGCCGCCTTCCTGCGCTTCGATGAGCTCTGTCGCGACGCCCATCGTCTGATCGCAGAGTGCCCCTGCCGGGCAGGATGCCCCTCGTGCGTGCAGTCGCCCAAGTGCGGCAACCTCAACGAACCGCTCGCCAAGGGCGGCGCGCGGCGGTTGCTAGAGGGGATGCTCGCGGCGCAGGTCGCAACGTAACCTGCGGATCGCACGGGCGCGCCCGGCACAATGGGCGCGTGTCCAGAGACATCCCCGGCAAGAGAGCGATCGTCGGCCTCGCCGCGCTGCTGGCGCTGGCCGTCGCGGCCCCGACAAGCAGCGCCGGGCTCGACGGCCCAAATGGCCACGCCAGCCAGGTCGAACTCGGGGGAGGCCCCGGCGGGCGCGTGGAGCTCGCCGACTGGACGCTTGCCCGCGACCCGCAGAACATCGGCCAGCTGCAGGGATGGCCCACCGGAAACTTCGGCGGCCCACCGGTGAGCGTCCCCAATGTGGTCAACCCCGCGCCGATCAAAGGCAGGCGGGCGGTCCCCGACTTTGCAGGCTCGGTCGCGTGGTACCGCACCACCATCACCGCCCCCTCCGCCGGCACCTACGCCGTCGAATTTCAATCGGCCAACTACCTCGCCGAAGCGTGGGTCGACGGCCGCCCGCTGGGCTCTCACGTCGGCTTCTACCTGCCCTTTGAATTCCGCGACGCGCTGGCACCCGGCTTGCATACGCTGGTGGTACGCGTCGACTGGCGCGACCCTCTGCTGCAACTCCACGAAGGCTTCTACCGCCCGTGGTTCAACTTCGGCGGCCTCAACGGCGCGGCCAGCGTGCGCGAGCTCACCGCCAGCGAACTCTCCGACCCCACCATTCAAACGACGCTCACGCCGGACGCGCCGACCGCGACACAGGCGACCGTGCAGCTCGGCGTGGCGGTGCACAACAACGGGCCGGCCCGCACGCTCGCACCCGAAGGCACGCTCAGCCGCCCCGGGCAGACGATCCCCGTCACCTTCACCCCGCAGCCGGTCGGCGCCGAACAGACCGTGACGATGACCGCCACCGTCACCGTGCCCACGCCAGCGCTGTGGGCACCCGGGAGCCCCAACCTCTACGAACTGACGCTCTCCATCCCCGGCGAGAGCAGCTACAGCGCGCACGTCGGTCTGCGCCAGCTCACCTGGGCGGCGGGCAAGATGTACCTCAACGGGCAGCCGCTGACGCTACACGGCGCCTCCCTCCAGTTCGAAGCGCCCGGCCACGGCGACGCGCTCGGCCCCGCCGAAGAGGACACGCTCGTGCAGGAGCTTCAGGCGATCGGCGCCAACGCCGCCCGCACCCAGCACCCGCTGCCCGCCACCATGCTCGAACGCCTCGACGCCGCCGGCATCCTCGTGTGGCAGGGCGTCGGCCCCGTCGACCCCTCCGGCGACTGGACCGGCAGAACTCCGACGCTCGCCGAACGGGCGCGCGAAGACGTGCGCAGCACCGTGCAGGCCGACCAGCTGCACCCCTCGATCATCGCCTGGAACCTCACCAACGAGATGGGCGGCAACGGCCACCCCGGCGGGCAGGCGCAGTACGTCGAAGCGATGTCCGCATGGCTGCACGCCTACGACCCCGGGCGGATGGTCGCCGTCGATGTGTGGGGCGAGCACCCCCCGCGCCACGGCGCCGGCCCGCTGTACAGCGGCGTCGACGCGGTCTCCGAGACCGACTACTCCGGCTGGTACGAGGGCCTCCGCGAGAAGCCCGCCAAGCTGCGCCGGCTGATCGAGCGCCGCCTCGCCGCGATGAACACGACCTTCGCCGGCAAAGTCCAGATCATCAGCGAGTTCGGCGCCGAAGGCAACGCCCTCAACCGGCCCAGCCGCCCCGGCGGCTACGCCTTCCAAACGCGCCTGCTCACCCAGCACATCCGCCTCTACGAGGCCGACCCGTCGCTCAGCGGGATGCTCGTCTGGGTGTTGCGCGACTTCGCGCTCACCCCCACCTACCGCGGCGGCTCGGTGCTCACCGAGGACCGTCACATCAAGCCGATCGAAGGGATCCTCGGCAAGGGCCTGTTCGACTACGCCGGCCGCCCCAAGCCGGCCGAGCGCGCGGTCGCGCGGCTGTTCAAGGCACTGCCGGCGGTGTAGGGCCACTCAGACCACTCTCAACCTACCCGGCCAATTGGATGCTCCTTCGTCCCTGGCGGAGGTGTGCATGTATTTTTGGGCCCCCAACCCTTCATTTTGTGAAGTGGCCATGGGTGCGTTTGCATGAGATCGGATACGGTTCGGTCGTGGTTCTCTACGTCTGCCCCACCGGCAAGTCATTCGGCGGCCTGCCAGGGCCGATCGCGCATCCCTGCGGTCGAGCCGCGAAGGCGCTCGATGACAATGGTCACACCTACGACATCCAGCAGGTCGAGGGCGGCGCGATCAGGTTCTGGACCTGGCCGTCCCGGGCTCATGACCGCGCCGAGGTCGAGCGGCTCAGCGGCCAGCGCGCCGTGCCGATCCTCGTGCTGGACGACGGGGAGGTTGTGAGCGGCTCGGGCGCAATCGCCCGCTGGGCACGAGAGCATCCGGCGAGCTCGGCCGCCGCGGCGGCCTGAGCACCGCGCGGCCTTACTGAGCGTCGGGCCAGTTGGCCGTCCCCATCACGCCGTCGCGCGACCCTACCGGTTCCCCCGCGCGATCTTGCTCAGGTCGATCGTGGCGTCGTACAGCTTGGCGTCGACTCCCTCCTCCAGCGCGACATCCCGCAGCGGACGCCCTGAGGCAGTGGCCTTGTTGACGATCGCGGCGCCCTTGTCGTAGCCGATCGCTCCGTTGAGCGCGGTGGCGACGGCGAGCGTGCCTCCGGCCGACGCGGCGACGCCGGCCTTGTTGACCTGGATGCCATCGACGCACTTCTCCGCCAGCGCGCGTGTGGCCGAGGACAGCAGACGCAGGGACTGCAGCAGGTTGCGAGCGATCAATGGGATGCGGACGTTGAGCTCAAACTGGCCCTGCATACCGCCGACCGTGACGGCGGTGTCGTTGCCGATCACCTGTGCGCACACCTGCAGCACAACCTCGGGCATGACGGGGTTGACCTTGCCAGGCATGATCGAGGAGCCCTTCTGCAGCTCGGGCAGGAAGATCTCGCCAATGCCGGTGCGCGGGCCGGAGCCCATCAGCGCAAGGTCGTTGGCGATCTTGGTGAGCGAGACGGCGATCACCTTCAGGGCGCCAGAGAGCTCGACGAGCGCATCGCGGTTGGCCTGCGCCTCGAACGGGTCCAGCGGCGCCGCTATCTGGCGCAGGCCGGAGTCTTTCTTCAGGCGCGCGCGCACCTTCTCCGCAAAGCGTGGGTGAGTGTTGAGACCTGTACCTGTAGCTGTGCCGCCGAGCGGGATCTGTCCGACGTGGATGAGCGCCGCCTGCACGCGCTCCTGCGCAAGGGTCATCTGCGCTGCATAACCCGCAAACTCCTGACCGAGGGTGACGGGAACCGCATCCATCAAATGGGTGCGGCCGGCCTTCACCACGCCCTGGAAGCTTTTGGCCTTCTTGGCAAACGAGCGTTCCAGCTGCTTGAGTGCGGGTAGCAGCTCGCGCTGGGCGACCTCCAGGGCGGCGAGATGCACGGCCGAGGGGAACACGTCGTTGGAGGACTGGCCCATGTTGACGTGGTCGTTGGCGTGCACTGCGCGGGCGGGATCCTTATCTGTCGCCAACGCGGCAAGCACCTCGTTGGCGTTCATGTTGGTGGAGGTGCCCGAGCCGGTCTGGAAGACGTCGATCGGGAACTGCTCGTCGTGCTTGCCGGCGGCGATCTCCTTGGCGGCTTTCTCGATCCGCGCGGCGCGGCGCTTGTCGAGCAGCCCCAGCTCGCCGTTGACGGCGGCGGCGGCGCCCTTGATGCGGGCCAGCCAGTGGACCACCGACACGGGCACGGTCTCGCCGGAAATAGGGAAGTTCTCGACGGCCTTGGCGGTCTCCCCGCCCCACAACTGCTTATCTGCCATTGGGTCTCCTTGATCGAGGCTCGCGACGAACCCTATCTGCCAAAGGGAGGCTCTACTCTCCAGCCCGGCGGCCGGCCCTGCCACCCTCTATCCGCAAAACGCCACCAGCTCCCGCGCGAGGCCCACCGGGTCGTCGTAGGCGAGCAGGAACCCGGTCCCGCTCAGCACCCGCAGCTGCGCGTCGGGGAGCAGCCGCAGCGTCTCTTCGGCTCCGGCGAGCGGGTACAGGCGGTCGCTGTCGGCCCACAGCAACAGCACCGGCATCCGCATTCGCGGGTAGAGCTCAAGCAGCTGCGTCTGGGGCCCGCGCGGCCAGCGGCGCGCGAACTTCGCCCACGAGCGCGCGAGGCTGGGGTTGCCGGGAACGTCGGCGAAGGCGTGGCGCACCAGGTCGCGCGCGGCCGGCTCTCCGCGCGCGGAAAGCCGCGGCCCCAGCGAGGGGGACAGCACCAGCGGCGCGGCGTGGGTCAGCACGCGATCGGCGCCGGGCAGGGCACCGGCGCGGGCGGCCACCCGCCACGTGGCGCGCAGCCGGGCGTGCTGTTCGGGGCAGTGCAGGCGGTTGGGCATCAGCACCACGCGCCCGGGAGTGAGACCGCCGCTTGCGATCGCGCGCAGCAGGATCTCGGCGCCGATGTCGTGCCCGGCGATCAGCGGCCGCGAGCCCAGCACGTCGGCGGCGAAACCACACAGCACCTCGGCATACCAGTCGATCGTGTAGGGGTGGCGCGGCCGGTCCTCGGAGTCGCCGTGCAGCGGCAGATCGGGGAGCACCACGCGGAAGCGCTCCGACAGCCGCCGCGCCACCGGCTCCCACTCCATGTGCGAGAGCATCGCGGAGTGCAGCAGCGCCAGGGGCGGTCCGGCGCCGAGCTCGCGGTAGGCCACCCGAGCGCCGTCAGGGTGGTGGTAGAGGCGCAGCCTCACTCGGATGTGCGGTCGCGGTGGCCGGGCACCACTGCATCGTAGGCTGAGCGCTCCCCTCAGCCGCGCTGCTGCTCCCACCACTTGACGGTCGCCGCGAGGCCGTCGGCGAGCGAGATTCGCGGGCAATAGCCGACCTCCTCGCGCAGCCGCGCGATGTCGGCCACCAACCGGCGTGGCTCGCCGGGGCGCATCGGCAACGATCCGCGGCGGACCAACTCGGGGCGCCCGAGAAGCTGCACGATCCGGTCCACGACCTCGCCCACCGTCACGCCGACGCCCGAGCCGATATTGACATCCCCAACCACCGTGCTGTCGAGCAGCGCCACCAGCGCAGCGGCAACATCATCCACATGCATGAAGTCGCGAAGCTGCTCACCGCTGCTCGTGTCCACAGGCCTGCCCTCCAGCAGCGAGCGCACCACCGAGGACACCAGACGCGCAGGGTTCTCGCGCGGGCCGTACATGAAGAACGGCCGTCCCCAGGCGAGCTCAATCCCCTCCCGCACGGCGTAGGCGTGGGCGACCCTGCGCAGCGCATCCTTGGTTACGCCATACAGCGTGGTGGGCGCCAGTCGCGAACGGTCCTCGCCGAGCGGCCGCTCCGCGGCCGACCAGTCGTACTCGGCGCACGTCCCGATCATCAGCAGGCGGCGTCCGCCGTTACGCGCGAAGGCGCGCATGAGACGCAGGCTGCACTCAACCCACACAACGTTCTCCGACGCGTCCCAGAGACCGTGCTCGGCATGCCACGCCAGGTGCACCAGCCGGGTGGGGCGCAGCTCGCGCATCAGCTCCTCCAGCGCCTCGCCCTCCGCCAGGAGGTCGAGTCTGTGCCAGCGCACCCCCGCCGCCCTGGGGGGTGAGGCGCGCGTGGAGAGCGCATCGACACCCTCGCCGCGGCGCGCGAGCTCGACGACGATCGGCAGGCCGATGAAGCCGCTTGCGCCGGTTACCAGTACCCCACCCATCAACCCCCCGACGCATCACCAGGGGGATTGGGGTAGGCGCAGACTCCCCAGGCGAGCGTCGAAAGCAGGTGCCTCAGATCGAAGTCGCCGTTGGTGTAATGAAGCGTCTGGTTGTCGGCAACCAGCAGTCCCTCCTGATCGCCCTGCCACAGTGTGTGGCTGCGATCCCACTGCTCGGGGCCATAGACGGCGCCCGCGCGGTCAACCACCAGCGACTCCAGGCCGATTCGCTCAAGCAGTCGCGTGAGGCACTCGCGGCTGCCCTCCAGCGAGTAGGCGTCCTGCTTGTTGCGCACCACAAACAGCGGCAGCTCCCTGAGAGTTTGGTGGGCGATCATGAAGGTGTTTGTACGGAGCTTGGCGGCGGGGAAGGGCTCGTAGTAGAAGAGCGCCCCGGGAAGCTCGCGCAGCGTCTTCAATCGCGCCCGCACAGTTTCCCCCACCATGCGGCGCTGCCTGCCGTTGCGCTTCAGCTCGGGGCCCCTGAACAACTCGCGGGCTCTCGGCGCGGGAGGCATCAGACCCCGGTAGGCGCTGGGCAACCCCATCGAATAGGTCACCCACGAGTGGCCGCTCGCCCATGCGCCGGTTGCGCCGACCTGCCCCACGCCGGGCCGCCCAAGCGCGGCGTCGAGCTTCGCCAGCCAGCCATCGACGAGGGGACGGCTGTAGGAGTTCACAAAGCAGTAGCGGTTTCGGCGCAGCCGCGCGGCGGCTGCAAAGTACACTCCCAGGTCAAAGCCGCGATCCTCGAAAAACAGTGTTGTGGGCGCAAAATCGGCGACCTCGTCGATATACGGTTTGGCCTGTGCGTATGACGTGAACCCCTTCATCGCGAGCACCAGCTCGCAATCGACGCCGGGGGGGTGCGAGCGCAGCGCATCGGCAAACCCGCGCACAGCGCCCAGACCATTCACCTCCCGGACGAGATGAACCAGACAGGGAGGATCGGCAGAGCCCTCGTGGTGAGACGCCTCGGGCAACACCAGCGGTATGCGTCGCCAGGCCCAGGGGGGACGCATTCAACTCTCCCGCCGGAAGCCGGGGTCGGAGCGATCGTCCCGCCGGAAGTCGGGGTAGGAGCGATCGCGTTCTGAGATGACGGGCTCGCCCGCGACGTGGGGCCATTCGATCCCAAACGCCGGGTCATCCCAGCGCACTCCGCGCGCCGCCTCAGGGACATGATGGTAGCCCATTTGATAGAAGAGTTCTGTTTCATCGGCAAGGGTTTGGTAGCCGTGCGCGACTCCCGGCGGCAGATATAGTGCGCGGTGGTTCTCGGCGCTCAGTTCGACGCCGTGCCAGCGGCAGTACCCAGGGGAGTCGGAGCGCAGGTCGAGAGCCACGTCGAAGCTGGACCCGCGTACGCAGCGCACTAGCTTTGGCTCGGAGTGCGGCTCGGCCTGGTAGTGCATTCCCCTGACCGTGCCGCGCCGGGCGTTGAGCGAGATGTTGCACTGCACGACGCGGTGGTCGAGTCCTCGCGCCTTGAACGCGTCTGCGTCAAACGCGCGAGCAAACCAGCCGCGCTCATCGCCGATCGGGTCGAGCTCGATCACCCACACTCCCGGCAGCGCTGACCCCAGGAATCTCATCTCACTCCCGTCAGCAACGCGGAGACAGTCTGTTGACCTTCACGCGGCAGACACGGATCGGCGCTTACTCCCCAGGCAAGGGTTGACAGGAGGCTGCGACGCGGGAATGTGCCAGCCGTGTAACAGAGCGTCTGGTTGTCGGCGACCAGCAACTGCTCCTGCTCGCCCTGCCACAACGTGCAACTGCGGTCCCATCGCTCGGGGCGGTGAACGGCGCCCGTGCGGTCAACCACCAGCGAACACAATCCGATCCGCTCCAGCTGCGCGGTGATGCTCAGGCGGCCGCTCTCCAGCACGTAGGCGTCCATCTTGCTGCGAACGGCGGGCAGGTGCAGCTCGCGGAGGGCGGCGTGGGAGATCATGAAGGCGTTGGTGCGCAGATGACACGCCGGGAAGGGCCCAAACTCAACGAGTTCCCGAGGCACCCGGGGCACCGACCGTAGGCGCAGGCGCGCTGCTGAAACTCCTGAGCGGCTCCTGTTCAAGTCTGAGCCGATCCCGAGGCAGGCCGCCTCGCGCTGGATCTCCATCGTCAGCTCGCGGACGACCTGACGTGTGGGGAACAACCCCCGGTAGGCGTTGGGAAGGCCCAACATGCCCATCACCCATGAGTGCATGCTCGCCCACGACCCCGTCGCGCCAACCTGCCCCACGTCCGGCCGGGCGAGCGCGGCGTCGAGCTTCGCCAGCCACCCATCGACCAGCGGCCGTCCGTGCGAATTGACGAAGCAGTAGCGATCGCGCCGCAGGCGCGCGGCGAGGGGAAGGTACACACCCATTTCAAACCCGCGATCCGGGAAGAACAGCGCTTCGGGCGCCAGATCCGCGACCTCCTCCAGATACGGCGCCGCCTGGGCGCGCGAGGTGAACCCCTTCATCGCCAGCACCAGCTCGCAATCGACGCCGGGCGGATGTGCGCGCAGCGCCTCGGCAAAGGCACGGAACCAGCGCAGACCGTTGCTCTCGCGAACGAGGTGCACCAGGCAGGGCGGATCGCCGCCGCCCACCCCGGGAGGCGTGGCCGGCAGTCGCAGCGGCGTCTGGCGCCAAACCCATGGAGGGCGCATCTCAGCCGCGCCCCCGAGCTGGCAGCAGCAATGCCGGCAGGTCGGCCGGAAACGCCCGCAGCGCCAGCAGGACGAGCCCGTAGATCGCGCTCGACAGCGCCAACCGGCCGATCACGGGGACGCCCGTGAGCAGCATCGGCAGGGCCCCGAGCGCCGCGGCTGCCGCGACCCGCGGGAGCAGCCTGAGACTCGGTTTCAGATGAGCGCGCCCGTGTACGAGGACCACACCGCCGGCGATCGCCGCTCCCACCTCCACCGAAGCGGTCGCCACCGCGGCGCCCTGCGCACCGTACACCGGCGCGAGGATCGCCACCGCCGCCGCCACCAGCGCGAGCAGGGTGAGGTTGAGAATCAGGATGACACGGTGCAGGTGCATGCTCAGCAGGGCCGTCGTCCACACGGTGCCAACGAACACGGCCGCAACGGAGATGCCCTGCACCGCGAGGACGGGCACGGCCGGCAGGAAGCTCCCACCACCGACCACCGCAATCGCCAGGCGCGCGCCCACGGCCAGGGAGAGCGATACCCACACACCCGCGATCAGCGACACGTCGAACATGCGCGAAATCACCGATGCGAAGCGACCCGTGTCCACGTGAGCGGCGTGCGCGAAGATCGGGAAGGCGGAGCCCACCAGCAGCCCGGGCAGGACGAACAGGTTCTCGACCACACGGTAGGAGACGCTGAGATAGCCCAACTGATGCGGAGCCGACAGCAGCGAGACAAGCACCACCGCGATGCGCAGGTACACGGTGGCGGTGAGCACCGCCACCGAGTAGGTGAGCATCGGCCCGACGAGCGCGCGCCAGCGGCGCGTGTCGAACGAGGGCAGCAGGCGAATGTCGCCGCGAACAAGCGCGATCGTGGGCGCCAGCATCACGAGCGCCGCCAGCGCGGCAACCGCCAGGAAGGCCAGCAGCTGGGCGCCCGCGAACACGAGCGCCGCGATCATCGCCGCGATCACCAGCTGGCGGGCGAGTTCGAGCGCTGAGAGCGAGCCCAGACGCAGACGCACCGTCAGCGACACCGCCACCAGCGTCTCGGTGTTCTGCAGGAACATCCCGCACGCCGCGATCAGCACTCCGAGCCCCAGCAGGCTGCCGTAGGCCACAAACGCGAACGCCGTGACGAGCGCCACGCCCGTGAGCGCCAGCACCAGGCGCAGACCCAGCAGGTTGCTGGTGAAGCTGGCGCGCTGCTCGCCACGCAACACAGAGAGTTCGCGCACGAAGATCCCCGTCAGGCCGAGGTCCGTCAGGCCCGATACCAGCGCGCTCAGTGACGTGGCCGTCGTGTACTGGCCCGTCGCGACGACGCCGAGATGCCGGAACAGCAGCGCCGCGGCGGCCACGCTGAACAGCGAGCCCCCCGCGAACGACCCGATCCGCAGGGTCGTGCCGCGCGCCACGGCCGCACCGGCTGTGGGCGCGGTGAGCGCATCATGCTCGCCGAGCGCATCCGGCTCGCTGAGCGTCGCCTCCGTCACGAGCAGCGGGCGCCGGTGGACGTCGCGGCCTTCATCTTGTGCGGAGAGCCGTCGAGCGCCCTCTCGAAGTCCTGGCCAGAAGCATGAGAGCGGTGAACCTAACAAGGCGCCCATGCACAATCGAGCGCCCACGGGGGGATCGCCCAAACCATGGTGCGCAGTGCCGGTTGCGTGTTTCTGTCCCGCCAATCGTTTGCCGCAAATCTCAGCGTCAAATCGGAGACAATCGCGCCGGTCTCAACCTCCGTTTGCCCAGCATTGAAGCCGCCATCGGGACCGCACGGCCCCGCCTGGCGAGTGCGCGATTACGGTGCTCGCATGCCCAATTCGATAGACGTGGTGATTGTCACCTACAACAGGTATGAGCTAACCGAGAGCTGTCTGCGCCACCTGCGGGCGCAGACGATCGAGCACCATGTGATTGTCGTGGACAACGGCTCCAGCGACAGCACCCCGGAGCGCCTACGCGCCGATTGGCCCGGGGTGCAGCTCGAGCCACTCGATCGCAACCACGGCTTCGCCGTGGCCTCCAACCGCGGCGCGGCGTCAGGGTCGGGGGAGATCGTGGTGCTGCTCAACAACGATGTGAGGTGCCGTGCGGACTTCCTCGAACGGCTGATCGCGCCGCTGCGCGAACCCGCGGTGGGATCGGTCGCCTCGCTGATGCTCCAGCCCGGCGAGGAGCTGATCGACAGCGTCGGCCTCGCCGCCGATGTCACCCTCGCCGGCTTCCCGCGTCTGCATGGGCTGCCGGCGGCGTGCGCGCACGATCTCTGTCCCGTGCTGGCCGGTCCGGCGGGCACCGCGGCGGCCTACCGGCGGGCGGCTTGGGAGCAGGTGGGCGGGCTTGACGAGACGATCTTTACCTACATGGAGGACTTCGACCTGGCGCTGCGCCTGCGCAGCGCGGGGTGGGAGTCGGTGGCGGCTCCCGACGCGGTGGGTGTGCATCTGGGCTCGGCCACGCACGGGCATCGCTCGGCGTGGCAGCGGCGCAACGGGGGCTTCGGACGCGGGTATCTGCTGCGCCGCTACGGGCTCCCGCGCGGAGCGGCCACCGCGCGCGCGCTTGCCACCGAGGCGGTGGTGGTGCTCGGAGATCTGATCATCTCCCACGATCTCGCCGCGCTCCAGGGACGCGTGCGCGGCTGGAGCGCCGGCCAATGCCGTCCCCACCACCCCCGCCCGCCGGCGGCGGCAATCGACCGGCAGATCGGCTTTCGCGACTCGCTCGCACTGCGGCGCGGGGTGTACGCGCGACGCGATTGAGCTCACCCTCAGGGGACGGGATCGGCGGGGGCAGGGTCGGAGGGGGCGAGATCGGAGGGGGCGGGATCGGCGTGCAGGCCCCAAGCCAGAGCTGCGAGCACACGCCGCCGCGCGATGTCGCCCCGATCGTAGGAGAGCGTGCGGTTGTCGATCGCCAGCAGCCGCTCCTGGCGGCCCTGCCAGTAGGTGCGGCTGCGATACCACTCGGCCGGCTCGTAGGCGATGCCGGCACTGTCCACCACGAGGGCACGCAGCCCCCTGCGCGCCAGCTGGCCGACCATGTTCAGCGACCCGCTCTCCAGCACGTAGGTGTCGAACTTGCCGCGCACGGCGAACAGCCGCAACATCCTCAGCGTCTCGTGGCGCACCATCAGCATGGTGTTGCGCAGATGCGGCGTCGGGAAGGGCGCGAAGGCAAGCAGTTCCTCTGGCATCTGCGAGAGCAGCGCCAGGCGCGCCCTGATCGAGTCGAGCTTCGAGCGCCGCTCGATGCGCAGCTGTTCGAGGTCGATCTCCAACAGCAGCCCGCGCGTGCGGCGGACCGGGGGCAGCACGCTTCGATAGAAGCTGGGCAGGCCCATCGAGTAGGTCAGCCACGAGTGCGAGCTCTGCCAGCAGCCGGTGGCGCCGACCATGCCCACGTCGGGCAGCGCAAGCGCGGCGTCCAACTTTGCCAGCCAGCCCGCTACCACCGGACGGGTGTGGGAGTTGATGAAGCAGTAGCGATCGCGACGCAGCCTCGCCACGACGCCGAAGAACAGGCCCAGATCGAGCCCGGCGTCGGGAAAGAACTCGATCCTCGGCTCCAGGTCGGCGGCCTCCGCGATGTATGGCGCGGCCTCAGCCCTCGACGCAAACCCCTTCATCGCCAGCACCAACTCGTGCTCGACGCCGGGAGGGTGGGCGCGCATCGCCGCGGCGAACTCGCGCAGCGAGTCGATGCCGTTGGCGGCGCGCACAAGGTGGATCACGCAGGGTGGGCCGCCGGCCTGCTCCCGCGAGGCCGCTGGCAGCGCCAGCGCCGGGCGGCCCCAATCCCAGAGGTGGCGCATCTCACAGCAGCGCCAGCTCGGGCGTGCGCGCCGCCAGGCGCCCTCCCCATTCGCCGACGAAATCCAGCTGCGCGGCGATCTCCTCCTTGAGGTTCCACGGCAGGATCACCACCACGTCGGGTCGATCTTCGCGGATCGCGGCGGGCGCGCGAATCGGGATGTGGCTGCCGGGCAGGAAGCGGCCCTGCTTGTGCGGGTTGAGGTCCACCGTGTAGTCGAGGAAGTCGCGGCGCACCCCGCAGTAGTTGAGCAGCGTGTTGCCCTTCGCCGGCGCGCCGTAGCCAACCACGCGCCGGCCCTCGTCCTTGAGGCCGATCAGAAACTCGAGGATCCGCCGCTTGTCGGCCTCCACACGGGCGCCGTACTCGGTGTAGGTCCCAAGGCGCTCATACCCCGCCTCGCGCTCGCGCTCCAGCAACCGGCGGGCGCGCGTGGTGTCGGGCTTGGTGGTGTCCTCGGCGTGCGCGCCATACACGCGCAGCGAGCCGCCGTGCGTGGGCAGCTCCTCGACGTCGAACAGGCGCAGCCCGTGCGCGGCGAACACGCGAGTGGCGGTGAGGAACGAAAAGTAGGAGAAGTGCTCGTGGTAGATCGTGTCCCACTGGTCGTCCTCGATCAGACGCATCAGGTGGGGGAACTCCATCGTGATGGTGCCCCCGGGCGCCAGCAGGATCTTCATACCGGCGACGAAGTCGTTCAGGTCGGGCACGTGGGCCAGCACGTTGTTGCCCACCAGCAGGTCGGCCCGACCGCGGGCGGCCAGCGCGCGGGCGGTGTCGCGACCGAAGAACTCCACCACCGTGGGGATGCCCTTCCCCAGCGCCACCTGCGCCACGTTGGCGGCCGGCTCGACGCCCAGCACGGGCACGCGGCGCTCGTGGAAGTACTGCAGCAGATACCCGTCGTTGGAGGCAATCTCCACCACCTGGCTGTGCTCGCCCAGGTCGAGCCGCTCGACCATCCGTTCGCTGTAGTCGCGGCAGTGCGCCAGCCAGCTGGTGGAGTAGGAAGAGAAGTAGGCGTAGTCGGAAAAGATCTGCGCGGGCGTCTCAAACTCCTCCAGCTGCACCAGGAAGCAGCGCCCGCACACCAGCGCGCGCAGCGGGTAGAAGGCCTCCATCGCGCCGACGCGCTCGGGGGAAAGGTAGGCGTTGGCCAGCGGCGAGGAGCCGAGATCGGCGAATACGTCGCGCAGCGGGGCGCCGCACAGCCGGCAGCGCGTGGGGATCGCCTCAGCGCGGGAGACGGCCCCGCTCGTGTCGAGCGCGGCGGTCCCGCTCGTCGGGGTGCCGGTGCCACTCATCGGGGTGCCGGTCCCGCTCGTCGGGGTGGCGGTCCCGCTCGTCGGGGTGGCGGTCCCGCTCGTCGGGGTGGCGGTCCCGCTCGTCGGGGTGGCGGTCCCGCTCGTCGGGGTGGCGGTCCCGCTCGTCGGGGTGGCGGTCCCGCTCATCGATGTGGCAGTCCCGCTCATTCCCACACCCGCCAGGGCGCCTCACCGGAGGCCCATAGCCGCTCCAGCTGGTGGCGATCGCGCAGGGTGTCCATCGCCTGCCAGAAACCCGTGTGACGGAAGGAGGCGAGTTGCCCCTCGCTGGTGAGGCGCCGCAGCGGCTCCTGCTCCCACACCTCCCGATCGCCGTCGAGATAACGCTCCACCTTCGGGGAGAGCACGAAGAAGCCGCCGTTCAACCACGCCCCATCCCCGCGCGGCTTCTCCTGGAAGCTGCGCACGTGGGTGCCGTTGATCTCGACGGCGCCGAAACGGCCGGGGGGCTGCACGGCGGTGATCGTGGCGAGCGCGCCCTGTTTGCGGTGGTAGGCGATCAGCGCGGTGATGTCGATGTCGGCGAGACCGTCGCCGTAGGTGAAGCAGAAGTCCTCCTCGCCCACGTAGGCGAGCGCCCGCTTCAGACGCCCGCCGGTCATCGTCTCCTCACCGGTGTCCAGGAGCGTCACCCGCCACGGCTCGGTGCTGGAGCGGTGAATCTCGATGTCCCCGCGCCCCAGGTCGAAGGAGAGATCCTCGGAGGTGTGCAGGTGGTAGTTGGCGAAGAACTCCTTGATCACGTAGCCCTTGTAGCCCAGGCAGATCACGAACTCATCGACCCCATGCGCGGCGTAGATCTTCATGATGTGCCAGATGATCGGCTTGCCGCCGATCTCCACCATCGGCTTGGGCCGCACCGCGGTCTCCTCGCTGAGCCGCGAGCCAAACCCGCCGGCCAGGATCACTGCCTTCATCTGGCGCAAGCTAACAAGCGGCTTCGAAGCGATCGAGCGCCTCGGCGCGAGTGCCCTGCCCGCCGCGGAGGAGTGCCTGTATGGTGTTTCCAATGGCGAGCAAATGGGTGGGAACGCGCGCGCTGGTCACGGGCGCCCAGGGCTTCATCGGCTCGTGGGTGGCCGAGCGGCTGCTCGACGAGGGGGCCGAGGTGTTCGTCCTCGACCGCCCGCCGGCCGAGCTGTCGCGCTTTCGCCTGCGCGGGCTGCACGAGCGCTGCACGCCCGTGCCGGCCGATCTCCTGGACCCGGCGTCGCTACAGCGCGCGCTCGACGAGCAGGGCATCGAGGCGGTGTTCCACCTCGCGGCAAGCGCGATCGTGGGGTCGGCCACCAAATCCCCCCTCAGCACCTACGAGGTGAATGTCCGCGGCACCTGGAACCTGCTGGAGGCCTGCCGCGTCGCCGCCGCGTCGCCGCGACGGGTGGTGGTGGCATCCACCGACAAGGCATACGGCACACACGAGCAGCTCCCCTACCGCGAGGGTCACGCGCTGCAACCGCGCTACCCCTATGACGTGTCGAAGGCGTGCGCCGAGTTGATCGCGCGCTCCTACGCGCACACGTTCGAGTTGCCCGTCGCGGTCACCCGCTTCGGCAACGTGTTTGGCGGTGGCGACTTCAACTTCTCGCGGCTGATTCCGGGGACGATCAGGGCGCTGCTGGCGGGTGAGCGGCCCGTGATCCGCTCTGGCGGGCTGATGGAGCGCGACTTCCTCTACGCCGAGGACGCGGCCGACGCCTATCTGGCCGTGGCGGAGTCGCTCGATCGCCCCGAGCTGCGCGGCCGCGCCTGGAACGCCAGCATCGGCGCCCCGGTGACCGTGCTGGGCGTGGTGGAGCGGCTCGCCGAGATCAGCGGCTCGGGGGTCCAGCCCGACGTGCGCGGGGATGGCACCCCGCACGGCGAGCTAACGCGCCAGTGGCTGGATTCGAGCGCGATCGCCGAGCAGCTCGGGTGGACGGCGGCGTGGAATCTGGAGCGGGGACTGGAGGCTACGTATCGGTGGTATGAGCAGGAGCTGCCGCGTCTACCGGCGCTGGCGCGCGCGGCCGATTGACGTCGGTCAGGCCACGGCGAGCGCGTCGCGGTCACTCCAGCGAAGCGTGTCGTCCAGGCGCCCCGCTGCCATCAGCTCCTTGAGGCGCGCGATCCGCATGAAGCGCGACCCCTTGAAGTCGGCGATCTCCAGGCCGTTGGTGCGGTAGGCGGCGAGCATCTGCTCGACGCTTGCCCGCACCGTCCACTGGGGGTGAAGCTCGGGAAAGGCGCGCTCCAGCTTGGCGAAACTGACGCGGTAGCTGCGCTTGTCCGGCCCGGCGCCCTCCGCGAAGGCGATCCGTGAGCCGGGGACCACCTCCTCGACGATCTTGGCGATATCGCGGATCCGGTAGTTCTCCGCGTCGGCGCCCACGTTGAACGCCTCGCCGTGCACCTGCTCGCGCGGGGCCTGCATCAGACCGAGGAAGGCGCGCGAGATGTCCTCGATGTGCACCAGCGGCCGCCACGGAGTGCCGTCGCTCTGCATCAGCACCTCGCCGGTGGCGAACGCGAAGGCGGTGAGGTTGTTGACGACGAGATCGCCGCGATGACGCGGGGAGAGGCCGTGCGCGGTGGCGTTGCGCAGGAAGGTGGGGCTGAACGAGTCGTCGGCGAGCGCTCCGATGTCGCGCTCGGCGAGCACCTTCGACTCGCCGTAGGGGGTGACGGGGTTGAAGTCGGCGGTCTCATCGATCCAATCCTGGCCGGCGGCGCCGTAGAGGCTGCAGGAGGAGGCGAAGAGGAAGCGCCCCACCCCTGCCTGCTTGGCGGACCGCGCCAGCGACACGGAGGCGCGGTGGTTGATTGCGAAGGTGCAGTCGGGGTTGAGATCGCCCACCGGGTCGTTGGAGAGTGCGGCGAGATGGACGACCGCGTCGAAGCCGTCGAGGTCGGCGGGCGCCACGTCGCGGACGTCCTTGCGGATAGCGGGCACCGCCGAAGCACGCTCCTCCTCGCCGAAGTCGCAGCCCTCGTACATGTAGGTGTCGAGACCCACCACCTCGTGGCCGGCCGCGAGGAGGAGCGGGACCAGGACGGACCCGATGTAACCGTGGTGGCCGCTGACGAGAACGCGCATGAGGCGGCGAGTCTAGCCAGCCTGGCCGTGGGGGCGGACCCGTGTCTCCGACCACCCGCACGGGAGGGTGGCGCAGGCGGCCGCGAGGCCGACGAGCCGAGCCCCTCCTTTTGAGTCACAATGAGCCGCCCGTGAGCACCCCGCGACACCCGCTGATCCCACCCCGAAAGGTGGACCCCCACCAGGCGCTGCCGGCGATGGAGCGCGAGGTGCTGGCGCGCTGGCGCGAGCGCGAAGTGTTCGCGCGGTCGCTTCAGATGCGCGCGGGCGCCGAACCATGGGTCTTCTATGAGGGCCCCCCCACCGCCAACGGCCGACCGGGCGCCCACCACGTGCTGTCGCGCGTGTTCAAGGACATCTACCCGCGCTACAAGACGATGCGCGGGCACCGCGTGGAGCGCAAGGGCGGCTGGGACTGCCACGGCTTGCCGGTGGAGATCGCGGTGGAGCAGCAGCTGGGGATCAACAGCAAGCACGAGATCGAGAACGTGGTGGGGATCGAGGAGTTCAACCGCCGGTGCCGCGAGTCGGTGTTTGAGTACCTGGAGGAGTGGAACCGCCTCACCGAGCGGATCGGCTTCTGGATCGACCTCGACCACGCCTACCGCACGCTCGATGAGAGCTACATCGAGTCGGTGTGGTGGGCGCTGGCGGAGATCCACCGGCGGGGGCTGCTGTACGAGGGGCACAAGGTGGTGCCCTACTGCTACCGCTGCGGCACCGCGCTCTCCTCGCATGAGGTGGCGCTGGGGTATCAGGACGTAGTGGACCGGTCGGTCTACGTGAGACTGCCAGTGCACTTCCCCACGCAAGAGCAGTCCGGTGGCCCGGTGCAGCAGCCTGGGGGCCCTGTCTGGATGCCCGCCCAAGCTCCCGATCCGGATTCCCCTTTGAGGGAAGGCGACGCGCTGCTGATCTGGACGACGACGCCGTGGACGTTGCCTGGCAACGTGGCGATCGCGGTCGCACCAGAGGAGACTTACGTGCGAGCGGAACACAACGGCGAAACGCTGATCCTCGCGAAGCCGCTGGTTGAGCGGGTGCTCGGGGAGGGGGTGAAGATTCTTGGCCAGTTCCCCGGCAGCAAGCTCGTCGGTCGTCAGTACGAGGGGCCAATCTTTCTCGACGGCCCCTACGGTGCCACTTCGGGATCCAGCGGCTTTCCGATCGTCGCGGGAGACTTCGTCACAACTGAGGACGGCACAGGGCTCGTGCATATCGCGCCGGCGTTTGGTGAGGACGACTTTCGCGTGGCAGCCAGCAACGAGATATTCCGCCTCGACGATCCCAAAAGCCTCTTCAACCCAGTACGGGAAGACGGCACGTTCAGCGAGCGCGTACGCAGCTACGAGGGCCGTGAGTACGGTGGGCGCGTGGTCAAGGATCCGAGTGTCACCGACGATCTGATCGACGACCTTGACAAACGCGGACTGCTGTTCAGGGAGGGGCCCTACGAGCACTCCTATCCCCACTGCTGGCGCTGCGGCACGCCGCTGATCTATTACGCCAAGCCGTCCTGGTACATCGCCACCGCAAAGGTGCGCGACAGGATGCTGGCCGCCAACGAGACCGTCGCGTGGCACCCGCCGCACATCAAGCACGGTCGCTTCGGCGACTGGCTCTCCAACAACGTCGACTGGGCGCTCTCGCGCGAGCGCTACTGGGGCACGCCGCTGCCGGTGTGGCGCTGCGGCGCGGGGCACCTCCGGGTGATCGGCTCGTTCGCGGAGCTGGAGGGACTTTCGGGCACGCCGCTCGCCGACCACCATCGCCCGTACGTGGATGAGGTCGAGTTCCCCTGCCCGCACGCGGCCGACGGTGACGCGCCGTGTGGGGAAGCGATGCGACGAGTGCCCGAGGTGATCGACGTGTGGTTTGACTCGGGAGCAATGCCGTTTGCCCAGCACCACATCCCGTTCTCGGTGAGGGGAAGGAGGGGGGGGGAGGGGGGCGCAGGCCGCGCGCTTCAGCGACGCCCGCTTCCCCGCGGACTTCATCTGCGAGGCGCTCGATCAGACGCGCGGTTGGTTCTACTCGCTGCTGGCCGTGTCAACGCTGCTGTTCGACACCGCCCCCTACCGCAATGTGGTGTGCCTTGGTTTGATCCTCGACGGCGAGGGCCAGAAGATGTCCAAGTCGCGCGGCAACACTGTGGAGCCCGGACAGGTGATCGACAAGTACGGAGCTGACGCCTTCCGCTGGTACTTCTTCACAGCCAAGCAGCCGTGGGACGGCTACCGCTTCTCCGAAGAGGCGATCGGCGAGGGTGTGCGCCTGTTCCTCAAGCAGCTGTGGAGCACCTACTTCTTCTACGTGCTGTACGCGCATGCCAACGAGGACACGCTGAGCGGACTGCCCGCGGAGCCCCCCACGGGGGCTCCGAGCGTGAGGGAGCGCTCAGCCGGGGAGTCGGGCGGTGCGGGGAAGGCCGCGGAGCATGACCTCGACCGCTGGGCGCTGTCGCGCACCGCCGGCACCGCCGAGCGCGTGGCCGAGCGCCTCGACGCCTACGACGCGACCGCCGCCGGACGGGCGATCGCCGAGCTGGTGGACGAGCTCTCCAACTGGTACGTGCGCCGCTCGCGCCGGCGCTTCTGGGACGGTGACCCCGCGGCGTTCCGCACGCTGCGCGGCTGCCTGCTGACGATCGCCAAGCTGCTGGCGCCCTTCTGCCCGTTCGTCGCCGACGAGATCTACGACAACCTCGACGGCGCGCTGGCGAGCGTGCACCTCTGCGACTTCCCCGCCGGCGATACGCTCCCGGCGCGCGACCGCGACTTGGAGGAGGCGATGGCGATCGCGCGCGAGACCGTGCGTCTGGGGCTCGGCGCGCGCGGGCAGGCGAAGATCAAGGTGCGCCAGCCGCTTGCGGAGGCTGTGGTGGTCGCCGCCGGTCGCGAGCGCGCCTCGATTGAGCGTCTCTCGGACGTGGTGCGCGAGGAGCTCAACGTGCGCCGCGTGCGCTTCGTCGCGGGCGCCGAGGAGCTGGGGCAGTATGAGGTGAAGGCCAACTACCGCCGCCTCGGCCCGCTGTTCGGCAGGGAGATGCCGCTCGTCGCCGAGGCGATCGCGGCGCTCGACCCCGGGGAGGTGGCGGCGGCGGTGATGGCCGAAAAGGGGACCGATGGCGAGCGTCGCCCGGCTTCGGTCGCAAGCGCCAACGGCGAGACGGGCCTCGGCATCTCGGTCGGGGGTCGCGAGCACACGCTCACCGCCGAGGACCTGATCCTCACGATGCGGGCCCCCGAGGGCTACAGCGTCGAGCGCGAGGGCGCCCACGCGGTGGCGCTGGAGCTGGCGATCGACGAGGACCTGCGTCGCGAGGGCCGTGCGCGGGAGATTGTGCACGCCATACAGTCCGCACGCAAGAGCGCCGGCCTCGCGGTCGAGGACCGAATCGAGCTCTCGCTAGCCGGCGACCCCGCGCTGCTCGACGCGGCCACCGCCCATCGGGACTACCTGGTAGGCGAGACCCTCACGGTGGTGCTCCACCTCGGCGACGGGCCTCCGTCGGCCGAGATGGACTACGCCGAGCAGACCGAGATCGACGGCCTCGAGTTTGAGATAGCGCTCCGCCTTACGCGGTGAGCGCGGGCTCCAACTCCGCCTCAAACTCTCAGCGGGAGGGGGGCAGGCCCCCCTCCCGAGCCTCCCCCCGATCAGCCAACAGGCCGCCAGCTACGCCGTGAGCGCGGGCTCCAACTCCGCCTCAAACTCTCAGCGGGAGGGGGGCAGGCCCCCCTCCCGAGCCTCCCCCCGATCAGCCAACAGGCCGCCAGCTACGCCGTGAGCGCGGGCTCCAACTCCGCCTCAATCTTCTTCTTCGGGTAGGCGCCCACCACCGTCTTGACGGGCTGGCCGGCCTTGAAGAGGATCATCGTCGGGATCGAGAGCACCTGGAAGGTCGCGGCCGTCTGCTGGTTCTCGTCGACGTTCAGCTTCACGATGCGCAGGTCCGGGCGTTCGGAGGCGATCTCTTCGAGCACGGGGCCCACCACGCGACAGGGACCGCACCACGGCGCCCAGAAGTCGACCAGCACGGGGGTCTGGGATTCGATGACCTCAGCCTGGAAGTTGGTGTCGGTGACTTCGCTCAAACTGCCCGCCATTGGGGGCCTCCTTTTGCTTGCTGCTCGATGTACTCCTAATACTATACAAAGTGTAGTAAGGGATCGGCGGGACGGCGGCGCGGGGGTTTGATCTTTATTTTCGGAGCCCCAACCCTTCATTTTGTAAAGGGTTGGGGGCCGAAAAATTGATAATTCCCCCGGCGGGCGGTTGACGGCCGTAGCGCAGCCGCGGCACCAGCCACATCGCCTCGGCGGCGATCTGCCAGGACATCTTGCTGGTGCCGCGCTGGCGGTCGCGGAAGACGATCGGCACCTCGACGACGTGGAAGCCGGCGCGCACCGCCCGGTAGGTGAGCTCCACCTGGAAGGCGTAGCCCTGCGAGCGCACGCTGTCGAAGTCGATCGCTTCCAGCGCCTCGCGGCGGAAGCACTTGAAGCCACCCGTCAGGTCGCGCACGCCCAGGCCCAGAACCAGGCGCGCGTAGGTCGAGCCGCCCTGGCTGATGACCCGGCGCAGGAGGCCCCAATCCCGCACCCCCCCACCGGGGACGTAGCGCGAGCCGAGCGCGAGGTCGGCGCCGTCGGCGATCGCTCCCAGCAGGCGAGGCAGGTCGGCGGGGTCGTGGGAGAAGTCGCTGTCCATCTCCATCACATACGCCGCCCCGTGCTCCAGCGCGTACGCGAAGCCGGCGAGATAGGCAGGGCCGATGCCTTCCTTGGTGGTGCGGTGCAGCGCCTCCACCCACGCGTGCTCCGCCGCCAGCCGGTCGGCAATCTCACCGGTACCGTCGGGCGAGCCGTCGTCGACGATCAGCACGCGGTAACCGACACAGGGAGCGTGCGCCAGCGCCTCGCCGGCGGCGGTCACGATCGCCTCGATGTTCTCGGCCTCGTTGTAGGTGGGCAGTATGAGCCAGGCGGTGCCGTCCACTGAGGAGCCCTACCCTAATGCACGCAGATGCCAGACCTCGCCAATACCGTGATCGCCGACGCCCTGGAGGAACTCGGCGACCTGTACGAGCTCGACGGGGCGATCGTGCACCGCGTACTCGCCTACCGCCGCGCGGCCGCGACCGTGCGCGAGGCGCTCGACGTCGGTGGCGGCGCTCGCGCGGGCGGGGCGCGCGACCGAGCTGCCGGGGCTCGGGGAGACGTTGCAGGAGAAGATCGTGGCGCTGCTCGAAACCGGCGCGATCCCCGCGGCACAGCGGCTGCGGGCCAAGTTCCCGCCGGGGTTGATCGCGATCACGCGGATCCCCGGTCTCGGCCCCAAGCGCGCGCGACTGCTGCACGAGCAGCTCGGGATCGACTCGCCGCAGGCGCTGCGCGAGGCCGCACAGGCGCAGCGCCTGCGCGCGGTCAAAGGTCTGGGGGCCAAGTTCGAGGAGAAAGTGCTTGCCTCGCTTGAGCAGCTGGCCGCCGAGGGACTGCCGGTCGACGGGATGCCGCCACGGCCGCGGCGGGCGCTCCTGCCGGCGGCGATCGAGCTGGGGGAGGCGCTCGCAGCGGGGCTGCGCGAGCACGGTCCGCCCGACGCGCAGGTGCAACTGGCCGGCTCGGCGCGGCGGGGCGCGGACAGCGTCAAGGACATCGACCTCGTCGCCGTGACCGCCGAGCCGCAGCGGCTGGCCGCGGTGCTCGCAACGCTTGAGCAGATCGAGCGCGTCGGCTCCACTGGCCCGGCCGGCGCCCGCGGACGCACCCACTCCGGCCTGAGTGTCGACCTGCGCATCGCCGCCCCCGCGCAGCTCGGCAATCTGCTGCAGCACTTCACCGGCTCCGCCGCACACAACGCGGCGCTGCGTGAGCTGGCGGTGCGCAAAGGACTGCACGTCTCTGAGTACGGCGTGCTGGACGACGCCACGGGAACCACGCGCACGTGTACGACCGAGGCCGAGGTGTACGAGCTGCTCGGCCTCCCTCTCATCGCCGCCCGAGCTGCGCGAGAACCGGGGCGAGCTGGAGGCGGCGCTCGGGGAGGGCGACGGATCGACTCGGCCCGGCAGAGCGGGCCGGCCGGGAACCACGGAGGGACTGCCAGACCTGATCGAGCTGAGGGACATCCGCGGCGACCTGCACTGCCACACGGTCGCCTCCGACGGGAAGGCCACGATCGAGGAGATGGCGCAGGCGGCGCAGGCGCTCGGGTATGAGTACCTGGCGATCACCGACCACTCCGCCTCGCACGGCTTCGGCAACGACGTCTCCCCCGCGCAACTGCGCGCACAGATCGAGCGGGTCGCGGAGGTCGCACAAGGGCTGGACGGCTTCACGCTGCTGGCGGGCAGCGAGGTCAACATCCTGCCCGACGGCACGCTCGACTACGAGGACGCGCTGCTCGCGCGGCTCGACTGGGTCGTCGCGAGCATCCACACCGCCTTCGGGATGAGCGAACAGGCGCTCACCGAGCGGATGATCGCCGCGATCGAGCATCCCCTGGTAGACGCGATCGGCCACCCCACCGGCCGGCTGATCGAGCGCCGCGAACCCTACGCGCTGGACCTCGAGGCGGTCTTCGAGGCGGCGGCACGCACCGGCACGATGCTCGAGATCAACGCCAACCCCGACCGCCGCGATTTGAATGAGAACCACGCCCGCGCCGCCGTACACGCGGGCGTGCCGATCGTGATCGACTCCGACGCCCACCGCCCGGCAACGCTGCAAAACATGCGCTGGGGCATCCTCACCGCACGGCGCGGCTGGCTCAATAAGGGGGATGTGGTCAACACGCGGCCGTGGGCGGAGCTGGCGGATTTGCGCAAACGGGCACGCGTGGAGGCGTGAGGGCTTGGCGTTGTTATAAAAAATTCAGAACCCGATAGCAATTGCGCACGGCTCTTGAATTTTTCATTCAACACTCCGCCCTATTGCAATGGCTATACGCCCCTCTCTCTCACGCACAACCACCCACATCTCTTCACGTCTCCCGCAAGCCCTTTACCGCCCAAAAGACGCGGCAGCAGCTCCTCGGCGACGATCCGATCGACGGCGGCGATGGCGAAGGGCGCCACCAGCCTGCCGGCACGGGCAGCGTAGTCATCGCCGGCGGGCGCATCGAGCGCGCAGCGCAGCGCGGCGCCCAGGTCCTCGCTTACGAGACGGGCGTCGAGCTCGCAAGCGATCGGCAGCGCTACGTAGCCACCGGGGGCGGGGGTGGTGACCAGGCGGCACCCCTCGGCGAGTGCCTCCAGCTGGGCCAGCCCGTACTCCTCGCGGCGGGGCGCACACACAAACACACGTGCGCGGCGCAGCAGGGCGCGGTAGTCATGCTGAGCGAGCGTGCCAACGACGTCGATGTCCTCCTCATCGGGAATCTCGACCCCGTTTGCCCGCAGCCCCTGCCAGTCGATGCCCGCGACCGCCAGTCGCTCGCCTGAGCGCCGTACGCTCCGCCAGGCGGCAAGCACGCGGTCGAGGCCCTTCTTGCGGGGGTTGGCCGCGTAGGTAATGGCCGCGATGTCGCGCCGCGCCTCCCCCCGCGGGCAAGCGGCGATCGGCGAGGGCACCACTAGGGCGCGCTCCGGGTTTAGGTCTCCGCGCAGCGAGGTGGCGGCCTCCGCGAGCGCGCCCGCGCTGGAGGGCAGCAGCAGCGGCGCCTGGCGCAGCCGGCGGTGCTCCAGCGGGCGCTGCCACAGCCCGTGGCGGCCGAGGCGGTTGGCGGCTGAGACGGAGTCGAAGCGGATCGCGCCGGCCTGCGGCCACAGCAGCGAAGCGGTCGTGGTGGAGTAGATCACCGACCGGGGCGGCCTCCCCCGCAGCTGCGCGAGCGCCTCCACGGCGGCGCGGCGCGCGGCGCGCGCCCAGCGCAGGTCGGTGAGCATCAGCGTGCGGATCTCCCCGGGACGCGCGGCACTCGCAACGACCACCTGCGCGCCAGCTCGGCGCAGCGAGCCCACCAACTCCTCGTCGGCCACACGCAACCCTTCGGTCGAGCCGAGCTGCACCAACAGCACATCGACCGTATCGCCGCTCGGCGAATTGACCGATCCCGACCCCCACCAACCCCACGCTCAAACGAGGCCCTCAGGCCGCAGCGCCTTGAAGCCGGGCGTGCGCTGCAGGGCGATCGGCTGGATCGGCGAGGTGTGCAGCACGTAGAAGCGCACCCCGTCGCGCTCCTCGATCGCGGTCACCGCGGCGTGCTGGTGGCGCCAGGCGAGCGCCCAGATGATCGCGAAGCCGGCGCCGATCCCGGGGATCTGTGGTGCGAGGAAGGCGAGGCCGCCAGCCAGCACGGTGACCACCAGCAGCGGCCACAGCCGGTTGAGCAGGATCGCGGCGGGGCGGTGCTCGGGCAACATGTTGGTGGCGCGCGCGCCGGCGAGCAGCCGCGCGATCGGCGGGTTGGCATCTGCGCCCCGGCCGACCGCCAGCCCGATCAGCGCGGCGAGCGCCCACCACGCAACCGACAGCAACGCCGGCAGCGACCCCGAGGTGGTGAGGATCGAAAGCACGGTGATCAGCGCCAGCACGGTGGCCACACCAGCGCTGAGCAGGACGGTGTTCTTGAGGAAGTCGGCGAAGCGCACGGGCTGTTGTTTACCTGATGCGCGCCACTACAACAGCGCCTCAAGTAGCCCGCGGACACCTTCCGGGCCATCGATCGCGAGGTCCGCCTCCTGCACCAACTCAGGTGGCGCCTCCTCGGAGCGCACCGCGACGCACACCGCACACTCAAGCTTGCCGGCCTGCACGAGCGAGCGCAGCCCGCGGAAAGCATCGAGATCGGTGGTGTCGTCACCGACATACACCGCGGCGTTGAGCGCAGAGCGCCCATCGAGCAGCGCCACTACACCCAGGCCCTTGTCGAGCGCGACGGGGGGGCGTACCTCGAGCACCTTGCGGCCCCAGTGCACGGCGAAACCCTCCTGCTCCGCGCGCGCCGCGATCCCCCGCACGGCAGCCTCGGCGGCGGCCTCGTCGGGGGCGCCACGCCAATGGAAGGCGGCGATCGCCTGCTTGTCCTCGGCGCGCACGCGCAGCCGCTGGTGCTCTCCGGTGAAAACACGGGCCGCGAAGTCGCCAACGCGCCCACTCCAGGCGGCGAGCTCGGGATCAAGCTCGGGGCGGGTGGCACCGGGGCGCAGCAGTTCGCCGCCGTGGTTGCCGACGTAGGCTATGGTCCCGATCGCCACGATCTGGCGGGCGGTGGCGGCGCGGCGGCCGCTGACGCAGCCGACCAGGCGGTAGCGCTTGGCGATCTCGATCAGCAGCGCGCGGGTCGCCTCGGGGACATGGGCATCGTCGGCGTGGCGCACGATCGGCGCAAGCGTGCCGTCGATGTCGAGCAGCACGGCGGAGCTGGAGGGGTCGGAGCGCAGCGGCTCCAGTGCCTCCACCAAGCGAGGGGCGACGGGGGACACATCCTTAGTATGCCCGGCATGGCGGCGCGTAGATCCCCCGGCGACGTCGTGAAGCTGATGGCGATCGGCACCGCGGCGGGCCTGTTCAGCGGGATCTTCGGGGTGGGGGGCGGCACGGTGATCGTGCCGCTGCTGGTGCTGTGGCTGGGGTACGGCGAGCGCGAGGCCACCGGCACCTCGCTGGCGGCGATCGTGTTCATCGCGGGCTTCGCGGCGGCCGTGCAGGCGGGGTACGGCAACGTGCGCGTGGTCGACGGCCTGCTGGTGGGGATCCCCGCGGTCGGCGGCGTGCTGCTGGGGGCGTGGCTGCAGCAGCGGCTGCGCAGCCGCACAATCGCGCTGCTGTTCGCGGCGGTGTTGGTGGCGAGCGCGGTGGAGTTGCTGATCCGATGATCGGCGCGATCGTGATGGGGTTGCGGGGCGGGACAAGCGCCGGGGAGCGCGCGACGCGATGATCGGCGCGATCGCGATCGGACTGGCGGCGGGAGTGGTCGCGGGCCTGCTGGGCGTCGGTGGAGGCGTGCTATTCGTGCCGGGCCTGGTGATCTTCATCGGCCTCACCCAGCATCAGGCGGAGGCCACCTCGCTGCTGGCGATCGTCCCGGTGGCGATCGTGGGCGCGATCGTGCAGGACCGCTACGGCAACGTGCGCCGCGGCGACGCGCTGCTGGTGGGGCTGCTCTCGGTGGCGGGCGCCGCGGGCGGGGTGGCGCTGGCAAACGCGCTGTCGGGGAAGGTGCTGCAGGTGGGCTTCGCGCTGTTTATGCTATTTGTGGCGGCACAGTTGGTACGCCGGAATCTGGGGCGCGGAGGCGTGGAGGAGCAAAAAGGGGTCTAGACTGAGTTCATGGGACTCGATAACCCACTCCACATCGCGTTCATCGTGGTGATCCTGCTGCTGGTGTTCGGTGCCAGGCGGCTCCCGGAGATCGGCCGCTCGCTGGGCACCGGTATGCGCGAGTTCAAGGACTCGATCAGCGGAGATCACAAACCGACGCTGAGCGCAACCGCCCAACAGCCGCCGGTCGCGCAGCCGCAACCGCCAATGGCGCAGCCGGTCGCGACCCCGCCGCCCGTCTCCGCCCCGGCCCCGGCCCCAGCCGAGCCAGTGGACGAAAGCACCTTCGGCCGGTAGCGCGGCGGACCGGCTTCACGCCGCGCTACCGCTCGGTCGGCTTGGCCGAAAGCGAGCGCCCTAGCGCAAGATGCGACCGCTTTGAACCGCTTCGAAGGCGGAGCCGGGCACCCGCTTGAGCTGTTCGAGGTCGTCGTCGTTCCAGCGGGGGTCGGGAGCTCCGGTGATGTACCAGCTGGAGCCGTTGTCGGCGACGATCAGCCCATAGCGCTGGAGCGCGTGTAGGATCACCAGCGACTCGCCGTGGTAGGAGGAGAGATCGAAGCTGGCCTTCAGTCGCAGGCGCAAACCCATCGGCGGCAGGCTGGGGAGCTCGCTGGAGGAGGCGTAGTGCGTTGCGGGGTGGATGAACCCTGCCTGGGTGTGGGGCACGGTGACGCGCAATGCGTGGTCGATACGCCCCGCATGGACTTCCTCGTAACGGACCAGCAGGGGGAAGATCGGCAGTCCGGCAGCGTCAGCGGAGGTCCAGCCGTTGGGGCGCAGGGCGTTGCTGCGCAGGTTGAAGACCGCGCCCGAAGCGGCGTCCCATCCGCCGCCCGCGCGGAGGGCGTCGTAGAGCTCGTACAGCTTGCATGCTCCCTCCTGGAGCACGAGCACGTGGCGATCGCCTTCTTCGCCGGCGCCCTCCACAGGCGCATCGGGCGGGACCGGGTAGGGCCCGGGGTTGGATTCCGAGCCGTAGGCCGTGAAGTGGATCGGCACCTTCGGCTGGGTGGGACCCACCACGGTGTAGGGGATCCCGTAGCTCGGGTTGGTGCCAAAGTCAGGATGCAGGTGCAGACCGGCGCCGATCGCCGCGATGTATTCCGCCGAGCGAGGGCTGACCGGGGCATCCCGGATTTCCTGGTTGAGCGGGTTGCTGGCAGGGAAGATCGGGCAGGGGCGCGGTGTGCGCCGGCCAGGAGCAGATGCGGGGAGCAGCACCGGCGCAACCGCGACGCAGCCACCCACCAGCAACATCGCCACGAGGCGCCTCACGCGGCACAGGTTAGGGCCCGCCGGGCTCGTCCGGCACCGAGACCGAAGCCGGCCCTCGGGAACATCGAGCGGTCGAACGGGCTCGTCCCGCACCGAGACCGAAGCCGGCCCTCGGGAAACATCGACCGGTCGAACGGCCTCGTCCCGCACCGAGACCGAAGCCGGCCCTCGGGAACATCGAGCGGTCGAACGGGCTCGTCCCGCACCGAGTCCGAACCGCCCTCGGGAAACATCGACCGGTCGAACGGCCTCGGACGGCAGCGGGGAGCCGCCTCAGCCTTCCCGCGTAGACTCGCCCAGAACCGAGGGTCGCCCCTCGAGTAGCAGTGGCGAGCCGCAGCGCCAGCAGTAGGCGGCGCCGCGGCTGTGCACGGCCCCGCAGGCGCGGCAGGCGCCGCCCACGCCATTCTCGGCGTCGGCCAGCAGACGCTCCAGCTCGCCGAGCTGGGCGTCAGCCTGCTGCAGCTCGGCGGCGCGGCGGGCGAGCACGTCGAGGCGGTAGTGGTCGCGAATCGCCATCTCGTAGGCCAGCCCGCCCAGGTCCCAGGTGAGCGCGGCGACACGCTCGGCCAGCCGCACACGCTCGCGGCGCAGCTCCTCCGGGGAGCCGCTCCAGACCGCGGGGGACTGGGCCTCCACCGGCGGAGGGGAGGGCGCGACGCGCTCCCCGCGGGGCGGTCCGCCGTCGCCGGGGTGGGGCTGTCCGTTGGAGCCGGCGATGGCCATGCTGGCTCAGTGGGTTTCGATCGGCCCGTTGCCGAGCGCCGCTTTGACTTCTTTGGCGTGCTGCTTGCCGGTGGTGTGTTCGAGTTTCTGCAGGGTGGCGGAGGAGGTTTTGTGGGCGGCGGGAAGCGACTTGGTCGACTTCACTTCCTTGGCCGCCTGCGCTTCTTCGGCGCCGGTTTCCGAAACTCCGCCTTCGCTCTTGGAGGCGCTGTGCGACTGGGAGGAGCCGCTGGAGGCGTGGTGGCCGGAGGAGGAGTTGGAAGCGACCCCAGAGCCGCTGGAGGTACCCGCGCCACCGGATGAATTCGCCGCCGCGGCGGCGGCGAGCGGGACACCGAAGCCCTTCACTTCGACGACCTGCTTACCGGCGGTGGAAGGGCTCCCGGTGAGCCAATGCCCCATGAGCAGTCCAATCAGCAGCGCCGCAAGCAGCACCCCGAGCAGACCGAACAGACCGGAGTAGCGGCGCAGCGAGCCAAGCATCCCGGCAGGATCGGCCGGCGGCTGGTAGCCGGCGCCGGTGGGCGCGCCGAGGATCGCCGTCGCGGCCGTCTGCTGGCCGAAAGCGAGTGTCTCCCCGCTTCGGTCGGCCTGGAGCACGTCGAGGAAGGCCAGGCGCACCGGCGAGGCGGGACGCCCGCAGGCCAGGCAGTAGCGCTGGTCGGGGGCGAGCGGCGCTCCGCACCCGGCGCAGGTGGTGGTGGGCGCGGTGGGCGCGCCGCCCGTGGATGTTGGCAGGGGGATCACGTCCATGACAGCCTCCACGAGCGCCTCATCCGAACGCCCCGCGGACGTAGTCGCGCGTGCGGGGCGCGCGGGGCTCCTCGAAGACCTGATCGGCGGTGCCGTACTCGACGAGATCGCCGAGATACATGAAGGCGACCTTGTCGCCGACGCGGCGGGCCTGGGCGAGGTTGTGGGTGACGATCACCACCGCGAGATCGCGGCGCAGCTGGTGGATCAGCTCCTCGATCACGCCAGTGGAGATCGGGTCGAGTGCGGAGCAGGGCTCGTCCATCAGCAGCACCTCCGGCCGCGGCGCGATCGCGCGGGCGATGCACAGCCGCTGCTGCTGACCGCCGGAGAGGCGCAGCGCGGGGCGGTGGAGATCGTCGGCGACCTCGTCGTAGAGGCCGGCGCGCCGCAGCGCGTCGATCACCAGCGGCTCCAGCTCGGGCCGGCGGGGCCGGCGGCGGGACTGCTCGCGCAACGCGAATGCCACGTTGTCGAAGATCGACATCGGGAAGGGGTTGGGCTGCTGGAAGACCATCGCCACGCGGGCACGCAGAGCGGTGTCTTCGAGGTCGTGGATGTCCTCGCCGTCGAGCAGGATCCGCCCTCCCCGGCGGGCGCCCGGGGTCAGCTCGGTGAGGCGGTTGAGGGTGCGCAGCAGGGTCGTCTTGCCGCAGCCGGATGGCCCGATCAGGGCCAGCACCTCGCCCTGATGGATCGAGAGGGAGACCGAGCGCACGGCGTTGGCGCCGCGCCGGCCCAGACTGCTGGCGCCGCCATAGGAGACGCTGACGTCCTCCAACCGCAGCCGCTCGGGGCCGGCGACCGCCGCAACCGGGCGCAGCGCCTCGCGCTGCTCGGGCGGGCGCACCGGCTCTGGTGCCCGGTCGAGCACGATTGTGCGCACGGGAGGCACCTGCTCGCGACTGGGCTGGTCCAATGCCTGCTCGAACTCCATCATCGTGGGGTTCATCGGTTCCTCACCTTCCACACTATAAAGACTGAAATGGTGGTTGTGGGGACATCAGACGATCCCCCCGGCGATGGCGACTCCCCCAGCCCGCTCCTGGGAGCGGCGGGAGAACCGTTCAACCGCGAGATTGAGCAGCAGCACGAACAGCAGCAGCACGACCGCGGCGGCATAGGCCTTCTGCGAGGCGAGCCCTTCGCCGGCGGGGGAGTTGTCGTAGACGTAGCTGGTGAGGCTGGAGCCGGCGCCGCGCAGCACGTTCAGACCGGGGAGCCCGCCTTCGGGCGTGATGCGCAGCGTATCCCCGAGCATCACGATCACGATCGCGGTATCGGCGATGATGCGGCTGACGCCGAGCGTTACGCCGGTGGCGATGTTGGGGCGCACGCTGGGCAGCAGCACGCGGCGGATCGTGGCGATGCGGGTCTTGCCCAGCGCGAAGGCGGCCTCGCGCATGTGGGCGGGCACCGACTGCAGGCCGTCGCGGGTGGCGACGAACAGCGGCGGCAACGCGATCAGCGACATCATCGCGCCGGCGGTGATGAAGGATGTGCCCGTGGCCACGCCATTGGGAGCGGAGGAGGCGAATGCGAGAAAGTGCAGCTGGAAGACCGCCAGGCCGAAGACGGCGATCAGGATGTCGGGCGTGCCGGCGACGATCTCGATGCTGGATTCCACAACCCGTGTCAGCCAGC
The DNA here is from genome assembly GCA_963794715.1 of uncultured Solirubrobacterales bacterium. Classification (GTDB taxonomy): domain Bacteria; phylum Actinomycetota; class Thermoleophilia; order Solirubrobacterales; family Solirubrobacteraceae; genus Palsa-744. The sequence continues at coordinate 73,850 of CAWCEY010000008.1, read as the reverse complement.
GAGGACGCCCATACTCCACGACCCACAGCGCGCAGCAGATCGCCAGCGGCGCGGCGATCGCGATGCCGATCACGGTCAGCAGCGCGGTGCCGAGCAGCGGATCGAGGAAGCCGCCCGAGCCCGCCTGGTCGATACTCGCCTGAGGACGGCTGAAGATCAGCCCGGGACGCAGGTACTGGATGCCGCGATAGCCCATGTAAAGGAGGATCGCGGCGGCGATCGCACACAGCGAGAGACCCGCCACCCAGGCGGCCAGCCACATGAGGCGGTCGCTCCAGCGCCAGGTGCGCATCGATGAGCCCCGCCCGCGCCGCGGCTTGGACGGAAGCCCACCCGCGCGGGGGTCGGAGACGAAGGCGCTCATTCCGACATCTCCGAATAGCAACCACGCCAGCATGGGCCCGCAGGGCAAGCTGGACAAGGACACACTGAGCGAAATGTGCTCAGCACATGAGCGAAGGAGGACGCCGATCCAGCGCCGCCATGCGGGTTCATGCTCGCACCTGGTACTTCCGTAGCGGCAGCTTGACGAGGTAGGCGGCGATCGACAGGACGCACACCGAGAACAGCAGCAGCAGCGCGCAGGCGTACAGCGTGGAGTTCAGCGCCGGCGCGCCGCCGAGCCCTTCGCGGAAGTCGACGATCGTGGAGGCGAGGGTGCGCAGGGGCTCGTAGAAGAACGCCACTCCATCGCCCGGCCGGGGGGCGAAGAAGTTGGAGCCGGAGACCATCGAGATCATGATCGCCTCGCCCAGCGCGCGGGCGGTGGCGAGCACGGTGGCGGCGACGATCGCGGGGCGCACGGCGCGCAGGGTGACGGCGCGGATCGCGCGCAGCCGGTTGACGCCGAGCGCGGCGGCGCCCTCGCGCCAGGCCCCGGGCACGGCGCCGAGGGCATCGCAGATCAGCGCGATCATGATCGGGGAGATCATCAGCGTGAGCAGCACCACAGCCACGGCCAAACCGGCGCCGGTGAGCTGGACGGTGCCCTCCAACGAGGTCCGCTCGGGGTTGGTGATGAGGTGGTTGCCGACGAACGGCACCAGCACGAGGATCCCGAGCAGGCCCCAGATGACCGAGGGCACGGAGGCGAGCAGGCGCACCACGCGGATCATCGTGCGACGCAGGCGGGCGGGGGCAAGCTCGACGATGAAGATCGCGCAGAGCACCGCCAGCGGCAGCGCCAGCAGCACCGCCAGCGAGGTGATCAGCAGCGTGCCGTAGATGATCGGCCAGGCGCGCAGGTGGTAGGCGGCGGCGGGAGTGTGCGTGGGTGCATCGAGCATGGTTTCGAACTGCACCTTCAGGCTGCCGCCGGGCCCCAGCCAGCTGAGGCCGTTGTGCGCGAAGGTGGGCCACGCGCGCACGGCGACGAACGCGATCATGAAGAGCACGCTGAGGCAGACCAGGAGCGACACCGCGCCGAGCGTTCGCTCGGCGCGGTGGTCGGTCCAGGGGTTACGTAGACGGCTGAGCATTCTGTGATTGACAAAAAAGAGGGTCCGACCGAAGCCGGGAGACACGCGCCTGCGGCGCGAGTTCCCGTTTCGGTCACCCAGCCGCCAGACGGCGGCCGGGTGCGCCAGCCTCTATGAGGCTTTGACCGGAACCCACTGGGTCGAAATGATCTTGCGGGCAGCCTTGCTGGTCCTGATCCACGAGATGAACTTGGCGGACGCGCCGGTGGCTTCGCCTTTGGTCACCTCGTAGAAGCGCGCGGTGGCGGTGTACTGCCCGGAGGCCACATTGGCGCGGGTGCAGGCAACGCCGTTGTAGGCCACCGGATGTACCGTGCCCTGGTCGGCGCGGTAGTTGGAGAGGAAGCCGACCCCGTTGGGGGTGTTGGCGACCTGCTGCTCGAGCAGCCCCTCGGAGGGCTCTTCGGCGGCGGTGCTGGCGACGCTCTTGTTGGCCAGGAACAACGTCTTGAAGTTGGTGAGCACGCCAGCCGTGGAGGTACGGCTGATCAGGTCGATCGGCCCCGAGACGGAGGCGCCAAGAGCCGACGTCCATTCCTTGGACTTGCCCTCGAAAATCGCCTGAACCTGGGCTTCGTTGAACGAGGAGACGGGGTTGGACTTGTTGGTGACGATGCAGATCCCGTATTCGGCGATCGGGTAGAAGTCGAGGCCTGACGGATCGGTGGGGAGGGGGTCGCGAGAAACATCACCGATCGAGACGCGGCCGGCGGCGACGTCGTTGACGCCAACCGTGGCACCGCCCTGGGAGATCCGGAACGAGACCTTGTTGTGCCCGAGCTTGGAGTACTTGTGGGCCAGCAGCTGCACGAGTGGGAAGGAGGCGGTGGCTCCGCTGATCGTGATCACGCTCGTAGCCGAGGCGATCGCGGGCACCGCGCTCCCAATCAGGGTCACAGCCGCGAACGAGGCGATCAACTGAAGAAGAGGGGCTCGGCCAGCCGGCCTACGGCCGGCTTTGCCACCCTCTTGGCGGCGGACTAGATGCATGGCGTGGGGCCTCCGGTTTGGATTTTTGGGGTCCGTCAAGCAGGGTCTAGAGGAGCCCTGGTTGACAACTTCGCGGCGATCAGCCTACCATATTCTTCATAAACAAGATCAACATTAGCTATTTTGTCAGTAAGATCGAGAAAGTCATGATTCCCGGCAGGCGCCACCCAAACCCACGATGACCTCCCCCCACCACCCCCCAACCCCCAAGCTGCCGTCCCGCAAAACCGGCGCGATGCTCGCGAGCGCCATGCTCGCCGTGGGGATCGCGCTGGGGGCGCTGATCGGCCCCGGGCCGGCCAGCTCGCTGGCCAGCAGCCAGCGCGCGGCGGCGATAGGCCGCGTGCTTGCACTGCTGGCGCTGGGCTCGGGCACGAGCTCGGGCGGCGATCTGCTGCTCTCCTCCGGGGCCACCCATCCGCCGGCGAGCAGCCCCCAGCCAACGCCGTCCACGATGAGCGAAGCCCACACGGGCGGCGGAGCGAGCGGCGCGGCAGGAAGCGCCTCCTCGACCCCCCACCCCTCCACCTCCTCGCCCTCGGCGTCTACCAACTCCCCCACCAAGCCTGCCGCGGGAGAAGAAGAAGAAAGCGAAAAGACGCCCAAGGCGAAGCCGCTACCACCCATCGCCGACGCGTGGGTGATCGAGTTGCCCTACGGTGCCAGCCTCGAAAACGCGCTGAAGCAGAGCGCGGCGGCGCCCTATCTGGACGGGCAGCTGAAGGGCTCGGGCACGGCGCTGGGCGGCTACACCTCGCTGGCGGCGGCGCAGCTCGCCGGAGCGGCGACGCTGCTCTCAGGCCAGGTGGGCGCGAATGTGACCACTGTTGCACCGCCCCCATGTGCCACGGCCAACGCCACGGGGAGCACAACGCCAGGGACACCCGGTTCGACACCGGGAACAACGCCCAGCGCGACGCCAAGCGCGCCCGCGTCGGGGACCGGCCAGCCGTCCACCGGCACGCCCTGTCCGGTGGGAGAACCGGCGGGCGTGCAGAGCGCAAACGCGTTCCTGCAGGAAGTGGTGCCGAAGATCGAAGCCAGCCCCGCATATAAGGAACACGGCCTGATCGTGATCACCTTCGCGACGGCCGGTCAACAGGCAGGCGCGCCGAGCGCCACAACCAGCCCAACCGAAGGGGGCACGGAAGTCGCCTACCCGGCGGGCTCGCTCACGAGCACGCTCACAGCGGCAGGCTCGCCCGCGGGGGCGTTGCTGCTCTCACCCTTCCTGCGCCATCCCGGGAAACAGAGCGCGAGCGCCTTCAACCCGCTCGCACCCCACGAAAGCCTGGAAGCGCTCCTGCGGCCCAAGGCTCCGAGCTGAACCCGGCGCCACGACTCACCACCAACACCCAAATCAAATCCATGTCCATATCGAACGGAGGCCGTATGCACTCACTGAAGTCGATTTATCGAAGCGCCCTGAAGTCCAACCGCCGCACCAGCTGGTGGCTGACCGCGCTGATGGGGGCGATCGCCCTGTCGCTCGCGGCTCCAGCCCTCAGCGCCGCGGCCGCAACAGCCCCAGCGCCCGCACCGGCCCCAGCGCCCGCGCCGCCGGCCGCCGCGCCCACGGGCTCCAACCCCAACGACTACGAATGCGCGGGTCAGCTCGCGGCGGGCAAGGCTGAAGGCGAAGGCAGCGAAGGAACCCCGGTGCAGTACAAGTTCAAATGCAACGGCCAGATCACCGGCTACCAGGTGCAGACGCAGGTGCCGATCACCGGCATCGAAGGCCAGCCGCAGGTGACGAACTACCTCGAAGCACCGCTGTCGGAAGCGTTCTCCTGCAGCGGCGCGTTTCCGGGGTATGCCGTGAACTGCGTGGGCGCCACCACCAAAGAAGCGTACGAGCGGATCACCGGCCAGTTTGAAATCGGCTGGAAGCTGTGCACCGAGCCGCGGGTTGACGCGCTGCTGACCGTCACCTACGCCTACCTGGAAAAGGGCGTGCTCACGCAGGCGATCGCAGGACCGTTCGACCTCGGGCGCCCCGTGGGCTGCCCGGCGTCGGGGAAATCCGGCAAGACGCGGCTGACGGCCTTCCAGGGCTCGGAACCCACCACAAAGCACGTGAAGGGCAAGAAGAAGGGCAAGGGCAGGAAGGACAATGGCACCGGCAAGAAGACCGGCTCCACCAAACTCAAAGGAGGAGCGGCCAAGTAGAAAGCGTCGCCCCGCAACGGCACCGTGGCGCCGTTGCGGGGCGCGGCGCCCGCAAGAGTGCGGGCAAGCGGGGAGTTGGGCCGCGCCGAGAAGCTAGGCTTCGCGGTCCATGCAGATCGCATCAAGCCGTCGGGGGAGGCGAAGGCGAGCAGGAACCACGTGTGCCCTCGCACTTGCGGTGCTGCTCGGGGGCTGCGGATCCGGCGGATCCCCGGGTCCCGCCACGATCACCAACACCGCGGCGGTGTCACCGATCGCTCGCAGCTGTCCAGCCGCGGCGCTGCAAGCGATCGAAGCGGTGGCGCAACGCGTCTACGGAGAGTCGGCGGGCGGGCGGATCGTCGCCGAGGCGCTGCAGCGCCTGAAAAGCTCAAGCGTCCTGGTGCGGGCCGTCGAAAGCGACAATCGAGCGGCGGCGCACCAGGCCCTGGAGGGGCTGCTGCTCAACCAGATCGTCAGCGTGCGCGTGACGCGCGGCGGGCGCACGCTGACGAAGATCGAACGGACGGCGGGCATCGCGCCGCGCAGCGCGCCGCTCGTCAACGCGCTCGGGCAGACGGTGGGCGAAGTGACGGTGTCCGTGCAGGGAGCCAACGGGTATGCGCAGACTGTCAGCGGCCTGCTGCACGCCCAGGTGATGGTGGGCAGCGCCGGGCGGCAGCTGACCACGACGCTGCATCCGGCACCCAAGCTGGCACCTGGCGAGCACACGCTGAACTACCGCGGCGGCAGCTACCGCGTGGACACGTTCGCCGCCAGCGCCTTCCCCAACCGGCCCGCCCGCATCACGCTGCTGGCGCCCAGCGCGGCGGTCGCGGCGGTGTGCGCCAAGCGGGGCGCCACCTCCTCGCAGGCGCAGGCGGCGACGTATGGGCTGGTGGCCGAACGGGTGTACTACGCCGAGCACGAAGGCAGCAAAGCGGAACTGCTGCTGCGCTACGCCGAACGCTCGCGGCCGTTCCGCGAAGCGGTGCTGGCCGGCAACGCACAGGCCACGCGCGCGGCGATCATCGGCTTCTTCCGCAGCCACCTGCACATCGTGCGCGTGCGCGTGATCCGCGCAGGCAAGCTGCTGCTGGACGTGGGCGGCCCGCACGTGCTGGCGCCGATCCCCGGCGTGATCCGCAACGCCCGCGGCCAGGTGGCGGCCCACTTCCTGCTGGCCATCCAGGACGACCTCGGCTTTCAGATCCTCGCGCACGCCTTCACGGGCGCGCAGGTGGTGATGCGCGAGGGAGCGCACCAGGTGATGGGCTCGCTGAGCCCCAGCTCCACCGCGATTCCCAGCCGCGGCCGGGTGGTGTACCGCGGGGCGCCCTACCAGGCCTATTCGTTCATGGCCGAAGCCTTCCCCACCGGTCCGCTTCGCATTTCGCTGCTGTTCGCGGAAGACTGAGCGCTCACTCGTCGGCCGCCGTAAGCGGCCAGCGCAACCTGAGAACCATCACTCGTCGGCCGCCGGCAGGCGGCCAGGGGTGGGCGGGCGGGATCAAACGAGGCTGGTGGTCATCCGCTCGACTTCCTCGATCGAGGTGAGGCCGGCACGGACCTTCGCGATGCCGTCGTCGCGCAGGCGGCGCATCCCCTCGCGGGCGGCGGTGGCGGCGATCTCGTCCACCGAGCCGTGCTGCAGAACCTGGGTGCGGATCTCTTCGCTGATGGTCATCACCTCGTAGATCCCCACGCGGCCGCGGTAGCCCGAGCCCGAACAGCGCGAACAGCCAGCCGGGGCGTAGGGCTGCTCCTCCAGGCCGAATTCGCCGAGCACCGACTCGGGCAGCGTCGCCAGGCGCTTGCAGTGCGGGCACAGCTTGCGCACCAGCCGCTGCGCCACCACGCAATCCACCGCGGAGGAGATCAGGAACGGCTCGATGCCCATGTCGATCAGCCGCCCCAGCGCGCTGGGGGCGTCGCGGGTGTGCAGGGTCGAAAGCACCATGTGGCCCGTCAGCGCGGCCTCCACGGCGATGTGGGCGGTCTCACGGTCGCGAATCTCGCCCACCATGATCACGTCGGGGTCGGCGCGCAGCATCGAGCGCAGGCCGGTGTCGAAGGTGACGCCAGCCTTGGGGGCCACCTGCATCTGCTTGATCCCCGCGATCCGCGACTCAACTGGGTCCTCGATCGTGAGGATCGAGCGGGCGCCGTCGTTGAGCGCCCCCAGCGCGGCGTACAGCGTGGTGGACTTCCCCGAGCCGGTGGGCCCGGTGACCAGCACCGCCCCGTGCGGGCGGCGCACCGCCTGCGCGAAGCGCTCCTGCTCGTCGGGCAGCATCCCCAGCGACTCGAGATCGTTGACCACCACGCCTTTGTCGAGGATGCGCAGCACCGCCCCCTCGCCGTGAACCAACGGCAGCGTCACGACGCGGATGTCCACGCGCCGGCCCTCCACGTTCAGCGCGAGGCGGCCATCCTGGGGCGCACGCCGCTCGGAGATGTCGAGGTCGGCCATGATCTTGATGCGCGACACCATCCCGGCGGCCATCCGGCGACGCACGGTGGCGGCCGGGTACAGCATCCCGTCGACGCGCAACAGCACGCGCGTGTCGGTCTCTTCGGGGTTGATGTGGATGTCGGAGGCACCCTGCTGCACGGCCTGGGCGATGATCGAGTGCACCAGCTTGATCACCGGCGCGTCCTGATCGGCCTCCTCGGAGAGTGTCGTCGCGAGTGCCTCCTGCCCCTCCTCCCCCTCCCCCCCCTCGCCGATCTCCTCGATCGCGCCCTCCAGCCGCCCCAGGCGCGAGGCCAGCAGCCGCACGTCCTCCGCGGAGGTCGCCGCCACCCGCACCCGGCGGCTGGTGATCATCGCGATGTCGTCGATGCTGAGGATGTTGGTGGGGTCGGCCATCGCCAGCAGCAGCGCGCCGTCCTCCATGAAGCGCACCGGCACCGCCTGGTAGCGCTTGATCGCCTCGGAGCTCAGCAGGTTGACGGCGCCCATGTCGGGCTCATACACCGACAGATCGATGTAGTCGAGGCCGAAGCGTTCGGCCACCACGCGGGCCAGCTGGTCCTGGCGCAAAACGCCCTGCTCCACCAGCACCTGCCCGGTGGGCTTGCGCTGCGAGCGGGCCGCGGCGACCGCCAGCTCGACAGCCTGGCGATCGGCGAAACCGAGATCCACCACCACCTCGCCGATACGCCTCACCGAGCGTCCCGGGCGCGCGGGGGCGCTGAGACCGTTGGTGGGCGCCCGCTCGGGGACGGACACATCGCCGTTGATGGGAGCCCGCTCGGGGACGGGCACGTCGCCGTTGATGGGAGCCTGCTCGGGGACGGGCGCGTCGAGACCCTCGGGCGGGCGCTCCAGGAGCGCTACCGCGGTGGGGCGCTCCAGCACGGCGGTGGCCGCGGTCGGAGTGGATGCGGGCGGGATCGCCGCCGGCGCCGGGCCGGAGGGGGTGGAGGCGGCGGCGGAGACCGCGGGCTCGAGCACGGGCGGCTCAGCCGCCACGGGTGCCGGGGCGGCTGGTGAGGGAACGGGGGGCTCTGGCGTGGGACTCGGCGTCTCGGCGTCCGGCGCCCCGCGTCGGCGTCGAAACCAACTCATCGCTACCTAATCGGCATCCACGCGGCGCCGCTTGACCGTGCTTGTAACGGATGCACAACCGGCGGTGGCCTGGTGGGACGAGCCTGACAAGGCCGGGTGGGGTCGCAGCCGATCAGGGCCCGTGCTCGAAGGAGCCCTTCAGATGGGCGTCGAGCGCGTTGCAGCGGTACAGGGCGATCGCCTCGGATGAGGCGAAACGCTGGCCGGGCAGCGCTTCAGGGCCGTGGTGGGCGATGATGCAGTGCTCGAGCGCCAGCCGCCGCGGCGCCGACAGCGAGGCGGGGTAGCGCGGCGCCAGCAGGCGCAGGCCCAGCTCCACATGCCCCAGCATCTGCCCCTCCTCGCCGCGGGCGATCTCCGCGCCGTAGGTGAACTCGCGGGTCTTGCCGATGTCATGCAGGAGCGCCGCCGCCAGCAGCAGGTCGCGGTCCAAGCGGGGGTGCAGCGCGCACAGCTCCAGCGCCAGCGTGGCCACCGCCACGGTGTGCTCCAACAGGCCGCCGAGGTAGGCGTGGTGGCTGCCCGCGCCAGCCCGCCCCGAGCCGCCCGGGCGGGTGGGCGCCGGCGGCGAGCAGGGCGCCCGGCGCAGCTCGCGGCGCAGCTCGGCGTCGCCCAGCACACGCTCCAGCAACGCTCGCAGACCGGGTTCGTAGAGCTCGCGTACGAGGTGCTCGAAGAAGCCCTCCAGCTCGTCAATATCGCGGTGTGAGGCTGGCAGGAAGCCGGCCGGATCTGACTCGGCGCCCTCCGCGCGGGCGATCGTGTGCAGGCCGATCTGCAGCTGGTCGCGGAAGCGCTCCACACGGCCCTCCACGCGCACCAGGTCGCCCCGCTCGAAGCGCCCCGCCAGCAGATCGGCGTCGCGGAAGGCGCGCGCGAGGATCGAGCCGGTGCGGTCGCGCAGCTCGACGGTCAGGTAGGGCGTGCCGGCGCGCGAAAGCTGGCGCTCCTTGCGCGAGCACGCAAACACCCCCGCCACCTCCTGCCCCTCGCGCAGCGTGGCCACCGTCGGGGGCTCCTCCTGTGGGGAAACCATCACCGCATGATGTACGGTGAAGCGGATGCAGCCGCTGATCTGGGATCGCCGCCCGACGGGCCTGCGGGCTCCGGCGATGGTGTGCGCGTTCGAGGGCTGGAACGATGCGGGCGACGCGGCCTCCTCGGCGATCGCCTACCTCAGCCGGGCGCTGGAGGCCGAGCGCTTCGCGCACGTGGACACGGAGGAGTTCTACGATTTCCAGACCAACCGCCCCCGCATCCGACTGGCGCCGGACGGGAGCGACTCTCCCTCCACCCGCCGCGAGATCGAGTGGCCGTCGGTGGAGATCTACGGGGCCAGCATCCCCGGCGCCGCGCGCGACCTGGTGCTGGTGCAGGGCGTCGAGCCGTCGCTGCGCTGGCGCACCTTCAGCAGGTTGATCGTCGAGCTCGCGGAGGCGCTGGGCGTCGGCATGGTGATCACCGTGGGGGCGCTGTTGGCAGACGTGCCGCATACGCTGCCGGTGGCGATGACCGGCTTCGCCTCCGATCCGGCGCTGATGGAGCGCCTCGGCACCACCAGCCGCCCCAGCCGCTACGAGGGGCCCACCGGGATCGTGGGCGTCCTGCACAGCGCCGCCGGCGACGCGGGGCTGCCCTCGATGAGCCTGTGGGCCAGCGTCCCCCACTATGTCGCCGCCGCCCCCTGCCCGAAGGCGGCGCTGGCTCTGGTGCAGCGCCTGGAGGAGCTGGTGGGCGTGTCGGTGGACCTCAGCGAACTGGAGGACGCCGCCGCCAACTACGAGCGCCAGGTGGGGCTGGCGGTGTCCAGCAACCCGGAGGTACAGGCGTTCGTAGAACGCCTCGAGCAGGACGCCGAAAGCGACGAGGATGAGGAAGACGAGGAGGGCGAGCGCTGGGGAGCCGGGTGGCCGCTCTCGCCCGATGACCTGCCCTCTGGCGAGCGGCTGGCAAGCGAGTTCCAGCGCTTCCTGCGCCAGCAGGGGGATCAGAAGCCGCCGAAGTGATGCCGGCGCCGCGCCGTCGCGGGCAGGCGCCCACCCAAAGAAATAGTCGGCGGGACGGCTGGTGAGCCGCCCCGCCGACTGAGGGAGGAGAGGGTCCTACTCCTGCCGGCGAGGTATGAGGCCGGCAGACTCTCCCGCGCCCGTGGTCTCCTCGACCCGGGGCGGGGGAAGCTGTTGCTTGCTCAGACCAGGCTGAGCACGCGCTCCTGCACGCGGCTGGCGAAATCTGCGCCCTCCTCCAGACGCGTACGCAGTGCGTCTTCGATCTGGCTCTGGGTCTTCTCGATCTGCGACTGGGTCTGCTCCACCTTGGAGGTCACCTCTTTGGTGAGCCGCTCGCGCCGGCGATCGAGCTCGCGCCGGCGCTCGCGCAGTTCGCGCTCCACACGGGTGCGGGTTTTGCGGACCTCGCGCTCCATGCGTGTGCGAGCGGCGCTGCCGCGATGCTCGAATTTGCGCAGCTGGCTCTGCGCCTTGGTCGGGCTGGAGTAGGTGGAGATCACATCGGTCACGCTCGACACCACCCGCTCGCGGGCGAGCAGGGCGGCGCCCACGGGGATCAGAACGGCCCGTTCGGCGTAGTCGCCGACGAGATCGGTGGTGCTGCGGGTGGAGTTGGCGCGGGCGGTCGAGCCACGGCGCGAGGCGCCGCCACCGGCCGAAGCGCGTGCGCCGGCGGCTTTGGTTTTGGAAGCTCCACGTGAGCGCGCCGCGGTGGAGCGTGTCGCGCGGGCTTTGGAGGCGCCCGCGGAAGCGCGTTTGGGGGCAACTTTGGCTGGGCTGGGGGCTTTCGGTGAGGCGATGGGGGTTGTGTCGTCAGGCATGTTGGAGGGGTCTCCTGTCGGTCGTGTTCCCCTCAGGGAGGAATCGGTGGGTACGTCTGTTCCGTTGCGTCCGGCCATGGTGGCCGTAACGAACGTATGTTTGTACCCTGCGCTTCGGCGATCGTTACACCAAAAGCTTAGCAGCACGTGAAGGCTGCGTAAAAGCTAGCCTTGTGCCAGAAGACTTTGTGACATGCGGAACATGTGTTCGTTCATGAGGGACCCTGGAAGTCAAACCAAGGCGACACTACTGCCGAGGGCTCCGCGCCTCGCTTGGGAGCCTTCGGACGGGGACAGCTGACGGCTTGGGCGACGCCGGGCAGATCAGTCGCGAAATACGCGCGCGAGATCCAGCGTGAAGCCGGGGAGGAGATCGCTGCGCAGAGCGTCTCCCTCGCCGAGCACCTCGTCCGCTGCGTCCAGACGCACCCGAGCGATCGTGTGAGCGTCAGGGTCCACGAGCCACAGCTCGCGCACGTCCGAACTCATGTAGAGGTCGCGCTTGACGCCTTCGTCATTGGCCCGCGTCGAGGGCGAGAGCACCTCGACGACGAGGTCGGGAACGTTCTGCACCGCGCCCCGCGACACGGGCGGACGGCGCTCGGCGCTCCACCAAGAGATGTCGGGTGCCAGCCGGCTGCCATCGGGAAACGCGACGAACACATCATGCAGGATCAGTCCCTCGTCACCCCCGTCTTCCTGCCAGCGGCTCAGCGCGGTGAGCAGCTCTCCCTCCGCCGAGGACGCGGGCGGGCCCAGCGGCGTCACCAGGACCGCCTCCCCGGCGATGAGCTCGACATCCATGCTCCAGCCCGTGTTGAGCTGCAGCGCGTCGAATTCCCAGGTCTCGACGTGAGGATGAACGACGCTGGCCACTCACCCCATGATAGACGCCTTACCGTCGGGCGGTGCGCGCGCCGGGCGTGAATAGACTCGAGGGGATGTTCGATGACGCCGTGATACAGGAGGCAGGTCAGCGCCTGCTGGAGGCCGCGCCGCCGGGAAGCCGGGGGATCCTGTTCGGGTCCCACCCGCCGGCTGCTCGGCGCCGCCCAAGAAGAGAAGTTCACCGCGAGATCGGTGCTGCGAGTCGAGGAGATCTCCGATCCGATCGTCGGTTTCCACACCCACCAACACGACGGAGCCTGCGACAGGGGACGCACCCAAGCAGGGTAAAGGCCCACTCGCGCGGTTGGGGTGTCGTTCTTTACTGCTTCTTTCTCCTCGTCTTCTTCTTCCAGCCCACAGGCAACCGGGTTCCGCATGCGCTGGCTCGCCTCGGAGCCACGGGCTTCCAAGGCGAGCGCATGCTTGACATAGGAGCAACATGCTGCGAGCGAGGCGTAGCCCTTTGGTTGTGTTGGGCGACGCCCGCTTCTGGTTCGCGTTGCTCTTGGAGTATGTGTCAGCCAGTTACCGCCCAGGTGCCCTTGGCGAGGACTCCTTCATGTGCTGTCGCGGCTACCAGGAGCAGCACGCTGCCCGTCGTCCCCGCGGCGCCGAGCGATCCTGTGCCGGGATCGCTCGATGCGAGCGCTTTCACGTTGATCGATGCTCCCGGTAGGACAAAGATGCAGAGGTTGCCCGGTAGCGCTTCGGGTTTCGCGACGCCACCCGGGCATTCTGTTGTTTCGCCGCTTTCGATCACGTGCGCGGTGGGCGCCGTTTCGAGCGGGATCGTGAACGAGATCGGGGCGTAGATGAATTCGGTTTCGGCGCCCGGCTCGGGCGGGACCGGCACCCCGGAGGCGCTCCAGGCGCCCTTCTCGGTGGCTTTCGCCGGCAGCACGTCGTTCGGGGTCCACGGTTCACCCTGGACTCCCTGAGCGCCTGTCGCACCTGTCGCACCGGTTGCGCCTGTCGCGCCGGTTGCGCCCTTTTCACCGTTCGTGCCATTGGCGCCCGCCGCGCCGGTTTCGCCCTTCGCTCCGACCGGGCCGATCGCGCCGACGGGCCCGGCCGGGCCCGCTGGGCCCGTCGCGCCGGTTTTGCCCGCGGGGCCGGCGGGACCCCTGGGGCCGGCCTTCGCCTTCGGCTTGGCCTTGCTCTTCGCCGCCGTCGCGTGCTGCGCGCCCGCGCCGTTGCCGCCGGCCGCGGCGAACGCGCCGCCCGTGAGCGCGAACACGAGCGCACACGTGGCGATCGCGGTACCTGGGGTCAAATGTTTATGAATATTGCCGAGCATCGCTGTCTCTCCTTCGAGGTTGATGAAAACGTAAAGAGCGGGCTACACGAACATTTACCTGCGGTGCTTCACCGACTTCTCGACCCGCTTCCCCTGCTTCTTCGCTCTCACGCGCACGCATTTGTCGCGGCTGCGCCGCTTGCCTTTCGCGCACTTCGAGGTCGCCTTCTTCGTGCTCCCACCACCCACTGCTTCCGCGGGGAACGCGATGTTCGGGACCGCGAGCATCTGCAGCGGCGTGGGCACCGCGAGCGCCGCGGTCAGCCCTTCCGTCGTGAACGTCGCGGTCGCTCCGACCGATTCGCCGTACCCGCTGCGCACGACGATGCGATAGGCGTACGTGGTTCCCGGCTGCAGACCAGCCAGCGGTAGACTCTCCGCGACCGCACCGGCGTTCGCTCCCGCGGGCCCGGAGAGCACGATCCCGAACCGCGTGCTCGCACCGTTATAGACCCCCAATTCGAATGCATACGTCGCCGGTTGACCGTCGGGGTCGGCCGTTCCCGAGATCATCGCGCTGGTACTGCCCACCGCGCTGGCAGAGCCCGTGACCGCCACCGGCACAGGCGACGCGGCGGTCGTGAAATGACCTTCCGAACCGACCGTTTCTCCACCCTGGGACACGTGGCCGGCTTCTTCATGTTCGTTATCGGCCACGAGGCGGTAGCTGTAGGTCGTGTCGGGCTGCAACCCGCCGGTTTCCTGAATCGCCGCGATGTTCCCGTATAGCGAGGATTCCTCAACAGGGGTCTCGACGACTCCCGCACATCCCGCCAACACCGCGCAGGGACCGTATTCGAAGTGGTAGCGAGCCGGGGCATGCTCGGGGTTCAACGATGCGCTCAGCAACGCGAACGCGTTCGTGACATCCGATGCGGAGGGGACACCCGGAACTTCGGGTGGCGGCGTGGCGGTGTGGAACAACACCTCCTGCCCCTTCCCGGTGACCTCTTCCCCACCCACTTCGGCTTCGGCGACAGCCTCATACCCGTACGTTTCGTTCGGCACCAAGCCGCCGAGCGTCGCCGAGAACGCTTCGAATGCCATGCTTTCACCTTCGAAAAGAACAGGGGTACGCGATCCGGCCACAGGCGCGTAATCGAAGAACCCGCGCGTGGACAAACCATTCGCGTTGATTTCCCCACACAACACCACGCTCGTCGCAGCAACGCTCTTTGCGGAACACGTCACCGATTCCGGAAACAACGCCGGCGCATACGCCTGCACTTCATCCGTGCTCCCATCGGAAAGATACAACTCATCAGACGCCGCGAACGCCAAACCCGGAAGCCTGCTGGACGGCGGGGCGAATTCGCTGATTTTCACACCCGACGCGGTGTAAAGAACCCCGCTCAGTTTGTCTCCGGAACTGTTCTGGCTTGGGATCCAGAACCTTTCTTCGGTGGCGATCGCGAGCCGACCATACGGATCTACCGCGAGCGCCCGAATATTGAGGCCGATTTCCGTATCTTCAGGCGGTGGGTTCGGTTCCGCTGGGACTTCGAACTCCGCCGTCTGCACACCGCCCGTGTCGAACTCGCGAACCACGTTCGTGGTGCCAGCAACCGCCAGGTCGTTGTACGCGAGGTACACATCACCGGTTGCATCGACCGCAAGAGCAACCACGTCCATTTCGGGTTCCTCCGATATCGACTTGAGCGATATTTCACCCTTCCATGCGCCACTTTCCGTGTTGAACTCCTGCACCCGGTGTTCGTCGCCGACGTACAACAAGTCTTCGGGGCCGCCAACAGCCAATCGGTTAACCGCCACCGAGCGGTCTGCGTTGAACGCGCCGCGTTCGCTGCTCCATTCATATGGGGTGTTGTACGGCTGGCCCTCCGGACCCTTACACTTATCGCCTTTATCGACCTCTTCCTGGGTACATAGATTTCCCTTGGTCGTTTCGTTGACTTCCTTGCCGATCTCCAGAACCCAAGCCCCTTCCGCCGTGAACTCCTGCACACGCTCGCCAAAACCATTCTGAGAAAGGACTTCGTCGGCGACATAGACATCACCGTTCACCGAGCTCACGACGACACTTGCCGGGCCCGCATCGCCGAACTGCCCGGCGGCCGCCCCCCTCACGCCTGCCTGGCACACATTTTTGGATTCGGCTGTGCAGACGTTCCTTTCCGCCTGCGAAGCGGTCACTTCATCCTTCGTCTTGTTTACTTCCCAACCGAACATCAACACGAATTGGCCGTTGGGCTTGAGCACCTGCACACGGTGATTCCCGCGATCCGCTACGTACACGTCACCGTACTCAGGACTCGCCGGA
This sequence comes from uncultured Solirubrobacterales bacterium, assembly GCA_963794715.1. Taxonomy (GTDB): domain Bacteria; phylum Actinomycetota; class Thermoleophilia; order Solirubrobacterales; family Solirubrobacteraceae; genus Palsa-744. Next base: position 58,364 of record CAWCEY010000008.1, on the reverse strand, counting down.
TCGTTATCGACGGCGACACCTTCGGCGTAGCTGAACCCGCCCGGTTCGCTGCTTTCCCTTCCGGTCTGGCATTCGTTCTTGGATGCGACGGTGCAGATGTCACCGCCGGTGGTCTTGTTCACTTCCCAGCCGAAGTGGCTGGAGAGCACGAACTTGCTCGCGACCGGCGCGGCCCCGGCGACGGTGACGGAGGCCAGCATCGCGAGCGTCGCCGCGATGGCCATGGCTGCGGGCGGGAGAGTCCTGGGTGTGTGCTTGGCGATCATCGGTGTGCCCTCCCGTAGCCGGCGTTGGTGGACTTCCCTGCGGTTAGCTTCTTTTTCTTCTCCGACTTCGCTTTTGCTGTCTTCGCATTCGTGCAGCCCGTGACGCCGATCTTTGTCGCCTCGCGGATTTCGGCGCCGTTCTGGGCGACGAACGCGGTCGGCATCGCGAGTTTGCTCTTACAGAGGTTCCCGATCGCGGCGAGGGCGGAGTATTTTCCCTCGGGGAGATACAGCTCGAAGCTGTTGAACGGGACGTCGGGGACGCTCTTGAACGTCGAGCTCGTGATCCCCGCTTTGCTGATGAACGTCGCGGCGGTCACGTCGACCCTGACCCCGTCGCCCTGCAACACGACGACCAACGATGGGAAGGTTTCACCGCCGTGGGAGACGAAGTACACCGGGCCCGTCAGCTGGACCGGCAGCAGGGGTGTCGAGACCTTTGCGATACCGATCGTCGACGCGGGGGGGCAGCTCGCGGGGTTGGCTTCAAACGTCGCGGCCGTGCACGCTTTCTGCAGCGTCGTCAGCCTGGAGGGGAGCTGCTTGGGGAGTTCGACCTTGACGGACTTGATGTTCGCCTCGGTCCCCGGGGTCGTGGCGGGGAACGAGAGCTTCGCGTCGAGGCTCGCGCCATTCGCACGGCTCGTGTGACCGCTCGTCGAAACCGCGAACTTTGGTTTGAATTCAAGCGACTTGCAGCCCCCGACCGCGAACTGGCTCGAGACGCCCGTCGTCGCGTTCTGGCTGCCCGAGAGCACGGCCGTGACCCGCTGGGTGCCGGGCTGCCCCGGCGCGCCGCAGTTGGTGGGGTTGAAGATGAACCCCGGCCTGTCGATATCGACCGTGATCCGTTTGAGTCGCAGCGGGATACCGAAGATGATCTGCGGCAGCGCATACGGGCCCGTTTCGTCGGTCGTGACCGTCAACGTGCTGTCTTCCGGGTTCACATCGATCCGCGCACGGACCACGACCAAGCCGAGATTGAACGGTCCCGCGACCGCATTCGTGACGATGCTCAACCCGAACGGCGCACCCTCATAGCTCTTGGTCAGATACACGTTGCCTTCGACTTCGAAGGGGTGCGACCCGGCGCCGGTGGCCACTCTGGTCGTCCCGATCTTCGAGGCTTCCGGGCAGTGACCGCTATTCGCGAGCGATTCTTTGCATAGCGGAACGCTGGAGAGCATTCCCAAGAGTCCGGGTGGGGTATGGACCTGGATGCCCTTGACGAACTGTTCGCGATCCTGGCGGATGAAGTTCAGCGTGAGATCGCTATACGCGCCCGCCTGCGGCGTGACCGTGCCCGCCACGAACGAGGGGCCGAACGGCGGTGGGCCACCCGCACAACCGGCCACATCATAGTACGAGGACGGCGTCCCATCCGGGGTGCCCGGCATCGACGACGCTTCCGGCAACGGTGTCGTGCCCGGCTCGCTCCACGGCGTGAGGTCCGTCGTCGTGACCGCAGGACCACAGACAGCGGGGTTATCGACGGAGGCGCGCGGCCCACCGTTGAGCCTGACTTTCAGTTCGCTGACCGGGACCTGCGGGTTTTCCAGGAACTTCGTCGTCAGCTGTCCCGTCGCGGGGTTCGCCTCGACATAACCGTGCAGCTTGATGTTGATGCCCGCGTCCCCGAGCGCGCCCTTGCCTCCGAATTCCAAATACAGCTGATAGAGGTTGCCGTCGAGGGCGTCCTGTTCGGTGCACGCCGCTTCGCCCGCGCCACCGCACAGCGGGCGCGCGAGGTACACGTGGCCCTTGACCGGTTCCGCCAGGTCGGGGGTGATGGCTTCCGCGGTACCGACCGTCGAGGCATCGGGGCAGTGCCCCGGCGCGAGCTGCCATTCCCCGTCCGGCGCGATTTCTTCGGATTCCGGCCCCGTGAAATTGATCCCCTCCGGACCAGATTCGTTACACGCCTGGATACCATCCGCGATCCCCGAACTGATCGACAGGCCCTCCGGCAACGTCACAACCGCGTCACGCAGATGCGGCGCACCGTACGTACCCGGCGCCTCCGGTTGGGGCATCTTCACGTTCACTCCCAACCCCACCGGCTCATCGGCAAGCAAAGTATCCGGTTGCACTTCGACCTGCGGATCGAACTCCAGTAGGTTGCAGCCGGTCACGCCCGGCATCCGCCAAGTCGCGGACTTGTACTGTTCTCCGTACTGGCCGTCCAAGCCGACACGCCCCGGTTCCTCCCACGAATCCACCCGCACGCCCGCATCCTCGGGGCCGGCGGAACAGTCCGTCGGCATCGTCAAGAACGGGACCGGTTCGACGCCCGCTCGTTCGCCGCCATGATCGAATTCGTGAGAGCATTGCGCAAAAGCCGCGCTAGGGCGCTCGCAGGACAGCCCCCGCATCCAGTCATACCGCGATTCCGCCGGGACGCCCCAAAATGTCACTTCGGCCTCGCGCAATCCGAGGTCCTGAATACCGTGAGAGCTGACCGTCAGACCATAGCTTTGTCCGAGACGCACCAGGTGCGCGGTCAAGAAAAAATTGGTTCCCTGGGCGTGCAACGCGAACTCGGCGGACTGCCCTGCTTCGGGGGTCACATTATAGATCTCGCCAACATCTTCTTTGCCCGGTCCGGATTCGAGCCTGACGAGGCCGACCTGCGTACTCGGAGGGCACGTCTGTCCCCCCCTAACGCTGGTGAGAAGGGTCAACGAACAGGTGGGGACCGCCGTCGGATTGCCCAACAGGCCGAGGGGCAGAGACGTCACGATGTCCTTCACGTCCTGCGTCGGAACAACGATAGGTTCTTCCCCGGGTATAGCGATTTCTTCGCTCGTAAACTTGATATCGAACGTCAAGCCATACGGGTGTCCACCAGCTTGCGTAAACGGGGAGGGTTCGTTTACCACTTTGAACCCGCCCTCCTCGCCGTGCGGGGCTTCCGGGACTTCCCTGGCCACGGTCGTCTGGAGCGAGAAATGTTCGATACCAAACGGCTTGCGCGGGTTCGCGCCGCTCGCCGCGGAGGCCGGGAGCAGCAGGCCAAGGAGCGCCAGCAACGTTGTCGCGGCGGAGTGGAACCTGGATCGCTCGAACATTTACTTAGCCCTCCGCTTGTTGCCGGCTTTGCCTGCCTTCGCCTTCTTCTTGCCCTTGGTTCCGACGCATTTGCTTCGCTTCCTCACGCGCCCGTTCTCGCACTTTGGGACTTTCGCCTTTGCTTTTACCGTCGCCGTCACGGGCACGGGCACGGGCACGGCGAAATTTCCGCCCGCCGCCTGTGAGACGCTGCCGGGCACGAGCAGTGGCGCGGGGTTCGTCAACGCACCCTGACACGCATCACCGAAACATGGTTCCTGGGGAGCGGGCGCGAGCGGAAATCCGCCTTCGCTGCGCGCATCATAAATATCTGCCTCGCCATCGCTGTCCCCCGCGACCAATTCCGCACTCGTCGTGAAGAACACGTCCCGCCCGGATGGCGTTATCACCGGGTCTTCGTCGGCCGTGAGCGAGCTTCCGGAGGAGATCAACGACACGATACCTTCATGCCATTCATACACATCCACCAAACCGTTGGTCGCGCTCACCGACAGCGGCTCGGCCGTCGAGAACACGATCCGCGAACCGTCTTCGCTGACGGCCCGTGTCACCACCACGTGTTCTTCTCCGGCGAACCCACCTCTCGACCGCTGAATTCTTGCGTCTCCGCCTCTCAAATTTTCTTCGCCGACCACCGCGCCGTCGTTGCGATTACCGTTTGCGTCATAGCCGCCTTCACCCAACGAGATACGCTCGAGCGAGGCAGAGGACGCATCGTAGCGATAGACATCCTGCGCATCGTCCGCATCCGCTTCCGGACCCGACCCGATCAACCGCGCGTAGGATGAAAACACCAAGAATTCACCCGCACCCGCCGTCTGCGACAACGGGTGCGGTTCTGACCACAGTGCCAAGTCGTTGCGTTCTTCTATCCCTAGGACGTCGGTCAAATCGTTTGGACATGCCGCGTCCCGCGCCACACCCGACAGTTCGGGGCCGGAACAGAGATCGCCGATGAACGCCGTCTCGCCGGACACGTCGTACACATACAGATTATCCGCGCCCTTCAACGGCGCGACACCCTGTGGGTTGACGCTTTCGCCCAACACGCCGCGCGCGACGAAATACACACGCGACCCATCCGGCGCGACCCTCACCACGCCCTGCACTTCGGCAGGTTCGCCGGGATCCGCAGGAGCAGAGGCACGTGTCATCGACGTTACGTCCTTTTCGGAGGCGCTGCACCCTTCGTGGCCGGCCGGGCAACCTATGGTCGCTAGATATAGATTGTTAGATGCATCGGTATCCCCGGGCACAAGCTGAGCGCTCGTCGTGAAGAACACCCGCGAGCCATCTTCGGAGGCTCCCGTAAATACCGCGCCCGCACGCGACACCGCACCCGCACAGGGCACTTCCCCGCCGGCACATTCCGCCAACGGCTTGGACACTTCGAGCGTCCTTTCCCCACCCACACGCACAAACACTTGCCGCGGAAAACACGACGCTTTGTTCGCATCGAAGAAGACCTCGCTGCCATCGGCGGAAACAGCGTTGAAATCGCTGATGTTCGCTGTCGACCCGAACTCCGGCCCGCAAGCTGGCGAGAGCAACCCACCCGAGTCGTCCAACGCCACCAGCCGCACCCCAGGAGGTTCACCCCCACACCCCGTCGAAACATCATAAAGCTGCTCCGCCGCGCCGACCGCCTCCGGCAGTAGGGGCCCCCCGGAGTTGACGATGACATGGCAGAGATCGGCGCTCACACCCTGCTCTCCGAGCTTTCGGTCCCCGAACACTCCTGCGTTCAGGAGCGGGCCGACCGGCAGAAACCCCGCTTCATCGTCCGGCGCACCCGACCCGTGCACCACGAACTGAGATTCGCTCGCCGCCCCTTCCGCACCCTTCTGGCTTGGCTCCCCCAAAGTCAAACGCCACAACGAAGACCCGAGCGAGGGCGAAAAGCCCGCCAAGAACGGGAACGGCGACACGCTCGCCGGCGGCATCAACGACACCGTCGACCAACCCGACCCCGACCGAACCGCCTCATAATCGTTGCCAACCGTGTCGACGGGATCTCCCGCGAACACCCCCACGCCCCCAAAAGCGACGCCTTCACCACTTGGGTTCACGCCCTTGATGCCGCCCACGCCATATCCACCCTTGAACTCCGGGCTGACCATCTCATACGCACGACAGTCCGGCAGGTGTGCCGAGGCGCCCTGTCGCAGCGCCTCGTTGGGGCAGGCTTCGGCACGGGCCGCTGCGGGCAGCGCAACGGCCGTCAGCGTGCAACACGCCAACAGGAACGCGAGCGCACATGCGCCCCCACGCGATGTGGGAGCAGCGCCCCCGAGCAAGTCACGAACATTCATCAGAACATCTCCTCCTGGAGCGCGTGGATTTCGCTGTCGCCGGACAGAGCATCACGTGGCCTCCTGCTGTGATGTGTGTATGCGGATGCTGTCTGTGACCCGCTGGCCCTTGTCGGTGAGCACCCAGGCGTTGGGCTCGCCTTTGGCGTGTCCCGCTCCGGTATTTCGCAGCAGCCCGAGGTGCTCCAGGCGGCGCAGGAGCTTCGAGATCTGCCCGGGGTCGGTGATCTCCGCGAACGTCGCGACCTCGCGGTTGCTCGGGTCCGCGCCGCGCCCGCCGAGCTCGGCGATGCCCTCCAACACGCGTGCCGTACGGTGCGTGAGGCGCAGATTCACATTTGCGAGCGGGTCGCTCGCGCTCCGCGGAGCAGCGGGGGCGGGAGCCATAGGTGTCGCCGTGGGCGGGGTGAGAGCCGGGCGGGTCCGCTCGCGGCGCGCCGCCGCCGGGCCGAGATACGGCAGTACGATCATCGCCGCCAGCTCGCCCAGCAGCTCCGTCAACGGCTCACCATCGCCGTGTGACAGCCGCGCGTAGACGATCGCGAACGCCGCACCCACCAAGCCCTCCGCGGTCAGCGGGGTGAGACCATCCCCGCGGGCGCTCTCCTCGCTGCCCTCGGCCACCACCGACGCCAGCCGTGCGAGAACCGCCTCGCGGCGCTCCAGCACCAGCGGGCCGGCGCGCAACGCCTGCACCACACACACCCGCCCGAGCGCCGGCTCGCGATCGAGGAACGCGAGGATCCTCCACAGACCCTCACGGACGCGCTCGCGCCATGGCAGGCCCCACAAGTCCGCGGCCGCCAACTCGGCGCCGACGACGGCGACGACCTCATCCAGCACCGCCGCGAAACACTCGTCGCGGTTAGCGAACATCTGGTAGAAGGTCCGCCGCGAAACCCGCGCGCGGGCGGTCATCCTCCCGACCGTCGCGCGCGGATAACCGAGATCGTCGATCGTCGCGGCCGCACCGGCCAGCAGCCGCGAACGCTGGATCTCACCGACCCGCGTGCGGGGGTGAGTCACACCGCTCACGCGCGCACGCGCCAACGCCGACTCGCCCGGGGCGCCGCGAACCGCGCCTTCACGCCTCGCTCTCCTTGGCGCCACTGCCGCACCGTTGACACGTGCGGGGCTCACGCCGACGCCCCCATGAGCGGCCCGTGCCCTCCCCGTGAGGGGAAGCCCGCGAGGCCGGTTAGGACCCGAAGATGAGGAGACTCTTCCGCTAGGTCGCTAGCCGAAGAGAGAGAGAGAGAGAGAGATGCGACAGCGCCAAGCTGGCGCATCTAGCATCACATCTCACGGGGGGTGCGATGACCCCCGACACGTATCTCACTCTCGAAGCCACGTTAATTCCCAACTCCCTCATCCGTTGCGACTGGCGTTCCTCTCCCAACCAAATGCACCCTGCTAGCGCTTGAGGTCAACCACAGGAGCGGCGACCCAACCAGATCCTATGTATGCCCGCCACCCCACCAGGGATGACCATGACAAAGGAGACCGTACACCACCACCCCCGGCTTGTCAATACCCAACAGCAAAGCTCTTTTGCTCACCCCCGGTACCCTTTTTCACTCGCCCTTGCCGCCACGGGAGCCGCGCGGACCCCACCCCACGATTGCGGCCGTGGCTGAGGAGCCGCCCGAATCAGTCCTCGCTCGCAGCCCGGACCGCTCACGCCACCCGCGCGAGCCACAGCTCCGGCGCCTGCAGCTCCGCGGCGGTGGGGAGGTCCTCGACCGAGCGCCACGCACGCGCCAGCGCCGTCGGCCCGCCGGCCAGCACGACCGCGTCGCAGAAGCGACGTCCCTCCTCGTACTGGCGCATCTTCAGCTCCAGCCCCAGCAGCCGCTCCAGCACCCGCCAGGGCAGCCCCCGGTGCTCGCGGCGGCGGGTCATCGCGGCACGCAGGCGCGGCAGCGACGGCAGCACCTCCGCGCCGACGGCGTCCATCACGTGCTCGGCGTGGCCCTCCACCAGCGACATCGTCGCCTGCAGGCGCTCCACCAGCTGCCAGCGCCGCTCGCCGAGCGTCAGCCGCACAAGTTCGCCGTGGCGCAAACGCTCGGCGAACGCGCGCGCGTCGCCGGCGCTGGGCAGCCGCATCAGCGCACTGAGCGAGACCGTCATCTGCAGACCCTCGATCAGCTGCCGCAGGATCCCCGCCAGGTGCTCGCGCAGCCACGGCGCGCCGGAGAACTGGACCGCGTGGGTGATCTCGTGGATCGTCACCCACACCACCAGCTGCTCGCTGTCCACCTGCATCGTGCGAGCGGCCTGCGCGAGGTTGGGGGCGACCAGCAGCAGACGCGGCGCGACGGCCGGATCGAGCAGAGCCAGGTCGTACTGGCCCAGCACCCGCTGGGAGAGCATGCCCGCCATCGCCCCCACCTGTGCCCCCAACAGCAGTCCGCCGGCGGCGCTGATCGTGTCATACAGCGGCCCGAGGTCCCGTCCGGGGTGCTTCCAGCTGAAGCGCGGGCGGTGGCTGGAACGGCCGCCCGGCCCAAGACCCTCTGCGGCCAGCGACTCGAGCACGGGGCGCATCGTCTGCAGGTTGGCCGCGATCCAGCGGGAGCGATCGACCGCTTCGAGGGGGGGAAGCTCCCCGGGGAGCTCGAGGCCGGAGTACTCGCCCACGCGGCGGGCAAACTGCAGCGCCAGCGGCTGCACCGTCTCGCCGAGCATCTGCGCGAGCGGGCTGTCGGCCCCGGGAGACCCGGCGATCAGGTCTCCCACGCGCTGTGCGGTGCTCCAGTCGATCGCGTCCACACCTGGAGGGTAGAGCCCCGGGAATATCCTTATGATCGGTGCCCTCCTCGCTCGATGACCCACAGGACGTGCCCTGGCTCGAAAGCCCGGCGGACACCGCGCGAGCGCTCGGCATGCCCCCTCCGATCCAGCGCCGGCCGCAGGACGACCGCGGGGACCGTACGACGCGGCGCGCGGAGCTGCTGAAGCGGGCGGAGGTGCGCGACGTGCTGGCGTGGATGCGCCTGCTGATCGACCCCCGCGACGCGGCGGCGGCGGTGCGCGCTCTGGCGCGTCCCCCGATCGAGCTGCGCCAGGTGGACCTCGCGCGGGTGATCCAGATCGTGCGCCGACAACGCCTGGACGTGGTGGCAGCGCTGGCTGCCGCGCTGGAGTCCCCGCAGCTGCCGCCCGAGGCGCGCGAGCGGGTTGGGCGCTTCCTGGAACTGCACCGTTGGGCGTCGGGGGGGCTCGACACGATGCGGGCCGACCTGTTCGTGGGTCGCCTGATCGAGCGTTTGAGCCTGCGCCGACGAGCGCTGCTGGCGGGCGACGGCGAGGACGCGCAGCGGCTCGCGGGGTTGGCGGGACTGTGCGAGCTGGCGGAGGAGTTCGTGGGCTCCTCGCCCCGGCCGACGGCGCGAGCGTTGGCGATCCATCTGACGGCGGCCGCGCAGGAGCGAGCGCCCGAGGAGCCGCCCGCCGCCCCCGATGAGTCCCCCGAAGGGACGCTGCAGAGCACGCTGCGGATGATGCGCGAGGAGGTGCTCGGGGATGTCGCGCGGATCGCCGGGCGCCTCGGGGAGCTGCGCCTGGACACCGAGCTGGATGTCTCCCACGGGGTGGTGAGATACCTGGAGCTGCTCAAGCTGGCGGCGCTCGCCGAGCGATCCACCGAGGAGAAGGCGGACGCCGCGCTGCGGGATGTGAACGCACGCCTGCGCACGGCGATGACCCCGCTGCAGCGAGAGATCTACGACAGCTCGCCGCTGGATGAGCTGCTGCGCGAGGAGCCCGCCGACGCCGACCCACTCGGGGGCGAGCCCGGCGCGCGTCGCGGCCGCGGCGCGCGCGCGCTGGCGATCGCGGCGCGGGATGAGCCGACGCTCGAGGCGTTCCTGCCCCGCAAGGGCGAGGGCCTGGTGCTGTCGGCCTCGGACGTCGAGACCTACCGCGGCTGCCCGCTGCGCTACAAGTTCGCGCGGGTCCTGAAAATCCCCACCGAACAGACGATCCACCAGCGCTTTGGGATCGTGGTGCACCAGGTCCTGGAACGCTTCCACGCGGCCGCCGGGGGCGAGGATACCGCTGGGGGGAGTGAGGGCGAGCCGGCCGGGAGCGCTGGAGCGCAGGGGACGAGCAATGGGACGCGGGGGTCGCTCGCCGAGCTGCTGGAGCTGCTCGACGTGGCGTGGCGGCGCAGCGGAATGGGGAACGGCCCGCAGGAACGCGAGCTGCTGGGCAAGGCGCGCGCCGCGCTCACCCGCTACCACGAGCGCCTGCGCGAGGAGCCCGCCCGGCCGGTGTGGTTCGAGCGCGCGTTCGCCTTCGACCTGGGGCCTCACCACGTGCGCGGGCGGGTCGATCGCGTGGACCAGCTCCCGGATGGCGGGTGGGAGCTGATCGACTACAAGACCGGCTACGCCAAAACCGCGGAGGAGCTGAGCGGCGACATCCAACTCTCGCTCTACGCGATCGCGGCGCGGGAGGCGTGGGGACTCAAGGACACGCGACAGGCCTACTACTACGTCCTCGACGACCGCAAGGTGCCCGTGCCGGCCAACGCGGGCAGCGGAGAGTGGGTGAGGCAGGCGGTGCTAGACACCGGGGCGGGGATCCTCGCGCAGAGCTTCCAGCCCACCCCCTCGCCCGCCGCGTGCGCTCACTGCGACTACCGGATCGTGTGCCCGGCGGCGGAGCGGTAGGCCGTTTACCGTCGTGACCGGCGGCGGAGCGGTAGGCCGTTTACCGTCGTGACCGGCGGCGGAGCGGTAGGACCTCACGCCAGCCGCCGTCACGCGGCGGCAAGTCGTCGAGCTCTACGCACGGAGAGACAACCGAGTTCTGCGAAGATGGGCTCGTGCCCACGCGCGAGCAGATAATCAAGGCCCTGGAGGTCGTGATCGACCCCGAGCTGCGCCGTTCGATCGTCGAGCTCGACATGGTGCGCTCGATCGCCGTCGGCTCGAGCGGCGTCGTCGACGTGACCGTCTCGCTGACGACGCCGGGCTGCCCGATCAAGGGCCACTTCCAGACGTCGGTCGCCCAGGCGGTGTCCGCACTCGACGGCGTGACGCACGTGAACGTGTACTTCGACGTGCTCACCGACACTCAGAAGTCCGCGTTGCAGCAGAAGCTCGGGCGCGGCAGCCTGCCCGAGGGCGCGCTCGCGCAGGTCTCCAACATCCTCTGCATCGGCTCCGGCAAGGGCGGCGTCGGCAAGTCGACGCTCACCGCCAACCTCGCCGCCGCGCTGACGGCGGAGGGCAAGCGCGTGGGCATTCTCGACGCCGACGTGTGGGGCTACTCGATCCCGCGCATGTACGGGCTCGGCGCCACCCGCCCGCCCGTCTCGGCGCAGCGCAAGATCATCCCGCTGGACGCGCACGGCGTAAAGGTCATGTCGATCGGCTTCTTCGTCGAGGAGGACGCCGCCGTGGTGTGGCGGGGGCCAATGCTGCACAAGGCGCTCACGCAATTCCTGCAAGACGTCGAATGGGGCGCCCTGGACTACCTGCTCGTGGATCTGCCCCCCGGCACGGGCGACGTGTCGATGACGCTCGCTCAGCTGCTGCCGCAGGCGCAGTTCGTGATCGTCACCACGCCGCAGCCGACCGCGCAGAAGGTCGCGCGCCGCTCCGCGCACATGGCGCACAAGGTCGATCTGGAGATCGGAGGCGTGATCGAGAACATGTCGAGCTTCACCACGCCTTCGGGCGAGCGCTTCACGATCTTCGGCGAGGGCGGCGGCCAGGCGCTCGCCGACGAGCTCGACGTGCCGCTGCTCGGCAGGGTACCGCTGACGATGCCCCTGCGCGAGCACGCCGACAGCGGCGTGCCGCTCGTGATCGAGGATCCCGACGACCCCGCCGCGCAGGCGATCCGCCAGGCGGCGCGGGGCCTGATCGCGATGGCCCCGCTGGAGCTGCCCGTGCTGAACGGCGCCGGGGCAACCGGCGGCGGCGAAGCGGCTACCAGCCCCCCGCCGCCGAGCGCCCAGCCGGTCGGCATGTCGCTGCCGATGGCTTAACGGCTGTTGGCGAAGTACTCGGCGTTGATGGAGGTGTACTTCTGCCACTCCTCCGGCAACTGGTCCTCGGCGAAGCAGGCGTCCACCGGGCAGGCCTCCACGCAGGCGTCGCAGTCGATGCACTCGTCGGGGTCGATGTAGAGCATTTCGGCGGCGTCATACCCGGGCTCGTCGGGCGTCGGGTGGATGCAGTCCACCGGGCACACCTCGACGCAGGAGTTGTCCTTGGTGCCGATGCACGGCTCTGCGATCACGTAGGCCATTCGTTTCCTTCTCGATTCGATGTTGGCTGCTTGTTGAGGAGCAGGAATATTAGCGGCGTCTCCGCGCCTGCCCGGCGGGTGGCTCAGGGCTGCTTGGGGCCGTAGTAGCGGGGCCGAGGCAGCGGGCAGTAGTCCTGGGCGCCCGCGGCAGCTGGGTTGCCGATCCTGATCCACACGCCCGTGCCGTCGTCGAGCGTGAGGCAGGGAGCCACTTCGCCGGGGGCGATCTTGCCGTGGGCCAGCACCGCCACCTGCTTGCCAAGGGCGCTCACCCGCGCGCCGGGCGCCGGCTGTTCCAGCTGCGCGATCTGCGCCAGCACCGCCAACCCGCCGTTGGAGAAGTACGGTTCGATTGTGCCCTGCCGCTGGTTCCACACGAGGTAGCGCACACCGTGTCGCCGCAGCGCCCGCAACGTCCCCAGCAGGTCGCCGTCGCGATGCGGCCCCGCCACGAGGAACCCGCCCGGGTACAACGTCAGGTAGCCCGGCTGCTGGAGCGCCGTCGGCGAGGCTCCCGGCAGCGTGATCCGGTACTGCTTGCCGACGCCGAACGTGCTCCCAAGCATGTTCACAACCACCACAACCACCAGCGCGCCCACCGCCATGGCACGTGCGCGGCCCGTGAAGTGAGCGATCCAGCCCGCCGCAAACACCGCGGGGTACAGCAGCAACGGCATGCTGTAGCGGGTGTCGTGGAAGTAGGTCTCGGTCAGGATCAGCCACGCCACGACCGCGCCCACCGTCAACTCCAGCGCCAGCGGGCTCACCGGCGATGGTCGCTCGCGAGTGACCGGCACGGTGGCCGCGGCGCGGGTGCCCTCACGAGGACTCGCTCCTCTCGACCGCTCGGCGCGGTTCCCGGCCTTCGTCTGGCCGCCCCGCCCGCCGCGCCCATGCCGCAACTGCTCGCTTGCGACCCGTGGTGCGGGCGGTCGCGCCCGCCCTGGCACAAGCGACCGCGGGCGCGAGCGCACCAGGCCGGCAACCGTCCAGACGAAGCCGGCCGCGGCGAGTAGCAGCAGCGGTAGCCCCAGCTCGACGTTATCGAGATTCCACATATACCACTCCAGGTTTGCGCTCGACAGGCGCGGAGGGGCGATGTCTTTGGGGGCCGGGCCTTCCTGATTTGAGTAGGCGCTCGACGGGGCCGTGGCCTGGTCGCCGACCCCCTGGATCAACTTGTGCTCGTGGACATACCAGGGGAGGGCGATAATCAGAGCGACCGCGGCGAACACCCCCGCTCCCAGCCACGCGCGCCGGCCGGGTGGGCGGGCACCGGGTGGGCGGGCACCGGGTGGGCGGGCACCGGGTGGGCGGGCACCGGGTGGGCGGGCACCGGGTGGGCGGGCACCCCTTACAAGCGTCACGAGGCCCACCCCCAGCACGAAGATCGGGAACGGCTCCTTCGTGAGCATGCCGAGACCCACCGCCACGCCGGCGATCGCGCACGTACGGAGCTTTGTAAAGCCCTCGCTGGCGATGATCAACCACACCGACACCGCCACCATCGCCGTCTCCGGAGCGTCGGTCATGAACACGTGGAACTGGGCGGCCAGCAGCGGCGAACCGAGCGCAAAAACGACCGCCAGCAGCCCCGCCAGCGGGCTGAACGCCAGCCGGCCAACCTTGTAGCAGCCGAGTGCCAGCAGCGTCACAAACACTAGATTCTCGGCGAGAATCGGCGGCGCCACCCCCACGCCGCCGAGCGTGATCCCCAGCGAACCGATCAGATAGGCGAACGGCGGGTAGGGGACGCTCAGCGTGAGCGCCTTGCCAAGATTTCCGGCGGCCAGTTCTTTCTGGACGCTGAGCGCGAGGTTGAGGTGCAGCCCGGCGTCGAAGATCGGGATGCTGCGATCCTGGGCCAGCCACCAGCAGGTGATGCCGATGAACAGGGTCGTGACCCCGATTGCGCCCCAGGCGGACGCCGGCCAGCCCAGCTCGGCGACGCGCGCGATCGGCCTGGCGCGCGCACGGACCCGGGTGGCGGTGATTTCGCTCGCCATCGATCCACCGTAGTCCGCGATGTTGGCTGGCGCAACAATTTCAAGCCCTTTGTTTCTGACGTTTTGCACCGGCGCAAACGCTCAGGGCGCGAGCGCCACTGAGACCGTCATGCGATTTGGGCTCGCGGCGGCGGTACGGTCCGCTAGGTTATGGGCGCACATGGTGTTGCTAACCGGCGCCACCGGCCAGGTGGGTTCTGCGCTCCTCGGCCGTCTGCTCGCCGAGGGCACGTCGGTGCGCTGCCTGGTGCGCGACCCCCGCCGGCTGGGCGCCACGCGGGTGCGGGTGCAGATCGCGCTCGGCGACCTCGCCGACCCGCCGTCGTTTCGCAACGCGATGCGAGGGGTGGACACGGTGGTGCATCTGGCCGCCGCGATCCGCGACCAGCCGCGAGGTTCGATCGAGGAGCTGAGCGGGATCGCCACGTGGCGCATGGTGCAGGCCGCCGAGCGGGCCGGTGTCGGGCGCTTCCTGTTCTGCTCCGCGCTCGGCGCCTCCACCCACAGCCGCGCGCGCTTTCTACGCGCCAAGGCGCTCGCCGAGCAGGCCGTTCGCGAGGCGGGGATGCGCTCGGTCGTCCTCTCCCCCTCGGTCGTCTACGCCCCCGGGGATCGCTGGCTGACGCTACTGGAGCGGCTCACACTGCTGCCGGCGATGCCGCTTTCGGGCGGTGGTCGCGCGCTCTACCAGCCGATCTGGGCCGAGGACGTCGCCGCCTGCGCGATGGCGGCATTGCGCGCGCCCGACACCGCCGGATCGTTTGAGTTGGCGGGGCCGCAAACCCTCAGCCACGAGCAGATCGTGCGGGGGGTGCTGCACGCGCTGCGGCGCAACCGGCCGCTCGTGCACGTGCCCATGCCGGTGGTCGCGCGCCTCTTGCGCCTCCTGGAGGCCGCCGCCGGGACGCATGCGATCGCCACCTGGGATGAGGCGGAGCTGATGGAGGTGTCGATGGTCTCCGCGCGGGGGTGCGCCGATGTCGAACGGCTGGGGGTGCAGCCACAGCCGATGGGGGCGGTGCTGGGGCAGACGCCCGCGGGTCGATGAAACCGGGGGTGGGTTGCGTGCTTATATTTTTCGGACTCCAACCCTTCATTTTGTGAAGTGGTTGGTGTCCCGATCGTCAATTAAGCCGCCGCCAGCGACGGCCGGCGCTCGGCCCACGGACGCGCGGCTTCCAGCTGCGCGGCGAGCGCCAGCAGCGGCCCCTCCTGCGCGGGGCGGCCCACCAACTGCACCGCCAAGGGCAGTCCGTCCTCGCCGTGGAACAGCGGCAGCGAGATGCCGGGCTGGCCGCTGGCGTTGAACACCGGGGTGAACGGCGTGAACAGGCCCGAGCGGGTGAACGTGGCCAGCGGGTTGGGCGCCGCGGGGTCGAGCGTGCCGAGCGGGAGCGGGCGCTCGGCGAGTGCCGGGGTGAGCAGCGCGTCGTAGGGCGCCAGGAACTCGACCAGCTGGCGGGTGAAGCCCTGGAGCCTCACGGTCGCGCCGAGACCCTGCACGGCGTTTAGTTTCTGCACCATCGAGTAGATTGCCCAGCTCATCGGCTCCATGTCCTCGGCGGTCGGCTCGCGGCCGGCGACCGTCCCGGAGAACGCGATCGCGAGGCTGACGTGGGTGCAGAACACCGCGCCGAACAGCTCCCTCACGCCCTCCGTCTGCCACGGAGGATCGACCTCCTCGACCTCGTGGCCGAGCTCGCGCAGCAGCTCGGCGGCGTCGGCCACCGCCCGCGCCGCCAGCGGGTCCACAACCGCCTCCGGCACCGGCGGCAGTGTCGTGGCGGCGATCCGCAGCGGGGCCGGCTCTCGCGCCATGGCCCGCGCGAACGACTCGGGCGGCGGGGGCGCCCAGCTGGCGTCGCCCGCCTCGTACCCGGCGAGCACGTCGAGGGCCATAGCGGTGTCGGCGACGGTGCGCGTCAACATCCCGTCGATCCCCAGCAGCGACTCGCCCAGCTCGGGCGCCGAGGAGATCCGTCCGCGCTGGGGCTTCAGCCCCACCAGGCCGCAGCACGCCGCGGGGATGCGGATCGAGCCGCCGCCGTCGCTGCCGTGGGCCACCGGCACCATCCCCGCGGCGACCGCCGCGGCCGAGCCGCCGGAGGAGCCGCCCGGGGTGCGCTCCAGATCCCAGGGGTTGCGGGTGGGGCCAAACAGGCGCGCCTCGCTGGTCGGGAGGATGCCGTACTCGGGCAGCGTGGTGGTGCCAACCACGATGAAGCCCGCGTCCTTCAGCCGGCGCGTGACGTTGTGGTCGTAGCTCGCGACGAAGTCGCTCAGCAGCGAGCACCCATAGGTGAAGCGCAGACCCGCGACCGCGCGGAGGTTCTTGATCGCGATCGGCACCCCCGCGAAGGGGCGTTTGTCGCCTGGCTTGAGCGCGTCGGCCGCCGCCAGCGCGCGCTCGCCGTCGACCTGCACGAACGCGTTGATCGTGGGGTCGAGCTCCTCGATGCGATCGAGCGAGCACTGCACCAGCTCGCGCGCGGAGAGCTCCCCGGCACGCACCATGCCCGCGAGCTCGCTCGCGGAGCGGAACATCAGATCGCTGTCGGGCACCTGCTCCTCCTTCTGAGACGTGACGGACGGCCGCCCATCGCAGCAGAGCCTAACGTCCTTCGGGGAGCAGCGGCAATCGCCTCGATTCCTGCGACGATATGCGCTGCCCAGAAGGCAGCCGGTGGGCGCGGCGCAACTCGCGGCAGCCGGCCGGGGGTGGGCGGGCCTTCAATCAAAACGAGCCCAGAAAGCGAGTGCCATGAGCGCGGTTCAGACAGCACCGGAGGTCCAGGCGGGCCTGGAAGGCGTGGTCGCCTTCGCGACCGAGATCGCCGAGCCGGACAAAGCAGGAGGCGCGCTGCGCTACCGCGGCGTGGACATCGAGGATCTGGTGGGCAACATTCCCTACGAGCAGGTGTGGGGCCTGCTGGTCGACGGCCGCTTCAAACCGGGGCTGCCGCCCGCCGAACCGCACCCGCTGACAGTGCGCTCGGGCGATCCGCGCGTGGATGTGCAGGCCGGGCTGGCGATGCTGGCGCCGGAGTGGGGCTTCAACCAGCTGATCGACATCTCCGACGAGCAGGCCCGCGAGAACCTCGCGCGCGCCTCGGTGATGGCGCTCTCGTTCGTCGCCCAGTCCGCGCGCGGCGTCGGGCAGCCGCCGGTCCCCCAGGAGGAGATCGACCGCGCCGGCTCGATCCCCGAGCGTTTCCTGATCCGCTGGCGCGGCGAGGCCAACCCCGATCACGTGAAGGCGATCGACGCCTACTGGGTGTCCGCCGCCGAGCACGGGGTCAACGCCTCCACGTTCGTCGCCCGCATCACCGCCTCCACCGGCGCCGACGTGGGGGCCGCGCTGTCGGCCGCGGTGGGTGCGCTCTCCGGCCCGCTGCACGGTGGGGCGCCTTCGCGCGTGCTGAAGATGCTGGAGGAAGTCGAACGCACCGGCGACGCCGAGCGCTGGGTGAAGGAGGCGCTGGATCGCGGCGATCGGCTGATGGGCTTCGGCCACCGCATCTACCGCGCCGAAGACCCCCGCGCGCGGGTCCTGCGCCGCACCTGCAAGGAATTGCACTCGCCGCGCTTCGAGGTCGCCGAGGCGCTGGAGCAGGCCGCGCTGGCGGAGCTGCACGCGCGCAAGCCCGACCGCGTGCTCGCCACCAACGTGGAGTTCTGGTCGGCCGTCGTGCTCGACCTTGCGGAAGTGCCAGCCGAACTGTTCACGCCGATGTTCACCTGCGCGCGCGTGGCGGGCTGGTCGGCACACATCCTCGAGCAGAAGCGCGAAGGCAAGCTGATCAGGCCCACGGCGAAGTACGTGGGCGCCGCCTCGCGACCGATCGGGGCAGTCGAATAGCGGGGGCTACCCCAGGGCCAGGCGGCGAGGGGGGCTGCACGGGCTCGGCATGACGCCGGGCCCCGTCGTGGGTGTCGCACAAACTTTGAGCGACACCCACCGCCATTAAATGCGAGAGGGCGCCGGAGCGCCCTCTCGCGGCCCAACTCTGCCTGCTGCCTACATCATCCCGCTCATATCCGGCATGCCGCCGCCACCGCCGCCGCCGCCTTCCTTCTCCGGCACCTCCGCCACGATCGCCTCCGTGGTGAGGATGTTCTTGGCGATCGACGCCGCGTTCTGCAGCGCCGAGCGGGTGACCATCGCGGGGTCGATCACTCCCGCTGCCACGAGATCGACGATCTCGTTGGTGGCCGCGTTGAGGCCGTGGCCTTTCTTGGCCTTGCGCACGTCGTTGACCACCACCGAGCCCTCCAGGCCGGCGTTCTCGGCGAGCTGACGAAGCGGCTCCTCCAGCGCGCGCAACACGATGCGCCCGCCGGTTTTTTCGTCATCGTCCTCGGCGCCGCCGCCGTTGGAGCTGATCGAGGCCGAGGCCTGCAGCAGCGCGACGCCGCCACCGGGCACAATGCCCTCCTCCAGCGCCGCCCGCGTGGCCTGCAGAGCGTCCTCGACGCGGTGCTTCTTCTCCTTCATCTCCGTCTCCGTGGCCGCGCCCACCTTGACGACCGCCACGCCGCCGGAGAGCTTCGCCAGACGTTCCTGGAGCTTCTCCCGATCGAAGTCCGAGTCGGTGTTCTCGATCTCGTTTTTGATCTGGTTGATGCGTCCCTTGATCGCGGCCGCGTCACCGGCGCCGTCGACGATCGTGGTGTTGTCCTTGGCCACCACCACGCGGCGAGCGCGCCCGAGCTGCGAGACCTGTGTGTTCTCCAGCTTCAGGCCCATCTCCTCGGTGATCACCTCGGCGTTGGTGAGGATCGCGATGTCCTCCAGCATCCGCTTGCGGCGATCGCCGAAGCCCGGCGCCTTCACAGCCACGCCGGTGAACGTCCCGCGCAGCTTGTTGACTACCAGCGTCGCCAGCGACTCGCCCTCGACGTCCTCGGCGATGATCAGCAGCGGCTTGCCGCTCTGGATCACTGCCTCCAGCACCGGCAGCACGTCCCTGACCGAGCCGATCTTCTGGTTGGCGATCAGGATGTAGGGGTCCTCCAGCGTCGCCTCCATGCGGTCCTGGTCGGTGACCATGTAGGGGGAGATGTAGCCCTTGTCGAACTGCATCCCCTCGGTGAACTCGAGATCCATGCCGAACGTCTGGCCCTCCTCGACGTTCACCACGCCGTCCTTGCCGACCTTCTCGATCGCGTCGGCGATCACGTCGCCGATCTCCTCGTCGCCGGCGGAGATCGTCGCCACACGGGCGATCTGCTCCTTGCCGGAGACCTCCTTGGCCTGCGATTTGATGCTCGCCACCACCTGGTCCACGGCGCGCTCGATGCCGCGCTTGAGCGCCAGCGGGTTGGCGCCCGCGGCGACGTTCTTCAGCCCCTGGCGCACAATCGCCTGGGCCAACACGGTGGCGGTCGTAGTGCCGTCGCCGGCCACGTCGTTGGTGGCTGTGGCCACCTCGCGTACCAGCTGGGCGCCCTGGTTCTCGAAGACGTCCTCGACCTCGATCTCGCGGGCGATCGTCACGCCGTCGTTGGTGATGGTGGGGGCGCCGAACTTCTTGTCCAGCACCACGTAGCGGCCCTTGGGGCCCAGCGTGACCTTGACCGCATTGGCCACGGCGTCCACGCCCGCCTCCAGCGACTTGCGCGCTTCGGCGTCGTACTTGATCTCCTTATGTGCCATGTCGTTCAGATCTCCTTACGCGACCTTGGCGAGGACGTCGGACTCGCGCAGCACGAGCAGATCCTCACCAGTGTCGGGGTCTTTAATCTCGGTCCCGCCGTACTTGCTGTAGAGGACCTCGTCGTCCTTTGCCACATCGAGCGGGATGCGCTTGCCGTCATCGTCGATCCGGCCGTCGCCGACGGCGAGGACCTTTCCCTTCTGCGGCTTCTCCTTGGCTGTATCGGGGAGCACGAGACCGCTGGCGGTCTTCTCCTCCTCCTCGATCGCCCGCACGATCAGGCGATCGCCCAGGGGCTTGAGTTTCATCTTGGTGAGACCTCCACTGTCTAGAGAGAGTTTGATCGCGGCGCCTCCAACCAGTGGTGCGCCCCTCGGTTGGCACTCTTCTTAGCCGAGTGCCAACTGCCCGCCAACTATACCCGACCGCAGCGGCAATTCAAGCTTCTGCTGGCACTTTCTTGCCCATAGTGCCAACAGACGCGAGGGTCAGCGGTGCGGGCACCTTCAGTTCTGGGCGCCGCCGAAGCCCTTCATCGCCTCGGTCATGCCGCTGGGGTTCTCGAGGATCTGCGAGAAGCGCACCACCGTGACGATGTCCTCCGTCGAGACCGGGCGGCCGTAGATCTGCTCGAGGAAGTTGATCAGCTCCTCGTGGCGGCGGAACTCGGGGTTGTCGTGCTTGATGTCGCGGGGGGAGAGCTCGGAGAGCTTCATCACCTCCACCTGATCGATGACCGCCTCGAAGATCCGCTCGCGGGGGGAGTATTGGTAGCCGATCGTCACCAGCACCAGTTGGTTCTTGCGGTACTTGCCCGACTTGTCGCCCAGGCGGATCGTGGCCGTCTTACGGCCTCGCTTGAGCTCGTCGGCAAAGATCGTGGAGTAGAAGTTCAGGACCTGCACATTGACCTATGGGGAGGGGAGGGGAGGGGATGGGAGCCTGCCCGCCCGGGCCTGCCCTCCCCCGACCTAGACGTGGAGTAGAAGTTGAGCACCTGCATGACAGACAGCAGGCTATCTGATACACAGGGAGCCGGCTCGCCACCTCTAGGGATCCAGCGCCCGCAGCGCGCGCACGGCGATTTCGCGTTCGCCCGGGTAGGTCAGCTCGGTGCACGCCCGCGCCAGCGGAATCCAGCGCACCTCCTCGACCTCGTCGTCGTGGTCGGCGGTGTCTCCGGCGAGGTAGCGCAGCAGGTAGAAGACGACCGACTTGGGTACGCTGCGGCCGTCGCGCCTGTACCAGTAGCGCACCTCGCCGAGCTCCTCCACGAGCTCCGCATCCACGCCCGTCTCCTCGCGCACCTCGCGCACGGCGGCCTGCAGCGGGGTCTCGCCGGGATCGATATGGCCCTTGGGCAGCCCCAGCACGCGCGCGCCGTCGGCGGCGCGGCGGCACGGCACGATCGCCAGCAGCTGCCCGTCGTGCACCACCACGCCACCCGCCGAGCGCTCTTGCGGCCTGGCGGGCTGTCGCTCAGAAGACATACGAACGCAGCGCCTCGGGGTCGTGCACCACCAGCCGACCCCTGCCCTGGGAGATGACCCCGGCCCGCTCCAGCACCGCGAGGAAGCGGCTCGCCGACTCGCGCGAGCTGCCCGCCAGCTTCGCCAGATCGGCCTGGGTGGCCAAGATCGGAACGTCTTGACCGGGCTCCTCCCCGGTGCTCAGCGTCTGCGCCACCAGCTCGCTCAGTGCCGCGGCCACACGGCCTTGAACCGTCTGGAAGGAGCGGCGCGCGAGACGCTCGTTGCTCACCCGCAGGCGCCGGGCGAGCGCGACCAGGAGTCGCATCGCGATCTGGGGGCGCTCAGCCATCAGGCGGCGCATGTCCGGCCCCAACACCGCCAACACGCTCGTGGGCTCCAGCGCCTCCACCGTGGCCGAGCGGCGCTCGTCCTCGAACAGCGCCAGCTCCCCGAAAATGTCGCCGGAACCAAACGTCGCCAGAGTGATCGTGCGCCCGTCGCCGTGGTCGTGCACCGCGCGGGCGCGGCCAACGTGCACGACGTAGCAGGTGTCGCTGTGATCGCCCTCGCGAAACACCACCTGACCAGTCTCGAAGCTCCGGGGGACCGCCAGTTGCGCGATGCGTCGCAGGTCGGCCTCATCGAGGGTTGAGAACACCGGCACGCGGCCGAGCAGCTCCACGACCTCCGCTGAGCTTGGCGCCCGCATCGTCAAAGTGGATAGCACACCTCTCGCGATCGGCGTTCCACCCTCCCCGCGGCGCTATCGTCCCAAGATGGTCTCATTGCGGAGAATCGCCGCGTCGACGATCCTCGCCGGGGCGCTCGTGACGGCGGCTGGCACGTTCGCCCGGTCATCCTTCACGCCGCTGCTGAAGTCCCCCGAACTGTGGGCCACGGTGGATGTCTGCAACACGCCCCACCACCCCGACACGATCGGCATCCGTGGCTCGATGCCAACCGACGGGCACCCCCACGACTCGATGTACATGCGTTTTCAGGTGCTGTCGCTCGACCCCACCACCAAGCAGTGGGCCGCCATCGGCAAGGGCGCCGACTCCGGTTTCGTGACGATCGGCACCGCCGCCTCCACCCGCCAGGCGGGGCGCACCTTCGAACTCAAGCCAACCACCGCCGCCTATACGCTGCGCGGGCAGGTGGAATTCCAGTGGCGCCGCGGCGGCCATGTGGTGCACCTGGCCAGCCTCCCCACCACCGCCCGGCACACCAGTCTGGCCGGCGCCGAACCAAAGGGGTTCAGCGCCGCGACCTGCGTGCTGCCCTGAGGGCCGACGGACGATCGACAGAGGTGCAGATGCCTTTCAAATGGACCCCCAACCACTTTACAAAATGAAGGGTTGGGGTCCAAAAACAAAGGGCATTGACCCACCGCAGCAAAGACCCGCTTTACAAAATGAAGGGCGAGAAGAGACGCGGGTCGTTGGTGATGATCCCATCGACCCCCATCGCCGTCAGGCGATCCATCTGCGCGGCGTCGTCCACCGTCCATACATACAGCTCACCGCCGGCGGCCGCCACCGCTTTCACCAGCGCCGGAGTCACCACCCGCCAGTGCGCCATGATCGCGTCGAAGCGACCCGCCCGCAGGGCCGCGCGGGCGCGGCCGGGCAGCCAGGCGCGGTAGCAGACGAGCATCGCCAGCGCCGGGATCGCCATCAGCCGGTCCTCGGTGTAGTCGCGGCGCGCGCGCGGCACCGACCACCCCACCCGCAGCGATGGCTCGATCGCGCGCATTGCGTCGAGCTCCTCCGGATATGTGCTGCTCGCCAGCGAGCGCTCGATCAGGCCGGCGTCGCGCAGTTCCCTCACCACACGCTCTCCATAGCCCGGCAGCTTCACGTCCACGTCGAGCTCGATGCCCGCATAGGAGTCGCTGGCGAGGTGTTCGAGACCCTCGCGCAGCGTGAGCGGCGCCGGGGGGCCGCGGAGCGCCTCGTAGTCATGGGCCAGCAGCAGCCGCCCGCTGCCGTCCGGACGCTCGCTGAGCACGTCGAACTCGATCATGTCCACCCCGGCGCGCACCGCCGCCTCAAAGCTGGCGACCGTGTTGCCCGGCGCCAGATGCGCGGCGCCCTTGTGCCCGACTCTACGCGGCGTGGTGCTCGAGCCGGTGACGCCCATCACCAGCCCAGGATAGGACCTACCGCCGGTTGGAGGGTGCTCAGCCGCGGTCCGCGAGCTCACGGCAGGTCGTTCTAAAGCTTCAGCCGCGCTCGTCGCGGGCAAGGCTTCTGCGGGTGGCGTCGATCGTCTGACCCGCCGCCTTCGGACCGATGTAGGGCGCGAGCACCAGGAACGCCAGGTGATCGGTGAGCGAGGGCAGATACCTGACGCGCTTGCGCACCGCATAGTTGCCGATGATCGCCCACAACGCGCCGGCCACCGCCTCGTGCGCGATCAGCGGCGCGCGGCGCGGCTCGGGCGAGCTCTCCCGCAACAGGCCGGCCAGCTTGCCCAGCGAGGAGCCGATGCTGTCGGTCACCGCGGGGCCGACCTCGAAGAGGTCCTCGAACGCCATTCGCGTGAGCCCCGGATGCACGACGAAGTGCTCAATGCCGGCCTTCACGCCCAGGTAGGCCGCCTCCGGCCAGCTGCTGGCGCGGGCCCCCGCCGCCGCGACCACCTCGATCGTTTCGTCCACGAACTCCTCCAACGCCGCCAGGAAGCACTCACGCTTGCTGGGGAAGTATTTGTGGAACGATTCGGTCGACATCCCCGCGAACTGGGCGATCTGTGGATCGGTCAGCTCGTGGTAGCCCTCGTCGAGCGTGAGGTGCACCACCGCGCCGAGCACACGCGCGCGTTTCTCGTCGCTTTCCAGGAAGCGCGCGGGCTCGGCCGGGCGATGTGGCGGGGGCGTGCGCGACACCCCGATGCGCGCAGCCGGCGAGCGGTAGGAGCTGATCCAGTCCAACAGTTCGTCGGTCAGCATCGGCAACTCCGCCGCGCGGTCGGTGCGCAGCCGCTCGAACATCATGTAGCGCCCGCCCCCGACGATCGCCTTCGGCCCCAGCGGCGGGAGCTGAACGCCGTCTGGCGCCGCTCTGAATCCGTCGGCCAGCACCCGCTCGAAGGCGACCGCCGAGCGCAGCAGCCGTTCGCGACTCTTCACCCCGAGGCCCAACCCCTCGATCAGCACCAGGCGCGAGGACTTGACGTTCCTGCACGCGTCTTCCACAAACGCCTGGCAAGATCTGTGCACGCGGTTGGCCCAGCCGCGCTCCATCATCCATCCGTCCATCATCCGCCGCTTGGCGCGCGCCACCGCGATGTCGTAGGTGCCCAGAAAGCAGTCCTCCTTGTTGGCGAACTGCTCGTAGAAGGCGCGCCTGGAGACGCCCGCCAGCGCGATCACGTGCGCCACCGTGGTGGCCCTGTAGCCCTGGCGGTGCACCGCCTCGATCATCGCTCCGAAGAGGCGTGCCCGCTGGTGGCGAGCGACCGCATCGCGCCCCATTCCGTGGGGGCCATGCGGCAACCGCCGGTACATCGCGTTCAGCTCCCTCTCAGTTCCGCTCATCCCCACACTTCCGACCATACAGGATTGCCCGAAGATTGCAAGTTAAAAACTCCGGGATCTATCCGACGATTCCCATCAATCCGGGACAACTTCTGACTGGCCAGATTGCCAATCTGTCCGAATAGATGCTTCCCATGGTTATAGCGCGATGAGCCGCGCGATGCACGCGCGGTCCCGCGCGAGCCCGGAACAGTCCGAGCGGTCGGTGTCTGGCGAGCGGGCCTAGTGCGTTCGGAGCTCGGCGCGGCGCGGCCCGACATGAAAGCCGGCTCGCTCCAGCGCCGCCTCCCAGCGCGAGCCGAGCACGGGCTCGCCATCCACTCGCTCGAGCGCGATCCGAGCCGACAGCCGACCGGCGCGGGCGTGCTCGGCGAGCGCCGCCAGCGCCCGCTCCACGCGCGTGTCGTCGGGTCCCACCACCGATCGACCACCGCCCGCGGGGAGCGGCTCGCCGGGATCCGGCTCGGCCACCACCTTCAGCGCGCGAGCGCCGCGCTCCAGGTAGAGCACCGGCTGCGCGTCAACCAGCACGACGCTCGCCCCGGTTTGTCTCCGACCGCTCGGGGCCTGCCCGCGGCCCGGCCACGGCAGCGCCGCCCCATAGGGCTGCGCCGGATCGGTGGCCGCGAGCACCAGCGACCCCCGATCCTCCCGCTGCGCGCGCAGCCGCTCGACGGCGCCGGCGAGGGCGAACTGGGCGCCGCCCATGCCCTCCACGAAGTAGCCGCGGCGCGCGACGCCCAACGTCTCCAGGCGGCATAGCTCGGGGTAGAGCGCGGCGAAGCCACCGGGCACGCCCTCCGCGCGCACCAGCTCGCGCGTGAGGATCCCGTAGCGCTCCAGCAGCAATTCCGCCAGCGCGCGCTGGCGCTGATCGCGGGCTCGCCCACCCTCTGCTCCCCCGCCGGACACCGCGGCGAACAGCGGCGCCGTCAGCGACCAGCGCCCCGGCGGATGGCCGACCCGAGCGCCGCGGGCGGAGGTTGCCCGCGCCGCGAAGCGACCCCGACGGCGGGGCATCGCGGATTGAGCGCCCGCCCACCCCGACGTCCCCCCGCCGCCGCCCGGCAGCGGGAGCAGTCGGGCCGGCGCGGCGCCGGCGGTCTTCGGCGCCGGGTGTGGCGCGCGCAGCGCAGCGAACGCGTCGTTGGTGACATCCCCCGCCCACGCAAGATCCCACAGCGCCTGCGCGAGCTCCGGCGCGGCCAACTCCAGGTCGGCCAGCAGGTCTGTGAAGAAACATGGCCCTTCTAATAGACGCGCGCGCACGCGCGCGCGTGTGTCGCTGTCCGGCGGCAGCGATCCCCCGCCGGAGCGCGGCGGCGGGGTGGGTGGGGGTCCCAATATTCCCACGTCCTCGCGGAAGTACAGCGCCACGCGGCCGTCTGAGCGTCCGAGCGCGCCCGCGCCCACCCACACCAGCTCACCGCTGGCGCACAGCTCGTCCATCCAGGTCGGCGAGTAGGCCCCCACACGGCGCGGCAGCACCTCGAGCTCCCAGGTGCGCGGCGTCAGCGCGAGACCCTGCAACGGCAGGAGCACTTCGCGCAGCCGCTCGACCCCCGCCCCCGCCGCCGCGTGGCGGTCAATTCCCTGCCACGCCGGCAGGAACGCCGCAAACGCACGGCGCTCCGCCGGCTCGATCTCGCGGCGCAGCGCCGCCAGCGAGGCCCGCCGCAGGCGCCGCAGCACCTCCACGTCACACCACTCCCGCCAATCCTCCGCAGCCAAAGACGCGACGTGACGCAGCGAGGCTGGATCTGGGTGCAGCTCTCCACGCACGAGCACGCCCGCTCGCTCCAGCTCGCGCAGCCCCGCCTCCACCACCGCGGCGCCGAGGGCGTAGCGCGCCCGCGGCTGCTCGCTGGTGAACGGCCCGCGCCCCGCCGCGTAGCGGCGCAGCAGACGCCCCAACGCGTCGGGCACGTCCGCCACGAAGGCCTCCGGCAGGCCACCCGGCGGAACCGCGCCCAGCGCATCGCGGTAGAGGCCAGCGTCAGCTGCGTCGATGTAGCGCTCCTCGCCGCCGATCCTCACCCGCACCGCCCGGCGCTCGCGCTCCAGCGCGGCCAGCAGCGCGGATGCGTCGATCCCCTCCAGCACCCGCTCGGACGCCTCCGCGACGCTGAGATCGCCGAGCAGGCGCAGCGTGTCGTGCAGTTCGTCGCGGTTGGCCGCCCGCAGCGGCTGCTGACGGCGCTGCAGCTGCTCCTCGAGCTGCTCCAAAGCCCCGCTGTCGAGCAGCTCGCGCAGCTCCTCCTGCCCCAGCAGCTCGCGCAGCAGGTCCCTGTCCAGCGACAGCGCCGCCGCGCGGCGCTCCGCGTTGGGGGCGTCCCCCTCGTACATATAGGTCGCCACGTAGTCGAACAGCAGCGAGGAGGCAAACGGGGAGGCGGTGGCGGTCTCCACCTCGACCACGCTCAGCTCGCGCCGGTGCAGCCGGCCCAGCAGCTCCGTGAGGCCCGGCAGGTCGAGCACGTCGCGCAGGCACTCCCGGTAGGCCTCCAGCACGATCGGAAAGTCCTCGTAGCGGCGCGCCACCTCCAGCAGCGTCTGCGCCTTCAGCCGCTGCTGCCATAGCGGCGTGCGCCTGCCGGGGTAGGCCCGCGGGATCAGCAGCGCCCGGCCGGCCGCCTCGCGGAAGCGGGCGCCGAACAGCGCCGAGCCGCCGAGCTCCCCCACGATCAGGTCCTCCACCTCGTCCGGCTCGATCAGCGCCAGCTCGACCGCCTGCGAGCCGCTCAGCTCATCGCTCTCCGGCAGGTGCACGACGATCCCGTCGTCGGAGAAGATCGCGTCGGCCTCCAACCCCAGGCGCTCGCGGATCCGCGCCGAGAGCGCGAGGCTCCACGCCGCATGGATGCGCCCGCCGTATGGGGAGAGCACGCATAGCCGCCAATCGCCGATCTCATCGCGGAAGCGCTCCACCACGATCGTGCGGTCGCTGCCACGGCCAGTTGCGCGCCGTGCAGCGCTTCGCCGGTCAACAGATTTTCAGCCAACAGGGCAGGGAGATCCAATATCTTGCCGCCGATCGCCACACCGGTGCGCCGCACCTCGCCCGGCGGGCTGAAAATACCCAGCGGCAGGTTCTGTATCGGAAAATCCGCATGGCCGTTGGCGGATGCAACCCAACTGCGCAATGCCGGATTATGCGTGGAGTCCAAGCCCAAATTCAAATCCTTTGGTTGTGGGAACAACCAAATCACCCAGCAACGAAATCTCTCTCTGCTGGCCTCGATGCGCCCGCTGGTAATTCGCCCTCAGGCCCGCGACGGATCGAAATTGCGCTTCAGCCCAGCCCAGCAATCCGCATAACTCGCCTGCCGCTCCGGCAGCCTCGCCGCATAGTCCGTCACCATTTGCGGCAGGAACGTTTCGAACATGAAGGCCATCGTGCCTTCCAGCTTGTGCGGCTTCAGCTCCGCAGTGCTCGCCGCCTCGAACGCGTCCACGTCCGGCCCGTGCGGCAGCATGCAATTGTGCAGGCTGAAAGCCGCCCGGCACGAAACCCTGCGGCTTGGCGTCGTAGGCGCCGTAGATCAGGCCCATGAACTCGCTCATGAGGTTCATGTGATACCAGGGCGGCCGGAACGTGTTTTCCGCCACCATCCAGCGATCCGGAAAAATCACGAAATCCACGTTCGCCGTGCCCGGCGTGCCGGTCGGCGCGGTCAGCACCGTGAAAATCGACGGATCCGCATGGTCGAACAGCAGCGGGCCGACCGGCGAAAAACGCCGCAGATCGTATTTGTAAGGCGCGTAATTGCCGTGCCAGGCCACCACGTCCAGCGGCGAGTGCGCAAGCTCCGTCACCCACAGCGCGCCGCCCCATTTCACCGTCAGCGTGCAGTCGGCGCGCGCGATCCTCATAGGCCGCCACCGGCGTCTTGAAATCGCGCTGGATTGGCCAGGCAATTCGCGCCGATCGGCCCGCGCTCCGGCAGGGTGAACGCGCCGCCGTAATTCTCGCACACATAGCCGCGCGCCGAGCGCGCCCTTCAGGTCGGCGGCGAACTTCACCCCGCGCGGAATGACCACGATGTCGCCGGGCGCCGCGTCGATCACGCCGAATTCGGTGCGGAACCGCAGCGCGCCCTGTTCGGGCACGAACAGCATTTCGCCGTCGGCATTGTAGAAATAGGCATCGTCCATGCTGGCGCGTGGCGACGAACACATGCGCCGCCATGCCGGTGCGGCCATTTGCATCGCCGGCGGTGGTGATGGTGCGCATGCCCTCGATAAGGGTCAGCCGCTCCGCCGGGCACCGGCACCGGGCTCCAGCGCAGCGGCGCCGACCGGCAAATCGCTTTCGGCGCACGGCGCGGTGCGCCACAGCCGCGGCATCGGCGCGCCGGTAGCGCCCCAAATGCTTCACGCTGGGCTGAATGCGATACAGCCAGCTGCGCTGGTTGCTGGCCCGCGGCGCGGTAAACGGCGAGCCGCTCAGTTGCTCGGCATACAGGCCATAAGCGCAACGCTGCGGCGAATTGTGGCCTTGCGGCAGCGCGCCGGGCAGCGCCTCCGTCTCAAAGCCGTTGCCGAATCCGGACAGGTAGGTGAGGGCATCCAGGCCGGCCTGGGCTGGATGGAACGGAGCGTTCATGGCGTTTCCCTTTAGTCGGCCAGGGCGTCCCGCAAAGCACGCTCTCGCGCCGCGCCCTGGACCAAGCGGGGGACAAGTCCCCGGACCCGATATTGCTGCCCAGCCTGACGGGTTCCAAGAGGTGAGAGCCCTGGCCTTCTATACCCTCCCGGCCCCATACTCCACCGACACCGGGAAGGCCCCCCATTTGCTCCGCTCGATAACCTTGGCCTGCCTGCTGGGCTGCGCCGGCACGGCCTTCGCACAGCCGATTCTGCCCGATCCGCTACAATACCAACTCACCGCAACCCTGAAGCTTGGCGCGCCGGACCACTGGGACTACCTGGCGCTACGACGACAACACGCAGCGGCTGTTCATTGCGCACGGCACGCAGGTCACGGTCGTTGCCACCAGCATGCCGCGCACGCCGCATCCGCAGTCGCAGGTCATGTCCATTGTTGGCGTGATCGACGGGCTGGACGGTGCGCATGGCATTGCCATCGTGCCGGGCGGCCAGGGCTACGCGGCCAGCGGCAAAACCAACAGCGTGATCGCCTTCGACCTGGCAACGCTGAAGCCGGCGCGCTCCATCGCCGCCGGGCCGGGCCCCGACGCGCTGGCCTACGACCCATCAAGCCAGCACCTGTTCGTCATGAACGGTCAGGCTGGCAGGATCACCGTCATCAACACCCAGTCCACTTCGGCCATCGCCAACATCACCACGGGCGGCCAGCTGGAAGCCGCCGGCGCGGACGGGCAGGGCAATCTGTTTGTAAATCAGGTTGATACAGGCAGTCTTTTACGTATCGACACAGCCAGAAACACTGTCACGGCGCGCTGGAAGCTGCCCGATTGCCAATCGCCGCATGGCCTGGCGCTCGATCAATGGAACCACCACGTCTTTGTCAGCTGCCTGAACGCCAAGCTGCTGGTGGTGAACGGCGGCAGTGGCCAGGTAGTAGCCCAGGTTGCCATCGGCCTGGGCAGCGATACCGTCACCTATGATGCGGACCGGCATCTGGTTTTCAGCTCGAATGGCGACGGCACGCTGTCGGCCATGAGCGCGGTGAGCTTCCTGGCACTGGCGCCGCTCACCACCGCGCCGGGCGCACGAACCATGGCGATAGATCCCGTCAGTGGCCGGGTTTTTCTTGTCACGGCGGATATTGACGGCGCAGTGGCCAAGACGGACTCCGGCGCCTGGCCGAAGCTGTCATTCAAGCCGGATACGCTAAAGCTTCTGGTCTATTCACCGGCGTCGTAAGGGGCGGCCGGCACCCGGCGCAGTCTGTAGTGCGAGCCCATTTGTCGCATAATGATGATTATGCCAACTCGACATATCGCAGAATTGCCAGATCCGGAGCCTGTGGCGATGATCCGCCACAAATCGCGGCTCAGCAAACGCCGGCATCAACGCTAGGGAGTTACCCACATGCGCTCACCGAACCTGTTCCTGCCGATCGCGTGCTTGATGGCACTCGCCGCGGCACCAGCAACCGCACAAGCCACACAGCTCGACGTTAAAACCGGTCTCTGGGAAATGACATCAACGATTCAGATGCACGGCCCGGTCATACCGCCCGAGGCGCTGGCGCAAATGCCGCCGGCCATGCGCGACAAGATGACCGCCATGATCCAGGGCTGCAAAAGCCGCAAATCCACAAATCCTGCCTGACCCAGGAGAAGCTCAGCCACGGCTTCGACGTCAGACAGCAAGACCGCTGGCCACTGCCAGAACCAGGTGCTGAATAGCTCGTCCAGCGAGTTCGAATTCCAGGGCAGCTGCCACTACGAGCAACATTCCTCGACCATCCACGCGCACTTCATTGCAGCGGATAACGAGGACATGACCGGGACTGTCGATGTGAACCGGACCGAAGGTGAAGGGCCGAGCGATGTCCACGTCCAGGTCGCGGGCAATGGCTGGGCGCGGATTGCGGTGACACGAAGGACTGACAGCACCGGATTGGCGCCGGCCGCCAGGATATGGCGAAACCTGCCACCTCGCTTATCGAATAATTCCATTAATTCAATGCATTTACAGGGTGGCATGAGGCATGCAACAGGTTGCTCCAAATGACCGGAGCATCGTCATGCGCTCACCAGCCCGAGCCCCCTGCCCGCCGCCGCCGTCCTTTTGCTCGCCTTCACCGCCGCCGCCGCGCCGCACCCCGCCACATGGAAGCCACCGGCACGCGCCTGGTCATCGACACCAGCTGCGCCGAGGCGGTGACGATCCAGCCCAACCCGTCGCTGACCGGCCGCGCCATTGTGGACGCCACCGCCGAACACCCGGACGAGCTGGCGCAACTGGCCTTCGACAGCGGCCAGGCCGCCAGGCTGCGTGTGCCCGCCGACCGGTGCTGGCGCCCGGAGCCTGAGGGTAGCTTCTCGCCCACATTGAACATCGCCGTCCAAGTGCCTGCTTCATTTGATATCGCCATCAGCGAAGGTGGCGGCGCAACCTACAAATCGGCGATGTTGGCGGCGCACTCGCGCTTGACCTCAGCGGTGGCGTCAGGTTGCGATCCGGCCGCGTCGCCGCGCTCACAGCGGATATCAGCGGCGGCGGCCAGGCCGAAGATCGCCAGCGTGGACGGCACCGTGAAGGCCGAAATCTCCGGCGGTGGCGGCATCGACATCGGCCATGGCACCGCGCCGGTCCTGACCCTCGACCTTTCCGGCGGTGGCACCTTCACCCTCGGCGACGGAACGGTGGACAAGCTGGCGGTCAATATGAGCGGCGGCGGCCAGGCGCATATCGGTGCCACGGTTCAGGATGCCTCGCTCGAGGTGAGCGGCGGCGGATCGGTCAGCGTGGCCAAGGTCACCGGGTCCCTCAGCAAGGATGTCAGCGGCGCCGGGTCGGTCACGGTCGGTGGCCGGTAAAGCGTGGCCGGGGCCACGCCACTGTCTCCCCTCAGCCCATGATTTATGCTGTAATACCATTGCATACGCAGCGCCGGCTAAGCTGTGCCCACAATCACAAGCGCGGCGACACCGCCGCCAAGGGGGAAAAATGGCGCTCGCAGGAAGCTGCTTTTGCGGCTCAGTGACGATGGAGGCCACCGGCGCGCCGGAGGCGATGGGCTATTGCCATTGCGCGTCCTGCCGCTCGTGGTCCGGCGGCCCGGTCAACGCGTTCAGCCTGTGGAAGCCCGAAGCCGTGCGGGTCACTGGCGGCGCCGACAATATCGCCACCTATCAAAAGACGCCGCTAAGCCAGCGTAAATACTGCACTCTGTGTGGCGGCCATCTTATGACGGACCATCCCACGCTTGGCCTGGTGGATGTGTTTGCCGCCACGATCCCGGGCCTTGACTTCACGCCCGGCGTGCACGTGAACTATACCGAAACCGTGCTGCCGATAAGGACGGTCTGCCCAAGCTGAAGGACTTCCGGCCGAGTTCGGCGGCTCAGGCGAAACGATTGCGGAGTAGGCCCCGCCACGACCGGTATTGGTTAGTGCGTCGCACGCGCGAACTGGCCGGTCGCGACCGCCGGGCCATCGGGAATGTCCAGCACCTGCCCGTCCACCGCCGCCTCCACCCCTTTGGGCAGGTTGGATTTAAGCCAGCCCCAATCCATGTCGATGCCCATATGCGTCAGCACGGTGCGCCGCACGCCCAGGCGTTCCCGCCATTCCAGCACCAGGTCCACATGCGCATGCGTCAGATGCGGCGCGCGCTGAAAGCAGCCGACCAGCCAGGTGTCGATGCCCGCAGCGCCGCGAACGCCGCTTCGTCCAGACGCACCACGTCGGTGCTGTAGGCGAAACCGCCGCACCCGCAGCCCCAGCGTGCGCATGACGTGGTGGTCCTGGTCGAAGCGTGCGGAATCGCAGGCCGCCGGCCGAAATCCCTGCCCCGGCTCGATCATCGTTCGTTTCCAGCACCGGCCGATAGAAACGCCGGCCCCTCGAACGGCCGGAACGCATAATCGAACCGCCGCTGAATTTCCCGCCATCGTCGCCGGCGTGCCGAATGCCGGCAACGGCCTTGCCGGCAATGCGGTTCAGCAAGCGCACATCGTCCAGCCCGGTAATGTGGTCCGCATGCGCATGCGTGAAACACAATCGCGTCGATGCGCGGCACGCCGCACGCCAGCAACTGCGCGCGCATGTCGCGGCCCGGTATCCACCAGCACGCGCCCCGCCGGCCCCTCGATGACGATGCAGCTGCGCGTGCGCCGGTTGCGCGGCTCGGCCGGGTCGCAGGCGCCCCAGTCGCCGCGCCCGTCCGCGCCGCCCAGGCTCGGCACGCCGGTGCTGCCGCCGCAGCCCAGGACGATGACGCGCATGTAAGGAAGGCCAGGGGCTCTGCCCCTGGACCCCGCTGGGCCTGAGGCCCAGACCCCATTCATTGGTCAGTGTTCAGGAGGGGGGCACGCGTCTCCACGTGCGTCGCCCCCCTCCTGAACACTGACTAACAGACCGGGGGTCTGGGGCCTCGCCCCAGCGGGGTCCAGGGGCAGAGCCCTGGCCTTCCTTAAAATGGCCCCACCCTACGCCGCCTTGCTGAACAAGCGGCGGAAATTGCGGTGGTCAGTTCGGCCAGGGCCTCCGGCGTCAGGCCGCGCAATTCGGCCAGCACGCTGGCGGTGTGCGGCCACATGGGCCGGCTCGTTGCGCTTGCCGCGGAACGGCACCGGCGCGAGATAGGGGCTATCGGTTTCCACCAGCAGCCGCTCCGCCGGAAGTCGGCGGCGATGGCGCGGAGTTCGCTGGATTTCGGGAACGTCAGGATACCGGAGAAACTGACATAGCCGCCGATCGCCACGCGCCTGTTCCGCCAGCGCCCGGCCGCAGCTGAAGCAATGCAGCAGAAAATCGAAATCACCGCCGCTGTCGCGTTCGTCCTGCAGGATTGCGAACTATCGTCGTCGGCGTCGCGCGTGTGGATGCAGATCGGCACGCCGGCCGGCGCGCGGCGCGGATTTGGCGGCGGAACACCTCCGCCTGCATGTCGCGCGGCGAGCGGTCGTAGAAGTAATCCAGCCCCGCCTCGCCGACGGCGATCACCTTGGGATGGGAAGCCAGTGTCCAGAATCTGCCTGTTCCTGCCGGCATTTCTTCTTCGGCCGCATGGTGCGGATGGGTGCCGACCGTGCACCAGATGTTTGCCGCGCGATTCCGCCAGCGCGATCTGCTCCGCGGCGCGGGAGAGGCGCGTGCCGATGGTCACCACCTCACCCACGCCGGCTTCGCAGGCGCGCGCCAGCATCGTCGGGCTTTCCTCGGCGAATAATAATCCAGATGGCAGTGTGAATCGATCAGCATCAGGCTTCTTACGCCGCCTCTTCGACGTAACGCGGGAATACGCCTGCGGCGCCGGCAGCACGGTGCCGGCCGCCAGCGGCGTGCGCCAGCGCCGCGAATTCGCGCGCATCCGCGGGGCACGCCGAGTTGGTCCAGCATGCGGCCCATGCTCTCCGGCATGAAGGGCTGCAACATTGTCGCGACCGGACGCACGACATCCGACCAGCACACGCAGCACGAACTCCATCCGCGCGGGATCGGTCTTTTTCAGCGCCCAGGGCGCCTGGCGGTCGATATAGGCGTTGGCCGCGCGGATGACCTTCCAGATCTCCTCCAGCGCATCGTTCAGGGCCTGGCGGTCCATCATGGCCGCGCAACAGTCCGGCAGCGCCTCGCCTGCGCCAGCATGCTCGGCATCGTCTTCGGTCAGCCGCGCCGCGCGCGGCAGCACGCCGCCGCAGTTCTTGGCGATCAGGCTCAGCGAGCGCTGGCACAGATTGCCGAGATCGTTGGCCAGCTCGTTGTTCATGCGGGCAATCAGCGCGCGTTGGAAAAATCGCCGTCATTGCCGAACGGCACTTCGCGCAGCAGGAAAAACCGCACCGGGTCGAGGCCGAACGCGTCCACCAGCGCCAGCGGGTCCACCACGTTGCCCACCGACTTGCTCATCTTCTGGCCTTCCGACGGTCCACCAGCCATGCGCGAAAATGCGCTTCGGCACCGGCAGCCCGGCGGCCATCAGGAAAGCCGGCCAATACACCGCATGGAAACGCAGAATATCCTTGCCGACCAGGTGCAGGTCGGCCGGCCAGCGGGGCCACGAGCGGGCCACCCTCATCCGGATAGCCCAGCGCGGTCACGTAATTCGCCAGCGCATCCAGCCAGCACATACATCACGTGCGCCGGGTCGTCCGGCACCGGGATGCCCCAGGTGAAACTGCTGCGGCTCACCGAAAGATCGTTCAGGCCGCCGCGGATGAAGCTCAGCATTTCGTTGCGCTTGGACGCCGGGCCGACGAAATCCGGGTTTTCCTCGTAATGCGTCAGCAGCGGGTCCTGCCACTGGCTCAGGCGGAACAAGTAGTTGGGCTCCCTCACCCACTCCACCGGCGCGCCGGTCGGCGCCAGCGCTGGTGCCGTCCGACAGCACGGTGAGGTCGTCCTCGCTGTAGAAATCCTCGTCGCGGATCGAGTACCAGCCTTCGTAATGGCCGAGATAAATCTGGTCGCGCTCGCGCAGCACGCGCCACAGCGCCTGCACGCCGTCCTTGTGCCGAGCCTCCGTGGTGCGAATGAAGTCATCGTTGCTGACGTTGAGCCGGCGCTCCATGTCGCGGAACTTGCCGCTGATTTCGTCGCGTGAATGCCTGCGGCGCCAGGCCGGCGGTCGCCGCGGCTTTTTCCACCTTCTGGCCGTGCTCGTCGGTGCCGGTCAGGAAGTACACGTCATAGCCATCCAGGCGCTTGAACCGCGCCAGAACGTCAGCCGCGATCGCCGTATAGGCGTGGCCGATATGCGGATCGCCGTTCACGTAAAAGATCGGCGTGGTTATGTAGTACGTTGAACTCATACGGTCCCCAGAAGGTAAGTAAGGCCAGGGGCTTTTCCCCTGGACCCCGTCTCGCGCGAGCGTAACCTACGCACGACGGGCCTGAGGCCCCAGACCCCATCTGTTTATCTGAGCAGGGATAGGCCGGCTACCACGGCCTGTCGGCGTTCCAGGTTGTGCTGGGATGTCTCGCGCTGAATGTCGCCAAGCCTGGACCAGAGCGCGCCCCACTCGGCAGGACCGCGGAAAGTTAGCAACCGCGCCTGCACCACATCGGCCGCACCGCGCAAATGCGCCGTCACGGCATTGGCGATCGCGCCGCGCAGCAGAGAGAAAAACAGGTCGAAGCGCCTCCTCCTCGCGCAGCCCGTCGGCGATTTCGTAGCCGCGCAGCACGGGCACCTCGGGCAGCGCGCCCATGATTTCCGCCACCAGGCCGGCGATCGCCAGGCCGCCCTGCTCCGCCAACGCCAGCGCCCGCCCCGGCGCGCCCTCGGCCAGGCGGGATAAGCGCTCCCGCTCCGAGGCGCCGAGCCCGGGCAGGTAGAGCGACAGGATCGCCCGCCCCAGATCCGCGTGCGACAGCGGCGTCAGCGGCAAATGCCGGCAGCGGCTGCGGATCGTTGGCAACAACCGCCCGGGTGCGGCGCTGATCAGCATCAGCACGGCGCGCGGCGGCGGCTCCTCCAGCACCTTCAGCAGCGCATTGGCCGATATGCGCATTCATATCCTCAGCGCCGTCCACGATCACCGCGCGCCAGCCGCCCTCTGCCGGCGTCAGGTGCAGGAACCCGGGAATTTCGCGCGCCGTCTCGGCGGCGATGTTCTTTTTCAGGCGTTTCTTCTTTTCGTCCCACTCCCGCTCCACCGTCAGCAGATCGGCATGCGTGGCCGCGGCAACGCGGCGGAACACCGGTGCTGCGGGTCCATCTCCAGGCTGTCCGCGCCCCCGGCAAGCAGGCGGCGTGCGAAGCGGTATGCCAGCGTCGCCTTGCCGATGCCCTCGGCTGCCGGTGATCAGCCAGGCATGATGCAGCCGGCCCCACCCAGCGCATCCAGGATGGCGCGCTCGGCGGCATCGTGGCCGATCAGATGCGGATTTTCGCGCGGCGCGGGGGCGGTCACAGCCGCGTCTTCTACGGCGTGCAGGATGGACGCGGCAACACGCGCCTCGGCCTGGTCGGCATCGATCAGCACGCAGCGCTCCGTGTTGGCCGCAGCGATGCGCCGGAATCCCTTCCGCCACCCGCGCATGGAAATCCGGGCCCAGCCGGTCGTAGCGGTCAGCCGGCCGCGCGCGCGCCGCCTGGCGCGCCGCGCGCCGTCGCCTCGGACACGTCCAGGATCAGCGTCAAATCCGGATGCGGCCGCACCAGCGCTTTCAGCGCAGCGAAATCGGCCGGCGCCGGCGCCCTGGCCATGCACCTGATACGCCTCGGTGGAGTCGAAAAACCGGTCGCACAGCACCCAGGCGCCGGCCGCCAGGCCGGGCCGGATGGTGCGTGCGACGTGCTCGGCGCGGGCGGCGAAATGCAGCAGCAGTTTCGGTCTGCGGCGCGAAATCATGGCGCGCCGCCCAGCAGGATGCCGCGCAGGAACTCGGCATTGGGCGCGCCGCCGGGTTCGCGCGTCACCACGACCTTCAAGCCGCTTCCGGAGAGCGCGGCGGCGAGAGTGGCGCAGCTGCGTGGATTTGCCGGCCCCCTCGCCGCCTTCGAACGTAATGAACCGGCCCGCCATGTGCACCGCGTTGCGTTAACGCACGGCATCTACCATGCGGCTTGCGGTTGGGCGATGCGGCGCTACGGCGTGGCGATCACGTCGCGGATGCGCGCGGCCAGCGTCTCCATCGCGAACGGCTTGGTCAGCACATGCATGCCGGGCGTCAAGATGGCCGTTGCCGATCACGGCGTTCTCGGCATAGCCGGTGATGAACAGCACTTTCAGGTCCGGCCGCAGCAGCCGCGCCGGCATCGGCCATCTGCCGGCCGTTCATGCCGCCGGGCAGCCCGACATCGGTCACCAGCAGATCGATGCGCGCGTCGGACTGCAGCACCCGCAGCGCCGCCGGCCCGTCGCTCGGCCTCGAGCGCGTGATAGCCGAGCTCGTCCAGCACTTCGGCGACCAGCATGCGCACCGTCGGCTCGTCATCGACCACCAGCACGGTCTCGCCCTGCTGCGGCGCTGCGGCGCTGCGCGGCGTCGGCCGCAGCGCTCGGCGGCGCTCCGCCGGCGCCGTGATGGCGCGGCAGATAGAGGCAGACCGTCGTGCCCTCGCCCGACCTCGGAATAGATCCGCACCTGGCCGCCGGACTGCCGGGCGAAGCCATAGATCATCGACAGCCCGAGGCCGGTGCCCTGCGCCGATCGGCTTGGTGGTGAAAAACGGGTCGAAGGCGCGCGCCATCGACCTCGGGCGTCATGCCGGTGCCGGTGTCGCTGACGCAGAGCGCAGACATATTGGCCCGGGCGGCAGGTCGCGCTGCGCGCGCCGCGGCTCGTCCAGCATGTGGTTGGCGGTCTCGATCGTCAGCCTGCCGCCATCCGGCATGGCGTCGCGCGCATTGATGCACAGATTCAGCAGCGCGTTTTCCAGCTGGTTGCGGATCGACCAGCGTGGTCCACAGCCCGGCGCCGGCACGATCTCCACGCGTGATCGCCGGCCCCACCGTGCGGCGCATCAGTTCCTCCATGCCGGCGACCAGCGCGGTTGACGTCGGTCGGCTTGCGGGTCCAGCGTCTGCCGGCGGGAGAAGGCCAGCAGCCGGTGCGTCAGCGCCGCGGCGCGCCTGGCGGCACTCTGCGGCCGCGTCGATGTAGCGCGTCGAGCTCGTCAGTCGGCCTTGCGCGCATCCGGGTCTGCAGCAGTTCCAGGCTGCCGGAGATGCCGGTCAGCAGATTGTTGAAATCATGCGCGAGGCCGCCGGTGAGCTGACCCACCGCCTCCATCTTCTGCGACTGGCGCAGCGCTCCTCGGCCTCCAGCTGATCGGTGACGTCGCGGCCAAAGCCGTACAGGCCGCCGCCATCCGGCACGGTGGTCCAGGCGATGCGGCGCCGCTCGCCGGTGCTGGTGCAAAAGCGGATGACATATTCCAGCACCGGCACGCCTTCGAATAATTGCGCCATGCCGGCGGCGCCAATCTCGTGGTCCTCCGGCGCCACGAACTCCATGACGTCATGGCCGATGGTTTGCGCCTGGCTCAAGCCCAGCACGCTGGTCCAGGCGGGGTTGACTTCCAGCAGCGTGCCATCCGGGCCACCCACCACCATCACCACGGGTGAGAGGCGCCAGATGCGGTCCAGTTCGCGCGTGCGGCTTTCGACTTGCCGTTCCAGGGATGCATTGAGCTGGCGTAGCGCGTCCTCGGCGCGGGCGCGTTCCAGCGCATCCCACAGCCGGTTCGCCACATCGGCAATGAGCGACACTTCGTCCTCGGTCCAGGCATGCGGAATTCGGTGATCGACGAACAGCGCCGCACGCACGGCGCCGTCGCGAATCAGCGGCATGGAGACGAAGGCGCGGGTTTCGATCGAGGCCCAGAACGCCGGATCCTGGTCCGGATCGGTTTCAGTATCGCATATGGCGATCGGCGCGCCGCCTTGCTGGCGTGCGATATTGGCCGTGCCGAAGGTGGCCAGTTCAACCGGCCGCAACCGGCCACGCCATCGGTGTAGCATGTTTCCAGGACAGCCACGCTGGAGCCGGGTTCGACCTGCGCGTAGCCGACGCGCGAGGCGCCAAGATGCGCGCCCAGCGCGGTGCCGGCCGCCTGCAATATGGCAGCGGAATCCTGCGAGCTGCGCAGCTGGTCCATCAGGTCCAGCAGAAATTCCTGCCGGATCGCCGCCTGTTTGCGCGCGGTAATGTCAATTGCCGTGCCGATGGCGCGCCGGCAGACCCCATCCGCGAACAGGCCGCGTCCCTTCGCCGCCACCCAGCGCACCACGCCATCCTCCTTGCCGACGGTGCGGTATTCCACATCGTAGGTGGCACGCAGTTCGGGATCGAAAGCGGTGGCGAAGGCCGCGCTGGTGGCCTGAAGATCGTCCGGGTGCAGCCCGCTGTAGAAATCCGCCATGCTGACCGCCCGGCCCGGCGAGATGCCGAACATCCGCCGGGTGCGGTCCGACCAGGTCAGCGTGTCGGTGGCAATATCGAGGTCCCAGGTGCCGATGTCGGCTGCGTCGGCCGCCAGGCGCAGTGACGCCTCGCTGAGCTCGATGCGCTGTTGCGCGCTGTGCTGCGCGGTGACGTCGAACGACACGCCGGCAATGCGCAGAGCCCGGCCGTCCGCCGCGTATTCCACCGTGGCGCGCTTGTGCAGCCAGCCGGTGCTGCCATCCGGCCGCATCACGCGGTATTCGATGTCGAACTCCGCGCCGGTGGCGATGGCATGGTCCAGCGCCGACTGCCGGCGCATCCGGTCCTCGGGATGAATGGCGCCTTGCAGCTGTTCCCAGGAAATGTCGGCGTCCGGCGCCAGGCCGAGGTTTTGCCGGAACATGGGCGATGCGGTCAGGCGGCCGGTGCGGAAATCGTAGTCCCAGATACCCATGCGGCCGGCCTTGGCGGCGGCAACAAGGTGGGCATCGCTGCTCGATGGCGGGTGGCCAGACTCTGGTGGGGTATCGCTAGGGTATCCGGAATGCGCTCGGCCGCGCGGCTGGTTTGGACAAAGGTCGCCATTGCGTCCCGATACGGCTGATCCCGCAGGAATGTTTTCGCACGCGGATAATCCTGCCGGGCATCAAATGGGCGTGAAGCCCTTGAACGCGGTAGCGTGGGCGCTCGCTGGGACCGGATCGTCGTGGCAGACCGGGGCGCAGGTGCCGCGCTATTCGCTGGCCAGAAGGTTGCGTATCTGGCTGATCACCGTGGAGGTGAATGCCAGGCAGGGCTGCTTGTTGAACAGCAGCGCGAAATCGATGTCGCTCGTTTCGGATTCCGCCCATGTGCTGGCGCCCGGAATGCAGCCGTCGCGCGCGTAGTCAATGGCGCGGCCGCCGAGCCCGTAAACGTTCCAGGTGTGAATGAACAGGCTGACGCTTTCGGCATTGGTGACGTAATCCGCCGGCGCCGCGGCCACTTCCCAGATGATATCGCCGCCTTCGTAATTGAACGGCTTTTGCGGCGCGGTGCTGGCGATATCGAATACCGA
Organism: uncultured Solirubrobacterales bacterium; assembly: GCA_963794715.1. Lineage (GTDB taxonomy): Bacteria > Actinomycetota > Thermoleophilia > Solirubrobacterales > Solirubrobacteraceae > Palsa-744. The sequence continues at coordinate 17,219 of CAWCEY010000008.1, read as the reverse complement.
GGGTCCCTTGTAAAGAGATCGTCGGCAAATACCTCGTTCGGATTGGCGTCGGCCTGGGACGTGGGCGACAGCGTCCAGTTGGTCATGCCCAGCGGTTTGAGCAGCTCGCTCTGCACGTAGCTGTCATAGGATTTGCCGGCCGCCTTTGCGATCACCTGGCCGAGCAGAAAATACCCGACATTGGAATACAGCGACGTGAAGCCCGGTTGCGACAGCAGCTTGATGCCGTAGAGATATTGCGCGAATTGCAAGGCGGTGAGCGGCTCGGCGCCCAGCGCCACTTCGATGTCGCGCATTTCGAACAACGGATCGCCAGTGCCTTCACCTGGCAGGCCCGCCGTATGTTCGGCAAGTTCCAGGGCGACGATGTCGCGCGACCGCCGGTCAGGCGTTTGCGACGCCAGCAGCGGCTTGGTGATGCCGAGATAATTATAGACGCGTTCGCCGCCGGTGAGCTTGCCCTGCGTCAGCATCTTGCTGAACGCCGCCGTCAGCAGCATCTTGCTCACGCTGGCCAGGCGGAACACGTTGGTGGTGGTGACGGTGGGATATTTCGCGCCAATCGTGTAGGCGTGCGAAAATATCAACCTGCCGCTTTTGCGGACCGCCAGCTGTGCCGCGTGAATATCATTGGATTTCATCCAGGACTTCACGGCGCTGTCGAGCTCCGCGCTCTGGCCGGGCACGCTGTCGGCCCACTCAACCGTGACGCCGTCCTGAGACAGCGTACCGGCGCTTGCCGTGGACGCGGCAATGAGTGCCAGCAGGCAAGGCAAGGCAAGGCGCATGGCAATCATTCCGGACGTATTCGCGCCGGCACCGTACCTCGTCCTGGGCGCGCGTCAACCGAACCCGTTGCGTCGGTTTGCGGCGCGCCAAAACCCTGTTCGCGCCACAGCCGGTAGGCATTGGCGCATATGCTCAACCAGGCGGTGAAGGCGGCATCGCCGAGCCAGGTGACGTTGCCGGGCAGATCGCCGGCGCCGGGGCCCCGGTCCAGACCATCCATCGACCCGCGGAACAGGCCGGGCGCCAGCATATCCACTGTGCCCGGCGGCAGGCCCGTGCTGTCGCTCGCGAACAGCAGCGCATGGGCCCGTGATCGCGCAGCGCGGTCAGCAGCGGCAGCGCCTGGGCTTGCGTCATGCCTTCCGGCCGGGACACGACGAACAATTTCTCGCCAGTGGCCAGGATATCGCGCAGCTTGGCGCGCCGGAACGGCAGGATGCGCTGCTGCTGGCGCAGAATATCGGCCGCCGCCGTCACGAGCGGCGACCGGTTGGTGTGGTATTCCAGCCGGTACTTATTGTTCCTGATGATCCACTCGACGCCGGAGTTATCGTCGGGACGGCAGGACAGGTTGCCGATATCCTCCAGCCCGGCGAATCCGGCCTCGAGCCCGGCGATCAGGTCGCCCAGCGCAATGCCGGTAAAGCGCAGCAGCCCCAGCGGCTCCACGCCGCACCGGCGCTGGAACAGGCCAAACTCGCAATTCAGGCCCAGGCTCTCCAGGCTCAGCGCCAGCTCGGCCGGCCCCACGCCCGTCATGCCGCGTATGACGGCCAGATCCATTGCGCTGCCGGTATAGCGCGGTATAGGCACCGGGCCGCGCCGGCGCGGCATGACGGGCGCCAGGCGGGGGACGTCGAGCAGCCGGGCCTGGTACAGCGCGATGCCCAGTTTGCGCCGGTCCGCGTTGGCGCCGAAATCGGCCGGCGATTTCGCGTCGGGCCAGGCGAACTCCACCTGCAGCACGCCTGTCCCGTCCAGCCGCGCGCGGTCGATGCCGAAGCCCATCCAGGTGCGGCCGCAAATGACGTCCGAGGCCAGCAGCCGGCCCTGTACCGGAGACTTCGACGCGCTGCGCCATGTGCAGCGGAAAGTGCATGAACGGGGTGAAATCCAGCTGCAGCTGCAGGTCGCCATCCGGCGGCTTGAACGGTAGGCGCAGAACGCTGCGCGGGCCCACCGACCAGGTGTGCTCCGGATCGGCGCGCCCCAGCCCGCGGCCAGGCTGCGCGTGCCGTTGCCACCGGCGGCAAAGTCGAAATGTTCCAGCATTTGCGCCACGCCGTTCCGTCCCCGCCTGGGTAACTAGCCGCAACCGGGCGGCGGGCGGAAGCGGTGTTGCGCTTGTGTGAAGCGCCTTGGTCGGTCAGGCTTCGCGCAGTCGAGTCCCGCCGAGGCCGCCACTGCTAGACACCGAGCCGGCCATTACCGTCGACCACCGCGACCACGGGCTGGTGCGCAGCATCGGCACCATTGCGTTCGCCGCCGACCATCGTGAACGTCGTCGTCGGCACGGCCATCTTTACCCTGCCGGCCGCGGTGGCGATGGATGCCGGCGCGCTAGCCCCGCTGTGTTTTTTGTTGTGCGCTGTGCTGATGGCCGGCGTGGTGATCTGCTTCGCAGAGGCCGGCAGCCGCGTGCCGACCAGCGGCGGCGCCTATGGCACGGTGGAGGCGGCGTTCGGCCCCGCCGCCGGCTACGTGACCGGCGTGCTGCTGGTAGTGACCAGCGTGCTCGCGAGCGGCGCCATCGCCGCGGCGGTGGCCGATATCATTGGCGGTGTGATGCCGGCGTTGTCGGGCGCCGGGCCGCGCGACCGGAACGATGTTGGCGATTTACCTGCTCATCACGCTGGTCGAACCTGCGCAGCGTGCACGCCACGGCGCAGCTGGTGACCGCCGCCACGGCGATAAAACTGGTGCCGCTGGTGCTGTTCGTGGTGCTGGGCATGGTGAGCTGGCACCATGTGCCGCCGCCCAGCCACGCCTACACCGCCGGTGACCGCCGCGGGGTTCGGCCGCGCACTGATCCTACGCTGTTCGCCTTCGAAGGCATGGAAACCGCGCTTGATGGACAGCGGCGAGGTGCGCGACCCGAACCAGCGCCGTACCACGCGCCCTGTTCCTGGCAATGATTTTTGTCCTCGTGCTCTATCTCGGCGTGCAGCTCAGCGCGCAGCATCTGCTCGGGCCCGGCCTGGCGTTCGCCAGCGCGCCGCTGGCCGATGCAGCGGGCCAGGTGAGCCCGATTGCGCGCGCCCTGCTGCTGGGCGCCGGCGGCTTTTCCATGCTGGTGTTTATGGCCAGCGACGTGCTGGGCAATTCGCGCATGCTGTTCGCGTTCGGCCGTGACGGGCAATTACCGGACTGGTTCGGCCGCTTGCATCCGCGGCTGCACGTGCCGGTGAACGCGGTGCTGACCTACGTTTCCATCGGCGCCGTGCTGGCGCTGACCGGCAGTTTTCAGGAACTGATCGTGCTGTCCTCGCTCGGCACCGTGGTGATTTACGCCCTGGCCTGCGGGCGGCGCTGCGGCTGCATAATCGCGGCGTGGCGCTGGCCGGCAAGCCGCTGGGGTTTAAAGGTTTGCCGGTCGCGGCGGGGCTGGGGATGATCGGGCTGGTGGCGCTGGTGGCGCAGGCGCAATGGATAGAAATCGCCGGAACGGCGGCGGTGGTTCTGGCGAGCTTGGGGCTTTATTACGCCATGAAAAAGTTGCGCCAAGCGTAGGCTAGGCCAGGGGCTCTGTCCCCAGCCTTCACTTCCTCCCCAGCTTCACCGCCTGCAAATCGATGCCGAGTTTCTCGATCATCGCGATCAGCAGCCCGTTCTGGTATTCGAGGTGCCGCAGCACCGCCTCGATTTCGCGTTCCGCCTTGATGTTGCACCTGCAGATCATTTTCGGCCCGCAATTCAGAATGCAGGCCCTGGATGTTCTGGCCCACCATGATCAGCGGCATCAGCAGGATCTGGATCAGGTTCGAAATGAACAGCCAGAACACGAAACCCATCGGCGGGTCGAATTGCAGGCGCGCCGGCGCCAGCAGGTTCCAGCCCAGCCACAGCACGGTCCAAACGAAAATCGCCAGGAAGAACCCCATGGTGCCGACCTGCTGGGTGGTCCACAGCGCCGCCGGTCCAGGGCGGAGATGCGCTCCTTCACCTGATGATGGACGTTGTGCATGCGCGTCGCGCTTGGCCAGCACTTCGCTGCACGGGCGGCGGCGAATCATGGGATGCTTCCGGGTCATGCCGCAGCAGGCCCTATTTGGGCCGGAGAGGCAACATCGGCGGCGTCCCAGGCATACTGCCATGCCTGCATACCGGCGTTACCGGCCCCTTGGCTTCGGTGCTTACCTTTCCGCCACCTTAACTGGCCAAACCGCGGCACCGACACCATAACCCTGGGCGGGGCACCCTCGCCCTGCCGGACCCCGCATGTCGATTTCCGCCCCGTTCATCGCCCGGCCCATCGCCACCTGCCTGCTGGCGTTCGCCGTGCTGCTGGGCGGCATCATGGGCTACCGCGCGCTTGCCGGTCTCCGCCCTGCCGCAGGTGGATTTCCCCACCATCGTGGTCACCACGCTGTATCCCGGCGCCGGCCCGGAGACGATGTCCACCCTGGTCACCGCGCCGCTGGAGCGGCAGCTCGGCCAGATCAACGGCATCATGACCATGGAGAGCAGCTCGGCCGTGGGCGTCAGCCAGGTCACGCTGCAATTCGACCTCTCGCGCAGCATGGACGGCGCCGCGCAGGACGTGCAGGCGGCGATCAACTCGGCGCAGGGCGTGCTGCCCGCCACCCTGCCCTACCCGCCCACCTATGCCCGCGTGAACCCGGCCGATACGCCGATCTTCAGCATTGCGCTGACCAGCGACACGCGTGCCGATCGACCAGATCGCCGATATCGCCGACACCTACCTGCAGCCGCGCCTGTCGCAAATCCACGGCGTCGGCCGCGTCTCCGTGCAGGGCGGGCTGAAGCCGGCGATCCGCGTGCGCCTCGATCCCGCCCGGCTGGCCGGCTACGGGCTGTCGATGGAGGACGTGCGCACCGCCATCGCCAATAGCAATGTCAGCGGCGCCAAGGGCGGCTTCAACGGCTCCGAGCTCGCCTATGCGGTGGGCACCAACGACCAACTGCTGTCGCCCGAGGCGCTATCGCGGCGTGGTCATCGCCTGGCGCAACGGCGCCGCCGGTGCGGCTTTCCGATGTCGGCACGGTGGTGCACGGCGTGGAAAATGACCGCGTCGCGCGCCTGGTATCAGGGCAAGCCCGGCCGTGCTGATGGACGTGCAGCGCCAGCCTCTGGCCAACATCGTGCAGACCGTGGATCGGCGTGCGCGCCGAAACTCCCCGACCTGCAGCGCGCCCTGCCGCCGGGCGATAAAACTGCAAATTTCCAGCGACCGCACGCACGACCATCCGCGCCTCCGTGGCCGACGTGCAGGGCACGCTGCTGCTGGCCATGGCGCTGGTGGTGCTGGTGATCTTCCTGTTCCTGCGCTCCTGGCGCGCCACCGTCATCCCCGCCGTGGCGTTGCCGCTGTCGCTGATCGGCACGTTCGGCATCATGTCGCTGGCTTGGCTATGGGCTGGACAATCTCTCGCTCATGGCGCTGACGGTGGCCAGCGGCTTCGTGGTCGATGATGCGATCGTCATGATCGAGAACATCGTCCGCTACGTCGAGGCCGGCGAGCAGCCGCTGGAGGCGGCGTTCAAGGGCGCCGGCGCAGATCGGCTTCACCATCGTCTCGCTGACCGTCTCGCTGGTGGCGGTGTTCATTCCGCTGCTGTTCATGGGCGGCGTGGTCGGCCGGCTGTTCAACGAATTCGCCGTCACCCTGTCGGTGGCGGTGATCGTCTCCGCGCGTGGTGTCGCTGACGCTGACGCCGATGATGTGCGCGCCGGCTGCTGCGCCCGAAGAGCGACGAGGCGCCCGGGCCGCATCGGATGCGCTGTTCGACGCGCGGGCTGGATCGTTCTACCGCCGCACGCTGGTGTTCTCGCTGCGCCATCAACCGCATCGTGCTGATGATCGCCGCCGCCACGCTGGTCGGCACCGTGCTGCTGTATATCGTCATACCGAAGGGCTTCCTGCCGCAGCAGGATACCGGCGCCATCGTCGTAACCACCGAGGCGGCGCAGAATATTTCCATTCCGGCCATGACCGCGCTGCAATTGCAGGCGGCCGCCATCATTCAGCAGGACCCGGCGGTGGCCGGCGTTGCCTCGCTGGTCGGCGCCGGCATCGGTCAACGCCACGCCCAATGCCGGACGCATCAGCATTACGCTGAAACCGCGCCGCGCAGCGGCCTCGGCGCCGGCGGTGATCGCCCGGCTGCAGGCCAAGCTGGCGGGCATCGCCGGCCTGAAAACCTACATGCAGCCGGTGCAGGATATCCAGATCGGCGCCCGCGTCAGCCGCACGCAATACCAGTACACGCTCATGGATACCGATGCCGACGAGCTGGCCGCTTGGGTGCCGAAGCTGGTGGCCAAGCTGCGCGACCTGCCGGAACTGGCCGACGTGACCAGCGACCAGCAGGATAGCGGCTTCGCGACCGAAATCGTCGTCGACCGCGACGCCGCCACGCGCCTGGGCGTGACCATGCAGGCGATCGAGGACGTGCTGTACGACGCGTTCGGCCAGCGCCAGATCAGCACGATCTTCGCCCAGAGCAACCAGTATCGCGTGGTGCTGGAGGCCGATCCGTCCTGGATCAGCGACCCGCATTCGCTGCTGCGCCTGCGCGTGCCGGGCACCGTGGCCAGCATCGGCGCCAATGGCGCGGCGCCGCCGTCAGCACCACGGTGGCCACCACGAATACCGTGGCGCAGGTGCCGCTGACCGCCGTGGCGCGCATCGTCAAGCGCACGGCGCCGCTGGTGATTACGCATCAGGGCCAATTCCCCGTCGGCGACGATCAGCTTCAACCTGCAGCCCGGCGCCTCGCTGGGCGAAGCGGTGCCGGCGATCAGGCGGCCGAGCAGGATCATCGGCCTGCCCGCCGGCATCACCGGCAGCTACGCCGGCGATGCGGCGGAATTCCAGCGCTCGCTGGCCGCCGAGCCCTGGCTGATCCTGGCCGCGGTCGTGGTGATCTACATCGTGCTCGGCGTGCTCTACGAAAGCTTCATCCACCCGATCACGATCATTTCCACCCTGCCCTCGGCCGGCATCGGCGCCCTGCTGGCGCTGATGGTCACCGGCGCGGACCTCTCCATCGTGGCGCTGGTCGGCATCGTGCTGCTGATGGGCATCGTGAAAAAGAACGGCATCCTGGTGGTGGATTTCGCGCTCGAGGCGGAGCGCGACGCGGCCTGTCGCCGGAAGCCGCGATCGATGGAAGCCTGCGTGCTGCGCTTCCGGCCGATCATGATGACCACGGCCGCGGCGCTGCTCGGCGTCGCTGCCGCTGGTGATTGAGCGCGGCACCGGCAGCGAACTGCGCTGGCCGCTGGGCATCGCCATCGTCGGCGGGCTGCTGCTGAGCCAGGCGATCACCCTGTACACCACGCCGTCGATCTACGTGGCGTTCGAGCATTTGCGGCGCAGCCGGCGGCTGCCGACCTGCGCGGACGGCGCTGGCGGCAGGCGAGTGAGAGAGCGATCAGACAAGTCTGGTGCGCGCGAGGCGTCCCGCCATGCGCGCACGCCTCGCTATGTAGGCCTGTGGCGAGTCTAGTCGTGAATTTTTCAGCCCCGTTCATCCTGCGGCCAGTCGCAACGCTGCTGCTGTCGCTTGGGCTGTTCGTCGCCGGCGTGGTCGCGTATCTTCATCTGCCCGTCGCGCCGCTGCCCAATCTCGATATTCCCGCCATCGTCGTTTTCGCCACCCGCCCGGGCGCCGATCCCGCCACCATGGCCAACTCCGTCGCGGCCCCGCTGGAACGCCGCCTTGGCGACATCGGCGGCATCGACGAAGTCAACTCCATCAACTCCACCGGCGTCGTCCACCATCGTCGTCGCTGTTCGATTTCGACCGCGACATCGAAGGCGCCGCGCATGACGTGCAGGCCGCGATCAACGCCGCGCAGGCCGACCTGCCGTGCGACCTGCCGATGCGGCCGTTCTACCGCAAGATCAACCCGACCGACTCGCCGATCATCACGCATCGCCCTGTCCTCCGACACGCTCTCGCGTGGCCAGGTCTACGATGCAGCCGACACCGTGCTGGCGCAGCGCCTGGCGCAGGTGGAGGGTGTCAGCCGGGTGCAGATCCACGGCGGCCAGACGCCGGCGGTGCGCGTGCAGCTCGACCCCGGCGCGCTGCGCGGCCGCGGGCATCTCCGCCCAGGACGTGCTAACCGCCATCCGCAACGCCAACGTGCTGCAACCGACGGGCAGTTTCCAGGGACCGAAGCGCGCCGAGGAAATCCTGATCAACGGCCAGATCGACCGCGCCGCGCGATTACGGCCGCATCGTGCTGAAGGCGCAGAACGGCGCCGTGCTGCGCCTGTCGGACGTCGCGCACGTGATCGACAGCGTCAGCCAACACGCGGCTGGCCGCCTGGAACGGCACCAGCCGGCGATCATCCTGCGCAGTCTCCAAGATCGCCGGCGCCAACATCATCCAGACCGTGGACCGCATCAGCGCGCAGCTGCCGCAGCTGAGCGAATGGATTTCGCCCGACATCCACGTGCACGGTGCTGGACGACCGCACCACCACGATCCGCGCCAGCACCGGCGACGTGCAGATCACCCTGCTGATCACCGGCGTGCTGGTGCTGCTGGTGGTGCTGCTGTTCCTGCGCCGCGTCGCCGCCACGCTGGCCGCCGCCGTCACCGTGCCGCTGTCGCTCGCCGGCACCGCCGTGCGGCATGTGGGCGATGGGATTTTCGCTGAACAATTACTCGCTGATGGCGCATCACGATCTCCGTCGGCTTCGTGGTCGACGACGCCATCGTCATGATCGAGAACATCACCCGCCTGCGCGAACAGGGCATGACGCCGCTCGCAGGCGGCGATCGCCGGCGCGCGGCAGATCGGCTTCACCGTGATTTCCATCACCCTCTCGCTGGTCGCGGTGTTCATCCCGCTGCTGTTCATGGGCGGCATCCTGGGCAGCATCTTCCACGAATTCGCCTTCACGCTCACCTTCGCGATCGCGATCTCGGCCGCTGGTGTCGCTGACGCTGACGCCGATGGTGTGCGCCCGCTTCATCGACAAGCCGCCGACCGCGCCTGCCGGCGGCGATCGACGCCGCCATGGAACGCTGGTTCGCAGCATCGTGCTGCGCTTCTATGCGCGCGCGCTGGACTGGGCGCTGCGCATCGCTGGCTCATGCTGGTGCGTGCACGGTGCGGACCATCGTGCTGACCATTTAGCTCTACAGCGCGGTGCCCAAGGGCTTTCTGGCCGAGCAGGATATCGGGCTGCTGCGCGGCACCACCGATCGCCGCACGCCGGTCTCGTTCGACCGCATGGCGCGGCTGCAACAGCGAGGTGGTCGACATCATCCTGAAGGACCCCGCGGTGCGAACGGTCGAGTTCCAGCGTCGGCGTGGTCGACGGCTTCGACCACGCGAACCGCGGCGACCTGATGCATCACGCTGAAGCCGCACGGCAAGCGCAGCGCCGCTGCCCAGCAGGTCATCGCGCGCCTGCGGCCCGAACTGGCGCAAGTCGCCGGCATGAAGCACGATCCTGTTCGCCGGTGCAGGATATTCGCGGCGGCGGCCGCAGCGGCGGCGCCGAATATCAATTCGTGCTGCTCGACGAGAACCTGGCCGAGCTGCACCGACTGGACGCAGAAGATCGAAAGCGCGCTGCGCACGAGCGCCGGTTTCGCCGACGTCACCTCCGACCAGGACATCGGCGCGCCGCAGGTCAATGTCGACGATCGACCGCGATGCGGCCGGCCGCCTGCAGGTCTCCGTCGCGGCCGATCGACAAGGCGCTCGCCAACGCCTTTGCGCAGCGGCAGATCTCGACGATCTACGACTGAGCGCAACCAGTACAAGGTGGTGCTGGAAACCGCTGCCCTGGCTGCAGAGCGACCCGCATTACCTCGATCACGTCTATGTCGGCGCCGATACCGGCATGCCGGTGCCGCTCAGCAGCGTCACCACGATTTCGCGTACGGCACCGCGCCGCTGCACGTTACGCCACGAAGGCCAGTTGCCGGCCAGCGACGATCAGCTTCAACCTCGCCGGCGCGCTGGCGCTCGGCGACGCCACGCTGACAGCGGCGCAGGCGATCGTCGCCAGCATGGGACCGCCGCCCGGCCTGCACACCGATTTCGCCGGCAACGCGAAATGGGTCGAGCAAGTCGCTCGCACTCCGAGCCGGCGCTGATCCTGCGCCGCGCTGCTCGCGATCTACATCGTGCTCGGCGTGCTCTACGAAAGCCTGATCCACCCGCTGACGATCATTTCCAGCCTGCCCTCGGCCGGGCTCGGCGCGCTGCTGGCCGTGCTGATCACCGGCACCGATTTCGGCGTCATGAGCGTCATCGGCATCGTGCTGCTGATGGGCATCGTCAAGAAGAACGCCATCATGCTGGTCGATTTCGCGCTGGAAGCGCGACGCGACCGCGGCATGACGCCGGACGAAGCCATCCGCGAAGCCTGCATCGAACGTTTCCGCCCGATCATCATGACCACGCTCGCCGCGATCTGCGGCGCGCTGCCGCTGGCGCTGGCCTGCGGCACCGGCGCGGAAGTGCGCCAGCCGCTCGGCATCGCGATCGTCGGCGGCCTGATCGTCAGCCAGGCGCTGACGCTGTACACGACCCCGGTGGTTTATCTGATGCTGGAGCGCTTGGTACGGCGCAAGCGCACCCGCATCGTGCACGCCCCGGCGGAATGACCGGCGCGGCGGAACCCACATTGACCAAGCAAGCGGAAGCATAATGACCGAGCTGGAGCCGATACCGTACCCGGACGCCAAGATCCGCGGCATCCTGCAGCGCGTGAAAACCATCGCCATGGTCGGCGCCTCGGCCAACTGGAACCGGCCGAGCTATTTCGTGATGAAATACCTGCAGGGCAAGGGCTACCGCTGTCATCCCGGTCAACCCGGGCCTGGCCGGGCAGACGCTTGCACGGCGAAACCGTCTACGCCTCGTTGCGCGACATCCCGGAGCAGGTCGATATGGTCGATATCTTCCGCGCCTCGGACGCAGTGCCGGCCCGATCGTCGACGACGCCATCGCCATCGGCGCCAAGGTGGTGTGGATGCAGCTCGGCGTGCGCAACGACGAGGCCGCGGCGCAGGCCGAGGCGGCGGGCCTCGAAGTGGTCATGAACCGCTGCCCGAAGATCGAGTTCGGCCGGCTGGGCGGCGAGCTGTCCTGGTACGGCGTCAATTCCGGCCTTATCCGCAACCGCGCCGCCGCGAGCCGCCGCACGAACCGCGCCGCGCCCGAAGCGCGCCGGTCGCCGTGCGCGCAGGCCGACCAGGGCTTCGAGACCAAGGCGATCCATGCCGGCGCCGCGCCCGACCCCGCCACCGGCGCGCGCATCGACGCCGATCTACCAGACCACGTCCTATCGTGTTCGACGACGTCGATCACGCCGCCTCGCTGTTCAACCTGCATAATTTCGGCCATCTCTACACGCCGCTCTCCAACCCCACGGTCGCGGTGCTGGAGGAGCGCGTCGCCAGCGCTGGAGGGCGGGCGCGCGGCGCGTGGCCGCGGCGTCCGGCCATGCCGCGCAGTTCCTCACCTTCTTCACGCTGCTGGAGCCCGGGCGACGAGTTCCTCGCCTCGCGCAATCTCTACGGCGGCTCGCTGACGCAGTTCGGCCAGTCGTTTCAAAAGCTCGGCTGGACGCTGCCATTTCGTCGATCCCGACCGATCCCGAGAATTTCCGCCGCGCGCTGACGCCGCGCTGCAAGGCGATCTTCGTCGAGAGCCTCGCCAATCCCGGCGGCATCGTCGTCGATCTGGAAGCGGTCGCCGACGATCGCGCATGAGGCCGGCCTTCCGCTCATCGTCGACAACACGCTGGCCACGCCCTATCTGTGCCAGCCCGATCGAGTGGGGCGCCGACATCGTCTGCCATTCGACGACGAAGTTCCTCGGCGGCCACGGCAATTCGCTGGGCGGCGTGGTCGTCGAATCCGGCAAATTCGATTGGGCGCAGCGACGGCAAATTCCCGTCGCTGACCGAGCCGGAGCCGGCCTATCACGGCCTGAGCTTCTACGAGAATTTCGGCGATTTCGCCTTCACCACCAAGGCGCGCGCCGTGGCCTTGCGCGATTTCGGCCCGTCGCTGGCGCCGATGAACGCCTTCCTGACGCATCACGGGCATCGAAACCCTGCCGCTGCGCATGGAGCGCCATGTCGCCAACGCCGCAGAGCGTCGCCGAATTCCTGGCCGGCCATCCACGCGTCGCCTGGGTGTCCTATGCCGGGCTGCAAGAGCAGCCCGTTCCACGCGCTGGCCCAAAAATACCTGCCGCAAGGCGCCGGCGCGGTGTTCACCTTCGGCGTCAAGGGCGGCTACGAGGCGGGCATCGAAACTGGTCGAGCGGTGCAGCTGTTTTCCCATCTCGCCAATATCGGCGACACCCGCAGCCTGATCCTGCATCCCGCCTCCACCACGCATCGCCAACTCACCGACGAGCAGCGCCTGGCCGCCGGCGCCGGGCCGGACGTGGTGCGCCTGTCGGTCGGGCTGGAAACGGCCGAGGATCTGATCCGCGATCTGGATCAGGCGCTAGCGGCCAGCACAGCAAATTAAAAAAGTCTTTTGCTTATTTTCTTCCGAAAAGAAGTTTTTTCTTGAAACAAAGATCCAAAGAACTTTTGCTAATTTCACACGCTGGGCATGTATCCGTCCAGAAAGGCGGCAACGGCGGGATTGGCCCGTAGCGTAGCGAGGGCGTCGGCATCGGGCAGTTGCGGGCGGTCGCGCACCGTGTTGACCATGCACAGAAAGCCCAACGGCGCATCGCGCGGCGGCGCGGAACTGATGCCAGGTCCAGGCCGGAATGGTGATCAGGTCGTGTCGGCATCAACATCCCGCACCGTCGTCGCCCACCAGCGCACTGGCCCGTTGCCGCGCAGGATCATCACCGCGTGCATGTGCTCGTGCCGTTCCAGCGTCGAATAGCCGCCGGCGTCCATCTCGAAATAGCGCAGCTCGCAGCCAAGCGCGGGCTCGTGCGAACAGCACCTGGCGCGAGATCGCCTTGAACGGCGCGCTGCCGTCTTCCTTGTACGGCATATAGGCACTTCGTCCCAGCGGTAATCGGTTGAAACGGCGGAACGCGCCGCGCTCCGGCTGAGTCCATCTTGCCTGCACCCTACGAATTGCGCTGCGACCACATCGGTGAAAGCCGCGATCTCCTCGGTCAGCCGCTCGCGCGCCGCAAGCAGAGCTGCCGCCGATCAGCAAGCATCGTGTCCGGTCCGTAGAAGTCAACATTTCCGGCACCCGCGCCGGCACCATGCCGCCGGCCGGCACCGGCAGGCTGGGCAGCAGACCGCGCCAGGGCGCCCGCGCAGTATCGGCCAGACGCCGGCAGTCTCGGCCGAATAGCCGAAGCGGCCGCCATGGTTGGGGAAAATCACTGCATCGGCGCCGAGCAGGCGGAACAGCTTGCCGATACAGCAGAGGCGGTGCGATGCGCGCCAGGCCCGCCGAAGCGTGGGATGCGCAGAAAAACGCGGCCTGCGGTGTCTCGCGCACCAAGGTCGGAAGGTCGGCAGACCCAGGATCATCGGCGCCGACCATGAAGGTATCGATACCCTCGTCCGCGCCAGGCGGATTTGCGCGCCGCATCGCGTCCAGGTTGCCCGACAGGCTCGGCACGTAGCGGGTCGGGCCGCCCACCTCGCGCAGCGCCGCCGCAATCGCGTTACGCGCGCCGCAAACGGCTAGTAGGCCTGGTCGGCCAGCCCATGGTCGTCCTTGATGAAATCCACGCCCGCCCGCGGCCATGCGCCGGGCCAGATCGGCCAGGGCCGCCGGCGCCAGGCCCTGCGGCTTCAGCGCGCTGCAGGTCATCGCCCGACGTTTCACCGCCAGCCGCCGACGCAGTCCGGCGACGCCAAACCGGGGGCCGCAAAAAGCTTCCGTCAGTCCGGGCGGCAGCACGGCATCGTGCAGAACCGTGTCATCCTGCAGCGAGGTATTGCCGAACAACATGTTGAGAAGCTGACCTGCCTCCCTGCCGGTGGTCGCCACGGAAAGGGCGATTGTCACCTCGAATTCGCCGCCGCCGATATCGCGGATCGCATCCACCGTGCCCACTGTTTCAGCCAGCACCGTGGCGTCGTCGATCGCATCCACCGGCATTTCAACGCTTTGTTCCACCGCTATGGCGCGCGCCCGCGCCTCGATCGCGCCAGCACCGGCACGCACGTGGTAGATCGCCGTCAGCCGCGATGTCATGGTCCGCCTGTCGTCCATTCCTGCCGCGCTATCTACCGAGCGGCGGAAGGCCGGCGCAAACGCGGCCAGGCGCTCTGGCCAAAGCGTCGCGCTACGAACGCCGTGATGCCACCGATTTGCGCGGCCCTCGCGTCACTGCCGCCAGGGCAGCCCTTCGGCCTTCCATCCGGCGACGGCCCCACGATGGCCTTCAGGGTCGTGCGGGCCCTCGAAGCCGTCCGACACATTGAACACCTGGGCGAAGCCCTCGGATTGGGCGGCGATGGCGGCGGCCAGGCTGCGCACGCCGCTGCGGCACAGGAAATAGAGTTTCTGGCGCGGCTCCAGCCCGGCATCGCGGATTTCGTCAACGAAAGCGGCGTTGACGTTGCCGCTGGGGAAATACTGCCAGCTCACCAGCACCGCCTGCTTGCCGGCGCCGCGCAGGTCCGGAATACCCACGTATTGCCACTCGGCATCCGTCCGGCAATCGATCAACTGCGCATCGGGATCGCTGATCAGCGCCTCCCATGCCTGTCGTGGCGACACATTATCGACCATGCGGCAGCCTCGGTGTGTTGTTTACCCAAGGGTGCCTGTGGATGCCGAAAATTACAAATTCAGCGGCTAATGCGGGCATAGTGCGTGCCGCGCCAGATCCCGCCTAGCTGCCTGATCTACGTAGACTAATTGCGCGATCCGCCGCCGCCGCCGCTTGCGCCGCCGGTGCTGGCCAGCAGGCTGGTGACCACATCGCCGATCGATTGGGCCGGCACCTGGAGGACCTGCAACAGGACAACAGCCAACGCCGCCGCGAGTAATGCATACTCGAGGGACGTTACGCCTCTACGGTCCGTCGCAAATTTGCGCATGCTCCAGCGCCTTAATCAAGAATGGGACTATAGCGTTGTGCTGTCCAAAAATTCCACCAACCGGAAGTTGCAAACCACCAATAACCTGCTCCGATCCGTTCACGCTTGCGTCAATATTCCGCAACCGTCGCGTTATCGCGGGAACGGCAAGGCGCGCGCGCTCGGCCGCGTGGGGCCGTTCCATGAGACGGATAATGTCGGGCCTTTGGATCAGTTCCGCCATCAATCCGGCACGATCATGGGGCGGAGCCCGGCGCGATGGCCGCCCAGCGGTCGCGTTCGGTTTCGGGCGACGCGGTGGCCGCCACATCGAAATCGTGCAACTCCGGCGGCACATACCAATGCATCTTGTCGCGGTGGTAGGCGCCCCAGACCGCCTCGGCCACGTCGGATGCCGGCACCAGACGCCACATGCCGGTCGTGGGCACGAACGGCTTATGTTCCGGCGGGATCATGCCGGTATCTACCAGGCCCGGTAGCGTATCGGCCACGCGCACGCCTTCCGCCTTCAGCTCCACTGCCAGCGCCTCGGTCAGGCCGCGCACCGCGTGCTTGGTGGCGGAATACACCGCCAGGCCGCGCATGCCGAAAATCGCCGATGAGGACGAGGTATTGAAGCAGAGCGATCCAGGCGTGGCCTTCAGCAGCGGCAACGCGGCATGAATGCCGAACATCACCGCCACCAGATTGATATTGACCAGCGCCATGACCTGCTCCCAGCCCATATCGCCGAACGCAGTATTGATGACGATGCCGGCGTTATTGTGCAGCACGTCCATCCGCCCGCCGGTGGCTTGCGCGAACCCGGCAATGGCGCCGCGGAATGCCGCGTGGTCGGTCACATCAAGGCGCTGAAAAATACCATTGGCGGCGCCGATTTCCACGGCGAGCGCCGCGAGATCGGTTTCGTTGCGGTCGAAACAGCCGACGAACCAGCCGTGCCGGGCGAAGTGCAGGGCGGTTGCGCGGCCGATTCCGGAGGCGGCGCCGGTGATGAAAATCGCTTTGCGCGTCGTGTCGGTTGACATGTGTTTCCCCTGTTTCGCCGTTGCGGCGCTGGTGTCTTGCGGTATCGCGCCTGGTCAGGACGGCGATGCCAGAATCGGATAGCGCGGCCTGGTGCCGGCAGCGCTGGACGGCGCCTGCAAATCCGCGCCCAGGCCAGGCGCGATATTCACCGTGGCGCCATACATCAGCTCCATGATCGCCAGGCCGGCGGCGTCCTTGGCTTCGTCGCCGCTCAATGCCTGCGTCTGCTGATAGGCGCGCACCAGATCGGCCGCGGCCGGGCGTAGCAGCGCGAATAATTTGTCGAACACCGGCTTGTGGTCCGGCGCGCTGCTGGACCAGGCAAAAAGCGCATCCAGCACATCGTCGTGCCGGTGCCGCAGCCACGGCGTCCAATCGCCGGCACGCGCCTGGCCGGTCACCACCAGCGGCATGTTCAGGAGCAGGAAATTGGTTTCCGCCCGCAACTGTGCCTGGTCGCGCATGAAACCCACGCCCAGCGGCGGCTGCGCGCTGTCGCGGATTTGCAGCAGCACGTCGCGCCATGGCGTGAAGGATGGCAGATTGTCGAACACGCCGTTCTCCGCCGGCATCTGGAACGTATCGAACAGGCACATGGCGGAAGGCGGGGTTGCGCCGAGGTCCCAGGCGCCGGCATGGGCGAACTCACCGGGCGCCGCCGGCGTATCGAAGCCCCAGGTGTCCGATAGCAACGCGATGGTGCGGCCGGCATAGGTGAACACATCAGCCGCGCCGTAATCATTAGTCTGGCTGGCGTAGCTGGAAAACCGCGCGCCCTGGTTGGCGGCGGTGCTTTGCAGCAAGGCGCCGAGCGAAATGCTGGTCAGCGCCGGCGCGCCATTGATCGTGACAGCGCTGGCGCGTTGCTGGAAGCCGCCATAGGCGTTGGCATCGCGCAATGTCACCGCGATCGCGCGGCCGCTGTCGCTCGCACTTACTGGTCCGTGCGAACCGGCGATTTCGGTGGCACCCGGGATCGCCGATGGATCCGCGGCGCCGGTGCTGGCCAGCGCGGTGTTCAGGCCGCGCGCCAGGCCCTGGCAGAATTCCGGGTTCATCGATTGCGCGCCGGGTGAGATACGGAACTTCACATATTGGGCGATGCCGTTGCGGCCTTCCGTTTGCGCCGGCGGTTTTTGCCACGATGCCAGCGCGGCCGTTTGCGTCTGGTATTGTTTCGCCAGGCATC
>CAWCEY010000007.1:0-44952 GCA_963794715.1 uncultured Solirubrobacterales bacterium | reverse complement strand
GCGCAGCTCCTGGCCGGGTTGTATGAAGGTGCGCGCGACGTAGCGGTTCTTGACGAAGCCGTCGTCCTGGGGGATGCCGCTGGCGCGCGCGAGGCCGCGGGCGGCGGGGTTGCCGGAGTCGGGCACCGCGATCACGATGTCGGCCTCGACGGGCGCCTCGCGCCACAGGATCTCGCCCATGCGCCCGCGCGCGACCTGCAGCGCCTGGCCGTTCATGCGCGAGTCGGGGCGGGCGAAGTAGATGTACTCGAACACGCAAAACGCCTTGCGCGCGCCCTCCACCACCTGGCGGCTGCGCACCCCGTCCGCGCCGATGCTTACCAGCTCGCCGGGCTGCACGTCGCGCAGGTGGCGGGCGCCGATGATGTCGAACGCGCACGACTCACTGGCCACGCAGTAGGCGCCGCCCGCTCGCCCCGCACTGGTGGTGGCGTCGGGGCGGTGCGCCCCGGGCGTGCCCATGCGGTTGGAGTTGGCGTTCAGCCCGCCGGCGCCGTCCGCGTCGGGGGCGCCGAGCGCGCCGAGCGCCAGCGGGCGCAGGCCGTGGGGGTCGCGGAAGGCGAGCACGCGGTCTTTGGTCATCGCCACGATCGAGAAGGCGCCGCGCAGGCGCGGGAGCACGTCGGCGATCGCGTCCTCGATCTCCGCGGCCGGGTGGGTGGCGATCAGCGCGGCGATGATCTCCGAGTCGGAGGTCGAGCTGAACGTGACCCCGCGCTCCAGCAGCTCACCTTGCAGCTGCACGGCGTTGATCAGGTTGCCGTTGTGCGCCAGCGCCAGCTCGCGGTGGGAGCCGTGCGTGCCCTCCGAGCGCTGCACCGGCTGGGAGTTCTCCCAGGCGTTGGAGCCGGTGGTGGAGTAGCGCACGTGCCCGATCGCCAGCTCACCGCCGAGTGTGCGCAGGTCGTTCTCGCTGAACACCTGGCTGACCAGCCCCAGCTCGCGGCGCGTGACGATCTGTCCGCCACGGTCGGCGGCCGCGATGCCGGCCGACTCCTGGCCGCGGTGTTGGAGCGCGTACAGCGCGAAGTAGGACAGCCGCGAGACCTCGTGGCCGGGTGCGTATATGCCAAAGACACCGCACTCGTCGCGCGGCCCATCGCGTTCCTCTGCGCGGGGAGGCATGGGCCTCACATGCACAAGCTAGCAGTCTCGGTTTGGCGCTCCACGAGGGAGGCCGGTTTCCGCGGTCCGCCGCCGGTGGAGGGGGAGAGCGGGCCCATCACGGGAACAGCTCCGCGAGCGCCCCGTGGGCCTCGGCCAGCTGGGAGAGGGTTGCGCTCAGCACCCCGGTGTCTGTGGCGATCGTCAAGGCGTCGCCCCCCGCCGTGCCCAGCATGTGCAACGGCGCCCGCGCGGCCAGCTCCGCAAGCGTCTCACGCGGGGCCGAGACGATAAAGCCGCCCGGCCCCTCGCCGAAGAGTTGCGTAATCGTGTCGGCGGGTCGCGCGGACGCGGGGGCGGCAGTATCCAGCGAGACATTTGCGCCCAGCCCACCCGCCAGGCAGCACTCCGCCAGTGCGACCGCGAGGCCGCCCTCGGCGATGTCGTGCGCGCTGCCCAAGGTTCCTGTCCGCACCGCCTCGCGTACCGCTGCCTGCGTGGCGAGTACCGCGTCGACATCGATCTCCGCCAGCCCGTCGGGCAGCGGCTGGCCGTGCAGCTTGTGGAGCTCGCTGGCCGCCAACGATGGGCTGAACGGTCCCACCAATGCAATCGCGTCCCCCGTGCGCGCGAACCCGATCCGCCCCGCGCGCGCGGCGTCGGGCAGGAGGCCGACCATTCCCACCACCGGCGTCGGGTAGATCGGGCCGGCGGGACCCTCGTTGTAGAGCGACACGTTGCCGCCCACGATCGGCGCCGCAAGTGCCCGGCAGGCGTCGCCGAGGCCGCGCACCGCTTCGCACAGCTGCCAGGCGATGTGCGGCTTCTCGGGGTTGCCGAAGTTGAGGTTGTTGGTGGTGCCCAGCGGTTGGGCGCCCACGCAGGCGAGGTTGGCCGCGCACTCCAGCGCCGCCTCGATCGTGCCTCGGTAGGGGTCGGCGGCGACGCGGCGGCCGTTGCAGTCGATGCTGACAGCGAGCGCCGGTGCCGCGGTGCGAGCCCCACCCCCCCCTCCTCCCTGCCTTTTTTCCTTTTCATTACCGCCCTCCGGATGTAGCACCAGCACCGCCGCGTCGGCCTGCTCGGGGCGGCGCACCGTGCGGGACTGCACGATCGCGTCGTACTGCTCGAACAGGGGGCGGCGCGAGGCGATGTTGGGGGAGCGCAGCAGTGCCAGCAGCGTCTCACGCGGGGAGGCAGCGCGTGCGAGCGTGGCCGCGGGCGTGGCGTAGACCGGCGCGGCGGGCCGCGCCGGGCGCAGGTCGTACAGCGGGCACTCGTCCACCAGCGCCCTTACCGGCATGTCGCCGAGGAGCCGCTCGCCGTCGAAGATGCGCATGTGGCGCGTGTCGGTGACGGTCCCGATCGCCGCGCCGCCCACCTCCCACTTCTCGCACAGCTCCAGCACCGCGGGCAGGTCGGCGGGGACGACCACGCACAGCATCCGCTCCTGGGACTCCGACACCATGATCTCGAACGGCTCCATGTCGGGCTCACGCAGCGGCACCCGGGAGACATCGATGTCGATGCCCACCTCGCCCTTGGACGCCATCTCCGAGGCCGAGGAGGTGAGGCCGGCGGCGCCGAGGTCCTGCAGCGAGACCAGCAGGCCCCGCTCCAGCAGCTCCAGCGAGCACTCCAGCAGCTTCTTCTCCTCGAAAGGGTCGCCCACCTGCACGGTGGGGCGCTTGTCCACAATTTTTTCTTTATCCAGATGCCCCCCTTGGGGGGTATCTCCCCACGGAGTGTCGGCTCCGCCCAGCTCTGCCGAGGCCAGCACCGAGGCCCCCCCGATCCCGTCGCGCCCGGTGGAGGCCCCGAACAGCACGATCACGTTGCCGGGGCCCGCCGCCGCGCTGCGCACGAGGCGCTCGCGCTTGCACAGCCCGAGCGCCATCGCGTTGACCAGGCAGCTCTGCTCGTAGGGTCCCTCGAAGTAGACCTCGCCGCCGACGGTGGGCACGCCGATCGAGTTGCCGTAGTGCCCGATGCCGGACACGGCCCCGTCGAGCAGGTAGCGCGCGCGAGTCGATGCGGCGCTCGCCGCCACGCTCGGCCGGGAGCGCTTCTCGGAAGCGGCGTTGGGAGGAGGGGGGGAGGGGGAGGGGTTGGCGTGCGGCTCGCCGAAACGCAACGAGTCGAGCACGGCGATCGGTCGCGCTCCGATCGCGAAGATGTCGCGCAGGATGCCCCCCACGCCGGTGGCGGCCCCCTGGAAGGGCTCCACCGCGCTCGGGTGGTTGTGCGACTCGACCTTGAAGGCGCACACCAGGCCGTTGCCGACGTCCACGGCGCCCGCGTTCTCGCCCGGGCCCATCACCACGTGCTCGCCCTCGGTGGGCAGCGTGCGCAGCAGCTTCTTGGAGTGCTTGTAGGCGCAGTGCTCGCTCCACAGCAGCGAGTACATGGCAAGCTCCACCTGGTTGGGCGGCCCCTCCTGGTGCGCGCAGATCAGCTCGTACTCGGCTCGCGTGAGACCCAGCGCGAGCGCGTCCTTGACCGTGGGCCGCGCGGCGCTCTTAGACACGGGCGCCCTCCACGACGAGGCGCATCGACTCGAAGATGCGCAACCCGTCGGTCGAGCCGGTGAGCTCATCGACCGCGTGCTCGGGGTGGGGCATCAGCCCGAACACGTTGCCGGCCGCGTTCTGCACGCCGGCGATGTCGCGCAGCGAGCCGTTGAAATTGTGGCCGGGCGCGTAGCGCAGCACGACCTGACCGCTCCGCTCCAGCTCGTCCAGCGTGGGCTCGTCGGCGTGGTAGCGCCCCCAGGAGTGCTTCGCCGGGATGCTCAGGAGCGTGGGCTGCGAGGTGCGAGCACCCTCCCCCTCCCCCTCCTCACTACGCCCCGATCTGCACGCGCGAGTGAACCTGCTGTCGGGGTTGGCGACCTCCAGCTGGACCTGGCGAAAGGTGAAGCGCAGGTTGACGTTTCCCAACAGCGCCCCCGGCAGCAGGTGCGCCTCGCACAGCACCTGGAAGCCGTTGCAGATCCCCAGCACCAGCCCGCCGTCGCGGGCGAACTCGATCACCGCCTCCATCACTGGCGAGAAGCGCGCGATCGCCCCGGCCCGCAGGTAGTCGCCGTAGGAGAAGCCGCCGGGCACGACGATCGCGTCGGCCCCCTTCAGGTCACGCTCGCCATGCCACAGCAGTTCCGCGTCGCCGACGCGGCGGGCGGCCCGCAGCGCGTCGACCTCGTCGCAGCTGCCGGGGAACTGCAGGACGCCGAACTTCACCGCAGCCTCGCCACTGCCTCGGCGTCCGCCGGATCGATGCGCTCGAGTCCGGGGATACCGTCGAAGTCCCGGTCGGGACTGAGAATCGCATCGATGTCGCGATTTAGCGCCTGCGCCGCGAAGATCGCGTCGCGCATGTCGAGCCGCTCGTAATCGGACCACAGGTCGAGCGCGCGCTCGATGTCGCTCGGCTCGACCACTTGCAGTCGGCACATGTCGGCGATGTCGCGTGCCGACTCGGCGGCTTCGCGACGAGCCACCATCCTTCTACCCCTTACGTACGTGAACTCATGGATCAACTCGACACTCGCCTCCCCGGCGAGCTGCCCGTCCCTCATCTCGCGCAGAATTGCTCGGCACGGCTCACGGTAGAAATGCTCACCGCCCAGCGCATAAACGAACACGCCCGTGTCGAAGAGGAAGCGACGCACTCGGGGGTCAGTCGTAAGTGTCGAGGATGCGCGTGACGCTTGCGTACCTGTCTTCGAGCATCTGCTTCTTCATCACTGGCCAGTCATCGACGGGCATCGGCGGTGCCGCGAGCAGTTTGTCGATTGCTTTGGCGCGCGCATCCTGAACGCGCGAGAGCTTTTCGTCGATAGCCTCGCGAATCAGTGCCCCGAGCGAGATGCCTCGCTGTGCTGCCGTTTCGCGCAGGCGCTGGTGGAGATCGTCGTCAAGCAGAAGCTGAGTACGGCGTGTGAGCTGCGGCATATTAAAACCTTAGCATGCACATGAGCAGATGCACATGGGCATATGGCCTTACGACTCGCTTCAAGGTGGGTCAGCCGCCGTCGAGCAGCTGCACCTCGTACTCCTCCACCAGCGGGTTGGCGAGCAGCTTCTCGCACATCGGCTGCAACTGCACCTCGTCCTCCACGTCCAGCTCGACCAGACGCCCGACGTGGACGTTGGCCACGCCGGCGAAGCCCAGCGCCGGCAGCGCGCGCTCCACCGCGATGCCCTGCGGGTCGAGGATGCCCGCCTTCGGGCGGATCAGCACGCGGGCTCTCATGTTGAGCCCCGTGCGTCTGGGGATATCACGCGGGCTCTCATGTTGAGCCCTGTGCGTCTGGGGATATCACGCGGGCTCTCATATTGAGTCCTGTGCGTCTGGGGACATCACGCCTCGGTGTCGGCCGTGAGACCTGTGCGATCCAGCCACGCCTGAAAGGGCTGGCCCGTGATCCGTTCGTAGGCCTCGACGTAGCGCGCGCGGGTGCCCTCCACCACGTTCTCGGGAATCGCCGGCGCCGGCGGGCGCTTGTCCCAGCCGCTGCCCGCCGCCCAGTCGCGCACGTACTGCTTGTCGAAGCTCGGCTGGCCCCTGCCCGGCTCGTAGCCGTCGGCCGGCCAGTAGCGCGAGGAGTCAGGCGTCAGCACCTCGTCGCCGAGCACCAGCGGGTGGGCGGGATCTCGTTCATCGAAGCCCAGCTCGAACTTCGTATCCGCCAGTATCACGCCCCGCTCGCGGGCGTGCTCGGCCGCGAACGCGTACAGCTCGATCGACACATCGCGCACGCGCTCCATCAGCGCGCGGTCGCCCACCAGCTCGGCGGCGCGCGCGAAGTCGATCGCCTCGTCGTGGCCCACCTCGGCCTTCGTGCTCGGCGTGAAGATCGGCTCGGGTAGCTGCTCGGACTCGCGCAGGCCGCTTGGCAGCTCGATCCCCGAGACGGCGCCGGTCGCCTGGTAGTCCTTCCAGCCCGAGCCGGTGATGTAGCCGCGCACCACGCACTCCACCGGCAGCATCTTCAGCTTGCGCACCACCAGTGCGCGGCCGCGGGCCTCATCGGGCACGCCCTCGGTGGCGGAGATCAGGTGGTTGGCGACGATCGCAGCGGTCTTTTCAAACCAGAACACCGACAGCCCGGTGAGCACCTTCCCCTTGTCGGGGATCGGCGTCGGGTGCACCGCGTCGTAGGTCGAGATGCGGTCGCTGGCGACCATCAGCAGCCGGTCGTCGAGGTCGTACAGCTCGCGCACCTTGCCGCTGGCGAGGAGGGACAGGTCGGCGAGGGCGGTCATGGTGTGCCGGACTTTATCGCTGGCCGCGGCGCTCTGTCCGGGTCCGATCTTTGTGGGGGGCTCACGCGGTCAAGGGACGGCCACAGGCGTTGGGCGATCAGCTTCGGGTGTACGCGGGCCGTTGACGCAAGGCCCATTCGAAAAGGTTGCCGAACAGCTCGCCCTGCTCAACGGCGTCGTCCAACGCATTGTGCGTGTGTGCGGCGCGTGGAAGCAGCTCCGTGGGCATGTGGCTCTTGGACGACTCCGCGTAGGTCGAACCAGTCGCGCCGATGTACAGGCTGCGAATGTCGATACATGTCCCGTGTCCGAAGGGGGACGCGCCCGTGAAGAACGAGAAGTACCAGTGCATAAAAGCCCAGTCGAAGGCGGCGGGGTAGGCCACGAACACGGCGCGGCGACCATCGGCCACGCGGTGCACCCACCGCTCAGCCTCCCGCATGGCATCCGCAGGGGCTGTGCCTTCCTGCTGCAGCCGCTCGCGATCGAGACCGTTGATCGCGAGCGCTTCGGGTTCGAAGCGCTCGGTGATCGGCTGCAGCTCCCAGTACTGCGCGGCCACTCCGGGATCGAGCCGCTCGAAATGCTCGCCATCGAAGGTCGCCACGGCGACGAGCGCGAAGGAGAGCATCGAGAAGCGACCGGGGATGGGGCCGTCGGACTCCACGTCTGCGGAGAAGTAGATGTCGTGCGATTTGTCCGAGGGCATACACAGTAAGGGTAGTGCAGGAGGAGGCGTTTTGGCCGGAGTCAGACTGGGGACGGCCGAACCGAGCGTTCGACACGGCCCGGCCGAATCGGGCGACCACCTGCTGCGTTCCTCGCAGGTTCTCGAAGCATCGTTTAATGTGGACGCTTGGATTCCTCTCCATGACCACGATTGGATGGCATGACTCGGCATCTCACAACGCGTCGCAAAGAAAGCGAAGAAGGACTCCGGCTTGTGCGCGATGCCGCGGCGCGGCGTCTCTCGCCGATTGTTGGCGACGAGCCTCTGGCCATCTACCTCACCGGGTCCTTTGGGCGGCTTGAGGCACGTTTTCCAAAGGGCTCAGACCTGGATCTCTTCTTTCTCTATGGACCGGCCGACCATTCGCCGAAAACGCGCCTTTCGCAGCTGACCTGGTTCGAGCTGGCAGGCGAACTCATTCGGATCGGGCGTGAGCTTGATTTCGAGGAGTTCTCACGCGACGGCGCATTCCTACAAGTTCATAACGTCTGGCACATAGGTCGACAGTTGGGTTCCCAGCGCGAGGACGCGGAGAACGGATTCACAGCGCGCCTGTTGCTGTTGTTGGAGAGCCGATATGTACTAAACGAGGATCTGTACGAACAGTTTATGCGGGAGACGATCGGTTTCTATTACAGCGACCACCAGACCAACCGAGGCACCTTCCGTCCCACCTTCCTGATCAACGACATCTTGCGCTTCTGGCGAACTCTGTGCCTGAACTACGAGCACAAGCGCAATCGCAAGCGCAGCGAGGACGACACGGATGATGAGCGCGCCGTGTGGCGCGCCGAGTCGGCACTTGACAATCTCAAGCTGCGGTTCAGCAGGCTTTCTACCTGCCACTCGATGGTGATCGCACTTGCGGCCGAGCCGACGCCGGTTGGTCCTGAGCGTGTGCTCGAGCTATGCCGCACAGCCCCCACCGATCGATGGGGAATCGCGGCACGCCACGCCGTGGGCCGAGCTGCCGCCGAAGCCACGTCCAAGGTCACCCAGATTCTTGAGGGCTACGAATACTTCCTTGAGCTTATGGGCGAAGAAGACGCCTTATTGGAGCGGCTAGCGTCACACAGCGAACGAGACCTCACGCGTCGCAAGGCCGCGGCTTTCGGCCAGGCCGTCTCGGAGTTCATGCTGACTACCTGTCAGGGCGACCAGTTGCGTACTCTCCTCATCTGATTGTTCTCGCCCGTGGACGGGTCTCAACGCAGCACTACCCAGAGAACTGTGCGGGCGGGGTCGTCCTTCTTGGGCCGACGCTCAGTTTCCCACGCCTCTCCTTGTGGGCCGTAGATCTCATTAAGGGCAACGGGCACCAACTCGAAAGCCCACCGGTCCAGGTCCGGCACGCTGTCGGCTGGCACGCCACGCTTCAATGCCTCCTTGACGCCAGGCCACGGAATCGATTTGCCTTTCGCAAGCCAACTTTTGACCTCCTCGTCGACCCGCAGATGTTCAATCGCCGCCTGCCGATAGAGCTCATCGCGGTCGAGCTCCCCCTCTACGTCTCGCGGCTCGTCTGACGTTTGCGGGCCTCGCGCACTGTGGCGCTCTGCGGTCGTCTTGTGGTCCGCCTCCTCGGTGGTGCCCAGTCCTGCCAACAGCTTGCTTCGGAGGATCTCCTCGATACGTTCCTCGGATTTACGTGCCAGGATGCTCGCGTACACGTCAACGGCGGCGCCCGTTCTGTCTGGATCTTTGACGGAGTGGGCCTCCTCGAATGACAGCACGCGCAACGGGATGGGATAGGCGTTCCCTGCCTTGTCGAGATCTCCGCTGACGCTTGACCAGAACACACCGTTGCCTGCGAGGGGCTCGTTCAGCAACGACGACAAGAGGTCGTCCGAGAAATGGGAGTTGGCAGCCTTGACGGCGCGCAGGTCTCCCTGGGAGAGCAGGTGAAAGACAAACCACGAGTCACCCTGGCTCAATAGATCCGTAGGGATGGACCCAGGCTGCTGAGTTATCAGAACCGCGCCCAGGTTATAGATTGGAAAAAAGCAGCTTGACGAGGTTGGACTTACCAAAGCCCGCCCGCGCGAAGACGAACGACCGCCTGGCGACCAACTGCTCGACCGCGAACCGCACTGGAACACGCGGGTCCAACGGCTGCATCCAGCGCGGCGCGGGGACCTGACGATCCTTACCGCAATAAACGAACTCGCCAAGTGCATAAAACCCGATCTCGGCGCCCTGGGTGCCTCCGGCGACTCTGCAGAGCACGTCGTCCGGCAGGAACCCAACCTTGGCGCCGACGTGCGGCAATCGGCGATGGGACGGCGCAAAAACCAGATCGTCTCCTTCGCAGCGCAGCACCCCGAGCATGCGGATGTCGATTCGATAGCGCAGGTACCGCTTGCGCAGATCCTCGGGAATCTCGCGCTCGTCGGCGACGGCGCGTAGTCCGTACTCCTCGCCTGCGGTCGATGTCAGCCCGCCCTGGGCCGCAACTGAGGTGATGCGCCCAAGAACTGCCTCTTCGGGGTTGGCCAGCTCCACCAGCACGAACTGGCCGTGCATCGGCATCGAATGGAAGTCGTCCTTGTAAGGCAGCGTGAGGTCCGCATGAAACTCGAGTCCGCCACCGCTGGCGCCGCGAAACATCCCAACGGCATGTCCTTGCGGGAATAGCTCCATCACCCTCTCCTTGCCTTCGAGCGTTTGCTCGTTTGATCAGCCATGCCGGCGGCCAGCGATGTCGTTCGCCAGGGTCAGGCCGTCAAACACGCTGCGCTTGTCCTCCTCGATGAGCCCTCGGGTGGCATCGATGATCGTGTCCTGGAGCACATTGAGGTCGAAGTCGACGGCTTGGGCGTACTCGTGGGCTCGCTGCAAGCAGCGTGGGTAGAACGGCACGGGAAATCCGTCGATCGCATCGTGGAGCAGATAACCAAAGATTTCGCCAGCGTCGCGGACCTGTGATTCAAGCAGGTCGATCGCCCACACAGGGTCGTGCGTCTCCTGTCCGAAGCGCACGAGAAACATGGAGCCGATCACGAACTTGGGCGCCTCTCCGGCCTCGTTCCCATCGGGCGGCTCATCTTCGAGACCACGCGCGAACTCCTTCCACTTGTAGACCTTTTCCTCCAGTCGGCGCGGAACTCGGACGTAGCGGGCCGTCTTGGCGGGTAGGGCATCCTCAAGAGCCATCGCCAGCCGGTAGCGGGCCAGCACCTGCGAGCGTCTGGCGATCCCGACGAGAAAGATCCTGATGCCGTTGCGTCGATGGCGCTCGATCTCCTTCAGCATCAGGGCACCCATCTCGGTGAACCGCGTCTCGCGAAAAAGCTTGGAGCGCAACAGCCCGTTGCGGACGAGCAGTGTGTCCGAACTCCAGTCTGAATTCTTGATGCGGTCGTAGAGCACCGCCCACTCGACAATGTCTCGATAGTGCTTTGTCCACGAAGATTTGACCTCGTCCGGTTTCTCGCGAACCTTCCTGCCGCTGGGAATGTAGCTGAGCTCGCTGAGATGCTCGACCTGCAAGTCCTCCATCAGAACACCCAGCGAATCACCTGCCTGCCGGTGGCGCTCCTCGAGCTTGTCAGGATCTGTTCGTGGCGATATGACGTCGAGAAAAAGCTGACGACCCTGGGAGTCGACTATGCGCACGAGCTGCGCCGAGAAAGGGTCGAAGACCAAACGATTGTTCGCGCTCTCCGAGGCCGCAAATGACACCGCTGTTGCCGAGTGTTGGCGGATGACAAAGGAGGGATGTAGAGCGCTACGAACGTCCTCTCGCAGGTCTTGCAAGAGCGCACTGTCGGCAATCGTTTGGCGCTCGATGGCCGCACGAATCTCCTCGATATGTCGCGGCTCGAACATCTTCAGGGGTGGTGTACCGCAACGACATCGACTTCGGGAACATGCGCGCCCGCTTTCATCGCCTGCTCGGCCTGGCGCGCGCCGATGCGCTCGGGAATCCCAGCGTCTCTAATCGATGCCACACGCCAGCCGTGGGCGGATTCCAGGCTCCTCAGGAGCAGATCCTCCGGCTCGCCTCGACGGGCGGAGGGCAGCGCTCCGAAGCGGACAACCAGATGTGCACCTGAGACGCAGCGCCTGGCGACCGCCGTCCAGATTTCCGCCAATCCGCTCACGAACAGCTCGCCGGTCATCGAGCCCAACTGGCCCTGGCGATCGTAGTCGGGCGTCGCCCGGCCACCGAGTAGCCACCCACGCAGCCAGTTGTCCGGCCGGTAGGTGACCATCCCGGGATACGGGGGTGAGGTGATCACCCAGCTGAACCTTCGCCGCAGCCGCCGCAGCACGCTGAGTGCGTCCCCGCCGTACACTGCGCCGGGTGTCCGAGGTGGGGCGCTCGCATAGCGGCGCTGCGCGTGCCGTCGAATGACCGCGAGTACGTCCATCTCGGCTGGTTGTTGGTCGTGCCTCTTCCAGTACGACACCGCGCCTGTCGGCTTGGTGGCGTACGTACGCGGCATCTGATTGGAGAGGTAGCTCGGAGCTCCTTTGTTGAGAGGGCCGTGCAGCGCGCCCAGCAGCACGCCTCTGAGTGCTACGGCGGCGCTGTCTTCCCGGCGCGCAAGGCCCGCCCGCAGTCGGCATAGCGCATCGAGTACGCGCGGCGCAAAGCACCAGCGCCAGAACTCGCCGTCAGGTGGCGTTGTTCGATCCCCGTTCTCGATCAAATCCGCCGCCAGGGCGACGACTGCGCCAGGCTGGATCCCGACCAACTTCGCGGCGGCGATTGCCGACGCCACCTCGTTACTGTCGATACCAACCGCGGGGAGGCCGAGCTTGCGAGCGGCATACAGCGTTGTGCCACGGCCGCAGAAGGGATCGAGCACCCACTCGCCAGCTCGGGCATCCGTGAGCATCTCCAGCGGGAAGCTCAGCGGGAACATCGTCCAGTAGGGGCAGATTGCGTTCAGGGCGTCGGCCTGAGAATGCTTCGCTTTGAGGGCGGGATCGTTCACGAAGATGGCACTCTTGCATCTGGACCGGCTGCCGGCTCACGCGATCTCATCCAACCGTGCGACGATCTCCTGCGCGTAGCGGACGTAGTGGCCGTAGTCGAAGATGGCGTCGAGGTCGAGTGTGGCGGTCTTGGAGTCGGCGGCGAGCAGCTCGCGCAGGGGGGTGCGCGTGTCCCATGCCAGCTGGGCGACGCGCTGGACCTGGTAGTAGGCGTCGTCGCGGCTCATGCCGCTCTCCACCAGCGCCAGCAGCAGCCGCTGGGAGAAGATCGCGCCGTAGGTGAGCTCGAGGTTCTCGCGCATCCGCTCGGCGTCCACCGTCATCCCTTCCACCAGCGCCGTTGCGCGGTGCTGGAGATAGTCGATCAGGGTGGTGGAGCCCGCCAGCACGATCCGCTCCACGGAGGAGTGGGAGATGTCGCGCTCGTGCCACAGCGCCACGTTCTCCAGGCCGGCCTGGGCGTTGCCGCGCAGCACTCGCGCCAGCCCCGAGATCTGCTCGGCCTTGATCGGGTTGCGCTTGTGCGGCATCGCGCTCGAGCCCTTCTGGCCGGCGCGGAACGGCTCCTGCAGCTCGCGTACCTCCGTGCGCTGCAGGTGGCGCACCTCGGTCGCCAGGCGCTCCATGCCGGCGCCCGCCAGCGCGATCGCGCTCAGCAGCTCCGCGTGGCGATCGCGCGCCACCACCTGTGTGGAGATCGACTCGCGCTCCAGCCCCAGGCGTGCGAGCACGCGCGCCTCGAACTCCGGGCTGGTGGCCGCGTACGTGCCCACCGCGCCCGAGATCCCGCCCACCGACACCTGCGCGAAGGCCCGCTCCAGTCGCACCACGTTGCGGTGTGCCTCGAACGCCAGGCCCGCCAGCTTCACGCCGAAGGTCGTCGGCTCGGCGTGCACGCCGTGGGTGCGCCCGATGCACAGCGTCTGTACCTGCTCACGGGCGCGAGTCGCCAGGGCGTTCAGGAGTGCGCGCGCGCCCGGGACGATGACTTCGCCCGCCATCTTCAGCTGCAGCGCGAGCGCCGTATCCAGCACGTCCGAGGATGTCAACCCGAAGTGGATCCAGCGGCCGGCCTCGCCCGCGGAGGCGGCGAGCACGTCCACGAACGCCGCCATGTCGTGCTCGGTGGTGCGCTCGCGCTCGTTGACCGCCTCGACGGTGAACGTCGCCGCGCGGATCGCCTCCAGGTCGGCCTCGCTGGGGCCGTTGTCCGCGCCCAGCAGGAACGGCAGCTCCTCGCACGCCGCCACCTCCACCTCGCGCCACGCCTCCATGCGCGCCTGATCCGTCCAGATTGCGCCCAGTTCGGGGCGGGTGTAGCGGTCGATCACTCCAGGATTATCCTCGCCCTCGAAGCGCCACGCGCTCACGGCAGCGTCCGCGCTGCGGACATTCGCCTCACGCCGTGAGGATCTGCGCGGCGAGGATCGCCGCGTTGCGGGCGTTGTCGAGGCCTACGCACGCCACCGGAACGCCTGGCGGCATCTGCACGATCGAGAGGATCGCGTCGAGGCCGCCCGCCGCGCTGAGGCGGCCAGACAGCGGGACGCCGATCACCGGCAGGTCGGTGTGGGCCGCCACCGCGCCCGGCAGCGCCGCGGAGATGCCGGCGCCCGCGATGATCACGCGCAGGCCGCGCAGCCGCGCGCTCTTGGCGTATTCGGCCACCACGTCGGGTTCGCGGTGCGCGGACATCACCCGCAGCTCGTGCAGGATGTTGCGCGAGCGCAGCTCCTCGGCGGCCTTCTCCATCTTCTCCATGTCGCTTTCGGAGCCCATCACGATTCCCACCCGCGGGGCGTCCACGTCGAACTCCTCCAGCTGCGCGCGCACCTCGGTCTCGCTCAGCGCCGTCGCGATGGGGGTTACATCACCCATACTCGACCTCCGTGCGGAGACGCTCGTTGGGCGCGTCCTCATACCACGCTCGCATCCATTCCTCGACGTCCCTTACCTCGGGGTCGGGCGCCACCGTCGCGGCGATGTCGCCGCGCATCTGCATACCGTCGAAGGAGATCATCCGCGCAGCAGCATACGCCGCTGCGCGGGCCTCCTCGGGGCCGTCGCCGAGCGCCGTCACGTTCAGCACCCGCCCGCCGGCGGTCACGAGCTCGCCGTTTGTGAGCGCCGTCCCCGCGTGAGTCACCTCCACGCCCGCGGGCACGCCGTCCAATCCCGCGATCGGATCGCCGTTGGAGGCCGACTCCGGGTAGCCGCCGCTCGCCAGCGTCACCGTCACCGCCGACTGGGGCGACCATCTGAGCAGCAGCGCATCGTCGCTCTCCTCCTCCGTCTGGCCGAGGCCGCCGGCGCGCGCGGCGCGGAACAGCAGCCGCAGCAGATCGGACTCCAGGCGCGGCAGCACCGCCTGCGCCTCGGGATCGCCGAAGCGCACGTTGTACTCCAGCACGCGCAGTCCCTTCGCGGTCAGGATCGCGCCTGCGTACAGCACCCCGTGGAAGGGGAACCCCCGGTCGCTCATCAGCCTGACGATCGGCGCGTGGACGATCGGGGCCAGGCGCCACTCCCATTCCTCGCCCAGCTCCGCCACCGGCGAGTAGGCGCCCATTCCGCCGGTGTTGGGGCCGCGGTCGCCGTCGAAGATGCGCTTGTAGTCGCGCGCCGGCGCCAGTGGGTGGGCGCCCTTCCCGTCGCACAGCGCCATCAGGGAGATCTCCGTGCCGATCAGGCGTTCTTCGACGACCGCGCTCGCGCCCATGCCGTCCGCGTCCGGCGTGCCGAAGCGGCCCTCGACGAAGATCTCACGCAGCGCCTCCTGCGCCTGCTCGGGGCTATCCGCCACGGTCACGCCCTTGCCGGCTGCCAGGCCGTCGGCCTTTACCACCACCCCGGGGTCGGCCAGCTCCGCCACCGCCGCCACGCCCTCCCGCAGCGTGCGGGCGTGGCGCCAGCGCGCGGTCGGCACGCCCGCCCGCTCCATCAGCTGCTTGGCGAACGCCTTCGAGCTCTCCAGGCGGGCCGCTGCGGCGCTCGGGCCGAACGCCAGGTGGCCACGTCTGTCGAGCGCGTCCACCAGGCCCGCCACCAGCGGCGCCTCGGGCCCCACCACGGTGAAGTGGGCGCCCTCGCGCTCCACCGCCGCGACGATCCCCTCGACGTCGTCGGCCGCCACGTCGATCAGTCGCGCGTCCTGTGCGATCCCCGCGTTGCCGGGAGCGCACAGCAGCTCCGGTTGTTCCTCCGAGCGCGCCAGCGCACGCACCAGCGCGTGCTCCCGTCCACCCGAGCCGACGACGAGGACTCTCATCTCAGAGCGAGTCGATGAACTCGTCGACCGGGATGGCTGTGAGCGTCTCGTAGCGGACGGTTCCGCGCGAGCCCAGCTCCAGCGAGACGCGCGCCATCGTCTGCTCGTCCGGCGCCTCGAGGATGTTGACGAAGTCGAAACGCCCCAGCGTCGCCCACTGCGCCTTCACCCTCGCCCCCAGCTGCTCCACCTCTTTGTTGACCTCGTGGATCCGCTGCGGGTTGTTCTTCACCGTCTGCACGCCCTCGGGCGTGAGGTTGGCGAGCATGATGTACGTCGGCATTGGCTCCTCCTCCTCGGGGCGTTACGGGGGTGCCCTCAGATTAGACCTCAAGTCGCAATTGCGGCGCCTGCCGGGACCGGCTCGAACGTGAGCGCTCCATCTGCCGCATCCACGCGGATCGCATCGCCAGGGCGCAGGCCGCCCTCCAGCAGCGACAGCGCCAGGCGGTCGGTCAGCTGCTTCTGGATCACCCTGCGCAGCGGGCGCGCGCCGTAGGTGGGGTCGTAGCCCATGTCGCCCAGCAGCTCGCGCGCCGCCTCGGTGAGCGTCACCTCGACACCGCGCCCGCGCACGCGTGCGATCACGCGCTCGGTCTGCAGCTCCACGATTCGCCCGATCTGACCGCGGGTGAGCGCTTTGAAACGCACGATGTCATCCAGCCGGTTGACGAACTCGGGTTTGAAGTGGCCGAGCAGCGCCTCGCGCAGCCTCGCGTCGGCCGCCGCCGCGGCGGCGTTACCGTCCGCGGCGTGGGGGTGGGCGCCGTCGAGCTCTGCCTCGTCGCTTACCGCAATGTTGGAGGTCATGATCAGCACCGTGTTCTTGAAGTCCACCGTGCGGCCCTGCCCGTCGGTGAGGCGGCCGTCGTCCATCACTGCCAGCAGCGTGTTGAACACGTCGGGGTGGGCCTTCTCGATCTCGTCCAGCAGCACCACGCTGTAGGGGCGTCGACGCACCGCCTCGGTCAGCTGGCCGCCCTCTTCGTAGCCCACATACCCGGGGGGCGCCCCCACCAGGCGCGAGACGGAATGCTTCTCCATGTACTCCGACATGTCGATCCGGATCATGGCGTCCTCGGAGTCGAACATGAACTCGGCGAGCGCCCGCGCCAGCTCCGTCTTGCCCACGCCCGTGGGGCCGAGGAACAGGAACGTGCCGATCGGGCGGTTGGGGTCCTGCAGCCCCGCGCGCGAGCGCCGCAGGGCGTTGGCGACCACCTCGACCGCCTCGTCCTGGCCGATCACCCGCTCGTGCAGGCGCTCCTCCATGTGGATCAGCTTCTGCACCTCGCCCTCCAGCAGGCGGCTGACGGGGATGCCGGTCCAGCGCGCGACCACCTCGGCGACGTCGTCGGCCTCGACCTCCTCTTTGAGGAAGACTGGTTTAGATGGACCGGCGCCCGCGCCCTCGGGCGCCCCCGTCCCGGCGACGCCGTCGGCTGATGCCTCGGGGGCGCCTTCCAAAGCGGCCAGGCTCTTTTCGATGTCGGGGATCTCGCCGTAGCGCAGTTCGGCAGCGCGCTGCAGGTTGGCGGCGCGCTCGGCCCGCTCGGCCTCCAGACGGGCCTCCTCCAGGCGCGCCTTGAGGTCGCTGGCGCCCTGGATGGCCTGCTTCTCGCTTTCCCACTGCGCCTTCATCGCGTCCGATCGCTCTTTCAGCTCGGCCAGCTCGCGCTCGATCGCCTCGCGCCGCTCGGCGGAGGCCTCGTCGGTCTCCTTCGCCAGCGAGGTCAGCTCGATTTCCAGCTGCATCACGCGGCGGTCCACCTCGTCGATCTCCGTTGGCAGCGAGTCGATCTCGATGCGCAGCCCCGAGGCGGCCTCGTCGACCAGGTCGATCGCCTTGTCCGGCAGGAAGCGGTCGGCGATGTAGCGGTCCGACAGCGTCGCCGCGGCGATCAGCGCGCTGTCCTGGATGCGCACGCCGTGGTGCACCTCGTAGCGCTCCTTCAGTCCCCTGAGGATCGCGATCGTGTCCTGCACGCTGGGCTCGCCCACCATCACCGGCTGAAAGCGCCGCTCCAGCGCCGCGTCCTTCTCGATGTGCTTACGGTACTCATCCAGCGTGGTCGCGCCCACCGCGCGCAGCTCGCCGCGCGCGAGCATCGGCTTCAGCAGGTTGGCGGCGTCCACGGCGCCTTCGGCGGCGCCCGCGCCGACGATCGTGTGCAGCTCGTCGAGGAACAGGATCACCGTGCCACGGGCCTCGGAGACCTCCTTCAGCACCGCCTTCAGGCGATCCTCGAACTCGCCCCGGTACTTGGCGCCTGCGATCAGCGAGCCGATGTCGAGCGCGATCACGCGCCGTTCGCGCAGTGACTCGGGGACGTCGCCGGAGACGATCCGCTGTGCGAGGCCCTCCACGATCGCCGTCTTGCCAACGCCCGGCTCGCCGATCAGCACCGGGTTGTTCTTGGTGCGCCTGGAGAGCACCTGGATCACGCGCCGGATCTCCTCGTCGCGGCCGATCACCGGGTCGAGCGACCCCTCCTCGGCGAGCTTCGTGAAGTCGCGCCCGAAGCGCTCCAGCGCCTGGTACTTCTCCTCGGGGCTCTGGTCGGTCACGCGGTGCGGACCCCGCACCTCGGCCAGCGCCTGCAGGAGCCGGTCCCTGCTGGCGCCCACGGCGCGCAGCGCCTGGCCAGCGCGGCTCTTGTCCTCGGCCAGCGCCAGCAGCAGGTGCTCGGTGGAGATGTACTCGTCGGAGAGGTCCTTGGCTTGCTTCTCCGCCTCGCGCAGCACCGTCAGCAGTTCGGCGGAGGGCTGGCCGCCTTCGGTGCTTGACCCCTCGCCGAGGCGGGGGAGGTCGTCGAGGGCGCGGCCCGTCTCCGCGCGCAGCACCGGGAGCGAGACCCCCAGCTTCGTCAACACGGGGACGACCACGCCGCCGGTCTCCCCGCTCTGGGGAGCGCCACCAGCGGCGGTGGTCAGCGCCGCGAGCAGGTGGACTGGGGTCACCTGAGGGTTGCGCTGCTCCTGGGCGAGACTCGCCGAGGCGGCGAGCGCCTCCTGGGTCTTGACTGTCAGTCTGTCTGGCTGCATGGAAATCTAAGTGGGAGCATAGCAGATTTTTTGCTGGCAAGAACCTCGCGAGCGGAGGAGCCGTGCCGTTCGGCGAAACGAGCGACGCCTGATCGAGTTGGGAGATATGGGGCAAATCGAAGATCTCGGCCTGCAGAGAGAAACACAGCTAGACGGCACCATCGACGCTCTGGACAATGGAAGGCCGTAGAGAGAGGAGTTCTAACTTCGGCAAGACTTGCATGGTTGGGGTAGGGCGAGG
This sequence comes from uncultured Solirubrobacterales bacterium, assembly GCA_963794715.1. Classification (GTDB taxonomy): domain Bacteria; phylum Actinomycetota; class Thermoleophilia; order Solirubrobacterales; family Solirubrobacteraceae; genus Palsa-744. The sequence goes on along the minus strand of CAWCEY010000007.1, from coordinate 26,353 downwards.
TGCGCTGGCAGGGGGAGAGGAGGCCATAGCGAGAAAGGCGCCATGGGCGACGTGACCCCGCGCCTTGCGTCCTCGGCTGAAGCCCGCACATGGGATGACATGCCGGCGGCTCAAGCTATCAATTGATGAAAGGACCACTGATGTTCTCAGCCATACGGAGGCGCATGACCTTCGCCAATGTCGCGGCTACGCTCGCGCTCGTGTTCGCGATGAGCGGCGGGGCCCTGGCGGCAACCCATTACGTCATCTCTTCAACCAAGCAGATCAGCCCAAAGGTGCTCAATGCGCTCAAGGGGAAGGCGGGGCCGGCAGGGTCGGCGGGGCTTGCGGGGCCGGTTGGACCTGCGGGGCTGGCTGGGCCGACTGGGCCTGCGGGGCCGCAGGGTCTGAAAGGCGAAAGCGGCACTGGCACCAAAGGTGAAGACGGCAAAAATGGCGAAAAGGGAGAAAAGGGAGAAAAGGGCGAAAAAGGCGAAAAAGGCGAAAAGGGAGACAGGGGCGAAGAAGGCTCGCCATGGACTGCTGGTGGCACGCTGCCAAAGGGTCAGACGGAGACGGGCGCGTGGTCTGCCTCTATGGATGTTCCAGCGGGGGTGCCCCCAGCCGAAGCCGCAGGAGCTATCTCTTTCCCAATTCCGTTGCCAGAACCGCCCACGCAGGTGGTGTTCTTGAAAGAGGGAGAAAGCTCGAAGGCGGGTTGCACGGGAGGAGTGAGGGAACCGAAAGCGCCCGAAGGCGTCCTCTGCGTGTTTACGGGCGGGGTCAGTGAATCTGAATGGACAAATGTGGAATTTGTGGGGATCTTCACTCCTTCTGAAAATCGCGAAGAAGCCAGCACGACCGGCGCCCTTGTCGTCTTCCTGAGCGCAGAACCAGTTGCGGTTCTTACGAATCCGTCAAGAATGTCCGCCATCGGAAGTTGGGCGGTGACGGCGAAGTAAGGCCAAGCGTCAAATCGTACGGACCTTCCTCGGGTATCGCCTCATCGATCGGCAGGCGATCGCCCGGGGGAGGGCCGGCGAAACACCGGCCGCACGTCGGCGGCGCGCACGATCTCGCGGCTGGGCGGGCGGGAGTTGGGGAATGGGACGAGCTCGGCGCGGAAGGAGCGGCGGACCTCCTCCAGGCGCTCGGCCAGCTCGACCTGGGCGCGTAGCGCCTGCACCTCCAGCTCCTCGATGCGGGCGTGCATCTGCTCGATCTCACCCTCCAGATCGAGCACGCGCTCCACGCCGGCTAGGTTGAGGCCCAGGTCCGCGGTCATCTCCTGGATGCGGCGTAGCCGCTCGACGTCCTCGCGCGAGTACAGGCGGGTGCCCTTGGGTGAGCGCTGGGGGTCGATCAGGCCGCGCGCCTCGTAGGTGCGCAGCGTCTGCGGGTGCATCCGCGCCAGCTCCGCCGCCACCGAGATCATGAACACGCCGCGGTCGCGCGCCACCTCGATCTCGGTGTCGTGCTTGGTCGGTGGCCGGCGCTCGCTCATTTCGCCACCTGCTCGAACAGGCGCGCGCGCGGGTCGCTGCCGTTGGAGGCGTCGGCCAGCGCCTGCACGGCGGCGCCCTGCTCGTCGGTGAGCTTGTCGGGGATGTCGATCACGAAGCGGTAGTGGATGTCGCCGCGGTCATCACCGCCGAGTTTCGGCGGGCCCTCGCCGCGCAGGCGCTGCACCGTGCCGTGGGTGGTGCCGGGCCGCACGCGCAGCGTCTTTGAGCCGCTCAGCGTGGGCACCTTCACCTCGGCGCCGCGCAGCGCCTCGGGGATGCTCAGCGGCACCTCCACCTCGACGTTGTCCCCGCGCCGTTTGAACACCGGCGAGTGCGCCACGTGCGTAACCACGTACAGGTCGCCCGGCGGGCCGCCGCGCGGGCCGGCCTCGCCCTTGCCTGGTAGGCGGATGCGCGAGCCCTCCTTGACGCCGGCGGGGATGTTGACGCGGTATTTCTTCACCGTGCGCACGGCACCCGAGCCGTTGCAGGTGGGGCAGGGGTCCTCGATCACTGTGCCCGACCCGCCGCAGCGCGAGCAGGGCTGGGAGATCGAGAACATCCCCTGGCCCTGCGTCTCGATCCCGCGCCCTTCGCATTTGGGGCACACCTTTGGCGTGGTGCCCGGCTTGGCGCCGGTGCCGTGGCAGGTCGGGCAGATCGCCTGGGTGGCGACCGACAGGGGAACCTGGGCGCCCGACACGGCCTGCTCGAAGGTGATCGACACCTGCGTCTCCAGGTCGCGCCCGCGCTCGGGGCGGGGCTGGGCGCGGGTGCGTCTGCCACTCGCCGACCCCCCGAAGAGGTTGGAAAGGATGTCGCCCATCGAGGAGGCGTCGAAGTCGAAGTTGCCGAAGCCCCCAAACCCGCTGCCCCCGGCGTTGGCGTAGGGTCCCGTGCCGCTGTCGTACTGTTTGCGCTTCTCGGGGTCCGACAGCACGTCGTAGGCGTGCGAGATCTCCTTGAAGCGCGACTCCGCCTGCTTGTCGTCGGGGTTGCGGTCGGGGTGGTACTGGCGCGCCAGCTTGCGGTAGGCCTTCTTCAGCTCGTCGGGGGTCGCCTTCTTCTCGACGCCCAGCGTGGTGTACAGGTCCTGTTTGGTTGCCATCGAGCTACCACCCCCAGCGCGCGCCCGATCGGCGGGCCGCCGTCCCACCGTGCCCGGTCATGCCGCCACCACGACGCGCGCCGGGCGGATCACGGCTCCGTTCAGGCGGTACCCGGGCTGGTAGACCTCGACCACGGTGCCGCTGTCGGCGCCCTCCACCGGCTGCTGTGCCATCGCCTCGTGGTGGACGGGGTCAAACCGCTGGCCCTTGGGGTCATACGACTCGACGCCCACCCGCGCGAGCGCCGCGCTCAGCTCCGCGCGCACCAGCCGCACGCCCTCCAGCAGCGGGTCCTCCTCGGCCGCGGCCCCCAGTGCCCGGTCGAGGTTGTCGAGCGCGGGCAGCAGCTCCTTGGCGAGCTTCGCCACGCCCCGTTCGGCCGCCGCGGTCGCCTCCTTGGCCATGCGCTTGCGGTAGTTCTCGAAGTCGGCCTGCGTGCGCTGTGCGAGCGCGAGGTACTCGTCGCGCTGCGCAGCTGTGGCCACCAGCTCGTCGAGGTCGCCCTCCACCTCGCTGGCCTCGTCTTCTTCGCCAACGTCCAGGGGCTCCACCGCTGGCATGCCAGGGGCGGGGGGGTGCGCGTTACGTACTCCCTCCCCCTCCCCCTCCTGGATGGCCTCCTCGATATCGCTCATCGCGCTCTACGCCTTGGTCTCGTCGACGACCTCGGCATCGACCACGTCCTCCTCGCCCGCGGCGGCGCCGTTACCGTCGGGCGTGGCGCCGCCGTCGCCGGGGGAGGAGGTGGCGGCCTGTTCCTGGGCGCGCTGGTACATCGCCTCCGATACGGCGTGGAAGGCGCTCTGCAGCACATCGGTCTTGGCGTTGATCGCGGCGGGGTCCTCGGACTCGAGCGTGTCGCGCACCTCCTTGATGGCCTCCTCGATACGGGTCTTGGACTCGGCGTCCACCTGCTCGCCGAGGTCGGCCAGCTGGCGCTCGGCCTGGTAGGCGGCGTTCTCGCCATTGTTGCGCGCCTCCGCGAGCTCACGCGCCTTGCGGTCCTCCTCGGCGTGGGACTCGGCGTCGGAGACCATGTTCTTGATCTCCTCCTCGGAGAGCCCCGAGCCGGCCTTGATCTCGATCTTCTGCTCCTTGCCGGTGCCGAGATCCTTGGCGGAGACGTTGAGGATGCCGTTGGCGTCGATGTCGAACGCGACCTCCACCTGCGGGATGCCGCGCGGCGCCGGCGGGATGCCGGTGAGCTGGAACTTGCCCAGCGACTTGTTGTAGGTGGCCATCTCGCGCTCGCCCTGCAGCACGTGGATCTCCACCGAGGGCTGGTTGTCCTCGGCCGTGGAGAACACCTCCGACTTGCGCGTGGGGATCGTGGTGTTGCGCTCGATCAGCTTCGTCATCACGCCGCCCTTGGTCTCGATCCCCAGCGTCAGCGGGGTGACGTCCAGCAGCAGCACGTCCTTGACGTCGCCGGCCAGCACGCCCGCCTGGATCGCGGCGCCGACCGCCACCACCTCGTCGGGGTTGACCCCGCGGTGGGGCTCCTTGCCGGTGAGCTCTTTGACCTTCTCCTGCACCGCCGGCATGCGCGTCATGCCGCCGACCATCACGACGTGGTCGACCTCCTTGACGCCCTTGTCTTTGGCGTCGTCCAGCGCCTGGCGCACGGGCGCCACCACGCGATCCAGCAGCGCGGAGGTCAGCTCGGAGAGCTTCGCCCGCGTGAGGCGCGTGTCGAGGTGCTTGGGCCCGGCGGCGTCGGCGGTGATGAACGGCAGGTTGATCTGCGTCTCCTGGGTGGTGGACAGCTCGATCTTCGCCTTCTCCGCGGCCTCGTACAGCCGCTGCAGCGCCATCGGGTCGGCGGACAGGTCGATGCCCTGGTCGCGCTTGAAGTCGGCCACCAGCCAATCCACGATCGCCTTGTCGAAGTTGTCGCCGCCCAGATGGTTGTCGCCGGCGGTGGACTTCACCTCGAACACGCCGTCGCCGATCTCCAGCACTGATACGTCGAACGTGCCGCCGCCAAGGTCGAACACGAGGATCGTCTGGTCGCTCTCCTTGTCCAGGCCGTACGCCAGCGAGGCGGCGGTGGGCTCGTTGATGATCCGCTTGACGTCCAGCCCGGCGATCTTGCCGGCATCCTTGGTGGCCTGGCGCTGGTCGTCGTTGAAGTAGGCAGGGACGGTGATTACCGCGCTATCGACGCTTTCGCCCAGGTAGGCTTCCGCGTCGGTCTTCAGCTTCTGCAGGATCATCGCGCTGATCTCAGGCGGGGAGTGCTGCTCGCCGCCGGCATCCACGCGCGCGTCGCCATTGGGGCCGGAGACCACCTTGTAGGGAACAATCGACTCCTCCTCGCGCACCTCCCCCTCCTTGCGTCCCATGAAGCGCTTGATCGAGAACACGGTGTTCTGCGGGTTGGTCACCGCCTGGCGCTTGGCCACGGTGCCGACGAGACGCTCGCCGGAGGCGGCGAAGGCGACCACGGAGGGCGTGGTGCGCCCGCCCTCGGCGTTCTCGATCACGGTGGGCTCGCCGCCCTCAAGGACGGCCATGCACGAGTTCGTCGTGCCGAGGTCTATGCCAATGGTCTTGGGCATTTGGTCTGGTGCTCCTTGGGGTTGGGTATGGGGTGGTTGGTTGCGCGGCGGGTCGCTCGCCGCACACCGCGCATGACTCCACGCACGTTAGGACAGTGATAAGCGTAGCCCGCTACTGAAATCTTAGTCATAGCGTAGCAGGTTTCAAAACGAAGTCCTAGCGGGTTAGGCTCGGGAGCTCGACGCCGCACGATGGTGCTTGTGCCCACCAGGGGTCGGACTTGACCTGATGGAGCAACTCGGTAAGTGAGCAAGGCCGTGCCCTAATGGCTCGCAGACCGGCGGCCTCGGAGGGCGCGGTCTGATGTTCCCGCGTAGGCGTGAGGCGAGGGCCACCATGGGCTCGTCAGCCCAGCTCTTGTTCAGTTTGAAGTTGTTGTCTCCAATTCGTTGGCCGACGTCTTGCCAGTCAAAAGAGGGCAGATACTGGCGATTCTTGGTATCGCCAACCGCATGAAAGGTGGTCATCCACGGTGATCTGAGAATTGGACTTGACGCAGGATGAGAGATCAGGCATGGTTGGAAGCAGCCTCAGGCGGGGGTCCAGGAACTCGGTAGGGGTGCCCGTCAAAGGCAGATAAGAGAGGACCGACGTACTGCCCGCCTTACACGCGGGCAGTACGTACGGTTAATGCTACTACTGTCGCAGGCGTGCCTGGGGCAGAGAGGAGTTAGATAATCCATGACACGAATCAAGTTGATTCTGCTGAGCATGCTGGCTGTGCTCGGACTTACCGCAGTCATCTCAGCTACGGCCTCGGCATCCGTGGTGGAAACGAGATTCTTTACTGAAGCTGGTACAGAACTCGCTGCAAGTGAAACGATCACGGGCGCCGTCGGCACGGCGGAACTAGTGACGACTATTGCCGGTGACAAAGTGGCTATCGTGTGCACCAAAAATTCGCTGGTTAGCGGATCCGTTGAAACGGTCGGTAAATCAAAAGGCGAAATCAAATACGAAGAATGTGGCGAATTGAAACAGACCAAAGGAGGAACCTTAACCACGGTCGCTAACTGCAAAATCACCGTACCGGCCTTCAAATTCATCGACTTACTCGTCGCTGGACCAGGCGGCACAGTGGAAGACGAATTTAAACCTGAAACACCGCCAACTTTCGTCGAAATCGAAATCAATGGCACGGGCTGTAATGCAGTTTTCAAAGGAAAATTCAAAGCAGAAGGCACATACGTTGCTTCGATCCCCAAGGGTGAAGATGGGGAAGCGACGCACTTATTGGACTTCACGTCCACCGGAAGCAAAACGACATTTGGGCCCGCAAAAGAACCGGCTAGCTACATCAATTCGGTGACTATCGAATTAAGCGGGACCAAAAAAGGCCAGAAATGGTGGGCAGGAACGAAATAAAGATGGGAGGGCTTAGGCTCTGTTGACGATGGTTGGGGCGAACAGTGTGTCCGCCCCAACCATCCTTTTCTGCACAAAGGGTGGAAACGGGGAAGCGGGCATCTGTTGGTCTCCACATCGACGGGAAGCAAAATGATATTTGGATCTACACATGAGCAGCTTAGCTTTACCAGCTTGGTGAGTAACCTCTTATTAAGTGGAACCAAAAAGCCAAAAATGGCGGGCAGGAACGGAATAGGACGGGACAGAACTCAACTATCGAGTCGCAGATAGGCAAAAGGAATCTTCAGGCTTGGCCGAGTCGTAGCTCGAATGCTCGGACTTCCCGTCCATACGATGGCCTGGAAGATAGAAACAGTACTTGCATTGTTGCTGGAAGTAGGGCAAAATTAGCGGTAGTCTACTAAGAGGAAGTGGCGGGCCGCGCCCTGGGAGTCCATCCCACAGAGGTGCGTTGCCATACGTTGTGGGATGCACGGAGAGGAATTTGAATGAGGATCGAGGTCTCGCGCCCAGGCGGTGACGCGCGTGTCTGGCGTGTCGCAGCGACGCACGGAGTCATGCTTATGCTCGCGCTCGCGCTCGCGGCGACTGGCCTCACCATCCTGCCCGCGAGAGCGCTTGCCATGCACTGCTCTACCGAAACCGAACAGATTCGGCTGGAGCAGGAGCAGCGCGACGGCGCGAGCCTGCCTGACTGCAGGGCATATGAGCAGGTATCGCCAACCGACAAGAATCTCGCGGACGCCAGCGGTAGGGCGGGGCTCGTTCAGAGTGCAAGGAAAGGAGACGCCGTCACCTTCTTTTCGATTCTTCCTCTCCCTGGTACCCCGGGCTCCAGCAGCTTCCCAATCTACCTCAGCACACGCGGTGAGCAAGGGTGGTCACGCCCTCAAGGGCTACTGCTTCCGACTACCCCTGGCCCGATCGGCGGCAGCGTGCTCGGTTGGTCTGAAGAACTCACGGACGTACTCACCGAAGCGTCTGGTGAAGCTGGCGACATCGCGGCAAGCGACAATTACGGACAAGAGTACATCGCGCTTGGAAGTGGGGGTATCGGTAAAGGCGCGCCCTATATCGCAGGCGCTACGCCCGACGGTTCGGCCGTCATCCTCGAAGACGAAGCCCCTTTGGTGTCGGGGGCGATAGACGGGAAGCCAAACGTCTATGAGTGGCACAAAAATCGACTGAGCCTAATTATGGCCGACGCTGCGGCCGGTCCCGCGGCTGGTGCGCGGGGAAAGTCGTATACCGAAGATACGATCTCTAAAGACGGTTCGCGGGTCTTCCTCACTGACCTTGAAAATGGGCTTATCTATATGGACGAACCCGAAGTTGGTAGGAAGATCCCGGTATCAAAAGGCCCAGCCACCTGGGAGGCGGCGACCCCCGACGGGTCCAACGCGTTCTATCTCGAAGGAAACGAGCTCTATAAGTTTGACGTCAACGCAGAAACGGTCGAGCCGCTTGCGACAGAAGTAATTGGCACATTGGGGGTCTCGGCGGATGGCTCCTATGTCTATTTTGCCAAATCCCCCGCGGACATATACGTCTGGCACGACGGGGAAGTCGCCCTTGTGGCGACCGTCAGCGAATCCTCCGACGCGAGCGATTGGTATAGCGCCTGTGTGTGCGGAGGAGGGGGCGATTCCACTGGTGCAAAGAGTTCCCGTGTCGCCGCCGATGGCCACACCTTGCTGTTTAGCTCTACAGAACCGCTGACCGGCTACGACAACGCCGGGCATTTCGAGCTGTATCTATACCATACTGCCACAAACGCAGTTACGTGTGTCTCTTGCAACCCGCTTGGCCACGAGGCGACCAGCAACGCATACCTTACGCACAACAATCTGGCGGGCTCGCCAGTCATTCGTATGACAACTCTGACACGCAACCTCTCGGCTAGCGGACAGCGGGTCTTTTTTCAGACAGAAGAAGGACTCGTTCCGAGCGATATCAACGGGCAAATGAATGTCTATGAGTGGGAGCAGGAAGGTGTCGGGAGCTGCCCTGCCGGCAGCGATGGTTGCACCTATCTACTCTCAACGGGGCAGAGCACGAGCGAATCATACTTCGGCGACGCAAGCTCTGAAGGTGAAGACGCCTTCTTCTTCACCCGCCAGTCCGTCGTCGCTCTAGATCAGGATTACAACGACGATCTTTATGACGCTCGCGTCAACGGCGGGATCGCCGGGCAGAATTACTTGCCTCAGACGCCTTGCTCTAGCGAAGAGACGTGCGCCGGCCCGGCGGCTGCGGTCCCGGCCTTTACGACCCCAACCAGCGCGGTTTTCTCTGGCTCCGGTAATCTATTGCCCCCGGTTTCGGCGACGCCGGCCACGCCAAAGACGAAAGCCAAGAAGCAATCGGTCAAAAAAGGGAAGAAGAAAAAAGTCAAGAGGCTGCGAAGGGCCAAGCGATCAGGCACCCACTCCAGTAGGAGGACGCCATGACCTCCAGGGGGCCGCGGTGGCGGCATTATATCCCGGCCGTACTTCTCGCTGCCGCAGCGTGGACAGTGGGGTGCTCGACGACGGTCTGGGCGAACCCCGGAGCTGAATCCTTCGGGATCAACACATTCGAAACGCAGCTGCTCGCCAATCAGGCGGGTGAACTGGCGAGCCAGGCTGGATCGCATCCCTACTCGTGGACGACGACCATCCTTTTCAACACCAAAGCCCCCAATAAGGCGCAGGAAGAAACGGGTATCACTGTTGTGCCCGACGGCGACCCCCGGAATGTGGAAGTCGAGCTTCCCCCCGGCATGGTCGCAAATCCGACCGCGACGGCGACACGGTGCAAGGAGGCCGAACTTGAGGCCACTGCTTCATGCCCGCCATCGAGCATTGTGGGGGAAGATTTTTACAGGCTTGGCGCGGCTGGGGAAAAAGGAGTGGGGCTGCATGAAAGCAGCTTTGTCTACAATATGGAAACCCCGCCGGACGAGCCGGCCGAGCTCGGCTTTGCCGTCGTCGACGGTGAGGCAATCGTCCATATCATCGGCAAGGTACGCACCGGTGAAGATTACGGTTTCGCGGCAGACGTTCCCGAAATCTTTCAGGGTGTGGAGTTCTGGGGTGACTCAATCACCATATGCGGCAAGACGCCAGAAGTGGTGGAATTGCATCATCTCAGATGTGGCAAGCCGGAAGGGTCCCAGAGGCCTTTTCTCACTCTACCTACGTCCTGTGGTTCCCCTTTGACGGCGGCCATCAACGCCTACTCGTGGCAGGGAGAGTCGCTACCCAAACTGGAAGAAGCCAGCAACGAACGAGAAGGCATCCCGGCGCTCGTGACTGGCTGCGACAAGCTCCACTTCACTCCCCAGCTCGAGGTGCAACCGACCACGCACGCCGCCAACGCGCCGACGGGACTTAACGTCGAGCTGAGTGTCCCTCAGGAAGAAGGCCCGGAAGGGCTCGCGGAGGCCGACGTCAGGAACACCGTCGTCACGCTCCCCACCGGGATGGCCGTCTCGCCGGTCGCCGCCAACGGCGGGCTGGGCGCGTGTACACCAGCGGAGATCGGCCTGAGGAACGCCGAAAAACCGTCGTGCCCGCGGTCCGCGAAGATCGCGACCGCCGAGGTCGAAACGCCGTTGCTCGACCAGCCTCTCGAAGGGTCTGTGTATCTGGCACAGCAGGGTAGCCACACATTCGAAGAAGAAGGGAGCAACCCGTTTGGGTCGCTGATCGCCCTCTACCTGGTGCTGGAAGGCAAGGGCGTGGTGGTCAAGATCCCGGGCGAGGTGAGTCTAGATCCGGTGACCGGCCAGCTCACGGCACGGTTCGGGGAAGATCCGGCGGTGGAACAGGTGAACCCCACCGTCCACGAGCACCTCCTGCTTCCGGAGATCCCGTTTAGCCACCTGAGGCTCACGTTCTTCGGCGGCCCGCGGGCGGCGCTCGTCACGCCGCCGACCTGCGGCACGTATACCGTGACGAGCTCGATTACGCCGTACTCGGCGCCGGAATCGGGTCCACCGGCCACGCCTGGCAGCAGCTTTGAAATCGACGAACGATGCGGCGGCGGACAGCTGAGCCCATCGTTCGTGGCCGGCACCGAAGACAACCAGGCGGGAGAATTCAGCGCCCTGACGGTCAGGCTGGCTCGCCCAGAAGCGACCGAACCGGAACAGGCGCTGAACCGGATCCAGGTGCGGACTCCGCCGGGGCTGTTGGCAATGCTCTCTCAGGTGACCCTGTGCGAAGAACCGCAGGCTCAACTTGGCACATGCGGCCCGGCGAGCATGATCGGGCACGTGACGGTTGGCGTGGGTGCGGGAACCGATCCGCTTTACGTGGGCGGGGAAGTGTTCCTCACCGGCCCGTACAACGGGGCGCCGTTCGGACTCTCGATTGTCGTTCCGGCTGTCGCGGGCCCCTTCAACCTGGGCACGGTCGTTGAGCGGGCGGCGATCGATATCGATCCGCATACCGCAGCCGTGACCGTGACCTCCGAACCGCTTCCGCGGATCCTGGACGGCATCCCGCTACAGATCAGAACGGTCGAGGTGAGTGTCGACCGCAAACACTTCATATTCAACCCGACCAACTGCGGCCCGATGGCGATCGGTGCCGCCGCGACGGGCGTTCTAGGGGCGAGCGTCCCGCTCTCATCACGCTTTCAGGCCGCCAACTGCGCCACGCTCGCCTTTGCCCCGAAATTCAAAGTGACTGTTTCAGGTCGCTCCTCGCGGGTGGACGGGACCAGCCTCGACGCGCAGGTCTCCTACCCAAGCGGCGCCGCCCAGGCCAACATCGCCTTGGCCAAGGTGGAACTGCCCAAGCAGCTTCCGGCACGCCTGAAGACGTTGCAGAAGGCGTGCACAGCGGCCGTGTTCGAAACGAACCCGGCGTCATGCCCCGCAGCCTCCGTGGTCGGTATCGCACGGGCAGCCACCACAATCCTACCCGTGGGGCTGATCGGGCCGGTGTACTTTGTCTCGCACGGCGGGGAAGCTTACCCGGACCTGGTGGTGGTTCTCCAGGGCGATGGGGTGCGTGACGACCTCGTTGGTGCCACTTTCATCTCAAAATCTAGCATCACGAGCTCGACGTTCAAGAGCGTCCCCGACGTGCCGGTGTCCAGCTTCGAGCTCTACTTGCCGGAGGGCCCCAACTCCGCGCTGGCGGCGAACGGAAACCTCTGCAAGAGCAGCATGAAGATGCCCACGACGTTCGTGGCGCAGAATGGCGCAGAAATACATAGCAACACCCCGGTTGCGGTCAGCGGCTGCCCAAAGGCTCGACCAAAGAAGGGCAAGGCCCGCCGGGCCGCCAGGTCGCGCACCAATCATAGGAGCGGGCGATGACCGGTATCGTTCGCCGACTGATCCCGGCGGCGACGGTCGCCCTCATCGTATCGGTGGGCGCCCTGCTGGCGGCGGGCTCGTCATACGCCGGCGGAAAATTCATCTTCGAAGCGAAGTTTGGCACGCGCGGCGCGGGCGTTGGCGAATTCGAGGGGATTTTCAACGCGGCTGTGGAACAGGAAAGCGGCGATCTGTTCGTCGCTGATTCCGAAAACCAGCGTATTCAGATATTTGATCCCGACGGCAATCCGGTGACCAACGAAGCGCACGAAGCCGTCGTTATAAACGGCAGCGAAGTTCCAGGTGGTGCCTTTCACGCGGCGACAGGCGTGGCCGTCGACAATTCCGAAACGCTCTCGCGAGGGGATGTCTACGTTGCCGACGAAGGAAGCAAAGTGGTTGACAAGTTCGCACCTAATGGCTCGTCTCCTAATGGTGGTTACAAATACGTGTGCCAGTTGACCGGTATCGGGGGGGACTGCGTAAGCGCAGGGGGGGTCCCGGTCGTATCGTTTGGGGCTCCGAGCAGCGTCGCCGTGGACGGCCAAGGCAATGTCTACGTCGCCCAGGCGGCAGGCAACGGGATGACCTCTGGCTCGGTGGAGGAGTTCACGACCGAAGGTACCGATGTAAAGCAGTTTTCCGTGCCGGCGGCGGCCGGTGTTGCCGTGAGTCCCTCTGGGGGCGTTATCTACGCGGTCGACGGCCTCACTGCCAGCACGGTCGAGTTGGTGGTTAATCCACAGACGCATCAGCTCGAACGCGAAGAAGTCATCGACAGCGAAGGATCAACGGCGGTGACGGTCGCACCCACGACAGGCGAGGTCTTCGTGGACGATTTTGCTGGTGAACCTCATGTCAACGTCTACGAAGCGAACCCGGAAGCGGGGGAAGAACCCGTCGAACGACTGGTCGCGACGGAACCCGGACAGCTGGGCATTTCGTTTGGGGTTGCCTACAGTTCTTTGGGCAACGGCAGGGTGTATGTGACAGACTTGGCGAATGAGGACGTGCATATATATGCGCGGGAAGCCGGCAGTCCTCCAACGTTGGAATGCCAGCCAGCCGCAGAAATAGTCGCCGATGCAGCAAAGCTAGAATGCTCAGTCGAGCCGGCGGGTCCGGGGGAAGTCGAGTGGCACCTGGAATATCGAAAGGTTGGATCGGCGGTGTGGATTAAGACTCCCGGAGGGGCGCTCGCGAGCGCGGGAACGATTGGCGAACGGATAGCCTTGGAACCGGAAACGGAGTACGTCTACCGGGGATCGGCGACCAACGAACTTGGCGAAACTGGAAGATCCACCAAGACGAGGTTCACAACACCTGTGGCGTTCGAACTCATTGCCGCTAGGGCGACGCAAATCACATCGACATCCGCGGTGCTGGCGGGGGAAGTAAACCCCGAGGGCGTCGAATCGCACTCGCTGTTCGATTACGGGCTCACGACGTCCTACGGAGCGAGCATCGAAGCCCTTAGAGAAGGAAGCGATTCCAACGACGACGGTGGCGGCACTACACCCGTGCACGTAAGTGGGAAGCTCGAAGGGCTCGAGCCTCACAAGATCTACCACTACAGGCTCAAAGGGGAAAATGTCATCGGCGAGCGGGGCAATGGTCAGGACGCCGAATTCGAAACCTTGCCCGCACCGCCGGCGGTCAGCGCAACGGTCTCCGGGGTGGGTCGTAAGTCGGCGACTCTTTCGGGAACGGTGAATCCAGAGAATAGCAGTACGACGTATCACTTCATATACGGGCCCGGTGAATCGTACGGCATGGAAACCCCCGATGCAAGCGCAGGCGGCGAATTCGGCGAAAAGACGGTTGGGCCCGTGGACGTGAGCGGCCTGCGACCCGAAACGACCTACCACTTCAGGCTGGTGGCCAGTAGTGAAGACGATGGTGTGTCCGTTGGCACCTCCAGGACCGCCGACCAGACATTCACCACGGGGGCCGCGATCCTACCGACGGTGCAGGCGGGTGAAGCCAGTGCAATCACGCAGACGAGCGCGACGATCACGGACACGATCGACCCGGAGGGGCAGCCGACCAGCTGGGAACTCCAGCTCGGTGCCGACACCGGCCAAGGGGGTGGCGCGCGGATTTACGGCCAGGCCGTGGAGGGCGAGGAAACGATCGTGCTCGAACTGCGGGATCTCGTGCCGGGAACGACCTATCACTATCGGATCGTCGCGAGCAACGAAGGCGGCTCGGCAGCGGGTCGCGATGCGGTGTTCACGACCTTGGGCGTCCCGTCGCTGATCGCGCAACCACCGACCGCGATGCTGCTTGTGACACCGTCGATCGTGTTCCCTACAGAACCCGGCAAGGTCATCAAGCCCTCAAAGAGGAGACGGACGTCGGCGAAAAAGGGGAAACCCGGCAAGAAACGTCGAGCGAAGAAAGGGATTCGGAAGGGGTCCGGACGGCATGGGTAGCGGGGAGCGGCGGGTCGGTACGCAGTAGGAAACGCCCGTTCGGACGCGGAAGCTAACGCTATAGGCTGCCATGAATGAGGTCGTCGAGCGAAGGGTAAAATGCGAGATGCTCGCGGATCGCAAGTGGATAGTAGCTGCGATGGGAGCCGTGGCTGTGGCGGTGGGAGTCATCCTGCCGGGGTGCGGAGGGTCCTCCACGCGCCCCACGACAACGGCCGGGGTGGCGGGTCGGACCTCCACGGCTTCGACGGCCACGACCTCGGGAGGCAGTTCCACTGGTGGCGAGCCTGCTGTGACGATCGCTGTAACGATTCCCGGCCTGCTCAAGGAAGATTACTTTCCCTCCCGCTACACGTGCGACGGAGCCAACATCTCGTTTCCCGTGCGATGGAGCAAAGTGCCGTCCGGCACGGCCGAGCTGGCGATGTTCTTGGTCAAGCTCAATTCGCCCGTCAACCACCCATTCTACGACTGGGCGGTGGCGGGCCTCAACCCCAACTCGCACGGGGTCGCGGCCGGCCAGCTCCCATCCGGCGCCGTTGTGGGTCGCAACAGCTTCGGTCAGGTTGGCTACTCGATCTGCCCCCCGCGCGGCTCGGTCGAAGAACACTTTGTCCTGAGACTTCTAGCGCTTCCCCACAGGATCGCGGCAAAGTCGGGCTTCGATCCGGGGGCGCTGTTCAACGAAGCGGAACAGTCCACCAAAGTCGTGGGGCTTGCTGGTGGGGTCTATACAAGGCGATGATTCAGGGTCCGGTGAGCTATCCGCCCCGCCACGCCCGACAAAGACTTTGGGCCACAAGGGCGCGGCCGGCCCTTCTCTCCCGGTGGCCGCGCCTTGGCGCAAAGGGGACGGGGCGGCAGGGAGGCCGGCCCCGTTGTCCGTAGACTACAGCAAGAATGGTGGGCTCGGGGACCCTGGCACGGGCGGGGTCGCCAGGCCCGACGCCCAAACTAGAGGCTTGTCATCGGCAGCCAAAATGCTCCGTAATGTCGGAAACACTCGTTGCGGACCGTCCACCAGCCAGGTAGGTTCGAGGAGGCAATTGCCCTTGGACGAGAAAGGAAGGTCGCAACGTATGACCAAGAACCAGATTGGGCGTTTTGCGGGTGTCCGCAAGCGCATGTTGATCGCGGGGGTGGCAGTGCTGGCCCCGCTGGCGATGGCCTCACCCGCCATGGCCGAACACCACCCGACGGGGAACTACGCCCCGTTTAAGTACTGTCCGTTGAGCAACAAAGCGACGGAACTCTGCACGGTGGCGAACACCAAAGAAGGCGAATTCACGGTCGGCACAAAGACGGTGCCGATCACGAACACGATCAAGCTGCAGGGCGGCCTGCACGAAAACAGCTCCGGTGAACTGGAATTCATCGCGGCTGAAGGCGCCGAAACCCTGTCGAAAACCGAAGAGACCGTCCCCGGCGGCCTGCTCGGGATCAAAGCCCCCAAATGGTGGCCGCTGATCCTGCAGGAACTCTTCAACGAATACGTCATCAACAAAGGCTTCACGGGCGTCACCGAGATCACCGAACTGGCGAAGCCGGCCAGCGCGATCAAGCTGAACACCACCAACCTGATCTTCGAAGAAGGCGTGGCGCTGCAGCTCCCGGTCAAGGTCAAGCTCAACAACGTGTTCCTCGGTGGCGAATGCTACGTCGGCTCCTCCTCGAAACCGATCGTCCTGAACCTGACGACGGGTACGACGAGCCCGCCGTTGCCCAACAAATCGATCAAAGGCAGCGCAGGCAGCCTGGAAATCCTCGAAGAAGGCGCGCTGGTACGTCTCACCGGCGGCGCGCTGGTGGACAACTCCTTCGCGGATGAAGAAGGGGCCAATGGCTGCGGCGGCTTCCTCTTCTCGTGGGCCGTCGATCCGCTGGTCAACGAAATCCTCGGCACGCCGTCCAAAGCGGGCCACAACACCGCGATCCTCAAGGGCAACCTTGAAGAGGCCGTCGCGGAAGCCGTGAAAGCAAGCGAATAGCAGTAAAGCAGCGACTCTGAAGTAGAGCCGCAACCGGGGCCCGTCGCGCGCAACGCGGCGGGCCCCGCGTCTATTTATGTGAGGCTTGGCAGCAGCAGCCAGGACGCTCCGTAATGTCGGAAACATTCCTTGCAACCCAACCCAGGGTCGGATAGGTTCGGAGAGCAGCATGCCCTTGGACCCGATGGACCAAGCAAGGAAGGTTGATGTATATGACTAGGCACCACACTGGGCGCTTCGCGGGCCTCCGCAGGCGTGTCTTGATTGCGGGGGTCGCCGTGGCAGCCCCGCTGGCGATGGCCTCACCCGCCATGGCCGAACACCACCCGACGGGGAACTTCGCCCCGTTCAAGTACTGTCCGCTGAGCAATCCGGCAACGGAACTCTGCACGGTGGCGAACACGACCAGCGGCGAATTCGACGTCGGCAAACGGTCTGTGCCGATCAACAAAACGATCACGCTGCAGGGCGGCCTGCACGAAAACAGCTCGGGCGAACTGGAATTCATCGCGGCCGAAGGCGCTGAAACGCTTTCGAAAACTGCGCTGTACGTGCCCGGCGGGCTGTTCAACATAGTTGCGCCGGAATGGCTCAACAAAGAACAGAAAGAAAAGTTCGAAAAAATTGTCAACGAAGGCATCACCGGCGTGACCGCCACGACCGAACTGGCGAAGCCGGCGAGTTCGATCAAGCTGAACACCACCAACCTGATCTTCGAAGAAGGCGTGGCGTTGCAGCTGCCGATCAAGGTCAAGCTCGGCAACGTGTTCCTCGGCAGTGAATGCTATGTCGGCTCCGAAGCGAGTCCAGTCGTGCTGAACCTGACGACCGGAACGACGAGCCCGCCGTTGCCCAACAAACCGATCAAAGGCAGCGCGGGCGCCCTGGAAATCCTCGAAGAAGGCGCGCTGGTGCGCCTCTCGGGAGGCTCGCTCGTGGACAACGCCTGGGCGGCGCCCGGAGCGCACGGCTGCGGCAGCAAACTGGTTGAAGGCATCGTCGATGAAGCCGTCAACAAAGAGCTCGGCCTGCCGGCAGCGGCGGGGAAGAACACCGCGATCCTCAACGGCAACCTCGAAGAGGCGGTTGCGGAAGCTGTCAAAGCCAGCGAATAGCGGTCAAGCAGTTCTGTAGGAGGCAGCAGCACGGGGCCCGTCGCAAACGCGGCGGGCCCCCTGCCTACCCCCGTGTCCGCAACGTGGGGAACGGCACCACCTCGCGCACCGACTCCACGCCGGTCAGCACCATCAGCAGCCGGTCGACTCCAAGCCCCCCGCCCGCGGTTGGCGCCATCCCGTATTCCAGCGCGCGCACATACTCTTCGTCGTTGGGCTGCGGCTGGTCGCCATCGTCGCCCCCGTCGGAGGCCTGCTGGCGCTGGATCACAAAGCGGTCGAGCTGATCCACCGGATCGTTGAGCTCCGTGTCGCCGCTGAGAATCTCCATCCCGCGGATCACCGAGTCGAAGTGCTCCGACAGGCGCGGATCCTCGGAGTGGCGCTTGCAGATCGGGAACAGGTCGACGGGGAAGTCGAACACGTGCGTGGGCTGGTGCAGCGTCGGTTCGACGTGCTTGACGTAGATCGCGTCCACCAGCTTCGCCCACGTTGGATCGGAATCCCCCCCACCCCCGGCCGCCTCGCCGGCCGCCTCGATCAGCTGCTCGCGCGAGGCCTCCAGGTAGTCGATCCCGATCGCCTCGGCGATCGCCTCGCGCAGCGTCAGCCGCCGCCACGGGGTGGCGAGGTCGACCACGCGTCCGTCGTACTGCTCCACCTTGGTTGTTCCCAGCGTGCGCAGCGCCACGCTTTCGGCCATGTCTTCGGTGAACTTCGCCACGTCCCAGTAGTCGGCGTAGCTCATCATCCACTCGAGGATCGTGAACTCGGGGCTGTGGCGGTGCGAGATCCCCTCGTTGCGGAAGGCCCTACCGAGGTCGTAGATGTTCTCCAAGCCCCCCACGATGCAGCGGTTGAGGTATAGCTCCACCGAGATCCGCAGGTACACGTCCACATCCAGCGCGTTGTGGTGCGTCACGAACGGCCGCGAGGCGGCGCCGCCGGCGAGCGTCTGCAGCATCGGCGTCTCCACCTGCGTGAAGCCGTGCTCGCGCAGGAAGTCGTGGATCGCCTCGATCATCTTGGTGCGCCTGAAGAACATCGTGCGCGTCTGCTCGTTGGCCAGCAGGTCAAGCTCCCGCCGGCGATAGCGCTCGCCGGGATCCTCCATCCCGTGGTAGCGGCGCCGCTCCACGGGATGGAGGATCCCGGCGAGCGCTATCGCCGGCGGAGTTGACCTGTGGCCACGAGCAGACGCGCACGATGTTCTTCAGGCGCACCAGTGATCGAGGCGATCCACGACTTCCTGCGCCAGCACGGCTTCACGCAGGTGGAACGCCGATGCTGCAGACGCTCGCCGGCGGCGCCGCCTCGCGGCCTTCGTGACGCACCACAACGCGCTGGATGTGGACGTGTACCTGCGGATTCGGTGGAGCTATACCTCAACCGCTGCATCGTGGGGGGCTTGGAGAACATCTACGACCTGGTAGGGCCTTCCGCAACGAGGGGATCCGCACCGCCACAGCCCCGAGTTCACGATCCTCGAGTGGATGATGAGCTACGCCGACTACTGGGACGTGGCGAAGTTCACCGAAGACATCGCCGAAAGCGTGGCGCTGCGCACGCTGGGAACAACCAAGGTGGAGCGGTACGACGGACGCGTGGTCAACATCGCCACCCCGTGGCGGCGGCTGACGCTGCGCGAGGCGATCGCCGAGGCGATCGGGATCGACTACCTGGAGGCCTCGCGCGAGCAGCTGATCGAGGCGGCCGGCGAGCGGCCGGGGGTGGGGGGGATTCCGATCCAACGTGGGCGAAGCTGGTGGACGCGATCTACGTCAAGCACGTCGAACCGACGCTGCACCAGCCCACGCACGTGTTCGACTTCCCCGTCGACCTGTTCCCGATCTGCAAGCGCCACTCCGAGGATCCGCGCCTGTCGGAGCACTTCGACTCGGTGATCCGCGGGATGGAGATTCTCAGCGGCGACACGGAGCTCAACGATCCGGTGGATCAGCTCGACCGCTTTGTGATCCAGCGCCAGCAGGCCTCCGACGGGGGCGACGATGGCGACCAGCCGCAGCCCAACGACGAAGAGTATGTGCGCGCGCTGGAATACGGGATGGCGCCAACCGCGGGCGGGGGGCTTGGAGTCGACCGGCTGCTGATGGTGCTGACCGGCGTGGAGTCGGTGCGCGAGGTGGTGCCGTTCCCCACGTTGCGGACACGGGGTAGGCAGGGGGCCCGCCGCGTTTGCGACGGGCCCGTGCTGCTGCCTCCTACAGAGCTGCTTGACCGCTACTCGCTGGCTTTGACAGCTTCCGCAACCGCCTCTTCGAGGTTGCCGTTGAGGATCGCGGTGTTCTTCCCCGCCGCTGCCGGCAGGCCGAGCTCTTTGTTGACGGCTTCATCGACGATGCCTTCAACCAGTTTGCTGCCGCAGCCGTGCGCTCGGGGCGCCGCCCAGGCGTTGTCCACGAGCGAGCCCCCGAGAGGCGCACCAGCGCTCCTTTCTCGAGGATTTCCAGGGCGCCCGCGCTGCCTTTGATCGGTTTGTTGGCAACGGCGGCTCATCGTTCCAGTCGTCAGGTCAGCACGACTGGACTCGCTTCGGAGCCGGCATAGCATTCACTGCCGAGGAACACGTTGCCGAGCTTGACCTTGATCGGCAGCTGCAACGCCACGCCTTCTTCGAAGATCAGGTTGGTGGTGTTCAGCTTGATCGAACTCGCCGGCTTCGCCAGTTCGGTCGTGGCGGTCACGCCGGTGATGCTTCGTTGACATTTTTTCGAACTTTTTTCTGTTTTTGTTGAGCCATTCCGGCGCAACTGTGTGAACAGCCCGCCGGGCACGTACAGCGCAGTTTTCGAAAGCGTTTCAGCGCCTTGGCCGCAATGAATTCCAGTTCGCCCGAGCTGTTTTCGTCCAGGCCGCCCTGCAGCGTGATCGTTTTGTTGATCGGCACAGACCGTTTGCCGACGTGATTCGCCGCTGGTCGTGTTCGCCACCGTGCAGAGTTCCGTTGCCGGATTGCTCAGCGGACAGTACTTGAACGGGGCGAAGTTCCCCGTCGGGTGGTGTTCGGCCATGGCGGGTGAGGCCATCGCCAGCGGGGCTGCCACGGCGACCCCCGCAATGGAGACACGCCTGCGGAGGCCCGCGAAGCGCCCAGTGTGGTGCCAGTCATATACATCAACCTTCCTTGCTTGGTCCATCGGGTCCAAGGGCATGTGCTCTCCGAACCTATCCGACCCTGGGTTGGGTTGCAAGGAATGTTTCCGACATTACGGAGCGTCCTGGCTGCTGCTGCCAAGCCTCACATAAATAGAGCGGGGCCCGCGCGTTGCGCGCGACGGGCCCCGGTTGCGGCTCTACTTCAGAGTCGCTGCTTTATGCTTTCGCTTGCTTTCACGGCTTCCGCGACGGCCTCTTCAAGGTTGCCCTTGAGGATCGCGGTGTTTGGCCCGCTTTGGACGGCGTGCCAGTTTCGTTGACCAGCGGATCGACGGCCCACGAGAAGAGGAAGCCGCCGCAGCCATTGGCCCCTTCTTCATCCGCGAAGGAGTTGTCCACCAGCGCGCCGCCGGTGAGACGTACCACGCGCCTTCTTCGAGGATTTCCAGGCTGCCTGCGCTGCCTTTGATCGATTTGTTGGGCAACGGCGGGCTCGTCGTACCCGTCGTCAGGTTCAGGACGATCGGTTTCGAGGAGGGCCGACGTAGCATTCGCCACCGAGAACACGTTGTTGAGCTTGACCTTGACCGGGAGCTGCAGCGCCACGCCTTCTTCGAAGATCAGGTTGGTGGTGTTCAGCTTGATCGCGCTGGCCGGCTTCGCCAGTTCGGTGATCTCGGTGACGCCCGTGAAGCCTTTGTTGATGACGTATTCGTTGAAGAGTTCCTGCAGGTCAGCGGCCACCATTTGGGGGCTTTGATCCCGAGCAGGCCGCCGGGGACGGTTCTTCGGTTTTCGACAGGTTTCGGCGCCTTCAGCCGCGATGATCGAGTTCACCGGAGCTGTTCGTGCAGGCCGCCGGAGCTTGATCGTGTTCGTGATCGGCACCGTCTTGTGCCGACGTGAATTCGCCTTCTTCGGTGTTCGCCACCGTGCAGAGTTCGTCGCTTTGTTGCTCAACGGACAGTACTTAACGGGGCGGAGTTCCCCGTCGGGTGGTGTTCGGCCATGGCGGGTGAGGCCATCGCCAGCGGGGCCAGCACTGCCACCCCCGCGATCACGTCGCTTGCGGACACCGGCAAAACGCCCAATCTGGTTCTTAGTAATAGTTGCGACCTTCCTTTCTCGTCCAAGGGCAATTGCCTCCTCGAACCTACCCGGCTGGTGACGGTCCGCGACGAGTGTTTCCCACATTACGGAGCATTTGACTTCCGATGACAAGCCTCGTTGGGCGTCGGGCCTGCCCCCGCCCGTGCCAGGGTCCCCAGCCCACCATTCTTGCTGCAGTCTACGGACAACGGGGCCCGCCTCCCTGCCGCCCCGTCCCCTTTGCGCCGAGGCACGGCCACCGGGAAGAAGGGCCGCCGCGCCCTCGTGGCCCAAGTCTTTGTCAGGCGCGGCGGGCGGATAGCTCACCGGACCCTGAATCATCGCCTTGTATAGACCCCACCAGCAAGCCCCACGACTTTGGTGGACTGTTCCGCTTCGTTGAACAGCGCCCCCGGATCGAAGCCCGACTTTGCCGCGATCCTGTGGGGAAGCGCTAGAAGTCTCAGGACAAAGTGTTCTTCGACCGAGCCGCGCGGGGGGCAGATCGAGTAGCCAACCTGACCGAAGTTGTTGCGACCCCCAACGGCGCCGGATGGAGCTGGCCGGCCGCGACCCCGTGCGAGTTGGGGTTGAGCCCGCCACCGCCCAGTCGTAGAATGGGTGGTTGACGGGCGAATTGAGTTTGACCAAGAACATCGCCAGCTCGGCCGTGCCGGACGGCACTTTGCTCCATCGCACGGGAAACAGATGTTGGCTCCGTCGCACGTGTAGCGGGAGGGAAAGTAATCTTCCTTGAGCAGGCCGGGAATCGTTACAGCGATCGTCACAGCAGGCTCGCCCCAGTGGAACTGCCTCCCGAGGTCGTGGCCGTCGAAGCCGTGGAGGTCCGACCCGCCACCCCGGCCGTTGTCGTGGGGCGCGTGGAGGACCCTCCGCACCCCCGCAGGATGTACTCCCACCGCCACAGCCACGGCTCCCATCGCAGCTACTATCCACTTGCGATCCGCGAGCATCTCGCATTTTACCCTTCGCTCGACGACCTCATTCATGGCAGCCTATAGCCTTAGGTCTCCCGTCCGAACGGGCGTTTCCTACTGTACCGACCCGCCGCTCCCCGCTACCCATGCCGTCCGGACCCCTTCCGAATCCCTTTCTTCGCTCGACGTTTCTTGCCGGATTCCCCTTTTTCGCCGACGTCCGTCTCCTCTTTGAGGGCTTGATGACCTTGCCGGGTTCTGTAGGGAACACGATCGACGGTGTCACAAGCAGCATCGCGGTCGTGGTTGCGCGATCAGCGACGGACGCCCAAGGTCGTGAACACCGCATCGCGACCCGCTGCCGAGCCGCCTTCGTTGCTCGCGACGATCCGATAGTGATAGGTCGTTCCGGGCACCGACCCGCAGTTCAGCACGATCGTTTCCTCGCCCTCCACGGCCTGGCCGTAAATCGTCGCGCCACCCCCTTGGCCGGTGTCGGCACCGAGCTGGAGTTCCCAGCTGGTCGGCTGCCCCTCCGGGTCGATCGTGTCCGTGATCGTCGCGCTCGTCTGCGTGATTGCACTGGCTTCACCCGCCTGCACCGTCGGTAGGATCGCGGCCCCCGTGGTGAATGTCTGGTCGGCGGTCCTGGAGGCGCCAACGGACACACCATCGTCTTCACTACCGGCCACCAGCCTGAAGTGGTAGGTCGTTTCGGGTCGCAGGCCGCTCACGTCCACGGGCCCAACCGTCTTTTCGCCGAATTCGCCGCCTGCGCTTGCATCGGGGGTTTCCATGCCGTACGATTCACCGGGCCCGTATATGAAGTGATACGTCGTACTGCTATTCTCGGATTCACCGTTCCCGAAAGAGTCGCCGACTTACGACCCACCCCGGAGACCGTTCGCTGACCGCCGGCGGTGCGGCAGGTTTCGAATTCGGCGTCCTGACCATCGCCGCTCGCCGATGACATTTTCCCCTTTGAGCCTGTAGCCGTAGTCGGGTGGCTCCAGCCCTTTGAGCTTCCCCTTACGTGTACGGGTCTATGACGCCGCCGTCGTCGTTCGAATCGCTGCCTCCTCTAAGGGCTTCGATGCTCGCTCCGTAGACGTCGTCGAGCCCGATATCGAACTCAGTGCAATCGACGCCCTTGGGTTTTTCTTCCCCTGCCAGCACCGCGATCTCGATGTGATTTCGTCGCCCTGAGCGAGCAATGCGTTCGAACACCATAGGAGCCGGCGCGACCTCGTCTTGCTCGATCTTCCAGTTTCGCCAAGTTTGTTGGTCACCGATCCCCTAGACGTACTCCGTTTCCGTTTCCAGACTATCCGTTCGCCAATCGTTCCCGCGCTCGCGAGCGCCCCTCCGGGATTTTAATCCACACCGCCGATCCACCCTTCCCATTTGCAGGTGCCACTGACTTCCCCCGGACCCGCCAGCTCGACGAACGTACTTCCTTTGCTGCATCGGCGACTATTTCTGCGGCTTGGCTGGCGACTTGCAACGTAGGAGGAGCTACTACAGCTTCCCGCGCGTGTGTGTGCACATTCCTCGTTCGCCAGTCTATCACGTGCGCCCTGCACTTGCCCGAAGAACTGTAGGCGACCCCCAAACCGAAGTGCCCAAGCTGCTCCACGGTTCCGTCAGGACCAGTGACTCAACAGGTTCTTCCCCCGCTTCCAGGTTCGCTTCGTAGACGTTGACATAAGGTCCGCCAGCGGAGTTCGTCCACGATGGCCTCGCCTGTCGTCGTTTCAACCGTCACCACCATTGATACCTCACTGTCGATGACTTCTTCAGCGTTCGAGCTGATGCGTCTATTCGATTAACCACCCAGCTCGACCGTGCTCGCCATGAAGCCATCAACCGCGTAGATAACGCCCCCAGAGGGACTCACGGCAACACCGGCCGCCGCCGGCACGGAAAACTGCTTTACATCGGTACCTTCGGTCGTGAACTCCTCCACCGAGCCAGAGGTCATCCCGTTGCCTGCCGCCTGGGCGACGTAGACATTGCCTTGGCCGTCCACGGCGACGCTGCTCGGAGCCCCAAACGATACGACCGGGACCCCCCCTGCGCTTACGCAGTCCCCCCCGATACCGGTCAACTGGCACACGTATTTGTAACCACCATTAGGAGACGAGCCATTAGGTGCGAACTTGTCAACCACTTTGCTTCCTTCGTCGGCAACGTAGACATCCCCTCGCGAGAGCGTTTCGGAATTGTCGACGGCCACGCCTGTCGCCGCGTGAAAGGCACCACCTGGAACTTCGCTGCCGTTTATAACGACGGCTTCGTGCGCTTCGTTGGTCACCGGATTGCCGTCGGGATCAAATATCTGAATACGCTGGTTTTCGGAATCAGCGACGAACAGATCGCCGCTTTCCTGTTCCACAGCCGCGTTGAAAATCCCCTCGAATTCGCCAACGCCCGCGCCGCGCGTGCCAAACTTCGCTTCGAAGATGAATTTTCCGCCGGCGTATGACGAGCCCGCCGCCAGCAGGGCGCCCACCGATACGATGAGGGCGACCGTCGCCGCCGGGATCAGTCGGCGAACGATACCGGTCATCGCCCGCTCCTATGATTGGTGCGCGACCTGGCGGCCCGGCGGGCCTTGCCCTTCTTTGGTCGAGCCTTTGGGCAGCCGCTGACCGCAACCGGGGTGTTGCTATGTATTTCTGCGCCATTCTGCGCCACGAACGTCGTGGGCATCTTCATGCTGCTCTTGCAGAGGTTTCCGTTCGCCGCCAGCGCGGAGTTGGGGCCCTCCGGCAAGTAGAGCTCGAAGCTGGACACCGGCACGTCGGGGACGCTCTTGAACGTCGAGCTCGTGATGCTAGATTTTGAGATGAAAGTGGCACCAACGAGGTCGTCACGCACCCCATCGCCCTGGAGAACCACCACCAGGTCCGGGTAAGCTTCCCCGCCGTGCGAGACAAAGTACACCGGCCCGATCAGCCCCACGGGTAGGATTGTGGTGGCTGCCCGTGCGATACCGACCACGGAGGCTGCGGGGCATGACGCCGGGTTCGTTTCGAACACGGCCGCTGTGCACGCCTTCTGCAACGTCTTCAGGCGTGCCGGAAGCTGCTTGGGCAGTTCCACCTTGGCCAAGGCGATGTTGGCCTGGGCGGCGCCGCTTGGGTAGGAGACCTGCGCGTCGAGGCTGGTCCCGTCCACCCGCGAGGAGCGACCTGAAACAGTCACTTTGAATTTCGGGGCAAAGGCGAGCGTGGCGCAGTTGGCGGCCTGAAAGCGTGATGAGAGCGGGACGCTCGCCCCTAGAACGCCCGTCGCGGCGGCACCGATCGCCATCGGGCCGCAGTTGGTCGGGTTGAATATGAAGTGTTTGCGGTCGACACTCACCTCGACCGTTCTGATCTGTAGCGGGATGCCGTCCAGGATCCGCGGAAGCGGTTCGGAGGTCACGGTCACGGCTGCGGTATGCGGATCGATATCGATCGCCGCCCGCTCAACGACCGTGCCCAGGTTGAAGGGGCCCGCGACAGCCGGAACGACAATCGAGAGTCCGAACGGCGCCCCGTTGTACGGGCCGGTGAGGAACACTTCCCCGCCCACGTAAAGCGGATCGGTTCCCGCACCCACGCCAACCGTCACGTGCCCGATCATGCTCGCCGGGCCGCATGTGCCAAGTTGAGCCTGCGGTTCTTCGCACAGGGTCACCTGAGAGAGCATTGCCAACAGCCCCGGCGGAGTCCGCACCTGGATCCGGTTCAGCGCCTGTTCCGGTTCGGTCGCTTCTGGGCGAGCCAGCCTGACCGTCAGGGCGCTGAATTCTCCCGCCTGGTTGTCTTCGGTGCCGGCCACGAACGATGG
>CAWCEY010000006.1:0-46353 GCA_963794715.1 uncultured Solirubrobacterales bacterium | reverse complement strand
GAGCTACAGCTACCAGTGGGAAGCGTGCACCAAAAACCGTGAAACCGAAGCGCAGGAATGCACCCCGCTCCAGGGGGCAACCAGCCAGACGTACAACCCGTGGAAAGGTCAACGCGAAATACGGGTCGCAGTCACCGCCACCAACATGGCTGGGTCGACCACCGCCTACAGCAAAAGTGAATGGGTTCGCCAAGGCCTGTTCCTCGAACAAGCGATTGCGTTTGGCAACGAAGGCAGCGAAGAAGGCGACGTCAAGGAACCGTCGGCGATCGCCGTGGAAGCTCACTTCGGCGAAGAAGATGTGTGGGTTGCTGACACCGGCAATGGCCGTATCGAGAAGTTCTCGCCCTCTGGGACGTTTCTCGCGGCGTACGGCTCGAAAGGCAAAGAAAAAGACGAGTTTGAAAGGCCTGCCGGTATAGCTGTAACCAAATCCTTTGTGTATGTCTCAGACACCGGCAACGATCGCATAGAGACGTTTTCTAGAAGCACAGGGAAATATCTCAGCGCAATCACTTTGCCCGGGCCGCCCGCGGGAGTCGCGGTCGGCAAGGTTGACATCAATGGGTTCGAAGAAGAATACATGTTCGTGGCGATCCCCAGCAAAAACTATGTGCGCTATGGGCCAGTTACAAACCCCAACAAAACGCTCGGCAGCGCCGGCACCGAAAATGGCCAGTTCGAGGAACCGATCGGCGTCGCGGTCAGCAACACGGGCGAAGCAAAAGGTAAAGGCAACGAGGTGTTCGTCACTGACAAGGGCAACCACCGAGTACAGGTATTCGAACCCGAAGGACTCGAACATTTTGCACTGAGAAACAAGTTTGGTACAGAAGGCACCGGGGAAGGCCAATTCTCATCCCCCGAAAGCATCGCCCTCGAGCCGCGTAACCTGGGCGAACTCAGAGAAGAATCGCGCGGGTACTACGAAGCATTGGACAGCACGGCGTTCGTGTCGGACACCGGCGACAGCAGGGTGCAGCAGCTGACCCAGGGAGGCGAAGGCCTTCAGGCGTGGAGCTTTGGCTCCGGGCCGCAGGGCCTCGCGGTCGTCCCGGGCGAATACCCCTATAAATCCAAAGGCGCGGGCGACTTGTACGTCGTAAGCGCAGCGGTCACCGGCACCCCAAGGATCACCAAGTGGGTACCCCAGGAACCCAAGGAACTCGCACCGGAACCGCCCAACACCGGGAGCACCGCCGTCACGACCGTGGAGTACCAAGTACCCGTGTCGGGCACGGGCGCACCGTACGCGATGGGCAAAACCGAAGTCGAAGCGTGGGGTCAAAAAGACGACCCGACCGACGCGACGGCGATCTTTGCACCCGACGAAGCGATGGGGTACCCGGCCAAGGACTACAAACGCGCGAGCGTCTACTACCTCGACAGCGACGCGCGAACCGTCAACGTCGCACACCCGGGCGGCGCGATCTCGACGACCGAATACAACGCCAAGAACGACGTCGAACGCACACTCTCCCCCGGCGACAGGGCAACCGCGCTCAAAGAAGGCAGCAAATCCGCGGAAGCCTCAAAACTGCTCGACACCGAGAGCACCTACAACACTGAAGGCACCGAGTTGCAGAGCACACTCGGACCCCAGCACACCGTCAAACTGGCCGGCGGCACACAGGTGCAAGCGCGCAACCACAAGCAATACTCATACGACGAAGGCGCCCCCGGCGAAGGCGGCCCCTACGGCCTGCCGACGAAGACCACAGAAGGCGCGCAGTATTCGGGCAAAGAAGAAGAAGTCCGCGAAACGGCGATGGCCTATGCGGGGCAGGAAAACCTCGGCTGGAAGCTGCGCCGGCCGACGTCGGTCACCGCCGACCCGAAAGGGCTGAAACTCGCCCACACCGCCGTATACGAACCATCCACCGGCGAAGTCAAGGAAACGGTGATGCCCGCCGGCAACCCGAAAGAAAAGACCGCGCACGCGACCGAAACCATCTACTACACCACCGCCAAAAACTCCACCGTCCCGGCGTGCGGCGAACACCCCGAATGGGCCAACCTCCCGTGTCAGACGCAGCCCGCCAAACAGCCCGAAACCAGCGGGCTGCCCAACCTGCCCGTCACCATCACCACGTACAACATGTGGGACGAGCCGGAAAAAGGAACCGAAACGGTCGGCTCGACCACCCGCACGAAGACCGCGACCTACAACGCAGCCGGCCGCCTGGAAAAGAGCGCGGCCAGCTCCACGGTGGGCACCCCGCTACCGGAAGTCGCCTACTCCTACAACGAAAAAACTGGGGCGCTGGAAAAACAGAGCACCACCACCGGCGGCAAAACCAAGACGATTACAAGCGCCTACAACACGCTCGGCGAGCTCACCAGCTACACCGACGCCGACGAAAACACCTCCACCTACGAATACGACATCGACGGGCGCGTCACCAAAGCCAACGACGGTAAGGGCACCGACACATACACCTACGACACCACCACGGGCAACCTCACCAAGCTCGTTGACTCAGCCGCGGGGACGTTCACCGCCAGCTACGACGCCGAAGGGAACATCCTCACCGAAGGACTCCCCAACGGCATGAACGCCGACTACACCTACAACTCCACCGGCGGCGCGACCGCGCTCGAATACATCAAGACCACCCACTGCGCCGAAAAATGCACATGGTTCAGCGACACCGTCGCGCCCTCCATCCACGGACAGTGGCTCGAACAGACCACCACCCTCTCCCACCAAGCATTTACCTACGACAACGCCGGACGCCTCACACAGGTACAGAACACACCCACCGGAAAAGGCTGCACAACCCACGTCTACGCCTACGACGAAGACACCAACCGCACCAGCCTCACCACCCGCGCACCAGGCTCCAAAGGCGAATGCACCACAACCGGAGGCACCGTCGAAAAACACACCTACGACAGCGCCGACCGCCTCACCGACACCAGCGCCAGCTACAGCACCTTCGGCAACATCACCGCGCTACCCGCAGCCGACGCCGGCGGCACAGAACTCACCAGCGCCTTCTACGTCGACAACCAGCTCCAAAGCCAAACACAAAACGGCGAGACGATCGGCTACAACCTCGACCCCGCCGGGCGCACCCGCGAAACCGTCGCCACCGGAAAAACAAACCAAGACCTCATCTCCCACTACGCAGGCGGCAGCAACGCCCCCGCCTGGCAGTCAGAAACATCCTCGGGCAACTGGACACGCAACATACCCGGGATCGGCAGCGGGCTCGCCGCAACCCAGACCAACAGCGAAGCCCCCGTGCTCCAACTCCCCGATCTCCACGGTGATATTATTGGAACGGCCTCACTAAACGAAACGGAAACAAAACTACTCACAACTACCGAACCAAGCGAGTTCGGCGTGCCCACCACCTCCACCCCGCCCAAGTACTCATGGCTGGGCGCCAGCGAGCTCCCAACCGAACTGCCCACCGGCATCATCGCAATGGGAGCCCGCTCCTACATCCCACAGCTAGGACGCTACCTACAACCAGACCCCGCCCCCGGCGGCTCCGCCAACGCCTACACATACACCTTCGGCGACCCCATCAATACCTCCGACCCCAGCGGCGCCCTCACCTACGGCTTCTCCGGCTGGCTCAAAGAAGCCAACAACCAAGAAGCCCAAGAAGTAGTAGCCCGCGAAGTCGCCCGCGAAACACTCGAACGCGAGGAAGCCGAACGCCGCGCCCGCGAAGCCAAAGAAGCCGAAGAAAGAGCAGACGCCCCCATCCCCGCCACCGCAGAAGAGCCCCTAGGAGGCTACCCAGGCTGGGCCTGCGAATACGCCGCCGAAACAGGCCAGGAAGACTCTGAATGCGGCGGAGGAGGCGGTGGATTGAGATTCGGCAACTTCGCGGGCCTCGAAGACCCCGGGCTGCCAGCCGGTGCGCAGTGCGAAGGCGCGGTCAACTCAAAGCAATACAAAAAGCAGCATCCCAAACTGTGTCATGAAATTGAAAGTAACCCGTGGGAACCTGCGGACGCTTTCTGTGCAAGTGTTGGCTGGACCAATCCTTTCACCGCGTACCCTTGCGGCGCGTATGGCGCGACCCGCGTGGCAACAAAACATTAGTAGATATGAAAATGAGTCGCATTTATCGTATCTACCTCATATCCGGCGCGGCCGTTTGCGCAGTTCTTGCAATAGCAGCGATAATTACGCGAGAATATCGATGGATCATCGTCGGCGTGGGAGGCTCCGCCTCCAGCCTTGTATACCTTCTACGCGGGAAAAACGTTCACGAGAAGATCACCCCGAACAAGTCTACAATCGCACGCTGGCGAGATCGCAAAAACAGATAAGGCTTTGGTACGAGACCCGGTGAAAAGATCGGCAAAATACGCGGATCATGCTCGTCGGAGTCGCGTATCTGCTAGCTGAAATCTGAATGTGAGGTGTCATGAGGCGCGAAAATATCCGCAAGCTATCTATGGCGGCATTCTGGATTGCTGTTATCGCGATTGCAGTTAGCTCTATTATGATACGCTCCGGCCATCATCAATCTCTATGGGTCATCCTTAGGGTTTGTGGCAGTGCGGTGTGGATCCTCGCACTTGCGTGTCAGGGTTATTATGCTCTGGGTCGACAAAATACCCGAAAGCGAATTGGCTAGTGCCGTCGAAGCCTTTCGCGGTTATCTGCTAAATCGAGACTATCGGTGACAGCTCCCCACAACACCAGGCACACAGAGAGATTGATGAGGAGAAGACCCGCATGAAGAGAAAGTTCCTATCAGGCTCGGCAGTCCTTGCCTGCGCCAGCTCGGCGATTGGAGTCGCGCTGGGCGGATGCGGCAGCGGCTCTGCGGTCAGCTCCGTGTTCGATCCGGTTGCCCAAGCAGCCGAAGCCTCGGAAAGGGCACCGGGATTCAAGGTCCTGGTCTCTGACGAACTAACCCCGCCAAACTCATCGCAAACCGTGACTGGGTCTGGGACCGGGGTCGTCGATCAGCATGGCCACAGAGGCAGTATGAGTATCAAGGTCAACTCGGAAGGCCACTCGTCGACCGCCAAGGAGCAGTACACGAGTCTCGCCCTTTACATGTACCTGGCCCCATCCCCTCAGTCGTCGTCGGTCACACATGGCAAGCCGTGGGTCAAGTTTGACCTTCGTCGCTTGGGGGCAGCGCTCGGAATCAACTATTCAGCGCTGGCGGGTCCTGGCGCATCATCGAACCCAAGCGAATTGCTCTCCTATCTGAAGGCAACAAGTGGGCAGGTGACACGCGTCGATACCGAACGGGTGCAGGGAGTACCAATGACGCATTATCGCGCGACCATCGACTACAATCAAATTGCCGCCCGGGCAGCCCCGGCCCAGCGGACAGCGGCCAGCGAGAGCGTAGCAGCGCTTGTGCGCCTTACGGGCTCTAGCAGCCAGCCCATAGACGTATGGATCGATGGACGGCACCGTGTGCGACGTGAGGAATACACCGCGAGTGAGTGTCTGCCTGGCACCTCAGGCGCAACGAAGATCCATCTAAAGATAGAATTCTTCGACTTCGGTATCCAGGCGATCCCACCGCTCCCGCAGAGCAGGGAAGTTGCTGACGTGACGAGCTATATAGGGAAAAAGCTTAAGCACATCAAGCTTGGGTGTCAGTAGCGTGACTTGACACGCACTGAATGCTGACGTCGAGCAGCTTCAACGCAGTTCGGCTATTCCGGCGCCACGGTCGAGCACTTCGCGCGCAGGTTAGCGCCTCACACGAATCAGTCCCAAACACGCATCGCGGCCCACGACCGCTGGAGCTCGCCCCAGACGCCCGAGCTATTTCGCGCTCGTAACGTGCGGGAACTGGCTGGTGGCGCCTTCCCACGTGAAGGGCGGCTGCTGGGTGCAGGCGGGCGCGCCGACTTCATTGGTGGTGCTGTTGGGGCCGTTGAGGACGTGATCGGCGATCAGCTGTTCGAGGATGCTCTTGGGCACCGTCGCGTTGGCGCTTTCCGGGTTGACCGACGGTGCCGAGTCGGCGCACGCCGCCGTGCTGAAGACCTGCAGCCCGCCCTTGCCAAGCAGCCGGAAGCCTTCGGGCTGGAAGTAGGGGTTGGCGCGGTTGATGCCGTTGCGCTGGCTGTACACCGCGAGGCTTTCAGGGTGGACCGTCTGCAGGGCGCGCAGGTAGTGCTGTATCTGGTTGCTGGACACGTCGGCGTTTTTGTCGTGTGCCTGAGTCGCGGCGGTGGCGTTGGCGAACAGCGCCTGCAGCTCCGGCACGTACTCGCCCGTGTACTTCAGGAAGGGCTCGAAGTTGCGCAGTGGCGGGGTGACGTTGGTGAGCACCGGGGTGAGCTGGTTGAACACGCGTTCGAAGGCGGGCAGGCCCGTCTTGGCGGCGCTGGTGAACGGTCCGAGGTTGGTGAGCAGGCTGTTGAGGTCGGGGGTGAACGCCTGCACGCCTTCCAGCAGCGGCGTCAGCGCGCGCTCCCACACGTACGCTTCTTCGATCACCGGGTTCGCCACGGTGGCGAGGTTGTCGCCCGCGCGCAGCGTCGCCGTCGCTCCACGCTCGAAGGCGGGCAGTTCGCGGAAGGCGTCGGCCCACTGGGCGCTGCTCGCGCCGAGCGCATGGAAGGTGCGCTCGCCGTTGACAATGAACCCGCGGAGCTGGTTGTCGCGTTCGGAGAGCGCGTCGAACAGCACACCGGTGTTGTGCACGACGGCGCGCAGAGCGCCTTCCTGGGAGGCCAGGATCGTGACCACCTTGTTGGTTTCTTCGACCAGCGGCCCGAGTTCGGCGAAGTTCCTGTTGAGCTGTTCGCCACGCCCGTTGACGCCGGCCGCCAGCGACTGCTGCCAGACTTTGAACGCGGTCCGCACCTGGGGGTCGAGCGCGGAGAGGATGTCGTCGAGGGTCACCGCCGGGTCGACCTGGGTGGATGCCAGCCGCCCGCCGTCGGGGATTGGGTGAGCCGTCTGCGCGACCACATCTTGGCGACCCGGCGACCCACTCCCCGGCGGCTGATCCTGTCCCCCGCCACTGCCCTGCCCGCCGGGAGTGCCCGGCGGGAACAGTTCGAGGTAGGTCTCCCCCAGCAGCGTCTTCTGGCGCAGCATCAGGCGATCGGCGGAGGAGATTGGGGCGTACTGATGGTCCATTTCGATGCTCACGTCGGTCGTACCGTTGGCGTGCGTGGCCAGGCTCACCACGTGGCCGACGTCCACGCCGGCGATGCGCACGTCGGACTCTTCGGCCAGCGCCAGCGTGCGTGAGAGCGACACTGTGAAGCGATAACCCTTTGGCTTCAGAGGTACTGGGCCGCCGAAGGAGTCCCACAGGAACAGCAGCAGGCCGAAGCAGCTCAGCGCGAACAGGACGATCACGAGGATGTTGGCGAGCGTCGGCGCGCGCTTCTGCATCAGTGACCCCCTCCCAG
Organism: uncultured Solirubrobacterales bacterium; assembly: GCA_963794715.1. Lineage (GTDB taxonomy): Bacteria > Actinomycetota > Thermoleophilia > Solirubrobacterales > Solirubrobacteraceae > Palsa-744. Next base: position 38,985 of record CAWCEY010000006.1, on the reverse strand, counting down.
ACCCGCCGTCGGCGCGACCGCGGTGGCGTCGGGGCCCTGGCCGAAGATGCGATCGGCCATCAGCGCATCGGGGCTGACCCCGGTGCGCAGGCTCGCGGCTTTGGCGGTTGCCGAAGTGGGCGCCAGCGCCGACTTGCACTCTGCCGTGGTCGGCGGGTTGAGCAGGCCGAGGATCAGATTCGCGGTCGGGTCGGCGCCCGCCGCGGCCTGCAGGATATTGACCGGATATATCTGCGCGCAGTTGAAGTACAGCAGCGCCTGGCCCTCCGCCCCGTGCGCGTCGCCCTGCGCAACCACGCTGTTGAGGTCGTGGTTGGCCCAATCGAGGTAGAACAGGAAGTTGCCCTGGCTGGGCCCGGGGTTGTAGGCGAGCTCGTTGAAGAGTTCGTTGATCACGGTGAACGCGGTCGTCAGCTGCGGACCGGACTGCGAGAAGTCTTTCAACGAGGGCTCCAGCTGTTGAAGCACCGGCAGCACCTGGCGCAGGAGCGGGCGCACCTGGTTTTTGAGGATTGGCGTGATCGTCGTGAGCGACGTTCGCAATTGCTTCTGCGCCGGCGCGAGCTCAGTGGCGAAAGGCTGCAGCGAGTGCAGCGTATGGCCGGTTACGCGGACCGCGGTGGCGAGCTTGCCGAAGCCGTGGTTGGCCTGTTTGAGCACGCCGGGCAGCTGGTGCAGGGTTTCCTGCACCTGGCGGTCCTCCTGTGAGAAGGTGGCGTACAGCGCATTGGAGGACTCAACCGACTGGGCGAGCTTTGTGTCCTTGCTGCCCACCGCTTCCAGCAGCAGGCGGAAGTTGTGGATCCCGTGTTCGACGTAATACTGGCGCTTGGAGACTTCGCTCCCGATTTCCTGAAACTCGCGGGCGATCGGGTCGAAGCGCTTCAACGTGGCCGACAGATTGGCGGCGTTACCGTTCAGGCCCTGGCCGGCCCCCGCGAGCAGCTCCTGCAAAAGGGCGCGCGTTTCGGCGTCAAACGATGACAGGAATTCTTCGAGATTGCCGTCGGGAGATGTCTGCGCAACCGGAATCGTGTACCCGCCGGGCACACGTCCCGAGGAGGGGTTGCCCGGTGAGATCTCGACCGTCTCGTCCTTCAGTCCGGTCTTGGGGCGCAGCAGCGCCGTCGCGTTGCGGTAGATGTAGCGGGCGTACTTGGGCGTCAGGTTCATGGTCACCAGCGCCCTGCCGTTGTGCAGATCCACGGTTGAGATTTCGCCGATTTTCGCGCCCGCGATCGTGACCGACTGACCCTGGCCGGGCGTCACCGCCTGAGCGGTCGTGAATTCACCCTTCAGCACAAACGCTTCATGGCCGAGGACCGGTACCCACGCGGGCACCGCCAGGCGCTCGTGGGCGAGGATGTAGCCGGCGGTGCCAGCCGCGATCAGGATCATTGTCACGACCGCGATGAACGCTGTGCGGTAGCGCTCGATCTGATCGCGAATCCCGCGCCCGCCCTCCTGTACCTCGGGCGTCATCCGCCACCTCCGTCGGCCGGGCCGTGCGATAGCGGGCCATTGAATTCGGGCGGCTTCTGCGTGTAGCAGGGCACCAGCGGCTTGTACGGTGGCTCGTTGCCGGTGAAACTCGGGCTGGTGCCTTCGGGAGCAAGCCGCGTCTGGGCGATCAGCGTGCTGCCGTTGGTCGGCGCGCCCGTCTTCACGACGGTAGCCGGCGGCGAGAGCAGCGTGGTGCCGGCGCCGCCCGCGATGAAGCGTGGGGCCGCGCCGTTGCCATCGAAGTTCTGGCTGAGACCCGCCACGCCCGCCATCGCGTACCAGAATTCCCGTTCGGCGGTGGACCCCGTGGTGTTGGCGCCATCCTGCAGCTTGGTGGAGCCCGCGGGATAGAGAACTTTGGTGAGGCACTTGCTGAAGTTGGTGAGCTGTGGCTGGAAGGCCACCTGGTCCGCGGTGACGGACGCGATCTCGGGGGCCGCGGTGCGCAGCGCCGCTGCGACGCCGCCGAGCTCGTTCGGCTTCAGCACGGCCCGGAACTGATCGATCCATGGGAGAATCGCGGCGTTGGTGGCGGGGATCTGTTCCACGCCGGGAATCAGATCCAGCGCGAAGGTTCTGATCGACGGCGCGGCGCCGCGCAGTTCGGCGAAGCCGTGTTCGAGGCCGCGCAGCGCACTCGGCAGTTCGGCCACCGCCGCGCGCACGCTGGATCCCTGCGCGGCAAAGATGTGCAGGAAGGTGTTGAAGTGACCGACCAGTTCACCGAGCGCCTGCTCGTGCACGTCGAGTTCGGCGCTGACTTTTTCGATGCTCGCAAACAGCTTGGAGAGATCGTGGGTTTCGGTCCCGCCCAGCGCCTGATTGACGATCGTGATGTCGCGCAGCGCTTGCGGTCCGCGCCGGAAGGCTTTGTTAAGTGCCTGCGCGGAGTTCAGGCCACGCACTTCGGGGTCCTGTTCGGCGTTCTCCTTCGCGGTCGGCTGGGCGGTCCACGCGGCGCCGAGTTCGACGAGGGTGGTCTGCAGGTTGGCACGCGTACTGGTGTTGAGCGCATCGAGCAGCTGGTCCAGCTGCACCGGCTCGGATGTCTGGGTCACCGGGATCGTGGCCCCCGACGACAGAACCGGGGCGGAGGGGCTGCCGGGCTGCAGTTCGACCCACCAGTTGCCTTCGAGGAAGATCTTCGGGCGGATCTTCAGTGTCGCGTCGGAGTGGATTGGCAGCCCCTTGCCTTCGATCTGCATCGTCACCAGCGCCACATGACTGCTCTCCAGACGTGTCGAGGTGACTGTGCCGACGGGGACGCCCGCGATCCGCACCGGCGAGTTGGGCCGTACGTTGACCGACGAGCTGAACACGGCGTTGAGGCGATAGCCGTGTTTGAACGGGATGTGTTTGGTGAAGCCGAAGTACACGGCCACGAACAGGACGACCAGGAAGATGGCCCCGGTACGCACCGGGTTGGAGCGTTTCTGCAGCTCCGAGACCGCTGTCTCCTGGCGCCTGCGCCACCAGCGCGTGTCGCTCATGACTGCTTCCCCTTGCTGTTACTCGGGTTCGAGCCGCTCTTGCTCTGTCCCGTGCCCGTGCCTTCCTTGGGGAAGTCCTTCAGCTGGGAGGCGGGGTACTTTTCCCCGAACAGGCTTTCGCTGCGCTTGGTGTTTTCGTGGCCCGTGCCGAGCGTTGTCGAGGTGTTGCCGATCACCGTCTGCCCGGGGACGAACTGCATGTTGCCCGCTTCGCACTCCTGCGGCTGGCCGGGGCCGCCAACGTAGGGGTAGGGGTTGTAGTGCAGGTGGTTGTCTTCGATTTTCGTGTGTGTGGTGACGTTTTCGTCGTTGGAGGTCCCGTTGGCGGGCGCGGAGGCCGGCAGCCCCTCGTTGTTGGCGCCGGAGGGGCTGAGGATCGGCACCACGCGCGCCAGCGTGCCGTTGCCAACGCTCTCGGAGAGGAGGTTGGCGAGATTGCGGAACGCCAGCGTGATGTAGTTGCAGTTGGTCTGTGCCGGAGCCAGACCCGCGAACAGCGGCGTGCCGAGTTCCGCCGTGCGGGTCAGTTCTTCGAAGCCCAGCAGCACCAGCGGGTTTTTGGAGAACAGTTCGAGCGCCTGCAGTGAGCTGGCCAGCTGCGCGTTGAGATCCGCGGCGGCGCGCACGTTGACGGCGCCCACCGCGAAGGCGTGGCCAAGCGGCGCCGCGACCTTCGCCAGGATCTTCGCGCTTGGGCGCAGCAGACGTGTGAACTTTGTCAATGTCGCAAAGAACGGCTGCTGGTACTGCAGCGAATGGATCGCCTGGTGCAGCGCCGCCGGGCCCCCTTCGATCGTACGTTCCAGCGAGGGCGAGGCGGCGGCGAAGGCGGTGAAGAAGATGTCGAGCTCCCGGAACAGCGACGCCTGCGTCTCGGCCACCGGCGAGACCTGCTGGGCGGCTTTGTCGAGCGCGACGAACAGCTGGCCGAAGCCGGTCTGGGGCGAGGCGAGATTGTGCAGCACCGGCACGCCGTGTTCGACGAGCGGACGCAGCGTGTGGATCGTGTTGTTGATGCCAATGCCGCGTCCGGCGTAGCCGTCGCCGAAAGCGTTGGTGTTCTGCTGGATCGCGATTCGCGTCTGCTTGTCGAACATGTTGAAAAGGTCCTGGATCACCACCGGTTCGCGGGCGTGCGAGACGGGGATCGTCGCACCCGCCGGGATCGTACGGTGGGAGTGCCCGCGCTTCAGTTCCAGATACTTCAGGCCGACCGCCGACACCGATTCGACCTCCATCGTGGTGTCGGCGGGCAGCGGTTCCGCGTGCTTTTCCAGCTTGAGGCTGGCGATCGTGGTGATCTTGCCGGTGCTTTGATTCTGGTGGGGAACGATCCCGCTGACGATCCCGATGCGCCGGCCGTACAGCCGCACCTGGTTGCCCTTTTCAAGACCCGAAGCTTCCGGGAGTTCGGCCTTGATGTCGTACGTCGGCGTGAACGGCAGCCCGTTGTTGGCGCCGTAGGAGACATACACCGCCACCGCCGCGATCAGCACGGTGAGCGCCCCGATCAGCAGCGGGCTCGCGGCGAGGGAGTTGCGACGGCGCGGGTTCATCACGGGACCTGGCTGGGGTCGCAGCCGAGCTTGCCTTCGTCGGTGAAGGGGGCCGAGCCGTCGGCCGGCGAAGGAGTCGCGCCGGCGCCGGGGCAGCGGCGCAGTTCGCGGGTGTGCAGACCCTGCAGCCCTTCCTGCGCCGTGGTCGGCGTCAGCGTGTTGTTGGGGCCAACCTTGAAGTTGTTGAACACAGGGCTGAGGCGCGCATACTGGCCGTTTGCGTCGTAGTAGCCGGCGGTCGTGCCAAAGGTGCGCACAAAGCCCTCCAGGTCGGGGGCGTAGGGCCCGAAGAACGATGTCACGGGCACCGCTTCCTGCAGCGCTTTGACGTCGCTGGGGGAGCCGTTGGTGAGCTCCTGGGCGAGGGTGGGGAGCGCGAGCGCGGTGTCTGTGAGATCGTTGCTCGGTCCCGGCTTGCTGAGCGCCACGTCGAGGTTGTGCAGCACCGGCCCCGCTTCCCTCACCAGCGGCTCCAGCTTTTCGAGCACCGGCGCAAGCGTCTTGGTGTCGGGGCCCGCGACCGCGGCCAGCTTGCGCAGCGCGGAGAGTGTGGATGGCAGCTGCGCGAACGCCCGGTTGCCCTGGCGCAACGTGGCCGGCAGCTGGGCCACACCCTGCTGCAGGCTGGCCTGTTCGGCGCCGAGCGCTTCAGTGGCGCGCTCGCCGTTGCTCACCAGGTTCGTAACTTCTTCGCGGTGGGCGGCCAGCGTGGTGAGCGCCTTGGCGGAGTACACGAGGAAGTTGGTGAAGGTGTGCTGGTCTCGGGCGAGCTCGGCGAAGATGTGGCTGGCGGAGGCAAGGAACGGGCCAAAGTATTCGGTGTCCTGGCCGAGCGCTTCGCTGACGCCGCCGAACTGTTCGGCCTGGCCCACGATGAACCCCTGCAGCCCTTTGCGCGTGCGCGGGTCGAGCGTGTCGAACAGCTGGTCGAGGTCGGTGGTGCCCTGCGCGGAGCCATGCGGCAGGATCGCGCCGGCGGGCAGCGTCGGCGCGCTGTTGGGGCCCGGGGAGAGCGACACATAGCGCCCCGCGACCGTGGTCAGCGAGGGCACCCGCACCTGAGCAGTGGTGCCCCGGTGCAGCGGCACCAACGAGCCTTCGACGTGGATCGTGACCAGCGCTTTGTAGTTGTGGGTGAGCGTGATCGCGGTGACGCTCCCCACCGGCACGCCGCCGACCTGCACCTGGTCGCCGAGCACGATCTGGCTGGCGTTTTCCAGTTCGAACTTGTAGCTGGCCCCACCGCCGCCGGAAAACACGATGTAGGCGACGGCGGCCACCACCACCGCAAGCGCGCCCGCCGCCAGCCAGCGACCCACGCTTCGCGGGGGTGGGGATGTCGGCCTCGGGGGCTCCGGAGCCCCTCCACCCGGAGGTAGGGGGCCGCGCACGGGAGGAGGGGGAGGAGTGGTCGTCGCCATGCTCATTCACCCCCCGCGCCGTTGGGGGAGGAACCCGCACCCGGGTGCGCCGGGGCGCCGACGCTTGGGCTGTTGCCAGCGGAAGCGGCGCCGGTGCCGGGATCGGGGATCGCCGCGGCGGAGGGCTTGCTGGAAACGCTCGGCTCCGGAATCTCCCCGAGCTGGGCAACCAGCTGCAGCCACTGGCTGGGCGTGAGCGGCGAGCCGGCGACGGCTGCGACACGCACGCCACGCGGGGCGCCCGCCGAGCGCGGCGAGGCGAACACGACGTGGATCAAGCCGCGATTGCCGGGCAGCGTCAGCGTGTTGTCGGCGCCCGGATAGCTGATCGCGCTGACGATCCGCGCCGGCTTCATCGTGCCCTGTAGCCGCAGCAGGCGGCGCACCGCGATGTCGGTGACCGAGCCCTGCCCTTCGTGCCCGACGATCGGGGTGCCGTCGATCGCGGAGATGTCCACCGCGTCGCCCGTGGCGCCGATCGAGTTGTGCGTGCCGCGAGCGCCGCTCGCGTGTCCGCAGCCCGCCGCGGATACCGTGGGGCTCAAGCCGGACACCGAGAGGAACTCAAGCGCCGCCAGCACGCGCCGGTCGACCTCGCCGGCGCGCACCGCGCCGCGCTCGCATCTCGGCAGATGGACGCCGGGGTCGCGTAGCAGCAGCTGCTCGAGCTGCGGCTTGGACGCCAGCAGCACCTGCCCGACCGTCGGCGAGGTCGCCAGGAAGGGATTCTCGCCCTTGGCTCTGAACACCGACGTCTCTTCCAGGCGCACCCAGCCGTCGAGGATCGGCTTGGGATCGATCAGCGGCGCCCCCGCACCCGCGGGGCGGATCTGGAAGAGCATGTGCCCCTCGGCGGCGGTCGCGGGCGCCCCCACGGGAGCTGGCGTCGCCGCCGTACCCTGCCCCACCGTGGGAGATGGCGTCGCGCCTGCGCCTTCGCCAGCCGCACCGATGTGCCCGAGCACGGTGCCGGCTAGCACCTGCACGCGGGGGCGCAGCGGATCGAGATAGACCTCGTTGGGTCCCGCGCGGAAGGTGTGCGGCGTCGCGACCCCCCCGCCGGTCCCGGGCGCGGCTGGGAGCACCGGAGGGGGTGAGGCGGGTTTCGGCGCGGGTGGCGTTTCCAGCGCGCTCGCCGCCCCCATTGCCAGGCCGGTGGTGACCGCCGCCTGCGAGAGCGGCGAGTGTGACTGTACGCCGGCGCTCGCCGGCGTACTGGGCTGAGGACCGGCGCCGGTGGCGCCGGCGGCGGGATGGGCGATCCTCGCGCTGACGGCCGTGTCCACCCGCGGTTCCAGCACCGGGTAGTACTGGGCAACGCCGCCCAACTGCGCGTAGGTGTAGGTGTTGCCGTAGGCGTCGCGCAGCGAGACGTAGCGGCCCAGCGTCGGCGAGTCACCGACGGCGGTCACTTCGCCGTCCTGCACGGCGATCACGGGGGCCCCGGCCTGCGCGTAGATCACGGTCCCCGCGAGCAGCGAGCTCGCGCCCGTCCGGCTGGGACCGGATCCTTCGGGAGCCGCGGGGAAGCCGTCGCTGAAATGCGCTTCGGCGTGGACGGGGAAGCGCGATTCGGTGAGGCCGGTGATCGCGCTTAGCAGTTCCGGGGGCGTGCCGCCGAGCAGCTGCGCGCGCAGCATCACGGCTTCGACGTAGGCGGCGGAGTGGTTGTAGGCGTACACGGCGGCGCGGATGTGCCGTGCTCCCCCGGCGGCCGCGAGGTAGCGCGCGGCGGCGAAGATCGCATCGGCCGGGTTGTAGGGGTCCTCGTAGCCGGCCCCTGTGGCGTCCACCCCATACTGTGCCCAGGAGGAGGGCAGGAACTGCATCCAGCCCTCCGCGCCGGCGCTTGAGAGGTTGAGGTCGCGTCCGTAGTCGGTCTCGACCTCGTTGATCGCCGCCAATACCTGCCAGGGAATGTCGTAGGCAGTGCCGGCGGCCTGGTAGATCGGCAGCAGGAATGGGGGGACGCGGAAGCTTTCGATGAAGAAGTCGGGGATCCCCCCGATCGCCGCGCCGAGCGATCCGAAACCCGCCCACGCCGGCGGGGTGAGCGTCGAGGGCGGCGGCGCGGGGGCGTGTGCGGGCTTCCCGGTGGAGCTCTTCCCGGTGGTCGCCTTGCCCTTGCCGGTCGCCCCATTGGGCCCACCCTTGCGATGGGTGTGAGCGCCCGCGGGTCCTTCGGAGTGAGTCATGGCGACGCCCGGGCTCTGCGTCTGGGGTCTCTGGCTCTGCACTTCGGGCGCGGTGGAGGTGGGAGTCGTTTCCGTGGCGCCGGATTCCGCTTCCGGGGCCGGCGCGGTTTCGGTTTCCGCGGCCGGTTCGCTCACCTGTCCGTGCACGCCCGCTGGCGCTTCGGGGGCCGGCACGGTCGTGGTCGTCGTCGTGTTGGTGGTGCTGGGATTGGAGGCGGTTTCGCCCCGAGCCACAGAGGCGCCCAACACGACCAGCATCAGCGCGAACGCGACGGCGAGAGCTGAGAGGCGGTGGCTGCGGTGTGGTGAGGACATCGCGAACGCGACAGCGAGAGCTGGGAAGCGGTGGCTGTGGCGTGGTGATGTCATCGCGATCAGTTGCCGAGCAGGTAGTTGAGCAGCAGCCCGCCGGCTTCAGCGCTTTCGCTGGGCGGCGTGTAGTAGGTGGTGCCGGCGCTGGCTCCACCGACCGGCTGGGCGACGGCCGAGGGGCCGCTGGCGCCAGTGCCGGCTGGGCCTGCGGGCGCTTCAGCGCCGGGGTACTCCGCCATTGCCTGCGACAGGCTGGCGCCCTTGAGCATCGCTTCCACGCGCGCCATCGCAAGGGTGGTGTCGCTGGCTTTCGCGCTCGCTGTCTGCGCACTTGTGCTCGCCGCCTGAGCACCGGCGCCCGCCGTGCTTGCCCCGGGGATGAAGTTCGAGCGGCATTCGGCAACGAGCGTGACTTTGTAGCCAACACAGGTCTTCGCGACCGCGACGGCGCGGGCGAAGTGGCCGAGCGAGTCGTAGCCGTTGACCGAGCCAGCGCCCATGAAGATGAAGTCGAGCAGGCGCTCCACCCCGCCGGTGGCGCGCAGGCTGGTGAAGAGTTCGGAGAGGCTCTTTGCGAACGGCTTGTTCGCGCTGCCCAGCGACTCGACCCGTGTGAGCAGCGGCTGGATGCCGACGAGCGCTTTGCTGATCTTCCCCGAGGAAGCGCCGAGGCTTTTGAAGAACTGCGTGGTGCTGGCGGTGAACGGCCCGATGTTCTGGAACGTGCGGTTGATGCCGGGCGCCGCGAGGCCGAGGTCGGTGAAGGTCGGGGTCGCCTGTTCGGCAAACGCTTCGAGGTGTTTGACATAGGGGCGCAGCACGCGCAGAAAGGCCGGGAATTCGTGCAGGTTGGTGGCGAGCTCGGCGCGGTGGCGTACGGCCGCCTGCGAGACGGTGTTGTTCTGAGCGAAGAATTCGGAGACCGCGTGGCGTTCGCGTGCGATCGGCGCCAGCGCCCGGGCGCCTTCTTCGGCGAGGTTGCCGAGCACCTTGTTCTCCGAGGCGAGGATGCCGAGCACCTTTTCCAGTTCCCGCAGCGCCGGGTTGGAGCGGTGCAGGACCGCGTTGAGGTCGCTGCCGCGCGTGGCAAGGCCGGTGCCGAGTTCGTTGATGATGATCGCCAGACGCTGGTTCTCGGGCAGGTGGCCGATGTCGTTGAGCAGGTCCACGCCAACCGGGCTGGAGGTGTTGGCCACGGGCAGCAGATACTGGCCCGCGCCTTCCCGCCCGGCCGGGATCTTGTGCAGCGGCGGCGGCAGCGGCGCCCCTTCCGCGCGCGCCTGGGTGGGCAGGCAGTTGACGTACTTCTCGCCGATCAGCGCCTGCGGTTCGATCGTGCAGCTGGCGTCTGCGCGGAAGTTCTGGAAGCCCGGGTTTTCGATGTTCATCGTGACGGCCGCCTTGCCGTTCGGAGTGGGCGTGACGGTCCCTACGACGCCGACCTTGACGCCGTCGATCTTGACGTTCTCGCTGGTGACGAGGTTGCCCGAGTCGTCGAAGATCGCGCGCACCGTGTAGCCGCCGCCCGAGCCACCCGCCGCCGTGGCGAGCAGCACGGCGAGGATCGCCACGGCCACGCCCAGGCCGCCGGCGATCGCCGCTGCCGCTCCGCTCCTGCTCGCCCCAACAGCCCGCTTCCTCACAGCTGCCCCAATCTCCTTGTCCATACGGCGAGTGGGAGCCCCCGCCCGTTGGGGGCCGCTCCGCTCGCCGCCGCTCCGTCGAGCGCCCGCCCACCTGGGCGGGCGCTCATCGCTTGCGGTCTACCTGTTCGCCACGTCTTCCCCGTAGACCTACTGCTACTTCTTTTTCTTTTTCGGGCACGGGGCCTTGTATAGCTTTTCAACGGTTTCGCCGCTCTCGAATTTGACTTCGGCCTTCAGCGGGAAGCCGCCCTTCGGGCACTTGCTGGGGAGGGTGATGTAGGAGACGGTTTTGCCGTGCTTCTTGTACGACGCGCCGACCTTGAGGTCGACCGCTTCGGTGGACACGGCCGCCGCGCCGGGCACCGATTCGACGAGTGGGATTTCGGACTCGAACTCGTACGCGTAGGGCGGGCTTGCCGGGTGGATCGTCCCGCCGACGTAGACCTGCGCCGAGATCGGCGAGGGGGCGTTGGCGTAGAAGATCAGTTCGCCTTTGGGCGCGAAGAAGGCCTGCACTGTCCCTTTCTCTTTGATCGCTTCGCCGGCGATCGTGTCCGACGCTTCGACGGACCCGAGGGCGCTGGCCTGCGACTTCTTGGAGCAGCCTTCGGGGCCCTTCAGTTCGAGCGTGCTCAGCGTGCAGGTCGTAAACCCGGCGCTGTGCAGCTTCACGCCGGAGGGCGCGAACACGTTGACGCCGCGCAGCTGGGAGGGGGCGTCGCCGGTTACTTCGTTGCCCCGGATCGTGAATTCGAATTCGACCGCCGCGGGAGCGCCAAGGATGTCCCCGCTACCCGGAACGCCCTTGAGTGGGACCGGCACGGCTTTCAGCGTGACTTCAGGGGTCGCGAAGGCGACGGCTGGCGAGATCGCCAGTACTCCGACGCCTGCGACGGCAAGGCCGAGCAGCGCCCTGCGGGGGGATGCCATGCGCATCATCAGCTTCTCTCTCCTCTGTACGTTGATGTAGACAGGTCGCCTCGATCCGGGTAGCTCCGAACCATTGACGGCCCGGCGACATCGAGATCCCCGGAGCCTCGCGACTCGGAGAACGTGGCGATTCTCAGTACAACTCTACCCATCACAGCCGATGGCTTCAAGTTCGAGCGAACGGATACCGCTTCCCGCTCTGTTTTTTAGTCATCTTTGAAAATGCTGCTTTGCGACGTTCATCCCCACAATCCGAACTCCCGTGCCACTAATGACAAGTCTTAAGCTAAAGTAAAGGCTTAGATTTGACCGTCGCGAGGGCCGGCGACGATCTGGTGGTTTCATTCAGGTCCCATTCCCGTCAGGAGGAGATCGATGGACTTCCAGCCCAGCGCCCGCTGCCTCGACTTCAAAGCGCGCCTCGATGCCTTCATGGAGGAGCACATCCTCCCGGCCGAGCCCGTGTATGAGCGCCAGTTGCACGAGTCAGGCGGCTCGGGTGGGGCGAGCGGCGCTGGCGGGGCGGGTGAGGTCCACATCCAGCCGCCGATCATGGAGGAGCTCAAGGCGCGCGCTCGCGAGCGCGGGTTGTGGAACATGTTCCTACCCGACCCCGAGCACGGCGCCGGGCTTTCCAACGGCGACTACGCCCCGCTGGCCGAGATCCTCGGGCGCAGCCACATCGCCTCGGAGGCGTGCAACTGCGCGGCGCCCGACACCGGCAACATGGAGGTGCTGCACCTGTTCGCCACCGAGGAGCAGCGCGAACGGTGGCTGCACCCGCTGCTGGCGGGGGAGATCCGCTCGGCGTTCGCGATGACCGAGCCCGACGTGGCCTCCTCGGACGCGACCAACATCGCGCTGCGGATCGAGCGCGAGGGCGATCGGTACGTGCTCAACGGGCGCAAGTGGTGGATCTCCGGGGTGCTGCACCCCCACTGCAGGGTCATGATCGTGATGGGCAAGACGCGCACCGACGGTCCGCGCCACTCCCAGCAGAGCATGGTGCTGGTGCCACTCGACACCCCCGGCGTGCGGGTGGTAAGGGGGCTGCCGGTGTTTGGCTACCTCGACCACGAGGGCCACGCCGAAATCCTGTTCGAGGACGTGCGCGTGCCCGCCGCCAACCTGATCGCCGGCGAGGGCGAGGGCTTCATGATCGCCCAGGCGCGCCTGGGGCCGGGGCGCATCCACCACTGCATGCGCTCGCTGGGCGCCGCCGAGCGGGCGCTGGAGGCGATGTGTGCCCGCGCGGTGGCGCGCGTGACCTTCGGGGAGCCGCTGGCGGCGCGCGCCAACATCCAGGATTGGATCGCCGAGTCGCGGATCGAGATCGAGATGGCGCGCCTGCTCACGCTGAAGGCCGCCTGGCTGATGGACACCGTCGGCAACCGTCAGGCGCGCACCGAGATCGCCGCGATCAAGATCGCGGCGCCCAACATCGCCTTGAAGGTGATCGACCGCGCGATCCAGGTGCACGGCGGCGGGGGCGTCAGCGACGACTTCCCGCTCGCCTGGATGTACGCGCACCTGCGCACACTGCGCCTCGCCGACGGCCCCGACGAGGTCCACAAGCGCTCGATCGCCCGCCACGAGCTCGCCCCCCACCTGCCGCGGGAGTGAGCGCCCGAGGCAAGCGGATTGCCGGGCGGCTGGTCGAGCCGCTGCTCACGCTCGCCGCCGGGCTGGCCGCCGCGATCCCTGTGATCAGCGCCACCGTCAACGCCGTGCGGGCCGGCTGGGTGCCGGTGGCCGACCGCGGGATCATCGCCACCCGCGCCCACGACGTCTTCACCTCGCACGCTCCGCTCGTCGGCCAGTACTCGCTCGCCGGGGAAGTGACGGGGCGCGTGACCCACAGTCTCGGGCCGATGCTGTTCTGGCTGCTCGCCCCCGCCGCCTACAACGGCAGCGACGTCGGCATGGCCGTGACGATCGGCGCGCTCAACACGCTGTGCATCGTCGGCTGCGTGGCGCTCGCCCGCCGGCGCGGGGGCCGCGTGCTGATGGTGATGAGCGCGGTGGCGGTCGCGTTGATGTGCCAGTCGCTGGCGGCGGAGACCTTCCACGACGTGTGGAACCCCTCCGCCGGGCTGTTCCCCTTCACGCTGCTGATCTTCCTCTGCTGGTCGCTGGCGTGCGGGGACTACCGACTGCTGCCGCTGACGGTGCTGGTGGCAAGCTTCGTGGTGCAGACCCACCTCACCTACCTACCGCCCACGCTCGGGCTGCTCGCAGTCGGGCTCGGCGGCCTGGTGGTGGGGGGGATCGGGAGGCGGCGTCGCGGAGCTCCCGGCCCACGACGGCGCACTTTGCTCGTGTGGAGCTCCGCGACCGCGCTGGTGGCTGTGTTGTGCTGGAGCGCGACGATCGACGGTCAGCTCACCGAACACCCCGGCAACCTCACGCTGGTGGCCGAAAGCGCGACGAAGCAGAAGGCCACGCTCGGCGAGGAGGTGGGGTGGCACGCGGTGGTGCACGCGGTGGGAATCGTGCCCTGGTGGTTGCAGACCCCAAAGAGCCGCTGGCAGCGCAAGCACGAAGTCCGCTCCAAGCCATCCGCGCTCGCGACAAACTCCACGATCGCGATGCTCGCGGCGCTCGTGCTGGTGAGCGCACTGGCACTGGTGCGCCGCCGCCGCGACGTGGCGACGCTGGCGCTGAGCGCGCTCGTGCTGTGCCCCGCGCTCGCGGCGGTAGCCGCGTCCACGCCCACCCCGCGGCGACTGTCCGCAACGCTCGGCTACACCATGTGGTGGGGCTCGCAGGCGGGCATGATCGTGTGGCTGGCACTCGCGTGGGTGCTGCTGCTGGTGCTCGGGTGGGCGGTGCGCAGAGCCGCACGCGGAATGCCCCACCCCGCCAGCCTTCTCCCCGCCGGGCACCCCACCGCCGGCCCTCTCCCCCCCAGCCTTCTCCCCGCCGGGCACCCCAACGCCGGCCCTCACCCCGCCAGCCTTCTCCCCGCCGGGCACCCCACCGCCGGCCCTCTCCCCCCCAGCCCTCTCCCCGCCGGCCGCCTCGCCGCGCTCGGCTCGGTGCTCCTCACCATCGTGGGGATAGGCGCCGCCGCGACCGTGGGCAACGCGGTCGCCGCGCAAGCCACTTCAGACGAACACGCAACCCTCTACCAACCGATTCAAGCGATCGACGCGCGCCTCGCGCGGCTGGTGCCGCGTGGTGGCAATGTAGTGCTGGAGGGCCTGCTGGACGGCCCCACCGAACCGATCAAACCGTCGTTGCGCTACTTCCTCACGGCGCGCGGCACGCGCGTGATGGCCCCCGGCTCCTTCCTGAGACTGGGCACATGGTATGAGCTCTACAAACGCCCCTACCGCGAAGCGATCTACCTCAGCGACGTCCCCCGCTCGCCCGTGAAGCACGCGCCGCTGGCGTTCGATGTCAGCTTCCGCGAAGGGGCGACGGTGAACACGGTGTACGTGTGGATCTCACACCGTCCGGGGCGATGAGTGCCCGTCCGCCGGAGCGGTGACCTCCGCCAGCCCGAGGGCACCAGCTCACAGCGCACCCTGGGCAGGTCGGGCGATGAACCCGTTCGCGCCAACTTCGTGGCGAAACGAGACGGCCGTCTGAGCGCTACGATGTGACGAATGCGCGCACTGGTGCTGGATCCTGACACGTCGGGGCTCAATGAGCTGCTCGCACGCCGGCGCCGCTCGGGGCTGGACCGCCTCGACGAGGTGTGGGACGGTGTGCTGCACATGGTTCCCGCTCCGAGCTTCAATCACGCAAATGTCACGCATCAGCTGTCCGTTGCGCTCGACCGACCGGCTCGCGACGCGCACCTCATACCCACGGCGGGCGACTTCAACCTTGGTGACTCGGAAGACAACTTCCGCGTGCCGGACGGAGGGCTGCACCGCTCCGGCGCCGACGAAACCTGGTTGGGCACGGCAGCGCTGGTGATCGAGATCGTGTCCCCCCACGACGAGTCGTGGGACAAGCTCCCCTTCTACGCCGACCACGACGTGGACGAGGTGCTGATCGTCGACCCCGCCAAGCGCTCGATCGACTGGCTGGCACTGACCGACGGCGAGTACCGGCCGGTCGAGCACAGCGGGCTGATCGACCTCGGCCCACGTGAGCTGGCCGAGCAGATCGAGTGGCCGCCTGTCACGTAGGCCTCAGCTCGGGTCGGTCAGCTGTCGCTCATAAGGTCCCCGGCCGGTGAGGCACACCGCGCCGCAGCGCGCCGCGAGGGCGAGCGCGTGGGGTACCGCAAGACCCGCACCCAAGCCGTAGGTGAGCCCCGCGGCGAAGGAATCCCCGCAACCGTAGGAGTCCGCCGGCGCGCCGGGCGGCGCAACCGCATTCCACCTGCCCGCCCCACCGGCGCGTTCGCGGTAGGAGCCGCCGCGCGCGCCCTCGGTGAACACGAGCAGCTCGGCGTCGGCCTGCGCGCGAATCGCGGCCTCGCGCTCGATCGCGTCCTCGCCGCTCAGCACCAGCGCATCCAACGGGACGCCGTGCCCGAGCGCGTGCAGGGCGCGCGGGCTGGCCACGAGCACCCGCGCCGCGCGCGCCGCGCGTAACGCGTGCAGGTCACCGGCGGTGAAGTACACCGCGTCCATCTCCGCCAGCGCAGGCCATGGAATCCCTGTGTCCTCGCCCACCGGCTCCAGGCGAGCCCCGAAGGTGGTGATTGTACGCTCCCCGGAGTCGTCCACCAGCGTAACCGCGCTCCTGGTGGGATTTGCGCGCGGCGCCGCGCACACGTGCACGCCCAACTCGCCGAGGCGTGCCGCCGAACGGCGGCCGTGCCCGTCCTCGCCGAGGGCGGTGAGGAGCGTGGCCTCGCCCGCCAGCCGCGCCAACTGCACGGCGGCGACCGCGCCGCCACCGGCGGGCTCCTCGAAGGGATCGCGCGCGTGCGCCACCTCACCGGCACGGGGAATGTGGGACACGCGCGCGAAGCGTACCCACTCGACATGTCCTACCACCGCCACTCGCGGCGCGCGCGCTTGCATGGGCGGGAGTCTTCCACAGGTCGTGCGGCACCGATAAGCCGCTTTCGGCGCTTCCCACAAGTCGGCCGCTTCCGGCGTTTCCCCACAAAGCCATATGCTTGATAGAGTCCAGCCAAATTGAACTTGTGCGATCGTCGTATCCAGATCGCCTGAGCGTGGATCGGAGGACCCATGTCCGTACCAGAGGCGGAGGCGTTTGCCGAGGTCATTGAGGTATTCACCCTGAAAGCTGTCCCCGCGCAGCCCGCGAACGTCACCACACTGCAGACCGGCGTGCCCGCGGGGTACTCGTCGATCGCGCTGCCCGGAGAAGGCAATTTGTGGGTCAACTTCTCGTATCAGGGTCAGCCCGAAGCCAAAGCCTGGCTGTGGGACCAGATCAAACTGTTCACCCCGATCAAACCGAACGAGCCGCAGGTACTCCCCTACCGTAAAGGCGACCGACTGGTCTATAAGCTCGGCTTCCCCACGCAGGAGATCACGCTGAGCTGGGGCTACGAGTGAGCCGCCGATCGCAACCCGCCACGCTCCCCCGCTGGGAACACGCCCTTACTCCTCCCGCGCCAGCGCCAGCAGCTTGGTGACGGTGTTCCAGTTGCGCGCAGTGGCCACCACGCCGAAGCGCTTCTCGAAGAAGGCGTAGCTGAGCTTGATCGTGCGCACCCCCTCGGGGCACCACACGTAGATCTCGCGCTCTCCAAACCCGAACAGGTCGGGCTCGAAATCGACCGGGTCGAGCTCCCGCAACCGCTCGGGGTCGGGTGATGCGGAGAGGAAGGTGACCAGCAGCCGCGACGGCTCGGCCACCGCGTCGGGCAGCGGGTTGGCGCTCACCACCCGCTGGAGCTCCTCGGCGGTGCGCACCAGCACGCGTATGCCCAGCCCGAGCGAGTGCGCCAGCTGGCCTTCGATCTCCCGCGCGGCCTGCTCGGGAGGAGTGTCGGCGGCGCTGAACACGGCGTTGCCGCTCTGCAGGAGGGTGCGCACATCCCCATAGCCGAGCTCCCCCAGCAGCTCGCGCAGATGGGACATCGGCACCCTGTTGTGGCCCCCCACGTTCACGCCGCGCAGCAGCGCGATCTGGCGGGGCGCCCGCCCGCTGGTGGTGTTGCTCGCGCCCACGGGGACACCGTAGCGAAGCGATCCATTTACGCCCCGCCGGCCGCTTTGCGCTGCTTGCGCAGAGCATAAATACCCCACTCGATGGCGATATAATGACCAGCTGCTGGATAGATCTTCCGTCCAGGCCATTGGGTAAGGACGCGCAGGCAAGACCCCATACACTCCACGCTAGGTGAATCTGTGGATTCCGGATCGTCCGGGCAGCGAGGCCATCGGCGAGCTGCCGGAGGGGGTGTCGCTCAACCTCATCCCCCGCGAGGGCGAGCTGCCGCACGAGGCGCTCGACGCGGAGCTGCTGGTGCCAGGCGCGCGCGACACACGGATCCCCGAGCTGCTGCCCGAGATGAAGGCACTGCGCGTGATCCAGACGCTGTCGGCGGGCGTGGACTGGCTGCTGCCGATCGTCCCCGCCGGCGTGACGCTGTGCGACGCCGCCGGCACTCGCGACGCGGCGGTGGCGGAGTGGGTGGTGGCGGTGATCCTCGCCTCGACCAAGCGCCTGCCCGAGCTGCGCGACAGCCAGTGCGGGCATCGCTGGGAGTGGCAGCGGTCGCACGAGCTGGCGGGCGCCACCGTGTTGATCCTCGGATATGGCGCGATCGGCGCGGCGACGGAGCGCAGGCTGGAGCCGTTTGATGTCGAGCTGATCCGGGTGGCGCGGCGCGCGCGGGCGGGGGTGCACGCGGTGGAGGATCTCGGCGGGCTGTTGGCGCTCGCCGACGTCGTGGTGGTGCTGCTGCCGCTCACGCCCGACACCACCGGGCTGCTCGACGCCGACCTGCTCGCTCGGCTGCGCCCCGGGGCACTGCTTGTCAACGCCGCGCGCGGGCCGGTCCTCGACATGCAGGCGCTGCGACAGCTGCTGGGCGCCGGACGCATCAGGGCCGCGCTGGACGTGACCGACCCGGAACCGCTGCCGCCCGGGGATCCGATGTGGGAGTCGCCGGGGGTGCTGATCACCCCACACCTCGCCGGGGATACGCTCGCCGCGGATCGGCGCGCGTTCAGGCTGGTCGGCGAACAGGTGCGTCGCTATCTACGCAAAGAACCGCTGGTCAACGTGGTGGCGAACGGATACTGAGCTCGGCCAGCAGCGCGCCAACCGCCCATTCGTCGAGCTGCGTGCCCGCCACCCGGCACAGCTCCTCGCCCGCCTCCGCGGGTGTGCGCGCGGGGCGGTAGGGGCGCGCGGTGACGATCGCGTCGTAGGTGTCGCAGGCGGCGATGATGCGCGCCGCCAGCGGGATCTCCTCGCCGGCGAGACCATCGGGGTAGCCGCCCCCATCCCAGCGCTCGTGGGAGGCGCGCACGGCGGGGGCGAGGTGGGCGAAGGCGTCGATGCGACCGACCAGGTCGCCGCCGACGGCGGCGTGGCTGCGCATCACCACCCACTCCTCGTCGGTGAGCGGGCCGGGCTTCAGCAGGATCTCGGAGGGCACGGCCACCTTGCCGATGTCGTGCAGCATCGCCGCGTAGCGCACGTCGCGCGCCTGCGCGCGAGTGAGTCCCATGCGCAGCGCGACGCGCTCGGCGAGATCGGCGACGTCCTCGCCGTGGCAGGCGGTGTAGTCGTCCTTGGCTTCCACGGTGGAGGTGAGTGCCGCGAGCGTGGTGGTGAAGGTGCGCTCGAGATCGGCCACCAGCCCGGCCCGGTGGACGGCGCCGCCGAAGGCGGCGGCGACGGCCTCCACGAGCACCGCGTCGGCTTGGCCGAAGGCGGAGGGGGCAACCGCCTCGATGTTGAGCACCCCCCACACGCTGCCGTCGACAAAGATCGGGGCGCTCAGCTCCGAGCGCGGGTCGGTGGTGGGATCGCGCGCGATGTAGTCGGGATCCATGCCGGTGTCGTGCACGAGCGCGGTGCTGCCGGAGCGGGCGACGCGCCCGTTGACACCCTCGTGAACCGGCTGCTCGACCAACAGGAACTCGGTCATCACCTCCGCGAGCGGCCCGGCGCCGGCGATCAGCCGCAGCATCCCGTCGCTGTCGAAACGCTGGATCGCGGCGAGGTAGAAGGCGAACGTGCAGTGCAGCTCGTCCACCACCAGACGAGCCATCTCCTCGATCTCCTGCGTGGCGGCCAGCCGCGCGGCGAGCTGAGAGGCGACCCGCAGCTGCGCGCGCAGGTAGGCCACCTCGCCCGCGCCGGCGAGCTTCTGCACGCGCTCGTCGGCGCGTTGGCGACGCAACGCCTCGGCGCGCCGCTCACGCTCGCGTGTGCCGGCGGGGCCGGAGGGTCGGCGCTTGGAGGCTTCTACGGAGAGCTCTGGCATCGCGGACGCATCGGCCGCAAAGGCCCTGCGCTTGAGCGATATTGGCGACTTCACGGACGCCGCGCGCGAGGTATACGGGAGGGGAGGGGAGGGGAAGGGGAGGGGTGCTGTGTTCTCTTTTTGAACCCTAACCAAATAAGAATGAGACTCAATCTCAAATGGTTGGGTTCAAAAAAGTTTGCAGCGCAACCCCGCGAGCCGGGTATGACGCATTGGGGACAGGCCGTGCCCAGCCTTACCGAAACCCGCCCGGCCGACGCAAACAAACGTCGTTGCGACAGGTGAGCAGGCGCCACCCCCTCGTTTGCTCCATCCGTCGAAGGTCCAGGCGCGCGGGGCGCGGGAGAATTCCGCGGTGAGTTCAGCGCTGAGCACGCCCACCATCCCCGGCTACCGCCCGCGCGCGCCGTTCCTGGACGAGCTGTTCGAGCTCGACGGGACGCCGCGTCCGGCGGCGGCCGCCCTAGTGCGCGAGCTGGAGCGCCTCGGGCCGGAGGGGCTGCTGGAGGCGGGTAGGCGTCGCGACGCGGTGTTTATGCAGCAGGGGATTACATTCGAGACCGGCGGCGAGGGCGGCGAGGAATCGAGCCCCACCAGATTCGGCCCCACCCGCCCGGGCCCCACCCACCCGCGCAAGGAACGGCCGTTTCCGCTGGATCTCGTGCCGCGCGTGCTGAGCGGCGAGGAGTGGCGCGAAATCAAGCGCGGCCTGGCGCAGCGCATCCGCGCGCTGAACCACTTCGTGGACGACGTCTACCACGCCCGCGAAATCGTGCGCGAGGGTCTGGTGCCGTGGCGGCTGGTGGCGGGCTGCCCGCACTTCGCGCGCGCTGTGCACGGGATCAGGCCCCCGGGCGGCGTGTACACGCACGTGGCGGGCTGCGACCTGGTGCGCCACAGCGATG
This sequence comes from uncultured Solirubrobacterales bacterium, assembly GCA_963794715.1. GTDB lineage: Bacteria > Actinomycetota > Thermoleophilia > Solirubrobacterales > Solirubrobacteraceae > Palsa-744. The sequence continues at coordinate 18,644 of CAWCEY010000006.1, read as the reverse complement.
GCTCGTGGAAGGTGATCGAGGACAACGTGAGGATCCCCTCGGGCATCTCCTACGTGCTGGAGAACCGCGCCGCGATGGCGCAGCTGGTGCCGGAGCTGTTCGCCTCCTACCGCGTGCGCCCGGTCGACCACTACCCGCAGCTGCTGCTGGGGGCGCTGCGCGCGGTGGCGCCCTCGGCGGAGAGCGAGGCGACCGTGGTGGTGTGGACTCCCGGCCCCGCCAACCCCGCCTACTTCGAGCACGCCTTCCTCGCGCGGCAGATGGGCGTCGAGCTGGTGGAGGCGTCGGACCTGGTGGTGCGCGACGACGTGCTGTACATGCGCACCACCCGCGGCCTGGAGCGTGTGCACGCGGTGTACCGGCGCCTGGACGACGACTTCGTCGATCCGCTGGAGTTCCGGCCCGACTCGCTGCTGGGGGTGCCGGGGCTGGTGCGGGCCTACCGCGCGGGCAGCGTGGCGATCGCCAACGCGTTCGGCACCGGCGTGGCGGACGACAAGGCGATCTACTGCTTCGTGCCGGAGATGATCCGCTTCTACCTGGCGGAGGAGCCGATCCTCGAGAACGTCCGCACCTACCTGCTGTCCGATCCGGAAGTGCTGGAGCACGTGCTGGGCCGCCTGGAGCAGCTCGTGGTGAAGCCCACCGGCGAGTCGGGCGGCAGGGGCGTGCTGATCGGCCCGCACGCCGAGGAGCGGGAGCTTGAGCGCATGCGGGGGGTGATCCGCGGGCACCCCGACCGCTGGATCGCGCAGGACCTCGTGCGCCTCTCCACCGTCCCCACGGTGGACGAGGAGGGCGAGTTGCAACCCCGCCACGTGGACCTGCGGCCGTTCGCGGTGTTCGGCGAGCGCATCGACATCGTCCCCGGCGGCCTCACGCGCGTGGCGCTGGAGGAGGGGTCGATGATCGTCAACTCCTCGCGCGGGGGCGGCTCGAAGGACACGTGGGTGCTGCAGGACGGCGACGACGCCGACCGCGCGGGCCCGACGATCGCCGACACGCTGCCGCCGGCGCTGCCGGATCTGCGCTACGGCGAGTGGACCGGCCAGCAGCAACAGCAGCAGCAGGATCGCAGCACGTACCCCTCCCCCTCCCCCCCTCCCCCACACGGCCCCGCGGACGAGCGGCCCGGCCGCCACGACGCGGCCCGCGCCGCCGCGCGCGCCCACCCCCAGCCGGGTGAGGTGTGAGCCGATGCTGGCGCGGATCGCCCACGAGCTGTACTGGCTGGGGCGCAACCTGGCGCGCGCCGAGTTCACCGCGCGCGCGGTGGAGGCCGTGTTTCAGGCCGAGCTGCAGGGTGCCTCCGACCGCGTGCCGGGCGTCAGCTTCGGCTCGCATGGGTTGCTGGCGATGCTCGGCGACACGGAACCCGACAGCGGGGCTGGTGGGAACGGGCATAGGGCGCTCGGCGGCCTGACGCTCGACGCGCGGCGGCCGGGGTCGATGGTGGCGAGCGTGGAGCGCGCCCGCGAGGGGGCGCGCACAGTGCGCGACGTGATCAGCGCGGAGATGTGGGAGGCGATCAACACGACCGCGCTCGGGTTGCGCGGCGGGACGGATTGGAGCCCCCCCGCCCGGGCGGGATTCGAGACCGCGGCGCCCGCCGGCCCCTACCTGGCCTCGCAGTACGTCAAGCAGCGCACGGCGCTGATCTGGGGCGTTGCCGACCGCTCGATGCTGCGCGACGAAGCCAAGTGCTTCCTCGACGCGGGCGGCATGATCGAGGTCGCGGACATGGTGCTGCGGATGCTGCGGATCGCGCTACCCCCGGGCGAGGCCACCACCGGCGGCGGGCACGCGCTCATCTTGCTGCAGGCTGTGGGAGGCTTTCACGCCTATCTGCGCGCCGTAACCGCGCCGCCCAATGCCCAGCCTGTCGCGCGCTTTCTGCTGTTCGAGCGCGCCTACCCCGACAGTGTGGCGGCGTGCGTGGACACGCTGCACGAGGTATTCACAGCCGCCGACGCCGGCCCACGCAACTCAAAGCCGGTGCTGCGCGTCAGTCGCTTGGCCGCCGATCTGGACTTCCAGCGCCGCGCGCTGCCCGAAGGGGCGGAGCTGAACGGGATCTGCGAGCGCACCCAGCAGGAGCTGGCCCGCCTCGATCAGGACGTGGCGGAGCGCTACTTCGCCGGGGCCGCCCCCGCGGGGGAGCGGCGGTAGTGCACTTCGCGATCCGCTACCTGACCGAGTACCGCTACGGCGGCTCGGTCACCGACAACCTCAACGCGCTGCGGGTGCGCCCCGCGACGACCTCCTCGCAGCGCTGCGACGAGTTTCATACGCGCATCGACCCCGAGGCCCGTGTCAGCCGCCACCTCGACTACTTCGGCACCGAGGTGCTGGAGTTCGGCATCCCCACCGACCACGACCGGCTGACGATTGACGTGCGTGCGCGTGTGGTGACCTCCGAGCCGGCGCCCCCGCCCACCGGCTCGTGGGAGAGCCTGCAGAGCGGCTCCTATCTGGACGCCGCGGGCGAGTTTGCGCTGCCGTGGCAAGACCAGCCGGCGATCGATGGCCTCGCGGAGCTCGACCAGCAGCTCGCTGCCGCCAGCCCGTTGCAGGTGGTGCAGCGGCTCTGCCAGCTGGTGCCCGACCGCTTCGAGTACCGGCCGGGCGTCACCTACGTGGGCTCCAGCGTCGAGGACCTGCTGCGGGCCGGCGCGGGCGTGTGCCAGGACTTCGTTCACCTCTCGCTGGTATTGCTGCGCCGGCGCGGGATCGCGGCGCGCTATGTATCGGGCTACCTGTGGGCGGCACCGGCGGACGGGAGCAGCGACTCGGTGGAGGTGGACACCCACGCCTGGCTGGAGGTGCTGCTGCCGGGGGACTCGCACCCGCCCGCCCACGGCGAGCCGGTGTGGGTCGGAGCCGACCCCACCAACCGCCGCCTCGCGGGCGAGACCCACGTGAAGATCGGGCACGGGCGCTTCTACGCGGACGTGCCACCGGTGAAGGGTCTTTACCTCGGCGGCGCCACCTCGCAACTGACCGTGGCGGTGAGCATGTCACGCCTGGACCCGCAGGCGGGAGCACGGGCGTGAGGACCCAGATATCCGTAGTTTTCCTGGGTCCGTATGCAGTACCGTTGGCGCAGTGACTGTCCTGGCCCCCGCAGCGTCGCCCGAGCATGCCGCGGGCCAGGCGCCGGAGACCGACCCGCGCGTGTGGCGTGAGCTGCTGTCGCCCTACGCCAAAGCCCACCACCCACGGGCGCTGCTGTGCCTCGCAACGTCGGTCGCACCGTATCTCGGCCTGTCGGTCGCGATGTACCTGCTGCTCGGAGTGTCCCACCTGCTGGCGCTGGCTCTGATCGTCCCGACGGCGATCTGCCTGGTGCGCACATTCATCGTCTTTCACGACTGCACGCACGGGTCGTTTCTGCGCTCGCGGCGCGCCAACGCCTGGCTGGGCATCGCCACGGGCCTATTGCTGTACTCGCCGTTCGTCCGCTGGCGCCACGACCATGCGGTTCACCACGCCAGCTCCGGCGACCTCGATCGGCGCGGCACCGGGGACGTCCGCACGCTGACCGTCGCGGAATACCGCGCGCTGCCACGGCGTGGCCGGCTGGGCTACCGCCTGCTGCGCAACCCGCTCATCATGTTCGGCCTGGGGCCCATCGTCGCGATGATCATCGGTCCGCGGATTGTCGCTCGCGGCGCCCGCCCGCGCATGCGTCGCAGCGTGCTCGCCACCGACGTGGCGCTCGCGGCGATCGTGGGGTTGTTGTGTGCGCTGATGGGCTGGCGCGACTACCTGCTGGTGTGCGGGCCGCCGGCGCTGCTCGCCGGCTCGATCGGCATCTGGCTGTTCTACGTCCAGCATCAGTTCGAGGACGCCTACTGGGAGAGCGGCGAGGAGTGGAGCTATCAGGAGGCCGCGCTGCGGGGCAGCTCATATCTGAAACTGCCGGCGCCGCTGCGCTTCTGCACGGGCAACATCGGCTACCACCACGTCCACCACCTGAACGCGCGTATCCCCAACTACAACCTGCGCCGGGCCCACGAGGAGAACTCGATCTTCCACGAGGTGCCCACGCTCCGCCTCTGGGACGCTCTTCGAGCCGTCGCGCTCAAGCTGTGGGACGAGGATCGCGGACGTCTCGTGACGTTCGCCGAGGCACGCCGGGGCGGTGCGGCGACCGGTATCCACTCGGCGTAACCGGTCGAATGCCACGGGAATCAGAGCGCCGGCAGCCTCAGGCGGTGTGAGCGCGCGATCTGCTCGGCCATCCGCTCGTCAACTCCGACTTCGTCTGCGACCTCGCGCCAGCTCGCGACAACGCCACCAACTTCCTCGAGGATCGCCTCGGCACGGCCGCGCTTGAGGCCGGCCACGCGACCGACTGTGTGCAGGTCGGCGACGGTGAACCCGTCGCGCTTGCCGTTGATCGACATTTGGTGACTGTCCAGCCAGAGGTTGCCGGGCTGCCAGGCCCAGATCACGTCGTAGGCAGGAGCCAGCGACCACGCGCCCCCACGGCCCAGCGCCAAACGGGGGCCGCGCCGATCGTCTCCGGCGCCCTGCCCCAGCAGCGCTTCGTAATCGGCGAGCTTGCGCCGGTGCGAATCCCGGGCGGGACATTTGCGGGTATGGCACGCGAGGTGGGCGAGGCCGAGATGCCACAGGCGAGGGAAACATACTGCGAGGCGATCAACCCTTTTGACTATGTCGAGTGCGTTTTTCATCGCAGCGGACGCCCAACGCACTCGAAGATCAAGGAGCTGCATCGCAGCTGGTTTGATACAGGGATCCCGCTCGTGGTTGAGCTGCGCACCTAGCGGTTCCAGAACCAGGGGCGCCGCCCCCCAGCGGTGTTGCTCGATCAGCAGGCAGGCCACCGACTTGCCTCGCCGCGCGGCGTTTGTGTCGCCTTCGCTTGCGGCGATGATCAAGCCCATCAAGAGGATGTGGAAGGAGCGCGCGAAGGACTCCGTGTCGCGTAGGCCGGCTTCGTCTGCAAGACGGCGCAAGGGGTTCGCCGCGCTTCGTTTGGGGTAGTAGTCCAAATCAGCGCTCACGTAGAGCACGCACATAACGTCAATGCAAGGAGGGCACCATGGGCCTCATAGAGTTGATTTTGATCGTCCTGGTAATCGCAGCCGTCGCAGGCGGGATCGGCGTAAGCCCATTGCTTTGGCTGCTGCTGCTGGTGGCCCTCGTGGTCTTTCTCACGGGCGGCGGGTTCGGCTATCGCAGGGGCAGCGGGCTGTAGCTATGTCCATCGGCACATCGATCTTCCTCATCGCCGTCGGCGCGATCATCCGCTACGCCGTCACATTTCACGTCTCGGGCGTGTCGCGTCCGGTGATCGGGCTGATCCTCATCGTCGCCGGCGTCGTCGGCCTCGTGCTGTCGCTGATCTACGTGTCCTCCGCCCGCCGCACGGTGGGAGGCGGACCGTACGAAGACCCGCGCCCTCGCCTCTAGCGTCGCCAGCCAAGCCTGTTGGCAAGACCCCCACCTGGTGGGGTCTTGCCACGGCCTGGCATCAGCCTCTGATCCCATTGAGCCATCGAGCCGCTAGTCGTCCTCACCGCTACCACCCCAGCGCGCCCACGTATCAGGTAGCACTACTGCTACCATGTTGGCGTGGCGACTATTCCTCAGAAGGAGCTGCGCAACCACATCGGCGAGGTGCTGCGACGCGCCGAGGCCGGCGAGCAGTTCACGATCACGGTCTCCGGACGCCCGGCCGCCGCACTCGGCCCGCTGCGCACACGGCAGTGGGTGCCAAGCGCCCAGCTTGCCGACCTGTGGGCGACACCGCCGGACCCCACCCTTGATGAGGACCTCAGGGCGTTCGGCGGAGAACTCGCAGACCCGTGGGACCCCACCTAACGGTGGCTGTTCTGCTTGACACGTCGGTGCTCATTGGCGCCAAAGAAGGACCACAGGAGGACGCCGCGATCAGCGTGATTTCCCTGGCCGAGCTTCACTTCGGGGTGCTCATCGCCCGTGACGAGGAGACGCGCGCGCTCCGGATACGTCGCCTCGGTACGATCGAGGACCACTTCGACGCGCTCCCGTTCAACGCCGCCGCGGCACGCGAATGCGGACGACTGCACGCACTCGTAGCGCAGCGCGGTGGAGCACCCCGACGCAGAGCGATGGACCTGGCCATCGCCGCCACGGCCAACGTCCACGGTGTACCGCTGCTCACCTACAACACCAAGGACTTCCAGATCATCGCCGACAAGATCGACCTGCGAGAAGTCTGACACCGCTCGCACCCTGCACGGCGCTTGGTCCTTGACACGAGTCTCTTAGTCCAATAGGATCCACCGACCATGTTGATCGAGGCTGGAAGCCCTTTATTCTGAAGCTCTCTCTCATTTTTGTTACGTGTGAAGAGATTAACTGAGATTAATCGGCGGAGCGACAGCGTGGGTGCCACGGACGGCGGGGAAAGGGGATTCGGGAATGCGCTCTGGTTCGCGGTTGACAGCGGTATTGGGTGGCGTTGTGGCTGTGGGCTTGGTCAGTGGACCGGACCTGTCCTCGAGCAAGCACATCGGCCGGCTCCGGGTTCGCCGGCAACCCGCTTGTGACGCCAGAAGCGTACAGCGGTGTTCGTGAGCGGCCAGCAGCCGGCGGCGTGAGAAGCCACGCGAGCGAGCGTCGGCCTGATGCCGCAGACAACCTATGCAGCCAGCGCCCCCTCTCCGAGCTCGTCCTGCGTACATTACGATCGCAACAAAATGAGATCCGCGCAGAGATCTATCATCACATCTGCGCGGTTGTCGCCGACCAACCACCCAACGACAGCCGTGAATATCACGCCCGCTGGACCGCAACCATCGGCACGCTCGTCGAATATTGCCTCGAGATAATAGAGCGTACCGACGAGCACTTGCCCATACCACCGCAGGTGCTGGCACATGCACGCTACGCTGCCTGTGTCGGTGTACGTCTAGGAGTGATTCTGCGCCGCTACCAAGCGGGCTACCACAAGCTGATCCATATCCTGGCAAAGGAGGCGGAGCGACTCAGCTACCCCCCCGAGGATGTGCTCCAGCAGCTGATGCAGACGCTCGATCCGGTGATTGACCGTGTCACCGCCGTGGTCGAAAACGAGTATGTCCGCGAGCAAAACCGCCTCACAACCTCCTCGGAGCAGCGCCGCGTGGAAATTGTGCAAAAACTGCTCGCCGAAGAATCTGTCAGCGCGGCTGACATCGCCGACCTGCACTACGATTTAGAGTTCGCCTGGCACCTCGGCGTGGTCGCGACTGGGCCTGGCGCGGCAGAGGTCCTTCGATGTCTACAGGCGCACCTCTTATGCGCGTCGCTCTTGGTGCCCGACCACAACGGGGTTCTGTGGGCTTGGCTCGGCCGACAGGCTGAGCCATCCAATGCGGAACTGAGGAGGGCACTATCGAGGAGTAGGCATGGGAATGCGTCGCTGGCAATCGGCGAGCCTGGAGGGGGGCTCGATGGATGGCGCCAGACCCATAGGGAAGCACAAATGGCGTTCGCTGTGGCCCGCCACCAACCCCGAGGTCAGATTCGCTGTGCTGATGTTCTACCCGAGGTAAGCGCGCTGCAGAATGACGCCATCGTCAAGACATACGAAAAGACTTACCTATTGCCGCTTAACAGCCTCGCGAAGGGCGGTCGGCCAGCGCGCGAGTCGCTGCGCGCCTACTTCAGGTATGGGCGGAGCGCGTCTTGCGCCGGAGACGCCATAAGAAAGTCACGGCGTACAATCGAAAACCACCTCAAAGATGTGAGGGAGCTTCTTGGTGACCCGCTCAACCTGGCCGCCCTCGAAATCGCCTTGCGGTTAGAGGAACTCGGTTACACGGATAGCGATTGATAGAAGCGCTCAGGGGGCCCACGAACCGGGAGCACTCCACTTCGGCTGCTACCCGCTTTCGATGGCCTGCTGGGGCTCAGTCCACGCCCCAGGTCGGCAGGCGCCGTGCCACTGCCGGCGGCAGCCACCAGTTCCACGCGCCAAACAGGCGCATCAACGCCGGCACGAGGATCAAGCGGATCAGTGTCGCGTCGATCGCGACGGCCGCGGCCAGGGCGAACCCGAACTGCTTTGCTTCCATTATATTCGCGGTGACGAAGCTGCCGAACACCACCACCATGATCGCCGCGGCCGTCGAAACCGGGCGCGCCGTGTGTTCCAAGCCGGTGGCGACCGCCAGGCGGTTGTCCCCGGTCCGCAGCCAGGTCTCCTGCATACGCCGGATGAGAAAGACCTCGTAGTCCATCGACAGGCCGAACAACAGCGCAAAGACGCCCATCGGGAGGTAGGTCTGGATGAAGCCGGGGCTGACAAACCCGAGCAGGCGCTGACCGTGGCCTTCCTGGAAGACGAGCACCAGCAACCCCATTGTGGCTCCGGTGGCGAGCAGGTTCATGGCGACGGCCTTGAGCGGCAGCAGGATGCTGCGGAAGACGATGATCAGAAAGAGCAGCGACAGTCCGAGTATGACCGCAAGCACCACGGGGAACTTCTCGCGCGTGGCGTCGCTGAAGTCAACGATCTGCGCCGTCGCGCCGCCGACCAGCATGAGTGGCCCGCCGGCGGCCTCGATCCGCGGGGCGAGACGGTCGCGGAGGTTGTGCAGAAAAGCGACGGCGGCGCGCGATTCGAACTGGAAATAGGGCACCACGCGGATCAACATGCCAGCCCGCGTACGGGTTTCGAAGACTCCGAATATCTGTGGGTTTTCTTCGATCTTCAGCGCCAGCGCCTTGGCCTTCATGAGGTCCGCATGGTCGAAAGGCCGGCCAGCGCGAGGAACGACCACGACTTCGAACGGGGCCAAGGCGCCGGGCGTGAACGATCTGGCCAGCACACTCTCGCCACGCCCGGCGGGCGTGTCCGACAGCGACGGCACGCTGAGGCTGATGCCGTAGTGCAATTTCAGCACCGGTGCGACGCAGAGCAGCAACAGCAGGGTCGGTAGTGCAGCGGCGAGGATCGGGCGACGCATGATCAGCTGCGCCCACCTGCCCCAGCCGCCCTGCCCGGGAGCGATGTCCACGCGGACGTCGGCCGGCTGGAAGCGCCGGGGCAGAGCCCCGAAGTTGACGCGCTCTCCCATCAGGCTGAGCAAGGCGGGCAGCAGCGTCAGCGCGGCGAACACCGTGCAGGAGACGACGGCGATCGCGCCGACGGCTATCTCCTGGAAGACCGCGCCTTCGGCGAGGAACAACGAGGCCAGCGACAGCGCGACGATGCAGCCCGAGATCAGTACGGTGCGCCCCGACGTCGCCGTCGCCGTGGCGGCCGCGACGACGGCCGCCTCGCGCCCGCCGCGTCCGGCCGCGTCCAGGCGTGCGAGCTCCTCGCGGAAGCGACTGACGATGAACAGCGCGTAATCGATGCCGATGCCGAGCCCGACCATGGTGACGATGGTCACCAGCAGGATGTCGAACCGGAAGAGCTGCGCCAGCAGCGCCAGGACGCCATATGTGCTCAGCAGCCCGGCGCCCGCCAGCAGCAGGGGAATGAGCGCAGCCCCGACGACGCCGAAGGCCAGCAGCAGGATCAGCAGCGCGAGCGGCACCCCGATGCGCTCGGCGCGCTCGATGTCCGCCGTCTCGACGTTGGTCAGCGCGGCGGCGAGCGCCGAGTAGCCGGTGAGCCAGACATGCACCTGCGAGCGCGCCACGCCTTTGATCGCTCTCTGCAGCTGCTGCACGCGGCCGAAGCGCTGGCGGACGTCGCCGGCGATTCCGACCTGCGCCACGGCGGCGTGCTCGTCGGAGGAGATGCCGCCCGCCGAGTTGACGCCGTAGGGGTCTCCGACGCTTCGCACACCGGGCTGTCGGCGCGCGACGGCCATGCCGGCGGCCACGACGCGGCGAAAGGTCGCACTGCGGGTCAGCTGGCGGCTCGAATAGAAGACGATCGCCTCCTCCTCGCTGCCGGCACGCACGAAGCCGTGTTCGAGCAGTCGTTCCACACGCGCCGAGTCGGTGTTGGTGGGCACGTAGTCGGGGGAGCCGAGCGCGTGCCGCAGCGAGGGATAGAGCACGGCGCCCGCGCACAGCAACAGCACCCAAACGCCAAGCACCGCGCGCGGACGAGATCCGACGGCGTAGCCCCAGCGATAGAGGCGCGAGCGGACCCGTGGACCCTCAGCCTCCACCTCGAACGTCGATGGAGCGAGAGGACGACGACTACGCGTCGTCTCTGTGCCACTGACGCTGCTGCCGCTATGACTATTCATCTCGCCAGACATATGCTCAGTACAGGCCGGGAATGAGTCGCGCGGTTTGATGAGCATAGGCGGCGTAATCCTCGCCCAGCGCTTGAAGCAGAGCGCGCTCCTCGATGCGGATGCGGATCGCGAAGGCGGCAAGGGGCCCGAGCAGCATGACGGCCACGCCCAGCCACGTGCCCTCCGCGACGCCGATCCCGAACAGGCCGATGATGGCGCCCAGGTAGCTGGGGTGGCGCAGCCACCGGTAAGGGCCGTGGTCGATGACGTGGTGGTTGTCTTGCACGACCACCACCAACTTGAAGAAGCGCCCGAGGGTGAGAACCGCCCAGCCCCTCAGCGCGATGCCGATCCACAACATGGCCAAGCCCACGACCAGCGGCCACAGCGTGTCGGCACCCGGGAGCGGCGTGATCTGCAGCCGCATGACGACAAACCCGCCGCTACAACTGGCCGCGACGACCGCCAAGACGAAGAACATACTCCAGTCCCGGGAGGTGCGGCTGGTGCCAGAGGCGCCGCTGGTGTGACCAGTGCGGCTGGTGCCAGAGGCGCCGCTGGTGTGACCAGTGCGGCTGTTGTCCTGCGCCTGCGCGGGCGCGCGCGCGCGGGCTCGCGTCGCGACCTCCACGACCGGCGCCGACAGCACGCTCGCGTAGAACGCAACTGCGGCGGCGTGATCGTGCAGCAGTAGGAGCGGCGCGCTCATCGGTTCCAGCTCAACTCGCGCTCGACCGCGGCTCGCGTTCCAGCTGTGACAGCCACTTCTCGACCTCCTGTCCGGTGGTTTGAGCATGCTCATCCAACATCGTGAAGTGATCGCCCGGCACGTCGACGACGGTGTGCGCCGTGTCCAGGGAGGCCCTCCACTCGGAGCCGGCCGGCTGGCCGTTCATCGGCAGCGTGGCCCGCACCAGCATGATCGGGGCGGCCAGCTCCCTCGCCTCCCATTCGCCGGCTAGCCCGGCGTATGCGCCCATCGCGGCGAGTCCCGCGTCCCTGGTGGCCATGTGCGCGTACTCGTCTTTCACCATCACCTCGAATACCTGCGGCAGCACGTCCAGTATCGTCGCGTCTGTGTAAGTGTCGAGCAGGATCACGGCCGCCGGGGGAAAGCCGATGCTCTTCGAGATGGGCCGCCACGGCGTGGACGAGGATGCCGCCGGTGGAGTGCCCGCCGAGCGCGAAGGAGCCCTCCGCGGCATGTCGGCGCACGGCGTTGGCCTGCGTTTCCACCACCGCTTTGAACGTGGCGGGAAGGGGTTCCCCCTCGAGGAAGCCCGGTGTGGGTATGACGGACAGGTTCCGTACGCCATGGAAAGCCTTTGCGAGCTTGGCGTACTGATATGCGCCCCCCGTCGCGACGAACGATGGAAAGAGGATCAGGCCCGGACTTGAAGGCCCCTCGGCAAGCCTCATCGCCGCGGGCGCCTCGTCCGGCTCCAGCGGAGCGTCAAAAGTCGGGAGGAAGCTCGACGCCCGCGTGAGCCACTCCATGAACTCATCCACCCTGCCGCTCGCGTTCGCCTGGCGCAGCATCGTGCTCAGCGTGCCGGCCGCGGGCGACGCCGACGTGAGCGATGCCGACGTGGGCAGCGCCGACGTAAGCGACGCCGACGTGGGCAGCGCCGACGTAAGCGACGCCGACGTGGGCAGCGCCGACGTAAGCGACGCCGACGTGAGCGACGCCGAGGGCGGCGCCGATGTGGGCGGCGCCGGGGACATGGGCACCGCCGGGGACATGGGCGCCGTGCGCTCTTGCGCGGCGGCACCGGCGGTGGCCGCGATGCGGCCCTCTTGGTCTTGGCCCGAGCGCCGCCACTCCTCCAGGAGATGCCGCGCCAGCGCGGCCGGCGTCGGATGGTCGAATACGAGCGTGACAGGCATCCGCAAGTTCGCCGCGTGGTTCAGGCGGTTGCGCAGTTCCATCGCGACCACGGAGTCGAATCCCAACTCGAGCAGATGCCTGTCCGCGTCTACGGCCTCGACGGACTCGTGGCCCAGCACCCTTGCGATCTGCATCCGCACCTCTTCCAGCGCAACGCTTGCGCGCTCGTCCTCCGGCGTGGCGGCCAGCCGGCTCGCGAGCGCCCCCCCGGCTGGCTTGCCGCGAGACCGCGCGCGGACCAGCCCCGACAGCAGCGGGGGCGCCGCGTCGGCGTCGATCTCACGGCGCAGCACGCGCTTGTCGATCGGCGAGGCGACCACCATCGCCTCGGGGCCGGCGAGCGCCGCATCGAAGAGCTCGAGACCCTGCTCAGATGAGAGCGAGCCAAGGCTGGCCGAGCCGACCGCTCTGCGGACCACGATCTCGTCGGCCCCGCGCCCGGCGCCCGCCTCGGACCACAGCGACCAGGCCACGGCGGTGGCGGGCAGCCCCCGTGCCCGGCGGTGTTCGGCCAGGGCGTCCAGGAACGCGTTGGCGGCGGCGTAGTTGGCCTGTCCCGGCCCACCGAAGACCGAGGCGATCGAGGAGAACATCACGAACGCCTGCAAATCCAGATGCGCGGTGAGCTCGTGCAGGTGCAGCGCCGCATCGAGCTTGGGTGAGAGCACGCGGTCGAGCATCTCCGGGGTGAGCGTGCCGACCGTGCCGTTGGCGAACACGGCGGCGGTGTGGACGACCGCGCGCAGTGGATGGCGCGTGGGCACCGAGTCGATCAGCGCCTGCACCTGAGCGCGGTCGGACACGTCGCACGCGACCATCTGCACGCGCGCGCCCAGCCGCACGAGTTCGTCCTCGATCTGCGTCGCGCCGTCGGCCTCCGGGCCCCGTCGGCTTGCCAGGATCACGTTGCCCACACCATGCGCGGCCACCAGATGTCGCGCGATAACGCCGCCCAGCCCGCCGGCGCCGGTGATCAGCGCGGTGGAGCCCGGGTCGAGGACGGTGTCGCCCGCCGCAGCGCGAGCGGCGCGTGCCAGCCGTGGAGCGAGCACGCGCCCACCGCGCAACGCCAGCTGCACTTCTTGCGAGCCCAACGCGCCGGGCAACGCCCGGACGGAGGACTCGGCATCGTCGATGTCGAGCAGGCCAAAGCGCCCGGGATGCTCGGAGTGGGCCGAGCGCACCAGGCCGCCGAGCGCCGCGGCGACCAGGTCGGACACGCGATTGTCCGCGCTCGCGCGGACTGTGCCCTTGGTCAAGAACACCATGCGCGAATACGACCAGCGCTCGTCAGAGATCCATTCCTGGATCAGTCCCAGGACCGTGTGCAACACCCGGTGAGCAGCCGCGGCGACGGCGGTGTCCGCGTGGGTGTCGCGGCGGCTGCAGTCCACGAGCACAAGTGCCGGGAGCGGCGCGCCCTCCCGCTCGGCGGCCCCGGCCAGCGACTCGAGGCTCGCATGGGCGCGCGCGGAGCGCGCGTGAGCATGAGCCGGCGCCGCGGGCGTCTCGCCACCGGGCAGGAGCAGCGCCCAATCCTCCGCGGCGGTCGTCATGGAGACCGGGATCCAGTCCCGCCGAAACAACAGATCGCGACGAATGCCCGCGGCGCTTGCCAGCTGCTCACTTGAGATCTCGCGGCCGATGAGCGAGCCGGCGGCTATGAGCGACTCGCCCCTCTCGTCGGCCACTTCGAAAACGATCGTGGTGTCCTCGGCTGAGAAAGCGAATCTGGCGCGTAGCGTCGATGCGCCCGCGGCAAACAGCCGCACGTTCTTCCACGCGAACGGCAGGATCGGGGCATTCCCCGTGGTCATCGACATGAGCAGCGGGTGAAACGCCGCATCGAGCAGCGCGGGGTGTATGCCAAAGCGGCCGGCGTCGGCGTGCTGCTCCTCCGTCAGCGAGGATTCCGCGAACACCTCCTCTCCGCGCCGCCAAGCGCGCCGCAGGCGCTGAAACGCCGCTCCGTAGTCGTAGCCGCGCTCGGCGAGGCCGTCGTAGATGCCCTCGATGTCCACGGCCTCGGCGCCCTCCGGGGGCCAGCTTCCCTCCGCGACCAGACGACCCGCCTCCCCGGCGGGAGCCGCGGCGCTGATGTCCTCGGCGCTGGAAGCCGCCGCGCTGCTCGCCTCCATTTGGCTCAGCGTCCCCCTGGCGTGGCAGATCCACTCGCCGTCGGCGAGCATGCCGGCGTTCGTGGCCTCCTCCAGGCGGGAGTAAATCCCGATCGCACGTTCGCCGGACTCGTCCACCTCGCCGGCTGAGACGAGCATCTGCACGCTTTCACCCTCGGACAGCTGAAGGGGCAGCTCCATCGTTAGCTCCGACACTCTCTCACAGCCAAGCTGACCACCGACATACAGAGCGAGGTCCAAAAGGCCCGTACCCGGCACGATCACCGTGCCCATTACCGCGTGGTCTCCCAACCACGGGTGAGCCTCCAGGGAGAGGCGGCCGGTGAAGACGTGTCCACCCTCCGGCAGCTCCACCGCGGCACCCAGCAACGGATGCTCAGCTAGAGACTGCCCGAGCGCGTTCGCGTTCCCCGAGCCAGCCCCGGACGCCAGCCAGTAGCGCCGGCGCTGAAACGCGTAGGTGGGCAGCGCGACTCGCCGTGCGCCGCGGCCCGCGAACAGCGCCGCCCAATCAACCTGGACACCATGAACGTGAGCCTCTGCCAGCGAGCACAGGAACCGCTCTAGTGTTCCCTGCTCGCGCCTGAGGGAGCCGATGACCGCTACCGCACCAGCATCCCCCCCCACGGCCTCAGCCGTTTCCTCTACGGCCATCGTCAATACCGGGTGAGGACTCACCTCCACAAACGTGCTGAAGGAATCCTCAAGCAAAAGACGGGTGGTCTGCTCAAAAAGCACGGTCTGGCGCAGGTTGCGATACCAGTACGCACCATCCAGCCCCCTGGTATCGACCACCGCAGCAGCCGCGGTCGAATAGAACGGGGTCTCACCAGAACGCGGGGTGACCTGCGCCAGTTCTTCTTCCAGACGCCCTTGGATCACCTCAACCTGCGGCGAATGCGACGCATAATCAACAGGGATCTCCTTAGCCCGCAGCCCCCTGGCCTCACAGAGCAACCGCAGTTCCCCGAGTGCCTCGGGCTCGCCTGAGACCACTACTGAGGAAGGCCCATTCACAGCAGCCAACGCCACCCGCTCTTTGAAAGGCTCAAGCAACGAGCTGACCTCACCCACACCAGCCGCTACCGAGACCATGCCACCACCGCCCGAAAGCTCATCCGCTAACGCCCTACCACGCAACGCCACCACACACGCAGCATCCTCCAACGACAGCCCACCCGCCACATACGCAGCAGCAATCTCCCCCTGCGAATGACCCACCACCGCCCCAGGCACAACCCCACAAGAACGCCACAACGCAGCCAACGACACCATCACCGCGAACAACGCCGGCTGAAGCACATCCACCCGCTCAAACTCTGGGGCACCCTCCCGGCCACGCAACACATCCTCAAGCGAAAACCCAAGATAAGGCGCAAACGCCCGCACACAAGCATCCATCTCAGCCGCGAACACCGGCGATGACTCCCACAACCCCAACGCCATCCCACCCCACTGACAACCCTGCCCCGAAAAAACAAACACCACGCCACCCCGACCACGCGCAACCCCGCCCCCCCTGACCAACCCCTCCGCCGGCTCATCACGAGCAAGGGAATCCAGACCAGCCAACAGGCGCTCACGGTCACCACCCACCACCACCGCACGCCGCTCAAGCTGCGCACGACCACCAACTAACGAGAAAGCCACATCCAACAACCCCAACTCAGGACACCCACGCAAACGAGCACCCAACCGCTGCGCCTGCGCCCGCAACGCCACCTCACTCTTAGCCGAAACCAACAACGGCAGCGCCTCGAGCTCACCAAACGCCCCATCCAACACAGCGCCACCCAGCACAGCACCACCCAGCACAGCACCACCCCGCCCAGCACCACCCAGCACAGCACCATCCCGCGAAGCGCCACCCAGCGGAAGACCATCCAGCGAAGCGCCATCGCCGGCCTCCACGGGCCCGGGCTCGGGCAGACCTGGCGCCTCCTCCAAAATCACGTGCGCGTTGGTGCCCGAAACCCCGAAGGCGGAAACCCCAGCCCGCCGCGGCCTACCATTAGCCCGCCAAGGCCGCGCCTCACCCAACAACTCAACAGCACCAGCAGACCAATCCACATGCCTCGAAGGCTCCCCCAAATGCAGCGTCTTGGGCAACACCCCATGCCGCAACGCCAACACCATCTTGATCACACCCCCAACGCCCGCAGCAGCAGAGGTATGACCAATATTGGACTTCACCGACCCCAAATAAAGAGGCCCATCGGGGCGATCCTGGCCATACGCTGCGATCAACGCCTGCGCCTCGATCGGGTCACCCAAAACCGTGCCCGTACCATGAGCCTCCACAGCATCAACCTCACCCGGCGAAAGCCCACTCGCAGCCAACGCCTGCGCAATCACCCGCTCCTGCGAAGGACCATTAGGAGCCGTCAACCCATTCGAAGCACCATCCTGATTGACCGCGCTACCCCTGACCAACGCAAGCACACGATCACCCCTGCGCCTCGCCTCAGACAGACGCTCCAGCACCACCAACCCCACACCCTCGCTCCAGCCCGTGCCATCAGCCGCATCAGCAAAAGACTTGCAACGCCCATCAGGCGCAACGACCGCGCAGACGCGAGAACTCGATGAACGCGCCCGGGGAGGCCATCACCGTCACCCCGCCCGCCAACGCCATCTCACACTCACCCTGCCTCAACGCCTGACACGCCAAGTGCAACGCCACCAACGAAGAAGAACAAGCCGTATCGATCGAGACCGCCGGCCCCTCAAGACCAAACGCATACGCCACCCGCCCCGAAGCAACACTCGAAGTGCTACCCGTCAGACGCAGTCCCTCAAGCTCCGGCTCAGACCGCGCACCAAGACCATAATCAGAAGACATGATCCCCGCAAAAACCCCCGTCTGGCTACCCCGCAAGCTCACCGGGTCGATCCCCGCATCCTCAAATGCCTCCCACGCCCCTTCCAACAACAACCGCTGCTGAGGATCAGCCGCCAACGCCTCACGCGGAGAGATCTGGAAGTGATCCGCGTCAAACTCACCCGCCTCATACAGAAAACCACCATGACGCGCATAACTGGTCCCTAGATGATCGGGGTCGGGATCATAAAGCGCCCCCAGATCCCAGCCCCGGTCAGAAGGGAACTCCGAGATCGCATCCCCACCCCCCGCGAGCAACTCCCAAAACTCCTCGGGGCTTGAGACCCCGCCGGGGTAGCGACAGCTCATCCCTACGATCGCGATCGGCTCCTCCGACCGTACGCGCCTGGCGACCGGTCCGGCGCGCTTTGTGCCTTGCACCTTCTCGCGTAGGAACTTTGCTACCGCCGCGGGTGTGGGGTGGTCGAAGATGAGGGTCGCTGGGAGCTTGAGCCCGGTGGCCTGGACTAGGCGGTTTCTGAGCTCGACGGCGGCGAGCGAGTCAAACCCGGCGTCCTTGAAGTTGCGCTGTGGGTCGACCGCGTCACCGGAGGTGTGCCCCAGCACCGAGGCGACCTGGCCACGCACGAGCTCCAGCACGATCGCCTCCCACTCCGATTCGGGCGCCTCCCGTAGCCTGCGAGCCAACTGCCCGCCAGCCGCCGCGCTCCGGCGAGCCGGGGCGCGCACCAGCCCCCGCATGACGCCCGGCAGCAACCCCAACCGGGCGCCGGCGCGCAACACCGCGAAATCCAACGACACCGCCAACAACAAAGGCTGGCCCACCCCACGAGCGGCATCAAAGAGCTCAAGACCCTGCTCAGAAGACAGCGCAAGGATACCCGAGCGCTCAAGGCGCGCCAGATCACCCTCCCCCAAATGCCCAGTCATACCACTCGCACTAGCCCACTGCCCCCATGCCAGTGAGCTACCGGGCAGGCCCTCTGCTTGGCGGGCGGCCGCGAGCGCATCCAGGAACGTGTTAGCGGCGGCGTAGTTGCCTTGGCCGGGGCTACCCAGGGTACCCGCGGCCGAGGAGAACAGAATGAACTCACTGAGCCCCATATCCCTGGTCAGCTCGTGCAAGTTCAGCGCACCCGCGACCTTGGGATCCATAACACGCCGCAGACGCTCACCATCAAGGGAGGAGATCACGCCATCATCGATCACCCCAGCCGTGTGGATCACCACGCTGAGGGGATGCGCCTTCGGGATTTGCGCGATCACGCGCTTTAGCTGCGCGCCGTCCGCGACATCGCAGGCTGCCACCTTCACCTTCGCGCCAAGGTCCTCCAGAGAGCCCTTCAGCTCCCTCGCGCCCTGAGCCTTTAGCCCGCTGCGACTGATCAACAACAACCGGCGAGCACCGCGCTGCACCAAATGACGCGCCAATAGCGCTCCCAGCCCTCCGGTGCCGCCCGTGATCAGGATCGTGCCGTCTCCTTGGAGCCCGGGTGCAGGGACCTCACCATGATCGTGCTCCTCAACCCCGTCTAGCCTGTCGGCCTTCACACGCGCGAGCCTCGGCACGAGCATCT
>CAWCEY010000005.1:0-8822 GCA_963794715.1 uncultured Solirubrobacterales bacterium | reverse complement strand
GCAGGTACCGGCCACACAGTGCCCACGGGAGAGGCAGGTACCGGCCACACAGTACCCACGGGAGAGGCAGGTACCGGCCACACAGTGCCCACGGGAGAGGCAGGTACCGGCCACACAGTACCCACGGGAGAGGCAGGTACCGGCCACACAGTACCCACGGGAGAGGCAGGTACTGGCCACACGGTGCCTGTGGGTGAGGGTGGCGTTGGGCGCGTGGTGCTGCTGGGCTCCGCGGGTCAGCAGCTGGACGGAGCGGGCATAGAGATCGAGCGCCACCCCGACCTAGACGCGCTGCGGGCCGCGCTTGAGCGGGGTGAGCCCGCGCCGCAGGTTGTGCTGGTGAGCTCACAGACGCTGACAGAGCCGGCTGGTAGCGAGCCCGCTGGTAGCGATGGTGGGCTGGCTGGTGGCGAGCCTGCTGGTGGCGAGCCTGTTGGCGGTGAGTTTGTTGGTGGTGGGCTGGCTGGTGCGGTTCGTGAGCTGGCTGTGGGTGTGCTTGGGTTGTTGCAGGGTTTCCTTGCTGAGGAGGGCCTGGGGGAGACGCGGCTGGTGTTGATCACGCGCGGTGCGCTGGCCGTACGGATGGGTGAGGCCCCCGACTTGCTGCAGGCGGCGCTACCCGGCCTGCTACGCAGCGCTTGTATGGAGCACCCCGGGCGCTTGTCGTTGATCGACGTGGATGCAAGCGAGGCCTCTATGGGGGGTTTGGTGGGTGCGTTGGTGAGTGAGGAGCCGGAGGTCGCGCTGCGGGAGGGTGAGCTGCTAGTGCCGAGGCTCGCGCGTGTGAAGGCCGACAGGCTAGACGGGGTTGAGGAGCACGATCATGGTGAGGTCTCTACGCCCGGGCTCCAAGGAGACGGCACGATCCTGATCACGGGCGGCACCGGAGGGCTGGGGGCCTTGTTGGCGCGTCACCTAGCTGAGCACGGCGCGCGCCGGTTGTTGTTGATTAGTCGCAGCGGGCTAAAGGCACAGGGCGCGAGAGAGC
Source organism: uncultured Solirubrobacterales bacterium (assembly GCA_963794715.1). Taxonomy (GTDB): domain Bacteria; phylum Actinomycetota; class Thermoleophilia; order Solirubrobacterales; family Solirubrobacteraceae; genus Palsa-744. The sequence continues at coordinate 7,834 of CAWCEY010000005.1, read as the reverse complement.
TGAAGGGCTCTCTGGAAGACCTTGGCGCGAAGGTGAAGGTGGCAGCCTGCGACGTCGCGGACGGCGCGCAGCTAAAGCGCGTGATCGCGCAAATCCCCAAGACGCACCCCCTCATCGCGGTGATCCACACGGCTGGGGTGATCGATGATGGCGTGATCTCTTCCCTTGATAGTGAGCGTCTGCGGCGTGTTATGGATCCCAAGGTCGCGGGTGCGCTGAACCTGCACGAGCTCACCAAGGACATGGCGCTCAGTGAGTTCATCCTGTTCTCCTCAGCCGCGGGTACCCTGGGTAGCCCCGGACAAGGCAACTACGCCGCCGCGAACACATTCCTGGATGCGCTCGCAGCCGCCCGCCAAGCAGAGGGCCTACCCGGTAGCTCACTCGCCTGGGGGCAGTGGGCTAGTGCGAGTGGTATGACTGGGCATCTGGGGGAGGGTTGGGAATGGCGGTCTGATCTGGCCCCACTGCGGCGGTCTGAACTGGCCCCACCTCCGTCCGACTGGCAGCCGACTGTTCGGTGCTCATGGAGCTCGAGCGGAAGGCGGCGGAAGGAATGGGATCACGTATGGAGACGTTCGAGCAGATCAGGAGGGACCGGGACCGGGAGGACCTGTCGATCAGGGCGCTGGCGGTGCGTTACGGTGTTCATCGCCGTGCGGTGCGTCAGGCGTTGGCTTCGCCGTTGCCGCCCGTCAAGCGGACGCCGGTCGGCAGGCCGGCGCCGAAGCTGGGGGTCTACCAGGAGCTGATCGACTCCTGGCTTGAGGCGGACCGTGACGCGCCGCGTAAGCAGCGCCATACTGCGAGGCGGATCTGGGAGCGCCTGCGTGATGAGCACGCGGCTGATGTCGCTGAGCGCACGGTCCGGGAGTATGTGCATCGTCGGCGCCGGGAACGCGGCGAGGGCGTTGAGGCGTTCGTGCCGCAGATCCGTAAGGCGGGCGTGGAGGGCGAGGTGGACTGGGGTGAGGCGCAGGTCTGGATGGCCGCTTGCGCGACGAAGGTCTACCTGTTCCACATGCGTGCGTGTCACTCGGGGGCAGCGTTCGCGATGGCGTTCCCGCACTGCTCTCAGCAGGCGTTCTTGGAGGCTCACGTCCACGCGTTTGAGTGGTTCGGCGGGGTCTTCGGCCTGGTGCGATACGACAATCTCGCGAGCGCAGTCAAGCAGGTCCTCAGGGGCCGCCAGCGCGTGCAGACCGACCGGTTCATCGCGCTGCGCTCGCACTACCTCTATAAGTCGCAGTTCACGATCCCAGGGATCGAGGGGGCACACGAAAAGGGCGGAATCGAGGGCGAGGTGGGGCGCTTCCGCCGCCGTCATCTCGTGCCCGTCCCGGAGGTCTTGACGCTCGCTGAGTTGAACGCGCGGCTGCTCGTCGGATGCGAGGCGGACCTTCACCGCCGGATCTCCGGGCGCCCGGAGACCGTGGGTGAAGCGTTCGCGAGGGAGCGCCCGCTGTTGCGCGGGCTGCCAGCCGAGAAGGCTTCCACGGCGGAGGAGGCCACCCCGAGGGTGAATACCAAGGCGCTGGTCACGATCAAGCAGAACGACTACTCGGTGCCCGTGCGTCTGGCTGGGCTGCGCGTTCACTCACGCGTGGGTGCTCGCGAGATCGAGCTGCATCACGGCGGTGGGCTGGTCGCGCTCCACGAGCGTCTGCAGGGCCGCTACGGCGTGTCGGCCTCACTCGACCACTACCTGGAGCTGCTCGCGCGCAAGCCGGGCGCACTGGCCGGCTCGGTCGCTCTCTCCCAGGAACGCGAGCGCGGCGCCTGGCCGTCGGTCTTCGACGAGCTGTGGGCGAAGATCGCCGAGCGCTACGGCGCCAGTGAGGCCGCCCGGCAGATGGTCGACGTGTTGATGCTCGCCCGCGAGCACAGCGCCAGCGAGGTCGAGCTGGCCGTCCGTGGCGCGCTGACCGCGGGCGCCTACGACGGACGCGCGGTCGCGGTGCTGGTGAGGCGCGGTACTCGCGCCCGGCCCGCGACGCTTGATGATCTCCCCGCGCGTCTGGCTGGGGTCGGGGCGCCACCGCCGACACTCGCACGCTACGACGAGCTGCTCGGGACGGGGGCAGGTCGATGAGCGCCCCGGCGAAGGTCCAAGCGATGGAAGCACTGATCGACGCGCACGCACGCGAGCTTCACCTCCCCACGGTCCGGGCCCGCTTCCGCGGGCTCGCCGAGGAGGCCACACGCGACCAGCAGACCCCGACCGCGTACCTCGCCGCGCTCCTGGAAGCGGAGGTCTCAGAGCGCGCTGAGCGCCGCGAACGCCGAAGGCTGATCGACGCGCGGTTCCCGCTCACCAAGCGCCTTGAGGACTTCCAGTTCGATGAGAACCCGAAGATCCCCCAGGCCACGATCGCCGCCTTGGCGCAGGGCACCTGGATCGATGACCGCGAGAGCGTCATCCTTCTCGGTGACAGCGGTACCGGCAAGACACATTTGGCGATCTCCCTCGCGGTGCTCGCCTGCCAGCAAGGACGCCGCGTCAGGTTCACCACACTCGCCGCGTTGGCGAACGAGCTGCAAGCGGCCGAGAGCCGCCGCGAGCTCGGCCGCGTCATCGCGCGCTACGCCCGCACCGAGCTCGTCGTCCTCGACGAGCTGGGGTACCTCGCGTTGCCCGAGGGAGCCGCAGAGCTCGTCTTCCAGGTGATCTCCGAGCGCAACGAGCGAGCCTCGCTGATCGTCACGACCAACCTCCCGTTCGGGGAGTGGACCAAGGTCTTCCCCGACGCCCGGCTCGCCAAGGCCGTCGTGGACCGCATCACCCACCGAGCACACATCATCGACACCGGAGCAGAGTCCTGGCGCTTCAACCACGGGCTCAACCGCACCAAGAAAGGAGCCGCCTGACCCCCCACCACGGACCGCGCCGGCGATATCTCCCTCCGTTACGCGCTACGCGCTCCACTCCACGAGACACCGCCGAAAGTCACAAACAGAGAAGATCAACACACACAACAACCGACGCGAAGTGGAGCCACTTCAAGCCGCCGCGCCGGGGCCAGTGCAAGCCGCCGCTCCGAAGGGTGATCTGGCGCGCCTTGAGCGCTCGGGTATCCTCGCGCTCTCCTGCGAGCAGGGCCTAGAGCTCTTCGATGCCGCTCGTACTGTCGGCCAGCCCTTGTTGTTGCCAGTCTCGTTGGATCTCGCAATGTTGCGCGCCGGCGCACGGCTGGGGCTGCTGCCGGGCGTCATGCGGGGGCTGGTACGCGCCCCGGCTCGCCGGGCAGCAGCGGCTGGCGGGCAGTTGGCTCGCAGGCTACGAGAGGCGCCCGAATCGGAGTGGGAAGCGATCGTGCTGGAACTCGTACGCGGCCAGGTCGCCTCGGTACTGGGGCACACCTCCGGTGACGCGATCGACCCCCAGCGCAACTTCAAGGACGCCGGATTTGACTCCCTCGCCGCCGTCGAGCTCAGAAACCGCCTAGTCCAAACCACCGGGCTCAAGCTCCCAGCGACCCTCATCTTCGACCACCCCACACCCACAGCAGTAGCTGCGCATCTGCTGACAGGGGCGTTGCGTGGCGGCACTGCTGAACGCGACTCTCGTGATTCGGATATTCGAGAGACGCTTGCTTCGATCCCCTTGACGCGTCTACGAAACAGCGGCTTACTAGACGTGCTACTAGAGATGGCGCGTGTCGATGCAAACGGTTCCATCAACGAGAGTAACGGCGCAGAAGGGCATGGTGTGAATCGCATTAAGACGATGGACTTTGACGGCCTTGTTGAAAAGGCCCTTGAGATGGGTGCCGCAAGAGAGAGGATCTGACCCGACTATGGCGATTGATATGAGGCGGGCCACTGAAGCGCTACGCGCCTCCTTGATCGAGGTGGAACAACTCCGCGAGCTAAATCGGCAGTTGCAGGCGCGGTCGGAGGAGCCGATCGCGATCGTGGGGGTGAGTTGCCGCTACCCCGGCGGGGTTGCTAGCCCCGAGGAGTTCTGGGAGCTACTCACGCAGGGTGGGGACGCGATCTCAGAGTTCCCTTCTGACCGGGGTTGGGATCTGGGAGCGCTCTATGACCCCGACCCCGATCATCCCGGTACCAGCTATGCCCGTCATGGAGGTTTCCTCCATGAGGCCGGCGAGTTCGACGCCGATCATTTTCAGATCTCTCCGCGTGAGGCGCTGGCGGCCGATCCGCAGCAGCGGTTGTTGTTGGAAGGGGCGTGGGAGGCGTTTGAGGACGCGGGGATCGACCCGGTGAGCTTGCGGGGGAGCCAGACGGGGGTTTTTGCGGGGGTCATCGCTTCTGATTATGGTCTTGGTGCGCGGCCTGAGCGGGAGTTTGGGGGGTCTGGTTTTGGAGATCTTGAGGGCTATGTGGTGACCGCTAGCGCTTCGAGTGTTGCCACGGGGCGGGTGGCGTATGCGTTTGGTCTTGAGGGGCCGGCGGTCTCGATCGATACGGCTTGTTCTTCTTCGTTGGTGGCGTTGCATTTGGCGTGTCAGGCGTTGAGGCAGGGTGAGTGTGAGTTGGCGTTGGCGGGTGGGGTGATGGTGATGGCTTCCCCGGGCTTGTTTATTTCTTTCTCGCGTCAGCGTGGTCTTGCGCCTGATGGGCGTTGCAAGTCTTTCGCTGATGCGGCCGATGGGACGGGTTTCTCAGAGGGTGTGGGGCTGGTCGTGCTTGAGCGTCTCTCTGAGGCGAGGCGTAGGGGTGATCGTGTGCTTGCGTTGATTAGGGGTAGCGCGGTCAACCAGGATGGTGCTTCGAATGGGTTGACGGCTCCTAATGGTCCTTCTCAGGAGCGGGTGATTGCGCAGGCGTTGGCTGCTAGTGGGCTCTCACCCAGCGAGGTTGATGCTGTGGAGGCGCATGGTACGGGTACGGTTTTGGGTGACCCGATCGAGGCGCAGGCGTTGATCGCGGCGTATGGCCAAGAGCGCCCCGATGGGCCTCTTTATCTGGGGTCGGTGAAGTCCAATATTGGTCATACCTCTGCTGCCGCGGGTGTTGCGGGTGTGATCAAGATGGTGTTGGCGTTGCGGCATGGGGTGCTGCCTAAGACGTTGCATTTGGGGGAGCCTTCGAGGCATGTGGATTGGTCGGCTGGTGCTGTTGAGTTGTTGCGTGAGGCGCGGCCTTGGCGGGCTAATGGCAGGCCGCGGCGGGCGGGGGTTTCTTCTTTCGGGGTCTCGGGCACTAACGCGCACTTGATCTTGGAGGAGGCGCCAGGTTTGCCTGAGCCCGGGCCGGTGGAGGCGGGCGATGGCGCTTCGCCGGATGGTGCTGTGCTGGGTGGTGCTGGGCTGGGTGGTGCTGTGCTGGGTGGTGTTGGGCTGGGTGGTGCTGGTCGTTTGCTGGATGGTGTTGGGCTGGATGGTGCTGTGCTGGATGGTGCTGTGCTGGGTGGTGTTGGGCTGGATGGTGCTGTGCTGGGTGGTGTTGGGCTGGATGGTGCTGTGCTGGATGGTGCTGTGCTGGGTGGTGTTGGGCTGGGTGGTGATGGTCGTTCGCTGGGTGGTGTTGGGTTTGGGGTGTTGCCGTTGTTGGTTTCGGGGGGGAGTGAGGTGGCGTTGGGGGCGCAGGCGCGGCGGTTGGGTGCTCGTTTGCGTGGGTGTCCTGAGTTGGGGTTGTTGGATGTGGCTTTTTCGTTGGTGGGTCGTGCGCAGTTGGAGCGGCGTGCGGTGGTGGTGGGTGGTGATCGTGAGTGTTTGTTGGCTGGGTTGGATGCTTTGGCTTGTGGTGAGCTGGGGGAGGGGTTGGTTAGGGGTGTTGCGGGGGTTGGTGGGAAGCTGGCGTTTTTGTTCTCGGGGCAGGGTTCGCAGTGGGTGGGTATGGGTAGGGAGTTGTATGAGGTGTTTCCGTGTTTTGCTGGGTCGTTTGATGGGGTGTGTGCTGAGTTTGATCGTTATTTGGGGCGGCCGTTGAAGGAGGTTCTGTTCGCGGTTGAGGGTTCGGAGGGCGCGTTGCTTGATCGGACTGAGTTCACTCAGCCGGCTCTGTTTGCGTTGGGGGTCGCGTTGTTTGACCTTGTTGGTTCTTTTGGGGTTGCCCCTGATTATTTGATCGGCCATTCCGTTGGGGAGCTTTGCGCGGCGTATGCGGCGGGTGTGTTGTCCTTGGAGGACGCGTGTGCGCTGGTCGCAGCCAGAGGTCGTTTGATGGGGGGCCTAGCGCAGGTGGGTGCTATGGCGGCTGTTGAGCTTTCAGAGCGCGACGCGGTCGAGAGCCTCGCGGGGTTTGAGGAGAGTCTTTGCGTGGCTGCTGTCAATGGGCCTCGTTCGGTGGTTGTCTCGGGTGAGGGGGAGGCGCTTGGCCGGTGGGAGGCCTCCCTCAAGGAGGGCGGGGTCAGGGTCAGGCGGTTGCGTGTCTCTCATGCTTTTCATTCCTCGTTGATGGAGCCGATGCTCGCGGGGTTCAGGGAGGTCGCGGAGGGTCTTTCTTTCTCGGCGCCCAGGCTGCCGGTCGTCTCGAACGTGAGTGGGGGTCTGCTCTCTGCTGAGCAGGCCGTCTCGCCTGAGTATTGGGCTCGCCATGCCCGGGAGACTGTGCGTTTCTGCGACGGGGTACGCTCCCTGGAGCAAGCGGGCGTCACACGGTTCCTGGAGCTCGGCCCTGATGGGACCCTAAGCGCGCTGGCAGCACAGTGCCTGAGCGTCGAGGCTGAGCAGGGAGCACTGATCGCGCCTAGCATGCGCGCGCACAAGCCACAAGAGGAGTCCTTCATCGGCTTCCTCGCGGACGCTCACGTCCACGGCGTCCAGGTTGACTGGGCGGCGCTGTTCGCGGGCCGCGGCGCACGGCGGGTCTCGCTGCCTACCTATGCGTTTCAACGCCGCCGCTACTGGCTTGCGTCTGGGGCTGGGTCGGGGGACGCGGGCGCGCTCGGGCAGTCTCCTGCTGGGCACCCGTTGCTGGGTGCCGCGGTGGAGCTGGCAGGCGACCGAGAGGACTGGCTTTTCACGACACGGCTATCGCTCGCTACTCATTCTTGGATCGGGGATCACGTAATCCTCGAGGCTGTAGTAGTACCTGGCGTTGCGTTCGTTGAGCTGGTTATGGCAGCCGGCAGAATGATGGCGTGCGAAGTGCTTGAGGAGTTGGTCCTGGAAGCGCCTCTGGTCCTCCGTGAGGGCGCGGTCCAGCTCCAAATTCTGATCTAACGAGCCCGATGATGCAGGCCGGCGAGAGTTCGCGATCTACTCCCGTGCAGAGACGCTGGTTGATGAGCTCGAGGTCTCTGAGTGGACGTTGCACGCCTCGGGTGTCCTCGCCGGGCAACAGGCCCCCCTGCCAGGAGGGTTCCAGGGTCTTACCGAGGGTTGGCCGCCGCCGGGGGCTGAGCAGCTCGATATCGGGGAGTTCTATGAGCGTTGCGCTGAGGCTGGCTATGAGTACGGGCCCTCCTTTCAAGGACTCAGACAGGCATGGCGCTCTGGGGAGGGGGTGTTCGTCGAGGTGGCGTTGCCCGAGGAGCAGGAGGCCCAAGCGCAGGGTTTCTGTGTTCACCCGGCGCTCTTTGACGCGGCGCTGCACGGGCTGGCGCTAGGAGCGCTTGAGGGTGAGGGGACGCAGGTTCCGTTCTCTTTCTCGGGTGTGCGTCTTTACGCCCGCGGCGCGTCCGAGCTGCGGGTACATCTGAATGCGCGGGAGGGCGTACCGGGATTGGTCGCGGTCGACTCCGCGGGCGACCCCGTGCTCTCAGTCGAGCGTATCCAGCTACGACCGATCGATCACACCGCGCTAACGACAAACACACCGCGGGCTCACGATTCGCTATTCGAGCTCAACTGGGTGCCACTACCCACAAGAGAGGCAGGTACCGGCCACACAGTGCCCACGGGAGAGGCAGGTACCGGCCACA
>CAWCEY010000004.1:0-9988 GCA_963794715.1 uncultured Solirubrobacterales bacterium | reverse complement strand
GAACCTGATATGCCCCCTGCTCGCAGAGCAACAACGGGGCGTGCAAGGTGAGCTCCTCGATCTCCTGGGCGCCGACCCGCTCCGCCGCCGTCAACGCCAGCTCAACAAACCCAGCACCCGCCAACAACACCGTCCCCATAACCGCGTGATCCCCAAGCCAAGAATGAGTCCCAAGCGACAGACGACCAGTTAACACGAGGCCCTCCCGGTCGCCTGCCAGCTCCACCGCGGCACCCAGCAACGGGTGCCCAGCAGAAGACAACCCCAGCGCACCCGCGTCCCCCGACCCAGCCCCAGACGCAAGCCAGTAGCGGCGGCGTTGAAACGCATAGGTAGGCAGCGAGACCCGCCGTGCACCGCGGCCCGCGAACAGCGCCGCCCAGTCAACCTGGACGCCGTGGACGTGAGCGTCCGCGAGGAAGCCGATGAAGGACTCCACCTGCGGCTTGTGCGCGCGCATGCTAGGCGCGATCAGTGCTCCCTGCTCAGCCTCGACGCTCAGGCACTGTGCTGCCAGCGCGCTTAGGGTCCCGTCAGGGCCGAGCTCCAGGAACCGTGTGACGCCCGCCTGCTCCAGGGAGCGTACCCCGTCGCAGAAACGCACAGTCTCCCGGGCATGGCGAGCCCAATACTCAGGCGAGACGGCCTGCTCAGCAGAGAGCAGACCCCCACTCACGTTCGAGACGACCGGCAGCCTGGGCGCCGAGAAAGAAAGACCCTCCGCGACCTCCCTGAGCTCCCGCGAGCATCGGCTCCATAAGCGAGGAATGAAAAGCGTGAGAGACACGCAATCCCCTGACCCTGACCCCGCCCTCCTTGAGGGAGGCCTCCCACTGGCCAAGCGCCTCCTGCTCACCCGAGACTACCACCGAGCGAGGCCCATTGACAGCAGCCAAGCAAAGACTCTCCTCAAGCCCCGCGAGGCTCTCGACCGCGTCGCGCTCTGAAAGCTCAACAGCCGCCATAGCACCCACCTGCGCTAGGCCCCCCATCAAACGGCCTCTGGCTGCGACCAGCGCACACGCGTCCTCCAAGGACAACACACCCGCCGCATACGCCGCGCAAAGCTCCCCAACGGAATGGCCGATCAAATAATCAGGGGCAACCCCAAAAGAACCAACAAGGTCAAACAACGCGACCCCCAACGCAAACAGAGCCGGCTGAGTGAACTCAGTCCGATCAAGCAACGCGCCCTCCGAACCCTCAGCCGCGAACAGAACCTCCTTCAACGGCCGCCCCAAATAACGATCAAACTCAGCACACACCCCATCAAACGACCCAGCAAAACACGGGAACACCTCATACAACTCCCTACCCATACCCACCCACTGCGAACCCTGCCCCGAGAACAAAAACGCCAGCTTCCCACCAACCCCCGCAACACCCCTAACCAACCCCTCCCCCGGCTCACCACAAGCCAAAGCATCCAACCCAGCCAACAAACACTCACGATCACCACCCACCACCACCGCACGCCGCTCCAACTGCGCACGACCCACCAACGAAAAAGCCACATCCAACAACCCCAACTCAGGACACCCACGCAAACGAGCACCCAACCGCTGCGCCTGCGCCCGCAACGCCACCTCACTCCCCCCCGAAACCAACAACGGCAACACCCCAAACCCAACACCACCCAGCGAACGACCATCACCACCCAGCCCACAGCACCACCCCGCGCACCACAGCGCCATCGCAGCGGAAGGCCATCCGGCGAAGCGCCATCGCCAGCCTCCACAGGCCCGGGCTCGGGCAGACCTGGCGCCTCCTCCAAGATCAAGTGCGCGTTAGTGCCCGAGACCCCGAAAGAAGAAACCCCCGCCCGCCGCGGCCTGCCATTAGCCCGCCAAGGCCGCGCCTCACGCAACAACTCAACAGCACCAGCCGACCAATCCACATGCCTCGAAGGCTCCCCCAAATGCAGCGTCTTGGGCAGCACCCCATGCCGCAACGCCAACACCATCTTGATCACACCCGCAACACCCGCGGCAGCAGAGGTATGACCAATATTGGACTTCACCGACCCCAGATAAAGAGGCCCATCGGGGCGCTCTTGGCCATACGCCGCGATCAACGCCTGCGCCTCGATCGGGTCACCCAAAACCGTACCCGTACCATGCGCCTCCACAGCATCAACCTCGCTGGGTGAGAGCCCACTAGCAGCCAACGCCTGCGCAATCACCCGCTCCTGAGAAGGACCATTAGGAGCCGTCAACCCATTCGAAGCACCATCCTGGTTGACCGCGCTACCCCTAATCAACGCAAGCACACGATCACCCCTACGCCTCGCCTCAGAGAGACGCTCAAGCACGACCAGCCCCACACCCTCTGAGAAACCCGTCCCATCGGCCGCATCAGCGAAAGACTTGCAACGCCCATCAGGCGCAAGACCACGCTGACGCGAGAAAGAAATGAACAAGCCCGGGGAGGCCATCACCATCACCCCACCCGCCAACGCCATCTCACACTCACCCTGCCTCAACGCCTGACACGCCAAATGCAACGCCACCAACGAAGAAGAACAAGCCGTATCGATCGAGACCGCCGGCCCCTCAAGACCAAACGCATACGCCACCCGCCCCGTGGCAACACTCGAGGTGCTGCCCGTCAGGCGCAAACCCTTCGAGCTCCTGCTCGGGCCGCGCACCAAGACCATAGTCAGAAGTGACGACCCCCGCGAAGACCCCCGTCTGGCTGCCCCGCAGGCTCACCGGGTTGATCCCGGCGTCCTCGAACGCCTCCCACGCCCCTTCCAACAACAACCGCTGCTGGGGATCGGCCGCCAGCGCCTCACGCGGAGAGATCTGAAAATGATCGGCGTCGAACTCGCCGGCCTCATGGAGGAAACCTCCGTGACGGGCATAGCTGGTACCGGGATGATCGGGGTCGGGGTCATAGAGCGCTCCCAGATCCCAGCCTCGGTCGGAAGGGAACTCTGAGATCGCGTCCCCACCCTGCGTGAGTAGCTCCCAGAACTCCTCGGGGCTTGAGACCCCGCCGGGGTAGCGGCAACTCACTCCCACGATCGCGATCGGCTCCTCCGACCGTGTACGCGTGGCGGCCGGTGTGGCGCGTTTTGTGCCTTGCACCTTCTCGCGTAGGAACTTTGCTACCGCTGTGGGTGTGGGGTGGTCGAAGATGAGGGTCGCTGGGAGTTTGAGCCCGGTGGTTTGGACTAGGCGGTTTCTGAGCTCGACGGCGGCGAGGGAGTCAAACCCGGCGTCCTTGAAGTTGCGCTGGGGGTCGATCGCGTCACCGGAGGTGTGGCCCAGTACCGAGGCGACCTGGCCACGCACTAGCTCCAGCACGATCGCTTCCCACTCCGGCTCGGGTGCCTCTCCTAGCCTGCGAGCTAGCTGGCTCCCCACGGCCGCTGCCCGGCGAGCGGGGGCGCGTACCAGCCCCCGCATGACCCCGGGCAGCAACCCCAGCCGTGCGCCGGCGCGCAACACCGCGAGATCCAACGAGACTGGCAACAACAAAGGCTGGCCGACAGCACGAGCGGTATCGAAGAGTTCGAGGCCTTGCTCGCGGGAGAGCGCGTGGATACCGGAGCGCTCAAGGCGCGCGAGATCGCCCCCATCGAGGTGCCCGGTCATACCGGTGGTACTAGCCCACTGCCCCCACGCCAGCGAGCTACCGGGTAGGCCCTCGGCTTGGCGGGCGGCCGCTAGCGCATCCAGGAACGTGTTCGCGGCCGCGTAGTTGCCTTGGCCGGGGCTACCCAGGGTACCCGCGGCCGAGGAGAACAGGATGAACTCGCTGAGCGCCATATCCTTGGTGAGCTCGTGCAGGTTCAGCGCGCCCGCGACCTTGGGATCCATCACACGCCGCAAACGCTCACCATCAAGGGAGGAGATCACGCCGTCCTCGATCACCCCAGCCGCATGGATCACCACGCTGAGGGGATGCGCCTCAGGGATCTGCGCGATCACGCGCTTTAGCTGCGCACTGTCCGCGACATCGCAGGCAGCCACCGTCACCGTGGCGCCTAGGACCTCTAGGGAGCCCTTTAGCTCTCTCGCGCCCTGCGCGTCCAGCCCGCTGCGACTGATCAGCAACAGTTGGCGAGCACCGTGTTCTGCTAGGTGACGCGCTAAGAGGCCCCCCAGGCCGCCGGTGCCTCCTGTGATCAGGATCGTGCCCTCGGGGGCGGGTGGCTGAGGGACCTCTAAGACGATCTTCCCGATATGCCGGGACTCCCGCAGCACCCTGAACGCCTCTGGTGCGCGACGCACATCGAACTTCCAGACCGGCAAATGATGCAGCACACCCCGCTCAAAGAGCCCCATCACCTCTGCCAGCATCTCCTGGATACGCTCCGCGCCAGCCTCCAACAAATCGAAAGCGCGATAGCTCACACCCGGAAACTCCCCAGCAACCCGGTCAGGATCACGAATATCAGCCTTCCCCATCTCAATAAACCGCCCACCACGCGGCAACAACCCAAGCGAAGCATCCACAAACTCCCCAACCAACGAATCAAGCACCACATCCACACCACGCCCACCCGTCGCCTCCAAAAACCTCTCCCTGAACCCCACATCACGCGAAGAACAAATACGCCCACCACCAATACCCAACCCTTCAAGGGTCTCCCACTTACTCGGGTGAGCCGTCGCGAACACCTCAACACCCATGTAAGCCGCAAGCTGCAAAGCCGCCATCCCCACACCACCAGCAGCACCATGCAACAACAACGACTCACCACACCGCACCTGCGCTAAATCCACCAGCGCGTAATAAGCCGTCAAAAACACAGTCGGAACCGACGCGGCCTGAGCAAACGACCAGCCCTCCGGCACCCTCACAAGCAACCTCCGATCACTCACCGCAAACGGCCCAAACGCAAACGGCACCAGACCCATCACACAATCACCCACAGCAAGATCCCCCACATCGCCCCCTACCTCAACCACCACCCCCGCACCCTCACTCCCAAGCGGAGCCTCACCCGGATACACCCCCAACGCGATCAACACATCACGAAAATTCAACCCCGCCGCATGCACCGCTACCCGCACCTCCCCCGCCCCCAACGGCTCACCAACACCCACACCCCCAAGCGCGAGACCCTCAAGCGAACCCGGAGACTCAATACCCAAACGCCACGACCCCCCACCCCCCACAGGAACAAGCCAACCACCAGACCCAGAACGCGCAAGCCTCCGCACAAGCAGCTCACCCCCCCGCAGCGCGACCTCCGGCTCCCCACTCACCAACGCACCCACCAGGACGCCCATAGAAGCCTCGCTAGCATCCACGTCGATCAACGACAAGCGCCCGGGGTGCTCCACACACGCACTACGCAACAAGCCAGGCAACGCCGCCTGCAACAGGTCAGGGGCCTCACCCCGTACCGCCAGCGCACCCCGCGTCACCAACACCAGCCGCGCCTCCCCCAAGCCCTCCACGGCGAGGAAACCCTGCAACAACCCAAGCACACCCACAGTCAGCTCACGAACCGCACCAGCCAGCCCACCACCACCAGCAGGCCCACCACCAGCCAGCCCAGCACCACCAGCAGGCCCACTGCCAGCAGGCCCACCACCAACAAGCACCACCAGCAGGCCCACCACCAGCCAGCTCGCCACCAGCCAGCCCAGCACCACCAGCAGGCCCGCCGCCACAGCAGGCCCGCCACCAGCAGCTCGCCACCAGCAGGCTCGCTACCAGCGGGTTCTATCAGCGTCTGCGCGCTCACCAGCACAACCTCCGGTGCGGGCTCACCCCGCTCAAGCGCGGCCCGCAACGCATCCAGATCGCGGTGGCGCTCAAACTCGATACCCGCACCATCCAGCTCCTCTCCGGAGCCCAACAGCACCACACGCCCAACACCCCCCTCACCGACAATCACCGTGTGACCAACACCACCCTCACCCACAGGCATCCCGTTGCCGACACCTGCTCTCCCTCACAGGCCCCGTGTGGCCGGTACCTGCCTCTCCTGTGGGTAGTGGCACCCAGTTGAGCTCAAACAGCGCATCGTGAGCCCCCGGCGCCTTCGCTCTCAATGCGGTGTGATCGATCGGTCGTAGCTGGATACGCTCGACTGAGAGCACGGGGTCACCCGCGGAGTCGACCGCGACCAAGCCCGGTGTGCCCTCCTGCGCATTCAGATGCACCCGCAGCTCGGAGGCGCCGCGGGCGTAAAGACGCACACCCGAGAAAGAGAACGGAACCTGCACCCCCTCGTTCTCGGGTGCTCCCAGCGCCAGCCCGTGCAGCGCCGCGTCAAAGAGCGCGGGGTGAACACAGAAACCCTGCGCTTGGGCCTCCTGCTCCTCGGGCAACGCCACCTCGACGAACACCCCCTCCCCAGAGCGCCATGCCTGCCTGAGCCCTTGAAAGGAAGGCCCGTACTCATAGCCAGCGTCAGCGGCGCGCTCATAGAACTCCCCGACATCGAGCTGCTCAGCGCCCGGCGGCGGCCAACCCTCGGTAAGACCCTCCAGCCCTCCTGGCAGGGGGCCCTGTTGCCCGGCGAGGACACCCGAGGCATGCAGCGTCCACCCGGAGACCTCGACCTCATCGCCCTGGGTCTCTGGGCGGGAGTAGATCTCGATCGAGCGGCTGCCGGCGTCATCGGGTTCTGAGAGCGCGAGCTGAACCTGATAGGCCCCCTGCTCGCAGAGCAACAACGGGGCGTGCAAGGTGAGCTCCTCGATCTCCTGGGCGCCGACCCGCTCCGCCGCCGTCAACGCCAGCTCAACAAACCCAGCACCCGCCAACAACACCGTCCCCATAACCGCGTGATCCCCAAGCCAAGAATGAGTCCCAAGCGACAGACGACCAGTTAACACGAGGCCCTCCCGGTCGCCCGCCAGCTCCACCGCGGCACCCAACAACGGGTGCCCAGCAGAAGACAACCCCAGCGCACCCGCGTCCCCCGCACCAGCCCCAGACGCAAGCCAGTAGCGCCGGCGCTGAAACGCGTAGGTAGGCAGCGAGACCCGCCGTGCGCCGCGGCCCGCGAACAGCGCCGCCCAATCAACCTGGACACCATGAACGTGAGCGTCCGCGAGCGAGCACAGGAACCGCTCTAGCCCGCCCTGCTCGCGCCTAAGCGAGCCGATGACCGCCACCGCACCAGCATCCCCCCCCACGGCCTCGAGCCGTCTCCTCGATCGCCATCGTCAATACCGGGTGAGGACTCACCTCGATAAACGTGCTGAAGGAATCCTCAAGCAAAAGACGGGTGGTCTGCTCAAAAAGCACGGTCTGGCGCAGGTTGCGATACCAATACGCACCATCCAGCCCCGCTGGTATCGACCACAGCACCAACCGCGGTCGAATAGAACGGGACCTCACCAGAACGCGGGCTGACCTGCGCCAGCTCTCCTTCCAGACGCCCTTGGATCGCCTCGATCTGCGGCGAATGCGAAGCATAATCGACAGGGATCTGCCTTAGCCCGCAGCCCCCTGGCCTCACAGAGCGAACCGCAGCTCCCCGAGCGCCTCGGGCTCACCCGAGACCACTACCGAGGAAGGCCCATTCACAGCAGCCAGCGCCACCCGCTCTCTGAAAGGCTCAAGCAACGAGCTCGACCTCATCGCGCGCCGAGTCGCCACCGAGACCATGCCACCACGGCCCGCAAGCTCATCCGCCAACGCCCTACTGCGCAACGCCACCACACACGCGCGTCCTCCAAGGACAGCCCACCCGCCACATACGCAGCAGCGATCTCCCCCTGGGAATGACCCACCACCGCCGCAGGCACAACCCCACAAGAACGCCACAACGCAGCCAACGACACCATCACCGCAAACAACGCCGGCTGAAGCACATCCACCCGCTCAAACGCCGGAGCACCCTCCCGACCACGCAACACATCCTCAAGCGAGAAACCCAAGTAAGGCGCAAACGCCCGCACACAAGCATCCATCTCCGCCGCGAACACCGGCGATGACTCCCACAACCCCAACGCCATCCCACCCCACTGACAACCCTGCCCCGAAAAAACAAACGCCACGCTTCCCCGCTCACGCGCAACAGCCCCCCTAACCAACCCCTCCGCCGGCTCACCACGAGCGAGGGTATCCAGACCAGCCAACAGTCGCTCACGGTCACCACCCACCACCACCGCACGCCGCTCCAGCTGCGCACGACTCGCCAACGAAAAAGCCACATCCAACGGCCCCAACTCAGGACACTCCACGCAAACGAGCACCCAACGCTGCGCCTGCGCCCGCAACGCCACCTCACTCTTAGCCGAAACCAACAACGGCAACGCCCCAGCCACACCACCCAGCGAACACAGCACCACCCGGCGAAGCGCCATCGCCAGCCTCGGCGGGCCCGGGCTCGGTGCAGACCTGGCGCCTCCTCCAGGATCACGTGCGCGTTAGTGCCCGAGACCCCGAAGGAAGAAACCCCAGCCCGCCGCGGCCTGCCATTAGCCCGCCAAGGCCGCGCCTCACGCAACAACTCAACAGCACCAGCAGACCAATCCACATGCCTCGAAGGCTCCCCCAAATGCAGCGTCTTGGGCAACACCCCATGCCGCAACGCCAACACCATCTTGATCACACCCGCAACACCCGCGGCAGCAGAGGTATGACCAATATTGGACTTCACCGACCCCAGATAAAGAGGCCCATCGGGGCGCTCTTGGCCATACGCCGCGATCAACGCCTGCGCCTCGATCGGGTCACCCAAAACCGTACCCGTACCATGCGCCTCCACAGCATCAACCTCACCCGGCGAGAGCCCACTCGCAGCCAACGCCTGCGCAATCACCCGCTCCTGAGAAGGACCATTAGGAGCCGTCAACCCATTCGAAGCACCATCCTGGTTGACCGCGCTGCCCCTGATCAACGCAAGCACACGATCACCCCTGCGCCTCGCCTCAGAGAGACGCTCAAGCACGACCAGCCCCACACCCTCCGAGAAACCCGTCCCATCGGCCGCATCAGCGAAAGACTTGCAACGCCCATCGGGCGCAAGACCACGCTGACGCGAGAACTCGATGAACGCGCCCGGGGAGGCCATCACCGTCACCCCGCCCGCCAGCGCCATCTCGCACTCACCCTGCCTAAGCGCCTGACACGCCAAGTGCAGCGCCACCAACGAAGAAGAACAAGCCGTATCGATCGAGACCGCCGGCCCCTCAAGACCAAACGCATACGCCACCCGCCCCGAGGCCACACTCGAGGTGCTGCCCGTCAGGCCAAACCCCTCGAGCTCCTGCTCGGGCCGCGCACCAAGACCATAGTCAGAAGAGATGATCCCCGCGAAAACCCCCGTCTGGCTGCCCCGCAGGCTCGCCGGGTCGATCCCAGCGTCCTCAAACGCCTCCCACGCCCCTTCCAACAACAACCGCTGCTGGGGATCGGCCGCCAGCGCCTCACGCGGAGAGATCTGAAAATGATCCGCGTCGAACTCGCCCGCCTCATAGAGGAAACCACCGTGACGGGCATAGCTGGTACCGGGATGATCGGGGTCGGGGTCATAAAGCGCCCCCAGATCCCAGCCCCGGTCAGAAGGGAACTCCGAGATCGCATCCCCACCCCGCGCAAGCAGCTCCCAGAACTCCTCGGGGCTTGAGACCCCGCCGGGGTAGCGGCAACTCACCCCCACGATCGCGATCGGCTCGCAGTCGCGTTGCTCATGCTCTCGAAGCTGATCACGAGCCTTACGCAGCGCAAGCAGGACACGCTTCAGATATGGGAGAAGCTCCTCCTCCTCGGATACGAGCCCATCCTCCTCAAGCACCAGAAGTCCATCTCCCTCAGGCATCTTCATTCAGCCTCTCCTAGCTCCGCGTTAACAAATGCAACGATCTCCCGGGCCGTCGCTGACTGAACCATGTCGTCAGTGACGGCGTTGTCGTTAATCTGCTCGTCACTCTCGAGCTTCGTCAGGAACGATCGCAACCATGCGTTGATCCGCTGTCGCTCATCCCTCTCCGCCGCAATTGAGATAAGCATTGACTCGACCCTGTGCAGCTCCATATCGAGTCCCATTCTCTTGGTGCTATTAGCAGTC